>NZ_CP179757.1:0-46439 GCF_047456005.1 Streptoverticillium reticulum | reverse complement strand
GGCGGGAGAGGGCTTCTTCCATGGCGCGGCCGAGGGCGCGGCCGCCGCGGACGTTCTCCGGTGAGCGGCCGGCGCCGTAGACGCCGAAGTTGCGCCAGCCGCTGTCGTCGTACGGCATCGGTTATTTCCCCCCGAGGGTGTACAGGCGCTTTTCCTTCATTTCAGCTGGCATGCGGCCTTCCTTGAAGACCTGGCGCCAGTCGCCTCCGGCGACGTGGAGTTCGTCAACTCCGGATACCTGTACCAGGATAAGGCCTCCCTGGTGGGCTTTCCATGATTTGAGCCAGAGGCTGGCGAATGCCTGGGAGCGGATGGTGTGGACCCATTCGGGTCGGCGGAGTTCGTTGTTCTTTCCGGATTCGCCGATGGTGGAGGTGAACCGGGAGTACATCGCTTTGACGTATTCCTCGGTGACCTTGTCGTGGTTCTCGATCGCGGTGGTGCGGGCCTGCTGCAGGACGCGGCGGAATTTCTCCAGCAGTCCTTCGGAGGCGCCGGAGGTCCAGGACTCCAGGATCCGCGGTGCCTCGCACAGGTCGAGCTGGTGGCAGCGGATCAGCAGGCGCAGGGTGGCGTCGTCGAGGTAGTACGGGCCGGGCTCGACGCGGTTGCCGAGCGGGCTGGGCAGGTGGGTGTGGGGCCATTCGAAGTGGTCGACGCGGTGGATGCCGGCGCGGCGGCGGTCGAAGCCTCCGGTGGGGTCGTGCTGGAGCGCGCCGATGGGCAGGTGCGTCTTGAAGGCCGACAGGAATGCGGCGTTGGTGTCCAGCGCGGTCACGTCGAGCGGTTCGTGGGTGCCCTTGCGGATGGCGTCGGCCAGGGGCTGGTTGCGCCATTTATGGCGGCCTTCCCATACCTCGTCCGATGCGCCCTGGGCGGGCTTGGAAAGGAATTTAAGGGCGGGCGGGTAGACGGTGTGGACGTAATTCGCGCCGACGCGGGTGAGTTTGAACAGGGCCATCGAGTCCGGCACAGCTTTCCGCACGAGGGCCTTCGTCGCGGCCTCCATGTCACCCCCGGCTTCTTCGAGGGCCTGCTCGACGGCGGCGGTGATCTTGTTCAGGAAGAACGTGTACACCCGCGCGCTCGTACGGGACGCCGGGACGTCCGCTTCCGGCAGCGCGGTCGTGTCCTGAAACGACTGCGACGCGGCCGTCTCCTCGTCGCCGGGCGTCTGGAGCGCCTGGGCAGGACCGGCGGGCCGGTCGCCCGGCGCAGCAGGGGTCGTGTGAGGCACCGGCGCGGCGGCGGGCGGCTCCCCGGCGAACGGGGCGGTACGGGCCGGAGTGGGGGCCGTGCGCGCGGTCGCGGAGTGCACGGTGGTGTAGGCGGCGAGGGCGGTGTGGAGGCGGGCCCCTTCGGGGGTGTCGGGCAGGCGCGGTGCACGGGCGGCCAGATCGGTCATCGTCCGGCGCAGCCCCGCCAGCACACCCGCCAGCTCTGGCTCCGGGCACGCACCGACAGCCACGGGTGCCCCGTCGCGTGCAACGCCCGTGGCGCCGGTCGCGGTGGTGGTGCGGGCATCGCGCAGGGCGGCCATGGTGCCCGTCAGCCGGGCCGAGAGACCGCTGAGGGCACCGGAGAGGAACGGGCGCGCCGCATCCAGCAGTTCAGCCTCCGCCGCCTCCAGGCCCTCCCCCGCGGCAGCCTGTCCGGCGGCAGGGGCCAGGGCGGGAGCGGGGGCAGTAGTCGACGGGCCGGGCCCGGTGTGGGCGAGGGCCGGGCCAGTGGACGGCGCAGCGGCCGGGGCGGGCTCCGCCGGGACGGCGGAGCCGACGCTCACCGGGCCTGTGGGGTCAGCGGACCCCTGTGGCGCGGCCGCGGCCGGGAGATCGTGGCCGGCGGGCGGGGCGGAAGTGGCGGGGCTGTACGGGCCGGTGACGGCCTGTCCGGTCAGCGGTGGGTTCGAGGGCCCGGCGCAGGGCACAGCAGGCGTGTGCGGGCCCTGGAGCGCCTCGGATGCGGGTGTGATGCCGGAGGCGCCGGTGCCGGGCGGGGTGTGACCGTGAGCGGCGGCGTGGGAGGCGAACGCGGCGAGCGCGGCCGCCAGACGACGGCCCTCGGCTGTGTCCGGCAGACGCGGGGCGCGGGCTGCGGTGCTGGCCATGGCCTCCAGCAAGAGCGGCACCATGTCGAAGTTGTTGGCCACGGCCTCATCGAGCAGCGCAAGGGCTCGTGCCACGTCCTCGGGCAGGGACGGGACCGCGCCGCCATGGGTGAAGGGTCGGGCGGCCGCGAGGAGTTCGGCCTGGACTGCCCGGCCTTCCTCGTCGGCGAACGCCTCCGTGGCCGAGAACGGCCGGGGCGGATCGGTGAAGCGGGCGCAGCTCAGGTCCGCGTGGAGGGGGAGGGTGGCCAGGGGGCCGAAGTCGCGTTCGGTGATGGCCAGTTGGGCGTCCTCGCTGTTACGGGTCAGGGTGAGGGTCAGGCCGGGCACGAGCGCGGTGATGGCGTCGGGGTCGTCGGTGTCCAGCACGGCGAGCACCGGCACACCGTGGGTGCGGGCGAGGTGGGCCAGCGTCCGGGCGGCCGCGGGCAGCGCCGGGCCGGACAGCGGCACGGCGGGATCGTGGGCGTGCTGGAGACGGTCGACGACCACCAGCGCCAGACCCTCAACATCCGGCACCGTCTCAGCGATGGCGTCGGCGGTCAGGCCCGTGCCGTCATCGACGAGCAACGGGGCGGACGCCAGCTGCGCGCGCACCCCGGCAGCGGCCTCGAGCTCCACGGCGGTCAGAGCGTTCGTGCGCAGCCGGCGGTAGTCCACCGGGGTGTGCGCGGCCACGATCCGCGCGGCCACATCGCTACGGGTCAGGCCCGAAGCCGCGTAGAGAACGGGGAGGTTGTGGGTCAGGGCGGTGTACCGGGCCGCCGCGGCGGCCAGCAGCGACCCTCCGGCCCCGGGCGCAGCGGCGATCAGGGTCAGACGGCCCGGGGTGAGCGTAGCCAGGGCCTGGTCCAGGGCAGGCAGACCGAACACCACCGGGCCCCCCACACACGGCACAACCGTGTTGAGGGTGGCGGGGGCGAGGAGCTCGTCCAGGACGGTGGCATCCAGGCGTTGCAGCATGCGGGGACGCGGTGAAGGGTCCGGGGCCGCGGCGTCCTGGGCGGCGGGGACAGGGGCGGCAGCGTCCTGGGCAGGGCCGACGGACTCGGCCTCTTCCAGCCCAGCACCAGCCGGAACCGGAGCAACAACGGCAGACGCAGGGGCGGCAGCGCCGTCCGGCACCGAACCACCCGGCCCGGGGCTGTCGGCGAGCTCGGCGAACGGCTCGTCGACAAGCTCGGCCGACGGCGTCCGAGGAGCGGCTGGCGCAGCCGGGCCGGACGCCTCGTCGGCCACGGGAGCAGCACCGGCAGGCGCGGGCACGGGCGCGGCCGGCCGGGCCAGCTCGTCGGGCGCGGCGGCCTGCGGGCTGGCGGACCCAACAGGCGCAGGGCCGGGGGCCGGTGACGCGGTCGCCTCCGGCGCCCGGGACGACGCAGCAGGCGTACCGGCCCCAGCGGCGTGGGAAGGAGCGGCGGCCGGACGGGGGCCGCCGGGAGCAGCCTCGACGTCCGAGGGGGCCGGGGCGGGCGAGGCCTGAGGTACGGGCGCCCGCATCGATGCGGCCAGGGCTGGCGGGGTCTTCCCATGCGCAGGCGGCTCAGCCGGGGGGATGAGATCGGGCAGCGCGAGCGGTGACCGATCGGACTCGGACTCGGTGGCAGCCTGATCCACCCCGGCGGCGGGCGCAGTGGCAGCCGGGGTGGGGGCGGGGGCCACCTCGGCGGCGGGCTCCGGGGCCCCCGCGTCATCGGGGCCGCCGGGCACGACGACGGGGCCGTCACCGGCGGGGAGCAGCGCGGCATCCACCAGGACCGCGATCGGCGTCGTCCGGTCCAGCAGCACCTGCGGCACCCCCGGCGTGGCGGCCGTGCCGGACGCAGCGACGACCAGGTCTCCCAGCTTCGGACGCGCCGCCGTCCGCGCCCACGACGGCCACGAACCCAGCCGGGCCCGCGACACGGCGTCCAGACGGCCCACCGGAGCCAACGCGGCAGTCGCCCTGCCCTTCGCGACCAACACCACCCGCCCCTCATCGCGTGCAGCGTCGACCAGCTGATACAGCCGCTTACGCGCCACCGACACCAACAACGGCCCCTTGTCCCCCGTATTGGCCGCGGCAGGGGCTCCCTCGGCGCTGGTGCCGGGAGCAGCAGCAGGCGCGGAGGCCGCGGCAGGGGCGGGCCCCGACGACGGCGATGAAGCGGCAGACACAGCGGCGGCAGTGTCCGGGACGGCGGAGGCGGACCCAGCGGCGGCAGGAGTCGCAGCGGGTGCGACGGCGTCCAAGCCAGGCGCAGCAGCGTCTAGGCCGGGCGCAGCGACAGCAGGTGCGGGCAGCAGTGATGAGGCGGTCGGCAAGCGGTGCCGGAGGAACACGCACGATTTCAGGCTCGCCAGGGACGGGCGCTGGAGAACGGCGTCGAGGTGGTCGTCACCGGCCAGGACCAGGGGGAAGTGGTCCGGCACGCTGTGTGCCCACAGGCCGTAGAGCAGTTGCAGCGCGGTGGTGCGCAGCTGGTGGGCGTCGGGCACGATCACCAGGCGTGTGGTGCGTCGCAGTTCCGCGGCGATCAGCTCCTCGGTGTCGGCCAGGACCCGGGGCCTGGGCCGGTGCGCCTGGAGGCCCAGCGCGGTGTAGAGGGACCGGGCCATGGCCGAGCGGTCCTGCGGCGCGGCCGCCCGCACCCACACCACGCCGTGGCCGGGGGCAACCTGGCCCTCGGCGAGGGCCCTCTCCACGGCCGTGGTCGCGGTGGAACCCGGTCCGGTCACACACCCGATCTCCCGGTGTGTGATCACGTCCTGCAGGTCCTGCGTCAGCGGGAGAACCGCAAGAGCAGCAGGGGCCCGCTCCGCGGCGGCGGTGGTGTCCGGGACGGCACCAGCGGGTGCAGCAAAAGCGGCGGGATCCTGCGGCGACGGTGCGTCAGACATCAGCAACTCCGAAGAGGACAAGGGGGACAGGGACGGGACGGGATCAACGAGACGGGGGGCGGCAGCACGATGCGGGCGTCCGGTCACAGGGGGCGGCCATAGACGGCAAGGGCCTGTTGAGGCAGCCCGTCGCGCAGGATGGGCAGAAGGCGCCGAAAGTCTTCCAGCAGTCCTCCGCCTTCGACGGGCCACAGCCGGCGATCGGCTACCAGCATCCCGATGTAGGCGCGTCCCGGGGCGTTCTGCCAGGTCGGGTCGAGGACGGAGCCGTCCGGGCGGACGCACCAGGCATGCGGCAGGTAGGCACCGGCGACGTCGAGAGCGAAGCCCTCGGCGTAGACCAGGCCGTGTTCGTGGCGGGCGTGGGCGTAGCGGGCGGCGTTGTTGCAGCACTGCCCGGCAGGCATGGCGGGGAGGCGGCGCGGGGCAGGCGTGGTGGGCGTGGTGGTGAAGCGGCGTCCCAGGTCGAGCAGCAGGTGGTGCTGGGTCCGGTACGTCCATGACCGGGTGTCGTAGACGTGCTCCAGCTGATCCGCGAGCTGGCAGATGTGTCCGTGAGCATGTCCTCGCATACTCGGGGACCGGACGCCGTCGTCATCGTTGCTCTTTCCATGGCGGGTTGGGGCATGGCGGGCCGGTGGGCAGGTGGTGTCATCCGTCGTAGGCCAGGCTCAACTGCCAGGGCGCGCCCGGCGCTTGCGTCCCCGGGTGGGGGGCCAGGACGGGGACGCCGTCGAGGTTCAGGTGCGCGGCGAGGTCGCAGAGTCCGGAGCGGACCATCACGTGGTGGATATCGCGCAGCGCCTGCTCCAAAGTCTCCTGCCGGCTCTGCTGCCGGGCCCGTGGGGACCACGCGCTGAACGTGGTGGTGTCCGGGGCGGTGACGGTGATGCCGTGCGGTGCGAGGGTGAGGACCCGGCCCGGGCGCGCGCCGAGCGCGGCCCAGTTCACCGGGCATGCAGGCCCGGCCCCGGGGCCTCCGGCGGAGCTCAGCGGCGGGGCCGCCTCCTGGCCGAGGACCAGGGCCGGGTCGGTGAGCGGACCATGACCGGCGGTGGGGCCGGTGTCCTCGGCCCGGGCCGTGGGAGTCGTGGAGTAGGTGAGCCACAGGACGACCGGGCCGTTGCCGTCCGGGCCGTTGTCCTCGTCCAAGGGCAGGTGGGGGTCGCGGCGGTGGGGCGGGAAGACCTGCCGGCCGTGGTAGGTGAACCACTCCCCCACCTCGTGCACCAGAAGGGTGGCGAGAGCGTAGTGGGCCTGGGCCACCGCCAGCGCCAGGATCTCCTCATCACGGGCGCCGTGCGCGCACGCGGTGACGAGCTGGTCATCCGCCCAGTGCTCGAACCAGCGCAGCTCGATGGCCGGTCCGCCCGGGTCGTTGACGTCCGGGGCGGTGAAGTGCACGCGCGGGGTGAAGCACTCGGCGTCCGTATCGGGGCCCGTCCAGTGCAGGCGCACCCCACGGTGACCGTAGGTGATCCGGGACAGCAGCGCGGCAAGACGCTCTCCGTGCACCGCGACCGCCTGCTCACGGCACGTCCGGCACAGCGACTCCTCCGCCCGCGCACCCCAGCCGCCACACACACAACGGGCCACGTCACGGGTCAACGGCGGCAAGTACGGGACCAGCGGCGCCAGCAGAGCCGGGCCACTTGCCGGCACCGCAGCCACGGGGGGTGCGCAGCGGGCAGGCCGGGCGGGGGCGGCGATCGCAGGGGACATGAAGGTCACAGGATCCTCCATGTGTGCGGGTAGTCGGGATCCGAGGCACCGGCCACCGGCAACGGCCGGCCATCTGCGCTGATCTGCTCACGGGTGACCCGGCGAGGCACCGCCCGCGTAGTAGTACCGGACAGATGCGGGCAGAAACCGGACGCGATGTCCTTGCACCCCTCGTGCAGAGCGGCCTGCAGCACCAGGCCCTCCGGCGTCACGAACACCCACGCCTGCCGAGACAACGCCTCACCGCACAGCTGACACAGCCACTGGCTCTGGGCCCGGGCAAGCCGCTCACCATCCAGCGCACGGAACCACACCCGATCACCGGACACCGGCGCGACCCAGGGCACCGGCATCCCCCGGTAAACGGGCCGCGGAAGCCCGGCCACGGCCGGCACCGCCATACCGGCCCGCCTCAGGACACGCCATACCGGCAGATCCATCCCCAACGCCGCACACTGGCCATTCCCACACACAAAACGAGAAGCACCGGTGTCGTAGGAGAAAGGCTCCCCGCACTCGCCACACGGCGGCTCGGACACCACAGCCACAGCAACAACCCCCTCAACAAGCACAGCCAACGCACGACGAGCCAGGAACGAGGAACACAGACCGCAGACCGGACACCTACCAGCCGGCGACGGGCCAACGGGACGGGCGGGAAGAGCAGAGGTCCGGCCAAGCCGAACAGGGCAACAGGGGCGCCACCCGGGGGCAGACAACCGTCCACCCTGGAACAGGAGTTGAACCCACCTCCGACCAGACACGTAACACCCTACCCGACCCGTAACAACAGACGCCAGCAGGGGCGTGTCCGTGACTCCGTGTAAGTCCTGGGGTTTCAGTTGAGGGTAATACGGTCCTGGAAGTAGATCGAGAACGCGTTCAGCGCGGCCTTCCAGTGCGGTGCGACGTGCGTTTTGCTGCGCGTCTTGGGCTCGATCAGCTCGCGAATCGCCAGGTAGAGGACCTTCACGGCGGCCTGCTCCGTAGGGAAGTGCCCGCGGTTGCGAGTCACCTTCCGTAGCCTGGCGTTGATCGACTCGATCATGTTCGTGGAGTAAATCACCTTCCTGATCTCGGGCGGGAAGGCCAGGTAGGGCACGAAGTCCTGCCATGCCTGGGTCCAGGTGCGGACCACCGCAGGGTACTTGCGTCCCAGCTCAGACGCGGTGAACTCCTCCAGGGCCTGCTCGGCGGCCTGCCCGCTCGGCGCCGTGTAGATCCTCCGAAGGGCCGGCACGAGCTTGCCGTGGTCGGCCTTCGACGCGTACCGGAGGCTCGCCCGAACCAAGTGGATCACACAAGTTTGAACGGTAGTTCGAGGCCAGACGGCGTTGATGGCGTCGGGAAGTCCCGGCAGGCCATCGCAGCAGGCCACGAGCACATCCTCCACCCCTCGCGCTTTCAACTCGCCCAGGATCGTGAGCCACTGGCGGGCGCCCTCGCCGTCCTTGCCGATCCACAGGCCGAGCACGTGCCTGCAGCCGTCCAGGTCGACACCGACAGCGAGATAAACAGGGCGATTGGCCACCTTGCCGTCCCGCACTTTGATCCACAGCACGTCGACATAGACAACCGGCCAGACCGGGTCGAGCGGACGCGACTGCCACGCTGTGATCTCTTCGTTGACCGCATCAGTCACCTTCGAGATCAGGTCCGGCGACACCTCGGTGCCGTACATCTTCGCCAGGTACGAGCGGATGTCACGGACCGTCATCCCGCGGGCATACAGAGCCAGAACTTACTCGTCGAAGCCCGACAGGCGACGGGCGTTCTTCGGGACGATCCGCGGCTCGAAGTCCCCGTTACGATCCCGCGGCACGTCCACCTCGACCGGACCGACGTCCGTCAGAACGGTCTTCGCCGAGGTCCCGTTGCGGCTGTTCCCGCTGCCGCGGCCGGCCGCATCGCCCTTCTCATAGCCGAGATGCTCGGTCATCTCGGCCTGCAGGGCCCGCTCGAGCAGGGCCTTGGACAGCTGCTGCAGCAGCCCGCCCTCGCCGGCCAGCGGAGCACCGGCGGCGTCCGCGGAGTCCATCAGCTGCTCGAGTAGAGCATCCACCTGCTCGGCCGGAACCGCCTCGCCGACGGCCGCCTCGGATATGTGCGTCTCGTTCACGCGATCGTGCCTTTCCGGAGGGGCGGAGCCACAGACCCCGCCACACTCTCAGATCACGGACTTACACGATCATCCGGACATGCCCCGCCAGGAATAGGGGGACACGTAACAAACGAGAGGAGGGAGGGACAACACAGGCCGGAAGCCGGGCGGGAGCGGGAAGGGGCAGCCCGGCACAGCGAGACGGCGAGACACGCAAGGCAGAGGAGAAGCGGCAGGCGGCGCGACTGGCAAAGGCCGGGAGCGGAGCGGACGCCGAAGGCCGCTTCCTTCGCGAGGGTACGTACGGACGGGGCGGCCGTGGAGCACGCCCGCGCTCGGAGCGTTCACCCCATCGTGACACGCAGACACGCCGCGAACCCTGCATCGACGGCCCCAGACTCGCGTACGCCCCACAATGGGGTTACGCACCCATCTCGCGTGTGCCGGGGCGGGGGAACGGGCATGCCCCCGCCCCGGCCCTCACGTGAGCGCACCTGTCAGCGGAACCAGCGCAGCGCGAGCACCGCTTGCCGAAAGGGCTCAGTGCCCGTGTCCCGCGACGGACGCCGATCGCCCGCCTGTGTCCGTCGAGCCGACGGGCGAGGTACTCGGACCACGGGACGTCGGGCATAGCACGATGAGAGATCACGTGAAGCCTCCTGGGACCGGCAGGAACTGCCGCAAGTCCCGTCTCCTACCAGGGGCTTCACGTGCTGTTCAGAGGTCACCCAAGCCGAACAGCTCTACCACTGCATTCGCTTGCTGAGAAAACCTCAGTGAATGTCTTTCATCCTGAATAGCCGCAGGTCAGCAGGGTGTGGACGGCCTGGACGATGCGGCTGATGCGGTTGGTGGAGCATCGGGCCCGGCGTAGGACATGCCCAGGTTTTGAGCCGGGATGGCAGCGACGACGGTTCCGATGCGGTGGTGCTGCAGCGGGCCCTTCCCAGGACGCGCCAGCTCTCGAGCCTGGTGAAGGCGCGTTCGCCTGGGGCTCACAAGCGGGCGTGGACACGGCTGAACCGCTTGCAGTGCTCGGGGAGTTCGTGGTGCCGGTGAGAGGGGTGCGGACAGTGGCTCCGGCTCCTTGGTAGGCACGGTCGGCAGGACGAGGGCCTGGGGGGTGAGGCAGGCCTGGACGATGCTGTGGGCCCGGGCCGCGGTCATTTCCAGATCGGCACGGTGCGCTGGCGTGCCACCCGCTCGGCCCGCAGCGCTGCTGGTGTGGTCGAGTTCGAAAACCTCACCGTTGCCGGTCAGTCGCCGGTGCGTTGTCCCGTCAAGGGGGGGCAAGGGCGGTGAGCTCAGTGCCGGCGAGTCCTTCCAGGACCTGCTGGGCATCCCCCGGATCAGTACAGGACCGGGGCGGCTCACCATGATGGACGTCCTGACCTGGTTGTACATCCAGCAGGTCACCATCGCCACCAGCTACCTCGGTGGTCTCTCCCCTGCACGGCGCCGGCTGGCGGGCCGGACACTGCTCGGCGCCCACGATGCACAGGTCGAAGCCCTCAGGTCACGCGCCGACCAGGCCCGCAAGGATTGGTCGGCCGCCAAGAGCACCCTGGAGAAGACCCTCAAGGTACGGTCCGAGCACGGGCCGGACGAAGTCGGCGACCTGCAGGCGCGCCAGGCACAGTGGACCACCGAGCACGAGGAAACCGCCGCGCAGGCCCACGCGGCCACCGCGGAGCTGAGCAAACTGGCCCGTCGACACCAGGCCCTGACGGATCAGGCGAAGGCAGCCGAGTCCGCACAGCAGGCCGCACGGACTGCGGCGGGCGAAGCCGAGAAGGAGGCCCGGTCCTGGGCCCGCGCGGAAAGGGAGGCCAAAGGGCTCTACAAAGCGTTGCGGGAACGCGCGGCCGACCCCACGGCATTCCCGATATGTCACCAGAAGCTGGTCACCAAAGGGCTGAAGGACGAGCAGTGCCCGTTGTGCAAGGAGATCGACCCCGGACAGGCGTAGCGAAGCCGGCAGGACGACGAGCGTGTGCAGGAAGCCCGTGAGCAGCGGGACCGTGCCCGTGCAGCCCGGCAGAGGACGGATGACGCGGCCGCGGCCGCGCGGTTGAAGGCACTGCAGGCCGACCAGGCCGTGCGGGAGGCGTACACGCGCGCCGCGGAGTTCGGTAGGGACCTCGTCGATCCCCAGCGGGAAAAGGCCCGTGGCCTTGAGGCAGCCGCGCGTGAACTGGCAGACCGGCTGGAGCAACTCGCGCGGCATCTCAGGGAGGTCGATGCCTTGCACGACCTCGAACGCGGGCGCGACCACCTGGCCTCGGCGAAGGGCAAGGCGCAGGAGGAGTTCACAGGAGCGGAGACAGCGGAGACAAATGTCAGCGAGCACGCCAAGGCCCTGGCGCAGCGCTGGTCGTTCTTCTTCGAGAAGCGTATGAAGGCCACCGACCCGCAGGTACGCAGCGCCTCCATCGACGCCGACGGGTTCTCCCCACTGGTCAACGGACGTTCTTTCGACGCCCAGGCCGTCGCGGGCGCCGTCCTCGTCAGGATCAATATCAACGCCATGCTCGCGCTGCGGGACTTGATGGCCGAAGTCCCGGCCATCCTGCTGCCGGGTTTCCTCCTGATCGATTCTCCGCTAAGCGGCCTGGGGACCCACGGACACGACCGGGAAGCCGGCGAGATGATGCTGCGCACCCTCACCGACTGCGCGCTCCGACCCGATGCGCAAGACGGGGTACAGCAGGTCATCTGTGCAGTCAACGACCCACTGAGCGAGCCCGTTTCGGGCGTACGCGAGATCCTCGTGGGCAAGACCGTCCGCTATATCCCCGGCCTCCCCGCCAACCTGGCATAACCCCGCTGAATACCTGCGCTCCTCGTTCAGCAGGGTGTTGAGAGACCTGGTGGCGCTGCCCCTGGGGCCTGTCATTCCCGACTGGTCAGACACCCCAGCCTCCGGGCACCCCTGGGGTGGTGTGGTGGGGTGCCCGGGGTTGTTGTGGTTTTGGTGGGTCAGGGTTGGATGGTGAGCTGGACCTTGTGGGAAGAGCCGAAGAGCTTGGAGGTGAGGTGGCCGGTGGACGTCCAGGTCTTGACGGTGTTGTGGCGGGTGTCGACGGCGAGGAGGTCGGCCTTGTGGTCGCCGTTCAGGTCGCCGGCGGTCATCCGGTCGAAGCCGTTCCACGGGGTGAGGGTGACGGGCCTGGCGAAGGGATTGTGCTTGAAGTCGCCGCTGGACTTCCACGCCAGCAGCTTGCCGTGGGGGTCCTTGGCGATGAGGTCGGCCTTGCCATCACCGTCGAAGTCCCCGGCCGTGGTCTGCGTGAAGCCCTTCCAGGGGGTGAGGACGATCGGCTTGGCGAAGGGGTTCTTCGTCCCGGACTGGCCCTTCCACAGCTTGAGCTGGTGGGTCCTGGTGTCCAGGGCGACCAGGTCGGCCTTGCCGTCGCCGTCGAAGTCCCCGGCCGTGGTCTGGGTGAAGCGGCCCCAGCCGCCGGTCAGCTTCACGGGCTTGGCGAACCCGCCCTTGCCGTCGCCCTTCCACAGGTACAGGACGCCGTCCTTGACGGCGACCAGGTCGGTCTTGCCGTCACCGTCGAAGTCCCCGGCCGTGGTCTGCGTGTAGTCCCAGCTCTTGTACAGCTCACGGCCCGCCTTGAAGGAGGAACCGTCCCCCTCGCCCTGCCACAGATACAGCCCACCGGTCGCCTTGTCCTTACCGACCAGATCCGCCTCACCATCCCCCGTGAAATCCCCCAGCACATCCTCCGACAAATCCGACGCCTTCACCGGAGACGGCACAGGCCCAGGTCCGTCGAACTTCGCGAAGATCTTAGAGAATTCCTCGGGGGCCTGCTTGACCCCGCTCGAGTCGAGGCCAGCTGATCCATTGTCCTGGTCTCGGTTGACTGACCAGAAGCCGAGCTGGCCGATACCCTGCTTTTCCGCCCAATTGACCAGATCCTTGGCGTTCTGAAGCGAGAAGGTTTCGGTCTGAACGTCATTAACCCCGAGGTCCGGGGTGAGACCGATCATTTTGTAGATTTCGGCCGATGTCTTGTGCGGGTAAAGTCCGGAAAGGAATTTGTGCGTATTCTCGGCGGCCTGCTTAGCACCCGCGAGCATGTCATGGCTAGGGAGAGCATTGTCGCCATAGTCCATGGTCATGATATTGACCCGCGCAATATCTACACCGGCATCCACCCAGTCCTTGACGAGCGCCTGCCCTCCATGTTCAGTCAGGCCACTGGGGAGGACCGCCGGAGTGAGAGTAACATGCAGTTCACGCTTCTGCTTCTTAGCCCACTTCTGGACCATGGCTACAGCCTGGGCGTTCTTCTTGTTTACATCGCCATAAACCTTGTCATCGTCGTATGGCGGCTCAATATCGAAGTCGATCTTGGTGAGTGCGTAATCCGAGATGATCTTCTCGTAGGCCTTAGCAAGGTCTGCGGCATTCTTGTACTGCGAAGATTGGTCGACATAAGGACCGATCTGCCCTCCGAATGAAGCGGTTACATCATAGCCCTGTTGGCGGACATCGTTGATGACGTCCCCGAACTTCTTCTTCGAGGTAAGGTTAGCGTCTTGACCGCCCCAAGAAGGCTCCCCCTTTTCCTTGAACTGGTCGGCAGTGATGAAAGCGAGCGTGACATTCTTTGCTCCGACCTGCTTCATGTACTGGCTGAGCGGCATCGGCTTGCCGCCCAGATTGACCATGCCGTTTCCATTTCCGGCAGTCGGGTCAAAGTACGGCGAAAACGGCTGGAGCCCCCGCACGTCCTTGTTGGCCGGTTGTACAACAATCTTCGAGGAGTCGGAGCTGTACTGGAAGCTCGTTGCCTGCCCCACAGTCTGGTGCGCAGCTATGGGGTCATTGGCCCACGACTGGGACGGATCCGTGGGCGGAGACCAGAGTTCAAGGCCTTGCCCATCGTTGATCACCTTGATTTTGAGGTTGCTAAAACCATTGAACCCGCTGGCACCCCAGATAGCGATCGGCGTGTCGACCTCCTTCCCATCCTTCGTCTTGGACTTAATGTACTTCGAGATCTTCATTCCGATGGGGAATTGGATAGCCGCCTTCCAGCCAGACGGGATCTCCTTATCTCCAGTGTTCTTCAACGTGAAGGTGACATTGGCCGCCGACCCGTAGTCCATAGAGCTGCTGTCGATCGACGCCGTCAGATTGGGGTCGCTGGTGCGGACCTCGCCCGGATTCATGCGGGAGAGACCCTTATCCGTCATGTCACCACCGTGGCCGGTGTACTTGTCCCACGGAGTGTCGCCCAGATGGCGAGGGGACGCCTTGCCCTGCAGCGGCATAACGGGGCTGGCCTGGGGGTGAGGAGTCGCGGCGAATGCGGGTGAGGCGGACGCGATACCGCCAGCGGCTACGGCGGTCATGATGCACGAGGCGACCAGACGCTGGCCGCGGATACGACGCTTCACTACAGAATCTCCTTTTGAAGGATAAGGCGCCAAATGCACTGACGGGAGTTCATGAACCCGCCAGAATGTTTCCGAGATGCGAAACCATCACGCCGACAACACACGTCCCAAAACCCTCCCACCAATAGCGGCGAGCAAGCCTGTTCTTCCTTGCGGCGTAATCGCGACCTTATTGGGGCTAGAAGTTGCAAACGCCTACCGAAAGTTGACGCTTTCGTTTCGGAAGGAAGTGGTTGAGTCGAAACGGTCTGGTTGCCCGGGGTCTCGGCAAAGTCGACCGTAGGGCGCCATTGGCACCGTCAAGTTGCTGGAGCGCGTCTGGTGGCGGCCGGGCTGCTCAAGGGACGGGACAGGGTGTAGTCGTTGACTCGCGGACGCAGGTCGTAGTCGCGCAGCGGTGGGTTGACGAACAGGGCGTCGAGTTCCCATGCGGGGGCGGCGCCGGCGATGAGGTTCAGATGTGGTCGGCTGGTGCTCCGTTGTGCTCGGCTTTGCGGGCATGAGACCCCAAACAAGAGTGAACAGCGTCAGGGCGTGGAGCCGAGGGCGGTCGGGTGCGCAGCGCTGCCAGGCGGCGGCGAACGCGCGCTCGCCGTCGGGCAGGGGCGCGTCGGGCGCTGGCGGTGGGCCCAGGTGCGCACGGCGAGGTCGCCGTGTGGGTAGACGGAGAAGTCGCCGGTGTGGCCCGCGGTGGCGGCGAAAGCAGTCCATGGGCCTACGCGCGGGATGTCGCCGAGGGCCTTGACGAGGTCGTCGGCGTCGAGGGCGGCCCAGTTGTCGCCGTGCTGTTGGTAGGCCATGGCGGCAGCCTGCAAGGCGGTGCGGTGGAAGGCCGTGCCGACTCGACGGAACGCGTCGTCGGGCAGGTAGAGGACGATCTCGGGGGCGGGCGTGAGCGCGACGGGCCCGTGCGGGGTGTCGCGGGTGCCGTAGGGCGGCACACCAACGGAGGTAGAGAGCGTGGGCCTGCGCAGCACGTACGACCTGCCGGAGGAACGCCGTGGTGATGGCGTCCCGCAGGGACGGATTTGGCGGGCGAACGACCGTGTCGAAGCCGATCAGGGCGTCGCGCAACGGGGCGGGGGCGGTCGTGGGCACGTCGGCGGTGGTGTGGTCAATGCGCGGTGGTGCGTCGGCTGTCTTGTTGGAGCAGGGCGAGGTCTGCCCCCTTCCAGCGGGCCGACCACACAGCATCGCGGGCCAGGATGGCGCGAGTCGTACCGCTGTCGGCATGGGGTGTCCATGCCGGGTGGTCGGTCATGAGCGTTGTCACAGCATCCCCTGATTCCTCCGGTGAGTGACGGCCCAGGACCATTGGGGCAAGGCACACCCCAGAGTTTCGGCCGGAACCACCTCACCCGACCTGAGCGTTGCAGCTGCCGGCGGGCGGAGCGGAACGGCGTCAGGTAGGGGCGCATAGCGAGTGGGCCAGCCCCGGGTGTCACAGACTCCGGGGCGGCCCGCTCGTCAGCACAGATGCACGGGCGGCAGATCCGCGTCGTCCCCCATCTGAGTGCGTCGGCCGCGATGCCTTCCTCGACGAACTGCGTTGCACCCTCTTGGCTGCAGCCTGTGGGGGTCGGCTCGAATGACAACAGGATGCGGACCGGAGCGCCGTTGATGACGTGGGGCTGCCACGCTTGACCGAGCTCGCGAATCATCAGCCTCCACGGGGCCTGGCTGTAGTCGAGGGAGACGACGCCCCCGTGCACGGTCAAGCGCGGCCCGTTCACTGCGTCCTCACCTCTGCCTATACCTACTTCCCCACCGGTCGTTCGTCATTCGCCGGTGCCCCACCTGCGGAGGGCCTCGGTTATGAACAGGCAGGCCACACCCCCGGGGGCATTCGACGACGGGCAGGGAGTCACCCGGTTCGCTGCCGTAGCGGATCGCATTCGTCTCCAGCTCGGAGACGGCGAGTACGGCATCAGACGTGTGTTCAGGACGCGTTGAGAGCTCACTCGACGAACTCGCGGGCGAAGGCCCGAGACGGTTGATCGAGCCCTCTCACATGGAGACAGAAAATTACATGTGCCGACTGAACATCTTTCATCCTGAATAGTCCCAGGTCAGGAGGGTGTGGACGGCCTGGACGATGCGGCTGATGCGGTTGGTCGAGCGCCGGGTTCGCCGGAGGATGCGCATGGACGGAGGCGTTGCCTCCTCGGTAGGCGCGGTCCGCGAGGACGAGGACCTGGCGGGTTAGGCATGCCTGGACCACACCGTGGGCGCGGGCGGCGGTCAGGTCGTGGGTCCAGCCTGGCAGAGCCCTGGAGAACCACAGTGGCGTGCCGCCCGGGCGGCCGATGACCTGCAACGTTCATCCCGTGTCGCCGGTGTTTTTGCGAGTAGTACGGCTCGTTCGCGGCGATACGGTCGGTGGCGATCAACGTGCCGTCGAGGACCGCGAAGTCCTCTGGCGGGCAGGGTCCGCAGCGCGGTCCGCAGGTCCGGTGCGTGGTAGGCAAGGATCTCGACGGTCCCGGCGATGTACCAGCCGATGGTCGCGGTCAAGACGCCGAACCCGGCTGCGGGCCGGGCGAGCGTCTCGTTCATGCGCAGGTGGACCAGTGCCAGCAGGGCCTGCCGGAAGCAATTGGGCCGTTGCCAGGGGGGCTTCTGTTACACCTCCGGGTACGGATCAGCCAGGAAACCTGCCCAACGACCTCGTACGGGACGTCGAGCGTGGCTTGATACGGGACCGCAAGGCTTCTGCTGTCGAGATGTCGGCGAGTGAGATCACCAAGGCAGCGGCCAGGAGTCTTGCCTCGTCCGCACCGTCATTGCCCCTGTGCCACAGGCTGAAAGACGTTCAGTGGTGTGGTGGTTGTGTTTTTGCGTGGGGGCTTGGCGTGTGGGGGGTGTCGTTGGTTGGTTGTCTTTTGGGTTTGTATGTGGGTGTGTGGTGTGTCTTTTGTGTGGGGGGTGGGGGCTTTGTGTGGGTGGGTGTCATCGTTGGCTTGTGTGGGTGGGGTGGGGTGTGGAGGGAGACTCGTTGGTGTGCGCGTCGGTTGGCTGTGCTGGTGCGGGTGTTGGCGGCACGGGGTGTCGTTGGGGCTCGGGCGGGCTGGCTTGTCTGGCGTGGGGTTTTGATTGTCGACGAGTGGAAGATTCCTATGAGGGTGTGTGCGGTGTCCGGTGGTCGGCGGGCGTTGGTCCGGGCTGCTGCGGCGGCTGTGGTGGCCACGGTGGGTATTACGGCGCTGGGGGCCGCGGCGCCCGCTGCTACTGCTGCTGGTCAGGCCAGGGCCGGTGCGGGCGGCTGTACCCCGACCGATGGTTATTCCAACTGCCAGATCTTTGATTACACCGGCAAGAAGACGCAGACCTTCACCGTCCCGCAGGGGGTGTCGAAGGTTTTCGCGAAGGTCTGGGGCGCCGGCGGCGGCGGCGGTAAGAACTCGGGCAACAAGGACGCTTATGGGGGTGCGGGTGGTTATGCGCAGGGCACTATTTCGGTGCAGGGGGGCCAGCAGCTCACCCTGACCACCGCCGGCGGCGGCGATAAGGCATACCAGACCAATGCTGCGGGCGGTTACGGTGACGGCAATGGCGGATCAATATCGAATGCAGCCCTCAGCTCGTCTGGTGGTGGTGGGGGTGGTGCGAGTTCGGTGAGGTCCGGTGACACCCGGCTGCTGGTCGCCGGCGGCGGCGGCGGCAGCAGCGCCACGCCGGGTGGTGCGGGTGGCGGGGACCGCGGGCAGGACGGGTCGGGGACGAAGCAATACCCCGACACTAGTGGTCGTGGGGGGAGCGATGGCAAGGGCGGCTCCGGCGGCAATGCCAGTGGTTTCACGCCGAGCGAGAAGGGCGGGGACGGTTTCGGTGCCAACGGCGGGACCAGCACGTTCAACCACTATGGCGGGGCCGGCGGCGGCGGTTACGGGGGCGGCGGCGGCGGCCAGGGCGAGGGCAACTACGGGTTCGGTGGTGGTGGGGGTGGTGGTGGTTATGTGAGTGCGTCGTTGGCGGGTGGGAAGCTGATGGCGGGTGACCGTCAGACGCCGGGCAATGCGGGGGATGTGCAGCGGGGGAAGGCCGGTGGTGGTGGTTCTTCGTTGCATCCTGCGGGTTTTGCGGGGCGGATTGTGCTGGAGTGGAATGAGCCGGCTGCTCCGGTGGCGAAGGATGACGGCCCGGTGAAGACCGTGGCGGGGAAGCCGTCGGCTCCGATCGATGTGCTGGCGAACGACAGCATCTCGGGTGACCGGTCGAAGGCGCAGATCGAGCTGCAGAACAACGGCAAGGGCCAGCACGGCACCGCGACGGTGAAGGACGGCAAGGTCGTCTACACCCCCGCCGACTCCACCTGGACGGGCAAGGATTCCTTCACCTACAAGGTGAAGGACGAGTTCGGGCAGGAATCGTCGAAGGCCGCTACGGTGACGATGACGGTGACGCCCGGCAAACCGTCCTATCTGAAGGCGTCGGATCTGTCGCAGGATGCGCTGGGTGATTTCGACGGGGACAAGAAGGCGGACTTGGTCGGCAAGGACAAGGCCACCGGCGGCCTGTACGAGTGGAAGGGCAACGGCAAGGGCGCCTTCGAAAAGGGCCGCGAGCTGTACAAGACTTGGGACTACACCCAGACCACGGCCGGCGACTTCGACGGCGACGGCAAGACCGACCTGGTCGCCGCCAAGGGCGACACCCTGTACGAGTGGAAGGGCAAGGGCGACGGCACCTTCCAGGACCCCGTCAAGCTGACCGACGGCTGGAACGGCTACACCCAGACCACCGCCGGGGACTTCGACGGCGACGGCAAGGCCGACGTCATCGCCATGGACACCAAGACCGACACGCTCTACCTGTGGAAGGGCCAGGACAAGTCCGGCAACCCCTTCGCCAAGCCCAAGTACCTCACCCGCTGGAACGGCTACACCCAGGCCACCGCCGGCGACTACAACGGCGACGGCAAGGCCGACCTCCTCGCCCACACCCCCCGCGGCAACCTGGACTACTGGCAGTCCGACGGCAACCTCACCCCCGGCCACAACCCCTTCGCCAAGCCCAAGTACCTCACCCGCTGGAACGGCTACACCCAGCCCGCCGCCGGCGACCTCACCGCCGACGGCAAGACCGACCTCCTCGCCGTCGACACCAACAACAACACCATCAAAACCTGGAACTCCACCGGCACCACCACCCCCCACCTCTTCACCACACCCCACACCATCCGCCTCCAACTCCCCAACTAACCACCCACCAACAACCCACAGGACCGGCCCCCGGCACAACATGCCCACCTGCATCCCGCCGGGGGCCACCGGCACGGCACGCCTTCAGTCGCTCTGCTGGAGCTTGAAGGAGGATGCCCGGCTGCGGTCCTGGTAGCCGGCGGGGATGCCGTCTGCTGGTGGTGCGGGCGAGGCAGCCGTACCCGAGTGATCTGCCCCTTGCCGCATGGGAGTTGGCCCGGCCGGTCATTACGGCATGGAAGGGGCAGCACCGGCGTCAGCAGGCATCGGGGCCGGTACGGGCTTGGTACAGGGGGGATCGTCAACACCGCCCTGTACCAAGCCCGTTCCGGCCGCCAGCGGCCTTGCCTACCGCACGATTCCCCGCTCTACACCGCCGTGTGCCACTACTCCGGCAAGTAGCGCGTCGCTGGAACCGGCCAGGAGCATCCCAACCTGCTCCGACGACAAGCGCACGAGAGCAGGGGCCAGCACGAGGACCCCCAGCGCCGCGCGCGTCGGTGAACGCGCCGAAGCAGACAGCCGGCTGGGCCCGGGGAAGTAGGGCTTGGGGCCGCGAGAGGCATCACCACCGAGGTCCTCGGCGTGCTCTTTGTCGTGGCCGTTGCCACCGTCCACGACAACGCCATCGGCACTGCCCGGCTCGACAGGGCCGCCGATGAAGCGACCTGCGTCAACAGGACCCCGGTGAAAACTCACTCAACAGCAAGCAACTCTCCGTCAAATACTTGAAGTTACTCAAGGCCACCATGAAGTCGGCCGGCCTCGATGAGATGAGAAACCGAGAGGCACGCGAATGGAATATGAAATCCCTGAGGCGCAGCACTTCGCTGCTCTGCGTGGAACCATCGTCTACTTCATAGACGACCCGTTCCTGGTCGGCAAGGAGAAGGCTTTCGTATGCCATGAGGACGGGCTGCTCATCGCTGCGGACGGCATCATCAAGGCCGTGGGCCCCTATGTGAAGATCAAGTCTCAGCTTCCAGTAGGCGTCGAGATCGAACACTACGAGGGGCATATTATTTCCGCAGGGTTTATCGACTCCCACGTTCACTATGTGCAGACCGGCATGATCGGCTCTTACGGAGAGCAGCTCATCGACTGGCTGAACAACTACACATTCATTGAGGAGCAGAAGCTCAAGGACCCGGCTGCTGCACGGGAGATGTCCTCGGTCTTCTGTGACGAGCTTCTCCGAAATGGAACGACCACTGCTTTTACTTTCGCCGCAGTTTATCCGCATACTGTCGACGCTCTCCTCGAGGAGACCGAGCGCAGAAACATGCGGATGATCGCAGGCAAGATCATGATGGACCGCAACGCCCCGGCTGCTCTGCTCGATGACGCACAGAGCAGCTATGAGGACTCCAAAGAGCTGATCCAGAAGTGGAACGGTCGTGGCCGACAGCAGTACGCGATCACACCGCGCTTCGCGCCCACGTCCACCCCGGCCCAGCTGGAAGCTGCATCAGCTTTGTGGAGAGAGTACCCCGAGGTACACGTACATTCGCACGTGAGCGAGAATCTCGATGAACTTGCATGGGTGAAGGAACTTTTTCCAGAGCATGCGAGCTATCTTGACGTCTACGACCATTACAACCTTGTGGGTCGCCGTTCGCTGTATGCCCACGGCGTGCATCTGAACGAAGCAGAAATGCGTACCCTGCATGAGCGTGAGGCAGCAATAGCGCACTGCCCCACCTCGAATAACTTTCTCGGCTCGGGCCACTTTCCGCTGCGTGAAGCCAAGCGTCTCGACCGCCCCGTCCATGTCGGCCTGGGCACTGACATCGGCGCCGGCACCAGCTTCTCGATGCTGGCCACCATGAACGAGGCGTACAAGGTTGCCCAGTTGCGCTCCTACTCGTTGCAGGCCGTGAACTCCTTCTTCCTGGCCACGCTCGGCGGTGCCCGGTCCCTGGACATCGACGACAAGGTTGGCACGCTGGCCCCGGGCCATGAGGCCGACATCGTGGTACTCAACCCTCGCGCCACAAAGATCATGGATGTCCGGATGCAGCGCGTGAGCAGCATTGAGGACGTTCTCTTCGTTCTTGGCACCATGGGCGATGACCGCTCAGTGAAGGCCACCTACATCGCCGGTAAGAAGACCTACGGGGCGTAGCAGGGGAGCGTGTCGGTGGGGGCTTTTTCGTCCTGGGCTGCAGGAGTGAAACGGCGACGACCAGCACGTTATGCACGATCAACTTGCCGCTGCCTGACCCGAGATGGCCGCCCTGCCCATGCTGGTGAGCGAGTTCACCGGATGCTGTCTCCTTCGCAGGGCAACGCGAAGGCGCTGATCGACTGGATCGCCCGATGCCGCAAGCCGGCCTGTCCTTCTTGTAGTCCCTCGCCATCAGCCTCCGAAATCACGGAATAGCCATTATTCAAACATGCCTAACCCGCGAGGTGTTGGACGATTCCATAGAGGTAAGGCGCAAAGGGATAGAGTATCGAAATGATGATCATCGTGAACACGATAACGGCGATACTCTTCCCGGCCACAATCCTCAGACTCATGCGTTCTCCGCAGGGCTCTGCAGGGCGTGCCGTCCGCGATGCCCCTGGCGCAGCAGGGCGCTGGTATCCGCTGCTGGAGCTGTGTCCCTGTTGTACCGGCTGCAAGCTGGAGCCTTGCCCGGGAGCCTGACTCCTGGGTTTCTCCATCGTGCTGGCGTCCGCTGCCGGTATGCGGGAGTCTGTGGCTGTCATCGTCAAGTCTTCGCCCTTTCTCAAGCTGTCGCTGAGGTTCTTCCCGATATGCCGTGTACAGGCAGGATAGAAATCCTTGCCGTGGCTGGTGGGCATCCGGCCCGCATGAGGAAGCCTTCAGCGCCTCGTATGCGTACGGGAACCTGTGGGGACTGCGGTGGCTTCCGCTGCGCCGGTTCCGGACGGGCCGTATCGCTTACAGGGAGGTTTAGTCGGGCTGGTGCGAGGGGAACAGATGGCCTACCCGTATCGCCCTGCCTATGGGCCTGTCATGTCCGAAGACACCATCATGGCCGGGCAGCCCCTGGCGCGGTAAGGGGAACAAGTCGATCCTTGGTCATCGAAAGATGGCCCTTCAGTTGACCAAGGCTGAGGTAAAGAAACCGAGCGTGAGGCGGCCTGGGTGGCATGCTGGCCTGCAGTGTTCGACGGGCTTGTAAAAGGAGTGGTGCGATTCCGACTCCCGGAGGATTGCACCTGTGACCAGCGATGGCATGATCAAGGGGGAGGCCGTGTCGACGGCCGTTGAGATGCCGTCGCTGGTGGTGGACGAGAAGTTCATCGAGGAGCTCGTCTCCGGGGCCTGGTTCCAGGGGC
The DNA here is from genome assembly GCF_047456005.1 of Streptoverticillium reticulum. Classification (NCBI taxonomy): domain Bacteria; kingdom Bacillati; phylum Actinomycetota; class Actinomycetes; order Kitasatosporales; family Streptomycetaceae; genus Streptomyces; species Streptoverticillium reticulum. The sequence goes on along the minus strand of NZ_CP179757.1, from coordinate 23,698 downwards.
TGCAGCTGACCGGTACTGATCCGAGGCACTGAGAATTCCTGGCCGTGGCTGCCCCGGTTCGATGGTGGTAGGCCTCCGCGTGGCCAAACATCATGAGCGGCACGGTATGAGATAGACATGTCGTATGGCTCGATTCCGGGGCCGCTCCGTGACATTTCTGGGGCGCAGATTCGCCGGGGGGAAGCAGCATGGCTCTCGGGACAGGTGGCAGCGGGAACGCCGTGTGCCGTCCGGGGCCTCGTCGGTGCTTCGCCGGCTGGTCACGGGTTCCCGCAGTCTTGCCGGGCAGGTTTTCGCGCTTCAGGTGCTCATCATCCTGCTGCTCGTGATCGTGGCAGTGGGCACACTGGTGTTCCAGGCGGACAGTGACCGGTGGGAGGCGGCCAGAACACGTGCTCTGGCCGCCTCTGCCGCGTTTGCTCGTGGTCCTGGTATGGCGTCAGCGCTTCGTGCCCCCGATCCTTCCGCGATTTTGCAGCCATTGGCTGAGAGTGCGCGCAGTGTGGGCCGGGTCGACTTCATCGTCGTCATGAACCGTGAGGGAATCCGGTACACGCATCCGCAGCCCGGGCAGATCGGTCAGACGTTTGTCGGTAGTCTCGGTCCGGCGCTGGCCGGCCGCGTCATCGTGCAGACGGTGGCAAGAGCTCCTGGTGGTGAGGCGGTGCAGGCGATCGTCCCCGTGATGGATTCGCGGGGAACGGTGGTCGGCGTGGTGTCGGCCGGGCTGACGATCAGTCGGGTCAGCAGCGCAGTGGGCCGGAAGCTGCCGCTCCTCCTGGGTGCAGGGGCAGGGGCTCTCGTGCTGTCGAGCGTGGGCACGGCGTTGGTGAGCCGGCGGTTGCGGCGGCAGACCCATGGCATGGGGCCTGTTGAGATGACGAGGATGTACGAGCATCACGATGCGGTTCTTCACGCGGTGCGCGAAGGCGTGGTCATTGTCGGCGAGGGCGGGCGGGTGCTGTTGGTCAACGACGAGGCGTGTCGGCTTCTCGGCCTACCTGCGGACACCGAGGGTCGGCGGCTCGGCGAGCTGGGTCTTGATCCCCGTGTAGCGGACCTGTTGGCGTCCCAGCGGGCTGCCGATGATGAGGTCGTTGCGGTCGGTGACCGGTTGCTGGCGGTGAACTTCCGTTCGACGTCCGGACTCGGTCGGCCGTCCGGCGGCGTCGCCACCTTGCGTGACTTCACGGAACTGCGAGCGCTCGCGGGAAGGGTCGAGGCCGCGCGTGGGCGGCTGGAGCTTTTGTACGACGCAAGCGTCGCCATCGGTACGACTCTCGATGTGCAACGGACCGCGGAAGAACTCACCCAGGTAGTCGTTCCCCGATTCGCTGACTATGCGAGCGTCGATCTTGCAGAGCTTGTCCTGCGGGGGGAAGAGCCCCAGATGGTGGAGGGTGACACGGGGCCGCATCTGTGTCGCGTAGCGCTCGATGCGGTCCGGGACGATCACCCTTTGTGTCAGGTCGGCGCTGTCCACCGGTTCGCCATGACCGCGGCGCAGGCACGGCTGCTTGCCTCCGGTCGTGCTGTGCTTGTCGCGGACCCAGCCGGCGTGGCCGACTGGTGTGTGCACAGTGAGGGCCGTTCCCAGGCGCTCTTGGGAGCAGGGTTTCACTCGTTCATTGCCGCGCCGCTCAAAGCACGTGGAGCGTTGATGGGAGTCGCCACTTTCTGGCGTACACGTGACAGTACCCCCTTCGAGGAAGATGACCTGTCGCTGGCCGAGGAACTGACTGCACGAGCTGCGGTGTGTGTCGACAACGCACGGCGCTTCACTCGGGAGCACACCATGGCCGTCACGCTGCAGCGCAGCCTGCTCCCGGGCGGGCTGCCTGAGCAAGAGGCTGTTGACTTCGCTTACCGCTATCTGCCGGCACACGCCGGGGTGGGCGGAGACTGGTTCGATGTCATCCCGCTCTCCGGTGCACGTGTGGCTCTCGTGATCGGCGATGTTGTCGGGCGGGGTCTGCACGCTGCGGCGACGATGGGGAGACTGAGGACAGCGGTCCAGAACTTCGCCACGCTCGATCCGCCTCCGGAGGAGCTTCTTGCGCATCTGGACGGGGTTGTCGCCCGTATCGACCGGGAGACGAGCGCGGCAGACGGGAACACCGCGATCGCGGGAGCCACGTGCCTGATCGCCATGTACGACCCTGTCTCCGGCATCTGCAGCCTGGCTCGCGCCGGGCACCCGCCGCCGGCGCTGGTCCACGCAGACGGAACCATGCATTTTCCGGAGCTGCCCGGGGGTCCGCCTCTTGGGCTGGGCGGCATGCCGTTCGAGTCGGTGGAGCTCCTGCTGCCGGAGGGCAGCAGTGTGGTCCTGTACACCAAGGGGCTCACCGAGGGTCGCACCAGGGATATGGCGGCAGGGCTGCGGCTCCTCGGGGGCGTATTGAACCATGCCGTTCGGATGCCGGAGGAGACGTGTGACGCGCTGCTCGAAACGCTGTTGCCTGCCAGTCAAACCAGCGACATCGCCCTGCTCGTCGCCCGGACCCGTCGTCTTGAGGCCACCCGGATCGCGACCTGGGAGGTGCTTCCCGATCCGTCGGCAGTGGCAGGCGTCCGGGCCGATGTCACGCAGCAGCTGAGCCGATGGGGGCTGGACGAGGCTGCCTTTACCACCGAGCTGATCCTCAGCGAGCTGGTGACCAACGCCATCCGGTATGCTTCCGCGCCCATCCGGGTCCGTCTGCTGCGTACGCGCAATCTCATCTGTGAGGTCTCCGACGCCAGCAGCACCGCGCCGCACTTGCGCTACGCCGCTGATGAAGACGAGGGAGGCCGGGGTCTGTTTCTCGTGGCGCAGCTCGCTGACCGGTGGGGTACCCGTTACACGCGAGAGGGCAAAGTCATCTGGGCCGAACAGGCAGTCACCCAGTAGTGCTTGGGAGGACTGGAGCGGCTGCGGCCGGTCGCCGCCTTCTCCTGGGGCCGGTTACCGTCGCTGCATACCGGCGGGCGGCAAGGGACGGGCGGGTCTGTCCTGGACTCGACGGGCCGTTCTGGGGACCGGCCGTAGCGTACTGATCGCAACGGCTTCGCCACGATCCTGGGCCTGGGAGAGACCCCGTGGCCGTCGGCAGCCCCTCGCCCCTGGCCGGAACGTGCGCTGGATGCGGTGGAGGTGATCCACGCCGCCCCGCCAAGCCGTGTCGGCCCAGAGGCACTGGTGGAGCACCGGAGTGCGTTCCACTGCCCACTGTTTGGGTTCCGGGTGAACTCGCGTGCCCGGGCTCGTGCTTGGGTGATCTCCACGTCGATGCCGGGGTCGGCGTCGTGGTGGATGGTGGTGAGGTTCTCCCGTCGGCCGCCGGGCCCCGTTCGCCGGTTGTGCCTATGTGCTGTGCAATGCGGTGGTCGGTGAGACGTGGGATGCCCGGATGGCGGGGTAGATGCCTGCAATGGCGCCGATGAGGAGGGTGGCAGCGAAGCCTGTGGCGATGGACCAGGGGGGTATGGCGAACGGGGTCGCGCGTGCGGCCGCGTAGGTGCCGGTGAACAGTGTGCCGAGGGCGGCTCCGGCCAGTCCTCCGAGTGCGGACAGGAGCAGTGACTCGGCGAGGAATTGCGCGCGGATGTGGCCGCGGGTGGCGCCAAGGGAGCGGCGCAGCCCGATTTCGTGGCGGCGTTCCAGCACAGAGATGATCATGGTGTTGGCGACGCCTACCCCGCCGACCAGGAGGGCCACTGTGCCCAGGCCCAGGAGCAGGTTGGTGAATGTGCTTTGGGCGGCGGCCTTGGCGGCCAGGGCATCGGAGGGCCGGGTGACTTTGACTTCGTCCGGGTGTTCGGGGTTGGCGGTACGTGCCAGTTTGCGCCAGATGTCGTTCACCGCGTTGTCGGCGGATCGTTCGTAGACCCTGGTGGGGTGTCCGTCGAAGCCCAGGTAGGACTGGGCGGCGTCCCAGCCCAGGAGTGCGGACTGCTCGATCTCCGGGGCGAGCGGCATGGGGGCGAGAATGCCGATGACGGTGAAATAGCGGTTGCTGATCCACACTTGTTGCCCAGGTGTGGTGATGCCGAGGCGTTGTGCGGCGGTGGAGCCGAGGACGACGGCCGGGTAGGGGCTGTTGGCGGCGTTCAGCCACGTTCCGGCGGCCATGCGGCCGCGCAGGGTGCGTATCAGCGGCTCGGTGGTGGCCTGGACGGCGATGCCTCCGCTCTCCCCCGGCGGGATCTTGTCGGTGCGCCGCACGGTGGCGTTGTCGATGTTTCCGGTCGCGCCGGTCTGCTGGACCCCGGAGATCCGGCTGACCATGTCGGTGGCCTGCACGGGCAGCTTGGCCTTCGTGCCGCCCAGGGTGTCGCCAGGCGCCACGGACAGCAGGTTGGTGCCCAGTTGATCCAGTTGGTTCATCAACTGGGCTTTGCTGGAGCTGGAGATGCCGACGACGGTGACCATGGTGGCGATGCCTATGGCAATGCCCAGCGCAGACAGCACGACCCGTAGAGGCCGGCCCCGCAGGCCCGACAGGCCCGCGCGGACCAGGTCGGCGAAGGCCAGCCGGGCCGGGGGCAGCCGCGTGGTTCTCACTGTGCTGTGTCGCATGCGGCCGGGTACCTTTCCGTTTCGATCCGTCCGTCGAGAATCTGCACCTGCCGGGGCAGGGATGCGGCAATGGCGGGGTCATGGGTGATCACAGCGATCGTGGTTCCTTCAGCGTGCAGGGCATGCATCAGTTCCATGACGGCCTTGCCGCTGGCGGTATCGAGGGCGCCGGTGGGCTCGTCGGCCAGGAGCAGCGAGGGCTCCCCGGCCAGGGCGCGGGCGATGGCGACGCGCTGTTTCTGGCCGCCGGACAGTTCGCCGGGCTTGTGGCTCATGCGGTCTGCCAGCCCCACCCGGCACAACGTGGCTGCGGCGCGTTCACGGCGCTCGGTCGGCGGGATGCCGGTGTACAGCAGGCCCTCGGCGACGTTGTCCAGGGCGGTCATGGTGGGGTTGAGGTGGAACTGCTGGAAGACGAAGCCCAGGTGCTGGGCGCGCAGGGCGGACAGTTCGCGGTCGGACAGCTCGGCGATGTCGTGTCCGGCGATCCGCACGCTTCCGGTGGTGGGCCGGTCCAGGGTGCCGATGATGTGCAGCAGGGTGGACTTGCCGGAGCCGGAAGGGCCGACGATCGCGACCATCTCCGCGTGTCCGATGGTCAGGTCGATGCCGCGCAGCGCGTGGACTCCCCCGGGGTAGGACTTGGTCACCCCGGACAGTGCGACCACCGCGCCTGGGCTGTCGGTGTCGGGATTCATCGGCCGGCCACCACCACGTCCATGCCGGGCTTCAGTGCGTTGCCCGTGATCTGGACCCGGCCGTTGGAGAACACGCCGAGTGTGACAGGAACCGTCTTCAGCGCCCCGTCCGGCTGCTTGATCTGGACGGCGAAGCCGCTGCTGTCCTGGGCGAGCAGTGCGCCGACCGGGACGGAGAGCACGTTGCGCTGGGTGGTGCCGGGGAAGCTCACGCTGACCTGGCTGCCGGCGAGCTTGTCCAGGTCTGCGGCGGAGCCGGTCAGCGCCACCTGGATGTTGATCTTCTGTGGGCCGCTGTCGCCGCTGCTCGTGGTGCTGCTGCCCGCTCCGTTTCGGGCGGGGCCGCCGATCTGGGTGACCTTGCCGGTCGCGGTCTTGCCGTCCGGGAGTTGTACGTGGACCTGCTTGCCGATCGACAGGGACTGTTGCTCGGAGGGGTAGACCGGGATGTTTACCACCATTTTTGCTCCGCTTGCGGTGAGTACGGCGGTGCCGGGGGCGATGCGGCTGCCGGTCTGTGCGTCGTTCTTGGTGATCCTGGCGGTGTCGGGCAGAAAGGCGATCCGGGACGGGTCGAGCCGGCCAGTGGCGTCGAGGCCGTGTTTGGCCTGCCATTCCTTGACCGCCTGCTGGGTTCCGGGCCCGAATGTGCCGTCGTGCTCGGCGCTGCGGTATCCCAGAGCGCGCAGGTCGCGCTGGAGCTGTCTGACGTCGTCGCCCGTGGTTCCCCTTTTCAGGGTGCGGTACATCGGCACATCGCCGTACAGCAGGTACACCGGTTTGCCGTTGAGCCGGTACAGGACCTGGTCTTGTGAGACGGCGGTTCCCACGGTGGGTGTCCAGGTGATCGTCCCGCCGACTGCCGCGCTCACCTGGCGGGGGTCGGAGTAGTCCAGCGTTCCGCTGCGCGCGCTGGAATCGGTCATGTCGCCCTGCTGGATGCGGGCCGTGCCCGCCCCGGGGGCTGCGGCGGTGCCGGCCGCCGGGACGGGGGGCCCGCCTGTCCCGGCGGCGACCGACACCCCGCCGATCAGTACCGCTGCGGCTCCCAGGCCGGCAAAGACGTGTTTGCGTTGCATGCTCACCCTTCCGTCGCCGGCCGGCTCAGCCCTGCGGCCGCGGGCAGGCCTGGTCCATCTTGTCGAGGTCGTTCTGGTACTCCTTCGGGATGGTGAGCCCGAAGCCCGGCTTGGGGTCCGGGACGTCCTTCCAGCCGCGGGCGCGCAGACACTGCGCCCGCTTGAGGTTCTGCTGATCCACATCGGCCTGGGACTTGCCGTAGCCGTAGCCTTGATTCACGTACTGGCTGCAGGCCTTGAACGCCTTGTCGGCAGCCGGGTCATCCTGCCACTTGCCTGACAGGCCGTTACTGCCCGGTTTGGGATCGGGCACGTCCAGGCCGTTCTGGCGCAGGCACTGCGCGAGCTTGAGCGCCATGGTGGCAGGGTCCGCGCTGCCGGAGGCATCCGTACCGCTGCCGGAGCTGCTTCCGGCCGGGGCCCCGCTGTCGGTCGTGCCGCCGCATGCGGCCAGCGACAGCGACAGGACGAGCGCGGCCGCAGGGGCCGCCCAGTACCGGGACTTGATCTTGGTCATGGCGGGCCTTCCTGCCTCGGGAATGACCGGCCCAGCATGTCCGGTAGGGCGATAACACCGCTCTCACGGGCCCTGTAAGGCGGCTGTTATGCCTCGTTGAGATATCAAAGGAAGGAATGTCGCACATGTTCGATCGCCGCCCAGGAGGAAGTCCCGCATGCGCGTACTGCTGGTCGAGGACGAGGTGTTGCTGGCCGACATGGTCGCCGACGCACTACGGGCCCAGGCGCTGGTCGTCGACGTCGCCACCGACGGCAGCAAGGCCCTGGAGCTGCTGGATCTCACCGACTATGACGTGATCGTGCTGGACCGGGACCTGCCGGTGATGCACGGCGACGATGTGTGCCGTCGCCTCGTCGCACAGCACCTGCCCGCACGGATCCTCATGCTCACTGCCTCGGCCGCCATCCAGGAACGGGTCGAGGGCCTCTCCCTCGGCGCCGACGACTACCTCCCCAAGCCGTTCGCCTTCGCCGAACTCCTTGCCCGCGTACTGGCCTTGGGACGGCGCACCGGCCGCACCGTACCGCCGGCTCTGCAGGCCGCAGGGGTCACGTTGGACAGCACCCGGCGCCACGTCACCCGCGCGGGGCGGCCCCTGGCGCTGTCGCGTCAGGAGTTCGCCGTCCTGGAAGCCCTGATGCGCGCCGACGGCGCCGTGCTGAGCCTGGAAGATCTGCTCGACCAGGCCTGGCACAACAACATCGGCAGCGACTCCAACACCGTCCGGGTCACCGTCAGCCGCCTGCGTGCCAAGCTCGGCAGCCCGCCGGTGATCGAGACCGTGCCCGGCGCCGGATACCGTTTCATCCGGCAGGCACCATGACCCCCGCATGGGTGCGACGGCACGCCACCGTCCGGGCCAGACTGACCGCGCTCTACGCCGTCATGCTGCTCTTGGGGGGCACCGGGCTGATCGCTCTGGTGTGCATCCTGGTCCGCCGGCTGCTGCCGCTGAAACTCAAGGTCGCGACCGTGCAGCCCCTCCCCTCCGATGCCCCGGCCCGGCCATCACCGATCCCGGGCACACCGGCCAAGGCCGTACCCGACGCACTGATCCAGCATCTGGGCGATACGGCGCTGACACAGGTGGTTTTCGCCTCTCTGCTGGCCCTGGCCGTCTTCGCCGTCTTCTCCGTGGCCCTGGCATGGTGGCTGTCCGGCCGGGCCCTGCGCCCCGTGGCGACGATCACCGCCACCGCCCGGCGGCTCTCCACCAACAACCTGAACGAACGCATCAGCCTGCAAGGCCCTGCCGACGAACTCAAGGAACTGGCCGACACCTTCGACGCAATGCTCGACCGCTTGGCCGCCCAAGTCGACTCCCAGCGCCGCTTCGTCGCCAACGCCGCCCACGAGCTGCGCACCCCGCTGGCCATCCAGCGGTTCGCTGCCGACGTGGGCCTGGCCAACAGCGGCTCAGCACAAGTGGAGCAGACCCGAGACCGCCTGCTGAGCATCGCCGACCGCAGCGAACGCCTCATCGACGCCCTGCTTCTGCTGTCGGTCAGCGACCAGGGCCTCCAGCACACCGAGGACGTCGAACTGGCCGCGCTCGTCACCGCCGTCATCACCGAATCCCGCGACGCCGCAGAACAAGCCGGCATCACCCTCACCACCCACCTGGAACCAGTGCAGCTGCACGGCGACCCCGTCCTGCTCACCCATCTGATCCGCAACGTGATCTCCAACGCCATCCGCCACAACACCGCCGATGGCCGGGTGGAAGTCCGCCTCACACCGCAAGCACTCGAGGTCTCCAACACCGGTCCGCACATCGCCGACAAGGAAATCCCCCGTCTGTTCGAACCCTTCCAGCGGACCCAAGCACGCCGCACCTCGCCCGACGAGGGCACAGGCCTTGGCCTGTCCATCGCCGCCTCCATCGCCCGAGCACACCACTGCGGCATCACCGCACACCCGAACCCGGAGGGCGGCCTCACCCTTCGCCTCACGTTCGAACCCGCCGGGTGACTCCGCGTGGGTCCGAAACCGTGGGGGCTTTGACTTCACGGGGTCCGGCAGTGTCCCCGGCATCCTACTGGTCCCCTCGGGTCCGGGCGCGCCTGCTGCTGTCTCTCCACGGGGGGGCCTGGTGTCCTGCGCCGGGCAGGCGACCCGCCGCAGGATCTCCCGGTTCTCCCCCAGCTCGCGCACCCTTCTTGTGCAGAGCGTGCTCCTCTGCCTCCGGCGGCGAGGCCGGTTCCCGGCCCGCCTGGCCGGCCGGGTGCGGGCCCGTACACCGACCTCGGCGGAGCGTACCCAGCGGCGCAGCTTGCGCAGCGTCCCGGTGTCCGTGCCCGGATCGTCGACCGCTTGCTCGACCGTCGCTCCCGGTCGTGACCGGTACGGCACGACCGCCTCCGCCCCCGGGCGCCGGCGGGTGACACGCCATCGCCAAGAGGCGACTCCCGTACCCAGAACCTAAAAAATCCGTGTCTCGAGTTCCCAAGTGCCCAAGATCGAGAGTCAGGGACTGGCGCCGTAGCCCGCTGAAGGTCCACTCGGTGAAGTTGGAGCGGCGGATACGCTTGTGGTGCTCGGCCATTGATGGGGAACGGGCTGGCGAGCACAACACTCAGCCAACATCGGCTTTGGCGTCCCGCGCCGTGTAGAGAGCTACGATCAGGTCTTTGACCAGGGCCTTGTGTTCATAGTCGTCGAGGCTGACCAGCCCCCGCGCGCTCATGCGCCGAACGGTCTCGTCGACGGTATCGAGGACCGCTGTGAGGACTCTTTCTCTGTGCCGGGCGTCGATAGCCTCGATCTGGCGGCGTTGTATTGCGGCGGCAATTTCAGGCGCATATTCGATCCGCGTCATTCGCGCCGAGTTGACTTCGATCCCAACGGCCCTGCACTCGGCACTGAGCAACCTCGTCAGCCAGTTACCCACTTCCTCAATATTACGCAGGCTCCTGACGCCCTCGAGCTCACCGCTGCCGTTACGGCTGCTGTCGTCATGGAACTCGTCGGCGGGGAGCTGGGAGGCGACTCGCGCGGTCACCGCCTCGACCTGCTCACGCAGATATGCCATGTGGTCGTCCACGCCCAGCACTGCCCGGGCCGTATCCTTGACCCTCCATACGACGAGGACGACGATCTGCAAAGAGGATCCCTCGGCATCCACAGTCACAAACGGTCCGCTGCGCCAGTGACGCAGTCGTACATCAACCCGCCGCCGACCGAAAAACGGGTTGATCCACACCAGACCGGTTCGCCGTACAGTGCCGAGATAACGGCCGCAGAAGGTCAACACCCAGCTATGCCCGACCTGTCCACGGTTCAGGCCTGCAAGCCCGTACACTGCGACGGCGCCGTATACAGCGACGCCGAGCCACTGGCCACGGCTGAGCCCAACCCGTGGATGCTGCGGAAGCGCCAGGATGCTCGCAAGGTCTGCTGGTACAAAGCCGCCGAGCCATATCAGCTGGCAGATTCCGGCAGTTGCAACGAGCGCTACGCCAACCGCCCAGCAACCGGACGGGCTCCGCGCAGGTTGCTCGACCAGCTTGGCCCTCGGGGACGATGGTGCCGGTGTGCGAAACGGGGTACTCGACGAGGGGCCGGGACCGGACGAAGGATGAGACACGTGCCCCGGAGACATCACAGCAATCACTGGCTGCTCAACGGTTTCCTGATCACCCATTTGAACACCAGACGACTGGTCCGGACTACCCGAACGACCGTCGTATCCAGCGGCTGATCCCCTGCGGCTGTTCCAAAAGAAAGGTCCGAGGTCTATCGGGTCACGGTAGGAGCTCACGGTGATGGGGACAGGAGGATGTGATGGCTTCGCGCTCCCCGTACCGCTGCCATCCGGCCCCTCCGGCGTCTGGGACACTTCTTTCACGGGCGCTTTACTCTCTCCGGGCAACTCACGTACTTGCAAGCCGTTTCATCTGGGTGTGATCTTGCGGCAGTCTGGTTGGTGACGAATCTGGTGGAGCGATTGGTGCCGGACGGTCTGTGGGAGTTGTTCCAGCGTGTCGTGCCGCCGGCGCCGGCCCGCGGGGCGGCGGGCGCCGGCGGCACGGTAACCCGTGAAGTCCTCGCCGCCATCGCGTTCCTGGCCACGTCGGGCTGCACGTAACAGCAACTGCCTCCCGATTTCGGCCTGTCCGGGATCACCGCCTACCGGCGTTTCGCCGAGTGGTCCGAGGCGCGGGTGTGGGCCAAGCTGTACCGCCTGGTCCTGCACGAGCTCGGGTCCAGGGCAATCTGGACTGGTGCCGGTGCGCAATCAACTCGGTCAGCATCCGGGCCCTCAAAAGGGGCAGCTGACGACGTTGATGGGTGCGGCCCCGTGGCTGCATTGCAGTGGTTTTGTGCGTGTGTTCAGAGTTGGCATCAGCTTGCCGATGCATGTGGTGCTTGGTGCCGTCGGTAACAAAGGTGACTGCTTCCTCGGCTCCCTCCACCTCAGGCGAACAGTCGCCTCCACGTCTCCGGGCCGGGATAACCGTCGGCAGCGGCCCCCCGCCAGCCCTGTGCCCGCTGGAACGCCTCAACGTTGCGGCGGTCACTCTCGGTCCAAGTCCGGCTGGGGCCGACGCTGTAATACTTGCTAAAGCCCTTCCTCACCAGCTGTTGTCCCAATCGCAATACATGGTCGCTGCTCTGCCCAGGCCGGAACTTCTCTGCCCCAGGGAAACCCGCTGAGATTTTTCCTCCCCCGCTTCCGCCTCTGGGGATGCTCCGCCCACTGCCATTCACCAGGAAGTCCCAGGTAGCAGGCCCGGGGATTCCATCGGCGTCGCTGCCACTCCAACCCTGTGCTTTCTGGAACGCTTTTGTAGCACGGCGGTCCGCTTCCGACCACACCGGGCCCGGTCCTGTTGAGTAGAAACGGCTCCCTCCTCGCTGCACGAGCAATTCTCCCAGTCGAGTCACGAACGCATTATTTGCCCCCGCCCCAAACTTTCCAGCTCCCGGGAACCTCGCCGAGCTTCCTCCCCCGCCCGTCCCACCACTTGATATCCCGTTGAATCGGTAGGGGATGTAGTCGGCCGAGCCGTTCCAGTACGCATACGGGGTGACCCGCCGCACTGTGCCGGGGCGAGTCTGTTCGTATGCGAGGTACCGGGTGTGTGTGGAATCGGTCCAACCGCCGAAGATCACCGCATGTGAGCCTGCACCAGGATTGTCCGGGTTATTACGGATGAGGACGTCGCCAGCCTGCAACTGCCCTTTGGTGATGCGCGTGGCGAAGTCGGGCAGAGTCCAAGTGGTCTGGTTGCTTCCCAAACCCCACGCCATGGAGACGAACCCGGAACAGTCCTGGCGATAGCCGTCCGACCAATAACTGCTCATGCTGTACGGAACACGCTGATCGACCCAGCGCTGAGCACGGTCAAGGACCTCCTGACGCGTGGTGATCGAGACACCGTGATCCGTGCGAGGCGATTCGGCACTGCTGTTCCTGGACAGCAGGGAGACGCTGCCTTGGGGGGTGAGCGCTTCCTCTTGCTCGTACAAGAAGCCTGGGGACTGTCTCAAATCCGATACGACTGCAACCGTCTGCGGAGCAGCGAAAGCTAGCCCTTGAGTGCCCAGCAGGGACATTCCCGTCGAAGCAATGAGCGTGGTGACACCACTTAGGCTCGCGGCCGGCCCGCCTTCTCTCCGTCCGAAACCGAGCCTGAGCATGCGTCGATGGTGCGCACAGTTCTCAAAGCGCCGGCCACCCGTTGGGGCGACCTCGCCATATACCTTTACGCAAACTGACATGGAGCTCATGAAGCCAGCTTCTCCACATGTGTCGGGAATCCGTCGCCCGGTCTGGCGCACGATCCTCAACTGCCCTAAACGCAGGAGGCTATGAAGAGAATCATTTGCGGCCAGCGAGCTCCTTGAGCTTCTCAGAAATCTTACGGAGCGTCAGCAACGGAAGTTGATGCTTGGTCAACTTAATAGCGGATCCCCCGGTTCGAACGTCACTTTGACGATGAGTGCATGGCTGCCGCACACCGCCCCGGGCATCAACTACTCGTCCCTGGTGGGCGATTCGAGGGGCAGTGGTGATCGAGCGTGTCCAGGAGTATAGGGTTTCACCCGGGGTTGTTCTTCGGTCGGAGTCTGGCCTCGTCCATGCTGCACCGGACTATTCCCACGAGGAAGCTGCCGCCCGTATCGCCTGGTGCATCAGCAACCGGGCGGTCACTGGAAGCGGCGGCGCGGGCAAGGCCGTCGTCTCCCTCGGCCCTGCCCGCTTCATGGATATTTACCAGTCCAATCCCGAGTGCGGGATGCGCGGTCTTTAGAGCTCGTAACACGATCTTGTTGAGTGTGGCTGGTCAGCCGTGACGCCGGGGGTGTTTCTGCTGTTCGTGACGGTGTGAGCAAGCGGCCGTGGATCGTGGATGACGGACTGTGGGCATTGGTCGAGCCGTTGCTGCCGCCGTGGCCCGAGCGGGCTCCGGGGCCGCGGCCGGTGTCCGACCGGCTGTGCCTGCAGGGCATCCTGTACGTGCTGCACCAGGAGATCAGCTGGCAACTCCTCCCGCCGGAGCTGGGGTTCGGCTCGGGCCAGACCTGCTGGCGACGGCTGGGCCGGTGGCACGAGGCCGGCGTTTTCGACCGGCTGCACCGCCTCCTGATCGCAAAACTGCACGCCGCCGGCGAACTCGACTGGTCCCGTGCGTGTGTCGACGCCTCCCACATCCGCGCGAAAAAGGGGGAGCCGGGACCGGTCCGTCGCCGGTCGACCGCAGGAAAACGGGCAGTAAGCACCACCTGATCTGCGACGGCAAGGGCACCCCGTTCAAGGTCATCACCACCGCGGCCAACGTCAACGACGTCACGCAGACCCTCGCACTCGTCGACGGCATCCCGCCTGTCGCCGGACGGCCCGGCCGCCCCCGCAGACGCCCCGACGCCCTGCTCGGTGACAAGGGATACGACAGCAACCCCAACCGCCGGGAAATACGCAAGCGCCGCATCCTGCCGGTCATCTCCCGCAAAGGCACACCGAACATCGAGGACCTGGGCAAGCTCCGCTATGTCGTCGAGCAGACCTTCGCACTGCTCCACCAGTTCAAACGACTCGCCGTCCGCTGGGAACGGTGTTGCGCGACGTTGGCGGTGTGCATGATGGCGACGCTGCGGTTGTCGACGAACGGGTGTGAGAAGTCCCCGGCGGCCGTCAGGCCGCCGGGGACTTCGTGGTCATGGTGTCGCCTTGGTGTTCAGTCTGTCGCGAGGATTTCGGTGATGGCCGCGCGGGCGGAGGACTCGTCGACGATGCTCTTCTCCTCGGTGTAGGCGGCGATCAGGGAATGCCAGGCGATGTTGTTGACCTGGCGGGGCAGGCCGCGGCCGGTGATGTGGATCAGGTCGACGGCGTCGTCGGAGAAGAGCGGGTCGGACCGGCCGGCGATGGTGAGGTGGTGCTTGATGTAGCCGGAGGTCTCCTCTTTGGACATGGTCGGCATTTGGTAGCTGATCGCGATCCGCTGCTCGAGGGCGGCCAGGACGCCCATCTTCATCTTCTTGCGCAAGGTGGGCTGGCCGATCAGCAGGACGGCGAACGGGGTGGTGGAGTCCATGTCGTAGTTGGTGAGCATCCGGATCGCGTCGAGCTCCTGGTGGCTGAGCAGGTGCGACTCGTCGATCACGACGGCCGGGGTGCGGCCGCGCTCGTCGACTTCCGCGGCCAGGGCGGCTGATGCCTGGGCCGCGAGTGCGGCCGAGTGGAATTTCGGGGTGCCGCCGAGGCTGGTGACGATCAGGTCGTAGAGACCGCGCATCCCGCACTCGGGGTTGGGCTGGTAGATGACGGTGAACCGGGCGGGGTCGAGGGAGGCGACGGCGCCTTTGAGGGCGACGGTCTTGCCGGAGCCGACCTCTCCGGTGACCACGCCGATGGCCCGGTTGTTGATGCACCAGGCGATGCGGGCGGCGGCTTCCTTGTGGGAGTGGTGCTGGTGCAGCATGGACGGGGCCAGGCTGCGGCCGAAGGGGACCCGGGTGAACCCGTAGTAGCCCTGGACTCTTTCGATCACCGCTGCCCCCTCGAGTCGTCCATCAGAGTCGAGTAGTTGATGCCCTGGGCGGTGCGGCGGCGGTGCTCGTCACCGAGGACCTTCAGGTAGTCGATCCCGGTCGCCGGGGCCGGCTCGGCCGGTGTCTCGGGGGTGGCCTTGGGGTGGGCATGGCGTCCGACGTGGTGCGGGACGGCTTTGCCCAGGGCCTTGCCGGCGGCCCTCACCTCGATGTCGGTCAGGTCGAACGGATCGAAGACCAGCTCCACCCGCATCCCGGCCAGCGACGGGTCGACCTCGTAGGTGTTGCCGTGCAGGGAGACCGTCGCGGTCTTGGTCACGGTCCGCGTCTGCGACCACAAGAATGCCTCCCGCAGGTCCGCCGGCGAGGGCAGCGGCAGCGGTCTGGGAATCGAACTCAGCCAGCGTTCGATCGGCGGCTGTCCGGTCTCCGAGTGCACCGTGCGGTGATAGACCGTCTCCACCCACGCGGTGAAGAGCCTGTTCAGCTCGGTGAGATGCTCAATCCGGCCGACGGCTTCGTCATCAAGCTCGACGAGGAACTGATCCCGAACTGTTCGGAAGAATCGCTCAATTTTCCCGCGTCCCTGAGGCCGTCCGGGTCTGGAGTGAGTGAGCCGGACCGCCAGGGATGCGCAGGCTCTCAGCAGCCAGGTGTCGACGAAGGCGGAGCCGTTGTCGACATAGACCGCCTCCGGGACACCCCTGGCCGCCAGGGCCGGGCGGAGGGCGGCCGCGAGGCGGACGGTGTCCTCGGCGAACCCGAAGCGGTGCCCCACGATCGCCCGCGAATGGTCGTCGATGAACGCGAACAGGTACGTCTTCCGCCCGCCGATCTTCGGTCCGTGCAAGGCGTCACCGGTCCACAGCTCGTTGCCTCTGGCGGCCTCGAACCGGCCGAACACCCCTTTGCCCCGGCCCCTTTCACCGCTTCCGGTGATGCCGGCGGCGACGAAGTGCCGCTGCAGGGTTAGGTGAAAGCGGACAGGCCAGAAGCCTCCCGGCTATGACCCGGCCGGCAAACGCCCACCGCGACACGGTGTTCACCGCCGGCCACTTCCCTGCAGCGGCCCCGTGGGCAGCGGTGACCACCGCGACCGCGTCGGCCACCGGCGAGCCGGACGGCTCCGGCATCACGGGGTCATCGGCGATCGCGACCAGGGCGATGGTGAAGAAGCGGCGGACGTCCTCGGCCCGGAGGGCGAACCGGCGGATCCAGCCCCTGGCCGTGCTCTCGGCCCGGTCCAGCTGCACCGCGATCCGCCGGTGCCCCAGGCCCAGGGCGGCTATCTCCAGCCCGGCGCCGATGACTTCGGCCGTATCGGCCCGGCGGGGCCACATCGTCTCGGCCAGCAGAACGTGCGTGACCAGGCACTTCGAGCACCGCGTCCGGCGCGGCCGGAAGAACAGGTGAGCGCCCAGCCCGCCCCTGACGGCCCGCGGCCGCCCATGACCCCACGGCGCCAGCACCCCTCCGCACGGCGGACAGAACAGACGGCCTTCCGCCAACTGCTGTTCGACCAGCAGGACGTCGGAGTCGACGACGAGCACTGAGCACCTCCGCCCCGTGCACACCATGTCGTCGTGCACGAAACAAGATCAGGATGCCCAGCAAGATCACGGCTCATACCCACCGTGAATGTCGCAAACCCCCACCCACATGCTCACGCAGAAAGTCGTCCAACAACCACGCCGCCTACGCGTACCGCTGCGCATCGCGGCAGCCATCTGCAGCGAACGCTGCCCATGGAGGCGTCGTGCCGGTCGTCATCGCGTAGCCGATTGCCCGGCGTGGGAACGCGTCATGGACGGTCGCGAGTGGGACTTGCCCTACCCGACTTCGATCTCGGCATATCGTCCCACCACAGCACATCCGGCGTGATCGTGTCGAGGCGGCGTTGTGCCAGGTCACGGGAGGGTTCCGCTCGTCGGGCCGGGTCAGGTTCTTGCGGCGACGTGAGGGCCTGCGGCCTTGGAGTCCAGGGTCGGCCATGAATTGTACGACGATGTTCACCGGGGCCTGTCAGTCCTCGGCCCACGGGTCCAGCGTGATCCGCGGGGAGTCGTAGGTCCGGCCCCATGCGTTGAAGAAGCGGGTGATCCGCTCGGCGAGTGCCGCGCGCCTGACCTCGTATTCGGCGGCTCCGGCGGGCGGCGGTGTCACCTTGTAGAACCGGGACCCGCAGGCTCCCCGGGCCCGACGTGCGACGGCATGCGGGAGGTGGTGCTCGGTCCGCTGGTCGGCAGATGAAGCCCGCAACGGTCACTTCCCTGCCGAGCCCCTCCCGCTCCCACACCCCCCACACCATGAGAAGAGGCCACGGCGAGCAGGCCCTGTTTGATGACCTCGACGACGAGTGCCCCTTTCGTGGCCAAGGTCCGGGCCGACGGCGCACCGCGCAATGAAGGGGAAGTACTGCAACGGCGCCAAGATCAACAGATCGGGGACAACCTACTTTCGGTGATGCGGTCTCCTTCTTCGGCGGATCGCTCATCCAACTAAATCGCCGCTATTCCTGCACAGTTTTGGATTACCGTATATGAGACGTTGGCGGACGGGGTGAGTTCTATGCGGCAATCCGGCGATCCTGCAGGAGGGTGTGGTTACCGTCCTCGGGATTTAACGGTTCCTTTCGCTGCCGGGCCAGTCGGTTACATGTGTGATCAGATCCCTGCGGATACATCCGTCATGATCACCCCACGCCGGGGAGGCTGTGACCAGGGCCATTCGGATGGGGAGGCGTAAGCCACCGCGAACGAGGTTGCTCCCGGTTCACACATACGGATTGAATCTCGGCGAGCACACCTCTGCCAGGCCATCGATATGGACAGGCTACGGCCGCCATTCGGGTCGGTCCGGAACATCTGCCGTCGGGAAGTCAGTTATGGCCTGCAGATGATTCGAGGGCAGCCATGGCGGGCACGGCGAATTAGCTGCTCCTGAAACCAGCATTGATGGTACACGCCTGGGCGAATTAGGACCCGGATAACTTGCGGAAAACATTGCGGCATGGGCGGGTTGCGCTTCGTCAATGATAATCCGAAGTGGCTGGCACGGAGGGGCATCTGCCAGCCGTATCTTTTACGGGGGTGGCAGGAAGTTTTGCGGCACGGTCGAGTGCCACACTAGATGGATAAGTGAGGAAACATTCATCCCATGGACGTGATGATCATGATGGGCATGACAGCCCTCGCAATTTTCGCTATCCGCGGCAGTAAGGCGAAGACATTTTTGGTATGCTGGTCCGCCCTCTTCGTGGCAACTTTTGGGTTTTTTCTCTACCATGCGACCCAAACGCTTCCCGTGAATTTTTAAGAGGCGGTCATGGAAAGATTCATTAGCCGGTTTCTTCCGCCTGCCTATATTGTTGGCCTCTGCGGAGTCCTCATCGGAGCCTTCAGTGTGCAGCTATTCATGGCAGAATGCCCCTGCCCGCTATGCATGTTGCAGCGGTATTTCTTCTTGCTCGCTATCGTCGGCCCTCTGTGGGCGCTCTGCCGGCAGAGGAAGAAGGGGCCCAGTAGACGCGTCACCCTGATCGGCTGGTCCGTATCCATTCCTTCCTGCATCGCCGGACTCGTTGTTTCCGGGCGCCAGGTCCTGCTCCACATCGCTCCGGGGGATCCCGGCTACGGTACCCCCCTGATTGGGCTGCATCTATACACGTGGGCTTTTCTGACATTCTTCCTTGCCATGATTGCCGCAGTGGTAGGAATTGCCTTCGCGGCTGGGTATGTTGACTCAACAGCGCTTCCTCGGTGCGTCACTGGGGTGGTCTTTTTCATTGTTGCAGCGAACGTGGTCGGTATTTTTTTCCTTGAGGGGTTCCACTGGGTTCTTCCGGATAACCCGACCCACTATGCGCTGTGGAATGAACGGTGACTTTCAGCAGAGTGGAGGTGGGTAGCCAGTGTGGTGGGCGATGGGGTCGATACGGCCAGGGGCGGCACGACTCCGCCCCTGCTCCGTGTGCCCGCCGGTCCGCGCCATGGCCATGTTGCACAATATGGTGCAGGGTGGATCGTCCCCGATTCGAACCAAAAGCTTTGAACCATTCGACCGCCCGTATGAAATTGCACGGGCTCGTAGTGCCCTGGTTGCGCCCACGTGAACAGGCGCACCACAATCGGACTCTTGAACACGGAAGCGACTGATCTGCAGCCTTTACGCCCGCAGGCGTACCCCTCGGGTATCTGAAAATAAGAGAACTCTGGTCCTCGCATAAATTAAAATAACCAACCCCGTGGAGGTAAGCTCATGATCCGTACGGTAATCGTGGATGACGAGGTCTTGGTGAGGGGGGGATTGCGGGCTTTGCTGGCCACGGCGGGCGACATCGAGGTCGTGGGTGAGGCGGCTGACGGGGTCGAAGCTATCTCAGTGGTGCGGGAAGCAGCTCCGGACGTCGTGTTGATGGATGTCCATATGACGCTTCGCGACGGCATCGAGGCGACCAGGCAGCTTGTTAAAATGCAGGACGCTCCCGCCATTCTCGTTCTTACGAGCCTGGACACAGACAATAACGTGCTGAAAGCTCTCGACGCAGGTGCCATGGGCTTTATCCTCAAAACGGCACGTCCGGAGCAGATTCTTACTGCAGTGCGTATGGTCGCTGCCGGGGGAACGGCTACGACGCCAGATGTAATGGCACGGCTCGTCGGCGGCCCCCGGGTACGGAACCCGCATCGCGTGGCCAGCGCCCGGCAGCGTATTGAGCTGCTCAACGAGCGTCACCGTGAGGTGCTGCTCCTCGTCAGCCGTGGCTACTCAAATGCCCGAATCGCCAAAGAGCTCGTCATGACGGAGAGCACGATCAAGACCTACGTCTCTAGGATGCTTGATCGCTTGGGTTTGGAGAACCGCACACAAGCCGCCCTGCTCGTGTACGAGTCAGGGATGCTCGATGAACCCACGGACCCTGAAATTCCGAGCTGATCATTTTAAATCTCCGCGTTCGCAAAAATGGTCGCCTGTGGCCCTTTTCTCGTGATGTGGGGGTGTGGGATGGAGGGGAGGGTGAGGGGCTTGGTAGAGAAGCAACGGTTATGGCGTGTGGTTCCGAGGAGGTGCGCTTCGGGCGGATTGTGCTGGAGACGGGGAAGTCGGCCGTGGAGAAATCGGGCGGGCTGGACGAGTCCGGGCGCGGGAAATACAAGCAGCTTCACAGGGAGAACAGCGGCATGGAGCGCCGTGTCCTCAGGCGCTCGGTGGTCCTCTGAGTGGACGTTAACGATCTCGTGCGTGGTTGTGGTTGGGACGTCGCAAGTCGTGATGCGGCGTCCTGCTCACCGTGGTCGTCCAGCTCCGATGGCGGCGGCCGACGTCCGGCTGACGGTTTGCTGTGCGGTCAGGATCGCGGCGACGGCCTGGACGGTTTCGGGGAGGTGTTCACGTCGTCCGTGGTGGCGGGCGAGTGAGCGCCAGTTCTTGAGGTGGGCGATGCCGTGCTCGACGGGGATACGGGCGGAAGAGCGCGCGAAGCGGGCCGCGTCATGATGGGCCATCAGCCATTGCACGTGTTCGAGATGCTTGCCGCGGCGTTTGCGGGGCGGGGTGACGACCTGTCCGCAGGTCTGGCCGCCGAGTCCCTGGTAGCCGGCGTCGGCCAGGATCCGCAGGTGGATCGTGTCGGCGAGGAGGTCGACGATGCCGGCCTGGCGGGCCTGGGTGATGTCCGCGCAACCGCCCGGTCTGGTCTCGCCGCAGAACAGCAGACGGCCGCGGGTGTCGGTGAGGACCAGGGCCTTCATGGCGTTCTGCTTGCTCTTGCCGGAGACGAACCGGTTGCGGCCGGGCCGTCCGGCGGCCGGGCGGCGGACCCGGATCTCGGTGGCATCGATGATCGCTGTCTGACCGGTGGTTCCGATGTGGGCGATCACATCGGCCAAAGTGCGCAGGCGGACACCACTTTCGACGGTGCAGCCCCGTTCGGCGAGCAGGGGCCGCACTTCGCCGACGGCCCGGGTGATGGTCGAGCGGTCGACGCCGAACCAGCAGGCCAGCACGTCGTGGGTGACACCGTGCCGCAGGTGCACGAGAGTGGCCAGCAGACGGTCGACGAAGACCAGCTTGAACCGGGCACCGGCACCGATCGCCCGACGGCGCGGCCGGTCGGACAGCCGCGCCTCGTGACGGGCCTGCCAGACCGGGCCAACTTCCGTGACCAGCAAGGCGATCACTTCATGGGACAGCCCCGTGATCCGTCGGTCCGCGACGATCGCCTCACGAGCACCAGCCCCCACCATGCCCCGGCTAACGACCGACCATCACACCGGCCACGCTAACCACGCACGAGGTCGTAAGGGCCCGCAGAAAAACAACATGTCGGTTTCCGGCGTGCTGACCTGCGGTGTCAAGTAGCAGAACGTGCGACTTGTTTATCTGCGGGCCCTAACAACAGCTAACACAATGAGGCGGATCGGTGCTGATGGCCGTGTCCGGGGTGGGAGTTGAGCGTTCGGTCCGGTGTGGGGACATCGCCTTGGATCGTGTCGGATGAGCTGTGGGACCGCCTGGAGCCGCTACTGCCGCAGCGCGAGCGCCGCTTTCGGTATCCGGGCCGCAAGCTGCTGCCGGACCGGGACGTGCTGTGCGGGATCCTGTACGTGCTGCACACCGGCATCCAGTGGGAGTACCTGCCCAAGGAACTGGGCTTCGGCTCGGGCATGACCTGCTGGCGACGCTTGCGGGACTGGAACGAGGCCGGCGTCTGGCAGCGGCTGCACGAGGTCCTGCTGGCGGACCTCAACGCGGCTTCACGGCTGGACTGGTCCCGTTGCGTGGTCGACTCCTCCCACGTCAGAGCCCTAAAAGGGGGAGCCACACGGGCCCCTCGCCGGTCGACCGGGGCCGGGCCGGCTCGAAGCACCACCTGATCACCGACGGGCACGGCACCCCACTCGCGGTCCTGCTCACTGGCGGCAACCGCAACGACGTCACCCAGCTGCTGCCCCTGCTCGATGCGGTCCCGCCGGTCCGCGGCCGGGTGGGGCGCCCCCGCCGCAAGCCCGACTCGCTCTTCGCCGACCGCGGATACGACCATGACATCTACCGCGACCAGGTCCGCGCTCGCGGCATCGTGCCGGCCATCGCCCGCCGCGGTACGCGACACGGCACCGGTCTGGGCACCTACCGGTGGGTGATCGAACGCAGCTTTGCATGGCTGCACGGCTTCCGACGTCTCCGGATCCGCTGGGAACGCAGGGCCGACATCCACGAAGCCTTCCTCAAACTCGCCTGCTGCCTCATCACCCACCGGCAACTCAGCTCATTGTGTTAGCCGTTGTTACTCAGCAGTTTCCCGGTGCGACGGCGTGATCAACGGGCATGCTCGGGGCTGTTCCGCAGTCCGATGCAGTTGTCGAGGTGCTCGTTGTCCTTCCGTCCCCGTTCCGGTGAGCAAGTCCCTTCTCTGACCGCGCAGATAGCGCGGGCGAGCAACCCGGACGGTACGACGGCAATGTGGGTGCGGGACCGCCTGGACGGGCTGTGGCACGACGAAGACTTCGCCGGCTGGTACCCGCGCGACGGCCGTCCCGGCCTTTCGCCCGCTCAGCTGGCCACGGTCTGTGTGCTGCAGTTCCTGCTCGGTCTGTCGGACCGGCAGGCAGCGGAAGCGGTCCGCTGTCGCATCGATTTCAAGTACGCCCTGGCCATGGAGCTGGACGACCCAGGCTTCCACCACAGCGTGCTGTCCGACTTCCGCGAGCGCGTCGTCCAGGATGACCGCGCCGACCGGCTCCTCGATCTGGCACTCGCCCGCTTGAAGGAGGCCGGACTCGTACGCGAGCGCACCACGCAGCGCACCGACTCCACCCACGTCCTGGCCGCGGTGCGCGACCTGACCCGGCTGGAACTGGTCACCGAGGCGGTCCGTGCCGCACTGGAGGAGGTGGCCCGCACAGCCGGGCATCTGCTGATCGGCCTGGTGGACGAGGACTGGGGGCGCCGCTACGGCCGTCCGGTCCGGCTGGGCAAGAACCCCACCCGGCCCAAGACCAGGATCCTCGCCGCCGGCGACGATGCCTGCCGACTACTGGAACGCCTCCACCGGCCCGGTCCGCAGGCTGAGGCCCTGCGGCAGGTCGTCGTGCAGAACTACTACCGCGACGCGGCAGGCCGCCTGCGCTGGCGCACTGCCGACGACGGCGGGCTGCCGCCCTCCTCCTCGGCCATTGTCTCCCCCTACGACACCACCGCTCGCTACGTCCGTCATGGGCACATCATCCGGTGGAAGGGGTTCACTGCCCATCTCACCGAGACGTGCGCCTCCGGCAGCGTCAACGTGATCACGGACGTGGCCACCACCTCGGCCGCCACGAGCGACGCGCAGGTGCTGCCCGGCCTCCACGCTCGGCTGGCGCGGCGTGGGCTGCTGCCCGCCGAGCACCTGGTCGACGGCGGCTACACCTCGCTGGTCCACCTGGAACAAGCCGCACGCAAACATCAGGTCACCGTCAGCGGACCGTTGACGGTCAACCCCACCCGCCAGCACCGCTTGGGCGAGGGCTTCGGCCGGGACGACTTTCACATCGACTTCGACCGCCAGCAGGTCACCTGCCCGAACGGCCAGGTCAGCGCCGGCTGGCACGGCCCCTACCCGACCTCCGAGCTCGCCGGCGCACCCCTGATCGTGGCCCGGTTCGCCAAGAGCCAGTGCCAGCCGTGTCCGGACCGGCCCCGGTGCACCAGCGCCCCGGCCAGGAACGTGGGCTTTCCTCCGCGAGAACTCCGCGACCTACAGCTGCGAGTCCGAGCCGAGCAGCAGACGCCCGAGTGGAAGGCCCGCTACGCGGTCCGCTCCGGAGTCGAGGGCACCGTCAACGAATTCGCCCACGGACAC
>NZ_CP179756.1:0-71412 GCF_047456005.1 Streptoverticillium reticulum | reverse complement strand
GCAGACACGACGCGCCGTCGCTACGCGACGGAAAGACGGCACCGCACTCCGTGCGGTATTCCGGGACTTCGTCCCGGGAATCCGGTCCACTCCGTGGCCCGGGAGGCCAACTCCGTTGGCCTCGGGCTCGGATCGCTCCGCGATCCGGCCTGACGGAACACGCTCCGCGCGTTCCTTGGGCTGGCTAGAGGGGGAGAGTGGCGGTACCTCGGGTGAGGGGGACTCAGTGGGCCGGGGTGGGACTGCCGTTGAGGCCGAGCGTGGACAGAAAGAGCCGGGCGACGATCACCACGAGAACCCCAGGATAGCAGAAACGAACACATCAGAACACCCCCAACAAGCAGCATGCGTCATCCTGCCAGACCCGCTACCTTATGGAGAGACAAGCCACCCCTACCACGGGGTCCTGAGGCCAGGACGGAGTGTCGAACGCAGCCCGGAAAACCACTCACGAAGAGGACAGAAAGCCAATTGTCCGGCCCTCTGATTTCCTGCATAACCGGGATTCTAGCGGACGGACAAAGCTTCAGACTCGAGCAAGAAAGGGAAATTGCATGCCGGGGAAAGAACTGTTTCCGCATCAGGTGGAGGCGGTCGATGCCGTCCTTCGCACTCTGCAGACACCTGCCGACGGACACATGCCGGCCGAGGGACTGCGAACCCAAGTCATCGCTGCAACCGGCTCAGGCAAGACACTCATCGCCGCCGAGGTAGCCCAGAAACTGGGGGCGAGGCGGGTGCTGGTCCTGGTCCCGACTCTGGACTTGCTGACGCAGACCGCGGCCGCATGGCGGGAAGGCGGCCGCACGGGGGCGATGCTGGGAGTGTGCCGCTTGCGGCCCGAGGACTCCGACGGCATGCCCTGCACAACAGACCCCGGCGAGCTCGTGGCGTGGGCACAGGGACTGGAGCGGGTGACGGTGTTCGCCACCTACGCCGCCGTCGGCCTCGGCATCCTCCAGCGCGCCCACGCGGCGGGCCTGGCCGTGTGGGACCTGATGGTCGTGGACGAGGCCCACCGGACCAGCGGAGACGCGGGAAAGCCGTGGGCAGCCGTACACCACCAGACCATGATCCCGGCAACCCGCCGCCTCTACATGACCGCCACCGCCAGAGTCTGGGAAGCACCCGGGGACGCCCGCAGTGACGGGCGGGAAGAACCGCGGCTGATCGCGAGCATGGACCCCGACTCCCCCGTCTTCGGGCCCGTGGCATTCAAGCTGACCCTGTCCGAGGCTGTCAGCCGCGGCCTGGTCGCCCCGTACCAAGTCGTGTGCATCGACATCAGCGACCCCGAACTCCACGAGGCGCACCAGATCGCCGGCGCGGGCTCGGACGCGGTGCGCGGAGCGCGTCTCGCGGCACTGCAGACCGGGATCCTGACCGCAGCCGCCCAGGAGCGGCTACGAAAGGTGCTGGCCTTCCACAGCAAGATCATCGAGGCCGAGGCCATGGCCGAGGGCGTCGTCGACGTCGCGCGGCGGCTCTGGGAGGACGATCCCCGCCGGTTCCCGGCGCCGGAGCGGGTGTGGGCTGACTGGCTGTATGGCGACCATGCTCCCGGCCACCGGCGGGCCGTGCTGGCTGAGTTCGCCTCCGACGTCATCGAGGCCCAGGACCATGAGGGTGACGGGCCTGGACTGCGGCCGGCCGCGCTGCGTGTACTCAGCTCCGTGAAAGTGCTGGGGGAAGGGGTCGACACAGCGAATTGTGATTCCGTCGCATTCTGCGACGCGCGGGGCTCGATGATCGATATCGTGCAAATGGTCGGCCGCGCACTCCGGATGAAACCCGGCGAGGGGAAAATCGCTTCTCTGATCGTTCCGGTATTCCTCGCGCCTGGTGAAAGCCCGGACGAAATGCTGACCTCCCCGGCCTACAGCACCCTCGCGAAGATCCTCGGAGCGCTCCGTGCGCACGACACCGACACCATCGAAGCCCTCGCCGACTCCCGGCGGCGCAGCGGCAGTTACGAGCCCGAGGAGGAAGTCGAGGAGGCCGGTGAAGTCGGCCGGGAGCGGCCGGAGGGCGAGCAGGGGCCGAGTGCGCCCGCTCAGGAGCTGCTGAAGTTCAGCACGCCGCGGGATCCGGCGCTGCTGGCCCGGTTCGTGAAGCTGCGGGTGATCGAACCGGAGAACGCCTTCTGGCGGCGCGGCATCGAGGCCGTCGTTCGGTACGTGAAGGAGACCGGCGCCGTACAGCTGCGGGTGCCGTACGACTTCGTCACCCCGGACGACTGGTCGCCTGCGGGGTTTCCGCTGGGCACGTGGCTGGCGGACCAGCGGCGCTTCAACAAGGCCGGGCGCCTGGCCCCCGACCGGGCCGCCGAGCTGGACGGGTTCGGGATGGTCTGGTCCCACCAGGACGTCGCGTTCGAGGAAGGGCTCGCCGCCGCCCGGGCCTGGGCCGCAGTTCACGGGCACTTCCTGCCGCCCGCCACCGCCATCTGGGACGGCTACCCGGTCGGGACCTGGGCCAAGAACATGCGCACTGCCGCCCGGCTCGCGGACACCATCGCCGAACGCCGCGAGGCCGGCCTCCCCGTCGAATCCAGCGCCAAGGCACTCACCGAGACGCGGCGGGATGCGCTGGACGAGATCGACCCGGGCTGGTGCCCAGCGTGGGACACCGGGTGGCAGCGCTGCTTCCGCCTCGTCCAGGCCCACGTCGAGGGCGGCGGGGCGGTGCCGACGGTGGCAGGGGAGGTGATCGTGCAGGGCGAAGACCTCGGCCGCTGGGTGACGGCCTGCCGGTTCAGCTGGGACAGCCTCATGCCGGTCCAGCAGTGGCTGCTCGAGAACGTCCTCGGCCTCACACCGGCCGAGGAGCACGAACGGCCCGCGAAACGCACACAGGAAGACAAGTGGGCACTCAACCTCCGTGCTGCACAGCAATTCCACGCCCGCGAGGGCCATCTGAACGTGCCCCGCAAGCACATCGAGCACCTGGCACCGGAAGACGGCCTGCCGGGCCATCAGGACGGCGCTGAGAGCCGTCAGGTGAAGCTCGGCATGGTCCTGGACAACATCAGGAAGCGCGCCGACAAGCTCACCGCACAGCGCCGCGCGGACCTGGACGCCCTCGGCATGCGCTGGTCGGCCACCACGGCGGCCAGAAGCAAGAAGTGACACCGATGGTGATCGGGACACGCAAATCCATCAAAGGGCCCGTCCGGCGTACGCGGATCCGGTGTGCTGGGGAGCAGCACACACTGGTACTTCTCCTGGGGAGCGATGATGACCGACATCCGTATGAGCCCTGACGTACGGACCGCGCTGGGGCCGGACGGGGTCGCCAAGGCCGGGGCCGTTACCCTCAACAACGCGATCTGCCTTGGCTGCGAAGAGAAGATCTACCCCAACGAGCCGGCCAACGTCGTCGTACGGATCGCGGGGATCGGGCGGGCCACGGGCCGTGTCGCGCACGTGCGGTATGCGCACGCCCGATGCCACGCCTCGGCCGTGGTGGAGATCCCCGACGCCCGCTCCCCCATGCCGGCAGCGGCGGACGACGGCATGGCGATGCGGATGACCGCCGCCGCCGTCGACCACGGCCGCTCCGTGCTGCCCACCCTCATCGCCGAACCCGAAGCGCCGGTCTACCTCAACACCGGAACCGGAGCGGGCTCCGAGCTCCTGGACGTCCTCGCCTCCCGGGTCCTGGCCCGCGGCTTCTCGCCGGTCGGCCGGATGCGGCAGGCGCCCACGCACGCGGACCGGTGGCTGGCCACCTACAGCACCCCCGTCGGACCGGACGGCATCGCGCAGCTGACCGTCATGGAACCGGACGGGACGCTCTTCTACACCGGCACGATCGCTCCCCCGCCGCAGTGGGTCGCCGGGGTCGAGCAGTACGGCTGGAGCGTGCTGTACGTAGGGAAGATCGGACTCGCCGGGATCCCCGCCAGCGACCAGAAGGCCAAGACCCGCCTCATGCGGGAAGCCGCCGCGGCCGGCCGGTTCGTCGGCGCCCGCATCACCGTCCACCACCTCGAATAGTTGTGCCATCTCGTGAGGTTGGTGCCACGGCCACCGAGACTCGGGCGCCAACGTATCTGCACGAGACCGGAGCAGGTCACCAACCGAACCTGCAACGACAAGGGAGGAGCAGCATGAGCACCGAGCAGGCGGAACTGAACGCAGGGGAGGTCCTTGCGGCCGCGGAACGGTTCCCGTGGGCTCTGGCCGCGCCGCGCGAGCGCCACTGGCCGGACGGTGAGTTCCTGGACGTCGCTCTGCGCACGGTGCGCACCGAGGAATGCGATGGATACATCGAGCGCCTGGAGGCGTTCGTGGAGCAGCATCGCGCGCGCCTGGAGGAGGTGTTGCGCGGCTGGGGGCCGGGCAGCAGGCCCGCGGAGTTCGGCCGGTACGCGCTGGTCGGACAGCCCGAGACCCTGGTCATCCTGGAGCGGATGGAGACCAACCCGTTCGGTCTGCGCCGCCAGTGGGAGAAGGAGCTGGAGGACGTCCTCCTGGACGACCTCGAGTTCGTGTGGGGGCCGCGTATCCGCCTCAGCCGGTGAGCAGCCGGGAACGAGCAGCGGGGCCCGGCGGTGAGCGTCGGGTGATCCGGTCCGGCCCCGCTGTCGTCGGGTCATACGTGAACGTGAGCGGCTGGCCAGCTCACAGCCCAGTCACATGAAGAGGGCCCGGATCCGTATGGATCTGGGCCCTCTTCAGCAGTAGCGGGGACAGGATTTGAACCTGCGACCTCTGGGTTATGAGCCCAGCGAGCTACCGAGCTGCTCCACCCCGCGTCGGTGATCCCCACAGTACGCCATCACAGCCGGCGCCGCGGACCACCTCCTGCCGGGGCCGGTCTTCTAGGCTGCGAAGCCGACGTTGGTGACGTACTCGTACTGGCCCCACTGCGAGCCCAGGTCAACGATTGTGTCGTCCCAGGCCGCGTCGAGACCCTGGTAGTCACCGGCCGCCCAGGAGCCGACGATCTTGTCCCAGCGGCGCACGTTCATCGTCCGGTACTCCACCACCCGTTGCAGCGGCCGGGCGACCTGGGACTGGTCGACAGGGTGGATCTCCACCCGCGTCCCGCGTCCCTCACGGTTCAGACGCTTGAGGAGGTGCCGGGCGACGTTCTGGCGGCGCACCGCCCGGTACGCGGCGTCGATCTTGGCCAGGTTGGCCTTCGACGGCGACCGTTTGCCCTCCAGCCACGCTTTCAGCGTCCGGTCGGTGACCGTCAGCCCGGCATCCTGCGCGGCTTTCCGGCTCTTGCCCGACTTCGTCAGGTAGTGCAGGCGCGCTATCCAGCCGCGCTTGGCGGTCACCGGGGTCGCGATGCCGCCCGCGAGCTCGTCAAGCTTGCGCGCCACGGCGTCGCTGCCCCTGATGCCCCGGGCGCCGAACTTCCCGAAGTCGAGGTTCTTCTCCGGCACTACCCCTCCCCTTCCGTCTCCGTGTGCTCGGTGGTGTCGGTTCCGGCGGTGTACGTGTCCTTCACCTTGACCTCGGTAACGCCCCGTCCCTCGGGGAAGACACTCCGCCAATCGCCGATGACGTGGAGTTCGTCGGTGCCCATCGCACGGACGACCGTCAGTCCCTCGTCATGAGCCTTGAGCGCCTTCAGCCACAGGTTGGAGAACGCCTGCGAACGGACGATGTGCATCCAGTCCGGCCGGTACAGCTCCCGGTTGTAGTTCGACTCCCCCATCGTCGAGACGAACTTGCTGTACATCGCCTTCACATATTCCAGGGTGACCTCGTCGCCCTGCTCAATCGCGGTGTCGCGGGCGTCCTTCAGGGCGATACGGAACTTCTCCAGCAGGTTCTCCGTCGCCCCAGAGGTGTACGACTCGTGGATCTCCGGCGGCGCGCACAGCCCGTACTTCGGACCCGACAGGCGCAGCAGGAGGCGCAGGGTCGGCTCGGTCACCCACAGCGGCCCCGGCTCGTCACGCTGGCCGATCGGGTTCGGCAGCACCGCCTCGTGCTCCCAGACGGGCGGGGTGATCAGGTGGACACCGGCGCGACGGCGGTCATGAGGGAGGCCCGCGGAGTGCTCGAGCTGGCCGAGGGGGAGGTGGGTTTTGAGGGCGCTGAGGTAGGCGCCGTTGATGTCGAGCGCGGTCACCTCATGCCGGCCGGGCGGCAGCTCGTGCCGGGTCCACTTGGGGCGGGCCTCCCAGATCTGGTCCGCGCCGCGGGAGGTCTGCTTCTTGAGGATGTCGGGGATCCAGGGGTGGGCGATCACGTCGTAGCGGGCGCCCTTGCGGGTCTCGTCCAGCAGCCGCATCGCGTCCGGGATCGCCCGCTTCAGCAACACTGCTGTGGCCGCGTCGACGTCGCCGTGGTGCTCGGCGAGCGCGGCCTGCACCGCCTGGCCGATCAGGTCGACCGGGCCGGACGGCTCCTGGAACGCACGCCGGGCCGGACCCTGGGAACGCTCGGAGGGACGCGCCGTCGTACGCGAAGTGCGCGCAGCCGGCTTCCTGACCGGAGCGGCCTCGGGCTGTACGAGCGTCGTGGCGGGCCGGGCGGGCGGCACGGCAGGGGTGGTCTGGCAGGCGGCCGGGTCCAGGTGCTGGGCGAATCCCGCCACCCGGTGTGCGGCCGGATGCCCGCACAACACACACGGCTCAGGCGCGGCGAGAACCTCCACTTCGTCACCTTCGCCGCCTTCCTCGGGCACCGGGGAAAGCGTGGGAGCGTCGGCGGCGGCAGGAGCCTGCGCCACGGTCGGCTCGGTGGCAGCGGGCGGCGTCACCGGGGCGGTGCCGGTGGCGAACTTGGCGGCTAGCCCGTCCAGGAGGTAGGCGTACTTGGTCCTGGTCTCGCCGACCGGGTCTCTGTCCTTCTCCCAGGCGGTGACCGTGCTCGGGCTCACCTCCAGTGCCCGGGCCACCTCCGCCTTCGACAACTGGGCTCGCTCTCGGAGTTCCTTACGGATTTCAGGAGCGGGCAGTTTGGCTTTCGGGCCCACGCCCGCGAGCAGCGAGTCGATCGCATCGAAGTCACTCACCGGGCCACTCCCTTCTCGGCATTGGCGCCGCGGCGCCGGGCGGCGGGCAGCGTCTCGCACGCCCGGGTCGGACCCGCCAGCAGATCCAGCGCAGCAATTTCGTAGTACTCGGCCAGGACATCGACGTCACGCAAGGTCCACGAGGTGGCCCCGGTCTGCCGGCGCGAGACCTGTGTCTGCTTCAGCCCGAGCGCCGCAGCGAGCACCCGCTGCGAATCCCCCGTCGCCTGCATCAACGCGGCCACCGTCAGCCGGAGTGATTCCTCCAGACTCAATCCCATGGCCCCATCATACTCGAAGTCGATGCAAAATATGCATCATAACCGGGTATCTGTACTCAAGAATGCGTCTTGCCTCTGACTCCCGGACCGGGGAGGCACAAGGCCCTTTCAGCGCCCGCAACCCGCCCAGGCCCGGCGGTCAGTGGCCCGGGGCCCGCCCGCGCACAGGCCGGCGGGCCGCACGCCGCGCATCCCGCTCCGCCTCCCGCGCCTCCTCCACCGCCCGATCAGCCAGACACCCCGGACACACCAGATCCAGCACCCGGCGGCGCAGGGCCCGGCGCAGCCGGGGCCCGGGCGGCAGCACTCCGCCGCGGGCATGGCGGCGCACCGCACGTGCACTCGTTCCCAGGAACACCGCGAGCAGCGGGGCGTTGTTGTCGTACCGGGCCAGGAGGAACGCCATCTGCGCCTGGCGGCCGGCAGGGAACCGCGCAGCCGTCTCGGCCCGCTGCTCAAGGGTGAGACCTGCGTGGTGACGCTCGCAGCGCGGCACCTTGTTCTTCCGGACAACGTCCGGTGGGTTCGTCTTCATGGCACCCGAGCCTGCCCGGGCCGGCCTGTGGACAGCGACCACCACCCCAACCAGCACCGCCGACGGCTACTGGGCCAGCCGCACCCAGCCGTGGGCTCTTCCGGCCCCGGCCGCTGAGCAGCTCAGCCGGTCACATGTGGGCGCCCATGGCGGGTGAATCTCCCTCGCATACGCGGGCGCGGTTCTAGCGGCACAGGTCCAACTTGCTTGTTTTTCAAGGCTATTGACACGATACAAGGTGTTCTGTCATGTTCTGTCCGCCGATTCGGCGAAGTCAGGAGGGAAGGCTCATGGCACGACGAGACGAGTACGACGAGGGCCAGGCCGCGAAGCGGTTGAAGGTGCCGGTCACGACGTGGCGCTGGGCGCGGCACGTCGGTCTGATCCCGGAGCCGGACGTGTCGCCGGTGGAGTGGTCGCGGGCGGCGGTGGAGGCACTGGACGCCGGGGCGGTCCGGGCGTCGATGCCGCGGGAGCCGCTCAGCCCGTACGAGGCGGCGAACCGGCTGGCGGCGGCGCTGGGCACGCCGAACGAGGACGGCCAGGCACCGGCGGTGTCCACGTTCGCGGTCGAACGGCTCATCGCGCTGGGCCTGCTGCTCGACCTGAGCCACGACCACAAGTACCCGAAGCTCAGCCCGGACCAGGTCGACGCGGTCGGCACCCGGCCGGATCTCCCGGAGATCCTGGCGCGCGAGGCGCCGCTCGGGCCCGAGCAGGCCGCCGCCCGGCTCGGCGTGCGCAGGGTCGATTACGAATGGATGCGGCGACTGGGTTGGATCACGCCCGTCTCCTACGGGCGTGTTCGATTCGGCACGTCCAAGGCCGGCGCCGTGACCGTGCCCCGCTTCTCCACCGGCGACGTCGACGCCCTGCCCGCACAGCACCCCGAAGTCGACTGGGAGCAGCTGCGTGACATCGGCAAAGGCCGGCGCTCCCCGCTCGCCGCTCTTGCGCCCGCGCAGGAGACGGCCACGGCGTAGCCAGCTCCGGTCCGGGGCGACGGAGCCCCGCGCCCCGGACCGGCACTGACGCACTGGGGCGCGGGAGGCCGGGGGCGACCGGTGTACGGGCCCGGTCAGTCCTGTGGGGCGATGGGATTCTTGAGGTCGTCCTCGGTCAGGTCGGGATCGTCCTGCGGGCGATAGCACTCGGCTCCGGTCACCCGCATCACCAGTTCGATGCGCTGCCACTCCGCGCACTGGACTTCCACGGTCCGCAGGTGCTCCTCGGCGTCGTAGTCGTCCAGGGCGCGGCCGGCCACCTCCCGCTGCTTCTCCAGCATCTCCGCCGCCTCCTGGGCGACGAGCGCGGCCTCCATGCCGGCGGCCTGCTGGCGGACCCGGTAGCGGTAGTACGCGACCGACAGGTCGCTGAGCATGGTCGGCGTGCCCAGGGGGTCCAGCCAGCGCGTGGGCAGCCCGGTGTAGGCGAGGGTGGTGGGCAGCTTGACCGGCATGCGCTCGGCGTCCAGGACCAGGCCCTCGATCATGTACGGCTGCCCTGTCTCCGGCAGCCCGAGGGCCTCGGCCTGCTCTACGGTCAGCGGGAGCGCGACCTTGCTGGTGGTCACCGACTCGAAGCCGTCCACCGTGCGCGCGTCGACGTGCACGTCGGTGACCGTGATCTCGAACCGCCGGCCGCGGTGCAGATGCAGCCGCATGTCCGCGGCGAACTCCTCCCGGCCGCGCGGCACGCGGTCCCGCACCGCGGGCGGGATCCGCTGCGGCACGTTGACGATGTACGTACCCCCGACACGAATGTCCCTCGTCCGCATCGGGCGCCTCCCGCCACGTCGTCCAAGCCGCCCCTCGACGATCAGAGATCCGATGGCCGCCTTCGTTTCCCCTTCCCAGCCTGCAACCGGTCCGCAGGCCCCGCCAAGGAGCCTGCACCGGAGGCGGCCAAGGCGCAGCACCCCGCCCGTCGGCCTACCGGCCACCCTCACCACTAAATAGAACATGCATGCGATACGGGGGTAGGATTGAGCCGCAATGGCTGATTCCTATGACTTCCCCGTTTCGCTCCGCCAGGCGCAGCTCGAGCTCCACCAGGTGACCGCCGATCTTGCCGCGCTTGGGCGCACGCTCCCGTGGTCCGTCGTCCTGCTGCCCGGCTGGAGCAGGCCCGACGGGCACTGGTACCCCAGCAGCAGGCCCGACAGCCCCGGCTGGACCGAGGAACAGCAGCAACAGGTCGCCGCACTGCGGGCCCGCGCGCTGGAACTGTCGATCACCGTCGGCACCCACCCCTTCTGGAGCACGGTGGAGAAGGGGAAGGTCGTCGAGGCCCGGATGGCCCTCAAGCGCGTGCACGAGCATGCCGACGGCGACGAGGCCGCGGCCGGCGGCACGGCGGCGGCGTAGGCCCAGGCCATGGACGGGCAGTTCCAGGGCGAGGTGCCGGAGCGGACGCCGACACCGCAGATCTGGATCCGGCTCCACGACCGTCAGGAGCTCCTCGGCCGCCTCCTGCGCCGCTGGCAGGCCGCCAACGGCATGTGGTTCTACGAGGTGTCGCTGACCCTCTGGGCGCACGCCATCGTCCACGGCAAGGACACCGCCGAACCCGCCGACATCATCGTCTCCGTCCCCGCCACCCACGTCTCCCCCGTCCCTGAGGAGGCGGAGGCGTACAAGCGCGTGCCCCTGCGGCGGCATCCTGCCGCCATCGCCCGTGCCCGCACCGGCCGCCGCCCCGCCACTCCCCCACCACCGCCCCGGACGCGCGAGAGCCCGGCCGGCGGGGCCTCGGGGGCGGGCTGGCCGCAGGTGCGCGGGGACGGCTCCGACCGCTGGAAGATCACATACCCGCGCCATCCGTACAACGCCACCGGCCCGCGGCGCAGCGTCCTGCACCACGCCTCATGCTTCACCGCCCAGGGCCCCGCGGACCTCACCACCGACCAGGCACGCGAGGCGCTGCGCCGGCCGGGCGCGCAGGCGTGCGAGACGTGCGGCGCCGGACAAATCACCGCGCCGCCAGGCGCCCCCGGCAAGGCCCGGTGAACATCGGGAGGGAAAGGCCGCGGCCGTCCCTCGGTGTCCCGGCGGCGGGGCGGGCCGTTGAACGGGGCATGGACCTTCATGCTCTCGGCCGGGTCGGCACGCTGCTGCACCGGGCCCATGCCGCGCTCGGCGCCACGGACGCCGTCCAGGAGCCGGGCAGCGACAAGGCGCAAGCGGTGGCGGGCGACGGGCTCGGCGAGGCGCGCGAGCTGATCGGGCAGGCCCGCGACCACGTCCTGGTCGTCTACGCCCTCGCGCATCTGCGGATCGGCCTGTCGCAGGACCGCCCGGCGCGTATCCCCGATGCGTACAAGGCGCTGGCGAGCGCGGCGGACGCCATCGGGGTGACCACCGGCGCCCCGCCGCCGAACCCCACCGCGAGACTCGGCGACGCGTGCCGGGACATGAGCCGGGCCGTCATGCTCCTCGCGCCCCTCCTCGGCCCGAAGGCCACGACCGGGGCCGGCCCTCACACGCCGGTACGGCTGGCCACCCACCTGCAACTGTTCGCCGAATCAGCTGCCGCCGCGCCCGCGACCCACGCCGTCACCTGGAGCTGACCGCCCGCCCGCGCACCGGCAGCTCCGGTTCGCCCGGCCGTCCTCGCGGCCGCCGGCTCCGGGATGCGGAGCGACCTCTCCCCTCGGCTATCGCGTGGGGAAGAGGTGTCGCCGCCGTCGGTGGGCTTGCCCACGGGTGCTGATCTGCGGGAACACCCGACGTCCGGTTCGGGGTGGCTCCCACCTTCGGTCACACCCTTGGTCCCCCGCCGGAGGCAACCCTCCAGCCCCCTGTGGAGCCCCTGTCCGGTGCAACCCTCCGCCGACCCGGGGTGCCCCGGCCGGTGGGGCCGGACAGGTGATCGCCAGACCTGGAGCGTGCCTGGGCGGCCGGGCTGCCGGTTGAGGGGTTCGGCGGACCGCTCGGCCCGTGCAAGGGCCACGTCTGCGAGGCACACCATGGGACGTCACAAGCAACAGAAACCGCGCCGTCCGCGCGGCGGGAACGACCCGTCGGCCGCGGAGTGGTTCGGCACGGCGTTCCACTCCACCGAGGGTATGCACCACCTGGACGTGCGCCAGTGGGGCAACGGCATCCTGATCACGTCCTCGCCCGCCGAGGTCGACGGTGTCCCGGCGGCCTGGCCGCTGCGGCTGCGCAACGACGACAACGGCCAGGGCCTGGACGAGCTGGGCGCGGCCCTCGCGGCGGGACGGCCGCACGCCATCCCCGTGGAGAAAGGGCCGGGCTTCGAGACCGCCCTGGTGTTCATCCCCCGCTATCCCGACGAGGGCGTCGGGACGCTCGCCCGGGTCCGCACCACCGAAGGCCCGGACGCCGACGTCGTCTTCGAGCACCGCGCGGAGCGGCCGATGCATCTGTGGGCCGAAGCCGGGGAGAACGTCCGCCGGATCGTCCCGCTCCTCGGCCCCGACGCTCCGCCGGCGGACGAGCTCGAGGACTGCCAGCTGTGCCCCGGCTGCTACCGGCCCGTCTATGAGAGCTCCGCCTCGCACACCCTCGTCGGTGCCGGTCCGGTGCCGGTGTGCGGGCTGTGCAGGCTGTGCGCCGAAGGCACCACGCTGCGCTCACTGCGCCAGGCCGACGTGCCCATCGACCCGCAGCAGCGTGCCGTCCTCGAGACCGTGGCGGCCGCCCTGGTGTAGCCGGACTGCCGCTCCCGGGCGCTCGCGCGCGGTGGTCAGCGGCCCGCGGGTTCGGGGTAGCGCTCGCGGCGCCGGCCCGGGTCGTCGACGCCGATCTCGTACCAGGGCTCGCCGCGCTGGAGCCGGGGCAGGGTGTTCACCCAGACCGCGACGGCGATGCCCTTCACGTCGGAGGCGAGCGCTTGAAGGCGGTTGTCGAGCAGGTGCTCCGCCTTGCCCGCCAGGACGACGTGCAGCCGCGGGAAGGTCTTGGAACGGGTGTAGCGGTGGCGCTGCCAGAACGGGTACGTCCGGCCGATGGTGCCGCGGGCGCCTTCCCAGACCCGGTGCCCGGCGTAGCGCTCGTAGTCCCAGACCTCCTTGGCGAGGCGTGCCTGGGACATGCTGCCGTTGTCGAGTTCGAAGAGGCGCACCTCGCTGGTCTTGGTCGGCGCGGCGAGGACCGCGTCGGTGTTGAAGCTCAGGCCGGTCTCCTTGATGGCGTGGTTCACCTCCACCTGCCAGTCGGTCAGATGGTTGCGGCCGCTGTAGGCGAGGATCATGTCCGTGACCGCGACGCCGTGCGGACCGAACCCGGCACGAACGGCTTTCGCCCCGGTGCCGGCCTTCGGTCGGGGCGGCAGCTCGTTGCCGTCGGCCAGAGCCTTCTGTCCCGCCGGGGTCAGGTTCCATATCGGGTGCTTGCCCACCTTGCCGTTCGTCTCCGCCAGCCCCAGCTCCGCCAGCTTCTTCATCGCCCTGCGCACGTACGACCGGCCGTCGGCATCCTCCGCCGTGATCACCTGAGCCATCTGCCGGACCGTGGCTATCCGCACGCACCCCAGCATCCGCAGCGCATCGGCCCGCACCTTCCCGGCTGTGGGAGTGGACTTCTTCCCCTTCGCCGACGTCTCAGGGGAAGGGAGAGAGGTGTCGGCATGCCGGGAGGCCCCCTGGCGAGCGGTGTGAGCTGCGGTGATGGGCACGACGTTGGAATCGTTCGCGGCACCGTTCACGGCACTGGATTCCGGGCCGCCCGCAAACGGCTCAGCACCCCTTGACCAGGCCGGGCGCGGCTCCGGTGCGGGCTGCCGGGCGCTGCTGGTGTACGTCATGGCGAGGCTCCTCATGCAGATGGCGCGGGATGCCGGATGGAATCCCGCCGTCATTTGCTAGAGGTGTGCCGGAAGCGGACGGTGTGACATTCCGCCGGATGCCGTTACCCAGCCGTGATCGTCAGGCGGGCGCGGCGCAGAGCTCGGAGACGATCGCGAACGAGGTCGTCACCATCGGCACCGCCATGGCCGGCGGCATCACCGCGTGCGTGGTCTGACCGTGCGCCATGCCGTTGCGGATCTGCCGGCCATAGTCGAGGTACTCCGCCTGCCGGGCCGTCAGGACTCCGTCATCGGCGCCCTTCTTGATGAGCTGGTGCAGCGGCTTCTTGCCCGCGCCCGGGATCCGGCCGCGCAGCACGATCTCCACCGCGATCAGGGAGTGCATGACCGCCACGGTGGAGAACTCGTAGCAGTAGTACGACTGGCGCAGCAGCTCACGGGCCGTACGCAGGACCCTCGCCGCTGCCCCGGGAACGCCGGCGGGCACGATGAGGTCCTCCACGAGGTCGTGCATGCCGGCGTAGCTGCCGACGAAGAGGTGGGCGCGTTCGTCCGGTACCGGGAACGGAAGCCGCCGCTGCGTGGTCATCCCCGCAGTCTCCCAGCGGCGCGCCCCGGGCGGCAGCGGCTTTTCCCCGGCCGCCGCCGTCGCGCAGCGTACCGGGACAGAGACTTCTCCCCTGCCGGAATAGGCGGTATGTCGCACGTAGCGAGCCCTGTCCAGGAGTTTCGTGGCGCGGCCGGGAGACGACTGCTCACCGTCGGTGCGCGGACTTTGTCCACCGGCCCGCGCTCCGAGCACCGGTTCCGAGGCCGCCACGATCCGCGAGGCGCCCGTACGTGAGGCAACGTCGTGCCCACCACCACACCGCTCGCCTCTCCGGGCGGCCCAGGCCGACGACGTCGACGCCGCCCGCGAGTTCGCCGCCGCCGAACCCCGGATGCCCGCGCTGCTCGTGGACGTCGCGATGCGGATCGTCGTCCCGATCACCTCGCTGCCCGGCCCGGAGGGCGGGCGAGTCGTGCGAGGACACCTTCGCCTTGGAGGCCCTCGGGCGCATTCTGGTGACCTCCCTGCGGACCTGGGCGCAGGCCGGGCCCCAGACACGACGGAGGGCATCGCCCGCGTGGTCATCGACTTCGCAGTGCAGTTCCTCACCGAGGACCACGAGGACGTCGCCGATGTCCTGCGCCAACTGGAGGCGGTCGGCGTGGGCCAGGCCCTCGATGCGCACCCCGCACCGGCCGGTGCGCACCCGGTGCGCCTGGCCATCGTGTAGTGCGGCGCGCGGTGCGCACCGGCCGGTGCGGTGCGGGTGCGCACCCGGTGCGCACCATGGCCGGCACGCATCGCGGGCACACGATGCGGCGCATCCCCGGCCGCACCGGATCACGCATCGTGACGATGCCGCGCATCGTCCACCGGAACCGGGTGCACACCGCATCACAGCGTGCATCGCGAACGCATACCAGGACATACGGGGCCTCTAGCGGGCGCTGTCAAGGGAAAACACCCGTGCCTCAGAACTTGGTCAAGGGGTACAGCACCGCGTGGACAAGGGGTTGGTCAAGGGGGCGGCCAGCCGCCCAACGCACCCGCACCGACTCACTCTCCGTGTCCGCCTGCCGGTGCGGACGATGCAGCGCACTCGATGCCGGGCACTCGATGCGCACCGGGACATTGGCCGGGAGTGCCGCGCATCGCGATGCGCACGGTGCAGTGCATCGCCCGCACCGAGTGCGCACCGGGGCACCGCAGCCACACACTCAAGTGCCGACGTCGGGGTGGGAGGGCGCAGTGAAGGCCATCGCCGAAGACCGCCATCATGTGATCTCGACGCGCACGTCGGCGCGGCCGTCTCACGTTGAGGGGAACATGAAACTGACGCCCGACCAGCAGGCGAGCGCGGTGGAGTCGTTGGCCGAGCGGGCCGTCGTCGCGGCGTGCGCGCTCGCCGATGCCGCCGGCCCGGGGAGTTGGAGCGCGGGCGCGGTGGAGGACGCGGCCGCTGCCCTGGAGGTGCTGGCCGGCGCCCTCGCGCAGCTCGACCCGGAGTGCGCGGAGATCCTGTCCGTTGTGCCCGTCGCCGCGGCCGCCATCCTCGAACGCGCCGAGCAAGCCCGGACCGGCGACGGCCCGCAGGACGATGGTCGGGGCGCCGTCGGGACGAGCACGGCGCTTCGGCAGGCGCTGACCACGCACGGCATCACCCGGCACCGCGTCCATCAGCTCGGGGCCGCGCTGGTCACCGTGACCCTGGACCCAGCCGACGCGCAGGCCCTGGCCGTGCTCCTCGCACAGCGCAGCGAAACCCCCGTCCAGCAGGCACGGCACGCCGATGAGGGGTGGGGCGAAGGGCCCGCCGGTACCGCGGCCGCCGCGCTCGCCGAGGCCCTCGCCGTCCACGGGGCCGGCGCCTACGCGCGCGTCCTCGCCTCCGGACAGGTCAGCGCGGGACTGACGCCCCGCGCGGCGCAGAACGTCGTCGCCGCGCTGGGCAACCGCCCGTCCATCAGCGCGCGCACCGGACGCCGCCGCGGCCTCGGCCCGGGCTACAAGGGGCTCACCGGCTAAGGACGACCGGCTGCCCGACAGGGAAAGGGGCTGTTCGGATACGCGGCGTACCGGCATGATCACCGTTATGGGGAAGTGTGCTTGGGATGTCGTCGCGGACCGGCTGATATGGGTCGAGGACGGGGTGGCGGGGCTGCCGGGCGGCCTCGCGGACGGGCGCTATGCCTGTCTGGCCTGCTGGGAGTCCGTGATGCTCAGTGGATACAAGCCGGACGCGATGATCTCGCCGTACTTCCGCCACCAGAACGGCGCTGACTGTGCCGACCTTGAGCGGGAGCGGCAGGCCGATGCGGAGATGAAGGTGGTCATCCAGCTCCGTGACTGGGTCCGCGCGATCCCGGGGTTCACCGGCACGGTCGAGATCGTCGGTGAGGCGAAGGGCGGGCCGTCGGGACTGCCGCCGGTCGTCATAGCGCACTGCGGGGACACCACCGTCGCCATCGAACGCCCAGGGGACCACCTGCCCGGCCCCGACGCAGTGCGCCGCCGTGTCCGCGCTGCCCGCGAACATCATGGCGTCGAACGGCACGTGTGGTTCCTGAAGAAAGACCGCGACCAGTTCGGCCAGTTCGGCACCCACACCGTGCGGCTCGGCGGCAAGGACACCGTCCACGACACCCTGGCGCCCAACGAACAGCAGCAGGCCATCATCGCCGCCGGCGGCCACGTGTACTGGCTCGACGGCAAGCTCGTCCTCGTCCCCTACGGCATCCACCGCTTCCGGCACTCCGTCAGAGCCGGGGAGGACTGGACCAACTGGCCCCGATGGCGCGACCCGCAGGACGACTGGCGGATCAGCAAGCCCGTCCCTTCACCGAACGCCGACTACTGGGGCCTGGTGCCGATACCGCTGACGTCGATGACCAGGACCCGGGCCGTCTTCCACCCCGCCCAGGCGCACCAGGTCATGGACGAGCTCTACGCCGGTCAGGAGGGCCGGTACCACTGGCGCAGGAAGCATGCCCGGGAGCTCTACGCCGCGCGCAACGCACCCGCCACCCCGGCCGCCGTCGCGGAGGCCGCCGACGCCGGACAGCTCATACCCCCGGCACTGCCAGAGCAGCAGGGCGCCGTCCCGGAGCCGCCCGCGGCGCCCGACCAGACAGGTCTTCAGGTGCCGAACGAGCCCAGCGACCAGTCCGACTCCCCTGCGGCGTCTCCCGCTCCCCCGGACCGTACGGTGTCCGCTCCGACGCCCGAGCCGCCCTCGCTCCCGCCCACTCCTCCGAGCCCGCTGCCCAGCGCACCACCAGCCGCCCCTCCGACCGCGCCCCCACCGCCGACCGTGCCGGTGCCTCCGCCGTACCCGCCAGCCACACCGCCCGCCCCGCTCCCGGAGCAACGCCCGCGCGGACTGCGCGGCGTGCTGCGCCGTCTGCTCGGCGGCCAGTAGCCGAGCGCCTCCGGGGCACCGCCGGGCACCGCGCATCCCGACCCGTGTCGCGGTCAGCTCTACGGCGGTAGCCTCCGTGAAACCGCGAGGCCGGGAGGGGCGTTGAAGTTCACGATCGACACCGAGACCGACGCCTATGAGAAGGCGATCCGTACCGTGCAGGCGGCGTATCACCGGCGCGGTGAGGCGTTACCAGCCGTCCTGCAGGGCCCGTCAGGAGAGTTCGAGCCGGTGGTGTGGGAAGCACCCGGCTGGGATCGGTACGCGTCGTGGACGGAACCGATGCTGCGTGCCTGGACGGTGTCGCTTCGGGACGTCGACTGCCTCAACTACGTGTGGCGCGTCTGCGCCGAGCCCGGCCCGCCCGGCGTGCACACCCCGGTCCTCGCCGAGTACATCACCTGCGGCATGACCGGCAAGCAGGCGATATCGGAGATGACCCAGATCACCCGGCGTCTGAACCGTGCCGCCCGGGAGTTCTGCGTCGACGGGCCGCTCATCGTCAAGGAATCCACCCGTCGGCGCGTAGCCGATCCCGCCGTCGCCGCAATCGTCATGGACGAGCTCACCCGACATCCGCTGTGGCCACAAATGCGCCACCACACCCACCCGCCCAAGCTGAACGACCGACCAGCCACCCGGTGAACCCGGACGGTCCCCAACACGTTCCGGCTCGGTGCGCCACGGATGTCGGGGCCGAGGCGTAACTGTGACGGTTTGGCCCGCGCAGCCGACCTGTGGGCCGTAGGGTCCGGCCATGGGCGACTTCTACGTGCCGCATGCCTTCTCCAACATCGACGCGCACCCCCACCCGGTCCGGCTGGTCAACGCGCTGTTCCGTCTGCGGACCGAGGCGTTCTTCGTCTCCTACAAACAGCGCTTGCGCCACCTGCTCCAGGCCCAGCCCGGCCAGCGGTTCCTCGACGTCGGAGCCGGCACAGGGGATGCCGCCCGCGAACTCGCCGAGGAGTCCGGCGCCCAGGTCGTCGCCTGCGACCTGTCCCGGATCATGTGCGAAACGATGAAGCACACCGGCCTGCGGCAGGTGGCCGTGGCCGACAGCCACCGCCTGCCGTTCAAGGGCGCGGCGTTCGACGGGGCCTGGGCGGACCGCGTCCTGCAGCACGTCGAGGATCCCGACCGGGTCCTGGAGGAGATGCTGCGGGTCGTCCGTCCCGGCGGCCGGATCGTCGTCTGCGACCCGGACACCGCGACCCAGGCTCTCAACATCGAGGACCACCGCCTGGCCGCCAGGATTCTGGGCCTGCGCCAGACGGCCGGCATCCGGCACGGCACCTTCGCCCGCCGCGTCCCCGGCATCCTCACCGCCCGCGGCCTGCTCGACGTCGAGGTCGAGCCGCATACGCTCGTCGTCCGCGACAAGCGCACCATCGACGACACGATGGGCGTCCGCGACTGGGCCGACGTCTTCGCCGACCGCGGCTACCTCGACCGCACCGAAGCACGCCGCTTCAACACGCTGCTCGGCGAGGCGATCGAGAGCGGCCAGTTCCTGTATTCGGTGACCTACTTCCTCACCTCCGCCACCGTGCCCTCTATCGGGGGCTGACGGGCGAGCCGATCTGGCGCAGGGCCTGGAGTGCTTCCGAGATGTTGTCGGCGGTGCGGTCGGGTGCTGGCAGGGCGTCAGACCAGGTGCGTCCGTGCCGGATCCAGATGGTGTTCAGTCCGGCGAGCTGCGCGCCGACGACGTCGGCCTCGGGGGAGTCCCCGCAGACCCAGCCGGAGGTCAGGTCGCTGCCGCAGCGCTCGGCGGCCAGGGCGAAGATCCCGGGATCGGGCTTACGGACGCCTGCTTCCTCGGAGATGCACCATCCGTCGAGGTGCCGGGCGAGTCCGGTGTGTTCCAGCACGGCGCCCTGGGTGAGGGTCAGGCCGTTGGTGACGACGCCGACTCTCCACCCGGATTCGCGGAGCTGTGCGATCTGGTCGAGGACGTTCTGGGGGCAGCGGAGGAAGAGCGGGTACCGCTGCTGGTAGGCGTGGTGCAGGTCTTCGGCGCTGTCGCCGATCGCGAACCGGTCCCGGATCTCGGCGAAGAAGTGGTCCCGGGGCTTGAGGCCGTTGTCGTCGGTCTCGACGATCCACTCGACGGCTGCCGTGCCCAGTCCC
This sequence comes from Streptoverticillium reticulum, assembly GCF_047456005.1. Taxonomy (NCBI): domain Bacteria; kingdom Bacillati; phylum Actinomycetota; class Actinomycetes; order Kitasatosporales; family Streptomycetaceae; genus Streptomyces; species Streptoverticillium reticulum. The sequence continues at coordinate 51,742 of NZ_CP179756.1, read as the reverse complement.
CGTTCGCGGGTGAACTCTTCGGTCCACTGCCGCAGGCCCGCCGTACGGTCCACGAGGGTGTTGTCGAGGTCGAAGAGCACCAAGGGCGGTTTGTGCTTCGGTCCGGTGCCGGCTGTCTGCGGGTGGTCCGTCTGTCCCCTCGGTGCATGCACGAGGGGACAGTATCGGCTCGGGATGGGCGGCGTGGGTCAGATCGGCGGGGTGTACGCCCAGCGCCGGGCTTGTTCAAGGGCCGGGCGCCAGGAGGGAACGCCGTCGCGGCGCCGGCAGCTTGTCTGCCGGGCCTTCACCGCGTTCCAGAGGTTCCTTGGGGCTCGTCGTTGGTCAGGTCTCGATGATGGCCAGTATGTGCGCCGACGTGTCGATTTGGCCTGAGTAAGCGTCAGACAGTCGGGCTGCTTCGACGGCGGCATCGAACAGGGTCGTGTCCGCGACGGACTGGCCGGTGTGCCGCTCGATGCTTTTGATCACGGGCCAGCTGGGTCCCTCGATTCCGTACACGGTGGTGAGGGGGAGACCGGCGTCCGCGACCTCGGCGCGCAGTTCGGTGCTGGTGTGGAAGTAGGCGGCGGTGAACAGGCCGGTGGGGTCGTTGTCCGGTTCGGGAACGTAGCCGGTGCGCAGCCGGTCGCCGAGGCGGTTGCGGATTCCGGCGTCGGTGAGGCTGCTGACGGTTCCGTAGTCGAGGAGGAGGGCCCAGCGGCTGATCACGGCGACGGCGATGAGGCCGCCGGGCCGTACGATGCGGCCAGCTTCATGCAGGGCGGTGATGCGGTCTTCCCGGTTGGGGAGGTGGTAGAGCGGGCCGAGGAGGAGGGCGCAGTCGTAGGTGTCGTCTTCGGCGGTCAGGAGCCGTGCGTCGCCGAGTTCGGTGGTGCATGCGGCGTACTCGGCGGCCTGGGCCAGGTGCCGGGCGACCGGGTCGACCAGGTGGACGGTGTGGCCGTCGGCAGCGAGCCATCGGGCGTGTGTGCCGGGGCCGCCGCCCACGTCGATGATCTGGGCCGGGGCCGCGGGGAGGTGGCGGCGCAGCAGTTCCTGGGTGCGGAGCAGTTCGAGGCGGCCAGCGGCCGGGGTGAGTAGTCGGTCGGTCTGGTCGTGGGTCTCGTAGTGGGCGATGACGCGCGGGTCCATCTCGGGCATCGGGCTTCCTCTCCTCTTCGCGGGGTCAGGTGGCCTGGAGGGTGTTGGTGTGGAGGGTGCACAGGTCGGTGAAGAGGCCGCCGTCGTCCAGGTACTGGACGAGTGCGGCGTCCCCGTTGCCCTGGCCGTCGATGGCGGAGGCCCCGCTGTCGACGGGAACTTTGATGAGGCGGCTGTCGGGGAGGAGCTGTTGGAGCTGGTCTCCGGCTGTTCCGGGGAAGGGCTGCCAGCTGTGGGAGCACCGGGGGCAGGTGGCGGCGGCCATGTTCTCGACGATCGCGGCGACGGGGATGTCGGCCTCTTGCAGCATGCGCAGGGAGCGGCGCACGTCGACGAGCGCGAGTTCGTGCGGGGTGGTGACGATGACCGCGGCGATGCAGTGGAACTCGTCGAGGACGGCGAGCTGGGTTTCCCCGGTGCCCGGGGGCATGTCGATGACGAGCAGGTCGAGGGGGCCCCAGTCGGTGTCGTGGAAGAGCTGGTGGAGTGCGCCGCGCAGCAGGGGGCCGTGCCAGATGTAGGGGTGGTCGGCGTCGGCGAGGAGGCCGGTGGAGACGACGGGGATGCCACCGCTGATGGCGGGCTGGATGCGCTGGTTGAGGATGCGCAGGCGGGTGTCGGCTCCGAAGAGGGTGGGGGCGCTGGGGCCGGTGAGGTCGGCGTCGAAGTGGCCGACGTTGAGGCCGCGGGCTTTGAGGCCCCGGCTGGTGGCCTTGGCCACGGTGCTCTTGCCGACGCCGCCTTTGCCGCTGCAGACGTACACCGCCTTCGGGCTCTGTTCTTCAGGCACGGCGGGGCTCCTTCTTGTGGGTGGGGGCGGTGTCGAGGGCGAGGTGGGTTCCGTCCACGGTGGCCATCACGCCGAGGGGGTAGGTGGGCAGCGGGTCGACGTGCCCGCCCTCCATCCCGGTGGTCACGGGGTAGTGGCCGCCTCGGGTGTGCGCGGCGAGGACGTTCTCGAACTCCTCGGCGGGCAGGTGGTTGGGGGTGCGCAGGAGAACGACCGCGGCGGGGTCGGTGGTGATCCCGGCGTGCCTCAGGTGGGTGAGGTCGGCGTCGGCGTCCTCGGGGCGGTAGGCGTGGTCCGGGATGTCGATCAGCAGGACGTGGCCGGTGAGGTCCGGCTGCCAGGGTGTCCCGGCCAGGTGGCGCAGGGAGGGGAGGCAGAACGGGGCCAGGGGCCCGCTCCCCTGGCCCTCGCGCAAGGCGCGGCGCGGCGGGGCGGGGCGGACGAGGCGGGGCCGCCGGTCGGCCTGGGCACTCGTGTGTTCCTCGTGTACGAGGTAGCCGGATGGCGGGATGGGGCCGGGCGCGGTGGTGGCGGAGGTGACGGTGCGGAAGTGGCCGGCGGTGTAGGGGAACGGCTGGCCGTGCTCGCCCCACTGGGGGATGAGCGCCGGGCCGTAGAACGTGACCAGGCCGGTGGTCTGGTGGATGGCGTGGTGCAGGACGGTGGTGTCCGAGTAGCCGCACAGCACCTTGGGGTTCGCGGTGATCGTGTCCCAGTCCAGGTGGGGCAGGAGCTGGGCGGTGTGGTTGCCGCCGATGGTGGTGATGATCCCGTGGACCGACCGGTCGGCGAAGGCCGCGTTCAGGTCTGCCGCGCGCTGCTCGGGGGTGCCGCTGGTCCAGCCGGAGCGGCCGAGGGTCGTGGGGGCGGTGACCGTGTTGTATCCGGCGGCCTTCAGGTTGCGGATGCCGCGGGTGAAGGTGTCGGGGTACTGGGCGGGGCCGGGTGAGGAGAGGGTGAGGACGGCGAGGGTGTCGCCGTGCTGGAGCGCCGGGGCGAGGCGCGGTGGCGGCGTCACCGCCGGCGCTCGTGGACGAGGTCGGCGATGTCGGCGGGGATGGTGGTTGCCCAGGCGGCGAGTGCGGCCGCCATGGTCGTGGGGAAGTCGCCGCGCAGGAGCCCGAGGCATACCAGGCCCACGGCGACGGCGCCGCTGGCGGGCGGGATGCACGCGATCTCGGCCGCCTCAAGGTGGCGCACTCGGGTGTAGGCGGTGAGGATGTCGGCTGCGGCCGGGTGGTTGATGGGGCCGGGCAGGGTGGGGGCGAAGTTGGTCGAGTCCTGCTGGTAGTGCACGGAGCAGAACGACAGCAGGGCCTCGGCGATGTCGCGCAGGCAGGGGCCGCGGTGGGCGTTGTCGAAGTCGATCAGCATGGCGCGCTCGCCGTAGATGAGGTTCCACGGGTTGGTGTCGCCGTGGGTGAGCTGGCCGGTGAGTCCGTCCCACCCGGCGGCTTCGGCCTGCTCCCTCCAGGACCGTACGGCGAGCTCCATGACGTCGAGTACGGCGGTGGGGACGGCAGTGCTCTCCCGGGCGAGCGCGACGTGCTCGACGGCCACGGCGAACGTGTTCTCCGCCGGCTCGTCCGGTACCTCCACGGCGGCCGCGTGGAGACGGGCGATCGCTTCGCCGGCCTGGGCCCGGTCGGCAGGGGTGCTCGAGTAACGGCGACCGGGGACGTACTCGGTGAGGGTGAAGTAGGAACCGGCGATCTCGAACCAGGGCCGGCCGGTGCGTGTGTGAAGCAGACGGGGCACCGGCGCACCGGCGTCGCGGGCCTGGGTCTGCCAGCGGGTGGCCAGGACCAGGGCGTCCCGCTCGCAGTACCAGGGGATCTGCTTGAGGAACAGCCTGGTCCCGTCGCTGCCTTCGACGACCATCTTCCGGCTGGTCTGCGACCGGACATCGATGAGCGTGCAGTGGTCGCCGTCCAGGAGGATCGGCCGGAACCCGGTCAGGGGGCCGAGCCCGTAGGCGTCCGAGAGCTGGTGGAGCAGCCCGCCATCGAACGAGAAGAATCCGTACTGCTGTGGTTTGCGGAGAATCGGCACGCTGGGTGCACCTCCCGGACTCGGCGCTACCATCGGACGCTCGAACCGCCCGATGGAGGAGTCGACTTGAAGTACGCGATCAATGTGGATGTCGCCTTGAAGCGCGGGGACAAGTGGCTGCTGATCGTGAGAGGGCTGAACGAGGAGCACGCGGCCGGCCGCCTGTCCCTGGTCGGCGGCACGGTGGACACCGACGCCCCCGGCGGGGGCGATGTCCTTCTGGAGACCGCGCGCCGGGAAGTCCTCGAAGAGATCGGCATCGATCTGAGCGGCGTTCCGCTCGCCTACGCCGAGAGCGTGTTCTTCGTGACCGACACCGGCAGCCCGGTCGTCAACGTCGTGCTGGCGGCCGAGCTCCCCGTCGGCGCCGAGCCGCGCATCGCCTCGCCCGAGGAAGTGGCAGGGCTCCGGTGGGAGACCCTGCCCTCCCTCGAAGATGACGAGAGCTGCCCGGCGTGGACGCTCCAGGGCGTGCAGCGCGCGGCGGCCGCCCTCGGCCGCACCTCCGCCGTCTAGGTCAGGGGGTGCAGTCCAGGCCGTTGCGCCGCACCAGGATCTGAAGATCCCGGATGTCGTCGTGGTCCAGCACCCACAGCAGCAGCCGCTCCACCCCCATGCCGAACCCCGACGTCCGAAGCGGCCGGCGCTCGCGCATCTCGATGTACCAGCCGTACGGCTCCTGGCCGACCTGATGGTCGGCCAGGGCACCGCGCACCTCCTCGGCGGTGGCATGGCGCTCCCCCGCGCCGACAACCTCCCCGACCCCCAGCAGGAGATCGGCGTTCAACGCGGTGAGATGGTCGTCGTCGGCGTACGCCTGGTAGAAGGGCACGGCCAGGTGGTCGTAGTGGGTGACCCACACCGGCCGCCCGCACAGGGCCAGCAGGCGCTGCTCCGCCGCGCGGGTCAGCGTCCGCCACGTGCGCCCGCCGGCCCCGGTCCCCGTCCGGATCAGCTCCGGATCCGACTTCAGCAGCCGGTCCGCCTCAGTGAACGGCATCCGCTCGAACGGACCCGCGCCCGCGGCGACATCCTCCAGGTGGACGACCGTCCCCGCCACGGTGCGCACGGTGTCGGCGCACGTGACCAGGAGGTGCTGGGCGAGGTGACGCAGGTAGTCCTCCACGGTGGCCATGACCGTGTCGAGGGATCCGGGAAGTTCGGCCTCGCTGTGGAAGAACTGGCACAGGTGGGACTCGTCCGGGTCCTCCCCGCGGAAGGACGGCATCAGGTAGTAGCAGCCGCGCCCGGCCAGCCGGCAACCGTACTCCAGCGCGAACTGCATGGAGTCGGCCAGGTAGACGTTCTTGCCGAACATCTCGACCTCGACCGGCTCGGAGTCGGAGCCCAGCCCCATCGGGGAGGAAACCGCGCCGGTCGTCACCGGCAGATGCAAGGTCGGCACCCGGCGGCCCGCCCAGAACGCGGCCGTCGCGTATGAGACGGCGTCCTGCAGCGTCACCAGGGTGCGGCCCCACGGGGAGCCGATCAGGTCCAGGTAGCGGGTAGGCGCGGACCACAGCGGGGGCTTGCCTACGGCGGTGGCGGGCATCAGCGGTTCTCCGTTCCGGCCAAGGGCACGAACTCGTGGGTGAAGTACCGGTCGTACACGCCGGGTTCGAGGAACAGCTCCGGCTGTTCGGGGACACCGGTGGCGAGCGGGCGGCGCAGGACCAGGTCCATCACCCCGAGGTGGCGATGGTTGTCGTTGAACACATGGCAGGCGTGCCGCCACTGCTCGCGGACCCGGTCGCGCTGCTCCGGGGGGAGGGCCTGGATGCGGGCGCTGCTGGTGAGGTGCTCGGCGTAGGCGTCAACGACCTCCGTCGGCCGGGCCGCCAGGGGACGCCGGGTGAAGTCGTACAGCTCCCACCCGGCAGGGGCGAGTTCCTCCAGCCACTCCTTCCACCCGTAGACGGGGACACGGAACCCCAGCACGTCCGCCAGCCGGTTCGGCAGGGACGCCGGCGGAGTACTCCGGTAGTACAGGTGCGTGATCGAGACCATGCCCAGCGGGCGCAGCACCCGCCGGATCTCGCTGAACGCCGGCTCCCTGCCTTCGACGAACCCGAGCGCTCCCCCACAGACCACGACGTCGAACGTCTCCTCGTCCCACGGCAGCTTCCGCACGTCGCCAACGTGGAACGAGACCCGTTCAGCGATCCGTGCGGGGAGCGCCGCGGCGCTGCGTCGGGCTTCCTCGACGGCCGCCGCGTTGATCTCCACGCCGTCCGTGCGGCAGCCGGTGATGGCGGCGAGTTCGATGGAGGTGAAGCCGGTGTTCGACCCGACTTCGAGCACCCGGTGGTGCGGCCCGACGTGCAGGGTCTGGGCGAGGCGGGATATGGCGCGCTTCCCGCCAGGACAGCGGTTGGTCTCACCCACCAGCGAGACCAGGTCCACGTAACCGATGTGCTGACCGAGATCCATTCAGCCTCTCCTGTCGGTTGGCCTTGTCCTTGATGACTTGGGCGTTGACGCCGTCACAGGACCAGGCAGCGTCAAAATCGACGTGGTGATCTCCAAGTTCTCCGTACGAGCCCTGCCGCGGAACGCGGATGGTGACTACCGTGGACGCGCCCTCGGGGACGAGGAGGCGTCATGACCTCCCGTGCCGGGACTACGCTGCGTGTGGGGCACACCGTCGATGCTGGTCAGCAGGGCTGCCTCGGGCTTGTATCGAGTGAACCGATGTCAACGCGTCTGGGGCAGTGCCGGGGTGTGTGCCAAACCGTCTGCCAAAACGGCAGATCTCACGCGGGTGGGGCGTCCCACATGGCGAGGACTTCGGCGACTTCCGGCACGCGGCGATGATGCCGCAGGGCTGCAAGGACCACGTCGCCGCGTTCGGCCGCGCGCGTCGACGGCACCGAGGCTGCCATGGCGAACATGCGGTTCGCCATGGCAGCCGCCTCCTCCATCTCGTTCGCGTCCAGGAGCGCCGTAACCAGCCAGGAGGTGTACAGGGCGTACTCACGGACGTGGGTCGGGTCGTAGCCGGCCAGCACACCGCGCAGCAGCGGGACGGCCCGCAGCGGGCGGTGGAGCTGGGTGGCGACCCGGGCCTCCATGACCTCCTGCTCCGCGGCGTCGACCCAGTACAGCCACAGTTGGCCGTCGGCCTCGCGCGGGTCGGCATCAGTGATCTGCTGCATCGCCTCCCCCATCGCCCGCAGCGCCGTCCGGTCGTCCCCGGCCAGCACGCTCGTCCACGCCAACCGAGCAGACGTCAGCGACCGCGCCACCAGCGGGACACCGGTCCCGGCCGCGGCCTCGGCGGCCCGCACGAGCTCCACGCCCCGCCGTGCGTCACCGGAGTTCGCCGCCCAGTAGCCCCACGAGCCGAGGAGATGGGCGGCCAAGGCCCCGTCTCCGGCCTGGCGGGCCGCCGAGGCGCCGAGGCGGAAGAGCGGTTCGGCATCGACGCGGCCGCCGGTGTCTGTTGCCACCCAGCCCGCGAGCTGCGCCATCTCGGCGACAGCGACCAATAGGCGCCGCCCCACCAGTTCGGTGTGGGAAGTCTGGTTGAACAGGTTCACGGCCTTGCGTAGCTCGCGCACGCACGTCTCGACCAGGTCGCCCCCGGCGAGGACGTCGTCGGCCAGGCGCAGGCCGTGCACCCGGCGCAGCAGCGCCTCCGCGTCGTCCATGCCGACCCTGCGCCCGGCCTGGGTGCCGCACGGGGCGAGGGGTTCGCCGGGTGGGAGGAGGGAGGCCAGGACCTCGGCGGGGGTGGCGGTGGCGATGTGGCCGATCCTGCGGGCAGCTTTCGACGCCGCCCGCGCGGCCTGGAGGCGGCAGACCGGCACGTTCAGAACGTGGGCGAGGTGCGGGAGCCAGAAGGGCCCGGCCGTGCGGCTCTTGTACTCCACCTCCCACCGCCACACCTCGGTACGGGTGATCGTGTTGCGGCCGGAGTCGGTGACGAGGGCACGGGCGAGGTCGTCCTCCGTCCACCCTGCGCGCAGGCGCAGCGTGCGGATCAGCGGCCCCAGCCGCTCACCAGTCGCCGGTGGTTCAGGCATCACAGACATGCTTACCTCTTCACGAGCGGACAGGGGAGAGGGCGGGGTCAGTCCGCCGGCGCAGAGTCCGGCAGGGCCACCGGCGCCGGATCGGCACCGCTGTCGTCAGTTAGCGTGCCGATACGGTCGTGCAGGACGCCCGTGCCGGTCGCTGTCACGAGCGCGGCCAGGGCGAGCGCGGCCCGTAAGGGGTGGCCGGTATCGATCTTGTGCCGGGCGTGGGCGTGCCGGGCGTTCACCGGTCCGCCTCGGTGTCCGTGGCCAGCGCGAGCAGCTGCCGACAGGCCCGGGCCATGTCCCCCATCCACACGGCCGTATTCAGCGGGTGGGTGCGCGGGCACGGCCGCACGTAGTCGAGCCGCCGCTCCAGCGCATCGAAGTCCACCACGCTCATGCCCTGCCACAGCCCGCCGTGCGGGCGCAGTGCCCAGTAGCGGGCCTGGGCGACGGGGAGCAGCAGCTGGACGTGGCCCACGAGCAGCTGCATGGTGGCGGCAGCCTGCTCGGGCTCCATGCTGGTGCCCTCGACGACCGGGCGCAGCGCGTCGGCGATCGTCAGCTTGATCCGCTCGACATCGACGGGCGCCCCGCGCTCGGTCTCGTCGGCTTCGACCGCACGGTGCGCGCCTGCGGTGGTACGGGAGGGGGTGGTCGTCATGCCCGGCACTCCGAAGGTTGGGCAGCGGGCCGCCGGGCGCTCGTTCCCACCAGCGGCCCGCCGCAGGGGAGTTGTACGGACACGTAACTGCGGCCCCGGCCGGGGCGCCCCTATCGGAACGCGGGTTTCTGCCCGCATACCCCCTGTCAAGTTGACTTCCCCTTTACCGGCCCTGGCAGGTGCACGGGCCTACCGTGGGGGCCCGTGGGCACTCAGCGCAGGCGCAACACCCAGTTGATCGCGTGGATGGACGACCAGGGCTTAAGTTCCCCGGCCCTGGCACGGCTGCTGAACGCGGAGATCGGTGCACTCACCGGCACGGTGGGAACACTCACCGACGGGACCATTCGCAAATGGCGTTCGGGAGAGACACGGTGTCCCCGGACCGTTCAGCGTGTGGCCCTCACCCGGGTCAGCGGACGGCCCGTCACGGACCTGGGGTTCGTCAACCCGTCCGCACGCTCCGCCGAGGAGGATGCCGTGCTCCGCCGCACCTTCGTCACCTCGTCCACCACCGCCACCGCAGCGGCCGTCGTCCCCATGCTCGCCGCCCGGCCGTCCGTCGGCGCCACCGACGTGCACCGCCTCCAGGAACACGCCGCCCGGCTCACCGCGCTCGACGACCAGCACGGCGGGCATGAGGCCGTCGAGTCCCGCGCCCTGGATGCGGCACGCAAGGCGCTCGCGCTCCAGGACAAGACGGCCAGCGAGCGCACCCGGGCCCGCCTGTACTCGCTCGCCGCTGGCTGCGTCGCATCCGCGGCCTGGTCCTGCATCGACGCCCGCGCCCCCGAGCGCGCCCAGCAGCACCTCGAACGCGCCATGACCCTGGCCGGCCTGGCCCGCGACAGCCGCACCCAGTTCCGAGTGTGGGGGTTCATGTCCATGCTGGCGGACCAGCGCGGCGAGTACATCAACGAACTCGCCGCCGCGCAGGCGTCCCTGGCCACCGGCGCCGCCCGCCGCGATCCCCTCCTCGCCTCCCTCGCGCACGCCCGGATCGCCCTCGGCCACGCCCGCCTCGGCGAGCACCAAGCCGCCGAGCGCAGCACCGGCTACGCCGAGGCCGCCCTGGCCAAAGCCCCCGACATCCCCCGGCCGACGTGGATCGCCTTCTACGGCCAGGGGGAACTCGACGGACTCACGGCCGTCACCCTGGCCAACGCCGGCCACCACGAGAAGGCCGAAGCACTGTTCTACAAGTGCGTGGCCGCGCTACGCCCCGACCAGCACCGCAACCGGGCCCTGTACCTCGGGCACATCGCCACCGAGCAGCTGGCCCAGGGTGAGGCCAGGGCAGCGGTGGACACGGCGCTGGACGTCATCACGCTGCCCACGGCCGGCGTCGGCCGCACCCGCTACCTCATGAACCGGTTCACCACCGCCCTGGAATCGGCCGCGCCCGGCTCCCATGCGGCCCGGCTCTGGGCCGACCGCCCCCGCACCCTCACCGCCTGAAGGGACCCGTTTTGACCGTGCTCCTGCGCTCCTACGACCACACGCACGCGGCCGAACTGCGCGAACTCCTCCTCGACGTGCACGGCGACTGCTACGCGGCCTCGGAGAACCGCGGAGCCTTCGACCGCCGCGAGCGGTTCGCCTGGTTCGTCGACCACTGGTCCGCGATGCCCGGCTGGTCCTGCGTCATCGGCTACGACGGCGAGGAGGCCACCGGCTTCGCCTACGGCGCGCCGCTCGGCCCCGGCTCCCCCTGGTGGTCGAAGGTCGCCGGCCTCGATGAGAAGTTCACCCGCGAGACCAGCACGCGCACCTTCGCCGTCTCCGAGGTCATGGTCCGCCCGCGCTGGCGCAAGACCGGACTGTCCGACCAGCTCCACACCGCTCTCCTCGACGGACGCCCGGAAGAGCGCGCCACCCTCCTCGTCGACATCGAGCACCCCAAGGTCCAAGCTCTGTACGAGTCCTGGGGGTACACGAGCGTCGGCACAACGCAGCCATTCGACGACGCCCCGGTCATGGCCGCCATGATCCGCCCCATGATCATGCACCCGGCCCGACCGCAGAACGACTGAGGTACCTCCCGACGTGTGCTCCGACCACCTGTGGGGAGGCGGCCAGCGCGAAGCGAAGCAAGCAGGCTGCGTAGCAAGAGGGGTGGTTTCCCAAATTTGGGAAACCACCCCTCCAGCGCCCTGACCGCCTACTTCATAGCGGCTTGGGTGACCAAGGCTGCCCATGAGGCGAAGTCTTGGGCGACGCGGCGGGCTTCCTCCGCGTTCTCTTCGAGAGCCTTCTTCACGAGGTTTCGGGTGACGTGCCGCTTCGCGAGCGCTACGGCGTTCTCCAGTTGCCCGAGGGAGCTCGGGGTGGTCGGCGGCTGGTCTGTGCGGCTGAGCACTTCGCCCTGGATGGCCTTCTTCGACTTGCCGTACCCGAGCGTCTCCACCGCCGTCTTGAGGGTCGCAGCGGTGGGCTGGCCGTTCTTTTTCTCCGACTTCGTCCAGGCTTCTGTGACGGCTCCCAACCCGTTGTGCCGAAGGACGGGTGCGAGGACCTGGACGTGGCCGGTGTTGGCATTCGCCCCCTCCGGGAGCGCCGTCTGCACCTTGGCCGTGGCCACGAGGAGGTAGCCATGGGTGGATGAGTAACCCCAGCGACGTTCCACGTAGTCCACGAAGTTCTTGTACGTCGGGCTCCAGAGCTCATCGTCATGGATGAGCGCGAGGGCGGGGCCTGCCTCACGGTTGAAGCGTTCCCGCGCCTGCCGGACGGTGAGCTCAGCGTTGTCCTGTGCTTTGCCGATGATCTCTTCTAGGACTGCAAGGCGCTCGGCCGCCGTCCCTTCGCGAGCGGCACGCGGGAGCGGCACGAGCCCTGTCGGCGTGTCCGCTGGGTCGGCACGGTCAGCCGCCTTCGTGAGGCCGGCCTTGCCCGCTCCGGCAGGGGATGCCGCCGCTGCGGCCTTCTGGAGCAGCTTGGATGCCATCAGGCGCCTTTCTGTACGAGTGCGTGATCCAGGAGCTGTCCGTACCACCGTCGGAGCCTCTTGGCCTCGCGGCCGGGAGCGGCAGTGATCGGCGCGCAGGCCAATCGGCACTCTTCGCGCACGGAGTAGCTGACGATCCCGGAGTAGTGGCCTTCGTCGGCGTCTAGGTCATCGAGCACCATGTCGCCAAAGGTCTCGACGATGCGCTCGTTGACGAAGTGGTTGACGGCACGCATGTCGTTCTTCTTGGGAAGGATGCTGCGTACCAGTCCGGCGATCTCGAGGTCCTCGTTCATTCCGCTGCCGGGCGCACTGACGAACCGGATAGTGCGCAGTGCTTGCTCGGCTCCGAGCTGGCCGTCCGTGGTCAGGGTTGCCGGGATGAACACCTTCTTGGCAGCGATAAGTGCGCAGGTGGCGAGCTTGCCGCCAGCCCTTGGGGGGACGTCCATGACGGCCAGGTCGATCTCACCGTTCAGGCCCTCCAGGGCTCGGCGAAGTCGGGTCTCGAACATGGTGGCGTCGGTCTCACGGCGGCCGAGAGGGCGCTCTGCGGGGAGTACCCAGACGTTGGACGGCCATGACGCCCCAGCGCGGCTGATCGCGTCGTGGATGAGGTCGGCGGGGTCTCCCGGCGGGGTGTCGGCCTCGGGGTCGATGTAGAGGAGGTCGTTGATCGTGAAGCGTGGTTCCTTCACGCCGAGCTCTTCGGTGAGCGTGGCCCGGGGATCAAGGTCGACGGCGAGCACGTTGAGCCCGCGTTCGGCGGCTTCCGCCACCATGCCTGCGGAATTGCTCGTCTTGCCGACGCCTCCCTTCTCCGAGTAGTTCGCGACCCTCTGCACGCCAACCTCCACCTGTACGATCAGTTCCGCGCTGGATCTTCGCCGCACAGACACCATTTCGGCAAATCGCCGCAGGTTGGGACGTCGTGCTGGCTCAAGCGCACGGGAGGAGCGTAGCGCCCCCGGTTTCCCAAATTTGGGAAACACCGGCGCCGCCACCTCGAGACGATGAGGGATTGCCCAGAAACAGAAAAAGGCCCGGCTCCCGCGATGTGGTGCGGGAACCGGGCCTTCGGTCAGTTCTGTGTGCCGGTCATGGCCTTGGCGTAGGCGGTGGCCTGCTCGGCCTTGGCGGGATCAAGGGCGGCCAGGTCCCGCAGGAGGTCGGCGACGGTGAGGGCGTTGCGCTCGGGGAGAACGACGGTGCCGTCCGGCGCGCGGACAGCACCGGCAGCGGGGTTGGCAGGGGCGGGGGCCGCGGTGACCCGGCGACCCTGGACGAAGGTGATCTCGGTGAAGTCGGTCCCTTGGATGACGGGGCCGGATATGCGGGCGCCGGGGCCGATGTGGTTGTGGACGGTGGCCATGGAATCCTCCTGGTGAGTTGTGCGGGGAGCGTACTGATCAGGTGTGCGGGCTGGGCGTGGGGGAACGGTCCGGATGTGGCGGGCGCCGCTACTCGGGCTGGCTGATGACGCGGTCGTTGGTCTCGTCCCAGGCGGTGCAGTGGTTCGTGGTGCGGCCGTCGTCCCACTGGACGGTGATGGACCACCAGCGTTCGTCGTCACCGCGGTCGATGGCGACGACCCGGTAGTCCTGGCCCCAGTAGCCGCAGCGGTAGCGGCCTCCGATCTGCTGGGGGCCGAGGCAGCGGGAGACGTACTCCTCGCGCGTGGGGGATTCGTCGAGCTCGTCGATGAGGCCGAGGGCTTCATCGAGCTCGTAGTCGTACGACATGGGGCGGGGTCCTCTCAGCGGTTGGTAGTTGATGTCGAGGTTCTTGATGCGCTCGATGCGGGCGCGGTCGGTCACCAGGTGCTCGCCTTCGTGGTGGCGATCAGCGCGGCGAGACTCTCCCAGCCATGGCGCCAGGCGCTGTCGAAGGGCCGGCCGCTCTGCCTCCGTCACCCGCTGTCGCCCCGGCCGGTGTGGCCGGGGCGATGAGTCTGCGGTTCAGAAGGGCGGTTCGTCGGGCCAGGGGTCGCGGACTGGTAGGAGCCTGAGCCTGTGTGTCGGGCGGTCCCAGCACCAGCAGATCTCGCCGCCCGGGTACGGGCCCTCGGACCACCAGCCGCCCTCGCCTTTGCAGTCGGGGCAGCCCGGTCGGGGCCTGGGGGAGAGCCGGATCTCGTGACGGGAGACGGCCAGTTCCCAGCAGCCGGCCTCGAGCGCGGCAGCGGCCGCCGTGAGGACGGCGGGGACAGCGGAGGCCAGCAGCAGAGCGGTTCGGGCACGCACCGGTCAGCTCCGGGACGGGTGCGGCTGGACCAGGAAGCGAGTGCCCGTGCCGCTGGAGCAGGGCTCGGTGGTGAGGAAGTCCGGTTCGTCGTCCACCAGCTGGAGCATCGTTCGCTTGATGAAGTCGGCCGGGCGTCGGAGGTCGACGCGGTCCTGGTGGAAGTCGCTGAGGTTCACGATGTGCGGCTGGTCGCTGTAGGTGCGCTTGCTCCACAGCCGGGAGCGCACGATCGTGGCGGCCTGATCGCCGTCGGGCGCGGCCGGGACGCCCCGGGGCATTGCCCGGCATCCGGCCGCGTGCGCGTTGGCGGCCGCGGCGGCGTCCTGCTCGGACATCGGGTTGTGCGCGGTGGTCTTCGCGGCGCGGAAGGTGCAGCCGAGGCACGCGGCGGCGTAGAAGGAGGTGCCGCGCTCGCCGCTCGCGGTGTAGACGAGGACGGTGGCGCCCTCCAGGGCCCGGTAGCGCTGGACGACGATCGTGCCTTCCGGGGTCCAGGTTTCCGGGTCCGGCGTGGCGGGGCGGTGGGTGAACGGGCTGGATGCCATGGCTGTCTTCTCCTTGATCTGGGCTAGGTGGTCGGTGTGGGTCACGTGCGGCCTCTCATCAGCGGGCGAGGTCATCGGGCAGGGGCTTGAAGGGGCACCTCGGCGATGGGGGTCCAGGTGATGTGCTGGCGGTCGTGCTGCTGGGCGACCAGGCAGAGGCGGTCGGCGCGCAGGACGACGGGCTCGCCCGGGAGGTCGGCAAGAGCGGCTTTCAGCTCGCGGCGATCGGGCCGGATGGTGCTGGCACGCGCGCCCGTCTGCTGCAACTCCCCGCGGTTTCCGTAGGCGAGCGAGATGTGCGGGTAGTAGACGGCGGGGATCAGCGGGAAGCGGCCGCCGGTGATCTCAGCGTCGGCGCGGGCGGTCAGCTCCCACAGCTGTCGGGCGGGCTCGCCGGGGCGTGCCGCGCATTCCACGGCCACCGTGCCGACGGTGGGCCGGTCGAAGACGAGGTCGAACGGGGCGATGGTCTGGCACTCCTTGGCAACCCGCTCGATGATCGCGTCGATCTCTTCGTCGCGGTACTGGTCGACGGGGCCGGCGTGCAGGAGGGTGCAGTGCACCCACGGTGCCGGGACCGGCGCGAGCCCGGGGCGGTGGGTGATCGCGCGGTACGGCTCCACCAGGGCTTCGCGGACGACTGCCTGGTCGGGCAGCAGGTGCCAGTGCAGGTCGGCCCGGCCCGCCGGCCAGGGGTTTCTGCGCGACTCGACTCGGTCGAAGAAGCTCTCCATGAACGATCCGGTCACCGCAGGACCCCCGCGGCCGCGGTGAGTTCGGAGGCCAGCCGGACGGTGCCGAAGCCCTCGTGGTGCAGTTGGTCGCGGGTGGGGAGTTGCGCGTGGAGGTCGTGCAGTACGTGGGTGGGCACCACGCGGTTGCGGGCGGCGTTCTGGGCTTCGACGACGACCAGCGGTATGTCGAACAGAACTGCTGCGGTGGGGCGTTGCCAGTAGCGGGCGCGGGCGAGCAGGCCGGCGCGGACGTGGGTGTAGACGTTGGTGGAGTCGACCACGGTGGTGAGCCGTCGGGAGAGGCGGGCGTCGAGGAGGAGGTTCTGGATCTGGGCTGCGACCGGTGTGGCCGACTGGTCGGCTTCGTCGTCGGTGGCGAGCTTGCGGTAGGCGTCCAGGCAGACGCGCCAGCTGGCCGGGTAGCGGGAGGCGAAGGTGGACTTGCCGCACCCGGGCGGGCCGATGAGGACGCAGACGGTGCCGGGTTCGAGGTTCAGCGGGTACATCTGTTCCCTTCATGAACATGGGGCGGCCCCGGCCGGGAAGGGCCGGGGCCGCGACGGTTGTGTGCTCCGCTCAGCGGTTGATGTGGAGGTTTTTGATGCGCACTCCGGTGCCGCCGGGGGACAGCAGGCGGCCGCCGGTGCCGCCCTGGCCGTGGATGAACACCGGGGCCGGCTCGGGCTGCTGCTCGGTACCGGCCTTCGCCGCGGTGGCGGTGCGCAGGCGGATGACGATCCAGCCGACGACGGCGGCGATGAGTACGACGAGCGGGGTGAGGGTGGAGAGCGCGGTCATGGCGGTCGAGACCTCCGTCACGGCGGGGGCAGCGATGCGCAGCGCGAGGGAGACGGCCAGCGCCGTTGTGGAGAGGGCGACGGCGGCCAGGCATACGCCCTTCGCCCATCCGGGCATCGGCTGGGCGGCGCCGGGCTGGTGGGCGGGGGCGGCCTCGAGGCGGGGGGTGACTTCGTGGGCCCACATCACCCGGCCGTCCGGCATGGTGATCTCCACTGCGGCCGGGATGCGCACGCCGTAGAGCTCGACTTCTCCGCGCGGTGCGGGGACGGGGTAGGCGGTCTGGTGCGGGGTGCTGACGTAGGGGATGGGGTCGGCCATGATGGGTGGGCTCCTTGTAGCGAGCACTGCGGGGGCCGGCGTTCTGTGACGGGAGGCCGGTCCCCGCGGCTTGTGCGGTCGTCGGTCAGAGGCGGATGGCGCCGAGGGCGTGGCCGAGGGCCTGGGCGCTCTGGTTGATCGCGGGGGCGAGCCCGGTGGAGGCGAGGAAGAAGCCCAGCAGGATGCAGACGAAGGCGCTGCCGCCGCGTACGTATCCGAACCGCATGAGCATGATCACGATGACGAGCAGGATGACGACGGCGCTGACGCTGACGGCCACGGAAACGGTCTCCTTCATGGTGGTTGCCGGGGGCGGGACCGGCGGCTCGGCCGGCCGGTCCCGGGGTGTGCGTGGGTTAGGGCAGGCGGTAGACGGACTTGCCGAGGTTGATCAGGGCGCCCTCGGTGGTCAGCGTGCTGACTTCGTTGTTCACGCTGCGGGTGGCAGGGCCGGCCGCAGTTCCGCAGCCGACAGCCGCGCGGATGTCCTTGAGGGCCAGGCCCTCGGGCTTGTCGGCCAGGGCGGCGAGGATGCGCTGGCGGATCGTGGGGGTCTTCGCCGCGGCGGCGAACGGAGAGGGGGTCTCCTCGTCCGCGGTCTCCGGGGCGGGTGCGGCCTCTTCCTTCGTCTGGTCGGGACGGCCCGTGGTGATCGGAGCTGACGTGGTGCCAGCGGACGGCGCTTCGGCGGCCGTTGCGGGGGTGCCCCGGCGGGCGTAGGCGGCGCCGGCCGCGCGGGCTTCGCCGGGGGTGAGAGTCGGCATGGGACAGCTGTCCATCAGTTCTTCAAGCTGCGGGTAGCGGCCGTTGACCTTCTTGAGGACGAAGGTGCGGAAGAGAACCGCCTTGCCCTCGGTGATCAGCCAGCCCATGCCGGGAGTCGGCACGCCCTCGGTGGCTGCGGTGCCCTCGAAGAGCTCCTTCGCTCCCGCGCCCTGGTAGATCCGTTCCGGGATGGGGGAGATGTGCGCGCCCTCCGGGGAGATGCCGTCCAGGCCCATGCCCTGGGTGGAGGAGGAGGCGGTGCGCAGCATGACGACGTGGCCTTCCTTGCCCTTCTCGCGGATCTCGTGGTTGTCGCCGAGCTCCTTGAGGTGGAGGGACTGGACCGCCAAGTCGACGCCGATGCCCACTTTTTGACCGGTCTTCTGCAAGTCGCCGATCATCCACGCGGCTTCCCGCCGGATGTCCTGGTCCAGGGAGGAGAGGAGGCGGTTGATCTCGTCACCGGTCCACTGGATGAGCCGCCAAGGGCCGTGGAAGTCGAAGTCACCGCGGCCCGAACTGTGGTTCTCGCGGTAGACCTTGACGGCGTGCAGGGCGCGCAGCTGCTTCATCGTCTCGACGGGGCCCTTGGCGAAGTAGTCGATGCGGCCTTCCATCTCCGGCATCGACATGCCGCCCTGGACGTCAGCCATCCAGGAGATGACGCCGGAGATGCGCTGGGCGGCGCCGAGCAGGCGCATCAGGCCGGACTTGCCCGCGCCGGTGGTCCCGGCGGCGATGCCGTGCTGGGCGCGGCCGGTGTCGAAGTTGAACAGCTGGATACGGGCGAGCGAGCCGTCGTGGGCGACGCCGATGCTGATCCGGCCGCGTTCATCCATCGTCAGGTCCTCGCGCGTGGGGGCGCGGACCTCGAGCAGCGGGTTGGCGCGGTAGATGTAGACGACCGCTTCGCGCGGGCCCGCGCCCTCCATGACCAGACGGGAGGTGTCGTCGATCTCCAGCGCACTGCACAGTTTGGCGTGGTTGACGCTGAGCGTCTGGCCGCGTGCGGAGGAGATCCACAGCCTGATCTGGTCCTCGCCGATGTCATGCTGGACGAGGTCGACGCCGGGGGCGGCGCCGCCGGTGATGTCGACGTGCTCGGCCCACATGCGTTCCAGCGCCTGCCCGGGGGTCTCCTCGAGCGCCGCGTGGAGCTGGGCGTGGTGGCGGGCCTCGGCGAGGCGGGGGGCGACCTGGACGGCGAGGCGGCCGGGGCCGTATCCGGGGAGTTCCCTGGTGTCGACGGCGTCCTCGGGGACGTCGAAGACGGCGGCGATGGCCCGCTTGTTCAGGGCGGGCGGCATGGCCTGCCCTGCGGGGGCCAGGATGACGGCCTCGAAGTCGGGCTCGCCCGCCTGGTACTGGCGGATGCCGTGCAGTTCGGTCTCGCCGGTGACCTGGGCCCGGGCCCACAGCACCCGTACGTGGTCCTGGAAGGTGACCGGCTCGGGCTCCCCGACGGGCTGCGGCTCCTGGAGGACGGGCAGCTTCTCCGCGGCCTGGCGCAGCCCCTTGGAGCGCGTGAAGGGGGCCATCGGCACCATCACGGCCGTCCAGGCCGCCGCGCCGAGCATCGGCCAGCCGTTGGGGTAGTGGAAGACGGGGGCGAGCAGGCCGGCGGTGTAGGTGGCGGACCAGCCCAGCACCGGCAGCGTCCGCATCGCGGCGGACAGCTGGCCGGTCCAGTCGTCACCCTCCATGCGCCGCCACAGCCGCCATCCGGAGACGGCTCCGGTGACAATCGCCGCGCCGTGGGCCCACCAGGGCAGTTCCAGGGTCGGGCCGATCGCGGCCCAGGTGCCGGCCGCGCCGTAGACAAGTCGTTCCGCCCGGGCGAGGCGGCGGGCGGTCTTGCGTGTCAGCCCCCGCTCCTCGGCGACGGGCCCGGCCTTCACGATCTCGGTCGTCATGTCCCCTCCCGGGGCAAAAAGAGGGGAGGGGACCCGGCCGTGGACCGGGCCCCCTCCCGGGGCTGCGTGCCCGCTCCGCGATCGGCGGCGGGCGAGGTGTTCGGGTGAGCACCTGCGATTCGTAGGCGGCCGGACAGCGGCCCGGTGCGTCAGGCGAAGCGGCGGGCGGCGGCGGCCACGAAGCGGTCGGCGGCCTTGATGGCGTCCTCCCGGAGCGCGGTGAGCGTCTCCAGGTCCGCGGCGTTGCGGATCGCGTAGGACGCCTGGGCGGCCTCTTGCGCGGCCGGGGCGAGCGAGGGCGCGAGGATCGCGACCAGGACCTTGGGGGCCTCGATGGCCGAGCGGGTGTTGTGCGACTCGGCGCGGGCCTCCGTGAGGCGGTCCGGGTCGGCGCCGGTGAGCCGCAGTTCCTCGCGGACGGTCATCGCGCGGCGGTGGCTGGCGATGGCCGACGCGAAGTCGGTCACCGCCGTCAGCTCCTGGTCGCGACGGTGGTCGATGCGGGCGTCGTCACGGGCAGTACGCGCTGCGCGATGCTGAAGGAGCCCGGCGACGACGGCGCCGAGCAGGGTACCGAGCACGGCGATGACGGTGCTTAACATGAATCTCCCTCAGTCCCCCGAAGTGCAGGTACGGGTAGCGGTTCTCCCACGGCTTCTACTTGACTTCGTTGAAGCCGGGCTTGGGCTGCTTGAAGCGCGAGGACTGCGACACCTCGTGGATGCCGCCGTACTCGCCCTGGTGGGCGTCGTTGAAGCCCTGCGCGTCGGTCTGCATGACGTCGGCCGCGTTCGCCAGGTCGCCGGAGGCGTCGGCCACCCTCCGCAAGGCGGCGGAGCCTTCCAGGATCAGCGCGGTGTGCTGCGGGTCGACCTCGGCCGCGTCACACATCTCCGACATGTGGCTGGCCTTGTCGGCGTTGCTGTTCATCCGCCGCTGCAGGGCCCACACCTTCTCCTTCAGCAGCAGGGCCTGCGCGGTCAGGGCGGTGACGCGGGCGCCGAGGGCGAGGAAGCCCAGCCCTTCGCCGTCGGCGGGGACCGCCGGGAGCGCCCCGCCGTGGGGAACGATGTCGCCGGACACGATCGGCCTCCTAGTGCTCGTTGTGGATGCGCGCGGACGGGGTGCGCAGGCCCGCGTCGGCGGTGGCCTGGGTGTACGGGCGGTAGGCGTCGTCCATCTCGGTCTTGGCCACTTCGCAGGTCTCGGCGGCGTTGAGGGATTCGGTCTGCATCTCCTCGGCCTTGCGGGAGAGCAGTTCCATCGACTCGGCGAGCTTGTGCATCGCGCGGCCGGTGACGGTGCCGATGATGTTGTGCTTGGCGGCCAGGACGGCCGCCAGCTCGTCGAGCTCGTACCGGATCTCCTTCGCCTTGCCCGCGAGGAGGACGCACTCGTCGTGCGTGGCGAACGCCTGGGAGACCACCGTGTCCAGGAAGTCGACGACGTCGTCGAGCGTGACTTCGGTGGCGTGCTCGGCGTTCATCCCGGCCTGCATGGGGGTGGTGACAGCGGGCGCGGTGCCCACGGATGCCTCCTTCGTGATCGGGGTGCTGGTGTTGCCGGTGCCGGCGGGAAGTGCCCGGGCCCCGGTGGTCACGGCGGCGGGCTCCCAGCGGCGGGCCTGGGAGCCGGGGACGTGCAGGCTCTCCACCGTGATCACCGTCTGTCCGAACGGGTCGGTGGCGCGCATGGAGTCGTAGGCGCTGCGCCGCGCCCCGCCGGTCCACGCCCCGGGGCCGGTTGCTCCGGTGGCACTCCCGGTCTGGCCCGCCTTGGCCTTGGCCCGCTGGCCCGCGCGGTGGGTCCGGTCCTTGCGGCGCTGCTTGTGCCGGGCGAACGGGCCGCCGCCGCTGGCCGGTTTGCCGCCTCCCGTGCCCCGGCCCTTGCCGCGGCCCGGGGTGGGCCCCTTGGGCCTGCCCGGCTTCTTCAGATTGACCTTGGGAGGCGGACTCCCCGGGCCCGCCCCGGGGCCCTTGGGGGTCTTGGGCTTCTTGGTCAGGTCGACCTTCGGGGCTGCCGTACCGCCCGTGCCCGGGCCGGGCTTCTTCGCCTTCTTCTTCGTCAGGTCGACCTTGGGAGCGGTGCTGCCCGCGCCCGGGCCGGAGGGCTTGGGCTTCTTGGTGAGGTCGACTTTCGGGGCCGGGCCGGAGCCCGGCTTCGGCTTCTTGGTCAGATCGACCTTGGCCGCCGCCGGCTTCCCGCCGTCCTTGCCCTTACTGTCCTTCTTCTTGCGCTTGACCTTGCTCAGCACGGGCGGGTCGAGGTGCTTGCGGCGCTTCTTCAGCCGCCGCCGCATCTCCTTGACCGTGGCCTCGCCGAGCGTGACGCGACCGGCGTCGGCGGCCTTCTTCTCGTTCCGCTTGTCGTTCCGCTTGGTTTCTTTCGCCGCGCGGCGGGCCTCCTGAGCGGCCTGTTTGCGCTGGCGGGCCACACCCCGTACCTGCGCCCGTTCTTCGAGGCCGGCGGCATGCCGGGCGCCGCGCCGCTGCTGGCGGGCGGTCTGGGCGGCCGCACGCCGCTCGTTGCGGCCCCTGGCCCGCTCCAGGGACGGACTGTGCTTCCCGCCCTGCGAGCGGCCGTTCGAGGGCGCCACGATGCCCTTCCCGGGGCTCTTCGGGGCCGTCCGCCCCGCTGCCCCGGAGCCCTTCGACGCGGCGCCGCGGCCACCGCCGCCGGTGCTGGGTGAGGTCGTCCTGCCCGAGGGGGCTTTCGGGGCGCCGGGTGCGGTCCTCGGCTTCGAGCCGCCGCTGCCCGCGCCGGTCGAGCCGAGCTTCGCCGGACGGCCCGCGCCGCCGGAGCCGTGGCGACCACCGCCACCACTGCCACCGCTGCCGCGCCCGCCGCCGCCCGTGAGTGAACCGCGGCCGCCGCCCAGGGCCTTGCGGCCGTAGTCGTGGCTGGAGGGCAGGGCCTTGGCGCGCCGCTGGGCGGCCTTGTCGTGCAGGCCCTGCATGGCCAGGCCGTGCTTGGCGGCCGCCGTCTCGCCGGCGAGCTGGTTCTTGAGGCGGGCTTCGCGCAGCGGCGCCGTCTCCGCCTCCTTCTCCAGGCGGCGCTGCCGCCGGTCCTGCAGGGCGGTGGCGGTGCCCCGCAGGGCTCCCAGCGCGACGGCCAGGGCGGCCGCGAGGCCGAGCGCCCCGAGGCCGGGACCGTCGGCTTCCTCGTCGCCGTCCTCGTCGTCGGGGTCCAGGCCCTCCGTACGGAGCGTGACGGCTGGGGCGGCGGCGCCGGGGGCGGGAGGGAGGGAGGGCGTGAGGGCGGTCAGGGAGTCGGCCACCGAGCGCCGGCGGCGGGGCGCCGGAGGTACGACCGTCCCGTCGCCGTCCGGCTCGGTGTCGTCCGGGGGCGGCGGCGGGGCGGTGGGCGGCGCCGGGGGAGGTGCGCCCGGGAGCGGGGGGAGCCCCGGTGAGGCGCCTGTCCGGGGGCGGAACGAGACGACGGTTCCACCGCCGTCCGCGCTCCGGTTGTCGTCAGCCACGGGCTTCTCCAGAGGGTTGACAGGGAGTGACCAGGTGGGGGATCCTCGCGCGCCCGCGCGCCCATGCGCCCGCGCGCCCGCCTTGACCCCCCGGACCCGGTCCGCCCCGGGGTGATGATGATGGTGATGATCGCTACGTGCCGTGACGGCTGGTCTGGCGCTCCACCCAGTTCTCCAGGGTCCGCGCGAGGTCGCGCCAGGCTTCCGGATCGCCCGCCTCGGCCCGGTCCTTGCAGATCGTGCGGACCCGGTCGTACCAGGCTTCCGCCAGGCCCGCGTCGCCGCGCTGCTCCATCTGCCGGCGCTGGCGGTCCTGCCAGTGCGCGTTGCGCCGGGCGGCTCGCGCTTCGCCGGCTGTGGGCATCTGGGACACCGTCAGGCCCCCTTGCGGTCGAAGAGGTCGTTCACGCCGCGGACCACCCGGGCACCGGCCGCCGGGTCGGATGCGTGCGCTCCGGTTTCACCGTCCGTGACCTCGCCCTCCGGCGGGCGGGGCGCCATCGACGCGGCCGTCTTGTGCAGCGACTTCGCCGCCAGCGCGTTCACCGACGTGCGGCGGCTGGCCTTCTTCTGCTCCCGGTCGGCCTTCTTCTGCGCGCGCTCGCCGGGCAGGGCCTGCACCACGCGCACGTGGTCGGCGTAGGCCAGGCGCAGCGACTCCATCGCCTGCGCGGCGTCCCGCGACGCCTTCACCAGGGCCCTCCAGTGCTTTTCGACCTTGCGGGCCCGCAGGCGGGCGGCGAAGCGGTGGTCGCCGTCGATGTGCTGCGAGCGCAGGGCGATCTGGAAGACGACGTACCCGGCCTCGTAGCCGGAGACGTCGTTGTTGTGCTCGCGCTGGCGGTCCAGCGTGAAGGTGGTCAGGTGGTCCAGGTTGAGCAGCGGCCGGAACTCCGCGGGGACACGGTTCAAGGTCTCCTCGGCGACGTGCTCGATCTCGGTCACGGTGGTGATCTCCTCTCGAGGAAAGGGGCCCGCCGTCGTGCGGGGGCAGAAGGCGGGCCCGGCCCGCGGCTTGCTCGCCGTGCGCGCTCAGGCAGCGCGTACGGCGCGGATCTGATTGCGGACCCACTCGGGGTCCACCTCGCCGCCGAGTTCGGCGGCGAGAGCGGTGGGTGACGGGGTTCCGCCCGCCGCGATGATCTCGGCGACGCGGGCCCGTACGGCTTCGCGCTGCTGAGCGGTGGCCCGCCTGCTACCGGTGGCCTTACCGGCCGTGCTGCTGCGGTGGCGGCCACCGTTACCGGTGCGGTTACCGCCGCCGGTGGAGCCCGGTTTACCGGTACCGGTAGAACGTGGATTACCGCTCGCGCTACCGCCACCGGTAGAAGCCGGATCACCGGTACCGGTAGAAGCGGTAGTACCGCCGCTGGCGAAGGCGGTATTACCGGTGCCGGTGGAGGCGGTAGTACCGGTGGCGCCGCCCGGTGCTTCACCGGTGCTCCCACCGGCCGGTGTGCCGGTAGTCGGCTCCTCGTCGGCGGAGAGCACGGGCGGCCGCGCGGCGGCGTCGGCCTGGGTCCGGTGCCGGTCCCTCTCCAGTTCGTGCACGCGCCAGACGACGAGCGGGCCGATCGAGGAGACGGCCAGCAGCAGCCACCAGGGGGCGTGCCCGTCCGCGCCGAGAGCGATCACGCCCTGCTCGGCGAGCCGGTCGATGCCGTTGAAGAACAGCGCGAGCAGGACCGCCACGTGCTTCTCCTGGAACCCGCGCGCGTCCTTCTTCGCGTTGCGGTACGTGGAGATCACGTACAGGTCGAGCGCGGCGGGGATGAGGACGGAGAGGTAGGGCCCGAAGCCTGCGAGCATCGCGAGCCGGTACTCGCCGACGGCGGCGATGCCCAGGCCGCAGATCTTGGCCAGGGTCTTGAGGAGCTTGCCGAAGGTACGGTCGGCCCAGCCCCTGATGGCCCGGGCCTTGCGGGCGACGCCGGCCCACCACTTGGAGTGCTTCTCGGCCCGGGCCATCAGGTCGTCGGCGGCGGCCCGGATTTCCTGCGCCTGCGCCTGGGCGCCGGCGAGGACCTGCTCGGCCGTCCGGACGGCTTCGTCCCTGGTGGTCTGCGCCGCCGTGGTGGCGGCGTCGGTCTTGCGCCGGGCGTCGGTGAGGGCCGCCTCGGCCTTGTGCCGGGCATCGTTGAGGATCTTCTCGGCCTCGGACTCGGCGGCCTTCATGCGTTTGTCGTGGCCTTCGTGGGCCTGCTCCAGCAGGGTGCGGGCCCTGGCCGTGACGTCCGCGGCCTCCTCCTTGGCCGCCTTGCGCACCGCGGCCGCCTCGGCGGTCGCGGCGGCGCGCAGTTCCTCGGCCTCGGTGAGGGCGGCCTTCCGCTTTTCCTCCAGATCGGATTCCGCTTCGGTCTTCTCCCGCTGCCGGGCCAGGGCCTCGGTGTGGGCGACGGTGGCGGCCTCCATCCGGGCCTGCTCGACCAGGCGGTGGGCCTCGGTCCGGCCTTCGCGCACCAGGTGCTCGGCCTCGGCCGTGGCCGCCTCAAGGGCGGCGGCGGCCTTGGCGTTGGTGTCGGCGGCCTCCTCGCGGAGCTGGTGCGCCCGGGTGGTGAGCTGACCGGCGACCGCTGCCGCGTCGGCCAGGAGGGCATCGAACTGCCGTCGGATGCCGTCGGTGATCTCCCGGTTCGTGGCCAGGATCTCGGTGGCGCGCTTGCGGGTGTGGTCGAGCGCTTTGGCCGCCTCGTCCTGCTCGGCGCGGGCCGCGTCCAGCCGCCGCCCGGCCGCCTCCTCGGCGGCACGGGCGGCGGCGATGGTGTCCTCGGCACGGGCCTGCGCGGTGGTGATGATCCGGTCCGCCTCGGCGTGCTGCTCGGCCACGGCCAGCAGCTCGAACGGGGTGGGTTCCGGGGGCGGGAGGGGGCGGAGGGTTGCGAGGTCGATGACACCCGTGGTGTTCATCCGGCGTGGTGCTCCTGGTTCTGGTACTGCGGGGCCGGGGCGAGCGCGAGGCGCTGGGGGACCGGGCCGACGGCGGGCTGCTGGTACGGGTGGGCCTGGCCGAGGGCGAGGTTCTGGTGCTGCTCGAACTCGATCGCCGACCACGTCGAGGACTCACCGTGGACCCGCTGGAAGTCGGCGGGAGTCGGGGCCGGGCGCTGCCACGCGCGGGTCAGACCCAGGTGGTCCAGCCACTCGCGGACCGGGAGACCGGCCAAGTAGCGGCGCTCGATCGCCCGGTCCAGCGGCGGCGCGGCCAACTCCCACCAGCCGAACAGCACGGCCACGGTGACCACGGCAACGAGGGCGTGGTGGTCCTGGCCGCCCAGGTGGACGGGGCGCAGCACGCGGTCGGGGACACGGAGGGAGAGGTCGATGAAGCCGGCAGCCAGGGCGGCGGGGACAACCAGGCCGACGAAGTAGTGCGCCCCCTGGGCGATGCGGGAGCGGCGGCTGCGGCTGGTCATGACGCCTCCTTGCTGGCCGGGATGGTGCACGCGGTGCTGCGGAACTGGTCGTCAGCAAGAGGGCCGGGCGGCTTGTGCGTCCAGGTCCAGCGGTCGGGGTCAGCGGTGACCTTGTTGTCGATCTGGTGGGCGAGGGCGACGTTCGCCTCCTTGGTGCGCCGGACGCCGACGATGTCCTTGCCGCGCTGCAGGACGTGGACCTTGAGTTCGCCGTGGAGGGCGACGGCGGCGTCGGCGGAGGCGGCGGTGAGGGCCTCGCGGGTCTGGCGCAGGACGTCGGCCTGGTCCTTGTAGGCGGTGGACCACTCGGTCGCGTCTTCCTCGGCCTGCTTCAGGGCCTGCTCGGTCGAGGCGATCGTGCGGTCCTGCGCGGCGATGGTCTCGTTCTTCTCGGCGAGCAGGCGGTCACCGACCTTGAGGATCACGCGCGTGTTCTCCGCGCTGCGCGTCAACTTCAGCACGGCGGCCTCGGCGTCGAGGAGCTGGCGGTAGCGCCTGCGGCTGAGGAACTTCATGCGGCCCGCCCCCCGGTGATCTCGGCGGCGCGGTTGGCGTCGAAGGCGGCGCGCAGCTCGGGGTCGAGCCACACCGCGGCGTCGGCAGTGGCCTTGGCGGCCTTCATCGCGGCCGTCGTCTCGGGGTCGGGGACGGGGCCGGTCACGGTGACGGACACCCTGCCGCCCGCCATGGTGCTCACCGCCCGAGCGACGCCGGGGGCGGGCATGCACCAGCCGGGCGAGGAGAAGTGCCGGGCGAGGCGAGGGAGAAGGTGGCGGGTGTCGGCGGTGAGGCGGATGTCGGCGGCCAGGCAGCCGGCCTCGACGCTGAAGCTGACTCCGATGCCGGGGTGCAGCGACCCCACGGCGGAGACGAGCTCCAGGGCTCCGGCGAGAGCGTCCTCGATCTCGCCGATAGCGTCCTCGGCGCGGACCGGCAGGGCGGTCTCGGGCATGATGGTGACCACGCGGACTCCTTCGTCGTAGGTGGTGGAGACGGTCCGTACGGGCCTCCGGGGACGCACCCCCGGGGGCCCTTCTTCGTGGTGGTGCGTGGGCGGCCGGGGAGTCGAACCCCGTCCCGGCCTCGGGGAGTGTGTGAGGCCGGGCGCGTACCGGGCGCCGCCCGAACCGGCCGCCGGCGGAGCGCCGGGGCCGGAGCGGGTCTAGCGGTGGGCGGCGCGGTTGTAGCAGGGCGCGACGCCGGTGGAGGTGCCGATCTGGCCGGTGCCCTCGCAGATGTGGCACTCGGCGGTGGTGAGGTCGAGGGAACGGGAGCGGGCGTACCCGGCGAGCTGGGCAAGTGCCCCGGCGGCCTCGGCGCTCTGACGGTGGAGCAGGAGCTTGGTGTCACCGGCGACGAAGAGGATGTCGCGGGCCCTGGCGTAGAGGTCGTCGGCCTCGGCGAGCCAGGCCGCGGCGGTCTTCGCCGTCCTGGGGATCGGGGTCGTGGTCATCAGGTCCCTTCTTCGGGTTTCGGGCACGTTCGGGGCCTTACTGGGTGACCTTGAGTTCGCTTTCTCGTGTCGCGTTCTCTGACCGCGTCTCGCACCCGCCGAGGGGATTACGCCGCTTTCCACCCTGTATGGGAGGCATTACGCGGGGCTGCCATGCCTGGCAGACCGTCAGTGAGGCCCGTCGCGTCGGCCTCGTCCACTTTTGAGTTGGGCTGTGCGCGGCCGGGGCTCCAACGCCCGCGGCCCGGCTTCCCCCGGTTCCCCCGAGGGCCATTCGCACAGAAACCCGGGCAGACGGGGCGTCAGTTACCGCCTGTCCCCTCGGTGTTGCTGGGCGATGACCATGAAGATGCCAGGAGTTCCGACACACAGTCAAGAGGTTTCGACACGTTCTCAAGAAGTTCCGACACAACCTTTCGGGGGTGGTGTCGGAACCGCTAGAGTTCGGGTCATGAAACCCACCACCGGCAGCAGCGTCATGCGGCGCATCGCCGATGACGTGCGCGAGAAGGTCCGTGCCGGGGTCTACAAGCCCGAGGACAAACTGCCGACCTCGAAGGCCCTGGCCGCCGAGTACGAAGTGACGGCAAAAACGGTCGAACGCGCCTACGACCTGCTGAAAGAGACCGGTGACATCGTCGGCCGGCGGGGCGCGGGCATGTTCGTCGCACCCAGGCCGCCGGCCATCCACCGGCACAGCGACCGCCATCAGACGGAGAAGGACCGCGTCCATCTCACCGACCAGGAGCGTTCCACCTGGGGCGCGGCGGAGGCGACGACCAAGCTTCCGACCGATGCGTTCCGGTTCGAGGCCGAGTTCTCCAATGTGCTGGCGGACGAGAAGCTGGCCGAGATCTTCGGCATCGACGTCGGCGCGCGGCTGCTGCGCAGAGACTTCCGCTCCTACGCGGGCGGCTCGTCCATCCCGCAGGGCCTGACCACGTCGTTCCTGCCCTACGACATCCCCAGCCGTAACCCCGAACTGTTCGACAGTAGTCGGGAGCCGTGGCCGGGCGGGACGCAGCACCAGCTCTCGACGGTGGGCGTCGAGGTCGTCGAGGTCACCGAGGACATCGCCGCCCGCGACGCCGATCCGGACGAGGCCGAGGAACTCGGACTGCCGGAGCGGTCCACCGTGATGGTCATCGAAAAGACCACCGTGGGCCTGGAGTCCGACGGAGGCCGCCGCCGGGTCGTGGACTACTCCGTCGTCCTGCTGCCCGCGGCCCGTACGCGCCTGACCTACCGCATCCCTCTCGCCCCCTGGAGCAGCTGACATGCCGATCATCACGGTGATCACCCCGGTGCACGACGGCGGTGACGCCTACCTGCCCGAGACCTACGAGTCGATCAAGGCGCAGATACTGCCCGCGGGCTGGAGCCTGCAGTGGGTCATCCAGGAGGACGGCGAGGAGGGCCGCGCCCTGGCGCGTCACCAGGAGCTGCTGTCCCAGCCGTGGATCTCCACGGGCTGCGGCCGTCCCGGCGGCGCCGCGCGCGCCCGCACCATGGGCCTGCTGCGCGCGGAGGGCGAGCTGATCCGCACCGTGGACGCGGACGACCTGCTGCCCGACCCGAAGGTGCTGGCCCGTGACATCCGTGTCCTGACCGAGCACCCCGAACTGGGCTGGGTCACCGCGCGCTGCCTCGACCTGATGCCCGACGGCACTCTGCTGGCCGGCCCGAACGATCCCACCCCCGGGCGTCTGCCGCAGCGTCACCTGCTGGACGGTGCCATCGGCGAGGGCCTGCCCGTCATGGGCACCACCTCGACGATCCGCACCGTCATCGTGCGGGCCCTGGGCGGCTGGCCGGCCCTGCCCGGCTACGAGGACGCCGCGCTGCTCCTAGCCGCCGAAGCGGTCTCCGACGGCTGGATGCAGGACGAGGTCGGGGAGCTGTACCGCAAGCACGAGGGGCAGTCCACCAAGAAGGCCGGCTACAAGAACCGGGACGAGCGCAACGCCCGGGTGCAGGCCGCCATCGAACGCGCCGAAGAGCTCTACCGCATGGGCTGGCGCTGGTCCCCCAAGCCCGCCGCGGCCATTCCGAAGTCGGCCGGCGCGTCGCGCCCGGCGCTGGCCGAAGAGCTTATGGACGAAGCCGAGCATCGCGCCCGAGCCTGACGACGGCCCGTCAGGTTGCTTTGAGTCACCGCCTTGTCCGGTTCTGGGGCTAGGCTGTGCGTGATGTGATCGACAAAGACGAAAGCCCCCAGGACCGGGCGGGTCCACGAGGGCTCTCGGGCGGGGAACGCCCCGTCCGGGCGACACCTGATGGGAGGTGATCGCGGGATGAAGGCTACCTGCCCGCGCGGAACTTCACGCGGCACGACGCCGTTTCACCATCGCGATCACGCTGTCAGACAGGCATTCAGGTACGCCGACTCCGCCTTCGATTTCGAGGGGGTCGGGGTGACGTAACCGCCACCGGCCGCGCGCGCCATCAAGCGGATTAACCACCCGCTTCGGCCTCGCGCGGCCCTTCGTTCCGACCGGACTAACCATCCAGGTCGGTTGCTCAGTCCCGGTTCGCCCCGGTCCTGAGCTCCGGCTCATCGAGCCATCTATCGCATTCGCTACACCCGGCCACTAACCACGGCCACCACAGCCGCAGCAGTACCGGCTGCGCGCGCTTCACCGCGGTGCCCCCACCACAGGGGCTCTGCGATTCAGCTCCACCGAGAAGAGAGGAGAAATCTCCCCCCTGCCGATCGGGGTCTGCCCGCTCCTCACGGAGGGGGCGGCGCCGGGCGGCATCGGTGTCTCCCATTCACTCGTCGGCTGTCCCGCTTTCGCGGGGCGGTCCGGCTCGTATATGAGAGTTGGTGTCCCCGCCATAGTGCACGAGATCAGTGTCTTCTGTCAGCTTGGCGATGTCCGTTTCGGGTCGGTTCGGGCCTCCGGCGCTTCCCGCGGGACGGGATTCGTGGGCCCCGTTTGCCCTGTTCAGGGCATTAGTCGCGAAGATTCCTTGGGGTGGAGTGCCACACGCACCCTGGTCGGCAGCCCCCTTCCAAAACGGGAGACCTATGTCCTCCTGGCAGCGCCGACCACCGTGACGATCCGGCGCTCCGTCCCGCTGGGCGGGACGGGATCGAGGATTTTTGCCCGCCGTGCGGGAGCGCAGAGGGTGATCGCGGCTGACCGTTCTCTGTCCACAGGCCGCCCGGTGCAGGGTCGGCTGGTGGATGACGAATCGCGTGTTCCCGCTGCTCAGGGTGGCGTCCGCTTTGGCGTGTACACCGGCCCGATGACGATGCAGACGGCTTCGGCTCTGATGGTGCCCACCGCTCCTGTCGGAACGGTGGGCCGATGAGCACCATGACGACACCGCCCGCCGCGTTCACGCGCCCCCGTACGGAGTCGTTCGTCCCGGCCGGGCCGGTCCCGGAGCGGGCGGCGGGCCATCCGCTGTCGCTCGGTCGGGACGCCCGCGCCCGTCTGGGAGGCGCGGTGCGCACGCTGCTGGACCTGGACGGCCTGGATGGTGCACCGGACGCGGTGCGGCTGGCGGTGCTGGTGCTGGCGTCGCGGACGCCGTCGGAGACCGGTGTGGTGGAGATCCGTACCTCCGAGCTGGGCCGGTGGCTCGGGCTGTCCGCGTCGTACACGGCCTCCAACGTGGTGCCGGTGCTGCGTCGCTCGGGCGTGGTCTCCGTGGAGACGGCAGAGGGCGACTACGGCCAGGACGACGGCCTCAAGTGCAAGGTGCTGCCTCTGTGGGCGGCGCAGGACGTGGCCGGGCACCCGCTGAACCTCGCGAAGAAGGAGTACGCCACCTTGTGGCGGCTGATGCAGGCCGTGATGGCGCCGGGCTGGACGCACCGGGACGGCTCGGTCACCCCGGCCGGACTGATCGGTATGCGTACCGGTCGCGGCGCGGCGACGGACCGGCTGGCGCTGCTGCTACTGGTGCTGGAGGCGCGGGAGACCGGACGGGTGCGGCAGTGCGGCGGCACGGTGGACACCAAGCGCGGCCGGGCCGCGGCGACGGTGGCCCGGCTGCTGGGCTGCACGGCGTCCGCAGGGGAGCGGGTGCTGGAGCGCCTGGAGGACCGAGAGCTGGTGCTCCGGGTGCGTCTGCGGACGGGCTCGGGGCTGGCGGCCCGGTCGCGGCTGATGGTGCCGGCGGTCGCCGCCGCACACGGCCGTACGGTCGCCGACGACGTCCAGGAGGACCGCGCGGAGGCCCTGGAGCCCGAGTTTTCAGACCCCGACGTTGCGGCAGGGCCTGTTGAGACGCCGGAGACGGAGACGGAACCCCAGGTCAACGGCCTGCCGGTGACGGATGAGGCTGCTGTTGCAGAGCCCGACGTTGCGGCAGCCCTTCACACTGACCACCCTCACCTGGCTACTTCCGTCGTTCCCCTGCAGCTCTCTAGTGGCTTTTCCGGCGAAGGCCGTGGTGAGTCTGGTGATCTGCCGGACCGCGCGTACGTGCGCGAGGACGGCCCGCTTCGCGGGGAACAGCGGGAGAAGTCCCCGATCGGCGAAGGCAAGAACGGCGGCCGCGGACCGGTGGCCGGTGCTCCGGTGCGGGTCGTGGACGACGCGGGTCAGGGCAGGCAGCAGCGGGGGAGGGTGCCTCTGCCGCCGGAGGAGCTGCGGGTCGCTCTGGCCCCGGTCGACCTGGTGTGGGCGCGGCTGGAGCGTCCGGCCGCCCGCCGCCTGGTGGAGGTCGCCGCCCGCAGCGAGCTCAAGCGGGTGGAGGGCTTTGCGGGCCGTACGGACGCCCCGCAGGCCCTCGCGGACCGACTCGTGCGGCGCCTGGACGAGCAGCTGCGCGCTCGTGGCCCGATCACCGACCCGGTGGGATGGCTGCTGGCCCGGGCTCTGCCCCAGCGCCAGCAGTGCGGCGACGCTCGGTGCGATGACCGGATCCTGCTCGACTCCGGCCAGGACTGCCCGCGCTGCGAGGACCGGCAGGCTGACCGCCGCGCCCAGCGCCACACGATCGCGGCCGCCGTCGACGCCGCAATGCCCGGCGCCTCCGAGGCAGAGCGCCGGGCGGCTGCCGACCGGCAGCTGCACGAGACGGTGACCACTCAGGCGTGGATCCGCGAGCACCGGTGGGCACAGGTCCGCCAGCAGCAGGCCGCCGCCAGGGCCCATCGCGCCGAAGCCGCAGCTGCCCAGCCGGCCGACGACGTCCCGGCCGCGCCGACGGCTCCCGTCGTGCTGCCTACGCCACGCCTGGCCGCCATCGTCCCCGTTCCGCAGCCGGAGCCTGCCGACGTCGACGACCAGGAGCTCGTCCTCGAGGACCTCACCCCCGAGCAGGTCCGCAACTGGCGGGTACGGGCGCTCAAGGACCACCAGGTGGTGTTCGACCACATCGACCGCTACGGCGAGCCGTCGGCCAGGCGCCTGTTCAGCAACCAGCTGGTTGACCAGGCGCACCACCGCTCCCGGCTCGGGCACCTGGACCTCGGCGACTCCACCTGGGGGCGGGCGTGAGCGGCGGTGAGGTATCAGGCGTCGACCTGGCGCGCCAGGCCCTGGTCGCGGCCCGGGAGGCGGCGAGGAAGAACAGTGCCGGCCGGAAGGAGAGGGCAAAGCGGCGCACTGGCACGGTCGTACGGCGCGACGGGCGTGAGCCGCTCGGGCTCGGCGCGGCGATCGGCCTGATGATGACCGAGCGCGGCATGGTCGCCCCGGCCGCCGGCGGCAGCGTCCTCGCCCGGTTCGACACCTTCCTCGCCGCGGCCGTGCCCGAGCTCGCCGGCCGCGTCCAGGCCGTGAAGTTCGACGCGGACACCGGACGCCTGGACGTCGTCCCCGAGGCTCCGGCCGTCGGCACGAAGCTGCGCTGGAGCGCGCCGAAGCTGATCGCGGCGGCCAACGAGACGGTGCCGGAGGCGAACGTCCGCGCCCTGCACGTCCTGGCGCCCGCGCCCATGAAGGCTGGCCCCACTACGGCGGCCGCCGACTCGGCCCCGCAGTCGACCGCGCCCGACGCGCCGGTGGAGCGCCGTCCCCCGCCGGAGGGATACCGCCGCGCGATCGAGGCGCACCGCCAGGCGGCCCGGACCTCCCGGGTGGACCCGGCCATCGCGGACGCGGTGGAGCGGCAGACCGCCGCGATGCGGGAGCTGTCCCGCTGGGCTTTCCCCGAGCCCGACGTCGTCGCGGACGACGCGCCGGCCCCGATCGAGCAGGTTCGCCTTCAGCGCCGCCGCCAGGCCGCGGCGACCGAGGCTGCCGCGCTGCGCCGTGCCCGCGCCGAACGAGCTGGGGCGACCGCGCCCTCGGCACCTGGCTCTCGACAGGTGACGGGAGAGGTGGCGTGAGCCGGTGCCCTGATCAACCACGCTGGAGGCATGGGAAGTTTGTGCCCTGCCGCCCGTCCGGGCCGGTGGTTACGCTGCCGGGTATGTCGAAGCATCGCCAGTGGCCGGGCCCCAAGGGACAGTCGTACGTTGCCGCGCCGGAGCTCGCGTCGTACGACCGGCCACCGGCCTCGGACGTCGCCATCGTGCGTCGCGACGGCACGCAGGAGACTCGGCCGGCCCTGGCTCCAAGGCTGTCCCGGGGCTCGTACGACCCCGCCCGCGCCGAGCCCCGGGAGTCGGGGAAGTCGTCCGGGCACCTGGTTCGGACCGCTGCAGCGCACGCGGGACTCGCTGCACTTCGTGTTCGCCATGAACGTCCCTGCCGACCAGTTCCGCGGTATTCGCCGACAGGAGGACGAGGTCCTGGACATCCGGTGGTGGGCACCGGACCACGTGATGGCCGACGGCCAGCACGAGCCCTCGGTTCTCATCACGGCCGCCCTCGGAGCGCTGGCAGGACGGCCCGAGGGGTGCGCGTATCTGGAGGACAACGAGCTGCGGTAGGCCGACGGTGTCCGGCCGGGTGCGGCGCCGCGACCGTACCCGGCCCTTCTGTCCGTGGGCCGAGGCCGTCCGAACGGGGTACGGCCCAGGCCGCGTAAGCCCGACGCCGCTTCGACGGGCTGCGCGTGATTCACCCGGACGGACGGGTCTGGTCCTGCCGGTGATCGCCTGCACGGACCAGACTTGTCAACTAAACTTCAAGTCATGAGCGTGCTGGAAATGAACCTGTCGGAGCTGCTCAACAAGCCCAAGGTGACACTGGCCGCCCTGCGCGGCACGCGGCGGATACTGCTCCGGCGGCGGGACGACGAGGACCTGGTGCTGACCACGGCCGCGCGCGCCGAGCAGGACCAGGAGGTCATGGGCGCGGCCAGCCGCCTGTTCGTGGAGATGATGCGCACCTCCCAGGGCCGCACTCTGGTCCTGGACGTGCTGCCGGCGACGTTCCCGTGGGTGCGCTACCTGCCCGCGCACGATGTGCGAGAGTTCTCCGTCGAGCTGGTCGAGGCCCTGCAAGCAGCGGTCGAGCTGGACAACACCGCCGCTGTCGCCCAGCTGATCACCGAGTGGCGGCACACCGCCGAGGTGCACGCCGACCCCGAGCTGTACGCCGCGCTGACCACCGACTCCGGCGAGGACCTCGGCCCCGTGCCCGAGCCGGGGGCCGCTGCGTGAGCCCAAAGCGCGGAGACCGCGCCGCCCCACCGCCGGCCGAGGACGAGTGGGACGTCCGCTTCGCCAACGGCGACGCCGCAAAAGGGTGGGAGCAGCTGGGCACCCAGGCCCCGGGCAACACCCGCGCCGCCTGGCTGCTGATGCGCACCGACCCGGCTCCGGCCACCCGCACCGGACGCCACCACCGGCTCAAGGGTGAGCTCGCCCGGGGCACGCACCGCGGCGAGGCCATGGACCGCTGGCAGATCGAGGTCACCGCCGGCGGGCGCATCTGGTACCTGCTCGACCTGGAGCGCCGCACGGTCTGGATCGACCGCGCCGCCACCGGTCACCCGAAGATCACCGACCGGTAGGTTCCAGGGGCCACGGAACAACGATCAGCTAGCCCCTTGGCCGATCGCCCTGTGCGAGCTTGGTGCTCACGCCGCACGCAGCCCACGATGGTGGTCGGCGCGCACACGGACTACGCCCGCCGTCTCGACGTCGTCGAACAGCGCCGGCACGCACGCCCCAACGTCGGGGTGTACGGCTTCCTGACGGCGACGGTCCGGGCTGCCGTCGGCCCTGTCGGGCCCGGGCCCGGGTCGCCCGGACGGAGGTACGGCCCCGTCCGGGCGCGATATCGTGGGGGCCTGATGACCACCGCTTTTCATGATCTGGCAGGAGTGCCCCGCGTGGCCGAGGACCCCATCGCCCAAAGCGAGATCGCCGCTCTCACCCGCCGCTACGAGCAGGCGCAGGAGACGACGGAGCGCGAGTTCGGGATCGTCAAGAGCGACCTGACCGCCGTGCGGCTCCAGGTGGGCAACCTCGACCAGAAGGTCAGCAATCTCGACGAGAAGCTCGGCAAGCTCGACGAGAAGCTGGACGAGAAGGTCGGCGAGCTCGCTGGCCAGGTGCGCGACCTCAACGAGAAGATCGACCGTAATCAGGCGCAGATCGTCGAGCTGCTCACCCAGCTCGTGGGGCAGCGCCCCGACGCCGGCTAACCCGCCGGACGATCCAGCTTCGCTCTGAAGCGCCCGGCGGCCCCCAACCAGATGCCTTGGCTGGGGGCCGCCGCGCGTGTCAGGGCCGTTGATCCGGCCGTCCGTCGCGCATATGAGATCAGCCGTTGTTCAGTACGCCGTGGGGACGTGCCGCTAGAACTGAGGGACACAGACCATCAGAGGGGGGCATAGGTGAGCGACATCCCGGCACACGAGGCCAAGCGGCATGATCAGGCGTGGGTTCTCAAGGCGGGCCAGTGGAGCCTTGCTCAGGACCCAGTCGCGGAGCGAGAGGACGAGCACCGCGACTACAGCGAAGCAGTCAAGGCCGCCGGGTACACCGTATGGACGGGGGCGGGCGAGGTGTACATGGTCCCGCTGACGCTGACGGTGTGGGCACGTCCCGAGGAGCCCTCGTTCCTGTTCGATCTGGAGGGGGCCGGGCAGACACAGATCGTCTACGCCGCCTCGCTGCCCGACGCACTCACACTGCTGAACCAGCTGGCCCCCACATTGCAGGCTCTCGCCGTCACGGACCAGATCGCGCATGCCGAGCCCGAG
Organism: Streptoverticillium reticulum; assembly: GCF_047456005.1. Taxonomy (NCBI): domain Bacteria; kingdom Bacillati; phylum Actinomycetota; class Actinomycetes; order Kitasatosporales; family Streptomycetaceae; genus Streptomyces; species Streptoverticillium reticulum. The sequence goes on along the minus strand of NZ_CP179756.1, from coordinate 15,400 downwards.
ACCATGTCCGTCCTCGCCGACGTCCTGGACAAGCTGCACGACCGCCGTCGCGGCAAGAACGGCCGCGTCATCCAGAAGTGACTAGGCGCGCATCACAGCCGTGGGGGAGCTACCGGCTGAGGTGACTCCGGCGATCATGGACGAGGCGGTGCCAGCGGTCGCGAACAGCCTGCTCGCCGCTGATCCACCGAGTGGCGGCGGGGCCTGGCAAAGGCAGGCCGGCCATGAAGTGGATGAGCTCGTTGTAGTAGGCGTAATCGCCGTTGCGGGTCAGGTCACCGAGTCGGGAGAGGGTGGCGGCCAGGTCGTCGTGTGCGTCCAGGACGGCGTGGTGGAAGGCGAGGGCGAGCTCCAGGGTGGTCTGGACCGTGGGGAGCCCGGCGATGTCGATCTCGGTGCGCAGCACCTGGGCCCGGTCTTCCACGCCGGTGGTGCCGGCGTCGCGCAGGAGGGCGGCGATCTCGATGGTGAGGGCGGTGGCGCGCAGGTCGAGGCCGTCCAGGAGCTGGCGTGCGAGGGTGATTTCGTCGTCGGCCTGCGCCGGGTCGGTGAAGGCGGCGACGAAGGCGCGCTGGGCTTGGGCGATGGCGCGCTCGCCGGCGAGGGAGTGCTCCTCGGCTTGGGCGCGGGCGGCTTCGTAGGCGGCGGCCGCGCGTGGCAGGTCGCCCTGGGGCCACCAGATGTCGCCGAGGACCCGGTGCTGACGCCCTTCCTCGCCCAGAGCCTGGGCGGCATCGAGGGCGGTGGGGAAGTCGCCGGCCATGCGGGCGAGGTGGACGAGGCCGCGGCGGGCGTCGGGGGCGAGGCGTCCGCCGGCCTCGGCGACGCGCTGCATCCCGTCGCGGGAGGCGGCCGTGTGCCCGAGGTCGCGGTCGGCCTTGGCGCGGTAGTACAGGGCCATCTCGGTCAGGTCGCCGGGCAGCAGGCCGGTTTCGAGAACCGCGGTGAGGCGCTCGGCGGTGCGGGCGCGGTGTTCGCGCTGGCGGCGGGCGAGCGCGCTGAGCAGCTCGACGAGGGCGTCGGCTGCCGTCTGGATCCCCGCGTCGGTCGGCTCGTCCGCGGCGGGCGGGGCGACGGGCTCCCAGACGAAATCGGCGACGTACGCCCAGGCGGCCTCGGTGAGCCAGCCCAGGTCGAGGTGGTGGTCCCGGGCGAGGCGCAGGCCCTGGCGCAGGCAGGCGACGAGCAGGGCCCGGCCGGGGCCGGGCTGGCTGGTCCATTGTTCGCCCAGGGCGGTCAGGGCGCGCTGGGCGGCCTGCTGCCAGTCGGTGGGCGTCCAGCGGTCGTCGGTCTGGTCGTCGGCGCTGCGGATGGCGGCGCGGATGACGCCGTGCAGGTGGAACGGCCACAGAGCGAAGGCGTCCTCGCGGACGAAGGGCCGCTCCAGCAGGCGCCGCACCGGGGCCTGGTGGGGGAGGCCGGCGGCGCGGGCGGCCAGGGTCTCGTCGAAGGCGTCGAGCAGGGACACCGCGCGGGCGACGTGCCGTTCCTCGGAGGGCAGGTCGCTGAGGGTGCGGGCGACGAGCGCGGGGAAGGGGTGGGTGAAGTCGCCGGGCTCGGGGGTGCGGGTGCGGCGGATCTCCAGGAAGCGCATGACGGCCAGGTCGAGGTGGAGCGGCAGCCCGTGCGAGCTGCGGGTGATGACATCCCGAATGTCCTCGCTGATCAGGGGCTCGTCGTCGCGGGTGAGCCGGCGGGCGAGGTAGGTGCCGCAGTCCTCGGGGGAGAAGTCGCCGATCAGCAGCTGGCGGCGGCCGCCGCTGCCCGTGGCGGTACGCGCGGCGGCATGGTCGGCGAGGCCGGGCCAGCTGGTGGGGCCGGTGTAGTCGAGCTGGCCGTTCAGGGCCGCGTCGCCCCAGGGGAGGCGGTTGCGTCCGGTGATGACGAAGAGGGCGGTGGGCATCAGCCACACCAGGCGCTGGATGAGGCGTTCGAAGTCGCGGCGCGGGTCGGCGATGTCCTCGAAGGTGTCGAGCAGGATGACCGGCACGACCTGCTTCTTCTTCGGCAGCTGCGAGAGCTCCCAGGCCAGCAGGTGCGCGTAGTAGGAGAGGGTGTCGATGTCGGGGTCGGCTTCGAGGAGGTCGGCCAGGCGGTGGCAGCCGGCCAGGGCCTTGACCGTCTGCCGCCGCTCGCGCAGTGCCCTCACCAGGGTGGTGGTGACCTGGCCCGCGGCCGCGCCGACGAGGCCGGGCAGGGCCAGGGCGCCGGCGACTTCGCCGAGCGCGGACTGCATCTGCTGCGGCAGGCCCTTGGCGAGTTTGGCGAGTCGTCCCCGGCGCAGGTATTCGTCCAGCGGTTCGCCGGGGTGGGTGGCGTCCCAGTAGCGGCGCAGGGCGATGTCGAAGGCCGGCAGCGGGCGTCCGAGCCCGGCCAGGGCGAGCCGGATGCTGAGGATGATGCGTTCGAAGTCGGTGCCGCCCGAGCGGGCGAGGTCGATGCGTACCGGGAGGAGCCGGGTGTGGGGGAGAGCGAGTTCGCCCCACTGGGCGGGGCGGTTCTCGCTGCTGGTGAGGGCTGCTTCCAGCACGCGGGAGAAGGTGGTCTTGCCGATGCCGCCGATGCCGTACAGGTTCACCACGTTGTCGCGCGGCGCCTCCAGGTCCTGGACATCGAAGCCGGTGTCGCTGATGTGCTCGAGGTGCTCGGCGAGCGCGGCGCCGACCGTCTGCCACTGCAGCTGGCGGTTGGTGAACGCTTCGGCCGCGGCCAGCGTGTGGTCGTTGGTGCTGAACAGCGCGCGAAGGTCCCGGCCTGCCATGAAATTCCCCCCAGGAATGATCACCTGGGCGTCAACCTACGCTCTCCCCGGCGCCGGTGGCAGGGCCCGGAGCCGGGTTCGACGCGGTCGGCGCCTGTTCTTGGCCACGACCCCGGCATCGTCCCCGAACCTGTGGGCAGGGGCCTATCGTCCGTCTTGCCGGACCGGTTCCCCGGCGCCGACAATGATCCTTTGCTCCAACCCCAAGGCGGTTTTCCCGTGCACGACCCTGCCTCCTCCGCAGGCTCCCCGGACGGTGTGGCTCCCGGCAGCGGTCCGGATGTCACCTCGCACGTGGCGATGAAGATGGTCACCCGGGTGATCGCCTGGTACGCCCAGCAGATTCTGGCCGAGCAGCGGTTGCCGTCTCCGGACCTCGAACGGCTTCAGCAGCTGCAGGAGTCGCGTCGAGGGTGCGTGGCCGACCTGGACCGGCTGGCCGACGCCGACGTGGAGGAGATCGGCCGGATCGCGGCGGACTACGAGGCGCGCCTGAAGAAGCTGACCACGTCGTGATCCGCGCTCCCGGCCCTGCGCTGTGCCGGGAGCGGCAGCGCGGCCGGCGGCGCCGAGCCCTCGAGCCGGCGCCGCTGCAGCTGCGCCGGCAGCAGGGGACGCGCGAGCTCCTCGGTTTCCAGCAGCTCGTCGCGGTACTGCGGCAGGGCCGCCCGCAGCCACCGCTGCACGCTCAGGAACCGCATGGCTTCGGGGAGGGTGTAGGGCCGCTGCTGTTCGAGGACCAGGGCGTGCGCGGCTCCGGCCCGGCGGATCCAACGGCCGTCGTTGCCGCGGTGGTTGCGGTAGACGGCGCTGCGGTCCTGCCGTAGGACGACCACCGAGTCGAGCACCGCTTCCTGTTCCTGCTCTGCGGCCTGGACGGCGGCCAGGAGCGCGGCGAGGCACTGGTCGTGGCGCACGACGCTGGTGAAGGTGGCCGGGCCGCTGCGGATCATCCGGGCGTATCCGGCGGCGCTGCCCTGCCGGCTGTCCGCGGGCCGCATCGCGAGCGCCACCAGCTCGATGCGGTAGCCGGCCTGGCGGAAGGAGGCCGCACTGGTCAGGAACTCCTCGGCGCTGCCCGGGGTGACGGCCACGATCAGGTTGCCGCGCCGTCGGCGCACGTATGCCTCGGCCTTGACCTGCCAGGCACCGCAGTCCGCGCGGATCCGTTCCTCGGCCGCCCGCGGCTCCTGTTCCATCAGCTGGAAGTAGTCGGGGTGGGCGGAGGTGAAGGTCTCCGGCGTGAGCCACGTCGTCCGGCCCGGCAGCGCACGGTGGACGAGGCGGATCGCGTCCATCATCTCCACGCCCGGCTGCCCCATCACGTACACGACGGCCGGGCGCTCCTGGGGGGTGATGCCGACGAGGTGCGAGGGAACGATCAGCTCGTCGAAGATCCAGGCGTGCTCGTGGGCGGCGAGCCGGTGGTAGTCGAGGCCCGGCGACTCGGTGCGCGGCTGGGCGGTGCGCCGGACTGGCTCGGCCCAGGCGGCGGCGCGCTCGGCATCGCGCTGTACCGCCAGCCCCCAGTCCGTCGGCAGCCGTACGTCGTGGGCGCGCCGGTCGGCCGCGGCAAGCTCTCGTCGGAAGTGGCCGGTCTGTGCCGCGTTCCACGGCCGGGAGCGCTCGGCGGCCACCGCCTTGTGCGCCGTCGGCGGGAAGCGCCATGTCCCGGTGGCGTCGAGCTCGTTGTCGTACAGCGCCTCGGCGCCGCGCCGGACTACGACGACCCGGTCGGCCAGCTGCTCGGCCTCGATGGCGGCCAGAGTGCGGAGCATGCCGGCGGCGCATTGGTCGTGGTTCTCCCAGGAGACGAAGCGGGCGGTGCCAGCCTCGGCGTGGCGCAGGTAGCGGTCGAGGATGCCGAGCTGACTGACCGCCTCCGGGACGGCCAGGGCCACGACCTCGATCCGGGAGCCGGCCTGCCGGTAGGCGGCCGCCGCCGTGCGGAACTCCTGCGGGTCGGCGAGCGCGGTCTCGACCACCACGTCGAAGCGGTGGGCCCTGGCGTGGGCCTCGACCTCCTGCTGCCAGCGGCGGGTGTCCGGCCGGACCCGTACGCCCGCGGTCCTTACGTCCTCGGCCAGGAACCCGGCGTAGTGCTGGTGAGCAGCCTTGTACAGATCGCGGCCGATCCGTACTGCTCCTCCACGCCGGTCGAGGGTCGCGTGGAGGAGGTCAGCCAGCACCGTCTTGCCGCTGCCGGGCTGGCCCGCGACGAACACGGCGACCGGGCGTACCTGGCAGACGGCGCCCTGCGTCCAGGCGGGCAGGATGGCCGCGGTGAGGATCTCCTGGTGCTGGTCCTCGGACAGCACGACCGGTGCGTTCCCGCTTTCTCTCACCGGTACTCCCGGACGGTCACGGCTGCTCCTCGAGCATGGAGGTCCTTCACCGTCACCCGTCGCCCCGGGCCATCCGTGCGACCTCCTCGGCCGCCTCAATGAACGGCTTGTCCCGCTCGTAGGCCGTGCGCAGGTCGACAAGCGCGGCCCAAACCGCCTTCTCCTGCGTGCCGATATCGCGTGACGGGTAGCCGGCTGACTCCAGCGTCGCCACGGCGCCCAGCAGGTGGTCGACCTGCCGCAGCAGCGGTTCGGCGGAGTCCACCACCCGCAACGTCTCGGCCATCGCCTGGATTGGTCCGTACAACTGCCCGAGCGGGGAGCGCTGAAGCTCTTGGGTGGGGAAGGCTTCCCCCGTCACGCGCTTCGCGGCCTGGCGGAGCGCGTCCTGGTAGTCGTCGTTGCGGGTCCCGGACGTGTGATGCGGGCGGACCGTGACGAGCGGCCCTCCTCCCTGGAACTGGCGGTAGATCGTGGTGTGCTGCTGGCCGACGGCCAGCCCGATCGAGGGCCAGGAAGCCCCGTTCTTCTGCGCGTCGGCGACCGCCCAGCGCAAGGCCCAGCCCGCGTACGGCTGAACCTGCTGGGCGAGGATCTGCGCCCGGGTGAGCGGGTCCGTGGCGCTGAGCGCACGCTGCACCTCGCTCAGCAGCTCTTCGAGCATCTGCTGCCCGTAGTCCCGCTCGGGATCGTCAGTCATGGTGTGATCACCTCTACCGGGTGACGGTAGCAGACGCACAGACCGTAGACGCTCTTTCCGTCTACGTAACGCAGGCTCGGCGTCGCTGCGCCCTCCGGGCTCATGCGGAGCGGGCAAGGGCGCGGTGGGCGGGGTTCTCGCCACCCTGCAGTCGGGGCGCGCCCGGAACCTGTGCGGCCAGCTCGGGCGCAACCCGCCGCCAGAGTCGGCGAGTTGGAGGTCTGTACGGCGCCTCGGATGTCAGTGCCGCGTGATGCACTGGGGAGCCGGGCAGTGTCAGGCCCGGGGCACGGTCCGGGCCGAAGGTGCCCGGGCGGGGCGTGACTCGTCTTGAGGAGGAAAGCGTGGCGTTATTCAACCGGCGCAAGGACGCGGACGCGGCAGGGGACGGACCGGCGTACGAGCCGCTGCTGACCCGGCCGGCGGGCGGGAGCGGGGAGCGGACGGAGTTCGACGGCGGCGAGGTCATCGGGGACTACGCCGTCCTCACCTGGCGCACCGCGTACGGCACCGTCCTGCTGGGCTACTCGCTGACCAGCGGCAACGGCAACGTACGGTCCCTGTCGAGCGAGCTGTACCGGCGGTACGGCAAGGACCTGGACCAGCGTGTGGCGGCCGTCGTCATCGGCGAGGCGTACTGGGACAACGGGCCGCGACTGACCGCGCTCGACTTCCTGCCCGGCGGCGGGCGCTCCAAGTCGTATCACCCCACCTTCCGGCAGCTGGCCGCGCTGTTCGGCACCAAGGCGCCCTGGTTCCACACCGCGCTGCGCGACCGCGACGCCATCGTGGCCTGGCGCCCCGGCGCGGCGCCGGCCCTGGTCCCGGCCGATGACGTGGAACTGCCTGCCGCGGACCTGGCGCTGCTCGCCGTCGATGAACCGGACGGCTCCCCGGTCGCCCAGGTCGCCGTGCATCTGGCCCGCACGATCCGCCGGCAGGCCCACCACGCGGCGGTGCGCTACCTCGAGCACATCGCTGAGGACATTGACGGCCACGAGCGCAGCGACTGTCACTGGCTCACCCTCGGCGCCGTCCCACGGCCGCGCGCCGACGTGGACGGCGACATCGAGGACCTGCCCGAGGTCGTGCGCCGGGCCGGATGGCTGGAGATCACCGAACGCCGCGATGTGCTGGCCTACCGGGTCGCGGACCTGGTCCAGCGGTGGGACTCGGGGGAGGACTGGCCCACCGGCGCGTTCGTGGAAGTGCGGCCCGCCCAGTGCGCGACCGCCGCGGAATGGGCGGCCCGGCTCACCGAGGCGCCGTCCGGCCGGCAGCCCACCGTGCTCGACAAGGGGCTCCTGGACGAGGCCGACGACGACGCGCAGCTGCTCTACGACCCGGCCACCGACCTGCCCGCCGTCTTCCGCAAGGGCATCGACGGCGACGAGGAATACCCGGACAACATCGTCACCTCCGTGCCGCAGCGCATCCCCACCGACGCACGGCTGGAGTCGGTCACCTTCAGCGGCGAGGTCGTATGGGTGCGGACCGGAGACGGCGGCCTGTGGCTGGCCCCGCAGCTGTCCGACAACGGCATCAACTACGGCTACAGCGGCGGCGGAGCCATCACCCTCGCCCAGCTACTGGACCGCCTCCTCGACGACATCACCGCGCCCGCCGTCGACCACCACGCCCCCGAACCGCCCAAGGGGCTGATGGAGCTGGTCAGCACGGCCCCGGAAGAAACCACGACCTACACCCGCGCCCAGCTGCTGGCCGCGCGGGCCCACTGAGCACGCACACATCACACGAGATACAAGGGAGCACACCTGAATGAGCGTTACCACCACCTACCTGTCCAAGACGGAGGTCCAGAACCTGCTCGGCGTCACGGCCTTCGGCTTATGGCGGATCACCAGGAAGTACGACGACTTCCCCACGCCCGAGAGCGACCCGGGCCCGTTCGTGGCGAAGGACGAAGAGACCTGGGACGGCACCGAGGTCTACCGCTGGACCGCAAAGACCCCGGAATTCGAGCACCGCGGCGCGGCGCTGCTGCGCCCGCTCCCGGACGACCTCCCGCCGGGCAAATGGGCCGGATACCAGGACACCGTGAGGGGACCGGCGCTGGACTGGCAGACGGCCCTGGGGACGATCCGCCTCGTGCACACCAGCAAGGACCAGGCCGCCTCCGCCGTCGCCGCCGACCTGGCGCAGCGCGGCAACCCGGACGGCGTGACCACCGTCTGCGCCCTGTACGGGGACGTGGGCTTCAGCGGGCCCGCGCTCGTCGCCGCCGACACCGCCCACCCGGCGATCGAGTACGAAGCCCAGTGGGGCGTCGTCGCCGAGCTCGCCGGACAGGACCTGCCCTGGTGGCCCGGCCTGCTGCGCTCCGCCCAGCTCATCCGCCAGTGGCGGCCCGGCGCCCCGGCCCTCGTCGCGGAGGTCCCGGCCAGCACCAGGGAGCGAACCCTGCGCCGGGCCGCGGCGAACGGCGTCTTCGACGCCACCGCGCAGGCCGCGCTGACGGACATGGCCAACGACATCCGCAACGACCGCGTGCGCGACGCCGAGCACGACATCGAGATCTTCGGCCGGCATTCCACGCACATCGTCATCGGCGCCCGGCCCGACACCAGCACGCACCCCCTGCCCACCATCGACGACCGCCCGGTCCTCGCGGCCGGCTGGAAGACGATCGCCGCCAGCAGCCACCCGGACGCCGTCGCCGCCCTGGAGCTCGTCCTCGCGTACGACCCTCGGCTGCTGCCCTTCGGCGTGCTCACCAAGGTCGCCCTGCGTCCCGGCAGGATCGCCGAGCAGTGGGCCCGCCGGCTCACGCTGTGCGACCCGACCGCCGCCCACGCAGCCCTCGCCGACGACCGCCCGGTCGACGCCTTCTTCATCGACCCCCTGACCGACATGCCGGTCCTGCGGACCACCACGGGCGACACCCCCGGCCTGCGGTTCTACGCGCCGCTGGCCCTGCCCTCAACCGGCGCCGAGCTCGCCTCGGTCGTCCTGGACGGCACCGTGTGGGTCAAGACCAGCGACGGCCAGGTCCACCCCGCCCCCTGCACCCCGAACGAGCACCTGTGGTGGGGCGACGGCTGGGGCGACAAACCCAGCGAAGCCGCCACCGTCATCAACACGCTCCTGGACGACCTCGGAGCTGCCGTCGATCTCCGCGAGCACTGGAAGGCCCCGCGCGGCCTGACCACCCTGCTCGAGAAGCAGGCGAAGCCCGGTCCGGCCGAGATTGCGCGTCACACGCTGCTGCACGCACGCATGACGCCTCCCCCGCGGACGCCGTACGACGACTGAGCGGGAGCTGCGGACCGCCTCCGCGGCCCGACGGTGTGAGGGTGGACAGCGCCTCGCCGTGCTTACCGTGGTCATCCGTTCGACGGCGCCGTGTGCGTCGTCGAACAGCTCAGCTCGCTGGCCCGGGCAACACGGGCCGCCCTGGCCCCAGGCGAGGAGAAGGAGTTGAAGTAGGTGGCGGCGGTTACGGTGCTGTCCGTACGGTTCAACGGCGCGATCCCGGGGGTGCAAGTGCCGTCCCGCGCCGGTCCCAGCGCGGGTTCAGGCGAATTGATTCCTCTGACAGGAGGCATATTTCACCGAATTCGACAGCCTCGGCCATGGCCCGAGAGTCGACTTTCACTCACGTCGGCCACATCAATACTCTCGTTCTGAACACGCGCAATTCGTGGCCTGCTATAAACCTGGGGGCGGCCCGTCGTGCAGCAATCTGACGGCGAGCCACTCCCTTTTTCAATAGTGAATGCGAGGCATAGATGAGCACCCCCGCGCCCCGGCGACCGCGCCGTGTCCCCTCACCCGGTGCTGCTCCCCGGAAGCCGGTCGACCGGGCGAAGGTGGGCCGAGGCTCGGTCCGTCGGCGTGCCCGGGGCATGACGCACCCCGAGGTCCTGGCCGCGCTCGAGGAGGCCCGCTTCGACGCGCGGCTCGACTCCCGCCACGAGGACCTCGCTGGGGACGAGCGGGGCCCGGCCGAGCTCGCGGAGTGGGCGCGCATCGAGCAGCTGCTCGCCGACACCACGATGGTGTACGACCCGGACGCCGACGCGTACGTCCAGGACGAGCTCGCCGCCGAAACCGAGCGCGAGCGCCAGGAGCAGCTCGCCGCCGAACAGCGCCGCCAGGAAGACGAGCGCGAGGACGCCCGCCGGGCCGCCCTCGCCCCGGACGCCGTCCGCCACGCCCTGCTGCGCACGCTCACCGCCACCGGCCTCTTGGAGGGACTGCGCGAGGACGAACAGCACGCGGTCGAACGCCTGCCGTACGCGGACCCCCAGGCCGCCCTCACGTTCAACGCGCTGCTCGCCCGCGCCTACTCGGCAGGGCAGCGCACCGGGCGGGAAGCGGGGCAGGTATGACCAATAGTGACGCTCCCGGTGCAACACGACCCGCAACGCACCACCCCCAGAAGTGCAACACGCCCTGCAACACGCCCCGTGCGTTGCAGCTCTGACCTCGGAAAACACCGCAACTATTCCTGCTGACGGCCCCCGTGTTGCGCGTTGCGTCTGGGGGCGTGGCGCACTGCCTCGTCCCCAGGAATCTCACGGGGAGTGACCGCCGACGGCCGGGCAGCGTTGTGCCGGGCGTGGAATGGACACAGCTGCTCAAGGAGCTCGCCGACGCGGTGGCGGTGCGGAACCGCAAGGTGGCGAGCCTGCGCACCGCTGGATCCCATGTAGCCGAACTGGCGGCGCAGGCGCTCGCAGCTGGCGCCCCGGGCCCACCGCTGCGCCGGATCCTGGCCGCGATGGAACCGCTGGTCGCGCCGGAGCGGCCGCACGTGTGCGGGCAGAGCCCCGTCGTCCCGCCCGGGCGCCCGGCCTCGCTGCCGAAGCGGACCGTGGACGCGCCGCCGGTGATCCGTCAGCCGCCGTCCGCGAACGATGCCTTCGGCTATCCGCCGTCGCCCCGCTACTCGCTGGACGAGGCGTGGGAGAAGAAGATCCTGCCGTGGAAGGCGCCGACGGCCCGTACGTACATGCGCAGGCGCTCTCCCGAGCGCGGCGTCCCAGTCCCCGAGGGCGAGCTGGACGGACAGACGGTCCGCTACACCGAGGACGAGCTCAGGACGTGGCTTGCGGCCTGGCAGAAGCAGGCTGGCCCCACTCCCGGCCGACCCGCCGCAGGGCCGGAACCGGTGTCACGCTGACGGAACGTCATGTTCCCTCAGTCATGCGCCGCACGAAGTGTCACGCTCGCTGCGATATGCCCATGTTTGCTCGCCTTTTGATTCTACGAAGGCTACCCAGGCGCCCTCCGAAGGGCGGAGCGTGACAGTGCTGATCATGCTGTCGAATGGGCGTGATACGTACGGAACGTAACCGCCGGAATCGGTCCCGGGCGGGCCGGCGAGTGCGGAAGAATCCTCGGGATGACCACCGACAGCACCACCGCCGCGCTCTACGCCCAGGCCCTGCAGAGCACCGCCGTCGACCCGAGCCGCTGCACCGTGCCGTGGGGCGTGTGCCCCGAGCACGGCGGCACCCTCAAGTCCCGCGCGCGAGCCACCGAGGGCTTCGACTCCTGGTGCACGGACTTCACGTGCTTCAACGTCTGGCCGTACGACCGGCTGGACGCGGCCTGCACCGAGCCGGCCACCCACACCGTCCAGGCCGACAACGACGACCGCTACGTGGTCTGCGACGGCCACGCCCTGACCGCCCGCGCCCAGATCACCGACGGCCAGGTCCTCCCCGGCCTGCCCGCCTGAAAGCCCGGCAGGAGCGATGACGAAGCACACCTACCAGGTCGTGGCACGGTGCACCGACCCGTCCCACCCCGGCGCCACCACCCTGATCTACACCACCCACGCCACCTCGATCCAAGAAGCCACAGAGCAGGTCCAGAAGCTGCGCATCGCCAAGATGACCCCGGGCCTCTACCGCATCACGCAGGTCACGGAGCGCGAGCCGGAATGCACCTGCGCCGATCCCGGCTTCGGAGGCAAGTGCGCCGGCGAACCCTGGTGCGCCAAGGTCGAAGGAGCCGCAGCCGCCCCCTCCGTGCCCGAGTGAGCGGAGCGGTCCCACGGCCGCCGTGCGGCCGATACCGTGGTGACACACGCCCGTTCGCGCCCTGGAGGCCCTCGATGAGCGAACAGCCGGCCCCCGCCGCCCGGCAGCAGCTGGAGCCCGACGCCGCCGACGGACTGCGCGCGTACGCGGCCCGGACCCGCGAGAGCGCCGACCAGCTCGCCGCCGTCCTGGAGGACATCGCCGCCAACGGCCTGCCCGCGGTGGAGGACTGCACGCCGTGGGAGGAACTGCGCGAGGCCCACCTCGCCCGGCTCGCCGCCCAGCGCCCGGCCGTCGCCTGATGCCCGCACCGCACGGCCCGCGCCGCGCCCGCATCGCGTTCTCCGACTCCGCCGCCAAGCAGCTGGACGCCATCACCAGCGAAGCCGAGCTGCACGCCCTGGACCGCGCCCTGGTCGTCATCTCCGTCGACCCCGAGGCCGGCGAACCGCTCCCCGGCGACAGCAGCGGCCCGCGGCTGCGCCAGTACGTCGACGACGTCGAACGGGTCCGGCTCGTGTACTGGGTGACGGCCCTCAAGACCGTGGTCGTCGTCGCCTTCATCGAGGTGTAGCAGCAGCCCGCTGCCCTCCTGCTGCTGGTGGTGCTCCTTGTCGTGCTGCCCGGCCGCTGCATGGTGGCTCCGGAAGCAGCGCAGCATTCGCACGGTCCAGTCGGCACGCGGGTGCTGCTCGTGCAGCAAGGCCAGCCTCGCAGTAGCAGCGGGCGCCGCTGCTACTCGCTGCACCGAGCCGCGGGTTGTTCTGGAGAACCAGAACAACCCGGTTCACCTGGTGCTACCGGCTGCTCGGCTCGCCACGGCTGCTGGCACGGGGGCCCGCCGTTTGTTCTGCTGGTTCAGTGCCGCGCTCCAGACCGGACCCAGGTTCGACCCAGACCCGGCGCAATGTCCGGTATGCCCTGGGTCTCTGGGTCCTGGGATACCCGTTTTCCCAGGTGAAGGGGCGTTCCGGCATCGACCTGGGTCCTGGGTCTGGGGCCGCGCCGACCGGCGGCAGCGCGTCCGCAACGTCCGTCCCACCCCCGCCGCCTGGCGATCCGTCGGCGGATCCCGCGATCGCCGCGCTGCGCCGCGTCGGCGACGAAGTCGCCGCCAGCGCGCACGCGATCGGGGAGCTGCTGACCGAAGCCGCCCCCGCGTACCCATCCGAAACGGCCGCGGCTGTCGTCCTGGCGCAGCTGTGCGCGGCGATCGGCGAGGACCTCGAGTCGGCCCTCGCGGCCCGCCGCTACGCGATGTCCGGCGACCGCCGCGCGCTGCACGGCACCGTCCTGTAGCCGTTGCTGCTTGTGGTCCTGGTGGTGGCTGCCGGGGACAGCAGGGTAGGTGTCGTGGGTGCAGCACAGCATTTGCATGGGCCAGGCGGCACACGGGTGCTGCTCGTGCAGCAGGCCGGCCCCGGCCTGTAGCCGACGTCCTGTTGCTCCCGGAACAGCGCAAGGACCGTGGGCCTGTCCCAGCGGCTGCCTATGCCTGCTGCTCGCCGGTCGGGCAGACCGATGTGCCCCTGCCGCACTTTCCTGTGTGGCAGGGGCACATTTCACGGGTGGTCATCACCTGGGGGTGATGACGGCGGTGCTACCCGGCGGCGCGGACAGCCCGCAGCGGCTGGCTCTGCCGCTTGGGTGGCGCGGTCTCGTACAGCGGGGCGGTGATGTCGGGCAGTTCGCCGGACTCGATGCGCTCGGCAGCGTCTTCGATGGCTTCTTCCAGCTCGTCTTGAGAGGCGTAGGAGGCGATGTAGGGGTGGAGGTAGTAGGTCCGGTACTTGCGGTCCTTGGGCCGCAGTACCAAGTGCCGGCTTTCCAGCAACGACATCGCGGTGTTCGCGGAGTTCCGCGACAGGCCCACGCGGGCCCCCAGCTCGGCCTGGGAGGCGTTCACCTCGCCGCCGGGCTCCTGGCGCTCGATGAGGGCGCTCAGCAGCTCCATAGCGGCTTTGGTGAGGTCCAGCCGGTACAGCATTCCGAAACCGGCGCTCGCCTGGATCAGCATGCCCGCCCCTCCTCGTTGACCACTTCATCTTCCCCGTCTTCGACACCGAGCTCCAGCTGCACGCTGCGCGGGGGCCGCGGGGCGTTCAGGGCCGGGAAGACCTCTTCGGGCAGCTTCCCGTCCTCGTCGCGCAGTGCGTCCAGGATCTCGCGCTGCCGGTCTCCGTTGCCCTCGAATCCGAGCATTGGGTTCACGAAGATCAGCCCAGTGTCCACGCGCTGGATCATGTGCCAGTCCTCCAGGCGGCCGATGGCCCGGGTCACGTTCGACCGCTCTACGCCCAGCTTCTCAGCGATCTTCTTGTGCGTGGCGCGCAGCCAGCCCTCGCGCTGCCGGCCGATGCACCACAGCAGGACCGCGGACTGGATCGGTGACATGCCGTGCTGGGCAATGAGCACGGCCAGGACGTCGGCGAGGAAGTCGTTGGAAACCACGCTGTAGCCGGAGCGCCCGTACATGTCATGGGGCGCGCGGTAGGTGTACCGGACGCTTACGTCCATCTGCTGCACGGGCCGCTTGCGGGTCGGCGGCTTGATGTCCTTGCCCAGCCTGGAGGACAGGGTCTCGCGGAAGGCGCTGTCACCGCCGGGCGGGACGGCGGTGATCCGGCCCTTGCTGCGGCCGGTGGTGGGGCGCTTGGGCTGGCGGGGCATCGACGGTGGTCCTGTCCTCGATCTTGGGGGTCGTGCCGGACACTACCAGTTGTTCAAGCTCAGTTGGCAGATTTGTACACGCTGGCGTGGCGCTTTGGTGTCGACGCCGACACAACGCATTCGGCCCGTGTTCCCTGAGAACCCACGCCCACCAGCAGAGTTGCGCACTTGTACAAGCAAGGTTGGCAAATACGGGTGTCGATGTGGCACCACGAACACATTTCTGCAGGTCAATGTGTCAGCGCCAACACATACGCTTTCGTAAAGCCCCAGGTCAGAGCCTGTTTTCTGCGATGGCCCTCTTTTCCCTAAGACGCACGCGCGCGCGAGGCCGTACCAGGGCCTCGCGCGCGCGTCGGGGCACCCCGCTACCGACGGCACCAACCGCTCCCAGTCGGCAGTGCGCACCGCCATGGTGCACCCCACCCCGACCGTCACCCTGTCCATATCGCCACAGCACCCGCGAAGGCCCCCAGCCATCTCCCAGCCCGCCTCTTCGCCACCGACCCTCCGGCGGTGGTCACCCAACCTTCCGGGCCGCCAGTCGGCTTCCTGCGCCCCTGGGCTTCTCCTCTTGGGCTGAGGCGGCTTCGCGTGCGGATCTCCCTCCCAGGCGCGGACCGTAGGCGGCATCAGCGGAGCTGCGTCTCGGGTGGTGCCGGCCGTGACGGACAAACATCACCAAGCGTGGCTGATCTCCCTGGTCGGTTCCGCCGCCCGGCCCGAGGGGCCGTTCGGCTTCGGTACCTCCGCACGCCGAACTTCCACTTCCCGAATTCGGGGTACTGTTCTGTGGCCGAGGTTCGCAGGTTCCCAATTCGTAATTCCTCGCGTGAAATATGGTGAATCACATAGCGGAGCTAACTAGCTTTCAACCAGCGCTCTGGATTTCCTCCGGTCCCCGCGGCGGGGG
>NZ_CP179755.1:7015000-8381923 GCF_047456005.1 Streptoverticillium reticulum | reverse complement strand
GGCCGGCCCGCCTTCTCTCCGTCCGAAACCGAGCCTGAGCATGCGTCGATGGTGCGCACAGTTCTCAAAGCGCCGGCCACCCGTTGGGGCGACCTCGCCATATACCTTTACGCAAACTGACATGGAGCTCATGAAGCCAGCTTCTCCACATGTGTCGGGAATCCGTCGCCCGGTCTGGCGCACGATCCTCAACTGCCCTAAACGCAGGAGGCTATGAAGAGAATCATTTGCGGCCAGCGAGCTCCTTGAGCTTCTCAGAAATCTTACGGAGCGTCAGCAACGGAAGTTGATGCTTGGTCAACTTAATAGCGGATCCCCCGGTTCGAACGTCACTTTGACGATGAGTGCATGGCTGCCGCACACCGCCCCGGGCATCAACTACTCGTCCCTGGTGGGCGATTCGAGGGGCAGTGGTGATCGAGCGTGTCCAGGAGTATAGGGTTTCACCCGGGGTTGTTCTTCGGTCGGAGTCTGGCCTCGTCCATGCTGCACCGGACTATTCCCACGAGGAAGCTGCCGCCCGTATCGCCTGGTGCATCAGCAACCGGGCGGTCACTGGAAGCGGCGGCGCGGGCAAGGCCGTCGTCTCCCTCGGCCCTGCCCGCTTCATGGATATTTACCAGTCCAATCCCGAGTGCGGGATGCGCGGTCTTTAGAGCTCGTAACACGATCTTGTTGAGTGTGGCTGGTCAGCCGTGACGCCGGGGGTGTTTCTGCTGTTCGTGACGGTGTGAGCAAGCGGCCGTGGATCGTGGATGACGGACTGTGGGCATTGGTCGAGCCGTTGCTGCCGCCGTGGCCCGAGCGGGCTCCGGGGCCGCGGCCGGTGTCCGACCGGCTGTGCCTGCAGGGCATCCTGTACGTGCTGCACCAGGAGATCAGCTGGCAACTCCTCCCGCCGGAGCTGGGGTTCGGCTCGGGCCAGACCTGCTGGCGACGGCTGGGCCGGTGGCACGAGGCCGGCGTTTTCGACCGGCTGCACCGCCTCCTGATCGCAAAACTGCACGCCGCCGGCGAACTCGACTGGTCCCGTGCGTGTGTCGACGCCTCCCACATCCGCGCGAAAAAGGGGGAGCCGGGACCGGTCCGTCGCCGGTCGACCGCAGGAAAACGGGCAGTAAGCACCACCTGATCTGCGACGGCAAGGGCACCCCGTTCAAGGTCATCACCACCGCGGCCAACGTCAACGACGTCACGCAGACCCTCGCACTCGTCGACGGCATCCCGCCTGTCGCCGGACGGCCCGGCCGCCCCCGCAGACGCCCCGACGCCCTGCTCGGTGACAAGGGATACGACAGCAACCCCAACCGCCGGGAAATACGCAAGCGCCGCATCCTGCCGGTCATCTCCCGCAAAGGCACACCGAACATCGAGGACCTGGGCAAGCTCCGCTATGTCGTCGAGCAGACCTTCGCACTGCTCCACCAGTTCAAACGACTCGCCGTCCGCTGGGAACGGTGTTGCGCGACGTTGGCGGTGTGCATGATGGCGACGCTGCGGTTGTCGACGAACGGGTGTGAGAAGTCCCCGGCGGCCGTCAGGCCGCCGGGGACTTCGTGGTCATGGTGTCGCCTTGGTGTTCAGTCTGTCGCGAGGATTTCGGTGATGGCCGCGCGGGCGGAGGACTCGTCGACGATGCTCTTCTCCTCGGTGTAGGCGGCGATCAGGGAATGCCAGGCGATGTTGTTGACCTGGCGGGGCAGGCCGCGGCCGGTGATGTGGATCAGGTCGACGGCGTCGTCGGAGAAGAGCGGGTCGGACCGGCCGGCGATGGTGAGGTGGTGCTTGATGTAGCCGGAGGTCTCCTCTTTGGACATGGTCGGCATTTGGTAGCTGATCGCGATCCGCTGCTCGAGGGCGGCCAGGACGCCCATCTTCATCTTCTTGCGCAAGGTGGGCTGGCCGATCAGCAGGACGGCGAACGGGGTGGTGGAGTCCATGTCGTAGTTGGTGAGCATCCGGATCGCGTCGAGCTCCTGGTGGCTGAGCAGGTGCGACTCGTCGATCACGACGGCCGGGGTGCGGCCGCGCTCGTCGACTTCCGCGGCCAGGGCGGCTGATGCCTGGGCCGCGAGTGCGGCCGAGTGGAATTTCGGGGTGCCGCCGAGGCTGGTGACGATCAGGTCGTAGAGACCGCGCATCCCGCACTCGGGGTTGGGCTGGTAGATGACGGTGAACCGGGCGGGGTCGAGGGAGGCGACGGCGCCTTTGAGGGCGACGGTCTTGCCGGAGCCGACCTCTCCGGTGACCACGCCGATGGCCCGGTTGTTGATGCACCAGGCGATGCGGGCGGCGGCTTCCTTGTGGGAGTGGTGCTGGTGCAGCATGGACGGGGCCAGGCTGCGGCCGAAGGGGACCCGGGTGAACCCGTAGTAGCCCTGGACTCTTTCGATCACCGCTGCCCCCTCGAGTCGTCCATCAGAGTCGAGTAGTTGATGCCCTGGGCGGTGCGGCGGCGGTGCTCGTCACCGAGGACCTTCAGGTAGTCGATCCCGGTCGCCGGGGCCGGCTCGGCCGGTGTCTCGGGGGTGGCCTTGGGGTGGGCATGGCGTCCGACGTGGTGCGGGACGGCTTTGCCCAGGGCCTTGCCGGCGGCCCTCACCTCGATGTCGGTCAGGTCGAACGGATCGAAGACCAGCTCCACCCGCATCCCGGCCAGCGACGGGTCGACCTCGTAGGTGTTGCCGTGCAGGGAGACCGTCGCGGTCTTGGTCACGGTCCGCGTCTGCGACCACAAGAATGCCTCCCGCAGGTCCGCCGGCGAGGGCAGCGGCAGCGGTCTGGGAATCGAACTCAGCCAGCGTTCGATCGGCGGCTGTCCGGTCTCCGAGTGCACCGTGCGGTGATAGACCGTCTCCACCCACGCGGTGAAGAGCCTGTTCAGCTCGGTGAGATGCTCAATCCGGCCGACGGCTTCGTCATCAAGCTCGACGAGGAACTGATCCCGAACTGTTCGGAAGAATCGCTCAATTTTCCCGCGTCCCTGAGGCCGTCCGGGTCTGGAGTGAGTGAGCCGGACCGCCAGGGATGCGCAGGCTCTCAGCAGCCAGGTGTCGACGAAGGCGGAGCCGTTGTCGACATAGACCGCCTCCGGGACACCCCTGGCCGCCAGGGCCGGGCGGAGGGCGGCCGCGAGGCGGACGGTGTCCTCGGCGAACCCGAAGCGGTGCCCCACGATCGCCCGCGAATGGTCGTCGATGAACGCGAACAGGTACGTCTTCCGCCCGCCGATCTTCGGTCCGTGCAAGGCGTCACCGGTCCACAGCTCGTTGCCTCTGGCGGCCTCGAACCGGCCGAACACCCCTTTGCCCCGGCCCCTTTCACCGCTTCCGGTGATGCCGGCGGCGACGAAGTGCCGCTGCAGGGTTAGGTGAAAGCGGACAGGCCAGAAGCCTCCCGGCTATGACCCGGCCGGCAAACGCCCACCGCGACACGGTGTTCACCGCCGGCCACTTCCCTGCAGCGGCCCCGTGGGCAGCGGTGACCACCGCGACCGCGTCGGCCACCGGCGAGCCGGACGGCTCCGGCATCACGGGGTCATCGGCGATCGCGACCAGGGCGATGGTGAAGAAGCGGCGGACGTCCTCGGCCCGGAGGGCGAACCGGCGGATCCAGCCCCTGGCCGTGCTCTCGGCCCGGTCCAGCTGCACCGCGATCCGCCGGTGCCCCAGGCCCAGGGCGGCTATCTCCAGCCCGGCGCCGATGACTTCGGCCGTATCGGCCCGGCGGGGCCACATCGTCTCGGCCAGCAGAACGTGCGTGACCAGGCACTTCGAGCACCGCGTCCGGCGCGGCCGGAAGAACAGGTGAGCGCCCAGCCCGCCCCTGACGGCCCGCGGCCGCCCATGACCCCACGGCGCCAGCACCCCTCCGCACGGCGGACAGAACAGACGGCCTTCCGCCAACTGCTGTTCGACCAGCAGGACGTCGGAGTCGACGACGAGCACTGAGCACCTCCGCCCCGTGCACACCATGTCGTCGTGCACGAAACAAGATCAGGATGCCCAGCAAGATCACGGCTCATACCCACCGTGAATGTCGCAAACCCCCACCCACATGCTCACGCAGAAAGTCGTCCAACAACCACGCCGCCTACGCGTACCGCTGCGCATCGCGGCAGCCATCTGCAGCGAACGCTGCCCATGGAGGCGTCGTGCCGGTCGTCATCGCGTAGCCGATTGCCCGGCGTGGGAACGCGTCATGGACGGTCGCGAGTGGGACTTGCCCTACCCGACTTCGATCTCGGCATATCGTCCCACCACAGCACATCCGGCGTGATCGTGTCGAGGCGGCGTTGTGCCAGGTCACGGGAGGGTTCCGCTCGTCGGGCCGGGTCAGGTTCTTGCGGCGACGTGAGGGCCTGCGGCCTTGGAGTCCAGGGTCGGCCATGAATTGTACGACGATGTTCACCGGGGCCTGTCAGTCCTCGGCCCACGGGTCCAGCGTGATCCGCGGGGAGTCGTAGGTCCGGCCCCATGCGTTGAAGAAGCGGGTGATCCGCTCGGCGAGTGCCGCGCGCCTGACCTCGTATTCGGCGGCTCCGGCGGGCGGCGGTGTCACCTTGTAGAACCGGGACCCGCAGGCTCCCCGGGCCCGACGTGCGACGGCATGCGGGAGGTGGTGCTCGGTCCGCTGGTCGGCAGATGAAGCCCGCAACGGTCACTTCCCTGCCGAGCCCCTCCCGCTCCCACACCCCCCACACCATGAGAAGAGGCCACGGCGAGCAGGCCCTGTTTGATGACCTCGACGACGAGTGCCCCTTTCGTGGCCAAGGTCCGGGCCGACGGCGCACCGCGCAATGAAGGGGAAGTACTGCAACGGCGCCAAGATCAACAGATCGGGGACAACCTACTTTCGGTGATGCGGTCTCCTTCTTCGGCGGATCGCTCATCCAACTAAATCGCCGCTATTCCTGCACAGTTTTGGATTACCGTATATGAGACGTTGGCGGACGGGGTGAGTTCTATGCGGCAATCCGGCGATCCTGCAGGAGGGTGTGGTTACCGTCCTCGGGATTTAACGGTTCCTTTCGCTGCCGGGCCAGTCGGTTACATGTGTGATCAGATCCCTGCGGATACATCCGTCATGATCACCCCACGCCGGGGAGGCTGTGACCAGGGCCATTCGGATGGGGAGGCGTAAGCCACCGCGAACGAGGTTGCTCCCGGTTCACACATACGGATTGAATCTCGGCGAGCACACCTCTGCCAGGCCATCGATATGGACAGGCTACGGCCGCCATTCGGGTCGGTCCGGAACATCTGCCGTCGGGAAGTCAGTTATGGCCTGCAGATGATTCGAGGGCAGCCATGGCGGGCACGGCGAATTAGCTGCTCCTGAAACCAGCATTGATGGTACACGCCTGGGCGAATTAGGACCCGGATAACTTGCGGAAAACATTGCGGCATGGGCGGGTTGCGCTTCGTCAATGATAATCCGAAGTGGCTGGCACGGAGGGGCATCTGCCAGCCGTATCTTTTACGGGGGTGGCAGGAAGTTTTGCGGCACGGTCGAGTGCCACACTAGATGGATAAGTGAGGAAACATTCATCCCATGGACGTGATGATCATGATGGGCATGACAGCCCTCGCAATTTTCGCTATCCGCGGCAGTAAGGCGAAGACATTTTTGGTATGCTGGTCCGCCCTCTTCGTGGCAACTTTTGGGTTTTTTCTCTACCATGCGACCCAAACGCTTCCCGTGAATTTTTAAGAGGCGGTCATGGAAAGATTCATTAGCCGGTTTCTTCCGCCTGCCTATATTGTTGGCCTCTGCGGAGTCCTCATCGGAGCCTTCAGTGTGCAGCTATTCATGGCAGAATGCCCCTGCCCGCTATGCATGTTGCAGCGGTATTTCTTCTTGCTCGCTATCGTCGGCCCTCTGTGGGCGCTCTGCCGGCAGAGGAAGAAGGGGCCCAGTAGACGCGTCACCCTGATCGGCTGGTCCGTATCCATTCCTTCCTGCATCGCCGGACTCGTTGTTTCCGGGCGCCAGGTCCTGCTCCACATCGCTCCGGGGGATCCCGGCTACGGTACCCCCCTGATTGGGCTGCATCTATACACGTGGGCTTTTCTGACATTCTTCCTTGCCATGATTGCCGCAGTGGTAGGAATTGCCTTCGCGGCTGGGTATGTTGACTCAACAGCGCTTCCTCGGTGCGTCACTGGGGTGGTCTTTTTCATTGTTGCAGCGAACGTGGTCGGTATTTTTTTCCTTGAGGGGTTCCACTGGGTTCTTCCGGATAACCCGACCCACTATGCGCTGTGGAATGAACGGTGACTTTCAGCAGAGTGGAGGTGGGTAGCCAGTGTGGTGGGCGATGGGGTCGATACGGCCAGGGGCGGCACGACTCCGCCCCTGCTCCGTGTGCCCGCCGGTCCGCGCCATGGCCATGTTGCACAATATGGTGCAGGGTGGATCGTCCCCGATTCGAACCAAAAGCTTTGAACCATTCGACCGCCCGTATGAAATTGCACGGGCTCGTAGTGCCCTGGTTGCGCCCACGTGAACAGGCGCACCACAATCGGACTCTTGAACACGGAAGCGACTGATCTGCAGCCTTTACGCCCGCAGGCGTACCCCTCGGGTATCTGAAAATAAGAGAACTCTGGTCCTCGCATAAATTAAAATAACCAACCCCGTGGAGGTAAGCTCATGATCCGTACGGTAATCGTGGATGACGAGGTCTTGGTGAGGGGGGGATTGCGGGCTTTGCTGGCCACGGCGGGCGACATCGAGGTCGTGGGTGAGGCGGCTGACGGGGTCGAAGCTATCTCAGTGGTGCGGGAAGCAGCTCCGGACGTCGTGTTGATGGATGTCCATATGACGCTTCGCGACGGCATCGAGGCGACCAGGCAGCTTGTTAAAATGCAGGACGCTCCCGCCATTCTCGTTCTTACGAGCCTGGACACAGACAATAACGTGCTGAAAGCTCTCGACGCAGGTGCCATGGGCTTTATCCTCAAAACGGCACGTCCGGAGCAGATTCTTACTGCAGTGCGTATGGTCGCTGCCGGGGGAACGGCTACGACGCCAGATGTAATGGCACGGCTCGTCGGCGGCCCCCGGGTACGGAACCCGCATCGCGTGGCCAGCGCCCGGCAGCGTATTGAGCTGCTCAACGAGCGTCACCGTGAGGTGCTGCTCCTCGTCAGCCGTGGCTACTCAAATGCCCGAATCGCCAAAGAGCTCGTCATGACGGAGAGCACGATCAAGACCTACGTCTCTAGGATGCTTGATCGCTTGGGTTTGGAGAACCGCACACAAGCCGCCCTGCTCGTGTACGAGTCAGGGATGCTCGATGAACCCACGGACCCTGAAATTCCGAGCTGATCATTTTAAATCTCCGCGTTCGCAAAAATGGTCGCCTGTGGCCCTTTTCTCGTGATGTGGGGGTGTGGGATGGAGGGGAGGGTGAGGGGCTTGGTAGAGAAGCAACGGTTATGGCGTGTGGTTCCGAGGAGGTGCGCTTCGGGCGGATTGTGCTGGAGACGGGGAAGTCGGCCGTGGAGAAATCGGGCGGGCTGGACGAGTCCGGGCGCGGGAAATACAAGCAGCTTCACAGGGAGAACAGCGGCATGGAGCGCCGTGTCCTCAGGCGCTCGGTGGTCCTCTGAGTGGACGTTAACGATCTCGTGCGTGGTTGTGGTTGGGACGTCGCAAGTCGTGATGCGGCGTCCTGCTCACCGTGGTCGTCCAGCTCCGATGGCGGCGGCCGACGTCCGGCTGACGGTTTGCTGTGCGGTCAGGATCGCGGCGACGGCCTGGACGGTTTCGGGGAGGTGTTCACGTCGTCCGTGGTGGCGGGCGAGTGAGCGCCAGTTCTTGAGGTGGGCGATGCCGTGCTCGACGGGGATACGGGCGGAAGAGCGCGCGAAGCGGGCCGCGTCATGATGGGCCATCAGCCATTGCACGTGTTCGAGATGCTTGCCGCGGCGTTTGCGGGGCGGGGTGACGACCTGTCCGCAGGTCTGGCCGCCGAGTCCCTGGTAGCCGGCGTCGGCCAGGATCCGCAGGTGGATCGTGTCGGCGAGGAGGTCGACGATGCCGGCCTGGCGGGCCTGGGTGATGTCCGCGCAACCGCCCGGTCTGGTCTCGCCGCAGAACAGCAGACGGCCGCGGGTGTCGGTGAGGACCAGGGCCTTCATGGCGTTCTGCTTGCTCTTGCCGGAGACGAACCGGTTGCGGCCGGGCCGTCCGGCGGCCGGGCGGCGGACCCGGATCTCGGTGGCATCGATGATCGCTGTCTGACCGGTGGTTCCGATGTGGGCGATCACATCGGCCAAAGTGCGCAGGCGGACACCACTTTCGACGGTGCAGCCCCGTTCGGCGAGCAGGGGCCGCACTTCGCCGACGGCCCGGGTGATGGTCGAGCGGTCGACGCCGAACCAGCAGGCCAGCACGTCGTGGGTGACACCGTGCCGCAGGTGCACGAGAGTGGCCAGCAGACGGTCGACGAAGACCAGCTTGAACCGGGCACCGGCACCGATCGCCCGACGGCGCGGCCGGTCGGACAGCCGCGCCTCGTGACGGGCCTGCCAGACCGGGCCAACTTCCGTGACCAGCAAGGCGATCACTTCATGGGACAGCCCCGTGATCCGTCGGTCCGCGACGATCGCCTCACGAGCACCAGCCCCCACCATGCCCCGGCTAACGACCGACCATCACACCGGCCACGCTAACCACGCACGAGGTCGTAAGGGCCCGCAGAAAAACAACATGTCGGTTTCCGGCGTGCTGACCTGCGGTGTCAAGTAGCAGAACGTGCGACTTGTTTATCTGCGGGCCCTAACAACAGCTAACACAATGAGGCGGATCGGTGCTGATGGCCGTGTCCGGGGTGGGAGTTGAGCGTTCGGTCCGGTGTGGGGACATCGCCTTGGATCGTGTCGGATGAGCTGTGGGACCGCCTGGAGCCGCTACTGCCGCAGCGCGAGCGCCGCTTTCGGTATCCGGGCCGCAAGCTGCTGCCGGACCGGGACGTGCTGTGCGGGATCCTGTACGTGCTGCACACCGGCATCCAGTGGGAGTACCTGCCCAAGGAACTGGGCTTCGGCTCGGGCATGACCTGCTGGCGACGCTTGCGGGACTGGAACGAGGCCGGCGTCTGGCAGCGGCTG
This sequence comes from Streptoverticillium reticulum, assembly GCF_047456005.1. Taxonomy (NCBI): domain Bacteria; kingdom Bacillati; phylum Actinomycetota; class Actinomycetes; order Kitasatosporales; family Streptomycetaceae; genus Streptomyces; species Streptoverticillium reticulum. The sequence goes on along the minus strand of NZ_CP179755.1, from coordinate 8,372,804 downwards.
CACGAGGTCCTGCTGGCGGACCTCAACGCGGCTTCACGGCTGGACTGGTCCCGTTGCGTGGTCGACTCCTCCCACGTCAGAGCCCTAAAAGGGGGAGCCACACGGGCCCCTCGCCGGTCGACCGGGGCCGGGCCGGCTCGAAGCACCACCTGATCACCGACGGGCACGGCACCCCACTCGCGGTCCTGCTCACTGGCGGCAACCGCAACGACGTCACCCAGCTGCTGCCCCTGCTCGATGCGGTCCCGCCGGTCCGCGGCCGGGTGGGGCGCCCCCGCCGCAAGCCCGACTCGCTCTTCGCCGACCGCGGATACGACCATGACATCTACCGCGACCAGGTCCGCGCTCGCGGCATCGTGCCGGCCATCGCCCGCCGCGGTACGCGACACGGCACCGGTCTGGGCACCTACCGGTGGGTGATCGAACGCAGCTTTGCATGGCTGCACGGCTTCCGACGTCTCCGGATCCGCTGGGAACGCAGGGCCGACATCCACGAAGCCTTCCTCAAACTCGCCTGCTGCCTCATCACCCACCGGCAACTCAGCTCATTGTGTTAGCCGTTGTTACTCAGCAGTTTCCCGGTGCGACGGCGTGATCAACGGGCATGCTCGGGGCTGTTCCGCAGTCCGATGCAGTTGTCGAGGTGCTCGTTGTCCTTCCGTCCCCGTTCCGGTGAGCAAGTCCCTTCTCTGACCGCGCAGATAGCGCGGGCGAGCAACCCGGACGGTACGACGGCAATGTGGGTGCGGGACCGCCTGGACGGGCTGTGGCACGACGAAGACTTCGCCGGCTGGTACCCGCGCGACGGCCGTCCCGGCCTTTCGCCCGCTCAGCTGGCCACGGTCTGTGTGCTGCAGTTCCTGCTCGGTCTGTCGGACCGGCAGGCAGCGGAAGCGGTCCGCTGTCGCATCGATTTCAAGTACGCCCTGGCCATGGAGCTGGACGACCCAGGCTTCCACCACAGCGTGCTGTCCGACTTCCGCGAGCGCGTCGTCCAGGATGACCGCGCCGACCGGCTCCTCGATCTGGCACTCGCCCGCTTGAAGGAGGCCGGACTCGTACGCGAGCGCACCACGCAGCGCACCGACTCCACCCACGTCCTGGCCGCGGTGCGCGACCTGACCCGGCTGGAACTGGTCACCGAGGCGGTCCGTGCCGCACTGGAGGAGGTGGCCCGCACAGCCGGGCATCTGCTGATCGGCCTGGTGGACGAGGACTGGGGGCGCCGCTACGGCCGTCCGGTCCGGCTGGGCAAGAACCCCACCCGGCCCAAGACCAGGATCCTCGCCGCCGGCGACGATGCCTGCCGACTACTGGAACGCCTCCACCGGCCCGGTCCGCAGGCTGAGGCCCTGCGGCAGGTCGTCGTGCAGAACTACTACCGCGACGCGGCAGGCCGCCTGCGCTGGCGCACTGCCGACGACGGCGGGCTGCCGCCCTCCTCCTCGGCCATTGTCTCCCCCTACGACACCACCGCTCGCTACGTCCGTCATGGGCACATCATCCGGTGGAAGGGGTTCACTGCCCATCTCACCGAGACGTGCGCCTCCGGCAGCGTCAACGTGATCACGGACGTGGCCACCACCTCGGCCGCCACGAGCGACGCGCAGGTGCTGCCCGGCCTCCACGCTCGGCTGGCGCGGCGTGGGCTGCTGCCCGCCGAGCACCTGGTCGACGGCGGCTACACCTCGCTGGTCCACCTGGAACAAGCCGCACGCAAACATCAGGTCACCGTCAGCGGACCGTTGACGGTCAACCCCACCCGCCAGCACCGCTTGGGCGAGGGCTTCGGCCGGGACGACTTTCACATCGACTTCGACCGCCAGCAGGTCACCTGCCCGAACGGCCAGGTCAGCGCCGGCTGGCACGGCCCCTACCCGACCTCCGAGCTCGCCGGCGCACCCCTGATCGTGGCCCGGTTCGCCAAGAGCCAGTGCCAGCCGTGTCCGGACCGGCCCCGGTGCACCAGCGCCCCGGCCAGGAACGTGGGCTTTCCTCCGCGAGAACTCCGCGACCTACAGCTGCGAGTCCGAGCCGAGCAGCAGACGCCCGAGTGGAAGGCCCGCTACGCGGTCCGCTCCGGAGTCGAGGGCACCGTCAACGAATTCGCCCACGGACACGGAATGCGCCGTTGCCGCTACCGAGGACAGCCCAAAGCCCATCTGCAGCACGTGCTCACGGCCATCGCCGTGAACATCGAACGGCTCAGTAGCCAACCAGCAACCGAGGAAACCCCCGCACCGAGACCGCCGACCGCCTTCCAGGCCTACCTCGACCAGCACGGGATCTCCCGCTCGAAGTCCTGGCGAACCCTCGGCACCTGACCTCAACCACCAAGATCACCGACAGAGTCAAGCTCAGATGCGCGACGCCCTCTGGCCGCTTCCCGGACCACCCTCACAACGCTGCCCGGCCTCGGGGCCGTGCTGGCCGCAAAAGTCCTCGGACACGTCGGCGACGTCACCCGATTCCCCACCGAGACCCGCTTCGCCAGCTACACAGGAAGCGCACCGCTGGATGCCTCCAGCGGCAAGAACATCGGCCACCGGCTCAACACAGGCGGCAATCGGGCCCTGAACTCGGCCCTCCACATCCTCGCGATCTGCCAGATCCGCGACGGCGGCAGCGGCCAGGAGTACTACCTCCTCAAAATGGTCCGCAAGGCCCTCAAGCGGCGCCTCTCCAACGTGGTCTACCGGAACATAAAACGAGACCAGCGAATCCGGCTCGCAGCAGCCGCTTGGCACAGAGGCGCTACGAGATCATAAACGCCCGTCCGGCCGCGTGCGTGGTGACGCCCGGCGGGCCGATAAATCCCCAGCAGGACAGTCGAGACGTCAGTCAGAGTTCGGGGCAGACCCGCCAGCGGCGTCACCGAGTCACATCCTCACTGTCAGGGTTGGATGGTGAGCTGGACCTTGTGGGAAGAGCCGAAGAGCTTGGAGGTGAGGTGGCCGGTGGACGTCCAGGTCTTGACGGTGTTGTGGCGGGTGTCGACGGCGAGGAGGTCGGCCTTGTGGTCGCCGTTCAGGTCGCCGGCGGTCATCCGGTCGAAGCCGTTCCACGGGGTGAGGGTGACGGGCCTGGCGAAGGGATTGTGCTTGAAGTCGCCGCTGGACTTCCACGCCAGCAGCTTGCCGTGGGGGTCCTTGGCGATGAGGTCGGCCTTGCCATCACCGTCGAAGTCCCCGGCCGTGGTCTGCGTGAAGCCCTTCCAGGGGGTGAGGACGATCGGCTTGGCGAAGGGGTTCTTCGTCCCGGACTGGCCCTTCCACAGCTTGAGCTGGTGGGTCCTGGTGTCCAGGGCGACCAGGTCGGCCTTGCCGTCGCCGTCGAAGTCCCCGGCCGTGGTCTGGGTGAAGCGGCCCCAGCCGCCGGTCAGCTTCACGGGCTTGGCGAACCCGCCCTTGCCGTCGCCCTTCCACAGGTACAGGACGCCGTCCTTGACGGCGACCAGGTCGGTCTTGCCGTCACCGTCGAAGTCCCCGGCCGTGGTCTGCGTGTAGTCCCAGCTCTTGTACAGCTCACGGCCCGCCTTGAAGGAGGAACCGTCCCCCTCGCCCTGCCACAGATACAGCCCACCGGTCGCCTTGTCCTTACCGACCAGATCCGCCTCACCATCCCCCGTGAAATCCCCCAGCACATCCTCCGACAAATCCGACGCCTTCACCGGAGAACCGGCATGCCACTGCATCGCAAACGTCGTCTCTGCAGAGATATACCCCTTGGTGTCAACAGCGGCCACGGCGAAGGAGTACTTCTTCCCCGGAGTCAAGCCTGGAAAAGAATAACTCGTCAGGTTACTGCCTACCTTGGCGTCGGGATCAGGGTACGAGTCGGAACCAGACTCACGGTAGATGTTGAAGTGATCAATCTTGTCCGCGCCGGTCGGCTTCCAATTGATGCAAGCCTTCGTGCCGTTCGCGTTGAAAGATCCTCCGATTGCTTTCGGTGCAGGTGCCGGGCTCGCAATATTGATGGGGTATGATTTTGACGGGCCAGGGTTGGTGGTGGTTGTGGAAAAGAGGGCCGTCTGTTTTCCAGGGACTATGAGATCGTCGTAGTCGTCTGTCTGAGAGATCTTTCCCTTGATCTGGAACCTACCTCCGAAGTAGTAGGCCTGGAAGGTGTTCCCAGGCTGCCAGTTGGCGCCGTCGTTGCTCCACTGGGGGTCCGTGAGGCCGGGCATGTCCACTTGGCCTTCGACTGGCCCTTGTGTTCCGCTGGGAGCGTCAATCTTGGCTGAGAAGGTCACAGTGTCGCCGAACTTCAGCTGCGACGGGTCCTGATCCATGGACCAGGCTATTTTGACGCGTCCGTCGGTTGACGTGGTGGTCACCAGAGAGTAATCCTTGGTCAGACGTTGGCTGGCGACAGAACGTCCGGAGGCGGGAGAGCCGGTCATCGTCAAATGGTCGGCGGCCGAAGCAGGCGGGGCAAGCGCGCTCAGCCCCGCGCATCCAGAGATAGCAAGTGCCATAGTGACCGCCGCAGTCGCCAGCCGGCGTGAACACATATCCACATTCATCAATTATCCAGTTCTTCAGAGTGGAAAGCAAGAAACCAGCCCATCGGCCAAAGAGGATCTGTGGGGTGTGGCTGCTCCCATCTTTGCCGGGCACGGCATGCCGACTGCCGCGCGGAATGAAGACAGCTGGGCTGCTGAATGTTGACTCGAGGACTTCGATCGAGGCCTTGAGGCGGGGCAGAAGTGAATATCTTTCTTCCCGGCTCTGCAGGGGGCGAAGGCTATTCGGACGGGATCTTGTGATGCCGCCTTGAACTGGGCATCTATTAAGGATCTTCAGCGTGGCCTCTGATCGGGTGACGGTTGCCGGCCCGTAACGGGCAGGGCTCCCTGGCTGTTGGGCGAGATGTCTGACGTCTCAACCACCTGGCCAGGGAGCCCTGTTGGTTACCTATCCTTGCGCACTGGACCTGCCGCATGCCCTCGTGGAGTGGGTCACGATGCTGATCGTCACCCGTGAAGGTGACCGCCGCTGCAAGCTCCCGCCTTCGCAACGCGCGCTCGTGGCCTTGGTGTACCTGCGCGAGCACATCACTCTCGCCAAGCTCGCCGCGGGCTTCCGGATCAGCGAGGGCACCGCCCACGCCTACGTACACAGCGTGACCGCACTCCTCGCCGCACGGGCCCCGTCCCTCACCCGCGCACTGCGCAAGGCCCGGCCCGAGTATGTGCTCGTGGACGGCACGATCGCCGAGTGCGACCGCGTCGGCGACCGGGAAGCGGACTACTCGGGCAAGGCCAGGCGGCACGGGGTGAACATCCAGGCCGTCACAGGACCCGCCGGCGAACTGCTCTGGTTCTCGCCCGCGTTGTCCGGCCGGACCGTGGACATCACCGCCGCCCGCACCCACAAGATTGTCACCATCTGTGAACGCTTGAAGATCCCGGTGCTGGCCGACAAAGCCTACGAAGGAGCCGGAGGAACCTTCTGCACACCCTTCAAACGGCACTGCGGACGCGACCTGACCGTCAAACAGGAAGCCGTCAACCGGGCACACGCCCGGCTGCGGATGCCCGTCGAGCGGGCCTTCGCCCGCCTCAAGTGCTGGCGCCTCTTCCGCAAGGCCCGGTGCAGCCCGAACCGGCTCACGTCAATGGTCCAGGCCGTCCTCACCCTGGAGCAGCAACGCTGAAGATCCTTATTGAGTCGAAACTGTCTGGTTTCCTTATTGGATGGTGTAGCGGGTGTGGCAGTAGCCGCGGACGTGGTGGGGCTGTCGCTGGCGGCGGCGGAAGCGGCGGGTCTCGTGGCGAGGTCGTCGGCCGAGCGGGCCCGGGCGGCGTGGACGTGGCGCTTGACGTCGGCGTTCAGCAGCTCGTCGGGGCTGTAGCCGGGCATCAGATGGAGCTCGATGCGCTCGGTGTTCGCGTCCAGCCAGGCGCGGACGGCTTTGCTGCGGTGGCCGGGGGTGGTCGGCGATCGCGTGGACCTCGCGGCCGCTCTGATGGGCGAGGCCCCAGGGGGTGTTGAGCGAGATGGCTCACATCTCAACTCATCACCCAAGGGGCCTGGTTGGTTACCTATCCTTGCGCAGCCGGACCTGCCTCATGCGCTCGTGGAGACGGTCCCGATACTGATCGTCCTCCGTGAGGGTGGCCGTAGGGGCAAGCTCCGCCCGTCCCGGCGTGCTCCGGTCGCACTCGTGTACCTGCGCCAGCACCTCACCCTCACTCAGATCACCGCGGGTTCCGGGTCAGCGTCGGCGCCGCACACGCCCACGTCCGCTCCGGCACCGCCCTGCTGCACCGCCGGGCCCCGGGCCTGCCCCGAGCTCTGCATGAGGTGAAAGACCCGGGCGGAGTATGTGCTGGCTGACGGCACCCTCGCCGGGTGTGACCGGGTCGCTGGCGGCTGCGAGGGTGCTCCGGGAAGCACCACTGTCACGGTGTGAATCTGCAGCTCATCAGCGAGCCCGAGGTCAGCTGACTTTTCGTCTCCGGAGCCCTGCCCGGCCAGACGCACGACCGCAGCCCGACGCCACCGAATCATCCGCACCTGCGTACGACTCGGCATCCCGGTCCTGGCCGACAAGGGCTGCCTCGGCGCCCGCGGCACTTTCGCCGTCCCCACCGACGACGCCCCCGCCAAGAACTCACCGTGAAGCAAAAGCCGGTGAATGGATCCCACGCCGGCTCCGCCACCCCGTCGAACGCGGCGTCGCCCGCCTGAAGATCTGGTATATGCCCCAAGGGGCACGGTGCTCAGCATCAGCCGCGCCATCCAGGCCGTCTACACCATACTAATCGCGGTTATTCAGGGCCCACTTCTAGGGTTGATGGAATCGGGATTTCTGCCCGCAGTTCAAATCCCCCGTCTTCCGTCTGGCCAGCATGCAGGGTACCGCCGAGCATCCGGGCCCTTTCGGAGAGTCCAATGATGCCCTTCCCTCCGCCTGCGACAGCAGCATAATCCCGTCGGCGGCCAGCAGAATTTTGCACGGACAGTTTAACTGTTTCGCCATCTCGGTCCATGCAAATCCGCACAGTAGACCCCGCGGCATGTTTCAGAGAATTTGTAAGACTTTCCTGAAGAATGCGGTAGAGGGCGGCACGGACTGCGACCGAGAGGTTGTCATAGAAACTCCAGTCACATTGGATCACCACGGCAAGACTTGCCCCACGGGCGAGCTCGACCAGCTGGTTCAGGTCTCCTGCAGTCCTGGCAGCCACCTCCTCCTCGTTCTCGCTACGCAGAAGTTCAATGATCTTGCGCAGGCCAACCTGAGTTGAAATAATTGACTCGTTCATCAGCTGCGCAATCTTTCGGACCTCAGTCGGAAGTGAATCCGACTGCTCCAGAGCACCCGAGTAGAGAGAAACGATCGCCAGTCGATGTCCGAGTTCGTCGTGCATTTCGCGTGCCACGGCCGTACGCTCGTGAGCGCGGACCGCCCGGATGCGCTCTTCCTGCTCACGGGAAATCAGCTGGTTCATCCACCGCAGCTCCCGCATGATCTCCGCCCAGGCGCCGAGCACAAAGCCGGCCGTCACTGGAACTCCCATGCGGAATACCCAGTCCAGTGGACCGCAGGAGCCGGTGAAGAAAGCTGCTTGGCTGGAGCCGCAGACCGTGACCACATGTCGGTAACTGCCAACCGTAACGGCTAGCAGTACCAGCACCGTCTGGGCAGCGATGGCGGGTGCGCGCCATTTGGTGCGAAGTAGCGCACCGAGCCCGTATGACGCGGCGATGACAGGCAAAAGAAAATCGGTGGCAACGTACGTGACACCGCTGAATATTGCGTAGGCAAACACGCCCCAGCCCCGCATGACAAAAAAAGCAAGCGCTGTCGCAATATTCATCAGCACCGCCCAGGCATCACTGCCCACAAAAGTGGCATGGGGTCGGACCATCCCCACATCCACAGCATGAGCCGCCATAACGGCCACGATCACCAAGTCACCATACGACCCGGGGAGTCGGCCGACTCTGCGACTGAGCAGTTGCACCATCTGCGCGCGGCGCGTTCGCGCACGCGACATCTAAGACCACCTCACTCCGTGCCCGGCCTCGGCCCAGCCGCTTGGGGGCTACCAGCCTTCACGGCCACCGAGAAGAGTATGGCCGCACTCGCGTCTCATCCTCGAAAAGAAGACACCCGATCGTCAAGTACTCGCAGAAGTCGGTCAGCCAGGTGACGGGATCGGGAGCGCAAGAGGCAGGAACGCGCTCTCTCAGCCGAGCGACGGAGTCATACCACGCCGTCGTCTCCCTGTCGGTCACTGTCTTGAGGCCGTTGAGATGCTGGTGAAACGCGCGAGGCTTTCGGGCAGATACTGTGGGCACTCGATTCTCGACTCATCAGCACGAGCTGCGTCCCTTGTCCTGCGCTCGATCTGCCACATGCGGCGGTACCGGGTGTGGCATCTTGATCATCTTCGCTTGAGGCCCCAAGGAACCAACAAGCCCGGAGTCACGTAGGCCAGAGAGTCAGGAGGGAAAGAACTGTCGGAGAGGCCCAAGAAGCGGCCCCTCAGGCAGCGCGCCGAATCCGTACAGGAAGTCTTGAAGGCTAGCGCCAGTCCGGCAAACGTGTGAACAGAATTTCGTCCAGAATCCCGTAATTCTCTGCGCCTGCTGGTGGCGTAAATATTTCTAGTGCATCGACAGCTTCTACACCACGCGAGCCTCCAGGGACACCTCGGCTGGCTGAACCCTGAGCTGGTGATCAGATGCCAGGATTCACAGCAGACGGTGCCATGGGCCAGAGTGACGGTGTGATCCATGCCTTGATGACACGGATCGGGTTCCCTCCGCCGAGGTGGACCAGATACGAGCTGTCATCCAGCCGCGTGAGAGTAGTTGGGCATCGACCAGCACTGGAGCGGACCAGGAACTGCACACCCGTGCTCCGCGCATCCCGCAGGAGCCCCCAGACATCGAAGCCCGCACCGGCCAGTACGTGCATCCGAGCACCAGGGCGGTCCAGCAGCCAACGGGCGAGGTGAGTCCGCCTTCGGCCTCCGACCTGAATGGCAGCCACAGCACGCCTGTACGGTACCGGTCTCGACCAAGCGGACCGACCGCATCAGCAGATACCCGAACCCCCGCACCTCGCCCCCGTGCTTGGGGAACCGTGAGGCGACCGGATCGCGGTCATACAGCTGCAGGCCGGTGCCGTCGAACGCGACCATGCGCAGCCCTGCCGGTACACACCAGGTATTTCGCGCCAGGCCGCCTACCCTGGACAGGACATCGAACAAGACCTTCAGCGGCCGCACACCGAGCCGGCGACGAGCCCGGGAGGACGGAGAGGAGTGCGGATGCACCACCGGCAGCCCGGCAGGCCCACGCCTGGCTTGCCCCATACCATCCGATCGGGGCACGAGTCGAACGCGACCAGGCGAATACGAAGTACACCACCGCCCATGCTGGCAGAAGCCGTATCCGCTGCTGCACCGTCCCGGTCTCCGCAAGCACCGCATAGCCAACGGGACTCGATCACCTGCGTCAACTCGCCAAGATGCCCCCCGGGACTCCTTGCTTGATCATTTTTCACTACCGAAAGCTGGTCTACAGGAGTCCCCTTGTACGTATCAGAGCACACCGGCCCAGGCCCCATAGACGAAAGCCCCTGGCTACACGCCCTCCCCGGGTAACGCAGCGACGGTGACGGTCACCCGCATGGCCGATCATAAGGTCGAACAATTCAGCGCTACCTCTCACGGTTCGTCAAGGTTCAGGTGTAGGACCAGGAATGGAAGACAGCTGCCTGGCCGTGATGGGTGCCGTCGTTGGCTACGAGGTTCCACACGGTGGCGTCTTCGATCCATAAGATCTGGCCGCTCTTGGCGACTCGCCGGCCTCGGTAGCCGGTGGAATAGCCATGCTCGGCGACTGACCGCAGCAGCATGTCCCGGTCCTCCTGCGCGTCTGATGGAGCGGACAACCGGGAGAGCAGACCGATGAACTCCCCCCAGTCGTACCCAAAGCACTCCTGAGCTGTTTGGTTCGCATACACGAACCGCGGATCGGCGGATGAGTCTGCTGCCAGCAAAACAAACGGTGCCTGGGCGTACAGCCACGTCGCCGCCGTTGCATTGGACGCCCATGGGCGAGGAGCCAGCGGCTTGCCGACGAGCCGCTGGTGGCTGTCCAGCATCAGAGCGGCAAAGGACGGATCTTGACGCGCCGAGGGGATCTGTCCGGCTTTGCTGCTGCTAGGCATCTGCTTCGACCCAGCTCATGAGCTTGCGCAGCTTCTTGCCGGTGGTCTCCAGCAGGTGGTCCTGGTCGGCCTTCTTGTACTCGTTGTACTTGGGCAGGCCGGCCTCGTACTCCTTCATCCAGTTGGCGGCGAAGGTGCCGTCCTGGATCTCGCCGAGGACCTTCTTCATCTCGGCCTTGGTGGCGTCGGTGACGATGCGCGGGCCGGTGACGTAGTCGCCCCACTCGGCCGTCTCGGAGACGGACCAGCGCATCTTCTCCAGGCCGCCCTCGTACATCAGGTCCACGATGAGCTTGAGCTCGTGCAGGCACTCGAAGTAGGCGATCTCCGGCTGGTAGCCGGCCTCGACGAGGGTCTCGAACCCGGCCTTGACGAGCGCCGAGGCGCCGCCGCACAGCACGGCCTGCTCGCCGAAGAGGTCGGTCTCGGTCTCCTCGGTGAAGGTGGTCTTGATGACGCCGGCCCGGGTGCCGCCGATGGCCTTGGCGTAGGACAGGGCGAGCTTGAAGGCGTTGCCCGAGGCGTCCTGCTCGACGGCCGCGATGCACGGCACGCCGCGGCCCTCCTCGTACTGACGGCGCACCAGGTGGCCCGGGCCCTTGGGGGCGACCATGCAGACGTCGACACCGGCCGGGGGCTTGATGAAGCCGAAGCGGATGTTGAAGCCATGGCCGAAGAACAGAGCGTCGCCGTCCTTCAGGTGGTCCTTGACGGAGTCCTCGTAGACCTTGGCCTGGATCGGGTCCGGGACCAGGATCATGATGACGTCGGCCTCGGCGGCGGCCTCGGCGGGGGTGACCACGCGCAGGCCCTGCTCCTCGGCCTTCACCTTGGACTTCGAGCCCTCGTGCAGGCCCACGCGGACGTCGACGCCCGAGTCGCGCAGCGACAGCGCGTGGGCGTGCCCCTGGCTGCCGTAACCGAGGACCGCGACCTTGCGGCCCTGGATGATAGACAGATCGGCGTCGTTGTCGTAGAAGAGCTCGGCCACTTCGGCAACTCCTTATCGCGTTGGTACCGCACCCCGGCATGAGGGGGCTTGTCGGGAAAGCTTCCGGATCCCGCCCACAAGGGGATCCTCGAGTTTGCAAGATGCACCGCAACAGGGTCCAAAGTCCCCGTTTGGCATGCTTCCTTTGTTGAGTAGCGGCTAGTGGGGGCCTTGAATCAAGCCTCTCGTATTGCAAGGTGGGAAAGTAAGCCAGCACCCGACTCTGCAGCGTTCATGGCTCTCCCCTGGGGTGATGGGAGATCTCATGGGCAGTCGGCTTCTTTCTCCCCCGTCCGGCTCGGTTGGGCTGGGGCCATACGGTGCACGTCGAGGTTGATCACCGTGGACATGCACGGCGCGATGTACTCGTCGGCTCCGACTCTCGGGGCCGATGCTCGTGCCGCTCGGCGACATGTGCATCGGCACACCGAGCGAAGTCCCCAGGAGCGTATCTGCGACGGCTAGTTGAGGTCACATAAGTGGCCCAAGACACCACATCTTCGGCGCCTTGTTGTTCCTCGTGCACATAGCCGCTACCTCGATCACCGAGCCCCGGCCTTGCATGTGTAGGTTCCGCCGGACTGCAACTCATGGACCAGCTCGCCCTACTGGCACTACGGCGACCAGATTGCTGAAGTGCCAGTACCGCCGTGCCGGGTCCCGGAGGCTACCCGTCTGTGTTCGCCAAGGAGGACCTCAGCGACCCCTGGCGTAAGCGCCCCTGCAGCTGTCGTGCCCATTTTCTCCTGCGCCAGTTGCGCATGTTGATACCCCGCCCTCGCGTGTCTGGTCGGACTACGTGCTACGAAAAGTCAGAGCACCGGGCCCAGCGGCAATTGTTGCCGCGCTATGCCCATTGGCAGGCTGTACATTTGAATATGCTGTCGATAGGTCGGGGTCCTGCAGCAGCTACACGAGGTGCTTCTGGCCGGCTCGACTCGGCACTCAGGCTGAACTGGTTTCGTACAGTCGTCGACTCCAGCCAGATCCGGGCGCTGGAGGGCCCACAGACCCGTCGCCGGTCGACCGGGGCCGAGCTGTCTGCAAATCACCACCTGGTCACCGACGGGCACGGCGCGCTGCTTGCAGTCCTCTTCGCCGGGGCCCGTCTCGGGCGACATCACCCGGCCGATTTCCCTGCTGGGCGCCGTCCCACTGGCGAGAGGACGCGCATCCCCGCCAGGCGGACTCGGTCTTCGCCGGCCGTGGCCATGACCATCACGCGTACCGTGACCGCCTGCGCAAACGACAGGCCGTTTTCACCATCGCCCGATGCATCACGCCACCACAGCACCGAACCGGGTACCTACAGGCAGACAGCTGAACGCGCCTTTGCCTGGCTCCACGGATTCAAACGTCTCCGCATCCGCTGGGAAGGACGAGCCGACCTCGACGAGGCTTTCCTCCGCCTCGCACGCTGTCAAATCATCGGTGCTTACAGCACGCGACTTTCGTTAGCGAGTGTTTCGTCGAGGAGCCCGGAATCCCGGACCAGCAGTGCAGCCTGGGTCCGGTTGTCCACTCCCAGTTTTTCCAGGGCTCGGGAGACATAGCTTTTGACGGTGTTCTCACTCATCGAAAGCTCCCTGGCGATCCGGGCATTGGGGTATCCGCGCCCCACCAAGAGGATGATGTCGCGGTGTCGGCCGCTGAGCAGGTCGATTCGGGATCGGGCCTGCGCAACATGTCTGGGGTTTCGGAGGTTGTTTTCGTCGATCAACCGTTTCATGACCTCGGGGGTGGTGGCTGTGCCTCCCACGGCGACCATCCGAATCGCGCCGATAATCTGGGCCGGGGTGGCAGCCTTGTGCATGAACCCGTGTGCTCCTGTGGCAAATGCCTGCCATGCGGTGTTGTCGGGGCTGGCACTGGTCATGATGAGCACCCTGGGAGCTTCTGGGAGCTTCACTATCTGAAGGGTGGCTTCCAGGCCGTTCCGTGGAGCCATGTTGACATCCATGAGGACGACGTCCGGGACCGTCTGTCGGACGACGGAGAGGGCTTCGGCTCCATCTCCGGCTTGCCCCACTACCTCAATGTCGTCTGCCAGGCTGAGCAGTGCGCTGAAGCCCGCACGGACGAACACTTCATCATCGACGATCACTATGCGGATCATTCGGGAATCTCCCATGCCACCCGAACAGAGGTGACTTTGCTGTGGCGGTGGATCCCTGCAGAGGCCAAGCAGTCGGCGTATGGCGCGGGACTTGCACCCAGGTGGACAGGTCTTGAGCGCTTTTGGGTGTTCATTGTTCTGTCCGGTCCTCAAAGGCCTGGAAGTCGGGGGTGGACGGGCCGGCGTATGCGGGCAGCCGCGCTAGGTGCTCCCGGCCCCGACGATGCTGCAGTTCCATGGTGCGTTGTTGCGCTGTTGTCGGCGTCCCGCGGCAGCTCCGAGCTGCCGTTGTCGCTGCGAGCCCTTCCCGACCCCGCCGGAAAGGGGCGAAGCAGTCAACATTGCGGCGGGGGCTGGGTGGGAGTGCAGCATAGAAGCGTCGCAGCCCACTGCGGGAGACACTGCCCACAGCACCTGGTCGCTCATCTTCCCGTCAGGGAGAGCGCCGGATGGCGCAGTCAACGGTCTCGCGTATTCGGCGGACAATGCGATCGGCGGCGCGCTGATCACCGAACGGGCTGGGGAGGTCGGCCAGATGCTGAAGAAGGGCAGGCCCCTGGTCGAGAATGTAGTGAGCGGTCTTGCCGATCAGGTCGCTGGAAGGATGGACGAGATGGCCGAAGCAGGTTAGGGATTCGGGACGTTCCGTGGATGTGCGAACCACGATCAATGGGCGTTTGAGAATCGTCGCCTCCTCCTGGAGGCTGCCGGAGTCGGAGATGAGCAGCGCCGCATGTCGGGCCAGGGCCAAGAAGGGGCCGGGGTGCAGAGCCAGCAGCACGGTCAGAGGCGAGAGCAGGGTCTCCAGGCGGTACCGACGGACGGCAATGCGGGTGCGCGGGTGCAGCGGCAACACCACCGGCAGCCGCTCAGCCAGCGCTCCCAGCTCTGCCAGAACGGCTGCGAGCAGGTCGGGGCAGTCCGTGTTCTCGGCCCGGTGCACCGTGGCCAGCACGTACCCGTCCGGCGTCAGGCTGTGCTGGGCCAGTACCTGTTGGCGCTTCTCAGCGGGGGGCAGCAGGTCCCCGACCGCCTCCACGATGGTGCTGCCGGTCCGCGCGATCTGCCCCTGCACCCTTTCTCGGTGCAGGTTGGCCGCATTGTCCCGGGTCGCCGCGCACAGTACTCCCGCCATGTGGTCGACCAGGATCCGGTTGGTTTCCTCCGGCATGGCGGGGTCGAAACTGCGCAGCCCGGCCCCTACATGCACCAGCGGTATCCCCCGGCTTTTAGCTGCCAGTGCCCCGGCCAAGGTGGAATTGGCCTCTCCTTGCACGACCACCGCACGCACCGGTGAGGAGGCCAGCCAGGCGTCTAGCTGCGTCAAGGCGGTCCCTACCTGCGCCCCCCGTGGTAGGCCGCCGGCAGCAAGACGCAACCGTGGTTCTGCCAGCCCTGCTTCCCGGGAGACATCATCCGGCATTGCTGCATCGATGTGCTGTCCAGTGTGCACCAGTGTTGCCGCCGCGCCCAGGCGCCGCGCCACCGGAGCCAGCCTGATCATCTCAGGGCGGGTCCCCAGCACTACTCCAACGCTCCCCGGCGGCAGCCTCAGGTCTCGCGTCACGTTCTTGCCCACTACACATTCGATCCTTCCCGCGAGCATGAAAGCACTGCCTCCCGGCCTGAATCCATCGGCTTCACCGGCCCTCACATCCGGCTGACGGACTGAAAGAGGTTGTAGCAGGTCGCCAACAAGCGCCAGAGCGGCTGCTATCAGCCGGAAACGGCACTTGCAAACTTTGCAGCTACATCTTCCACCTCACCTCATCCCACCCGGTATCCCCCGTTGCTAACGTTCACACCCTGAACTCCAATGTGTAAATATTGATCTACAAAGGTGCACCTGAGGGGGCTACCGATCGCGGCCCCGTCAACATCCCGGCAGGGGTGGATCATTGCCGAATCGGCGACGCCTTTGTTGTGACACACAATTGCAGAATCCTTTGCCACGCTTGTTACTGCGCCGTCCAGTGGCTCGCTTGAGGCAGGCACATCAACCGCCTCTATCGCTCCGAGGCATCGGAGCTGATGCGTTGACTTCGCGTGAGTCAACCGGTAAAGATCTTCTCGGGTATGCCAATTCAATTACCCTGTCTCACATTCGAGATGCTGGTGGTGGTGTCCACTTGGTCAACTGCCAGCCAATGGCCGGGAGTTCGGGCACAGCTGTGACCGGTCACGTAATTCAGCTCCGGCGACGATTTGTAATGCACCCTGGCTGAGCAGAGCATCTACCGGGTGTGCGCTTCAGAGGATTTGGGGTGGTTACTGTCGCATTTACAACGGCTAACAACGGCTAACACAATGAGCTGAGTTGCCGGTGGGTGATGAGGCAGCAGGCGAGTTTGAGGAAGGCTTCGTGGATGTCGGCCCTGCGTTCCCAGCGGATCCGGAGACGTCGGAAGCCGTGCAGCCATGCAAAGCTGCGTTCGATCACCCACCGGTAGGTGCCCAGACCGGTGCCGTGTCGCGTACCGCGGCGGGCGATGGCCGGCACGATGCCGCGAGCGCGGACCTGGTCGCGGTAGATGTCATGGTCGTATCCGCGGTCGGCGAAGAGCGAGTCGGGCTTGCGGCGGGGGCGCCCCACCCGGCCGCGGACCGGCGGGACCGCATCGAGCAGGGGCAGCAGCTGGGTGACGTCGTTGCGGTTGCCGCCAGTGAGCAGGACCGCGAGTGGGGTGCCGTGCCCGTCGGTGATCAGGTGGTGCTTCGAGCCGGCCCGGCCCCGGTCGACCGGCGAGGGGCCCGTGTGGCTCCCCCTTTTAGGGCTCTGACGTGGGAGGAGTCGACCACGCAACGGGACCAGTCCAGCCGTGAAGCCGCGTTGAGGTCCGCCAGCAGGACCTCGTGCAGCCGCTGCCAGACGCCGGCCTCGTTCCAGTCCCGCAAGCGTCGCCAGCAGGTCATGCCCGAGCCGAAGCCCAGTTCCTTGGGCAGGTACTCCCACTGGATGCCGGTGTGCAGCACGTACAGGATCCCGCACAGCACGTCCCGGTCCGGCAGCAGCTTGCGGCCCGGATACCGAAAGCGGCGCTCGCGCTGCGGCAGTAGCGGCTCCAGGCGGTCCCACAGCTCATCCGACACGATCCAAGGCGATGTCCCCACACCGGACCGAACGCTCAACTCCCACCCCGGACACGGCCATCAGCACCGATCCGCCTCATTGTGTTAGCTGTTGTTAGAAGCCGTTGTCCTATCGATCACGGGGACGGTTCTGATCGAACGGGATCTCTGGCCGGGTGGTCTTGGCGGGGTGGGGGCATGAAAGCAGGACCTCCGGTGCAGCACGAGGGTTGCGAAGCCAGCTCGAGTGCAGGGAGGCCCTGTTGTCCCAGTCTTGCGTGCCGGTCCCGGTCCCGTCCAACTTGCCTGTCCCGGTGTGCGATTGTCTCGCGCACCGGTTCGGGAATGCGGCCGACTGCCCCGGCCGGGTGCGGCGGTATCCCTCCGACATGACGGACGCGGAGTGGCAGGTGGTGCGGGAGGCGATGCCGGTCCCGGCCTGGCTGGAGGGCCGGGGCGGCCGGCCGGAGGGCTACTGCCACCGGCAGATGCTCGATGCCGTCCGCTATGTGACCGACAACGGGATCAAGTGGCGTGCGATGCCTGTCGACTTCCCTGCGTGGGACCGTGTGTATGCCTTCTTCCGCAGGTGGCGTGAGAGAGGGCTGGTCAAGGAGTTGCACGACCGGCTGCGCGGACGTCTGCGGCTGGCCGAGGGCCGCGGGGCGGAGCCGACTGCGGCCATCATCGACTCACAGTCGGTCAAGGCCGCGGCCTCGGTGCCCGCCGCCACGCGCGGCTATGACGGCGGGAAGAAGATCAACGGCAGGCGCCGGCACGTCATCACGGACTGTCTCGGCCTGCTGCTGGTGGTGCTGGTGACCGCGGGCAACGTCACCGACCGCCAGGCCGCCCGGGTGCTGCTGCCCCGGCTGCGGGAGCGGTTCAGGAAGATCACCCTGGTGTGGGCGGACGGCGGCTACCGCGGACGGCTCGTCACCTGGACGCGGGAGAAACTCCAGCTCACGCTTGAGATCGTCAAGCGCAGTGACGACATGACCGGGTTCGTGGTGCTGCCGAGACGGTGGGTGGTGGAGCGCACACTAGGGTGGTTGATGCGAACGCGTCGTCTGGTGCGGGACTTCGAGACGCTGCCCGCGTCCAGCGAGGCGTTCATCTGCTTCTCGCTGGCCATGCTCATGAGCCGCCGCCTCGCCCGGAGGGCTCCGCATCCGCAGCCCGATCGGTCCCGGTGGGCTGCCGCGGCGTGAACCGTCCGGTCGGCAACGCCTCCAGCCAGCCCCGCTCGGCCAGGCGCTTCGCCTTCGAGCGCACGCCCTCGACCTTCGCCGGCACCGCCTCGAGCCCCAGCCGGGCCGCCAGTTCCCTCGCCAACACCCCCTCGCCGCCGCCCCCTTCGTCCTCCACCAGCTCGATGATCCGGCGGTAGTCCGCCGCAAGCGCCTCCACGGGCATCCCCGGGTGCCACCTGGGCACGACCGATCCCGTGACCGGGGTTGTCTTCGCTTGCGGGGACACCCCGGCCACGGCCTGCCGCGGACCCTCGCCCGGCGCGTCCGCCGCCCCGGGCACAGGCGCCAGGGCCTCGGCGACCTCCACTCGTGCGATCACCCGGCGTTCCAGCACTGCCTCCGCCTCGGCGAGTTCAGCAAGAACACGCTCGGCCTCCGCTCGAAGCTCCTCCGCCCGCACCCGGGCAGCCGTCTCCCGCTCCTCCAGCAGCCCCATCACCGACGCCACCGCTCACCTCCGCATCGCCGAGAACGAACTGATCGTCCGAACCCTCCCGCAACAACGCGGAGACCATGCCTGACCAGCAGAAACTCAGCGATCACATCCGGAAAGACAACAGCTTCTTAGCCAGTGTGGCGCTCAAACTCGGCTGGTGTGAGGTAGCCGAGCGAGGAGTGGCGGCGACGCCGGTTGTAGTACGACAGCCAACGGAACAGCTCAAGCCGCGTCTGTGCCTCCGAGGTCCGGCGGCATCCGTGCAGCAGCTCGCACTTGAGTCCCTGGAAGAACAACTCGGCGAGGGCATTGTCATAGCTTGAAGCCGACGCGGCCCACGCTGCGGCGGATGCCATGCCGACGGCATACTTCGGCGAAGGCAGCTGCGCTGTACTGGATGCCCCTGTCCGTGTGGAAGACGACACCGTTCACCTGGCCGCCGCGGGCGGCCCCGGCCATATCGATCGCGTCGGTGGCCAGAGAGATGCGCATGTGGTCGGCGATCGACGAGCCCACCACCTTCCTCACCCAGATGTCGATCACCGTGGCGAGGTCATACCAGGTCCGGCCCGGCCGGCGCGGTCCTGTCTGCGATCGTTGTTCGTTTCTTCTTGCGCAGGTGCCGGCCAGCGATGTGGTTGACCTGCATCAGCCGCGTGACGCGCTTGCGGTTGATCCTCCGTCCCTCGCGCGTATCTCTGTATGGATGCGGGGCGCCATAGGTGCCCTGGTGCTCGGCGTGGATGACACGGATCTCGCTCACGGTCCGTTTCTCCTCAGTAAGGATCTTCAGCGTTGCTGCTCCAGGGTGAGGACGGCCTGGACCATTGACGTGAGCCGGTTCGGGCTGCACCGGGCCTTGCGGAAGAGGCGCCAGCACTTGAGGCGGGCGAAGGCCCGCTCGACGGGCATCCGCAGCCGGGCGTGTGCCCGGTTGACGGCTTCCTGTTTGACGGTCAGGTCGCGTCCGCAGTGCCGTTTGAAGGGTGTGCAGAAGGTTCCTCCGGCTCCTTCGTAGGCTTTGTCGGCCAG
Source organism: Streptoverticillium reticulum (assembly GCF_047456005.1). Taxonomy (NCBI): domain Bacteria; kingdom Bacillati; phylum Actinomycetota; class Actinomycetes; order Kitasatosporales; family Streptomycetaceae; genus Streptomyces; species Streptoverticillium reticulum. The sequence continues at coordinate 8,353,710 of NZ_CP179755.1, read as the reverse complement.
CACCGGGATCTTCAAGCGTTCACAGATGGTGACAATCTTGTGGGTGCGGGCGGCGGTGATGTCCACGGTCCGGCCGGACAACGCGGGCGAGAACCAGAGCAGTTCGCCGGCGGGTCCTGTGACGGCCTGGATGTTCACCCCGTGCCGCCTGGCCTTGCCCGAGTAGTCCGCTTCCCGGTCGCCGACGCGGTCGCACTCGGCGATCGTGCCGTCCACGAGCACATACTCGGGCCGGGCCTTGCGCAGTGCGCGGGTGAGGGACGGGGCCCGTGCGGCGAGGAGTGCGGTCACGCTGTGTACGTAGGCGTGGGCGGTGCCCTCGCTGATCCGGAAGCCCGCGGCGAGCTTGGCGAGAGTGATGTGCTCGCGCAGGTACACCAAGGCCACGAGCGCGCGTTGCGAAGGCGGGAGCTTGCAGCGGCGGTCACCTTCACGGGTGACGATCAGCATCGTGACCCACTCCACGAGGGCATGCGGCAGGTCCAGTGCGCAAGGATAGGTAACCAACAGGGCTCCCTGGCCAGGTGGTTGAGACGTCAGACATCTCGCCCAACAGCCAGGGAGCCCTGCCCGTTACGGGCCGGCAACCGTCACCCGATCAGAGGCCACGCTGAAGATCCTTAGTCTGGCGCCCGGCACGGCCTGAGTGATGGCCAGGTACTGGTAGCAGCCGACGCGGGAGGGCCCGAGCACGCGGCAGATCCGCTTGACGCCGAAGTCGGCGCGGTTGGCGGATGAAGTCCCAACGGCGGGGGCTCCCCCCGTTATGTTTTCCGCGGTCCTGCAAGAGGGCCGCTGGCCTCCGGGCCCGGCATGGCTGTTCCCCCCTGTCGAACCGATGACCTGGGGGGTGGTGTCACCGGGCCCGAGGGGTGCCGTTGGAGACGCTGATGAGAGGTCCGGCCACTGCCCGGCCGAGCGCAACGCCCGGCCGCTTGCGGGCGGCAGGTCTGCATAACGTGGATGCGCGCGTACGGCGCCAACTCCCTGGCCAGCACCGCACGAACCCCGCTCTGGAGGATGGGTTGCACGACACCGGCGACGTGGGCGTCTTCCTCGGACTGGACGTCGGCAAGACCGCTCACCACGGCCACGGGCTGACCCCGGCCGGCAAGAAGGTCTTCGACAAGCCCCTGCCCAACAGCGAACCCAAACTGCGGGCCGTGTTCGACAAGCTGGCCGCGAAGTTCGGCACCGTGCTCGTCGTGGTGGACCAGCCCGCCTCCATCGGCGCTCTCCCGCTGACCGTCGCCCGCGACGCGGGCTGCAAGGTCGCCTACCTGCCCGGACTGGCCATGCGGCGGATTGCCGACCTCTACCCCGGCGAGGCGAAGACGGACGCGAAGGACGCCGCGGTCATCGCGGACGCCGCCCGCACCATGCCGCACACCCTGCGCTCGCTGGAACTCACCGACGAGATCACCGCCGAACTCGCCGTCCTCGTCGGCTTCGACCAGGACCTCGCCGCAGAAGCCACCCGCACCTCCAACCGCATCCGTGGCCTGCTCACTCAGTTCCACCCGTCCCTGGAGCGCGTCCTGGGCCCCCGCCTCGACCACCAGGCAGTCACCTGGCTGCTCGAACGCTACGGTTCGCCGCAGGCCCTGCGGAAAGCCGGACGCCGCAGGCTCATCGAGGTGATCCGGCCCAAGGCACCACGCATGGCCGAGCGGCTGATCGACGAGGTCTTCGAGGCCCTCGACGAGCAGACCGTCGTGGTCCCGGGCACCGCCACCCTGGACATCGTCGTGCCGTCCCTGGCCCGCTCGCTCGCCGCCGTCCACGAACAACGACGGGCCCTGGAAACCCAGATCGGGGCCCTGCTGGAGGCTCACCCTCTTTCGAAGGTCCTGACCTCGATGCCGGGGGTCGCGGTCAGGACCGCTGCCGTTCTGCTGGTCACCGTCGGCGACGGAACCAGCTTCCCCACCGCCGCCCACCTGGCCTCCTACGCCGGCCTCGCCCCGACAACGAAGTCGTCGGGGACCTCGATCCACGGCGAACACGCACCCCGGGGCGGCAACCGGCAGCTCAAACGCGCGATGTTCCTGTCCGCGTTCGCTGCCCTGCACGATCCCGCCTCCCGCACCCACTACGACAAGTGCCGGGCCAGAGGAAAGACCCACACGCAGGCCCTCCTCTGCCTCGCCCGCCACCGCATCAGCGTGCTCTTCGCCATGCTCCGCGACGGCGTCTTCTACGAACCCCGAACCCCACGCCTCGCTTGACCAAGGACATAGAGGCACCCCCCCGGCGAAATAGGCGGCTGTCCGGCGCAGGGTCTCGCGCTCCAGCTGCGGTTCCTTCTCCGCCTTCAGCAGCCGCGCGTTCTCCGCCCGCGGCCGGGCCGGTTCCTCAGCAGTGTTCGCGCCGACGGTGATCGCGGAGCTCGGGTACCGCCCGGGCCTCGTCCTTGCGAACCCACGTCCGCAGCGGCTCCGCGGTGATGCCGAGATCCGCGGCCACCGCCGCGCATATCCGCTTGCCGGCCACTGCACGGTAGAGCGCGACGGGTCTTTCCTTAACTCCTCCGGATACGGAGACTGACGTCCCGCCTGGACATCCCTGGGACCATCAAGATCCATTGCCGGGGTGTTCACTCCAAAGGATCAGCCTCCGAGCCGTGATGCCCCTACGGCGCAGGTCACTTGTCGCACACCGTCGGGTTCTGGCGCCGTACATCGATCACGTGCCCGGTCATCATGGAGGCCAGAACCTCTACAGCGGCCTTGGCCACTGTCTCGGGGGCGAGCAGCGTGGCGGCGGGCTCCGCTCCGAAGGCGTTCCGCCGCATGGGCGTGCGGGTGCGTTCAGGGTTGATGCAGTTGACGCGGATCGCGTCGACAGCCCACTCGTCGGCGAGCGCCTGTGTGAGGTTGACAGTGGCGGCTTTCGCCGACGAGTAGAGGCCGTATTCGGCTCGGCCGCGGGTGTAACTGCTGGATGTGAAGAGGAGCAGATGTCCCTGCGATGCGTTGAGGTAGAGGTGCGCGGCGCGTGCGATGTGGACTGGAGCAAGGTAGTTCACAGCGGTCGCTTCGGTGATCTGTGCCGACGGGACGTCGGTCAGCTTCCCCGTGCGCAAGAATCCTGCGGTGTTCACTACGTAGTCGATCCGTCCGGCCGTGCGGTGTGCCGTGGCCAGGGCCTCCTCGACATGCTGGGGGTTCTCGACGAATGTGCCGGTGGTGGATCGGCTGAAACCAAATACCTGAACGCCGTTGTCCCGCATGAGTTCTGCGATGCTTGCCCCGATTCCGCTGCTCGCCCCGAAGATGACGGCAGTTTTCCCCTCGAGTGTCTGCCGGAGAGAATCCTCCCTGGAAGGGTCAGGTGACGCGTGGGAAGCGAGCTGGAAGAGCTTTTCGGCCAGAAAAATGTCGGACGGGTGGGTCACCTTCATGTTGCGCTCATCGCCGCGTACGACATGGATGGGCACGTCGGGGCGGTAACGGAGGACCACTCCGCAGTCGTCCGTGGCGTTGAAGTCCGGGTCTCCGGCGGCAGCCTCGTAGGCGTTCTCAATGGTGGAGAGCCTGAATGCCTGCGGTGTCTGGCCGCGCCGTAGGCGGGACCGGCAGGGGATCTCTTCGATGTAGTCGGTGCCGCGACTGTCCTGGCGTGTGACGACGATAGTGTCGGCGGAGGGTATTGCCACGTCGACGGCCTGGTGGTGGTCCAGCGCGTTGACGCATTCGGAGATGATGCGCCGGGACAGCAGCGGGCGGACGGCATCATGGAACAGCACCTTGGGGTCGGCCCCGCCGCCTGTCAGGGTACGAAGGATGCCGATGGCACGCTGTGTCGTCTCGTTGCGTGTCGTCCCGCCTGCGTAGACACCCCGCACCTTCGTCAGGCCGGCAGCGGCGACAACCGATTCCGCCTCCGCGATGTGTCGGTGATGCATGAGCAGTATCACATCGTCAATTTCCGGGGCGTCCTCGAACACCTGCAGCGTGTGCTCGAGAACGGTTTTCCCTGCAATTTTTATCAGTTGCTTGGGGATGTTCAGGCCGACGCGGCGTCCCGTTCCTCCAGCCAAGACCACTGCCACACTGCGCGGCGGCGCTTCGCTCTTGTTCGCATGGGACGAAGGAAAGGACATCTCGCTGCTGCTTCCATTCACCGGACACTCTTCATAGGAGGCATAGGCGCCACCAGCCGCTCCGGACGCTGCTTTTGTTAGCGCCAGCCCAGGGAGCCTCAAACTGATCATAGCTCTTACATCATTTCGAGGCCGGCAGTCTTATGTTGATACTTCCGCATGGAAAGTTGTGTGGTTCTTTCGTGCGACAGGGTTCTTCTCTTGCGTGTCAGGAGCGGGGCCGAATTGATCATTAAGGATCTTCAGCGTGGCCTCTGATCGGGTGACGGTTGCCGGCCCGTAACGGGCAGGGCTCCCTGGCTGTTGGGCGAGATGTCTGACGTCTCAACCACCTGGCCAGGGAGCCCTGTTGGTTACCTATCCTTGCGCACTGGACCTGCCGCATGCCCTCGTGGAGTGGGTCACGATGCTGATCGTCACCCGTGAAGGTGACCGCCGCTGCAAGCTCCCGCCTTCGCAACGCGCGCTCGTGGCCTTGGTGTACCTGCGCGAGCACATCACTCTCGCCAAGCTCGCCGCGGGCTTCCGGATCAGCGAGGGCACCGCCCACGCCTACGTACACAGCGTGACCGCACTCCTCGCCGCACGGGCCCCGTCCCTCACCCGCGCACTGCGCAAGGCCCGGCCCGAGTATGTGCTCGTGGACGGCACGATCGCCGAGTGCGACCGCGTCGGCGACCGGGAAGCGGACTACTCGGGCAAGGCCAGGCGGCACGGGGTGAACATCCAGGCCGTCACAGGACCCGCCGGCGAACTGCTCTGGTTCTCGCCCGCGTTGTCCGGCCGGACCGTGGACATCACCGCCGCCCGCACCCACAAGATTGTCACCATCTGTGAACGCTTGAAGATCCCGGTGCTGGCCGACAAAGCCTACGAAGGAGCCGGAGGAACCTTCTGCACACCCTTCAAACGGCACTGCGGACGCGACCTGACCGTCAAACAGGAAGCCGTCAACCGGGCACACGCCCGGCTGCGGATGCCCGTCGAGCGGGCCTTCGCCCGCCTCAAGTGCTGGCGCCTCTTCCGCAAGGCCCGGTGCAGCCCGAACCGGCTCACGTCAATGGTCCAGGCCGTCCTCACCCTGGAGCAGCAACGCTGAAGATCCTTATTGTGTCCGTTCTGTCCTGCGCTGCTGGGGCGGAACAGGCGGGCATACGGCGAAGCCCCTCGTCGTTGGTGTGGTGATTCCACTCAGCACACCGTTTCCAAGGGTCGTTGGTTACGTGTTCTGCCGTGTTCGATGTCCTGCGCGAGCTGGTCGAACGTGTCTCGTGGCTGGCCCGTGCTCGAAGAGGGCCTCAACTCTTGGTGACAGGCGCCCGGTTGCCCAGGAAGTTCTTGGTCGACCAGTCCTGCTGTTGCTATAAGCACCGGATCCGCGCTCTAGCCCGACGTGCCCGCCCGAATGCCGCGCAGCCATGCGCACCCCTCGGGACTGTCTGCTCGCTATTAGCGGTTTAACCGTGTCCGCGCACGAATTCGAGCCCGGGGGCATGCTTCAGTCGTCTCAAAACCTGGCGAATCCCGCGCCGGGCACGCTGCCCGACCAGCCGCACCAGGAAATCGTCGCCACCGTCTACGCGCTTCCGGCTGCAAAAACGAAGGGTGAAGGAGTTTCTGATCGAAGAGGTTGCTACCCGTGGCGGCTGTTGGGTCGAGGCCGCCCGCTACATGTAGCCTGCCGTTCGCGAGCCGGTCTCACTCGCAGGCAGTCCCGCTCTCCGTTCCCCGGATCGGGGCTTTCAGTCGGCGTCAGCAGTGGGCACGTCGCTGGTCCGGGGAGCAGGCTCCGAGCGGGCATGTTCGTGCCGTGTGTCGCCCTGGGTCCGCGGCTTCCGGGGCGGTCGGTTCGGGCTGAACCGGGTGAGCCACGTGTACCACAGTGTTGTGGCGAACAGCAGGCCGAGGATGATCCAGGAAATCATGAAGCGCAAAGATCCTTTTCAATAGGTGCTGACGAGACGAGCAGTCCCGCTACCGAGGTATTCCGCATACTGCTTGCTTCGACGGCTCGTGCCGACGCTGGTCGCAGCTGGCCAGTGTCGCAGTTTCAAGACTCGCGACAGTAAAAGTCCGAGGCAGTCCGCCCCCGTGTGCAAGGAGTCTGCCAGAGACGGCCGTTCCGGGATGAAGAGCCAATCAGCACACCCTACCGGGGTACAGGTTCAACGACGCCCAGCTTTCGGCTATGTGCTCTGACTTTCGTTGGCAGAGGACCCTCGGGAATCCAGCTGCATCGCATCCGTATCGTTCTCTGTCTGTGCAGCCCGGGCAAGTTCTTCACCCTGCTGAAGGGTCGTCAATCCTCCGTTTTCGCAGGCGCGGAGCGTGTGCACGGCGGCGATGCGGATGGTTGAAGCAGGCGCGGAGCGGGCGTCACCAGGGCTTGGGACTTGCGAACAAGGGTTCGCCGAGTCCGGAGCCAGCCAGTCCTTGTGCACTGCGTGGCCCTCGATGCTCTGACCAGGCCTTCGGTTAACGGTCGGGGCAGCGCTGACGGTGCGTCCGCGGCCTGGGCGGGCCGCGAGGGCTTTGGCGTGAAGAACGCCCAGACGATCTTGCCGGACGGCGAGCAGTCCTCAACGCCCCATCGGTCCGCAAGTGCGTACACGATCTGCAGTCCCCGGCCGGAAGTTTCGCCATCGGCGGGGCAGCGGCGCTGCGGCCGCCGACTGCTGCAGTCGCGCACTTCCAGGCGCAAGGAGCCGTGCTCGTCGATGGCCAGGCGCACCACGAAGCCGTGTCCGGGCCGGGTGCCGTGTACCAGCGCGTTGGAGGCCAGCTCGGAGACGCACAGCCGGATCTCCTCGGAGAGCCCCTCGACCCCCCAGGAGGCCAGGGTCGCTACCACGAAATCGCGGGCCAGGCCAACCGATTCGGGTTGCGGTGCGAAGCGTCGTCGCCGGATCCGGAGCACGCAGCACTCACCCCCCGGCGGCCGGAACTCGAGCCGGACTGGTGCAGCGGCACAGCGTCCGACCTCGCAGGCGCAGCGCGCCGTATCCGGTCGGACGCGACGGGCGGGCCGGCAGCAGTCCTTCCACACGAGCCCTGGACGCCCGCACCAGCCCCGCAGGACCACAGAAGATTGTGTTGCCGGCCCGGTGGTATGCCGTGGAGAGATGTATGGCCATGCCCGCTCGAAATGCTCAGGTGACGTTGACCATTCGATCGTGCCCGTCCCCGGAGGGGATGCGGAAGACACCAAGGGCGTTCCTCGGAGACTTTCGTTGTGTTCCTGCACAGGCTTTTGTTGTGTTCGATGGTGCATCCGTTTCCCTCCCTGTCCCTGCCGAACCCGGATGCCCCTGGGAGCGCGCAGCTGGGGCTGGGTGCACGAAGACGGGCCGACCTGGTCGCCGTTCTCCTTCACGAGCGGCACGAATACCGGTGGGGCCCGGCTGTCGGTGTCCGGCCCTGGCGCGCCTTGTGAGGGGAGCCGGGAATGTGGAGGGGGCCGTGCTCGGCGGCTTCGGACGCAGCGTCATCTCCCATGCCGACACACGCTGCGTCTGCGCCGACGGCCCAGGGCATCGCCTGGAGACCGACTTGCTCAATCTTGTCCCCGGCTGGTCTGCGGTCCGCGGCCGTGCTGATCGTTGTTGCCTGCAGCGAACGTCTGACTGCCGCGGCGGGCTCGGGGCCGCTTCCCAGCGTTGTGGAAGCCTGTCGCATCATCGTTGTCCCGGACGTGCTCCGCGGCAGCGTGCCTGGGGCCTGCCGGATGCGCTCTGCCTCCATCCTGCCAGGGCAGGCGCCGTCACCGCGGCCGGGCACGGCTTTCGGCCCCTGCTGACGGGAGGAGGGCTGCCGCGTGGACGCCGGAGTGCGGTGGCCAGGATGCCTGCCTTGGACGTGCCGGGGCCGAGTGTGTCTCCCGGGTGTCGGCTTACCTTGTCTTCTCTGTGGCGGGGTCGGGGCGCTGGACGGCCTTTACCGAAGCGGGGATGGGCTGCCCGCTCTTCAGGGCGTGCCAGAGTGCTCGTGCTTGCGGCTGCCGGGGCACCACCCGGTTGTGGTCGGTGGGAGCGGGCCGTACCGGCAGGGTCACCATGGTGACGTTGCGTTGGTCCAGTGCTTTGAGGTCTTTGCCGAAGTCGACCAGGTCCTTGACCGAGGCGAGTGCCGAGTCGGTGGTGATGCTGCTGGTCAGCGCGTCGGCCATGCGGAAGAGCCGGACCGGGGAGGTCAGCAGGCCGGTTGTCTTCGCTTTGGTCAGGATGGCGGCGATCATCTGCTGTTCCAGGGTGATGCGGCCGAGGTCGCTGCCGTCGCCGACGCCGTGCCGGGTCCGGGTGAAGGCGAGTGCCTGCTTGCCGTTGAGATGGCTGGTACCGGCCGGGATGTCGAGCCCGCTGTAGGTGTCCTTGATAGGGCGGCTCACGGTGATGTCGACGCCGCCGAGCGCGTCCACTGCGCGTGCGAACCCGGCGAAGTCGATGCTGATGACGTGGTCGATGCGCAGGCCGGAGACGGATTCTGCGGTCTTGACGCTGCACAGGGGGCCGCCGACTGCGAAAGCGGTGTTGAACATCACTCCGCGGGCGGCCGGCACGGTCGCTCCGTCGGCGGTGGTGCACTGCGGGCGGTCGATGAGGGTGTCCCGGGGGATGCTGACCAGCTGGGCCGAGCGGCGGTCGGGGGCCAGGTGCAGCACCATGGCCACATCGCTGCGGCCGGTTTGTTCTTTGCCCCCCGCGTAGCGGGCGTTGTCGCCGGCGCGGGTGTCCGAGCCGAGCAGCAGGATGTTTTCCCCGGTTCCCGGTGCGGGTCTGTCGCTGCCCAGGGCCCCCTTGAGGTCCAGCGAGTGAATGTTTGTATCCAGCCGCAGGTAGAGGGCAGTGCCGATCCCGGCGGCCAGCAGGGTGGTGATGCACAGGGCCAGGGCCAGGCGGCGGATCCAGCGGCGACGGGGGCGCTTGTTGCGCTGAGGGGGTATGCGGCCGGGCGGGCGGACGGGGTATACGGGGGGTGGGGGCGTGGTGGCGTGGTTCATGTCAGGGCTTTCGTGTGTGGATAACGGTCATGAGGCCGGTTTCTCTTCACGTGCCATGTCCTGTCCGAGTCGGGCTAGTTCGGCCGCGCCGCGGGTAAGAGCCTGCTGTGCGTCGTCCAGGCGTCGTTGGAGTGCGCGGATGTGGGCCTCGCGGACCAGGCACAGTTCCACCAGTTCCTCCCGCGGCAGTGCGTCGGCGGACTCGGCGAATTCCTGTTCGACCAGTTCCTGGTCGAGCGGTTTCGCCTCGTCGGCGGGGCGCCGCTTGCGCCGCAGTCGTCTCAGGCCCTTGACCGCCTCGTCGTGTCCGCTGCCGGGGAGGTCGACGACGTTGACGGAGAGCTCGTTGGCGATGGTGTAGAAGGTGCGGGTGCGCGCCCTGCCCCGGGGGGTCGTCTCCAGGACGGTGGCGGGGTAGCGGTAGACGGCCTTGCGGTTGATGCAGTCGCCGGTGAGGCCGGCGATGCGTACGGGGGTGGTGTCCGCCTCGCAGAGGTACAGGTCCCAGATGCTGTGGGCGGTGTGGTGGCGGCGGCCGAACTCCGGGTAGGGGATGGCGAATCGGAGCCGTCTGCCGTCCTGTTCCCGGACCGGGAGCGGGAAGTCCAGCATGCTGTTGCGGCGGCTCTGCGCGATGACCGACAGGGCTCCTTGCGGTTCGGTGCCCCGGAGTTCGACGGTGACGAGAGTCTCCTGGTCGAGGACTTCTACGTTGATGACTTCGGCGTGCCGGGCGCGCACCCATACCCGCACGTCGATGGTGTCGTCGGGGCCGGAGTGCGGGATGAGGGAGACCAGGGCGGGCTGGTCCGCCTGCGCCAGGGAGGGCTGCACTGGCAGGTCGAGGAGTGTGCGGTTGTCGCAGATGCCGGTGCGCAGGCGGCGGCGGGCCTGGCCGTCGGCCGATTCGACGTACAGTTCCCACAGACCCTCGGACAAGGGCAGGTCTTCACGGCGGATGCAGGCTGTGAAGAAGGCTTCGCCGGTGTCCTGGGCAGCCGGCTGGAGTGGGAGTGAGACGTGCGGTTGTGCTGCATTCCCGTCTCCGCTGACACACAGCAGCCGTAGGTCTTCTGCCCGTTTGCCGGGCGCCATCATCCTGATCACGACGTCGCCCGAGGTGGTGGTCCACCAGTCGGCCCTGTCGGGCAGCTTCTGATCGGCCTGCAGCCGGGCCAGCAGCTCGTCGTAGGCGGCAGCGACCGCCTCCGGCGCGTAGCGCGGGGCGATTTTCAAGGCGTTGTGGCCCAGGTACCGGCGGCGTTCGTCGTCCTGGATGAGGCTGAGCATCGCGTCGGCGAGGGCGTCGGGGTCGTCGGTGGGGGTGAGCAGGCCGTCGGTGCCGTGGGTGATGATGCCGCGCGGGCCGTCGCAGGCGGTGCTGATGGTGGGCACGCCGACGCGGGCGGCTTCCACGATGACCAGTGAGAAGGCTTCGGCGTGGGAGGAGGAGACGGCGAGGGCGGCCTTGGCCCATTCGACTTCCATCCGGGAGGAGCTGCCCATGAGGAAGACGTGGTTGGACAGGTTGCGCTGCTTGATCTCGTCGAGGATGCGGCCGCGTTCGGGGCCGACGCCGAAGATGCGGAGTGTCCAGTCGGGTCTCTCTGCGACCACGCGCTCGAATGCCTGGACGAGTTCGTGGAATCGCTTGACCGGTGCGAGTCGTCCGGCGGCGATCACCGTTTTGGAGGAGAGGTCCGAGGGGGCCAGGGGGGTGGGCGGAATGCAGTTGGGGATGGTCTCGATGCGCGTGCCGGCATGGCCGAAGGTCAGCCGGGCCCGTTGTTCGTCCTCGGTGTTGACGGTGACGACGGCGTCCAGTTCCCGGTAGGCGTCGTTGAGGCGCTGGCCCAGCGGGCTGTCGGGCGTGGCCAGGGCCTGGTGTTCCTGGGCCACGCGGATGATGTGTCCTGGGCCCATCGTGGCCAGGCAGACGGAGATGCCGGGGTTGGTGGCGATGATGACGTCGGCGTCGGAGGTGCTGAGGTACTCGCCCAGGCGGACCTCTGTCAGCCGGGAGATGTCGTTGATACGGACCTCGTCGCCCTCCGGGTAGACCAGTGGCGGCGCGGTGTACAGGGGGTGTTTGCCGTCGTAGGCGTAGGAGGTGGCGCGGGTGTCGACCAGGTCGACGACATGTACCCGGGGGTCGAGCGGCAGGGCGGGGTGGTCTCGGTCGCGCCGGGTGGAGACGATCTCCACGGTGTGGGTGCCGGCGAGGGTGCCGGCGAGGTTGAGGGTGCTTTGGATGACACCGCCGATGCCGTAGCGGTTGTGGAGCAGAAATGCGATCTTCATGTGGGGATGTCCTTGGTACGTCAGCCGGACCGGTGCGTGGCGAGCGGGGCCTGGGCGGCGGGGTCCGGCAAAAGCTCGGCTCTCCCCCGTGCGGCGAGGCTGGTGAGCGCCTGTGCGAAGCGGGTGGTGGAGGACGGGGTGGCGGGGCCGAGCAGATAGCCGCGGATCTCCTGGCGCCGATGGCGCAGGGTGTCGTGGGCCGGGAAACGCAGCAGGTCCACCAGGCCGCGCACGCCCCGGGCGTCGGGGGTGAGCAGGTAGGCGCCGCGGGCGGCGGTGTTCAGGCGGCAGAACTCTTGCGGGCCCAGGCCGGCGGTATCGGTGAGCGCGTACGGCTTGAGCGTGGCGATGAAGTCGGAGACCACGCTGGAGATGTCGCTGATGAGCAGGTCAGCCTGGTCGAAGCAGTCATACAGGTGCGGCCCGTCCGGTTCGATGACGGCATGTTCGTAGGGGGCATGCGCCGCCCAGAACAGACGGGTGCGTTTCTGCTGGAGGTCATGGATGCGTTGCAGAGTCGGCAGATCGGCCTGTGCGGTGTCGCGGGAGCGTTGGGCTTCATCGCCCGTGGCGCAGCGCATCTGGGTCTTGAGCTGGTCCAGTGTTCCTTCCACCGTCCGCAGTTCGCGCAGGGCGGCCGCCCGCCGCTGGTGTGACTGGGCCCCGTCCTGGAGCGCCAGGCGGCGCGCCGAGTGTGCGTTGGCGCGTGCCAGCAGGCGCAGGATGCGCTCGTGGGCCGTGCGGGCCGCGCTATCACGGATGCCGGTGAAGGGGTGGGGTTTGTAGATGATGCGTACCGGGGGTTCGATGCTCAGCAGCTCGGTGATGATGTTCTCGCCGGCAGTGATCAGTGAGGTGTTTCCCGGGTCGTCGGTCCAGCCCTCCCAGGTGGGCGCATACAAGACGGTGGGAATGGCAGGGGCAGCGGACCGCGGGGCGTCGGGGACCTGGAACCGGTCCAGCTGAGGGCGTCCCACCTCGATGATGTCGGTGTCGGCGACGCCGACCCGGGCCTGGGCGTAGCGTTCGCGCCCGGCAGGTCCGGCGACCCATACCTCGTCGTAGACCTTGGTGTAGGGGTTGATGCTGGCGATCTTGTCGCTGTCGCCGTGCCCGATGAAGACGTGCTTGATGGTGGGGACGCGTAGCAGGTGAATGTTCTTGCCCACGTTCGCCGAGTACAGCGCCACCCGTACCGAGGACAGGTCCATGTTCATCAGGTGGATGGCCGAGGGAACGCACAGGACGGGCAGGTGGGTGAGGTCCAGTTTGTTCAGCAGGTGGCGTTCGCGCAGCAGGATCAGCGGCCGGGCGTCGAGCGCGGACAGGCACTCCAGCCACATGTTGATCTGGTAGGCCGAGTCACGCGACCCGCTGAAGTACAAGATCACGTCGGGGCGGTACTGGCTGAGCCAGCCGTCCACCTGGGCCAGCATCTGCTCGGCCCTCATGCTCCGGCGGGCACGGGAGACGTGAGGCATCAACGCTGCGAGCGTGAGCAGCATCGCCGTGCCGGAGACGGCCACGCCGAGGTGGGCCCACCGGGGCGTGCCGGTCGCCACGGTGGCGATCAGCCCGATCCAGATCACGGCCTCGTGGTGGAGCAGCCGTTGCCCTGGCCAGCCGGTCAGCCAGCGCGGCGGGGTGTCCTCGATGTCCAGGCGCGGCAGGCGGATGTTGCGGGTGGTGACCGGCAGCTTCCGGCGCCGGCTGATCACGTCCGTCAATGTGGAGAACAGGGCCATGCCCCCGGTGAGCAAGACCGCGCTCAGGGCCAGGAAGTGGCAGCCCCACCCGTACACGGAGGGTATGCCGATCATGAGCGGCACCAGCAACGAGACCCGTCCCATCACCCGGATGGTCACGCCCGCCCGGCGTCGGCTGAGTACTCGCATCAGCGATGGCTCTGCACGGTGCAGGTACACATCCGCCCCGTAGGACAGCAGCGCGGCCCCGACAAACACCCAGGGCCACACCAGCAGGGAACTGACCAGCATCGCCAGGAACGACAGGCCAAGGAGGGCCGCTGCGGCCAGGCCCCGCAGGCGGCGGACCTTGCACGTCCTCTTGATCCGCAGCACGCGACGGCTGCGCGTACCCGAGACAATCACAACAAGCCACCTTCAGTATCGATTTCCGCGCAGCCCCTGCCATAGGCGGCGCAGGAGGCGCTGTCTGCCGGCCCGCGGCCGGCTTTCGGCTTCTCTGCATCCGCGGCATCCGCCCCGGCATGGACTGCGCTCCCCCGCCCCGCACGCCCATCCGGCAGGGCGCCGACGGCGTCCCCGGACAGCACAGTGCGCAGCCCGCAGAACATCTACGCTTTGATGGGCTTCTTCACCTTGGTCCCGCAGAACTGATCGCGGGGCCACGTCCGACGAGGCCCCGGCTTCGAGCCTCGTACTCCCCACCAACGTGACCACTCATCAGCGTCTGTCGGCCGGTGACCAAGCTGAAGGAGCTCAATACCCCTGTCCCGGCCCGGAATTACCGCGCCCGGCACCGCGCGGCCTGTCCCAGCGATTCCGGTGGAAAGGGGAAAGCCTCGTGGCGCTGTCTTTCCTCTGCTCCTCCCCCGCCGGACAGCCACGCCGCGCGTCTTCCCCTTCGGAGGTCTTGCCACCGCCCCGCACGACCAGCCCGGTACCCGAGCCGAAAACGCCGGCCAGCGGACACCCTTTTCGCTGTCCTGGCAGCCGGACATCGCACCAGCACCGTGAACACCGGCGCCCCCGGTCGCCCGGCCCCGCGGGCGGGCACTCTCATGCAGCCGCCGTCCAGGTATCGGCCTCGCCGCCCCGGCTCTTCTTCCTGTGGCTGTCCGACCGCCTGCCATAGGCATCCCAACCGCGGTCGCGCGCAGTCATGCCACCCCACACCCCGAAACGCTCAGGTGTCTCCTCAGCATGCGCGAGGCACTCGGACAGCACAGGACACCTGTCACAGACCGCCAGCGCCTCCGCGACCGTCTCCTCCATCTCCTGCCCCCGCCCACCAGCGAAAAAAGTTTCCGCATCGGCACCGGAACAGGCTGCTCGAAGCGCCCAGTCCGCAAGCCCCGGAGGGCTCAGAATATAATCCGGGAGACGCCTGCGGGAGATCGGATCTATTTCAAAAGAGCTCATTGCTTGCGCCACTATCCGGATGCCGATTCCAATTCTGATGTCCACTGATCGAACGGTCCGCAACCCCGGCATACACGAGCAAATACATCGACACCGCAGCGCGAACCAACGAAATCCACCATATAGCGCCATCAGCCGGGAAACGGCGTAATTTAGTATCCCCCGGAACGGATCACGTAGACAACGACGGACAACTTTCGTCGACCCCTACGCCACCAACAGCACCCCCACCACAGCCATAGGAGCCTTACCCCGCCCCACACCCTCGGGACAGGAGCCATGACACCGCCCCGCCGGCTCCATGACGGGCGGCGCGCTACAGGAAATGGGCTAGATCTGGATTCATCACACAGGCGTCCACGCAGAAGGCTCTCTGCCATACCCCCTGGAGGTCAACGCAACGGTCCGCACCACCATTTCAGACACCGCGAACTGCCAACCCACTACCAACAGTTCAACCGTGCCCACGCCCGCCTGCGAGCTCCCGGTCAACGCGCCTTCGCCCGGCTGAAGCCCTGACGCATCTTCCGGCGGCCCTCTGCTCCACCGACCACAACAGCCGCATCGTCCAGGCTGCCCACACCCTGGGCCGCAGCCATGCTACTGGCCCCGCTTCTTCGATCACCGGTCCGCTCACCCAGTGATCACCGGATCGGAGCCCAGCCGTTCACGATCAATATCACCGATCAGGACGGCTTTTGAGTACGTAGAACTGGAACAGCTCACCGTCGCCCCGCGCTGCAGTGCAGGTCAGTACGTCCATTCCTGCCTCCTGCGCGAGGTGGCGTACGGGGGCGACGATCGGGGTGTGGCCGAAAACCAGGACATATCCACCTGCGGCGAGTGTGCGGCACAGCGATTTGAAGATTCCCACCGTGTCTGCGCTCTTCAAGACCTCGCTGTTCAGGAATCGGATCACCAGAACATGCACCGAGCGGTCGGCCAGCGGTGGGAGGAGTGCGTCGGCGACGAAGACGCTCGTGCCGTGCGCCGATGCTCGGCGTGTCATGCCGTGCGCGAGATCCGATCCGATACAGCGTGCTTGCGGAAAGACCTTCCCAAGTTCCCTGATATAGGTCCCTGTTGAACAGGCCGGGTCATAGATGACATCGCCTGACGAGACTTTACCGTCGAGGAACTTTGCGCTGATGTCACGGAAGTGCTGTTCGTCTTCGTCGAGCCGGTCGGCAAGACCCTCGTTGGCGCTCCAGTGCTCCGTGGAGCAGGTGGGTTCGCACCAGCGGTCGTCGAGCAGGGGGAAGGGGAAAGTGATCTCGGAGTCCGGCATCCCGCTCGCGCAACGGAACGCCTCGCGTTTGTCTGCATCTGGGCGCGGCCAGCATTCGAATGCGACACCTCGTTCACCGAACTGGAAGTCGTGATAGGCGCCGAGGAGCATTTCTGGCCGCAGAACACTGGACAGTGTATTCCGACCGGAAGCAGTGCGCTCCAGACGCTTCCGTCCCAGCCACCGGACATCACCGACACGGAGAATGAAATAAAGGTTCAGGCGGGTACGGTTGGTCTCAACGTACCGCCGGATGCCCTCGCCCTTCACATCCATTTCCCTTCCTTCGGATGCCTGTCGGCGTTGATTTCCTCCAAGGCGATGCTCAAGCCGATCCTCAAGGCCGGCTCAAGGGCGGAATGTCCTCCGTCGATCCATGTGACGGATGTGTTCAGGGCAGATTCCCTGAGAAGCAGGGCATTTTCTGCGCCGAACCGGTCCTGCACGCCCTGGACCACTGTGACCGGCGTCAGCAAGGTGCGTGGAAGCATCGCGAGCACGCCGCCGGACGGAAGAAAGAAGTTGTTCCGGACGTAGTGCGTCTCCACCCGGAGGCTTTCCGCGACGCCAGGGCCGACAGGCACACGGAGCGGGTCGAACTCGAGGGAGGAGCGCACCAAGTCGAACGCGCACCAGTGACGCAGCGCTGTCTCATGGTCGGGGTGGGCCGGGTTGTGGATCCTCCTCGCGTATGCGCCGGGCACGTCCTCGCGCTCCGCGGGGTCCAGCCAGGCAGTGAACCCCCGCCATGCCGACGGATCGACGCCCCTGCCCGTGCGGAACACCTCGCATTCCCGGGCAGTGCCCAGGAAAAGGCCTGTCAGCAGCAGGGCGCGCACTGTATGCGGACGGCGTGCGGCCGAGGCGAGGGCGAGGACCGCGCCCCATGAGGGGCCGAGCACCGTCCAACGGTCTATGCCCAGGTGCCTCCGCAGGCGTTCCAGGTCCTCGACGAGATCGTCAAGAGTGTTGGCAGCGCAGTGACCGCGTGGGGTGGAGCTGCCGCAACCGCGTTGGTCCACCTGGATGATCCGCCATTGGCCCGGGTCGGCCAGAGTGCGTTGGCGGGCGCTGCTGCGCCCCCCGGGGCCACCGTGGAGGATCAGCAGTGCCTTGCCACGAGGGTTACCGGATTGCCACCATCGCAGCGTGTGACCGCCGCCGACGGCGAGGAAACCGGTACGCCGGGATGCCCAAGTCCTCACCGTGGACCCCTCTGACGGCTGCGTGCGGACCGGGCTCGGGCTCCCAGACGTGCAAGATGCCCTTCAGTGATCAGATGGAACCGCTCGAGTCCAGGGCACTGAACCTGAACCACCGTCGTTCCATGCTCCATGACACATAGACGGTGAGCCACCACCCGTCGGCCGACGGAAGCGATGCGTACGACCGCTTCTTCACGCTGCTCCGCCACACTCGTCGGGCAAGGCCTGGGACCGTCCAGCGCCGTGGCCACCGGAGCCTGGCTCAGCCGTTCCGTGAACGACAGCCGGGCGCAGGCCAGGAGGCGTGGATAGGGAGCGAGTCGGGCCTCTACCGCTGCCATGTGGCCCGGATCCACGAAGGCGTCGCGCAGAAGGATTTCCTGGACCAGCTCACTGATCGCCCGCGCGACGGCAGTTTCTATGGACAACGATGCTCCCAGCCCATAGTGGGGGCGTCGGCCGGGCGACGCGGCCGTGCAAGCGAGAACGACCGGGATGCCCACGTCGGTTGTCAGATCCAGCAGAGCAACCGGGCCCTGGGCAAGAGCGGCAGCACGGTCGTACTCGTGGCGCAGCGCTGTGGGCAGGATCGTGGCTGGAATGCGGGACGGCAAGGGGCCGCCGTCATGGACGGAACGCACGAGGAAGAGTGAGAAGGCGTCCCGTTCCGCCCATTCGTTCAACGCGTGCAGCAGCGCCTCGTCCTCGGTCGCGCCGATGGCACACCCGGTGTTGACGCTGCAGGACAGCACTGGACGGTAGTCCGCAGTGTCGCCGAGCCGGCTCCGGGCCGCAGCCATCTCCTGGCTTCTCTTCAAATACCACGGCGCCCAGAGGAATATAGGAACGTCCAGCGGTCCGCCGCCATCGAGTGCCGTATATCGCACACAGGCCGCTTCGGCCCTTTGCCGAGCCAGTATGTGGATGCTCGGCTCCGCCCGCAGCGCGCCGTCCAGCAGGCCGGCCGTATCACGAAGTTGCAGGGGCAGCGACTCCAGAGACCTCGGCCCGCTGAAGGTGTGCTCCAGTGCCTCGAACAGTGCCCCCGCCCGGGCAGAGGGCAGAAATCCTTTGCCGTTGCCCAAGCCTCCAGGCACTGCTTCACCAGATGGGGTCCGCAGAATACACTGCACTGCTGTGAAGCCGCGGTCACCGAACTGGTGCAGCTCCGGATGCCAGCCTGCAGCACCGATGTCGAGCCGCGCCTGTCGCTCAGCCGCAACCAGGGTGAGCTCTCGTTCGAACGGGCGCTCGCGCGTTCCGGTGTAGAGCTCGCGGGGGGACGGGACCAGCTGTCCCGTCCCCCCGGCTGAGCTCTTGGGCTCAGGCCTCAACGGCGGCATCCAGCTCGGCCGCAGCGTTGACATCCTCCGCGTCGGCCGGGCTGATCTCCGTCTCCACGTCCTCAAGGTCGGCAGCGTTGAACGAGAACATGTAACCCATGGTCAACTCCCTTGTTCACTCCGGCTAAAGGCCCCGTTGCCCCTTGCCCGTACTGCCAAATCTGCCATCATCGGCACCGAAAAGGATGGGACTTAAGTCCCCTTATCAGATGAGGAAAAAGTCCCCTCATGACTCATCCTGGGTAACAGTTCGCCAAATTCTTCCACTTGAACCGCGAGTTGACCGACATAGCGGCATCGACCACACGCTGGAGACTGGCCAACCGAGCAGCTCTACTGCTCAATCCCCGCAATTGCTGCGCCGGCGAGGCAATCACTACCCCTTCCTACAGCCCCGAGGAACTCACGGAACAGGTATGCGAACGCCTCCCGAAGGCGACCCAGCCAGTGCCGGACATCGGATCCCGCGGCCCACTTCCTCGCCCCGCCCCGCGCCTCATGACGACGGCCTTCAATACCCGCCTCCCCTGGTCTGGCCAACTCCACGATCAGATCAGCCAAATACCGCGAGGGACACCCACGCCACATAGCTCGTAACACGGCCTTGCGGGGTGTGGCTGGTCGACCGTGACCGGGGCGCTGCTGCGAGTGTTCGTGCGGTGGGGGCAAGCAGATGTGGGTCGTAGATGGTGAACTGCTGGCTGTGACAGGGGTGTTGCTGCCACCGTGGCCGGGGCAGGCGCTGGGTCGGGTCTCATGCCCGACCGGGTTGTGCCTGCAAGGCATCCTCTACGTCCTGCACAACGACATCAGCCGGCAACGCCTCCCGCCGGAGCGGGGATTGGGCTCCGGGCATGCCCGCCAGCGCCAGCTCGGCCGATGGCACAAGTCGGGGGGCCTCGACCGGCTGTACCGCCTGCCGGCACGCCTGCACACGGCCGACCGGCCCGACTGATCCCGCACATGCGTGGACGCAGCCGTCCGCAGTAGCTGCGTCGGCGGTGTGCGTTGCTGTTTGTGTTGGCTGGCGGCCGCGAGGTTCTTCGTGGCTTGGGGTGTGGTTTTGAGCTGGACTGTGGCCGTCTGGGGAATGAGGGGATCCCGTCCGGTCGCAGCCGACCGGACGGGATCGTGTCAGCTGGCCCTGGGCCAGGCCCAGGGCCGGTGTTGCTCATAGGTGGGTTGTTGGTGGGTGGTTAGTTGGGGAGTTGGAGGCGGATGGTGTGGGGTGTGGTGAAGAGGTGGGGGGTGGTGGTGCCGGTGGAGTTCCAGGTTTTGATGGTGTTGTTGTTGGTGTCGACGGCGAGGAGGTCGGTCTTGCCGTCGGCGGTGAGGTCGCCGGCGGCGGGCTGGGTGTAGCCGTTCCAGCGGGTGAGGTACTTGGGCTTGGCGAAGGGGTTGTGGCCGGGGGTGAGGTTGCCGTCGGACTGCCAGTAGTCCAGGTTGCCGCGGGGGGTGTGGGCGAGGAGGTCGGCCTTGCCGTCGCCGTTGTAGTCGCCGGCGGTGGCCTGGGTGTAGCCGTTCCAGCGGGTGAGGTACTTGGGCTTGGCGAAGGGGTTGCCGGACTTGTCCTGGCCCTTCCACAGGTAGAGCGTGTCGGTCTTGGTGTCCATGGCGATGACGTCGGCCTTGCCGTCGCCGTCGAAGTCCCCGGCGGTGGTCTGGGTGTAGCCGTTCCAGCCGTCGGTCAGCTTGACGGGGTCCTGGAAGGTGCCGTCGCCCTTGCCCTTCCACTCGTACAGGGTGTCGCCCTTGGCGGCGACCAGGTCGGTCTTGCCGTCGCCGTCGAAGTCGCCGGCCGTGGTCTGGGTGTAGTCCCAAGTCTTGTACAGCTCGCGGCCCTTTTCGAAGGCGCCCTTGCCGTTGCCCTTCCACTCGTACAGGCCGCCGGTGGCCTTGTCCTTGCCGACCAAGTCCGCCTTCTTGTCCCCGTCGAAATCACCCAGCGCATCCTGCGACAGATCCGACGCCTTCAGATAGGACGGTTTGCCGGGCGTCACCGTCATCGTCACCGTAGCGGCCTTCGACGATTCCTGCCCGAACTCGTCCTTCACCTTGTAGGTGAAGGAATCCTTGCCCGTCCAGGTGGAGTCGGCGGGGGTGTAGACGACCTTGCCGTCCTTCACCGTCGCGGTGCCGTGCTGGCCCTTGCCGTTGTTCTGCAGCTCGATCTGCGCCTTCGACCGGTCACCCGAGATGCTGTCGTTCGCCAGCACATCGATCGGAGCCGACGGCTTCCCCGCCACGGTCTTCACCGGGCCGTCATCCTTCGCCACCGGAGCAGCCGGCTCATTCCACTCCAGCACAATCCGCCCCGCAAAACCCGCAGGATGCAACGAAGAACCACCACCACCGGCCTTCCCCCGCTGCACATCCCCCGCATTGCCCGGCGTCTGACGGTCACCCGCCATCAGCTTCCCACCCGCCAACGACGCACTCACATAACCACCACCACCCCCACCACCACCGAACCCGTAGTTGCCCTCGCCCTGGCCGCCGCCGCCGCCCCCGTAACCGCCGCCGCCGGCCCCGCCATAGTGGTTGAACGTGCTGGTCCCGCCGTTGGCACCGAAACCGTCCCCGCCCTTCTCGCTCGGCGTGAAACCACTGGCATTGCCGCCGGAGCCGCCCTTGCCATCGCTCCCCCCACGACCACTAGTGTCGGGGTATTGCTTCGTCCCCGACCCGTCCTGCCCGCGGTCCCCGCCACCCGCACCACCCGGCGTGGCGCTGCTGCCGCCGCCGCCGCCGGCGACCAGCAGCCGGGTGTCACCGGACCTCACCGAACTCGCACCACCCCCACCACCACCAGACGAGCTGAGGGCTGCATTCGATATTGATCCGCCATTGCCGTCACCGTAACCGCCCGCAGCATTGGTCTGGTATGCCTTATCGCCGCCGCCGGCGGTGGTCAGGGTGAGCTGCTGGCCCCCCTGCACCGAAATAGTGCCCTGCGCATAACCACCCGCACCCCCATAAGCGTCCTTGTTGCCCGAGTTCTTACCGCCGCCGCCGCCGGCGCCCCAGACCTTCGCGAAAACCTTCGACACCCCCTGCGGGACGGTGAAGGTCTGCGTCTTCTTGCCGGTGTAATCAAAGATCTGGCAGTTGGAATAACCATCGGTCGGGGTACAGCCGCCCGCACCGGCCCTGGCCTGACCAGCAGCAGTAGCAGCGGGCGCCGCGGCCCCCAGCGCCGTAATACCCACCGTGGCCACCACAGCCGCCGCAGCAGCCCGGACCAACGCCCGCCGACCACCGGACACCGCACACACCCTCATAGGAATCTTCCACTCGTCGACAATCAAAACCCCACGCCAGACAAGCCAGCCCGCCCGAGCCCCAACGACACCCCGTGCCGCCAACACCCGCACCAGCACAGCCAACCGACGCGCACACCAACGAGTCTCCCTCCACACCCCACCCCACCCACACAAGCCAACGATGACACCCACCCACACAAAGCCCCCACCCCCCACACAAAAGATGCAACACCCACAGACATACAGATCCAGAAGCCACCGACCAACGGCAGATCCCCCTGCATCAGGCACGCCCGCCCGGAGAAACAGAACCACCACACCACTGACGCAACGACAAAACGAGCAGCACCCTGAAAGCCGCCAACCAGGCAACCGACAACCAACCGCCCAGGACACCCACCGAACAGACCCAGACCAGGAACCCGCAACCGACCGGCAAGAACAGGCTGCAACAACAGCTCACGAAGAAAATGCTGGAGCAGACACCAGAGAACGAGATGAACAAACATCCCGGCCATGAATCCACACCGGCCAGCCACCACACCGCCGGACACCAGCCACTACCCGGCAGGCGACTTGGTCAAGCTCTTCCACGAACACCGGTAGGCGAGACAGCCTACTTCGCGATCAAGAAGTCGGTCCTCGGCGGCCGAATCCTGCGCTCAACACGTCCCTCGTCCGTCGCCCAGGATGTGTACACACTGCTGACCACCCCTCAAGTGCTGCGCAGCGCAATCCACGATGTTCCCTGATCCGTGTTCCGGACCCGTAGCGTGCCAACTTGATCGTCGCCGCCCTACAGACCGCTCGCGGCCAAGTCGTCCAAGCCGCGGAAGTGGTCGCCGACGAGACCATCAATCCGGTCGGACAGATCGGCCAGCAGGTCCTGGACAACCCGCCGCACTCCCCAAGCATCCGAATCGCACCCTGTACCGCCCGGCGCCCCCTCTTCCTTCCCCTCGATGCAAGACCCCGAAGATCGACACCCGCACCTACAGGCCACCATCAGCATCGACATCCACCCTGCACCTGCCGTGACGGCGCCCACTCCGCCCTAATTTCGCGATCTTGCTTTTACGAGTAGTACGGCTCGTCCGCCTTGCTTCGGTGGGCGGGTATCCGGGTGCCGTCAACGATGACGAAGTCGCTCTCGCCCAAGCCCATCAGAGCCTCATGGAGGCCGGGTGCTGAGGCCACGAGGATCTCCAGGGTCTCGTCGACGTGTCGCCAGGCCGTCGCCATGGAGACCCGAAACTTCCCACGACCTGTGCGAACATCTCATTCTTCTGCCAGTGCGCCAGGACGAGGAGGGCCCGCTTGGAACAACCCGGCTTCTTCCACGGCAACTTCAGCTTGATCACCATGGTGCGGTGGCCTTTGTGGTGGCCGGCTCGCACCGCTGGCGTTGTCCCCCTTGTTCTCCCTGCCGCCCTCGGTAACGGCGGTATCGGCCTGCTGGTACCGGATCCGGTCGAGGATCCCTCAAAAGGAGAGGCGACACGGCATCCGAATAGAAAATCAATTTCACTTTCCGCCTTCCACCGCAACTGTATACAAAAGTATCTAGCGTCTCCTCCCGTAGCGCCCATAGCATAGGGCGAAACCTCGACAAGCGAACGCTTCACCGCAAGGGAGTCCACTGTGGGAAATATGAGAAACCGCGAGGCCGCTAAAAACATCCGCCGGCGCCGAAATATCTTATTCATTGGCGCTTCGATGTCGGGTGTCCTGCTTCTGCAGGGGCAGGCTTCGGCTGCTGAAGGCAGCTACGCTCAGGCCGATCTTCCAAACGGTCAGAAGCTCACCCTCCCCTACGACCTGCCGGACAGGGCGAGTTTCTACGGATTCCTCCCTCCAGGGAACGGGACTGGGGATGCCAGCCAAAAAGAGGCTTCGTGGGGGGTGACGGCCTCGAACCTCAACCCAAGGCCATTCCTGTCCAGGTACGCGGTCGAGGAGGCCGTGAGAAATTTCCTGCCAAGCGCAAGTTCCGCTCTCGGGGATGCTCACGTAATTATTCACGACAGCTTGAGCGAAGGTAGCACTTATCTTCGATCAACAGGGCAGGGCATCGCCAGCTACTGCGCCAAAAACAAGACAAACTGTGGCTTCGTCGGAAAGCTTTCTGAGACGGCCCCCGTCATGGCGCAAACCGGCATCAGTCAAGGCCCCCAGACCGTATCGGTCACTTCCTCCGTCACCAAGACGAAAACACGCCAGGAAAGCAGCGGATACAGCATCGGGGCCTCCATCACCGGCAAGCTTTCAGGCGGAGGCAAGGACGGGGCGGCCGGTGGGGGCGTTGATGTCAGTGGAAGCTTTACGTACAGTAAAATGACAACTGACATCAATTCAACCTCCACCGCGAACAGTACAACATATACGCGCACCATCCCTGCCGGAAAGTGGGGGTATGAGCAGTTGCGATTTACTGGCGGGCAATACACGGGAATCGCAGTTGCGAAGATAAATCCGCGCGCCATGTATCTTCCTCTCTGGAAGGAGAAAGAGGCGGGGAATGAGTGGTCCAGTAAGGGGCTCTGTCGAGGTACAACTGGCAGAGTGGAGGGGAAGCCGTGGATCAGTGGAACCATCGAACCCCATCCCGTGCTCGAAGTCTTTCCCGCGAAGGCCGTGGTGAAGGCTCCAGGGAATCTTCCTGCTACCACACGAAATGTCGTCCTTACTGAGGACAGGAACTAGCACCAACGGCATGGCTCATGCCGATGCCGATATGGTCCAGTACTTCTCCCAAGCCTGACTGGAGGTCTTCTCGCAACCTTAACTGCGCGGTGATGTGCAGGTGTTGGAGACTTCTGGGCTCTGATCAGTCGGCGAGGGCGATGGGTGCATGTGGGCGATGCTGTTGATAGCCCAGTGGATTCCGTCGCCCTTGAGCCCGCAGTCGCGGGAGATCTTTCAGTTCTTCACGCGGGCGAAACTATGCTCAGCACGTGCCGGTACCCGGCGGTGAGGGGCGTTGCGGTTGCCGGGCAACGGCAACCGGCTGCGAGCACGAGACTGGTGTCAGCCTTGATGAGAACCTGCATGCTCGCCCTGGGCCTTCATCGGGTATGCCCTCACGGGCTGACGGCGAGTACGAGGTAGGCCCCGAGGAGCGAGAGGTGCACGCCGCCCTGGAGCGGTGTCGCACGGCCCGGGATCACGGTCAGGGTACCGACGACGACGGTGAGGGCCAGCAGCACCATGTGCGTCGCGCTCAGACCGAGGACCAGCGGCCCGTCGAGCCAGATCGAGGCCACGGCGACGGCGGGGATGGTCAGTCCGATGCTCGCCATGGCCGAGCCCAGCGCCAGGTTGAGGCTGGTCTGTACGCGGTCGCCGCGCGCGGCCCGGAGGGCGGCGATCGACTCGGGCAGCAGGACCATCAGCGCGATGACGACGCCGACGACCGACGCGGGCAGTCCGGCCGCCGACACCGCCGACTCGATCGTGGGCGAGACGACCTTGGCCAGGCCGACCACGGCGACCAGCGCGACGAAGAGCAGGCCCAGGCTGCCCAGGGCGGCCCGTGCCGAGGGCGGTTCGGCGTGGTCGTCGGTGTCGATGACCTCGCCCTCGGCCGTCACCGGCAGGAAGTAGTCCCGGTGCCGCACCGTCTGTGTCGACACGAACAGCCCGTACACGATGGGCGCGGCCAGCGCGGCGAAGACGAGCTGCGGAGGGGAGAAGCGCGGGCCCGGGGTGCTGGTGGTGAACGTCGGCAGGACCAGGCTCAGGCCCGCCAGTGTCGCCACCGCTCCGAAGGCGGCTCCCGTGCCCTCGGGGTTGAAGGTCGCGACCCGCCGGCGCAGCGCGCCCACCAGCAGGCACATTCCGACGATGCCGTTGCAGGTGATCATCACGGCGGCGAAGACGGTGTCGCGGGCCAGGGTGCTGCTCTTGTCGCCGCCGTCGGCCATGAGCGTCACGATCAGGGCCACCTCGATGACGGTCACGGCGAGCGCCAGCACCAGGGACCCGAACGGTTCCCCGACCCTGTGCGCGATCACCTCCGCGTGATGCACGGCGGCCAGTACCGCTCCCGTGAGCGCGCACCCTACGAGCACCACCAGCCCCGCCGACAACGACTGCCCCCAGGACAGCGCCAGAACGACGGCCGCCACCACAGGCACGTACACCGGCCACTGCGAAACAAACAAGCGGAGCTGAACATTCATAGGATGTGTCAATCTAACGGCCGATCTGGGCAGTTGCCTTCCCGGCGCCCTGGTGCCGCTGTGGCTGCTGCCGGGTCCAGCCAACCGGGCGGGGCGCGGGGCCGTGCGTGCTTTTCGTGCCTATCTTGTATACCGAAGCTGCCCGTGCGGGTCGGAAGGTTGCCATGGCTGGTGCCTGCGGCAGCCCTCCTGCAGTGGGCTGCAGGAGGGCAATGACAACGGCTAACAGAATGGACTGGTTGAGGTCGGTAGCCGGCCTCCGAAGGGAAGGTTGAGTGTTGTCCGGCTCTTGGGGGCATCGCTGTGGCTCGTGTCGGACGGGCTGTGGGAGCGGATCGAGCCGCTGCTGCCACGCACAAAGCGAAGGTTCCGGTGCCCGGGCCGTAAGCGGCTGCCGGACCGACAGGTGCTGTGCGGAATCTCGTGTACGTGCTGCGTACCGGTATCCAGGGGGAAGTACCCTGCAGCGGGAGCTGGGATTCGGCTCGGGCATGCGTCAACAAAAGACTATGCCCGAGAACTTTCGCGACAGACCTTAATGTTGGTAGCCGTGACAACATTTGTGCGGTAATCAAAGGACCGTACTGCAATCAGGATCAAGCACATCATGCGTAAGCTCGTCAAGCTCGCCACCGTCCCCGCCGGCCTTCTCGTCTCCGGTCTCATGGTGATGACCGCTTCGCACGCTGCCTTCACCGCCACTACCAACACTGACAGCAGCACGTGGCACACCGGCAGCGTCGCCCTTACCAACGATCACAGTGGCAAGGTCGTCTTCAATGCCGACGGCATCGCCCCCGGCCGCACGGGTACCAAGGACGTCACGGTCGCTTATCACGGCAGCGGAGCCCACATCCGCATGACCGCAGCGCCTACGGGCGACGCAGGCCTCGTCGCCGCCCTGCAGCTTCACATCACCGACAGCGAGGGCCACGACGTCTATCAGGGCAGCCTCCAGAACCTGGCCGCTCACAGCACTTACGCGACCGGTATGGGCGACATCAAGACGAGTGCTGACAGCACTGTCACGTACCACATCGAGTGGAGTCTTCCGGAGAGCGCGGACAATCCTGCGATCATGGACAAGTCCGCCGCAGCGGTCTTCTCCTGGACTGCTCAGAGTGGCAAGTGACGGTCTTCCCCCGCATCTTCGCGACAGCCCGTGACCTGCGAGTCGTGGGCTGCCGTGCCGCACTTGCCGCCCTCGCAGGCCTCGCACTATGGGCCCTGCTGCCCACGGCAGTTGGTTGGGAGCCGACCAGCGTCGTCTCGGGCAGCATGACTCCCAACATCCGACGCGGCGACGTCGCCGTATCCAGCCCGGCGTCCTCCGTACGGCCCGGGCAGGTCATCACCTTCCATGGCGACCAGGGCATCATGACCCATCGCGTCACCGCGTTCGCCGATGGCCGCATCACCACCAAGGGCGATCACAACCAGTCGCCCGACCCCGACCAGATCACCATGGAAGATGTCATCGGCCTCGGCCGCCTCCGTGTCCCCTATGTTGGCTACCCCGCGGCCTGGCTTCACGACCGGCAGTGGGACCGGCTCGGTCTGTGTGCCGGAGCTCTTGTCGCCGTGGTCTTTGGAGCCCGCGTAACCTCGCGGTCCGGCAGGGCAGGTGGTCTGCACGTGGCATCGCGAATGCGTTGAGGCGTTCGCCGGGGTTTATCTGTCCCGCGGATGGGTCGGTGTGCAGCCTTCCGTCGTCCCCGATGCCATACCGGCCTCTGCCTGGGCAGGGTTCGTCTGCGTCGCTTTCGTCGTGGAGGTCTGCTCCCGGAAAGTCGTCGTCGGCGGGCCGTCGGCCGCGAGCGCACCGATCTCTGCTGGATGCCCTGGGGATGTGTGAGGCGCGCCTTTCTGCGGCGGCGCTCTCGCCAGTCCGCGGATCAGGCGGTGTGGTGTCCGGGGGTGTGGTGGGCCACATGGTCCACGGTCTGCTGCACGAGCGTTGCGACGTGCTGGTCGTGGATCTCGTAGTGGACCTGGCGGCCTTCGCGGCGGCCGGTGACCAGACCCAGGTGGCGCAGCAGCCTCAGGTGGTTGGAGACGGCGGGCTGCTCCATGGCGACGGCTGTGGCGAGTTCGCCGACGGTGCAGGGCGAGCGGCGCAGTCGGTCGAGGATGCGGACGCGAACTGCCGAGGACAGCGCTTGCATGATCTCAGCCACGGCGGTGGCCTGCTCGGGTGAAATCAGTTCGCGGTCATCGCCTGTGGTCATGCGCTCAACTTTATCTGCAGGTGACAGTCCATGGAACACCAGGTCAATAAATAATGATGTCATGATACTTTGAATTCATGACATCAAAGTATCAGTCCTCGGGCATAGCCTCAGCGCGGCCCGCTGCCCCCCGCGAGAGCGGATCCCATGACCACGCGGACGGCTTCTTCGGGCGGGCCGGCGAACTCGTCTTCGCGGGGCTCGCTGCCGCCACCTTCTTCGCCGGGCTGCTGCTGAATCTCGTGGCGAAAGAGCCTGACATGGCCTTCGGCTTCTTTGTCGCCACCTACTTCTTCGGCGGCTTCTTCACGGTGCGCGAGGCCATCACCACTATTCGCGACGGCCGGTTCGAGGTGGACTTCCTCATGCTGGTCGCTGCCGCGGGTGCGGCGGCCGTGGGCAAGTGGGAAGAGGGCGCGGTCCTGTTGTTCCTGTTCAGCGTCGGACACGCCCTGGAGTCGTACGCCATGGGACGCGCGCGGCGCTCCATCGAGGCGCTGGCCGAACTCGCCCCCTCGACCGCCCTGCTGCTGCGGGACGGCGAGAGGTGCGAAGTGCCGGTGGAGTCCTTGGTGTTCGGCGACGTGGTGGTGGTCAAACCGCATGCCCGCATCCCGGCCGACGGCTTCGTCCTGACCGGAACCAGCTCGATCGACCAGGCTTCGGTCACCGGCGAGAGCATTCCGGCCGACAAGCGCCCGGTCGCTGACAGGGAAGTGGCGCTGCGCGCCCCTGTGGCCGTCCCCGCCGACAGCCGTGTTTTCGCGGGAACGGTCAACGGTTCCGGAATGCTGGAAATTGTCACCACCGGCGCTGCCAAGGACAGCACGCTGGCCCGCGTGGTCGAGCTGGTGCGCGACGCGGAGTCCCAGCAATCGCCGACGCAGGTGTTCACCGCCCGCTTCCAGCGGGTCTTCGTCCCCTTCGTCCTCGCGCTCGTGACCGTGCTGCTGCTGGCGGGACCGCTCCTGAACGAGCCTTTCTCGGCGACGTTCTACCGGGCCATGGCCGTACTGGTTGCCGCCAGCCCGTGCGCCCTGGCCATCGCGACGCCGGCGGCCGTCCTGAGCGCAGTGGCCCGTGCGGCTCGCAGCGGTGTTCTCGTCAAGGGAGGCGGGCCGCTGGAGCGTCTGGGCAGGCTCACTTCCTTTGCCTTCGACAAGACCGGCACCCTCACCGAGGGCCGTCCCCGCTTGACCGATGTATACCCCTCCCCCACGGTGAGCGAGGGTGAACTGCTGGCCGTGGCCACCGCCGTCGAGCGCCTGAGCGACCACCCGGTGGCATCGGCAGTGGTGCGCGATGCTGCGGACCGGCTGGCGGATGCCGATGTTCCCCAGGCGGAGGCTCTGAAGGCAGTCGTCGGACGGGGAGTTATGGCCCGCGTTGGCGATGACACCGTATGGATCGGCAGCAGTGCTTTCTTCGACGGCCTCCCGGGCGCCCAGCCCCCTCATTCGCTCATCGCCCAGGTCAAGAAGCTGGAGCAGGGCGGCCGTACCGTGATGATCGTGCGACAGGGCGAGCGCTACCTGGGGGCGCTGGGTGTCATGGATACCCCCCGTGCGGATGCCGCGCTCGTCGTCGCGCAGCTCCGCGCGCTGGGGATCCGGCGAGCGGTGATGCTCTCGGGCGACAATCAGGCCGTTGTGACAGCGGTGGCACGGCAGATCAACCTCGACGATGCTCGTGGTGGTCTGCTGCCCGAGGACAAAGTAGCTGCGGTGGCACAACTCGACGCCGGCGCGGGCAAGGTCGCGATGGTGGGCGACGGGGTCAACGATGCCCCTGCCATGGCCAACGCCACCGTCGGTGTGGCCATGGGCGCCGCGGGCTCCGCCGTCGCGCTGGAAACCGCCGACATCGCCCTGATGTCCGATGATCTCGGCCGGCTGCCGATGGCCACGGGGCTGAGTCGCAAAGCCAGCCGAATCATCAAGCAGAACCTGTACTTCAGCCTCGGCATCGTCGCCCTACTCGTCCCGGCCACCCTTCTCGGGCTCGGTATCGGCCCCGCCGTCCTCATCCACGAGAGCTCCACCCTCGTCGTCGTCGCCAACGCGCTGCGGCTCCTCGGCTACCGGCACCAGCGGTGAGCGTCGGCCCGTCGCGCCCGCTCGCAGTCCAGGAGTGATGTGATGGCTGGCCGGCGTCCTGCCACGGCTGATCGGGTATCCAGCGGAGTCGTCCGGGAACACCGGGCGGTCTCCCTGACGGCGGCTCGGCTGCTTGTCGCCGCGGCGGGTCTCTACCTCCTGTGGTCCCTGGAGTTCGGCCTGGGAACGAGGCTGAACTACGACCATTCCTTCGCCAGTGAACTCTTCGCGGCCGACCAGCCCTACCGATGGTTCTTCGGCACTGCGGACGCCCTGGCCGGAGCCGCGGCTGCAGCCGCCGGACTGCTGATGCTCCGGGCCAGGGCGAGCAGCGTAGGCCACGGTGCATGGGAGCTCGTGGGATGGGCCGCGGTGACGGTCTTCGGGGTGGTGACGATTGCCGATGTGGCAGTCTTCCCGCTGGACTGCGCGCCTTCCGCCAACCCCGGCTGCCGGGCCGCCGAACTTGCAGGCATCGTCTCGTTCCGTCACCAGGCCCACGCCTACACAAGCTCAGTTGCAAACGCGTCCCTGCTCACTGCGATGGGGACACTGGCCCGAGCCGCCCGTCACCGCGGGCCGGCCTGGTGGTTCCGGTGGGGCGTATCGCTCTTCGCCGCCGAGCTGCTGAGCATGGCAATGACCTTGGTGCTCCTGCCGTCCGCGGAGTGGTTCGGGGTGCCGCAGCGCATCGGGGTGGTCATCGCGGCAGTGTGGCTGCTTACCGTCGCCTGGGTACAGCGTGGCCCAGGGGCCCGACGCACTACGCCTGAAAAGCATCCCGTGTGCCCCGGTCAGGCGTGTGATGATCTTGGTGTGGGTGCTGTGGTGACGGCCTCGGAGCCGGGCCGGAACCCTGCTACCGGCCCGTGACCGCAGCATTGCCGCCTCCAGCAAGAACTACCGGTACTCCACCAACCGCCAGTACTCGTCGGCGCCGACACCCGCCTGGTCATGGCGGCTGGCCGACCGCTTTCCGGCAGCCGCCACGGCGCACGCGCCTACCGGGAGTCCGGCGTGAACCGGGTGGACCGGGCCGTCAAGAACGCCCCGGTCAGCGCCGACGGCTACCGCGGCACCGGGGCAGGAAGCGGACAACACGGTCCGCAGGCGGGCATGGGCCCGCGTCGAGTACGCCTTCTCCCGGATGAAGACGCACAAGATCCTCCGCGACTGCCGCCTGCGCGGCGACGGGGTTCACCAGGCCGTCCTCGGTGTCGCCCGCATGCACAACATGGCCCCCGCTGGCTGATGCAGCACCCGCCAGAGAAACTCCAATCAACCCCCAACACCCCCTTACGTGGCATTGCTTGGGACATTTTCGGTCGGCCATGGGGGAAAGTTGAGACCGCGCCAGCCATTTAAGGCGAGATTTTGCATACGAAAGGAGACTATCCCCCGGAAGGCCTTCACCGATAGCGTCGCCACGTGAACATCCCGGCCAGCAATGGCCGTTGCCCGACACTGTCCGATGAAGGAATAGATTGCTTCTGTGCCTCCCCGGAGAAACGGGAATTTGGGCGAAGAGGCCGGCAAGGCATCAACGATGCACAATGGTAAAGGTGGCCTACATTCCTTCCACTCTCTTTGCTCCGCTGTATCTGACCGGTGTCACGAGCTACTTCGAGCAGGGTCTGGATGTCGAGCTGCACAGAGCGCATGCAGGGCAGGATGCGATACCGCCAGTGGGGACCGGAAGCAACAGCGCGGTCGTCGCCGGAGTCTCCGCCGGACTGTTCAACGGTCCTGCCCAAGGCCTCAACGTGAAGGACGCCCCCTCCATGCCCGCTTCGGCTGGGGAGCAGTCCTCTCCCACCTCTCTGGAGGTCGCGCAGCAGCTGCTGGACTTCAGGGGCCTCGACGAGTCAACTGGTTTGCGCGGCCGCAAGATCGCGACAGTCGGTGGCGCCAACGCAGCGGACTGCTACCAACTCGCTGCCATCCTGCGCGAGTCGGGCCTGCCCCTCAAGGAGATTATGGTCACCACTGTGCCGATACCCGACGCAGTGAGCGTGCTGCCTGACATCGACGCGACCTTGGCCCCCGCATCGTCCACCACGGCAGTGGAGGAGCACGGCGTGGCCAAGCCGCTGGTCACCCGGCCATGCGGCACCACCATCACCGGTGCCGTCTTCGGTACCGCCTTCGCCGAACAGGCCGTCGCGGAGTCGAACCTGCTGAGGGGCCAGGCGGTGAAGCAGTAGTGGACACGGCCGCATGTGGTTCCACCGCGCGTACTGCAGGAGCGCGCCCCGCTGTCGTCCTGGGCGGGGTCGGATTCTCCTACGGGTCGGCGCGGCCCGTTCTCGACGACGTAAACCTGACCGTGCCGCCCGGCCGTTTCGTGTCCATCGTGGGCCCGTCCGGCTGTGGCAAGTCCTCCCTCCTCCACCTGATCGCCGGCCTGGCAGCTCCGACCACGGGGACGGTCGAACTGCTGGGTCGGCCTGTGAACGCGCAGCGCCACGAGATTGGTTACGTCTTCCAGCAGGACGTCCTGCTGCCCTGGCGCACCCTGGAGCAGAATGTCGCGCTCGGCCCGCAGTTGGCGGGTACCAGGCGGGCGGCGCGGTTGCGGGAGGCCCGGGAGTGGCTGGCCCGGGTGGGCCTGGCAGGGTTCGAGGACTCCTATCCGCATCAGGTCTCCGGTGGGATGCGCCGGCGTGCCGCCATCGCGCAGACGTGGATCACCGGCCCGGACGTCCTGCTGATGGACGAGCCATTCAGCGCAGTGGACGTCCAGATGCGCACGCTACTCGGCAACGCACTGTTGGGCCTGTGGGGCGAGTCGGGGCAGACGGTCGTCTTCGTGACGCACGACTTGGAGGAGGCCGTGTCCCTGTCCGACGAGGTGATCGTGCTGTCGTCGGGGCCTGCGAGTACGGTCGTGGGCCGCTTCCCGGTGCTGTTGGAACGGCCGCGGGACCTGCTGGACATCCGCACCCGTCCGGCCTTCCGTGAGGTGTGCGACCGGGTCTGGCAGACCCTGCGCGACGAGGTGGCGGCGACGTACGGGGAGGCCCGGCGATGAACCTCTCCCTTCTGCACGGGCGCCGCATCACACGCCTTGCGGTACACGTAGCACTGGCGGTGCTGTTGGTCGGGGGATGGGAACTGGCGGCTGCCCAGGGCTGGATCGACCCGTTCTACGTCAGCCGGCCCGGCGCGATCGGCGGCCGGGTGCGCGAGTGGTTCGCCTCCGGCACGATCTGGCCGCATCTGCGGGTCACGGCGACCGAGGCACTGCTCGCGCTGGTGCTGGGGCTGGTCCTCGGGCTGGCGGCCGGCTTCCTGTGCGGCCGGTCCCGTACGGCCTCCGCGCTGTGCGGTCCGTACCTGAAGGTGCTCAACTCGCTGCCGCGCGTGGTCCTCGCGCCGCTGTTCCTGATCTGGTTCGGCCTGGGGATCTGGTCGAAGGTCGCCTTCGGCGTGACGCTGGTGTTCTTCGTGGTCTTCTTCAACGTCTACCAGGGCGTACGGGACGTCGACCCGGCGCTGGTGGAGCACGTGCGGATGCTGGGCGCGGGCCAGGCCGCGCTGCTGCGGCATGTGTATCTGCCGTCGGCGCTGACCTGGGTGTTCTCCAGCCTGCACGCCGGGGTGGGGTTCGCGCTGGTGGGCGCGGTGGTCGGCGAGTACCTGGGGGCGGCCGAGGGCGTCGGCTATCTCATCTCGCAGGCGGAGGGCGTCCTCGACACCACCGGCGTGTTCGCGGGAATGGCCGTCCTCAGCGCACTGGTGATGGTGATCGACGTGGCGACACGGTGCGCGGAGCGGCGGCTGCTGAGGTGGAAGCCGTGACCCTTCGCTCACAACTGAGCTGCTTTCCCTGATCCTTCGAGAAAGGCCAACGAAGCCATGCGAACTCTCAGGCTCCCCCGTCGGCAGCTGCGGCGTATGGTGGCAGCCGGGCTGGCCCTGGCGGCGGCGCTCGCCCTCGCCGCCTGTCAGTCGTCCTCCGCCGACCAGACCGACGGCCGTACCAAAGTCGTGCTCGGCATCGGCGGGCGGTCGCTGCTGCCGTACCTGCCGACGACGCTGGCCGAACGGCTCGGCCATTACAAGGACGAGGGCCTCGACGTCCATTTGCAGGACTTCAAGGGAGGGTCGAAAGCGCTGCAGGCTCTCCAGGGCGGCAGCATCGACGCCGTCTCCGGCTACTACGACCACACCGTACAGATGCAGGCCAAGGGCAAGGACGTACGCGCTTTCGTCAACATGCTGCGCACCCCCTCGCTGGTCCTCGCGGTCTCGCCAAAATCCGACCGGACGATCGGGTCGGTCAAGGACCTCAAGGGCGCCAAGGTCGGCATCACTGCTCCCGGGTCGTCGACCGACTTCTTCCTGAAGTATCTACTGGTCAAGAATGGGCTCCGGGTGGACGACGCCTCGGTGCAGGCGGTCGGCGGCGAGGCTGGCGCAGTGGCCGCGATGGAGTCGGGCCGCATCGACGCAGCCGTGATGGTAGATCCTGCAGTTTCATTGCTGCAGCAAAAGCTCGGCGGCGGGGAGTTGCGGCTTCTCGCTGATACCCGCAGCCCAAAGGGCACTGAACAGATCTTCGGTGTCAAGAGCTACCCGGCAGCGGTCTTCTACGCCGATGGCTCCTGGCTGCAGCGCAACCCGGACACCGCGCGGAAGCTAACCCGAGCGATGACCCGTACACTCCGCTGGATTCAGGAGCACTCCGCCGCGGAGATCGCGCAGAAGATGCCCGAGGCGTACGCGGCCGGCTCCGTGAATGTCTACCGCGAGGCCATCGACCGCGCCAAACCCGGATACTCCCCGGATGGGCTGATCAACAAGGCCGGGGCGCAAGCAGCAGCCGAGCTTCAGAAGTCGTTCTCGCCCGAGGTGTCCAGCAAGGACATCGACATCTCCCGCACCTACACCAACGAGTTCGTCGCTACCCGATGAGCGGGAAGCCGTGCTGATCAGCATTCTCCGGAATGTCGCGCGGCCCATCGACTGGGCGGCGCAGCGGTGGAGGCTGTCGTGCTACCGAAGTTCGTGATCGTCGAGCCGCGGGACGTGGGGGTCGGGCAGGGAAGAGCCGCGCGGTTGGGGCCAGTGCTGGGGAAGGCACCACTGAACCTCTTCGTCTTGACCTGACGGGGTGAAATATGGATGTCAGGCGGGGTGGTGCGATAGCGCCCCTTGCCGTTGGCGTGGTGATTCCACCCATCACACCAGCGTCCAAGGGGGCCCTGTTGGTTCCGTGTTCATCCACAGTTGATGTGTCCTGCATGCTCGTTGAGCATGTTTCATGCCTGATCCATGCCCGTCGGTGCGATCTGAAGTCGCCCTGGCGGAGGCGGGATTGCTTCAAGCAGGCCTCTTGGCGCTGGCCCATCTTCGGAGGAACGAGACGTTCGGCGTCCTCGCCGCCTGGGCCCCGGGTCTGTACGAGGCGTTGGTGGGCCTGGACGAGGACGGCTTCGTCATCGTTGACGTGGCGCTGATCCCGACCGGCCGCATCGGGGCGGACGAGCCGTACTGCCCCCGCAGAACCACAAGAAGCATGGCATGAGCCTGCAGGTCGTCGCCTGCCCGGACGGGACCCCGCTGTGATTCTCCCGCGCACTGCCGGGACGGGCCTACGGCCTGACCGCAGCCCGCGCGCACGGCATCGTCCAGGCCTGCCTCACCCTGCAGATCCTCGTCCTGGCCGACCACGCCTACCAGGACGCCAGCGCCACCGTCCGCCCCCGCTGCTTGGCGCTCGGGCCCATCCCTCACCCATGCACTGCGCACAGCCCGGCCGGAGTACGTGCCCGTGGACGGCACGATCACCGAGTGAGATCGGGCTGGCGACCGGGAAAGCGACCACTCGGGCAAGGCCAGGCGACACGGGGTGAACATCCAGGCCGTCACCGGACCCGCTGGCGAACTCATCTGGTACTCGCCCGCGCTGCCCGGCCGCGCCGTGGGCATCACCGCCGCCCTCACTCATCGCATCGTCACCATGTGTGAACGGCTGAGGATCCCTGCCCTGGCCGACAAGGCGCATGAAGGGACCGGCGGCATCTTCTGCGCGCCTTTCAAACGGCGCTGCGGGCGTGACCTTACGCTCAGACAGAAAGCCGTCAACCTTGGCGCATGCCCGGCTGCGGATGCCGGTCGAGCGGGCCTTCGACCGCCTCAAGCGCTGGCACATCTTCCGGCGGGCCCGCTGCAGCCCCAACAGGCTTGCGTCCCTCACCGCAGCCGTCCTCACCCTGGAGCAGCAACGCTGAGGGTCCTTACTAAGGATCTTCAGCGTGGCCTCTGATCGGGTGACGGTTGCCGGCCCGTAACGGGCAGGGCTCCCTGGCTGTTGGGCGAGATGTCTGACGTCTCAACCACCTGGCCAGGGAGCCCTGTTGGTTACCTATCCTTGCGCACTGGACCTGCCGCATGCCCTCGTGGAGTGGGTCACGATGCTGATCGTCACCCGTGAAGGTGACCGCCGCTGCAAGCTCCCGCCTTCGCAACGCGCGCTCGTGGCCTTGGTGTACCTGCGCGAGCACATCACTCTCGCCAAGCTCGCCGCGGGCTTCCGGATCAGCGAGGGCACCGCCCACGCCTACGTACACAGCGTGACCGCACTCCTCGCCGCACGGGCCCCGTCCCTCACCCGCGCACTGCGCAAGGCCCGGCCCGAGTATGTGCTCGTGGACGGCACGATCGCCGAGTGCGACCGCGTCGGCGACCGGGAAGCGGACTACTCGGGCAAGGCCAGGCGGCACGGGGTGAACATCCAGGCCGTCACAGGACCCGCCGGCGAACTGCTCTGGTTCTCGCCCGCGTTGTCCGGCCGGACCGTGGACATCACCGCCGCCCGCACCCACAAGATTGTCACCATCTGTGAACGCTTGAAGATCCCGGTGCTGGCCGACAAAGCCTACGAAGGAGCCGGAGGAACCTTCTGCACACCCTTCAAACGGCACTGCGGACGCGACCTGACCGTCAAACAGGAAGCCGTCAACCGGGCACACGCCCGGCTGCGGATGCCCGTCGAGCGGGCCTTCGCCCGCCTCAAGTGCTGGCGCCTCTTCCGCAAGGCCCGGTGCAGCCCGAACCGGCTCACGTCAATGGTCCAGGCCGTCCTCACCCTGGAGCAGCAACGCTGAAGATCCTTACTCATGCAGTTCGACTTGGACGGCCGGTGGTTGATGAGGACGGTCAGCGCAACGAATCGGGGTATGCGCCGCCCGGGACGGCGACGCCGCTTGCACAACGGGCCTCCGGTACGGAGTTTCCTGGCCGATGTCCTGCTCAGACCGCCCTTGTTGGGACGCCCGGCCCGCTCGCGGCGGTGGTGATGGGCCGGGTCGGCGTCGTAGGTGCCGTTGTCGTGCGGACGGCTGTTGCGCCGTTGCTCCCGGCTGGCGTTCCCGGCCGACCGTCGAGGGTGCTTGGCCGAGCCAACAGACTGTCTTCCGGATCGTCAGGCAGCGTTCGCGCGGCGACGCGATCCGCTGTCGTTCCAGTGACGACATGTACCAGCCCGACCGGGACGTCTCCGGAAGATAGTCCGGCTGCAGACATCCGTTCCCCGCCCACCACCAGTACCCTGTCGCTCGTCCGATTCTGGGCTGTTTGCGCGCGTCCACGGTGCATACCGCAGCTGCCAGTAGACGCCAGTACTCGGCCTCGAGCTCCAGCCTGCTTACGCCCTCGCCACCAACACACCTTGATGGTCAAGGAGTGTTGCGACAAGCGTTAGGGCCCAAGCGTCGACGGTGGGTTGCGGTTCACGCGTCGTCGGCACCCGTCCCTGGCCTGGTCCGGGCACAACCGGGCGCGCACTGGCTGCTTCGGCGCCCCGGATATCGCTGCTGTCTTCCGGCAATCTGCCGCCCGTCGCGGCTCCGTCACAGCCACCGCCCGTAGCCGCATCATCTTCTGCGTGGCAGGCAGCAGCCACAGTGCATCCCCGATGCGGTCAACTTCCCTCAACAACCAGGAATCCAAAGTGATTCGGCTCCGCCGTTAACACGCTTCCTGAATTCAGATGGAAGAACCTCGCACGATGGGCACGATGTCTACCTTTCGTCCTCATACGATAGGCACCATCGTTGTCTCTTCGTCCTCATGTGATATGCGTCCCGGATCCCGTGGCGGCCGTACGCTCTTGGCATGCCAGTCAGGCCGTTCAGCGCATCCATGTCCTATGGCCTCTGGAGGAGCCCGACGACTTCCGCGTCGGGCATTGTCACAAGTCATTGCTCTTGGAGAACACTTCAGTGAATCCTCGCCTTAGCAAGCATTTGGTCACCGCGTGCACGACGGCCGTCGTCGCCCTGGGGGGAATGGCATCGGCAGCCCCAGCCTTCGCCACGTCGGCTCCCGTCCCCAATACACACTCCTCGGTACAGCAGCCCGGACAGCAGTCTGCGCACAAGAGCACGCCAGGCAAGAATCCGAAGAAGACCGCCGACTCTACGAAGGTGAGTAGCGGGAAGTGGGACGGCTATTCCGGCAGCGGCGGCGATATGGACAATTTGCCCTCCCTGCAGGACAAGGAGATACGCACCAGTGACGCGCACCTTCAGGCGTACATCGATGCTGCCGACACGAAGAGCCAAGACTGGGGTGCGGACGCACAGCTCCACTTGCATGTGAAGAACACTGGCAGCACGTCCATCCAGGGTGGCTGGAGCGTGGCGGTCCAGTTCCCCAAGGGGTTCAAGATCAACCACCAAGGCGCCGCCCCCTGGGGTGCGTTCTCCGGCGCTCAGGTTGAGATAATCAACGGGGGGCAGGGGATGAAGATCACCTCTGCGTCCGGCAAGACCGAAAACGCAGGCGTGGACGAGGACGGGGTAATCCCGATCAACTACTCGTACACACCGTCCACAGACCTTGACCCGGCGGACAAGTCGGTTCAGGGATTCCAGGCGTGGTCACCGTATCTGGACACGGGTGTGGGCTGGGACGGCACCATTGAGGGGGATGCCACCTCGGGCGGTACCACGTGGTCCCAGTACATGCAGGATCACAAGACCAAGAACGTCACACTGGCGTTTCTGAACTCCTGTCAGAAGAGTCAGTGGGGATCGAACTGCGACGGCCTGGACCCGAAGGATCTTTACTGGGCCAGTTCCTCCAAGCTGCCCGCAACCGGGGTGTCGGCGTTCAACGACCAGATCAACCAGATCCGCGCCAACGGTGGTGACGTCACCTACTCCTTCGGTGGCTGGGACGCCAAGATGATCGACAAGTTCTACGCGAACGCCGACGATCTGGCCCGGGCTTACGAGAATTTCATCACGCAGTACCAGGCCACCAAGCTGGACTTCGACATCGAAGACGGCGACAAGGACGGTACCAAGAACCTCTCCGACACAAAGACCAACAAGCTCCGCGACGACGCACTGGCCAAGGTGGAGCAGTGGGCCAAGAAGAACGGCCGCCAGCTCCACATCTCGTTCACCGTCCCGGCCCTGACCAAAGGCTTCAAGGACGCGGGCACGGCGCTGATCCAGCAGGTCAAGAAGGAGGGCTTGGACCTGGAGCGGATCAACGTCATGACCATGGACTACGGCGCCGACGACTTCAAGCCGACCGATCACAGCATGGCCTGGGGTGCCGAGCAGGCAGTGACCCATGTGGTGGACCAGCTCCGGAAGATCTACCCGGAGAATTCCCAGGCCGATCTCTACAAGATGATCGAGATGACTCCGATGATCGGCAATAACGATGTCAAGGACGAGACGTTCCAGCTGAAGGATGCCGACGAGCTGGACCAGTGGGCCAAGAGCCATGGCATCAGCTCGCTGCACATGTGGGAAGCCGCCCGCGACCGGACCGGGGACGTGAAGGGCTGGCCGGTCGACTCGCACGGCTCCGGCATTCCGCAGAAGCCATGGGAGTTCACCGACAAGTTCGCGAAGTTCGACGGACCTGGGCCTGTGCCGTCTCCGGTGAAGGCGTCGGATTTGTCGGAGGATGTGCTGGGGGATTTCACGGGGGATGGTGAGGCGGATCTGGTCGGTAAGGACAAGGCGACCGGTGGGCTGTATCTGTGGCAGGGCGAGGGGGACGGTTCCTCCTTCAAGGCGGGCCGTGAGCTGTACAAGAGCTGGGACTACACGCAGACCACGGCCGGGGACTTCGACGGTGACGGCAAGACCGACCTGGTCGCCGTCAAGGACGGCGTCCTGTACCTGTGGAAGGGCGACGGCAAGGGCGGGTTCGCCAAGCCCGTGAAGCTGACCGGCGGCTGGGGCCGCTTCACCCAGACCACGGCCGGGGACTTCGACGGCGACGGCAAGGCCGACCTGGTCGCCCTGGACACCAGGACCCACCAGCTCAAGCTGTGGAAGGGCCAGTCCGGGACGAAGAACCCCTTCGCCAAGCCGATCGTCCTCACCCCCTGGAAGGGCTTCACGCAGACCACGGCCGGGGACTTCGACGGTGATGGCAAGGCCGACCTCATCGCCAAGGACCCCCACGGCAAGCTGCTGGCGTGGAAGTCCAGCGGCGACTTCAAGCACAATCCCTTCGCCAGGCCCGTCACCCTCACCCCGTGGAACGGCTTCGACCGGATGACCGCCGGCGACCTGAACGGCGACCACAAGGCCGACCTCCTCGCCGTCGACACCCGCCACAACACCGTCAAGACCTGGACGTCCACCGGCCACCTCACCTCCAAGCTCTTCGGCTCTTCCCACAAGGTCCAGCTCACCATCCAACCCTGACCCACCAAAACCACAACAACCCCGGGCATCGCCACCAGGCACGATGCCCGGACCCACCTCCGGCCAAGCCCTCAGCGGCTGTACGGTCAACGGGCCTGGCTCGCACGGGCCTTGACCCCGGATCTTGGACACTTGAGACATATAGATCTTGAGGGTCTGAGAAACGGACATGTCGTGGTCATGAAGCACTATCCGGCCGGGTTCAAGAGGGACGCGGTCGAGCTGTACCGGTCGAGGCCCGGGGTGACGATCAAGCAGGTCGCCACCGATCTGGGCGTCAACACGGAGACGCTGCGGAACTGGATACGGGCGGCGGACGGCCGGCGGACCGGCTCGCACGCAGCCTCCGGGACGGCCGGGGAGCCGTCCTTGCCGCTGGAGGCCGAGCTGGCCGCCGCCCGCAAGAAGATCCGGGAGCTGGAGGAGGAACGGGACATCCTGCGGGGGGCCGCGAAGTATTTCGCCGGGGAGACGCGCTGGTGAGGAGCCGTCAACTAACTACTGCCTGATTTCGGCCAGTTACGGTCTGCTGCGTGGTAGAGGGGACCCGTGGGAATCACGGAGGCCGCTCTGGCAGCGTTGGATGTGAAGTTCGCGGCGATACTGCCGCATCTGGACGAGCGGCAGCGTCGCCTGTATCTGGCCTCCGAGGCCGATGCGCTCGGGCACGGCGGGATCGCGGCGGTAGCCCGGTTGGCGGAGGTATCGGAGTCGACCATCGCACGGGGACGCGACGAGCTTGTGGGTGGTGCGCCGGCGCTGGGCCGGGTGCGCCGACCTGGCGGCGGACGCAGACCGGCCGCCGAGCGTGACCCCGGTCTGATGCCGGCGCTCGAGGCCCTGATCGAGCCGCGGGAGGCCGGCGATCCGGTCTCCCCACTGCGCTGGACCACTGCCTCGCTGCGGGACCTGGCCCGGGAACTGACCATGGCAGGCCATCCGATCAGTGCCCCGGCCGTGGGCAAGCTCCTGCACTCGATGGGCTTCAGCCTCCAGGGCATGGCCAAGACCCGTGCCGGGAGTCAAGTTCCAGACCGTGACGCCCAGTTCCAGCACATCAACGCCACCGTCCAGCGGTTCCTGGACCAGGGCCTGCCGGTGGTGAGCGTGGACACGAAACAGAAGGAGCCGATCGGTGACTTCGCCCGGGCGGGCCGCACCTACCGCCCCAAGGGGATGCCGATCACGGCCCCGGACCACGACTTCGTGGACCCCGACACCCCGTTCGCAATCCCGTACGGCATCTACGACCTGGGACAGGACACCGGCTGGGTGAACGTGGGCACCGACCGCAACACTGCGGCCTTCGCAGTGGAGTCCATCCGCCGCTGGTGGAGCCAGCAGGGCCGACAGGACTACCCCGGCGCCACCCGGCTACTGATCACCGCCGACTCCGGAGGAGCGAACTCCGCCGACTCTCACCTGTTCAAGAAGGACCTGGCCGTCCTCGCCGACGAATGCGGACTGATCATCACCGTCCTGCACTTCCCGCCCGGAACTCAATGCCGTTGTTTGAGCTACTGAAGCATCGCCGGGCTGAGGGTGATCACCTTCGCGGGGACTTGCTGGGTGGGTCCGTGTTGCTGCTTCTTCACCGAAGGCGAGTACTTCGAGTCCGGGCGTTTGAGGACTCGTGGCGCACTGCGGCTGCGGCGAGGACCGGTGTCGAGTTTGCGGCGGACCTTGGCCTCCAGTATCGCCAGGAATGCCCCGA
Organism: Streptoverticillium reticulum; assembly: GCF_047456005.1. NCBI lineage: Bacteria > Bacillati > Actinomycetota > Actinomycetes > Kitasatosporales > Streptomycetaceae > Streptomyces > Streptoverticillium reticulum. The sequence goes on along the minus strand of NZ_CP179755.1, from coordinate 8,311,180 downwards.
CTGCAGAGACGGCGTCCTTGGTCTGCCGGATCACGCTGCGCCGTACGTGCTTGAGGACCTTGACGAAGGAGATCCGATGTGGGTCGGTCTCCTCACCGTAGGCGACCTGCATGATGATCCCGTTCAGGCAGTGGTGCACCACCAGATGCGCCCAGACCTCCTGGTGCACCAGCGCCGGAGTGGCCGAGCGCAACACCTGCGCAGGGCCGCGCTGGAACGTCTTGACCTGCCGGTAGGCCGATTCCGCCTCCCACCGATCATGGTAGAGCGCGGCCAACTCCGCCGCCGGGTAGGCCTCGACGTCCAGCAGATCGGTCAGCAACCTGATCAGCTCGCCGCCGTCGATGCGGTACTCGACGACTCTGACCGTCACCCCGCCCGGATGCGAGGCCCGCTGCCCGGCCAGGCTCATCCGCCCCAGATAGCTCCCGTCCGCCAGCACCTCAAGCGGCCGGGAGGCGACTGTCGACCGAGCCCTCAGCAGCAGATGCGCTCCGGCGTGGGTGTACGCCTTCCACAGTTCCACCCCGGGGAAGTTGCGGTCCATGATGACCAGCATCCCGGCCGCGGAGGAGGCCATCTGCACCGCCAACTCCCGCTCGCCACCGTTGAAGCCTCCTATCCGGGCGTCGATCGAGGCGTGCGTGCCGGTCTCGGTCAGCGTCACCACCCGCACCTGCGGAAACCCGGCCGGCGCCCCGCGCGCGTCGCTCCACCCACCAAAGAACTCCCGGTTGGCCTTGTTGTCCGGCAGGTCCAGTACGAAGCCGTCGACGGCGGCCAAGCGCATCCCGTGCCAGAATGCCCTGCCCACCTTGGCGGGGGCCACCGGTCCGCGCACCCGGCGGAAGACCGCCTCCAACACCTCCGGCCCCAGGCGCTGCCGGGCACGGGTGAACGAGGCCCGGTTCGGGATCGTCTCGTCCATCCCCTCCAGTGCCCCGACCAGGTTCTCCGCGACATCGTCGTAAGAGTCTTGCGCGAACAGCGCCAGCGCGAGCGTGAAGTAGACCATGAACCGCGGCGACAGCGCCCCCGGCTTCACCCCACCCCGACCACACTCGGCCAACACGTCATCCACCAGCTCCGGCGTCACCCAAGCAGTGAGCGCACCCAGCCGCACGTCATCGGATCGCCCTATCCACGGATGCATGACCTGCCAACGCCCGGCGGGCCCAGCACGTCCCCACCACCGAACTGATGAGCAGTCAAGCAACGGCATTGGCCCGGAACTTCAAAATGGAACAAAGTCGAACATCGCCTGTTCTCCCGCATCACCCACAGCCTGCGCGGACGGCCCCTGACCAGCTACGAGGTCCTGCTCCAGAGCATCGCAGCCACCCGCACCAGCACCGGCCTTACCGTCAACGCCGTCCTCGACGAGAACGACTACCCCACCGGCCGCACGCTCACCAAGGACGAGCGCAAGGCGACCCTGCAGCGCGTCCAGCGTGACGACTTCCACGGGGAGTGGAACTACACCATCGCCCCGTATGACCCGCAGACGGCACCGCCGCCTGCCGAGCCGGAACGGGCGAAGGCACCCCCGATTCCGGCCGAGGCCACCCACCTGCTCACGCACCCCGCTCTGACCGGCATGCCCCGCGAGCTGTTCGACCGTCTCGTGGAGGAACTCGAGCCCTGCCGCCGGGTCCTGGCCGAGGCGGAGCGGGAGAAGAGGAAGGGCCTCAACCGGCGCGGATACAACCCCGGCTTCGGCTTCCTCGACCACCGCCACCGCGTCCTGGCCGCCGTCCTGAACCGCCGCAACACCGTCACGCTCACTCTGACGGCCCGGCTGCTCGGCCGGGACCGCAACACCCTGAGCTACCACGCCCACCGGACCATGCCCCTGCTGGCCTTCGCTGCTGCCCCCGACATCACCGCAGCACTCACCCAGCCCCGGCGAACCCACCCACCCCGCACGATCGACGCTCTCCAGGACGTGATCGCTGACTACGAGAGCAACATCAAGTCAGGCAGTAGTTAGTTGACGGCTCCTGAACCGCTTCCAGTTCGTTGAGGACCACCAGCGCCGCTTCGGCGTGAAGCGGTTGTGCCGCGTGCTGGGCATCGCCCGCTCCAGCTTCTACCACTGGCGCAAGACCGCGCCCGAGCGTGCCGCCCGGCAGGCTGACGACGTCAGGCTCGCCGCGAAGATACGGAAGATCCACCGCGAGTCGGACGGCACTTACGGCGTCCCGAGGATCACCGCCGAGCTCCGCGACGGCGGCGAGTGCGTGAACCACAAGCGCGTCACCCGCCTCATGCGCACTCTCGGCATCGCTGGCCTGAGGCTCCGCCGCAAATGCCGCACCACCGTCCCGGACCGGTCCGCGGCGAAGGCCCCGGACCGGATCGGACGCGACTTCACCGCAGAGCAACCGAACACCAAGTACGTCGGCGACATCACCTATCTGCCCGTCGGCGGCGGGAAGTTCTGCTACTTGGCGACCGTGATCGACCTGTGCTCGCGCCGCCTGGCCGGCTGGGCGATCGCGGACCACATGCGCACCGAGCTCGTCATCAACGCGCTCGACGCGGCCGAACGCACCCGCGGCAGCCTGAACGGCGCCATCATGCACACCGACCACGGCGCCCAGTACACCAGCAAGGCGTTCGCCGGCGCCTGCGCAAGGGCCGGCGTCCTGCAGTCCATGAGCGCCATCGGCAGCTCGGCGGACAACGCCGCCGCGGAGAGCTTCAACGCAACCTTCAAAAGAGAGACGCTCCAAGGCCGCAAGAGCTGGTCAAACGAACGCGAAGCCCGCCTCGACACGTTCCGCTGGCTCCACCGCTACAACACCGTCCGCCGTCACTCCCGACTCGCACACCGCAGCCCGATCGCCTACGAGACAGCACGCCACACACCATCAACTACCCTGACAGAAGCCGCATAAGCCATGTCCAAGATTCGGGGTCAAGGCCCCCTGGTGAAGGCGCGTTCGCCTGGGGCTCACAAGCGGGCGTGGACACGGCTGAACCGCTTGCAGTGCTCGGGGAGTTCGTGGTGCCAGTGGTAGGGGGTGCGGACGGTGGCGCCGACTCCTGGGAACCACAGGGTGCGCCATCCCGACGGGCAATGGCCTGAACATTCATGCCGTTGAACCCCGGCGGGTATTGCTTCACCGCCACGAAGCGGTTCCTGTCTTCGAATCCTCAAGTCCCGCTGCCTCAAGTTTTCCAGACAGGGGACAAACTCCTTGCGCTGAGGCCGACGTGCATCAGGGCGTCGTCATCGACGATCACGAAACGAATCACACAGATGCCTCCAATGCCGTCGGGATGGGGATGAACAAGTCGACCTCGAATCCACCGTCATTAGTGGGGCCAGCGCGCAAGCTGCCTCCGAGAGACACAGCGCGTTCCTCCATCCCGACGAGACCGAAGCCCGCGCTTTGGTCACCGGAGGGACCACGTTGGCCCATGGTGTTGCGCACGATAAGTCGCACGCCGTCTTCCGTCCGGGCACAGTCGACCCGCACCTGCGACCCGGCAGCGTACTTGATGATGTTGGTCAGTGACTCCTGAAGCGTGCGGTACAGCGCCGCTTTGGCTTCCGGCGGCAGGGGGTCGACGCAGTCCCATCCGTGTTCCATACGCAGATCCAGCCCAGTGGTCGCAGCGTTGGCAACCAGCTCGGCCATGGCTGCTCCAGAGCTGGCATGTTCGGGCTCTGCCTGCATAGGTGAGGGGGTGTCACGCAGCATTCTCAGGATCACCCGGAGATTATCGTGCGCTGCGATGCTGGCCTTGTTGATAACCATGCCCAGCTTGCGGACTTCCCCCGAGTACCGGGCCTGGTTCTCCAGAGCTCCTGCATAGAGGCTGATGAGAGAGAGGGAGTGGCCGAGCTCGTCGTGCATGTCACGAGCGATGGCAGTGCGCTCGCGCCGGCGCGCCTCTTCGATGCGCGCCCCGTGCTGTCGCTCGATTTCCCAGTTGCGTTCACGGAGCTCAGCGAGAAGGTAGTGAGACAGCCCCAGCATGAAGGCGGAAACAACCGGAACAGAAAGCCGAAATACCCAGCCTGGTAGCTGAGCTGTGCTACCGAAATACCCGATGCCAGCTTTGAGGACTGTGTTTCCGGAACTGCGATAGCCACCCGTGAGCATGGCCATGAGGGTCAGTCCTACCTGTGCCACGGCCCGGCGGCGCGGTCGAACACGAAACCCATCCCCGAGGGCGTACGCGGCAGCCATCAAAAGGGCATACAGGTCGGTGATGATGTAGATGGTGCACGCGAACGTTGCGTACAGGACAGGGCTGCTGCGGCGCAGGAGAGGAAAGGCGAGTGCCCCCGCAATGTTCAAGATGACGCTCGTGACCGGACCACTGTGCGGTGCCGCCCGGACGAGCACGACACTCACTCCGTGGCCGGCAAGCGCCACTGCGACCAGGGCATCGCCACGTGAGGCGGGTAGCTTCCAAAGCGGCGATCCGAGCCATGCACGAAACCGTTGCATATCGACAGGGGAAAATCTGATCACGCGAACCGTGCACCTCCTTCTTGTTCCGTCAAGGGACTACTCATGAACACCACTTTCATGCCGTATACCACTTCGGCGCGGGACCGGTGACGTCTGCTCATGCATCAGACCGGCATACACCACCAGAGTGGTCGAATGAGTGACTTCAGTCGTGTAAGCAGACGTAGTGTCGAGTCGATAGTTATAGCCGAGTAATCCGTGGTACGGCCCGGTTGGTCGTGAGGGCGTTCTCTGCGTCCTGACCTAAATTCCGTTAAGGACGGGTCGCACTCCGCGCATAGGTGATCACCTGTCGTGATACCTGCATCGTGTCTGCTGCGTGAGGGCCTAACAACAGCTAACACAATGAGGCGGATCGGTGCTGATGGCCGTGTCCGGGGTGGGAGTTGAGCGTTCGGTCCGGTGTGGGGACATCGCCTTGGATCGTGTCGGATGAGCTGTGGGACCGCCTGGAGCCGCTACTGCCGCAGCGCGAGCGCCGCTTTCGGTATCCGGCCGCAAGCTGCTGCCGGACCGGGACGTGCTGTGCGGGATCCTGTACGTGCTGCACACCGGCATCCAGTGGGAGTACCTGCCCAAGGAACTGGGCTTCGGCTCGGGCATGACCTGCTGGCGACGCTTGCGGGACTGGAACGAGGCCGGCGTCTGGCAGCGGCTGCACGAGGTCCTGCTGGCGGACCTCAACGCGGCTTCACGGCTGGACTGGTCCCGTTGCGTGGTCGACTCCTCCCACGTCAGAGCCCTAAAAGGGGGAGCCACACGGGCCCCTCGCCGGTCGACCGGGGCCGGGCCGGCTCGAAGCACCACCTGATCACCGACGGGCACGGCACCCCACTCGCGGTCCTGCTCACTGGCGGCAACCGCAACGACGTCACCCAGCTGCTGCCCCTGCTCGATGCGGTCCCGCCGGTCCGCGGCCGGGTGGGGCGCCCCCGCCGCAAGCCCGACTCGCTCTTCGCCGACCGCGGATACGACCATGACATCTACCGCGACCAGGTCCGCGCTCGCGGCATCGTGCCGGCCATCGCCCGCCGCGGTACGCGACACGGCACCGGTCTGGGCACCTACCGGTGGGTGATCGAACGCAGCTTTGCATGGCTGCACGGCTTCCGACGTCTCCGGATCCGCTGGGAACGCAGGGCCGACATCCACGAAGCCTTCCTCAAACTCGCCTGCTGCCTCATCACCCACCGACAACTCAGCTCATTGTGTTAGCCGTTGTTAGCAGGGCACCATCGCCGAACTCCTTTGCGAGCCCGGCGATGGTACTCACCGATACCCGCTGCCTTCGCTCACACAGCTCGATGTGACGCGGGAGCTTCGATCAGGTCACAGCATCGGTGAACAGGAAACAGACCGCTGTCGGACGCTTCGGCGGGGAATGTGCTTGTCGGGCCACGGGCACAGGTCTCCTTCGTACCAACTTGGTGTTTCTGCATGGAACTTAGCTTCATATCCTCTTTTCCGTCGATGCCTGTATGTGACCGGACGAAGCCCTCGGCTTCCGAGGACCGTAGCGCCAGGTTCCGTCATAATAATTCGCCAGCGCGGTATCCCTGATGCGCCTCGCGGGTTGACGAAAGTTATTTGCTGTATCTACAGGACCGGCTGACAAGGTACTAATTGATACAGAGCTACACCAAGTGGATACTCTATGCTGGATTCCGCGAGTCGACGTGGCGGCCCGGGAGATATCGTTAGTCGACGGCGGGAGTACGCGCGGCTCCAACTTGCCGACGGTTTCCTGCACCAAAGTCAATGTAATACTGTGCACGGTTGACGTCATAGCATCGAACGACCATCCTGCAGATACCTGCCAGGGGTTCCTGCAGGAGTTCTTGAAGTCTTGCCCATTTGATTCACCCTTGCCTAGGATTTCCTGGCCGTGGTACAGAACTCGTAGCAGCAGGTGACGGAAAGACAATCTGTCCGGAAACCCAGATGTTGGTGGCCGCGGCGGAAACAGGAAGAAGGGGTTCGGCGATCTTGCCGCACGACATAGGGAATCCTTTGGCCGACGATTCGATGACGGCCAAGCGTCGGAGTATCAAGGCGATTGCCTCCAACTGGAGGCAGCGTCTCGAACCCCCGGCCACGCACACCCGCCCCCACGATGCGCCGACCGACCGCAGGGACCAGGTGCGCCGTCGGCGGAAATTGGTCATCGCTTCGGATTCGGTCGCGACCGAGCGCAGTGAGAGCAACGAGATCGTGTCCGGCTGGGGGCAGCATCTCGACGACCTGGTGGGGGCTTCGCTCGAGGTCGTCAATACAGCAAGCGACAGCTGCACGACGCACTGGTACTTCCGAAACAGGCTTCCTATGATCCTCAACAGTTTGACCGACGGGGATATCTTTCTAGTTGGGTTCGGGGTTTGCGAGCAGGCCATGGTCCGGCCCGATCTCTATCGGACTCCGGAGGAGTTCAAGGCGTATCTGGGTCTGTACATCGATGTGCTGCAGGCCCGTGGCGTGATTCCGGTGCTAGTTACACAGGCGGCACGGCATATTTTTGACGCGGGTGGATCATTGCAGCCGGTCGCCAATGATTACTCTGTATATACGCGTGCGGTCGCTGCCGAGCGCGGGGTCGCCCTCATCGACCTGCAGCGCAAGAGTGCCGAGCTGTTCTCCGAACTGGGAGCGGAAAAGGCACGGGGGTATTTCCGATGGTTCGATGTCGGCGAGCATCCCCAGTGCCCGGAGGGAATTATCGACACTCTTCATCTCAACCAGCGAGGGGCACGGGCGGTGGCCTGGTTGGTGGCCCAAGACCTGAGCAATCTGGGACTGGCGCCGGGCGGCATACCCGATGCCGGCCCTGTTCCTGTGGAGCCGTGGACCCGGCCTGCCCGAATAGAGGATTGCGTAGCCCAGTGGCCGGACTGGTCCCAGTCTCCGGTGGCATTTACGGCGCCTGATATCTACTCGCCTACCGAAGATGCAACTGGGCATCCCACTCTTAAATTTAGAGGGAACGCGTCACCGGGAGTTTCGTGGGTGCTGTTTCTTGAGGGCGACGAGGTCATCGGCACCGCCAGGGTTGGCGCGGACGGGCGCTGGATCTGGCGGCGTCAGGTGTGCTGGTCGGCCGGCCAGCACGAGGTCGGGGTGGTCGCCATATCGAACCGCGGGCGATCCAAGACGGCCCACGTACGGTTCTCGGTGCGATCACGAGTGCCTTCTCCTGTGGTCACCGTTCCCAAGCCGGGGTCTTTGAACGGCCCCGGCGCAGTGTTCAGGGGCACCGCCGCTTCGGGGGTGCAAACGGTTGTGGCCCTGTGCGAGGGCCGTTGGATCGGGGAGGCTCAGGTGGCGGCGGACGGCACCTGGCGGTACCGCTTGCCGCACGAGTGGCTGCCCGGTGTCCACAGCATCGCTTTTGTGGCAGCGGGAGAGGGAGGAACCTCACAGGCGACCGTGCTGCCCTTCGAGGTTCTGACGATCCCCCCGGACAATTGGCTGCGGCAGGATCCGGTGTCCTGGCAGCACTGCGCGCCAGGGGCGCCCTGCGCACATATGCGCCGGCTGAGGCCGGAGGGCGCGAGAAACATTCTGGAGTAGCAGTACCGAGCATGTTGAACGTTTGCGTTGTGACCAGTATCGCCGTGTGAGGGCACAGTCGACGGCAGTGTGCATTTGCTCGGCGATGATCAGGCGTGGACTGACGCGTCTGGTACTTGACCCGGGGCCAGCCGCACTCGGTGCCGTTCGGCTCCGGTGGTTCGGTTGAGGCTAGTGCAGGTGGCCCCTGAGGGCAGCCGATTTCTCGCGCCGTCCCTCGAAGACCTGACTGTGGTGGATGCCGCCTCGCGCTATGGGCACGGCCATGGCATCGCCAGCTCGGCGGCGGCGCGTCGAGGTGATGGGGGGGAAGTACGCGCTCTCATCCCTGCTGGACAGGCTTGACGGCTTCGCCGGTGCGAGCGGGCAGGCCGAGAGGCAGCCCTGGTTGCGTAGGTGCATCGGGGTGCCGGGCTGGCCCTCGTCAGCAAGCCGGCCCCGCCGAACGCGGTGCGCATGTGGTCTCGGGGACCGCAGGACAGTTCGTAGGAAAATTGCAAGGGCAGTCGTGAAGATTTCGTTTCTCATTCATAACCGCTATGCCATCGGCGGAGTGATCAAGAGCACAGTGAACCTGGCGAACGCATTGGCCCACCACCATCAGGTCGAGGTTGTCTCAATGCTCCGGGACCGGGAGAGGGCCCAGTTCCCACTAGACCCGCGGGTCACCACAGTCGACCTGGTCGATCTGCGGGAGACCTCCCCCCATTTCGACGGCCATGACCCGCGCCTCCACATGCCGGTGCGTATCTTCCCGGTAAAGGATGGAATGCGGACCAAGGACAACAGCCGTCTGGCCGAACTCCGGCTCGCCGAATACCTCTCCGCCACGTCGGCGGACGTCGTGATCTCGTGCCACCCCGGCATAGCGGTGTGCCTGGGGCGCCTCGGCGGCAACTTCCTCAAGATCGCACAGATCCACCAGGCAAGCTATTCTCTCGGGGCCAGCCAGCGACAGGCCCTGCTGGAAGCAGCCCGCAACCTTGACGCGCTGGTCTCGGTCAGCAGCGAGGACTCCGCCAACCTCCGCAATATGTTCGGGGAGTCCGGGGTGCTCGTCACCGCGATCCCCAACGGTGTGCCGCCTCTGCCCGGGCGCCTTTGCGACCACGACAGCAACACGGTCATCGCGGCAGGTCGGCTCGACGAGGACAAGCGCTATGACCGCCTGATCCGGGCCTTCGCCGCAGTCGCCGGGGAGTTTCCGGACTGGCGGCTGAGGATCTACGGCCGCGGCGCCGAACGCGCCACACTCGACACCCTGATCGGCGAGCTCGGCCTCCACGACCAAATCCTGCTCATGGGCGCGTCGGGACACATGGACATGGAGTGGCCCAAGGGTGCGATCGCGGTCTCAGCCTCAGCGTCCGAATGCCTGCCCATGAACATCATTGAAGCGATGTCAGGCGGCCTTCCTGTGATCAGCACGGACTGCGACTACGGCCCCCGAGAGATCATCACGCACGGCTCAGACGGCCTGCTGATACCGGTGGACGACACGGAGGCGCTGTCGTCGGCGCTGCGGGCGCTGATGAAAGACCCGGTGCGCCGCGCCCTCATGGGAGCAACAGCCCGGCTCAGCGCCGCGCGTTACGTGCCCCAGAAGGCAGCACACCGCTACGAAGCGCTCTTCGAGACCTTGGCCATCGGACGCGAACTGCCCGCCACCGCCTCATGGACCGTATCCAGGCAAGGCGACGTCGCCCTCACCACGGATCACCCTTCGCAGTTCAGCGACCTCCAGCTGGTCTGCGTCAACACGGCAGCAACCCCACAAGTCGAAATATCCTTCCCGTTCATTCCCGCAACACAAGGATCGGAGGAAAACAGCTGCACGGCTGTCATCCCCCGGGACGGCCATTCCCTGCCCGAAGGAAACTGGGACCTGTATGTCGCTTCTCCGGATACCCAGCTCCGTCGGCGTCTGAGCACTGGGCACTACGACAACCGCAACCTGATGAAGATCACCGGCTCCTGTGAGACGGATCCCGCACTCCACGCCCTCGTCCCTGTGGTCCACCCGGACGAGACGCTCGCCCTCCGCAGTTGGGTACGGCACACACACGCCGAAGCAGAGCACATCCGGCTGGACGAGGACAGCTTCACCGTGCAGGGGCGGCTGTGGGGCACGGAATGCACCGAATCCAGCGAGGCGCAGCTGGTGGGACGCGAGCACGAAGAGATCGGCTTCAGCCTTCCCGTGACCCGCCTGCCCGAGGGCGGATTCCGCTTCACCGTACCCGTACGCATCCCCGCTCATCGGCGGGCCGTCGAGCATGACCGGTGGGACCTCTACCTCGTCCCGGACCAAGGCGCCACGCCAGTACGCATCGCGCGACTCCTCGGCGACTACACCGACAAGAAGCGGGTTCACAACTACCCGCCCATCATCCTGAGAAAGACCAAACGTGGTCCCGTCCGGGTCCGCCCCTTCTTCACCGTCGGCAACGAACTCTCCATGAACGTCGTCAACCTCGGAAGTGCAAAATCGACGGCTGATCCGTGCGGTTCGGTTGGTTACTTGTCAGCGGTGGTGAGGCGGCCTTCAAAGGCGTTCAGGGATTTCTTCCAGCGCATGGTCCAGCGGCGCTGGCCCTTGCCGGTGGGTTCGAGGGACATCAGCTCCGTGTAGACGCGCTTGAGGGCTGCTGCTTCGTTCTGGACATGCCCGCGTACGCGGATGGCTTTGCGAATACGGGTGTTGACGTCCTCGACGGTGTTGATGGAGCAAATGACCTTGCGGATCTCGATGTCGAAGGCCAGGAACGACCGTCTCAGCCCAGGCATCGGACGAGAGCTGGCATCTGATTGCCCGTAGTCGTGTCGCTCCTGAGGACTCGCTGGTGGTCACGTATCCGTTCCACCCGTGGCCGGAGCCGCGGGGCCCGGGTCTGCCTGATGCTGCGGCGTCGGGGCGAGCTGGTGTTCGTGTGCTCGCACGGTGACGGGATCACGGTCACGTTGCCGTAGTCGTGGACGCCGGGCCCGGAACCGGGCAGGCTGCGGCTTGAGCACGGAGAGCATGGCGGCCCTGTCTGCGCTGGTGGATCCACTCGTGCGCCGGTTGATGCGCCGACGGTGGCATCGGGGCGCCTGCGGGCATCCACGAGGAGGTGACGCAGCGTGCCGCTGGTGGCGAACATGCTGGAGGCGGCCGGGCGGAAGCAGGTCCCCGATGAGCGCGAACGTGAAGGTCACGGCCTCGTACCGCTCAAGGCTAGCGGTGGTGTAGGAGCATCAGTCGACCCTGCTGCAGGTGCGGGGGAACACCGAGTCCACCGCCCGCCGATACGCGCTGGCCGACGGTGCGCGGGAGCGGGGCTGGGCCGACAAGGGGACCTTGGTCATCGATACGGATCGCGCACCGTGATCCACAGCAAGTCGATGGAGACGACCGGCCAGACGGCGTCGAGCGGACGTGACGGCCAGGCTGTGATCTCATCGCTGACCGCGTCCGTCACCTTCGGGATGAGGCCCGGCGACACCTCGGTGCCGTACAACTTCGCGAGGTACCAGCGGATGTCGCGGACCGTCATGCCCCGGGCATAGAGCGCCAGGGCCTGCACGTCGAAGCCCGACAGACGACGGGCGCTCTCCGGACGATCTGCGGCTTGAAATCCCCGTTGCGGCCCCTCTGCATGTCCACCTCGACCGGTCCGAGGTCTGTCAGGACGGTCTTCGCCGAGGTGCCATTAGAAGCCGTTGTCCTATCGATCACGGGGACGGTTCTGATCGAACGGGATCTCTGGCCGGGTGGTCTTGGCGGGGTGGGGGCATGAAAGCAGGACCTCCGGTGCAGCACGAGGGTTGCGAAGCCAGCTCGAGTGCAGGGAGGCCCTGTTGTCCCAGTCTTGCGTGCCGGTCCCGGTCCCGTCCAACTTGCCTGTCCCGGTGTGCGATTGTCTCGCGCACCGGTTCGGGAATGCGGCCGACTGCCCCGGCCGGGTGCGGCGGTATCCCTCCGACATGACGGACGCGGAGTGGCAGGTGGTGCGGGAGGCGATGCCGGTCCCGGCCTGGCTGGAGGGCCGGGGCGGCCGGCCGGAGGGCTACTGCCACCGGCAGATGCTCGATGCCGTCCGCTATGTGACCGACAACGGGATCAAGTGGCGTGCGATGCCTGTCGACTTCCCTGCGTGGGACCGTGTGTATGCCTTCTTCCGCAGGTGGCGTGAGAGAGGGCTGGTCAAGGAGTTGCACGACCGGCTGCGCGGACGTCTGCGGCTGGCCGAGGGCCGCGGGGCGGAGCCGACTGCGGCCATCATCGACTCACAGTCGGTCAAGGCCGCGGCCTCGGTGCCCGCCGCCACGCGCGGCTATGACGGCGGGAAGAAGATCAACGGCAGGCGCCGGCACGTCATCACGGACTGTCTCGGCCTGCTGCTGGTGGTGCTGGTGACCGCGGGCAACGTCACCGACCGCCAGGCCGCCCGGGTGCTGCTGCCCCGGCTGCGGGAGCGGTTCAGGAAGATCACCCTGGTGTGGGCGGACGGCGGCTACCGCGGACGGCTCGTCACCTGGACGCGGGAGAAACTCCAGCTCACGCTTGAGATCGTCAAGCGCAGTGACGACATGACCGGGTTCGTGGTGCTGCCGAGACGGTGGGTGGTGGAGCGCACACTAGGGTGGTTGATGCGAACGCGTCGTCTGGTGCGGGACTTCGAGACGCTGCCCGCGTCCAGCGAGGCGTTCATCTGCTTCTCGCTGGCCATGCTCATGAGCCGCCGCCTCGCCCGGAGGGCTCCGCATCCGCAGCCCGATCGGTCCCGGTGGGCTGCCGCGGCGTGAACCGTCCGGTCGGCAACGCCTCCAGCCAGCCCCGCTCGGCCAGGCGCTTCGCCTTCGAGCGCACGCCCTCGACCTTCGCCGGCACCGCCTCGAGCCCCAGCCGGGCCGCCAGTTCCCTCGCCAACACCCCCTCGCCGCCGCCCCCTTCGTCCTCCACCAGCTCGATGATCCGGCGGTAGTCCGCCGCAAGCGCCTCCACGGGCATCCCCGGGTGCCACCTGGGCACGACCGATCCCGTGACCGGGGTTGTCTTCGCTTGCGGGGACACCCCGGCCACGGCCTGCCGCGGACCCTCGCCCGGCGCGTCCGCCGCCCCGGGCACAGGCGCCAGGGCCTCGGCGACCTCCACTCGTGCGATCACCCGGCGTTCCAGCACTGCCTCCGCCTCGGCGAGTTCAGCAAGAACACGCTCGGCCTCCGCTCGAAGCTCCTCCGCCCGCACCCGGGCAGCCGTCTCCCGCTCCTCCAGCAGCCCCATCACCGACGCCACCGCTCACCTCCGCATCGCCGAGAACGAACTGATCGTCCGAACCCTCCCGCAACAACGCGGAGACCATGCCTGACCAGCAGAAACTCAGCGATCACATCCGGAAAGACAACAGCTTCTTACGCAAGTTGCCCTGCCGCGGCCGGCTGGCTCGCCCTTCTCATGGACCAGATGCTCGGCCATCTCGGTCTGCAGGGCCCGCTCGAGCCGAGCCTTGGACAACTGCTGGAGCAGCCCGCCCTCACCGGCCAGCGGGGCACCGGCCGCGTCCGCGGAATCCATCAGCTGCTTGACCGGAGCGTTGCCCTGCTCAGCCGGGAACTGCCCGTCGACCGCAGCCGTCTCCGATATATGCGTCTCACTCACGCGAGCACGCCTATCCGGAAGGGCGGAGTCCAGCATAGAGCACCCGCTTGGCGGAGTCTGCATCATATGGCATCTCATTAAATCAGTTTAGTAGATGAGGTGGGCAACTTTCGTCGACCTGCAAGGCGGGTTGGGTGCAAAAATCTACTATGGACACCCAAGAACTCATCAAATAGGGATCCGTACCCCCAAATCCGTTCACGAGCAGCCCCCCTAAGACGCAGAGCGACACCCTTTTGCCGCGGGGAAGCAGAACGACTGTGACGTAGCTTCGGTAGCAGCTTCTGGGCGAATGAGGCGATTTCGCTGCGGAGTGCGAGGGGATCGACAGGAGGCTGGCGATCGGGGCGTCAGAGGGCCAGGAATTACGGCATGCCGATGATGCATCGCAAAGAAAAACCCCTTGCCTGCAAGGAACCCATCGAGGTGCGCACGACCAAACAGGCGCAGATCGACGGGGCGGAAAGCCACTACGCCGCCTAGGCACTGGAGCGCGCGACACCGAAGCCAGCACAGTTCGGCATGGGCTTCTGCAGCCGCAGCGGCTACGCAAAATTCCCGATTCCACCCCGTAGCATTTGACGCCATCGGCATAAATAGGTCCGGCAACTTCGCCATAGGAAAAGCCCAAACCCATGAATATCTCTTTCCTGGTTCACAATCGATACGGCATAGGCGGCGCCATCAGGAGTACCGTAAATATTGCGGCCGCCCTGGCTGACAGAAACATGGTGGAAATCGCCTCCCTGGTGCGTGATCGGGATACTGCGGACCTTCCTGTTATCCCCGAGGTGGGAACCGTCGATTTTGTGGACCTGCGTGAGACGTCCCGTCACTTCGCCGCCCATGACCCTCTGTTCCACGCACCCCCGCTCATCTTTCCCGAGGATGGGCCCTTTAGCGATGATTTCAACCGGCTCCTGGAAATCCGCATGATGGACTACCTGGCTGACGCGAACCCCGATGTGGTGGTCACAGCACATCCTGGAACTGCGATAGCCCTGTCGAAAATCCAAGGAGATTTCCTTAAAGTTGCCGTAATGCACCAGTCCCGAAATTCTTTTAATGCGTCGTACCGTAGAAAACTGATCGAGGCTTATGAGCGCCTCGATGGAGTGATCCACGTGAACGCGGAGGAAGCTGAAAACGTGCGTCGCGAATGGGTTACCCCCGGTCTTCGCGTCACGGCGATCCCGAACTGCGTTCCGGATCCTTTGGTCGCCCCGTCGGACTGCAGCCATAAGACGGTCATTGCGGCTGGTCGCCTTGTCAAGGACAAGCAGTTCGCCAGTTTGATCAGGTCCTTCGCCACGGTCGTGGGGCAGCGGCCCGACTGGCAGCTCCGCATCTTCGGACGCGGCCCTCTGAGAGGCGAACTCAAAACGCTCGTCGGTGAACTCGGGCTTTGTGACAATGTCCTGCTCATGGGGGCTACACGGCGCTTGGAGATGGAGTGGGCCAAGGCGTCTATCATGGCCTTCTCTTCCGTCAGAGAGGCTCTGCCGATGGCCATCATCGAGGCCATGCGTGCCGGGTTGCCCGTCGTGAGCACCGATTGCGACTACGGGCCGCGAGAGACCATTACCCATGGCGTCGACGGCCTACTGGTTCCGGTGGGTGACGCGGACGGGCTCGCTGACGGGATCCTCACCCTCGTCAACGACGCGGAACGCCGTCAGGCCATGGGCCGTGCGGCCGAGCGCAACTCCGCTCGGTTCTCACCGCAGGTGGTGGCGGATCAGTACGAGTCCTTCTTCAGAGAGCTCCAAGAGGCGCGGAACCTCCCGACCACGGTGGATTGGTGGGCGATGCCTCACGGTGACCTTGTCTTTCGGCTGAATTCCGCTACTTCATTCAGTGGGTTGCGGCTACTCTGTGCCTCCAGGGAGGATTCTCAGTCCGAGCTGTCCTTCGCCTTTCAGCAGACCAACCTGGATGACGATCCCGATGGCTCGCTCACAGCGGTGATACCAAGGTCCGCGCTGCCCGAGGGGGAATGGGACCTCTTCATGGCGTCTGCGGACGGCCTTTTGTGCAGACGATTGCGGACCGGGACCGGTGACAACCGTTACCTCATGGACGCCACTGGTCCCAGCCTTGACGGCCCCGCTCTCCAAGTGCACATCCCTCTCGTCGATGAGGACAGAGCACTCTCGATCCGCAGTTGGAGGCGGGAGGTCCACGCTGAAGCGGTGAGTGTAGGCAATGCCCGGGGAGAGATCAGCGTAGAAGCCGAACTCTGGGGGGCGACGCTGTCGGATTCTGCCGAAGTGCTGGCCGCCGGCCGAGCGCACGAGGAGCTCAGCTTTCGGGTACCACTGAGCGCGCTCTCGGACACACGGTTCCGATTCAGCATCCCCTGCTCCACCGTGGCGCAGCGTCGGGTTACCGAACATGACATCTGGGACGTGTACGTCACGCCTGCCGAAGGGGCCACTCCTATACGCATTGGCCGGTTCACAGGCGACTACATACATAAGAAGTCGGTGCACGACTACCCGTTCACGGTGCTCGAGTCGACTCCTCGTGGCCGCTCCCGGGTCAGGCCGTTCTTCAGTGTCGACAGCGAGTTGTCACTGAACGCGGTCGACATGTCGAAGTGACCCCTGGTCCGTCAGAGAAGTAACGCTCGTGAAAGGAACGACCAGTAGTGGTTGATCTCATGCCCCCTGCCCCTCCTGGAGGGGTAGCATCACAAACTCCCCGCAGGAAATCCGTCGTTGCCGTGGGCGCCCATCCTGACGACATTGAATTGGGCTGTGGCGGAACGCTACGTGCTCATGTCATCGCGGGTGACCGAGTCGTCATGCTGGTCATGACGGACGGTGCGAAGGGGCCCGGGCTCAAGGCTGAGGTACGGCGCGCGGAGCAGATCGAGGCGGCGCGTCGACTCGGCGCGGAAATACGGTGGATCGGCTACCCGGACGGCATGCTGGCCAGCGGCCATGAGGCCATCACGATCGTCGAAGACGCGATCGAGGAGGTCGGTGCTGACATCGTGTACACCCACTATCCCCATGATTCGCACCAAGACCACCGTGCCACCGCCGAGGTATCGGTGTCTGCTGCCAGACACGTTCCTCAGGTACTCCACTATGAGTCACCGACGTCGCTGGACTTCGAGCCTCGTCTGTACGTCGGCGTCACACCATACGCCGAAGCGAAACTGAACGCCCTGGAGGCCCACGGTTCACAGACCACAGGCAGTCGTCAAGTCGACCTGGAGAGCATCCGTGCGCTCATGCGCGTCAGGGGGTTCGCCGCCAAGACTCAATTTGCCGAGGC
The DNA here is from genome assembly GCF_047456005.1 of Streptoverticillium reticulum. Lineage (NCBI taxonomy): Bacteria > Bacillati > Actinomycetota > Actinomycetes > Kitasatosporales > Streptomycetaceae > Streptomyces > Streptoverticillium reticulum. The sequence continues at coordinate 8,294,200 of NZ_CP179755.1, read as the reverse complement.
GTTCTACCCCCGGCGATTCGTGGTCGACATAGGCGTGAGCCCTGCGCGTGCCGTCGCCCCCATTTTTTAGGAACCCAGCTTCGCCCTGGTCGGCGGAGGAACGTGATTAAAATGTGCCCCAACATCGTCATCCCGCACCAGCCCGCCTACCTGCCCTGGTCCGGGTTCTTCTCCCGTCTGCTCGGCGCCTCGCAGTACGTCATGCTCGACCATGTCCAGTACCGGAAGAACTACTGGCAGAACCGCAACCATGTTCGGGATGCCAGAGGCGAGAAGATCCTCCTCACCGTCCCCGTGCGCAGCAGCCTCAGCACGACTATCGCCGAGACACAGATAGCCGATGACCGCTGGCGTGCGCGTCACTGGCGCACCCTCTGCCAGAGTTATGCGCGCGCCCCGTACTGGCCGGAGTGGAAGGACAGGCTCAAGGAGATCTATGACCGGCCGTGGGAGCTGCTGGTGGACCTCAATGAAGCCTTGATCCATCTCCTCCTCACAGGTTTTGGCATCGACATCCCCGTCGTGCGGTCCAGCACGCTGAACCCCCAGACGGACAAAGGCGACATGGTCCTTGAAGTCTGTCAGGCCGTCCAGGCGTCGAGTGTTCGGATCGGCATCGGCGCCGCGAGCTACCTCGCCCCCGAGAAGTTCCGCGCCACAGGAGTGGAGGTAGAGCTCGCAACCTACTCGAACCCGCCCTATGGCCGGATCCCAGGTGATGTGCCCTCCGACGTGAGCGCACTCGACCTTCTCCTCCACGAGGGGCCGAACAGCCGCGAGATCCTCGCGGCCGGCGAGAAGCGCGAGATGTGGACGGGAAACCAGGCATGACGTACTTGATCACCGGAGGAGCCGGCTACATCGGCGCGCACGTAGTGCGCGCCTTGCGACGGGCCGGCGAGCAGGCCGTCGTACTGGACGACCTTTCCACAGGTGACGCGTCGACCGTCCCCGAGGACACGCCGCTCGCCATCGGTTCCGTACTTGACCGGGCTTTCCTTGACCGTGTGTTCTCGGAGCACAGGGTCACGGGAGTGATCCATGTGGCAGGGAAGAAGCAGGTCGGGGAGTCGGTGGCACGGCCGCTCTATTACTACCGCGAGAACGTGACGGGGCTCCAGACCCTACTCGAAGCCACGGTCGAGGCGGGAGTAAAGAACTTCGTCTTCTCGTCGTCTGCCGCCGTCTACGGGATGCCCGACGTCGACGTCGTCACCGAGGACATGCCTTGTGCCCCTATCAGCCCGTACGGCGAGACCAAGCTGGTCGGCGAGTGGATGGTGCGGGCCGTCGGAGCAAAGTACGGCATGGCAACTGCGTGTCTGCGTTACTTCAACGTCGCGGGAGCAGCGATGCCCGAGCTCTCGGATAGCGGTGTCTTCAACCTCATCCCCATGGTGTTCGAGAGATTCACCGCGGGCGAGCGACCTCACATCTTTGGGAACGACTACCCCACTCCCGACGGAACCTGCATCCGGGACTACATCCACGTCGAGGACTTGTCCGAGGCCCACGTGGAAGCTGCTCACTACCTTGCCGCACTGCCAACGCCCCAGAACATCACCCTCAATGTAGGGCGCGGTGAAGGCACTTCGGTACTCGACATGGTCGAACTCGTCACCGAAGTCAGCCGCCACCACGAGTTGCCCCCCGTCGTGGTCCAGCGCCGGCCCGGCGACCCTGCTCGTCTTGTTGCCTCGGCAGATCTGATTTCCGCCAAGCTTGACTGGAAGGCTCGTCACGGGATCCGAGACATGGCCGTCTCCGCTTGGCATGGTTGGCTTCATCGTCACCCCAGGGGATGACAAAGGCAACGCAATGCTCCCTGTTCTCCCCGAGGAACGGCATCGATTGAAGGAGCACTCGCTCGACTCTGGCTTTCCGGCGGCCAGTTGATGCCTTCCCCGTCGTGACCTGGCCTCTCCCTATCCGGACAAGGAACAGTCCTCACCCATGACCAGCTCATGTGTACAGCGGGTCTGCTGCACGATCGGGTGACATCTGAACTGGCTTGCCCTGTGGGGCAGGTGGGAAGGATGTCGCTGTGCCCAAGCCCTATCCGGAAGAGTTCCGCCAAGACGTCGTGCGGGTCGCGAGGAACCGTGACCCGGGTGTGACGGTCGAGCAGGTGGCCACCGACTTCGGGGTCCACCCGATGACGTTGTGGAAATGGATGCGCCGGGCGGACATCGACGGCGGGGCAAAGCCCGGAACGACCAGCCAGGAGAGCGCACAACTGCAGGAAGCACGTCGGCGGATCAAGCTGCTGGAGCAGGAGAACGAGGTCCTGCGCCGGGCTGCGGCCTATCTGTCGCAGGCGCATTTGCCGGGAAAAGGATCTACCCGCTCGTGAAGGAGCTGGCCGTGGACGGGGTGCCCGTCACGGTGACGTGCCGGGTGCTGAAGCTCGCGAGACAGCCGTACTACCGCTGGCTCGGCAAGCCGGTTGCCGACGCTGTCCTGGAGGAGGCATATCGCGCGAACGCGCTGTTCGACGCCCACCGCGACGACCCGGAGTTCGGCTACCGGTTCCTGGCCGATGAGGCACGTGGTGCCGGGGCCGGCATGGCCGAGCGCACCGCGTGGCGGATCTGCCGGGACAACCGCTGGTGGAGTGTCTTCGGGAAGAAGCGTGGCCGGGGCAGGAAGGCCGGCCCGCCGGTGCACGGTGATCTCGTGAGCCGCAACTTCACCGCCACCGGCCCGAACCGGCTGTGGCTCGCCGACATCACCGAACACGCCACCGCCGAAGGTAAGTTGTACCTCTGCGGCGACAACGCGGCCATGGAGTCCTTCTTCAGCCTGCTGCAGAAGAACGTCCTCGACCGCCGGAGCTGGACCACCCGAGAGGAATTGCGGATCGCGATCGTGACCTGGATCAAGAGGACCTACCACCGACGCCGCAGACAGACCTCGCTGGGCCGGATGACCCCCATCGAATACGAGACCGTCATGACCACACCGGCCCTCCAGGCCGCGTGATCGAACCTGTCACCCAAACCTGCAGCAGACCCGGGCGGCGAATGGGGACTGTAAATAGAACGGCCCTGTCTCGCTTTCGGTGGTGACGGAGAGTCGTGAGGGGCCGTTGATATCCGCGTGAAGGATGTCAACGAGCTTGTGCAGATGGTGTTCTCAGGGCTGCCCCCGCTGGTCATCGAGGATGCGGTCGACGAGGGTGAGCGGATCGTGGTGCGGGCACGGACTCCGCAGGACACCGCGGTCTGCCCGGTGTGCAGGGCGTCGTCAGGGCGTGTGCACGGCTATCACTGGCGGACGGTGGCCGATGTACCGGTGGACGGCCGCCGGGTGGTGGTCCGTGTACGGGTGCGGCGCCTGGTGTGTCCCACGCGCGGCTGCCGGCACACCTTCCGCGAGTAGGTGCCCGGAGTCCTGGAGCGATACCAGCGCCGCACAACCCGTCTGGCCAGTCAAGTCAAGGCCGTGGTCAAGGAGTTAGCGGGCCGGGCGGGGGCACGCTTGCTGGCGGTACTCGCGATGGGCCTATCGCGTCACACGGCCCTGCGCGCCCTGTTGCGCATCCCGCTGCCCGCTGGGCGGGTGCCCCGCGTGATCGGCGTCGACGACTTCGCTCTGCGACGCTTTATCTTGAGCCGATCACTCGTGCAGGGCTGTGACCTGCTCTGTCTCGTCGAGGACGGTGTCGTTCACGAGACAGAGCTGGAGTTCGTGGGTGGCGTCAGCAGGGTCCGATCGTGACGGAAATGTGTCGTGGTGTGGTCGGTTCTTCGAGGACGGGGAGGCCGGCGGCTCTCAGTTGCCCGAGTGCGTAGGCGAGTTGGCGGCGGAGCCGCTGGTTGTCCTTGGTGAGGTCGTGGTTGCGGGTCAGGGCGATCTCCAGTCGTTGGGCCAGCGAGGCTTCGCTGCCGCGTTGCCGTGCGGGCGCCTGCGTCGGCAGTGGGCGACGGTCAAGGGCTCGCAGGCGTTCGATCTCGGCTCGGAGGTCGGGCTGGGTGTAGAGCCAGGAGCGGGAGACGTCCGCGGCTCGTGCGACCGCTTCGAAGGTCACCGGGGCGCCGGCGATGTCGAGTTCCCGCAGGGTTCTGATGGTCTTGGCGCGGGTCAGCTCGTGGCGCCGACGAGCCGAGACCGCGAGGTGGGAGCTGTTATCAGCCCGCATCGGAGACCACCTCCCCCGTGGGGTCGTTGTCCTGATCGAGTGCGGTGATGATGCGGTCGAGGTTGCCGAGGACCTTCTCGTTCATCTCGACGAGCCGCTGCTGGCCGCGTGCCTCGGCGGCGGTGACGATCTGGAGAACCTCCTCGCGTTGCCGCCGGTGCTGGGGCAGGAACTCTGGGGTCGTGATGAACATCGGGCAGGTCAGGCAGGCGTTCGCATGTGGACAGGTCTTGATCACCGGCAGTCCGCAGTAACCGTTGGGCAGGGCCTGGGTGGCGCGACCGACGCGCTGTTTGGCCCAGGCGGCCTCGGCGAGCGGGCCATCAGGGTCGAGCGTGACTCTCTCGCCGTTGATGTTGACCTTGCGTGCCTTCTCCCAGTGACGGCGGACGGTGGTGTCGTGCAGCCGGGCATAGTGAGCGGTCATCTCGTGCGAGTCGTGATCGAGAATCTTGCGCACGACTTCCTGTGGGACGTCACGGTTGATGAGTCTGGTGCCCAGGGTGTGGCGCCACTGGTGCGGGGTGAGGTGGACGGGGCGGCCGTGCTCGTCGCGGACGTCGCAGCGTTCCAGCCAGGGCGTGAGAACTTGACGGTAGGTGCCGCCGTTCATCGGCTCGGTGCCGTGGACGTTCTTCAGCTTCCTGGGGAAGAGCACCGGGATGCCGGACGGCCAGCGTTCGAGGAGCCGTTGCTGCTGGTCGCGGATGTCCTGCTGGAGTTCCTCGTCGATCGGGACGAGCGCCTCGCGGTTCATCTTGTGGTTGAGGTAGCGCAGGTAGGGGGCGCCGTCGGCGTCGTGCGCGAGGCAGTCGAAGGGCAGCCGGGTGGCGTCCTTGAGGCGGAGTCCGCAGCGCATCAGGATGAGGGTGATCAGCCGGTAGGCAGGGTCCTGCCAGCGGTCGAGGTTCGCGGGGTCCTCGACCTGGGCCATGACGTGCTCGGCCAGGGCTCTCGGCAGGCGCTTGGTCTCGCGCGGGACGTCCTCTGTGAACAGCACGGCGTCCGTGGGCAGGGTTGTGTCCCAGTGGTGACGGCGGATGTCGGTGAGGAAGATGCCGAGCTGGCCGATGATCCGCTGGTGGTGGTGTGTGCTGCCGCCCAGGCCGTGCAGTTCGGCAAGGTAGCGTTCCAGCACCGCGCGGTTGACCTTCGCCAGGCCGGGGATGCCCAGTTCGGGGCGGGCGAGGAAGGAAGCGAAGCGGGTGACGGCCGCGAGTCCGGCCCCGATGGTGGCGAGGCTGAGTCCGCAGGTCAGGCGCCATCGCGTCCAGCGTTTGGCGAGGTCTTTGATCCAGGGCTGTTCGATCGCGGTGAAGTGCAGGTGGGCCAGGGTGCCGGTGATGCCGAGGTTGCGCAGGCGCCAGACGTCTCGGGGGTATTCAACGTCCCAGCCGGCGCCGTAGTACAGGTTCTCCACCTCTCGTCGGGCGTAGGAGAGGAAGGCGCTGGATGCCTTGCGGGCGCCGGGGGCCGTCCGCAGCCGCTCGCGCCAGAGCTGTTCGGGCCACTCCAGCAGGGAGTTCATGCCGGTGGCGGCGAGGACGTTGATCGAGTGCCGGGCCAGTTTGGGGGTGAGACGTGCTTGCTGTTCGTCGCGCCGCTGTTGCAGGACGTACTGCATCTCCAGCCGCATCCGCGGCGGCAGACAGAGGAACGCGATCATTTCGCAGTGGTGCGGGGCGGACTCGAGGGCCGTCGTGAACTCCTCGATGTCCGGGCGGCCTGCCACCCGCCACCGTTCCGAGTGCGACACACACAGTGGAGCGTAGGCGGTGGACCACAGCTCGCAGCCTGCAATCCGGCACTGGCCGTGCGGCGCCGGCGTGGTCACCGGTCGCCGGGAGGAGAGCCAGGCTGTGACCTCGGGGCGGCCCGCCCGGTGCCACTGGCGTACGTGTGCGACGCAGAGGCCGGTGCTGTTCCTGCCGTATCCGCAGCCCTCGAACCGGCAGGCCGGCAGAGCACCGTGCCCGCGCAGAGAGGCGGACGTCGCCGCGGCGAACTCGCCCTTGTCCGGGCGGCCTTGGTTGTTCCAGCGCTGGTAGTGCCCCTCACACAGATCGTGCAGCCGGGCCGCCCGCCGACAGGCGCCGACCTGGCAGGCGACACCGCCGAAGACCGGGTCGGACGGTTCGATGAACCAGACGTCGGCCCGCGATTCGGGACGGACCACCGCCATCAGCTTCTCCCGAAGTCCGCCCGGATAGTTCCAGGACACGGGCTCGGCGCCCGAGGCATCGCTCCGACTTCCAGTCACAGGACGACCTCCCGTCCGGTGAACCAGCCGGCTTCCTCCAGCGTGCGGCGGGCGTCCTCGACGGTCAGGTGTCCGTAGACGTCGAGCGTGGTGGTGATGTCGGCGTGCCCGAGGATCTTGGAGACCACCTCGATGGGCACCCCGTCGCGCAGCATCCGGGTCGCTGCCCCGTGCCGGAACCAGTGTGGGTCGAAGTCGATCCCGGTGGTGCGGCGTACTCGCCGGACCAGGTCGTAGACGGCGGCGTAGGACAAGGGGCGGCCCTGCGGATGGGCGAAGAGGTTGACGAAGACGTAGTCGGAGTCGAGGTCCCCGTACTCGCCGTGCAGGTAGTCGGCATACAACCGGACCAGCTCGGCGCTGACGGGGATCTGGCGAGGCTGACGGGACTTGGTGCGGGCGCCGTTGTCGTTGAGGCGTGGGACGACGGACAGTTCGCGTTCCGCGGCACCGATGTCCTCATGGCGCAGGCCGAGCGCCTCGCCGATCCGCACCCCGCTTTCGTGCAGCACCGCGAACAGAAACCGGTCGCGCAGCCGGGTGCACGCATCCAGCACGGCCTGGGCCTCCGCTGCCGTCAGCACCCGGGGCAGCTTCTTGGGGGCCTTCAGGCTGATCGTGCGGCGAGCAACCGGACCGCCCTTGCTGACATGGTGCAAGAACGGTTTCCATGAGCCGCGATGCCGTCGGGCCGGCTGCCAGGTGATCAGCAGTTCGCCCAGGTCGTCACCGCGTCGGGCGGCGTGCTGGTAGAACGCGGAGAGCGCCGAGAGCTTCCGGTTCACCGTCGACTCCGCGCAGTGTGCCTCGACCGACGGCAACACCGTCACGTTGCCGCCACGGGCGCGGGGTGGGCGGCGCAGCCAGGCCACGAACTCGCCGAGGTCCTCCAGCCGTACCTCGCGCCAATCCAGATCATGTTGGGCCAGGAAGCCGAAGTAGTCCTTGAGATCGTGCGCGTACGCCTTCACCGTGTTCGGCGACCGCTCGATGTCCGTCAGGTACGACAGGTACCGCTCGATCGGCGCTACCGGTACGTCGTCGTCACCCAAGACCGTCCACGATTCCTGCCGCGTCATCGGCGACACGACACGCTGAACCAGCATGTTCCCTCCCGGAGTTCCGTGTGCTGGACGGCCGCAGATAACCACGTCCACCACGGAGAACACCGAGGCTCACGACACCGTGCACAACATCAAGGACGCCCTTCGGGCGGCTCAAGATAAGCAAGGGAAAGCGGTATGCAACCATCCTGATCGATGCCGCGAGCGGACAGCGCATCGACGTCCTGCCCGACCGGAAGATGGGGTCGGTCACCGCGTGGCTGCGCGAGCATCGCGGAGTGGAGATCGCGTGCCGGGACGGAGCCTCGGACTTCGCCCAAGCCGTCACCGACGCCGACCCCACAATGGTGCAGGTCATGGATCGCTGGCACCTGTGGCACGGCCTGGCCGAGGCGGCCTGGAAGGAAGCCGCCGCTCACAGCGCCTGCTGGGCCAAGATCGGCCCGCCAGTGTCCGACGGCCGACGGGCCGCGACCACCCGCGAACGCTGGCACCAGGTGCACCAGCTCCTGGACGCCGGGGTGGGACTGCTCGACTGCTCCCGCCGGCTGAACCTCACGTTGAACACCGTCAAACGCTATGCCCGCCACCCCGAACCCGGGCAGATGGTCCGGGCCCCGGCCTACCGGCCCACCCTGGTCGACCCCTACCGCGAGCACCTGCGCGCCGGCGCCGGGCAGAGAACCCGGCCGTGCCCGTCACCCCTCTCCTGCACGAGATAAGGGAACTCGGCTATCCCGGCAGCGTGAACCTGCTGGTCCGCTACATCAACCAAGGCCGCGTCGAAGCCGACCACGCCGCCCTCCCCCCACGCAAGGCCACCGGCCTCCTCCTCGCCGACCCAGCCCGCCAGCGTGTCGAGCAACGCGTCCTGCGTGACCAACTCACTGCAGTCTGCCCGGAGATGACCTCCCTTGCCGCCCTGGTGAGCGAGTTCGCCCTCCTGCTGTCCCCTTCGCCGCACAACGCCAAGGCCCTGACCGGCTGGATTGCCCAGGCCCGGGACACCGACCTGCCCTTCCTGCACTCCTTCACCACCGGCCTCGAACGCGACCGTGCTGCCGTCGACGCGGCACTCACCCTGCCTCACCACAACGGACGCACCGAGGGCGTCAATAACAAGATTGAACCCTCAAGCGCCAGACCTACGGCCGTGCTGGCCACCGCCTCCTACGCCATCGCATCCTGCTCAGCTGACACTCCAGCGGGCCGCGATCAACGGCTACGAAAATCTTGGAAGACTCGTTAATCAGACACTCCCCCTCGTCACCAACCAAGTCCGTGCCTACGACCTGTTGCGTATGTTCGGACGCGAGGGGCGCCCGACTCCGCTGGGTGCGGCGTTCGCGGAGTACGGGCGGATCGCGAAGACCGAGCACCTGCTGCGGATGGTCGGCCCGGTGGACGACACCTACCGGCGGCAGATGAACCGGCAGCTCACCGTGCAGGAGTCCCGCCACGAGCCGGCCCGGGACGTGTGCCACGGCAAGCGCGGCACCATCCACCAGGCGTACCGGGACGGGATGGAGGACCAACTCGGTGCGCTCGGACTGGTCCTCAACACCATCGTGCTGTGGACCACGAAGTACATCGACGCCGCCGTCGCCCAGCTTCACGCCGAAGGCCGCGAGATCCGGGACGAGGACATCGCCCGCCTGTCCCCGCTCAAGCACCGCAACCTGAACCTGCTCGGCCGCTACAGCTTCACCGCCTCCACCCCGGCCGTCGGCGCCCTGCGTCCGCTGCGCGACCCGGATGCCCCGGAGCTGGACGAAGACGACGACGGCGGGCAGGAGTGAGTATCAGGAACCGATCGGATCAATCCGTGACGGGCAGGCATTCGGCGAGCAGGGTGACGATGTCATGCCAGGCTCGCTGTGCGTGCCGTGGGTGGTAGCCGACGCCGGGAGGCGCGGTGTGATCGACCGGTGGATGGTGGAACGCGTGAAGGGCTCCTCCGTACACCACGAGGCGCCAGTCGACGCCCGCGGCCTGCATCTCTGCGGTGAACGCCTCTCGTTGCGCGGGCGGCATGATCGGGTCTTCCGACCCGACCCCGGCCCATACCGGGCAGCGAATGCGTGCCGCCTCGCCCGGTCGGCCCGTGGTCAGTGCGTTGACTGTCCCGATCGCGCGCAGGTCGACGCCATCGCGACCGAGTTCCAGTGCGACTGCGCCCCCGGTGCCGTAGCCGACGGCGGCGGTCCGGTCGGGGTCTGCCCGTGGTTCGGCACGCAACACGTTGAGCGCGGCGTGACCGATTCCTCGCATGCGGTCGGGATCGGCGAGCAGCGGCATGCAACGGGCCAACATTTCCTCTGGGTCTTCCAAATAGCGTCCGCCGTGGAGGTCGAAGGCCAGCGCCACGTACCCCAGCTCGGCCAGAGCCTCGGCCCGCCGGCGCTCGACATCGCTGAGCCCCATCCCCTCGGGTCCGATCAGGACTGCGGGCCGGCGCTCGGCACCGGCCGGGAGCGCGAGGTATCCGATCATCGTCAGGTTGTCGGCCGGGTATTCGACCGTACGGGTTGTGACCGTCGTCATGCGACTGGACGGTAATGACCGTTGCGCCCGCTCGGTGTGGTGTTCACCGATGGCAGACAGCAGTCTGTCCCGACTACATCGCCCGGACGCGTCGGCTGCCTGTCGTCAAACGACCGATTGACGACACCTTGAGTAAGAGGGGTGGGCATCTCGGTCTGTCATTACCTGCGGAGAGCTCCGCGCTCCCGCCCCCTTGGAGAATGCCTCGTGCGGTTCTCCTCGTGGTGCCGGTTCGGCAACCACAGTTGATCGCCGACAATGATCCCGACGGGCAGGAGAAGATCGTCAAGTTCTCCACCCTGCTGACCAGCGCGGTCATCCTCCACACAGCCCTGGACATGATGGGTGTGATCCGGGACCCGGTCGCCGAGGTCGGCGACCTATTGATCAGAAACTCAAAGGGTTCTCGTCCAGGACGTAGCGGACGCGCGGGCCGCCGAAGTAGCCTCGCACAATGTGTGGTTGACGCTGACGTCTGTGGAAGAATCTGCGGGTTTCGGCAGCGAGTTCGGCCTGGTTCCTGGCCCGGTGGGTGTGGGGGCAGGCTGCGTTTGAGGTCAGCGTTTACCAGCTCGTCCGGGTTCAGCTCGGGTGAGACGAGGGCAGGAAGTGGGGCTCGATCCGGTCCTGGTGGCCGACGAGCCAGGCCCGGACCGTCTTCGAGGGGTGGGCCGAGTGCCGGTCGACGATCAGGTGGATCTTCCGGTCGAAGTGCCCGACGATCCGGGCGAGGAAGCGGCACACGACCTTCGCATCGAACGACTCGGTGAAGACCATGAAGTGCATCCGGCCGCGGGTGCTGATCGCGGACATCGCGTTCACGGAGAACCGGTTCCCGGTGCGACGGACGATGGGAGTCGTGCCTTTGGCGCCCCAGGTGCGGCCGGTGACCTGGTCCGAGCGGATCCCGACCTGGTCAGCGAAGAGGACTTCGCCATTCTCCGCCTTCGCCATGGCCCGGATCGCCGGCCAGGTCTCCTCGTGCCGGACCCGGACCGCTTCCATGTCCTGCTCGACCGCCCGCTTGTCCGGACGCTGGAAGGTCAGCCCTCAACGCTTGGGGTACTTGCCCATCCCGGGCTCGGTGAAGCGGACCCCATACGGCTTGAAGATCAGCTCACCTATCTGCCGGACACCGCCAGCAACCGCGCGGCTCTTGCGCATCCGGCGACCGGGCCCGCGCATCCCCCCCACCGGATCACTCACGCACCGTCAACAAGCCTGAACAAAGCGTTTCGGATCGATAGGTCACCTATTGGCCGACGCTGAGCAGTGGGTGGTGCGGTTCGACGCCCGGCCGGGAGACGCGGGTCACATTCGTGCGTGTCACAGGGAGTCGGGCTGTCTCGTCTCAGGGGGTGTAGCCACTGACGAGCACTGAGGAGCAACACCATGGACGCGCGACTGAACTTCTTCGCCAGCCCGACCGTCGGCAAGGCCCTGAAGCACATCATGGCGGCGGGCAAGGTGATCAAGGACTCGCCGCTGCCGGCCGCGACGCAGGAGCTGGTGGCGCTGCGCGTGAGCCAGATCAACGGCTGCGCCGTCTGCCTCGACATGCACACCAAGGAGGCCGCAGCTGCCGGCGAGACCTCGGTGCGGTTGAACCTGGTGGCGGCGTGGCGGGAGGCCACGGTCTACACCGAGGCCGAGCGTGCCGCGCTGGAGCTGGCCGAGCAGACGACCCGGATGACGGACGGGGCCGCGATCCGGGTCACCGACGAGGTGTGGGCGAATGCCGCCAAGCACTTCGACGAGGAGCAGCTCACCGCCCTGGTGCTCCACATCTCCTTCATGAACATGGCGAACCGGATGAACGCCGTCACCCAGCAGCCGGCCGGTGACTACGTACCCGGGCAGTTTCACTGAACGACGTCAGCAAACGGCTCGGGGTCCCGCTGCGGGCCCCGAGCTGGTAGGCGTTGCCCTGGCCTGCCGGCCTGCCTGATGATCATCAGGAGATGCCTGCCCGGCGCGCACGGCCGGGTGGGAGGGGTTCAGGGGGAGGGGATTCGGCGTGAGCAAGGTCGAGGAGTTCGAGGAGCTGCGGCCGCTGCTGTTTTCGATCGCCTATCGGATTCTGAGCAGTGTGGGTGAGGCCGAGGACGCGGTGCAGGAGACGTGGCTGCGTTTCGATGCCTCGGCGACCAAGCCCACGTCGACCAAGGCCTTTCTGTCGGCCACGGTGACGCGGATCTCGATCGACGTGCTGCGCTCCGCGCGGGTCCGGCGCGAGGAGTACGTGGGCCCGTGGTTCCCCGAGCCGCTGCTGAGCGATCCGTACCAGAATCCGGCGCGGTCGGCAGAGCTGGCCGACTCGGTGTCGATGGCGGCGCTGCTGCTGCTGGAGCGGCTCAGCCCGCTGGAGCGGGCGGTGTTCGTGATGCGGGAGGTGTTCGCCTTCGGGTTCGACGAGATCGCCGCGGCGGTGGGGCGTTCGGAGGCGGCATGCCGGCAGCTGCTGGTGCGGGCGCGGCGGCACATGGAGGCCGGTCGGCCACGGTTCGGGGCGGACCCGCAGGAGCGGCAGGAGCTGGCCACGCGGTTCTTCGACGCGCTGAAGGACGGCGACGTGGGCGGGCTGCAGGAACTGCTGGCCGCCGACGTGCAGTTCGTCGGTGACGGCGGCGGCAAGGCCCCGCAACTGGCCAAGGCCCTCGTGGGCGCGGAGAACGTGGCCCGGGTACTGGGCACGGTCTTCCCCTGGCTCATCCGGATCGACGTGACGTGCGAGCCGCACGAGGTGAACGGCCAGCCCGGCGCGATCTTCCGCGACCGGGACGGCAAGGTGCTCCACGCCCTGGCCCTCGATGTGCTCGACGGGCAGATCCAGACCATCCGCGCCGTCATCAATCCCGACAAGCTCGGCCACATCGGCCCGGTTGCCGACGCCTGGGCCATCGACCGCAAGCTGAAGCAGGCCCGGCGGCGCTCGAACTGACCCCGGGAGCGGGAGCGGGCCGACCTCTCATCGGCGCCCGCCGGGCGGCCCTGGCCGGCGAAGGACCGTCGCTGGCCAGCGTCAACCACACATCGTGCGAGGCTACTTCGGCGGCCCGCACGTCCGCTGCGTCCTGGACGAGAACCCTTTGAGTTTCTGATCGATAGGCGATCTTGGTCGGCAAGGTGTTCAGGTGTGTGCTGATCTTGTGCCGGACGACTTACAGAACGGCTCTCGTCGGCACCCTGTACGCGCTGCGGACCGGTGTTGCCTGGCGCGACATCCCCGCCGAGACCGTGGGCTGCTCCGGCGTCACGGCCTGGCGCCGCCTGCGGGACTGGACCGAAGCGGGCGTCTGGCCACACCTGCATTCCACCCTGCTGACCGAACGGCGCCGCACGGACTCGCTGGACCTGGACGACTGCGCCGTGGACGGCTCCCATGTCCGGGCCCTGAGGGGGGGAGCATGTCGGCCCCTCGCCTGTCGACCGCGCCCGCCCCGGTTCCAAGCACCACTTGATCGTCGACCGCCACGGAACCCCGCTCGCAGTCACGCTCACCGGCGGCAACCGCCACGACGTACCCAACTCCTACCGCGGCTGGGCGCCGTCCCGCCGATCCGGGGCCTGCGGGCCCCCCGCAAGCCCCGGCGCCTGTACGCCGACCGCGGCTACGACTTCGACAAATACCATCGCCTGCTGTGGAAGCGCGGCATCAAACCGCTGATCGCCCGACGCGGCGTCGCCCATGACTTCGGACTGGGAAAGGTCCGGTGGGTCGCCGAGCGCGCGTTCGCCTGGCTGCACCAGTTCGAGCGACTCCGCACCCGCTACGAACGACGCGCCGACCTTCACCAGGGCCTGGTCGAACTCGCCTGCAGCATCATCTGCCTCCGGCGGCTCCGGACGGGATGCCGAAACGATCAGTAAGGGCGCGCGAGCCCGTCGAGCCAGTGCCCAACCAGGCCCCGTACGGTCTCGGCGCACTCCACCTGCGGGTTGTGCCCGGCGGCATCGAGCACCGTCGCCGCCATCCGGGGGTAGAGGTCGAGCAGGGCCAGCTGGTCGCGCCAGCCCACCAGGGCGTCCTGCCGGGTGGTGACCAGCAGATGGCGCCCGCGGTGCGCGGGGGTCTGGTGCTCCGGCCAGTGCGGCAGTAGGAAGTCGGTCTCCAGCTCGGCGGCGGCCGCCTCGTCGTGGGCCCGCCAGCCGGGCAGCACGTATCGCTCGAAGAGCTCCCACCTGGGTTTGTCCAGGCGGGCCATGACGTGGCCGAAGAGCTCGCGGTCGGCGGCCGGGAGGCGGTCGAGCAGTTCCTCGTCGCGCTCCAGTACCGTTTCCCCGGGCAAGGTCCGGTCGCCGCCCCAGCACACCACTGGCACCAGCAGCGCCGAGCCGAGGACCTGCTCCCCGTACCGCGCCGTCACCGCCCGGGCCAGCTGACCGCCGAAGGACTGCCCGACCACCGCGAACGGGCGGTCGCCCAGCTCGGCGTCGATCCATTCGAAGACGGCTCCGGCCAGGGCGGTCGCCGAGGTCGGGCCGGGCAGCCGGGGGCTGGCGCCGTGGCCGGGGAGGTCGAGGTAGAGGCGCCGCCAGCCGGGGCGGGCGGCGAGGGCGGGTTCGAGCGGGAGCAGGACGTGGTGGTCGACGGTGTAGCCGTGGATCAGGACGAGCGGAGTGCCGTCGCCGAATGCGGTGTGCCGGATGGCGGAGTCGGTCATGGCCACAGCCTCCGACCTTGACACTCGTGTCAGGGTCAAGCGGCAGTTTCGAGCCAGCCCCGACCGGGGGGTCAGGCGAGCTCTCTGACCACCGAGAGGTACTCCATGATGGCGTCCCGGTTGCGGGTCAGGCACTGGATCCGGCGGGTCATCCGCTCCATCTCGGACTCCAGGGTGTCGAGCATCTCCGGGGTGGCGTCCGCGAAGTGGATCGTCTGCGGGGTGTCCAGACAGGGCAGGATCTGCTTGATGATCCTGGTCGGCAGCCCCGCGTCCAGCAGCCCCCGGATCTGCAGCACCCGGTCCACCAGGTAGTCGTCGTAGTCCCGGTAGCCGTTCGCCTCGCGGCGAGGGGTGATCAGGCCCTGCTTCTCGTAGTAGCGCAGCAGGCGCGGAGCGCTCTCCGTCAGCCGAGCCAGTTCGCCGATTCTCATGTGACCGCCCCCACATCCCGACCAGGCCGTCCCGGCTGGACCTTGACATCCATGTCAATGATAGACGATCGGCCCATGTCGACGAACGAACTCCGCTCCCCCACCTGTCCGATGGCGCCGCCCGCGAGCTCGCCCCGACTGCCCTGGCCGGCGCTGCTGGCCCTGAGCACCGCCGGGTTCGTCACCTTGATGACGGAGGCCCTGCCGGCCGGTGTCCTGCCTGCAATGAGCACGGACCTCGGCGTCAGCCAGACAGGCGCCGGACAGTCCGTCACGCTCTACGCGGTGGGCTCCATCGTGGCCGCCATCCCGCTGACCGCCGCCACGGCCGGCTGGCCGCGCAAGCGGCTGCTGCTCCTGGCTGTCGGCGGCTTCGCGGCGGCCAACACGGTGACCGCCGTTTCCGGCAACTACCCGCTCACCATGGCCGCGCGCTTCACGGCGGGCCTGGTCGCCGGCCTGCTCTGGGCTCTCTTGGCCGGGTACGCCCGCAGCATCGTGGCGCCGGAGCAGCGCGGACGGGCGATGGCGGTGGCGATGAGTGGCTCGACCGTCGCTCTCTCGGTGGGGGTGCCGGCCGGCACCGCGCTCGCCGGTGCTGCCGGGTGGCGGGTCGCCTTCGGGCTGATGAGCATGATCGCGCTGGCCCTGGTCGGCTGGATCGCCGTCAGCGTCCCGGCCGTTCCCGGCCGCGACGAGCACGACCGGCCGCCACTGCGGAGGGTGCTGCGAATCCCCGGCGTGGCAGCCGTCCTGGGCGTCACCGCGGCTTTCGTCCTCGCCCACAACCTGCTTTACACCTACGTCGCCGCGCTGCTCGAACCGCTGAACCTCGAAGGGCGGACCGACACCGTGCTGCTGGTCCTCGGCCTGTCCTCGTTGGTCAGCATCCTCGCCACCGGGGCACTGATCGACCGGCACCTGCGCACCCTGGCCCTCGCCGCCTGCGGGCTCCTCGCATTCGCCGGCACCGTCCTCGCCACCGCCCTGCTCACCTCGGCGTCCTGGCCCGTCTACGGCGCCGCCACGGTCTGGGGCTTCGGCTTCGGCGGCGCCGCCACCCTGCTGCAGACCGCCGTCGCCGACGCCGCGGGCACGGCCGCCGATCTTGCCCAGTCCCTCCTGGTCACCTGCTGGAACCTCGGCATCGCCGCCGCCGCATTTGCCGGCGGCCTCCTCCTCGACCACACCGGCCCGAACTCTCTGCCCTGGTCGGCCCTGGCGCTGCTGGCCCTCGCCCTGACCGTCACGGCCACTGCCCGCCACCACGGCTTCCCGACCCGCCGATGACCTCGTTCGCGTGACGACCGCAGGGCGGTCAGGCTGCCGACGCCACGAGTGCTGCAGCACCATCTGCCTCCGGCGATACCAGACGGCAGTTTGAAACGATCAGTAAGTGGGCCTTCGGCGCAGCCGCCACCCACCCCAGGCGGGTCAAGTATGCGCTGCCGGGCGGTCGATGAGCCTGCCGGACACAGCAGCGCACACAGGCCCTGGGCTGTGACAGTGCCCGGGGCTTCGTGCACGCCTCGGCCGTGCTCCCCAGCCGGGCAAGGTTCCCCGTCCGGTCCGGGAGCCGCGACCGATTGTCAGTGGTGGGTGAGACGGTAGGAGCATCGAGCCGGAAAGAGGGGGAGCTGCTGCCATGTCCGGAAACCAGAACTACATCAACCACGTTGCCCTTGTACTGGATGCCAGTTCGTCCATGTCGCACCTGAGCCGCAAGGTCGTCGAAGTCGCCGACCAACAGATCGCCTACCTTGCCCGCCGGTCGCGGGAACTGGACCAGGAAACCCGCGTCACGGTGTACGTCTTCGCAGACACAGTGGAGTGCGTCATCTACGACAAGGACGTGCTGCGGATGCCGTCCCTGAAACAGCTGTACCGGGCCGGTGGAATGACGGCTCTGCTGGCGGCCGCACTGAAATCACAGCGGGAGCTGGCACAGACAGCCCAACTGTACGGCGACCACAGCTTCCTGACGTTCATACTCACCGACGGGCAGGAGAACGCAAGTCACCACTGTCCGGATGCCCCTGCCAGGAATCCGCGTGAACTGGCCGAGGCCGTGGCCGAGATGATCCGGACACAGCAGGACAACTGGACACTGGCCGTCCTCGTGCCGGACCAGATGGGCAAGCGCGAGGCCATGAACTGCGGTTTCCCGAAGGACAACATCGCCATCTGGGACGCCACGAGCACACAGGGCCTGGAGGAGGCCGGGCAGGTCATCCGGCAGGCCACCGAGAAGTTCATGATGGGCCGTACCCAGGGCATCCGGGGATCACGGGCAGTGTTCTCCACGGGCGCTGAAGCAGTCAACAAGGACACCATCAAAGCGGCCGGCCTCACCCCGGTGAACCCGTCGCAGTACCAGCTGATCCCGGTCACCCGTGACGCCGCAATCCGGGAATGGGTCACCGAATGCGGGCACACCTACCGCACCGGCAGTGCGTTCTACCAGCTGAGCAAAACGGAGAAGATCCAGGCACAGAAACAGATCGCAGTACTGGAGAAGAAAACAGACCGGGTATACACGGGGCCCGAAGCCAGAGCCCTGCTCGGCCTGCCCGACGCGGAAGCCCGCGTCAAACCCGACCACAACGACCACTTCACCATCTTCGTCCAGAGCACCAGCGTGAACCGCAAACTCGTACCCCACACACGGCTCCTGCTCATGCTCTGACACCCCGAAACCCCGTCGGGCCCCGCGGGACCCGTCCGCCCCTCCACCAGCGCCGACAAAAACGGAGCATCACCCGCTGTACCAGGCGCACTCGGATGATGCGACAACGCAGCGAAGCGCCGTTCCCGGGGCCCCAGCGATGGCAGGGTGGCAGCCAGGGGAACACCGATGGCCCGTACCGGGCCCGTCGGACCCGCCCCAGGGCGTGTCCGGCCTGGGAATCCGGCCGGGCCGGGACCCAGGCCTGCGGCCCGGCCGGAGCACGGCAACCTGGTCAACGCCCCCGCGGCGTTCCCCAAACACCCGCATAAAGAAGACGCTAGGCGGTTTGGGTGAAGTCGGCTGTGGGTGCTCGAATGCAATCCGGTCAGCGTCCGCGCGGCGGTCCACCGCTTCGACGACGGCGGAATTGGGGCACTGCCCGACGCCGCGCGTCCGGGCCGGTCAGCGAGGGTGCTGGGCGGCGTGGACCGCGCCGCGCTGGCCGACCTGCCGGACCGGTCCGCCGCGGCCGGCGTCGCCTGGACCGTCCCGGCCCTTCGTGACTGGCTGCGCGAGCGGCGTGGAGTGGAGATCTCCGCTGACTGGCTGTGGGAGTTGCTGCGCCGTGACGGGTTCCGTTGGAAACGGACCCGTGACAGCGTGCGGCACCAGGCCGGCCCCGTCGTCCAGCAGGCCGCGAAGGCGCAGCCGGAGGACTTGCGGACTTACGGACTTACGGATGGAGGCGCACGCGGGCGGGCGGGATCTGATCTTCCTGGACGAGTCCGGGTTCGCTCCGACCATGCGCACCGGATACACCTGGTCCAGGGGCGGGCAGCGGGCGGTGGTGCCGAAGGAGGCCACCCAAAACCGTCGGGTCAACGTGCTCGGCGCGAAGGTCGTCGGCAGCGAGCCGGACCTGGTCTGGCAGCGCACCAGCGGCAAGATCGACGCCGGGATGCTGCTGGAGTTCGCCTGTCTCCGCCTGGCGGGCCTGGGCGGCGGGGCAGCCGTGCTGGACCTGACCGCCGACGGCCTCGGCATCGACGTCATACCGGTCTGGGAGCGGCGACGGCCGTGCACGATCGTGCTGGACAACGCTTCCGCGCATGCGGCTACGGCATTCAAGGGCCGCCGCCAGCAGCTGGCGAAGATCGGAGTCGAGCTGTTCTACCTGCCCCCGTACAGCCCGGAGTTGAATGACATCGAACTGGTCTGGCGCCAGGCGAAGCACCAGGAACTACCCGCATCGCACGCAGACCAGCACCGACGCCATCGGCAAGGCCGTCGACCAGGCCATGAACCATCAACGCGACCGGATCCGACAGTCAGCAACGAACCGCATCCGAGCCGCTTAGTTGCGCTTGGGCCAGATCGGGCCCTGGTCCGTCCAGATGACGCCCTTGTTGCGGCACAGGCAGAACGGGTGGCCGATCGGGTCGGTGTAGACCTGCCAGCCGTAGCCGTTGGGGCCGATGAAGTCCTGCCTCAGCGTCGCGCCGAGGTCGAGGACGCGGCGCTGCTCGGACTCGATCTCGTCCACTTCGAAGTCGAGGTGGTACTGCTTGGGGTGCTCGCTGTCGGGCCACTGCGGAGCGCGGTAGTCGTCCACCCGGATGAATGCCAGCTCGATCTCGCCGAACTGGATGCCAGCCCAGTCCCCGGAGCTGCCTTCCTTGATCGGACGGCCCGTCACTTCGGAGTAGAAAGCCGCCAGCTTCATGGTGTCCGGGCAGTCGATGATGAAATCTGTGAGTCGCAGCATCCCGCGATCTTGGCACAAGCTCACACCCGACTTCGAGACAGGCCCTGAGCGGCTCCACTGAGGTGCGGGAACAGAAAGTTCCTGGGAGGCTATGGGGGCTTCGGCCCCAGACCCCGTTCACCAAGGGTGGCCAGGTTTGTACCGCAGGTGCGGATCAGCAGCGGACTTCGGCGGAGCCGCTTAGGCATCGCGTGGGCATAAGCCACTGGCCGGGCGGTCGAAGACCTGTCAGGCACACCAGCACGCACAGGCCCCGGGGCGAGACAGCACCCGGGGCTCCGTGCTGCACCTCGGCCGTGCGTGTCTCAGACCTCGACGCTCTCGCCGATCGGCACGATCGCCAGCGACACTTCGGTGAGCATCTCCGGGCTCAGGAACCGCGCGGTCGACTGCTGGCCGACCTCGCTGAGCATGACCTCGTGGATCTGGATCAGCCGGCTGGGCGCCACCTCCCGGACGAAGTCGGCCGCCTCGCCGAGCTTCGTCCAGGGGCCGCTGGTGGGCAGCAGCAGAGTGCCCACCCGGGCGTCGGGCACGTGGTACGCGTCACCCGGGTGATAGAGGCAGCCCTCGACGAGATAGCCGACATTGGCCACCCGCGGGATGTCGCGGTGGATGGACGCATGCAGGTCGCCGAACACCGCGACCTCGAACCCGCCAATGGTCAGGCAGTCGCCGGCCGCGACCGCCGTGACCTGCCCGCGGCGGGCCGACCACCGCTCCACCACCGAAGCGGGACCGTAGACCCGCAGCTCGGGCCGGGCATCCAACCACTTCGCGATCAGCTCCTCGTCGAAGTGGTCGAAGTGCTCATGGGTGATCAGCACAGCCTCGGCGGCAGCCACCGCCTGCGCGGCGTCGGGGGTGAAGGTGCCCGGATCGATGACGATCCGCGAATCCTCCCTGGCGAGGGAGACACAGGCATGCGCGTGCTTGGTCAGCTGCATCAGAACAACCTCTCCGGCATATATACAGTTCGAAGCCGACCGCCATGACCGCGTCAGCCAGCTGGCCGAGGCCATCGCCGACAGCCTGAGCGACGACGATCTGCAGGTCCTGGCCGAGGCCCTGCCCCTGCTCGACCGGATCGCGGCGCAGATCGCCGAAGGCGCTTCACCGGCCGACCGCGGTCCCGTCACCGGAGCCTGGTGACGTCCGCCTCGTGGGCATCGTCGGCTCGCCCGGCCGCCCCCACGCCATCGTGGTGGAGCTCGCGGACGGAAGCCGGACGGTCACCTCATCGCGGCTGACCCCGCCTCAGCTTGTCATTTATGGTCCAGAATCGAACACGGCTCGAACTTGGTCGGGGTTTTCGCAGTTCAAGGGCAAGCACCAGATGGTGCCCGGCTGGCCTTACTCGGTGCTGGCCGCGCTGGAGACCGGCCGCACGTCCTGGCGGATCGGCCGCCGCAGGACCGGCCGATGCGCATCCACGACGCGTACACAGCGCCGGCGAACGCGGCGGACGCACTCGAAGTGACCACCGACACCTGGTGCGTGACGGCCTGCTGGGCAGAGCACAACTCGGCGGACAGGCCCTGGGTGGCAGCCAGGACCTCTGGAACCACCGCCTACCCCTGCGCAGGACGGACCGCGCATTCGCTCTGCTTGAGATAGTTGTTGTCGTTCTGGCTGGTCACCACGATATCCCCCCGCACGCTTGTCACCTGGGCGAGCTCAAGGGGCACAGTCGAAGCGACCGTCCCCTGCGTGGAGTTCGCGCTGACCTGTGTCTTCCCCTGGTTGTCCGTGAACCAGTCGGAGCCGCCGTTGTCCGCAGCAGTCCTGGAGCCGTTGCCGAGAGCCTCGGCGACAGCGTACGTCGTGCCGTTTGTGCCGGTCACCGTCATCTCGTAGATCACGCTGTAGAGGTCACTGCTTCTGGCGCGTAAGGCTTGGCCGAGTCGTCCAGTACCAGCGCACTGAACGTGGACGTTCCCCGCCCCATCTGCGCGTCCTTGTACTGGATGATGCAGTTCCCGAGCCCCTGCTGCGCACCGCGCTCGAGCCGATGGGCATCGCTACTGTTTCGCTGCGCAGGACTGGGCCTGCGTGACGGCGTGGCCGTGGATCGCTTCACCGTGGCCGGACTGGCCGACGGTGCACTGCGTGCAGCGCTGGAGCCGGGCGGCGCAGGTTTCGCTGCGCTGGGGCGTGGCAGACCGGCGGCATATCGAAGCTCCGAGCCTCCGGCGACCCTGCAGGGTCACCCCGACAACCGGAGCCTCGTTGCATACAGGAAAGGCATCCTCCTGGGTTCGTTCAGGAAGAAGGGCTGTTTGCGGATCGCGCCGCTGAACGTGCCGGAGATGGCCCCGGGCACCTTCAGACGCCTTCGCCTTCCGCCATGCGGCACGAATACGACGCAGCAGCCGGACTCGTGACGGACGGAGTCAGGGGCACCTGCCGAGACCACGGGTATGGCGACCACTCCCCCAGGCGGCCGATGGCCACCGGACCGGACCGCCCACCGCGCACGGAACCCGCGTTCCGGGGCGCTGCTTGCACAGTGAAGCCGCTCCCGGAAGTCCGGCCGACGCTCCTGCACAACAAGAGGTCACGTCACGGCAGGCGACCGCTCCGCACGCCGGCGCAGCAGGACCGGGCCCGCCAGGGCCACGGCGTTGCCGAGCAGGATGCAGGCGACGCCGAGGACGTCCTGCGTGGTCCAGGTGAAGTCCTCGAAGGCGGTCGACAACAGGAGTGAGACGACGGGGAAGAGGACGGTGGCGTACGCCGCCCGTTCGCCGCCGATGCGGCCCAGCAGGGTGAGGTAGGTGCCGAAGCCGACGACGGAGCCGATGACGGCCAGGTAGACCAGACAGCCGGTGTACTTCCACGACGGCTCGTACAAGGTGCCGTGGCCGAAGAGCGCGGCGAACGGGGCGATGAGCACGGCGCCGTACAGCATCGACCAGCCGGTGCTCTGCACGACCGGCACGCCGGCCGCCTGGACCTTGCCCGAGACGACGTTGCCCAGGCAGAACACCAGGGTTCCGGCACAGGCCAGCACGATGCCCAGGCCGTCACCGGAGGAGGGATCGAAGGCGGTCAGGGCGGGCCAGAAGACGGTGACGATGCCGGCGAGGCCGAGCACGCCACCGGCCAGGACCACGCCGGGGACCTTGCGGTGGAAGAAGATGCGGGCGAAGCAGATGTTCACCAGGAGGGACATGGCGAACACCACCGAGACCAGCCCGGTGGCCAGGTGCTGTTCGGCGAAGTAGAAGAGGACGAAGTTCGACGAGAACATCAGGGCGCCCATGAGGGCGAACCGGGCGTGCATGCGGGCGGGGTAGGCCAGGGGCAGTCCGCGTGCCCGGGCGTAGGCCAGCATGATCACGGCGGCGAGGGCGAAGCGGTAGAAGACCGACAGGGTGGGATGGACGTCGCCCAGCTGGCCCTTGATGGCCAGCCAGGTCGAGCCCCAGATGGCCACCGTCACCGCGTACAGCAGCGCGTTCACTGTGCCATCCGCCTCTCCACCACTGCCGCCAGTCTGCGGACGCCCTCGCGGATGGCGTCGGGCGAGAGGTAACTGCACGACAGGCGGAGCCGGTTGTCGCCGGCGTGGTCGGTGTGGAAGTAGCGCATGGGGGTCCAGATCACGCCGTGCTCGCTCGCGGACAGGCGCAGCAGTGCGTCGTCCGCGGGGAAGGGCAGGGTGAGGGTGAGGAAGAAACCGCCGTCGGGGGTGTTCCAGCCGATGCCGGTGCGCTCGCGCACGGCCGCGGGGAAGTGTTCGTCCAGGGACGTGAGGAGGACGTCGAGGTTGGTGCGGTAGAAGTCGACGGCCTGTTTGTTGGCCTCGCGCAGGCGGCAGTCGTGGGTGAGGAGCATGCCGCCGATGAGGGCCTGGCTGAGGGTGGGGGTGTTGACCGTCACCATGCTCTTGATCTTGGACAGTTCGTCGGCGAGAAGAGTGCGGCGTCCGTCCGGGCCTGTGACGGTCTGGTCGGCGATGATGTAGCCGACGCGGGCACCGGGGAAGCAGGTCTTGGCGAACGAGCCGAGGTGGATGACGCGGCCGCGGGTATCGAGTGCCTTGAGGGTGGGGCGGACGGTGCCGGTGCGGGTGAAGAAACCGTAGGGGTTGTCCTCCAGGACGAGCAGGTCCTCGCTGTCCGCGATGTGCAGGAGTTCGTGGCGGCGTTCCAGCGGGAGGCTGGCGCCCGAGGGGTTGGAGAAGTCGGGGATGGTGTACAGCGCGCGGGGGCGCTTGCCGGCCGCCCGTACCGCCTGTACGGCGGCGAGCAGTGCTTCGGGGCTGACGCCGCTGTCGTCCTCGGCGACGGGGACGGTCTCGATGTCCAGCAGCCGGGCCGCGCCCGCGATGCCGACGTAGACGGGGTCGGTGACCAGCAGGACATCGGAGGGGCCGGCGAAGAGGGCGCGCAGGGTGATGAGCATCGCCTCCTGACAGCCCACCGTGACGACCACGGCAGCCGGGTCGGTCTCGATGCCCTCGTCGTTGCGCAGGGTCCGGGCGATCAGCTCGTGGATCTGGCCGTTGGTGCGCCCGTACTGGAAAAGGCTGGTGCGCACCTGGTCGGGGGTGCGGCCCAGGTCCTCGGTGAGGTGGCGGGTCCAGGTCTCGAGGTAGGCGGTGATGCTGCCGGTTTCGAAGAAGCCCTCGTAGGGGCGTCCGGGGCCGAAGGAGATGGCATCGGGGTGGCGCAGGGTGATCTCGTTGAGGAAGTTCATGACCTCCATCAGCGGATCGGCGAGGGAGCCGTGGAGTTCGCCGAGGGGAAGGACGAGAGGTGTCACAGCCGGCCTTCCCACAGGACCGGGCAGAACTGCGGGTCGGTGTAGTCGGGGTGGCCTTCGGCGTCCGGGCGGACGAGAACGTCGTTGTTGTAGACGACGTTGCCGCCGCCGGCCAGCGGGTAGGGGCGCCAGGCGTTGTCACGGTCCTGCAGGTGGAGGCTGATGGCGCGGCGGGGACGGCCGCTGGTGTTCAGACCACTGCCGTGGTAGGTGCGGCAGTGGTGGAAGCTGATGTGTCCCTTGGGGATGACGACGGGGACCTTGCGGACCTCGGCGCCGTTGAAGGCGGCGTTCTCCTGCAGCATGTCCTCGAGTTCGAGGCGGTCGCGGTCGGCGAAGTGCCGGGTGGTGGAGTCGTCGGCGCCGGTCTCCCGCCAGGTGTGGCTGCCGTCGACCATGCTGATGGTGCCCATCTCCTCGTCACAGTCGTGGAAGGGGATGAAGGCGGTGAGCATGTTGTCGGAGGTGCAGGTCTGCCAGTAGTGACGGTCGAAGTGCCAGGGCACGATGTTGCGTTCATCGGCCGTGCCGGACGGCTTGTAGATCAGCGTGCTGTTCCACAGCCGGATCTGGTCGGTACGGGCGATCAGTGCGGCCGTCGCCGCGATGACCGGCTTGGACAGGATCCGCCGGATCGTGGCGTCCTCGTAGAAGATGTAGTCGTTGTGCCGGTGCACCTCGCCCTTCTCCGGCGTCCAGTAGGCGAGCCGCGGCGGGCGGGTGGGCAGGGTGCGGTCGCGGTGGCCGGCGTAGAACCGCTCGCTGGCCTCGACGAGTTCGTCGACCTCGGCGTCGGTGAGGAGCTTGCGGGTGAGGAACCAGCCGTGCTCCTGGTAGAAGTCCACGTCCTCGGCGGTGGGCAGGAGTTCACGGTCGGCGGGGCTCAGGGAGAAGGCGTCCACGACGGTCTCCAGCTGCCGGTCTGCGGGCATGGGAAAGGTCTCCTCAGAAGTGGTGGGGGGTTGCGGGGGTCGTGTGCTGCGGCGCGTGGAGCAGGTCCGCGTCGACGGATGCCAGGTCGGGGCGGCCGCACAGGGCCAGGGCGTTCTCCAGTTCGGCGCCCAGGACGGACAGCACTTCGCGTGCGCCGTCGGCACCGTCCACGGCCATGCCCCACAGCACGGGCCGGCCCACCAGGACCGCCCGGGCGCCCAGGGCCAGCGCGACCAGGACGTCCGTGCCGCGCCGGATGCCGCCGTCGACCAGCACCTCGCAACGCCCGGCCGTGGCGGCCACCACCTCGGGCAGTGCCTCCAGGGCGGTGACGGCGCCGTCGAGCTGGCGGCCGCCGTGGTTGGACACCACGATCGCCTCCACCCCCAGGCCGGCCGCGCGGTCCGCGTCCTCTGCGGTCAGCACGCCCTTGAGGACGATGGGCAGCCGGGTCAGCGAGCGCAGCCAGGCCAGGTCGTCCCAGGTGAAGGCCGCGTCGTGGTGGCGTTCGGCATGCGCACCCAGCGCCGAGGCACCGGCCGTGCCGGCGTGCAGGCCGGCCGAGACCTCGCTGCCGAAGTTCGCGGGGGATATACCCGGCGGCAGGCGGAAGCCGTTGCGCAGGTCGCGCGGTCGGCGGGCCATGCGCGGGGTGTCCACCGTGACCACCAGTGCACGGTAACCGGCCGCCTCGGCCCGCCGGACGAGCGCCTCGGTGGTGGGGCGGTGCCGGAAGACGTACAGCTGCATCCACAACGGGCCGTCGGCCGCCCGGGCCAGATCCTCCAGCGGGGTACCGGAGAACGTGCTGACGACCATCAGCGCGCCGGCCTCCCCGGCGGCGCGGACGCAGGCGAGTTCGGCCTCGGGAGTGACCAGTCCGTGGAAGGCCATCGGCGCGATGCCGACGGGCAGCCGGACGGTGCTGCCCAGCAGGGTGGTGCCGGTGTCGCAGCGGGAGACGTCCACCAGGACCCGGGGGCGCAGCCGGTGACGGCGGTATGCCGCCTCGGACTCGTGCAGGGTGGTCTCGTCGCCGCTGCCGCCGTCGATGTAGTCCCAGGCGGAGGGCTCGACGAGGTCGCGTGCGGCGGTGCGGTAGTCGTCCAGCGTGACCAGCGCCTGCTGGACCGGTGCGCTCATGCCTGCGCCGTACCCGCGAGCACGGGGGTCTCGTCCGCGCCGCCGGTGCGGGCCCGTTCGCGTTCGACGGCCTCGTAGAGGGCCTTGATGTTGCCGCTGCCGAAGGTGCGGGCCTCGACGCGCTGGATGAGCTCGAAGAAGAGCGTGCGCCGGGCGTAGGGGGACCGGGTGAAGATCTGTATCAGGTGACCCCAGTCGTCACGGTCGACCAGGAGGCTCAGCTCGCGCAGGGTCTCCGTCTCCATACCGACGTCGATACCGCGGTCGGCCAGCGCCGTGTAGTAGGCGGACGGGGTGGAGAGGAAGTCCACGCCGCGGGCGGCCAGCGCACGTACGGCGTCGGCGATGGTGTCGGTGCCGAACGCGATGTGCTGGACGCCGGGGCCGCCGAAGTTGTCGAGGAAGTCGTGGAGTTGACCCCGGGGGCCGTCGGTGCGGGGCTCGACCATGGTGAAGGTGATGCGACGGCTGTCGTTCTGCACGACCTTGGAATTCATGGTCTGGCCGCCGACGACGATGGTCTCGTCGTAGGTGTGCTGCAGGCCGAGGGCACGCTCGTAGAAGGAGACCGAGCGGTCCAGGCTGTCCGGGCGCAGGCAGAGCGCCAAGTGGTCGACGCTGTGCAGGAGTCGGCTGCTGCTGCCGCCCTGGTGCGCGACGGGCCGGTGGACACCGGGCAGGAAGGAACCGTCCGGGTTCTCGCGCTGGACGAGTGAGTGGACCAGGTCGGACTCGGTTCCGATGACGGCGACGGTGACCCGCCCGGACTCGTCCTCGTGGACGGCCGGTTCCCGGACGGCCTCGGCCCCGGCCGCGACGGCGCGTTCGAAGTCGCCGACCGCGTCGGTGGACGAGAAGGCCACGTCCCGTACGCCGTCGCCGTGGCGGCGGACGAAGTCGGCCGTGGGGCCATGGTCGTTCAGGGAGGAGGTCACCACGAGCCGGACGTCCCCGTGCCGCAGCACGAACGAGCGGTTGCCGTCCGCCCCGGCACCAGGACCGGCCTCCGCCTCGGTGTGGAATCCGTAGGCCGAGCGGAAGTAGTGGGCTGCCTGAACGGCGTCCCCCACGCTCAGGCCAACGTGGTCGACAGCCAGCAAAGTCACGTCTCTCACCTCTGTTGCGCGATCGGGCCGACCCGCACGGCGGCACAGCACGCCGTCGGCTCGCCCGGCCCTGCAGCGGGCCGGTAATTCACTGCGTGGAACTGCGTGGAGTGGAACTGCGTGGAGACGAAGGGCACGCCGCTGTGACCTTCATCGGGCGATACACCACGGGGAGAGGTCACACAGTGGCCTTCTCCGGTCCGCATCAACGGTGTTGGGGTGGGGGGTGTTGGGGTGATCGCCAAGAACGGATGATGATCATCCTGTCCATGCCACTCAGCCACGAGCAAGGGCAATTTTCGGTCGTCCGGACGGGGGCGGTGAACCAGGTGTATGCGGCCGTGAATTGAGCTGTTCACGAAGGGGAACGGGCCCTGAAGCTGCTCTTGTGCGGGGCGCGGGAGCTATTGGCGCGGACTTGCAGGAAACCCCCTAGAGTTTCTGGAACTCCGCAGGTGGCTTGATCCGGCCGTCGGGCACGGAGCCTTTCCTCTTCCCGTCGGCAGCCTGGTCCGGCTTCTCCCGGATGACTGCCTTGATGTGGCGTTTCCCGCAATTGGTCCCGATTGCCACGGGACGAGCAGGACTTGTCCTCGGCGGGCACATCCGGCCGGGTGCGGGGGCAGGCGGAGAGGTACGGCCCGTACCGCCCGGTCGGCAGGTACGGGCCGACGGTCCCGCTCCGCATCATCCGCGAGTTGCACTCGTGTCACACGAAACGATCCACCGGATCGGGCCCCGCCACGAGGGCGGAACCCGCAGATCGATCACGACCCGAAACGCGCCTCAATAGGCGTTGTTGATCCACCAGGACTGGTAACCGGAGTTCTTCGACGGATCGTTGCACGGGTAACCGCGAACGCCGTACTCGGACTCGTCGAGGCAGTTCCACGGGGCGTTGATGCCGTTGCGCAGCACCTGGATGGTGGAGCCGGCACTGGTGGTGAAGAACTCCAGCGCCCACTTCTGGTAGCCGTTGGCGAAGCTGGGGTTGTTGCAGTCGTAGGTGCGCAGGCCGAAGTCGGAGGACCAGTCGAGGCAGCGGCCGGTGTTGACGTTCCGGAGCTGGCCGTAGCCGGAGGACCAGTTGGTGACGCGCCAGCGCTGCCAGCCGCCGTCGACGCTGTTCTGGTTGCACTCGTAGGTGCGCAGGCCGAAGTCGTTGGAGTCGTCGAGGCAGCCGCCCGACCAGTGCGAGCCGATGATGTAGTCGTGTCCGACCTGCCAGCCGTAGGCGGTACCGCCGTCGGCGTGGGCAGCGGTGGCGCCGGTCATGCTGACGCCGCCGGCGACCGCCAGCGCGGCGGCTGCTCTTGCGAGGCGCATTCTGAGCTTGTTGACCATGGTGCCCTCCTCTGTGAAGGCAGGGGCCCGCGCTGACGAGCCGGACCCCGCATCCGATCGCGCCCGAACCTTCCCACTGGCAGGAACGCGCTACAAGAGCATGAGCACGTCATGTTCCGGAATCGGGGGCTCGGCCGCCGACACCGATGCAAGGGCTGATACGAGGGCGTTCATCTCGCAGGTGTACTCGCAGGAGAGCCAGGGCAGTGGCTCTCAGCCGCCGCGCCGTACCCGGGCCGCCTTGCGGGCCTCGGCGAGCATACGGGCCTCGCTTGCCTTGCGGGACTTGCCGCCGGACTTGCCGCCGTTGCCGCGGGAAGCGTCCTTGCTGCTGCCCAGGCCGCGGAAGGGGACGTTGGTGTTCTTGGCCCGGGGTGCGGCGGGCCCGCCGTCGAGCGGGATGCCGGAGGGGGCCTTGGCCCCGGTGATCCGGCTCAGCTCCGCCTCACCCGAGCGCACCTTGGTGACCGTCGGCTCGATGCCTGCCTCGGCCATCAGCCTGCTCATCTCGCGGCGCTGGGCCGACAGGACCAGCGTGACGACGATGCCGGACCGACCGGCCCGGGCGGTGCGGCCCGCGCGGTGCAGATAGTCCTTGGGGTCGGTGGGCGGGTCGACGTTCACCACGAGATCGAGGTCGTCGACGTGCAGACCACGGGCCGCGACATTGGTCGCCACCAGAACGGTGATCTGGCCGTTCTTGAACTGCGCGAGGGTCCGCGTGCGCTGCGGCTGGGACTTGCCACTGTGCAGGGCCGCGGCGTGCACTCCACTGGCCCGCAGGTGCCGGGTGAGCAGGTCGACGGCGTGCTTGGTGTCCAGGAACAGCAGCACGCGGCCGTCACGGGCGGCGATCTCCGTGGTGACGGCGTACCGGTCGGGGCCGTGGACGACCAGCACATGGTGGTCCATCGTCGTGACCGCGCCCGCGGACGGGTCGACCGAGTGGACGACCGGGTCGCGGAGGTAGCGGTGGACCAGCTGGTCGACGTCGCGGTCCAGGGTGGCCGAGAACAGCATCCGCTGGCCATCGGCATGCACCTGGTCGAGCACCTCGGTGACCTGCGGCAGGAAGCCCATGTCGCACATCTGGTCGGCCTCGTCGAGAACGGTGATCCGCACGCGTCCCAGGCGGCAGGCCTTGCGCTCGATGAGGTCGTGCAGGCGGCCGGGGGTGGCGACGACGACCTCGGCACCATCGCGCAGCGCCGCGGCCTGCCGGCCGATCGACATGCCGCCGACGACCGTGGCCATCCGCAGCCGGAGTGCGTCGGCATACGGCGCGAGCGCCTCGGTGACCTGCTGGGCCAGCTCCCGGGTGGGCACCAGGACCAGGGCGAGGGGCTGCTTCGGCTCCGCGCGCCGCCCGGCCGTCCGTGCGAGCAGCGGCAGGCCGAAGGCGAGCGTCTTGCCCGATCCCGTGCGCCCGCGCCCCAGGACGTCACGTCCCGCGAGAGCATCGGGCAGCGTGGCTGCCTGGATCGGGAAGGGCTCGCGCACGCCGCGCTCGGTGAGCGTCCGCAGAATTTCGGCCGGCAGGTCCATGTCGGCGAAGGCGGCCGGGGACACCGTCGGGGTGGGGGTCACCGGCCGGGCGAGGTCGCCGTGCGAGGTGCCGAAGCGGTCCGGGTGGTCCAGGTGGTCCATGACGAGCCTTCCGCAGGGAGAACGTACCGAGGAAGGCCCGGCAAGTATGAGCAGCCGACGAACAAGGGGCACCGCGTGGACGGAGCCGCCAGCTGTTACAGCCGTCCAAACGTTTGAGGCTAACACACAGTGATATTCCGGCCCCCAGGACTGTCATGCGCCGGGAGCATGGGGCCTGGGGGTGTTGCCGGCTGGTTCGGCGTCCCCGTCCCGGATGTCACGCGGGGCGCTGTCTTACGACGCAGCCCGGTCTCGATCGCGTCGATGATCGCGGGGCGCAGGTGCGCCGCGCTGATGATCCTGTCGACGGAGCCGACCTCGACGGCTCGCTGGATGGTGTGGATCCCGTCGAACTCGGCGGCGACCTCGCTGAGCTTCTCCGCCCGGACGGCCGCGGTGACCTCGGCCAGTTCGACGTTCAGCGCGGCGCGGTCGGCAGTGTCGGCGGCGGCCGCCTCCTCCCGGAGCGCGGCGACGCGGGGGTCGGCTGCGCTGCGTTTGCGGACCTCGCCGGAGAAGACGACCGCGGCGGCGGGGGCGCCGCCGAGCACCGAGGCGAACGAGCCCTCGACGGCGAGGATCGTCATGCTCGGGTTGAGCGCCTTGGAGAACACGGCGAACGTGCCGCCGTGGCAGCGGGAGACGATGCAGAACACGATCGGGCCGTCGAAGTTGACGACCGCCCGGCCGATCTCGGCGCCGTACTCCAGCTGGAGCTTGCGCATCGACTCCGGGGAGCCGTCGAACCCGGACATGTTCGCCAGGACCACGAGCGGCCGGTTGCCGGAGGCGGCGTTGATCGCCCGCGCCGTCTTCTTCGACGACATGGGGAACAGGGTGCCGGCGGTGTAGGTGTCCGGGCCGTCGGTGGGTGGGAGGCCGCGCCGGGGTACGGCGTGGGACTCGACGCCGAGCAGGCAGGCCGGGTGTCCGCCGATGCGGGCGTCCTGGACCACGGAGGTCTCGGCGTCGGCCATGCCCGCCCACCGCTCGAGGACGGGATGGTCCTGGTCGGCGACGGCCCGCATCATGGTGCGGATGTCGAACGGTTTCTTGCGGTCCGGGTTGGACGCGTCGGAGAAGATCTCGCCGATGGTGGCGAAGTCGCTGTTGTCGGCCGGGTGCGGGTAGGCGCGGATGTCCCGGTCGGCCGGGTCGGTCGTCGGGGCCCGGCGCGGCGCCCGCTCGCCGGGCGCGATGTAGGCGTGGTCGTAGTGGGTCATGAGGAGCGCGGCCGCGGCGGTGAGGTTCGGCGCCCAGTACTGGGCCTGGCCGTTGGGTCCCATGATCCGGTCGTGGCCGCCGATGCCGAAGTTGTCCTCGGCGGACACGCCGCCGGAGAAGTCGAGGGACTGCTTGCCGGTGAGGACCATCGCCGAGTCCGGGGTCATGACCAGGATGCCCTTGGTGTGCATGAGCATCGTCGCCTCGGCGTTCCAGTACGGCTGGCCGCCGACGGTGATCCCGGCGATGACGATGTTGATCTCGCCGCCCTCCTGGGTGAACTCGACGATCCGCTTGAGCGCGGCGGCGACCCAGTCCATGTTCTCCGAGCCCGAGGTCATGGAGATCTTCGCGCCGGCGGACATGGCGAACCACTCGATCGGGACCCGCATCTCCTCGGCCAGGTCGAGGGCGGCGATGACGCGGGCGCACTCGGGCTCGGACAGGGAGCCGAGGGACTTCGTCGGGTCGCCGAGCAGCGCCACGCGGGTGACGCCCTCGGGGTACACGGCGGTGGGCGTGGTGACGATGCCGGCGACGATGCCCGCGGTGTTGTTCCCCTTCGGCCGGGCTGCCGGGACGAGTCGCCTGCGCCTGGTGCCGGCCCAGGCGGCCTCGCCGGGCTCGAGGTCGTACTCGGTGAACGTGCCCTTGTCCCCGGCGAGCAGGCCGATGAGCTCGTAGGGGTAGACGGTGCCGCGGCGGGCCGCGGACAGGACCTTCTGCCGGTAGCCGTCCAGCGGCAGGATCGCGTCGGTCGGCGGCGGGCCCGTGTGCAGCACCGGGGCGCCCTGCGGGTCGGCGGTGATCCGCAGGGACGTCTCGGCCGGTTCCCCGGTCGCCTGGCGCTGCCGGACGACGAACTGGACCTCTTCCAGGCCGGCGCCGGACACGGACGGGCGGAGCCGGCGGATGAGCGGGGCCAGTTCCTGCGCGCTGAAGTCGCTGGAGGGCCACACGTACATGATGATCCGGTTGGTCCCTGTCTCCGTGCCGCCCGGCCGCTGTGACCCGGCGGCGCGGATCGCGTCGCAGCAGGCGGCGAGGGTGTTCTCCACCTCGGGCAGGGCGACGAGCCGGCCGTCGGCGTCGCGCAGCGGGGTCAGGTCCCGGACCTGGCCCATCGCAATCAGCCGCTCGTCCCTGCCGTCGCTCTTCGCGACGGCCCGCAGCAGGTGCAGGTCCTCGTCCACGGACGGCAGCCGGGTGAGGCTGAACTCGCGGAGCCGGCCGAGCTGCAGCCGCTCGGCGATCTGCGGGTGCAGGCCGCGGACCGGCCGGTCCTCGACCAGGCGGCCGCCGTCGCCGGGCCGGAAGGTGAAGTGATGCTGCATGACGGGGCCGGCGACCGTGACGGTGATCCGGACGACCCCGGCGGGCGCCGGCCGCGCCGCAACGGCGCTGGTGACCGCCGCAGCGATCTCGTCGGCGGCGGGCCGGCCGGCCCAGGCGACGTAGATGTCGGCGGCCAGGCCGCCGCCGGGCGCCCGGCCGGAGAGGGTCCCGGTGGCCGCGACCGCGTCCGGCAGGCCGACGATGTCCGTGGTGGTGGCCGCGACCCGGGTCACGGCGCCGGCCTGTCCTGCCGCGAGGGTGCCGGCGTGCTCCACGGTGACGAACCGGTGCCCGGCGATGCCGACGGTGGTGACGTCCGTCAGAGGCCGGTTGCCGTAGTGGCTGCGGGTCAGGACCTCCAGCAGCGGCGCGTGATCCAGGCCGGGCCGGCCGGCACCCGCCAGGCGCGTGGAGCGGATGATCCGCTGCCCGAGCAGCCGGACGAGGGGCCCGGGGCCGGCGGCCATCGCCCGGATGCGGTCGCCGCGGTCGGCGGCGGCCGGGTTCGCGTCGAGGTGGCGCAGGTCCGCGCGGACCGCGGCGTACACGCGGGCCCGGCTGCGGCGCAGCACCGGCTGGGTGAACCAGCGGAACACGACGCCGCGGGCGAGGCCGGACACCGCGGGGAACCGTGCCCGGGTTGCCTCGATGAGGTGTTCCAGGGCCAGGCGCGCCTGCTCCCGGGTGGGCTCGGCGGGCGGTGCGCTCGCCTGCCACTGCCGCAGCAGCTCGGAGACGATCACGGCGCCGTCGGCCATCCGCTGCTGCGCGAGGAAGATCCGGAAGACCGCCGTCTCCAGCTCCGGCGTCCGGTCCGGCCCGGTGACACCGTAGTGGGCCAGGACCCGGCGCAGCCGGGCCCGGACCTCCTCGGGAACCCCGGCGCGGTCCGCGTCGAGGCTGCCCAGGTAGGCATGGAAGTACTCGCGCGGGCTGTGCAGGAAGCGCGCGGGGCCCGCCGCGGCCGGGTCCGGGCCCGCGGCCCCCGCACGGCGGACCGGCCGGTTCCGGCCCAGCTCCGACAGGTCGGCGAAGACGGTGAGCAGGTCCAGTTCCGCGGGGACGAGCTCGTCGCCCAGTTCGGCGCGGGCCTCCAGGTATCCGGCGCGCAGGAGCTTGCGGTCGTCGGCGTCGCCGTCGAAGCCGAGCAGCAGGCCGCGCAGATCCCGCAGGCACGCGCCGGCCAGGTCCGCGGCCGAGCCGCTGCCCGCCACCGCAGGCAGGTCGATGGCCTGCTCCCCCGCATCTACGGCGCCGGTGACCGCCGCGCCGTCGCCGGACGCGCCGTCCTGATCGGGCAGTTGCTCCAGGTGCAGCAGCGGCGTACCGGACGCGACCTGGGTGCCGGCCGACACCGGGCACTCGCGGACCAGGGCACGGAACGGGGCCCGCAGCACCGTCTCCATCTTCATCGATTCCAGCACCAGGACCGGGTCGCCCTCGGCGACCTCGTCCCCGGCAGCGACCGGGGTCGCGATCACCAGGGCCGGGGCGGGCGAGCGGACCACGCCGCCCTCGGCGCGGCTGACCCCGTGCGCGACGCCGTCGACCTCGACCAGGTGCACGGGCCCGTGCAGGGAGGCCGTCAGCCGGAACCGCTGCCCGTTGACGGTGATGGCGCCGCTGTAGCCGTCGAAACGCTCGAGCACGGCGTCGGCCACGGCGATGTCGCCGCCGGCCGCGATCCCGACCCGGAACCGGTCCGGGCCGCGACGCGCGACCCGGACCCGGTAGGAGACGTCGCGGAGCTTGTAGTCGACGGCCTGCCCGGGGTCGTGGCGGACGTGCGGCCGCCCGCCGCGGGCGGCGGCCAGCAGGGCCTGCCGGCCGGCCGCCTCCTCGTCCTCGTAGGCCCTGACGGCCGCGGCGACGAGGGCGACGCCGGAGTGCTCGCGGGCGGCCAGGCGGCCCTGTGCGCGGACCCGGTCGATCCAGCCGGTGTCGGCCCAGCCGCCCTCGCCGTTGCCGTCGGTGACCTCGGGCTGGTCCAGCAGGTCCAGGACGAAGCTCTTGTTGGTGGCGCCGCCCTCGATGACGACGCTGGTCCCGGTCATGGCGCGGCGCAGCCGGGCCAGGGCCTCGTCCCGGTCGCGGCCGTAGGCGATGACCTTCGCGATCATCGAGTCGAAGTCCGCGGGGATCGTGTCGCCCTCCCTGACGCCGGTGTCGACGCGTATCCCCGGCCCGGCCGGCAGGACCAGGCGGGCGATGCGGCCGGGAGCGGGCGCGAAGTCGCGGTCCGGGTCCTCGGCGTTCAGCCGTGCCTCGACGGCGTGCCCGGCCTCGGCGGGCCGCTCCCCGGAAAGGCGCCCGCCGGACGCGACGTGCAGCTGCATCCGCACCAGGTCGGTGCCGGTGGTCAGTTCGGTGACGGGATGCTCGACCTGCAGGCGGGTGTTCACCTCGAGGAACGCGAACTGCTTGTCGTCCGGGTGGTAGAGGAACTCCACGGTCGCGGCACCCCGGTAGCCGACCGAGAGGACGAGCCGCTCCGCGGACGCCTTGAGGTCCGTGACCTGCTCCGCGGACAGCAGCGGGGAGGCGGACTCCTCGATGACCTTCTGGTTGCGGCGCTGCACCGAGCAGTCCCGCACGCCCAGGGCCCAGGCCGTGCCCCGGCCGTCCGCGATGACCTGGACCTCGACGTGCCGCGCACCGGTCACGAGCCGCTCGAGGAAGACCGTGCCGTTGCCGAACGCCCGTAACGCCTCGGAACGGGTCCGCTGCAACGCCTCGGTGAGGTCGGCGGGCGAGGTGATGACCCGGATGCCGCGACCGCCGCCGCCGGCGGTCGCCTTGAGCATCAGCGGGTAGCCGATCCGCTCTGCCGCCCGGTGCGCCTCCTCCAGGGTGGCGACCGGGCCGCGGCTCCACGGGGCGACCGGAACGCCGGCCTTCTCGGCGATCAGCTTCGCGCCGATCTTGTCGCCCAGCTTGCGCATGGCCTCCGCGGACGGGCCGACGAACGTGACCCCTGCCTTCTCGCACAGCTCCGCGAACGCCGGGTCCTCCGCGACGAAGCCCCAGCCCGGCCATGCCGCGTCCGCACCCGACTCCGCCAGGGCCCGCTCCAGCACCGCCAGGTCGAGATAGGGGCGGTCCGCGGCCGCGCCGAGGCAGACCGACCGGTCGGCCTCCCGCACGAACGCGGCACCGCGGTCCGCGTCGGTGTACAGCGCGACCGTCTCAGTGACCTTCCCGGTCTGCGCGGACAGGTCACGGACCGCGTGGATCAGCCGCATTGCGGCCTCCCCGCGATTGACAATGGCAATACGTCTGAACACCGGCCAGGTCTCCTTCTGATGATTCATGCGGCGCCGGAAATGCCGTGCGACAGCGTCAGGAAATGCCCTGGCGGCGCTCGAAGACGCCGAACTTCCACTCGATGTTGTAGCCGCGGCCCGTGGCGGCCGGCCCGGCGGAAATCTCCGGGAAGACGTGTTCGCGCACGATATGGCGAATGACCGCCTCCCGCGTCGCCCGGTCGGTGATCTCGGCGAGGTATTCCGCCTGATTCGACGGGACGAGAGCGGTCGCCAGGTTTTCCTCGGCAAGCAGTTCGAAAGTCTGACTGGTCGTGATGCCGGTCATGAACTGCTCAAGAGCCGCGACAACGCCTTCGATGGACTGCGGCGTGGGCAGAATCCGGCGGTCCGCACGCTCCTGGGCGTTCGGGTTTCCGGCCGCACGCGCACGGACAACAGCCTCGCGCAACGGTGTCGGGAGAGCGGACGGGTCGGCTGCGTCCAGCGCATTCAGCCAGTGCTGTCGGAGCAGCCGGTTGGGGTCGTGGAAAAGAACGGAATTCCTGGTGGCGGGCGCGAGGTCGGGCGCGTTGAAGACCAGTTTGCCGCCGGGCGCCAGCACGTCCGCGATCGAGGCGGCCGCGTGCCGCATCGGGCCCTGACGGAGCAGGTGGAACACCATGTTGGCCATCACCACGTCGACGTGGTCGCCGTTCATGACGTCGAGGAGACCACGGAATCCCCCGTCGTCTCCGCGCAGCGAGTGGAACCTGGCCCACGGGACGTCCTTCAGGAGTTCGTGGCCCTGGGCGAACCATCCGGTCGGCAGGTCGACCAGGTGGAGCTCGAAGCCGATGCCGCGGCCGGCGAGGCGTTCGGGCAGGTCCTGCGCGATGCAGATCTTGGAGAGTTCGATCGACGCCAGGCCGGTGCCCGCCCCGTAGTCCAGGACTCGGATGACGTCGCCCCTGCCGGCCTGCTCGGCGCGCGCGTTGATCGCGGTCATGACGTCGCGGACCACGACTCCGGTTGCTCCGGAGGACCACCTGCGGGGCTGGGACAAGTCGCCGTCCCAGTAGAGCAGTTCGTGCAGGCCGCGGCCGTCGTCCAGATCGGAACCCGGTTCCGGGCGCCAGTCCCCCGCCCGCACGGTCGTCGCAAGGTCCGGTCCGGTTACCGCGGTCGCCCGGAGCTG
The DNA here is from genome assembly GCF_047456005.1 of Streptoverticillium reticulum. Classification (NCBI taxonomy): domain Bacteria; kingdom Bacillati; phylum Actinomycetota; class Actinomycetes; order Kitasatosporales; family Streptomycetaceae; genus Streptomyces; species Streptoverticillium reticulum. The sequence continues at coordinate 8,256,718 of NZ_CP179755.1, read as the reverse complement.
CCGGTTCCGGCCGGCCGGCTGGATGACCTCCAGGGGGTTGGGCTGCGCGCACACCAAGTGGTTGGCCGAGACCGCGACGAAAGGCCGCGTGGCCGGGTGGCGGCGTTCGAGGTGGCTCACCGCGGACAGGCCGGCTCGACGGCAGCAGTCCATGAACGTCGAGTACTCCACCGGATACCGGTGTGACAGGCCGCGGTAGGCATCGAAGGCGACCGAGTGCAGCGTGCCGAGATGCCGGGACGCGACGTGCGGAGGCACGCAGTGCGCCTCGAGGAGCACCATGCCGTGCTTGCCGATGTGCGGCTTCCAGCGCTCCAGATGCGCGACGAGATCCGCCTCGACCGCGGCGGCCGACAGCGGCGTGCCGTCGGGCGCCACATACGCGCCGGACGCCGAGCCGGGGGCATCGGACGGCGATCCGCCGTGGTAGGTCCGCTCGTGATCGGTGAACGCGCGGATGTGCAGGCCGTCCTCCATCGACAGCCCGTGCTCGGCCAGTTGCGCCCGCAGTTCCAGGGGCGACGCGACGTCGCCGAGCAGGAGCAGCGGGTCGGGTACGCCGGCAGCCTGCAGTTTCTGCCGGGCGTCGTCGAGGGCAACCGGGCTGGCGTCGATCCCGATGTAACGGACGCTGTCGCCGAACAGGGAGTGCAGGTGGACGAGCCAACTGCCGTCCCCGCACCCCATGTCGGCGATGAACGCCGGAGGCCGGCCGTAGGCGAACATCTCCTGGAAGACGGGGTCCGCATCAGCGAAGTACCGGCGATGAGCGGCCGAGCCGGCCCGCGCCATGAGCGTGCGCTCGCCATGCCACTGGTCACCGCCGGGGCTTACCACGAGCTCGCCGCGCAGTAGCTCTTCCAGACGGGCCAGCAGGGGAAGGCAGGAGCCCGCCAGGGCGAAGTGATCGCTGAAGTCCCGGAAGGCCCGGCCTTTCGGGGTCCAGTGGCACTCGGTGTCGACCCAGCCGAGCAAGGAGAGGAGACGTTTGACGTCCTGCGGGATTCCGTCGCTGCCTTCGCGGGCGCGGAACAGCAGCATTGCCGGTACTGCCAGCGCTCCTTCCAGAAAGGCTCCTGCGAGCTCGTCCTGCTCGTTGCCGGCGTGCCGTTCCTCCAAGCGCCTGACCGCGGCCGAGAAGGCATCCGAGGTCTCGGCGTCCCACGGGGTCTGCCACGCGTCGGGTGTGCTGCCGGCGAACCGGGCGAGTAACCGGCCTGCCTGTACGAGGTCGTCGCGATGGCGCAGGGCAGCCCGCCCGGACGGCGTCCACCCTGCCGGCTCGGCGTCGCCGTCGAACCAGCCGACGCTCGCGAGGGAGCGCCGGACCACGCCCAGGTAGCCGGTTTCGGGGAGGCCGCAGTCCTTGCCGGGGCCGGCTTCCAGCAGGTCGAGCGAGGCGAGCGCGCGGATGACCGAGGAGATGACCACGCCATCCTGGTAGAGGAAATGACGACGGCGCGCATAGGCACGGTAATCCGCCGGCGCCTCGGCGCCGGTTGTCGGGAACGTAGTGGTTATCGTCGTCTCAGAAGGCACTGCATACCCCTTTAACCATCCGTGGTCAGCCGACAACGCGAGCCTGGTAGCCGCATCGGGTCTTCTGCCTGGTGCGTCGGTCAGCGGGAAGGGCTGGCCGAAATCCCCCGTTCGCAATCCCGTCGGTCGCGTTGGAGGGCGTTGAGCGGGGACAGCGGACGAGCGTTCCTGCGGCTGCTCCTCAACTGATCGAAAAATCAACTCTCTTGTCGTGTGGACGGAAACGCTAACGACGAGGTTGGGGGGAGATGAGGCTTTGGCGGCACAACTAGTGAAAGGACTAGAGAATCGAGTACTGCGGCGATTCCGGTAACAGGACGTCCGAGAACCGGATGCCGCGCAGCGGTCCGCACCCGTGGCCTGCGCATCGAAGAGCCCGACGACCTGCGCGAAGGGCTGCGCGCTGTACGGCACCCGTGCGTCGCCGGCCCGGACGGCGGCGCGCTCTGGCAGAGCCGGGCCGGCAGCGGCGCCTGCCTGCACATGCCGTGGACCAAGCTCACCGTCTGCTCAGGCGGCGACATTTCGCACGAGGTGCTGGCAGTGCTGCTGGCCGCCGCCGGCCGGACGGTGTCGCCGCCGCTGCTCGTGGACGCCGTCTGGGACGAGGGCGACCGGCCGTCCCGTCCGGAGCACTCGGTCCGTACCCATGTGTGGCGGCTGCGCCGGGCGTTGGCCCGGCACACCGCCGAGCCGTTGCTCGTCACCGTCGGCGACGGCAGGAGCGGGGGGTACGCGCTGCGCGTCCCCGCCCACACCGTGGACGTCCGGTCCTTCGAGCGCGCCGCTGCCCGGGCCGAGGAGATCCGGGCCTCCGGCGGCACCGCCGGGCAGGCCCGTGAGGTCCTCACCGGCGCGCTGGAGCTGTGGACGGGCGAGCCGCTGGCCGGGCTCCACGGACCGCACGCCCGGACCCTGCGCGCCCGCCTCCAGCAGGCGCGGCTGTCCCTGCTGGAGGCCCGGCTCGGCCTCGCCGCCGAGCTCGGCGACCGGCCCCGCCTGGCCGCCGAAGCGGGCGCCCTGGTCCTGGAGTTCCCCGCTGGCGAGCGGCTGCGCGCGGTGCAGATGCCGGCACTGTACCGCGCGGGCCGCCAGGCCGAGGCGCTGGGCGTCCACGAGGACACCCGGCGCTACCTCGGCACCGCGCCCGGTGCCGAACTGGTCGCGCTGCACCAGCGGATCCTGTGCTCCGACCCCACCCTGCGACTGCCCGAGGACAGCGGATGCCGGCCCCGCACAACACCCGGTTCGGGCGGCGCCTTCCCCTCCCCCGTCCCCGGCTTCACCGGGCGCGACGAGCAACTCCGGGATCTGACCGGGATGCTGACCAGGAAGGAAGCCTCGGCCGTCGTCGTCTCGGCGACCAACGGCATGGCAGGCGTCGGCAAGACCACGCTCGCCGTGTACACCGCGCACGGGCTCGGCGACGACGCGTTCCCGGACGGGCGCCTGTACGTCGACCTGCGCGGCGCCGACGCCGAACCCCTGCAGCCGCACCACGTACTGGAGGGATTCCTGCAGGAGCTGGGCGTCGCCGACGAAAACGTCCCCGACGACGCCGAAGAACGCGTCGCGCTCTACCGCACCCTGCCGGCCGACCGCCGGATGCACCTGCTGCTGGACAACGCGGCCTCCTGCGAACAGCTCAGACCGCTCCTCCCCCGCGCCGCCGACTGTGCCGTCCTGGTGAGCAGCCGAGCCTGGCTCACCGGACTTGCCGGGGCGCGCCACCTGCGGCTGGACATCATGCCGCCCGAGGACGCCCTGCGCCTGCTGCGGCGCGCCATCGGCAACCGCGCCGTGGACGCGGAACCGGAGGCCGCCGTCGCGCTCGTGGCCACCTGCGGACACCTGCCGCTCGCCCTGCGGATCGTCGCCTCCCGTCTGGCGGCCGAACCCGGCCGGCCCCTGGCCGACCTGGTCCGGCGGCTGGCAGACGAACGCCGGCGCCTGGACGAACTGCGCACCGGCGACACCGCCGTGGACGCCGCCTTCGAGCTCTCCTACGCCACCCTCACCCCCGAACAGGCCAGCGCCTTCCGGCTGTTGGCCGTCCCGGACGTCCCCGACCTCGCCCTGCCGAGCCCGGCCGCCCTGCTGGGGCTGGGCGCCGACGAGGCGGAGGAGCTCCTCGAATCCCTCGTCGAACTCAACCTGCTGGAGTCGCACCGCCTGGACCGCTACCAGTTCCACGACCTCGTCCGCGCCTTCGCCCGGACCCGGGGCGCCCGCGAGGCCCCCCGGCACGACGACCCGCGCCCTCGTCGGCCTGCTGGACTTCTGCCTGGCCACCGCCCGCAACACCGACACGGTCGCGCACTCCGCCGAGCCGGGCGAGCGCACGCTCATCGACGCCGTACCGGCCTCCCCCGGGATCGCCTTCGCCACCGCCCGGGAGGCCACCGACTGGATGCGCGAGGAGACCGTCCTGCAACGCCCGGGTGCTGCGCCTGTGCGGGAACGGTACGAGGCGCTGCGCAGGGCCGACGCCGCGCTGCCGCTCTTCCGCACCCTGAACGTGTCCTCCTTCGAGGCCGCGTCGGGCAACCTGATCGCCGAACTCCACGCCGAGGAGGAGCGGTACGCACTCGCGGCGCAGACCGCCGAGACGCTCCTGCCGCTCGCCCGCAAGGTCAGCGCGATGCTGGAGGGTGGTCTGCTCCGGACGCCCGGCCGCAGCCTCGTCTGGACGAGCCCCTGGTGCGGCGCGCGGATGCCGTGGACGCTCCGGGGGCTCGGGCGGCGCGTCGGGACGCGCCCGGTCAGGGGCCGGTGTCCCCCGGGTGGGAGCAGAGCCCGCCTTGGTAGTTGCTGTCGTACCAGGCGCCGGTGGCGTCGAGGTCCAGGTTGGTGCGTCCTGGCCCCACGCAGCGGTGGTAGTCGGCCCGCGGCCACCGCTTGACCTGGATCCACACATTGGTGTTCGTGGCGCAGTGCTCGTAGTAGGCCCGTTCACCGTTCTGGCTCTCGTTCCAGCCGCACCCCTGGATCCGCTCGGCGGCGGCCGTTGCCGGGGTGACCGTAGAGCAGGCGAGGGCGCCGGCCAGGGCCACGGCCGCGAGGCCGAGCCGGGGTGCGCGCCGAAGCGCTGTGGTGGCAAGTGATCCACGGAGTTTCATCGTCGTCTCCTTCGCCGGAGGGTGGTACCGGGACCGGCCCGGCACCGCTGCTGACGACGCCAGAGTGGCCTGGCGGGAACCGTGCCGCCAACTGTTTCGACGGTGACCAAAATAGGCGGAACAGCCTTGCCGGGGATCAAACATTCGTCCCCTTCTCGGGTGCGGCGACGGACGGGCCGTAGTACTTCTAGGGAGTCCTGGAGACTCGTCCGTTCTTCCCTGGAGCCATCGATGACCGTTCGTCGTGTCGTGCCCAACGTCCAGTCAGAGACTGTGCAAGAGAGCCGTGAGTTCTATGGCCTGCTGGGTTTCGAGCAGGTCATGAACCACGGCTGGATCATGACGATGGCCTCCCCGTCCAGTCCGGCGGCGCAAGTGAGCTTCACGGCCGGCGACAAGACCGCCCCGGTCACTCCCGACATGAGTGTTGAAGTGGACGACGTGGATGCGGCCTACGCAGCCATGCGAGGCAGCGGTGCAGAGATCCTTCATCCCCTGCAGGATGAAGAGTGGGGGGTGCGGAGGTTCTTCGTTCGCGATCCCAATGGCCGGGTGATCAACGTGCTGGGCCACCGCTGACAGCGCCGCGCCCAAGCGGGGCCCCAGGAGCTGTGGCGCCCGGGGCTCCGGTCCGGGCGAGGGGATGGTGCAGCGCCCTCTCGGCAAGTTCCTCAACGGAGAGTGACATAGCCGATTCCGTCCTCGATATTTCTTCGGTCGCTTACGGCCGCCCCCTCGGCGAACGGGTACTGAGCGTCACAGCGAGCAACCCCCATTGCGTTTAACACTCAACAGAAATTTGTGTTCAACGCTCAACCGATCGGACTCCGACGCGCTTTGCATACCGATCGGACGACGGCACGGCGCATCAACTTACAACGGACTCGATTCACAAGCCACTTAGCGTTGCGTGGCGTAACTCACAGCAGAGCCGGGGACCTCAGCACAGGATTGGCGCGTTGTCACCTCACGCGCCGGCCGAGGCACCATGGAAATTGACGTGCAACGCGATTCCTGAGCTATCGTCATCACGATCCGGGCAGACCTCCGAAGCGGAGTTCCGGCTTCCCTTTCCGAGAGACCCGTGCCCCGACCAACCATCAGGACAATGCGAACCATGTGCATCACTGCCCACGACCTCCGGGCATCCATTCAGGAGGCATTCGACGGCAGGATTCCGTTCGTTCTCCCGTTGCGCAGGCTCGGGATTTCCGAGCAGCCTGATTCACGCCACAGCCAGCTGTATGCGGACCGTCCCGTCGGCCTCTCCTCCGTGGATCTGGAGGGACTGGAAATCACCGGCCGGGCCGCGCTCTTCGAAGCCTGTGCCCCCACGCCGGTCCGCATCCGCTTCACCGAGGATTCCGACGGACGCATCTCGGCCGTGACACTGTCCGCGGACGGCGACATCGGTCCGCCGCCGACCGTGCGTCATCCTGCCCTGGACGAGGCACTGCATGCCATACCCGGGCTCGGGGAATACCGCGCCACGCGGCTGACGGTGTCCTGCGACATCAGCCGGCAGATCAACACCGTGTCGTACGGGATCGTCGCGGATCTCGACGGGCCCGCCCAAGGCTGTCAGGTCCGGGCCACCGTTCGGTGCGTGGAGGAAACAGGGCGCACGGAGCAGGTCAGCGCAACTGCGGACATCACACTTCCCGGGCACGGGACCGAACCGGGCCCCGGATTCTCCGAGTTCGCCGGCTGGGCAGGCGCAGATGCGGCCCGTTTCGGTGGTTCGCTGGACGCATTCGCCGTCCGGTCCCTTGCCTTCGGCTATTCCTCGCACCCGAACGCTTTCACGTTCAGGCTGTCCGGAGAACTCGGCCTCTTCGGTGTCTCCGGCACGGCGACGGTCGAGATCCGGTCAGTCGCATCGGATGCCGGCACGGAACGGACCGTATCCGTCTCCGGCGCACTGAGCGTCCCCGTCCAAGCGGGTGAGGGTGCACGGAATCTCGTCCTCAGTCTCGCCTATGCGCACGAAGAGACCGACACGCTGACGGTCTCGGGACGATTCGCCGACGCCCCGGCATTCGACGGCCTCGACGGCGTCGCGCACCTGCCGTTCGTACCTTCCGAGCCGAAGCTCATGGCCGAGCTCCCGGAAGGGCTGGCCGATATCGTCCGGCACATTTCGGTGAACGGACTGTCGGCCTGCTTCGACCTGTCCACCATGTCCCTGGCCGCCATAGGGCTCGACATCGCCGTCAAGGGTGAGTGGGAGCTGGTGCCCGGGCTGCTCGCTCTCGAAGAGATCGACCTGTGGTTCCTGCTCGGATTCGGGAAGGGCGCCCGGCGGTCCCAGGGCGGGCTGACGGCACGCGGCCGCCTGCCGGGCGGCTTGGAGGCCATCGCCTCGGCCACCTTCCCCGACCCCGTGGTCCGTCTCGTGGTGGAACCGGACGCGCTCCGCGACCGCGAGGTCGGCGAGTTCGGACCGCTCCGCCTCGACGGCGGGGGCGTCCGGCTCCGCGAGGCGCAGGCGGAGTACGCGGTGCGCGACGGCTCCTTCCTCGCCGCCTTCGCGCTGGAGTCGGAGATCCACGTCCCCGACCCGCGGCCGGGCAGCGACCGCTCCCCGATCACTCTGACCGGGGCGGAACTGCGGCTCTCGGGCAGCAAGGGCGAACCCGTACAGGCCCTCATCGCCGCACGCATGGATATCGGCAGTGCCCACGCGGAGGTCAGCGCCCGCCACGAACAGGATCGCTGGATCCTCGACGCGCGGCTCACGCACGCGGACTTCGGCGAGCTCAGCGACTGGCTGCACGACGAATTCGGCATCACGGCCCCCGAGGCGCTCGCGGGGCTGCGCCTGGACCGCGCGGAGTTGTCCTACGAGCCGGGGCCGGAGTGCCGGTTGAGCCTCGCGTGTGACGGCTCCGTACTCCTCTTCGGCCACGAAGCGGTGTTCTCCACGACCATCGACCTCACGGATCGGGAGGCGTCGTTCGACGGAACCCTGCGCATCGGCCTCGTCTCCCCCGACGGGGAACCGCACCCGATGGAAATGCGCGCGCATTTCCGCAAGGGGGACGGCGCCTGGGAGATCCGGGCGAGTTGGCGCGACCCCGGCGGGATTCCCCTGGCCTGGCTCCTGCCCGATGCGCTGGATTCCGGCATTCCCTCGGCGAGCCGGATGCGCATCGACGAGGTTGCACTCACCTATGACGCCGCCACGGGGTCCTGCGTCCTCGGGCTGAGCGCGGGCGGCTTCTCGCTCGTGGCGGTCGACCAACGCGTACGCAACCAGAACCCGCAAGCCCTGAGCACCCTTTGAGGACAACATCCATGCCCCATCAGGAAACGGATGCCACGATCGCGCCGTTCCGCCTCACCGGCTGCTACCAGACCCCCGGCTGGCAGGACTGGACGGCTGACTACGAGGTCAGGGTCGGTGCCGCGCTGGCGCGGTCGCCCCAGGTAGTGGGAGCGGCCCGTAAGACCCTCTCACGGCTTTTCGAGGTCCTCTGGCAGGACTGCGCCCTCAGCAATCCCGAGTTGACCGGGGAGGAGATTGGCCGGAAGGTCGTCAGCGCCTTCTTTCTCGACGACCTCACGTCCGCCGGGCAGACCGGTATCGAGGGTTACGAGCAGCGCATGGAGAGGATCACGTTCCTGCGGAGCGAGCCGTCACGGCGGGATGTGGAGCGCGGTGACTGGAGTTTGCGCGAGGTGATGACGGCCATCTACAACGCCGCGTACTTCCGCTCCAGCATCCTTGCCAAGCGCGGCAAGGAGCCTGTCGCGGACGTCTCGTTCAAGACACTGGTCCACAGGCTCTGGCTTTCCACGGAGGCGCCCCGCAGAGAGCGTGTGCAACGGGCTCGCGAACTCGGCCTCAACACCCGTCACCTGGACCCGTACGCGCACTTTCTCGCCGGGGACGGGCAGCTCCTGGTGCAGCGTGCCGCCACCGCGTTGACCCCGTTCGGCTACAACTTCGCCCGGGACGTCTACGCCCTGGGCTGCATGTCCTTCTACTCCGGTGCGGCCGATACGTACGAGATCGCGCAGAGCCAAGCGGCCCGGCAGGCCCGTACAGATCTCAACTCGGCCGAGCGCAAGCAGAACAGGGCGCACTGGGAACGGCTGGCCCTGCCGCTCTCCGCCGCGGAACGGGCGTTCCTCGCCACCGACGAGGATTCCTTCCTGACCCTCGAAGGCTTCGACGTCGAGGAATTTCCGGTCGACCAGATACTCAAGGACGCCTTCGGCCATCCCGACGAAGACGCGACGCGGGAGAAGCTGAGACAGGAAAAGGGCGTCCTCGACGTCCAGTTCCACTACGACTACGGCAGTCCGCGCAATCCGGTGAACGACCAGTACCCCGTCGTGAAGGTGCTGAAGGTGGTCGCCCGGCAGGTCGTCGCACACCGCCTCCGGCTGGGTGATCTGCGCGGCACCACGCTCTCCGGCCCCGAGTTCCCGCTCCCCTGGGCATCCGGCTGGGCCTACTACGACATCGACCCCGGCAGCCGCTGGTACCGGTCCGTGACGGCCAAGGGGTTTCCGGTGGCCACGGGCGTGTCCGGCACCACCGCCCGCATGCTGGCCACCTTCGGCTGGCTGAACGTCCCGGGGTGCCGACCGCGCGATTTCCTGTACGCCCTCATGGGCTGGATGCTGCCTGCCCGGGACCACTCCTTGTACGAGATCCTGCGCGGCGCCGGGATGGCGCTGCTGACTCCGCGACACGAGCGGAACGAGGTGGGGCCGGAAGGCTTCACCATGCGGCAGCGGACGCTGCTGGGACCGGACCACCGTGCGGAAGAGGAGTTCCTCGCGGGCCTCACGCCCACGGACGACGTCATACGCACCTATCGCACCTTCCACGAACGGTGTGTACAGGAAATCCTCCAGCCGGCCGACGCCGCACGGCTGTCCCCCGACTCGCTGCCGTACGACTTCTACACCGGCCGCGTGGAGGCAGCCGAACTCCACGAAGCCGACCCCCCTCAGCTCAAGGAAGCACGGGACGTCATCGAGTCGTTCCGCAAAATCTCCGAGCAGTACCGGTCCATGGACGAGGTCTACCAGCAGGGGGACCGGGAGTCCGCCAAGAGCATCACCTGGATCCTTGAATCCGATGCCCGCATCAATCAGGAACGAGACCTCGCGACGCACTGGAAGCTGGTCCAGGATGCCGCGAAGCAGATAGTCGACCGCATACATCCCGCTCATCTGGTCGCGGTGGGCGTCTACACCACCGACAGCCATCAGGCCATGAACTTCCTGCTGGAATTCGAGCAGCGCATGCCCGGTCCCATCACGAGCTGGGTGGACGCACCCGCCCACATGGCCATGCGCAGATGGTTCAAGGCCCTGGTGAAGGCTCATGCGGATGCCGAGCTGAACAATGACTCGAATCCGGATCTGCCGTATGTACTGACCAGAGGAGATGCCTGCGGTGACGCTTTCTCAGACCTCAACAGCGCGCTGAGCGACTGGGGTTGGGCCACGACCGACGAAGACAAGGCCGAGAAACTGCGCGCGGTCAATGAGCGGATAGAGGATTTCTGCCGGATCATCGACCGCCTCCCCATGGACGCAGTGGTCGCCGAGTTGAGAATGCATATCGGCCTGGCGTACGAAGCCCTGGAGAGATTGCCCGGTTACGTCGGAACAGTCCATCGCGGAGACTGGACGCTGTCCGGTGGGAAGGGGTTCCTCGATGCCATCGGAGCGACCTTCGGAACGTACGGACGTCCTGGGTCGAAGGTCACCTTCACCACATTGACGAGTTCCACGCTGGACCGCGGCAAAGCGGTCGACTTCGCGAAGAAGAACACATCGCGGAACGCCGCCCACAGCAAACCGGTGCTGCTCAACCTCGACCTCAGCAAGGGCGAGGGAAGTTTCATCGACCGATTCAGTCGGGCCATCGGAGAAAAGGAGGTGCTGATCAAACCGGGCACCAGACTCCGCGTGACCGCCCGGGAGATGCGGCCGGCGTATCCGAACAGGGACGAGCTCATCGAGGAGATCGATCTCGTATCCGACGACTCCCGCCCCGGGTCGTGGAGCCTGCTGAGTTTCGTGCGCGCGAAGTAACCGTCCCCATTCCCCTGTCGACCCCTCGGCCAGCGACCCCTGGCCCGGCCCGAAAGGCGCCCTTTGTTCGCCCTCCTCGTCGATGCGCAACTCGCCGCCAGACTCAGCGACCTCCCCCTGGTCGGCGACCGCATCTCCCCCGAACACGACCTCGGCATCACCGGCGTGAAAGCCGTCATCGCCTCCGACGCCCTCACCGCCGAGCAGGTGAAAGCCCTCAACGAACAGATCTCCCGCCTGGACGGCACCCACCCCCGGTTTCCCGAGGAGACCCGCGGGCGCGCCCTGGTGGCCCTGGACTACGAGTGGGGAGGTGAGAAGCGCACTCCCCTGATGTTCCGCCTCGCCGGCGCCAAGTCCCCCGAGCCCAGGTCCTCCAAGTCCCCCGAGGACCCCGCGAAGCAGCAACTCGACGCCGCACCGCGCACCCTGGCAGCATCGGCCCCCGCCCCGGCCGCGTCCGACGACCCGGCGGCGCCGGCCGTCGCCTGGGTCACCCTCGACCGCTCCTTCGGCCCGCTGCTCCTGCGGCGGCTGGGTGCCGGCTACCAGGACGAGAAGATCTGGGTGCTGTGCGACGCCGGCGTGCACGCCGGTCCGCTGGAGATCGGCGTGGACGGGCTGGGGCTCGGCATCCCCCTGAACGGCGGGGACTTCACGCCCTCCGGCCGGCTCGACGGTCTGAGCCTGGCCTTCCGCAAGCCGCCGCTGGAGATATCCGGCGCGTTCGTGAACAAGCCGGTCACCGAGGACTCGCCCTACGACCGTCTGATCGAGGGCAGCGCCCTGATCAAGACCCCCACCGCCAGCTTCACGGCGATCGGCGCATACGAGCACCTCAAGAGCGGGACGCAATCGCTCTTCCTGTACGCCGAGTTGGGGGCGAAGTTCGGAGGCCCGCCGGCCTTCCGCGTCACCGGCGTCAAGGCCGGCTTCGGCTACAACAGCAGCCTGCGCGTGCCCGCCATCGACCAGGTCGCCGGATTCCCCCTGCTGCGCGGAATCGACGGAGCGGGCCAGGACACGCCGCCCGAGCCGCTGGACGTGCTCAAGGAGCTGACCGAGGGGACCGACGCCGCTCCCGCCTGGGTCACCCCGCACGAGGGCAGCACCTGGCTGGCCCTCGGTCTGAACGCGGACGTCTTCGAGATCGTCCACTGCAAGGCCCTGGCGTTCGCCGAGTTCGGCCCGGACGACCTGGTGGTGGGGCTGCTGGGCTCGGCCAAGGCCCAGTTCCCCGACCCCGAGAAGAAGATGGGCGAGCCGTACGCCGGCGTCGAGCTGGACATCTCCGCGGTCTACCGGCGTTCCGCCGACATGCTCGCCGTCGACGCCCGCCTCGCCCCGGACAGCTTCCTGCTCGACCGGGCCGTGCACCTGACCGGCGGGGCGGCGCTGCGCCTGTGGTTCGGCAACAGCGACCACCCCGGCGACTTCGTCTTCACCATCGGCGGCTACCACCCGCGTTACGCCCCCGCCCCCCACTACCCGCAGGCGGACCCAGTCGGCGTCGACTGGACCTCCGGCTCCTCGGTGGCCCTGAAGGGCACCAGCTACTTCGCGCTGACCCCCTCGGCCGTCATGGCCGGCGGCCGCCTGGACCTGCGCTACGACAGCTCGTGGGCCAAGGCCCGGGTCGACGTCGGCTTCGACGCCCTGGTCGAGTGGGCGCCGTTCCACTACGAGGTGGACGTGTGGGCGGAGATCACCGCCCAGGTGTGGCTGTTGCTCGGCTGGAGCGGCGAGGCGTCGCTGGGCGCGCGGCTGTCGGTGTGGGGCCCGCCGTTCGGCGGCACCGCGCACGTGAAGGTGCTCGGCATCTCCATCCCGATCGACTTCGGCGAGCGCAGGGCCGGTCCCGCGCCCATCGGTTGGGACGAGTTCCGCACGCTGCTGCCGCAGCACCCGCTGACGGTCGCCCCCGTCGACGGGCTCCACCCCGACCACGCCACCGCGGCACAGCAGGCCGCACCGGCCGACGGTGGCTCCGGCGCGTGGACCGCCACCGCCGACGGTTTCGCCTTCACCGTCGGCAGCGCCTTCCCCGCCTCCGCGCTGAAGGTCAACGGCGTGGACGAGACGGGGGACGAGACGGGAGACGAACGCGCCAAGGTCGGCATCCGTCCCATGGGCAAGACCGGCCTCGACGTGACGCTCTCGGTCACCGTCGAGGAGGAGACCACGGACGGCCACTGGCGGCAACTGCCCGCCGACCGCTGGCGGGACTGGACGGTCACCACACAGCACACGCCGCAGCCGACCGCGCTGTGGGGGGACGGGAAGGCCGACGACGCACTCGGCGCGGACCCCTTCGTCCACGGCCTGGTCAGCGGCGCACGCATCGCCGTACCGGCCCCGCGCCTGCCCGAAGCGGCCGCCGCCGGCCAGAGCGGTCGCCTCGACCACGCCCCGCTGCTGCCCGAAGGGATCCTGCCGCTCGACCCGGGCGCAGCCCCCGCCGGGGTCCGCGGGGAGCGGGAGGAGACCGCCGGCACCGGCGCGCTGCGGGTCGACACGTCCGAGCAGACCGCGCTGCGCAAGGACGCGCTCGCCGCCCTGCGCGCCGCCGGTTATCCGCTCGGCGCCGCCCCGGAGCTCGACCGCTACACCCGCGAAGCGGCCTTCTCCTCCCCGCCCCTGCGTCTCGCCCACTCGTGAGGACCTCATGACCACGCAACCGACCGAGCCGTCCGCACCGGCGGGCAACACCCCCGTCACCTTCTACGACCACCTGCTGCCCGGCATCGAGGCCGGCCGCTACCGGATCACCGTCGACCAGCAGTTGCCCGCCGAGCAGTTGCCGGGAGCCCGGCTCGACCCGGTGGAACAGATCGTCGACGTACGGGCCGCGCAGTTCCGTCTCGACCCCTCGTGGGTGCACGCCGTGTACCCGGCCCCGCACAGCCAGGGCCCCTTCCACGGCCTGCTCCCGCACATCACGCTCAACCCCGCGGCCCTGCCGTGGGAGCGCGAGCCCTTCACCGGCAACGTCCAGAACCCGGCCCGGGCCCCCTGGCCGGCGCTGCTGCTGTTCGGTGAGGGCGAACTGCCCGGCGACCCCAACGCCCTGGGCACCACCGCCTCGGTGACCGTACGCGCGCTCCTCGACGGCGACGCCGCGGTGTCCGGGCCCGCCCTGGACCGGAACGCCGTCGACCCCGCCCTGCTCGACACCCCCTGCCGGGTCGTCGACGTACCGCGGGACCTGCTGGCACAGCTGCTCCCCGAGCTGTCCGACCTCGCGTTCCTCGCCCACGTCCGCTCGGGCGGCGAGGACGCCGCGCCCGCCGAAGGCCAGGACGGCCGGCTGCGCCAGGAGGCGCACGCGGTCATCACCACCGCCCGCTTCCCCGCCACGGCCCAGGGGCGGTACGTGGCCCACCTGGTCTCGCTGGAGGGCCACGCACCGGCCGGGGCGCAGGCCGACGGCAAGCCCGTACGCCTGGTGTCCCTGCACAGCTGGACGTTCACCTCCTGCCCCGAATCCGGGGACAGCTTCAGCCGGTTGGCCGGACGCTTCGCCCCGGGGCACGGCGAGCACAGCGCCGCCCCGCTGTGCCCGACCCCTGCCGCGGACGCCAATCTGCCGGAGGAGCTGGGCACCCTGCTGGAGCAGGGCATGGTCCCGATGACGCACATCACCGACTCCGGCGAGCGCGCCCTCGCGTGGTACAGCGGCCCGTTCCTGCCCCGCGTCGCGCCCGGGCTGCCCCGGCCGGCGGACGGTCACTTCCCCGACGCCGACGGCCTGTTGCTCCACGAGCCGCACACCGGCACCTTCGCCACCGGCTACGCCTGCGCCTGGAACGTGGGCCGCGCCCTGGCCCTGGCCGACCCCGGCTTCGCCACGACCCTGGTCCGCCTGCGCCACCAGGGCCGGCTGCGCCGGGCGACCGACCGCCAGTACGCGACGTACCGTCGGCAGCTCTTCCACAACGCCCCGTCCGCCGGTCCGGCCCCCCGCATGGCCGCCCGCGCGGCCGCCCCGACGCCGCGCGAGCAGTTCGAGGAACTGCTGCGCGGCGACGCCCTCGACGCGCTGGCCGAGTCCTTCGCCGCCCCCGACGACGCCGGGCCGCGCCCGCGGACCGTGCGCGCCGCCCCCACCGCATACCGCCTCGACGCACCGCCGCGCTCCTCCGCCCCGCAGTCGGCGCCGTCGGACGCGCGGGAGACGGCGGCATGGCTGGCCAGACTGCGCACGCTCAGCGGAGTGCCGTTCGACTGCCTCGTACCGGACCAGCGGATGCTCCCGCCCGAGAGCCTGCGCCTGTTCCACGTCGACCGCGGCTGGCTCGACGCCCTGCTCGACGGCGCGCGCAGCCTGGACCGGCACCCCGGCGCCGACACCGCGACCGATGCCGAACTGGACGGCCTGCTCGACGGCCACGGGTCCGTGCCCGCCGCCGGTCTTCTGCTGCGCTCGGCCCTCGTTCCGGGCTGGCCGACGCTGCGCGTCGAGGCCCACGCCGCGTCCGGGACCGTCCCGGTCGAGGTGATCCGCCGCGAAGCCCTGGGCGCCGACGTCCTGTTGATGCTCTTCGACCGGATGCCCGACCGCCTGACGATCAGCGAACCGCACCAGGGGCTGCACTTCGGCATGGACGACCAGGGGAACGTGGCACTGCGCAGCCTGGCCCCCGGCGAGGTCGGCCGGCCGCTGGGGCGCTCGGTGCCCGTCGGCGCGGACCCGGCCCTGACCGTCACCACGCCCGCCGGGGCACGGGTGCTGGACCTCGGCAGGCTCGCGGCCCGCCTCGCCGAGGACGTCAAGCCCGGATCCCCGCTCTCTCCCGCCGAGTTCGCCGTGCAGCTGGTGCGCGCCCCCGAGCAGCTGACCCTCTCCTTCGAAGGAACCACCCGATGAACACCGACCTCCTGGTCCCCGTCAGGCTCCGGGCCCTGGTCGTCAACGACCAGGTGCGCGCCCGGGACTCCTTCCTGCGCTGGATGCCCAACTACCACCTGCTGGGCGTCCACCGCTCCCCGGAGCCGTCGCCCTACGCGAGCACGACCGCGGAGTCCTTCAAGAAGGCGGACAACGACGGCGTGTACCTCCACTGGGAGCTTCCGGCGGCACTGCGCCGGGCGACCACGCCCGGCGGCGAGGTCACGCTCCCGCCCGCGCCGAACCGCTGGCTGGTCGTCCGGCACGCCCACACGGCAGCGGGCGAGTACGCCACCGCCGCGTGGGTCGTCGAGAGCGACTTCCTCGACAAGCGCACGGGCACCGTTCCCTACCTGCGCCCCGGCCGGGGCCACGTCACACCGACCCGGATCGGACGCCACACCGAGGCCGCGCAGTGGACGGAATCCGCGGCGGAGCAGCCCACCTTCCTGACCGCGACCGGCCCGGGCACTCTGACGTTCGCGGCATTCCAGCCGCACTGCCAGGACGTCTTCTCCTTCCACGACCCCCTGGACCAACTGCCCCAGCAGTTCGACCGCCTGGGCTACCAGGTCATCGGCTGGCACGCGACGGGCTCCGACGACCCGCTCGCCGACCCGCAGGTCCGCGAGGCCCTGGAAGGCTCCCTGGGCTGGCAGACGGACAGCACCCCGCCCCCGGGCTCCCGTACCGTCTACACCGGCCGCGTCCACAGCGTGCTGCCCCACTACGACCCCTCCGGCGAGCAGCGGCCCGACCCGACCGTGGCCGTCGCCGACAGCGCCCGTTCCGCACTCACCGCCCTGACCGCCGGCAAGGCGGCCACCGACCCGTCCCTCACGCTCGCGCCCGCGCTGCTCGACCAGCTCCAGTGCAACACCCTCGCCCGGGCGGACGAGCCGGACAACACACACCTCCTCGCCGACACCCTGCTCGGCGCCGGCTTCGGCGACGGCACGGCCTCGTACGCCTGGCACGCGGTGCCGCCCAGCACCGCGGAGGAGGCCGCCTCCTCCGAGGACGAGCGCCGGGCCCGGTCCGTCGAGGCCGGCTTGAACGCCGCGCAGCACGCCTACGACCGGGCGGAGCGCGAACTGGCCGGGCTGCGCCGGAGGCTGTACGGCATGTGGCGCCTGCAGGGCCTGCCCGTCCTGCCGCGCGGCTATCACCACCAGCAGCTGACCCAGGAGCTCGACGCCGGGCGCGAGGGAAGCCTCGCAGCGCGCGTGCGTGCCGACCGGGAGGCGGTCGACCGCCTCCGGTCCGCCCTTCCGGGCGGGGACACGCCCGCGCAACTGGCGGAATCGGTCCGCCAGTACGCCCAGGCGCAGGGCCTGCCCACCGGCTGGGGCCTCAAGCGCGTGGCCCCGGCCCCCTTCCACCGGGCCCTGGACCCCGCCGTCGTCCTGCAGGGCGCCGGCTCCCTGCCCGTCTCGGACGACGCGACGCTGCGCTGCCGGTTCGGTGACCAGACCGTGACGGCCGTGCAACCCGCCGACGGCTCCGCCGAGTTCACCGCAGACCGGGCCGATCTCGCCTGCAACACGCTCGACCTCGGCGCCGGCGAGCACACGGCCATGCCGGACTCCACGCGCGCCCTGCTGCGTGAGGCGTTCCTGCTCGACCCGAACAGCCGGCCGGACGCGGGCGCAGTGGCGATGCCGCGCACCGGTACCGCCCCGGCCTTCGGCGACGATGCCTGGGAACAGCCGTGGCACCCCCTCCACCTGCTCTGGGAGATCGAGTACCACCCCCTCCCCCACGACCAGTGGGAGTTCGACGGCGACCGCTACACCTGCCCCCGGCCCCGTCCCGAGGCCGCGCGCACCTACATCGGCCGGACGCTGCTCAGCGACCACCTGCCGCGGAGCCTGGCCGACCAGCTCCGGCAGTACGCACCCGACGACCCCGGACTCGCCCCGCACTGCGACGCGTTGGCGGAGCGTGTGGTCCGCGGAGACGTGCTGTCCAGCTCGCTGGCGGGGCTGCGCGACATGCTCATCGGCCAGGACCCCGGCCAGGGCGTCCCGCCGCTGGGCGCGCCGCCGGAGCTGGCGGAGCTGATCGGGGACGCCTACCGCACCAGCCCCGACCCGGGGCCCCTGCCCGTGCCCTTCGAAGGCTGGCCGGACTCCGGCTTCCAGCAGCTGCGCGCAGGCCAGTTCCGCTTCCTGCGGCTGACCCTGGTGGACTCCTTCGGACGTGCCCTGGACGTCATCACCCCGGCGGGCACCGGCGGGGCGAGCGGCCTCCGACACCCCGTGGTGGCCGAGCAACTGCGCCCGCAGCACGTCCCCGAGGCCCTGGAGACCACCCCGGAGCACGTCATCCAGCTGCCGCCGCGCCTGCCGCAGGCCGCGCGCCTGGGGCTGGACCTCATGGACGCCGCCCGCGACGCACACCAGGCCACGCACCTGGACGACGGCAACCCGCTCGGCGGCTGGATCGTCCCCAACCTGGTCGACGGCTCGCTCGCGGCGTACGCACCCGACGGCACCGCCCTCGGCCTGCTGCGCTGGGCGTACCGCATCGGCCGGCCGTCCCGGGAAGCGGTGTGGACGCCGCTGCCCGGTGCCGCCCCCACCGGCCTCGACGCCCTGCGCACCGCGTTCCCGCAACTGCACGCGCTCATCACCTGGTTCCAGGGCACCGGTGCGGACGGCAGCCCGCTGCCCGCCGCCATGGATCTCCTGGAGACCTCGCTGGTGGACATCGTGCCCACCGCGGGCGCCGCCTCCGCCGCGCTCGCCGGGCGTCCGCTGGCCCTCGTCCGCTGCCGCCTCCACCTGGACCTGGACGGACCGCCGCCCACCGACCCGGGCTGGCAGCACATCTTCGACCACGAGCCGCCGAGCCCGGAGTTCACCCACTACTCCTGGCCGGTGCGCCTGGGCGAGCAACTGCGCATCGGCGACGGGCTGGTGGGCTACTTCGCCGACGCCGACCCGGACGTGCTGCGCACCGTGGTCGCACCGGGCGACGCGCATCCGCGCATCGCCGCCATCGGTGACGGAACCCACCTGCGCGTCACGGCGGGAACGGCCCAGCAGCTGACCCTGCTGGTCGACCCGCACGCCCCCGTGCACGCCACCACCAACCTGCTGCCCACCACGACGCTGGAGATCCCCCACCGCTTCACCGACGGACCGCTGAACCGCATGCGCACCGTCCTGCGCACGGGGCCGCTGCTCACCCCGGCGGCCGCCCTTCAGAAGGGCACCGTCGCCCTGCCGGTGCGCACCGTCGACGACCAGACGTGGACATGGGCGGAGCGCGCCGCCGACGGCACCTGGGCCCACTTCCCCACCTCGGCCGCGAGCACCACCCCGCGCTGGACCGGCCAGGCCCCCGTCCTCCGCTCCGGCCTGCTCACCTCTCGCAGTCCGCTCCCGCAGGCCGGCTCCGCCGCCGTCACCGCTGCATCCGAGTAACTCCCGCAAGAACCGAAGGAACAGCCACCATGAGCGCCAACATCGGCGGCACCAGCCGCCTGACCTACGGCCTGGCCACCGTCCCGGCCCCGCTGGCCACCGGCCGGCCGGCCCACATCGACATCGTCGTGTCCAACTCGGGCACCGAGGCCGTCCTGTGCAAGCAGATCCTCGTCGAGATCCCCACCGGCGACCTCGCCCAGGACCTCGTGCCCGCGGGCGGACACGTGCGCCCCAACGCCGAACCGAAGGAGCAGTGGACCGCCGACGAGATCGAGAGCGGCGTCCTCCTGGCCCTGCCCCAGGACGAATTGGCGGCCTTCACCCCGGGCAACACGCCCGTCGTGGTCCGCCCCGTCACCGGCGAGTCCGTCTCCCTCACCACGCACGGACTTCTCCTGAGCCTCAAGGACTTCAAGGCCAACGGCCTTGCGGGCACCGCCCTGCTGCGTATCCGGGAAACGGTGAGCGTCGACAACGGCCAGACCTGGGAGACCAACCAGGTCGTCCTCCCGCTCGCCAAGTACCCTATGGCCGAGGCCCTCACGCCCGACGTGGTCGGCGACCTCGTCCTCCGCGAGATCGACACCAACGGCAACCCCGGCTCGACCCCCGTCACCCTGCTCAAGGCGCGTCAGAAAGCCGCCCTCACCTGGACCGCGCCGTCCGACGCCGTCTGCGACGTCTACTACGACGGCCGGCACGACGGGCCGCTCAGCGGACGGGACAAGTGGCAGTGCGACGTCACCGGCCTCACCCGTGACACCCAATTCCACGTCCGGGTGACGCTGGAGCGCTCCGGCGAGACGATCACGCACCACCTCTCGACGGCCGTCGCGGTCGAAGAGCCTGTCTTTCCGCAATTGACCGTCACCAAGATCTCCGCAGGCGGCCAGAGGGGCAAGTACGACCACCCGCTGCTCACCATCGACGGTGCTGTGCAAGTGGAAAAGGACAGTCACTTCTCCGGTTCCGTGGGAGTGGCAGGGGAGAGCCACTTCTACGGAACCGTGTACGGCGGAGACGGAACGCTCGCTGTGGGCGATGCCGTGGTCGCGAAGAAGGACCTCACCGTGACGGGCAAGCTCGCCGTGACCGAAAAGGCGCTCGTCGGCTCGACGGACTTCAGCGGCATGGGCAACGGCGACCTCTGGATCAGCGGCAAATTCTCGGCCGACCGCGCCGATCTCAACACCCTCCTCGGTACCCCGGACAAGCTGACCGGCGCCTTCCAGGGCGCGGAACGCACGGCACAGTCCCACGGCCTGCTGCTCCTGTGGATCAAGACCGTCGGACGTCACGCCACCAGGACCGTCTACGTCGACATCAACACCGGCGGCGACAACTTCGAGACCGTGGCCGCCGCATCGATCGACTACGGCAACGCCCCGGACGTCTGGGGTGCCTCCGCCACCGTCCCCCTGCGCAAGGGACAGCGGTACAAGATCTGGCAGGAGGGCGAAGGCGGCACCACCGACGCGTACTTCTTCCCCGTCCTCTCCGGATGACGCCGGCAAGGCCACGCTCGTCTCCGCCGACGTGAACAACACCGGCCCCGCACGAGTCGCCATCGCGTGGGGCGACCACCCCTTCCCTGCGTGAACCGGGCGGCCGGGCACAGCGCAGCGCACGCCGTGCCCGGCCGCGGAGCGGCCTCCGCGCGCCGGCCTTCTCCCCCGTCCGAGCCCCCCCGGCCCCACCCCGAACCCGTGCCCCCGAAGGAGAACAACTTGAGCCCCCAGCCCGGGCCCATGACGGATGGAACCCCTGCCCGTAAGCCGGCCGACATCGTGCTCACGGACACCAAGGACACGACCTGCGCCGTCATCACCTTCCCGGAAGCGGCAGATCAGCATGCCGGGCCACCGCCGACCGTGATGATCGACTGCGGAAATTCGCTCGGGTCGCAGGAGACCGCCGAGAAGATGCGCGCCACCGTGCGGCGGGCCCTCGCCGGGCGCACGCGCATCGACCATGTGTTCCTCACGCACCCTGACTCCTCCCATTGCAACGCCCTGATCCCGGTGACCCGGGGGCTGGAGATCGGGCAGGTTTCCTGCGGCGGAGACCTCCGGCAGTACGCCGGCCTCCAGGGAGGAACAGAGCTTCACCGGTGGCTGGTCGGCAACAATGCGCGCACCTTTCCGCCGTCCTTCCGGGGATTGGGTGCGCCGGTCGTCTCGTTCGGCGGAATGCGGCTCTATGTGCTCGCGGCGAACTCCACCGGCAATCCGGGATCGTCCGATGCGGACGCGAACGGATGCGTCCTCCTGCTGGTCTACGGTTCGCTGCGCATCGTCTTCCTCGGCGATGTGCCGGGCGCCGTTGCAGCCGGCCTTCAGGCGGAGGCGTTCCCGGCCGATGTCGCAGACGGGCTCACAGGTCATCCCCTCGCACCCCAGGGACAGTTGCTCGTGCTCGGTCATCCCTCGGCCGACGGCGCCCACGGGTGGCCCTGGGGTCCGGAGGGGAACCACCGGTACACCCTCGTGCAGGAGCACACTCCGTTCGCCTCGGAGGGCGGCCCGGCCACCGGACACGCCAGCGCCGCGGTGCTGTTGTCGGGCCCGTCGGCGGAAACGGCGTCCGCCGCCGAGGCGGCGGAGAAGGACCGGTTCACTTTCACGTCCGTCGATCTATAACCCGCCCCCCCCCGAAGCGAACTCGTTCACCTTCTTCCCCGAATCAGGATCACAGATGCCGAACGGCAGTCAGAAGAAGCTGCTCCCCATTTTTCCGTACGTGCCGAAGAGGGTGCCGGACTGGGTGTACCGGATCGACAGCCGGGGCCCGGAGGAGATATTCAAGGACGGGTTCACGGGCTGGGACACGTACTACGACATCCCGGGCCACCTCGCGGACTGGAAGAACTTCAGCAGGAAGAGCGGGTTCGTCAGTGTGGCGCGGGATGCCGACACCGCCATCAAGATGTTCGTCCGCTGGGAGCTCGGCGATCTGCTGGAAGAGATGAGGGAAACCGACCTCAATGCCGGACTGGCCGTCCGGGAACTCGAAAAGAGAAGGCACGGCAGCGAGGCGGACCTCTCCGAACTGCGGAAGATAGCGCGGGAACTGGCCAGGGACCGGGACGGCACCTCCCTGAAGAAGTGGCTGTACGTGATCAAGCCGACCAAGTACTTGGTCAGCATGGAAGGCAATGTGCTCGATCCGGGGCGGCGCGGCCATGCCGGAGGCCGGGCCCGGAAACTGGTGAAGGAAGCCACCGAGTGGGACGCGCCGTGGCACATCCCCCCGCAACGGGTCCTGGAGGCGTACCAGGTGGACATCACCCTGCGCTTCACCTTCTCCGAGCGGCCCGACGGCCGCCTGCCGGTCAAGCAGCATGCGTGGTCCTCGGCACGGGACTTCATCAAGCATGAGCCGGACCGGAGCAAGGGATTTCCGGGATTCGACCGGGGGTTCCGTTACAACCCGTTCCAAGACGAAGCGGCACGCTGGACAGGGCTCGTCGGCTATTGGACGAATCTCGACAAAGCGCCCCGGACCCCTGGCTCCCCGAAGTTCACCCCGCCCCGAGGATGGCGCGGTGAAAAGGAGTTCTGGCCGGATCGGGGCCAGGCAGAGCCCAGCCATCCGTTCGGCACCCCGGCAGAGGTGACTCCGGTCGTCCCCCGGTGGGCCCGTTGACGGCCGTGCACGGCGCAGAAAAGCATGCAGAAACGAAAGGCGAAGTGGTGTCCCTGTCGATGGCGCAGGTCCGGACGATCCTCACCGACACGAAGGGGGAATTGACGCTCACCCCAGAGCAGTTGGTGCACGAGAACGCGCTGAAGCTCTTCGACGACTACCTCTTCACGGACGCTCTGACCGTCCATGACCCCGAGGTGGACCTCGAAGCGCCGGCCGTCACCGGCCGGTTGGCACTGGCTCACCACGGCGCCGACCTGCCCTGCACCCTGCGGTTCCTCGGCGATGCCCGGGGAACGGACGTGAGCGCCGTCGTGCTGGACGTACAACTGCCGGACTGGCGGTTCCGACTGGGCGATCTCGACCTCGACCTGGGCTTCCTGGGCACCGCGTGGAAGTCGGGGCGGCTGCACGCCGTCCTCACCCTCGGCCTGTCCGAGGACGGGGGCCCGGCCGTCGTACCCCGCTGCGTGGTCCGCCTGCCGGGAATCGGCGCAGACGCTCGACAGTGGGAGTTCGACGTCACTTCTTCCGGGGCATCGACGGTCACCGCGTCGCTGGCTCTGGGCGAGGGACTTTCCTTGTCCGCCCTCGCCGATCTCGCTCAATTGCCGTTCGGTTCGGGTGCCGATTTCGCCCTTCCGACGGAGATACCTGTCACCGCTCCTCGAATACGGCAGATCCAGATGGTCGCCGATACCGGCCAAAGACGGCTGTGCAGCGTCTGGTTGCGGGTGGGCCTGGCCGATCACGTGGCAGTGGTCCCGGGGACGGCGGAGCTCACCGCCGTCGAGGCGGAGTTCACCCTGACCTTCCCCGAGGGCAGCCCCGTACGGACCCGGGCCGCTCTGCATGCCGGTATCGACATGCACGGCTACACCCTCAGCGGAACCATCACGGTTCCGGAGCTGGAGGTGACGGCCGAGGCGGCCGGCCCCTTCCCGGACACCGGCACACCGGCCGAACTCGCCTCCGGGAGCGGTCTGGAGGGTCTTCCCGTCGCCCATGCCACGCTCAGGGCCGATCTGCGGGAGGGGAGTTATGCCCTCGCGCTCGGCTATTCGGCACCCGCAGCATCCGGTGCGGACTTCGCCCTGGAGAACGCAGCCCTCGAAATAGCCGGCCACGGGAGCGGGGCTCCGGATGTACGGATCCTCGGCGAGCTGGCCATCGGCTCCGCCCAGGTCCGCGCCGTCGCCGCCCGTACGACGGACGGCCGGTGGGAACTGGCCGGATCGGTGCGCCATGTGGACTTCGCTTCGGTCGCCGACTGGCTGTCGGAACGCATGGGAGTCACCGTGCCGGAATTCCTGCGAGGCGTCGTCCTCGACGACCTGTCCGTGGCCCGGAGGGCCGATGGTTCCTTCGAGTTCTCCGCCGACAGCCTGTTCTCTCTCGGCAGCCGCACAACAGACCTCCTGATCAGCGCCGCCAGTGGCACCGGCCCGGGAACCGGGCATCTGCAGGCCACGCTGTCCGTCGATCTGCCGGCGGCCGAACCCATGATTCTGGAGCTCCAGGCGCAGCCGGGAGGCCGTGTGCAGGCCTCCTGGCAGGGCGACGCCGCGGTATCCGTGACAGATCTCGTCGAATGGCTCGGAGGGACGGTGGACGATTCCGTACGGAACCTTCTGCCCAAGGTCACCAAGCTCGAACTCATGACGGGGGACGGCGGTGTCGTCGTCGCCGCGGACGCCGGAACCGTGCGTGCCGTATTCGCCACGGCGCCATCCGGAGCGACGCCCGCCCCGCTCGCGGACACCCACCGCGGCTGACCGATCACCTCCTCGCATTCTCCTCGCATTCGGAGCACCCAGTGACCCACCCCTCCACCCCCAGGACGCCCCCCGCGCGCATGCGGATCACGATGGGCACGCGGGGTTCCTGCCCGGCCGTGGAACTCCGCCCGGGAATCGCCGTCACGTCCGTCAACCGCACCACCATGCTGTCGCACCCGACAGCCCCCCTCGACCAGGCGTTCCTGGACCATGTGGACGACCTGCTGGCCCGGTTGGAGGCCGTTCCCTCCGGTAAGCGCCTGGTGGACTTCTTCGGGCAGGCCACTCCGCTTCCCGGCCCCGACGGGTTCGGCGCATCCGCCTTCACCGCCCAGTACGAGTCGGGGAATTCCCCGGCGAGCATCTCGACGGTGATTCTCTCCCGAGGGGGCGGGACCGTCGCGGATACCCGCACTCTTACCGACGAGACGCCCGCCGCCCGCACCGGTCTCGGCTACTTCTCGTACATCGAGTTCAATCCGCGTTTTACCGTGGTTCAGGACAGGGTCATTCTGGCGCCCGAGATCGTCCTGGGCCATGAACTGGTCCACGCCGCCCACATCGTCGCCGGATCGATGGAGACGAACGAGGAGGAGCAACCCTATCTGGCGGGACTCCTCAACGGCGCTCTCGCGTTCGACACCAGCCCGCTCGAAGAGATCGTGACCCACGGCAACCCCGTCGCTCTGGAGTGGCTGCTGGGCACCACGACCGATCCCGGAACGGGACGGAAGGTCCTGCGCAACACCCCCGGACAACTGCGGAGTATCGAGGCAGTCGACCTCCACATGGCCAACGACGCCGCGCGGGCACAGCACATACGCACACAGCGCATGGAGTTGTTCGACATCAGCGAACGCCGGCTGGCCAAGGAGCTCGGATTCGCTGCGCGCCCCACCTACGGCCCGTTGGCGAAGGGAGATCAAGCTGCGGGCATCTGGAAACGGGGCTGGAAGCGACCCGAGGGGGACTCGATGTTCAGGGACCTCATCCTCAATGACCCTAAAAACAACGCGAAGAGAAGCCTTGCTGT
The DNA here is from genome assembly GCF_047456005.1 of Streptoverticillium reticulum. Classification (NCBI taxonomy): domain Bacteria; kingdom Bacillati; phylum Actinomycetota; class Actinomycetes; order Kitasatosporales; family Streptomycetaceae; genus Streptomyces; species Streptoverticillium reticulum. The sequence continues at coordinate 8,231,222 of NZ_CP179755.1, read as the reverse complement.
GAAGTACTTCGACCGCTTCTTCAACGAGCTGGACGACTTTCTCGCGGATCGCACGACGGCCGAGCCCCACGTTCGGCAGGAGCTCGAACCCGAGCACGCCGATCGGGCCGGACGCATCATCGCGGCCCACGACGGCCCTTCCCCTGTGCTGGAGTTCGCGCGCCCGCAGCCGCCCGTGGCCGACCCCGGAAACGGCCCCGCCGTCATCAGGATCAGTGAAGAGACCTATGCCTGACCCCACCGCTTCACGTGGGTACGGCCCAGAGTATCGCCCAGAACATCGAGGACGGGATTCGGCAATGCCATTGTCCGTTGAGGAAATCGCCGAGAGGGCACGGAACGGAAGTCTGCGCATCGAGGCCGAGGAGTTCGCCGACCCCGCGGTCCGGGGCGCGTTCTCCACGTATCTCGGCTCTCCCGAACTGAACTTCTCGGACGCGGAATTCACCGCGGAGAGCATGACGGTCCGGGGGCGCTGCGTCGTACCCGACCTCGGGCCGGAGCCGTGCCCGGCCGTGGCGGAGTTCCTGGCCGACACCTCGGGCAGGACGGTCGTGGGATTCGTCCTGGTCGTGGACGCCCCGAAGTGGCAGCTGCCCGGGCCTTTCCCGGCGCACGACCTGAGTCCGCTGCAGGCCCTGGGGGCGCAGTCGCCCGTCGTCGTGCTCGACGCCACCCCCCGGCCGGGCGAGGAAGCGGGAGGGGAACAGCAGAGAGCCGTCCCGGGAGCCCGGTGGGAGCTGCCCGGTCTCGACGAGCCGGTGCTGTTCCTCGCCTCCGTGCACGAGGGCACGTTCACGGTGTCCGCCCGCTTCCCCGACGGGCTCACCCTGCCGTCCCTGCGGTACGTGGCAGACCTGCCGGGCTGTACGGGCGCTGATGCCGTCACCGAGCACTTCCCCGCGGAGTGGCAGGGGCTCCTCGCCTCGGCACTGCCCGCGCTCCGCGAGGTCACCGTCTCGTACGCCCCCGGGGACGGGCGGGTGACCGGAGAACTCGAAGTCGATCTGGCCCAGGAATGGCCGCTGTTGGCGGGTGTGACGCTCGGCCGGGTCCGTGCGCGGATCGCCCTGGACTCCGCCGCCCGGCAGAACGGCTGGGGAGGGCTGTCGGTCGAGCTGGGTGCGCACCTGTCCGTGGCCGGACTGGAAAGCGCCGTCACGGTCGACCTGCCCGCCCTGACGGCGTACGGCGAACTCGCCGACGGCAGCGGCCTCTTCGAGGACGCCGCCCCGGGCCTCGGCAAGAACGGCTGGGGACGGCTCTCCTTCCTGTGCGACCTCCGGGAAGGCGCCTTCGTCGTCGCGGGAGAGCTCCTGAGCCCCCTGGAGATCGCGGGCGTACGCATCGAGGACCAGACGGTCCTGGTGTCCGGCGGCGGGGACCGGGCGCTCGAAGTCACCCTGGCGGGCACGCTCGTCGTGGGCGGGACCCGGGTCGGGGTGAAGGCCGCCAGGAGTGCCCGGGGCTGGGGGCTCACGGTGGAGGCGGACCGCATCGCCTTCCGCGACATCAGCGCCTGGACCGAGCAGGCCATGGGCAGCGGCCTGCCCGCCTCCCTGGCGGAACTCACCCTGCAGGAGCTGTGCTTCGAGATCGTCCCCACGCCCTCCGGCCGGCTGTTCGCCGCGGCCGGATCCGCCAAGTTCCCGCTGCCCGCCGGACTGCGGGCCCGCGCCCGCCTCACGACGCGGATCAGCACCGGGGACGGCCCGTCCGAGGTCGAGGCCACGGGCTCCCTCCTGCTCAGCGGCCCGGAGTCGTCGCTCATGGAGCTGGACCTCGTGGCGGACAAGGATCCGGACGCGACGAGCTGGACCGCGACCTGGGCCGCCCAGGAAGGCATCACGCTCGGGGAGGCGCTCGCCCCCCTGCTGCCCGCGACGGGGTCGCCGACGGCGGAGCTGCCGAACCTGCTGCCCGCCGTCGAGAAGATCTCGCTGCGCTACACCGCGCCGACGGCGGACGGTGCCGCTTCCTCCCTGGTCCTGACCGCCGACGCCCGTCAGCAGGCCGACACCCGTCATCAGGCGCGGGCCGTCCTGGTCGTCACGGACTGAAACCCCCTGAATCCCCGCGGGCTCCCCGAAAGGAAACCCCCCGTCATGCGTCGCCTCACAGGGCTCGCCCCTGCCCGTCTGACACCACCGCAGCCGGTCCAGGCAGCCGCGGAGTCGCCCATCGAGATCGCCTGGCTCGGCGGCAAGCCGCTCTCCCTCACCGTGATACGGCCCGGCATCGCCGTGTGTCCCGACCCGGACGTGCTCGACATCCGCGACGACACCTCCAACCCCGAGCCCGGCCTCGAGCTGGACCACGGGGACTACATCGGGGAGATCGACTTCCTGCTCCGGCGGATCGAGTCCTCCGAAGCGGGCAAGCGCCTCGTCGAGTTCCTGGGCCACGCCCGGCCGTTGCCGGACCCGGACGGCACCTACGGCGGGCCGGAGGACTGGGACGCGGGCGTCAGCACGCGGGTCCTGTGCCGCCACAGCGGCTCCCGGAAGAGCGGTCGAACGCCGAAGCAGCGGGACCTCGTGGGGATCAACGTCATCATCACGCAGGCCACGGACGGCAAGCCCGCCCAGTGGTCGCTGAACTCCAGGCTCGAGGGACCGCTCTACAACGGCCGGGGCGTGTACTCCGTCGTCTCCTTCCACCCCCGGCTGCTGCTGCTCTCCGACGACGTCGCCACGGCCCCCGAGGTGACCCTCGCGCACGAGCTGATCCACGCCGCACACGCCCTGGCCGGGACCATGGACGACACGGGTCACGACGACGACGAACGCGCCAGGGTCCGGCAGGCCGCACTGGCCGAGACCGAGCGGCTGTTCCGCGAGAGGTACGGCACCGGCTACGCGGTCAGCATGAAGAACCCGGGCCCGGTGGACGTACCCGACACCGGCAAGCCCGAGACGCGCAAGGAGCGCGAGGCGTTCTACAAGGCGACACTCACGGAGCTGTCCCTGAGATACCTCAACCCGCTCCCGGTCGCGGAGACGGAGCAGGGGCTGGTCGTGCTGCGCGGCATGAACTGGGAGGAGATCCGCACCCACGGCAGCGACGTGGCCCTGGAGTGGATCGACGGCGTGGTGGTGCGGCACAAGGGGCGTCGGATCTCGCCCTCCCCGGCCGAAGCACGAGCGGAGCGGGTGGCGTTCGACCACCACGCCCGCGCGGTCGTACACGCCGGCCGGCGGGACGCCGACGGCCTCGCCGCCCTGCGCGACGCCGCCGCCACCTGGCAGCAACGCATGCGCGTGCGTGGGGTCACCGAGGTGGCCATCGCCCGCGACCTGGGATTCCGGCACCGCATCGCCTACGTCGCGCTGACGAGGGTGGAGCGCGTGCACCACTTGGCCGTGCCCCGCAAACGGATCCCCCACCAGCTCTTCGCCGGTGCAAGCAGCTTCGTGTACAAGCGCGACGTCTCCTCCCTGAACGCGCTGGCAGCGTTCCTGAGTCGTGTCGACCAGGCCGCCGCGTTCCAGGTGTGGGACCACCGGGACAAGATCGGCGCTGCCCGCCTGGAGCAGGGCTACCTGGTCGAGCAGCGCGCGTGCCATCGCAGCCCGGGCCGTCCGGTCGAGACCTCCCGGCCCCAGTGGACGAGCCCCGACAGCCTGTCCGAGGAGCAGCGGAAGCAGGCCGGCGTGATCGTCAACCAGGTCCGGCCCGCAACCCCGGCCACCGTCAGGACACCCTGGGAGCCGATCACGGACGTGTACGCGGGACAGGTGGTCGGCAGTCTCCGGCCCCGCAGGGGAAGCGTGGGTTTCGTCGCCATGGTCCCGGCGAAGGTCGACGACCACGGCAAGCTGCTCACCCTGGCGCGCCGCTACCGCGACGAGGCCACCGCGAGCGGGCAGGGGTGCGCGCTCGTCATCGGGCTCAACGAGGGCTACCCCTACGGCGAGAGCGATGCCAGACGCGCGGAACGCGTCGCACGGCAGCGGCAGATCATCGACGGCTTCACCAAGGCCTGGGAACGGGAGAAAACCGAATTCCCGGTCGCCGTCCTGTCCTTCCTCTGGTGCGCGCCCAGGGGCAGGACGAGTCTCGGCGATCAGAAGACCATCCCCTACGGCGCCATACGGCAGGCCATCGCCGGGAGCGACAAGGCGCAGGAGTTCGCGAAGGCGCTGCACGCCGACGGCAAGGGATACGAGCAGATCTACTTCCACACCGGCGACGCCGATGTGATCTCGCTCAGGACCCCCGACGGCGCGCCGCTGTTCGACGCGGCGGCGGACCGGCTGCGGGAGGGCAACTGGCCCGATCTCTTCAGCGGGGGCTACCGCCTCTCCGCGGGCGGCGATCCGCGCGTGGACATCGCCACCGCGATGGACCGGGACGTCCGCGTCGCGATGGCGAAGGTCGACCCCAGGACCGTCTACTTCCCGGAGCCCAACACGTTCATCAAGCTCCTGGACGGCGAAACCCGCCTGGAGGACGGCATCACCTTCGGCATGGGCGACCAGGAAGGAGAGGCCCTGGCGAAGTCTCTCGGGAAGCTCCGCGGCGAGGACAAGGACAAGAGGGTGTTCGCCCCCGGCTGCTCCGTCGTCACCGACGGCGAAAGGCTCGTCAAGGCCATCCTGGACACACCCGCAACAGGCCCCGTCAGCGGCCGGCTCGTCGCGCTCCGCCAGTCCTACACCCAGAGCCATGCCCGCCGTGAGGAGTGGCGCAAGCGCGTCCTCGACTTCTACGGGGTGGCGCCTGATGCGGCGTTGGGCCTGTCGGATCTCGTCTTCGCCGTTCCGGACGACACCAGGCTGGCAGAACTCGCCGGAATGAACGAGGAATCTTTCAGGCAGTACGTCACCAAGGACAGAGCGGCGGAGCTCTCGAACAGCATCAAGGAGAAGAGCCTCGACGCCCCTCTCCGGGCCCAGCGCCCGCTCGGCGCGATCATCAACGGCACCCACCAGGCCCTGCTGCGCAACTACGTCGCCGCGTATCGCCGGCTCCCGCACTGAGCACGCAGCGACTGGGCGGTGCGGGTGGGTCCGGAAGAACTTCAGGGCCCGACCGGCTCGTTGGGCTCACACGTCCGAGAGTTCGCCGTGTGAGCCCGTCGAGTCGGTTCACCGACCGGTGTTTACGGCCATTCCCACCGTACGGCCGGCTTGCGGTTGAGGACGCGGTGCAGCAGAGCAGCCATGTTCGTTCACCTCCTTCCGGTGTCGTGGACCTGCCTCACGGCGCGGTGGACCGTGAAGGACCGGGGGACGGCGCCCTCGATCATGGCCGGGCGCAGGTCCCCGCCGGTGATGCTCAGGCGGGCGTCGCCGGTGAGGGCGGTCAGCGCTTCGGTCATCAGCACGTGTGCCACCGCTGCGCCGGCGCAGGTGAAAGGGCCTGCGCCGAACGGTATGTAGGGACCGTGCGGGGCCGGTTGCGCCCATCGTTCGGGGCGGAACTCCTCGCAGTCGGTCCAGCCTTGTTCGTCGTGGTGCAGCAGGTAGGGGCTGACCGAGATGGTGTCGCCCGCCTGGAACGGGATGCCGCCGAATTCCGTGGGGCGGGGTACGGAACGGCCGACCATCCACACCATCGGCCGGTGCCGAAGTGCTTCCCGTACGATCCAGTCCGCTTGCCACGGCAGGGGGGAATCCGATGTGTGGTGCGAGAAGGCGAGCAGGACGGCCCACGCGAGTGAGGCGCTGACGGGTGCCACGATCGACCGGTACATCGTCAGGAAGACCTCGGCCACGGTCCGGGCCGTCAACTCGTCCGGGCATGCGCCGAGCACGGCGTCCAGCACGTCGCGGGGTTCGCCCGCATCGTTCTCCCGGCGGTGTCCGACCTGTTCGGTGAGCGCCGCGAGGAACTTGGCGCGCAGGAGTTCCGCGCGTGCGCGTTGCCACACGCGTGGCGCCTGGAACACGATTCCGCCGTGCACGGCCCTGTCCATCAGGCGCCGGACCCGGGTCGGGGTGTCCGGGTGCAGGAGCAGGTCGGCGAGACTGCGGTACATGAGGTCGGTGGCCGTGGCCGGCCACTGTGTGGTCGGCGGCAGTCGGGCCACCTCGGCGGCGAGTGCCTCGCGGTACTGCGGTACGTGCGCCCGCAGGAGGTTCCGTACCGCGTGGCCGACCTCGATCTGCGCGGAACGGGTCGGCAGCAGGTCCCCGAAGAAGCCCGATCTGCCGGAGTTGAACTCCGGTCCGCGCAGCAACGCCTGCGCCATTTCGGCATCGCTCACGCACCAGCCGCCCCAGGGCAGTGGGACGATGCCCGTCGCGCTGCGGCCGCGAAGTCTCTTGAGGTACGCGAACGAGTCGTTGCGGTACTGGCGCTGATAGCCCACCCTCAGCCACCCGCCTGGCAGAGGGTCGCCCGGACCCAGGCCCGGTCCTCGGTGAGGAAGGCGTCGAACTCCAGGCCCGCCTCGTGCAGGCAGGCGACGAGCCGTGCGTCGTCGAGCTCGTGGTTGGTGATCTCCTGCCGCCAGGTCCGGCCGTCCATCCGGTATTCGATGGTGGCAACGACCAGGTCGTCGCGCAGGCGGCGGACGTCGGCGACCGTGATGACCGCTCCGCCGCTTTCGGTGGGGCCGACGGCGGACGGCGGTTGTGGCACGGCGCGGCAGATCAGTACCGCACCGTCCGGCCGCAGATGGATCCGGCAGGTGTCCAGGAACCGGCGGCGCAGGCTCTCGTCGGCCGAGTTGAGCAGGAAGGAGCCGAGCAGTACCGCGTCGAAGCGCCGGTCGAGCCGCAGATCCTCGATGCGGGCGCAGACCGCCTCGGTGCGGACGTGTTCGAGCATTTCCGGGGACTCGTCCACTGCCACCACGGAGTGCCCGAGTGCGACGAGTTCGTGGGCGACCCGGCCGGCGCCGGAGCCCAGTTCGAGCACCGTCGCCCCTTCGGGGATCGCCCGGTGCACGATCGTCGGTTCGTCCCTGGCCCCGAAGAGCGCGAAGAACTCCACGGGGCTTCCGTCCGGGGCGATCGCCCCGGGCCCGGTGCCCGACTGACCCATGCTTCCCATCACGCATCCCCCCGTGTGGCCCGTGAGCACCGGCCCACGATGCGCTCAACGCGCGCTGCCTGCAAAAGATTTGCTCACGGGCATATCTTCAGTGAATGGTCATGTTCGCGACAAGCAGCGAGGATCTCGGCCGTGTCCGGTTCGCCTGGTCCCCGGCATGGGAAACGCTGCAGGCCGTGCGCACGCTGATCGACCCGCGCGCACGTCTGCACCATGAGTCCTGGTACGCGGCGATAGCCGGCGAAGCCGCTCGGCTGCACCTCATGCAGCTGTTGGCGGTCAATCCGCTGCACGGATCCGTCCCCGACTTCCTCGCCCCTCCGCCGCGTACGCCGGCGCCCACGTTCCACGATCAGCTGGCGGAGATCCGGTCGACGCCCTCGACACAGGTGGCCAAAGACCTGAAGCGCTGTCAGGCGACACTGCGGGGAGCGGCACTGGAGACCGTCGATGCGATGCTCGCCGGTCCGGCCACCGCCCGTGACCTGCTCGCCGATCAACTGCACGCCGCGTGGGAGCAGCTCGTCGCACCGCTCTGGCCACGGATCCAGGCCGTGCTCGACACGGACGTGGCCCACCGGTCGCGACAGCTCACCGACCACGGGCTGCGCTCGATGCTCGACCGGATCGACCCGCGGATCGCCTGGAAGGACGGCACCGTGATCGTGGACGACGGCGTGGACCTCACGGCCGAGCTGCACGGACGAGGCCTCGTGCTGATGCCGAGCGTCTACCTGTGGCCTGCGGTGGTCGCGATAGCCGACGAGCCGTGGCAGCCCGCGATCGCCTACCCGGCACGGGGCATCGCCGACCTGTGGCGACCGAGCGCACCGCCGGACGCCCTCGCCCGGCTCCTCGGACGGACCCGCGCGTTGTTACTGGCCCGGCTGGACCGCCCCGCATCCACCACCACGCTGGCCCGGCTCCACGGACTGAGTCCTGGCGGGACCTCCAAGCACCTCCTCGCCATGCGCGACGCGGGGCTGCTCGCCGGCACCCGGTACGGCCACGAGGTCCGCTACGAACGCACCCGGCTCGGGAACGAGCTGGTCCGCCGGGCCGAGCGGACCGGCAGGCCGATGCAGTGACGGCGAAGGCGGCTGCCGTCCCCGTGACGACGGGGACGCGGATGGGGATGGGTCTCGGAACCCATGCGCCGGTCGCCTGCCTGCCCGAACACCCCGAGAAGGCACGGGTGTTCATAGTGGCGTTGATGACTGCACTGTGACTCCGCCACCATCCGACCCGGCCTGCATTCTTCGGAAGACTCAGCCCCAGTCGAGCCCACTCCGCGCCCGTAAGGTCACCCCGCCCCATATGGGACGGGACGGAACGATCCACCGTCAGACCCGTCACAGGCCAGGGAGTTCGAACCGTCTCCCCCTGCGCGGGATCGAACTGCTGTGACCTCGAGCAAACACGAAGCGAGCACCTGACGACCGAACCCACCGAGTCGGCACGCGCGTTGCGCAATGGCTGACGGATCCGCGCTACGGACTGACCGCCACGCACGCACTCCCGGCGCCGACGGGAGGGGCCGGAGCACTGGGCTGCGGACGGCGTGCACCCGACGCCGGCCGGTCACGCCGCCCTCGCGGCGGCCTGGCTGCGTCTGGTGACGTGATCACCGTGAGGTGACCGACGCGGTAGCGTTCACGATCCGGACCTGACCAGACCCCCGCTCGACGTCGAAATCCGGGTGCGGAACGCTCGTCCGAGGGTGTTCTCTCATCTCATGCACACAACAAGCCCGGTCCGCCTCCAGCCCTGGGCGGACAGTGATCTCTGGCTGCTCCGCCGCCGCAACGCCCCGGAGATGACGGCACACCTGGGCGGCCCGGAATCGGACACCGCGCTTCTCGTCCGCCATCGCCGCTGGACGGCGATGAGCGCGCAAGCGCCGCACAAGGGCCGGGTGTTCCGCGTGGAAGACCCGGCGGGGAACACCGTGGGCACTGTCTCCTTCGTTCCGAAGGAGCACGACGGAGAGCCGATCTTCGAAGTAGGCTGGGGCATCCTTCCGGAGCACCAGCGCCGAGGCTGGGCCACGGTCTCCGTGAGCGCTCTCCTCGCCCTCTTGGCTGCCCTGCCACCGGCGCATCGCCGCCCGGCCGCCCATGCATTCCCCCGCGTGAAGAACACGGCCTCGAACGCAGTCTGCCGCGCGGCGGGTTTCACCTTCCTCGGCGAAACGGTGCACGAATACCCCCCTGGCCACCACCACCCCAGCAACAACTGGCGCTACGCCTTCCGTTAGTGGTCCGGTCCGGAAGTCCTTCGGGAGGTGACGGCGGAGGCAGGGGTGTTGACCCTTCTCGCGAGACCTCACCTCTGTCTCACCTGACCTTGTTCGGTTCGCATTCCGGGAACAAGGTCAGGTGAGCCTGTCCAGGCCGGCGCCGGGCTCCTGTCCCCAGCCGCACGGCGCCTTACCGGGCCCGAGCGCATGGGGTCCAAGGCTCAGTTCCTTGTCGGCGCCGGGGCCTTCGCCGGCCCGGCCAGGTGCTCGGGTTCGAGTACGAAGACCGGGATCACGCGGGAGGTCTTCTCCTGGTATTCGGCGTACGGCGGATACGCGGCGACCGCGCGCTGCCACCACAGGGCCCTCCTCGCCCTCAAGAGGCATCGCATGCCCCCCATCGCCGTGTACGGATGACATCGGGACAGTCCAACACAAACCTCGCGCGAAGGGGAGACCGCGTTCCCGCTCTGCCGATAACTTCACGTGAGACGGCAAGGTTCCGGTGTCGCACCCGGCACCGCCGAGTGAGGTCAGCCCAGGTATGCGGGCAGGTGGTCGCGCACGGCGTGATGGAAGGCAGCGAGCCGCTCTTGCTCGGTATCGAGGTTGCTCAGGGTCTCGTAGGCGTGCGCTCGGGCGACGATTGATGGGTGGGTGGTCAACTCCCGGTAGAGGATCCAGATCCCTCCGCGAATGAGCTCCTCGCATTCCTCCTGTCGGGACGTGTCGCCGGCAGTGAAGGCCAGGAGGAGCCACAGGAGTTCGGTGCGGGCGAGAGGGGTCGTGAGGATGGGATCAGCCAGGGCTGCGAGGACTACTGCGGTGACAGCCGGGGCAGGGTCCATGAGGTTTGACTGGATCATGACGTGGCCGTCGATCCCGGCCAGGGACGTTTCTCCGGGCGTTCGGGCAGCGATGAGCCGCAGAAGGGCATCGGGCAGGTGGCTCGCGGACTCGCCGCAGCCGCACTCGATCGTGGCCCAGTCGTGGCGGTCGAGTTCGATGCGGACGGCCTGCATCGAAGGATGCTCGGTCTCCGTTTGCGGGCCGGACGTGGGCGGGGCCGACTCGGTGCGGCACTGGTCCGGCAGGCGGAAGAACTCCTCGACCGGGCTGGAACCGTCGGGCAACCGGACGCCGGGGCGGAGCCGGATCTGTTCCAGGAAGTACTGCCCCCACTGCTCCTTGGTGATCTCGTACCGTACGCCTCCATGCTCGGAGCCCTCGACCATCTCCATGTCGGAGGGAGTGGGGACGGTGTCCGCGAGCGTCATGTCGAGCTTCTCCATGATGTTGCGCGAACCGTGGTTCACGGACATCGTCTCGGCCCAGACCATGCGCACACCGAGCTCGGTGAATGCCTTGCCCAGCAAGGCCCGCGAACCCTCGGTGGCATAGCCCTTGCCCCAGGCCACCTGCCGCAGCCGGTAGCCGAGTTCGGCTTCGTCCAGAGGACCCTCCGGCTCGGGACGCAGGATGAACCAGCCGATGAACGCGCCGCCGTCCTTCTCGTGCGCGGCGAACAGGCCGAGGTCGCCACCCCACTTCTTGTAGCCGGCGAGGATGTTCGGCAGGTGGCGCTCGCGGACGATTTCCGGCGCGGTCGGACTGCCGCCGGTCAGGTAGCGCATCACCGCCGGGTCACTGTCCAGCACGATCAGCAGATCCGCGTCATCGGCAGTGAATCGGCGCAGGATCAGGCGCTCGGTCTCGAGGTAGGTGTCCACGAGTTGATCATGCCTGGAGCAGGTCGGGCAGCCCAATGGTTTTCCTCGGATACCGCTGGCGGACTGTTTCTTGCCGGGCCGAAACCGGGTCTTGCGGGGGTGATGGGGCGGGCGTGACGATGGCGGCATGACGCAGCCGGGTGAGGACGTGGGCAGCAGACGCAGCGGTCACGACGGGAACAGCGGGCACGGCGGACGGGGTACGGCGCGGCGTACGGTGCTCGGCGCGGCCACGGTCGGTGCGGCGGCTCTCGGGCTGCCGTCGGCAGCGGCGATGCCGTCGGCGACGGCCGGACCCGCACAGTCCGGACCCGCACGGTCCGGGCCGGCGCAGCCCGGAGGGCCCGCCCGCCGCCGGCCCACCGAACAGCCCCCGTCACACGAACTCCGGGCACTGCTCCGGGAGATCGACCCGCACCGTATCGAGGCGACCGTGCGCAAACTGGTCTCCTTCGGCACCCGGCACACCCTGTCCGCCCAGGACGATCCCGTACGCGGCGTCGGCGCGGCCCGCGACTGGCTCCTCGCCGAGCTGCTCCGCTGCGCACAGGCCTCCGGTGGCCGGATGACCGTGGAGCTCCAGTCGTACGTACAGCAGCCCGCGGCCCGTATCCCGGTGGCGACCAGGATCACCAACGTCGTTGCCACGCTGCGGGGTTCGGTGACGCCCGACCGGATCTATGTGGTCTCGGGGCACTACGACTCGCGCAACAGCGACCCCATGAACGCGACCGACGACGCGCCCGGCGCCGACGACGACGCCTCCGGCGTGGCCGTCGCCCTGGAGCTGGCCCGGGTCTTCGCGACCCGGCGGCCGGCCGCGACCGTGGTGTTCGCGGCGGTGGCGGGCGAGGAGCAGGGACTGTACGGGTCCGGGCACATGGCCCAGACGTACCGGGGCCGGCAGGCCGACGTGCAGGGCATGTTCACGAACGACATCGTGGGGAGCCCGACCGCCGAGGACGGCTCGCGCGACCCGCACACGATCCGGTTGTTCGCCGAAGGGGTGCCGACCTCGGAGACGCCGGAGCAGGCCGAGATACGCCGCTCGGTGGGCGGCGAGAACGACTCGCCCTCGCGCCAGCTGGCCCGGTTCGTCCAGGACACCGCCGAGAACGACGCGACGGGGATGCGGGTGCGGGTGGTGTACCGCCGCGACCGCTACCTGCGCGGCGGCGACCACATCCCGTTCCTCCAACAGGCCTATCCGGCGGCCCGGTTCACCGAGCCCGCCGAGAACTACGCACACCAGCACCAGGACGTGCGGGTGGCGGACGGCAGGCAGTACGGGGACCTGCCCGAGTTCTGCGACTTCGGCTTCATCGCCAGGGTGGCCCGGGTGAATGCGGCCGCCCTGTGGTCGCTCGCCCAGGCCCCCGGCACCCCGCGCGGCGTGAAGATCCGTACCGCCGCCCTCGGCAACTCCACCGAGCTGGTGTGGGAACGCGGCCCGGAGCCGGACCTCGCCGGGTACGAGGTGGTGTGGCGGGAGACCACCGCATCGGAGTGGACCCACGTCATCCCGGCCGGGAACGTGACCCGGCACACCGTCAACTTGTCCAAGGACAACGTCTTCTTCGGCCTCCGCGCGTTCAACCGATCCGGCCTGCGCAGCCCGGTCGCTTTCTGCGCACCCCAGCCGTGAGGCTTCGGGGGCTGGCCGCTTGTTACTCTTTCCGATCATGCGAGCCCTCTTCCCAGGATCCTTCGACCCGGTCACTCAAGGGCACCAGGACGTACTCCGGCGCGCTGCCCTCCTGTTCGACGAGGTCGTCGTGTGCGTGATGTTCAACGCGAACAAGACCGGCCGCTTCCCCGTCGCGGAACGGCTGGACCGGCTCCGCGCTGCAGCAGCTGACTTGAGCAACGTCACGGTCGACTCCCACACCGGCGGCCTGCTGGTCGACTACTGCCGCCGAGCCGGAATCGACGTCGTCATCCGTGGAGTCCGCGGCGTTCGCGACCTGGACTACGAAATGCCGATGGCCCGTATGAACCACGAGCTGGCCGGAGTCGAAACGTTCTTCATCGCTGCCGACCCCGCCCTGGCCCACATCTCCTCAACTCTCGTCACCGCGATGAGTCGACAGGACCGTGTCCCGAATAGTGTGCCGGTCGAGTCTGGCCAGTAGATCGCCCAGCACTCGACTGCGCCTGCCCGGAACCTTGCCGTCTTACGTGAAGTTATCGGCAGAGCGGGAACGCGGTCTCCCCTTCGCGCGAGGTTTGTGTTGGACTGTCCCGGTGTCATCCGTACACGGCGATGGGGTGCATGCGATGCCTCTTGAGGGCGAGTACGGGCCGGGTCCGGCGCAGTGGGTGCGTGATCAGGTCGAGCTGTACGAGAGTTCGGGTGGTACACAGGGCACAACGCTCTGGGACACGGGCCTGCCGGTCGTCATTGTCACGATGCGCGGTGCGAAGAGCGGCAGGATCCGCAAGATTCCGCTGATGCGCGTGGAGCACGAGGGGCGGTACGCGGCGGTGGCCTCGAAGGGCGGCTTCCCGCGCCACCCGGTCTGGTACTTCAACCTCAAGGCCGACCCACGGGTGGATCTCCAGGACGGCCCCGAACGCCGGGGGATGGTGGCCCGTGAGGTCACCGGGGACGAGAGGGCCCTGTGGTGGCAGCGCGCGGTCGCCGCGTATCCGCCGTACGCCGAATACCAGGAGAAGACCTCCCGCGTGATCCCGGTCTTCGTACTCGAACCCGAGTACCTGGCCGGGCCGGCGAAGGCCCCGGCGAACTGAACAAGGTCAGGTGAGTCTGCAGGCCGGAACGATCGGTGAAAGATCGTTTACCCTGATTGGGTGTCCGAACCTCCGCACTGCCAGCGGGGGTTCACCACCCACCTGAGGAGCACGTTGTTCGACCTCATCGTCATCATCCGGGTCCCCGAGAGCAGCAACATCGACCTCGTCGCCGACGCCCTGTCCCGGATGCGCCCCTTGTGCCTGGCAGAAGACGGCTGCGTCAGCTGGGAGGCATACCGGTCACACGAGGAACCCGGCCGCTTCGTCCTGGTCGAGCACTGGGCCAGCCGCGCCCACTGGGAGGCCCACGATGCCGGTGACGCCATCCAGAAGATCTACATCCCGGAGATCATGCCGCGTATCGAGCGCGAAGTACATCCAAGCATGCGCGTACACAGCAGGCATGAACAGGAATGAAGCGGTAACTGATGGAAACTGCGACGCCGTTCGACCGGCTCGGCCAATGGCCGAGCGGGCCGCCGTGGTGCTGACGCCATTGCACATCCCACCAGGCCTGCCGTGCACGTGGTGGGGACCGGGACTGGTCAAGAGCCGTCAGGCGAGGGCGTCGAGGGCGGCGGCGGGAACGCTGTACGCGGTGCACAGCACGGTCCCGATCCGGGTGGGCCGTTGGAGTCCGAGTCGGGTGCTCGGGATGCCGCTGGCATTGCCGCGGCGCTCCACACTGAGGCCTGAAAGGGTGACGAATTCCTCTATCCCGTGGCCTGCCGCATAAGCACCGACCGCAGCCAGAAGGGCCCGCGCGGCGGGGCCGAACCCGGCCGCTGCAGGCCGGGGATTCGTGTCGGCTGTCGAGCCGGGACCGGCCGGTGAGGAACTGGCCAGCCTGCTGATCTCCCAGATGCGGGAAGAGCTCGGCGATCGGTGGCCTGCAAGGGCGGGCTGAAAGGCTTTGACGTCACGAAGCATATGCGGGCCGGTGGTGGGCAGAAGGCGGACGCAGCCCACCACCGTGTGACTGGCGCGGTGCATCGCGATGGCGTAGACGGGATTCAGGTCGTCGAACTCATCGCGTTCCAGACCTCCTTCACCGCTGACCTCCCAGCCGAGCTGCTGATGGAAGACCTTGTAGCGGAGCCGGAACATCTGCTCCAGGAGCGTCGGCGTCATGCCCGGGTCGCCGGGTCCACCGGTCACCACCTCGTACACCGTGCGCGGGCATAACTCCGTTCGCACTGGAGCCCTCAATTCCCTGATATCCCGCGCAATCGTGCGCCCCTCGTGTCCTGGCAGAGGGATGCTACTCGATCTTGGATGGACTCTCTCCTCGACGGCCGAGGAGACTTCGTGTGACAGTCGACGGACGGGTTAGGGCGTGTCCGGTGGGTCAGCGCCGACCCGGCGCTACAGCCGGTCCCGCCTTCGACCGCGCGTCATCTTGAGATGCGGGCTTCAATACCGTCGAGCACGAAGTCGAGGCCGATCCGGAAAGTGTGGTCGGCGTCCAGGTGGGCGGCATCGCGCACCACCGTGGCCAGCGCGGGGAATCGGCCGGTGGCGAAGGTTCGCTCCAGATAGGGCCCAAGTGAGGACTGCCAACGCTTCTCGTCCATCCCGGTGGCCCGCTCGGCACGCCGCTCGGCGACCTCCCGACGCACCGCGCCGATCGCGTACGCGTTGACCGCGGCGACCACCGGCATGATGGCGTCCACGTCGATGTCGCCCAGTGCGGCCACCACGGTCTCCCCATTGGCCAGCGCGTGCGGCCCCAGCTGGGGTCGGCCACCCAGTAGATCGGCGAGCCATTCGTGCTCGTGAGCTGCGTGGCGAGTGGCTTCGGCAAGAGACCGGAGCACCTCCCGCCAGTCGTCTCCGGCCGGCCGGATCTCGGCGTAGGCGGCGTCGACCATGAGGTCGAGCAGTTCCTCCTTGCCGGCGATGTAGCCGTACAGCCGCATCGGACGGACGTCCAGCACGGCGGCGACCTTGCGCAGCGACACCGCGTCCAGGCCGTCCGCATCGGCCAGCTGGATCGCCGCTCGCACGATCCGTTCCCGGCTCAACGGGACCGGCACGGGTCGATTCGGCGGCTCCGGCCTCTCCCATACCAACATGCCGGCCACGAGTCCGGCGCGCTCCGAGATCTTGCCTGAACCCGCATCCGTCACCCCTTCCGCGGCCCACACATGAAGAGTTACAGTCTCTAACAGACGCGATGCCCAATAACGCACGGGCTCGTGGCGCGGACACCAAGGCCATACGAAGCAGCAGAAGGGGACACCCCATGCATGCCACCGATCTCCACGTCGTCCTCGGCGCCGGCCCGGCCGGCTCGACCCTCGCCGGCGAGCTGGCCCGCCGGGGACACACGGTTCGTCTCGTCGACCGTTCCGGGACCGGCGCGACCCCCGACGGAGTCACCCGCACCCGGGGCGATGTCGGCACCGTCGACGGCGCCCGGGCCGTCATCAAGGGCGCCGCCGTCGTGTACCACTGCGTCAACGTCGCCTACCACCAGCAGATCGACGTGATGCCCGGCATCCAGGACGCCGTGCTCGGCGCGGTCCGGGCCGAAGGCGCCCGGCTGGTCGTCCTCGACACCCTCTACCCCTACGGCGAGACCCACGGCCGGGTCATGACCGAAGACACCCCGTGGAACGCGACCAGCGCCAAGGGCAGGATGCGGGCCGCCCTCGATACGAAGTACCTGGCCGCACACCGCGACGGCCATGCCCGTGTCGTTCTCGGCCGCTCGGCGGACTTCGTCGGCCCCGGCGTGCTCAACTCCACTCTGGGCGGCACCGTCTTCCCCGGCGCCCTGACCGGAACCGAAGTGCTGGGCCTGGGCGACATCGACCTGCCGCACAGCTACACCGACATCCGTGACGTTGCCGCCGGCCTGGCCACCCTGGGCGAACACCCCGACGGCGACGGCCGCGTCTGGCACCTGCCCACCGCCCCCGCCCGGACCACCCGCGAGGTCTTCCAGCAGATCGAGCGGCAGGTCGGGCAGCCCCTGAAGACCACCATCATGAGCGAGCCGCGCCCCTTCGGGCCGTTCGACGAGGTGTTCATGGGCTCCTACGCCGAGCTGTTCTACCAGCACACCGAACCGCAGGTGATGGACTCCACCGCGATCCAGGAGGCCTTCGGCCTCAAGTCGATCGCCCTCGATACGACCCTGGACGACACCCTCGGCTGGTACCGCTCATTCCTTGCCCGGACCCGGCACTGACCGACAGCGGCCGGCTGCCTGGTGATGATCGACGGCTCGGCCGGTTCACGCCTCGAACTCGGTGAGATCGATGGCGTGAATGCGCAGCGGGTGGCCGTACACCGGATGCGTCGTCTCCCGCTCGAACTCCATGCCGAGTTTGCGGATGACGTTCTCGGAGGCGTTGTCCCCCACCCGGCTGATGCTGATGACGCGGTCCAGGCCGCGGTCCTGGAGCGCGAACTCCAGCGTGGCGTGCGCGGCTTCGGACGCGTATCCCTGGCCCCAGAAGTGTGAGCCGAGCCGCCAGCTGATCGCCACGGCGGGCATCACCTCGGGCAGGAACTCGGGCACGGACAGCCCCGTGAAGCCGATCAGTTCGCCAGAGGCCAGCAGCTCGACGGCGAAGAGCCCGAAGCCCTCCTCGTCCCACTCCTCCTCCCATTGCTCGATGGCCTCGGCCGTGTACTCCAGGTCGCGCACCGAGCCGTCGTCGATCCAGCGCATGACCCGCGGGTCCGCGTTGATGTCCGCCATCGGCACGAGGTCGTCGTCGTGCCAGCTGCGGAGGAGGAGACGGGGGGTGCGGATCTCAGTCATGCGCCCATCCTGCCGAAGGCAAGCCCCTCACCGGAAATCCGGCGCTCGACCGGGCTGCCGCTCCGTCACACGGCCCCGGAACACCGGCTCAGCCTATCCCGGCAGGGGGTAGCCGGCCCTCCCCCGTCAGTGAGTGACGACGGACCTGATGTCGGCCTTCATGTCCGGGTGGAAGGTGCAGTGGTAATGGGAGACGCCGACGGTGGTGAAAGGCACCGGACCCGAGATCTGCCCTGTGGCGATGGCGCCGGTGTCCCACGTCACCGGCTGGTTGGGGTCGGACGTAGCAGTGTGGTCATCACTGTCCTGGTTCGTCCAGACGACGGAGTCGCCGACGTTGATCACCAGGTCGTCGGGAACAAAGGCGAAGTTCTGGATCAGTACCGTGTGCTGGGTTGGCATGAGCAACCCCTTTCCTCGCGCCCGACCCTCGCCGGATACGAGGCTCGAGCCCCAAACGGAGTACGAGGTCTGTGCCCGGATTCGCCCCGGCAAACCCTGCATCACTCGAATCGGCTACCGAACCGGGGGAGTTGAGGCGCAGGGCGTGCCGGTGAGTGACGGCACCGCGCCTTCCGCTCGGCAACTCGGCGTGACACCCAGAAGCTGTCAGTAACTCTCCAGCGCAGGAATGCGCGGTGGTGATGCCGGGGTGAGAGTGGACAGAGGGGGCGCCGTGCAGAGGGAAGGGAGTGGCGACATGCAGATCAAGGACTCTGTCGTCCTTGTGACAGGCGCCAACCGCGGTATCGGCCGGGCTCTGCTGGCCGAGTTCCTGGCCAGGGACGCAGCCCGTGCCTACGCGGCAGCCCGGCGGCCGGAGGCGCTGGAGCCGGTGACCGCGGCGGACCCGGAGCGCGTGGTCCCGCTGGTGCTCGATATCACCGACCCGCAGGCGATCGGTGCGGCCGTGCAGGCTGCGCCGGATGTGACGGTTCTGGTCAACAACGCGGGGGTCGTCACCCTCGGCCACCTGATCGACATGGAGTTCGACGCCGTCGAGAACGTCCTGCGCACCAATGTCCTGGGCCCCTTGCGGATGGCCCGCGCTTTCGCCCCGGTGATCGAGCGCAACGGCGGTGGCGCCATGGTCAATGTCATCAGCATCGGAGCTTTCGGCGGTACCCCGGGCATGGGCGGTTATCCGGCTTCCAAGGCCGCGCTCAACCTCATGACCCAGGCCTTCCGCGAAGACCTCGCGCCGCGTGGCATCACCGTGCACGGCGTGTTCCCGGGACCGGTGGAGACCGACATGCTCGCGCAGGCTCTCAGCTCGGCCCCGGACCTCGGCACCTACCCGACGGCGACACCACAGGAAGTGGCTCGCGCCGTGCTGGACGGACTGGAACGCGGAGATCCGGACATCTTCCCCGACCCCGTCTCCCGCGAGATCGGCGAGACATGGGCGCGCGACCCCAAAGGCGTCGAACGGCGGCTCACTCAGATGCGCTGACCCGGACAAGCGACTTGGCCACCCCGCGGCGGTGACCTCGTCCGCCGGTTCCTTCTGCGAACGGCCGCCAGGGGTTGCGCCATTCTGCCGAAGGCAACCGTTCTACTTCACGAAATCGTCCACGACCTCGGGCGGCCAGATGCCGACCTTGAGCACGCCCATGGAGTAGGCGCGGGAGACCAGCGCGGCACGGTTGGGCACCTTCAACTTCCGCATCAGGCAGGTCACGTGGTACTCGACGCCGTGCCGGCTCAGATAGAGGCGCGAGGCCAGGGGGACGGTGGAGATGCCGGCGGCGATGCCTTCGAGGATGCGGGCGTCCATCTCGGAAAGGATCTTCTTCCGGTTCGTGACGACGCGCGCCCCTTCCGCGCTCCGTGTCGTGGGCATCATGACCACGATCGCCGTCGTACCGGGCAGGCCGCCGCGCACCGCAACTGCCGTGAGCGGAACGGTGAATGCGGACTCCTCGCCCCGGCCCACGGCGATGACGGGGGTGACGAAGCGCTGGTGCCTGCCTTCGAGCAGGTTCGAGAACTGGCGCATCAGCGGCTGCTGGACGCTGGGGTGCACCACATCGCGGATGCTGCGGCCGCACAGCTCCTCGGACGAGACGTTGAATTGCCGGAAGAACTCCTGGTTCGCCTGCTGGAAGGTCAGGGCCGCGTCGAGGCTGGCCATGCACACGCCGGTCTGGTCGGACGGCCGGCCGTCCGCGTTCATGACCTGATCCAACGGATTGCCGTGCGCCACGAGCGGGGCCGCATCAACGAGGGTGGGGGCTGCATTCGCCAAGGGGGAAGTCCCTTTCATCAAACTTCACATGCAGGATTAATTCGTTTGCGAGGCTAGTTAACCGCCGGATCGGGGGTCAACGTCCACCGCCCGTGGGCGCTTAAATCTGCGGCTCCGCCGAAAAGGTTCGGTTTCCGGGTGACGGCTTCGGTGGCTCCGTACGGCCTGGATCCCGCCAGAAACGGCGTTTTTGCGCCACCCCTGCAGCCCATTCTCACCTCATACGCACAAGTGGCTACGCTCCGTCAAGGTTTCGGAATCGTGAACACCACATCACAGGTACCGAACCGCAACCGGCATGCCGATGAGGAGAGTTCGCCGTTGATTCTCAATTCACCACCGGAATACCCCTGAGGAGTTCGCGCCACCCCCGGTTGCCGCACCCCCGACAAAAACATGTCAAGGAATCCGGGGTTGCACGAGATGTCGCGCCGGATGGTGTGCCGGCCTCCGCCGTGGCGCGCCGCGGCCGACGGGTGCGAGGGGCCGGGCGGGGCGAAGTCTAAGGATTTCCCGGCGTCGGGCGTGAGATCAAAGGTGGGTACGGCCAGCCGACCCACACGGGGGCGTGCCCGACGACGCCCGCCCGCCACCGCCGAAAGGGAACCCATGGACTCCGCCCAACGGCCGATCCTCTTCGTCAGCCTTCCGGAGAGCGGCCTGCTCAACCCACTGCTCGTACTGGCGGGCGAGCTCTCCCGTCAGGGGGTTGAGGACCTCTGGTTCGCCACCGACGAGCCGCGGCGCGACGACGTGAAGTCGATCGCGGAGCGCTCTCCGGTGGAGTTCGCCTCCTTGGGCGAGGTCATCTCCGAACTGTCCGCGGTGACGTGGGACGACGCCGTCTACCGCGAGGTCACCCAGTCCTCGCGCTTCAAGGCCCATCGCGCCGTCATCAGGCAGTCCTACAAGCCCGGCATCCAGGACATGAAGCTCCGCCGGCTCGAAGCCGTCGTCGACGAGGTGCAGCCGGCGCTGATGGTCATCGACTGCATCAGCGGTTTCGCGATCGACCTCGCCATCGCCCGCGGCATCCCGTTCGTGCTGAGCGTGCCGTTCGTGCCCAGCAACGTGCTGACGGCCTACACCCCGTTCGGCAGGAGCTACACCCCCAAGGGCTTCCCGGTCCCCCACACCGGGCTGTCGGCCAGGATGAACCTCGCCGAGCGCATCAGCAACGAGCTGTTCAAGATCCGGACCTTCGCGATGTTCTGCACGCCCAAGATGGGCAAGGTCTTCACCGAGGACAACCGGCGCCGCAAGGCGCTCGGCATCCCGCCGGTCAGTCCGATGACGAGAATCGACAAGGCCGAACTGGTCCTGTGCAACTCGATCGCCGAGCTGGACTACCCCTTCACCGTCCCGGAGAAGATGCAACTGGTCGGCGCGATGGTGCCGCCGCTGCCGGAGGCGCCGGACGACGAGGACCTCTCGGGATGGCTGGACGCCCAGTCGTCCGTCGTCTACATCGGGCTCGGGACCATCACCCGGCTGACCCGGGCGGAGGTCGCCTCCGTCGTCGAGGTCGCCCGTCGGCTCGAGGGCAAGCACCAGGTGCTGTGGAAGCTGGCCAAGGAGCAGCAGCACCTGCTGCCGGCCAAGGAGTCGCTGCCGGCCAACCTCCGCATCGAGAGCTGGGTCCCCTCCCAGCACGACGTCCTCGCCCACCCGAACGTGAAGGTGTTCTTCACGCACGGCGGCGGCAACGGATTCAACGAAGGCGTCTACTTCGGCAAGCCGCTCGTGATCCGGCCGCTGTGGGTGGACTGCTACGACCAGGCCGTCCGCGGCCGGGACTTCGGCATCAGCCTGACCCTGGACCGGCCCCGGTCCCTGTCCGCCGACGACGTCGTCGACAAGATCACCCGGGTGCTCGGCACCCCCTCCTTCCGCAAGAACGCCGAGCGGCTCGGGGCCCTTCAGCGCGCCGCGGGCGGCCGTGAGACCGCCGCTTCCCTGATCCTCAAGCTCCCGGCCCTGGCCTGAGCACCCGCGCCACAACGACCAGCACGACGACCAGCACGACGACAAGAACGACCAAGAACGACAAGGAAGAAGCCGACGATGCCGTTCAAGTACCCCGTGTCCAGGCCCGCCCTGGACGGCAGGGAGCTCGAGTACGTCACCGCCACCGTCAGCGACGGCTGGATATCCTCCCAGGGGCCGATGATCCAGCGCTTCGAGCGCGCCTTCGCGGACTACAACTCCGTTGCCCACGGCGTCGCCTGTTCCTCCGGGACCGCCGCCCTCACCCTCGCCCTGCGGGCCCTGGGCATCGGCCCGGGCGACGAGGTGATCGTCCCCGAGTTCACCATGGTCGCCTCCGCATGGGCGGTCACGTACACCGGTGCAACGCCCGTCTTCGTCGACTGCGCGGACGACCTCAACATCGATGTGACCCGCATCGAGGAGAAGATCACCCCGCGGACGAAGGCCATCATGCCCGTCCACATCTACGGCCGGCGCTGCGACATGGACGCGATCATGGACATCGCGTTCCAGTACAACCTGCGCGTCGTCGAGGACTCCGCCGAGGCCCACGGCATCCGCCCGGTCGGCGACATCGCCTGCTTCTCGCTCTTCGCCAACAAGATCATCACCTCGGGCGAGGGCGGCATCTGCCTCACCGACGACCCCAGGCTGGCCGGGCAGATGGAGCACCTGCGCGCCATGGCCTTCACCAAGGACCACAGCTTCCTGCACAAGAAGGTCGCCTACAACAACCGCATGACGGCCATGCAGGCCGCCGTCGCGCTGGGCCAGGTCGAGCGGCTGGACGAGATCCTCGAGATACGCCGCGCCATCGAGAAGCGCTACGACGAGGGCCTCGCCGACGTCCCGGGCATCACGCTGATGCCGCCGCGCGACGTGCTGTGGATGTACGACCTCCGGGCCGAACGCCGCGGGGAACTGCAGGAGTTCCTGGCGAGCGAGTCCATCGAGACCCGGCTGTTCTTCAAGCCGATGAGCCGGCAGCCCATGTACCTCGACCCCGTCTGGCCCTCGCTCAAGGCGAACGTCTTCGCCGAGGACGGGCTGTACCTGCCCACCCACACCGGACTGACCGCCGCCGACCAGGACTTCGTGATCAGCAAGGTCCGCGCCTTCTACGGCGTCGGCTGACCGGCCCGTCCGAAAGGGGACAACCGCACATGACGCACACCGACCCGATGGTGGTCGACTTCCCGCTGCGCAAGCCCGGCGTGCCCTTCCCGCCGCCCGGCTACGCCGACTACCGGCAGCACGAGGGGCTGGTCCTCTCGCACCTGCCCAACGGCGACCGGGTCTGGCTGGTCACCCGGCACGAGGACGTACGCTCCGTCCTGACCAACTCCAAGATCAGCTCCAACCCCGCCCACGAGGGCTTCCCGAACGTCGGGGCCACCCTGGGAGTGCCCAAGCAGGACCGGATTCCGGGCTGGTTCGTGGGCATGGACTCCCCCGAGCACGACCGGTTCCGCAAGGCGCTCATCCCGGAGTTCACCGTCCGCCGCGTCAAGGCGATGCGGCCGGCGATCGAGCAGACGGTGGAGAAGCGTCTCGACGACATGCTGGCCGCCGGGAACACCGCCGACCTCGTCGCCGACTTCGCCCTGCCCATTCCCTCCCTGGTGATCTCCGCGCTGCTCGGCGTGCCGCCCTCCGACCGCGACTTCTTCGAGTCCAGGACGCGCACCCTGGTCGCCATCCAGTCCTCGACCGACCAGCAGCGCGAGGCCGCCGCCAAGGACCTGCTGCGCTACGTCGGCCGGCTCGTGGAGATCAAGTCGAAGTGGCCCGGCGACGACCTGGTCAGCAGGCTGCTGGCCACGGGCGCGATCGCCCCGCACGAGATGCCGGGCGTGCTGATGCTCCTGCTCATCGCCGGACACGAGACGACCGCCAACAACATCGCACTCGGCGTGGTCACCCTCCTGACGAACCCCCAGTGGATCGGTGACGACCGGGCGGTGGAGGAGACCCTGCGCTTCCACTCGGTCGCCGACCTGGTGTCGCTGCGGGTGGCGGTCGAGGACGTGGAGATCGCCGGGCAGCTCGTCAAGGCGGGCGAGGGCATCATCCCCCTGGTCGCCGCGGCCAACCACGACGACACCGCCTTCGAGTGCCCCCACCGGTTCGACCCCTCCCGGTCCGCCCGTCACCACGTGGCCTTCGGCTACGGCGTGCACCAGTGCCTGGGCCAGAACCTGGTGCGGATGGAGATGGAGGTCACCTACCGCAAGCTCTTCGAGCGCATCCCGCAGCTCGAACTCGCCGTGCCCCTCGACGGACTGGCCGTCAAATACGACGGCGTGCTCTACGGCCTCAGCGAACTGCCCGTCCGCTGGTAGCCCCACCCCGCCAAGCCTGCCCGCCGGACGGTCCGAGCACCGTCCGGCGGGCCCCATTCCACCGCAGGAGAGATACACGATGCGCATCACCGCCGACGTCGACCGCTGTGTGGGAGCAGGTCAGTGCGTGCTGACCGCTCCGGAGGTCTTCGACCAGGACGAGGACGGACTGGTCACCCTCCTGGGCACCGGCGACGGTCACGAGGACCGGGTCCGGCTGGCGGCCGGTCTGTGCCCGTCCCGTTCGCTCACCGTGCACGAGGACTGACGACAGCCTGAGCGCTCCGCTGGAAGTCCGGTACTGCGGCTGCGGGCTACCCGTGGCTGATCGCGCAGTTCCCCGCGCCCCTTATGGGGCACGGAACAGCGCCGGACTCCGGCAAGTCCGCTCAGGGCGATCCGCCGGCCGCGCCCCACCGATGAAAGCGTTGAAGAGATCCGGGAGTTATGGTGCCCGTCCACACAGA
Organism: Streptoverticillium reticulum; assembly: GCF_047456005.1. Classification (NCBI taxonomy): domain Bacteria; kingdom Bacillati; phylum Actinomycetota; class Actinomycetes; order Kitasatosporales; family Streptomycetaceae; genus Streptomyces; species Streptoverticillium reticulum. The sequence continues at coordinate 8,206,676 of NZ_CP179755.1, read as the reverse complement.
TGACTACACGATCGAACCGCCCACCGACACAGCCGAGGCGCTGGGCGGCTTCACGCTCCCCGGCGTGTTCGCAGCCGCCGCACGTTCCGCCCCCGACACGGTGGCCGTCGTCGACGGAGACCGCTCGTGGACGTGGCGGCAGTGGCAGGCGGACGTCTCCGCGCTGGCCCGCGGCCTGCAGGAGTCGGGCGTGGAGCCCGGCGACGTGGTCGCGGTGCGACTGCCGAACTGCGGGGAGTTCGCCACCCTGCACCTGGCCGTCGCGGCCGTCGGCGCCGTGCTGCTGCCCGTCCACCGGGGCACCACCGACACCGATCTCCACGCGCTGCTCGCCCGTGCCGAACCCGCCCTCCTCGTCCTTGCACACGAGGACCGCGACGGTCACGGCGGCAACCGGGCCGCGGCAACGGCCCGTTCACTGCTCGGCGCCCTGCCGTCGCTGCACACCGTCCTGCTCACCGGGGACGCCGCCGCCCGGGCCGGGCACTCCAGCGAGGAGGAGGAAGGCGTCGCCCCGCTGGCGGACCTGCTGACGACCTGGGCGGGCACGGCACCCCGGCCCGTGGAGATCACCCCCGGGATGCCCCTGCTGCTCCTCCCCTCCTCGGGGACGACCTCGGCGCGGCCGAAGCTGTGCGTGCACAGCCACGACGGGCTCCTGTCCAACACCGCCGCCGTCACCGCCGAAACCTCCGGCACCTTCCACGGCACCGTGCTCACGGCCTGCCCGCCGACCCACCTGTTCGGCCTCCAGAGCCTGCACGCCGCGCTGTTCACCGCCTGCACGCAGGTCCTGCTCGCCGACTGGGACCCGGACCGCTTCCTGGAGCTGGCGCGCACGCACGACCCGCGGGTCGTCTTCGCCGTGCCGGCCCAACTGCACGACGTCGTCGACCGCCTGGCCGGGACGAAGGAGGCGGCCGGTTTCCGCCCGCACGAGATACGCACGGCCGGAGCACCCGTGCCGCCCGTGCTCGCCGCGGACGTCCGGGCCGCCCTCGGCTGCGGACTCGTCGTGGTGTGGGGCATGTCCGAGCTCGGCACCGGCACCTGCTCGCGGACCGACGACCCCGACGGCAGTGTCGGCAGGCCGGTCAGCGGTTCCCGGGTGCGCGTCGTCGACGAGCACGGTACGGAGTGCCCGCCGGGCGAGACCGGTGAACTCCATTACCGCGGGCCGGGGGTGTTCCGCGGCTACTTCCGCGAGCCGGAGCTCACGCGTGCCGCACTCACCGAGGACGGCTGGCTGCGCACCGGCGACCTCGCCGGCATCGGCACGGACGGGGTGGTCGTCCTGCACGGCCGGGCGACCGAACTGATCAACGTGGGCGGCCGGAAGTTCAGCGCCACCGAGGTCCAGGCCCTGCTCGCCGGCCTGCCGGGGCTGGGCCCGCTGGCCGTGGTCGGCGCGACGGACCCCCGGCTCGGGGAGTACCCCTGCCTGGTCGTGACCGACCGCGCCGACCCGGCGACCGGGCTCGGCGACGTCACCGCGTTCCTGCGCGGACTCGGCGTCGCCGACCACAAGATCCCCCTCGACCTGGTCACCGTGCGCGCCCTGCCCCGGACGCCGGCCGGGAAGCTCGACCGCAGGGCACTGGAACGCCTGCTCGCCGGCAGCGAGATCACCCCTGCCCCGGCCCGCCCCGGCTCCGCCCCGCCGCGCACGACCGTTGAGGCGCTGGAACTGGTCCGCACGTGTGTCGCCAGGGTGCTCGGACCCGACGGCACCGCGATCCCCTTCTCCCCCGGCGAGGACTTCCGCCGGCTCGGCCTCGACTCCATCCGTGCGGTCCGCCTGCGCAACCTGCTGCGCGAGGAGACGGGCCTGCCCCTCCCCACCACCCTGGCCTTCGACTTCCCCACCCCGCAGGCCGTCGCGCAGGTACTGGCCGGCCAGGAGGACGGCACCGAGAGCGCCACCGTGCACCGCACACCGGAGCAGGACGAACCGGTGGCCATCGTCGGCATGGCCTGCCGGCTGCCCGGCGGCACCCACTCCCCGCGCGCCCTGTGGCAGTTGCTCACCGACGAGGCGCACGTCATGGGCGGCTTCCCCGAGGACCGCGGCTGGGACCTCGACCGGCTCTTCGACGACGACCCGGACCGGCCCGGAACCACCTATGCCCGCGAAGGCGGCTTCCTCGACGACGCGGGCCGCTTCGACGCCGGCTTCTTCGGCTTCTCCGACCGGGAGGCCACGGCCACCGACCCCCAGCAGCGGTTGCTGCTGGAGACGGCCTGGGAGACCTTCGAGCACGCAGGCATCGACCCGACGACCCTCAAGGCCAGCCGCACCGGCGTGTTCACGGGTGCGATGCACCGCGACTACGCCGCCAACACCGCCGTCCCCCAGGGCGACTTGGAGGGCATGCTCGCCACCGGATCCTCCGACAGCGCCGTCTCCGGGCGCATCGCCTACACCTTCGGGCTGGAGGGCCCCGCGCTGACCGTGGACACCGGCTCCTCCTCGTCGCTGGTCGCGCTGCACCTGGCGTGCCAGTCGCTCAGGTCCGGCGAGTCCTCCCTGGCGCTGGCCGGCGGCGTGACCGTCATGGCCTCCCCGGCGCCGTTCGCACAGTTCTCCCGGCTGCGCGCCCTGTCCCCCGACGCCCGGGCCAAGGCCTACGCGGACTCCGCCGACGGCTCCGCCTTCTCCGAAGGCGCGGGACTGCTGCTGCTGGAGCGGCTGAGCGACGCCCGCCGCAACGGACACCCCGTGCTGGCACTCGTGCGCGGATCCGCCGTGAACCAGGACGGCGCCTCCAACGGGCTGACCGCACCGAGCGGCCCCGCACAGCAGCGCGTCATCCGCCAGGCCCTGGCCGACGCCCGGCTGACGCCCCAGGACGTCGACGCCGTGGAGGGCCACGGCACCGGCACCCCGCTCGGGGACCCCATCGAGGTCCAGGCGCTGCAGGCCGCGTACGGCAGGGAACGCCCGGAGCAACGGCCGCTGTGGCTGGGCTCGGTGAAGTCGAACGTCGGGCACACGCAGGCAGCCGCCGGCGTCGTCGGGGTCATCAAGACGGTGCTCGCACTGCACCACGGCGTGCTGCCCAGGACCCTGCACGTGGACGAGCCGTCGTCCCGGGTGGACTGGTCCTCCGGCTCGGTACAGGTGCTGACCGAGGCCCGGCCCTGGCCGCGGGAGGACGCACGCGTGCGCCGGGCCGGCGTGTCCTCCTTCGGGCTCGCCGGCACCAACGCCCATGTGATCCTGGAGGAGGCGCCCGCCGAGAACGCGACGAACACGGCGAACACGGCGAACAGCACGGACGGCGCGGCCGGCACCGGGAGCCCGGAACCGGCCGGCGAGGTGACCGCGCCCTGGATCCTGTCCGCCCGCAGCCGGGCGGCGCTCCGCGCCCAGGCACAGCGGCTGGCCGAGTGTGTGCAGGACGACCCCGCCCTGTCCGCACAGGACGTCGCCTACTCGCTGGCCACCGCCCGCGCCCTGCACCGGCACCGGGTCGTCGTCACCGGCTCCGGCCGTGCGGAACTGCTCTCCGCCACGGCCCAGTTCGCCGACGGCAAGCGGCCCGCCGGAGTCACCGTCGAGGACTCCTCGCCCGGCGAGCTGGCCATCCTCTTCGCCGGACAGGGCGGGCAGCGGCCCGGCATGGGGCGCGAGGCGGCCGAGGCGTTCCCCGTGTTCGCGGCCGCGCTGCGCGACGTGTGCGCCGTCATGGACCCGTTGCTGGAACGGCCGCTCACCTCGGTGATGTGGGCGGATCCGGACTCCGAGGAGGCGGCCCTCCTCGACGACGGCGCCTACGCGCAACCGGCCCTGTTCGCCGTCCAGGTCGCCTTGTACCGGCTCTTCGAGTCCTGGGGCGTGGTCCCGGACCGCCTGGTGGGGCACTCCGCCGGCGAGACCGTCGCCGTTCATCTCGCGGGCGGACTCAGTCTTGAGGACGCGTGCACGCTGACGGCCGTCCGGGGCCGGCTGATGGACTCGCTGCCGGCCGGCGCGGCGATGGTGGCGGTGCGCATCTCGGAGAGCGAAGTGGCGCCGTACCTCGCCGAGTTGCCGGAGCCCGTGGCGATCGCCTCCGTCAGCGGGCCGCACTCCCTCGTGCTCGCGGGTGCGGAGGGGCCCCTGGCCCTGGTCACGGACCGGCTCAACGCCGCCGGCCACAAGTCCCGGCGGGTCGCGGTGAAGGGGGCGGGCCACTCGCCGCTCATGGACCCCATCCTGGAGGAGTTCGGCGCCGTCCTGCGCACACTGTCGTACTCCACGCCGGTCATCCCCGTGGTCTCGACCGTCACCGGCCGGCACATGACCGCCGAGGACGCCCACGATCCCGACCACTGGGTGCGGCACCTGCGGCAGGCCGTGCGCTTCAAGGACGCGGTCGACCGGCTCCGGGACGAACGCATCACCGGATTCCTGGAGCTGGGCTCCCATCCTGCCCTCACCCCGTGGGTGGACGAGTGCCTGGAGTCCGCCGACCCCGGTTACGGGGCCGCCGTGGTGCCGACGATGCGCACCGGGGAGAGCGAACGGCACGCGGTGCTCAAGGCGGTCGCCCGGATACACGCCCACGGCGTTCCCGTCGACTGGCAGGCGGTACTGCCCGGGGCACGGCCCGCTCCCCTGCCGACCTACGCCTTCCAGCAGCGGCGGTTCTGGCTGGCGTCCGGGCCTGCGGGTGCGGCGGCCGCCGGTGACGACATGGCAGAGCCGGACAACGAACTGCCGGAGCTGGCCGCCCGGTTGTCCGGTCTTGAGGATGCCGCGCAGGACGCCCTCGTGCGGGACCTGGTCCTCACCGAGGTCTCGGCCGTCCTCGGCCTCCCGGAGATGGGGAGCGACGAGGGCAAGCGGCCGTTCAAGGACATGGGCGTCACCTCGGTGCACGCGGTCGAGCTGCGCAACCGGCTGATCGCCGCCACCGGCACGCACCTTCCCGCCACGCTCGTCTACGACCGCCCCACGCCGGACGCCGTCATGCGCCTGGTGCGCGACAAACTCACGCGGGCGGCCGCGCCGGCACGGGACGCGGAGTCCGTCGTGGCGGAGCTGGAGACCCTGGTCGCAGCAGGCACGGAGCTCTCGGCGGAGACGGTGACGCGGCTGAAGGCGCTGACGGCGGGCCGGCAGACCACGGCGGGCGGTCCTGCTGCCGAGGGCGGCCTGGACCTGGACTCGGCCAGCGACGAGGACCTGTTCGCCCTGTTGGACACCCGGAGTTGACGTCGCGGGTGCGGGCCGTCCCTACGGTGGCCCGCACCCCCGATCCGTACGCGTACCACCACACATCACAACTGCAGGAGATCACCCATGAACGGGCTCGTTCGGCCCACCGCCGCCCGGACGGGCGGCGACATCATGATCGAGGCGGACAACGTCAGCAAGGTCTTCGGACCGCTGCGCGCCCTGGACTCGGTGAGCCTCTCGGCCCGCCGCGGCACCGTCCTGGGCCTGCTCGGGCACAACGGCGCGGGCAAGACCACGCTCGTCAACGTCCTCACCGCCGCGTTGCCGCCCACCGGGGGGCGCGCGACGGTCGCCGGCTTCGATGTCGTGCGCCAGGCACACGACGTGCGCAAACGCATCGGTTTGACCGGCCAGTTCGCCTCGGTCGACGCCCAGCTCACCGGGCGGGAGAACCTGGTGCTGCTGGCCCGGCTGCTCGGCGCGGACCGCAGGTCGGCCCGGAACAGGGCCGACGAGCTGCTGGAGCTGTTCGGGCTCCAGCAGTTCGCCACGCGCCGGCCGGGCACCTACTCCGGCGGCCTGCGCCGACGGCTCGACCTGGCCGCGTCCCTGGTCGGGCACCCGGACGTCATCTTCCTCGACGAGCCGACCACGGGCCTGGACCCGTCGAGCCGGCTCAACCTCTGGGAGATCGTGGAAGGCCTCGTGGCCGAGGGCACCACGGTCCTGCTCACCACGCAGTACCTCGACGAGGCGGACCGGCTCGCGGACTCCATCACCGTGCTGTCGGCCGGCAAGGTGATCGCCAGCGGCACCGCCGCCGAGCTGAAGGCCAAGGTGGGCCAGCGCACGGTGACGGTCACCCCGGACGCCGCCGCCGACCCGGCCGCGGCCTGCGCCGCCATCCGGCAGGCGGGCCTGGAACCGGTCCAGGACCACGAGAACGGCACCATCGTCGTCGTCATCGAGACCTCGAAGGACATCGCCGTCGTGATCCGGGCCCTCGACCACGCGGGGATCGAGGCCACGGAGCTGACGTTCGGGGAACCGACCCTCGACGACGTCTACCTCACCCTGGCCGGCCACACCGCCGGCTCGGCCCGTTCCGCCGCGTGAACCTCCCCTGCATCTGCACCATGCTCAGCGCCCAGACCATGGAGACCCCATGACCACACAACAACTCGCCGGACGCACCGACCCGTCCCCGCCGGCCCCCGATCGCATCGCGGGGCCGGCGCCCGCTTGGGGCGGCAGTTCGGCGCTGACCCAGATCCGCGTGCTCACCGGCCGGTCGCTGAAGGCACTGGTGACCGACCCCGGCGTGATCCTCTTCGGCCTGTTCCAGCCGGTGATCATCCTGTTCATCCTCACCCAGGTCTTCCGGGGGATGAACACCTCGGCCCACTTCCCCAAAGGGGTCGACTACCTCGACTTCGTCCTGCCCGCGGTCCTGGTGGACAACGCGGTGCAGTCCGCGATCCAGTCCGGCATCGGAGTCGTGGACGACCTGAAGAACGGCATGGTCGCCCGCCTCCGCTCGATGCCCGTCCACCCCGCCTCGCTGCTCGTCGCCCGCAGCCTGGCGAACCTGGTCCGCGCCGCGGTCCAGATCGCGATCGTCATCGTGCTGGCCATCCTCGTACTCGGCTACTCCCCCAAGGGCGGGGCACTGAAGCTCCTCACCGCGGCCGGGCTGGCCCTCTTCATCACCTGGACCCTGGGATGGGCCTTCATCGCCGCGGCCACGTGGCTGCGCCGCGCGGAGCCCATGCAGAACCTCGCGGTCGTCGTGCTCCTCCCCCTGACGTTCGCGTCGAGCGCCTACGTCCCGATCGACGACATGCCCACGTGGCTGGGCATGGTCGCCAAGGTCAACCCGCTGACGTACGCGATCGACGCGACGCGCGCCCTCGCACTCGACCTGCCCGGCGTCGGAGCCGTGATCCCCGCGATCGTCATCAGCGGGTGCATCGCCGTCGCGGGCAGTGTCCTCGCGGTGGTGGGCTTCCGCCGGCCGCTCTGATTCCTCTCCGTTCCTCAACGACTCCGCCCCGCTGGTCATCCAGCGGGGCGGAGTGCGTTGGCCGCCTCCGGAGCGGCGGGCCGCACCTGCTCGGCGCTCTCCTGCGTCGGCTCGTCGGCCTCCCCCTCCGCAGACCGGGAAGATCCACAGCAAAGGCGTTCGGAGAAATCGGCCAAGACCTGCCTTGATTCGCACACTCGATCACACTGCGGTCTCATGCATGTCAGCCTGGTAACCGGCAGTCCGGTCAGACCGGTTCGGCAAGAACAGCGCGTCATGCTCACTCCCCTCGAACCACGTTCACAGGGAGAACGCCATGCTCACCGGAATACGTATCGCAACGGCCGGCCTTGGCACGGCTGGGCTGCTGCTGACCTCGACCATCGCTGCAACAACAGCCCAAGCAGCAACCTGCGCGCGCCACACCACCGGTGTGTGCAAGGCCAACAGTCGCCATCCCCGGGGAGCCACCGCCCAGTGCAAGGACAAGACGTACTCGTACAGCGCACGCTTCAGCGGAACCTGCTCCCACCACCGGGGAGTTCTCTACTGGTACAAGTAGCATCGAGGTGGCTTGGGCGGTAGCCGCGGCCCAGGATCCGGAGCAACTGCCTCCGACAGCGGAAACCCTCAATTCTGCTTCCGGAAATTCGGGGTTTCCGCTGTCGGTGCGTGGCCGGGGTCAGGACAGGCCGAGCTCGTTGTCGAGGAGGTCGAAGACCTCTTCGTCGGAGGCGGAATCGAAGTCGAAATCCTCCTCGTCCGAGGAGTTCTCGCCGTCGGCTCCGGTGCCGGCGGTGTCCCGCAGGGCACCCCACTTCGCCCTGAGCACTTCGAGACGGCCCGCGATCTGCTCGTGGAGTTCCTCGGTGATCTCCAGTCCGCTGAACGCCTTCTCCAGCTTCTCGAGTTCGCCCAGGAGCAGGCCCGGTCCGGACGGCGCCTCCGGGGCGATCAGCCCGTGGAGGTGGCCGACGAGCTCGCCGGGGGTCGGGTAGTCGAAGAGCAGGGTCGCCGGCAGCCGCACGCCCGTGAGGGCGCTGAGCCGGTTGCGGAGTTCGACCGAGGTCAGCGAGTCGAAGCCGAGGTCCTGGAACGCCCGGTCCGGGGTGATCTCGGCGGCTCCGTCATGACCGAGCACGAGCGCGACCTGGCCGCGTACGACGTCGAGCACGGCCTCGCGGCCCTCGTCGGCGGACAGCCCGGCCAGGCGCTGCGCCAGCCCCTCCGCCGCCCCGCTGTCCGTACCGGCCACAGCCGTGCGCCGTACCTGCGTACGGATCAGGCTGCGCAGCAGGGGCAGGGGCTCGCCCTGGGCCCGCAGCGCTGCGAGGTCGAGACGGACAGGGAGGACCGACGGCTCGCCGGTGCCGAGCGCCGCGTCGAAGAGCGCCGTGCCCTCCTCCGCGGACAGCGGGGGCATGCCGGAACGTGCCATCCGCTGGACGTCGGCATCCGTGAGGGTGCCGGTCATCCCGCTGTCCTGGGCCCACGGGCCCCAGGCGAGCGATGCCGCCGGGAGGCCCTGGGCGTGCCGGTGGGCGGACAGAGCATCCAGGAAGGCATTGCCTGCCGCGTAGTTGGCCTGGCCCGCACTGCCGAAGGTGCCGGCCACGGACGAGAAGACCACGAACGCGTCGAGGTCCAGGTCCCTGGTCGCCTCGTGCAGGTTCCAGGCCGCGTCCACCTTCGGGCGCAGGACGGCGGCAAGCCGCTCCGGCGTCAGCGAACCGACCACACCGTCGTCGAGGACGCCCGCCGTGTGGACGACCGCGGTGATCGCATGCCGCGCGACCAGTCCGGCCACGGCCGCACTGTCGGTCACGTCACACGCCTCGACCATGGCATCCGCTCCGCGTTCCGCGAGCTCGGCCACCAACTCCTCGGCGCCCTCGGCCTCCAGGCCACGGCGGCTGACCAGCAGCACACTCCGCACCCCGTGCTCGGCCACCAGGTGCCGAGCCATCACACGACCCAGACCACCCGTACCACCGGTGATCAGCACCGTGCCCGACTCACTCCACGCAACAGCACCCTGAGCCTCAGCCCGCACCAGCCGCGCCGCCAGCACCTCGTCGCCACGAACCAGCAGCTGAGGCTCGTCCGTGGCCAACGCCCGTGGCAGCACGCTCACATCGGCGTCGCCGTCCAGGTCCACCAGGACAAACCGGCCCGGGCTCTCCGACTGCGCGGAACGGACCAGACCCCACACCGCAGCACCGGCGAGGTCGTCACCGGAGACGGCACCCCGCGTCACGAACACCAGACGCGTATCCGCGAACCGCTCGTCCGCCAGCCACGACTGCACCAGGCCCAACGCCCAGGCAGCAGCAGCATGCACCGACTCCACCGTGCCGGTGTCCCCGGCCTTGTACTCGACCAGTACGGCTTCGGGGGCATCCGCACCGGTCAGTGACTCCGCCTCCGCGTACGTGCCAAGAGCCACCGTCTCATCCGTGAGCGGGACGGGCGTCCAGTCCAGCGTGAAGAGCGAGTCCCGGTCCCGGGTCCGCAACTGCTCGGCAGACAGCGTGCGTACCGTCAGCGACTCCACCGTGGCCACCGGCGCGCCGGCAGTGTCGGCGATGGCGAGCGCTATGCCGCCGTCGACGGGGCGGATACGGACGCGGATATGCGAGGCGCCCGTGGCGTGCAGGGACACTCCGTTCCACGAGAACGGAACACCGGTCTCGTCGGACCCGCCCAGCATCGACGCGTGCAGTGCGGCGTCGAACAGCGCCGGGTGCAGACCGTAAGCCGCACCGTCCGTACCCTCCGGCAACCGGACCTCGGCGTAGATGTCCTCGCCGGACTTCCACGCCGCTTGCAGGCCCTGGAACGTCGGACCGTAGGCGAATCCGGCGGCTGCGAACTGCTCGTAGCAGCCTGCCGTGTCGATGGATTCAGCACCCTGCGGGGGCCACACCGACGTGTCGAACGCCGACGGCTCCGCACCCGTGGTGACCGTGCCGCTCGCGTGCAGGGTCCACGGCTCTTCACCCTCGCGCGAGTGCACCGCGACGGACCGACGACCGGAGTCGTCCGTCTCGCCGACCCACACCTGTACCTGAACGCCGGCTCCCGAGGCAGGAAGCACCAGCGGTGCGGCAAGTGTCAGCTCTTCCAGCACGTCGCAGCCGACCTCATCGGCCGCCCGCAGTACGAGCTCGACCAGCGCCGTGCCCGGCACCATGACCGTGTCCAGCACCGCATGGTCCGTCAGCCATGCATGCGATGCGTTCGACAGCCGACCCGTGAACAACAGCCCACCAGAGCCTGCCAGTTCCACCGCTGCACCCAGCATCGGGTGCTCCGCCGAACCCAGACCCGCGAACCGCACGTCACCCGCACGCCCCACGGTCCCAGACGGCCAGAACCGCTCATGCTGGAACGCATACGTCGGCAGATCCACCCGCCGGACATCGGAACCCACGAAGAACGGCGCCCAGTCGACGCTCGTACCCCGGACGTACAGCTGCGCCAGGGCACTCACGGCCGCCGATTCCTCGTCCCTGTTCCTGCGCAGGACGGGGACAAGAACGGCTTCCTCGGGCAGCGATTCCTGGGCCATGGCCGACAGCACGCCGTCCGGGCCGAGTTCCAGGAACAGGGCCACGCCTTCGGCTCGCAGGGTACGCACCCCGTCCGCGAAGCGGACCGCCTCACGGACATGGCGCACCCAGTAGTCGGCGGAGCCCAGCTGCTCCCCACTGGCCAGTGCACCGGTCAGGTTGGAGACCACCGGAACCGTCGCCTTGCCGAACGACAGCCGGGCCACCACGGCGCGGAAGTCGTCGAGCATCGGTTCCATCAGCGGCGAGTGGAAGGCATGCGAGACGCGCAGGCGGCTCGTCTTCCTGCCTTCGCCCGCGAAGTATGCACGCATGGCCTCGACAGCGGCCTCCGTGCCGGAAACCACCACCGACTGCGGACCGTTGACCGCCGCAATCGCGACGCCCTCGGTCAGCAGCGGCAGCACGTCCTCTTCGGTGGCCTGCACGGCCACCATCGCGCCGCCCGCAGGCAGCGCCTGCATCAGCTGGCCACGCGCCGCTACCAGTGCACACGCATCACCCAGCGAGAAGACCCCGGCCACATGCGCGGCCGCAACCTCACCGATCGAATGCCCGGCGACGAAGTCCGGGCGCACACCCCACGACTCCACCAACCGGAACAGGGCGACCTCGATCGCAAACAGTGCCGCCTGGGCGTACACGGTCTGGTTCAGCAGATCCGCATCCTCGCCCCAGACCACACTCCGCAGCGGACGCTCCAGATGCTCGTCCAGACCCGCGCACACCGCGTCGAAGGCCTCCGCGAACACCGGGTAACGGCCGTACAACTCCCGGCCCATACCCAGCCGCTGCGAACCCTGACCGGAGAACAGGAACGCCGACTTCCCCGGTCGGGCCACGCCTTCGGCCACGCCCGTGCCGGCCTCGCCCGTCGCGAGCGCCTTGAGGCCCCGCTCCAGGGCATCCCGGTCAGCGCCCCACACCACTGCGCGGTGAGCGAAGCGCGACCGGCCCACGGTGGACGAGTACGCCACGTCCGTGGCCCTCGCGTCGGGCATGCGGTCGATGTGGGACAGCAGCCTGGCCGCCTGGGCGCGCAGCGCGTTTGCGGACTTGCCGGACACCACCAGCGGTACGAGCTCCCCGGACGTCTCCGCAGGTTCCGGCGCGTCGGCGGGCTGGTGCGGTTCGGGCTCGGGGCACTCCAGGATGACGTGCGCGTTCGTTCCGCTGATGCCGAACGACGAGACACCTGCACGCCGCGGGCCGTTGCCCTCGGGCCAGGCCGTCTGCTCCGTGAGCAGTTCGACGGCACCGGCCGACCAGTCCACGCGCGACGACGGTGCGTCGACGTGCAGGGTGCGCGGAAGTTCACCGTGGTGCATGGCCATGACCATCTTGATCACACCCGCGACACCCGCCGCGGCCTGCGTGTGACCGATGTTGGACTTCACCGAACCCAGCAGCAACGGACGGTCCTCAGGCCGGTCCTGACCATAGGTCGCCAGCAGGGCCTGGGCCTCGATCGGGTCACCCAGCGTCGTACCCGTACCGTGCGCTTCCACCGCGTCCACGTCAGCCGTCGAGAGACCGGCACTGGCCAACGCCTGCCGGATCACGCGCTGCTGCGACGGACCGTTCGGCGCCGTCAGACCGTTCGACGCACCGTCCTGGTTGACGGCCGATCCACGGACCGTCGCCAGCACCCGGTGGCCGTTCCGACGCGCATCCGACAGACGCTCCAGCACCAGCATGCCGACGCCCTCGCCCCAGCCGACGCCGTCGGCCGCATCCGAGAACGCCCTGCAGCGGCCGTCCGGGGAGAGTCCTCGTTGCCGCGAGAACTCCACGAACGTCCTGGGCGTCGACATCACCGTCACACCGCCCGCGAGCGCCAGCGAGCACTCACCGGACCGCAGCGACTGCGCCGCCAGATGCAGAGCCACCAGCGACGACGAGCACGCCGTGTCCACCGTCACGGCCGGGCCTTCGAAGCCGAAGGTGTACGACACCCGGCCCGACGCCACGCTGCCCGCGCTGCCGTTGCCCTGGTGTCCCTCGAAGTCGGGCCCGGTCAGAAGGTTGATGTAGTCGTTGTACATGACACCGGCGAAGACGCCGGTTCGGCTGCCGTGCAGCGTGACCGGGTCGATGCCGGCCCGCTCGATCGCCTCCCACGTGGTCTCCAGCAGCAGGCGCTGCTGCGAGTCCGTCGCGAGGGCCTCCCGCGGGCTCATCCCGAAGAAGCCGGGGTCGAACTGCGCCGCTTCCTGGAGGAACGCGCCTGCACGGGTGTAGCTGGTCCCCGTGTGCTCGGGGTCGGGGTGGTAGAGCGACTCCACGTCCCAGCCACGGTCGGCCGGGAAGTCAGTGACCGCGTCCACGCCGTCCGACACCAGCTGCCACAGGTCCTCCGGCGAGGTCACGCCACCGGGGTAGCGGCAGCTCATGCCGACGATCACCACTGGGTCGTCCGCCGCGGACACCGCAACCGGCACCGGCAAGGCCTCGCCGGTCTCCTTCTCCGCGCCGAACAGTTCGTCCAGCAGGAAGCCGACCAGTACGTCTGCCGTCGGGTAGTCGAAGACCACCGTCGCCGGCAGCCGCAGACCGGTCACCGTGCCCAGCCGGTTGCGGAGTTCGACCCCGGTCAGGGAGTCGAAGCCGAGGTCGCGGAAGGCCCGCGAGGAGTCGACCTCCTCGGTTCCGGTGTGCCCGAGGACCATGGCGATCTCTCCGCGGACGGCGTCGAGCAGCTGCTCGCGCCTTGCCTCACGGGACAGGCCGGTCAGTCGCTGCACCAGCCCGGACACCGCGGCTGCGCCGGACCGGCGCGTACGGGTACGGACCAGACCGCGCAGCAGCGGCAGGGGCTCGCCCTGCGCGCGGAGCGCCGCGAGGTCCAGGCGCACGGGGAGGACCGCCGGGTTCTCCGCCCCGCGCAGGGCCGCGTCGAAGAGGGCCAGTCCCTGTTCCGCCGAGAGAGGCGGCATGCCGGAGCGGGCCATTCGTTCGACGTCGGCGTCGGTCAAGGTGCCGGTCATGCCGCTGTCCTGGGCCCACGGGCCCCAGGCGAGCGATGCCGCCGGGAGACCTTGGGCGTGCCGGTGGTGGGCCAGGGCGTCCAGGAAGGCGTTGCCGGCCGCGTAGTTGGCCTGTCCCGCACTGCCCAGCGTGCCCGCCACGGAGGAGAACACCACGAACGCGTCGAGATCCGCCTCCATGGTGGCCTCGTGCAGATGCCAGGCCGCGTCCACCTTCGGACGCAGCACTGCAGCAAGCCGCTCCGGCGTCAGCGAAGCCACGACACCGTCGTCGAGCACACCCGCCGTGTGCACCACGGCACCGACCTGGTGCCGTGCGACCAGAGCGGCCACAGCAGCGCCGTCGGTCACATCGCACGCCTCGACCACGGCGTCCGCTCCGTGGCCCGCAAGCTCGGCCACGAGGTCCTCGGCGCCCTCGGCCGCCGGGCCACGGCGGCTGACCAGCAGCAGGCTCCGCACCCCGTGCTCGGCCACCAGGTGCCGGGCCACCGCGCGTCCCAGGCCACCCGTACCACCGGTGATCAGCACCGTGCCCGACGCGCCCCAGGCGACCTCCGCCGCCGTCGAGGACTCCCTGCGGACAAGGCGGGGAACGAGGATCCGGCCTTCGCGGAGCAGGAGTTGCGGCTCGTCGGAGGCCAGGGCCTGCGGCAGCGCGGTCGTGTCACCGTCACCGTCACCGTCACCGTCACCGTCGAGGTCGAACAGGACGAACCGGCCCGGGTTCTCCGACTGCGCCGAGCGCACCAGGCCCCACACCGCCGCGGCGGCGAGGTCGTCGCCGGAGACGGCACCCCGCGTCATGAACACCAAGCGCGAGTCCGCGAAACGCTCGTCCGCCAGCCACGACTGCACCAGGCCCAACGCCCAGGCAGCAGCAGCGTGCACCGACTCCACCGTGCCGGTGTCGGTGTCGGTGCCGGTGTCCTCAGCCGAGTACTCGACCAGTACAGCCTCGGGAGCATCCGCACCAGTCAGTGACTCCAACTCCGCGTAGGAGCCAAGAGCCACCGTCCCATCCGTGAGCGGGACGGGCGTCCAGTCCAGCGTGAACAACGAGTCACGTTCCCCGGTCTGCAACTGCTCGGCAGAGATCGGCCGTACGGTCAGCGACTCCACCGAGGCCACGGGCGCGCCGGCGGCGTCGGCCATGGCGATCGACGTGCCGTCACCGACCGGCCGGATCCGAACCCGCAGCTGCGAGGCTCCGGAGGCGTGCAGGGACACGCCGTTCCACGAGAACGGAACACCCGTCCCGTCGGAACCGTCCAGCATCGGCGCGTGCAGTGCGGCGTCGAAGAGCGCCGGGTGCAGACCATAAGCCGCACCGTCCGTGCCCTCCGGCAGCCGGACCTCGGCGTAGACGTCCTCGCCGAGCTTCCAGGCCGCCTCCAGGCCCTGGAACGCCGGACCGTACGCGAACCCGGCATCGGCGAACTGCTCGTAGCAGCCCTCCACGGCCAAGGGCTCGGCACCCGCCGGAGGCCATACCGAGGTGTCGAACACGGGCAGTTCCGCACCCGTGGTCAGCGCGCCGCCGGCGTGCAGCGTCCACGGTTCCTCGCCCTCACGCGAGTGCACCGCCACCGGCCGACGGCCCGAGTCGTCGGGTTCGCCGACCCACACCTGAACCTGCACGCCCGCACCCGAAGCCGGAAGCACGAGCGGCGCGGCCAACGTCAGCTCTTCAAGCAGGTCGCAGCCGACCTCGTCAGCCGCTCGCAGCACCAGCTCGACCAATGCCGTGCCCGGCACCAGGACCGTATCCAGCACCACGTGATCCGCCAGCCATCCGGCCGACGCAGTCGACAGGCGGCCCGTGAACAACAGCCCGCCGGAACCGGCCAGTTCCACCGCAGCACCCAGCAACGGATGCTCCGCCGAACCCAGACCCGCAGACCGCACGTCACCGGACCGCGCCGCCGTGACCGGGGGCCAGAACCGCTCACGCTGGAACGCGTACGTCGGCACGTCCGTCCACCGCGCTCCGGAGCCCGAGAAGTATGCGGCCCAGTCGACGGGGACGCCGTGGACGTGCAGCTGTGCCAGGGCCGTCAGCAGCGTCGGTTCCTCGGCACGTCCCTTCCGCAGGACCGGTGCGAAGGCGGCCTCGTCCGGCGCGGACTCCGCGGCGAGTGCGGAGAGCGCTCCGTCGGGGCCGAGTTCGAGGAACACGGACACGCCCTGCTCACGGAGCGTGCTCACGCCGTCGGCGAACCGTACGGCCTCACGGACATGGCGCACCCAGTAGTCGGCGGAGCCGAGTTGTTCCGCGGTGGCCGGTTCGCCAGTGAGGTTCGAGACGATCGGGATGCCCGGCGTGCCGTACGCCACGTTCGCGGCGACGGCGCGGAAGTCGTCGAGCATCGGCTCCATCAGCGGCGAGTGGAAGGCATGCGAGACCCGCAGGCGGCTCGTCTTCCTTCCCTCACCCTCGAAGTGCGCCCGCACCGCCTCGACAGCAGCCTCCGTACCGGAAACCACCACCGACTGCGGACCGTTGACCGCCGCAATCGCGACGTCCTCGGTCAGGTGCGGCAGCACCTCTTCCTCGCTTGCGCGGATTGCCGCCATGGCGCCGCCCGCGGGCAGGGCCTGCATCAGCCGGCCGCGCGCCGCCACCAGCGCACACGCGTCCGCGAGCGAGAAGACGCCCGCCACGTGCGCGGCCGCGATCTCGCCGACCGAGTGCCCCAGCAGTTGGTCCGGGCGGGTGCCCCATGACTCCACCAGGCGGAACAAGGCGACCTCGATGGCGAACAGCGAGGTCTGCGCGTACAGGGTCTGGTTCAGCAGTTCCGCGTCCTCGCCCCAGACCACATCCCGCAGCGGACGGTCCAGGTGCTCGTCCAGACCCGCGCACACCGCGTCGAAGGCCTCCGCGAACACCGGGTAGCGAGCGTGCAGCTCCCGGCCCATGCCCAGACGCTGCGAACCCTGACCGGAGAACAGGAACGCACGCCGGCCCGAACCGGCTTCGCCCACCGCGGCGATGTCCGTGTCGCTCCCGCCCTCGGCGAGCGCGGCAAGAGAGCGCAGCAGGTCGTCACGGCCGGCGGCCAGGAGAACCGCGCGGTGCTGGAAGCCCGCGCGGCCCGTCGCCAGCGAGCAGGCGACGTCCACGAGCCGCTGTCCGGGCTCGCGTTCGAGGTGCGCCAGCAGCTGTGCCGCCTGGGCCTGCAGAGCCTTCTCGTTCCGGCCGGAGAGCAGCACGGGCACCAGGCCGTCGAATGCAGCCGCTTCGGGCTCCGCGGCCACCGGCTCCGGCCGCTCCAGGATCACGTGTGCGTTCGTCCCGCTGATGCCGAAGGCGGAGACGCCCGCGCGCCGCGGCCGGCCAGTCTCGGGCCAGGTCGCGGCCTGCGTCAGCAGTTCCACTGCGCCGACGCTCCAGTCGACGTGCGTCGAGGGCGCGTCGACGTGCAGGGTGCGCGGAAGCTCGCCGTGGTGCATGGCCATGACCATCTTGATCACACCCGCGACACCCGCCGCGGCCTGTGCGTGACCGATGTTGGACTTCACCGAACCCAGCAGCAGCGGACGGTCCTCAGGCCGGTCCTGACCGTAGGTCGCCAGCAGGGCCTGGGCCTCGATCGGGTCGCCCAGGGTGGTGCCCGTGCCGTGCGCCTCCACCGCGTCCACGTCAGCCGTCGAGAGACCGGCGCCGGCCAGCGCCTGCCGGATCACGCGCTGCTGCGACGGGCCGTTCGGCGCCGTCATGCCGTTGGAAGCGCCGTCCTGGTTGACGGCCGAGCCACGGACCGTCGCCAGCACCCGGTGGCCGTTCCGGCGCGCATCCGACAGACGTTCCAGTACAAGGATGCCGGCGCCTTCGGACCAGCCGACGCCGTCGGCGGCTTCGGCGAACGCCTTGCAGCGTCCGTCCTCGGAGAGCCCGCCCTGGCGGGAGAACTCCACGAACGTCAGCGGGGTGGCCATCACCGTCACGCCGCCCGCGAGCGCCAGCGAGCACTCACCGGACCGCAGCGACTGCGCCGCCAGGTGCAGAGCCACCAACGACGAAGAGCACGCCGTATCCACCGTCACCGCAGGACCCTCGAAGCCGAAGGTGTACGACACCCGGCCCGAGGCCACACTGCCCGCGCTGCCACTCCCCTGGTATCCCTCGAACTCGCGCCCGGCGAGGAGTTGCGAGTAGTCGTGGTACATGACGCCCGTGAAGACACCGGTACGGCTGCCGCGCAGGACGCCCGGGTCGATACCCGTGCGCTCCAGGGCCTCCCAGGACGTCTCCAGCAGCAGTCGCTGCTGGGCGTCGGTGGTCAGTGCCTCCCGGGGGCTCATCCCGAAGAAGCCGGGGTCGAACTCCGCCGCGTCGTGGAGGAATCCGCCGGAGCGGGTGGCGATGGCGCCCTCGCGCTCGGGGTCGTAGGTGTCGTCGATCTCCCAGCCGCGGTCGGTCGGGAAGCCGGAGACGGCGTCGCCGCCCTCGGACACCAGCCGCCACAGGTCCTCCGGCGAGCTGACGCCGCCGGGGAAGCGGCAGCTCATGCCGACGATGACGACCGGGTCGTCCGCCAAGGACGGGAGGGCGGACACGGGGAGCAGTTCCTCGGTGTCCGTGCCGAACAGCTCGTCGTGGAGGTGGTCCGTCAGCGCGTCGGCCGTCGGGTAGTCGAACACGGCCGTGGCCGGCAGCCGCACGCCGGTGGACTTGCCCAGCTTGTTGCGGAGTTCGATCGCGGTCAGGGAGTCGAAGCCAAGGTCCTGGAAGGCCTTCGACGGGTCGATCGTCTCCGGGAGGGCGTGGCCCAGGACCACCGCGATCCCTTCGCGCACCAGATCCAGCAGTGCTGTGCGCCGCTCCTCCACGGGCAGCCCGGCCAGGCGCTGCACCAGTCCGGACGCAGTGGCCGAGCCTGCAGCCGCCGAGCGCCGGGCACGCGTCCGGATGAGGCCGCGCAGCAGCGGCAGGGAGTCGCCCTGCGCGCGCAGGGCCGCCAGGTCCAGGCGGACGGGAAGAGCCATGGGCTCTCCGGTGGCGAGGGCCGCGTCGAAGAGGGCCACGCCCTCCTCGACGGACAGCGGGGGCATCCCGGAACGGGCGATGCGCTGGAGGTCGGCATCCGTGAGGGTGCCGGTCATGCCGCCGTCCTGCGACCACGGACCCCACGCCAGCGACACCGCCGGAAGGCCCTGCGCCCGGCGGTGGTGCGCCAGGGCGTCCAGGAAGACGTTGCCCGCTGCGTAGTTGGCCTGGCCTGCGCCGCCGAAGGTGCCGGCCACGGAGGAGAAGACCACGAACGCGTCGAGGTCCAGGTCCTTGGTGGCCTCGTGCAGGTTCCAGGCCGCGTCGACCTTCGGACGCAGCACGGCGGCAAGGCGCTCCGGCGTGAGCGAACCGATGATGCCGTCGTCGAGGACGCCGGCCGTGTGGACGACGGCGGTGATGGTGTGCCGTGCGACGAGGTCCGCCACTGCGGTGCCGTCGGTCACGTCGCATGCCTCGACGGTCGACTCGGCGCCGTGCTCGGCCAGTTCGGCCGCCAACTCCTCGACGCCCTCGGCCTCCGGGCCACGGCGGCTGACCAGCAGCAGGCTCCGTACCCCGTGCTCGGCCACCAGGTGCCGGGCCACGACACGGCCCAGGCCACCTGTTCCACCAGTGATCAGAACTGTGCCCGACTCACTCCAGGCAACAGCCTTCTGCTCCTGCGCCTCGGCACGTGCCAGCCGCGCTGCCAGCACCTCGTCACCACGAACCAGCAGCTGAGGCTCGTCCGTGGCCAACGCCCGCGGCAGCACGCTCACATCGGCGTCGCCGTCCAGGTCCACGAGGGCGAACCGGCCCGGGCTCTCCGACTGCGCGGAACGGGCCAGACCCCACACCGCAGCACCGGCGAGGTCGTCGCCGGAGACGGCGCCCCGCGTCACGAACACCAAGCGCGTATCCGCGAAACGCTCGTCCGCCAGCCACGACTGCACCAGGCCCAACGCCCAGGCAGCAGCAGCATGCACCGACTCCGCCGTGCCGGTGTCGGTGTCCTCAGCCGAGTACTCGACCAGTACAGCCTCGGGGACATCTGCACCAGTCAGCGACTCCAACTCCGCGTACGCGCCAAGAGCCACCGTCTCATCGGTGAGCGTGACGGGCGTCCAGTCCAGCGTGAACAACGAGTCACGGTTGCCGGTCTGCAACTGGTCGGCGGAGATGGGGCGTACGGCGAGCGATTCCACCGATGCCACGAGCGCGCCGGCCGGGTCGGCGATGGCGATCGCCATGCCGCTGTCGACAGGGCGGATACGGACGCGGACGTGCGAGGCGCCCGTGGCGTGCAGGGACACTCCGCTCCACGAGAACGGAACACCGGTCTCGTCGAGCCCTCGCAGTATCGCCGCGTGCAGTGCGGCGTCGAAGAGTGCCGGGTGCAGACCGTAGGCGGAACCATCCGTGCCTTCCGGCAGCCGGACCTCGGCGTAGATCTCCTCGCCGAGCTTCCAGGCCGCCTCCAGGCCCTGGAACGTCGGACCGTACGCGAACCCGGCGGCTGCGAACTGCTCGTAGCAGCCCGCCACATCGGCCGGCTCGGCGCCCCGCGGGGGCCACACCGACGTGTCGAACACGGGCAGCTCCGCACCCGTGGTCACGGCACCGCTCGCGTGCAGCGTCCACGGCTCTTCGCCTTCGCGCGAGTGCACCGCCACTGCGCGGTGACCGGAGTCGTCGATCTCGCCGACCCACACCTGCACCTGCACACCCGCACCCGAGGCGGGGAGCAGCAGCGGCGCGGCCAGCGTCAGCTCTTCGAGCACGTCGCAGCCGACCTCGTCAGCCGCCCGCAACACCAGCTCCACGAGCGCCGTGCCCGGCACCAGGACCGTATCCAGCACCACATGATCCGTCAGCCACGCGTGCGAAGCAGTCGACAACCTGCCCGTGAACAACAGTCCGCCGGAACCGGCCAGTTCCACTGCAGCACCCAGCATCGGGTGCTCCGCCGAGCCCAGACCCGCGAACCGCACGTCACCCGCACGCCCCACGGTCCCAGACGGCCAGAACCGCTCATGCTGGAACGCATACGTCGGCAGATCCACGCGCCGGACACCGGAACCCGCAAAGACCGCCGCCCAGTCGACCGTCACACCATGGACGTGCAGTTGTGCCAGGGCGCTCAGTACGGTCGTCTCCTCCGGCCGGTCCTTGCGCAGCACGGGGGTGAACACGGCCTCTTCCTGCGCCGACTCGCGGGCCATGGCCGACAGGACGCCGTCCGGGCCGAGCTCCAGGAACCGTGTCACGCCCTCCGCTCGCAGAGCGCGTATGCCGTCCGCGAAGCGGACCGCCTCGCGGACATGACGCACCCAGTAATCGGCCGAGCAGAGCAGCTCCCCGGCGGCCGGCTCGCCCGTCAGGTTCGACACGACCGGTACCACCGGCGCACCGAACGACAGGCCTTCCACCACAGCCCTGAAGTCGTCGAGCATCGGCTCCATCAGCGGCGAGTGGAAGGCATGCGAGACGCGCAGGCGGCTCGTCTTCCTGCCTTCGCCCGCGAAGTATGCACGCACGTCCTCGACAGCGGCCTCCGTGCCGGAAACCACCACCGACTGCGGACCGTTGACCGCCGCAATCGCGACGCCCTCGGTCAGCAACGGCAGCACGTCCTCCTCCGCCGCCTGGACTGCGGCCATCGCGCCGCCCGCAGGCAGGGCCTGCATCAGCTGGCCACGCGCGGCCACCAGTGCACACGCATCACCCAGCGAGAAGACCCCGGCCACATGTGCAGCCGCAACCTCACCGATCGAATGCCCGGCGACGAAGTCCGGGCGCACACCCCACGACTCCACCAACCGGAACAGAGCCACCTCGATCGCGAACAGCGCCGCCTGGGCGTACACGGTCTGGTTCAGCAGATCCGCATCCTCGCCCCAGACCACACTCCGCAGCGGACGCTCCAGATGCTCGTCCAGACCCGCGCACACCGCGTCGAAGGCCTCCGCGAACACCGGGTAACGGCCGTACAACTCCCGGCCCATACCCAGCCGCTGCGAACCCTGGCCGGAGAACAGGAACGCGCGCCGGCCCGAACCGGTCTGTCCCTCGGCCGCGATCCCCGTGTTGCTCCGGCCCTCGGCCAGCGCCGACAGGGAGCCGAGCAGACCGTCCCGCTCGGCGGCCAGGACGACTGCGCGGTGCTGGAACCCCGAACGGCCCGTCGCCAGCGAGTACGCGACGTCCGCGAGCCGCTGTCCGGGCTCGTCCTGGACGTGCGACAGCAGGCGGGCGGCCTGGTCGCGCAGGGCCTTCTCGTTCCGGCCGGAGAGCAGCACCGGCACCAGGCCGTCGGCATCAGCCGCTTCCGGCTCCCCAGACACCTGCTCCTGGTCCGGCTGCTCAAGGATGACGTGTGCGTTCGTCCCGCTCACGCCGAAGGACGAGACACCCGCGCGGCGGCGCCCGGACACCGGCCACTCGGCCGGCTCGGCGAGGAGTTCGACGGCGCCGGTGCTCCAGTCGACGTGCGTCGAGGGGGTGTCGACGTGCAGGGTCTTCGGCAAGACGCCGTGCTGCATCGCGAGGACCATCTTGATCACACCGGCGACGCCCGAGGCGGCCTGTGCGTGGCCGATGTTGGACTTCACCGTGCCCAGCAGCAGCGGCCGGTCGTCCGGCCGGTCCTGACCGTAGGTCGCCAGCAGGGCCTGGGCCTCGATCGGGTCACCCAGCGTCGTGCCCGTGCCGTGCGCCTCCACGGCATCCACCTCTGCCGCCGAGAGTCCGGCGCTGGCCAGTGCCTGCCGGATCACGCGCTGCTGCGACGGGCCGTTCGGCGCCGTCAGACCGTTCGACGCGCCGTCCTGGTTGACCGCGCTGCCGCGTACGACGGCCAGCACCCGGTGCCCGTTCCGGCGCGCGTCCGACAGACGCTCCAGCACCAGCATGCCGACGCCCTCGCCCCAGCCGACGCCGTCGGCCGCGTCCGAGAACGCCTTGCAGCGTCCGTCCGCCGACAGCCCGCGCTGCCGCGAGAACTCCACGAACGTGGTCGGTGTCGACATCACCGTCACACCACCGGCCAGGGCCAGCGAGCACTCGCCCGAGCGCAGCGCCTGCGCCGCCCAGTGCAGGGCGACCAGCGACGAGGAGCACGCCGTGTCCACCGTCACCGCGGGGCCCTCGAAGCCGAAGGTGTACGACACACGGCCCGAAGCGATGCTGGCCGCGCTGCCGTTGCTCCGGTAGCCCTCGAACTGGTCGCCGACGAGGATCTCGCTGTAGTCGTTGTACATGACGCCGGCGAAGACGCCCGTCCGGCTGCCGCGCAGCGCGGCCGGGTCGATGCCGGCCCGCTCGATCGCCTCCCAGGTGGACTCCAGGAGCAGGCGCTGCTGCGAGTCCGTCGCGAGTGCCTCGCGCGGGCTCATCCCGAAGAACTCGGGGTCGAAGTCGCCCGCGTCGTGGAGGAATCCACCGCTGCGGGTGTACGAGGTGCCGAGCGCGTCGGGGTCGGAGCTGTAGAGCGACTCCACGTCCCAGCCGCGGTCGGCCGGGAAGTCCGAGACCGCGTCCACGCCGTCCGACACGAGCCGCCACAGGTCTTCCGGCGATGCC
Source organism: Streptoverticillium reticulum (assembly GCF_047456005.1). Taxonomy (NCBI): domain Bacteria; kingdom Bacillati; phylum Actinomycetota; class Actinomycetes; order Kitasatosporales; family Streptomycetaceae; genus Streptomyces; species Streptoverticillium reticulum. The sequence continues at coordinate 8,183,353 of NZ_CP179755.1, read as the reverse complement.
ACGCCGCCCGGGTAGCGGCAGCTCATCCCGACGATCACCACCGGGTCGTCCGACGCGGACACCACAACCGGCACCGGCAGGGCCTCATCGGTCTCGATCTCCCCGCCGAACAGTTCGTCCAGCAGGAAGTCGACCAGTGCGCCCGCCGTCGGGTAGTCGAACACGGCGGTCGCCGAAAGGCGCAGCCCTGTCGCCTTGTTGACCCGGTTCCGCAGTTCCACCGCGGTCAGGGAGTCGAAGCCGAGTTCCTGGAACGCGCGGGTCGGGTCGACGCCGTCCGGGCTCGCGTGGCCCAGGACCACCGCGATCTGGGCCCGGACCAGGTCGAGCAGCACTTCGCGCCGTTCGACCGCCCCGAGCCCGGTCAGGCGTCCCACCAGGCCCGCCGCCACGGCCGAACCGGCGACCGCGGAGCGTCGGGCGCGGGTGCGGATCAGTCCGCGCAGCAGCGCGGGGACGTCGCCCTGCTCGCGCAGCGCGGCCAGGTCGAAGCGCACGGGGAGAACGCGTGCGTCGTCGGCGGCCAGCGCCGCGTCGAAGAGTGCGACGCCTTCTGCGGGGGTGAGTTCGGGCATGCCCATGCGGGCGATGCGCTGGAGGTCGGCGTCGGTGAGGGTGCCGGTCATGCCGCCGTCCTGCGACCACGGACCCCACGCCAGCGACACCGCCGGGAGACCCTGCGCCCGGCGCTGCTGCGCCAGGGCGTCGAGGAAGGCGTTGCCGGCCGCGTAGTTGGCCTGGCCCGCACTGCCCACTGTGCCCGCCACGGAGGAGAACACCACGAACGCGTCGAGGCCCAGGTCCTTGGTGGCCTCGTGCAGATGCCAGGCCGCGTCCACCTTCGGACGCAGCACCGCAGCAAGCCGCTCCGGCGTCAGCGAAGCCACGACACCGTCGTCGAGGACACCGGCCGTGTGCACCACGGCAGTGATCGTGTGCCGGGCCACCAGCCCGGCCACCGCCGTACCGTCCGTCACATCGCACGCCTCGACGACCGCCTCGGCGCCGTGCTCGGCCAGCTCGGCCACCAACTCCTCGACGCCCTCGGCCTCCGGGCCGCGACGGCTGACCAGCAGCAGGCTCCGTACCCCGTGCTCGGCCACCAGGTGCCGCGCCATGATCCGGCCCAGGCCACCCGTACCACCGGTGATCAGTACCGTGCCCGACTCGCTCCAGGCGACAGCCTTCTGCCCCCGGGTACGTGCCAGCCGTGCCGCCAGCACCTCACCGCCGCGCACCAGCAGTTGCGGCTCGTCCGTGGCCAACGCCCGCGGCAGCACGCTCACATCGGCGTCGCCGTCCAGGTCGACCAGGCCGAAGCGGCCGGGGTTCTCCGACTGCGCCGAGCGCACCAGGCCCCACACGGCGGCACCGGCAAGGTCCGTACCGTCGGCCGCACCCCGTGTGACGAACACCAGCCGTGCGTCCGCGAACCGCTCGTCCGCAAGCCACGACTGCACCAGGCCCAACGCCCAGGCAGCCGTGCCGTGCACGGACTCCACGGCGTCCTCGCCGCGGTCGGCGTCCACCGGCGCCAGCACCGCACTCGGCAGCGGCCGGGCCCCGGCCAGGGAGTCCAGGTCCGGGTGAGTGTCGAACGGCGCGCCGGTGAGGGTGCCGAGCATCGCGACGGTCTCGGCCGCACCGGCCGACGGCAGGCGTACGGGGGTCCACTCCAGGCGGAACAGGGAGTCGCGCCCGGCCGGGCCCGTGCCGCCCGCCAGCTGCTCGGCGGAGACCGACCGCAGGACCAGGGTCCCCACGGTGGCGACCGGCTCGCCGGTGGTGTCGGCGACGTCGACGGACAGGGTGTCCCCGCCATGCCGGACGGCCCGGACCCGGATGGCCGAGGCGCCGGAGGCGTGCAGCGAGACGCCTTCCCAGGAGAACGGGATGGCGCCGCGGTCCACTCCGTTGAAGCCGCAGACGTGCAGGGCCGCGTCCAGCAGCGCCGGGTGCAGGCCGTACGCGGCCGCGTCGTCCTCGGCGGCCTCGGGCAGGGCGACCTCGGCGAACACCTCGTCGCCCCGGCGCCACGCGGCCCGCAGGCCCTGGAAGTGCGGACCGTAGGCCAGGCCGCTCTCGGCCAGGTCCGGGTAGACGCCGGTCAGGTCGACGGGGTCGGCGTCGGCGGGCGGCCAGGCCTCGGCGTGGAAGTCGTGGCCGGGGACGGCCGGCCGGTCGCCCGTGGCGAGGATGCCGGTGGCGTGCCGGACCCACGGCCGGTCGCCCTCGCCCTCCGGGCGGGAGCGGGCGGTGAGGGTGCGGTTGCCGGACTCGTCGGCGGGGCCGACGCGCAGCTGGAGCTGTACGCCGCCGTGTTCGGGCAGGACGAGCGGGGCGGCCAGGGTCAGTTCGTCGATCCGGTCGCAGCCCACCTCGTCGGCGGCGCGGACGGCGAGTTCGACGAATGCCGTGCCCGGCAGCAGGACCGAGCCCATCACCACATGGTCGGCCAGCCACGGGTGCGACTGGAGGGACAGCCGCGAGGTGAACAACAGGCCCTCGTTGTCGGCGAGTTCCACGGCGGCGCTCAGCAGCGGGTGCCCGGCCGCGTCGAGGCCGGCGGCGCCGATGTCCCCGGCGCCGGCGGGGTCGGGGGTCGGCCAGAACCGCTCGTGCTGGAAGGCGTACGTCGGCAGGTCCACGAGGTGCGTGCCCGTACCGGCGACGAACCCTTCCCAGTCGAACGCGGTGCCGTGCACGTGCAGCTGTCCCAGGGCGGCGAGCAGTGTCGTCTCTTCGGGGCGGTCCTTGCGCAGCGCGGGCACGAGGACGGTGTCCGCGTCCTCCGGCAGTGCGGCGCGGGCCATGGCCGAGAGCGTGCCGTCGGGGCCCAGCTCCAGGAAGCGCGTGACGCCTTCCGCGTGCAGGGCCTGTATGCCGTCGGCGAAGCGTACGGCTTCGCGGACGTGGGTCACCCAGTAGTCGGGGGTGCACAGCAGGTCCCGGGCGGCCGGGCTGCCGGTCACGTTCGAGACGACGGTGAGTTCCGGCTCGGCGAAGGACAGGCCTTCCACCACGGCGCGGAAGTCGTCGAGCATCGGTTCCATCAGCGGCGAGTGGAAGGCGTGCGAGACCCGCAGGCGGTTCGTCTTCCTTCTCTCGCTCTCGAAGTGTGCACGCACGGCTTCGACGGCGGCCTCCGTGCCGGAAACCACCACCGACTGCGGGCCGTTGACCGCCGCGATCGCGACGCCTTCGGTCAGGTGCGGGAGCACCTCTTCCTCGGTGGCCTGCAGGGCCGCCATGGCGCCGCCCGCGGGCAGGGCCTGCATCAGCCGGCCGCGCGCCGCCACCAGCGCACACGCGTCCGCCAGCGAGAAGACGCCCGCCACGTGTGCGGCCGCGATCTCGCCGACCGAGTGGCCGGCGACGTACTGCGGGCGCATGCCCCAGGACTCGGCCAGGCGGAACAGGGCGACCTCGATCGCGAAGAGTGAAGTCTGCGCGTAGAGAGTCTGGTTCAGCAGCTCGGCGTCCTCGCCCCAGACCACACCCTGCAGCGGGCGCTCCAGGTGCTCGTCCAGGCCTGCGCACACGGCGTCGAAGGCGTCCGCGAACACCGGGTAGCGGGCGTGCAGTTCGCGGCCCATGCCCAGGCGCTGCGAGCCCTGGCCCGTGAAGAGGACGGCGTCCTTGCCCTCGTGGGCGGTGCCCGTGACCGCGAAAGCATCGCTCTCGCCCTCGGCGAGGGCGGTCAGGGCGCGGACCGCGGCGGCGTGGCTGTCGGCCGGGACGACCGCGCGGTGTGCGAAGGCCGTGCGCCGGGCCAGCGTGTACGCCAGGTCGGCGAGCCGTGGTGCGGGCTCGTCCTGGAGGCGGGTCAGCAGCCGGGCCGCCTGGTCCTTCAGGGCGTTGGCGCTCCGGCCGGACAGCAGGAGGGGCAGTGTGCCGTCAAGCGTGCCGTCGACGGGTGCGGCCGGGGCCTCGGGTGCTGTGGGCTCGGGCTGTTCGAGGATGACGTGCGCGTTGGTGCCGCTGATGCCGAAGGCGGAGACGGCGGCGCGGCGCGGCCGGCCCGCCTCGGGCCAGCCGGTCCGCTCGGTGAGCAGTTCGACCGCGCCCGCGGTCCAGTCGACGTGCGGGGTGGGCTCGTCGACGTGGAGGCTCTCGGGCAGCACGCCGTGCTGCATGGCCAGGACCATCTTCATCACGCCGGCCACGCCGGCTGCGGCCTGGGTGTGCCCGAGGTTGGACTTCACCGAACCCAGCAGCAGGGGACGTGCGGGGTCGCGGTCCTGGCCGTAGGTGGCCAGCAGGGCCTGGGCCTCGATGGGGTCGCCCAGCGCCGTGCCCGTGCCGTGGGCCTCGACGGCGTCCACGTCGGACGCCGACAGGCCTGCGTTGGCCAGGGCCTGGCGGATGACGCGCTGCTGTGAGGGGCCGTTGGGGGCGGAGAGGCCGTTGGAGGCGCCGTCCTGGTTGACGGCGGTTCCGCGCACGACCGCGAGGACCTGGTGGCCGTTGCGGCGGGCGTCCGAGAGCCGTTCCACGAGGAGCAGGCCGACGCCTTCGCTCCAGCCGGTGCCGTCCGCGCCCGCCGCGAACGGCTTGCAGCGGCCGTCGGGGGCGAGGCCGCGCTGGCGGGAGAACTCCACGAAGGAGGACGGGGTCGCCATCACCGTCACACCGCCGGCCAGGGCCAGCGAGCACTCGCCCGAGCGCAGCGAGTTCACGGCCATGTGCAGGGCCACCAGCGACGACGAGCATGCGGTGTCCACCGTCACCGCGGGTCCCTCGAAGCCGAAGGTGTAGGACACCCGGCCGGAGACCACGCTCAGGGCGTTGCCGATGAGTGCGTGGCCTGCGACCTCGTCCTGTGCGGCGTCCAGGACGGTGCGGTAGTCCTGGGAGTTGGTGCCCGCGAAGACGCCCGTGCTGCTGCCGCGCAGGGAGGCGGGGGCGATGCCGGCCCGTTCGAGGACCTCCCAGGAGGTCTCCAGCAGCAGCCGCTGCTGGGGGTCCATGGCGAGGGCCTCGCGGGGGGAGATGCCGAAGAAGTCCGCGTCGAAGCCCGGCGCGTCGGCGAGGAAGCCGCCCGTGCGGGCGTAGCTCGTGCCGTGGTGGTCGGGGTCGGGGTGGTAGAGGCGGTCGAGGTTCCAGCCGCGGTCGCCGGGGAAGCCGGAGATGCCGTCGGTTCCGTCGGCCAGCAGCTGCCAGAGGGTTTCCGGCGAGCTCACCCCGCCGGGGAAGCGGCAGGCCATGCCCACGATGGCCACCGGCTCGTCGAGGACGGCGGCGGCCCGCTGCACGGCGGCGGCAGTGGCGGCGGTGCCCACGATTTCGGCGTACAGGTACTCGGCGATCGCGGTGGGCGTGGGGTGGTCGAACAGGAGGGTGGCGGGCAGCAGCAGGTCCGTCGCGGCGGACAGGCGGTTGCGCAGGTCGATGGCCATCATCGAGTCGAAGCCCAGGGCGTGGAAGGGGCGTTGGGCGTCGACGGTGTCCGGTGAGCTGTGGCCGAGGGCCTTGGCGGCCTCCTCGCGGACCAGGTCGAGCAGGGCCCGTTCCTGTTCGGCGGCCGGGAGGGCGCCGAGCCGATCGCGCAGCGGGGAGCGGGCCGCGCGCGGGCCGTCGCCGGTGTCGAGGGCGCGGCGTGCTTCGGGCAGGTCGCCGATGAGGGGGCTGGGGCGGACGGAGGTCAGGACGGGGGCGTAGGCCGCCCAGTCCACGTCGGCCACCGTCACGTTCGGCGCGCCCTGGGCCAGGGCCTGGCGGAGGGCGGCGAGGGCCGGGGCGGGGTCCATGGGGAGGAGTCCGTCGCGGCTGAGCCGGTCGGCCAGGTCGCCGGTGGCCATGCCGTGGTCGGCCCAGGGGCCCCAGGCCACGGAGGTGGCGGGCAGTCCCTGGTGGTGGCGCTGTTCGGCGAGGGCGTCCAGGAAGGCGTTGGCGGCGGCGTAGTTGGCCTGTCCGGCGTTGCCCAGGACGCCGGTGACCGAGGAGAACAGCACGAACGTCTCCAGGCCGAGGCCGGCGGTGAGTTCGTGCAGGTGCAGGGCGGCGGTGGCCTTGGGGCGCAGGACGGTTGCGAACCGTTCGGGGGTGAGGGTGTCCAGGACGCCGTCGTCCAGGACGCCGGCGGCGTGCACGACGCCGGTCAGCGGCAGGTCGGCGGGGATGTCGGCGAGGACGGCGGCCAGGGCGTCGCGGTCGGCGGCGTCGCAGGCGGCGACGGTGACGCGGGTGCCGCGTTCGGTGAGTTCGGCCGCGAGTTCCCGGGCGCCGGGGGCGTCGGGGCCGCGGCGGCCGGTGAGCACCAGGTGTTCGGCTCCGGCGTCGGCGAGCCAGCGCGCGACGTGGGCGCCCAGTGCGCCGGTGCCGCCGGTGACCAGGACGGTGCCGCGGGCGGTCCAGTCGGCTCCGGTGTCGCCGCCGGGGGTGATGCGGGCCAGGCGGCGGGCGAAGCGGCCGGCCGGGCGGACGGCGACCTGGTCCTCGCGTGCGGCGAGGGTGCCCAGGAGTCCGGCGGCGATCCGTGCGTCGATGTCCTCGGGGAGGTCGACGAGCCCGCCCCAGCTGTGCGGGGACTCCAGCGCGGCCACCCGTCCGAGGCCCCACACCTGGGCCTGCGTGGGGCTGGTGACCGTCTCGCGGCGGTCGACGGCGACGGCGCCGCGGGTGGCGCACCACAGCGGGGCCTGGATGCCGGAGGTCTCCAGGGCGTGCAGCAGGGCCGCGGTGGCGGCCACGCCCCGCGGTACGGAGGGGTGGTGGGGGTGCGGCTGCTCGTCGAGGGCCAGCAGGGAGAGGACGCCGTCGACGGGTGCGCCGGGCTGCGGGAGCGTGGCGGCGGTCTCGTCGTCGGCGGGCAGCACGAACTGTTCGGTGCGCAGGCCCTGTTCGTGCAGGGTGTCGAGGAGCCGGGTGACCCACGGGTCGCCGGTGGCGCTCTCGGGGAGGACGACGAGCCAGTTCCCGCTGGTGACCAGGGTGTTGGGGGCGGGGAGGGGGGTCCAGTGCGTGCGGTAGCTCCAGCTGTCCGCGGTGGCCTGGGTCCTGCGCTTCCTGCGCCATGCCGAGAGGGTGGGCAGGAGGCTGCCGAGCGAGTCGGTGTCGCTGCCGTCGATGGCGAGGACGGCCGAGAGTCCTTCGAGGTCCTCGCGTTCGACGGCCTCCCAGAATCCGGATTCGCCGGCCACGGCGGCCGGTCCGTCGGCACCCTGTCCGTCCGGCCCGGCGGGCTCCAGCCAGTACCACTGCCGCTGGAAGGCGTAGGTCGGCAGTTCGACGGGCGCGGCGCCGGGCGTGACGGGCCAGGCGGCCCGGTCGACGGCGGCACCGTGCACGAAGGCGGTCGCGATGCCCTCGGCGAGGGTGTGTGTCTCGGGGCGGCCGGTGCGCAACAGGCCGACGACGACGGGCTGTCCGGGGCCGGCCAGGGAGTCGTGGACCATGGGGGTGAGCACGCTGCCGGGGCCGATCTCCACGAACGTGGTGACGCCCTCGGCCTCGAGGGTGCGCACGCCCGCGCAGAAGCGGACGGTGTCCCGGACCTGCCGCACCCAGTACTCGGGCGAGGACAGTTCCTCGCCGGTGGCCGTCCCGCCGGTGACGGTGGACACCACGGGGATGCGGGGGGCGTGGAACTCCAGGCTCTCGGCGACGCGCCGGAAGTCCTCCAGCATGCCGTCCATGTGCGGGGAGTGGAAGGCGTGGCTCACCCGCAGCCGCTTGGTGCGGCGTCCCTGCTCCTCCCAGTGGGCGGCGATGCGGGAGACGGCGTCCTCGTCGCCGGAGACGACCGTGGAGGTGGGGCCGTTGACCGCGGCGACGGCGACGCCGGTGTGGTCGGTCAGCCCGGCGCGGACCTCCTCCTCGGTGGCCTCGACGGCGAGCATGGCGCCGCCTTCGGGCAGCGCCTGCATGAGGGTGCCGCGTGCCGCGACGAGCCGTGCGGCGTCCTGGAGGGAGAGGACCCCGGCCACGTGGGCCGCGGCGAGCTCGCCGATGGAGTGGCCGGCGACGAACTGCGGTGTCACGCCCCACGATTCGACGAGCCGGTACAGGGCCGTCTCGAAGGCGAAGAGCGCGGCCTGGGTGTAGACGGTCCGGTCGAGCAGGTCGGCCTCGGGGGTGCCCTCCTCGGCGAAGACGACGTCGCGGACGGGGAGTTCGAGGTGGGGGTCGAGCTCGGCGCAGGCCGCGTCGAAGGCCTTGGCGAACTCGGGGTGGGTCTCGTGGAGTTCGCGTCCCATGCCGAGGCGCTGGGAGCCCTGTCCGGTGAAGAGGAAGGCGGTGGACGCCTTGGCGGCGGCGCCGCTCACGAGGCCGGCTGCGGTGCGGCCCTCGGCGAGGGCGTCCAGGCCCGCGAGGAACGCGTCGCGGTCGTCGGCGACGACGGCGGCGCGGTGCTCCATGAGGGACCTGGTGGCCGCGAGGGAGCGGGCGACGTCGGCCGGTTCGAGACCGGCGCGGGCGCGGACGTGGCCGGCGAGCCGTGCGGCCTGGGCCTGCAGGGCCTCGCCGGTGCGCGCGGACAGGATCCAGGGCAGGGCGCCGGGCCGGGCGGCCGGCGCGGGGGCCGGCCCGTCCTCGCGCGGGGGTGCCTGTTCCAGGACGACGTGGGCGTTGGTGCCGCTGATGCCGAAGGAGGAGACGGCCGCGCGACGCACCCGGTCGGCTTCGGGCCAGGGTTCGAGCTCCGCGAGGAGCCTGGCGTTGCCCTCGCTCCAGTCGGCGTGCGGGGTGGGCGCGTCCAGGTGCAGGATGCCGGGCAGCTCTCCGTGCTGCATCGCCTTGACCATCTTGATGACGCTGGCGATGCCGGACGCCATCTGGGTGTGGCCGATGTTGGACTTCATGGAGCCGATCAGCAGCGGCCGGTCGGCGGGACGGTTCTGTCCGTAGGTGGCGAGCAGGGCCTGGGCCTCGATGGGGTCGCCGAGGGTGGTGCCGGTGCCGTGGGCCTCGACGGCGTCGACGTCGGCGGCGGCGAGCCCGGCGTCGGCCAGCGCCTGGCGGATGACGCGCTGCTGGGACGGGCCGTTGGGGGCGGTAAGGCCGTTGGAGGCGCCGTCCTGGTTGACGGACGAGCCCTTCATCACCGCGAGCACGGGGTGGCCGTTGCGCAGCGCGTCGGAGAGCCGCTCGACGAGCACGACGCCGACGCCCTCGCCCCAGGCGGTGCCGTCGGCGGCGGCCGCGAACGGCTTGCAGCGGCCGTCGGGGGCCAGTCCGCGCTGGCGGGAGAACTCCAGGAACAGCTGCGGGGTGGACATCACGGTCGCGCCGCCCACGAGGGCGAGGGAGCACTCGTCGCGCCGCAGCGACTGCGCCGCCAGGTGCAGGGCGACGAGCGAGGAGGAGCACGCCGTGTCCACGGTGAGGGCCGGTCCCTCGAGGCCGAGGAGGTAGGAGATGCGGCCGGAGGCGACGCTGATGTAGTTGCCGGTGAGCAGGTGGCCGCCGACCTCGTCCACCCGCTGTCCGGCGGCCGTGTCGTAGCCGGCGTGGCCGGTGCCGACGAACACGCCGGTGCGGCTGCCCGCGAGGGACTCCGGGTCGATGCCGGCCCGTTCGAGGCTCTCCCACGCGGTCTCCAGCAGCAGCCGCTGCTGCGGGTCCATGGCGAGGGCCTCGCGCGGGGAGATCCCGAAGAAGCCGGGGTCGAACTCGCCCGCGTCGTGCAGGAATGCGCCCTCGCGGGCGTAGCTGGTGCCCTGGTGCGCGGGGTCGGGGTCGTAGAGCCCGTCGAGGTCCCAACCGCGGTTGCCGGGCAGGGCGGAGACCGCGTCGACGCCGCCCCGGAGCAGTTCCCACAGCTCTTCCGGTGAGCGGACGCCGCCGGGGAAGCGGCAGGCCATGGAGACGATCGCGATGGGCTCGCGCTGCTTCTGCTCGGTCTCGCCCAACTGCTGGCGAGTCTCCTGGAGATCCGCGATCGCGCGCTTGAGGTACTCGCGCAGCTTCGCCTCGTTCGACATCAGGATGCCAACCCCTCGTGGAATGCCGGTTCTGGGGGCACAGAGCGTCGACACTCACGTCTGACCCAATTTGCCAGGCCATCCTCATCCAAGGGGCACTGCTGGTTTCCCTAGAGCTCGGATCGGGCTCGGGTCCCCGAGGGGACGTGCACGTATGGGAAGCGACCCGGATGTGACTCCACCGGCGACCAGAGTTGCGGGCTTCCTGTGTCGGTGGTCAAGCACCGTCGCAGGGGGCCGGCCCGGTCCTGTGCGCAGCGTTCGGTGTGCCCACTGTGTCGGCATGACCGGCGCTGTCGCCCCGCACGCCGCCGCCCACCCCAACGACATGCGGGTCCGCCCCATCGTCGCCCAGTGCAACTCCATTGAGCCACGCTGGATCGTCGTAGGCCAAGACGAAGGTGGCGCTCGGCGATGCCGGCGAAGGGAACCCCGCGCCGCACGACATACTCCCGGCGGATTACTCCGGTACCTCGCGGGGGCTACGAACGACACCAGAATGCTTACATCCATGAGCTGATTCGATGCGGAGCTGCGGAACCTAGCGTCGATCCCATGAAACGCAATCGCCGTATCAGCGCCGTCGCGGCGCTGGCGCTCGCCGCCCTCGTCACCGGAACCGGCGCCGGGTTCGCCGCCACGACCACACCGTCGGCCACACCGGTGGCCACGCACGCGTTCGACACCGCACCGGCCACGGCCACGGCCACCGCACCCACGCGGTCCTTCCACGGCACGCTCCCCGCGCCGACCGGCCGCTACGCTGCCGGCGAGGACGTCATCCACCTCACCGACGCGAGCCGTCCCGACCCGTGGGTGCCGTCATCCGGCCCCCGCCGACTGACCGTCACGATGGTCTACCCGGCCGTCCCCGGGACCGGGACTCCGGCCCCTTATATGACCCTCGCCGAGGCAGCCGGACACATCCAGAAGGGGAAGATACCAGCGAGCTCCGGCATCACCCCACAGAACCTTTCCAGCGTCACCACTCACGCCTTCGACGGCGCTCGGCCGCAGCGCGGCAAGCATCCGCTGGTGGTCCTCTCACCCGGGTTCGGGGACCCGCGGATGGTGCTCACCTCGCTCGCGACCGAGCTGGCCAGTCACGGCTACGTCGTCGCGCTCGTCGGCCCCACCCACGAGGACAGCGGCGAAACGCTGGAGAACGGCGAGACGCCGCCGTGCGCGATCTGCGATGACCCGAAGCTCGACATGAACAAGGTCACCGCGAGCCGCGCGCTGGACGCGTCCTTCGTGATCGACCAGTTGACGCATGGCAATACCGCGTGGCGCCTGGCGCACCTCATCGACAAGCACGAGATCGGGACGGCCGGACACTCCATCGGCGGAGCGTCGGCCGTCGCCACGATGATCGCCGACCCGCGAGTACGGGCCGGAGTGAACATGGACGGCAAGTTCTACCCGGTCCCGATGCCCGGCCAGATCAACCGGCCGTTCCTCATGCTGGGCGAGACCGACAACCACTCGCCCAGCGGCACCGACACCACGTGGGAGAAGGCCTGGGCCAACCTCGGCGGCTACAAGAAGTGGCTGGCGGTCACCGGCGCCAACCACCCCAGCTTCACCGACGTGGACCTGCTCGAGGAGCAGGCCGGGTTCCCGACGCCGCCCCTCGACCCCGAACGTGGAATCGTGCTCACGCGTGAGTACGTGACGGCGTTCTTCGACCAGACGCTGAAGGGGATCCACCGTCCGCTGCTGGACGGCCCCTCGCCGAACAATCCGGAAGTAGTCTTCCAGCCCTAGTGCAGCGCCGCGTTGATCCTTCGGGGGTCCATGCGGCTTTGAGTGGGCTGCCGTCGTAGGTCCAGCGGTAGGGCTTGGCGTCGTGTTCGTCGCAGGCCAGGACGAAGGTGTCGATGGCCGCGGCCAGTTCGTCGCGGTAGGCGAACTGGCCGCGGCGTAGTAGACGTCGGGTCAGGGCGGAGAAGAACAGCTCGACTTGGTTGAGCCGACTGGCGTGTTCGGGGGTGTGGTGGATGTTGAAGCGGGGACGGGTGGCCGGCCATGCCTTCGTCTTCTTCGCGACGTGGGATGAGCCGTTGTCCATGACCGGGTGGATGCTGGTGCCGGCGGGGATGGACTCGTTGAGTCGGCGTAGGAAGCCGATGAATGTGTCGGCGTTGTTGCGGTCGATGCGCTCGGTGAGGACTTGGCCGGTGTGGACGTTCAGGCCGGCGATGATGGAGACGGTGCCGTGGCGGATGTACTCGAACTCCCGGCGGGTGCGCTGCGCCGGGGTGGTTCCGCCACCGGAGGCCCGGGTGGGCGGCCGGTCGGTGCCGCTGATCCCGGCCCGTGTCGGCGGTGCCGGCCCCGACGCGCTCCGGCCGGGCTACGAGCGCATCGGCCGGTCACGGCCTCTGCCCGAGGTGACCTCCGGCAGAGGCCCGGGTGCAGGTGGGTGAGCCGGCGCATCTGGCGAACGCGGCGAACTCGTGGTCGGCGATCGTTCTTCTCGTCCTGCCCTACCGTCTACGCGGCACGAGTCCGGTGTCGAAGGCGATGATCGCCAGGTGGACGCGGTCTCGGGCCTCGAGCTTGGCGAACAGACGCGCGACATGGGTCTTCGCCGTCGCCGCGCTGATCACCAGCCGCTCGGCTATCTCGGCGTTCGACAGCCCCTGTCCGACCAGTGCCAGCACCTCGCGCTCCCGGTCGGTGATCCCCGCGATGGGACTCGAGTCCGCGGCGGGCTCGGCGTCCGGTTCGGGGGCCGCGGGGCCGGACGTTCTGGCGAAGTCCGCGATCAGCCGCCGGGTCACGCTCGGCGCGATCAGCGCGTCGCCGGCCGCCACCACGCGGATCGCGTCCAGGATCGCGTCCAGGGCCATGCTCTTGAGCAGGAATCCGCTGGCGCCGGCGCGCAGTGCGCCGTAGACGTACTCGTCGTCGTCGAAGGTTGTCAGCACCAGCACCTTGGGCGGGTCCGGCTCGGCGGTCGCCTGCCGGGTCGCCTCGATCCCGTCCATGCCCGGCATCCGGATGTCCATCACCACGACGTCCGGCCGCAGCTCACGTACCAGGCGCACCGCCTCGCGGCCGTCGCCGGCCTCGCCGACCACCTCCAGGTCGTCGGTGTTGCCGATCAGGATGGCGAGCCCGACCAGCATCAGGGGTTGGTCGTCGGCCAGCAGCACTCGCACGCTCATGCCGGGAGGCTCGCCGTCACCCGGAATCCGCCTTCCGGACGCCGGCCCGCGCTGAACTGGCCGGACAGCAACGTCACTCGCTCGCACATGCCGAGCAGGCCGAAGCCGCTCCCGCCGGCCGCGGAGTGCCTCGGACGGCCCAGCCGGCCGGAACCGTCGTCCCCGTCGTCCACCACCTCGATCCTCACTCCTTCCGGCTCGTAACCGACCGCGACCCGGCACGTCCGCGCCCCGGAATGCCGCACCACGTTGGTCACCGACTCCTGGATGATCCGGAATGCCGACAGCTCGATCTCCGGCGGCAGTGGACGCCGCTCGCCCTGCCAGGTCACGTGGACCCGCACCCCGGCGTCGGCCGTGCGTTCGGCGAGCCGCGGGACGTCGGCCAGGCTGCCGCCCGGCGCCAGCGGAGCGGCCTGCGGCACGGCGTCGTCCGGCTCGGCGCGGCGTAGCGCCCCGAGCATGCGCTGCAGCCCGAGCAGCGTCTCCCGGCTGGTGGTCTCGATGCCGGTCAGAGCCCGCCGCGTCTGCTCGGGCTTGGTCTCCACGACCCGCGCCGCCGCCCCCGACAGCACCGTGATGATCCCGATGCTGTGCGCGACGCTGTCGTGCAGTTCACGGGCGATCCGCAGCCGCTCGGCCATGACGGCGCGGGCCGCCCTCTGCTCCTGCAGGGCTTCGAGGTACTCACGGCGTTTGCGATACACCCCTCCGAAGACCCACGCGACCGCGAACCACAACGCGAGCCCCCCGGTCCACTGGGCCGCGTCGCCGACGGTCTCCCCGGGGTAGCCGTGGATGTCGTTGACGAACGCGGCCGCGGCGCCCGCGACGGAGCCGACGGCGGCAGCCTTCGGCCGTCGGGCGGCGAGATACCCGCACAAGGCGACGAGCAGGACGAACACGATCAAGGGCCGCGCGCCGAAGGCCTCGCCGAGGACCGATTCGCCCAGGATCACCGCGAAGACGGTGGTCGGCAGACGGCGCACCAGCAGAACCGGAAGGGCGAGCACGACGTACAGACCCAGCATCTGGACGGGCTCGAGGTCGGGGAACCGGAACAGGCCGCCCTCAGGGGTCGGCATCGTCCAGGGGAGCAGCATCGCGTAGCAGCAGGCGGTGGCCGGCACCACGGTCTGTGACATCAGCCGGGTCACGCGCTTCGATGTCGAGAGACGCTGCAGAAGCTCTTCCATACGGAGATCGTATTCAGTGGCGTCGGCTCTGCGCGTCGCCCCGGGGATGTATGCGGGATACGCCGCCGGGCCGATGGCCTGGGGAGAGGTGACATCCGCCGGCCGACGCAATGGGTCATGCTCCGTTCCTAGGTTCATGGTCATGACGAATCCGCCGATGATCGCGCTCCAAGACGCGATGAAGAAGTACGACGACGGCCCGCCCGCGCTGGCCGGTGTGACCTTGTCTGTGGCGTCCGGTGAGTGCGTGGCGATCCTCGGCCATTCCGGCAGCGGGAAGTCCACGCTGCTGAATCTGATCGCCGGTCTGGACAAGCCTTCCAGTGGCACCGTGACCGTCGACGGCACCCGTGTCGACCAGCTCGGTGAGGCCGGTTCGGCGAAGTACCGCCGGGCCTCGATCGGCATGATCTTCCAGTTCTTCAATCTGCTCGACGACCTGACCGTGTTGGACAACGTCATGGTTCCGGCGCAGCTGGCCGGGATGGGCAAGGGCGAGGCGAAGCGGCGGGCCGTCGAGCTGCTCGGCTCGCTGGGCATCGACCGGCATGCCAAGGCCTACCCGCAGCGGCTGTCCGGCGGGCAACGGCAGCGGGTGGCGGTGGCCAGGGCCCTGATGAACAAGCCGGCGCTGCTGCTGGCCGACGAGCCCACCGGCGCGCTGGACTCGAGCTCGGCCGAGGACGTGCGCCGGCTGCTGCTGGACCTGAACAGCGAGGGCCAGACCATCTTGTTGGTGACCCACGATGTGCAGTTGGCCGCGAGCACCGCGCGCCGCACGATCGAGTTGGTGGACGGCGCGGTCGAGCGGGACGTCGTCAACGACGGCAGCGGTGCCGGCCTGGCCGCCCGCACGCCGCTGACCCGTCCGGCGGGAGCGGTCGGATGACACTGCGCAAGCCGCCGATGCTCCGGCGTCTCTTCGAGGTCGGATTCCGGGCCGTGGCCCGCACGTTGCCGGCGGTGAGCCGGTGAGCGCCCTGGGCAAGGTCGTACGCTCCGGCGTGGGCCGGCGTCGGGTCCAGTCCCTCGTCATGGCCCTGACGACGTTCGCCGCGGTGACGTCCTCAGTACTCTCCCTCGGCCTGCTGGCCGTCGTGCAGGCCCCGTTCGAGCACGCCTTCAGTGCTCGGAACGGGGCGCACCTGGCGGTCCAGTTCGACGGCTCGAAGGCCACGGCCGCGCAGGCCGCCGCCACCGCGCACGCCGCCGGCGTCACCGGGGCGGCCGGACCGTACCCGATTGCCGCCGCCCTGGACACGACCGTCGGCACGGACTGCCCCACGAAGGATTTCGCCGGTCACGACAACGGTCCGATCACCGTCACCACCCGGCCCGACCTGGGCAGCACCTCCGGGATGGACCAGCTCGTGCTGACCCAGGGGCGCTGGCCGACCGGCCCGGGCGAGATCGCCCTGCCGTGGCAGCACTATGCCACCGTCTGCTTCGGCGATTCGGTGGTGTTCTCCTCCCTGCCGGGCAAGCCGTCGTTCAAGGTCGTCGGCTTCGGCGGCTCGGTGACCAACAGCGCGACCGCCTTCGCCACCGCCGACGGTTTCGCGCGGCTCACCGCCGCCGGTGCCAAGGCCGATGTGCAGATGCTCTACCGGTTCGCCAAGGCCGGGACCGACGCCGACATCGCCACCGGCAAGCAGGCGGTGGCCGCCGCTGCGCCGGTCGGCTCGGTCGAGGGCGGACAGTCGTATCTGACCGCGGAGCAGCAGGCGACCGGCAACGCCAGGGCCTTCGTGCCGTTCCTGACCGGCTTCGGGATCCTCGGGCTGTTCATGTCGGTGCTGATCATCGCGATCGTGGTCAGCGGGGCTGTGGCCTCGGGAATCCGGCGCATCGGGATTCTGAAGTCATTGGGCTTCACCCCTTCGCAGGTGGCCCGCGCCTACACCGCACAGGCCATGATCCCGGCGACACTCGGCGTGGTGCTCGGCACGGTTTTCGGCAATCTCCTGGCTGTGCCGATCCTGGACGGGGCCACCAAGCAGCTCGGCGCGGCCGGTGCCACGATTCCGTTGTGGGTCAGCGCCGTGGTGCCGCTGGGCACCCTGCTGATCGTCGGCACCACGGCTTTGATCCCGGCACTGCGAGCCGGCCGGATGCCGACGGTGCAGGCTCTGGTGGCCGGCCGCGCCCCCAAGGCCGGGATCGGTCGGACGGCGCAGCGTCTTGCCTCGCGGCTGCCGCTGCCCCGGGCCATGTCGCTGGGTCTGGCCCAGCCGTTCGCCCGGCCGGCCCGGGCCGTACTCGTCGGTGCGGCGGTGCTGTTCGGCGTGGTGAGTGTCACGTTCGCGGTGGGGCTGGGGTCCGCGTTCGACAAGTACCTGGACACCAGTACCTCAGGCTTCAACGTCGCGGCGGAGTTCGTGATACCCACAGCCGACGTAGGCGTGCCCTGGGGGCGCTACGGGCCCAACGACCCGCGCAGGCCGCACCTGGACGCCGCCAAGGCGGCCGCCGCGCTCGCCGAGACCCCGGGCACGAAGGCCGCGTTCGGCTGGGGCGAGAGCGGCGCGACCATCGTCGGCGCCCCGCCCGGCGGCGAACCGCCGAAGGTCTTCACGATCACCGGCGACTTCTCCTGGACGAACATGGAGCTGCTGTCCGGCCGCTGGTTCTCAGCGCCCGGCGAGGCCGTGGTCGGCGACAAGCTGGCCACGACGGTGGGGATCCACGTCGGTGACAACGTCACCGTGGTGCAGCAGAACAAGCAACTGCCGCTGAAGGTCGTCGGCATCAACTTCGACACCAACGTGGGCGACTACACGGTCATGACGGATGCGGCCACCTTCACCGCCGCCGGTCTGGCCCCGCACATCGAGCAGTTCAACGTCGAACTGGCCGACAACGTCAGCGGATCGGACTGGTCCACCTCGGCCGCCGCCGCGCTGACCCCGCTGAACGCCTCGGTCCAGCCGCACTCGGACGGGGGCAAGAACATCGTGGTGATCATCATGGGCACCCTGGTGGCCACGCTCACGCTGATGATGATGGCGGTCGCCGCGCTCGGGGTGCTGAGCATGGTGGTGCAGGACACCCGGGAGCGGGTTCATGATCTGGGGATCTTCAAGGCCCTCGGGATGACACCCAAGCAGACCATTGCGATGGTGCTGACCTCGGTGTCCCTCACCGGCCTGATCGCCGGGCTGATCGGGGTCCCGCTCGGGGTCGCGGTGGAGAAGGCGACGCTGACCCCGATGGGGAACGCGATCGGCCGGCACCTGCCGCCGAGCGTGTCCCACGTCTACACCGCCGGGCTGCTCATCCCCCTGCTGGCCGGCGGGATCGTGATCGCCCTGCTCGGCGCACTGCTGCCGGCCGGCTGGGCGGCACGGACCCGGACCGCCACGGCGCTGCGGACCGAGTAGGACCGAGCAGAGCCGCCGGTCGCCGCAGCAAAAGCGTGCTGGGCACTGCACGGCGCGGCAAGAACGCCAATGCCGACCTCCCCCGGTTGACAGCCTCGGGAGGTCGGCATTCCGGCGTTCTTTCCTCAACACAAAGGCGTGAGAGGTACCCAAGTATGGCGGTCGGCGTTTTCGACCTGTTCTCGATCGGCATCGGCCCGTAGAGTTCACATACCGTCGGCCCGATACGCGCGGCCCGGGTTGCTGGGGCTGGGGGGACAGGTGCCGGCCACCGTGGACGTGCGGGGGCGTGGAGCCGGACCTGGCGCGCATCCGCGAAAGCGGCCGACTGCGACTGTTGGGCACCGAGAAGGGCGCCGAGGCCGAGATCGCCTTCACCGAGGACCACGACCTGGTGCTGCACCGGCGCAAGTCGCTGCCGTACCACTCCAATGGCATGCGGCTTTTCGCCTAAGAGACTTCATTTGAAGGGCCGACCACACTCGACGCCGTCATCAACGGCGACGACGAAGACGACTTGCAACTGTGCAGGCTCAAGGACACCGGCCACCCCGAGACGTGGGGCTTCGCTCTGTTCACCTACGGCAACGAACGCTACGAGGACAACATCCTGCCCACGGGCCTGTCCTTCGGAAGCCCCGAAGACGCCCTCGACTGCGCCGTCGGCCCCTACCTCGCGACCCCGCCAGCTGACCGGCAATCCCCGAAGGAGGGAGTGTCCAATAGACGGCGGATCCGATGATCAAGGAGTCGTCTGATGAGCGAGACCATCACCGAGCACGGGGTGGCAGAGGAGCCGGACCGCGCCGATAAGTGCGGCAACCCCCTGATCCATGAGGCAGTGTGAGCCACAAGGCGCCCCTCAGCCCAGGGACCGATCCTGATGAGATCAGGTCACCAACGTCAGCTTGGCCCGAACACTCAGGTGGAGTCGCCCAAGCGCCGGAGACTGACACCACAGTGGGCTCCGGCGCTTCGCGCCTCCAGGCCAAGGGCCCGGTTCCCCCGCCGGCCAAAGCCGGTGGTCCCCCCGAACGAGCTGAGGGAAAACGCCACGACGGGCGGCCCGAAGGCCGCCCGCCGCAGCGTGTGTCGACTACCTCGCCGTCACGCTCCCGTGACGGAGCCGAGCCAGTCCTCCACGCTCTCCGCGGCCAGGGCGGCGTCCGCCTTGACCATCGAGAGGTGGTCCGCGTCGATCCTGCGGACGTCGGCCGACGGGATCAGGGTGGTCAGCTCCTCACCGCCGGCGCCCTCGGCCCCGGCGGGGGCGGAGGCGACGCCCGAGTGCTGCCTCAGTGCCTGGAGGCTCAGCACGGGGGCCGTCGTGTGCTGCACGTCGATCCGGTTCAGCAGGCCCATCCACCGGCCCATGGCGGACAGCCTGGAGTTGGTCATCCGCACCGGGGAGACCTCGTCGACCAGGAAGTTCTGCCGCATCAGGCCGACGTAGTCGATGTCCTTGTTGCCGTCGTGCCGGATGCTGAGGGTGTCCAGCAGCACCACGGCCGTGGGCTTGATCCCCCACGTGTTCTCCAGCAGGCCCGCGGCCGCATAGGCCAGCGCTCCGCCGGAGGAGTGTCCGACCAGGACGAAGGGCTCGCCGTCGCTCGCGCGCAGCGCGCTCTCCGCGATGACGCGGACCGCGGTCTCGGAGCCGGCCGGCAGCCGCTCTCCCGCCGCGAAGCCGACCAGCGGCACGGCGCAGACGTGCCGCTTGCCCCGGAAGGATGCGGCGAACCGGGCGTACTCGTGGACACCGCCGTTGGCGGTGGGGGTGCTGATGCAGATGAGCCGCGGTGTGCCGGAGCCCTCGGCGAGCGTGGTCGGCAGCGGCAGGTCCTCCAGCTCGGCCGCGTTCTCGAAGCTCGGGCGGACCGCGCCCAGGGCCCTGAGCATGTACTGGGCCTCCGGGATCCGGTCGCCCTCCAGGGCGTCGAGGAACATCCGCTCCAGCGAGTCGATCTCCTGCCCGGCGGCCGGGCCCCTCAGGCCCGCACCCGCCGGGGACCCCTCCGGGCCCGGCTGCGCGGCGAGTTCGCTGAGCAGCCAGGTCGCGAGGCTCTCGGGGTTCTTGTTGTCGAAGACCACGGTCGCGGGCAGCTGCAGCCCGGTGGCCGCGGCGATCCGGTTGCGGAGCTCGACCGAGGTGAGCGAGTCGAAGCCCAGCTCGAAGAAGTCCCGGTGGGCCTCGACGGACCGGGCCGAGGCGTGGCCGAGGACACCGGCCACCTCCGTGCGCACCAGGTCGACGACGTGGCCGGCCCGGTCCGCCTCCGGCAGGTCCCGCAGCCGCTGGACGAAGGTGTCCGGCACGGCGAGCGTGCTCACGGCGTTCGCGGCGGAGCGCCGGGTCCAGCGCATCAGCCCGCGGTAGGGCGGGGGCACGTCGCCCTGCGCCACGGAGGCCTTGCTGCTGAACTCGCCCAGTGCCACCACGTTCGGCTCGGCGCAGCCGCGGGCGGCGTCGAACATCAGCAGACCCTGTTCGAGGGTCACCGGGGACAGGCCGCCGGCGCGCATGCGCTGCACGGAGCCCTCGGTCACCTTGCCGGCCATGCCGTCCTCGAGCTCCCAGTGGCCCCAGGCCTGCGCCTGGCCGGGCAGGCCCAGGGACGTGCGGTGCAGCGCCAGGCCGTCCAGGAAGGCGTTCGCGGCCGCGTAGTTGGCCACGCCGGGGGCGCCGAGCACGCCGGAGATGGAGGAGAACATGATGAACGCGGCCAGGTCGAGGCCCTTGGTGGCCTCGTGCAGGTGCCAGGCGGCCTCCGCCTTCGGGCTCAGCACGATCGGCAGCCGCTCGGGGTCGAGTGCGGTCACCAGGCCGTCGTCCAGGACACCGGCCAGGTGGACGACCGCGGTCAGCGGGTGCTCGGCCGGGATCGCGGCCAGCAGGGCGTCGAGCGCGTCACGGTCCACCGTGTCGCAGGCGGCGATCGTGGGAAGCGCGCCCAGCTCCCGGAGTTCACCGTCGAGCTTGTCCGCGCCGGGTGCCTCCGGGCCGCGGCGGCTGACCAGCAGCAGGTGCCGCGCGCCGTTGCCGGCCAGCCACCGGGCGAGGTGTCCGCCCAGCGCGCCGGTGCCGCCGGTGATGAGGACGGTCCCCTCGGGGTCCCAGGCCGGCTGCCGGGGGCCCGGGGCGGCGGGCAGCCAGGCCAGGCGCCCGACGCTCACCACGCCCTCGTGCACGGTGAACTGGGCGTCGTCGGAGACCGTCAGGGCCGGCAGCTTCGCGAGGAACTCCGTCAGGTCGGCGTTCTCGTCGAGGTCGGCCAGGACGAAGCGGCCTGGGTGTTCCGCGTGCGCCGCGCGCACCAGGCCCCACACCGCGGCAGCGGGGAGGTCGTCGCCGGAGAGCGCGCCGCGCGTCACGAACACCAGCCGCGATGCGCCGAACCGCGCGTCGGCGAGCCACTCCTGCAGCAGGCCCAGGGCCTGTGCCGTGGTGGCGTGCACGATCGCCGGGACGTCGTCGCCCGTGCCGTGCACGGGCACCACGACCAGGTCCGGGACGTCGGTGACGTCGGCCAGTGACGCCGTCCCGAGGGGGGCGAGCACCTGGCTGCGGACGTCCGCGGAGGCCTCCGCCTCCGGGGCCGGCACCCAGTCCAGCCGCAGCAGCCGCTCACGCCGGCGCTCGGTGACGGCAGCCGGGGTGCCCAGGGTGACGGTGTCCACCGACAGCACGGGGTCACCGGCGGCGTCGACCGCCGTGAGGCGGACGGAGTCGTCGCCGGTCCTCGCGATCCGTGCCCGCACCGACGAGGCGCCGGCGGCGTGCAGGGACACGTCCTGCCAGGAGACGGCGTGCGGGGTGCCCTCCTCGACTCCCGCGCCCAGCAGGGCGGTTGCGTGGACGAGCGCTTCGAGCAGCGCGGGGTGCAGGCCGAAGTGCTCGGAGCCGGAGGCGGTGCCGTCCGGGAGTACCGCCTCGACGAACACCTCCTCGCCGCGGACCCAGGCCGACCGCAGCCCGTGGAAGGCGGGGCCGACCCCGGCCCCGTCGTAGAAGCCGTCCAGTTCGATCCCGGAAGCGCCGAAGGGCGGCCAGACCGACGCGTCGAACTCCGCGGCGTCGGATTCCACGGGGCGTGCGCCCGTGGCCAGAGTTCCGGCCGCGTGCTCGGTCCACGCACCGTCCGGCGTGCCGTCCGGCTGCGAGAAGAACTTGATCTGCCGGGTGCCCTCCTCGTCCGCGGCGCCGACCCACACCTGTGTCACGACGGCCGTGCCGTCGGTGAGCTCCAGCGGTGTGCCGAGGGTCAGTTCGGCGACCCGGCCGCAGCCTGCCTCGTCACCGGCGCGGACGGCCAGTTCGAGGAACCCGGCGGCGGGGAAGACGGCCGTCCCGTCGACGGTGTGGTCCTTCAGCCACGGGTGGGCGGCCGTCGACAGCCGGCCCGTGAACAGCATCCCGCCGGAGTCGGCCAGCGACACGGCCGCGCCCAGCAGCGGGTGCCCGGCCGGCATGAGGCCGGCGGCGGACACGTCGCCCGTCGGGGCCGGCTGCCCGGGCCAGTACCGCTCGTGCTGGAACGCGTACGTGGGCAGGTCGGCGCGGCGGGCGCCGGTGCCGTCGAAGAGCCGGGCCCAGTGCACGTCGACGCCCGTGACGTGGAGCCGCGCGAGGGCCGTGAGGAGAGCGGTCTCCTCGGGGCGGTCCTTGCGGAGGGCCGCCACGGCCACGGAGGAGTCGTCCAGGACGTGCTGGGCCATGGCCGTCAGCACGCCGTCGGGGCCCAACTCCAGGAAGACGGAGGCGCCTTCGGCGGCGAGGGTGCGCACGCCGTCGGCGAAGCGGACCGTCTCCCGGACGTGCCGGACCCAGTACTCGGCGGAACACACCAGCTCGTCGGCGACGAGTTCGCCCGTCACGTTCGACACGACCGGGATCCGGGGGGCGCTGTAGGTCAGTTCGTCGGCGACCCGGCGGAAGTCGTCCAGCATCGGGTCCATCAGCGGCGAGTGGAAGGCGTGACTCACCGACAGCCGCCGCGTCTTGCGGCCCTCGGCGGCGAAGCCCTCGGCGATGCGCAGCACGGCCGCCTCGTCGCCCGCGAGGACGACCGCCTCGGGGCCGTTGACCGCGGCGATCGACACGCCCGTCACCAACCGGGCCGTCAGCTCGGCCTCGGTGGCCTGGACGGCGACCATCGCACCGCCTGTGGGCAGCGCCTGCATCAGGCGGGCTCGTGCGGCCACGAGCCGGCAGGCGTCCTCCAGGGAGAACACCCCGGCCACGTGCGCAGCGGCGATCTCGCCGATGGAATGACCGGCCACGAAGCCGGGACGGACGCCCCACGACTCCACGAGCCGGAACAGCGCCACCTCGACGGCGAACAGAGCGGGCTGGGTGAACCCGGTCTCGTCCAGCCGCGCCTCGTCGGTGTCGGTGAACAGCACCTCGCGCAACGCGTCGTCGAAGTGCGCCAGCACCGCGTCGAGCGCCTCGGCGAACACGGGGAAACGGGCGTGGAGTTCCCTGCCCATGCCGACCCGCTGCGCGCCCTGGCCCGAGAACAGCACCGCGAGGTCCCCCGCCGTGTCCTCGGTGAACCCGCGCGCGGCTTCCACGGTCCCCTCGTCCCCGGCCAGGAGCACCGCGCGGTGCTCGAAGCCGGCCCGGGAGGTCGCCAGCGAGAATCCGACGTCCAGAGGGGACAGGTCGCCGAGTGCGGAGAGCTGCTCCAGCTGTGCCGCCAACGCGGCCTCGGACCGCGCCGATACCGGCCACGGCACGACCGACGGCGCGACCTTCGGCTCGTCCCGGCCCGCGGGCTCCCGGTCCTCCGGAGCCTGCTCCAGGATGGTGTGCGCGTTCGTGCCGCTGATGCCGAAGGACGACACGGCCGCACGGCGCGGGTGGTCCGTCTCCGGCCAGTCGGTCTGCTCCATGAGGAGCTGGATGTCCCCGGCCGTCCAGTCGACGTGGGAGGAGGGGGTGTCGATGTGGAGGGAGCGCGGCAGCACCCGGTGGCGCATGGCCATGACCATCTTGATGACACCCGAGACACCGGCGGCCGCCATGGTGTGGCCGATGTTCGACTTGAGCGAGCCCAGCATCAACGGGCGTCCCTCGGCCCGGTCCTGGCCGTAGGTGGCGAGCAGCGCCTGGGCCTCGATCGGGTCACCGAGCGAGGTGCCGGTGCCGTGGGCCTCGACGACGTCCACCTCGCCGGTCGACAGCCCGGCGTTCGCCAGCGCCTGGCGGATGACGCGCTGCTGGGACGGGCCGTTGGGGGCGGTCAGGCCGTTGGACGCACCGTCCTGGTTGACGGCCGAGCCGCGGACGACGGCGAGGACCTCGTGCCCGTTGCGGCGGGCGTCGGAGAGGCGCTCCAGGACGAGCACACCCACGCCCTCGGACCAGCTCGTGCCGTCGGCGCTGTCGGAGAAGGCCTTGCAGCGGCCGTCCGTCGAGAGGGCGCCCTGCTTGCTGAATCCGGCGATGCTCATAGGCGTGGACATCAGCGTCACACCGCCGGCCAGGGCCAGCGAGCACTCGCCGTCGCGCAGTGCGCGGGTCGCCAGGTGCAGTGAGACGAGCGAGGAGGAGCACGCGGTGTCGACCGTGACGGCCGGGCCCTCCAGGCCGAAGGTGTAGGACAGCCGCCCGGAGAGGACGCTGCCCGCGAGGCCGGTGCTGGCGTGGGCCTGCACGTCCTCGCCCGAACTCAGCAGGATGCTGCCGTAGTCGGAGCCGCTGGTGCCGACGAAGACACCGGTCTCGGTGCCCCGCAGGGACGTCGGGTCGATGCCCGCCCGCTCGATGGCCTCCCAGGAGGTCTCCAGCATCACCCGCTGCTGCGGGTCCATGGCCATGGCCTCGCGGGGGGAGATGCCGAAGAAGGCGGCGTCGAAGTCGGCGAGTCCGTCCAGGAAGCCGCCCTTGGGCGTGGAGCTGCTGCCGTCCTCACCACCGCGCAGTATGCCCAGGTCCCAGCCCCGGTCGGTCGGGGCGTCGGAGATGCCGTCGCGCCCGTCGACGACGAGCCGCCACAGGTCCTCCGGGGAACGCACGCCGCCGGGCAGCCGGCAGGCCATGCCGACGATGACGACCGGGTCCTCGGCGGTCGCCCTGAAGGTCATGGCGGGGGCGCGGACCTCCCCGTGTTCGTCGAGGAGTACGGCGAGGAGGTGGTCGGCGAGTGCGGTGGGGTTGGGGTAGTCGAAGACGAGGGTGGCGGGCAGGCGCAGGCCGGTGGCGGTGGAGAGCCGGTCGCGCAGCTCGACGGCCGTCAGCGAGTCGAAGCCCAGGTCGTTGAACTCCCGCCGAATGTCGATCGACTTGGCCGAGGCGTGCCCGAGCACCCCGGCGGCCTCGCCGCGCACGAGGTCGAGCACGAAGGCGTTCCGGTCGTCACCGGTCAGCTCCGTCAGCTGCCGGATGAGCCGCACTGCGGCCGCGGCGCCGTGCGGGGAGCCGGCGGCCGCACGGCGGCTGCCCTTGGCCGGGCCCCGCAGCGCCGATGGCGCAGTGCCGCGGTTCCGGTCACCCGTGGCGACCGGGCCGAGGCGGGCCGCGTCGGTGGCCGACGGGCGGCGCAGGACCAGCGTCTCCGCCGACAGCACCGGTGCGCCCTCGACGTCGACGACCGCGATGGACACCGAGTCGTCACCGGTCTTCACGACGCGGGCGCGGACGACCGGGGCGCCGACGGCGTGCAGCGAGACGCCCCGCCAGGCGAAGGGCAGGAGGACGTCGTCCTCGCCGCCGACGCCTGCCGTTCGGTGCGCCTGCAACACGGCGTCCAGCAGCGCCGGGTGGATCCCGAAGGCCCCGGCCTCACCGGCGGCGTCACCCGGCAGGACGGCCTCGACGAAGACCTCGTCGTCCCGCCGCCACAGCGAGCGCAGGCCCTGGAAGGCCGGGCCGTAGTCGGTCCCGTCGTAGAAGTCCTCGATGTCGACGACCACCGCGCCCTGCGGCGGCCAGACCTGGGAGCCGAAGTCCCCGATCCGCTCCCCCGTGGACAGCGTGCCGTGCGCGTGCTGCACCCACGGCTGGTCGCCGGCCCCGTCGGGGCAGGAGTGCACGGTGATCGCGCGGGCACCCGCTTCGTCAGGGGCTCCGACCAGCACCTGGATCCGGGTGGCCGTGCCCTCCTCCAGCACCAGCGGGGCGAGGAGGACGAACTCGTCGACCCGGTCGCAGCCGACCTGGTCACCGGCGCGCAGCGCCAGCTCCAGGAAGCCGCTCGCCGGGAAGAGGACGTTTCCGCCGAGGACGTGGTCGGCCAGCCACGGGGAGGTCTGCGCCGACAGCCTGCCCGTGAAGAGCACCTCGCCGGAGTCCGCGAGCGCGAGCATGGCGCCGAGCAGCGGGTGCTCGGCCGGCATCAGTCCGGCTCCTGTGACGTCGCCCGACGCTGCGGCGGGCCGGGGCCAGTAACGCTCGTGCTGGAACGGGTAGGTCGGCAGATCGACGCGACGGGCACCCGTGCCGGCGAACCAGGCCTCCCAGTCGACCCCGACACCGGCCGCATACAGGCGCGCGAGGGCGGTGAGCAGGGCCGTCTCCTCGGAGCGGTCCTTGCGCAGGGCGGACACGGCCATCGCGGCGTCGTCCAGGCTGTGCCGGGCCATCGCCGTCAGCACCCCGTCCGGACCCAACTCCAGGAACACCGAGGCGCCTTCGGACTCCAGCGCACGCACACCGTCGGCGAACCGCACGGTCTCCCGCACGTGCCGGACCCAGTACTCCGCCGAGCACACGAGGTCTTCGGTGGCGAGCTTGCCGGTCACGTTCGACACCAGCGCAATGTCCGGTGCCTTGAACGCCAGCCCCTCGACGACCTGCCGGAAGTCCGCCAGCATCGGCTCCATCAGCGCCGAGTGGAACGCGTGACTCACCGACAGGCGCTGGGTCTTGCGCCCCTCGGCCGCCAGTTCCTCCGCGACGCGCAGCACTGCCGCCTCGTCACCGGCAATCACCACGGCCTGCGGGCCGTTGACCGCCGCGATCGACACACCGTCGACCAGCCGGCCGGACACCTCGTCCTCGGCGGCCTGGACCGCCACCATCGCACCACCGGCAGGCAGGGCGTTCATCAGCCGCGCACGCGCCGCCACCAGAGCACACGCATCCTCCAGCGAGAACACCCCGGCCACATGCGCCGCAGCAATCTCACCGATCGAATGCCCCGCCACGAAGTCCGGGCGAATCCCCCACGACTCCACGAGCCGGAACAGCGCCACCTCGATCGCGAACAGCGCAGGCTGGGTGAACCCGGTCTCGTTCAGCCGCACTTCATCAGCATCGGTGAACAGCACCTCACGCAGCTCACCGTCGAAGTGCTCCAGCACCGCATCCAGCGCCTCCGCGAACACCGGGAACCGGCCGTACAGCTCACGGCCCATCCCCACCCGCTGCGCACCCTGACCCGAGAACAGCACTGCGACGTTCCCGGCCGTGTCCTGGGCGAACCCGCGCGCGACCTCGACGATGTCGTCGCCCCCGGACAGCAGGACCGCGCGGTGCTCCAGGTGTGCCCGGGAGGTGGCCAGCGAGAATCCCAGGTCGAGAGGCGAGGCGTCGGTCGGCGCCGAGATCTGCTCCAGCCGGTCGGCCAGCGCTTCCTCGGACCGCGCGGAGACCGGCCACGGCACGGCCGACGGCACGACCGTCGGCTCGTCCCCGTCCTGCTCGCCGGGCTCCTCGGCCGGTGCCTGCTCGATGATGACGTGGGCGTTGGTGCCGCTGATGCCGAACGACGACACGCCCGCCCGCCACGGCCGGTCGACCTTGGGCCACGCCTGGGGCTCCGTCAGCAGCTCCACCGCGCCGGCCGACCAGTCCACGTGCGACGACGGCGTGTCCGCGAACAGGGTCTTCGGCAGGATGCCGTGCTGGAGCGCCAGGACCATCTTGATGAGTCCCGCGGCACCGGCCGCGGCCTGCGTGTGGCCGAGGTTGGACTTCACCGACCCGAGCAGCAGCGGCTGTTCGGGGTCGCGGCCCTGTCCGTAGGTGGCCAGCAGGGCCTGGGCCTCGATCGGGTCGCCCAGGGTCGTTCCGGTGCCGTGGGCCTCGACGGCGTCCACCTCCGGGGCCGTCAGCCCGGCACTGGCCAGGGCCTGCTGGATGACCCGCTGCTGGGACGGGCCGTTGGGCGCCATCAGGCCGTTGGACGCGCCGTCCTGGTTGACGGCCGAGCCGCGGACGACGGCCAGGATCCGGTGTCCGTTGCGGCGGGCGTCGGAGAGCCGCTCGACGACGACCATGCCCACGCCCTCGGACCATCCGGTGCCGTCGGCGTCGTCGGAGAACGGCTTGCACCGGCCGTTCGACGCCAGCCCGCCCTGGCGGGTGAAGCCGGCGAAGCCCATCGGCGTCGACATCACCGTCACACCGCCGACCAGCGCCAGCGAGCACTCACGGGTGCGCAGCGCGTGGGCCGCCAGGTGCAGCGAGACGAGCGAGGACGAGCACGCGGTGTCGACCGTGAGGGCCGGGCCCTCCAGGCCGAAGCTGTACGCCAGCCGCCCGGACAGGATGCTGCCCGCGAGGCCGGTGCTGCCGTGGCCCTCGATGTCCTCGCGGGAGTTCAGCACCGCGGTGATGTAGTCGACGCCGCTGGTTCCCACGAAGACGCCGGTGTCGCTGCCGCGCAGGGACACCGGGTCGATGCCGGCCCGCTCCAGCGCCTCCCAGGAGGTCTCCAGCAGGATGCGCTGCTGGGGGTCCATCGCCACGGCTTCGCGGGGCGAGATGCCGAAGAAGTCCGCGTCGAACGAGGCCGCGTCGACGAAGCCGCCCTCGACCGTCGCGCTGCTGCCGCTGCCTTCACCGCCGAGCATGTCGAGATTCCAGCCACGGTCCGTGGGGAATGCCCCGATGCCGTCCCGGCCCTCGCTCAGCAACCGCCAGAGGTCTTCCGGCGACTGCACTCCACCCGGCAGCCGGCAGGACATCCCGACGATGGCTATCGGTTCCTGCTTGGCGGACTCGGCTTCCCGGAGCCTTTGGCGGGTCTGGTGCAAGTCGTTCGTGACCCACTTGAGGTAGTCAACGAGCTTTTTGTCGTTCGGCATGACGGGGAAACCTTCCGTGTGGATAAGAGGGCCGGGGCCGGGCTCAGTTGTCGCTGTTCCGGCCGAGCTCGTTGTCGATGAAGGCGAAGATCTCGTCGGCGCTGGCGGCTTCGATCCGCTCGGCGACCACCGCGTCGTCCTCCTCGGCCCCGGCCCCTCGCCAGGTGTCCAGGATCTGCGCCAGGCGGCCGGCGACGGCGGCCCTGGTGCGGGCGTCGGGCTCGCTGGCGGCGAGCGCGGAGTCCAGCCGTTCGAGCTCTGCGAGGAGGTCGGGTCCGGCGGCCGCGTCGGTCACGAGCTGCGAGAGGAGGTGGTCGGCGAGTGCGGTGGGGTTGGGGTAGTCGAAGACGAGGGTGGCGGGCAGGCGCAGGCCCGTGGCGGTGGAGACCCGGTTGCGCAGCTCCACGGCCGTCAGCGAGTCGAAGCCCAGGTCGTTGAACTCCCGCCGGACATCGATCGACTTGGCCGACGCGTGCCCGAGCACTGCCGCGGCCTCGCCCCGCACGAGGTCGGTCATCAGACGCGTGCGCTCCTCCGGGCGTGCCTCGCGCACCTTCTGGACGAGCGCCGCGGCGGCTTCGGCACCGCCGGTGGAGCCGGCGGCCGCGCGGCGGCCACCCTTGACCAGACCGCGCAGCACCGGCGGCACGCTGCCGCGGTTCTGGGCACTGGTGGTGACCGGGCCGAGGGGAACGAGGTGGGTCGCGTCGGTTGCGGCGGCGGCGTCGAACAGCGCCAGGCCCTGCTCGACCGTCAGCGGCGAGGCCCCCGAAGAGGCGATCCGCTGCACATCCACGTCGGACAAGGTGGCGGTCATGCCGCCGCTCTGGGCCCAGGCGCCCCAGGCGAGGGACTGGGCGGCCAGACCCTGCGCCGCGCGGTGCCGGGCGAGCGTGTCCAGGAAGACGTTGCCCGCGGCGTAGTTGCCCTGACCGGCAGTGCCGAGAACGCCCGAGACCGACGAGTACAGGACGAACGCCGCCAGGTCGAGTTCCTTGGTGGCCTCGTGCAGATGCCAGGCCGCATCCACCTTCGGACGCAGCACGGCCGACAACTGCTCGGTCGTCAGCGACGAGATCACACCGTCGGCGAGGACTCCGGCCGTGTGGATCACGGCGGTCAGCGGGTGCTCCGCGGCAACCGAACCCACCGCTGCAGCCACGGCTTCACCGTCGGCCACGTCGCAGGCGAGGACGTTCACCTCGGCGCCCTGCTCGGCCAGTTCCGCACGCAGTTCGTCCACACCCGGCGCATCCGGACCACTGCGGCTCACCAGCAACAGGTGCCGCATGCCGCGCTCGGTCACCAGGTGGCGGGCCAGCTCACTGCCCAGACCGCCGGTACCACCGGTGATCAGAACGGTGCCCTCCGGGTCCCAGGCGCGCGGCAGGGTCAGCACGATCTTGCCGATGTGCTGGGCCCGGCTCATGTACCGGAACGCCTCCGGCGCCCGGCGCACGTCCCAGGTCGCCACCGGCAGCGTGTTCAACGCCCCTGCAGCGAAGAGGTCCAGGAGTTCGGTGAGCATCTCCTGCACCCGGTCCGGGCCCGCGTCGGCGAGGTCGAACGCGTGGTAGTGCACCGGGGCCGTGGACTCGGGGTCCCGGATGTCGGTCTTGCCCATCTCCAGGAAACGGCCGCCGGGGGCGGTCAGCCGCAGCGAGGCGTCGACGAACTCGCCGGCGAGGGCGTTGAGGACGACGTCCACGCCGCGGCCGTCCGTGACGGCGAGGAAGCGCTGCTCGAACTCGGTGGTGCGGGACGAGGCGATGTGATCGTCGGCGACGCCCAGTTCGCGCAGGGTGTCCCACTTGCCCTCACTGGCTGTGGCGAACACTTCGGCGCCCAGGTGCTTCGCCAGCTGGATCGCCGCCATGCCGACGCCACCGGCCCCGGCGTGGACGAGGATCGACTGGCCAGGGCGCAGGCCGGCGAGGTCCTTCAGTGCGTAGAGCGCGGTCAGGAAGACCAGCGGCACGGACGCCGCGCGGGCGGCCGACCAGTCCTCGGGCATACGGGCCAGGAGCCGCTGGTCGGTCACGGCCACCGGGCCGTAGCCGCCGAAGACCATGCCCATCACCCGGTCGCCCGGGCGGAGCCCGCTCACCCCGGGCCCGGTCCCGGTCACCACACCGGCCGCTTCGGCGCCCAGCAATCCGGCCTCGCCCGGGTACATGCCCAGGGCGTTGAGCACGTCGCGGAAGTTCACACCGGCGGCCTCGACCTGGATACGGACCTGCCCCGGCGTGAGGGGCTCCAGGATCTCCGGGCAGGGCGCGAGTTCCAGGTTGTCCAGGCTGCCCTTGGCGGAGCTGTCCAGGCGCCACGGCACGTCGGCGGGCGGGAGCAGGCCTGCGCTGCTGCCCAGTTGGGCGAGTCGCGCCATGCGCACCTCGCCGTCGCGTACGACGAACTGGGCGTCCCCGGTCGCCAGCAGACCCGGCAGGACCCCCAGCACCTCCGCGAAGTCAGCGGCCTCGTCCTGCAGGTCGACCAGTGCGAACCGGCCCGGGTTCTCCGTCTGCGCGGACCGCACCAGGCCCCACACCGTACCCGCAGCAACGTCCGCCACCGGCTCACCCTCGCGAGCCGACACGGCACCACGCGTCACGAACACCAGACGCGACCCGTCGGACTCCTCCCGACCGGTCCACTCCTGGACCAGGCCGAGTACCCGAGCCGTCAACTCATGGGCATCAGCGGGAACATCACCACCGACGCCGCCGGATACGGCGACCACCACCAGATCCTCGTCACCCGAGAGATCCGCCAGCGACCCGACCGACGCACCCACACCCAGCTCGTCGGCGCCCAACGCCACACACCGTGACCCGGTGGACGCCACCTCGGCAGCCGCCACCCAGTCCAGCGACAGCAACGCACCGTTCTCCGCGGCACGCTGCGCCGCCGACTGCCCGGCTGCGGGGGCCTGGTAGGCCCGCATCACCATGGCCTCGGCGGAGAGCACGGGGGCGCCTTCGACGTCGACGGCCGCGATGGACACCGAGTCGTCACCGGTCCTCATCACCCGGGCCCGCACCACCGCTGCGCCTCCGGCGTGCAGCGACACGCCTCGCCAGGCGAACGGCAGGAACTGGTCGCCCTCGGTGCCGACGCCGGCCATCCGGTGGGACTGGAGCACCGCATCGAGCAGCGCCGGGTGGATCCCGAAGGACTCGGCGTCCTCCGCGACCGGCTCCGGCAGCGCGACCTCGATGCAGGCACCGCCCTCGCACTGCCAGACCGAGCGCAGGCCCTGGAAGGCCGGGCCGTAACCGGTCCCGTCGTAGAAGCCCTCCAGGTCGACGGCCACCGCGTCCTGCGGCGGCCAGACCTGGGAGCCGAAGTCCCCGATCCGCTCCCCCGTGGACAGCGTGCCGTGGGCGTTCTGCACCCACGGCTGGTCGACGGCCCCGTCGGGGCGCGAGTACACCGAGAGGGAACGGGCGCCCGTCTCGTCGGCGGGCGCGATCAGCACCTGGACCTGGGCGGCGCCCTCCTCCGTGAGCACCAGCGGGGTGAGCAGGAGGAATTCCTCGACCCGGTCGCAGCCGACCTGGTCGCCGGCGCGCAGGGCCAGCTCCAGGAAACCGGTCGCCGGGAAGAGGATGCTGCCGCCCATGACGTGGTCGGCGAGCCACGGATGCGTCTGCAACGACAGCCTGCCCGTGAACACCACCTCGCCGGAGTCCGCGAGCGCGAGCGTCGCACCCAGCAACGGGTGCTCGGCGGGCCGGAGGCCCGCACCGGTGACGTCGCCCGACAGTGCGGCAGGCCGGGGCCAGTAACGCTCGTGCTGGAAGGGGTAGGTGGGCAGGTCGACGCGACGGGCACCGGTGCCGGCGAACCAGGCCTCCCAGTCCACGCCGACGCCGGCCACGTACAGCCGCGCGAGGGCGGTGAGCAGGGCCGTCTCCTCGGAGCGGTCCTTGCGCAGAGCGGACACGGCCATCGCGGCGTCGTCCAGGCTGTGCTGGGCCATCGCCGTCAGCACCCCGTCGGGTCCCAACTCCAGGAACACCGAGGCGCCTTCGGCCTCCAGAGCGCGGACCCCATCGGCGAACCGCACGGTCTCGCGCACGTGCCTCACCCAGTACTCCGCCGAGCACAGCAGCTCTGCGGGAGCGAGCTCACCCGTCACATTCGACACGACCGGAATCTGCGGAGCACCGAAGGACAGACCCTCGACGACCCGGCGGAAGTCCGCCAGCATCGGCTCCATCAGCGACGAATGGAACGCGTGACTCACCGAAAGGCGCTGCGTCTTACGCCCCTCGCCGGCCAGCTCCTCCGCAACGCGCAGCACTGCCGCCTCGTCACCGGCAATCACCACGGCCTGCGGGCCGTTGACCGCCGCGATCGACACACCGTCGACCAGCCGGCCGGACACCTCGTCCTCGGCAGCCTGGACCGCCACCATCGCACCACCCACGGGCAGGGCATTCATCAGCCGCGCACGCGCCGCCACCAGAGCACACGCATCCTCCAGCGAGAACACCCCGGCCACATGCGCCGCAGCAATCTCACCGATCGAATGCCCCGCCACGAAGTCCGGGCGAATCCCCCAGGATTCGGCCAGGCGGTACAGCGCCACCTCGACCGCGAACAGCGCAGGCTGGGTGAACCCGGTCTCGTTCAACCGCACTTCATCGGTGTCGGTGAACAGCACCTCACGCAGCTCACCGTCGAAGTGCTCCAGCACCGCATCCAGCGCCTCCGCGAACACCGGGAACCGGCCGTACAACTCACGGCCCATCCCCACCCGCTGCGCACCCTGACCCGAGAACAGCACCGCCAGTTGGCGGCCCGTCTCCGCACGGCCCCGGGCCGGCTCGGACAGTTCGCCGTCGGGGCCCTGCGCCAGCAGCACCGCCCGGTGTTCGAACGCCGAACGGCCCGCGGCGAGCGAGTACCCCACGTCCACCGGTGACGACGTGCCCCGCAGTGCGGAGATCTGCTCGATCTGTGCCGCCAGCGCCTCCTCGGACCTGGCCGAGACCGGCCACGGCACCAGGCCGGGCGCCCGCTCCGGGCCGGTCACCGGCTCCTCGGCCGGGTCCGCCTGTTCCAGGATCACGTGGGCGTTGGTGCCGCTGATGCCGAACGACGACACGCCCGCCCGCCACGGCCGGTCGGCCTTCGGCCATTCCCGGGGCTCCGTCAGCAGTTCCACCGCGCCGGCCGACCAGTCCACATGGGACGACGGCGCGTCGACGTGCAGGGTCTGCGGCAGGACGCCGTGCTGCATCGCCATGACGGTCTTGATGATCCCCGCCACGCCGGCCGCGGCCTGCGTGTGGCCGAGGTTGGACTTCACCGACCCGAGCAGCAGCGGCTGTTCACGGTCCTGGCCGTAGGTGGCCAGCAGGGCCTGGGCCTCGATCGGGTCGCCGAGCGGCGTTCCGGTGCCGTGGGCCTCGACGGCGTCCACGTCCGAGGCCGTCAGCCCGGCACTGGCCAGGGCCTGTTGGATCACCCGCCGCTGGGACGGGCCGTTGGGGGCGGTGAAGCCGTTGGACGCGCCGTCCTGGTTGACGGCCGAGCCGCGGACGACGGCCAGGACGGGGTGTCCGTTGCGGCGGGCGTCGCTCAGGCGCTCGACGAGGAGGACGCCCACGCCCTCGGACCATCCGGTGCCGTCGGCGTCGTCGGAGAACGCCTTGCACCGGCCGTTCGCCGCCAGTCCGCCCTGCCGGCTGAACTCCATCAGGGAGCCGGGGGACGACATGACGTTGACTCCGCCGACCAGGGCCAGCGAGCACTCGCCGGACCGGAGGGCCTGGGCCGCCGTGTGCAGGGCCACGAGCGAGGCCGAGCACGCGGTGTCGACGGTCACCGCCGGGCCTTCCAGGCCCAGGGTGTAGGACAGCCGTCCGGAGGTGGCGCTGGCGGCGATGCCGGTGCCGATGTCACCGGTGGCGTCCGCCAGGGACCGCACGAGCAGGTAGGCGTAGTCCTGTCCGTTCGTGCCGACGTACACGCCGGTGCGGCTGCCGCGCAGCGACACCGGGTCGATGCCGGCCCGCTCGATCGCCTCCCAGGAGGTCTCCAGCAGCAGGCGCTGCTGGGGGTCCATGGTGAGGGACTCGCGCGGGGAGATCCCGAAGAAGTCCGCGTCGAAGTCCGCCACGCCGTCGAGGAAGCCTCCTTCCTGGCTGACGGCGTTGCCGCGCTTGTCGACCCCGGCGTCCCGCAGGGCGTCCAGGTCCCAGCCGCGGTCCGTGGGGAACGGGCCGATCGCGTCCTTGCCGACGGCCAGGAGCTCCCACAGGTCCTCGGGCGAGTGCACGCCGCCGGGGTACCGGCAGCTCATCGCCACGATCGCGATCGGCTCCGTGGCCGCGGCGACGAGCTTGCGGTTCTGCCGGCGCAGGTGCTCGGTTTCCTTGAGCGAGGCTCGCAGGGCTGCGACGACGGTTTCGCTGGATGTGGTCATGGTCCGTTCTTTCAGCGCTCTTGGTGGGAATTGCCGTCGAGTGCCGCCTGCACCAGGCCGGCGACGTCCATCGCGTCGATCGACTCGTCGTAGGCGTCGGCCTCCGTCGTGGTGGTGGCTTCGGCGTCGGACTCCGCGGTCCGGGCGGCCGCGAGCTTGAGCAGGGGGTCCAGTACGCCGATCTCGCGCAGCTGGGCCATGGAGACGGAGGCGAGCAGGGCCCTGATGCGGGACTGGTCGAGGCCTTCGGCGTCCGTCTCCTCCGGTCCGGTCTCCGGGACGAGGAGGCCGAGGACGTGGCCTGCCAGGTCGGCGGGGCTGGGGTGGTCGAAGACGAGCGTGGCCGTGAGGTTCAGTCCCGTCGCGGCGTTGAGCTGGTTGCGCAGCTCGACCGCGCTGAGGGAGTCGAAGCCCAGGTCCCGGAACGCCCGGTCGGAGCCGACGGCGTCGGCCGTGGGGTGTCCCAGGACGGCGGCGGCCCGGGTGCGGACCAGGTCCAGTACGGCCGCGGAGCGCTGCGTGGGCGACAGGCCCGTCAGCCGCTCGCGCAGGGCGGTGCCGGAGGTCTCCTCGTCCGGCTGTCCGGACGGGCGGGATCCGGTGCCGCCGGCCTGCTCCGCGAGGAGCGCGCTGGGGCGCACCGCGGTGAAGTGCCGGGCGAACGCCTCGTGTTCGACGTCGACGACGACCTCGGTGGGCCGGCCGTCCATGACGGCCCGGCGCAGTGCGGTGACGGCGAGGTCGGGGTCGAGCGGCCGGAGTCCGGTGCGCCGGGCCGCCTCGGCGGCCCGTCCGCCGGCGGCCATGCCGCCGCCGTTCCAGGGGCCCCAGGCGATCGAGGTCGCCGCGAGGCCGTCGGCCCGGCGCTGTTCGGCGAGGGCGTCCAGGACGGCGTTGGCCGCGGCGTAGCCGGCCTGGCCGGGGTTGCCGACGGCGCCGGAGGTGGAGGAGAACAGGGCGAAGACGGCCAGGTCCAGCTCGCGGGTGAGGTCGTGCAGGGCCAGGGCCGAGGCGGCCTTGGCGTGGAAGACGGCCTGGAAGCGGTCCGGGGTGAGGCTGTCGAGCACGCCGTCGTCGAGCACGCCCGCGGTGTGGACGACACCGGTGAGGGGAGCCTCGGCCGGGATGTCCGCGAGGACTGCGGCGAGTGCTTCCCGGTCGGCCGCGTCGCACGCGGTGAGCGTGACCTGCGCGCCCAGCGCGGTGAGTTCGGCCTGCAGCCCGTCCGCTCCGGGCGCGTCCGCGCCGCGGCGGCTGAGGAGCAGCAGGTGCTGCGCGCCCGCGCGGGCCAGCTCGCGTGCCACGTGGGCGCCGAGTGCCCCGGTGCCGCCGGTGATCAGGACGGTGCCGGTGGGGTTCCACTCCTGTCCGCTCCGCCCGGCCGGTACGGGCACCAGCCTGCGGCCGAGGACGGACGAGGGCCGGATCGCGATCTGGTCCTCGCCGCCGGGGGCCGCGAGGAAGGCGGCGAGGCGGGCGGCGGTCCGCTCGTCGAGCGTGCCGGGCAGGTCGATCAGACCGCCCCAGCGCTGCGGGTGTTCCAGGGCGGCGACGCGCCCGAGTCCCCATACGGCGGCCTGGACGAGTCCGGGCAGCGGCTCGGCCGGTGTGGCCGCGACCGCGCCGCGGGTGACGCACCACAGGGGTGCGGCGATGTCCGCGTCGCCGAGGGCCTGGACCAGGGTGGCGGTGAGGGCCGGCCCGGCGGGGGCGGGTGCCTCCGCGAGGGCGAGCAGGGAGACCACCCCGGTGAACTCGTTTCCGTCGGCTGCCAGTTGACGCAGGAGTTCCGCCAACACGGCCCGGTCGGGGCCGGCCGTTTCCAGGCGCACGGTGTCCGGGCCCAGGGCGGCGACGGCGTCGGCGACCCAGGGGTCGTCGGCGTGTGCCGCGGGGATCACGGCGAGCCAGGTGCCCGCCGGGACCTTGGCGGACCCGAGGGTGAGCGGCTTCCAGGTGATCTGCTGCCGCCAACTGTCGACGGCGCCCGAGACGTTGCGGCGGCGGCGCCAGTCCGCGAGGGCGGGCAGGACCTTGGACAGTGCTTCGCCGTCGACGTTCAGCGTCGACTCCAGCGAGGCGAAGTCCTCGCCCTCCACCGCGGACCAGAAGCCGTCGTCCTGGCCGTCGGCCGTACCGGGGACGGCGGTCGGCTGCGACTCCGGCCAGAACCTCTGGCGCCGGAACGGGTAGGTGGGCAGGTCGGTGTGGCGGGAGGTGGTCCCGTCCGTGCCCAGCACGTTGTGCCAGTGCGGGGTCAGTCCGCCGACGTGCAGGCGGGCGAGCGCGGTGACCACGGAGGCCTCCTCGCCGCGGTCCTTGCGCAGGGCCGGTACGGTCACCGCCTGTGCGGACAGGGCGTCGAGGGTGTCCTGGGCCATGGCGCACAGCGAGCCGTCGGGGCCGAGTTCGAGGAAGACGGACACGCCGCGTTCGGCGAGGGTGCGGATGCCGTCGCCGAAGCGGACGGCTTCGCGGACGTGGCGCGCCCAGTAGTCCGGGGAGCACACCTGCTGCTCGGTGGCCGTCTCGCCGGTCAGGTTGGAGACGAGCGGGATCACCGGGGCGTCGTAGGCGATGCTCCGGGCGACCCGTCGGAAGTCCTCGAGCATGGCGTCCATGTGCAGAGAGTGAAATGCATGGCTGACCCGCAAACGCCTAGTCTTGCGTCCGTCGGCCGTGAACTTCTCCGCGAGGGCGAGGACGGCGGTCTCGTCACCGGAGAGGACCACCGACTCCGGGCCGTTGACCGCGGCGATCGACACGCCGTCGGTCAGGTGCGCCAGGGCCTCCTCCTCGGTGGCCCGGACGGCGACCATGGCGCCGCCTGCGGGCAGGGCGTTCATCAGCCGCGCCCGTGCGGCCACCAGTCGGCACGCGTCCTCCAGCGAGAACACTCCGGCCACGTGGGCCGCCGCGATCTCGCCGACGGAGTGTCCGGCGACGAAGTCCGGGCGGACGCCCCAGGATTCGGCGAGCCGGAACAGTGCCACCTCGAGGGCGAACAGGGCGGGCTGGGTGAAGCCGGTTTCGTTCAGCTGGTCCGCATCGCCGAACATGACGTCCCGCAGGGGGCGTTCCAGCTCGGTGTCCAGTTGTGCGGTCACGGCGTCGAGGGCCTCGGCGAACGCCGGGAAGCGTGCGGCGAGTTCCTGTCCCATCCCGACGCGCTGCGAGCCCTGGCCGGAGAACAGCACCGCCAGCTTGCCGCGGCGCGTCTCCGTGCTGCCCCGCACGACCTGCGGTGTGTCGAGGCCGTCGGCCAGTGCGGCCAGGCCTTCGAGCAGGTCGTCGCTGCCCTCGGCGAGAACCGCGGCCCGGTGGGTGAAGGCCGACCGGGTCGTGGCCGTGGAGAGTGCGAGTTCGGCGACGGTGAGGCCGGGGTGCCCGGCCACGTAGGCGTGCAGCTGCCGGGCCTGGTCCTGCAGCGCGTCCGGCGCGGCGGCCGAGACGGGCACGGGCAGCAGGCCGCGGGGCTCGTCCGCGGTACCGGTCGCCGCGTCCGCGGTGCCGGCCGGTGCGGGCTGCTCGATGATGACGTGGGAGTTGGTGCCGCTGGCGCCGAAGGCGGAGATGCCTGCGCGGCGCGGGCGGCCGGTCTCCGGCCATGCGGTCGCGTCGGCGAGGAGCTCGACCGCGCCCGCGGTCCAGTCGACGTGCGTGGAGGGCTCGTCGAGGTGCAGGGTCCTGGGCAGGACGCCGTGGCGCATCGCCATCACCATCTTGATCACACCGGCGACACCGGCGGCCGCCTGGGTGTGGCCGAGGTTGGACTTCAACGAGCCCAGCAGCAGCGGCGTTTCGCGGTCCTGGCCGTAGGTGGCCAGCAGCGCCTGGGCCTCGATGGGGTCGCCCAGGGTGGTGCCCGTGCCGTGGGCCTCCACGGCGTCCACGTCGGCCGGCGCCAGGCCGGCGTCGGCCAGGGCCTTCCGGATGACGCGGCGCTGCGAGGGGCCGTTGGGGGCGGTGATGCCGTTGCTGGCACCGTCCTGGTTGATCGCCGAGCCGCGCAGGACGGCGAGGACCTCGTGCCCGTTGCGGCGGGCGTCGGAAAGGCGTTCCAGGACGAGGACGCCCACGCCCTCGGACCAGCCGGTGCCGCCGGCCGAGGCCGAGAAGGCCCGGCAGCGGCCGTCGGGTGAGAGGGCTCCCATCTCCCCGAACTCGACGAAGTTCACCGGGGTGGACATCACCGTCACACCGCCGGTGAGCGCGACCGCGCACTCGCCGTTGCGCAGGGCCTGGGCGGCCAGGTGCAGTGCCACCAGCGAGGACGAGCAGGCCGTGTCGACGCTGACGGAGGGGCCTTCCAGGCCGAGGGAGTAGGACACGCGGCCGGAGAGCAGGCTTGCGGACTGTGCGGTCTGGGCGTGGCCGAACTGGCCCGCGTCGGGCCGGTAGTCGCCCGAGCCGCCGCCGATGAACACGCCGGTGTCACCGCCGCGCAGCCCGGCCGGGTCGATGCCGGTGCGCTCCAGGGCCT
This sequence comes from Streptoverticillium reticulum, assembly GCF_047456005.1. NCBI lineage: Bacteria > Bacillati > Actinomycetota > Actinomycetes > Kitasatosporales > Streptomycetaceae > Streptomyces > Streptoverticillium reticulum. The sequence goes on along the minus strand of NZ_CP179755.1, from coordinate 8,143,725 downwards.
CCCAGGCGGCCTGCAGCAGGATGCGCTGCTGCGGGTCCATCACGGTCGCCTCGCGCGGCGAGATCCCGAAGAAGCCGGGGTCGAAGTCCGCCACGTCGTAGAGGAATCCGCCTTCGCGGGCGATGGTGCGGCCGCGGCCGTCCCGGTCGCCGTGGAGCAGCCGGTCCAGGTCCCAGCCGCGGTCGGTGGGGAAGCCTCCGATGGCGTCCCCGCCCGTGGCCACCAGCTCCCACAGGTCCTCGGGCGAGCGGACCCCGCCCGGGTAGCGGCAGCTCATGCCGACGATCACGATGGGGTCGTCGTCCGCGGCGGCGCCCCGCATCCGGGGAGCGCCCGTGCGGGACTGCTCGTCGCCGTCCTCGCCCAGGAGTTCGGCCTGGAGGTGGCCGGCCAGCGTCTCGGCCGTCGGGTAGTCGAAGACGAGGGTGGCGGGCAGGGACAGGCCCGTCGCGGTGGCGAGCTGGTTGCGGAGGTCGACGGCGGTGAGCGAGTCGAAGCCGAGGTCCCTGAAGGCCTGTCCGGTCGGGACGGCGTCGGCGTCGGCGAAGCCGAGCACCGAGGCCACCTCGCGGCGGACCATGGCCAGCAGCATCTCGGTCCGCTCCGCGGCCGGGCGGGCCGCGAGCCCGGCCCGGAGTGCGGACGCGGAGCCCGCCGTCTCCTGACCGGCGCCGCCGGAGCCCGCGAGGGTCTCGCGGACCTCGGGCAGGTCCGCGAAGAGGGCACTGCGGCGGGTGCGGGTGAAGGCGGGGGCGAACCGGTCCCACTGCACGTCGGCGACCGTCACCGAGGCGACGTCGTCACCGACGCAGCGGGCGAGCGCGGCCAGGGCCTGCCGGGAGTCCATCGCGGGCAGGCCGTTGGCCCGCAGGTGCGCGGCCAGCGAGTCGTCCGTGCCGCCCGTCCAGGCACCCCACGCGACCGTCAGGGCGCGCAGTCCGCGTGCACGGTACTGCAGGGCCAGGGCGTCCAGCAGGGCTCCGGCCGCGGCGTCCGCTCCCCTGCCGCTCGCACCCCAGGTGCCGGCGATCGAGGAGAAGAGGACGAACGCGTCCAGGGGCCGGTCGCCGGCTGCCGCTTCGGCCACGGCCGCCAGGCTCTCGGCGCCCGCGTGCAGCGCGGCCAGGGCCACGCCCGGCTCGTCGGAGTCGGATGCACCGTCCGCGCCGGCGTACACCACCGCGGTCAGCGGGTGCTGCGCCGGGATCGAGGCGAGCGCGCCCAGCAGCGCCTCACCGTCGGTCGGGGCGCAGGTGACGACGGTCAACCCGGCGCCCAGCGCGTCGAGTTCGGCGCCCAGTTCCGCCGCGTCCGGTGCGGCTGCACCGGCCAGCAGGACGTGCCCGGCGCCGTTCTCGGCGAGCCAGCGGGCGATGTGCCCGCCGGAGCCGGGTGCTCCGCCGGCGACCAGGACGGTGCCGGAGGGCTGCCACGACGCCGACCGGGCGTCCGCCGTGGCGTGCACCAGCCTGCGTCCGAAGGCGCCGGAGGGCCGCAGCGCCACCTGGTCCTCGTCCGTGCCGGACAGCACGGCGCGGAACCGGTCGGCCGAGCGCCGGTCGAGCACGTGCGCCACGTCGACGAGGCCGCCCCAGCGCCCCGGGTGCTCCAGGGCCGCCACCCGGCCGAGCCCCCAGACCGTGGCCTGGGCGGTGTCGACCTCGGTTTCCGAGCGGCCCACGGACACGGCGCCGCGGGTGACGCACCACAGCGGGGCGTCGACACCGGCATCCGCCAGCGCCTGCACCGTCTCGTCCAGCCGTGCCGGGCCTGCGACTGCGAGCAGCGAGACGACCCCGGCGAACCCGGTTCCCCCGGCGGCGAGTTCGGCAAGGCGTCCGGTCAGTGCGGCCCGGTCGGTGGCGGACACCTCGACGCGGACGGCGTCGTCGCCGAGAGCGGCGACCACGGCGGCCGTCCACTCGTCGTCGGCGGTTCCTGCCGGGACGAGCGCCAGCCACGGTCCGGTGAGGGTGCCCGACGCGGTCCCGGTGAGCGGCTTCCACGTCACGTGGTAGCGCCAGCCGTCGACGGTCGAGCGCTCGGCGCGCTTGCGGCGCCAGGTGGACAGGGCGGGCACGAGGGCCGACAACGCGGCGTCGTCCAGGTCGAGATCGGCCGACAGCGACTCGAGGTCCTCGCGCTCCACCGCGGCCCAGAACTCGGCGTCCACGGTGTCGTCCGAACCGGCCTGGCCGTGCCCTGCGGGCGCGGCCTCGGGCCAGAACCACTCCTGCTGGAAGGGGTAGGTGGGCAGGTCGGTACGGCGGGCGCCGGTGCCGGTGAAGAATCCGGCCCAGTCCACCTCGACTCCCGCGACGTGGAGCCGCGCGAGGGCGGTGAGCAGGGCGGTTTCCTCGGAACGGTCCTTGCGCAGGGCGGACACGGCCACGGCGGTGCCGTCCAGGCTGTGCTGGGCCATTGCCGTCAGCACACCATCCGGGCCCAACTCCAGGAAGACGGAGGCGCCTTCGGCCTCCAGGGCGCGGACCCCGTCGGCGAACCGCACGGTCTCCCGCACATGCCTCACCCAGTACTCCGCCGAGCACAGCAGCTCAGCGGGAGCGAGCTCACCCGTCACATTCGACACGACCGGGATCTGCGGAGCACCGAAGGACAGACCCTCGACGACCCGGCGGAAGTCCGCCAGCATCGGCTCCATCAGCGACGAATGGAACGCGTGACTCACCGACAGGCGCTGCGTCTTACACCCCCCGGCCGCCAGCTCCTCCGCAACGCGCAGCACTGCCGCCTCGTCACCGGCAATCACCACGGCCTGCGGGCCGTTGACCGCCGCGATCGACACACCGTCGACCAGCCGGCCGGACACCTCGTCCTCGGCAGCCTGGACCGCCACCATCGCACCACCCGCGGGCAGGGCGTTCATCAGCCGCGCACGCGCCGCCACCAGAGCACACGCATCCTCCAGCGAGAACACCCCGGCCACATGCGCCGCAGCAATCTCACCGATCGAATGCCCCGCAACGAAGTCCGGGCGAATCCCCCACGACTCCACCAGCCGGAACAGCGCCACCTCGACCGCGAACAGGGCGGGCTGGGTGAAGCCCGTCTCGTCCAGGCCGTCCGCGTCGCCGGACATCACGGCGTGCAGCGGGCGTTCCAGTTCGGCGTCGAAGTGGGCCGCCACCGCGTCGAGGGCCTCGGCGAACACCGGGAAGCGGCCGTACAGTTCCCGGCCCATCCCCACGCGCTGCGAACCCTGGCCCGAGAAGAGCACGGCGAGCTTGCCGGCGACCTCCGGGGCGGTGCCGCGGGCGAGTTCGGTCATCTGCTCGCCGTCGGCCAGCAGTACCGCACGGTGGGCGAACGCGGCCCTGCCGGTGGCCAGGGAGTACCCCACGTCGGCCGACGAGCGGCCGGACAGTGCGGAGAGCTGCTCCAGCTGTGCCGTCAGCGCGGCCTCGGACTTGCCCGACACCGGCCAGGGCGCCAGGCCCGGCACCGTGGCGGGCTCGTCCGCGACGGGCTCGGCCGCCGGTGCCTGCTCGAGGATGACGTGGGCGTTGGTGCCGCTGACGCCGAAGGCGGAGACGCCGGCCCGGCGGGCGTGCCCGGTCTCCGGCCACGCCTGCTGCTCCGTGATGAGCGAGACGGCGCCGTCCGACCAGTCGACGTGTGCGGTCGGGGCGTCCACGTGGAGGGTCTTGGGCAGTGCGCCGTGGCGCATCGCCAGGACCATCTTGATGATGCCGGCGACACCGGCGGCGGCCTGGGTGTGGCCCAGGTTCGACTTGACCGCTCCGAGGAGCAGCGGGAGTTGCCGCTCCTTGCCGTAGGCGGCGATGAGGGCCTGGGCCTCGATGGGGTCGCCGAGCCGGGTGCCGGTGCCGTGCGCCTCGACGACGTCGACGTCGGCGGGGCCGAGGTCGGCGTCGGTGAGGGCCCGGCGGATGACCCGCTGCTGCGCCCGCCCGTTGGGGGCGGTCAGGCCGTTCGAGGCGCCGTCCTGGTTGACGGCGGTGCCGCGGACGATGCCCCAGACGTCGTGGCCGTTGCGGCGGGCGTCGGAGAGGCGCTCCAGGACGAGCACGCCCACGCCCTCGGACCAGCTCGTGCCGTCGGCCGCGTCGGCGAAGGCCTTGCAGCGGCCGTCGGGGGCCAGCCCGCCCTGGACCGTGAACTCGGTGAAGGCGTCGGGGCTGGACATGACCGAGACGCCGCCGGCCAGGGCGAGGGTGCACTCGCCGCTGCGCAGGGACTGTGCGGCCATGTGCAGGGCGACGAGCGAGGACGAGCAGGCGGTGTCGACGGTGACGGCCGGGCCCTCGAAGCCGAAGGCGTAGGAGAGCCGGCCGGACATGACGCTGGCGGAGATTCCGGTGGCGACGTGGCCGCGGACGTCGGCGGTGCCCTGGCGCAGGAGGGTGACGTAGTCCTGGCCGTTGGTGCCGACGAAGACGCCGGTGCGGCTGCCGCGCAGGGTGGTCGCGTCGATTCCGGCGCGCTCGAAGACCTCCCAGGAGGTCTCCAGCAGCAGGCGCTGCTGGGGGTCCATGGCGAGGGCCTCGCGCGGCGAGATGCCGAAGAAGCCGGCGTCGAACAGGCCGACGCCTTCGAGGAATCCGCCCTCGACGGTGGCGGAGGCTCCTCGGGCGAGCCCGTCGAGGTCCCAGCCGCGGTCGGCGGGGAATCCGGAGATCGCGTCCTCGCCGCGGACCAGCAGCTGCCAGAGGTCCTCGGGCGACCGGATGCCGCCGGGGAAGCGGCAGTTCATGCCGACGATGGCGATCGGGTCGTCGTCCGCCGCCCGGCCGGCCGGGGCCGGGGCGGCCCGGTCGGCGTCGTCGGGCAGGGTGTCGAGGAGTTCGGCCAGCAGGAAGTCGGCGAGGGCGTGCGGGGTCGGGTAGTCGTAGACGAGCGTCGGGGGCAGCTTGAGCCCGGTCGTGGCCGTCAGGGCGTTGCGCAGTTCGACGATGGTCAGCGAGTCGAAGCCGAGGTTGCTGAAGGCCTGGTCGGCACCGATGGTCTCGGCGCCGGAGTGCCCGAGGACCGCGGCCACGTGTCCGCGCAGGAGGTCCAGGACGAACCGGGGGCGTGCGGAGGCGTTCAGCCCGGCGAGCTGCCGGCGCAGCGCCGGTTCCCGCAGGCCCGCGTCCGGTGCCCCGGCCTGCTCCGTGGAGCCGGTGCGGCGCAGTTCGGGCAGGTCGCCGACGGCGGGGTTGGGGCGCAGTGCGGTGAAGGCCTCCGCGTAGCGTGCCCAGTCGATGTCGGCGAGGGTCAGGACCGTGGCGTCGTGCTCGATGGCCCGTCCCATCGCGGCGAGGGCCCTGTCGGGCGCCATGGGGGCGAAGCCCCCGCGGCGGACGCGGCTTTCGACACCGGTGGCGTCGACGGCCATGCCGCTCTCGGCCCAGGGGCCCCAGGCGAGGGAGGTCGCGGGCAGGCCCGCCGCGCGGCGGTGCTCGGCGAAGGCGTCGAGGAATGCGTTGGCGGCGGCGTAGTTGCCCTGGCCGGGGGCGCCGAGGGTGCCCGCGACGGAGGAGAAGAGCACGAAGGCGGTCAGGTCGTGGCCGCGGGTCGCCTCGTGCAGGGCGCGCGTGGCGGTGACCTTGGCGTGCAGGACGGCGGTGAACTTCTCGGGGGTGAGGGTGTCGACGACGCCGTCGTCGACGGTGCCCGCGGTGTGGAACACCGCGGTGAGCGGGTGCTCCTCGGGGACCGCGGCCAGGACGGCGGCGAGCGCGTCGCGGTCGGCGGTGTCGCAGGCGGCGAGGGTCACGCGGGTGCCCGACTCCTCCAGTTCTGCGCGCAGTTCCGCGGCTCCCGGTGCGTCGGCGCCGCGCCGGCTGACCAGCAGCAGGTGCTCGGCGCCGCGTGCGGCGAGCCAGCGGGCGACGTGGCCGCCCAGGGCCCCGGTGCCGCCGGTGACGAGCACCGTGCCGGCGGGCCGGAACCCGTCGGGCGCGGGGGCCTCCCCGAGGGGGTGGTGCGCCAGGCGGCGGGCGAACGTCGCGGTGGCGCGCACGGCGAGCTGGTCCTCGCCGTCGCGTCCGGCGAGCGCGGTGGCCAGTCGGCGCAGGGTGGTGTCGGCGAGCTCGTCGGGGAGGTCGACGAGACCGCCCCAGCGCTCCGGGTGTTCCAGTGCGACGACCCTGCCCAGGCCCCAGACGGCGGCCTGGGCCGGCCGGGCGAGCTGCTCGGAGCGGCCGACGGCCACCGCGGTGCGGGTCACGCACCACAGGGGCGCCTCGATGCCGGCGTCGCCCAGGGCCTGCACGGCCGTTGCCGTCAGCAGCAGGCCGGCGGGGACGCCGGGCGTGCCGTCCCCGTCCTCGTCGTCCAGTGCGAGCAGGGACAGGACGCCGGTGAACCGGTGTCCTTCCTCGGCGAGTTCGCGCAGGCGGCCGGTGAGGGCCTCGCGCTCCGCGGCGGCGACCTCGATGCGGACGGTGTCGGTGGCGAGGGCGTCGGTGACGGTGTCGGACCATGCCCGGTCGGCGGCGCCGGCCGGTGCGAGCACCAGCCAGGTGCCGGTCGGGGTGGCCGGGCCGGAGGCGGCCGTGCCGGTCAGGGGCTTCCAGGCGACCCGGTAGCGCCAGCCGTCGACGGTGGAGTGTTCCCGGCGCTTGCGGCGCCAGGAGGCCAGGGCCGGCACGACGGTGGTGAGGGTGTCGTCGTCCAGCTCCAGGGAGTTGCCCAGGGTGGAGAGGTCCGCGCGCTCGACGGCCGACCAGAACTCGGCGTCCGCCTCGTCCGCGGGGCCCGCCACGGCAGGGGCCGCCTCGACGGCCTCCGGCCAGTAGCGCTCGCGCTGGAAGGGGTAGGTCGGCAGCTCGGTGCGGCGGGCGCCGGTACCGGCGAACACGGCGGTCCAGTCGACCCGTACGCCGTGCACGTGGAGCCGGGCGAGGGCGGTGGTGAGGGCCGGGTCCTCGGGGTGGTTGCGGCGCAGGGCCGGGATCGCGGCGGCGCCTCCGTCCTCGTCGACGGTCGCGCGGACGGCGCCGGAGAGCACGGCGTCCGGGCCGAGTTCGAAGAAGGTGCTCACGCCGGACTCGGTGAGCCGGCGCACGGCGTCGGCGAAGCGGACGGTGGCGCGGACCTGCCCGGTCCAGTACTCCGGCGAGCAGAGCACGTCGGCCGGGGCGAGTTCGCCGGTGACGGTGGACACCAGCGGCAGCGTGGGCGCGTGGTAGGTGACGCCGGCGGCGACGCGGGCGAAGTCCTCCAGCATCGCGTCCATGTGGGGCGAGTGGAAGGCGTGGCTGACGCGCAGTCGCCGGGTGCGCCGGCCCTGCTCCTCGAAGCGGGCCGCGACGGCGAGCACCGCGTCCTCGTCGCCCGCGACGACCAGGGACGTCGGGGTGTTGAGGGCGGCGACGGAGACGCGTCCGTCGTACTCGGCGAGCAGGGGCAGCACTTCGTCCTCGGCCGCCTCGACGGCGGCCATGGCGCCGCCTGCGGGCAGGGCGGCCATCAGGCGGCCGCGTGCCGCGACGAGGGTGCAGGCGTCGTCGAGGGAGAGGACTCCGGCCGCGTGCGCGGCGGCGAACTCGCCGATGGAGTGTCCGGCGACGTAGTCGGGGCGCAGGCCCCAGGACTCGGCGAGCCGGAACAGGGCCACTTCGAGGGCGAAGAGGGCCGGCTGGGTGTAGCCGGTGTCGTCGAGCAGTGCGGCCTCGGGGGTGTCCGGTGCGGCGAAGAGGATGTCGCGCAGCGGGCGGTCGAGTTCGCGGTCGAAGCGGGCGAGTACGGCGTCCAGTGCCTCGGCGTAGACGGGGTGGCGTTCGTAGAGTTCGCGTCCCATCCCGGGGCGCTGGCTGCCCTGGCCGGTGAAGAGGAAGGCCAGGCGGCCGCGGCCGCGGCGGCCGGTGAGCAGGCTGCCGTCGGGGGTTCCGTCGCGCAGGGCGGTCAGGGCGCGGGTGAGCGCTTCCTGATCGTCGGTGCCCTCGGTGACGACGGCCGCGCGGTGCTCCAGGGCCGCCCGGGAGGTGGCGAGGGAGAACGCGAGGTCGGTGAGCGGCAGTTCGGGGTGGCCGGCGAGGTGGGTCAGGAGCCGGCCGGCCTGGGCGCGCAGGCCTGCTTCGGTGTGGCCGGACAGGGTCAGGGCCACGGCTCCGGCCGGGCGGGCCGGGGCCTCGGCCGGGTCCGTCCCGTCCGTCACGGCCCGCTGTTCCGGGGCCTGTTCGAGGACGGTGTGGACGTTGGTGCCGCTGAGTCCGAAGGAGGAGACGGCCGCGCGGCGCGGGTGTCCGGTCTCCGGCCAGGCCGTCGGCTCGGTGAGCAGGCGGATGGCGCCGGAGCTCCAGTCGACGTGCGTGGAGGGCTGGTCGATGTGCAGACTCTGCGGGACGGCCTCGTGGCGCAGGGCCATGACCATCTTGATGATGCTGGCGACGCCGGACGCCATCTGGGTGTGGCCGATGTTGGACTTCACCGAGCCGAGCAGCAGCGGGTGTTCGGGGTCGCGGCCCTGGCCGTAGGTGGCCAGCAGGGCCTGCGCCTCGATCGGGTCGCCGAGGGCGGTGCCGGTGCCGTGTCCGTCGACGACGTCGACCTCGGCGCCGGTCACGCCGGCGTTGGCGAGGGCCTGGCGGATGACGCGCTGCTGGGACGGGCCGTTGGGGGCGGTCAGGCCGTTGGAGGCGCCGTCCTGGTTGACGGCGGAGCCGCGGATCACGGCCAGGACCTCGTGCCCGTTGCGCAGGGCGTCGGAGAGCCGCTCGACGAGGACGAGGCCGACGCCCTCGGCCAGGCTCATGCCGTCGGCGGCTTCGGAGTAGGCCTTGCAGCGGCCGTCGGCCGCCATCGCCCGCTGCTGGCTGAAGCCGATGAACGGGAACGGCGTGGACATGATGCTGACGCCGCCGGCGAGGGCGAGGGAGCTCTCGCCGTTGCGCAGGGACTGGCAGGCCAGGTGCAGGGCGACGAGGGAGGAGGAGCAGGCGGTGTCGAGCGAGACGGCCGGGCCCTCGAAGCCGTAGGTGTAGGACAGGCGGCCGGACAGGACGCTGGAGATGGTGCCGGTGATGGCGTGTCCCTCGCTGCCCGCCGGGGTCGCGGCGTTGGCGGCGTAGTCCTGGTAGCTGGCGCCGATGAAGGTGCCGGTGCTGCTGCCGCGCAGGGCGGCGGGGTCGATGCCGGCGCGCTCCATCGCCTCCCAGGAGGTCTCCAGCAGCAGGCGCTGCTGGGGGTCCATGGCCAGCGCCTCGCGGGGCGAGATGCCGAAGAAGGAGGCGTCGAAGTCGGCGGCGTCGTGGAGGAAGCCGCCCCGGGTCGAGTAGGTGCGGCCCGGCCGGTCGGGGTCGGGGTCGTAGAGGCCCTCGGTGTCCCAGCCGCGGTCGGTGGGCCACTCGCCGGTGACGTCGCCGCCCTCGGCGACGATCCGCCACAGGTCCTCCGGGGAGGCGATGCCGCCCGGGTAGCGGCAGCTCATGCCGATGATGGCGATGGGCTCGTCGTCGGCGGGGGCCGTGGCGGCGTGCACCGCGACGGCTGCCCCGGTGCCGGTGCCGGCGAGCGCGTCGCGCAGGTGGGCGACGAGCGCGAGCGGGTTGGGGTAGTCGAAGACCATGGTGCTCGGCAGGGCGAGCCCGGTGACGGCGGCGATCCGGTTGCGCAGGTCGACGGCGGTCAGCGAGTCGAAGCCCACGTCGCGGAAGGCCCGTTCCTCGGACAGCACGTCCGGGGAGGCGTGGCCGAGCGCGGTGGCCGCCTCGGTGCGCACCAGGTCCAGCAGGAGACGGTCCTGCTCGGCCGGGGCCAGTCCGAGGAGCCGGGAGGCGAACTCGCTTCCGGAGGTGTGGACTTCGGCGGTCTCCTCCTCCAGCTGCCGGACCTCGGGCAGGTCCGCGAAGAGGGGGGCGGGCCGTGCGGAGGTGAAGACCGGGTGGTAACGCTCCCAGTCCACGTCGGCGATGGCGAGCACCGTCTCGTCGGCGTCGAGGGCCTGCCGCAGCCCGGTGAGGGCCAGTTGGGGGTCCATGAAGACGAGTCCGCTGCGGCGGATCTGGCCGGGGTCGACGCGGCCGAGCTTCAGGTCGTCGGCCCAGATGCCCCAGGAGACGGCCGTGGCGCGGGCGCCCCGGGCACGGCGGTGCTCGGCGAGGGCGTTGAGGTAGGCGTTGCCGGCGACGTAGGCGGCGTGCGCCCCGCTGCCCCACATGCCCGCGGCGGAGGAGTACAGGACGAAGGCGTCGAGCTCGTCGTCGTCGAGGAGTTCGTCGAGGTGCCGGGCGCCGGTGACCTTGGCGTCGACGACGTTGGCGAAGCCGTCGAGGGTCGTCTCGGCGAGCGGGGCGAGCTCGATGGTGACGGCGGTGTGCACGACCGTACGGACGGTGCGGCCGTCGTCCTTGAGGGCCTGGAGCATGTCCGCGACCGCGTCGCGGTCGGTCAGGTCGCAGGCGACGTAGGTGGCTTCGCAGCCCAGCTCGGCGAGTTCCTGGACGAGTTCCGCCGCGCCCGGTGCCGCCGGGCCGCGGCGGCTGGTCAGCACGATGTGCTCGGCGCCCTGGCCGGCGAGCCAGCGGGCCAGGTGCGGGGCCAGGGTGCCGGTGCCGCCGGTGACGAGGGTGGTGCCGCGGGGCGACCAGGGGCGGGCCGGGGCGGCGTCCGCGGAGGCGGCGCGCACGATGCGGCGGATGTGGACGCCCGAGGCGCGGACGGCGATCTGGTCCTCGCCGGTGCGGCCGGTGAGGACGGCGGCCAGGCGCTCGGCGGCGCGCCGGTCGAGCGTTTCGGGCAGGTCGACGACGCCGCCCCAGCGCTGCGGGTGTTCGAGGGCTGCCGTCCAGCCGAGGCCGTGGATCTGGGCCTGGGCGGGCCGGGTCAGCTTGTCCGCGCGGCCGGTGGAGACCGCGCCGCGGGTCAGGCACCACAGGGGTGCGTCGATGCCGGTGTCGCCCAGTGCCTGGACGAGCGAGACGGTCAGGGCGAGCCCGGTGGTGAGCGCCGGGTGCTCCGCGTTCTGCTCCTCGGCCGCGGCCAGCAGGGACACCACTCCCGTGAGGTCCTCCAGGCCGTCGAGCGCGGTCAGCCGCGCGGCCAGTTCCGTGCGGTCCGTGCAGGCGTCGTCCAGGACGAGCGTGTGCGGGACGGCGCCGTGGGCGGCGAGGGCGTCCGTGACGTCGTCGGCGGCGATGCCCTCGGCGGTGACGACGAGCCAGGTGCCCGTCAGGGCCGCGGCGGGCAGGCCGGTCAGCGGCTTCCATGTGGCGTGGTAGCGCCAGGAGTCCACGGTCGACAGGTCGCGGCGGCGCTTGCGCCAGTGCGACAGCGCCGGGAGCACCGGGGCCAGGGAGGTGCGGTCCAGGTGCAGGCTGGAGGCGAGGGAGTCGACGTCCTCCTCCTCGACCGCGGTCCAGAACTCCGCGTCCGCGGGGTCCGTTTCATGGCGGTCCTGTGCCGCGGCGGGGATGGCCCACAGGTATTCGCGCTGGAAGGCGTAGGTGGGCAGCGGCACCCGGCGGGCGCCGGTGCCGGCGAAGACGCGGGACCAGTCGGCGTGCGCGCCCCGGACGAAGGCCTCGGCGAGCGAGGTCAGGAAGCGGTCGGTGCCGCCGGCGTCGCGCCGGAGCGTGCCGAGCACCGCGGCCCGGGCCTCCGCCGACTCGGCCGTCTCCTGGATGCCCACGGCGAGCACGGGGTGGGAGCTGACCTCGATGAAGAAGCGGTGGTTCTGCGCGAGGAGTTCGCGCACGGCGGGCTCGAAGCGGACGGTTCCGCGGAGGTTGGTGTACCAGTAGTCGGCGTCGAGGCCGGTGGTGTCCAGCCAGTCGCCGGTGACGGTGGAGAAGAAGGGCACCTGCGCGGGCCGCGGGCGGACCGGTGCGAGGACGCTGCGCAGTTCGTCGCGCAGCAGCTCCACCTGTGCGGAGTGCGAGGCGTAGTCGACGGCGATGCGCCGGACGCGGACCTCCTGGGCCGTCAGCTCGGCCAGGAGGGCCTCCAGCGGCTCGGTGGCGCCCGAGACGACCACGGAGCGGGGGCCGTTGACGGCGGCGACGGACAGGCCCTCGTACGCGGCGACGCGCTCCTCGACCTCGGCCACGGGCAGCGGGACCGACATCATGCCGCCGGATCCGGCCAGTACGCGGGCGATGGCCTGGCTGCGCAGCGCGACGACGCGGGCGGCGTCCTCCAGCGACAGGGCGCCGGAGACGGCGGCCGCGGCGATCTCGCCCTGCGAGTGGCCGACGACGGCGTCGGGCGTGATGCCGTGGGAGCGCCACAGTTCGGCCAGCGAGACCATGACGGCGAACGAGGCGGGCTGGACGACGTCGACGCGGTCCAGGGTGGGTGCACCCTCGACCTGGCGCAGGACGTCGAGCAGCGACCAGTCGGTGAACTCCGAGAGGGCGACCGCGCATTCGCGCAGGCGCTCGGCGAAGACCGGGGACTCCTCCAGCAGCCGCGCCCCCATGCCGGCCCACTGGGAGCCCTGGCCGGGGAAGACGAACACGGTCCTGCCGTCGGTGTCGGCGGCGCCCTGGACGATGCCCGGGGCCGACTGCCCCTCGCCGAGGGCCCGCAGCGCTGCCGCCTGCTCCTCGCCGCCGGTGCCGACGACGACGGCGCGGTGATCGAAGAGGGCGCGCGAGGTCACCAGGCTGTGGCCGGTGTCGAGGGCGCTCGGCGACTGCTCGCCGTCGAGGCGGGCCGCGAGGTTCGCGGCCTGGGCGCGCAGGGCGCCCGGGGTCCGTGCGGACAGCACCCAGGGGATGGCGCCGCCGGCCGGGGGCACCGGCTCGGTCTCCGGCGCGGGGGCCGCCTCCTGAGGCCGGGGGGCCTCTTCGAGGACGGTGTGGGCGTTGGTTCCGCTGATGCCGAAGGAGGAGACCGCGCAGCGGCGCAGGCGCTCGCCCTCGGGCCAGTCGGTGCGGTCGGTCAGCAGCGAGACCGCGCCGGAGCTCCAGTCCACGTGGCTGGAGGGGGTGTCGGCGTGCAGGGTGCGCGGCAGTTCGCCGTTGCGCAGCGCCATGACCATCTTGATGACGCTGGCGACGCCGGAGGCCGACTGGGCGTGGCCGATGTTGGACTTCACCGAGCCCAGCAGCAGCGGCCGTTCGGGGTCGCGGCCCTGGCCGTAGGTGGCCAGCAGGGCCTGGGCCTCGATGGGGTCGCCGAGGGCGGTGCCGGTGCCGTGCGCCTCGACGGCGTCGATGTCCGCCGGGGTCAGCCCGGAGTCGGCGAGGGCCTGGCGGATGACGCGCTGCTGGGACGGGCCGTTGGGTGCGGACAGGCCGTTGGAGGCGCCGTCCTGGTTGATGGCCGAGCCGCGCACGACGGCGAGGACCTCGTGCCCGTTGCGCTGCGCGTCGGAGAGCCGCTCCAGGACGAGGATGCCGACGCCCTCGGCGAGCGTCATGCCGTCGGCGCCCTCGGCGAACGCCTTGCAGCGGCCGTCGCCCGCGAGGGCCCGCTGGCGGCTGAAGGCGACGAAGGAGCTGGGGTTGGTCATCACGGTCGCGCCGCCGGCCAGGGCCAGCGAGCTCTCGCCGTTGCGCAGCGACTGGCAGGCCAGGTGCATGGCGACCAGGGACGAGGAGCAGGCGGTGTCGACGGTGACGGCCGGTCCTTCGAGGCCGAAGAGGTAGGCCAGGCGCCCGGAGAGCACGCTGGGGCTGGTGCCGGTCACCAGGTGGCCGGCGGAGGGGTCGTCGACGCCGAGCCCGTACTCCTGGTAGGTGGAGCCGATGAAGGTCCCGGTGGCGGTGGAGTGGACCGTTGCGGGGTCGATTCCGGCCTGCTCGAAGGCCTCCCAGGTGGTCTCCAGCAGCAGCCGCTGCTGGGGGTCCATCGAGAGGGCCTCGCGCGGCGAGATGCCGAAGAAGCCGGCGTCGAACTCGCCCGCGTCGTGCAGGAATCCACCCTGGGTGGAGTACGTGGTGCCGGGGTTGTCCGGGTCCGGGTGGTACAGGCCGTCGGTGGCCCAGCCGCGGTTGACGGGGAAGTCGGAGATGGCGTCGACGCCGTCGGAGACGAGCTCCCAGAGCTGCTCCGGGGAGCGGACGCCGCCGGGGTAGCGGCAGCTCATGCCGATGATGGCGATGGGCTCGTCGAAGCCGCCCGCCGAGGGTACGGCCACAGCCTGCGCCGACTCGGCGCCGCTGCCCAGGAGTTCGGCGCGCAGGTGGCGCGCGAGGGCGGCGGGGGTCGGGTAGTCGAAGACCAGCGTGGCGGGCAGGGCCAGGCCGGTGAGCGCGGCCAGCCGCTTGCGCAGTTCCACGGCGGTCAGCGAGTCGAAGCCGGCCTCGCGGAAGGCCCGCCGCTCGGCGATGCCGTCGGCGGAGGTGTGGCCGAGGACGACGGCCGCCTCGGCGCGCACCAGGTCGGCGAGCAGGCGCTCCTGCTCGTCCTCGCCGAGGCCCTGCAGGCGCGCGGCGAACTCCGGTACGGCGCTCTCGCCGCCGGCCTGCTCCAGGGCGCGTACGCCGGGCAGTTCGTCGAAGAGGACGCTGGGGCGCGAGGAGGTGAAGACGGGGTGGTAGCGGTCCCAGTCGATGTCGGCGACCGTGACGGTGACGTCCTGCTGGACGACCGCGCGGCGCAGTTCGGCGATGGCGGTGGCGGGGGCGAGGAAGCGCAGCCCCGTCCGCAGCAGCTGGTCGGCGACGGCCTCGTGGGTGGCCATGCCGAGCTCGCCCCAGGGGCCCCAGGCCACCGAGGTCGCGGTCAGGCCGCGGGCCCGCCGGTGTTCGGCGAGGGCGTCGAGGTAGGCGTTGGCGGCGCCGTAGGCGCTCTGTCCGGCGCTGCCCCACACGCCGGCGATCGAGGAGACCAGGACGAAGAAGTCGAGGTCGTGGCCGTCGAGGAGGGCGTCGAGGTGGGCCGCGCCGAGCATCTTCGCGGCCATGGCGTCCGCGGCGGCGTCCAGCGGGGTCTCGCTGAGAGCGGCCGCCTGGCCGACGCCTGCCGCGTGCACGACGCCGGTCAGCGGGTGCTCGTCCGGCACGGAGGCCAGCAGCGCGGCGAGCGCGTCGCGGTCGGCGGTGTCGCAGGCGGCGACGGTGACCTGGGCGCCCAGCTCCCGGAGTTCGGCGGCCAGTTCGGCGGCGCCGGGGGCGTCGGGGCCGCGGCGGCTGGTGAGGACGAGGTGCTCGGCGCCGCTGCGGGCGAGCCAGCGGGCGACCTCGGCGCCGAGGGCTCCGGTGCCGCCGGTGACGAGCACGGTGCCGCGCGCGGTGAAGGCGTCGGCCGTGGGCAGTTCGGCGAGCGGGTGGCCCACGAGGCGCCGGCCGAGTGCACCGCCCGCGCGGATCGCGACCTGGTCCTCGCCGCCGCGGGTGGCGAGGAGGCTGACGAGCTGCTGGGTGGCGGGCGCGTCGAGGACGGGCGGCAGGTCGATCAGGCCGCTCCACAGCTGCGGGTGTTCCAGGGCGGCGACGCGGCCCAGGCCCCAGACCGCTGCCTGGAGGGGGTTGGTGAGCGGGTCGGCGGCGCCGGTGGTGACCGCGCCGCGGGTCAGGGCCCATACGGGGGCGGCGAGATGGGTGTCGGCGAGCGCCTGGATCAGGACGATGCTCAGAGCGAGCCCGGCCGGCAGCTCGCCGTCCGGCCGGTGGCCGGGTTCGTCGGCGAGGGGCAGCAGGGACAGTACACCGGAGAAGGTCCGCTCCGGGTCGCTCACCGCTTCGAGGCGGGCGGCGAGTTGGGCGCGTTCGCGGCAGGAGGCGTCCAGTACGAGCGTCTCGAACTGGGCGCCGTGGCCGCGCAGCGCGTCCAGGATCTCGTCGGTGTCGGTCCCTTCGGCGGTCACGACCAGCCAGGTGCCGTCCAGGACGGGAGCGGCGGCTGCCCGGACCGGGCGCCAGGCGACGCGGTAGCGGGTGGAGTCCAGCAGCGCCTTCTCCTGGCGCAGCTGACGCCACGACGACAGGGCGGGCAACAGTGCGTAGAGGGAGGCGTGTTGCTCGTCGCGCAGACCGAGGAGCCCGGCGAGCCCAGCGGCGTCGCCGCGCTCGACGGCGCTCCACAGCTCGGCGTCCGCCGGGTCGGCGGCGGCCTGCGGGCCGGTGGCCGGGGTGGCCTCGGGCCAGTAGCGCTCGTGCTGGAAGGCGTACGTGGGCAGGTCCACGGTGCGCGCGCCGGTGCCGGCGAAGTACGCGGACCAGTCCACGGCCGTGCCGCGGACGTGCAGGCGGGCGAGGGCGGTGGCGACGGACTGCTCCTCGCCGCGGTCGGCGCGCAGCAGCGGGACGAAGTCCGCGTCCGTGCCGTCGCCCAGGGTGGCCTGGGCGGGGGCCGACAGGACGCTGTCGGGGCCGAGTTCGAGGAAGGTGCCGGCACCGTGTGCGTGAGCGGCACGTATGCCGTCGGCGAAGCGGACCGTGCCGCGCGCGTGCGCGACCCAGTAGTCCGCGGAGCGGAGCTCCTCGTCGGTGGCCGGAAGGCCGGTGAGGTCGGAGATGACGGTGACGGTCGGTGCGGCGTAGGTGATGCCGGCGGCGACCTCGCGGAACTCGTCGAGCATGGGGTCCATGAGCGGCGAGTGGAAGGCGTGGCTGACGCTCAGCCGCTTGGTCTTGCGGCCCAGGGCGGCGAAGTGGGCGGCGATCTCCTCGGCGGCGGCCTCGTCACCGGAGACGACGACGGCGGTGGGGCCGTTGACGGCGGCGAGGGAGACCTCCTGCTCACGTCCTGCGAGCAGCGGGGCCACTTCCTCCTCCGTGGCCTGGAGGGAGATCATCGCGCCGGCGGCGGGCAGGGCCTGCATCAGCCGCGCCCGCGCGGCGACCAGACGGGCCGCGTCCGGCAGCGAGAGGACGCCTGCGACGTGGGCGGCGGCGATCTCGCCGACGGAGTGGCCGAGCAGTACGTCGGGGCGGATCCCCCAGGTGCGCAGCAGGCGGTAGAGCGCGACCTCGACGGCGAAGAGGGCCGGCTGGGTCCACTCGGTGCGCTCCAGCAGCTCCGCCTCGGGGCTGCCGGCCGGTGCGAGGAGGACGTCCTTCAGGGGACGGTCCAGGTGCGGGTCGAAGGCGGCGGCCACCTCGTCGAAGGCGGCGGCGAACGCCGGGAAGCGCGCGTGGAGTTCACGGCCCGCTCCGGGGCGCTGGCTGCCCTGTCCGGCGAACAGCACGGCGAGCCTGCCCGCGCCGCCGGTCTCGCCCTCGGTGAGCGCGGGGTCCGGCCGGTCGGCGGCCAGCGCGGCGAGTGCGCGCAGCAGTTCGTCGCGGTCGCCGGTGACGACGGCCCGCTGGTCGAAGGCCGAGCGGGTGGTGGCGAGGGAGAGGCCGATGCCGGCCGGGTCGAAGCCGGGGCGCTCGTCGAGGAAGGAGCGCAGGCGGGCGGCCTGGTCCCGCAGCGCCGCCCGGCTCTTGCCGGACAGGGCCCACGGCACGACGGCCGGCACGAGCCGGGGCTGGTCGTTCTCGTCGCGCGGGCCGGGCTCGGCCGGGGCGGCTTCGAGGACGACGTGCGCGTTCGTGCCGCTGAAGCCGAAGGCGGAGACGCCGGCGCGGCGCGGCCGGTCGGCCTGCGGCCAGGAGGTCTCCTCGGCGAGCAGGCGCACCGCTCCGGCGTCCCACTCCACGTGCGAGGACGGCACGTCGGCGTGCAGCGTGCGGGGCAGCACGCCCTTGTCCATGGCCATGACCATCTTGATGACGCCGGCCACGCCGGCCGCCGCCTGGGTGTGGCCGATGTTGGACTTCACCGAGCCCAGCAGCAGCGGGTGTTCGGCGTCGCGGTCCTGGCCGTAGGTGGCCAGCAAGGCCTGGGCCTCGATCGGGTCGCCGAGCGTGGTGCCGGTGCCGTGCGCCTCGACGGCGTCGACGTCCGTGACGGACAGGCCGGCGCCGGCCAGGGCCTGCCGGATCACGCGCTGCTGGGACAGGCCGTTGGGGGCGGTCAGGCCGTTGGACGCGCCGTCCTGGTTGACGGCGGAGCCGCGGACGACGGCCAGGATGCGGTGCCCGTTGCGGCGGGCGTCGGAGAGCCGTTCGAGGACGAGGACGCCCACGCCCTCGGACCAGCCGACGCCGTCGGCGCTGTCGGAGAAGGCCTTGCAGCGGCCGTCCTGGGACAGTCCGCGCTGCCGGGAGAACTCGATGAGGGCGCCGGGCGTCGACATCACGGTGACACCGCCGGCCAGGGCCAGCGAGCACTCCCCCGTGCGCAGGGCCTGCATCGCCCAGTGCATGGCGACGAGCGAGGACGAGCACGCCGTGTCGACGGTGACGGCGGGGCCCTCCAGGCCGAGGGTGTAGGACACGCGCCCGGAGGCGATGCTCGGTGAGGTGCCGCTGCCCTGGTGGCCCTCGAACTGCCCGCCGGCGAGCGTCTGTGCGTAGTCGTTGTACATGACGCCGGCGAACACGCCGGTGCGGCTGCCGCGCAGGGACACCGGGTCGATGCCGGCCCGCTCGATGGCCTCCCAGGACGCCTCCAGCAGCAGGCGCTGCTGGGAGTCGGTGGCCAGGGCCTCGCGGGGGCTCATGCCGAAGAACGCGGGGTCGAACTCGGGTGCGTCGTGCAGGAATCCGCCGAAGCGGGAGTAGGAGGTGCCGAGGCGGTCCGGGTCCGGGTCGTAGAGCGCCTCCAGGTCCCAGCCGCGGTCGGTGGGCAGGCCGGAGATGGCGTCGGTGCCCTCGCTGACCAGGCGCCACAGGTCCTCGGGCGAGGCGACGCCGCCGGGGTAGCGGCAGCTCATGCCGACGATGACGACGGGGTCCTGGTCGGTGGCGGCGAGCGGGGCGGCCGCGGTGACGGCGGCCTCGGAGCCCATGAGTTCGCCGAGGACGTGCGCGGCGAGGGCGCTGACGGTCGGGTAGTCGAAGACGACCGTGGCGGCGGTGCGCAGGCCGGTGACCGCGCGGAGCCGGTTGCGCAGCTCCACGGCGGTCAGGGAGTCGAAGCCCAGGTCGCGGAACGGGCGTTGCGCGTCGATCTCGGCGGCACCGGAGTGGCCGAGCACGGCGGCCACCTGGCCGGCCACGAGGTCGCGCACGACCTCGGTGCGGTCGGCCTCCTCCAGCCGGGAGAGCTGCTGGACGAGGCTGACGGCCGTCTCCGAGCCGGCGACCACCGAGCGGCGGGCGGGGGTGCGGACGAGGCCGCGCATCAGCGCCGGCACCTCGCCCTGGACCCGCAGGACGGACAGGTCGAGGCGGACCGGCAGCAGGACGCCGGCCTCGGTGGCGATTGCGGCGTCGAAGAGGGCGACGCCCTGGTCCTCGGTGAGCGCGGGCGTGCCCATGCGCTCCAGGCGCTCGAGGTCTGCCCCGGTCAGCCCGCCGGTCATGCCGCCGGTGGGCGCCCACGGGCCCCAGCCCAGGGAGAGGCCCGGCAGCCCGGCGGCGCGGCGCAGTCGGGCGACGGCGTCGATGAAGGCGTTCGCGGCGGCGTAGTTGCCCTGGCCCGCGGCGCCGACGGTGCCGGAGAGGGAGGAGAAGACGACGAAGGCGGCCAGGTCCAGCCCGCGGGTGGCCTCGTGGAGGTGCCACACGGCGTCGGCCTTGGGCCGCAGCACCGTGCTGATCCGCTCGGGGGTGAGCGACTCGATCAGGCCGTCGTCGAGCGTGCCGGCGCTGTGCACGACAGCGGTGACGGGGTGCTCGGCGGGTACGGCGGCCAGCAGCCGCTCGACGGCGGAGCGGTCGGCGAGGTCGCAGGCCTCGACGGTCACCTGCGCGCCGTGCCCGGCCAGTTCGGCGACGAGTTCGTCGGCGCCCTCGGCGGCGGCGCCCCGGCGGCTGACGAGCAGCAGGTGCCGCACGCCGCGCTCGGCGACCAGGTGGCGGGCCAGCACGCGGCCCAGGCCGCCGGTGGCGCCGGTGAGCACCACGGTGCCCTCGGGGTTCCACTGTGCGTCGGCCTGCGGCGCCTGGGCGCGGGCGAGCCGGGCGGCGAGGACGGTGTCGCCGCGGAGGGCGGTCTGCGGCTCGTCCGCGGCCAGGGCCCGGGCGAGCTGCGGTGCGCCGGATCCGTCGGGGCCGAGGTCCACCAGGCCGAAGCGGCCGGGGTGTTCGGCCTGTGCGGCACGCACCAGGCCCCAGACGGCGGCGGCCGCCGGGTCCGGCGTCTCCCGCCCGTCGGCGGTGACCGCACCGCGGGTGACGAAGACCAGGCGGGAGGCGGCGTACCGCTCGTTCTCCAGCCAGGACTTGAGCTGCTCCAGGACGTCGGCGGTGCGGGCGTGCGCCGCGCCGACCGGATCGTCGTCGGTGGTGCCGGCGACGGGGGCGAGCACGACGTCGGGCACCTCGGCCGCGTCGGCGTCCAGACCGGGCAGGGCCGTGACCGCGAGGTCCGGCGTCCCGGCGAGGCCGAAGAGGTCGTGGCCGAGGACGGCCACGGACGAGGGCAGCGTCCCGGCGGAGTCGCCCAGCGGGGTCCAGCGCAGCTCGAACAGGGCCTCGCGGCCGAGGGAGGCGGCGGCGCCCAGCCGCTCGTCCGGCACCGCGCGCAGGACGAGCGAGCCGACGGAGGCCACGAGGGTGCCCTCGGTGTCGGCGACGGCGATCGCCACCGCGTCCTCGTCGGTACGGGTCAGCTTCACGCGGACCGTCGTCGCCCCGCTCGCGTGCAGGGACACGTCCTGCCACGAGAAGGGCAGGCCGCCGCGGGCCTCCTCGCCGAGTCCGGCGAAGGCCGAGGCGTGCAACGTGGCGTCCAGCAGGGCCGGGTGGATGCCGAAGGAACCGGTGTCGGAGGTGCCGGTCTCCGGCAGCGTCACCTCGGCGTAGACGTCGTCACCGGCGGTCCAGGCCGCGCGCAGGCCCTGGAACAGGGGGCCGTACCCGAAGCCGCCCTCGGCGATGCGGTCGTAGAAGCCGTCGAGGTCGACCGGCTGTGCACCGGCGGGGGGCCAGACGGCGGCATCGAAGGCGGCGCGGTGCTCACCGGCGACGAGCGTGCCGGCGGCGTGCTGCGCCCAGGGGAGCTCCTCGGGCCCGTCGGGGCGGGAGTGGATGCTCAGGGTGCGGCGGCCGGACTCGTCCGGGCTGCCGACCCACACCTGCACCTGCACTCCGCCCTCGGCGGGCAGGACCAGGGGCGCGGCGAGGGTGAGTTCCTCGATGCGGTCGCAGCCGGTCTCGTCCCCGGCGCGGACGGCCAGTTCCAGGAAGGCGGTGCCCGGGAGCAGGACCGTGCCGCGCACGGCGTGGTCGGCCAGCCAGGGGTGGGTGCGCAGCGACAGCCGGCCGGTCAGCAGCAGGCCGTCGGAGTTGGCGACCGACACGGCCGCGGCCAGCAGCGGGTGGCGGGCGGCGCCCAGGCCCATCGCGCGGGCGTCGCCGCCCTGTGCGGCCACGCCCTTGGCCCAGTAACGGCGGTGCTGGAAGGCGTAGGTGGGCAGGTCCGTGCGGCGGGCGCCGGTGCCGTCGAAGTAGGCCTTCCACTGGACGGCCACGCCGCGCAGGTGCAGGTCGGTCAGCGCGGTGGTGAGCGTCTCGGCCTCGGGGCGGCCCGGCCGCAGCACGGCGAGCGTGGCGGGGGCGGCTTCGGTGGTGTCGTCGAGGCAGGCCTGGGCCATGGCGGAGAGGACGCCATCGGGGCCCAGTTCGAGGAAGGTGCCCACGCCGTGGCCGCTCAGCCAGGACACGGTGTCGGCGAACCGGACGGCGTGGCGGGCGTGGTCGGCCCAGTAGTCCGCGGAGGTCAGCTGCTCGACGGTGGCGAGGGTGCCGGTCAGGCCGGAGACGACGGGGAGGACGGGTGCCTGCGGCGCGAGGCCGGAGACGACGGTGCGGAACTCCTCGAGCATGGGTTCCATGAGCGGGGAGTGGAAGGCGTGCGAGACCTGCAGCTGCCTGGTCTTGCGGCCCAGCTCGGTGAAGTGCCCGGCGACGGCGGCGACATCGTCCGCCGCACCGGCGACGACGACGGCGTCGGGTCCGTTGACCGCAGCGATGGAGACCCGGTCCTGCCGGTTCTCGAGCAGGGGCAGGACCTCGTCCTCGGCCGCCTGCAGCGCGACCATGACGCCGCCGGCGGGCAGCGCCTGCATGAGCCGGCCGCGTGCGAGCACCAGGGCCGCGGCGTCGGCGGCCGAGAAGACCCCGGCCACGTGCGCGGCCGCGATCTCGCCGATGGAGTGTCCGGTGACGAAGTCCGGCTTGATGCCGAGGGATTCGGCCAGCCGGTACAGCGCGACCTCGATCGCGAACAGGGCGGGCTGCGCGTAGCCGGTCTCGTTGAGCAGCTCGGCCTCGGGCGTGCCCTCGGCGGCGAACAGCACGTCCTTCAGGGGCCGTTCGAGGCCCTCGTCGAAGTGGGCGAGCAGCTCGTCGAGCGCGGCGGCGAAGACGGGGAAACGGGCGTGGAGTTCACGCCCCATGCCCGGCCGCTGGGAGCCCTGGCCCGCGAAGAGGAAGGCGAGCTTGGAGCGGCCCTGGACGGTGCCCTGGGTCACGCCCGGAGCCGCCTCGCCGGCGGCCAGCGCGGTCAGCGCGGCGAGGGCCTGGTCACGGTCGGCGGTGGTGAACGCGGCGCGGTGCTCGAAGCCGGAGCGGGCGGTGGCCAGGGAGTGGGCCACGTCCACGGGGGCGAGGTCGGGGCGGGTGGTGAGGAGGTCCAGCAGCCGGTCGGCCTGGGCGCGCAGGGCCTCCCGGGTCCGGCCGGAGACCAGCCACGGGACGGCCCCGGCGGCGATGGGCTCGGCGACGACGGCGGCCGTCTCGCCGGTGCCCTCGTCCGTGTTCTCGTCCGCGGCTTCGGGGGCCCGCTCGGCCGGGGCCTCCTCGATGATCGTGTGCGCGTTGGTGCCGCTGAGCCCGAAGGAGGAGATGCCCGCCCGGCGCGGCTCCGCGCCCTGCGGCCACGGGGTCTGCTCGGTCAGCAGGCGCACGGCGCCCGCCGTCCAGTCCACGTGCGAGGACGGCGCGTCGACGTGCAGCGTGCGGGGCAGGATGCCGTGCCGCATGGCCAGCACCATCTTGATGACGCCGGCCATGCCGGCCGCCGCCTGGGTGTGCCCGAGGTTGGACTTGACGGAGCCCAGCAGCAGCGGGTGGTCCTCGGCGCGGTTGCGGCCGTAGGTCGCGATCAGCGCCTGGGCCTCGACCGGGTCTCCCAGGGTGGTGGCCGTGCCGTGGGCCTCGACGACGTCGACCTCGTCGGCCGAGAGCCGCGCGTTGACCAGCGCCTGCTCGATCACCCGTTGCTGGGAGGGGCCGTTGGGGGCGGTCAGGCCGTTGGAGGCGCCGTCCTGGTTGACGGCGGAGCCGCGGATGACGGCCAGGACCTCGTGCCCGTTGCGGCGGGCCTCCGAGAGCCGTTCCAGGACCAGCACGCCCGCGCCCTCGGCCCAGCCGGTGCCGTCGGCGGAGTCGGCGAAGGAGCGGCAGCGCCCGTCGGCGGACAGCCCGCCCTGGCGGCTGAACTCCACGAAGGTCGTGGGTGCGGACATCACCGTGACGCCCGCGGCCAGCGCCAGGGAGCACTCGCCCTGGCGCAGGGAGTGGGCGGCCAGGTGCAGGGCCACCAGGGACGACGAGCAGGCGGTGTCGACCGTCACCGCCGGGCCCACGGCCCCGAAGAAGTAGGAGAGCCGGCCCGACAGGACGCTGGTGGCGGTGCCCGTCAGGGTGAAGCCCTGGGCGTCGTCGTCCGGGCCCACCCGGTACTCCTGGGGCATGGCCCCGACGAAGACGCCCGTCCGGGTGCCCCGGACCGCGGCCGGGTCGATACCGGCCCGCTCGAAGGCCTCCCAGGAGGACTCCAGCAGCACCCGCTGCTGGGGGTCCATCGCCAGGGCCTCGCGCGGGGAGATCCCGAAGAATCCGGCGTCGAACTCGGCCGCGTCGTGCAGGAATCCGCCGGAGAACCGGCCGGCGTCCTCCGCCAGCAGCTCCCAGCCGCGGTCGGCGGGGGTCCCCGTGATGCCGTCCTCGCCCGCGACGAGCATGGACCAGAGTTCCTCGGGGGTCGTCACACCCCCGGGGAAGCGGCAGCTCATGCCCACGATCGCAATGGGCTCGCGGGCTGCAGCCTCCAGTTCGCCCACCCGCTGCCGGGAACGCCGCAGATCGGCGCTCGCCCGCTTCAGGTAGTCGCGGAGCTTCTGTTCCTTGTCCATCTTCGCCACGTTCAACTCAACCCATCTCAAGACCGACGGACAGCAGAGGAATTCGATGTGGACATCCGGCACTCGGGATGGCTGTTCCACAGCGAATGAGTCATCAGGAGGCCCCGCACGGGGCACTGCTCGATTTCCCGCACGCCACACGCCCAGTGTGGTCGGGCATGGCCACGGAATTCCCTAGAGTCCGCCGACTCCAGGGGTCCGCAACGGGTGTGAGCAGGTGTTTCTCCGGCGAGCCCTACCAGCTCGCCGCGGCGAGCAGCTCGCCGTGGTCACGCACGCGGCCGGCCTGCTGGAGGTCGGACTCCACCATCATCCGCATCAGTTCCTCGAAGCCGACCTCCGGCTCCCAGTCCAGCTCCCGGCGGGCGTTGCCGGAGTCGGCGCACAGCGTCTCGACCTCGGCGGGCCGCACCAGCGCCGGGTCCACCACGACGTGCTCCTCCCAGTCCAGGCCGACGGCCTCGAAGGCGATGCGGGCCGCATCGCGCACCGAGTGCATCTGCCCGGTGCCCACCACGTAGTCCCCCGGCCGGTCCTGCTGCAGCATCAGGTGCATCGCGCGGACGTAGTCCCCCGCGAAGCCCCAGTCGCGCACCGCGTCGAGGTTGCCGAGCATGAGCTTGTCCTGCAGACCCAGCTTGATCTGTGCGACCGCGAGGGAGATCTTCCGGGTCACGAACTCCGCGCCGCGGCGGGGCGATTCGTGGTTGAAGAGGATCCCCGACACCCCGAACACCCCGTAGGACTCGCGGTAGTTCTGGGTGATGTAGTGGCCGTAGGCCTTGGCCACGCCGTAGGGGCTGCGCGGGTGGAAGGGGGTCCGCTCGCTCTGCGGCGACTCCACCACCTTTCCGAACATCTCCGAGGAGGATGCCTGGTAGAAGCGGATCTGGCCCTGGCCGTCGCCGCCGGCTCCGCTCCCGGACTTGCCCAGCCCGCTCACCATCCGGATCGCCTCCAGCATGCGCAGCACGCCGGTGCCGTTCACCTCGGTGACGAGCTCCGGCTGCTGCCACGACATGGGCACGAAGGAGACGGCCCCGAGGTTGTAGACCTCGTCCGGCTGCACGAGGTCTACGGCGGTGACCAGGCTCCCCTGGTCCATCAAGTCACCGTGGACGAAGGACAGGTCGGGTATCAGCTTGGCCACGCGGTCCTTCCGCGGGTTGGCCTGGCCCCGGTTCAGGCCCCACACCTCGTAGCCCTCGGCGAGCAGATGCTCGGCGAGGTACGAGCCGTCCTGCCCGGTGATCCCGGTGATCAGCGCACGCTTGGACATTCGGTCCCCTTTCACTGCCACGGACAAAGCCGGTCGAGGGCCAAAAGTCCCAGCGCTCGGCAGAGTCACGGAATCACGAGGTGACCTAAGGAATTTCCGAGACTTCGGGCGCGGAGGGGTGATGTGCCGTCAGGCGGGTGCGGGAAGAGTGGCACGCAACGGGGTGCCGCCGGCTGTTCCGGTCACCGAGGCCGGCACGTGCGGGGTGAGGGTGTTCCAGGTGGTGTCGAGGGTGGTGTCGGCGGCGCGGTCCGGGCCGGCATCAGGGGTGATGCGCAGGTGCGCGGTGACCACGCCCCGGCCCCGGTCCCAGGTGGCGGTGCCGCTGACGGCGGCGTCGCCGGTCCAGCGCACGTCGGTGAAGCCGAAGCACGCCCGGGTGTCCCCGGTGACGGTCCAGGTGCCGCCGCGCAGGCCGGTGTCGCGACCGCCGGTCAGATAGCCGCTGCGGACGATCGCGTCGCCCACCACGGCGACGCCGGAGGCGGCCGCCCGCAAGGCATCGGCATCAGCCCGGTTGCCGGGCGCCGGGGTGGCCGGAACGGTGCCGGCGAGCCGGGCGGGATAGGCGGCGAGGACGGGGACGGCCGGGGTGTGCCGGGTGCAGGAGGTGTCCAGACGCGCCAGGGCGGCGGGCGCGCGGAGGAACTGGCGGTACAGGGACTGCCCGCACGCCTCCGGGCCCGGCCGGGTCCGGAGGGTCATGGCGGTGATGTGGGTGAGGTTGGGCACGGTCACGAACCGGGCGGAGGGCCCCAGTTGGGCCGCGACATGCCGGCCGCCGACGGCGGGGGTGAGCGAGTCGAGGTCGCCGCCGAGGACGAGGACGGGCAACGCCGGGGGCACCCGGGGCGGCCGGGCGGCGACGGGGGTACGGGCGCGCTGCGGGGCGGGCCAGCCGAGGCAGCCGTCGTAGGTGTTGGTGTAGGCGTTGACGGTCGTCCACTCGGCGGCGGTGAAGGGAGCGAAGGTGGCGTCGGGCTGAGCGGCGACACGCCTCCGGAACTGGCGGGCGCGCTGGTCACCTGGGCCACTCATGAAAAACAGCTGCGGGTAGTCGGTGCAGGCCGCCGCGAAGTACAGGGTGTCGGAGAAGGCCGGTGGCGGCTGGTTGGTGCCGTCGTACGCGATGGTCTGCTGGGCCAGCCGGAGCAGCGGAACGGTGTCTCCGTGGCCGAGATAGGCCTCGGCGGCGGCCTGCAGGTTGCGGTAGACGGCCGGGTCGGACCCTGCATCGTTGACCAGGTCGACCAGGGTGGTCACGGTGACCGTGATGGTGGCGGGCTGTCCGTCCAGGCCCGTGGTGCTGCCGGTGAGCGGCGTCGCGCGCAGGCGCGCCGCGAGAGCGGAAAGGGTGCGCCAGGCGTCGGCGGATCCGTGCGCGGCACAGGCCGGGGAACGCCGGCAGGCGAGGGCGAAGGCCCTGCGGGCGGTGGTGACACCGCTGGTGTACCAGGGATCGAGGCCGAAGACTTCGTAGGTGGAATCCAGGGTGAGCGAACGGAGCAGGGACGGGTGACGGGTCGCGAAGACCTGGGCGAACCAGCTGCCGTAGGAGTCCCCGTACAAGTCGACACCGGTCAGGTGCAGTTGGGACAGGAGGTCGGCGAGGTCCTGCGCGGCGTCGGCGGTCCCGAACAACTCCGAGGCATGGATCCAGCCCCCGTCGGGGCGCTGCCAGGTGTGGTCGAGGCGCTCACCGCAGACGCCCACGGTGCGGGCGAAACCGGGGCCGGAGGGCTGGCCGTTGTAGTGCTCCAGCTCGGGACAGCTCAGGACCTGGGAATGACCGGTACCGCGCAGGTCGACCATGAGCAGGTTGCGATGCGCCCGGAGCGGCCCCAGCATCTGCAGATACGCCGTACGCGAGTACGTGGTCTCCCAGCCGGGGCCGCCGTCGACCACGACCACAGTGCCCCGGGACCGCCCGGTGGCCGGTACCCACTCGAAGCCGATGCCCAGGGCCGGGCTGCCGGGGGTACCGCGGTCCAGCGGCACCTGAGCCGTACCGCACCAACTGGCGGGCCGCCGGCCGCACGGGCCGAGATCGAGGGAACCGAGCCGGAGCGCAGGGCCCGGCGGGCACGCCTTGGCGGATATCGTCCCCATGACGACGAGGACCATCAGCACCAGGACGGCGGCGAGAGCGCTGCGGCGGAACGTGACGGTCATACCGCCCTCCTGAATGAGGCACGACGCGGTGCGGCTCCGGCTCGGTCCACCAACTCATGCGGTTCGATGGGCACTCATGCAGTTTTGTGCATGTACGGTGCCACTGCCAGTGCAGCAATCCGGACCATCAGGACCGGCCGCCCAGGGCGGGACAGGGCGGGCCACTGCGCCCGGCTGCCCCTGCACCTCGCTCTTCCTCCGTCCCCTCACCCTCCGTCGTGCGAACGGTCCGGATGTACGGGGCACTTCGGCTCCTGAACGACCGGCGGCCGCTCGCGCAGGGGCTGTCTGTGGGCCACCGCGACGGCGTGCTTGCCGGGGACGAGGGTGGCGTGCCACATGCGCTGGGCCTCCGGTGCGGGGTCGGCGGGGGTCAGCCGCACATGTCTGAGGACCTCGCGGGTGATGACCTTCATCTCCATGGTGGCCAACTGCGCTCCGACGCAGTAGCGGCGGCCGCCGCCGAACGGCAGGAACGACTTCTGCGCGGGTTTGGCGTCGTCGCCGAGGAAGCGCTCCGGCCGGAACTCCCCGGGGTCGGGGTACACCGCGCTGTCGTGGAGGATGAGCGAGAACATCGGGATGGCCACCCAGCCGGCCGGGACCAGGTATCCGCCGATCCGCAGCGGCCTGTCCAGCAGGCGTCCCATGCCGAAGATCACCGGGCGGGAGCGCAGGGCTTCCTTGACGACCGCGTCGAGGTAGGTGTCGTCCTCGCCCCGCTCGATCTCCTCCTGGAGACGTGCGAGCACCTCCGGGCTGCGCATCAGCCGCTCGAACGTCCACGACAGACCGGTCGCCGTGGTCTCCAGCCCGGCTTCCAGCAGGGTGAGCAGCTCGTCGCGGATCTCGTGGTCGCTGAGCGGGCGGCCCTCGTCGTCCCGGGCCTCGAGCAGCCGCCCCAGCACGTCCGTCGCGTCCTCGCCCTCCTCGGCCCGGCGCCTGGCGATCTCGGCGAACAGGACGGCGTCGACGGCCTTGGCGACGCGGTTGGCGCGGGTGGTCGGCAGGAACGGCAGACGTGCGGCCAGCGGTGAGGTCTCCGCCCAGGCGCGCACCCGGGCGGGTGTCAGGAACAGGGCCGGGGAGCCGCTGGCCTTGGACAGGGCCATCAGGCCGGCCCGCAGCCGGGCTCCCTGCTCGGTGTCGCGCACGCCGAAGACCAGCCGCAGGATGATCTCCAGCGTGATGGTCTGCATACGGCCGCGCAGGGCGAAGGGCTTGCCGATCGGCCACTTCCTGATGTCCTCGGCGGCGATCTCGGCGATCAGCTCGGGGTAGCTCGCGATGGACCGGCCGTGCAGGGCGGGGCTGAGCAGCTTGCGGTGGCGCCACCACCCCTCGCCGTCGTTCGTGAGCAGCGAGTGCTCGCCGAGCCAGGACACGTAGCCCGCGCGCAGCGCTCCGGCACGGTTGCCGTCACCGTCCGTGCGGTAGATCTCTGCAGCCAACTCCGCGTTGGCTACGACCACTTGGGGCGGAAAGCCGAGCAGTTTCATCCGGAACACCGGGCCGTGGCGTCGGCGCAGGGTCTCGAAGTAGCGGACCGGATCGCGCATCTGGAGGGTTTGCAGGAAGGCGGGCTGCCGCGAACCCGGGGGGAGGGAACCCATCGTGTTTCTCCGTTCTCCAGCGTCTGCCGAGTTCTAAGGCCATGGCGCGGGGGCGTGAGGGCGGAGGCCGACGGGGATTCTAGATGCCGGCCGGCGGGCCACGGTCCCGTGTTTTCCCGACTGCTAGGGGAACCCTTAGTCGCGGCACTAGGGAAATCCGTAGATGCGATGGCGGACCGGCGGGGGCCGTCCGGGGCGCTGCTACGCTCTGCAGAAATTTGCTGAATTCTCGCCCGGGACGGGGGCGGCGCCCGAGCGCCATGTGGATTGCAATTCAAGCCGGTTCATGTCGGATCGAGCCATTGCGTCTTGAAAATCTTGGGGTTTCATGCGAGCGATCACCATCGAAAGTCCTCCGGATGACGTCGCGCGAACAGCGGGCGGCAAGGGGAGGAATCTCTACGAACTCTCGGGGAAGGGGATCGACGTCCCACGGTGGGCGGTGGTGGGGCTCGGGGTGTTCCAGGAGTTCCTCGACGCGCTCGACGCGTCGGGACGCATCGAGGCGCTGCTCGCCGAGGTCACCCCGGACACCGCCGGACGCGTCGCCGGGCAGCTGGCCGAACTCATCGAGTCGGGAGAGCTCACCGGACAGGCCGCGTCCGTCGTCGAGGACGCCTACGCACAGGCGGGGTGCGGCCGGGTCGCGGTCCGCTCCTCCGGCGCCGAGGAGGACGGCGCGCAGCTGTCCTTCGCCGGGCAGTTCGCCACCTCGTTGAACGTCTGCGGAATCGACGAGGTCAAGGTACACGTCAAGAAGTGCTGGGCCTCGCTCTTCTGCGAGCGCTCGATGCTCTACCGGTTGCGCCACGGACTGCCGCTGCGCGGCGCAGGCATCGCCGTCGTCGTCCAGGAGATGGTGGCCGCCGAGCGCAGCGGTGTGCTGTTCACCGCCGACCCGGTGAGCGGCAACCGGCAGCGCTTCGTGGTGAGTTCGGTCTACGGGCTGGGCGAGGGCCTGGTCTCGGGGGCGATCGACGCCGACACCGTGACCCTCGACGCCGCCACGGGCGCGGTGGCCGACACCGTGCTGGGCGACAAGCACGAGCGCTACCACGCGGCCGCCGCGGGCTCCGGCTACGAGATCAGCGAAGTGCCGCAGGCCGAGCGGGAGAAGCTGTCGCTGACGCCGAAGGAGCTGGCACAGCTGCACGAGGCCGGGGCGCGGATCCAGGCGGTCTTCGGCTCTCCGCAGGACATCGAGTGGGCGTTCGCGGGCGAGTCCCTGTGGATACTCCAGGCCCGTCCCATCACCGCGCTGCCGGACCACGTCGAGCCGCCGGACGGCAGCGAGCCGTCGGACGGGGCGCGGGGCCCGGACGAGGGCGAGCTGCGGATCTGGGACAACGCCAACATCGTCGAGAGCTTCTCCGGCATCGTCTCTCCGCTGACCTTCAGCTTCGCCGCCCACGTCTACGGCAAGGTCTACGAGAACTACGCCCGGGCCCTGCGGGTCCCCCGGGCCGGGCTGCGCGAGATCGAGGAATGGGCTCCGAACATGCTCGGCTACTTCCACGGCCGGGTCTATTACAACTTGCTCAACTGGTACCGGATGGTGCGCATCGCGCCGCTGTACCAACTCAACAGAAAAGTCCTGGAAGTTGCCATCGGCGTCGAGGAGGAACTGGACGACACAATGGCGGAGGCGATCCATCCGTACACCGTTGCGTCCCTGCGCGACCGGCTGGCCCGGGCCCGGACCACCGCGGTGTTCGTCCACCGCTTTCTCACCATGAACCGCTCGGTCGAACGTTTCATGGCGTACTTCTACGCGGCGTACCAGGAATTCGACAACGTCGACTACGACGCACTGGACGGCCAGGACGTCTACCGGCGTTTTCGCAGCCTGGAAAAGGACCTGCTGGAGAAGTGGGGTCCGATGCAGACCCTGGACGCCGCGATCCTGTGGTCCATCGGCGGGCTCGCCCTGCTCAACAGGCGCTGGCTGCCCGAGGCCCCCGAGTGGCTCACCTGGAGCGCGGCGAGTCCGGGGCCGCAGGTGGAGTCCATCGAGCCCGCCCGGGCGCTGGCGCGCCTCGCCGCCACCGTCCGCGCCGACCCCGAACTGGACCGTCTCATCCGGGAGACCCCGGCCGAGGAGACCCACGAGGCGCTGCGGCAGAACGGGCGCACCGAGTTCCTCGCGGCCCTGGAGGAGTACGTCGCCGCGTACGGCTACCGCAGCCTCGACGAACTCAAACTCGAAGTACCGGATCTGCGGGAAGACCCCTCGACCCTGTTCGCCATGGTGCGCACCGCGCTGTCCGAGGTGGACGCCGACCCCGGTCAGAAGGCCGACGCCTATCTCGACGCCCATCTGCGCGGCCCGCGCCGGCTGGTCTACGACGTCGTCCGCCGCAAGGCACAGAGCTCGCTGTACAACCGGGAGCGGCTGAGGTTCTGCCGTACCCGCGCGTTCGGTTCGGCCAAGCGCATGCTGCGGGCCATGGGCCGCGACCTGGCCCGCACCAAGGCGCTGGACCACTGGAACGACGTCTTCTTCCTGCGGCTCGACGAGGTACGCGGCGCCTACGAGGGCACGACGGGACACACCGGTCTGCGGAGCCTGGTGGAGCTGCGCAAGCGGCAGCAGGCCGAGAGCGAGAAGCTGTCCGCGCCGTCGCGGTTCCGCACCCGCGGAGCGCCCTACGGGCGGGGCAACCTGGAGCGGGCCGGCTTCACCGACGGCCCCCTGGCGCGTACGGGCGTCCAGGAGCTGCGCGGCACGCCGTGCTGCCCCGGAATCGTGGAGGCCCGCGCCGTGGTCACGGACACGCCCGTGGACGTCGACGGCGGCGTGCTGGTGACCTACCGCACGGACCCGGGCTGGGTCGCCGCGCTGCCGTCCGCCTCGGCGCTGGTCATCGAGCGGGGCAGCCCGCTGACCCATGTGGCCATCGTCGCCCGGGAGCTCGGCATTCCGACGGTCGTCCAGGTCAAGGGCCTGATGCGGGAGTTGGAGACCGGGATGCGGGTGCGGGTGGACGGCGCGACGGGGTCGGTACGGATCCTGGCCGACGCCGATACCGGCACTGGTGGCGACACCGGTACCGATGCCGAAACCGGCGCTGCCGCCGCAACCGACAACACGACCGGGAGGCCCGTGTGATCCTCACCGAGGAATATCTGCAGAACCTGTTGGACAAGACACTGCCGCAGATCCGCTCCGTGGACGGCTGCGCGGTGGTGCTCGAAGGGTCGATCGCCGAAGGCTTCGGCAACTCCTCGTCCGACATCGACTTCCTGCTCGTCTCCGACGGCGAAGCCGACCTGCCGACCATGCCGTCGCTGCTGTTCGTGGACGGGCGGCGGGTCGAGGTCAGGACCCGTTCCGTACGGCAGATCGCGGAGCAGTTCTCCGCGGTCACCACGGCCGCCGCCGACCGCCCCGGCGCGGTCGCGGAGGATCTGCTGAACCGCTGTCAGCGGCTGCTGCGCAGCTTCCCGCTGCGCAATCCGGAGCTGGTGGCGAAGGTCAAGGGGATGATGTCCTTCGACGACTTCAGCGCCACGGCCCGCGACTGGTGGGCACACGCCGCACGCCAGTCGATCCGCCACGCGCTCGCCCTGCGCCTGCTCGGCGAGGAGCAGGAGGCCGCTTCCTGGACCGAAGCCGGGCTGCTGCAGGCCGTGAAGTCCTGGGCGGCGGACGAGGGCGAGACCTACCTGGAGCCGAAGTGGCTGCCCGAGCAGCTGAACAGGATCGGTGACCACCCGCTGTCCGCCCGGTATCTGACGCTCGCTTCGCTGGACACCTCCGGTCTCGACGCCGCCGAGTACGTCACCGCGGGCGCCCGGCTCGCGGCGGACCTGGGCGTCACGGGCGCCGAGCCCGGCCCCGGGCGGATCACCGTGACCAGGGCCGGGGTCACCACCTGGCAGACCGGTGACCGGGTGCACGTCGTACGCGACCGCCAGGACGTGTTCGTCCTCGGGGACCGGGCCGCCCGCGCCTGGCGCTCGCTCGTCTTCGGCCGGCCCCTGGAACAGACGCTGGCCGCCGCGGACGCGGCCGGTGCGCCGCAGGCGGGCCCGCTGCTCGCCCAGTTCCTGCGGTTCGGCCTGGTGCGGGCGGCGTGGCAGGGGGACGAGCGCATCGTTCCCGGCCTGCCGCTGGCCGCCCCCGCGGGCGATGTCACACCGCCGCCGAGCACCGCACGGCCCGTCGTCGGCATGGACGGCGCGACGGTCGCCGACGCGGAGGCGATCGACCTCGTGCCGGTGCCCGCCCGCCGGTTCGGCGCCGCCGCGATGACCCTGGTGTGGTCCAACGTCCTGGTGGAGAACGCCCGGGAGGACCTCGTCGGCGCCCTCGACCGCGAGCAGTGGAGCGTCGCCCAGCTCAGCGCCCGCAGGATGCTGCGGTTCGCCCTGCGCGGGGTGCTCAGCTCCTACGCCGTCAATCCTCTGCCGCCGGACTCCGAAGTCGTACGCCGGCTGTCGCTGCTTCCCGGCGGGGCCCGCCTCGACACGATCCGGGCGCAGGCCCCGCACCTCGAAACCCTCACGATCGCCTCCGGCGCCCAAGGGAGCGCCGCACTGGCGGAGTTGGACGGTTTCGTGGCGCTGGTCCGCGGTGCCACGGGCGCGGAACGCTTCCCGTCGTCCTTCGACTCCTCGGACGGATGGCGGCAGACCTTGGAGGTCGGCTACGACTGGCTGCGCCTGGGCGCGCACCTCAACGCGGACCTGCCACTCGACGAGGCGGGCGATCTGCTCTCCAGCGGAGGGGCCCAGCCCCACGCCGCCTCGGCCTGACGGAGGAAAAGTGACAGCACACAGGAAACCGCCCCGCTCCATCAGGAGCGGCGCACTCGGCACGGAGCCCGCGGTACAGCGGCAGGAGGCGGCCCGATGACACAACGACTGAAGGTTCTGGTGACCGGCGCGTCCGGGCTCGTCGGCTCGGAGGTCACCGCGCGGCTGGCGGCGGCGGGCCACGAGGTGACCGCCATGGTCCACCGCGCCCGGGAGCTGGTCCGCAACGACGGCACTCCCCTGGACCTCACCGGTGTCACCTGCCTGCCCGGCGATGTGACCCGTCCCCGGTTCGGTCTGTCCGAGGACGCGTACCGGGCGCTGGCCGGCAGCGGGCTCGACCGGATCGTGCACTGCGCCGCGATCACCGACTTCGGCCGCCCCGAGGAGGACTACCAGTCGGTCAACGTCGACGGCACCGCGCACACCGTCGAGCTGGCCCGCGACAGCGGCGCCGGTCTCGTCCACGTGGGCACCGCCTATGTATGCGGTGAGCGCGACGGAGTGATCCGCGAGCCGGAGCTGGACCAGGGCCAGCGGCTCGCCAACGCCTACGAGGCCAGCAAGCTGCGGGCCGAGACGCTGGTGCACAAGGCACAGGCCGACGGGATGCGCGCCGCGGTGGTGCGCCCCAGCATCGTCGTCGGCGACGAGCACACCGGCGTCGTGCGCGACTACAAGAACATCTACGTCATCCTCAAACTGACCACCGAGGGCAAGTCCCGTTCCCTCCCCGGCCTGTACGAGGCACGTCTGGACCTGGTGCCGGTCGACTACGTGGCGGATGTCATCACCCGCGTCACCGAGCGGTTCGACGAGGCGGAGGGCCGCACCTTCCACGCGGTGGGCGCGCCGCTGACCCTGCGGGACTTCTCGGACGTGATGGCCGAGTACCCCTCGTTCCACGTGCCGAGGTTCGTCCCCCCGACGAGCTTCGACGCCGAGCGGCTGCCCACCCGGGAACGCCGCTACTACGGACGGATCGTCACGCTCTACGAGAGCTACTTCCGGCGCCGGATGACGTTCGACGACTCCCACACCGCGGCGCTGGGCATCCGCAGCGCGCCGCAGAACGGGCCGGAGTTCCTGCGCAAGCTGATAGACCACTGTCTGCACTCCGGCTATCTGGGCGCACTGCCCGCCGCCGTCACCAAAACGCCGGCCGCGACGAACACCGCGGAAGCGGACGCCACCGGCCCGGCCGCGAACGGCACGGACGGAGGCGGCCGATGATCCCCGGCACCACGGACCCGCTCCCCTTCGGCGACCGCGTCTCCCCGGCCCTGAGCTGCGATCCGCGCAAGCTCGCCCTGTTCGCGGCGGACACCTACTTCCTGGAGAGCCTCGAACAGCTCGGCACTCTCACCGCCGACGCGGACGGCTTCCTGCACCGGCACGCCGCGCTGCTGCTCAAGCCGGACGCGGTGGTCAGCCGCCAGATACCGACGACGGTCGAATGGCTGGACCGGGCCGGTTTCCGGATCGTGGCAGCGGAGCGCACCCGGCTCACCCGGACGACCGTGCGGTCGCTGTGGTACTACCAGTGGAATCTGGCGACCCCGCAACGGCGCCGTCTCGCCGACATGTTCATGGACTCCTGCGACTCGGTGGTGCTCGTCATCCGCCCGGTGGCGGAGGAGCCCGGCGCCGCGCCCGCCTCGGTCGTGATGACCGAGCGCAAGGGCCCGACCGACCCCCTGGCCCGGGTCCCCGGCCAGCTGCGGTACGAGATCGGGCGCTACAGCTATCTGCTCAATCTCGTGCACACCCCCGATGAACCCGCGGACGTGGCACGGGAGTTGGGAATCCACTTCGACACCGCCACCCGCGAGCGCGTCTACCGCAGCGCGCTGGCGGGCGAGGACCGGTCGGGGCGGGCCCTCGACATCGCCGAGCAGCTGCACGCGGAGGTGCCGCGGCAGGACCTCACCTTCGAGCCGGCCGCCGAGCGGCTCAAGCGGGCCGTGGCACAGGCGGAGGAGTCGCCGCTGCCCGACGCGGTCCGCGAGGAACTGCGCACGGCCCGGCTCAACGCCGAGTCCCCCGAGGGATACCGGCTGCTGCTGGAGGCCGCCTGGCGGGCCGGGCTCCCGCTCGACACCTGGGACGTGGTGGTCGTCGGCACCCACGTCCTGCCGATGAAGCGCAAGGGGCTGGCCCCCGTGCTCGACGGGGTCGGAGTGCACGACTGGCAGCTCCACATGGCGCAGCTCGCCGCCACATGACACGGAGAGGAGAAGCATGGACACAGTGGAATTCAGCCGGACGGTCCCCCGGGAGCTCGTCCATCGGCTGAGCATCACGGAAGTGCTGGTCACCGGCGTACTCGCCCGGGACGAGGACACCCTCGACGTGGGGGTCCAGGTGCCCCGCTCCCACGCCTTCTACCGGGACACCGCGGGGTGCAGCCACCTGTACGACCCGATGGTGCTGGTGGAGGCGGCCCGGCAGACGCTCATCATGCTGGGGCACGAGCTGTTCGACATGCCGTTCGGCACCAAGTTCATCCTGCGCGAGATCGCCCTGCACGAGACGGACCCGGCCGCGCTCGCGGTGAGCGTCGTGCCCACCGAAGTGGTGCTGCGCTGCCACATCCTGCGCCGCTTCCGCGACCAGGACGGTGTGCGCGGCGCCCGGCTGCGCTACAGCGCGATGATCGGCGACCATGTCGCGGCGACGCTGGAGTGCAGCATGTCGTGGGTGCCGCCGGAGAACTGGCAGGAGATGCGCGAGAAGGGGCGGGTGGGACTGGGGCTGTCACCGCACCTGGCGATCGAGGCCCCCGAGCCGCTGCCGCGGATCCACAAGGGCCTGGTCGACCGCCGGGACGACTCGAACGTGGTCCTCTCCTCCTTACAGGTGCCGCCCGCCTCCGCCGGGACGGGCACCGCCCGCCTCGTCGTCGACACCCGCCACCCCGTGCTGTTCGACCACTACGTCGACCACGTCCCGGGGATGCTGACCCTGGAGGCGTTCCGGCAGCTGAGCATCGCCACCGCCGTCGCCACCGGCGCACTGCCCTCGGAAGCGGCCCTGCTCACCGGGATCAGCGCCCGCTTCACCGCCATCGGCGAACTGGACCTGCCGGTCACCTGCGAGAGCATGCTGGCCCAGAGCGACGGGACGAGCGCCCTCCTGCAGTGCGCGCTGCGACAGGAGGACCGCACCGTCGCCACCGGTCACGTGCGCCTGACCAGGTCCGGCACAGAGGCCGGGGCGCGATGAGCGCCGGCCCCGCCGCCCTCGACGTCGACGGACTGCTGACCCGCACTCCCACGGTGCGCCGCAGACTCGATCTGACCAGGCCGGTCCCCCGGCCGCTGCTCACCGAGTGCCTTCGGATC
The DNA here is from genome assembly GCF_047456005.1 of Streptoverticillium reticulum. Lineage (NCBI taxonomy): Bacteria > Bacillati > Actinomycetota > Actinomycetes > Kitasatosporales > Streptomycetaceae > Streptomyces > Streptoverticillium reticulum. The sequence continues at coordinate 8,106,564 of NZ_CP179755.1, read as the reverse complement.
GCCCTGCACGCGCCCAACGGAGCAAACCGGCAGAACTGGCGGTTTCTGATCATCGACGATCCACGGACGAAGGCGGGAATCGCGCGGCACTACAAGGCCACCTCGGACGCCTACCTCGCCGCCACACCCCCGGGGGCGATGAGCGAGCGGGCCGTGGCCGGAGTGCGCTACCTGGCCGACCACCTGCACCGGGTGCCGGCGCTCGTACTGGCCGCGGTCCACGGGCGGCTGCCCCACGACGCGCCGCTCGCCCAGCAGTCCGGCTTCTTCGGGTCCGTCTATCCGGCGCTGTGGAGCTTCATGCTCGCTGCCCGCAGCCGCGGCCTGGGCAGCGCGCTGACCACGGTGCACCTCGCCCGCGAACGCGAGGTGGCGGAGCTGGTCGGCATCCCGGCCGACGAGGTGACCCAGATCGCCCTGCTCGCCGTCGGACACATCACAGGCGGACCGGACTTCCGCCCCACCCCGCGCCGGCCGCTCGACGAGGTCCTGTCCTGGAACAGGTGGCAGCATTGACCAGCACTTCCCTCGCCCGGCAAACACCGGCACGGCTGGGCCACTTCGTCCTGCGGATGTTCCGCCCGCAGATCTACGTCACCTACGGCGTGCTGTGGACCGTGACCCTGGAGGCCGCCTCCAGGGTGATCTCGCAGTCCGCGGCGCCGTGGACGCCCTCGTGGCCGACCGCAGCCCGCGCGGCGAGCGTGGTGCTGGCGCTGCTGTTCGCCCGCATGGTCGATGAGCAGAAGGACCTGGACTACGACCGGCGGCACAACCCGGACCGGCCACTGGTCACGGGCGCCATCACGGTCACGGAGCTGCGCGGCGCCATGGCGCTGATCGCCGCCCTCACCGTCGCGCTCAACCTCCTGGTCTCGGCACTGTCCGTACTGCTCATCCTCCTGGCCCTGGGATACACACTGCTCCTGGCCGCACTGGAACGCCGTTTTCCGCGCCTGGGCGAGAGCCTGGTGGTCAGCCTCCTCGTCAGCTATCCGGTGCAACTGCTGCTGTCGGTCTACCTCTACTTCTCGCTCGTGACCAACGGCGAGACCGGCGCCGACGCCCGGGCCGTGCCGCTGCTGGCGATGTTCGCCTGCGCCTTCCTCCAGTTCGAGTTCGCGCGCAAGACCGAGTGGCGCCAGGATCCCCAAGCACGCCTGTACTCGGAGGTGTTCGGCCCGCGCGGCAGCGCAGCCATCAGCCTCGTGCTCGCCGCGGCCGCCGTGGCGCTGGCCCCGGCCCTGCTGGGCCGGGCCGGGCTGCCCCCGGTGGCCGCCCTCGTCTTCCCCGCGCTCGGCGCCTGGCGCTTCCTGCTGCACAAGCGCCCGTCGGGGCTGATGCTCCCGGGGATGGGCTTTGTGCTCTTCTTCAACCTGCTGTGTTTCTACGGGTCCACAGCCTTCGTGAGCGGATGGTGAGACAGTTGCAGCCGGTGATCATCGACCGGGTACAGATCTTCGACGGCAAGTCGATCGCGGGCACCGGCTCGGTGGAGTTCGCCGACGGCGTCATCACCCACGTCAGCACGGACACCGCCACCCGCGCCGCCGCGGACCCGTCGGCCCAAGTGATCGATGCAGCGGGCCGCACGCTGCTGCCGGGGCTGATCGACGCGCATACGCACGTGTTCGGCGCCGAGCGCAATCTCGAACTGGCGCTGGCCTTCGGTGTGACGACCGAGCTGGACATGTTCATGGGGCCGCCGGAGGAGACCAGGGCCCTGTGCGAGCTTGCCGGGCGGCGCGACGACCTCGCTGATCTGCGCAGCGCGGGGCTGCTGGCGAGCGCGCCGGACGGGCACCCCGGTGTCACCATGCCGGGGCTGCCGACCGTCGCCGGGCCCGAGGACGCGGACGCCTTCGTGGCCGCGCGGCAGGAGGAGGGCGCGCACTTCATCAAGATCATGGTGGACGACGGGGTGAACCACGGGAGGTCCCTGCCCGCCCTGGATGCAGCAACCGTCACGGCGCTCGCCGACGCCGCCCGCCGCCGGGGCCTGCTCTCCATAGCCCATGTGTCCGCCGTATGGTCCGCCCAACTCGCCCTGGACAGCGGCGTGGACGTCCTCACGCACCTCCCGCTGGAAGCACCGCTGGACGATCACTTCGTCAGCCGAGCAGCACAGCACAAACGCGCCGTCATCCCCACCCTGGCGATGCTGGAGCTGTCCGCGCCCGCCCCCTCCCCCGCGACCGCCCTCGCCCGGTCCCTGGCCGGCGATCCGCGAATCGCCGCGTACCTGCCGGACGATGCCCGCACCGCGATCGCGACGGGCCGCGAGGGCCTGTGCGTGGCACACCCCGCCCCCGCCCACCACTTCCGCCACGCCCTGGCGAGCGTGTCCCGGCTGCACCGGGCAGGCGTCCCGGTGCTGGCGGGAACCGACGCCAACCACCTTCCGGGGCGCGACTGTCCGGTCGTGCACGGCGCCAGTCTGCACGCCGAGCTGGCCCTGCTCGTCGAGGCCGGTCTGACTCCGGCGCAGTCGCTCACCGCGGCGACCTCGGCTCCGGCCGCGTACTTCGGCCTGGACGACCGCGGAGTGATCGCCCCGGGCCGACGCGCGGACCTCGTACTCGTCACGGGCGACCCCCTGACGGACATCACCGCCACACGCTCGATCGAGGCGGTGTGGCGCGGCGGCGTCCCCCTGGACCGCACGGCCACGAGCAATACGAGCCCCACCAACGACAGTTACATGCAAACGAAGCGGAGAACGACATGACCGGCAGACCCGGACTCCTGGCCGGTGTCAGCAGCACCGCACTGGTCGTGGGGATGGCCCGAGCGGCTGAGAGCCGCCGCGCGGACCGGCTGTTCGAGGACCGCCAGGCCGGCCGATTCATCGACGCTGCGGGCCTTGAGCAGCAGGCGGTGTGGAGCCAGGGACAGGGCGAGCAGTTCGCCGCGGCCATGGGCGACTACTTCGCGCTGCGCACCCGGTACTTCGACGACTACTTCGCCCGGGCATACACGGCGGGCTGCCGCCAGGTGGTCGTGCTCGCGGCCGGACTGGACACCCGCGCCTTCCGCCTGGACTGGCCGGACGGCACCCGTCTGTTCGAGCTGGACCAGCCCGATGTACTCGCCTTCAAGGAACACGTCCTGCGGGACGAACCGCCGCGCTGCCGGCGCAAGGTGATCGCCGCGGACCTGCGCGAGGACTGGACCGTCCCGCTGGCCGAGCACGGCTTCCGCCCGGACGAGCCGACGGCCTGGCTCGTCGAAGGGGTGCTGGTGTATCTGACCGAGGACGCCGCTGACAGCCTCCTCGCCCGCGTCACGGCACTGTCGGCACCGGGCAGCCACCTCGCCATGGAGCATGTCACCCGGGCAATGGTCAACTCGGACCAGGCGCGACAGGCGGTGGCGGCCTCCCCCGAAGGCGTCGTGAATCTGCTCTCCACTCTCTGGAAGAACGAGATGACGCGCCCGCCCGGCGACTGGCTCGCCTCCCACGGCTGGACCTCGGCGGACGAACCACTCACCGACCTGGCCCGGCGCCACGCCCGCCCCGTCCCCCCGGCCTTCGACCCGGCCCTGCCCGGCACCGGCCGCGTCAGCCTCCTGTCGGCCGTCCGCTGACCCCAGCCCGGCCCGGTCGGCCCGCGACCGTAACCTGCTCCGCCGGTCGGATGAAGTTGGCTGTGGATGGGCTCGCCGCCGTACCGGTGCCGTCCCTCGTCGGCCACTGGCACGAACCGGTGACGAGTGGTGGGTCTGCCCGGTGGCAGGGGGGAGTGGCCGGCCAGGGTTTCTTGAATATTCAAGAAGACCGCCCTAGGGTGCACCTTGAGGAGATTCTTGAAGTTTCAAGAATCTCTGCTTACCCTCTCGTGAAGGAGTTGTCGTGAAGTCCACCCGGAAGGTCTGGGCCACAGCCGTCGCTCTCGGCGTGCTCGCCGCGAGCGGCGCCACCGTCGCCGCCGCCACCCCCACCGCTCACCGCGCGGCGCAGGGCGCGAACGAGGACGCGCAGCTGCAGAAGCTCTACAAGGACGCCGTGGCCGAGGGCGGCCGCCTGGTCGTCTATGCCGGCGGTGACAAGCCGGGGCAGGCCGACTACCTCAAGAACGCGTTCGTCAAGCAGTTCCCCAAGATGAAGGTCGACACCGTCGTCGACTTCAGCAAGAACCAGGACGCGCGCCTCGACAACCAGATAGCCGAGCACAAGGTCGTCGCGGACGTCGTCCACCTGCAGACCCTCGACGACTTCCCGCGCTGGAAGAAGGAAGGCGCGCTCGAGCAGTACAAGCCGGTCGGCTGGAACAAGGTCTACGACCAGATCAAGGACAAGGACGGCTACTACACCGGCCTGTTCTTCATCGGCTTCGCCAATGTCACCGCCACCACGCTCGGCGACAACGCGCCCGTCGAGGCGAAGGACTTCCTGAAGCCCGAGTACAAGAACAAGCTCGTCTTCACCTACCCCAACGACGACGACGCCGTCCTCTACTACTTCAAGCAGCTCACCGACACGTACGGCTTCGACTACCTGAAGAAGCTCAAGGCCCAGAACCCGAAGTTCGTCCGCGGCACCGCCGATGCCTCCGCCCAGGTCGGCAAGGACGGCTACGTGGCCAACTTCGCCAGCTCCGGCAGCTCCAGTGGTCTGTCGAAGACGAGCATCCCCGAGAAGTCGCCGTGGGTCGCGTGGCCGCAGACCGGCGCCATCCTCAAGGACGCGCCGCACAAGGCCGCGGCCAAGCTCTACATGAGCTGGATCCTGTCGAAGGGGTACCAGGCGACGTCGTACGGCTGGAGCGCCCGTACCGACGTACCGGCCCCGGCCGGCCGCAAGGGCATCTTCGACTATCAGAACATGAACCCGCTCGGCCTCGGCAAGTTCATGAGCGACCGCGCCGCCCTCGACCGCTACAAGGCCCGCATCAGCCTCTACGTCGGCGACGTCAAGGGCACCGACCCGGCCGACCCCGACGGCAGGCTCGGCCTGTACCCCGTCGACCAGAACGGCACGCAAGGCTAAGACGTTGTTTCACTTGGTGAGTCGGCGGTAGCCGATGAGGGCGGCGGCTATGCCGACGAAGGCGAGGAAGTGTTCCGCCTTGCGTTCGTAGCGGCGGCGCAGGTGTCGGCAGCCGGCGAGCCGGGAAACGGTCCGCTCAACCACCCAGCGGTGACGGCCCAGTCGCTTCGACGACTCGACGCCTTTGCGGGCGATGCGATGGGCAATGCCGCGTGACCGCAGCCATCGCCGCAGGTGGTCGTAGTCGTAACCCTTGTCCGCATGGAGCTTGGCCGGTCGTCGCCGACGCGGACCACGTCGTGAGCGGACGGGCGGGATGCCGCGAACGAGCGGTTCGAGGCCCTGACTGCCATGCAGGTTGGCAGCGGAGATGCCGAGCGACAGCGGGAGTCCGTTCCGGTCCGTGATGAGGTGGATCTTCGATCCACTCTTGCCGCGGTCGGTCGGATTCGGTCCGGTCAGAGGCCCCTTTTTGCCGCACGGACGCTGACGGAGTCGATCGCGCACCGGGACCAGTCCAACTCACCACGGGCGCCGAGTTCGTCGAGGACGACCCGGTGGAGCCGGGCCCAGACCCGGTCCCGGCTCCACCGGGCGAAGCGCCGGTAGACCGTCTGCCAGCAGGGGCCGAACACCGGAGGGAGCTGCCGCCAGGTACAGCCCGAGGTGGCCACGAACACGATCGCCGCCAGGACCTCGCGGTCGCCCGCCCGACGCCGGCCCCCACCCTGCGGACGCCTCACCTCAGTCGGAGGCACCACCCGCCGGAACAGAGCCCACAAATCGTCCGGCACCAGCCGCTCCATCAGATCGGTCACGGACCGTCCAACGACCCACCAAAGGAAACGATGTTTTAGGGCAGAGCACCCCCGCGTAGGCGGAACAGACTCGCACAGCCGGTGAAGCTGGGTGGCCGCACGTGGAGCACCCCGCGTGCACGGGAGTGTTGGCCCCTCCAAGTACAACTTCCTCGCTGAGGCCCGTGGTGCGGTGACACAGGCGGGTGTGCTGGATCCAGGTCGAGTCGGCTTTCGCCAACGCCCCGGACGGCGGCGCCCGGGCCGGCGTGACGATCCCGCTCGACACCGGGACCGCCGCCGACGCTTTCGTGCAACGAATCGCCGTCCCGCACCGACTCGTCGGCGGACGCCGGGCATTGGCATGCGCGAGGCGAGCGCACCGTCCGGAAAATTCCAGAACGACCGGCAAGTCTTCGGCGCCGAAAATGGCCGGATGAGGCGGTCCTTTTTTTCGGTGCAACGGTATTCTCGTGCCGAAACCGCCGAAGATCAGACTGGGGGCGAAGCCCTGATGATTACTCATGTCCGGAGTGTGGCGCTCGGCGTGCCGGATATCGGCGCCGCACGGGAATTCTTCGAGAAGCACTGGCAATTGGACCTCGTGGGCACCGACGCGGACCGAGTGTTCCTGGGAGCCGGGTGTCAGGACGACCACGTGTTGCGGTTGCGGGCCACCGCGGAGCCCCGGGTGGATCTGCTGTGCCTGGCCGCGGCCACCGGAGCGGATGTGGACGCGATCGCCGAGCGGGTGGCGGCACACCCGCGCGCGCGTCTCGTCAGCACACCTGCCACCTGCACCGATGCGGGTGGCGGGTACCGGTTCCGGTTTCTCGACTGCGAGGGTCGCACCGTCGAGGTGTCCTCCGGGGTGACGGCACGGGCGTTTCGGCCCGTCGAGCCGGGCGAGAGCAGGCCGACCGGCATCGGTCACGTGGTGCTCAATACGGTGGACCTGCCGGCCACATCGGCGTTTTACCGGTCGATATTCGACCTCGAAGTGAGCGACTGGGTGGAGGACGTCATGGTGTTCCTCCGCACCGGGACGGCCCATCACATGCTCGCGTTCACGCGTGCACCGCACACGTCCCTGAATCACGTCGCATTCGAATTACGGGGGATCGACGAATTCATGCGGGCGACCGGCGCGATGGTGCAGAAGGGGTACGCGCCGCTGTGGGGGCCCGGTCGGCACGGGGTCGGGGCGAACACCTTCACCTATTTCCAGGAACCGACATCGCGGTTCGTCGCCGAATACACCACGGGAATGCTGCGGATCGACCCCGACCACGAGTGGACTCCTCGTGTCTACCCGGCCAACGCGCAGACCAGCGACACCTGGGGGGTGGCGGCGGCACGCGACGAGGCGGTGTCGGCGACTCTGCGGGGCTTCCCCGACACGGGTCTGTGGCAGCCACCGCCGGCATGACCGGGAAGGCGGGAAGAGGAGCCGGCCGGTGGGGCAACGAGTGGAGGGAGACGGCAGGATGACGGCAGGCGGTGGGCAGCGGGCGGAACGGGAACCGGTGGCCGTGGTGACGGGCGGTGCCTCCGGGATAGGCCGCGCCGTCGTGGCGGATCTGGCGGCGCACGGTTACCGGGTGGCGGTGCTCGACCGCGACGTTCCCGGGCACGGCGACGGAGACCGCGAGGACGCCGGCCGGGTGCGGTGGGTGGCCGGCGACGTACGCGACCCCGATGCGCACGACCGGGTGGTGGACATCGCCCTGTCCCTCTTCGGCGGGCTGGACCTTTTCGTCGGCAACGCCGGGGTCCACGACGGCGGGATCGGGGTGCGCGACCTCGCCGGCGCCGAGCTGGCCGAGGTCGCCCGACATGTCCTCGACGTGGATGTCGTGGGCTACCTGCTCGGGGCGCGGGCCGCCGCCGGGGCACTCGCCGACAGCAGGGGGTCGATGGTCTTCACCCTGTCCGACGCGTCCTACCTCGTGCGCGGCAACGGCGCCGGCATCGCGTACGCCGCCGCCAAACACGCCGCGTTGGGGGTAGTGCGCCACCTGGCTGCGGACCTCGCCCCGTCGGTCCGGGTCAACGCCGTGGCTCCGGGCGGGGTCGTGACCGGGCTGCGCACCGTGGACGGTCACCGCGTTTTCGCCGGCGCCGAGGAGGTCACGGCGACCGTGCGGGGGTTCAACCCCCTGGGTGTGGTGCTGCAGGCCGAGCAGGTCGCCCCGCTCTACCGGTTCCTGGCGTCCTCTCTGGCGGAGGGCATGACCGGTGAGGTGCTGCGGCCCGACGGCGGTCTGGCCGTGCGGTGAGTGCTGCGCAGACGATCCGGTGCGGTCGTCCGCGGGTGCTCGGTGATGGGTCGCACCGGACTTCGTCAAGCCCGCTGAGGGCACAGCTCATCCCTCCACGACCACCTCGAGCACGTATGGGCATGCGGCCGTGAGCGCGGTGCGCACCGCGGGTGCGAGGGCGGCGGGGTCGTCGACCCGGCTGCTCTCGCATCCTTGGGCGGCGGCGAGCGCGGCGAAGTCCAGCCCGTCGAGCGCCGTGCCCACCGGCTTCGGCATGCCGAAGCGCTCGGCGAAGCCTTCCACCGTGGCATAGCGGCGGTTGTTCACCACGATGACGGTGAGCGGCAGGTGCAACTGGGCAGCCGTCCACAGTGCTTGGACGGCGTACATGGCGGATCCGTCGCCCACCACGGCGACCACGCGCGCGCCCGGCCTGCCCAGCGCGATGCCGACCGCCGCGGGAAGTCCGTGTCCCAGCGCGCCGCTGGCGGTGGTGTAGAAGGTCTCGGGCCCCAGGTTGGGCAGGTGCTCGCACATCACCGGCCGGGTTCCGGGGGCCTCTTCCACCAGGACGCACCCTGCGGGGCGTTCCTCGGCGAGGGTGTGCACCAGGTGTGCCTGGGTGATCCCGCTCGTGGAGAGTGTGGGCGGCAGGGCACGGGGGCGGGCGGGCGGCGGGGTACGCGGGATCCTGGGCGGATGGGTGCTCAGCATGCGCAGCGCCGACGCCAGGCCGGTGATGACGGCGGTTCCTACCGGGCACCAGGACGCCTGTTCGGGGTCGTCGGTGAGCAGGTAGAGGTCGGTTCCGGGTGGCAGGTGGGGGCCGGTGCCCGGGACGTGGTAGGTGAACGCCGGCGCGCCCACCGACAGCACCAGGTCGTTGCCCGTCAGCGCGCGGACGATGTCCTGCCGTACCGGCGGCAGGAAGCCGGCGAACAGCGGGTGGAGTTCGGGGAAGGCGCAGCGGTGCGACAGCGGCTCCGCCCACACCGGCGCGTTGTGCGCCTCGGCCAGCGCCACCAGTTCGGGCACGGCTCCCTCGCGGTCGACCCCGGAGCCCGCGATCAGTACGGGCGACTGTGCGCGGGCCAGCGCCTGGCCGGCGAGGGCGAGCAGGGCGGGGTCCGGGGCCACGGTGGTACTCGCCCGCCGGAGCGCGACGGGTTCGGCGCGGCGGTCCCAGTCGTCGCTCGGGACGGACACGAACACGGGCCCGGCGGGCGGGGCGGTCGCGAGGTGCCGGGCGCGGGCGATGGCCGCCGGCACGTCCTCGGCGCGGGCGGGCTCGCGGCTGAGTTTGACGTAGGGGCGGGGCAACGTGGTCGCGTCCTCCGACAGCAAGTACGGGTGGCCCTCCATCAGTGAGCGCGCCTGCTGGCCGGCGACGACGACCAGGGGCGTCCGGTTGCGGCGTGCGGTGAACAGCGCGCCCATCGCGTGCCCTACTCCGGCCGCCGAGTGCAGGTTGACCAGCACGGGGCGGTGGGTGGCCTGCGCGTAGCCGTCGGCCATCCCCACGACCACCGATTCCTGCAGTCCCAGCACGTAGCGGAAGTCGTCGGGGAAGTCGCGCAGCATGGGCAGTTCCAGCGATCCGGGGTTGCCGAAGACCGTGGTCATGCGCTCTGCACGGAGCAGGCCGAACACCGCCTCGCGCACCGTTGTCGCCTGGTTCGGCCGGGTCATCGGATACCGCCTTCCGCCGTGATGCCCGCTGCCCGCAGGGCCGCACGCACGCGCGGCGGGGTGAGCGGGAGCGAGGTGAGGGTGTGTGCGATCTCGGGAACCGCGGCGGCGAGCGCGCACGCGACCGCCGCGGGCGGCAAGATGGTGCCGCCCTCGCCGAGTCCTTTGAAGCCGCCGGGAATTGCGGTGCTGGGGGTGCAGGTGTGCTCGACGACGAGGTCCTGCGGGACGTCCTGGGCCGCGGGGATGGTGTATTCGCGGAACGAGCGGGTGACGGGGGTGCCCTCGGCGTCGACCCTGGCCTCCTCGGTGAGTGCCTGTCCCAGTCCCTGGGTGATGCCGCCGACGATCTGTCCGTGCGCGATCAAGGGGTTGACCAGCACACCGCTGTCGTGCACGGCCCAGTAGCCGGTCACGGTGACCCGGCCGGTCCCGAGGTCGACCGCGACTTCCGCGGCATGTGCGCCGTGGGCGAAGGTGAGTTGCGGTGGGTCGAAGTCCACCGATTCTTCCAGACGGACCGGGTCGGTTCGCTGTCGGCGTCCCCATCCCCGGTAGCCGCGGTGGGCGACCTCGCGCCAGGGGATCCGCGCGCCGTCGGCACCGTGGAAGGCCGCGTCCGGGGACGAGGGGTCCGCGGTGGCGTCGATCTGCCGGGTCACCCGCCCGGGGTCGGTGTCCAGGAAGGTGGCGGCGAGCGTTGTCATCCGGTCGGCGAGCCGCCGGGCGGCGATGACCAGCGCGCCGCCCGCGAGGGTCAGCGCCCGGCTGGCCTGGGCGGACAGGTCGGAGTGCGGGGCGGTGTCGGTGTCCCCGAGTTCGACCCGCACCCAGTCCAGGGGCACGCCCAGTCCTTCTGCCGCGATCTGCGCCAGGCTGGTCTCGATGCCCTGGCCGACCGCGATCACCCCGGAGTAGACGGTGACGGTGCCGTCGTGGTTGATCCGCAGCCGTACTCCCTCCCAGCCGCTCCACTCGATCCCGAATGCCTCCAGCAGGGCCGAGGGCGCAAACGCGCTGATCTCGACCGCGGACACGACGGCGGTTCCCCTGCGCACCCACGGCGGGTTCGGGGGGAGCGGGCGGTCGGCCAGGGCGGCGGCCCGGTGCAGTGCGGCGCCGTAGTCGCCGCTGTCGTAGGTGAGTCCTGTGTGCGTGGTGTGCGGGAGCTCGTCCGGGCGGATCAGGTTGCGCGACCGCAACTCCACGGGGGGCATACCGAGTTCGCGGGCGGCCTCGTCGATGAGCCGTTCTCGGATGAACGCCGCTTCCTGCATGCCGTATCCGCGGTAGGCGCCGGTGGGCACGCGGGTCGTGTACACCCCGGTGACGGTGGCCGCGGCGGCGCCCACGCGGTAGGGGCCCTGGAGGGTCAGGGCGGTCACCTGGTGCGGCCCGCTGCCCGCCTGGGTCGCGTAGGCGCCCAGGTCGGCGACGATGTGCGCGTCGAAGGCGAGGAAGCGGCCCTCGGCACCGACGGCGAGGCGGGCGGTGGTCCGCTGGCCCCGGCCCTGGTAGGCGCCGGTGAAGTTCTCAGCGCGGGACTCCACCCAGCGCACCGCGGCGCCCAGGGCGACCGCGGCGGCGCACACCATCGCCTCGTCCGGGTAGAGCAGGACCTTGCTCCCGAACGAACCGCCCACGTCGGGCGCGATGACGCGCACCCTGTCCGCGCGCAGTCCCAGCACGGCGCACAGGTCCTGTCGCATCGCGTGCGGGGACTGGCTGCCGGCGCGCACGGTCAGCAGGGCGGTGCCTGGGTCGTACTCGGCCAGCACGCCCCGCGGTTCCAGGGGGGCGTGGTTGACCCGCGGCAGGGTGAACTCGCGTTCCACGACCAGCGCCGCCCGGGAGAAGGCCGAGGCGATGTCCTGCTCGGGGGAGCCGAAGCGGATGCGGCCGGCCGCGTTGTCCGTGGTGCCCGGCACGACGGGCGGGGCGCCCTCGGCCAGCGCGTCGGCGAGCGTGGGGACCGGGGGCAGGGGGTCGAGGTCGAGGCGCACCGCCTCGGCCAGGTCCTCGGCCGCGGTGGGCGAGTCCGCCACGACGATGCCCAGTGGCTGCCCGGCGTAGCGAGCGGTGCGGGCGGCGAGGGGGATGCTGTCCTCCGGCTGGCCGGGCAGCCGCCAGACCGTGGGGATCGGCGCGGTGCGCTCGGCGAGTTCGTCGGGGCCCAGCACCAGCGCGCAGCGCGGGTCGTTCCTGGCGGCGGTGGTGTCGAAGCCGACGACTGCGGCGTGCGCGAGCGGGCTGCGTACGAGGGCCGCGTGCAGCACTCCCTCCGCGCGCAGGTCGGCGAGGAAGCGGCCGTGTCCGCGCACCAGCCGGTCGTGGTGGCGGGGTGGAACGGGCTTGCCGATGTGGCGGTTCTCCCCGGTCACCGGTCGGCTCCGAGGCCGCCGGCGGTCTTGCGCACCGCGGCGCGCATGCCGTCGTAGCCGGTGCATCGGCACAAGTGCCCGGCCAGCACGTCCGCTTCGCCGCCGTGGTCTACGGCGTGGGCCATCCGTACCAGCAGGCCGGGAGTACAGAATCCGCACTGCAGTCCGTGCTCCTCGACGAGGGCGCGTTGCACCCGCGTCAGGTCGCCGTGGCCCGCGATGCCCTCGACCGTGGTGACCTCCCGGCCGTCGGCCTGCGCCGCGAGCACGAGGCAGGAGCAGACCGGTTCACCGTCGAGCAGCACCACGCAGGCGCCGCAGTCGCCGGTGCCGCAGCCGACGTGTGTGCCGGTCAACCGCAGTGCGGTGCGCAGGTGTTCGGCCAGCGTGGTGTGGCAGGCGACGTCCTCGGTGCGCGCGGTCCCGTTGACCTGAATCTTGATCGTCCGGACGTTCATCGCCCCTCCTCGTCGGCTCGCGCCGCCAGGGCCCGCGTGAGCAGCACGCCGGCCACCTCGGCGCGGTATTCCTGGTCCTCGGGTCCGCGGCCCCCGGTCGTCTCCGCGATGACCGCGGCGATCAGGCCCGGGTGCGGTCCGGTGACGGCTCGGCCCACCAGTGCGGCTTCGACGCCGGGCAGACGGAGCGGGAGGGGACCGCACCCGGATGCCACGACGCGTGCGGCCCGGACGAGGCCGTCGCCGACCCGGAGTCCCAGGCATACTCCGGCAACGGGATAGCCGGTGCTGCCGCGCGTGCACAACTCGGTGAAGGTCCAGGCGAGTTCACCGGTGCGGGGGAAGACGACCTCGGTCACCACCTCGTCCGGTGCGCGGACGGTGGTCCCCGCGCCGGTGGCGAACCGGGCCGCGGGGACCGACCGCACACCGCGCGCCGAGCGCAGTACGACGTCCGCGCCGAGGGCGACTGCGACCGTGGGCATTTCGGCGGCCGGAGCCGCGTGACACAGCGAACCGCCCAGCGTGGAGCGCACGCGGATGTGCGGGTGGGCGACGCAGGCGGCGGCGGAGGCCAGTACGGGCAGGGCGGCGGCCAGTGCTCTGTGCCGCTCCACCTCGCGCAGTCTGGTCATCGCACCGATCCTGACCCGGTCGGGACCGATGTCGATTCCGGTGAGGCCGGCCACCGCGTTGAGGTCCACGACCGCATCCGGGCGTATCCGGCGGTGCGTCAGCAGCGGGACCAGACTCTGCCCGCCCGCCAGCGGTGTCACCGTCCGCCCGGGGGCGTCCAGCGCACGCAGGACGCCGTCGAGGGTCGTGGGCGCGGTGTAGTCGAAGGCGACAGCTGTCACGCGGGCGCGCCCTCCTGCACGGCGGCACGCACCAGGGCGGTGGCCGCCCGGGGGGTCAGGGCGCACAGCGCGTCCAGGACCGTGGCGTCGAGCAGCGCGCTGTGCCCCGTGCGCTCGGACACCAGCAGCAGCCGTCGGCCGTTGCCGGTGGGGTGCAGCAGGACGGCGACCGACGCCGACTCGCACGAGACCCTGCACAGCAGGACGTCCTCCCGGTACCCGGCTTCAGAAGATGACGGAGAGCTGTTCATGGGTGGCGACCTCCACGTCGAGCAGGACACGCCTGCGCAGCAGCAGCCAGCGCCCGTGGCGCCGGCGGAGCAGGTCCTGGCGCGCGGCGCTGACGAGCACGGTGTGCTCGACCCCGCGGTTGCCGGTGACCAGCACGTTGGCGTCGGCGCGCACCACGTCGGCGGCGGGCGCGTCGAACACCCGCACCGCGCCGAGGAAGTGCCGCGTCGTGGTGGCGGGACGGTCCGACCAGGCCTGGAGCAGTCCGGCACGGCCCAGCTTCAGCTCGAGGACCCGCTTGGTGGCTTCGAACAGCACGGCGGACCGGCTGTGCCGGGGCAGCGCGGGGTCCTCCCGCAGCAACGGCACCGGGATCTCGTAGCGGAAGGCGGGGTCGAGCATGTCCAGCCACAGCTGGTGCTCGCCCTCGTCCAGCGCGGCACCCTCCTCCGTGAGTACGGCGGCGATCTCCGGGTCGAGAGCCGGGAGCCGCGCGCCGCGGTCGGGAAAAGGGCCGTCGGCCAGGTCTTCCGGGCGGTCGGCGGTCCGCGCCGCGGGGCGCGGATCCGGGAAGGCGGTCACAGTTCACCCACCAGCTCGGCCCAACGCCGGTAGAAGGCACGCTGGTTGTGCTCGCTGAGGGTGGCGGCCTCGGCCTGCGCGGGGCCAGGGAAGTCCCGTGCCGGGGTCCCGCGGCCGGTGCCGAGCGTCAGGTCCACGGCCCCTCCACGTCCCGGTGCCGAGCGGGCCAGAGCGGCATCGATCCGGGCGAAGTTCTCGAAGTCGTCCATCTCGAAGAGGATTCCTCCCGCCGACTGGGTCCGGGCCTGGAAGCGGTAGGAGCGGCGGCGCCACTCCCGGTCCATCGCGGTGGGTACGAGCGTCCAGTACAGGCACTCGGTCTCGCGGGCGCTGACCGGCACGTGGGTGCGCACCACCAGGTAGCGGGTCAGTGGGTCGGTGTCCTCGCCCACCGCACGGTCGTGCGCGACGCTGAGGAACACGGTGTTGGGGAACACCACGCCGTGCGCGACCTCGCAGTGCGAGGTGAACCGCACCTGTTCCGGGGTCTGTGCCGAGGCCAGTTCGGCCCACCGCTCGGGCGGGTAGCCGGGGAACTGCGGGGCAGTGAGATCCCGCTCCTCGAGGGAGGATCCGCTCTCCACGACGTAGCCCGCGCGGAGGCTGTGCCCGTCCGGGGTGGCGATGTTGACCGCGACGAGGTCGGTGCCCGCGCGCCCCCGGGTGCCGTTGGCCAGGGTGTCTCCGTAGATCCCCTGATCGAGCGCGATCTGGTGGGTAGTGCGCATGTGGTACCCGTCGCCCGCGAAGTTGTCCGTGGGGATCTTCCAGTTCCCCTTGGCCCGTACCCGCTGCGGCGGTCCGCAGACCTCCCACTGCCCTCCTCCGCAGTCGAGGAGGGCGTCGAGGTACCAGGCGATCCCGCCGAGGTAGTCCTCCAGTTCTGGAGCCTGCGTGTCCCAGGTGGCGAAGAGGAATCCCCGCCGGCACACCACGCGCGCGGTGGGCAGGTCGTGCCCGCTGCGGTCGAAGTCCGGCGGGTAGGCCGACCGGAGCGCGGGCACTCCGACCAGCCGGCCGTCGTTGGCGAAGGTCCACCCGTGGTAACTGCACCGCAGGTGCGCGGCGTTGCCCAGGCTCGCGCTGCACAAGCGGGTGCCCCGGTGGGTGCACGAATTGTGCAGCGCGTGCACCTCGCCGTCCTCTGCGCGGACGACGACGACCTCGTCCCGGCCGAGTGTGCGCACGACGTAATCGCCCGGCTCGCGCACCTCGTCGGCGAAACCGAGAAGTTGCCAGGAAGGGCGGAAGACCCGATCGAGCTCGATATCGAGAACGCCGCTGTCAATAAATGCACGACGGTCGACCGCGCGCACCGAATCGTCGAATTCGAACGACACAGACCCCCTCCTCGAGGGAAAATCCACGACAGGGAAAAGGCACCGTGCACAACGGGTCCGTCATCACCCGGAAATCGTGGAGTACGAGCGCACCACAACGACGGAACAGAGGCCGTGGAGGACAAGGCGTACGCGCGGACCTCACCGGTTGGCCGCGCCGGAAAACCCACTGCCGGACGAGTGTGCAGGGTCCCGCCAGACCACGGAGCACTGCTCGTCGGTGAACCGGCCCGGACGATACGCGTGTCAGTGACACGTACCCGTCCTCACCAGCTGGTAGCAGAACCACGCTAAAAGCCAGTGGCCCCTGCACGCAAGAGGCCGGACCATCCGTCGCGGACGGCTCACACTGTCCCGCACCGCACACTGGCCCCGCACGTAACGGCCAGGCGCCCGGCCCGTTCCACCGCCTCGCGCCGGCGCCGCGCCAACGACGTGAACAGGGAAAACAGGTACCTCGCTCCCCCGATACAGGCTCTTCCGCCGCGCCTGCGACCGCGTCCCCGGCACCACGGCCGCACGCCCTCGCACCACCCGCACCCTGCGGGGCGGCGTCCGAAAACCAGCCGAACCTGGCCGAAAACTGGCCGCATCGGCACCCGTAATCCCGCGCGGAAGCCGAACCCGAATCTCGTCCGTAAGCCGGACCCGGAGGCCGGAAAGGAAATCCGGCTCGCCACCTTGAGAAGCCGTCGAAAACTGTCCTACGGTGATCCTGGGCGAGCCACGGCCGCCCACTCCGACAGGATCGGATGCCCAAGTATCTCCCACCGACTTCTCGGGAGTCCTTGCCTTGTCTCTTGACGTCATATCCGTCGACGACTTCTCCCACAACCAGCTCGACTACATCGAGGACCCGTTCTCCTTCTACACCCTGATGCGCGAACGCCGCCCGGCCCACCTGTCCGGGACGATCTTCGGTGGCACCTGGCTCATGTTCCGGTACGCCGACTGCGCACGCCTGATGAAGGACGAACGGCTGTCCAACGCACGCTCCGCGGTCCCCCTGCGCTTCCTCCCGGCCGAGCAGCGCGAGGAGTTCGCGGACATGCTCGACATCTACGGCCGCTGGCTGGCGTTCCACGACGGCGCGGAACACACCCGCAACCGCCGGCAGGCCAACAGGAGCTACGTCCCGTTCACCGACGAGCACCTCGAACCGCGCATCCAAAGGCTCGTCGACGGACTGCTCGACCAGGTCGACCCCAACGGCTTCGACCTCATCTCGCAGTTCGCCTTCCCGCTGCCGGCAATGGTGATCGCCGACGTGCTGGGCGTCCCGGTCGAGGCCCACGCCGACCTCAACCGCTGGACCGACGACATCGCGCACCTCTTCGGCTCGACCTCCGTCTCGGTGGAACACCTGCACCGGACCAGGGAAAGCACCCGGCAACTCGCCGACTTCCTGGCCTCCGAGGACAACGCGCGCCTCTCACGCGCCGAGGGCGGGCTGCTGCACCAGCTGCGGGAGATCAGCGTGCGCGGGCACCGCTTCTCCGAGCGCGATGTGGTCGCGCAGGCAGCACTGCTGCTGTTCGCGGGTGTGGCGTCCATCCGCTACCTCATCGGCAACTGCGTGCGCGCCCTCACCGACGTCCCCACCACCGAGCGGGACCTGCTGCTGCACCCCGGCACCGTCGCTCCCGCCGTCGAAGAGCTCCTGCGCATGTGTACACCGGTCTCGTTCGTCGGCCGGGTCGCGGGCGCGGACTTCGAATACACCGCGTCCGACGGGACCGTCCTCCCGCTGCGCAAGGGACAGCCCCTGCTGCTGTACGTGGCCTCGGCCAACCGCGACCCCGAAGTCTTCGACCGTCCGGACGAGCTGGTCCTGGACCGGCCGCTGCCCAACCGGCACCTCACCTTCGGCATCGGCAGGCACCTGTGCTTCGGCGACCCGCTCGTGCGCCAGACGACCCGGATCGCGCTGAGCAGCTTGTACCGCAGGTGGCCGCAGCTGCACGTGCCACCGCAGGAAGCCAACTGGAACAACAACCTCGGCTTCCACGGCTTCACTTCGCTCCGGGTCACCAGCGGCGGCTGAGCGCCGCACACGGCGGAACACCCCAGACGCCTGACCATCGACCAGCGGACCGGCCGAGCCACCAGGAGAACTCCACCGTGACAACACCCTCCGTTCGTAACGTCATCGACGGCAAGCGGGCCGAACCCGCCGCGGGCACCGAACACATCGAGCTGCTCGACCCGTGTACCGGACAAACCCACCTGCGCGCACCGTGTACCGGTGCCGAGGACGTCGACCACGCCATGCGCGCGGCGGCCTCGGCCTTCGGCGAGTGGTCGCGCACCACACCCGGCGAGCGCCAGTCCGCGCTGCTGGAACTGGCCGACGCGGTCGCCGGGCAGGCCGCGGCGTTCGGCGAGGCCGAACTCCGCGACACCGGCAGCCGGGACGCCGCCGGCGAGATCGACGGAATCATCGACGAACTGCGCTTCTTCGCCGGTGCCGCGCGGCTGCTCGACGGCGTGGCAGGCGGCGAGTACGCACGGGACCACACCTCCTACACCAGGCGCGAACCGGTGGGAGTCTGCGCGCAGCTCGCGCCGTGGAACTTCCCGCTCTTGATGGCCGTGCTGAAGTCGGCCCCGGCGATCGCCGCCGGCAACACCGTCGTGCTCAAGCCCGCCCAGACCACCCCTTCGTCGGCGCTCCTGCTGGCCGACCTCGCCGCCCGTATCCTGCCGCCCGGTGTGCTCAACGTGGTCTGCGGCGGCCCCGCGACGGGACGGCTCATGGTCGAACACCCGGTGCCCGCCGCGGTCTCGCTGACCGGGTCGGTCGCGGCCGGCGTGGACGTGGCCACCCGCGCCGCCGCCACGCTCAAGCGCACCCACCTCGAACTGGGCGGCAAGACCCCGGTCCTGGTCTGCGCCGACGCCGACATCGCCGACGCCGCGCGGACCATCGTCACCGGGGCACTCGCCAACGCGGGACAGGACTGCACGGCCGCCAGCCGGGTCCTGGTGGCCGACGCGGTGCACGACGTGCTGCTGGAGGCGCTCGTGACGGAGGCGTCGGCACGGCACCCCGGCCCGCCCTCAGAGCCCGGCACCGCGTACGGGCCGCTGAACAACGCCGAGCACCTGGCACGCGTGCAGGGATGCGTCGACGCCCTCCCGGCGCACGCACGGGTGGTCACCGGTGGCCACCGAGTGGGCGAGCAGGGGTTCTTCTACGCCCCCACCGTCGTCGCCGGAGTGCGCGAGGACGACGACATCACCCGTACCGAGATCTTCGGCCCCGTGATCACCGTCGAGCGGTGCGCCGACGAGGAGGACGCCCTGCAGCGGGCCAACTCCTCTCCCTACGGCCTGGCTTCCGCCGTGTGGACCGCCAACCACAGCCGGGCGATGCGGCTTTCGGCGGAGCTGGACTACGGAACGGTGTGGGTGAACACCCACCTGCAGTTCCCCTCGGAGCTGCCGCACGGCGGCTTCCGCCAGTCCGGCCACGGCAAGGACCTCTCACGGTACGGCTTCGAGGCGTACACCCGGATCAAGCAGGTGACGCACCGCTTGTAGTGTCTTGCTGCACAGCACACGCAAGGACGACCAAGGACGGCCGGTACGGCGTCGGGCCGGGTCTTTCGGACTCCCGTCCGGCCGCAGAGCTTCGTGGGTTAGGAAATCGTGGAACGTTCCCCCGGCGTCTTCGCGCCGCAATGGCGGCTGACCAGCATCGGCATAGCCCTCGCCATCAGTCTGTTCGCCTTCGAGGGCATCGCGGTCGCGACCGCGATGCCCTCGGCGGTGCGCGACCTGGACGGGCTCGCCTTCTTCGGCTGGCCCTACAGCGCCTTCCTGGTGATGAACCTGGTGGGACTCGGCGTGGCGGGCCAGTGGTGCGACCGCGTCGGCCCGCGCCGGCCGCTGCTCACCGGCATCGCCGTGTTCACCGCCGGACTGCTGCTGGCGGGAACCGCCGGGCACATGGCGGTGTTCGTCCTGGGCCGGGGCACGCAGGGAATCGGCGTCGGACTGGCATCGATCGCGGTGTTCCAGCTCGTGGCCACCGCCTACCCGCCCCGCCTGCGCCCCAGGGCACTGGCCATCATCTCCGCGGCCTACGTCCTGCCGGCCCTGGTCGGGCCGGTCATCTCGGGCACGATCACCGCGCACGCCGGGTGGCGTTGGGTGTTCCTCGGCCTGGTGCCGCTGGTGGTGGCCGGCGGACTGACGCTGCTCCCCGCCCTGCGCACGGCGCCGACACCGGATCGCGCGCCGGGCGACAGGTCCCGCAAGCCCCTGTTCGCGCTGCTCGCCGGGATCGGAGTGGTCGCCCTGCAGTCGGGAGGCAACGCCGTCGTCGCCGGGCGGACCGTACTGGCCGTGCCCCTGCTGGCGGCAGGACTGCTGGCGCTGGGGGCCGGACTGCGGGAGCTGCTGCCACGGGGATCGACCCGGCTGCGCCGGGGCGTTCCCGCCGTGGTCGCGGTACGCGGCCTGCTGGCCGGGGCGTTCTACGCCGTCGAGTCCGTCGTACCGCTGACCCTCGTCACGCTCCACGGCTACGGGACCGTGGCCTCGGGCCTGCCCCTGCTGGCGGGCGCCGTCGGCTGGTGGGCGGGGGCCCAGGCACAGGGCAGGATCACCACGGTCACGAGGTCGTCCCTGCTGCGCCACGGACTGATCGCCCTGGTGTGCTGCTTCGTGGGGATGGCGGCCCTGTGCCTGCCGGGTGCACCGGGGTGGCCGGTATACCTGCTGTGGATCGTGGGCGGTCTGGGCATGGGCGTGTGCGTGCCCACCACCGGCGTACTCGTTCTCGACCAGTCCGCCGAGAACGAGACGGGCACGAACTCGTCGGCGCTGCAGATCAGCGATGTCACCGCGGCCGGTCTCGGTACGAGCGGAGCCGGGGTGCTCGTGGGCGCCACCGCGGCCGGGGGCCTGGGATTCGGCGCCGCGATGACGGTACTGGGCATCATCGCCACAGCCGTCTGCGCCACCGCCGCGGCGGGCACCTCGCGCACGGCCCCCCTGAAGGAGCGTGCCGCCGTGGGCTGAACCGCCCGGCCCCGTACAGCACTTCGCCTCGTACGTCCCGCGGTCAGTCGCCGAACGCTCCGGCGGAGCCGCAAATCGCAACAGCCCGGCGCCCCTTCGGGGCGCCGCCGCACCGCACCGGATGTCGCCGAGCCCGTCCCCGGTCAGGCCGCAGTTCGCCCGCCAGGATGCGCAGCGGCGTGGTCCTGCCCGTGCCGTTGAGCCCGACGAGGGCGATCCAGCAATCCCGTCTCCCTGGCCTGATCCCACGCCGCGGCCCGAGCCGCGCCACAACCCACCGGCCTTACCCGGTCCTTGCGGGCCGGCCGCACTCTCAAGGGAGCACCATGCCCGACCTGAAAGGCCGCACAGCACTGGTCACCGGTTCCTCGCGCGGGATCGGCCGCGGCATCGCCGAACGGCTGGCAGCGGACGGCGCGCACGTGGCCGTTCACTACGGACACGACGGCCGGGCCGCCGAGGAGACCGTGGCGCACATACGCGAACGCGGCGGCCAGGCGTTCGTTGTCGGCGCCGACCTCTCGACGGTCGCCGGGGTGGACGCACTCCTGGCCGAGACGGGCTCCCGGTTCGCCGAGGGCGGCAGGGACCGGCTCGACGTACTGGTCAACAACGCAGGGTTCAGCACGACGTTCTTCGAGGCCACCACACCCGAGATCTTCGACGAGCTGTTCGCGGTGAACGCTCGGGCGCCCTTCTTCGTGGTGCAGCGCGCACTGCCGCTGCTCGCCGACGGCGGCAGGGTGGTGTCGGTGTCCTCCGCGGCGATCCGGGTCGCGGTGGCGGACGTGGCCTACACGATGGCCAAGGCCGCAGTGGTGGCGATGAACCGTACGCTCGCGCACCTGCTGGGTGAGCGCGGCATCACGGTGAACACCGTGGCCCCCGGCGCCGTGGACACCGATCTGACCGCGGCGGAGCGGCGGGAGCAGCCGGAGGCCCGGCAGATCGTCATCGACATGACCGCGCTCGGCCGGATCGGCACCCCCGCCGACGTCGCCGACGTGGTGGCCTTCCTCGCCTCGGACGACGCGAGGTGGGTCACCGGACAGCTCATCGAGGTCAGCGGTGGCCTGTTCCTGGGGATTCCCCCGGGTCTCACGCACTGACCACGTCCGTCGGCGACGAAGGGGAGGTGCCCGTGGCCCTAGTGGGACTCGCCGAGCCAGTCCGCGTCCGCCGCCGTCTCGCAGCCGACGAAGGTGTTCACGAACGCCTCGACGGCCTGCGCGTCGGCGGCGGTGCGGGCCAGGTCGTCGAGGAAACCGGCGCCGAAGGGGCGCAACTCGGCCTGCTCGCAGGTGTAGGCGAAGGCGTCGAGCCGCTGTGCGTCACGGGTCGCGGCGTAGCCGGCCAGCGCCTCGTCGAGCCCGGCCGAGCCCGAGAGCCCGGCGTCCAGGGCGTCGGCGAGCACGGCGGCGTCGGCGAAGGCGTCGGAGATGCCCTGCGCCGAGACGGGGTCCTTGGTGACGCCGGCGTCCCCGGCCAGGACCCATCCCGGGCCGTGGGCGTGCCTGCGGGCGTTGCGCACGGCCGCGGCCCGGGGCGGGGAGACCAAGTCGGCGCCCGTCAGGGCCTGTTCGACCTCGGGCACCTCCCGCAGCGCCGACGCGTAGAACTCCGCCAGTGCCGCACGTCCCGCGCCGGGGGCCTCCTCGGGCGGGTAGACCAGCGACACCACGGTGAGACCGTCGTGCGTGGGCCACAGGGAGATGCCGCGCCTGCCCCGGAAGACCACGCGCACTCCCCGTTCCGCGACACCCGACCAGTAGCCGTAGAGGCTGCGCGCGAGCACTCCCCTGTCCTCGACGACCGGGGACTGCACCAGGCGTGCGACCGTCGAGTTGCGGCCGTCGGCCCCGACGACCACCCGCGCGCGCAGGCCGGCGGGCCCGTCGGGGCCGCTCCCCCGCACCCCCGTGACCCTGCCGTCCGCGACGAGGAGACCGGTGACCGCGAAGCGCTCCCGCAGCCGTGCCCCCCTGGCGCGGGCCTCGGCCACCAGCAGCGCGTCCAGTTCGGTCCGGCGGGGTGCGTAGGTGGCGGCTTCCATCCCGCCCGCCCGCGGCCCGCCCTTCAGCACGTGGCCCTCGAAATCGAGCGACGCACTGACGATGGGCGGGCACCCCGTTTTCTCCAGCGCCGCGACGAGCCCCCATGAGCGCAGCTGCCGAACACCCGGCCACCTGATCCAGTGAGTGGAAACGGTGTCGGCCCCGACAGGGTCCCGATCCACCATTTCCACCGAATACCCCCGCTGTGCGAGCAGCATTCCCAACGGGGCTCCGGCGCACCGCGCTCCCACAATGACGACATCGCAAGCATCGTCTTCAGTGCCCATTTTAGTGGCAGTCACATCACCACATCCACTTCATCTCCGAAGAAAGCACACACCTGACGTTTACGCAGTTCAAGGGCCATACAGAGGCATTGGGCAAGAGCGTTGAAGATTACCCTCGACCGCACCGGACATGGGCCTGGAAAAGGCCTCGTCGCATGGCTTGATCGCGCCCGCAAAACGTTCCATGGCTCATGCATGGTTCCCCATCAGGTCCCACTTTAAGCACATCGCTTCGATTTCACGGAAGCCGTTGACACTCCTCGAAAAATCGTCCTAGCATCGGAACATGATCAGCGATTCGCACCGATTACTCGCGTCGCGGTTTCATCAGGCGGGGGAACCCGCACACCTACTCTGCTATTTCGCCCCCGAGGTCGACCAGGAATTCACGTCCGCGGGACTCGAGCCGGGGCACATGGGGTACTTCGCCGGCCGCGCCGCCCCGCTCGGCCGCGCGTCCGCCGCCGCGGTGGCAGCCGCGTTCTACAACTTCAACCCGGCGCTCGTCGCCCGCCATCTGCCCAGAGCGTGGGACCTGGCCTCGCCGGAGCGCGTGATCGAGGCCCGCCTGACCGCGGTGGACCGGGCGCTGCGCCGCATTCTCGGCGACGAGGTGGTGAAGAGCCCTGAGGTCGCCGAGGCGGCCGGACTCGCCAGGGCCGC
Organism: Streptoverticillium reticulum; assembly: GCF_047456005.1. NCBI lineage: Bacteria > Bacillati > Actinomycetota > Actinomycetes > Kitasatosporales > Streptomycetaceae > Streptomyces > Streptoverticillium reticulum. Next base: position 8,082,946 of record NZ_CP179755.1, on the reverse strand, counting down.
CGCCGAGGCGTGCTCCCCCGAAGGACGGCCCCTGTTCGCCGCGCACGCCGAGCTGCCATGGCCCGAAGAAGCACACATGGCGCTGTGGCACGGCATCACGCTCCTGCGCGAGCACCGCGGCGACGGCCACGTCGCCGCACTGGTCAGCCACGGTGTCGGCGCCATCGCGGCACTGGTCACCGACACCGCCACCGGAAGAAGCCTCTTCGGCGCCCGACAGGCACGCGAGCACCGCGACTGGTCCGCACAAGCCTGGGACGCAGAGGTGGCCACGCTCACCGCATCGGGCGTCCTGGACTCTTCCGGACGGCTGACCGAGGCCGGCACACAGCTGCGCTCCCGCATCGAGGAGGCGACCGACAGCGCCGCGGCTCATCCCTACCGCTCCCTGGGAGCCGAACGCGCGGAACGGCTCATCGCGTTGTGCGCACCGCTCCGCGACACCGTCATCGCCTCCGGGGAACTGCCCCGCAACGGCGCCTAGGTCCCGCCCGACCACGGGCGGGACCCCAACCGCCGCCGTCCCCACGCACCGGCGGTGTCCGCCGGCCTCCGGTGCGGGCGAGAAAGGAGGGACCCCGCGCGCCGCCCGCCAGGCGCACCCCACTCCACCGATTCCGGTTCGTCCCCGTCCCGCCCGCGGGGCGCCGCCTCCGGACCGCCATCCGGACACGCGCGTTCCCCCGTGCGGGACGGGTGTCACCGGCACCCGGTCCCACCCCGCCGTTCACGCCCCGAAGGCCGCGGCAGGCCATCCGCTCCGCGAAGCACCGCGGCACACGGGCCCTTCCATCTGCCGGGCGCGCGTCACCGTGAACGCCCGTGCGGCGGTTCGCCGCATCCAGCCGCCGTGCGGTGTGTGCCGGCCATGGCCGGCACACACCCCCTGCGCTCCCGCACCTCGCCATACGACGACCCCCAGGGGAAGTGACTCATGGACGTCACCGCACTCATCGATGCGGTCTCGAGGACCAAGAGCCAGGCCGACGAGCTCACCCACCAGGAGGTGATCGACCAACTCTCCGCCGCACTCGCGAAGTTCACCACCTCGGCGGAGAACCAGCGCTTCGCCGAGGAGTACCGGCCGAGCGGGAACTACACACGACTGCTGCTGAACTCCCTGCAGGACCCCTACCAGATCGTCCTCGTCTTCTGGGGTCCGGGAAAGGGGAGCCCGATCCACGACCACGACGACACGACCGGCGTGGTCAGCGCGCTCACCGGCGCGACGAAGGAGATCAAGTACGCCGTCACCCGCCACGTGGGAGCGTGCGTCGAGCTCGCCGAGGCGAGCGAGTTCACCATCGCGCCCGGCCGGATCACGCCGATCCTGCCCGAGGACGACAAGCGACTGCACCTGATGGTCAACGAGGGGACGTGCTGGGCGGCCACCGTCCACGTCTACCTCACCGCGATCGACCGCTACCGGCAGTACGAGGCCACGCCGGGCGGCGCTTTCCGCACGGCCGAGACGCGGCTGTGGTTCGACGAGTGGGGAGTCGGGCGCAGGATGCCCACGGGTGCCGTGCGTGCCCGCTCCCGAAAGGGGTAGCGATCGATGGACCTGCTGGACGCTGTGGCCCGGCACGTGCGCCGGGCTCCGGACGCCGTGGCACTGACCGACCACCGGGGCACCCGGCTGACCTACGCCGAACTCGACTCCCGCGCCCGTGCGGCGGCGGGCGCCCTGGCCGCTCACGGCGTGAGCCCCGGGGACCGGGTCGGGCTGGTGCTGCCCCGCACCGCCGATCTGTTCGTTCTCGAACTCGCCGTCCTGCTCGCGGGCGCCTGCTTCACGCCGCTGGACCAGGCCCAGCCACCGGACCGGCTGCGCCTGCTGCTCGACCGCGCCGCGGTGGCCCTGCTGATCACCGACGACGAGGAACTGGCCAAAGCCGTCGGCGGCCCCGCCGTCCGGCCCGACGCCCTGCCGGCCCGGGGAGGCCCCGCTCCGCGCGGTCCCGGCGCCCGGCCGCAGGACCCCGCCTACTGCCTGTTCACCTCGGGATCGACGGGAACACCGGTGGGCACCCTGATCAGCCGTGCCGCGATGGACGTCTACGTCGCCGCGTACGCCCGGATGGTCGGCGCCTCGCCGGGCGAGCGCGGAGCCCAGATCGGCTCGCCCGGGTTCGACGTCACCATCGACGAGCTCTGGCCCTTCCTGAGCACGGGCGCATCCGTGCACATCGCGTCCGACACCGACCGCTCGTCGCCCCGCGCACTCGTCGACTGGCTGCGCGCCAACCGGATCACCCAGACCTACATCCCTCCGCTGCTGCTGGAGTCGATATTCCGCCTCGACGGTGCGGACCTGAGCGACGTACGGCTCATCCGCACCGGCGGCGAGCGCCTCGCCGCCTACCCGCCGCCGGGGTTCCCCAGCCGCGTCCTCAACGAGTACGGGCCGACCGAGACCGTCGCCGGCGCGATGTTCTGCGACGTCTCCGCGTGGTCCGACCGCACCGTCCTGCCGCCGATCGGGACACCGCTGCCGCACATCAGGGCCGACATCCGCGACCCCGAGGGGCGACCGGTGCCCCCCGGCACACCGGGTGAGCTGTACCTGGGCGGTCCGACGGTCGGGATCGGCTACCTCGGCGACGACGAACGCACCGCACGCAGGTTCGTCGAGGTGGACGGCGAACGCTGCTTCCGCACCGGCGACCTGGTCCGCGAACTCCCTTCCGGCGACCTCGAATTCCTGCACCGCATCGACGACCAGGTACAACTCCTCGGCAAACGCGTCGAGTTGGGGGAGGTGCAGAGCGCGGTCACGAGCCACCCCGCGGTCCGGCGGGCGGCGGTGGCCGCTCCGACGGACGGCTCGGGCCGCGCGGAGCGGCTGGTGTGCTTCGTCGAATGGCAGCCGGGACACGGCGAGGCCGACGCAGCCCGCCTCCGCGCCCATGTGAAAGGACTGCTGCCCGACTACATGGTGCCCACCGAGGTACACACGGTCGACCGGCTTCCCACGACTCCCTCGGGCAAGGTCGACCGGGCGGCACTGCTGCGCCGGCGATCCGGCCTCTCCCGCCCGGCGCCGACCCCACAGGCGCTGGTGCAGGTGTGGGAGCGGGTGCTGGGCATCACCGGCCTCGGCGTCCATTCCGACTTCTTCCTGCACGGTGGCGACTCGGCTCGCGCAGTGACCGCCGTCACCGAGATCGGCCTGCAACTGGGCCTGCAGGTCACCGCGCGCGACGTGTTCATCCACCCCACCCCTGCTGAGCTGGCCGAGCGGCTGGCGGAGGAGACCCGGTGAGCGCAAGCCCCGTGCTCGACATGCTCGCGACCACGGCGACCGCCCATCCCACAGTGACGGCCATCGTCCAGGGCGAGCAGTCGCTGACCTACCGCGAACTGGCCACAGCCGTACCCCGGTTCGCCGGGGCACTGGCCGACGCAGGCGCCTCCCCCGGTGCACACGTGCTGCTCGTGCTGGACAACCGGCCCGAGTTCGCGGTCGCCTACTTCGCCACCGCTGCGGCGGGCTGCACGGTGGAGGCCGTCGATCCGGACCAGCCGGACGCGGTGCTGCGGCGCAGACTGGCCGAGAGCCGCCCGGCCATTGTGGTCACCACGGCAGGACACCCCGTGACCGCGCTCACCGACGGCCCCGTCCTCACCGTCGACGGTCCGCTCCCCCTGCCCCCGGCGGGCACACGGCACCGGCCGTCACAGATGAACGGGCCGTGGGTGACCGCGCTCTCTTCCGGCAGCACCGGCGAACCCAAACGCATCATCCGCACCCAGGCCCACCAGGTCGCCGAGGCGAGCAACACCACCGCGACGGCGCACATCACCGCCGACGACGTCCTGCTCTGCCCGGTGCCGCTGTTCCACGCGCTCGGGCAGTTCTGCTGCCTGCTGGCGGCCGTGCGCTCCGGTGCCACGCTGGTGCTGCCGGACCGCAGCTCGGGCGCGTCCTCCGTGGACGCCGTGGTACAGGCGCTGGCCCGGCATCGCGTCACGCTGCTGATCGCCGTACCCCAGCTCTTCGACGCCCTGGCCGACCTGCCCCCGGACACACCGGTGGAACTGGGCTCCGTGCGCCTGTGCCTGTCCGGGAGCAACTTCCTCGACCCGGCCGTGGCCCGGCGCTTCGAGGCACGCTTCGACCTCCCCGTACGCCAGACCTACGGGAGCACGGAAGCAGGCAGCGTCTGCTGGGACGTCGGTGAAGAACCCTCCCCCGGCACCGTGGGCACACCGTTGGAGGGCACGCGGGTCCAGGTCGTCGACGCGCACGGCACCCCCCTGCCGTCGGGCGCGACGGGCGAGATCGTGGTGTCCGGCCGCGCCGTGGTCGACGACCCGGGAAGCGGCCACCACCGGACGGGCGACCTGGGCAGCCTGGACGCGCACGGCAGACTGACCGTCGTGGGACGCTCCCGTGTTCTGATCGACACCGGCGGGCACAAGGTGAACCCGGTCGAGGTCGAACGCGTGCTGGCGGAACACCCGCTCGTCGCCGATGCCGGAGTGGCCGGCGTTTCCCTGCCCGGCAGGGGAGCACTGCTGGTCGCGGCGGTGCAACTGCGCGACGGCGCACGGGCGGAGCCCGCCGACGTGCTCGCGCACTGCGCACGGCACCTGCCCTCCCACGCGGTACCCCGGCGGGTGTACATGGTGGCCGAGGTGCCGCGCACCCCGTTGGGCAAGGTGCGCCGCCCGTCCCTCGCCGCCCTGTTCGCCGACGAGCGGAACGAGGCGGAGGCCGGGGTACGGGAGCGGCTGGCGGCGCTCCCGCCGCACGAGCGGCGCGCCGAGGTCGGCCACCACCTGCACCTCAAGGTGGCCGAGATGGTGGGAGCAGCACCCGCGACGGTGAACCCCGCCGCCCCGGCCCGGGCGGCCGGCGTGGACTCGCTGTCCGCGCTGCGGCTGCGCATGACCGTGCACAGGGAGTTGGGGGTGAAGCTGCCGCTGCCCGACATTCTGGGCCCCCGCACGCTGGTGGAGCTGGCCGACGAGCTCGCCGAACGGCTCGACGATCCCGAGGACGACACCGACCCGGTTCCGTACGGGCCGGCCGAGGGCCTGTTCCCGCTCGCTCCGAACCAGATGTCGCTGTGGCACGCCGAGCATCTCGATCTGGGCGGGTCGGCGTACGTGGTGGCCGTCGCCGCGCGCTTCGTCGACGGCTGCGACGCGCAGGCCCTGCGGCGGGCCTGGACGACCCTGGCCCACCGGCATCCGGTACTGCGCACCACCTTCCCCCTGCACGGCGGTAACCCCGTCCAACAAGTGGCCGCCGAAGCCCGGTTGGACTTCTCGACCGTACCGGTTCCACCGGACTGGGACCGCACGCACCGCGAGGAGCTGGTCCGTTCGGCATTCGAGCCCTTCGACCTGACCACGCATCCACCGCTGCGCGTCCGGCTCTACACCGGGCTGTCCAAGGGCCCGGTGATGGTGGCGTCCCAGCACCATCTGATCACCGACTACTGGTCCATGACCACCATGCTGCGGGAGCTGGCGGTGCTCTACGCCGCGGAGAGCACCGGCACCGAGGCGTACCTGCCCGCGCCCGCGCACGGCTACTCCGACTTCGCGACGTGGTCGATCGCGCGGGGCCGCACGCCTCTCGGCGCCCACGAGCTCGGGCATTGGGTGCAGCGAATGACGCCCCCGCCCCCGCCCGCCGACCTGCCCACCGACCGGCCCCGGCCGGTGGTACGCGGGCAACGCGGCTCGACGCTGCGCAGGGACCTGTCGCCGTCACGGGTCGCCGCCGTACGCACGTACGCCCGTGCCGCCGGGACGACCCCGTTCGCCGTCCTGCTCACGGTGTTCCACGTGCTGCTGCACGCCTGCACCGGACGCGCGGACAGCGCTGTCGCAGTGATCACCGCCAACCGCGAGCGGCCCGAATTCGCCGACGTGCTCGGCTACTTCGCCAACCCCGTGGTGCACCGGGTCCGGATGTCGCCGGACCAGTCGTTCACGGCCCTGCTCGGCCACGTCGGCCGGGCGCTTCTGGAGGGGCTCGAGCACAGCGGCGTCACCCTCGAGAACCTGCTGGGACGGCTGGACGTGCCCCGCGACCGCGGCCGCGCCCCGCTGGTGGAGGTCTGCTTCGGACAACAGGCCGCGCACGACCCCGCGCTGAGCGCGGCGGGTACGCTGCTGTCCGCCGACCGCGACGGGGAGCGCGTACCGCTGGGCGCGCTGACCCTGGAAACCGTGGCGCTGCGCCGCACGGGGGCCGTCTACGACCTGGCCGGTGCGGTCCACGAGGGAGACGACTCGATCGCGATCACCTGGGAGTACGACACGGACCTGTTCACCGGGGCCACGGCGGACCGGCTGGCGGACCGGTTCGAGGCCCTGGTGGACGCCCTGCTCGCCGCGCCCGACGCCGAGTTGGGCGCCCTGACCGCACTGGCCCCGCACGCAGCCGGACTCCCGGAAGAGAGCCCTGGCGACCCGGTCACGGACCGCGTGCGGCAGTGGGCCACAGCGGACCCCGGGGCTCCGGCGGTCCTCGACGGCCCGGACACCGCGACCTACGGCGAGGTCGACCGCGCCGCGGACCTGGTGACGGCCGCACTCGATGCGCGCACGGGCCTCGGCCCCTCCGCCGTGGTGGCCGTACAGGCTGCACGGGCTGCCGACCTGGCCGCCGCGTGCCTGGGGGTGCTGCGCGCGGGCCTGCTCTGCGCCCCCCTCACCACGGAGGGCGGCTCCGCCCCTGCCGAGCTGTCCGAGGTGGGAGCGTCGGCCCTGGTGGACATGACGGGATCCGCGGACGTCCCCGGCACTCCTGTGGTGCGCGTCGACGTTGCGTCGGCGCCCCCGGCAGAGCACCCCGTCGGCCTCGGGGCACCCGCGTTGGTGGTGCGTACCAGCGGCACCACCGGGGACCGGCGTCCGATGGTGCTCACACACCGGGCGCTCGCGCGCGCGGTACGCGACAACGGGCCGGGGGAGGTACTGATCGCCTGCGGCACGGCCGACCGGCTCGCGGTCGACCTGCTCACCACCCTTGCGGCGGGGAACGCCGCGGTGCCCCTGGCTCCGGCCGCGCGGCTGGAGGAGCTGGCGCGCGGGCGGGAAGCCGCCTCGGCCACGGTCACCTCCACCGAACTGGCCGCTCTCGTCTCCCGCTTGGACGCCGACGGCGGCACCCCCGCGGTGCGTACGCTGGTGGTCGGCGGCGAGACACTCGGCACGGACCTGGTACACCGGTGGCGGTCCCATGCCCCGGGCGTTCGTCTCGTCCACGTGTACGGCGGCGCCGAGTGGGGACTGGCACTGTCCGAGGCGGAGGTGCCCGTCGATCACGCTGCACAGGCCGCACCGCCGGTCACCGGCATCGTGCCGGTGGGCAGGCCCCCGGCCGGTTCGCCCCTGTGCGTGGTGGATGCGTGGGGCCGCGCGTGCCCGACGGGAGTGCCCGGGGAGATCTGCGTCGGCGTGCAGGAGGCATCGGTACCGCTCGGTGCGGAGCACGAGAACCCCGCCCTCCGGCACCCTCTGATCCCGCACGCCCGCGTGCAACGGACGGGAGATGCGGGCGTGTTCCTCCCGGACGGCAGACTGGTCGTCCTCGGCCGAGTCGCGGAGATCCGCTCCGAGCACGACTACCACCACGACCCGGCGCGGGTCGAACGGGTGCTGCGCACGCACCCCGCCGTACGGGCGGCCACGGCTCCGGGAGGCGGGGCGGAGGGATCCGCAGCGGTGGTGGAGACGGACGGTACCGTCTCCGTGAGTGCACTGATGGACCTGTTGCGCCGCGAGACACCCGCTCATCTGCTGCCCCAACGGCTGCTGTGCGAGGAGCAGTTGCCCAGGACACCGGACGGCAAGGCATCACGTGATCTTCCGGGGCCGACGGCCGCCGGCCCCGAGGCGCCCGGGCCCGTCGAGGACATGACCGAGACCGAGGCGGTGCTGGCGAGCGTCTGGTGCGAGGTCCTCGGCGTCGAGCACGTGGGTCTGGACGACGACTACTACTCCCTGGGCGGCGACTCGGTGCAGGCCGTGCGGATCGCCACGAAAGCCGCCGACCGGGGGCTTCAGGTCACCCGACGGCACCTGTTCACGCACCCGACCGTCCGCTCGCTGGCCCGGGTCACCACGTCGGCCGCCAAGGCGGTCACGGTGAGCAAGAGCTTCGCCCGGCGCAGGTCCATCCCCCTGGCCCCGGTCCAACGCTGGTTCTTCGGGCTGGGGTTGCCCGATGCGGGCCACTGGAACCAGTCGGTCGCACTGCGGATACCGCAATCGCTGTCCTCCGAGGCGCTGCTGGCCGCCGTCCAGGCGGTGGCCGACCATCACGGTGCGCTGCGTCACCGCTTCCGCAAGCAGGGAACAGACTGGGAGCAGGTGAGCGACCCGACGGCATACACCGTGGCGGTCGAGGAGGTGTCGGCCGCCGATGACGAGGCCGTGCCGGCCGCGATCGAGCGGGCCAGGCGCGGCCTCGACATCGCCGCCGGCCCACTGCTGCGCGCCACGCTGATCCGGGACGCGGCGGGTCGCCGCCTGCTGGTCCTGACCGCACATCACCTCGTGGTGGACGTGCTGTCGTGGGGCGTGCTGCTGGACGACCTGCGCACGGCCTGCGCCCACCGGGCCGCGGGGGACACCGTCCGGCTGCCCCCCGTGCCCGTCTCCTACGACCAGTGGGCACGGTCCCTGCCGGGGCACGCCGCCGGCCTCGCTGGGCGGGGCGACGCACCCGATGCGGTCCCCGGCCCGCCGCCCACGACATACGAGGGCAGCACCCGGGTCGTCGAGCGCACGCTCGGCTTCGAGCAGACCGGCTCGCTGCTCGACACACTGGCGGGGCGGGGCGCGCACCCGGCGGACGCCGTACTGGCGGCGGCGGCCGCCGCGACCGCCGCGACCCTCGGATGCCACGCGGTCCGCGCCGTGATGGAACTTCACGGCCGCGACGAGGAGACGGTCGACGACGCGGACCTGTCACGGACGGTGGGCTGGTTCACCGCGTTGACCCCCGTACTGGTCGACGCCGCACCGGACGCCGATCCGCGCGAGGTGCTCGACAGCGCCCGGGCGGCCCGTTCATGCGACGCCCGGCTCACGGCACCCGACCGCCCGTGGGTGAGCGTGAACTACCTGGGCCGGCTCGGATCGGTGTTCACGGGCACGGCGGGAAGCGGAAAGGACGACCTCGTGGAAGTCCCGCTGCCGGACCGGGGCGACCGGGGCCCGGACAATCCCAGGCCGTTCCACTGGGAGTTCAGCGCGTTCACGAAGGGGAACGAGTTGACGCTGCGACTGGCGCACGCGGGGGACGGAGGCCAGGCGGAACGCCTTCTGGACACCGCCTGCGGCTACCTCCGCGCCCTCGCCGCCGACCTGGACACAGCACAGCGGAAGGAGTCGCGGTGAGCAGGAAATGGCTGGTGGACCTCGTGCCCGCCGAGCAGCCGGAGCGGATGGCGTACCTGTTCCCGCACGCGGGTGCGGGCGTGAGCGCGGTGCTGGCACTGGGCCGGGCCCTGGCCCCGGACCCGCACCCGGTGGCGATCCGCCTGCCCGGGAGGGAGGCACTGCTCGACGAGCCTCCGCTCTGCGATCTCCCCTGCCTGGCCCAGCAGTTGGCGGTCGCCATCCGCGCCCATGCGGGCGGAGCACAGATCGTCCTGTACGGCCATTCGTCGGGATCGGTGCTGGCGTACGAGACAGCCCGCGCGCTGGAGCCGGAGACCGCGGTCCTGCTCGCGTCCTCGGCACAACAGGCGCCGGGGACAGCCGTCCGCACGGCCGCCGGCTGCTGGGACCGCCCGGACGACGAGTTCTTCGCCCAAGTCGTCGCGGACGGCTACCTGCCCGCCGAGCTGCTCGATGCCCCGGACGTCCTGGAGATGGTGGCCCCGGCCCTGCGCGCGGACTACCGGGCCACCCACGAACACCTCACCGGAGCCGCCCGGTGGACACCTGTGGCGTCGCCGATCCTCACCATCCGCGGCACGGAGGACCGGACCGTCACCGAGGAGGACGTCGCGGCGTGGTCGGCGCTGACGACGAGCCATCATGCGACCGCGCTGATCGCCGCGGGGCACAACCTGCTGCGCGACCGCCCGGCGGAACTGGCGGAGGCCCTGCGGCACGCACTGCCGTGAACTCCGGCCCGGCGGCAGGCAGTCAGGACTTGCGGTGCACGGAAACGGCGTACTCCCCGTCGGTGAACGGTTCCCGGGACCAGGTCGAGTACCTGGATTCCAGGGTGAGTCCCGCCGCCCGGCAGTGCGCGTCGTAGTCGTCCAGCGTGTACCCGCGGTCCAGGGAGAAACCCGCAACAAGGCGGCCGCCCGGACACACATGGGCGGCCGCCCCGGCCACCAGGGCCGGTTCCGTTCCCGGCGGGGTGAACAGCGGGACGTTTCCCGCTGCCACCACGACGTCGAACGACTGCCCCAGATCGAGGCCGGCCAGGTCCTGCCGGCACCAGCGGATCTGCGGAGCCAGCCGCCGGGCAGTGGCGAGCATCGACTCGTCGATGTCCACACCCGTCACGGCGATGCCGTGACGGGCGAGCTCGATGGCCACCCGGCCCGTGCCGCAGCCCGCGTCAAGGACCGTGCCGGGCTCGAAGGAGCGGACCAGCGTGGCTTCGCCATGGACGTCTCCCCCGTCGGCAGCAATGCGGTCGAACCGGGCCTGGTACTCGTCACCGTTCCACGTCATGTGGCCAGAGTGACACATGCGTCACTCTGGCCACATGACCGATAGGCCGATTTCAGACCCTCACAGCGCTGCGGCATGGGCTCCTGTCGCACGTGGTGCCGCTGCCCACTGCAGGAGGAAGCGCAGACCGTCCTCGGCGGGAGTGCCAGGGGGTGCGGTGCAGGCGACGAGCTGTTGGTCGGGCTGGGTGTCGACGGCGAACTGCTGGACGTCGAGGGCGAGCGGGCCGGCCAGAGGGTGGAGGCAGGTCTTGGTGAGCTGCCGGGACCACAGACCCGGTGGTCGGCCCACCAGGCCCGGAAGTCCGGATCGCGGTCGCTCAGCTCACCCATCAGGGCAGCGAGTTCACGGCCCTCGGGATGGCGGCCGGCCTCCATCCGCAACACGGCGACGCACTCACGTGCCGCCCGGACCAGTCGGCATACAGCGCACGGTAAGCATCGTCGAGGAAAGTGAGGCGGATCAGGTTGCGCTCGTCGCCGGCGAGCAGGTCGAAGTCGGAAGTGAACGAGTTCGCCGATTCCTGGGCAGGCGAACGCGCGAACGCGTACGTCGAGCCGCGTCAGCTTGTTCCTTGACCTCCTCATCGCGCTGTGTGATGAGGAGGTCAAGGAACAAGCAAAGTGTGTTCTGCAGGCAGGTTCTGGGATGAGTAGAGTGATTTGACGGCCCTTCAGGACGTTGCCCGGATGGAAGTCCCGGTGCAGGAAGCAGGGTTCGCAGGCGGGAGGAGCCTGCCGGATGACGTCGACAGCCCGCTGCCACAGCTCCGGCCGCGCCGTGGACTCCGGCAGCGTCACCCGCTCCGGGGAGGTCCAGGGCTGCCACGTCCGCGGCCTCGTGTCCGCAGTCACCTCGACCCGGTGGATGCGCAGCAGTCGGGCGGCCAGCAGATCGGCACGCTGCCCGGCACCCTGATCGTCCACGCGGACGGTCCCGGGGAGCAGCGACATCAGCAAGGACGGGTGGTTGCAGCAGGCCGCCGTCGCGTCCACATCCACGAGTGCGGCTGCGGGCACGTCCGTCCCACCGAGCAGGCGCAGGACCGCGGCCTCACGTGTCAACAGGCCCTCGGCGTGCCGGACATAGAAGGGCTTGACGAAGGACCGCAGCACCAGGGAACGCCGCCACCCGTCCGGTCCCGAAATGCTCAGGCGGCGCATTTCCGAGGTCCAGCCGCCGCGCAGGCGCGCGACATCCTCTGTCCGCTCCCCGGCAGCACCCGAAGCCCGTGCCACGGCGGCCTGCCGGCCGACCGGTGGCGTTTTTGGCCCGATCCGTCCCCCGGCTCGGTGCGTTCCGCCGACGGCCAGGGGTAGGAGTGCCCTCAGTCGTCACACGGGCGGAGGTGAGCGGAGGTGCGTCCGAAGCTGCGGGGAACCGTACGCTACGTGCGCTGCCCGCAAGGGATCTATCTCCACGGCGACACCGGGAGCTGCACCCTCACCGGCCGCAGTCTGTACGACTGGATGACGCGGCTCGAACCGTTCCTGACCGGCCGGCACACCCTCGACGAACTCACCGCGGCGTTGCCCCCGGCCCACCGTGACATGGTGCGCAATCTGGTGGGCCTGCTCCAGCAGCACGGGTTCGTCACCGATGCGAGTCCGGAGCGCGGGCACGGGCTCACCGGTGCCGAATGCGAGGAGTACGCGGAGGAGATCGCCTTCGTGCGGCATGCCGCGGACTCCGCGGAGCACCGGTTCGAGCGGTTCCGCAGGGCTCGGCTGCTGCTGGCCGGTGGCGGCCCGGTGGCGTGGGCCGTGGTGGAGGCGGCACTGGCCGCCGGGTGCCGTGACCTGCGGGTTGCGGTGCCTCATGACGAAGTGACGTCCGCGCGGGAGGCCGCCGTACGCGGCCGCCGGGACGCCGCGCAGCACGCCGACATCGTCACCGGTGACGCCGCTGCGCTGCTGGACGGCATCGACGCGGTGCTCCACGTGTGCGCCACCGGGTGGCATCAGGATGCAGGCGAACTCGCCCGCATCTGCGACCGGGCCGGGCTGCCCCTGGGGCAGGTTCTCGTCACCGGCGGCGAAGCATGGCTGAGCCCCTTCGGTCTGCCGTCCGGGACTCAAGTCGACGGCGGCTGGCGGCGGCTGGGCGCTGCGCGCACGACCGGCACGGAGCCGGCCGATCCCTGGCTGACCGGCCCGGTGCCCGCTCTCGTGGCCTCCCACAGCGTCCTCGGCGCCTTCCGTCACTTCACCGGGCTGGACACACCGGCCACGGACCGGGATCCCGGCCCCCGGTTCACGTTGATCGACCTGTGCACGTTGCAGACCACCGACCACCCCTGCCTCCCCCATCCCGCTGCCTCACCAACCCCTTCCGGCACCCGCACCGACACCTCCGGCCCCGTCGACGCGCAAGACCTCCTGAACCGCATCAGCACCCTTGTGGACAGCCGCACCGGGGTGTTCACCTCCTTCTCCGAGGAGGACTTCCCGCAACTCCCCTTGTGGGCATGCCGCATTCAGGTCACCGACCCGCACGGGATCCTGCCCCGCGCCGTCACCCCGCCGGCCCCCGTGGGATGTGGCGACAGTCGCGAATCGTCCCGCACCCAGGCGCTGTTGAAGGGACTCACGGCCTACAGCTGGCTTGCAGGAGCAGTCACTCAGGGGCCCGCACCACTACCGGGCACCGACCTCCTCACGGGGGCTGCCGCACCGGTGCCGGCGCAGCAGGTGTACGCGCGCGGGGCACCCGACGAGCCCGGAACTGCCGTTCCGCCGGGGATGGCCTCCGCACTGGACTGGGACGCAGCCGTGGCCGCCGCGACGGGCGCACTCTGCGAAGCGCTCCTGGCCGACGCCCTCGCCCGCGGCGAGCCGGTCGGATGCATACCGGTGCCGCCCGACGACGAGGCTCTCACCGCTCAAGCCCGGCGCTGGTGGCGGCTGCTGAACACCTGCACCGGGCCGCTGTACGCCCGTCATGTGTACACGGTGCACTGGGCAGGTCTGCCGGGCCTGCCGTCCTGCGCCGTCACCACTGGCGACGGCCACCTGGTCCTGGCCTCCGGCGGCACCCGCGCCCAGGCCGTCTCCGGCGCCTTGCGCGACGCCCTGCTCGACTGGCAGGCGCACACGGCGGGACGGCCCGAGTGGGGGCCACCGCGCATCGCCGTACCCCCCGGACTGCTCGATTCCGCACCGGCCGCTCCCCCGTACCCCGACCGCACGCCCGTCGAGGCGCTCGCCGCGGCGGGACACCGGCCCGTCGCGGTCCGGCTCGACGCCGATCCCCTCACCGCCCGGCTCCTGCCGCACGTCGCCCGGGTCGTCCTGCAATGAACCGCAAACACAAACCCGAACACGGCACGGCACACCCGGTGGTGGCTCTCCTCGACGACAGCACGCGACTGGCCGCCCTCCTCCGGGAACTCGCCTCCCGGGTCCCGTCCGGCACGTCGATCACCGGCCGATCACCCGCAACGGACCTGCCGGCACCGCACCCCGGGCTGGTCGTCACCCTCACCGACACCCCCGCCGCCCTCGCCCGGGCAACGGCACAGCGGCACACGGCCGCACGCGGCCTTCCCTGGCTGCCCGTTCATGCCGAACAGGGGGCCGTCCTCATAGGACCCGTGTCCCTGCCGGGAGTTCCCGGGTGCTCCGAGTGCGCCGCTCACCGCCGCACGGCGAACCGGGAGAGCGGCGCGACTGTGGCGGCCCTGCGCGAAGCCCACGGCGAGACGCTCGACGACCTGCCCAGCGCCCCGATCGTCCCGCCGGCCGCCCGCGCCGCAGGCGCACTCGCCGCCGACGAGGTGTCGCGCATCGTCCACGGCACCGGCGAACCCCGCACGCTGCACGCCCTCCTGCGCCTCGACGGGCGGCTCGCCACCGTCACCCGTCACCCGGTCCTGCCGGATCCCCGGTGCAGCGCGTGCACACCCGGCGCGCGGCACGATGGGCGCGCGCTGCTACCACTCCCGGGCGCGGCAGTGCGGACGGTCAAACCCGCCGCGTCCGCCTACCGTCTTCAGCCGCTCGACGCCGAGTTGACGCAACGGCATACGGATCCCCTCACCGGGCGGGCCACCCGTGTCACCGCCGGGGTCCAGGGCGGCTGCGTCGTCGCCACCGCCACCCGCGCCCCGTCGGAAGGTGCGGCCAACGGCAACCACGGCTTCGGCCGCGCCCTGGATTTCACCACCGCCCGCCTCACTGCCGTCGCCGAGGCCCTCGAACGTGCCGCCGGCGAACGGCCGGAGGCCGGCGGCGAGGTGGTGCGGGCGCCCTACACATCCGTCGCCGGGCATGCGCTCGACCCCGCCGCCCTCGGCCTGTATCCCGACCGCCGCCACGACCTGCCGGACTTCCCCTTCCGCCGCTACCGGCCGAATGCCCCGATGGCATGGGTGCGGGGCCACTCCCTCGCCTCCGGCGCACCCGTGCTCGTCCCCCTTGCCTACGCGTACTACGGCTCGGGCGAGGACGAGTTCGTCTACGAGTGCTCCAACGGCTGCGCCATGGGCAGTGGTCCGACCGAGGCGGCCCTGCACGGTCTGCTGGAGGTCGCCGAGCGCGACGCGTTCCTGCTGACCTGGTACGCGCGGCTCCCCGGCCGCCGTGTCGACCTCGACGCCTGCCTGGACCAGCGCATCCCGCTGCTCGTCGAACGCGTGCAGCACGAGACGGGCTACCGGCTGTCCGCGTACTTCGTGCCGACGGAGCAGCGCATTCCCGCATTCTGGATGATGGCCTGCGACACCCGCCCCTCCCCGCACCGGCCCCGCACCCTCAACGGTGCCGCCGCACACATCGACCCCGAACAAGCCCTGCTGGGCGGCCTGTTGGAGGTCGGCTCCGCAGTGGACGGCCTGGCGGACCGCTACGACCCGCAGCGCGCCGCCCGGATGGCGGCTTCCCCGGACGAAGTGCGGGAGATGGGCGACCATGCGCAGTTGTACGGGCACCCCGACGCCGCCGCCCGGCTGTCCTTCCTGACCGTGTCGGGTCCGCTCATCACGCCCTGGGAGGTGGCGGACCTCTGCGCGTGGCCCGCCTCCGCGGACCTGGCCGGCGACCTCGCCGAGGCGGCCGGCCGCTACCTCGCCCACGGCATGGACGTCGTCGCGGTCGACCAGACCACTGCGGAGCAGGCCGCGAGCGGGCTGACGTCCGTCAAGGTGATCGTGCCGGGCACGTTGCCGATGACCTTCGGCCACCGCTACCGCAGAGTCGACGGCCTGCCCCGGCTGCAGACGCTCCCGCGTCTCCTCGGACACCGCGACCACGACCTCAAGCCTTCGGAGCTCAACCCGCACCCCCATCCGTTCCCGTGACAGCAGACAAGACAAGACCAGACCAGATCCACCGGAGGGACCCCGCATGCCGAGCCTGCCGGCGCCATCGCAGCGCGGTCACGCTTTGGCCGCCTACCTGCCGTACTCCAGGGCCCCGGCGGCGACCGGCGGCTCCCCCGGCACGCAGGACGTGCCGCCCTCCTACAAGCGGTACGCCCGGGCGCCGCGCACCGTCCTGCCGTGGCACGCACCCGACCCCGGCACCCCGCAGGGAAGGTTGTCGCTGCTGCTCCGCGAGACGCACGGCCTGGTGCGCGAGCGCTGGCTGCACCCCCTCACCCTGGCCACCCGTCCGCTGGGAACCCCGCCGGTCGCAACCGTCGGCCGCCCGGCACCCTCCGGCGGGGCGCGGTACCCCACGGAGGTCTACGTTTCACCCCCGGGCAGCGAGCAGCAGGCGCAGGGGCTTTACCACTACGACCCCGTCCATCACGCCCTGGAGCAGGTCCGCGGCGGCGACCACCGCGCCGCGCTCACCGCCGCCCTCGGTGAGCCACCGGCCGCACCGGCCACGACCGTGCTGGTCATCACCACCGTGTTCTGGCGCACCGGCGTGAAATACGGGGAGTTCGGGTACCGGCTGCAGACGCAGGAAGCGGGGGTTCTGGCGGCCCAGGCCCTCGCGGCCGGCTCCGCGGTCGGGGCGCGGGGAGCGCTGCACCTGTCGTTCGACGACCTCCGTGTCAACGCGCTGCTCGGGCTGCCCGACGGGGGCGAGGAAGCCGCGCTGGCCGTGGTGACGTTCACGCACGACGAGGACGCGCCACCGGCACCGCGCCAGACCGGGGAGGCGCCCGGGGTGCCGGTCGTGGAGCGGCCTTCTCAACCGGTCCTTGCGCACCGGCTGCCGGTCGGCACCGCGCTGCACTGGGCCACCATGCGAGCACCCACGGGAGCCGGCCGTGCACCGCGGCCGTCCGTTACCCCGCCCTCGCCCTCGTCCGGTACGGACGTCCGCCTGCCGCCCGTGGCTGCGGAACCGGACCGCCAGGTGCACCGACTGCCGTCACCGCTGCGGGGTTTCCTCCCGCACCCGGCCCCCCTCGCGGCGCTCGCCACCGTCCTCGCGGCCGCGTCCGCGCCCTGTCCCGGTGACCTGGACGGCTTGCTGGGCTCCGAGGAGGTCCGGCTGCACTGCCTGGCGTCCCGGGTCGAGGGAGTGGCCCCGGGCCTGTATGCGTATGGGGGCGCGGAGCACGTGTTGCGGCCGACCGGGGGCCAGCGGGCACTGGAGGAGCTGTGCTGGTCCGTGACGGCGGGTGCCACGCGGCTGGCCTGGGCGGAGAGCGCGTTCACCCTGTTCGCCACCGGTGATCCGCAACAGGTCCACAAGGTGGCCGAGTTGGGTGACCGCTGGTACCGCGTCCTGCAGGCCCGCACCGGTGCGGCCCTGCACCGGGCGGCGCTGGCCGCCGCGGGCTGGGGCCTGGCGGCACGCATCTTCTCGGACACGAGCACCGACGCCGTGGCGGCGTTCCTGGGGTGCGCCGACGGTTCGCAGGTCCTGGCCGCGCTGCCGGTCGGCCGGACCAGGCCGGGCCCGGCCGTGGACCGCCGTGCGGTCACCGGACCGGGGCCGACCCGCTCGTGACGGGCCGCGGGCAGAGCCGGCAGCCCGGGACGGGCTGCCGGTCGTGGTCCGCTGTGCGTGCGTTACTTACCGCACCATGCACACAGCCCGCCACAGAACTTCTGGTCGGCGGCTTCCGCCTCGGCGGGGGCCGCGACCGCTATCTCCTCGACGGGCAGGTCGGAGAGGTCGAAGGCAATCTGCTCGGACACGTTCATAGCGGTCCCTCCTTATGGATAGATAGCGCTATTTCGGCCTTCGATGGTAGGTGGCGATGCCACGCGTCTGACAGCGGTTATCAGGCCGCAATGTCCCGGAACCGCCGATCACTCAACCAACCGTGACAAAGTGAGGGGTTCTGTACTTATGCCGACGAATTCCGCACGCCAGTCCGCCCCTTCTCCGGCCGCGGACCGACTCCCCTTGGTGCACGAAGACCTGCCGCTGCCACTGGAGCACACTCCCGACACATGGCGCGATCACATCGGTTTCCCGTTGTGGCCGCAGGCCGCACTCCTCGACCCGGCTGCACAGGCACTCCTGGAGGAACGGCTGTTGCTCGCCGTGACGTGCCTGGAACGCGTGACGGTACGCTGCCGCGACGACAAGGACCTGCTGTCCTTCCTCGGGCTCCCACCGCTCCTGCAGCAGTGGGCCCTGCAGGAACCACCGCTGCCCCGGGGCGGATTGGACTACTGCCGGCTCGACCTGGCGGGCCGGCGCACCGGCGACGTACGGATTCTGGAGTTCAACGGCGGCTGCCCGCTGGGGCTCATCAGCGCGGGCCTGCTCGTACGCCACTGGCGCAGGCACCATCCCGGGCTCGCCGAGGCCCTGCGCGGCCGCGACACCGTGCCGTTCCCCCTCGAGGGGGAGACCTGGTTCGTCGACGCCCTGACCCGGCTGGCCGCCGAGCGCGAACCGACCGCGACGGAGCCGCCCGGCACCCTGACGATCGTCTGCGACCCCGGCGCCGAGCGATTCATCGAGACCGCCGAGCTCCTGGCCCAGGCCCACCGCCGGGGCATCGACGCGAAGCTGACGGCGGGAGAACACCTCACCACCGCCTCCTCCGGCCCGGCATCGCTCGGCTTCCTGCTGCACGACCTGCCCTCGTTCATCGACCGGCTCCCGGGCCGGCAGGGCCTGTGCGAGGCCATGGCCGACGGACGCATGACCGTGCCCAACGGGCTGCTGGGCCGCGCCGTCGGGGACAACAAGCTCGGCATGGCCGTCCTGTCCGACCCGCGCTTCGCCGGCCTCTTCAGCGAACACGAGCGGCGGATCCTGGCCTCGGTCGTCCCCTGGAGCCGCAAGCTCGGGGACGGGGTGACGACCCGGGAAGTGCTCGACGCACGCGAATCACTGGTCCTCAAACCGCCGTTCGGCGCCCGCAGCGAGGGGATCCTGGTCGGCCGGTTCTGCACGGAGGAGCAATGGCGGGAGGCGGCCTCCTCCCCCGCGTGCGCGGGGTGGCTGGTACAGGAGTACGTGGCACCGGAGGAACTGGCGGACCCCGGAGGCAGCACCCCGCTGCACCGCATCATGGCGGCCGGCTTCCTCGGCGGCCGCCCCGTCGGCTGGGTGAGCCGCGTCAGCACCACGATCGTCTCCAACTCCGGGCCGGGCTGGGGGATGCAGGTGGTGCTCGCCGCCGGCGGGAGGCGCTGACGGTCTCCGCCATCACTTCTGCAATGATCATGACAGTTGAAAATCGATCACTGATCGACAGATCGATTGCACCACCCAACGGGAGAACCCTCGTGTCACTGCGCAAGACCTCGGCCATCGCCCTGCTGGCCTGCACCGCCGCCCTTTCCCTGACGGCCTGCGGCCCCAACAGCTCGTCCGACGACAAGGCGTCGTCCAAGGCATCGTCCAAGCCGTCGGCCGCGCCCGGCTCCGCCGCACCCGCTCAGGACGGCACGTCCGACAAGCACTGCGGCAACCCGAAGCCGGGCCACAAGGAGGTGATCGTCGACTCCGAGAGCGCCGAGAGCGGGGAGATCGACTACCACGAGGTCAAAGGGGTCTCCTGCAAGGCCGACGGGACGCACAAGTGGCAGAGCACCGGCAAGACGGGCACGTCCCACCTGGCGCACGGTGACACCAAGGTCCAGCTGATCGACGACAAGGGGCAGCTCACCAGCTCCTCCACCTCCGCCGCGAAGGACAAGCTCCTGGAGTGCTGGCACCACCCGAAGACCACGCCGCACGGGCCCTGCCTCGACAATTCGTATGACATCGTCGACCAGGGCCGGAACGTCGGCATCACCGAACTGATGCAGCTCAAGGGCGAGTGAAGCGGCGGGGCGGGCGGCCAGGCGCGGGCCTGCGACGAACGACGACTCGACGTCACCGGGCGAAGTCACCGCCGGCGGCGGCCTCGACGCCCCGAACGACACCAAGGCCGCGGCGCTGGACAAGACGCTCCAGACGCGGATCAACAGCTCGGCGGGCGCCCGGAAGGCACTGGCCGCGGCGCAGTCGGACCAGGTCCTCGCCACGATCTACGCGGACAAGGACTTCGGCGGCGATTCCCTCAACCTCATAGGCAGTAGCTGCGGCACCCGCTTCTTCAGCCGCTTCGGGGCCGACTGGAACGACCGCGTCAGCTCCGTCAACACCGGCGCCTGCAGGACCATCACCCTCTACCAGCACGCCGACTTCCTCGGCTTCAGCCAGTCCTACAGCGGTGCCGTCCCCTACGTGGGCGACACGATGAACGACCAGGCCAGCTCGGCCACCTTCTCCTACTGAGCGGCCGGACGCACTCATGCGGGGCGACGCGGGGCACGGTCCCGTACGCCCCGCATCGACCGGTACCCCCTCTGCCGTTCCGCCGGAAGGGCGCCTCCGCAAACCGGACCACCGCGGATGCGCTGCCTTCCAGGCCGGAACTGCCGTTGGCGGGGCACGGCCGGCACGGGCATGGTGCGGATGTCCGTCCGAGAAACCGCCACCGCCATGGAGGTGCCATGACCACCGTCTCGCGTACCGGCATCGACATCGTCTCCCGTCGAGTCATGCCGCCCGGCAGCCACCTCGTGCTCACGGTCCTCCTCCGGGTGACCACCCACCACCCCGAGGAGGACGTGGACCTGACCGGACAGTTGCACCGGCTGGTGGCCGAAGCCGGTATCGCCGAGGGAAGCGTGCACCTGTACTGCGGGCACACCACCTGCGGTCTCCTCGTCAACGAGCCCGAAGCCGGCCTGGAGGACGACACCAGCCGGGCTCTCGAACGTCTCCTGCCGCACAGCGACCACCACCCCTACGCGCATGGCAGGCACCGCGGTCCCGAAGAACGGTCCCATCACGGCGAACGGGACAACGGCCACTCCCACCTGCGCACCATGCTCGCCACCCACCCCGAGCTGCACATCCCCATCACCAACGGCGCGCTCCACCTCGGCCGTTGGCAGGCGGTCGTGCTGGCCGAGCACGACGGCCCCCGCACCCGCGAACTCCTCCTCCGCGTCCACGACGACCTGGCGCGCCCCGCCTGACCGCACTCCACTGCACTGCATTTCCGGGGAACATCTGCACGTTCGCCCCCTTGCCGGGACCTCAACGATGCGCTGAAATGCGTGAGCTTGTCGGGACGAGTGTTCCAGAAGCACGCACGTGTCCGGCAACGGAACACGTGGGCTCTGGCATGCCTCCTGGCGTCTCATCCAGACGAAAGGATGTCGATGTTCAGCTGGCGGAAACCGCAGCTGGCAGGCGTCACCCTGGCTGCCGCATCCATGGCCCTGACCTTCGGGACCACCGCGAACGGCGCCGAGTTGACTCCTGCACCGACTGCCCAGGCGCTCTCGGACAACGGAGCGCCGCAACCTGTGATCGTGGTCCTCAAGGACCAGATATCCAACGCCCCGGCCGATGCAGGCCACTTGGCGGCGCGGAAACGGGAGGCCACGTCCGCACAGGCCCCGCTGCTGGCGAAGGTCAAGGCCGGCGGTGGTACGCACGTCAAGAGTTTCGTGGTCGGCAACGCCTTCTCCGCCACGGTCGGTCCGGCGCTGCGCGCTGCCCTGGCGGCCGACCCCGCCGTCGCCTCGGTCGTCCCGGACGAGACCGTGAAGGTGAGCCCGCCGAGCACCACCGCACCGGGTGCACCGGGCGCACCAGGCGCTCCGGGAGGCCCCAAGGGGCCGAAAGCCGTCGCGCCCCACGCCGAGGGCGACGGCAATGGCAACAGCAACGACACCGGCAAGGACAACGGCAAGAACCCGTACGCGATTTGCCCCAGCGACCCGTCCAAGCCGCTGCTGGAGCCCGAGGCGCTGTACTCGACGCACGTCGAGGACACCCCCGGCACCCCCGGAGCCCACCAGATCGCCACCGGCAAGGGCGTCAAGGTCGCCTACATAGCCGACGGCCTGGACCCGGACAACCCGGACTTCATACGCCCCGACGGCACGCACGCGGTCGTCGACCACCAGGACTTCACGGGCGACGGCTGGGACGCGCCGAGCGGTGCCGCGGAGGCCTTCGGCGACGCCTCGGCGATGGTCGCGCAGGGCCGGGAGAGCTACGATCTGTCGAAGTTCGTCAATCCCACCCACCCGCTGCCCGCCGGATGCACCATCCGCATCAAGGGTTTCGCGCCCGATGCCTCGTTGGTGGCGCTCAAGGCCGGTGGCCTGACCTCGCTCCCCAACTCGGCGATTCTGCAGTCCATCGACTACGCCGTGTCGGTCGCCCACGTCGATGTGCTCAACGAGTCGTTCGGCAGCAACGTCACTCCGGACAGCGGTGCGCACGACACCATCTCGCTGTTCAACGACGCGGCGGTCGCGGCCGGTGTGACGGTGACCGTCTCCAGCGGTGACGCCGGCATCAACGGCACCATCGGCGCTCCGGCCACCGACCCGCATGTGATCTCCACGGGCGCTTCGACGGACAACCGGAGCTATCTGCAGACCGGTTACGCGGCCTCGCAGTTCTCCAACGGCACCTGGTCGAACAACCGGATATCCGCGCTGTCCTCCGGCGGTTTCACCCAGGCCGGCCGCACCGTGGACCTGGTCGCACCCGGTGAGGCGGACTGGGCGCTGTGCTCGCCCAAGATCAGCGTGTTCACCGAGTGCACCAACTACAACGGCACCGGCAGCGCGATCCAGCCGTTCGGCGGCACCAGCCAGTCCGCCCCGCTGACCGCCGGAGCGGCGGCCCTGGTGATCCAGGCCTACCGGGACGGCCACCACGGCCAGTCGCCGGCTCCCGCGCTGGTCAAGGCGCTCCTGACCGGTACCGCCCAGGACCTCGGCCTGCCCGCCCAGGAGCAGGGCGCCGGTCTGCTGAACGCACGGGCCGCCGTGGAGGCCGCCCGTGGCTACCACAGCTCCTCGGGCGCCGAGCAGAGCAGCACCGTTGCCGTCACCACCGGCCAGCTGGACATCTCCGGCAAGCCGGGCTCCGGCCACACCGCCGACGTCACCGTGGTCAACACCGGGCACACCACCCAGACGGTGACCGGTGCCACCCGTACCTTCGCGCCGCTGGCCAACTCCCGGCAGACGGTGCAGCTTGACTCCTCCGCCGACCCGAAGTTCGCCTATGCGACGAACGGTGCGACGTGGGTGCACCACGAGGTGACGTTCACCGTGCCGCAGGGCGCCGACCGGCTCGCCGCGTCGATCGCCTGGCAGGGCAAGCCGCAGCAGTCCGGCGCCAACATCGTGACCCCGGTGGTCCGGATGACGCTGCTGGACCCGTCGGGCAAGCTGGAGACCAACACCCGTCCGCAAGGCGGCCCGGTCTCCCCCGACTTCGGCATCGTGGACGTACCGCACCCGGTCGCGGGCACGTGGACGGCGGTCCTCTACACCCCCGAGGGCAGCAACGGCTTCACCGGTCCGGTGCTGCTGGACACCGCCACCCAGCGCGCGGTGCCGGACGGTCCGGTCAGCCCGAAGGCGACCGAACTGGCGCCGGGACGCAGCACCACGCTGCACGTGCACCTCACCACGCCGAAGACCGGTGGCGACAGCGCCGAGTCGATCACCGTGGCCAGTTCGAACGGCCGCACCACCAGCGTTCCCGTGATCCTGCGCAGCCTGGTCCCGCTCTCCGGCGAGGGCGGCAGCTTCACCGGCACGATCACCGGCGGCAACGCCCGTGACGTCTCGCCCGCGCAGTCCTTCACCTACGCCTTCGACGTGCCCAGGGGCCACCGCGACATCCGCGCCGGAGTGACGCTCAGCGACCCGAACGTGCTGGTGCAGGGCGCGCTGATCAGCCCCAACGGCACACCCGTCGACATCGAGAGCAACGCGCTGCTCAACGCCTCCGGTGCCGTCACGGGCACCACGAAGGGCGTGTCGGCCACCGCGATCCATCCGGTGGCAGGGCGCTGGCGGTTCGTGCTGAACGTCCTCAACCCGGTCAGCGGCGCCGAGTTGGACCAGCCGTTCCGGGGCACCGTCGGCCTCGACCAGGACCGGGCGACCGTCACCGGCCTGCCCCACAACACCAAAACCAGGCTGGCGGCCGACAAGCCCACCACGCTGCAGGTGGCGTACACCAACAACACCGCGGCCACCCAGATGATCCACGCCGACGGCCGTCTCACCGACAAGATGGTGGACGTCCCGCTGGTGCCGCAGGGCACCTCGGCCACCGTCGCACTGCCGCTGCACCCGAACTCGATCACCCCGAGCTTCCTGGTGCCGCCGGGCACCGACCGGTTGACCGCGGTCGCGGCCTCCTCGACGCCCGTGCAGCTGGAGTTGAGCGGCACAGCCGGTTCGCCGGACGTGTTCGGCGACCTCAAGGAGGCGCAGGACGGTTCGGCCGTCTCGGTCGTCAAGGACTTCGGCAGCACCCGGCAGCCGGTGGTTCCGGGCTTCTGGAGCAGCTACGTGCAGCAGATCGGCCCGTTCCCGGCCGCCGGCGCTCCCGAGGGCACGTCGACCATCACCGCCGACGCCCACACCCTGGCGTTCGACCCGGCGCTGGCCTCCAGCACCAACGACCCGTTCGCGGCCGCGGTGAACGCCTCGGCCCCGACGCTCGCCCCGGTCACCGTCCAGCCGGGCGCCACCGGTGCGCTCCAGGTCACCATCACCCCGCACGGCCAGAAGGGCAGCACCGTGCACGGTGTGCTGTACCTGGTGACCGCGCCGAGCGCGATCACCACCGCCAACAACCAGCTGGGCACCACCGGTTCGGTGCTCGCGGCGGTCCCGTACAGCTACACCATCGCCTGACGCCCGCCCGATGCACGCCTGACCGCTGTCGTCGAACAGGCCGAGGCCGCCCCGGAGTTGGGGCGGCCTCGGCTGCTTTGCTGCCGCACCGAAGCCCGAGTGAGGCTAGCCATACTGAGCGGGCGGAGCTGCAGCCGGACCACGGCAACGGTGACCGTACTGCCGCCGGGCCGTTCGTCCGCTACCCCGCGGCCCCCGGCGGCGCCTCGGGCCGGCTGTCGGCCCGCAGGTCGGGAGGCAGCGGTGCCGGGCTCAGGTGCGGCAGGACGCTGAGGGCGATGTCGACCAGGCTGGCCTGCTGCTGCGGTGTGAGGTGGTCCAGCAGATAGCGGCGGACGCCATTCACGTGGACGGGAGCAGCGGCACGCAGCGCCGCAGCCCCTGTGTCGGTGAGGATGGCGTGGGCGCGGCGGGGGTCGTCCGCGTCGTCCGCCCGCACCACCAGGCCGCGCTCCTGCATGCGGCGGATCTGATGGGAGACCCGGCTCTTGGACCACTGGGCCTCGGCGCCCAGTTCGCTCAGGCCCAGCCGCCGGCCGGGGGCCTCGGAGAGCAGGACGAGCACGGTGTAGTCGGCGCTCGACAGGCCCACCTTGCGCAGGTCCTGACTCAGCCGCGCCTCCAGCATCTCGCTCATCGCGACGTAGCCGCGCCAGGCGCGGGCCTCGTCCCGGTCCAGCCAGTTCGGTTCATTCACGTCGGCCAACCTTAGTGAGTGGGCCGGGCCGGACCGGGACGCGGGTAGGGGCGCGTACGACCCCTCAGCACGCGACGCGGAAGGTGCCCTCGAGGTCCAGGCGCTGCTTGGCACCGTCCTGCTCGAACTCGATGACGGCCGTCACCGTCTTCTTGTTCCAGTTCTGCACCTGCTCGACGGTCGTGCCGTCGGCCTCGGTCCACTTCAGCCGGTAGACGCCCGGGGACTTCTCATGGTGCTCGACCTTCACCGTGCCCTCGGCCGGGTCCTGGCCGGCGAGCACCTTCCAGTGGGCGGTGTCCGCGCCCTCGAAGCGCAGCTCGAACTTGTAGCCGTTGTCGTAGGAGATCCGCAGGGTCTCATCGGCGAAGTCCGGCGCGGCGGTCCGGGCCTCGGCAGCGGCGCGGACGGGTGCACGTCCCGCGTCTGCCGGGGCGTCCGCCTGGGCCACGACCGGGGTGAGCGTCAGCAGCGCGGTGGACAGTGCGGCGATCGCCCCGAGGCCGAGGGCCGTGCGGCGGTGGGTCGTCCGCTGTTCGAGTCGGTGGCGGTTCTGGGACGCGAGCGCACTCTCGCTCGGATCGATGCGGCGGTGGAGCAGTTGCCCGAGGTGGCCTGAGCGCTCGCAGCCCGGCCTGCTGCTGAAGGTTGCGCCTACGGCAGGGCCTCGAGGAAGCCCGTGACGCTGTACTCGCCGTCTGCGGTGTCGGTACCGGCCCCGGAGCCCCCGGCTGCGTCGAACTGCAGGACGGCGGGGCCGTCCACATAGAGACGTACCGCGTGGCTGAAGCCGAAGAACCGGCGAATATTGCTGGGTGGTGTGCCGCATTCGACCCACGGAAACGCGTACCGGATCGTGCCGACGGTGATGAAGGCCGCACCGAGGATGCCGCCGCCGTCTGCGGAGTAGAAGCCCGTCACGGTCTCGATGGTCAGGCGCTTGCCCGCGGGGACTTGGTCGGGCAGGACGCATCGCCCGGCGCTCGTGTGGTCCATGGCGCCTCCGGAGCGGAACACTTCCATCTACTGCCTCCCGGCGACACAACCATGCGTAGCAATATGGGCACGCAAGGTTATCGGCC
The DNA here is from genome assembly GCF_047456005.1 of Streptoverticillium reticulum. Lineage (NCBI taxonomy): Bacteria > Bacillati > Actinomycetota > Actinomycetes > Kitasatosporales > Streptomycetaceae > Streptomyces > Streptoverticillium reticulum. The sequence goes on along the minus strand of NZ_CP179755.1, from coordinate 8,056,395 downwards.
TCGTTGACTCCCGGGCAACATCGGCGAGCCGGCGGCGTCCCGGCTCACACGCTCGCACGAGCGGCAGACTGTCCTCATGACCACATCTGATCCCAAAGCCGACCTTCACTCCTACCTGCAGTCCGCCCGCGATGCCCTGCTGTGGAAGCTCGAAGGGCTTTCGGAGTACGACGTCCGCCGCCCGCTGACGCCGACCGGAACCAACCTCCTGGGCCTGGTGAAACATGTGGCCGGCGTGGAACTGGGCTACCTCGGCGACACTTTCGGACGGCCGTCCGCCGAGCCGTTGCCCTGGCTCGAGGACGGCGCCGAGCCCAACGCGGACCTGTGGGTCACCGCCGACGAGTCGCGCGAGCACATCGTGGAGCTCTACCGCCGCGCCTGGGCGCACGCGGACGCGACGATCGACGCGCTCGCGCTGGACACGATCGGCAAAGTGCCATGGTGGCCCGACGGCAAGAACGAGGTGACGCTGCATCATGCCGTGGTGCGCGTGATCGCCGATACGCACCGGCACGCGGGGCACGCCGATATCGTCCGGGAACTCATAGACGGTGCCGTCGGGATGAGCAAGGGCAACGACAGCATGGCGCCGGGCGACTCGGCATGGTGGGAAAACCATCGCAACCGGCTGGAGCGTACGGCCCGGGAAGCCGGCCGGGACGCGTAGCGGTATGACGTAGCGGTATCAAGCGGTCGTCTCGGCGGAGTCCCGCTTCCACTCCTGGGCGAGGAGCCCGAGCAGTACCTCGTCCAGGAACTCGCCCAACACCCAGGCCGCGGAGCGCCGTACGCCTTCGCGGACGAAGCCGTTGCGCTCGGCGGAGCGCAACATCGCGGCGTTGTCCGACAGCGTCTCGACCTGCAGCCGCTGCAGGCCGCGCACGACGAAACCATAGTGGCACAACACCGCAACCGCGTCGGTGCCGTAGCCCTTGCCGCGGGCGGACGGCAGCAGCCCCAGCCCGAGGTGCGCGGACCGGTTGTGGGTGTCTATGCCCCACAGTGTCGCGTCGCCGAGCAGCATGCCGCCTTCCAGCTCCACCACGGAGAACCGGACGGTCCGTTGATCCGTCTCGTCCACCACGAGCCGCGGATCCTTCGAGCCGGGCACGACCGGCCGCCACGGCCCGCCCTCGGCCCGCGAGGAGTTGACTACGTCGTCGTAGAGCCCGGCCCGCAGGATCGGGACGTCGTCCTCGTACCGGGCCCTGAGCCCGACCTTGCTGCCTCGTAACATGCGAGCTTCCTACCCGGCCGGGCCGGCCGGCGGCAAACCGATTTGCGGTCGCCTCAGTTGGCCGCGACGGTCGCCTTCGCTTCGCCGGGCCGGGCGGCAGAGGTCGCGTGCGTCGCGCGGAAGCCCTTCAGGAGGATCACCAGGGCCGCCGTGACGGCCGTGCCGGACGCGACGGCCAGCAGGTAGAGCAGCGGCTGGCCGATCAGCGGGACCACGAAGATGCCGCCGTGCGGGGCACGCAGGCTGCAGCCGAAGGCCATGGACAGAGCGCCGGTGACCGCACCGCCCGCCATGGCGGAGGGGATGACCCGCAGGGGGTCGGCGGCGGCGAAGGGGATCGCGCCCTCGGTGATGAAGGAGGCGCCGAGCACCGAGGCCGCCTTGCCGTTCTCCCGCTCGGTCCTGGTGAAGAGCCGGCCGCGCACGGTCGTGGCCAGCGCCATCGCCAGCGGCGGGACCATGCCGGCCGCCATCACCGCGGCCATCACCTTCAGGCTGCCCTCGTTGGGGTGGGCGAGGCCGCCGACGGCGAAGGCGTAGGCGACCTTGTTCAGCGGGCCGCCGAGGTCGAAGCACATCATCAGGCCGAGGACGACGCCCAGGATGACCGCGTTGGCGCCGGAGAGGCCGGACAGCCAGTCGGTCAGGGCCTTCTGGAGTGCGGCGACCGGCTTGCCGACCACCAGGAACATCAGGAAGCCGACGACGGCCGAGGAGACCAGCGGGATCACGACAACGGGCATGATGCCGCGCAGCACCGGGGGAATGCCGGCCCGCTGGATCGCCATCACCACCGCGCCCGCCAGGAGACCGGCGATCAGGCCGCCGAGGAAGCCCGCGTTGATGGTGAGCGCGACGGCGCCCCCGACGAAGCCCGGGACCAGGCCGGGCCGGTCGGCCATGCCGTACGCGATGAACCCGGCCAGGACCGGGACGAGGAAGCCGAACGCGACGCCGCCGACCTGGAAGAAGAGGGCCGCCCAGCTCGTGGACTCGGTCCAGACGAAGTGCTCGGCGACGGACGGCGCCTTGTCGATCGTGTAGCCGCCGATGGCGAAGGCGAGGGCGATGAGCAGACCGCCGGCGGCGACGAACGGCACCATGTAACTGACGCCGGTCATCAGCCACTTGCGCAGCCGGGCGCCGAAGCCGTCGGCCTCGTCACGGTCTTTGTCCATACTGTGCCTGTCCATCGGCGCGGTGCTGCGCGCCGGGGCGCTCGCGTCGCCGCGCCCGGCCTTCTCGCGTACCTCGGCGATGAGTTCGGCGGGGCGGTTGATGCCCGCCTTCACCCCGACGTCGACGATCGGCTTGCCGGCGAACCGTTCTTTCTCCCGTACCTCGACGTCGTGCGCGAGGATCACGCCGTCCGCGTCCGCGACGACCTGCGGGTCGAGCCGCTCGAACCCGGCCGAGCCCTGTGTCTCGACGCTGACCACGACGCCGGCGGCCTTGCCCGCCTTCTCCAGCGACTCGGCGGCCATGTAGGTGTGCGCGATGCCGGTGGGGCAGGAGGTGACGGCGACGATGCGGAAGGGGGCGGCGGGGGCCGGTGCCGGTGCCGCCGGTTCGCCGCCGCGGATCAGGGCGGCGGCCCGCTCCGGCTCGGTCGCCGAGCGCAGCGCGCCGGTGAACGCCTCGTCCATGAGGTGACGGGCGAGTGACGACAGGATCGTCAGGTGGTCCGCGTCGCCTCCCGTGGGGGCCGCGATCAGGAAGATCAGGTCGGCCGGGCCGTCCGGCGCCCCGAAGTCGACGCCGGAGGCGCTGCGCCCGAAGGCCAGCGTCGGCTCCGTGACGTGCGCGCTGCGGCAGTGCGGGATGCCGATACCGCCGTCCAGGCCGGTCGGCATCTGGGCCTCGCGCGCGGCCACGTCCGCGAGGAAGCCGTCCAGGTCGGTGACGCGGCCGAGCGCGACCATGCGCTCGGCCAGCGACCGGGCGGCGGCTTCCTTCGTTTCTGCGGACAGGCCGAGGTCGACCAGTTCCGCGGTGATCAACTCACTCATCGCGGGCTCCCTTGCACGCGGTACCGCCGCGGGGGCGGTGAAGGGTGGGACAGAGGGTGGCAGGGGATCAGGGGGCCGGTCAGGTCAACCGGGCCCGGTGTGCGGGAAGGTGGCGGTCACGGGACCGGCTCCGTCAGCGGACGGGCGAGGGGGACGTCGTCGGTCGTGGTGACCGCCGTCGGCACCAGATCCGCCGGTGCCGGCATCAGGCTGCCCGGCAGCTGAACGGCGGCCGCGCCGTAGGCGACCGCCGTGGCCAGCGCCCGTACGCCCGTACCCCCGGCTACGAGGAAACCGGCCAGCGAGGCGTCGCCCGCACCGACGTTGCTGCGGACGGCGGCGACGGGGGCGCTGCCGAAGTACGCGCCGTCGCCGTCGACCAGCAACTGCCCGTCGGCGCCCAGCGAGGCCAGCACGGCCCGGGCGCCCGACGCGCGCAGCTCCTCCGCGGCCTTGACCGCGTCGCCGAGGGTCACGAGCGGGCGTCCGACCGCCTGCGCCAGTTCCTCGGCGTTCGGCTTGACGACGTCGGGGCGTTCGCGCAGCGCCGCGGTCAGCGACGGGCCGGAGGTGTCCAGGGCGATACGGGCGCCTGCCCGGTGCGCCCGTGCGACGAGTTCGGCGTACCACTCGGGCGGCAGGCCGCGCGGCAGACTGCCGCAGCAGGCGACCCAGTCGGCGCCTTCGGAGTACTCGCCGACCGCCGTCAGCAGCGCTTCCGACTCGGCGGCGGTCAGCTCCGGCCCGGTCGCGTTGATCTTCGTGAGGGTGCCGTCGGGTTCGACGGCCGAGATGTTGGAACGGGTCTGTCCGGCCACCGGCACGCCCGCCACCTCGATGCCCTCGGCGCCCAGCAGCCCGGCCAGTGCGGCGCCCGCGGGGCCGCCCAGCGGCATCACCGCGAGGGTACGGTGTCCGGCCGCGGCAGCAGCCCGCGAGACGTTGACGCCCTTGCCGCCCGGGTCGATCCGGTCGGCGGTGGCCCGGAGCACGGCCCCGCGGTCCAGCGCCGGGATCTCGTACGTACGGTCCAGGCTCGGGTTCGGGGTGACGGTGAGGATCATGCGCGCACTACTTCCGTGCCCGCGCGCTCGATGGCGAGGGCGTCGTCGGGGCTCAGCCCGGTGTCGGTGATGAGCAGGTCCACGTCCGACAGCTCGCCGAAGCGGGCGAAGTGCTGCTGCCCGGCCTTGGCGGAGTCGGCGAGGAGGACGACCCGGCGGGCGGCGGCGACCATCGCCCGCTTGACCGCGGCCTCCGCGAGGTCCGGGGTGGTCAGGCCGCCTTCGAGGGAGAAGCCGTTGGTGGCGAGGAACAGCACGTCGGCGTTGATCTCCCGGTAGGCGCGCAGGGCCCAGTCGTCGACGGCGGCGCGCGTACGGTGCCGGATCCGGCCGCCGACGAGGTGCAGGGTGAGCCCCGGGCAGTCGGCCAGCCGGGCGGCGACCGGCAGGCCGTGCGTGACGACGGTCAGCTCGGCCTCCGGCGGAAACTCGGCGGCCAGCCGGGCACACGTCGTACCGGCGTCCAGGATCACGCTGCCCCTGTCGCCGGGCAGTTCGGCCAGCGCGGCGCGGGCGATGCGCTGTTTCTCGTCGGCGGCGACGGCGTCCCGCTCGGCGAGGTCCGGCTCGAAGTCCAGCCGCCCGGCCGGGATGGCACCGCCGTGCACCCTGCGCACCAGACCGGCACGGTCCAGGGCCTTCAGATCGCGCCGCACCGTCTCGGCGGTGACCTGGAACACGTCCGCGAGGGACAGCACGTCCACCCGCCCGCTCTCACGGGCGAGCCGCAGGATCTCCTGCTGGCGCTCCGGTGCATACATCTGCGTTGGTGTCCGTTCCGTGCCCGAACCTGTGGTTTCACGGCCACGCTACGCCCGACCGTCCACAAAGTAAACACAAACGGATTTCAGACAGACTCAACCGGGCATCCGGAGTGGGCGCCGCCGACCCCGCGCTACAGGTGGCCGAGTACCTCGCGTGCCATGGCGCGCTCCCCCTCCAGGTTGGGATGGAAGGGCAGCGTGGCCCGGGAGGGCAGGAGTCCCTCGCTCCAGCGGACGCCGTCCGGGGCACACACGTCGTGCCCGGTGCTGGCCGGGTGCATGTCGACGAAGACGGCTCCCGCGGACCGGGCTGCACGGGCCAGAACCACGTTCAACCGGTCCTCGGCGTGCGCGACGTAGCGCCGGTCCCCCTCGGTGAACATCTCGCCCGGCCTGCACGTCCGCCTGCCCCGGGGGATCACCTTCAGATAGCCCACGAGGAGAACACGGGCGTGCGGGGCCCGTCGGCGGATCGCGCGCAGGACGGCGGCGGTCTTCGGCCCGGTGGCATCGATCTCCTCCTGGAAGGTGTCCCGACCCATCCGCTGGTAGCTGGTCCGGCACGGCGCCCCTTGCCGGGTGACGGCCCCGACGATGGTGCAGCGCTCCAGGCCGAGCGAGAACGCGTCGTTGTACCCGACGGTGAGGGTGACCAGGGTGGTGCCCCGGGAGAGGCTCGCGAGCTGGGACTCCATGCGGTCGGCCCTGGCGGCGCTGCAGGTCGCGTCGGTGAAGGCGGCGGGACGCAGGACGCGGGCGATGACGTGCGGGTAGTTGTTGGCCGAGCGCATGCACCAGAGGTCGTCGACGGGAGGCACGCCGGCCCCGGAGGCGACCGAGTCGCCCAACGCCACGTAGTGCACCGGCCGTTGGGCGGCGAGCGACGGCGTCGGCGGCACGCTGTTGTTGAGGAGGACGAGCGCTCCGGCCACGGCGGCGGCCCGCCGCGAAAGGCGCAGCCTGCTGGTGAAGCGCGGTTGGTGGTCGAACGGGCGGTGCGGGTCCGGCACGGCAGCTCCCGGGTTGTCGGAGGGGTATGGAGGCAGATGGGGCCGCGGAGCCCGCCGCGCGGTCACCACAGTTCCGTGGCCGGGCCGGCGGCGGTCGGCAAGGTGAAGTCGGCCGCCCACTGCGGGAGCTCGTCCGCGTGGTCCGGGGCTCGGGCCGTCTCCACGTGTTCGTGGCCGACGGCGTGCAGGGGAAGGTGGATCGCGGTGGGCCGCCCGACGTCGTGAAAGATCTCCTGCTCGGCAGGGAGCAGCACTCCCCCGCCGTCCCGCAGGTCCGCGCCGCCGCTGTGCCGTGCGATGCGCGGGTGGCCGCCGCTGCACAGGTGCACGCGCAGCCGGTGGCCGGCCGCGAAACGGTGCGCGACGGGCCACAGTTCCACGGACACCCGGCGCACCCCGTCACCGTCGGCGGGGGTCAGCCGGCGGACGCCCTCGCAGACGTTGACCGAGGCGCCGTCGAGGTGCACGTCGCACAGCCGGACCGCGCAGTCGGTGTGCTCGCGCGACGAGCGCAGGAACACCTCCGCCGTGACCGGGCCGACGACCTCCAGGGGGGCGGGCAACGGGTCGCTGGTGAAGACGAGGATGTCGGGACGGCCCTCCAGCGGGCGGCAGTCCTCGGGCCGGGAGTCACCGAAGACGACCGGCCCCCGCGGCACGGGGGTGGGGTCGGCCGGGTCGTAGCGGTAGCGGGACGGCGGCTCGGGGCCCCGGGGCGGGAGCGGGCCGAGGCCGCCGCCGGGCAGCAGGTACCAGGCCCGGGGCCGCACCGCGGGCGGCGGCGGCCAGTCGGGGTACGTACGCCACTGCCCGGCCCCGGTGACGTACAGCCGCACCGGCGACGGGCGCAGCGGGTCCGTGCCCGGCGTCAGGTGCGAGCGGAAGAACGCGGCGGCCTCGCGCAGCGCCGTGGGCAGCATCCGCCGGTCGCAGTGGGACCACGGGCCGATGGTCAGGTACGGGCGGTGCCCGGCGGCGCGCAGCGCCCCGTAGTCCCGCAGTTGCCCCGGCAGGAAGACGTCGTGCCAGCCCGCCACCATGTGGACGGGCACGGTGGCGGCGTCGACGAGGTGGCGGGCGTCGATCCGGGTGCGCAAGGCACTGCCGGGGTCCTGACTGTCCAGCAGCTCCTGGTAGGCGGGGACGGGCTTGCCGCCGGCAACGGTGTCGAGTTCGTCGAGCGGACGTCCCGAGGCCAGGGCGCGCCGCACCCGGTGGGGCAGCGTGGCCAGCCGTGTGTGGTCGCGGCTGACGCACCAGAAGAGGGCGGACTCCAGAGCGAAGGCCCCGCCGGGGAAGACGGCCTGGGACAGGTCGGCCGCGCAGATCTGCACCGACATCGCCCGGCACTCGGGCACGCCGTGGGCCAGCGTCCACTGCGTGTGGCCCTGGGCGCTGGACCCGTACATCACGAACGTGCCGTCGAACCACGGCTGTTGCCACATCCAGTCCACGGTGGCCAGGCCGTCCTCGCGTTCGCCTTCGGGGCCCTGCCAGGAGCCGGTGGCGTGGAGGGCGTCCCGGGTCTCCTGGACGACCACGTGGAAGCCGTGCCGGGTGAAGTACTGCCCGTAGAGCAGACCCATGGGGATGCGGCCGACGGGGGACCGCACGAGCACCGTCGGCCCCGGCCCGCCGCCGGAGGGGCGGTAGTGGTCCGTGGGCAGGGTGGTGCCGTCCGCCATGGGGACGGGAATGCCGCGGCGACTGCGCATGGGAACCGCTCCGAGGATGGGGGTGCGGGCCGCCGCCGGCCGGTTTCTCCGGCGGCAACCGACGTGTCATGTCAGCCAGTTCAGGCACCGGCGGGCCAGGTCGCTGATGGACGTGCTGTTGACGATCTCCAGCACGGGCAGGTTGCAGCCCAGCCGTTGCTGCAGGACGCCCATGAGCTCGGCCCCCATGAGGGAGTCCACGCCCAGGTCCGGCAGGGGGCGGTCCAGCGGCAGCCGGTCCGGGGTCGTCTGCAGGACGTCCGCGAGCGACCGGGTGAGGAGGTCGGTGACGAGCGCGAGCGCGGACTCGGGGGTGGCCGCGGCCAGTTGCCGTGCGAGGTCGTCGTCCTGCGCGCGGGTGTCGCGGTCCTTCGGCAGGACGGTGGAGAACCGGGCGGCGGCGGGGACCAGTTGCCAGGCGCGGTGCCAGTCGATCTCGGCGAGGACGGCCACGTCGTCGCCGGGCGGCAGTCCGTCCAGCAGGCGCAGGAGCTCGTCGGCCGGTACGGGCGGCAGGCCGAGCGCCGTCAGGTAGCCGTTCATGTCGTGACGCGCGGCGTGGCCGGTGTCGGCGACCGGGCCCCAGCCCACGGCGAGCGCGGGCAGGCCCGCGCGGCGCCGGGACCGGGCCAGGGCTTCGAGATGGACGTTGGCGGCGACGTAGTGGCTCTGGTGGAGGTTGCCGGTCAGCCCGGTGACCGAGGACGTGAGCCAGAACAGGTCCAGGTCCCGGTCACGGGTCAGCTCGTCCAGCACGGCCGCGCCGGCCGCCTTGGGGGCCAGTACGCGCCGCAGCCGCCCGTCGTCGAGGTCCATCAGGGGGCCGTCGTCGAACACCGCTGCCGCATGCACGACCCCGCGCAGCGGGTGCTCGCGGGTGTCGACGGCGTCGAGGACGGCGCGCATCGCCGCGGGGTCGGCGACGTCCGCGGCGTGCGCGGTGACGTGCACGCCCTGGGCGCGCAACTCCTCGATCAGCGCCGGGGCTTCGGGGCCGTCCGCGCCGCGTCTGCCGGTCAGGGCCAGTCGGCGGGCACCGTACCGGACCAGGAGCCGGGCGGTGGCCGCGCCGAAGCCGCCCAGGCCCCCGGTGACGAGGTAGGTGGCCTCGGGCCGGAGCACGGGCGGCGTGGGGCGGCATGCCAGGCGGGGCGGGGCGTCGAGGCAGATGACGACCTTGCCGATGTGGCGGGAGTGCTGCAGGGCCCGGAAGGCGTCGGCGATCCGCTCGGCCGGGTAGACGTGGTGCAGGATCGGCCCGTAGACGCCCTCGTGCACCCGCCGGGCGATCTCCGGCCCTTCCTCCCCGGCGATGTCCGGGTGGTGGGTGAGGAGTTCGTGGATGTCGCCGACCGCCGAGAGCGTGAGGTTGTTCAGGAACGGGCGCAGGGACAGCCGACTGCCCTGGAACAGGTCGCGCTTGCCCAGCTCGATGAAGCGGCCCCCGCTGCGCAGCGCCTCCAGTCCGCGGCCGATCGCCTCGCCCGCCAGCGAGTTGAGGACGACGTCCACGCCTTGGCCGTCGGTGAGTTCCTTCACCTGGTGGGCGAAGTCCAGGGAGCGGGAGTCCAGGACGTGTTCGACGCCCAGCAGGCGCAGCAGGTCGCGTTTGGCGGGGGTGCCGGCGGTGGCGATGACGCGGGCCCCGGCGTGTGCGACGTACTGCAGAGTGGCCAGGCCGACGCCGCCCGCAGCCCCGTGCACCAGGACGGTCTCGCCGGGGGCGAGCCGGGCAAGCCGGTGCAGGGCGTGGTGGACGGTGAGGTAGACGCCCGGCAGCGTGGTCGCCGCCCGGAAGTCCATGTTGTCGGGGATGTGGCCGGCCAGCGACTGCTGGACGGTCGCGTGCGAGCCGAGCATGTCGGCGCCGAATCCGAAGACGCGGTCGCCGGCCGCGAAGCCGGTCACGCGGGAACCGACGGCGGTCACGACTCCGGCGCACTCCAGGCCCAGGCCGTGCCCCGTGCCGGGGGCGGTGCCGGTCTTCGCGGTACCCAGCGGGATCATGTCGAGGGCCTGCAGCACGTCCCGGTAGTTCAGGGCGGCGGCCCGGACGGAGACGAGCACCTCCTCCGGTCCCGGCTGCGGCAGGACGGCGGGTTCCCAGGCCACCCGGTAGGAGCGGCCCGGATCGTGCAGGCGCAGCGCGTAGCAGGCGTCGCGGGGCGCCGGCACACCGGAGGCACCGGCGGGCCGGGCGTGGACGCGCGGGACGAAGCGCCCGGCGGGGGTGAGCAGGATCTCGTCCTCTGCGGTGGGGTCGGCCAGCTCCGCCGTGAGCCGGGCTGCGTCGGCCCCGGCGCGGTCACTGCGCTCCATGGCGATGCGGCGGACGGGCAGTTGCGGGTGTTCGGCGCCCAGGCAGCGCGCCACGCCCCACACGGTCGCGGCCTCCGGAGCCAGTGGCCGCTCGGGGGCGGGCAGCGCGCCGGTCGGCGGGGTGACGAGCCACAGGGTCACGTCGCCGCGCAGTGCGGCGGCGGTGACCACGGCGCGCAGGACGGACAGGCGGCGCACCGCACGGTCGGTGTCCAGGTGCCGGGAGCGGTGCTCCTCCTCCTGTCCGAGGAACAGGACCAGCCCGCGCTCGCCGGGGTGTTCGTCGAGCAGGGCCGACCAGGCGTCGGTGTCGGTGCCGAGCGGGGTCCGGTGAGCGCCGAGCCGTCGCGCCAGGGCCTCGGCCAGGTCGTCCTCCGGGGATTCCGAGGCGACGATCCATGTTCCCTGCTGTGGCCGGGAGTTGTCCGCCGGTGCGGGTTCGTCGCGCGGGGGGCGCTGCGCGAGCAGCAGCGACGATGCGCCGTCCGCGACGGTGACGGGGCCGGTGAATCCGGCTTCCGCGAGGAGTGCGGTCCACGTTTCGGCCGGCAGCAGCGGGCCGGCGGGGCGCAGCCCGGTGTCGTCCTGTTCCCAGTAGCCCGGCAGCAGACCGGACAGCAGGGCCCAGACGGCAGGGTCGTGGGACTCGGCGGCGAGGAGGTGGCCGCCGTCCGCGAGCAGGGAGTGGGTCCGGGTCAGGGTGCTGCGCAGGTCCTTCGCGGTGTGCAGCGCGTGCCCGGCGACGACGAGGTCGAAGCCGGCTTCGGGCAGCCCCTGTTCCGCCGGGTCGCGGTCGGGGTCCAGTACCCGGCAGGTGACGAAGTCGTGGTCGCGGAAGCGGCGTTGCAGGCGCAGGACGTGTTCGTCGCTGCGGTCGGTGCACAGGTACTGGGTGCGTTCGGCGGGCAGGAGCGGCAGGAGGGCGGCGGTGGTCCCGCCGCTGCCTGCGGCGATCTCCAGGACGCGCAGGACGCGGTCTGCCGGCCAGTCGGCGACGGCGGCTTGCAGGGCCGTCCGGACGGCCCGGGTGCCGGAGCGGGTCAGGGTGCCCCCGGCGTGAAGTTCCTCCAGCAGCGGCCGGTTGGTCGCCGCCAGGACGACGTCCGCCGGGTCGGTGCGGCCGCGCAGGATGTCGGGCAGGTGCGTGCCGCAGGTGCCCAGCAGGGTGAGTTCCACGGCGAGATCCGGGTGGCGGCGGGCGAGCCGGCGCAGTTGCTCCGCCGGTGCCGGGTCGTCCACGATGCGCCATCCGCTGCCGTCGGCCGCGACGAGCCCGTGGTCGTGCGCCGCCGCGAACAGGACGTCCAGGAGCTTCGTGTACGGCGCCGCCGCGCCGGTGTCGGCCAGGGCCGCGGTGGTGAAGGGGGCGGCTCCGCCGTCGGGCAGCAGCTGTGCCACGGCGGACACCGCGAAGCGGGCGCCCAACTCCCGTGCCACGGCGGGCGCGTGGGCGGTTCCGTCCGGTTCGTCCGCCGGGCGCCGACAGGCGCGTGCGAGCCCGGCCGGGGCGGGCAGCGGGCCGGGGCCGAGGTCCTCCCCCGGGCGCGTAGCGGCCCGCAGCACGGTGATGTGACGTACCGGGCCGGTGGCGGCGTCCTTGGTGAACTGCCGCAGGCGCACGCCTTCCAGGGTCAGGCAGACCGCGCCGTCGGTGTCGAGGACGGCCAGGTCCAGCAGTGACTCGCGTGCCGAGCGGGCCTTCAGCCGGGCGTGGAAGTGGCCCTGTGCGGGCAGCCGTCGCCAGGCCCGGACGCGGTCGACGGAGGCGGGCAGGCAGGGCCTGCCGTGGACGGCCAGTTCCTCGAGGAGGACGAGGCCGGTCTGCACGGCGCCGTCCAGCAGCGCGGGGTGTGCTTCGTACGGGGAGAGGTCGGCGTCGGTGGTGTAACGGGTCAGGGACTGGCGGCCGTCGGTGTGCAGGTCCTCGGTGAGGACCAGGAAGTCGGGCCCGTAGCGGACCCCGACCTTCTCCATCAGCCGGTAGAACTCCTGCGCGCTCCAGCGGTCGGGCAGCCCGGCGGCGAGGCCCTCGACGTCCACCTTCCCGGGCCGGGGTTCCAGCAGCCGGCGGACCCGGCCCCGGGCGTGCTCCTGCCAGGCGTCGCCGCTCTCGCCTCGGCCGGCGATCCGTACGAGGCCGTCGTCCGCGGCCAGCGTCGTCTGCACCTGTACCTGCCGGTCGCCGTCGAACGGCAGCACCAGGGCGCGGGGAATGGCCAGATCGGTGATCTCCACGGCGTGGTCCCAGGCCCGCCGGCCGGCCGCCAGCATCATCTCGGTGAAGCCGGTGGCGGGCATGAGGACCGAGTCGGCGATGCGGTGGCCCTCCAGCCAGGGGGCACGCGCGGGGTCGAAGGGGCCGTGCCAGGACGGATCGGCCAGGGCCGCCCGCTCGCCCAGGAGCGGGTGGTCGGCCGTGCCGTCGCCGCAGCGGCGCGCCCAGGCCGCGGGGCCGCCGTTCCAGTGGCGTTCGCGCTCCCACGGGTAGGCGGGCAGGTCCACCACCTTGCCCTGGTGCGGGAAGAAGGAGGCGTCCGCGCCGGCGGCGGCCACCAGGCGGCCGGCGGCCCTGCGCACCGCGGCCGGTCCGGCGGCGTCCCGGCCGAGGGTGGGCACCACGGACGTCGCGCCGCCGGGGGCCAGGCGCCGCAGATAGCCGCACAGCACCGGGTGCGGGCCGACCTCGACGAAGAGGTCGCAGCCCCGCTCCCGCAGTTGTGCCACGGCCGGGGCGAACAGCACCGGGTCGCGCAGGTTCCGCCACCAGTAGGCGGCGCCCATTTCGGTGCCGTTGAGCACCGTGCCCGTGGTGGCCGAGGCGTACGGGGTGCGGGCCCGCTCCGGCTTGAGGCCGATGAGGTCCGAGGTGAGCTGTTCCCGCAGGCCGTCCATGGCGTGGCTGTGGAAGGCGTAGCGCAGGCCCAAATCCTGGAAGAAGACGCCCCGTTCGGCCAGGTCCCGCCCGAGCCCGTCCAGTGCGGTCCGCTCTCCGCTGACCGTCACGTCCCGCCGCGTGTTGATCCCCGCGAGTTCCAGACGTCCCGCGTACGGCTCCAGCAGTCGGTGGGCCTGTCGTTCGTCGGTGCCGACCGCCGCCATGCCCCAGTCGCCGGCCGTCGACTCCTGGGCCCGGGAGCGTGCCACCACCACGCGTGCCGCCGACTCCAGGTCGAGCACGCCCGCGGCCCACGCCGCGGCCATCTCGCCGGAGCTGTGCCCGACCACGCCGGCCGGACGCACCCCGAGCGCCCGGAGCGCGCCGACCAGGCCCACCTGGACGGCGAACAGCAGCGGCTGGGCCACATCGGTGCCCTCGCCGCGGCAGGGCGCGGCCAGTTCCTCGCGGACGGACCAGCCGAGGAGCGGGTGCAGCACCTCGTCCGCCTCGGCGACCGCCTCCCGGAACACGGCGTCGCCCGCCAGCAGTTCCGCGCCCATCCCGGCCCACTGGGAGCCGTTGCCGGAGAACGCCAGGGCCACGCTGCCCCGTTCGGCCGCCGCGGCCAGGGCGGCGGTGCCGTTCCGCTCGCCGTCGGCCAGTCGCCGCAGCGCGGCGGCCGCCTCGGCGGGGGTGTCGGCGAGGACGGCGGCCCGGTGCGGGTGGTGGCCGCGCCGTCGGCAGGAGGTGTGCGCGAGGTCGTAGAAGTCCTCCTGCGCACAGCCGTCGAGCCGCTGCGCCATGCGCCGGGCCGCCGTCGTGGCCGCCTCGGGGGTACGGGCCGACACCATGACCGGCAGCGGGCCCGCCGGCCGCTCCGGATGCGTACGACCGGGTTCGGGCCCGGTGGTGAGGGCGACATGGGCGTTGGCGCCGCCGAAGCCGAAGGAGTTCACCCCTGCCACGGCCCGTCCGCCGGCGGCACGCGGCAGGGGTACGGGGGCGGTCGCGGGGGCGAGTCCCAGTCCTGCGAAGTCGATGGCGGGGTTCAGCGGCAGGGCGTGCAGGTTGGCCGGTACGTGGCCGTGGCGCAGCACCAGCATGGTCTTGAACAGGCCCGCCATGCCCGACGCCGGTTCCAGGTGGCCCAGTTGGCTCTTGACAGACCCGACGGCCAGGGCCCGGCCCGGGGTGCGCAGGGTGCCGAGGGCCCGGCCGACGGCACGGCACTCGACGGGGTCGCCGATGGGGGTGCCGGTACCGTGCAGCTCCAAGTAGGCCAGCTCGTCGGCCTCGACGCCCGCCCCGCCGTAGACCTCGCGCAGCAGTGCCTCCTGTGCTTCGGGACTGGGCTGGGCCAGGCCCGGGGTGCGGCCGTCGGTGTTGACGCCGCTGCCGAGGATCACGGCGTGCACCCGGTCGCCGTCCGCCACGGCCCGCGCCAGCGGTTTGAGGACCACCACGCCGCCGCCCTCCGCCCGTACGTAGCCGTCGGCCGCCTCCGAGAAGGTGCGGCAGCGGCCCGTCGGGGAGAGCATCGACGCCTTGGCGAACCCGACGAACTCGAAGGGGCTGAGCAGTACGTGCACCCCGCCCGCGAGCGCGACCGTGCTGCGGCCCGTGCGCAGCGCCTCGCAGGCGTGGTGCAGGGCGACGAGGGCGGAGGAGCAGGCGGTGTCCACGGCGAGGCTGGGCCCGTGCAGGTCCAGGAAGTACGAGACCCGGTTGGCGACGTTCGAGGTGGCGCCGCCGGTCATGGTGTACGCGTCGGTGGACCGTTCCTCCAGCCCTTGCAGGACGGCGAACGACGGGCTGGCGACGCCCGCGTAGACGGCCGTGTCGGAACCCGCGAGGGACGCGGCCGCGATGCCGGCGTCGTCGAGCGCCTCCACCGACATCTCCAGGAAGAGGCGTTGCTGCGGGTCGGTGCGCCCCGCCTCGCGCGGTGACATGCCGAAGTAGCCGGCGTCGAAGCCGTGGATGTCGTCGAGAAAACCGCCCGCACGCGTGTAGCTCTTGCCCGGGCGCGACGGTACGGGGTCGAACCACCGGTCCGGGTCGAAGCGGTCCGGGGGCAGTTCGCCGATCAGGTCGCGGCCTTCGGCGAGCGCGGACCACAGCCCGTCCAGATCGGTGATCCCGCCCGGCAGCCGGCAGGCTGCCCCCACCACGGCGATGGCACCGGAGGCGTCGGCGTGCGTCATGGGCATTCCTTCGGTTTCTTCGCGGAAGAGCTCCGTGTGTACGGGCGACCAACGAGCCGACGGCGTCAACGTTTCGGGCCGGTTAGCCCAAAGAAGTGAGTTGACTTTCGCCGATTGGACGGTCCGGGGCCGCGCCGCCCCGCCGGGGCGGCTTTCAAGCAACTATGTTCCGTCTCGGCCGAATTCTTTTCTTTTTGAGTGCGACTGTTTCTCTTCTTGCCGTTTATCCATACCAGCGGATCAACGCCGATGGGCGACCCCGTCATTGGCGGGGATCGCAGAGGGGACGGATCTCGTGGCATGGCTGCGAGCCCGCAAGAGCCGATGGTGCCTGCCGACATGGGCGGCCCTCGCACTGGCCGCATGCCTCGCCGTGCCGGCCGGCCTCGGCCGGCTGGGCGGCACCGCCCTTGAGCTGCCGGGAAGTTCCTCCGCCCGGGCCGCCGCGCTCGTCGCGCGCGGCATGCCGCAGCTCGGCACCGAACAACTGGTCCTCGCCTTCAACTCCCCTTCCCTGCACAGCGATGAGGAGCCGTACCGGGATGCCGTGGCTGCCACCGCCCGCGCCGTGGCGGCCACGCCCGGGGTCGGCCGGGTGCTCACCGTCCCGGACGTCCCGCAGCTCGACCCGCACCACACGTACCTGCTCTTCGGGGCCCGGGGCGACGCCGCTGCCCGGCAACGGCTGCTGCCCGTCTGGCGGACCGCGGCCGACCGCGCGGCCGGCACCGCCTCCGACGGCCGTGTCACGGTCGCGCTGACCGGCGCAACTCCCCTGCTCGCCGCGCTGCGTGACGCGGATCTGCGGGACCTGCGGTACGTGGAGGCCCTCACCGTACCGGCTGCCTTGCTGCTGCTCGTCGTGGGCCTGGGCTCGGTGGGATCCGCCCTGGTGCCGGTGCTGGCGGCCGGGCTGGGCGTCCTCGTGAGCGCCGCATCGCTCATCGCTCTCACCCTGCTGATCCCGGTCGACAGCATGGCGCTGACCGTGGCCACCACGGTCGGTTTCGGCCTCGGACTCGACTACACCCTCCTGCTCCTGCTCCACTACCGCCGTCACCGCGAGCAGGGCCTCGCCCCTTGCGCGGCCGGCGACCACGCGGCCGCGACGGCCGGGCGGGCGGTGCTGTGGTGCGCGGCAGCGGTGGGCGTCACCAGCGCGGCCCTGCTGACCGTGCCCCTGGGCATCGTGCGCACGATGGGGCTGGCCGCAGGGATCTCGACCGTGGTCGCCACGGCCGTGGCGACCACGGCCCTGCCCGCCGCCCTGCCCCGCCTGGACCGGTGGCTGGCGTGGGGCCGTGTACGGCGCGAACGCCCCCGGCACGGACGCTGGGAACGCTGGGCGGACCGTCTGATGCGCCGCCCCTGGCCGTACCTCCTCGGTGCCGTCGCCGTCCTCGCCCTCGCCGCCATGCCTGCCGGTCAACTCCGCCCGGGGCTGCGGGTGGACCGCACGGCGATCGCCCGCACCGCAGCAGGAGCCGGCTTCACCCGGCTGGAACGGGACGGGCTGGCCGACGTCACCGTGTTCGCCCTGCCCCACCCCGCCGGAGCGGACCCCGTGGACACCACCGCCCTGGTCGACGCGCTGCGGGCCGATCCACGCATCAGCACCGTCGGCGCCCTGGACAACGGGCGCGACCTGACGGTGGTCACCGTCGCCGACCGCCTCCCCGTGGACAGCCCCGCGTCCCGCCGACTGGTCCGCGGCATGCGCTCACTCGCCCCACGCACCCTGCCCCCGGGCCAACCGGTGTTCACCGGCGGTCCCGCCGCCACCCTCGCCGACTTCCTCGGCGCAGTGCGAGCCCTCCTGTGGCAGGTCGGCGCACTCGCCCTCGCGGGCTCGCTCCTGGTGATGCTGGTGGCCTTCCGCAGCCTGCTGGTCCCGCTCAAGGCCCTCGTCATGAACGCCCTGTCGACGGCAGCGGCCTTCGGGCTCCTCGCCTGGGTCACCCGGCACACGGCGGACACCGTCAACCTCGGAGTCCCGCTGCTGGCCCTGACGATCGTCTTCGGACTGTCCCTGGACTACGAGATCTTCCTCGTCCACCGCATCACCGACCACTACCGGGCGGACGGCGACTGCCGCCGGGCCGTCGCGAGCGGCCTGGGCGAGACCGCCCGCCCCATCACGCTCGCGGCAGCCACGATGGCCGTCGTCTTCGCCGGACTCATGGCCACCCACCGCCAGGACTTCCGCCAGGCCGGCTTCCTGGTCGCCACCGCCGTACTGCTGGACGTCACACTGATCCGCCTGGTGGTCGTCCCCACGCTCATGCGCCTGCTCGGCCACCGCAACTGGTGGCTGCCACGGCCGCTGCACCGGTTGTTGCCACCGCTCACCACCGCCACCGGGCTGCCCCCGCAACGGCCGGCCCCGCCCGTGCCCACCGCCGCCACCTCGTCGGTCCACCCCCAAGGAGACCCCGCGTGATCCCGCCATCCCTCCACCACCCGCTCAGAACCGCCGCCGCGGCCCTGCTCACGGTGACGGCCCTCGCCACCGCCCCGGCCCCGGCGACCGCGGCCCCCGCCGAGATGCGCACGGTCCTGCGCTGCCGCATCGCGACGTCCGGCGAACGTCCGATCACGTTCTCCCCCGAACTCACCACCCAGCCCCGTCTCATCCATGTCACCGGCACCTTCCGCGTGACCGGCTGCACCTCGCCGGACGGCTCCGAACGACGCCTGCACGACGGCGTCGCGACGATCCGGGGCAGCGGCCTGGCCAGTTGCAGCGGAGCCACGAGGATCACCGGCTCCGGCAAGGTCGTCTGGTACGACACCGCAGGACGCCGCGCAGGCCTCTCCACCCTCCGGCCCACGCTGAACGCGGTGAGCAGCTACAACCCCGCGGACGCCCTCCTCGTCGGCACCGTCACCCGCGGACCGCTCACCGGAACGTCCGTGTCGGGCAGCGCCACCCCCACCAGCGACCTGAGCCGGTGCGCGAGTTCGGGCCTGAGCACGGTCCGCGGCAAGGGCACGGTCAGGTTCCTCCGGTGAGCCGCGACGACACCGTCCCGCCGGCCCCGGGTCGGCCCCGCTGCAGCACGATCGCCCAAGTCGCCGTCCACGTGCCGCCCGACCGCCAGACCGGCGAGGAGATCGAGGACGACGTCCGCGCCCGCAACCCCGGCATCCGCCTGCTGCCCGGGCTGCTGCGGCAGATGTACGGCTTCGAGGAGCGCCGTGTGGCACCCGCCGGCACCTGGCCCTCCGACCTGGCCGCGGAGGCGGGACGCCACGCCCTGGACCGGGCCGGCCTCGGCCCCGACGCCGTCGACCTGCTGATCTTCGCCTCCGCGGGCGAGGACGTGGAGGAACCGGCCACGGCCCACATCGTCGCCCACAAACTCGGCGTCACCGCACCGGTCTTCGACGTGCAGAACGCCTGCAACGGCGTCCTCAACGCCCTCGAGATCGCCGACTCCCTGATCCGCACGGGCCGTTACGAGCGCGTACTGGTCACTACCGGCGAACGCAACAGCCTCCTCTCCGCGCTCCCCGTCCGCGACCGCGCCGAGCTCTCGCAGTTCCTCCCCGTCTGCACCCTCGGCGACCTGGGCGCAGCTCTGCTCCTGGAGGCGAGCGACCGGCCCGGACTGCTCGGCAGCGCCTTCCGCGCCAACTCGGCGGGCTGGCACGCCGCAACGGTCACCAATCCCTACATCGACCCCCAGCCCGGCACGCAGACCGTCCGCTTCGACTTCCGGGCCCTGGCCGCCTCCTACGCCGGCATGGAAGTGGCGGCACTCGACACCTTGCGCTCCATGGGCCACACGCCGGACGACTTCCGCCTCTTCTGCGTGCAACAGCCGTCGGTCCCCACCACCCGGGCCATCCTCCGGGCCCTCGGAGTCCCCGAGGACAGGACCGTCGCCACCTTTCCGCGCTACGGCAACGTCGCCACCGCGAACCTGCCGCTGCAACTCGTCGAGGCGGAGCAGCGGGGCATGGTGCACCCCGGCGACCTGGTGGCCATGTTCGGACTGGCCAGCGGCGCGTCCGCCGGGATGCTCCTCATGGAGTGGCACCCCCTGGGAGCACCGAAGCCCCCTGCCCAGCGGACGCGCCACACCGCTTCGCTCGCGCCGTGGCAGGGCCCAACCACCCACCACCGTAAGGAACACACGCCATGACCGACACATGCGACGTCGTCCGCTCGATCCTGACCCGGACCTTCCGTGTACCGGACCACGAGATCACCCCCCACGTCACCTTGGAACAGCTCCGGTTGGACTCCCTCGCACTCGCGGAGTTCGCCCTTGTCCTCCAGGAGCGGATCGGTGTGAAGCTCGACAGCGATCGTGCCGGCCGTTTCACCACACTCGCCGACTTCACCGAACACGTGGACACCCTGCGGCGCACCGAGACGGCACAAGCGCCGTGAAAAAGCCGGGACCATCAGTCGCCGTCAGCGGCCTGGGCCTGCTCACCCCGGCCGGGGACGGTGTCGACGCGACCTGGCAGGCCGTCCGCGGGGGCCGGAGCACGGCGGCCCGCGACCCGGTGCTCGAAGGCCTTCCCGTGGACTTCTCCTGCCGCGTCCCTCCCGGCGAGGACGAACTCGACCAGCGCGTCGGGCGCTTGTCCTGGCGCATGGGCAGGACGGCGAAGCTCGCCGTCCTGGCCGCCGACGAGGCGGTACGCGACGCGGGGCTGGACCCGGCCACCTGGGACGGAGCCCGTGTCGCCACCGTCATCGGCTGCAGCCTGGGCACCATCGACAAAGCCGAGGAGCAGTACCGGCGCCTGGAACAGCACGGCCCCGACCTCCTCTCGCCGCTCGCCCTCCCCACGCTCACGCCCGGCCACGGCGTCGACGAGGTCTCCATCCACCTGCGGGCGCGCGGACCGAGCCTCGCGCCCTCGACCGCCTGCGCCTCCGGTGCCACCGCTCTCGCCGTGGCACGCGACCTGCTGGTCTCGGGAGCGTGCGACGTGGCGGTGGCCGGAGGCGTGGAGGCGGCCATCAGCCGCCTGACGGCCACCGGCTTCTGGCGCATGGGCGCCTTGTCCGGACGGACCGATGCGGTCGCCGGGGCATCCCGCCCGTTCGCCCACGACCGTGACGGCTTCGTGCTGGCCGAGGGCGCGGGCATCCTGGTCCTGGAGCGCGTCGAGGACGCGGTCGCGCGCGGTGCCCGCCCGCGAGCCCTGCTCGCCGGCTGCGGCAGCACCTCCGATGCCCACCACCCCACCGCGCCACTCGAGGGGGCCCACGTCGCGGAGGCCGCCCTGCGCACCGCGCTGGGCGAGGCGGGTCTCACCCCGCACGACATCGACCACGTCAATGCGCACGGCACGTCCACCCCGCTCAATGACGCGGCCGAGGCGGCGTTGATCGCCCGGGTCCTGCCGCATCGCCCCAGCGTCACCGCGCCCAAGGGCGTGCTCGGTCACGCCCTCGGCGCGGCGGGGGCGATCGAAGCGGCACTGACCGTTCTGACGATCCAGCACGGCATCGTGCCGCCGATCGCCAACCTCCAGGCTCCGGCAGCCGAGTTCGACATCGACTGCGTGACCAAGCAGTCACGCCGCCAGGACGTCCGCACGGCCGTCAGCCACTCCTTCGGCTTCGGCGGCCACAACGTCGTCCTGGCACTCATCGCGCCCTGAACGGAAACTCAGTCCGAATCGGTCCGACGAGCACGGAACCACGTCACTCCGGTCATGGCCGCAGTGAAATACATCATGACGGATGCAAAGGCCATGTACTGGACGTACTGTTCATAGCCGTCTGCGCGCAACTGGAGTGTAAAGAACCCGAATACGGTCCCGAGCGCCACGAGTCCGGCACACACGGTTGCAAACGGCACCTGTTTCATTTGTTTCATTCCACATCCCCCATCAGTGATACGGCCTGATCATCATCGACTGTACCCGTGGGCCGTCAACTGCCCTGCGCCGAGGTCGCCTCGGAGCTCGACGTCGATGTGGTCCGCGTCCGGTCCGTCACAACTGGATCCAGCCCGTGGCGATCGCCGCGAGGCCGGCGATGGCACCGGCCACGGAGACGGCGAGGATGACGAGTTCGCGCGGGCTGAAGAGGGGCCGGCCCTGTTCGCGGCGGGCCATGACGAACAGCACGGTGGCGGGCGCGTAGACGATGAAGGCGACCAGGACGAACTTCAGCCCGGCCGCGTACAGCAGGAACGCGGTGTAGAGGGTGGCCAGCGCGGCGACGACCAGTTCGCGGGTGGTGCCCTCCCGCCGGGTGGCGCCCGGCGGGCGATGGAGGGCGATCTTGAGCGCATAGGCGGCGGCCAGGAGGTACGGGATGAGCGACAGCGCGCTGGTCAGATCGAGGGTGAAGTTGAAGGCGTCGCCGGAGAACAGCGTGATGACGAGGACGAGTTGCGACAGGCAGGTGCTCAGGAACAGGGCCGCCACCGGCACGTCGGCGACGGACAGGCGCCGCAGGAAGCGGGGCATGTCGTCGTCCCTGGCGGCGACCAGCAGGACTTCTGCGGCCATCAGGCTCCAGGCGAGGTAGGCGCCGAGCACGGAGACGATCAGGCCGACGCTCACGAGCACGTTCCCCCAGGTGCCGACGGCCGCCTGCAGGACCTGCCCCATCGACGGCTGGCGCAGCGCCGCGATCTCGTGCAGGGGCAGGATGCCGTAGGAGACGATGGTGACCGACGCGAAGATGGCGAAGACGCTCAGGAATCCCAGGACGGTGGCCCGTCCGACGTCTTCGCGGCGCTTGGCGTGGCGGGAGTAGACGTTGGCGCCCTCGACGCCGAGGAAGACGAAGACGGTGACCAGCATGGTGCCGCGGATCTGGGGGAAGAGCGCGCCCCCGTGGTGGGTGGCGGTGATGTTCCGGGCGAAGACGTCGGGCTTGAGGCAGAAGAGTGCCAGGAGGATGAAGACCAGGATGGGGACGAGCTTGGCGACGGTGACGATCCGGTTGATCGCGGTGGCCTCCTTGACCCCGCGTCGGATCAGCAGGAAGACCCCCCAGAGGCCGATCGAGGAGAGGACGACCGCGAGCAGCGTCTGGCCTTCCCCGAGTGCCGGTGCGACGGCCCCGATGGTGGACATGATCAGCACCCAGTAGGTGACGTTGCCCACGCATGCGCTGGCCCAGTAGCCGAACGCCGAGAAGAAGCCGAGGTATTCGCCGAACCCGGCCTTGGCGTAGGCGTACACGCCGGCGTCCAGGTGCGGCCTGCGCACGGCGAGGGTCTGGAAGACGAAGGCCAGCATGAGCATGCCCAGACCGGCGATGGTCCAGGCGATCAGCGTTCCGGCGACACCGGTCTCCTGCGCGAAGCGGCCCGGCAGCGAGAACACCCCGGCGCCCACCATCGAGCCGACGACCATCGAGGTCATCGTCAGCAGGGTCAGCTTGGCGGCGGCCGGTGCCGCACGGTCGGTGCTCCGGGCTTCCCCGCCGGCATGGGCGTCGGTCATGTCTCCCCTTCGTTCATGTCTCCCCTCGTTGGCGTCGTCGGCAGGCCGCACGGCGTGTCAGTAGTCGACCGGTTCGCGGATGACGGGGCAGGTCATGCAGTGGCCGCCGCCGCGGCCGCGGCCGAGTTCGGCGCCGACGATGGTGATGACCTCGACGCCTGCCTTGCGCAGCAGGGTGTTGGTGGTGGTGTTGCGGTCGTAGGTGAAGACCACCCCCGGTTCCACGGCGACGGCGTTGTTCCCGCTGTCCCACTGCTGGCGCTCGGAGGCGTAGACGTCGCCACCGGTGGCGATGACCCGCAGCTTCTTGAGGCCCAGTGCGCCGGCGACCACGTCGGTGAAGGGGCGCGAGCCCTCGTCGGTGATCTCGACGCCGGGGGCGGCATCGGAGGGGCGCAGCGAGAAGCTGTGGATGCTGTCGGTGATCGTGGGGTAGAGGGTGACGATGTCGCGATCGGCGAAGGTGAAGACCGTGTCCAGGTGCATCGCCGAGCGAAGCTTGGGCATGCCGGCGACGATGACGTGCCGGGCCGCGCCGCCCTGGAACAGGGCGGCGGCGACCTGGGTGATGGCCTGGCGCGAGGTGCGCTCGCTCATGCCCATCAGCACGACGCCGTTCCCGACGGGCATGATGTCGCCGCCCTCGAACGTGGCCTGTCCCCAGTCCAGTTCGGGGTCTCCCCACCAGACCGTGGAACCCGCGTATGCGGGGTGGAAGGTGTAGACCGC
Source organism: Streptoverticillium reticulum (assembly GCF_047456005.1). Taxonomy (NCBI): domain Bacteria; kingdom Bacillati; phylum Actinomycetota; class Actinomycetes; order Kitasatosporales; family Streptomycetaceae; genus Streptomyces; species Streptoverticillium reticulum. The sequence goes on along the minus strand of NZ_CP179755.1, from coordinate 8,033,032 downwards.
CTTCATCAGCAGGGTCTCGTCGTGGCGGGCGGGCCAGTACAGCGGGTTGAGGGTGAGACCGCCGTAGAGCCAGCACGTGGTGTCGCGGGTGTAGAGCGTGTTGGGCAGGGGCGGCATCAGGTACTCGCGTGCGCCGGTCCCCTCCCGGGCCAGGGCGAGGTGGCCGGTGCGGTAGTCCTCGGGGAGGTCGGAGGTGGCGAATCCGCCGATGAGGAACTCGGCGAGGGCGCGCGGCTGAAGGGAGTCCAGGTAGGCGCGGGTCCCGTCGATCAGCCCGAGACCGACCTGGTTCGCGGTGATCTTACGGTCCAGCAGCCACGAGCGGGCCTCGGGGATCGCCATGGTCTGCGCGAGCAGATCGTGCAGTTCGACGACCTCCACCCCGCGCTGAGTGAGCTTGTTGACGAAGTCCGCATGGTCGCGCTGGGCGTTCTCCACCCACATGACGTCGTCGAACAGCAGGTCTTCCGCGTTGGTGGGTGTCAGGCGGCGGTGGGCCTGCCCGGGCGCGCAGACCAGGACCTTGTGCAGTCTGCCGACCTCGGAGTGCACGCCGTAGGCGCGGGCGGGAGCGGCGGTGTCGGTCATAACGGTCCTTCGGTCGCGGGAGAAGCGACCTGGTCCCGGCCTGCGCCTCCTCGCTCTACCGTTGCCCGACCGGCCCGGACGGGGCCACCGCACGTAGTCTGATCAGGTGGTCCTCGGCCCTCCCGGCCGACGGCCCGGGGTTCCGGGTCCGGCGGCCGGTCGTACGCCCACGGGCTCGTCAGGCTGCGGTCCGCCTTTCGAGACGGCTCCCTCGCGGCATGGTGACGGACATGATGTCGCTGGGGGCGTCCAGCGTGATGCGATGCCATCGCCCGCGCGGCACGATGACCGCGGTGCCGGCCGTCAGCTCGATCTCGCCCTCTTCCCCGCCCGGCTGCTCCGGACGGAAGTGGAGACGTATTCCACCGGTGAGGCAGGACACGAGTTCCTCCGCCTCGGGGTGGACTTCCCAGTGGTCGCCGTGGACGTCGGCGTCGGTCTCCGCACGGAAGGTCATCAACTGCCAGCCGTCCCGGCCGGGTTCGAAGACCGGCTGTTCGGCGTGCACCCGGCCGCCTTGGCGGAAGTGGAGGAAGGAGGCGAAGAGGTCGATCGGGGTGGCGGTCATGAGGGGATCTCCTGTGCGGCCAGGGCGCGGCGCAGGACCGCACCGAGTTCGGCGAGCTGCCGCTGGGACACCTCGGCGGAAAGGATCGCCTGCGATCCGTGGAACGTGCCGGACCACTGGTGCAGTTCGACCGGCACGCCCGCCTGCAGCAGGCGCACCGCGTAGTCGATGTCCTCGTCGCGGTTGGGGCAGAGCTCCGCGGTGGCCACGTAGGCGGGCGGCAGGCCGGACAGGTCGGTGGCCCGCGCCGGGGCCGCGTACGGCGAGGCGGGTGTGGAGCCCAGGTAGTGGTGCCACAGTTGGGTGACCTTGCCGTGGTTCATCCAGGGCGTGTCGGTGAAGTGCTGCGCCGACCACGTTCCCTGCCGGTCGTCCAGCCCGGGCTGGTTGAGGAGTTGGAAGCGGATCGGCGGCCCCTGCTGGTCACGTGCCCGCAGCGCCACCGCGGCCGCGAGTCCCCCGCCGGCGCTGTGTCCCCCGACCGCGATCCGCCCGGGGTCGATGCCGAGTTCGGCTGCGTGCCCGGCCGTCCAGGTCAGCACGGCGTAGGCGTCGTCCAGTGCGGCCGGGAACGGGTTCTCGGGGGCCAGGCGGTAGTCCACCGAGATCACCACGGCGCCGGAGCCGTTGGCGATCCGGGTGGCCCACGGGTGTTCGGTGTCCAGGCTGCCCATGACGAATCCGCCGCCGTGCAGCCAGACGATGGCGCCCTGCGCCCGGTGCGGGCGGTAGATCCGCACCGCCACCTCCGGATCGGCGGGCACGGTGCGGTCCTCTATCTCCAGGTTCGTGGTGTCCGGTGCCGGCAGCGCGGCGGCCAGTTCGGCGAAGTTCCTGCGCTCGGCGAGCGGGTCGGTCAGGTCGGCCGGGGGGAACAGGGCGATGAATGCTTCGAGTTCGGGATCCATGCCGTCCATCCTCACGGCCGTCACCCCCGGGGTTCATCCGCCGGCCGTCGGGCATCCGGTCCGGATCCCGCGCCGATCGGCGCCTGTCCTTCCGTCGCCTATCCTTCCGTCATGGAAGCACTGGCCGTACGGCTGTCCGGGCTGGATCCGTACGTCGACGGCGCGATCCGCATCATCGGGTTCTACGACACGCTGATGCGCCGACGGGTGGATCTCCCGGCGCTCGCCCGGGCCTCGGCGGGCCTGGCCGAGTGCGTGGCCGGGATCCGGCTCCACGGCACCGGGCGGGCGATCCGCTTCTCGCCCGACGGCACGGAAGCGTCCGCCCCGGCACCGCTCGTGTCCACCACGGTGCCGATCGCCCTCGACGAGGAGGAGATCGGCACGGTGTGGCTGGAACGCCCCGGCGCGCCCAACCCGCTCGACGACGTGCTCCTCGACCGGCTCGCCATCGCCGTCGCGGCGGTCGTCGAGCGGTACGGCCCGGCCCGGACCACCATGGCCGACCCCGCCCTCGTCGAACTGGTGATCGGCACCGACACCGACGAGGCGGCCAGGGCCAGGGCGCTGCGCCTCCTGGGCTTCGCCGCCGGCCTGCCGGTCCATGTCGTCGCCGTACGGTCACAGCTGCCGCTCGACCGGATCGGCGGCCTGGTCTGCCCGGCGCGCCCGGTGAAGGCGGCACCGCTCGCCGACGTGGGCGTCATCCTGGCCACGGCGGTGGACGCGGACCGGATCCCGGCAGGCGTCCGCGCGGGCATCGGCGCCGCCCAGGACCCCGGCCGGTCCTGGCACGAGGCCCGCACCGCGCTCCGCTTCAGCACCCCGCGCCAACCGGTCGTCCACTACGCCGGTCTGGGGGCACTGGCGCTGCTCGCGCAGGTGCCCGAGGGCGTCGCGCGGGAGAACGCCGACGTGGCCGCGATCGCCCGGATGGCCGACAGCCCGGAGGACCTGGAGACCCTGGACGCCTACTGCACCGCCGGCTCCCTGCGCCGGGCCGCCGGCCTGCTCCACCTGCACCACAGCAGCGTCTCGCGACGGCTCGAACAGATCGGGAGGACCCTGGGCATCGAACTCACCGAGCCCACCGGGCTGATACGGGCCAGGCTCGCCCTGACGGCATGGCGGCTGCTCGACGGCTGAAGGCGATTCGTAAGGTTCAAAAGGCCGATATGCGACGCTTACTGCATGAATGCTCAGCTCCGTTCGTTTGTTGCGCAATGGCCGGTGTACGTGCCCGTGGTGGCGGCCGTCGACCTGGCACTGTCCTGGGGGCACTCGTTGTCGGCGGGGCTGTTGATTCTTGTGGGGTGTGCGCTCACGGGAGCGGTGCTGGCCGCCGTGCATCACGCGGAGGTGATCGCGCACAGGGTCGGGGAACCGTTCGGGTCCCTGGTGCTGGCGCTCGCCGTGACCGTCATCGAAGTGGCCCTGATCGTGACGCTCATGGCCGACGGCGGCGACAAGAGCAGCACCCTGGCCCGTGACACCGTCTTCGCCGCCGTGATGATCACCTGCAACGGCATCGTCGGAATGTGCCTGCTGGTGGGCGCGCTGCGCCGACGGGTCGCGACCTTCAACCCCGAGGGCACCGGAGCCGCCTTCGGGGCGGTGGCGACACTGGCGGGCCTGAGCCTGGTCCTGCCGACGTTCACCACCAGCACCCCTGGCCCGCGCTTCTCCCCTCCACAGCTCGTCTTCGCCGCGCTGGCCGCGCTGATCGTGTACGGGCTGTTCGTGTCGACGCAGACGGTGCGGCACCGGGACTACTTCCTGCCGGTGACGGCCGAGGGCGTGGTCATCGACACCGACGACCACGCCGAACCGCCCTCGGCACGGGCCGCCCTGGGCAGCCTGGGCCTGCTCTTCGTCGCGCTGATCGCCGTGGTCGGCCTGGCCAAGGTCGTCTCGCCGACGATCGAGTCGGCGGTGTCGGCGGCCGGGCTGCCCGCGTCGGTCGTCGGCGTCGTCATCGCGCTGATGGTCCTGCTGCCCGAGTCGATCGCCGCCTTCCGGGCCGCGCGCGGCGACCGCGTACAGACCAGCCTCAACCTGGCGCTGGGCTCGGCCATGGCGAGCATCGGACTGACCATCCCCGCCGTCGCCGTGGCCTCGATCTGGCTCAACGGACCGCTGGTCCTCGGCCTGAGCGCGACGCACATGGTGCTGCTGGCCCTCACCGTCGTCGTCGGCACCCTGACCGTGATCCCGGGCCGTGCGACACCGCTCCAGGGCGGCGTGCACCTCTCGCTCCTCGGGGCCTACCTCGTGCTCGCCGTCAGCCCGTAGCGGCCCGTAGGGCGGGGCCGTTCCACGCGCTTCAGCGTTGCTTCATCCCACGATGAAGCAACGCGCGCTGGTGCTGAACGGTCGGGTCGGCCGATGCTTCATCCCATGATCAGCACGCAGGCACTGACGGGCATCGCGATCGTGGCGTTCGGGATGGTGCTCTCCCCCGGGCCCAACATGCTCTACCTCGTGTCGAGGTCCGTGACCCAGGGACGGCGGGCAGGGCTGATCTCGCTCCTCGGCGTCGCCACCGGGTTCCTCTTCTACCTGCTGGCCGCAACCGTCGGACTCGCCGCCGTCCTCACCGTCGTGCCCGCCCTCTACACGGCCCTCAAGCTGGCCGGGGCCGCATACCTGGGCTGGCTGGCGTGGTGCACCCTCCGGCCGGGCGGCACCTCCGTCTTCGCCCCGCAGCCGCTGCCGCCGGACCCGCCCCGCAAGCTGTTCACCATGGGCCTGGTCACCAACCTCCTCAACCCCAAGATCGCGATCCTCTACGTCTCGATACTCCCGCAGTTCGTCGACCCGCGACGAGGCTCGGTGCCGGCACAGAGCCTCGAACTGGGCCTGGTCCAGATCGCGATCGCGGTCACCGTCAACGGCCTGATCGCCCTCACCGCCGGAACCATCGCCGGGTTCCTGCAGGAACGCCCGGCCTGGCTGCGCACCCAGCGCACGGTGATGGGCCTGGTCCTCGCGGGAGTCGCCCTGCACGTCGCCACCGCGTGACGCGCCCGGCGCCCCCGCCCCGGCCGGTTCAGCCCCCGGCGGTTCAGCTCGCGGTGAGGGCGAAGGCCAGCAGGGCCACCGAGGTGAAGTCCAGCGCGGCCTCGGCCGTCTGCCAGGAGTCCATCTGGTCGCGGTAGCCGGCGCCCTTGCCGTCGAAGTCCTTCCAGGACACGCCGCCCGGAGGGTTCGCCACGCACTTCTTCATGGCGGGGAAGGTGTTCAGGCTGTCCGGGTCGTCCATGCCCTTCGCGGAGTTGGGGCCGTTGACGACGGCGCCGCGCAGGATCGCGCCCGTGCCGTCGAGGCTTCCGGCGAGGTTCGCGACCTGGTGCGAGGGGCAGTGCGGGAAGGTCTCGCCCGCGCCGACCATGAAGGCCGTTCCCCAGGGGTTGGCCCCGAGCGCCCAGCCACGCTGCCGGGCCGCGAAGGCGTCGTAGCGGTGGTCGCCGGTGGCCTTCGCATAGAGCCTGGCCGTGGCGACGAGGCCGAAGGTGTGGGGCACCGCGTCGGCCTCGTCGTAGACGGCGCCTGCCGTGAAGGGGTCCTTCGCCGCGCGCGTCGTACCCTCGTCGAGCTGGCGGCGCAGGTCCGCGCGCAGTGCGTCGGGGGAAATGCCGGGTGCTTCGGCCCCGTTGAGGGCGGTGAGCAGGTCGGTGTGGGCCAGGGCGCTGACGTCCGCGACGCCCAGGGTGCCCTTGTCGTCGGAGTCCAGGTACGCCTTGGCCCAGTCGGCGGCCTGCCGGCGCCAGGTGCCGGCGCGCTCGTCGCCGAGGGCCTGTGCCGCCAGGGCGAGTTCGGTGGCGCCGAACTCCATGTCGTCCTGCCAGACTTCCTCGGGGTAGAAGGCCCGCGGGAACGCGGTGACCAGCGTGCCGCGGGGTGCGGTGTCGGCGTGCTCGTAGACGGCTGCGGCCTTCGCCAGCCAGGTTCTGGCGGCGCCGGGGTCGTCGGGGGCCTCCTGCTGTGCGGCGAGGGCGAAGACGGCTGCCATCCTGCCGGCGAGGTTGGGGCTGATGGGAGTGCCGGGGTCGGCGGCGCGGAAAACAGGACGCCTCACGATAGTGCGGTCCGGGTGGCCGGGCGGGACGTCGAGGGCGTCGTCGGCCTCGGGCAGGCGCCAGACGTCGTGGTCGGTGCGGACGTTGTCGTTCCCGACGCCGATACCGACCTGGGCATAGAGCGTGTTCGTGGTGCCGTCCCACATCTTGTCCAGCCAGGCCAGCCCGTGCCCGGCCTCGGCGGACAGTCCCGCCGCCCCGGGCATCGACCGCTGGGCGAGGAGGAGTTCGGCGACGGAGTAGGAGGTGGTGTGCGTGAACTTGAGGAAGTCCCCGGCGTCGAAGAAGCCGCCCGAGACGTCGACCGGGCCGCCGGCGGGGGTGAGCCGTTCGTCGAGGAGCTTCTTGCCCGCGCGGTCGTAGTGCGGTGCGGCGTAGACCGTGGCCCGGCGGTCGGCCAGGTGGGACGGTTTGCGGGAGAGGATGTCCGCGGGCACGTCGGCACCGTCGCGCTGGGCCCGGAAGAACCGGATGTTGTCCTGGACCAGCGGTGTCATCAGGTCGCGGGCGGCGGCGATCGTGAAGGCGGGCGAGCTTCCGGAGGCCGTGCCGGTCAGCTCGATGCGGTAGGTGCCGGGGGTGTCGACGGCCGAGAGGTCCACGGTGCGCACCGAGGTGTACGCGCGGTTCCAGCGCCCGGTCCGGGGGCCGAGCGGTCCGGTGCGCACGGTGCGGCCGTGTGCGTCGACGAGTTTGAAGCCGGCGCCGCCGAGGGCCTGTTCGGCCCCCATGACGAAGGCCTGTTTGGCCTCGCCCACGGCGTAGCCGGCCTGGTCGACGCGGACGGCCACGCGCGGGCCGTCCGCCGCGGGGGCCGAACCCCGGGCGGGCAGTGCGGAGATCACGGCGCCCGCTGCCACGGCGGCGGCTGTGACGAGGACCACGGTGCGCGGGCGGGGGCGGGGACGTTCAGTCATGCGCTCACCTTGACGAATGCTTCATGAGACGAAGATGAGGGCGGAAGGCGACCGTGGTCACCCGGCGGTGTGCTCCTCCTCGTGCGGCGGCAGCCGCAGTTCGGCGAGCAGGCCGCCGCCGGGGGCGTCCGAGAGCCGGGCGGTGCCGCCGTGCAGTTCTGCGACCCAGCGGACGATGGCCAGGCCCGTGCCGGTGCCGGACCCGCTGCCGACGCCGCGGCGGAAGACCGTGTCGCGGTCCCGGGGCGGCACGCCCGGTCCGTGGTCGCGGACGGCGACCAGCCCCTGCGTGACGGTCACTTCGACGCGGGGCTCTGCGCCGCCGTGGCGCAGGGCGTTCTCGACGAGGTTGCGCACGGCCTGGGCCAGCAGTTCCGGGTCGCCGCGCACGACCGCCGGTTCGGTGCGGAGGGTGACTCCCGTGCGGTCGGGCAGCTCTTCGACGGTCAGCTCGGTCACCTGGTCCAGCCGCAGCGGGGTGAGCTCGACGTCCTGGATGCCGGCCTCCACCCGTGCCCGGGCCAGCAGTCCGGTCACGAGCCGGCTCAGCCGGTCGACCAGGCCGAGTGCCGTGCCCAGGGCGGCCGGTGCGCGGTCCGGGGCGGTGGTGCCCTGCTCCACCACCAGGCGCAGTGTGGCCAGCGGGGTGCGCAGTTCGTGGGCGGCCTCGGCGAGGAACTGCTCCTGCCGGTCCAGCCCTTGCAGGGCGGGCCGCATCGCGCGCCGGGAAAGCAGGTGCCCGGCCGTCGCCGCGACGGCGACCAGGGCGGCGCAGCCCAGCGCGAGCCGCTGCACGAGTTCATCGTGGGCCTGCTCCTGCCGGGTGGGGTCCAGGCCGACGAGGACGGCGGCGTCGATGCGTTCGTCCCAGACCGGGGAGGCCGCCCAGCGCAGGCGCCGGCCGTCGTCTGCCGGTGCGGTGAAGCGGATGACGGTCTCCTGGTCCGTCAGCAGCCGCTGCCAGATCCTGCCGAGTTCGGCCCGGTCGGGCAGTGCCGTCCTGTCTCCTGCCGCCACGCGGGCGTCGGGGGTCCGTCCTGTTCCCGGCCGGAGAACGGCCACCGATTCGACGCCTTCGGTGAGTTCGTCCTCGCGCAGCGGCTCCAGGTGTACGGTCCCGCCGCTGGACCAGACCGCGCGGGAGAGGCCGATCGCGCGGACGCCGGCCTCGTGGTCCAGGGCGGCTCTGCGGGAGTTCCCATCGAGCCGGGCGGCGAACGTGGCGAGGGCCACCAGGCACACGGCGGTCGTCGCGGCGAACAGCAGGGTCGTCACCCAGCGGCTGCGGTGCAGGCGCGCCACGGCGCGGGGTCCCTTGTGCGTCACCAGCCGCATCAGCTGTCCGACGTCGTCGGGTCCGCGAGCCGGTAGCCGGCGCCGCGGACGGTCTCTATCAGCCCGGGTTCGCCGAGGCGGCGGCGCAGCTGGCCGATGAGGACGTCCACGACGTTGGACATCGGCTCGCTCGATTCGTCCCAGCAGCGCTCGATGAGCTCGGTGCGGGTCACCACCTCGCCGGCGCGCAGCATCAGCACCTCCAGGACCGCGAGCTCCTTGGCGGTGAGGCTCAGCAGCGTTCCGGCCCGGCGTACCCGGCGCCGCGGGAGGTCGAGTTCCAGGTCCGCCGTCCGCAGCAGCGGCGGGCGGCTGGGCTGGCCGCGCCGGCACAGGGTCCGGACGCGGGCGACGAGTTCGGCGAAGGCGAAGGGTTTGACGAGGTAGTCGTCGGCCCCGTGCTCGAAGCCCGCGACCCGGTCGCCGATCGAGTCCAGGGCCGTGAGCAGCAGCACGGGCAGGACGGATCCCTGTGCGCGCAGGGCGCCGAGGAGCGCCAGGGCATCGCCGTCGGGCACCATGCGGTCGGCGACCACGCAGTCGTAGGTGTTGACGGCGAGTTTGAGGTCGGCGTCGGCGAGTGTGGGGGCGAGGTCCGCGGCGAAGCCGGCGTCCCGCAGCCCGGTGGTGAGGACGGGGCCCAGCTCGGGGTCGTCCTCAAGGATCAGTACGCGCATGAGGGGAAACCCTAAGAGGTCGCGCAGAGAGGCGGTGATGAGGCACTCCGCCGGAATTCTCCGCCGGCGCTCCCTGGTTCGCCAGACCTGCTTGTGTTCTGCACCGTTCAGCCGGGCTGGGGGCCTGGAGGTCAGTTGACGGTGCGGCCGAGGTAGCCGACGAGGTGACCGAGGGCGGACGCGTCGTGGGGGACGGGCTGGGGTGGGGCGAAGGAGCCGCCCAGTGTCCGCGGCAGGCTGCCGTAGATCCCCCGTACTACGGGGAGGGCCGATTTGGCGAGGTCCGGGACGAGGTCACGCGGGTGTCCGATGGCCGTGGCCCGCACTGGACGATCCAGCAACAACACCAGGAACTCGGCACGGATCAGGCCGATGATGGACGCGGGCACGACGGGCACAGACGTTCTCCCAGGATCGCAGAGCGTAAGCAACTCCATGGTCAGCAGGAGCCTGCCCGTCGTGCCGCCAATCCGACGCGTTCATGACCTACTGGCGGACGCTCCAAGAACTCCCAACACAATGCCCGGTATGTCTCACACGCTCTCAGCGCTTGGGCCTGTCGCAAATGCCAACGGCGGCGCGATCGCCCGTACGTCCACCTGCTCCGCCACCCACAGTCCGATGAACAGCGCGGCGGTCGCCTCCAGCAGTCCGGCGCGTTCCAGCCCGCCTGCGGCCACCGGCTCGCAGCCCACATCCCGCACCAGCTCGTACACCCTTGTGAGCGCGGCCTCGTCGTCCCCGCAGACCGGAACTGCGAGGGGCCGGCCGTCGAAGACCGGCGGGGTCATCCGCCACACGTCCTCGTGACAGAGGTTGAACGCCTTGACGACCCGCGCACCCGGTGCCGCCGCGGCAAGTCGGGCCGCCGACGAGGGGCCGCCTTCCGTCAGCAGCCGGAAGCCGGGTCCGACCGGATTGGCACAGTCGAGCAGGACTTTCCCGCTCAGCGCCGCGTGGAGCTCCTTGACGACGTCCGCCCCCGCGCCGTACGGCAGCGCGGCCAGCACCACCTCGCCGAAGCGCGCCGCCGCGTGCAGACTCCCGTGCCCCGCACCGCCCCGGATGTGTGTCGCAAGCCGTTGGGCCTTGCGCTCGTCCCGGCCGCCGACGAACACCTCATGCCCGGCCCGCACCCAGTGCGTGGCCAGCGCATCCGCCATGTTCCCCGTCCCCAGCACACCGATCTTCATCGATCCACCCTCTCCGCGCCTGCTTCAACCGCTTCCGGGACGACAATAGGAAACCCGTCAGGCACCATTTGGTACGTGACGACCAACGCCTACCTCGCCGATTGCCGAGCCCGCCTCGCCTTCGACCTTCTCTCCAACACCTGGAACGCCGTACTGATCTGGGTCCTGCGGGACGGTCCCGGGCGCCCTGGCGAACTCCGCGAGCGCATCGGCGGCATCAGCCCCAAGGTCCTGACCGAGACGCTGCGGCGGCTGGAGTTCAACGGTCTGGTGGAACGACACGTCTTTGCCGAGGCTCCGCCCCGTGTCGAGTACGAACTCACCGCTCTGGGAAGGACATTGCTCGGCCCGATCGACGCATTCGGCGCCTGGGCCTTCGAGCACGGCGACGAGGTCATGGCTGCCCAGGACCGAAACAGCAGGTGAGTTTCAGACCGCGACCCACGCTCCGGCACGTCTTCATCGCGATGAGTTCAAGCGCCGCCGGCAGATCAGCGCACATCCCGGAGCGAGGAAGGCTTCGTGGATGTCGTCGCGGATCTCCCAGCAGATCCGCAGCGGCGGAACCAGTGCAGCTGTGCGAAGGCGCGCTCCACGACCCGGCGTTGGGCGCCCGACATCCCACGGCTTCGGCCGAGCCACACCACACCCCCGGATCAGCAGTACCGCAGCGGTCCACCCCACCCTGGTGATCATTTCGTTAGGAGTTCCCAGCCGCGCCGCCCGACCCTCCGGCCGCCCTCAGTCCAGGCAGGACCGGATCTCGTCCGCCAGCCGCCGTGCCGCGGTGTCGGCCGTGCCGGCGACGAGACGGGTACGGGTGAGGGCGAAGGCCAGGCCGCGTTCGCGGTCGGCGAAGGCGATGCTGCCGCCGCTGCCGTGGTGGCCGAAGGCGGTCGGCCGGTTGCCCATGGCGGGCAGGCCCAGGAAGTAGCCGAGGCCCTTGGCGTACGTGCCGAGGAGCATGGCGTCCCTGCCGTCGACGGCCACGCTCGTGGCGAGCTCCACGCGTTCCCGGGTGACCAGCCGCACACCGTCGACCTCGCCCAGCAGCGCGGCGTACATGCGCGCGGCTGCGCGCGCGGTCGTGGTGCCGCATGCGGGCAGGTCCGCGCGCAGGTAGTCGTGGCGGTTGGCCAGTTCGTCGGTGGTCCACACGCTCCGGTTCGGCACGACCAGCCGGCGGAAGGGGGCGGACGGCGGGATGGTCTCCAGCCACGCGGCCCAGTTGCCCTCGACGAGCGGTGCCGTGCGGGCCAGTTCGCTCTCGGGCAGGCCGAAGCGGAGCTCGTCGGCGACGCCGAGCGGCTCTGCGACGTACGTCCGCAGGGCCTCGGACGGAGTCAGGCCGGTGATCCGGCGTACGGTCTCGCCGACGATCCAGCCGAACGTCCAGCCGTGGTAGCCGCTGCGCGAGCCGGGCTCCCACAGCGGCTGCTGTTCCGCGACGGTCGCGCACATGGCGTCCCAGTCGCAGAGCTCGGCCGGTGTGATGCCGGGCGGGAGCTGGGGCACGCCGACGGAGTGGGTGAGCGCGTGGCGTACGGTGGCCCGCTGTTTGCCGTGGGCGCCGAACTCGGGCCAGTAGTGGGCGATGGGGGTGTCGTAGTCGATCAGCCCGCGCTCGGCGAGCACGTGTACGAGGGTTGCCGTGAAGCCCTTGCCGGTGGAGAAGCTGTGGATCAGTGTGCCGGGGCCGAGCGGGCGTCCGTCGGGCGGTGCGGATGCATCGGCGGTGCCGGCGAAGGCGTCGACGACCGGCTCGCCATTCACATAGGCCGCCACCTGGAGGCCGCTCTCCTCGCCGGATTCCACGAGCCGTTCGAGGATCGCACCGACCCGGGCCTGTACGTCTGGGCTCCCCCTGCGATTCGCCTGCACCCGTGCATCATGGCACCGCGACGGGCCGGGTCACATCGGACCGGCCGATCGCCAGGGGAAGGGGACCGGATCGGGCTCGACCCAGCCGGCCCGGGCTGCGTCGCCGGCCAGCGTCTGCGGCCGGTAGAAGCGGCCGAGCAGTGTCGTGTCGAGCAGCTGCGGGTGCCGCGCGGCGAACGTCTCGAAGTCCTCCTCGTCGGCCACGTGGTGTCCCACCAGCTCGACCCAGGCCCGGCTCATCGTCGCATGGAACTTCTCCGGTGCTCCCGCGGCGGTGGCGGTGCGCCGGATGCCGTCGCTGACCAGGGCGTGTCCGATGGGTCGGACAGCTGGTTCTCGGTACCTCGCGGGACGCCGGGCCTGATGTGGGTGCTTGGTGTGTGGTGCGCGCCCTGGGAGGCGCCTGTGCGCTGCCGCACGGGCATATCAGTAGTGGGCTCTGCGGGCGGACCATGGCCGGTATTCGACGGGGCCATCGGGCCCCGCACCGAGTTGAAAGGGGTCTGCCATGCGTGTGTTGAAGACCAGGAGAACCACGCCTGCCTCAGCAGCCGCGGCACTGCTGCTCGCTGCCGGCTTCCCTCTGGCGGGACCGGCAACCACCGCCCACGCCGTGGTCGTCGACGTGGCCTGCAAGGGCACAGAGCAAGTAACCTACACCCCCGGCCTGACGCTGAAGTCCCAGACCGTGCATTACTCCGGGGAGGACCTGATCAGCCCGTGTACCTCCACGGATCCCACACTGACCGGCGTGCAGCCGCTCATATTCACCGGCGACTTCGTCGCGTCCTGCTTCACGCCGCCCGACAGTGAAACGCACAACCGTACGGTCCACTGGAACAACGGCAAGACCAGCACGGTCACCGCTGAGAGCAGTACGACCTCGGTCGGCGGTGTGCTCGTCTTCACCGTTGCAGGCAAGGTGACCGCAGGGGAGTTCCTGGGAGACTTCTACGAGAAGGTCATCACCGACGCCCAGCCGAGGATGCAGCAGTGTCTCCAGCCCGGCGGGCTGACCCACCAGACCGGTCTCATCACTGTGACGGTCCATAAGCCGTAGCCACGGGCGCGGACATCGCGCCATGAGAGACAGCGCGACGTTCGCCATCAGCGCAGCCACAGCCGGATCGATGTCAGGGCCACCGTGCCGTGGTAGACGTACGCTCTCTTGTCGTACCTGGTCGCCACGGCACGGGCTCCCTTCATCGCGTTACGGCAAGACCGTGCGCGGCGCCCGCCGCGCCGACGGTACCCATGTCCACCTCCTCGCCGCTATGACCGGAACCGGCCTGGTCACCGCCCAGCGCGAGGTAGACGGCAAGACCAACGAAATCACCGTCTTCCGGCCGCTGCTCGCCGGGCTCAACCTGGTAGACACCGTGGTCACCTTCGACGCCTTGCACTCCCAAACCGCACACGCGCGCTTCCTGGTGGAAGACAAGAAGGCCCATCACATCGCCGTGGTCAAGGGGAACCAACCGCACCTGTACCAGCATCTGAAGAAGCTGCCCTGGCGGGACGTCCCGCTACTGGACAAGACGCGCGCCACCGCACACGGCCGCGACGAGATCCGCCGCGTCAAGACCGCCACCGTCGCCCGTGGCCTCGCCTTCCCCTACGCCACCCAAGCCGTGCAGATCGTGCGCCGCCGCCGGCCTGCGCAAGCACGGCCGAGACACCACCCGAACACTGGCCACCCTCGGCATCACGTGATCAAACCGGACCGATCCCCTGAACGGCGCCGCCCTGGGGGCGGCGCCGTTGCGTCAGTTGTCGATCTGACGCCGGATGTCGTCGGCGTACTTGGCCACGCGCACCAGGACGCCGGGCAGTTTCACCGGGGTGCACGGTTCCCGGCCGAAGGAGACGATGCCGGCCAGCCTGCCATTGATCACCAGGGGGCCGCCACTGTCGCCCTTGCACTGCCGGGTGGTCGGCGAACCGGCACAGACCATGGTCTCCGGATCGAAATCGGGATACTCCACATCACACAGATGGTCCTCGCTCACCGCCACCCTGCCCCGCTGGAGGTGGGTGATGCGCGGGGCGTGGTCGCCGGTGAGCCCCCAGCCGAGTAGGGTGCCCGGGGTGCCCGCCCGGTACAGGTCGTCGTCGGATGTGCCGACCGGGAGGACGGGAGCACCGGCGTCCTCGGTAAGGGTCAGCACGGCGACATCATTGCCGTTCCACACGTCGTAGTACCCGGGGTGGATCCACACGGCGCTGACGTCGAGCACCCGACCGCTGGCGTGGTCGGCCAGGTCGCCACGGCCGAGGACGGCCTTCAGTTCCCCTGGTTTCAAGCCCTTGGCGCAGTGCGCGGCCGTGACCACCTTGCGCGGGGCGACCAGGGTTCCGCCGCAGAACATGCCCGAGTACTGGTCCCCGATGGACGGCGCGTAGGAGACCGCCACCATCCACGGGAAGTCCCGGATTTCGGCGTCAGAGCCACCGATGACGGAGGAGGTGGGGGGAGCGGGGGCCGCGCCAGCGGGTGTGATGAGGGCAATGGTCAAGGCCAGGGCGGCCGCGGCCGGTGCCGCCCACCGCCACCGGCGCCAAAGGGAGATGCGTCTCATTCCTTTGCCTCCAGGCAGGAGAAGGGAGGTTGCGGAACGGCGGCCGCCGCGTTCTCGACTCCGAGCGTAGAAGGACCGTTTGGGCGCACGGAAGCGCGGGCTTTCCTGGTTCAGGAGATGCCGCAGCAGACCGAAATCAGGGGATGCCGCAGCACGCCGAACGGTGCCCTTGACAGGTCGGCGCCGACGGCGACAGGTTTGGAACGTGGAGCCAACTTCCCTGCCGGCATCCAGCGATGGCTCGGTGACCTTCGCGGATGCGCTACGGGCCGCGGTCCGGTCGAGCGGCCTGGGCCTGGAACGCATCCGGTACCGACTGGCACTGCGCGGCACCCCCATCAGCGTGGCCACACTCAGTTCCTGGCAGTTGGGCCGCACCCAACCCGAACGACCCTGCTCACTCGTGGCGTTGGGCAACCTGGAGGAGGTACTGCGGCTGCCGACCGGGGCCCTGAGCGGGCTGCTGGGGCGACCCCGCGCGCGTGGCAGGGGCAGCCGGGAGTCCCGGATGCTGCCGATCGGCGCGCTCAAGCCGGGGGCGGAAGGAGTCGCCGCGCTGCTCGCCGGGCTGAACACCAGCGGCGACCCGCACCTGATCCGCATCAGCCAACACGACCGCTATGAGTACGGTGCGGACCGTAGCCAGCTACGGGTGTGGAACAGGCAGGTGATGCGCGCCGACCGGGACGGCCCGGACCGCTGGGTGACCCTCTTCTACGAGGACGAACCGGGCTGCGGACTGCCCCGACCGCGCGGGCTGCGCAACTGCCGGCTTGGGAAAACCGCGGTGGACGAAGAGTCCGGGGTGCTCGCCGCCGAGCTGCTGTTCAGTCATCCGCTGCGCCGCGGGGAGACCTTGATCATGGAGTACGAGATGGTGCACCGGGAGCCCCGGCCGGTCGGCTCCTGGGGCAGCTGCGGCCGCACGCTGCGGATGACCACCCGCGAGTACCTCCTGGAAGCGGCCTTCCACCCCGCCGCCCTGCCCGCCATCTGCGAGGAGTTCACCGAGCCCGCCGACGGACAGCCCGGCACCGTCCGCCGGCTCATCCCTGACAGCACAGGCTGCGTTCACGCGCTCGCCCTGGACACCGGACCGGCCCGCTTCGGCATCCGCTGGACCTGGGACGTTCCGGAGCCCAGCTGACCGCTCCCTCGTCCCCGGGTTCAACGCAAGGGACGGCGGCGGCCCTCGGCCCGGCGCGGATCGGGCACCGCTGCGAGACAGTCCAGCAGACATGGATGTTCCTCGGGCTCGGTAGGCGGGCAGCAGCGCGCTGGCCCAGGCCGGCTGGGCCGGGCGAAGTTGAACGGGCAGACACGGTCACGTCATGGCGATCAGAGACTCGACACCGACGCGGAGGCCGCCCGCACCATCACACCGCGTCAACTCCTCAACCACACCAGCGGGATCGAGGGCGACTACGTCAACGACACGGGCCGCGGCGACGACTGCCTGGCCCGCTACGTCGACGGCACCCGCAACGTCGGCCTCACCGATCCGCCCGGCGCCACGATGTCCTACTCCAGCACCGCGTACAACGTCCTGGGCCGGATCGTCGAGGTGGTCACCGGCCGGACCTGGGACGAGGCGCTCAAGGAGCTGATCTGCGACCCGCTCGGACTCCGGCGGACCATGACGCTTCCCGAGGAGGTCCTGCGCTTCCGCGCTGCGATGGGGCACATGGGCGAACCGGGCGAGGACCCGACACCCACCCCGCTGTGGAACATGCTGCCCCGCTCCGCCGGACCGTACGGCGGCATCAGCGCCACCGCGGCCGACGTGGTCCGCTTCGCCCGGCTGTTCATCGACGGCGGCACCGCGCCCGACGGGACCCGGGGCTCTCCCGTGCGGCCGTGGAGGCGATGCTCACCCGCGAGGTCGACATGCCCGACCAGTGGTTCCTCGGCGCCCGCTGGGGCCTCGGCTGGGGCCTCTTCGAGTGGGACGGCGCCCGCGGCTTCGGCCACGACGGCAGCACCTTCGGCCAACTCGCCTACCTGCGGGCCATTCCGGAGAAGGGCCTCGCCATCGCCCTGCTCACCAACGGCGGAGGCGCCGCACCGAAGGTCCATGAGGCCCTCTGCCGCGAACTGAGCGCCGAACTCGCCGGAGTCACCATGCCCACGTTCGGACCGGCCGACAACCCCCCGGCCGTCGACACGACGCCCTTCACCGGCCGCTACAAGCGTGAGGGCTTCCTCATGACCATCACCGCCCGTGCCGAAGGCGAAGGCGAAGGCGTGCTGGACCTGCGCCACGAAGGCGTCGAAGGCCTCGCCGGCACCTTCGACCCGCTCGTCTGGCACCTCACCCCCGTCTCCGACACCCCCGCCAAGACCGTCTTCGCCGGCCGCCGCAACGACAAGGACGCCTGGATCCCCATCGTCTTCTACGCCCTCCTCGACGGCACCCGCTACGTCCACTTCGGCGTCCGCGCCACCGCCAAGTCCGCCTGACCCCACCACGACCGCGGGAGCAGTCGACCCGTCAGCTGGTCTCGGTTCCGGTCTCGTCCAAGGCCGAGACCGAGACCGACGCGGGCGAGTCAGCCACTCGGTTGCCGTCCCTCCTGGACGAGGTGCCGCAGGTGGCGGCGGCCGAGTGGCGCGGGAAGCCACCAATTCGCTCTGCCGAGCAGGTGCATGGCGGCCGGCACCAGCAGCAGGCGCATGAGTGTGGCGTCGATGAGCACGCTGGCCCCCAGACCGAGGGCGATCATTTCGATGACGACGTCGGTGCTGAGGAGGAAGGCGAGGAATACGGCAGTCATGGTGGCTGCTGCGCTGGTGATGATGCGGGCGGTGGCCGTGAGGCCGGTGGTGATGCTCTGCCGGTTGTCTCCGGTCTGTAGCCAGGCCTCGCGGATGCGGGTGATGAGGAAGATCTCGTAGTCCATGGACAGGCCGAAGACGATGGCCAGCATCAGGACCGGTACGTACGGCTCGACGGGGACGGGTGCGGACACGTCGAAGAAGCCGCTTCCCCAGCCCCTCTGGAAGACGGCGACGACGACGGACAGGGCTGCACCGACGGACAGCAGGTTGAGGAGTGCGGCCTTGGCAGCGACGAGCAGGCCGCGGAACGTGGCGAGCAGCAGCAGGAAGGCGGTGGCGGTGACGAAGGCGGCCATCGCGGGGAGGCTGCTCACGAGGTCGTCCGCGAAGGCGAGCCGGGCCGCGGTGAGGCCGGTCACGAAACCGTGGGTACCGGTGCCGGCCAGGGCCTTGGGCAGGGTGGTGTGTTCAAGGGTGCGGAGCAGGCCGTCGGTCCTCTCGTCCTGCGGGCCGGTTTCCGGGGTGACGGTTGTGGTCAGCAGCGCGTGATCCGCGCTGGGAACCGGGGTGCCGACCGCGGCGACGCCGGGGGTTCCGGCCAGAGCCGCGGTGAGGGTGTCGGACAGTCCGTTGCGTCGGGCGCTGCTCGTCGCACGTACTGGGTCGAGTTCGACGACGACGGTGAACTGGCCGTTGGCACCGGGCCCGAAGCCCTGGGAGACGCGCTCGTACGCGCGGTGCTCGGTGTAACGGCCGGGCAGCGAACCGGCGTCGATGTGGCCCAAGTGCACAGAGGTGAGCGGGATGCTGACTGCGCCCAGCACCATGACGCCTGCGGCAAGGGACGTACCCGGGTACCGGCCCAGGACGCGGGACCAGCGATACCAGACGTCCCGAGTACCGGCGGCCTCGTCGACGGGCCGGCCGAGGCTCAGCCGGTCGATGGCGCGGCCGAACAGCCCGAGGAGGGCCGGTGCGAGGCTGAGGGCGGCGAAGGCGGTGATCAGTACGGTCGTTTCAGCGGCAACGGCGAGGCTTGCGATGAAGCCGATGCCGCAGAGGTGGAGACCGTTCAGCGCGAGGATCACTGCTGCGGCTGCCATGACGACGGCGTGACCGCTGGTCGCCATGGCCCGGCCGGCGGCTTCGGCCGGGTCGTCCACGTGCTGCAGCAGGCGCCGGTGCCGGGTGGCCAGGAAGAGCGTGTAGTCCAACCCGGCGCCGAGGCCCATCATGGCGGCCACGGTCGGGGACGCCGTGGCGAACGTGAACACGTGGGACAGGAGATGGAGCACGCACAGTCCGAGAGGCAGCGCGACGAGCGTGGTGAGCAAGGGAATCACGGCAGCTGCGAGGCTGCGAAAGGTCGTGATCAGCACCGCCAGCGCGGTGCCGAGACCGATCAGCTCCGACAGCACGTCCGACCCTGCCGGGCGCGCCAGTTCTCCGAGCGGGCTGCCGTAGTCGACGGTGATGCCCTGCGCGCGCAGGTCACGGACCGCGTCGTCGCACCGCGCGAGATAGGACCTGCCGAACCTGCTCGGGAAATCGTCGAACCAGACCGTGAAGTACCCCGTCGACCCGTCCCGCGAGAGCGCGCCCGTAGCGGTGAACGGGCCGACTGCGGAGGCGACATGAGGAAGGTGCGACAGGCGGACTCCGGCGGCGGTGACGTCGCGTTGATGTGCTGCCAGCCCACCCGTCCCTGCGTGGAGGACGATCTGCGAGCTGACACCTCGAACGGCATCGCCGCCGTGCGTGGCGATCAGGTCGGCACCGCGTTGGACAGAGGTCCCCGGCAGGGAGTAGTCGTCCTTGAACGTCCCGCCCCAGAACCGGTCGAGCAGGAGC
Organism: Streptoverticillium reticulum; assembly: GCF_047456005.1. Taxonomy (NCBI): domain Bacteria; kingdom Bacillati; phylum Actinomycetota; class Actinomycetes; order Kitasatosporales; family Streptomycetaceae; genus Streptomyces; species Streptoverticillium reticulum. Next base: position 8,013,678 of record NZ_CP179755.1, on the reverse strand, counting down.
AGGGCGGCGAGGACGAGCACCCATGCGGCGATGACCCTTTTCGGATGCCGGGCGCACGTCCGTCCCCACCTGTACAGCCCGCTGTGTCCGTGGTGCCCCTGATGCATCGCCCCTTCGCCATCAGCCGCAGACCGTGCAGGGGTGGCCCCACCCGGTCCTGTTGCACATGGGGTTCCTCGCACTGCCATGAGGCCACCCCCCGGACCCGTTCCGGGAGTTCCTTCCCCGAGGTGCACACGCCAACGGCGCCAGGGACGGGTATCACCCCAAAGGATTAGCCGCCCGCACCTGGAGCGTCGGCAGCCGTGCCCATGGGTAGCTCTCAGCCCGGCGCGGAGGGGGAATTCATGGGGCTCGGCAGCACGTTGTCCGGCCGTCTGCTGCGCGCCCGGCTCCGTCGCGCGGTCCGCAGAGGAGGCGACGCAGCACTGCTGGAGCTGGTTCCCGAGCCGCTCACGGATCTCTTCCGGCGCGACGGCCTGGCCCCCCTCGTGCCGCCCCGGGGAAGCCCCTGGGAGGGGGTGACTCCGGCGCCGCTGGGGTTCGGTGTGAACCTGTGGCTGGTCAACAGCCCGGATCTGGTCCGGCATGTCCTCGCCGCCGAGGACACGTTCGGCAACGACCCGGCCCGGCTCCCTTTCATGGGGCAGTTCATGCGCGGTCAGGTGCTGGGCGGCCTGGGCACGTGCGACCCGCCTCTGCACGGCAGGCTGCGGCGCATCCTGGCCCCCGAGTTCACGGCCCGCGGGCTGCGGCACCTCGAGCCACGGATCCGGCGGATCGTGGACGAACAACTCGACCTCATGGCGGGCCGGCCCCAGCCCGTGGATCTCCTGGAGGCCTTCGCCTGGCCCGTGCCGGCCCGCACCATGTGCGAGCTGCTCGGGATTCCGGCCGCGCATCGTACGGACTTCCAGCGGCTGAGCACCCAACGCTTCGACATCATCCCGGGGCTGGATGCCCTGTTCGGCGCCGTCTCGTCCTCCCTGGCCCGCCTGGAACAGCTGATCGCCGACGAGCGCGGCGATCCCGGGAACCGCCTCCTGGGCACCATGGTGACCCGCGGGACCGGCCTGGACGACCGCACGCTCGCAGGCCTGGCCGACGGCGTGCTCACCGGTGGACTGGAGACCACCGCCGGCATGCTGGCACTCGGGGCGCTCGTCCTCCTCCGTGATCCCCGGGCCCGCGAACGTGCCACCGACTCCCGAGCCGTCGACGGCCTGGTGGAGGACTTGCTGCGCCGCCTCTCCGTGGTGCAGGTCTCCTTCCCCCGCTACCCCCTCAGAGCATGCAGGCTGGGTGATCACCGGGTGTCCGAGGGGGACGTGGTGATCTGCTCCCTGCTGCGCGCCAACCACGACACGAGCACCGAGCCGTCGCAGGCACACGCAAGCCGGCACCACCTGGCCTTCGGCCACGGCCCGCACCGCTGCCTGGGCGCGGAACTGGCCCGCATGGAGCTGAGGATCGCCTATCGGCGTCTGGTCGAGCGGTTTCCTCGCATGCGGCTTGCGATCGACGAGCACGAGGTCCCGTTCCACCGGCTGGCGATGGTCTACGGGCTCCAGCGCCTGCCGGTGGTCCTGAGTTGAGCAGACCGGAGAGTGCAGCCCACAATTCACGAGCCGCCGTAACTCACGAGCCGCCGTCGAGGCCGGCGGCAACGGCCGTCAGCCGGCCCAGGCCGTGGGCCACGCCCATGCCGTCCATGTAGTCGCGGACGTGCACGATCCGGCCGTTCCGGACCCGGATCACCAGGAGGCCCGGAAAGGCGAAGGCCCGGCCCGTCGGGGACACCGTCCCGGAGACGACCTGCTCGACGTGACGACCTCGGGGTCGGTGCTCTGGTGCACGGCGACTTCACGGATCTCCCGTGGCCGTACCGGACTTCCGCCGTACCGGACTTCCGCCGCACATGGCCCGATAGCCGGCGCGGACCTCTTCGCGACCCACGTATCGCGCGGGCACTCCGGGGAGGAGGAAAGGGAATTCGTGGACGCCGTCGACCGCGTAGAGGTCGGCCAAGTCGTCCGCCGGCTTGTCGAGTATGGCCTGCCGGTAGCGGACCAGTACCTCACGGGGGCCGAGGCCGGCCGGAGTTGTCCCGGGCATGGCAGTGGAACTCCGTTCGCCCGGCGGCGCAGCCTCGGCTCCCGGCCGGGATCCTCGTGCCTGCCGCCGGGCCGTGGTCGTGTCCCGGCGGGGGACGTTTTCCGGCGACTGTTACCAGGGCACGGTCTGGCCCTGGTAGTCGAGGTACTTCAGGCCCGGTTCGCCGCTGTGGCGCTCGATCGTGTCCACCACGCCCGGGACGGACTGATCGATGGTCAGCGGTGCGTCCGGTCCCCCGAGTTCGGTGCGGACGTGGCCGGGGCACATGAGCAGCAGGGTGTGCGCGGTTCGGCGCCGGAAACGGATGCGAAGCTCGTCGACGGGCGGCTGCTGAGCAGCGAACGGGCCGGGCGGTGCCGGGACGAGTACCGCGCGCTACGGCGCGGCTGGGACGAACTCCTCGCACCGCACACCACCTGACCACCGTCCTCTCAGCGCAGGGCCAGCGCCCGCGCCTCCGCCTCCTCCGTGAGGCCGATGCCGGGCCGGACCACGACTCCGGACGGCAGGGTCTGCACCCACGCCCACGTGTCCCTCACCGTGTCCGCGACCGGGCGGCAGCGCAGGCCCGTTGCCAGGGCCCGCGAGACGTCGGCGCAGTGCATGGCTTCGTGGCCCTCGCTCCCCGGCGGGCACCAGACGGGCAGATCGCTCCAGCCGGAGAGGCCGGCCTCCTCGATCACTTCGGGCCCGGTCCACACCAGTTCCGCGTCCGAGCCGGTCACCTGGACGCAGGCGTCCAGCAGTTCGCCGATCGTGGCGTGTCCCGGCGGGCTCACGAGGTTGAACGGGCCGTGGAGCTCCGCTTCCACGGCGTCGAGGATCCACGTGGCCATGTCGCGGACGTCGACGTACTGCAGCGGTGTCGACCGCGGGCCCGGTGCGAGGACGCGGCCGCCGCGGGCGATCCTGGACAACCACCAGGGCAGGCGGCCGACGTTCTCCCGAGGACCGAGGATCAGGCCTGCGCGGACCAGGAGGCTGTGCTTGTCGCCGAACTCCCGGAGCACGGCAAGCTCCGCGCCACGCTTGTCGGTCGCGTAGTCGACCGACTCCGCGTCCGGGTCGCCGTCCACCACCGGGCCGTCCTCGTCCAGGCCCGCCGGCATGGGCCAGGTGTGGACGGAGCGGGTGGAGACGTAGACGTGGCGGCCGACGCGGCCGGACAGCAGCCGGGCCGCGTCGCGTACGACGCGCGGGGCGGACGTCCAGGTGTCGACGACCACGTCCCACGTGCCGGTGGCCAGTCGGGCGAGCCCGTCCGGTGAGGTGCGGTCGCCGTGCAGGACGTGCACGCCGGGCGGCGCGGGGTGCTGGCCGCGGTGGAAGACGGTCACGTCCCAGCCCCGGTCCCGCGCGACCTCCGCCACCGCGCGGCCTCCGAAGTCGGTGCCGCCGAGCAACAGCAGTTTCACGATTCTCTCCTTCTGTTCCTGTGACTACGGTGTGGCGAGGAAGTCGCGCACACCCTGGGAGACCGTGGGGTCGGTCAGGAAGTCGTTGTGCCGGAGGCAGGCGGCGGTACGGGTGTTGGCGGCGCCGGCGAGTTCGGTGCTCACGGCGGGCGTGATCTGTTCGTCGCACGACGACCACCAGGTCGCGTACCGCGTGGGGCCGGGCGTTTCGGTGCCCTGGTTCAGGTGGCGCAGGACGTAGGAGTCCGGGGTCATGTCCTTGCACCCCTGGTCCCAGAGCGCGCAGAGCCAGGCGATCTGCGTGCCGTGGTTCGGTCCGGCGAGCGAGACCCAGTGGGCGGTCTTCGCGGTGCCGCCGCCGAACTCGAGGTACCAGCGGGACGGCAGACTGCCCAGGCTATGGGCCACGATGTCGGCCTTCGCCGCGTGCGTCTGCGCGAGCACGTCGTCGACGTAGGCGGACAGGCGGGCGGCGAGGACCTCGTTGCTCGATTGCGCGGTGTCGTAACTCCAGCCGAAGAGGCGATCGGTGGGGTATCCGGCGGCCGTGAAATCCGCCTGCATCCGCCCCCAGACGCCGGGGTCGGCGTTGCGCCCGTGAATGAAGATCACGGGATTCGGCTGCGCAGGCGCCTGCGCAGCCGCCTGCGCGGGCGGGGCTGCCGTGGCGAGGGTTAAGAGGGCGTAGAAGGCTGAGACCGTGGCGATTCCGTGGCGTCTGCGCATGCGCGTACAACTCCCCGGACGCTGCCGGTGTTCCGGATCGGCCGCCCCGGCAGGGTCACCGAACCGGACCGCGCTCGTCGACGTACGCGGTCGGCTCCGACAAGAACACGTCCGCGTCCACCGGGCCGTAGGCGATGTTGAAGGTGTCCATCCAGTACGACCAGTCCTGCATCCCGGCCGCGCTGCTGAAACGGTAGTTGAGCTGCCACCGGATCCACTGCCCGGGGACGAGGTGAACGGCCGGGGGCCTGCGCGGCCGCGGCGGGATCGCGCACAGGGGCTCGATGCGGGGCTGGACGCGCAGCCGGCCGTCGGTTTCCCGGAGTTGGACGTTGACCCTGCGCAGGTCCTCCTGACCGTCGCGGGGCGCGAAGCCGTCTCGCTCGTACATGCGCACCACGTGTGCGAGGCAGGGCGCCACGCCGGGGAGCGCGAAGCCGACCGGAGCCGCGTTCCTGTGTGCGGCTTCCTCTCCCCCTCGGGACTTCTTCGTCCAGGACGTGCGTATCCACTGGACGGTGATCTCCACGGCTCTTCTCGCCTCCCTCTGTGATTCCCTCTGTGATCTCGTCTGCATGCTCAACCCTGGACACGGCGCCGGGTCATCTGGCGATGGGGGTGGCACCGGTCGCCGCCACCGACAGGTCCCAGAGTCGTGCGCCCGCGCCGGGGTCGACGGCGTATGCGCGGACGCCGCCGTCGTCCATGGGCCGGTCGGGGGCGGAGACGCGCGCGACGTCGCAGTCTTCGAGGTAGAGCCCGCCGCGGCCGTCGAGGAGCGGGGACGTGGCTGCCCACAGGCCGGTGGCGGCGCCCTGGGAGGGGGTTTTGAAGTCGACGCCGATCACGGTGCCGTGCTCGTCCACCCATCCGCGGTCGATCTGCTCCTGGAGCGTCATCTCCCTCTGCAGACCGGTAATGATCTTGCCCGGGTGGAGGGCGAACGCCCGGACGCCGTCGTTGCGCCCGAGGGCGTCGAGGTGCACGGCGAACAGGGCGTTGGCGGTCTTGGCCTGGCCGTAGGCCAGCCACTTGTCGTAGCCGGTGCGGAAGTGCGGGTCGTGCCAGCGGATGTCGGTCAGGGCGTGTCCGGCGGAACTGTTGACGACCACGCGCGCACCGCCGGCAGCGGCAAGGAGCGGGTAGAGCTCGCAGGCGAGGGTGAAGTGTCCGAGGTGGTTGGCGGCGAACTGGCCTTCCCAGCCGGGTCCGACGCGGCGCTCCGGGGTGGCCATGACGCCCGCTACGGCCATCAGGAGGTCGAGCCGGTCGAGGGAGTCGTTGATCCTTGCGGCGGCGGTGCGCACGCTGCCGGGGTCGGCCAGGTCCATGGGGACGACCTCGCAGCCTGCCACGTCCGCGAGCGCACTGCGGGCGATGTCGGGTCGGCGTGCCGGAACGACGACCCGGGCCCCGGCGGCTGCCAGGTTCCGGGTGGTCTCCAGACCGAGTCCGGAGTAGCCCCCGGTCACAACGGCGGTCGTGCCGGAGAGGTCGAGGCCGGCCATGACGTCCTCGGCGGTGCTGGCGGCGGAGAAGGGCGAGCCGAGCGGCTGCTGTTCGGTGGTGGTCATGGCGTCGACGCTACGATCTAGAGCGAGGTCTAGATCAAGTCGTGGCACGTCGTAGGCTGGGCGGCATGACGACGACCGAGGCGCGTGAAGAGCCGTTGAGCATCGGCGAGGTGGCCGAGCGGACCGGACTCAGCGTGCACGCCCTCCGCTTCTACGAGCGTGAGGGCCTGCTGGTCGGACCGGTCCGGCGCACCTCGGGCGGGCGGCGGCGCTACACCGAACTCGATGTCGACTGGCTGCAGATCTGCGTCAAGCTCCGGGAGTCCGGTATGCCGCTGGCCGACCTCAAGCGGTTCGCCGAGCTGGTGCGGCATGGCCCGGGCAACGAGGCGGAACGCCTGCAGCTCCTCGACGCCCACCGGCAGCGCGTCGATGCACAGATCACAGCGCTGGAGGAGTGCCGTTCCGTCATCGCCTGGAAGGTCGGCGTCTATGCCGAGCACCTGTCCCGCGGCGAGGCAGGAGGGCTCTGGGACCCGACCGCCCGAAGCAATACCTAGGGTGTGTCCAGCGGAACTTTGTGCCCCGCAGTCGAGGTAGTCGCTCCTTCAGGGGAGGACGGTGACCGGTCGGCCTGCTGCGTATGCGACTCCCCCGGCGGCCAGCGGCGGCACCGGCCAGACGGGGGCGCTCCCCCTACGTTTCGACGCGCGAAGCCACGAAACGCAAGCATGTCGACACGGTGTGTGTGCTCCACGAGGTGTCGGACTTCGTACGGCCCGTCCATGAAGAGACGCCATAAAAGGTGCGAATCCACCGAACCGCGCGGTGTCCGCCGTCCGTGGAAATGAACAAGCGCCACTACTGGGCAGACGGAACCGGCTTCACGGTCCAGTCGAACTCCGGAGCAGGCGCCCCGAAGTGGCCCACGCGATCGAAGTGCATGGCCACTGATTGCCCCAACCCACCACCCGTCATAGGGAACCACAGCAAATGAACGGAAAGCACAAGATACTCGCTGCACTGACCGGAACCGCGCTGGCAGCCGGACTCACTGGCACGGCCTTCGGGTCCACCGCCACCGCACCCGCTCACCCCCCGACCCCACACGCCGCCGCCCGGTCCTCCGGGATGTCGGTCGTGGAGTGGAACCGTGAGCTCATCACCGTCCTGGGCGATCCGAAGGCCCAACCGCCCACCGTCCACCCCACGCGCAGCTTCGCGCTCCTTCAGGCCGCCCAGTACGACGCGGTGGTATCGGTCACCCGGGCCGGCCCTCCCTACCTGTTCTCGGTGCCGGCGCCGCAGGACGCCCGTGCAGACGCCGCAGCGGACCAAGCAGCCCACGATGTGCTGGTGGCCCTGTACCCGGCCAAGCGCGCAAGCGTGGACCGACGGCTGAGCAGCCAGTTGGCCACGATTCCCGACGCCCCCGGTAAGCAGGCGGGCTCTCGGGTGGGAGCCGAGGTCGCCCGCCGACTGATCGGCCTGCGATCCCATGACGGGTCCTCGGCCAAGCCACCGCCGTTCAGTACCGGCACCGTGGCCGGCGGCTACCGGCCCACGCCGCCCGACTTCCCCACACCGGTGTTCACCAACTGGGGCTCGGTCAAGCCGTTCGTACTGACCAAGGGAAGCCAGTTCCGCCCGGCGTCACCGCCGGCCGTCAGCACCGCCGAATACGCCACAGCCCTGAATGAGGTCAAGAACCTGGGGAACAAGACCAGCACCACCCGCACCCCCGATCAGACCGCAGCCGGGAAGTTCTGGGCGGCAGCGCCCCTCTGGAACGTCTGGAACCAGATCGCACAGGACCTCGTCACCTCCCAGCACGCAGACCTGGAGAAGGCGGTGAAGGTCTTCGCCCGGCTCGACCTCTCTCTCGCCGACACCACGATCGCGATGTACGACGCCAAGTACACCTACCGCGTATGGCGGCCCGTGACCGCCATACAGCTCGGTGGTACGCACGACAACCCGCGCATCAATAGCGACCCCGGCTGGACCCCTCTGCTGCCGACCGCCCCGGATCCGTCCTACCCCGCCGCCCACGCTGCTCTCAGCCAGGCGGCAGCAACGACGCTCACCGGGTTCTACGGTGCGCAGCACCACCTCACGGTGACGTCGAAGGGCGTCACCCGAACCTTCACCGGCTTCCAGCACGCCGCCACCGAGGCGTGGCTCAGCCGGATATGGTCCGGCCAGCACACCTCCATCGACAACCAGGCAGGCCAGCAACTCGGCACGCGGGTCGCCGACTTCGTCGCGCAACACGTCTGACTGCCGTACCCGTGCAGCGTCAACGCGCCGCACGGCTGTGCCCAAGGGCCAGTTGTACCCGGCATATCGGGTACAACTGGCCCGAACATTGCGCCACGGCCGCTGTTGGCGCATCACCACCGGCGCCGAGTCCGCACCGCGCCGAAGGCTCCTCAGTTCGCGTCGTCTTACGGCGTGAGGTCGAGGTCGGAGGTCTCGTCGTCGCCGAGCTCCTCCGCCTCTCTTCGGGCCTTGCGTCGGTCGTGGAGAAGCGAGAAGACAACGGCGGAGAAATAGAGCGCCCAGATCGGCGCGGCCAGCGCCAGCATGGTCAGCGGGTCCGTGCTCGGCGTCGCCACAGCCGAAAAGACCGTGATGCTCATGATCGTGCCGCGCCACCGGCCCAGCATCCGCCGACCGGACAGCGCTCCGGTGAGGTTCAGCATCACCAGCAGCAGCGGCACCTCGAAGGAGAGGCCGAAGACGACCACCATGCGGGTGACGAGGTCGAGCAGATCGTCCAGCGGCAGCAGGTTGTCCACCCCGTGCGGGGTGAAGTCGATCAACACCTTCGCAGTCGTGGGCAGCACCTTGTAGGCGAAGCAGGCACCGCCGAAGAACAGCGGGACGCCCGCGCCGACGAAGGCGTAGGCATATCTCCGCTCGTGCCTGTGCAGGCCGGGGGCGACGAACGCCCACAGCTGGTACAGCCATACCGGCGAGGCCAGCACGACGCCAGCCATCAGGGACACCTTCAGCGTCAGGGTGAAGGGCGCGAGCAGACCGTTGATCGTGATCCGTGCGCAGGTGGTGTCCGCGGTGCGCTTGGCCAGATCGGCGAAGGACGTCGGGCAGCCGACCGAGTCCAGCACAGGCCTGGTGAAGACGTTGATGATGCCCTTGTAGAAGAAGGCCGCGGCGATCGTGACGACCAGGACGGCAAGGACGGCTTTGGCGAGCCGGCTGCGGAGCTCACGAAGATGCTCCGCGAGCGGCATCCGCCCCTCGGGGTCCTTCTCCCTGTTGCGGGCCGACTGGTTCACGCCGCGTCCTCGTCTCGTGCGGCAGACCGGAAGCCACCGGCCTGCGTCAGTACTTGACCGTCTCCGCGCAGGACCGGGCTCAGCCTCCGTGGCTGGTCCCGTCGTCCACGGGCGCGGTGCGGGCGGTGGCGGTGTCTCCGGGAGTGCCCGAGATCGTCCGCGGTCCCGGTCCCGGTGCAGGCTCAGGCTCAGGCTCAGGGTGTGGCTCGTTCGGGACGTCGTCGTCCTTCATGGCCCTGGTCTCGCTCCTGAGGATCCGCATGGACTTGCCCAACGCCCGCGCCATGTCCGGCAGTTTCTTCGACCCGAAGATCAAAACCACTACCACGACCAGGATCAGCAGGTGCCAGGGCTCCAGCGCATTGCGGAACATCAGCACACCGTCCCTTCGAATGTGTCAGTGTCGATGTCCTTGCAGGCCATGAGTCCTTCTCCTTGTCGGATCGGGGCCGATTCAGATTCCGGGGCGCCCTGCAGCCGTCCAGGCGGCGTACTCCTGGCGGACGTAGAGGCCGTGGCCGGGGGCGAGCGTGATCGCATCGGGGTGGTACGGGCCGGCCACCAGGTCGGGATGGCGACGGTCGTGCTGGACGAGTTGCTCAGCGGTTTCTGCGGCGGCTGCGACCGGGCCGGGGCCGGGGTCGTCGAGGACCATCCGGTCCATGAGGGCGGCCCGTCGTAGCAGCCAGGTGCGTTCGGCGGCTGTCGCGTCGGCCGGGGGGCCGGTGACGGGCCCGGCCTGGCGGCCGTCGCGTTCGGCCCCGACAGCGAGCACTTGGTGCATCTCGCAGCGCAGGTCCGGCGCATTCGCGTATGCCTCGTCCGGGGGCGGGGCGCCGATCGCCTCACCGCTGTTCGGGGTGACATGCACGCCCGCACCTCCATCGGCCCTGGCAGGGAGCCGCAGTTCGTGCGGAACGCCCGGCCCGGTCATGGCGAGCACCTGAGGCAGGCGCGGACTTCGCGGCCGCTGCGTGTCTGGTGGACCTCGGTCGACTGGGCGAGGTACTGGACGATGCCGGTGCCGCGGCCGTGTTCGTCGGGGGCGATGTCGGGGCGATGCCGCTCCACTGCCGTGCCGGAGTCGGTGACCACGATGTGCAGAGTGCCGTCGTCGAGGACGAGCAGCAGGGTCATGCGCTCGCGGCCGTACCGGGCGGCGTTGGCGGCGAGTTCGTCGACGATGAGAACGGCGGAGTCCCGCTCGCCTGCGGGCACGCTCCAGGTCTCCAGCAGATCGTCCGCGAAGTGACGAGCGGCGGGGACGTGCGCCTCCTGCGCGGGCAGGGTGAGCAGCGCCTCGCGGCGGCAGGGCCGGCCGAGCAGTGAACTCGGGCTGGGGAAATCGGTCACAAACATGGTTCTGGCTCTTCTGTGGATATGCGGAGAGCGGAACGGGAGACCATCAACAACCACTTCGGGGGGCTGTCGATAGGCCGGATCCTGAAGGGGCGCGCTCATTCAGTTCCACGGGCGACGCATGCCGGATGGTTCGAGTTTTTCGCCCCTTTTGGTCAATTTCTCGCGGTGCACCTCACGCCGGGGCGGCCTGACTGGACCCACTCGCCTCTGCCCTTCGGGAACGTCACGTTGCAGGGCCGGACGAGCGCCCCTGCCCGCACCTCGGCTCGGTCCGGCCCGGATCAAGTCGGCTGAGGACGCGGCCGATTCGCCAGAACCGGCGTGCGGGTCACCAGCTCCCGGAAACCGTCAGCGCGCCGCGGGAGGGCTCCGGGGCGACCGGCCTGCCACTGCGGGATGCCGCGTGACGGGAGCGGGCAAGGGCCCCGCGAACGAGCCGCAGAACTGCCCAGTACAGACGACGCAGCCCCCCAGTGGCGACGTCTTCTTGGCCTCTTATGCCGCCGTGCGCTCATGTCCGGCAGCTGCTGTCATGTCACTGAGCGATCAGGCCGCCCAGTGACATGACGCCCCCGACTTCGCCTCACGCCCGGATGGTGACCATCTTCTGACCGTTGTCCGCGAGGATCTCGAAGTGGTCGATGGCTCCCGGGGACATGGCGACCGCCCCTGGGACCGTGGTGCCGGGAGGGTACGTGCCCGCCCGCCAGGTGGCGCCGTCCGCCCTGGCTCCGCCGGGTCCGACCGCCTGCAGCCGGCAGGTGATTCCGGCGGGTGCCCCCTTGGCGGAGACCTGCAGGACACTGCCCCATGCAGAGGGTGAGACCTTCACCGAGGCGGTGACACCGGTGCTGGGATCGCTTCCGGAGAAGGTGCGCCAGGCAGTCGGTGCGGTCGGCCCGGGTGGCGTCGCCTGACTGCCCACGGACCCGACGGCCGCCAGCCATGTGCCGCCGGCCGCTGCCGCGATGAGCGTCAGCGAGGCGGCCGCTCCGGCCAGTTGCAGACGCCAGGTCCTGCGGCGGCGGGCCGCGGCCTGCTGGAGGAGCCCCTCCAGCACACCCCCTGTCGGCGCCTTCGGCGCCGCGGGCTCCACGGGCACGGCGGGCCGTTCGGGCAGGGAGCCCTGCGCACTTTCGGCTGCCCGTGCCACCAGCCGGTCGGCCAGGTCCCCGTCGGCCGCCGGTACCGTCCGGCCCGAGGCTTCGGCTTCGGTGACCGTCGCCAGCAGCGCAGGCAATCCCGCCAGCAGAGTGTGTTCGGCCCGGCACTCGGCGCATTCCGTGAGGTGGATGCGCACCTGTTCCCGTGCTGCCGGAGGCAGCGTGCCCAGGACGTATCCCCCAAGTGCCAGCCGAAGGGTGTCGTGCTCCGCACTCATGGTCGCCACCTCCTGCCCGCCACGGTCATGGCTCGATGCCCCGTTCCTGCAGCGCCAGCCGCAGGGCGTGCAGGGCGTAGTGCGTCCGCGACTTCACGGTGCCCAGCGGGATGCCCAGCACCTGTGCGGCCTCCGCCATGGTCCGGCCCCGGTAGTAGGTCTCCAGAAGGACGGCGCGGTGGTCCGGGGACAGCGACCGGACGGCTTCGGCAACCACCCAGCTCTGCAGTGCCTGCTCGATCTGGTCCTCGCCAGGCGTCTGCTCGGCAGCCCGTTGAAGGGCCTCGCCGCCGGCCTCGGCCGGTCTGGCCTGCCGGGCCCGGTGGGCGTCGATGACCAGGTGCCGGGCGACCGTGCACAGCCATGCCCGGGCCGGGCCGCGTGCGGGGTCGAACGCGGCGGGGTGCTGCCACGCCCGCAGCAGTGTCTCCTGCACCACATCCTCCGCCCATTGCCAATCTCCCGAGGTCAGTCGCAGCACGTAGTGGAACAGGGCTCCTGCGTGCTCCGCGTAGAGAGTGCGCAGCAGCTCCTCATCTGCAGTCGACAGCGTCCCCCTACCAGAGACACGGCGCGCGGAGCGATTTGGATCGGTCCTCGGGCCACGTTTTCGGGAGCTCCAGGGCATAAACCGATCATTGCGCATATATACCGCTTTGTCCCGTAACGCATGGCACGGTGCAGCTGACGCTCTGTGCGCGTCGCGGATGGCATGCCCCTGCCGGACCTTGCGGGGGGCCACGCCAAGAGGCCTCACAAAAAATGCATATCCACCGAACCGTGAGACTCCCGCCGTCCGTGGAGCAGGACAAGAGCCGACTCACGCGCAATTCCTCGCGGCTCACCACAGAGAGAACTACCGCATACCGCCCGGCCCTTCGCGGCACACAAGGGCGACGCACAAGGGCGGATGTGCAGCGCGAGGCACGTCGAGGCGAGCCGCCGGCCCGGGGCGGCACCCATGCTCGTTCGCCGGGTCCATGAAGGGCACACGCCCATGAACACGGCATCCACCACATATTCCAGCGGTGACGTGCGCCGAGCCGACGCAGTCCCCGTCTCCGCCTGATCAGTGAGGAACGGACACCATGTACCCGAACTTTCGCACGCCAGGCCGACGATCACGCGCTGCGGCCGGGCTGGCTGCCGCCGTCATCACCGCTACCGGCGCGGTGGGGCTTCTCAGCTCATGCGGCCAGTCATCGCATTCCCCGGCCGGCGGAGCCGACGCCATCACACCCGGTCCGGGGCAGCACCGGACGGCAGGGATGCCCGGCGCCACGGGACCGGGGAAGGACTCCGCTCCCGGCACCTCGCCGATGCCCGGTATGGGCATGCCCATGAATCCCTCGGACACGGGCGCGCCAGCCACTCCGGTGACCGGGAACGCGGTGGCGATCAAGAACTTCGCGTTCTCCCCGGCCACGCTGAAGGTCAAAGTGGGCACGAGGGTGACGTGGACCAATCAGGACACCGACGCCCACACCGTCACCAGCGCCGGATCGGGCGGCCCGTTGCACTCGGCCGCCCTGGCCACCCATGCCACCTATGGCTACACGTTCACCGAGCCCGGCACCTATGCCTACCTCTGCACCATCCATCCGTTCATGACCGCCACCGTGGAGGTGACCCGATGACCGGCTACTACGACAGCCACGACGGAGCACTGGCCGACGACGCCGGTCGGCCCGACACCGAACACGGCATGACGCGACGGCAACTCATGCGGCACGCAGGATGGTTCGGCGGTGCGGTGATACTGACCGTGGCCGGCGGAGAGGTGATAAGCCACATCGCCGACTCCCGGGACACCAACGCCGGGGCCGCCGCAGCGGGAGGCGGCGCGCTGCGGTTCGTGCAGGTCTCCGACAGCCATATCGGGTTCCAGGGCCCGGCGAACACGGATGTGGTCGGCTCCTTCGCCGAAGCGATCAAGCAGGTCAACTCGCTCGGATTCAGACCCGACTTCGTCATGCACAGCGGCGATCTGACCCACCTTTCCACAGCCGGGCAGTTCGACCAGGTCAAGCAGATGATGGCCGGGGTGAGGACGGACCGCGTCTTCACCGTGCCGGGCGAGCACGATTCCATCGGCGACGCAGGCCGCGCCTACCGGCGGACCTTCGGCATGGGCACGCTCGGCGACGGCTGGTACAGCTTCGACACCCACGGCGTGCACTTCATCGCCCTGGTCAACACCCTGAGCCTGGAGAAGCTCGGCCACCTCGGCACCGACCAGATCGACTTCGTCCGCAAGGACCTCGCCGGACTGTCGTCGGACACCCCCGTCGTGGTCTTCAGCCACATCCCGCTGTTCGCCATGTACCCGCAGTGGGGCTGGAGCACCGACGACGCCCTCAAGGTCATCGCCCTGCTGCGCCGCTTCTCCTCCGTCACCTGTCTCAACGGGCACGTCCACCAGTTGTTCACCAAGACAGACGGCAACATCACCTTCCACTCCGCCACCACCACCGCCTACCCCCTGCCCAAACCGGGCCGCGCCCCCGCCCCCACCCCGCAGGTCGTCCCCGCCCGACAGCTCAAGGAGGCGCTCGGCATCCGCACCGTCGGCTACCACCGAGGCGACCGCGAACTGGCCGTCAAGGAACAGAGACTGGCATGAGCACCCACAGATTCCTTGTCCCCGTCCTACGGTCGACGACCGCCGCGACCCTCGCCGCCGGCGGATTCGTTCACGCCCAGCTCTACATCGGCGGGTACCGCTTCGTCCACGTCATCGGCTCCCTGTTCCTGCTCCAGGCCGGCGCTTCCCTCGCCCTCGCCGTCCTGCTGCTGATCGGGACACCGCCTCTGCTGCTGAGGACCGCTGCGGCGGGCGTCGCACTCGGCGCTCTCGGCGGCTTCGCCGCTTCACGCACCGTAGGAGTGTTCGGATTCGCCGAGCACGGTCTGCAGCCCGCGCCACAAGCCGTCCTCAGCCTCATCGCCGAAACCGGCACGCTGCTGCTCCTCGCCATCTGGCAGGTGACCGTGACCGGACAACCCCGCGCTGCCCGACCGCCCGTCAGGACACCCAAGAGGCCCTAGGACGTGTCCGATGGGTCAGTGCGGGCCCCGCGGTGTCCGGTGCGGTGCATCGCAAGGCGGAGCATTACCCGCGTACTGGGCGTACTCGGGTGATGCGACAACGCGGCGAGGTGCCGTGCCGGGCGCCGCGGGGCCCGCACTGACCCATCGGACACGCCCTAGCACTCGCGCCGGACCTGGTCCCGGCCGTACGACGTACGTCCAAAGCCCGTTACCCGGACGTGCACTCCGCGCCTAGCGTGCTCCCATGAGGGAACCGAGGGAATCCGAGACGACTGCGACAACAGCGGACAGCACGCTCGACGAAGCCCTGAACCGGCTTCACCGCACCGGCCCCGAGCATCTGGGCCGGCTCTCCAACCACGCCCCCATGGCCGTCGAGGCACTCGCGCGCCATGGGCACGCATCCGACGTCCACGGTTGGATCGACGGCTACCGGCACAAACTGGAGGACATGCCGCCGCGCACCGGCCTCCTGCTGAACGAGGAGAACTGGCGCGAGGTACTGGGCGATCCGCGTCATCTCGGCGACTGGATCGCCTATTTCACCGGCCAGTTGGGCAAGCGCCCCTGGCAGGACGTGCTGGTGACGTGGTGGCCGCGGCTGCTGCCCGGCATTCTGGCGGGTGCCACGCATCCGGCGATCCGCGTGGGGCACGCCGTGCGGACCCTCCTCGCGGACGGCGCCGGCGCATCGCGCACCGCCGAGTTGGGGCACGCGCTCGGCTACTGGGCGGCGCGCCACCTGCCGTTGACCCCGGCTGCCGTCCCCTCCGGCACCGTCCGTGCCGCCGAGGCCCTGGCGGCCGTACCGGCCGTACCCGACCAGGAGGGCGGGATCCTCGACCGCGTCGCCCGGCTCTCCGCCACACCGGGCTGGCCCGCGGCGGCAGGCGCCCTGCAGGCGCCGTCCGGTCCCGACGACGCCCGTGACCTATTGGCGGAGCTGGTGCGGGAGTCGACCTACCGGTACGCGGACCACGCCCACGGCAGTCCGGTCATGCTCGTGCACGCCGCCACCGCACCGAACGCCGTCCTGCGCACGCTCCCCGCGCTCCCCCGCGACCTGTGGGCGCCCAGCTATGCGGCGGCCTGGCAGGCCAGTGCCGTGGTCACGGCCGCGTACGCACCCGGATCGCCGCTCGTCTCCCCCGCCGCCGCGCCGCCCACCCCCGAGGAGGCGTTCGAGCGGGCGGCGGCGCACGGCGACGAGCACGTGATCAAGTTCGCGGACACCGCACTGGACGTCGTCGCCGCCGATCCCGGCCGGGCGGCCGAGGCGCTGGCCGCGGTGGGGCGTGCCTGCGAGCTGATCGGCGCGGAGGGCTGAATCCCGCGGCGGGGGTTCACCCCTGCAGGATCTTGTCCAGGAATTCGTCGACGTTGCCCTGCATGCGGGCGAGCCGCTCCTCGACCGACAGGCTCTCCTTGTAGCGGTGCACGAGCGCCGACTGCTTCTTTCCGCGCACATACAGCGGGCAGGCCAGATCCGCGCACATATAGGCGCCGACCGTATTGCCGTCGCGGCCGGAGGCACCGACCTTGCGGGCGGCCAGCAGGGAGACGCCCGAGCCGGGGTGGCCGGTCAGGCAGAACGAGCACATGGTCGTCTTGGTGAAGCTGCGCGGGCCGCCCTGCGGCACCCGCAGGGTGATGCCGACGGTCTGCTCGCCGCGCTGCGTCACCAGGTATCCGCGGTCCGGGGCTCCCGGGTCGCGCCAGCCCAGGAAGTCGAGGTCGCTCCAGGGGAGTTCGGCCAGCTCCCGCGGCAGGTTGATCCTGCGTGCCTCGCCCTTCGAGCAGTTCACGAAGGAGGCGCGTATGGCGTTGTCGCCGAGTGGTTCCATAAGGCGTGAAACTAACAGCGGAGCCGCCGGATGTCGTCCGAATATTTTCCCGGGCCGACCCAGGGTCATCCCGTAAAACCGCAGGTCGGCGTCACCGTGCGGTGTAGGTGAGGCAGTCGGCCGTGGCCCATACCGAGCCCACTGTGATGCCGGGAGCCTGGCATTCGAGGTCGACGTTGTGCCGGCAGCCGGAGACCTTGCAGGCGCCGACGCGGCCGGTGGACGCGGCGTCGCCGCCCTTCTGCGGGTGGCTGAAATAGGTGTCGCACACGGCGTGCGTGGCATCGCCGACGGTGATGGCCAGGGCGTGGCAGGCGCCTTCCTGGTTGTAGGCGCATTCCCCGACCTGGCAGATCGTCACCACCGGCATGTCCACAGCGCTCTCCTCCGCAACCCGTCTCCGCGTCCCCGGATCCCTTCCTCGGGCGCCGGGCGGCGACACCGGGGGCTGCGTTGTTCACCCGGAAGCCGCGAAGCCGCGAGGCCGCGAGGCCGCCGTCAGCCGAGTGGCTTCTCGAACCAGGCGACGTCCCAGAAGGTGCCGAATTTGCGGCCGACCTGGTGGTGGACGCCGGCCGGGCGGAACCCGAAGCGTTCGTGCAGCTTCACGGAGGCCTCGTTGGGCTGGGTGATGCCGGCGTAGGCGCGGTGGACGTCCTCGCCGGCCAGGACCTCGAAGAGGGCTCTGTAGAGCTTGCCGCCGAGGCCGCGGCCGGTGTGTCCGGGGGCCAGGTAGATGCTGGTCTCCACCGATGTCTCGTAGGCCTGCTTGGGGCGCAGGGGGCTGCTGGAGACGTAGCCGAGCACCCGGTCCGCCTCCTCGGCGACGAGCAGCCGGTGGCGGCCGGTGGCGGGGTGGGCCTCCAGCCAGGCGCGGCGCTGCCCGGCTGCGACGGGGTCGATGTCGAAGGTGACCGGGGTGTGGGTCACGTAGTGGTTGTAGATGTCGGTGAGCTCGGCCAGGTCCGCGGATGCCGCCGGGCGGATGCGTATGTCGGTGGTGCTGGTGCCGTGGTGCATGCGTGCTCCCTCCTTGGCGCGGACGCTAGCCGGGAACTGTTACGCGAATATTTCGGATATAGGCGATACCTGACATCGCGGTCCGTCTCCGAACCGCCTCCGGCTCGCCCGTAAACACGCCGGTAGGGCACATCCGGCGCAGGGGGTGCCGGCTGATGATTTTCGGACAAACACCCACCCATGGGGTGTGCCGGAACATCGCCACCCGCAGTACCCGCCGCCCGCGGCCGGAAGGGTTCCCGTGGCTCGGCGCAGCATCTTCCGTTCATCCGCCCCCAACCCGTCGCATGTGAAAGATTTAGCGTTCAAGAGGCAAATGGCAGGAAGAAACGACTCAAAGTGTTCTTTGTGTTTTGACTCCTGATCGAGCCACGATCAGGGTCTGCCCCATGTCCCCCTTACCCCGGGTCGCCGCAGGCGGCCTGCTTCGCATGCGCGAGTTCCGCTTCCTGCTCGCGGGTGCCGCCGCCGGCCAGGCGGGCGCCCAGGTCACCCTGGTCGCACTGCCGCTCGTGGCCGTCCTCGAACTCGACGCACCCGCCTTCCAGGTAGGGCTGCTGACCGCCGCCGAGACCGCCGCGTTCCTCCTCGTCGGGCTGCCGGCAGGGGCGTGGGTCGACCGCATGCGCAAGCTGCCGCTGCTGATCCGTGCCGACGTCGTACGCGCCCTGGCCATGGCCACCGTTCCCCTGGCGGGTGCCGCCGGTGTGCTGACCATGGCCCAGCTGTACGCCGTCGCACTGGTCACCGGTGTGGCGACCGTCTTCTTCGACGTGGCCCACCAGAGCTACCTGCCGCAGTTGCTGCCCCGGGACCGGCTGGTCGCGGGCAACGGGGCGCTGGAGGCGGTGCGTTCGACGTCCCAGGTGGCCGGTCCCGGGATCGGCGGCGGGCTGGTGCAGCTCGTCGGGGCCCACCTGGCGATCGTGGCGAACGCGTTCGGCTACGCCCTCTCCGCCCTGTTCCTCCTCGGCATCCGCCGTCCCGAGAGCACGCCGGAACCGGCGCCCGGTGCCTCGCTGCGCGCGGACATCGCGGAGGGCCTGCGCTTCGTCCTCGGTCACCCGCTGCTGCGGGTCATCGCCGTCACGACCGCCCTGGGCAACTTCTTCACCGCGGTGCTGATGGCCACGCAGACCGTCTTCCTGGTGCGCGTGGCCGGTCTCGAACCGGCCGCGCTCGGGCTGATGCTGTCGGTCTCCGCCGTGGGCGGCCTCGCCGGTGCACTGTGCGCGGGCAGACTGGCCGGCCGGTTCGGGCAGGCCCGCATCATCTGGCTGTCCCCACTGGTCACCGGGCCGTTCGCACTGCTGTGGCCACTGTCCGGGAAGGGGACCACCGCGCTGTTCGCCCTCGCCTCGGGCGTGGTCTTCTTCGGCGCCGTCGTCTACAACGTGGCCCAGGTGAGCTTCCGTCAGTCGCTCTGCCCGCCACGGCTGCTCGGCCGTATGAACGCCACGCTGCGCTTCCTGATGTGGGGCACCCTCCCGCTCGGCGCCCTGGCCGGCGGCGCCGTCGCAGGGGCGTACGGAACACGCGCCGCCCTGTGGCTCTGCGCGGCAGGTTTCCTCCTCGTCCCCCTCCCCCTGCTGCTCTCACCGCTGCGCCGCATGCGCGACCTGCCCGCGCCGACGCACGAGGACCGCGGCGAGACCGTCGCCACCGGCTGACGCAGCCGTCTGTCCACCTTCCCGATCACGAGAGAAGACCCCCGTGTCCCCCAGCATCACGAGCCAGTACCTGGCCCGTTACCGACGCCTCGGCACAGGCGACCGGACGGCGGAACTGCTGCCGCTCACCGGCGCCCAGCGCCGCTTCGTCCTGGTGCGCTCCCTCGACTCCGCGGGCCGCCCGGACCTCGTCCCGATGTTCTTCGCCTTCCCCCACGGCACCGTGGACCCCGCCCGGCTGCGCGCGGCCGCGTGCCACCTCGCCGCCCTCCACCCCGCGCTGCGCGCCCGCCACGGCGTCGTCCGCGGCACCCCCGTCCTCCGCCCGGCCGAGCCGGACATCCCCCTGGAACTGCTCGACTGCGCCCCCGGCGAGGACCTGCACCCGGCGCTGCGCCGGGCGCTGGCCGGCTGGGCCGCCGAAGGCCCGCCGCTGCGGCTGTACTTGGCACAGGGCGGCCCGGCCACCGGGGAAGAGGTGCTCGCGGTGGTGCTCGACCACGCCGTCTGCGACGGCCAGTCGCTCGCCCGCATCGTCGAGGAGCTGGGCACCGCCTACCGCGACGGCCGCGGCCCCGCCGACGTGCCGCCCTCCGCCGCGGCCGCGGAACTGGCCGCCTACCACGAGACGGTGCTGCTCCAGCTCGACGCCGAACACCGCGCGGCGGCACCCGACGCGCTGGCCTACTGGGGCCAACGCCTGCGCGCCGTAAGCGAATCGACTCCGCTCCCCCGGCCCGAGTCCATCCCCGCGGGCGCGCTGCCCACCGGCGCGGCCGAGGCGACCCTGCCCTCGCCCGCGGGCGGCGCCCCGTTCCCCGCGCTGCTCGACGCCTGCCGGGCCGCGGCCGGGGCCCTGTTCGGGGCCGGGACCGTCTCCCCCGTCGGCTACCCGTGGGGCGGGCGCCCTGCGGGTGCACCGCCCGTGCTCGGCTGCTTCCTCAACACCGTGGTCTTCCCGGCCGCCACCGGCACGGCCCCGTTCGCGCCCGCCGCGACGGCCGAGGCCTGGTGGGACGACCTGGACCGCGCCGACACCCCGTTCGACGAAGTGGTGCACGCCGCCCGGTCGGCCGGGTCGCCGTGGTCCGGCCGCCTCGACGGGATGCTGACCGTGGACGACGTCCGGCGTCGTCCCCCGCTGTGCCTGGGCGGAGTGGAAGGGCGCGAGGTGCACGTCGACGGGCGCCGGATCCCGGCCCCCTTCGCGCTCGCCGCCACCCAGGGACCCGAGCTCCGCCTCCGGATGGCGTGGGACCGTGCGGTCCTCGACGACCGCAGCGCCGAGGAGGCGTTCGCCGCCTTCCAGGGGGCGTTGCGCTCCCCCGTCCCGGCCTGACCCGGCCACCCCGCCGGCCCGGCAGCGCGACCCGCTGCCCCGCCGGCCCCACCACCGGGCCTCACCCCCCGCCCGGACCTCCGCTGACCCGACTACCCCAGGGATCGCCCATGCTCCCCCTCTCCTCCTCGCAGGAGATCGTCTGGCTGCACGAACAGGTGCAACCGGGCAGCCGCGCCTACAACTTCACCGCCGCACTCGACCTGTGGGGCGCCCTCGACACCGAGGCCCTGCGCCACGGACTCCGCGCCGCGCTCGACCGGCACCCCGGACTGCGCCTCGAACTCGTGCCCGCCGAAGGGGCGTTGCCCGCGCAGCGGGTCGCCGACGGCTGCGCGCCGCGGCTGCGCACCGTGGACCTGTCCGGGGAAACGGACCCGGAGGCCGCCTTCGAGGCGCTGCTGCGCGCCGAGGCCGAAGCCCCGCTGGACACCTTCCAGGCGCCGCTGCTGCGCTGGACCCTGGTCCGGCTGTCCGAACGGCAGCACCGGCTCGTGCATGTGGAACACCATCTGATCCACGACGGGCACTCGTTCGCGATCCTGTTGGGCGACGTCTTCGGCACCTACCGCGCCCACGTCCGCGGCGAAACGTTCACCCCCGCACCCGCCTCCTCCTACGCCGACCACGTGCGCGCCCAGGCCGACGGCGTGCGGGCCGAGGAGCGGCGGGCGAGCCTGCAGTACTGGGCCCGGGAACTGCGCGACGCCTCGTACGACATGCCGCTGCCCGGCCTGACCCGGCCCGGCGCACAGCGCCGGCACCGGGGCGCGCAACTGCGCCAGTCGATCGGCGCGGACCTCGCCGAACGGCTGCGGGCCCACGCCCGGGAGCGCGGGCTGACGCCGTTCGCCGCACTGCTCGGGCTCTTCGCCGAGCTGCTGCGACGCCACAGCGGCCGCACCGACATGGTGGTCGGCACCGCCGTCGGCAACCGGCCGCGCGGCTTCGAGGACGCCGTCGGCATGTTCGTCAACACCGTTCCGCTGCGCCTGCGCCTGGATCCCGAGGCCCCGGCCGAGGACGCGATGGACGAGGTGACCGACACCCTCATCCGCGCCCTGCCGCACCAGGAGACACCGGTGCAGGAGCTGACCCGCGCGCTGGGCCTGCACACGTCGGGGGCCGACAACCCGCTGTTCAGCGTGATGTTCAGCGCGCACGACGCCGTGCTGCCCGACATCGGGGTGCCGGGCCTGGAGGTCTCCCTGTTCGAGGGGTTCAACACCGGCACCACCCGCTTCGACCTCGACGTGGTGCTCATCCCGGACGACCGGCGCGGGGTCGGCCCCCGGTTCGGGGTCCCGGGCATGCTGCTGGTCTGGGACTACGACGCCGACCTGTTCGGGGCGGACGTCACCGAACTGCTCGCCGCACGGTTCCTGGACCTGCTGCGCGCCTACCTGGACGCCCCCGCCACCGCCCTCGCCGACCTGGCCCCGCCGCGCGCGGCGGCCCTGCCCGTCGTACCCGCGCGGGCCGCCGCCGCGGACGGCGATCCGCTCGACCCGGCCGCCGCCCACGACCCGTCCCGGACCGCGCTGCTGGTCGGCGAACACCGCATCAGTTACGGCGAGTTGAACGAACGCGTCTCCTCCCTCGCCGAGCGGATGCTGGCGGCCGGGGTACAGCCCGGCCGGCCGGTCGCGGCGGTGCTGCCCCGGGGCGTGGACACGGTGGTGACGCTGCTGGCCTGTCTGCGGACCGGCGCGGTGTACTGCCCGCTGTCCCCGTCCGATCCGCCCGGGCGGCTGGAGCTGCTGCTCGACCGGCTGTCCCCGGCGCTGGTGCTCACCTCCGCCGCAGCCGCCGCGTCTGTTCCCCCGCACCTGCCCGCGGCCGCGGTCGACGCCCCCGTGCTGCCGCCCGCCCGGCCGGGCGCCACGGTCCCGGGTGCGTACGTCATCCACACCTCCGGTTCGACCGGCATACCCAAGCCGGTCGCGGTCGGCCGGACGGCCCTGGAGAACCATCTGACCGGCACGGCCGAACGGTTCGGGCTGACGGCCGACGACCGGGTGCTGCTCTTCGCGCAGCCGTCCTTCGACGTGGCGCTCGAAGAAGTCCTGCCCTCGCTGTACGCGGGCGCCTGCCTGGTCGTCCCGGAGTGGGAGGTGCCCACCGGCGCCGAACTGGCCGGGCTGCTGGCCTCCGCACAGGTCTCGGTCGCCAACCTGCCCACCAGCTACTTCCTCGCCACCCGGCAGGAGCTGCAGGCGTCGCTGCGCGAGCGGAGCTGGACGCCGCGGCTGCTGGTATTCGGCGGCGAGCGCATCCCGGCGGACGCCCTGCGCGGCTTCCTCGCCGACACCGACGCGACGGTGCTCAACGCCTACGGTGTGACGGAGGCGGCCGTCACCTCCACCGTGCACGAGATCACCCTGGATGCCCTGACGGACGGCACGGAGATCCCGCTGGGCACCGAGCTGCCCGGCGAGCGCATCCACGTGCTGGACGCACACCTGCGGCCGCTGCCGGACGGGGCCGTCGGCGAACTGGCCATCGCCGGAGCCGGGTTGGCCGAGGGCTACGCCGGCAACCCCGACGCCACCGCGGCCCGGTTCGTACGCATCGACGCGCTCGGGGGCGAACGGGTCTACCTCACCGGCGACCTGGGCTTCCGCGGCCGGGACGGGCTGCTGCGCTTCCTGGGCCGCCGCGACAACCAGGTCAAGCTGCGCGGCCACCGCATCGAGCTGGAGGAGGTCGAGGCCGCGGCGTCCGCGGTGCTCGGCGGCCGGTCCTGCGCCGTCGTCCTCGACCGGGACACCCCGGGCGATCCCCGGCTGGTCGGCTTCCTCGACGGCGGCACGGGCGGCGAACAGGCCTGGAACGAGCAGGCGTTGCACGCCGAACTGAGCAGCCGGCTGCCCGGCGCCCTGGTGCCCAGCTGCTGGGTGCAGCTGGCGGAAATGCCCACCCTGGCCGGGGGCAAGCCCGACCGGGCGGCGCTGGGCCGCATGGCCGCGGGCCTGGAGCGGACGCCGCCGACGGCCGAGGAGAGCACCCCTGCCGCGGATCCCGCGCAGTCCGCCGATCCTGCGGTGGCCCTGCTCGCCGAGGGCTGGCGCGAGGTGCTGGGACACGGCCGCTTCGACGAGGCCTCGCACTTCTTCCGCATCGGCGGGCATTCGCTGCTCGCCGCGCAGCTGGCGGCCTGGCTGGAGCCGCACCTGGGCGGCCGGCCGCCGCTGCGCACGCTCTTCCGCCATCCCGTGCTGGCCGACCAGGCCCGCGCCCTCGCCGCCACGACCGCCTCGAAGGAGTCCTGATGACCGACCTGAAGACCGATCAGCAGGGCCTCGTGCCGAGCGTGGCCCACGGCGCCCCTCTCCCCACGGCCGGCGCCGCGTCCGGTGTGCTGTCCCGTTTCGAGGAGTGGGTGCGCCGCTCGCCCGAGGCCCCCGCTGTGGTCGACGGGCCGCACTGCTGGAGCTACCGGCAGCTGTCGGAGGCGGCCGACGAGGCCGCGCGGGTGCTGGGCACGCGGGTTCGCCCCGGTGACCTCGTCGGCGTGTGCCTGGACCGGTCGGCCGCGCTGGTGGTGACCGCCGTCGCCCTGGCCCGGATCGGCGCCGTCTACCTGCCACTTGGACCCCGCCCGGGAGAGCGCCGCATCGGGACCGTGACCGAGGACATCGGCGTCGTCTGCCTGATCGGCGACCCGGACGTCCTGCCGGACCGGCACCGCAGGGCCGAGCAACTCGCCCTGCCGCTGCCGTGCGAGGGCGCGAATGCAGCAGCCACCGCCGTGGCGGCCTTCGCGCCGCCCGCGCCGGGGGCCCGCCCCGCACCGCCCGGGGCGCTGTACGCCGTGCTGACCTCGGGTTCCACCGGCAGGCCCAAGGCGGTCGCCGTCGCGGAACCCGCCCTGGCCGCCCTGCTGGACTGGTTCCGTCACGAGACCGCACTGGCCCCCGGCGACCGGCAGTCCCTGCTGATCGGTGTCGCGTTCGACCCGCACGTGCTGGAGCTGTGGGCCGGGCTGACCTCCGGCGCTGCCCTGGTGCCCGCCCCGGACTCCGTGCGCTGGGACCCGGCCCTGCTCACCGGGTGGTGGCGCGAGGCCGGCGTCACGGTGGCCGTCACGGCCACGCCGATGGTCGAGCCGCTCCTCGACCGCCCCTGGCCGACGGACCTGAAGCTGCGCCACATGTTCGTCGGCGGCGACCGGATGCGCCGCCGCCCGGGCCCCGACGTCACCGCGACCGTGCACAACGCCTACGGTCCGGCCGAGGCCACCGTCATCAGCACGACCCACGCCATGCGGGCCTGCGACGACGACGTGCACACCGACGCGGCCCCGCCGATCGGGCGGCCCGTCCCCGGGGCCACCGTCGTCGTCACGGACGAGACCGGCCGCGTCCTGCCCCGCGGCGAACAGGGCGAACTGCACATCGGCGGAACCGGCCTGGCCCTCGGCTACCTGGACCCGGAGCTGACCGCACGGCGGTTCACCGCACCGCCCGAGGACGCATCCGTGGGCGGCACGGACCGCCTGTACCGGACCGGCGACCGGGTGCGGATGCTCACCGACGGACGGCTGGAGTTCCTCGGCCGCCTCGACGACCAGGTGAAGATCAGCGGCATGCGCATCGAACCGGCCGAGGTGGAGGCCGCGTTCGAGCAGGACCCCACCGTGCGCAGCGCAGTGGTCACCGCTCCCCGGTCCGCGGACGGGCGCGCACGGCTGGTGGCCCACGTCCTCCCGGCCGCCGGCGCCGCGCCCGCCGCGGACCGGCTCCTCGCCGCGGTCCGGGCCTGGCTGCCCGAGCAGGCCGTTCCCTCGGCCGTGCGGATCGTGGACGTCTTCCCGCTGGACGCCAACGGCAAGGTGGACCGGGCCGTGCTGCTCAAGCGGGAGGAGGCTCCCGCCGAGACGGTCGTCACGGTCGCGGACGACGACGCCGCGTCCGAGAGCGAGCGCCTGATCCTCCACACGGTCCGCGACCTGCTGGGCCGTCCCGACACCGCGCTCCGGGACAACTTCACCGACGCCGGGGGCACGTCCCTCGTCGTGGCCCGGCTGCTGGAGGCCGTCGAGCAGGAGACGGGCGTGCGTCTGCGCGCACCGGAGGTGCTGCGCCAGCCGGACCTGCGGGCGGTCGCGGCGGTGCTCGACAAGCGCCGCGGAGGTCTGAAGTGACCTTCTGCTCCCTGAAGTTCGCCCATGACGATTCCGAGGAACCAGCTTTGAACCCTCCCCCAGTTGAAGCAGGGGGATTCCTGGCTCAGGAGGCCCCGCAGGTCTGCGACCCGAGAGGTCTTACTCCCTCAACACCAGCCGGGACGGAACCTGCCCGGTTGCCCGAAAGCATGAGGGTGCGCCGACTTGGTTCTCGCTCAGCGCGTCGTGCGTGCTTGGTTCTCGCAACGCACGGCGGTCAGCCTACCCGTTCCTTGCCCTGCTCCGCAGGGATTCGAGCTCTCCCCCAGCTCAAGCCGGGGACATCCGCAAAGGAGATCAGGTGACCGATCTGCCCTCCCTCGTGGCGCACCACGCCGCGCGGACCCCGGACGCCCTGGCCGTGGCCGACGGCGACCAGGCGCTGACCTACGCCCAACTCGACGATGCCGCCCGGGCATTGGCCGCTCATCTGACCGGCCGTGGTGTACGGTCCGGCGACTGCGTCGCGCTGCTGATGCCGCGCTCGGCCCGGACCGTCGTCGCGCAGCTCGCGCTGTGGCGGGCGGGTGCGGCGTGCGTACCGCTCGACCCGGCGCACCCGCGCGCACGGACCGAGGCCGTGCTCCTCGGCTCGGGCGCCGTGCTGACCGTGGGCGACGGCAAACTGCTCGACGCCGCGGACGGGCTGGGTCCGTGTCTGGCGCTGCCCGACGAGCCGCTGCCCGAGGCGCCCCGCGCGTCCGCGGCCGGTCCGGGTCCGGATGCCACGGCGTTCGTGCTGTTCACCTCCGGGTCCACCGGGCGCCCCAAGGGCGTCGCCCTCACCCAGGGTGCCGTCGCGGAGCTGTTCACCGACCCGTCCTATGTCACGATCACCGCGCGCGACCGGACGCTGCTGCACTCCCCCGCCACGTTCGACGCCTCCACGTTCGAGGTGTGGGGGGCGCTCGCCAACGGTGCGGCCGTGATGGTGTGCACCGTCGCGCAGCCCTCGCTGGAGGACCTGGCCCGCCAGGTGGAGCAGCACGGCGTCACCGTCGGCTTCTTCACCACGGCCCTCTTCCACCAGCTCGCCGCGCGCCGTTCGCGCGTCTTCTCGCTGCTGCGCACCGTCGTGGTGGGCGGTGAGGCGCTGGCGGCCCATCACGCGCGTGCGGTGCTGCGGGAGTTCCCCTGGCTGGAGCTGGTCAACGGCTACGGGCCGACGGAGGCGACGACCTTCGCCACCACCCACCGGGTCACCGACGCGGACTGCGACGGTCCGGTGCCGATCGGCCGGCCCGTGGCCGGCGCGACGGCCCACGTCCTGGACGCGGACGGGCGGCCCGTCGCGGACGGCGGGCGCGGCGAGCTGTGGATCGGCGGCAGCCGCCTGGCCGTCGGCTACACGGGACAACCGGCCCTGACCGCCGAGCGGTTCGTCGACCACCCCTCCCTCGGGCGCCTCTACCGCACCGGCGACGTGGTGTCGGCGCGGCCGGACGGGGTGCTGGAGTACCACGGGCGCACGGACGACCAGGTCAAGGTGCGTGGCTTCCGGATCGAGCCCGGCGAGGTCGAACACGCGCTGCGCGGCCTGCCGGAGGTCGAGGAAGCGGCCGTGGCGGTGCGCCGCCCGGCCCCCGACGACGCCCGTCTGGCCGCCTTCGTGGTGGCCGCGCCGGGTCCCGTGCCCCGGGCCGCGGCCCTGCGCGAGCGGCTCGCCGGTCTGCTGCCCGCCCACCTCGTGCCGGACGAACTGACCGTCGTCGAGCGGCTGCCGCTCACCACCTCGGGCAAGGTGGACCGTCGCGCGCTCGCCGAGCACGCGACGGCAAGCACCCCCACTGCACCCATGGCGATGACCCCGTTCCAGCAGGCCGTCGCCGACGTCTGGAGCCGCTCGCTGGGCTGCGACGTCGCACGGCCCGACGCCGACTTCCTGGCTCTCGGCGGCCACTCCCTCCTCGCCCTCGCCGTCACGGACGACCTGCGCGAGGACCTCGGCGTCGAGCTGTCCCTCGCCGACTTCTTCACCGAACCCACGGTGGCCGCACACGCCGCGCTGGTCGAACGCGCGCTGCTGGCCGCCCACAGCGACCTGGGCCCTGCGCCGGAGGACACCGATGCACACTGACACCACGGCGGCCCTGCAGGAGCAACTCCTGCGCCGCGCCCGCGCCGCCGCCCGCACGCACCACACCCCCACGCCCGCGGAATCCCGTGGCGACGGCCCCGCTCCGCTGTCCCGGGCCCAGCGCCGGCTGTGGCTGACCGAGCAACTCGGGCCGGAGAGCGGTGCGCAGTACAACGTGCCGTTCGCCACCCGCCTGTACGGGCCGCTCGACGTGGACGCCCTGGGCACGGCGCTGACCGGCCTGGTGCACCGCCACGAGATCCTGCGCACCCGCTACGGCCGGCACGACGGCGAGCCGTACCAGGAGCCGCTTCCCGCGCCGGCCCCGGTCACGGTCCGGCTGGCCGACACGGACGGCGACGGCCGGGAGCTGCTGGCCGAGGAGGCAGGGCGGCCGTTCGACCTGGCCGCAGGCACCGTCCCGCGCGCCCTGGTGCTGCGGCACGGACCGCAGGACCACACCATTATGCTGACGTTCCATCACATATCCATCGACGGACCTTCATTGGACACCGTCGCCGAGGAACTGGCCGGTCTCTACGCCGCCGCCAGGGACGGCGTCCCCTACCGGGAGCCGCTGCCCCCGCAGTACGCGGACTTCGCCCGCCGGGAGTCCGCGCAGGCCGGCGAGCTGGGCGAGGGCCTGGACCACTGGGCCCGCCGGCTCGCCGGAGCCGCACCGCTCCGGCTGCCCCGGTCCGCCGATGCGCAAGCGCGGCTCGCCGCCGACCGCACCGCGCCCCTGGACGCACCCGTACTGTCCGCCCTGCGCGCGCTCGGCACGCAGCACCGCGCCACGCTGTTCACCGTGACGCTCGCCGCCGCGTTCGCCGCCCTGCACCGGTTCACCGGTGAGACCGACCTGGTGATCGGCTGTGCCGGCACGCACCGCGAAGGCCGGGCCATGCGCGGCCTGGTGGGCCTGTGCGTCAACACCCTGCCGGTGCGGGTGGACCTGTCCGGCGATCCCGCGTTCACGGTGCTGGTCGAGCGGGTCCGGGACGCGCTGCTGGACGCCCAGCAGCACCGCGACGTCCCCTTCGACCTGATCCTGGAACGGCTCGGCGCAGGGGCCCGGGACGCCGAGGGCACGGCCCTGGTGCGGGTGACGTCGGACGTGCTGCGCGAGCCGACGGCCCTGCGGCTGCCGGGCCTGCGGGCGGAGGCGGTCGAAGTCAGCCTGACGGACGCCAAGTTCGACCTGTCCTTCGGGCTGCTGGACACCGACCGCCCGGCGGCGCTCGTCCGCCATCGCCGGTCCGCACTGGACGAGGCGACGGGCGAGGAGCTGGTCCGGTCCTTCGCGGCGTTGCTGGGCGCGGTCGCGGCCGACCCCGGGATCCGGCTGTCCGGGCTGCCCGGCCGGGCCGTGGAGCGGGACGGCGACGGTCACCCGGCCGAGGCCCTGCTGCGCGCCCACCCCGAGGTCGCCGAGGCCGTCGTGCCGCACCCCGACGCCGAGCCGCTGCTGGCCTACGCCGTGCTGCGGCGGACCGACGGCCCGTCGCCCGCCCGGCTGCGCGCCCGTCTGCGGGCCGGGCTGGCGCCGGAGGCGGTCCCCGCCGCAGTCGTCCTGCTGGACGCGATGCCGCGCACGCCCCAGGGCGCGGTGGACACGGCCCGGCTGCCGGGAGCCCCGGCGGTGCCGGCCCTGGACGGACCCCGAGCGGCCGCGGTGACGGAGGCGTTCGCCGCGGTGCTGGGCCAAGTACCGGGCCCGGACGACGACTTCTTCGCTCTGGGCGGGCAGTCGCTGACCGCCGTGCAGCTGGCCGAGCAGCTGCGCTCCGGCCTCGGGCTGCCGCTGAACGGCCTGGACGTCATGCAGTGCCGCACCCCGCGTGCCGTCGCGGCCCTGCTGGAGACCCGTGCGACGGAGCAGGCGGCTGCACGGCCGTCGGCGCGCCCGCGCCGCTCCCGCCCCGGCACCGTGCTGGTGACCGGCGGCACGGGCGGCGTCGGCTCCTTCGTCCTGCGCGAACTCGCGGCCCGGGGACGGCCGGTCCTGGCGCTCGCCCGCCCGGAGTCGGCGCACCTGGTGGCCGGTGACGGCGTGGACGTCGTCGAAGGTGACCTGAGCGACCTGGACGGTCTGCGCGCCGCCGTCGCGAGCACGGACGCGGTGATCCACGCGGCCTGCACCTTCACGCGTCCGGAAGTGGACGTGGCGGCGATGGAGGCCATGACCGGGGCGTGGCGCCGCGGACCGTTCGTCTTCGTCAGCAGCGTGGACGCCTACGGGCACCCCGCGGACGCACGGGTGGCCGAGGGTGCGGAGCCCGGGGAGCCGCTGAGCCCGTACGGCCGGGCCAAACTCGACTGCGAGCGGCTGCTGTCGGAGGCCGCGGGCCACGGCGACCGGGGCGGTGCGAGCGCCGTGCGGTCCCCCATCGTCTGGGGTCCGCACGCCCGGCTGCGCGACCAGCTGCAGTGGGGGGCGACCGGGATCCTGTACCAGGCCGCCGCCAACGGCCGGCCGATCGTCCTGCCCGGCCCCGGCACCCACGGCCACGACTGGTACGGCGCGCCCTGGGTGCACGCCGCCGCCCTGGCGCGGGCGGTGACCGCCTGCCTCGACGATCCGGTGCACGGCGTGGCCAACGCGCTGAGCGGGCACGTCGCGTGGCCGGAGCTGGCGGCCGAGCTGGTGGAACTGCTCGGCAGCAACAGCCGGGTCCTGTACGGGGAAGAGGTGCACCCGGACCTGGACCACCACTGGCACTACCGCGCGGACCGGCTGGCGGACGCCCTGCGCCCGCGGCCGGGCGAGGACCTGCGCTCGGTGCTCGCCTCGATGACGGCCTGAAGCGCCGGCGGAGGGGGCCGGTTCCCGGACCGGCCCCCTCACGGGCCGCCTCGCCCAAATCCCCGGCGCCGGATCACAGTTGAGTAAAGGACGTCCAACCCGAGGGGTGTGTGACATTGCACATGTCACATCCTTCTCACCATGAGAAGACTAAGAGCCCTGATGGCGTCCGCCGCCGCGATCGGCGGAGTCCTCGCGGGCGTCACGCCCGCCGCCTCCCTGCCCGCACCCGGGAACACCGGCCAGGGGAAGCTCACATGGAGCTCCTGCAACGACGCCGCCACTCCCGCGCTGCAGTGCGCCATGCTCGACGTACCCCTGGACTACGCGCACCCGAACGGCACCAGGATCAAGCTCAAACTGAACCGCCTCCCGGCCACCGCACCCAGGAGCAAGCAGCAGGGGCCGATCCTGCTGAACCCCGGCGGCCCCGGCGACTCCGGCCTGTGGATGCCCGCCTACATCTCCGGGAAGATCCCCCAGGACGTCGCCTCGACGTACGACTGGATCGGCTTCGACCCCCGCGGCACCAACGCCAGCGAGCCGCACGTCACCTGCGACGCGCACTACTTCGACGCCGAGCGCCCGGACTACCAGGTCAGCAAGGGCACTTCGCAGGCGTGGCTGGAGAAGTCGGCCAAGTACGCGGCCGACTGCGCCGCGCACTGGAGCTGGTTCCTCCCCCACATGACCACCGTCGACAACGCCCGCGACATGGACAGCATCCGGCGGGCCCTCGGCACCCAGAAGATCAACTTCTATGGCGGCTCGTGGGGGACCTCACTGGGCTCGACGTACGGCCAGCTCTTCCCCTCGCACGTGCGCCGGATGGTCCTCGACAGCATCGTCGGCCCCACCATCAGCTGGTACGACCACAACATCCTGCAGGACAAGGAACACCAGCGCCGGTTCGACGCCTTCGCGGCATGGACCGCCAAGGCCGACTCCGTCTACCACCTGGGCACCGACGCCGCCACGGTGAAGCAGAAGTACTACCAGGTCGAGGACGCGCTGCGCACCGCCCCGGTGGCCGCCGCCCCGGCCCCCGGCAGGATCGGTCCCGCCGAGTTCGAGGACACCTTCTACGGCGGCGGCTACAACTTCCTGCGCTGGCCGCGGATGGCGACCGTGCTGTCGGCCTACCTCACCCGGCACGACACCCGCCCGCTGGCGATCGCCTACAACAGCTACGCGGCACCCGGCGCCGACGACGGCACGTTCCCGGCGTACAACGCGGTTCAGTGCACCGAGAACAACTGGCCGCGCGACTGGGAGTTCTGGAAGAAGGACCAGGCCGAGGTGGACGCCGTCGCACCCTTCTACACCTACAACAACATGTGGTACAACGCCGCCTGCATGTTCTGGCCCTACCAGGGCGACCGGGCCGGCCGACTGAAGATCACCGGCAAGGGCCTGCCGCCCGTCCTGCTCTTCCAGGCCACGGAGGACGCAGCCACTCCGTATGAAGGCGGCGTGGCCATGCACAAGGCACTGCCCGGATCGAAGCTGGTCGTCCAGAACGGCGGCAGCTTCCACGAGATCCTCTTCCACGGCAACGCCTGCCTGGACGACGCCTTCACCGCCTACCTGCGCGACGGCAGCCTCCCCTCCGGCAAGGGCTTCGTCGCCAGGACCTGCGCTCCCGAGCCCGACCCGGCACCGGTCTACGTGACCCCGTCTCCTACCTCGTTGACGGCCGGGACCACGCTCGCACCCACCGACCCGCAGGCCGTGCACGGCGTCCGGTGAAGCTGCTCAAAGCCGGCTGACGGCCTGGACCGGCACCGCCCGCCGGTCCAGGCCTTTCCCGTTCAGGAGACCGTGCCGTCCAGCTCCTTGCGCACCACACGGGCCGCCGTCACCAGGTTCTCCAGAGACGCCCGCACCTCCGTCCAGCCGCGGGTCTTCAGACCGCAGTCGGGGTTGACCCACAGACGCTCGCCCGGGATCGCGGCCAGGCCCTTCCGCAGCAGGTCCGCCGCCTCGGCGGCACCGGGGACGCGGGGCGAGTGGATGTCGTAGACGCCGGGGCCGACTTCGCGCGGATACCCGGCCGCGGCCAGCTCGCCGGCGACCTGCATGTGGGAGCGGGCGGCCTCCAGGCTGATGACGTCGGCGTCGAGGTCGTCGATGGCCGTCAGGATGTCGCCGAACTCCGCATAGCACATGTGCGTGTGGATCTGGGTGTCCGGCCGGATGCCGCTGGTGGCGAGCCGGAAGGCCTCGGTGGCCCAGACGAGGTACGCCGCGCGGTCGGCCCTGCGCAGCGGGAGGGTCTCGCGCAGGGCGGGCTCGTCGGCCTGGATCACCGAAGCGCCCGCCGCCTCCAGGTCGTTCACCTCGTCGCGCAACGCGAGGGCGACCTGCCGGGCGGTCTCGGCAAGCGGCTGGTCGTCGCGGACGAAGGACCAGGCGAGCATGGTGACGGGTCCGGTCAGCATGCCCTTGACCGGCCGGTCGGTGAGCGACTGGGCGTAGCGGGTCCAGCGGACGGTCATCGGTTCGGGGCGGGAGATGTCGCCGGCGAGGATCGGCGGGCGGACGTAGCGGGTTCCGTAGGACTGGACCCAGCCGTGCTGCGTGGCCAGGTAGCCGGTGAGCTGTTCGGCGAAGTACTGGACCATGTCGTTGCGTTCGGGCTCGCCGTGGACGAGCACGTCGATGCCGGCCTCCTCCTGGAAGGCGACGACCTCGCGGATCTCGGCCTCGATGCGCTCCTCGTAGGCGGCCGTGCCGATGCGTCCGGCGCGCAGGCCGGCGCGGGCGGTGCGCAGCTCGCTGGTCTGCGGGAAGGAGCCGATGGTGGTGGTCGGCAGCAACGGCAGTCCGAGACGGTCGCGTTGGGCCGCTGCGCGCAGGCCGTAGCGCTGCGAGCGGTGCGTGTCGGCCTCGGTGACGGCGGCACTGCGGGCGCGCACGGCAGGGTCGTGGGTGATGGCGGATCCTGCCCGGGAGGCCAGATCCGCTCGATTGGCGGCGAGTTCGGCCGCGACGGAGTCGGTGCCGCGCTCCAGTGCGCGGGCCAGCGTGACGATCTCGCCCGTCTTCTGGCGGGCGAAGGCGAGCCAGCGGACGATCTGCGGGTCGATGTCCCGTTCGGCCGTGGCGTCGAGCGGGACGTGCAGCAGGGAGCAGGAGGCCGCGACGTCGACGCGGCCTGCGAGGCCGAGGAGGGTGCCGAGGGTGGCCAGCGATTTCTCCAGGTCGTTGATCCACACGTTGCGGCCGTTGACCACGCCGGCGACCAGGCGTTTGCCGGGCAGACCGCCGACGGCCGCGAGGTCGTCGAGGTTGGCGGCCGCGGACCGGGTGAAGTCGAGGGCCAGGCCCTCGACCGGAGCCTTGGCCAGGACCGGCAGGGCCTCGCCGAGGCGGTCGAAGTAGGAGGCGACCAGCAGCTTCGGCCGGTCGGTGAGGGCGCCCAGTTCGCGGTAGGCGCGGGCGGCGGCGTTCAGCTCGGCCGGGGTGCGGTCCTGGACCAGGGCGGGCTCGTCGAGCTGCACCCACTCGGCGCCGGCGGCCCTGAGGTCCGCCAGCACTTCGGCGTAGACGGGCAGCAACCGGTCGAGGAGCGTGAGCGGTTCGAAGCCGGGCCCGACGCCGGGCGCGGGCTTCGCGAGCAGGAGGTAGGTGACGGGACCGACCAGGACGGGGCGCGCGGCCAGGCCCAGGGCGAGGGCCTCCTCGAGCTCGGCGAGCTGCTTGGCGGAGTCGGTGGTGAAGACGGTGTCGGGGCCGAGTTCCGGGACCAGGTAGTGGTAGTTGGTGTCGAACCACTTGGTCATCTCCAGCGGCGCCACGTCCTGGGTGCCGCGGGCCATCGCGAAGTAGCCGTCCAGGGCGTCGGCTTCGACGGCCGCGCGGTGCCGGGCGGGGATCGCACCGACCATGACGCTGGTGTCCAGGACGTGGTCGTAGTACGAGAAGTCGCCGGTCGGCACCTCGTGGATGCCGGCCTCGGCGAGCTGCCGCCAGGTGGTGCGGCGCAGTCCGGCGGCCGTCTCCCGGAGGGCGTCGGCGGTGACGCGGCCCTTCCAGTAGCCCTCGATCGCCTTCTTCAGTTCGCGGTTGCGGCCTTGGCGGGGGTAGCCGTACACGGTGGCGCGGGCTGCCGCGGCTGCGGACTTGCTGGTCACAAAACTCTCCTTCGCGAGCTGCATCCTGGATCTCGGAACGCGGCGAGAACGCGAAGGGGTTGGCGGACGGACCACGCCACAGCCGTGGAGCGCCCGTTCGATGGATACGCCGACCCGCCCTCGAGGTCACCGAGATCTCCGCGCACGATCGGTCGCGCGCGGGCAACGGGCAGGTCTTCGGACTCACGGGCACATCTGCCGAAGGCAGACACCTACTGGCCGTCGCTTCCCGGACCCGTCACAGGGCCCAGTGCGTATGACGGCGGTCGTTCCCGCTCACCGCTGCGGGGCAGTCCCGGATTCCCACCGGGTTCCCTCTTACGACGCGCCTGCCTGGCGAGCAGGGCGAACCAGCTGCACGCGCCACCCTAGGGCGGGGATCCGGTACTTGAACAGCGGTGTTCACATGCCGGTCACGCAAGTCCGTGTGTCATGAACCACGTTTGGGCTCTCCTTGTGCCCGGCACCGAAGCGCCCCGTAAGGGGCGCGGGGAACTGCGCGACCGGCCACGACGCGCCCGCAGCCGAGGTTCTCGGGGCTGCGCCCCGGACCCCTGGGGTGGTGCGTCGGCTGCAGGCCGTCGGTGGCCGGTCGCGCCCACGCGGCGGAGCCGCATATGTCAACAGCCCCGCGCCCCTTACGGGGCGCACACCCGCACCCACGAGCGAAGATCCGCCGGACAGGCCCTGGCACCGCGGCGTTGTCAGTGGTCGGTGCGACGATCGTCCCGGCGGCGCGAACACGTGCCGCGTCCTGCGGTTTCGAAGAACGAGGAGTGAAATCCCGTGCGCATCGTGGTCAGTGAATTCATGAGCCTGGACGGCGTCGTGCAGGCACCCGGCGGAGCCGAGGAGGACACCGACGGCGGCTTCGCCCACGGCGGCTGGTCGCACCCGTTCTTCGACCCGGAGGTGATGGGCGGGGCCATCTCCGAGGCCCTGGGCAGGACCGAGGCACTGCTGTTCGGGCGCCGCACGTGGCAGACGATGGCCG
The DNA here is from genome assembly GCF_047456005.1 of Streptoverticillium reticulum. Lineage (NCBI taxonomy): Bacteria > Bacillati > Actinomycetota > Actinomycetes > Kitasatosporales > Streptomycetaceae > Streptomyces > Streptoverticillium reticulum. The sequence goes on along the minus strand of NZ_CP179755.1, from coordinate 7,977,759 downwards.
CGGCGTGGCCGGAGCGGGCCGGCGATCCGTTCGCCGACCGGATGAACTCCCTCCCGAAGTACGTCGTGACCGGGACCCTGGGGGACGCCGAGCTGACGTGGAACAACACCACGCGCATCCCCGGCGACCAGGCACTGGCCCGCATCCGCGAACTGCGCGCCGCCGACGGCGGCGACCTGCAGGTCATGGGCAGCCCCACGCTCGTCCGCACCCTCCTGGGCGAGGGCCTGGTCGACGAGCTGCGGCTCATGATCACGCCGGTGCTCCTCGGCGGCGGGAAGCGGATCTTCACCGACGACGGGGTGCTGCGCACCTTCGAGCTGGTCTCCTCGGTCACCAGCGGCACGGGCGTGCACATGTGCACCTACCGGCCGGTCCCCCAGGGGTAGAGGTCGGCTACCTCCGTGCGTAGTCGGGCAGCGGCTCCCACACCTTCTGGTCGAACCGCCAGGTGTACTGCGGCCGGTCCTTGACCGCGGTCGTGCGGAACGGCTGCCCGTGGTCGTCGATCTTCAAGGTCCCGGACCGGCCGCCGCTGCTCCACTCCAGCTCCAGTTCCCAGGTCACGTCGTGGCCGGTGGTGCGGGCGACGATGTCCAGCGGCTGCGGGTCCGTCGAGGAGACCTTGTACGGGAAGTCGGTGGCCGGGATCTTGATGTCGCCCTGCTCCCCCGCCGCGGGACGGGCGGTGGGCCGGTCGCGGTCGAGGTCGACGTCGAAGAAGGCCGGGGTGAGACCGCCACCGCAGCCGTCGCCCATCGAATACCCCGACCAGGCCAGGGGCGCCGTGCTCTTGAGGACGCGTACGTGCAGGGCCCGCAGCACGACGGCCTGGCCGTTCTTGCCCTGCACGTCGACGGTGATGTGCATGCTTCCGCCGGGCACGGCCCGCAGCCCGGTGACCCAGGCACGCGCGTCCCTGTCGTTCGGCGGTTCGGGCACCTCTGCGGGTTTCCGTCCGGAGACGTACATGATGCTGCAGCGGTTGGCGAAGTCGTAGGGCTGGACGTCGGCGGTCAGCGGCTCACCGGAGTCGCTCCCGCGCCCGCCGCCGTTGTCCTTGCCGTCGGAGGTCCCCGCCTCCGGCGCACCGCTGTTGCCGTCGGCCTTCTTCCCTCCGGCCTCCGCCTTGCCGGTCCCGCCGGTCGGCGTGCTGCCGCCGTCCGGCGACGCAGTGCCATCCCGGCCCGGGCCGGTGCTGCCCGGGGCTCCGGACGGTGCGAGGGGTGCGCCGGAGACGTTCGGCCGGGCGCGGTGCGCGTCCGTCTCGTCCTGGCGCGCACCCGGCGGCGTCGTGGCCGCCCAGGCGACGAGGGCGGTGGGCACGGCTATGCCGACGGCTGCCGCGGCGACGACGCCCAGACGCACGCGGCGCGAGCGGCGGCCGCCGGCGGCGGCGGGTGCCGGTTCGGCGGACCGCGGCCGGGGCGCGGGCTCGGACTCCGGCGCGGGCGCGGGGAGTTCCCCCGCCACCGACTCCGGCTCGGCCGCGGGTGCGGGCTCGGGCAGTTCTGCCGCTACCGGCTCCGGCGTCCGCTCCGGCGGCTTCGCCTCCGCTTCGCCCGGCGCTCTGGACGACGAGCGTCGTGCGTCGTCCGCCAGGATCCAGCGGCGGTGCAGCTCCACCAGCTCCTGCGGGGTGGCTCTGCAGAGCCGGGCGAGGCGCTCGACGGGGGCGTAGTCGGCGGGCACGGCACCGCCGTTGCAATAGCGGTGGACGGTCGACGTGCTCATGTGCAGCCGCTTCGCCAAGGCCCCGTAGCTGAGCCCTGAACGGTCCTTCAGCTCGCGCAGCTGCTCCGCGAATTCCTCGATCCCCCCGGCCATGCCGGCATCCCCCTGCTCCGGAGCCGCGTTCCGGACCGCGGCGATTCATCAGGTCAGGCTATATGAGGGGATTACCGTGAGAGGATCCCGACGCGCTGTACACGGCGGCATCGGTTCGGCAGTGGAAGGTGAGCATGTACGCGATATCCCTGGGCGACGACGGCGCGGAGCTGTGCCCGCTGGAGCCCTGGCAGGCCGAGGAGTTCCTGGCCCACATGGACCGGGGCCGGGAGTTCATCGGGCAGTTCATCAACCTGCCCGACATCGTCACGGACCTGGAGTCGTGCCGGGCGTATCTCCAGCGGTACGCGGACAGGGCGGCGGCCGACGCCGGGCGCCTGTACGGCATCCGGACGGACGGCAGGCTCGTCGGCGGGGTCCTCTTCCGGACGATGGACGTCGGACAGGGCACGGCCGAGGCGGGCTGCTGGCTGGAGCCGTCGGCGGCGGGCAAGGGGCTGGTGACCCGGGCCGCGCGCGTGATCATCGACTGGGCCGTCGAGGAGCGGGGCATCCACCGCGTGGAGTGGTGGGCCGCCTCGGAGAACACGGCCAGCATCGCCGTAGCCCGGCGGCTCGGCATGACGAGGGACGGCGTGCTGCGGGAGAACTTCCTGCACCGGGGGAAGCGGCACGACGTGGAGATCTGGTCGGTGCTCGCCCCGGAGTGGCGAGCGGCCAGGGCGGCCTAGATGTTCACCTGGTTCCTCGCCTTTCTCGGGGCGTGCACGCTGATCGCCGCCTCGCCCGGCCCCAGCACGATGCTGATCATCCGTCAGTCCCTGCACAGCAGGCGGGCCGGCTTCCTCACCGTGCTGGGCAACGAGACCGGCGTGTTCGTCTGGGGCCTCGTCGCCGCCTTCGGGCTCACGGCGCTGCTCGCGGCCTCCCGGCTGGCCTACGACGTCATGCGGATCGGCGGTGCCGCGGTCCTCATCGGCTTCGGCGTCCAGGCGTTGCTGGCCGCCCGCCGCGGACACGCGCAGCCCGCGGAGCCGGAGGGGGCACCGGCCGTGCGGTCCGGATGGCGCGCGTACCGTTCCGGCCTGTTGCTGAACCTCGCCAATCCCAAAGCCGCGGTGTTCGCGATGTCGTTCCTGCCGCAGTTCGTGCCCGCCGACGCGCCCAAGCTGCCCACGATGGTCGGTCTCGCCGCGATCTGGGCCGTCTACGAGGTCGGTTACTACGGGCTGTACGTGTGGTTCGTCGGCCGGTTGCGGGGCCTGATCTCGCGGGCGAACGTGCGCAAGCGCCTGGAGCAGGTCTCCGGGGGCGTGCTGTTGCTGCTCGGCATCCGCATGGCCGTCGAGGGCTGACGGTGCACCGGGTCGGTCCCGCCGTGCCCCGGGGCGCGGCGGGACCGCGGATAGGGTGGCGGTGCCCGTTGCCCTCCGCACGATGCCCCCACCCCGCAAGGACGCCGACGTGCCCGACTGGATCACCCTCCCCGTCGACCCCCGTCTCCTGCGCGGTGCCCTGGACGTGGAGCGGACCGAGCGCGGCATCGTGCCGCACCGGCTGCCCGCCTGGGTCCGGGAGCAGTACCCCGACCCGTACTTGTGCAGGGCGGAGGCCCAGGCCTCCGGTGTGCGGCTGGCCTTCCGCACCCGGGCCACGGCGATCGATCTGGACGTGCTGCCCACGAAGACGGTCTTCAAGGGCGCGCCGCCCCCTCCGGAGGGCCTGTACGACCTGCTCGTCGACGGCCGTCCGGCGGGCGGTGTCAGCGTGTCCGGCGGCAACGTCCTCACCGTCGACCTGGTCACCCAGTCCGAGTCCGTCCACCCCGGCCCGCCCGTTACCGTCCGCTTCACCGGACTGCCCCCGGACGAGAAGGACATCGAGATCTGGCTGCCGCAGACGGAGGCGGTCGAGCTGATCGCCCTGCGCACCGACGCCCCGGTCGAGGCGGCGCCGGACCACGGCCGCAGGGTGTGGCTGCACCACGGCAGTTCGATCAGCCACGGCACCACGGCCGGGAGCCCGACCACGACCTGGCCGGCGCTGGCCGCCGGCCTGGGCGGTGTGGAGCTGGTCAACCTGGGCCTGAGCGGGAACGCCCTGCTCGACCCGTTCACGGCGCGGGTCCTGCGGGACACACCCGCGGACCTGATCAGCGTGAAGCTCGGCATCAACGTGGTCAACGCCGACCTGATGCGCCTGCGGGCCTTCGCCCCGGCGGTCCACGGTTTCCTGGACACCGTTCGCGAGGGGCACCCGACCACGCCCCTGCTGGTCGTCTCCCCTGTGCTCTGCCCCGTCCAGGAGGACACCCCCGGTCCCCTCCTGCCGGACTTCGGCGGCGGGAAGGTGCGGTTCCGTGCGCTCGGCGACCCGGCGGAGCGCGCCGAGGGGAAGCTGACGCTCCGTGTCGTCCGGGACGAGCTGGCCCGTATCGCGGCGCAGCGGGCGGCCGGCGACCCGAACCTGTACTACCTCGACGGCCGTTCGCTCTACGGCGAGGCGGACGCCGCCGAACTGCCGTTGCCCGACGGGCTCCACCCGGATCCGGCCGGTCACCGTCGCATCGGCGAACGCTTCGCCGCGCTGGTCCTCGCCGACGGGGGTCCGTTCGCCGTCGAGGGCGGCTGAGCCGTAGGGCCTGTCCGGCGGATCTTCGCCCCGTAGGGGCGCGGGGAACTGCGCGAGCAACCACCGACGGCCTGCAGCCGACGCACCACCCCAGGGGTCCGGGGCAAAGCCCCCTGGGGGTACCTCCTGGGGGTACCCCCAGCGGTAGCTGGGGGAGGTAGCTGGGGGACTCGACTGCGGGCGCGTCGTGGCTGATCGCGCAGTTCCCCGCGCCCCTTACGGGGCGCTGCGGCGCCGCGCGTCAGCGGCGCGCCAGCGCGCCCTGGACGAAAGCGGCCTGGCCGACGTGCTGGAGGTCGTCGTCCAGGATGCTGACCAGGCGGACGCCGAGGGTGACGGGCGGGTCCCAGGCGTCGTCGACGACGCGGGCGTAGTCCTTCTCGTGCAGGGTCCTGAGGTAGCCGACGGTCTGCTCGTGCACGGCGTCGTAGTAGCCGGTCAGTTTGCCGGCCGGGGCGGAGAAGGCGCCCACTTCGGTGCTGGAGGCGCCGTAGCCGTTGGCATCGGCGGGGTAGGGCAGGGCGAAGTCCTTCTGCCAGCCTTGCGCGTGCCACACCTCCGGCAGCCCGGCGACGTCGGCGATCTGGCAGTCCTGGACCCGTGCGAGGTGCCAGACGAGCCAGCCGATGGAATTGGCCCCGCCGTCCTCGCCGCGCCACGTCAGCTCCTCGGGCGCGAGCCCGTCCAGCACGCCGTGCACTCCCTCGCGGACCCGGCCGAAGCCGTCGATCAGCAGCTTCGCGCTCGTCGTGGTCATGGGCGGGCTCCTCTCGCCGTCGTTGCCCGTCGACCCGAGTCTCCCCCGCCGGCCGAAAGCCCGCCAACTCCCCCGCAATTCCAGTGTATGGCTTTTCTTTCCCCCTGTCCAATTCCAAAAAATTCACCACCCCATAGGCATTCCGATATCAATTCCCGCTATATTTTCTTTCTCTGCTTCGGTGAGGAGATGGTGCGGCAGTGGACGAAAAGAAGGCCTTCGGCGTCGGCCCGGCGGGGATCGAGATGGCCTACGAGAGTTTCGGTGACCCGGGGGCACCGCCGGTGCTGCTGGTGATGGGCGGCGGAGCCCAGATGATCAATTGGCCGGACGGTTTCTGTGCCGAACTGGCCGGCCGCGGTGTGCACGTGACCCGGTTCGACAATCGCGACGCCGGGCGGTCGACGCATTTCCACGACGCACCGGCGCCCGATGTTCAAGCGGCGCTGGCGGGCGATTTCTCGTCGGCGTCCTACACGCTGTCGGACATGGCCGCCGACACCGTCGGCCTGCTCGACGTCCTCGGGATCGGCAGTGCGCACTTCGTCGGCGCGTCCCTGGGCGGAATGGTCGCGCAGATGGTCGCGATCGAACACCCCGGACGGGTCCGGTCGCTGACGTCGATGATGTCCTCCACCGGGGACCCCGCCGTGGGCCGGGCGGATTTCGGCGCGCTGGGAGAGCTGGGGCCGCAGCCGGAGGACCGCCACGGCTCCATCGACTGGCAGGTGAGGGCCATCCGGGCGATCGGGTCCCCCGGCTTTCCCTTCGACGAGGCCGCCGTGGCCGAGCGGGCGGCACTCGCCTACGACCGGGGCCACGACCGCCTGGCCATGGCTCGTCAGGCCGTCGCCACCCTGGCCACCGGCGACCGCACGGAACGGCTGCGGTCGCTGGACGTCCCCACGCTGGTCGTCCACGGCAGCGACGACATCATGTGCGACGTCAGCGGCGGGCGGGCCACGGCGGCTGCCGTCCCCGGTGCCGAACTGGTCGTCATCGACGGCCTCGGCCACGGCTTCCCCCGCGGGGCGTGGTCCCGGCTCACCTCCCTGATCGCCGACCACGTCCACCGCACCGAGGCTGCCCCGAGCGGCAGTTGACCGCACGCCACGGTGTTCCGGCAGCCGCGGCGGCTGCCGGAACACCGTCACAGACCGAGTTGTTCCCGTGCCGCCTTCCGGTCCGGCTTGCCCACCGTGGTCAGCGGGACGGCCTCGACCACGTGCACCGCACCGGGCACGTACATCGGGCCCTTGTGGGTGGCGACGAACGCGCCGAGGGCACCGGGGTCGATCCTGTGCCCCGCCACGGGTACGACCGCCACGTGGACCTGCTCCGTCTCGTCGGCGCCGCGGACGCCGAAGGCCACGCAGGCGGCGACGTCGGGGTGGGTGAGCAGGAGCTCTTCGAGCTCGGCCGGGTAGACGTGGCCGCCCACGACGATGATCATGTCCTTGATCCGGTCGACCACGTACAGGTAGCCGTTCCCGTCGAGATACCCGACGTCGCCGGTACGGACCCGGCCGTCCTGCACCACCTCGGCGGTGAGTCCGGGCTGCTTCCAGTACCCGCGCATCACGCCGTCGGAGCGCACGGTGATCTCGCCCTTCCGCCCCGCGGGCAGGAGGGCGCCGTTCCCGTCGCGGATGGTGACCTCCACGCCGGGCAGCGGACGGCCGACGGTGATCTGCCCGTCGCGGCCGGTCACCGTGTGCTCCTGCGGGGCGACTTCGGCGATCGCGAGCGTCTCCGACTGACCGTAGACGCCGTAGAGGACGGGCCCGAACGCGTCGAGGGCCTCGCGCAGGCGGGTCGCGGAGGCGGCGGCGCCGCCGTAGGTGATCCTGCTCAGGCTCGACAGGTCGGTGGCAGCCCGGTCCGGGTGGTCGAGCAGCCGGTACAGGAGCGGCGGCACCAGCCAGACGTGGGTGATCCGTTCGCGCTCGATCGCGGCGAGCACCTCGCCGGCGTCGAAGCCGGGGAGCAGCACGACGGAACCGCCCTGGGCCAGGCACCAGTCGGAGAACATGCCCGCGAGGTGGCCGAGCGGGGTGCAGGCGAGATGCCGGGGCGGATCGCCCATCGCGGACCGCGGCGCGTCCATGGACCGCCGGTAGGAGCCGTGGGCCAGGCGGATTCCCTTGGGGATTCCGGTGGTTCCGCCGGTGTAGCGGATGGCGTAGTCGTCGTCGGGACCGACCACGGGTTCCGGCCGTCGCGCCGCGCGCCGCGCCGACCGGGCCAGGAGGTCCTCCCCGAACGGGGCGGGGCCGAGGGTGAGGACGGAGGGGACGGTGACCAGGGGCAGGAGCCCTTCGGCATCGGCATGCCGGAGGGAGTCGACGACCAGCGCCGTGGTCTCGGTGCTCTCGACGATGCGGGCCAGCGCTTCGGGGGCCATGCCGTCGTAGAGGAACACCACGCGCGCCCCGGCCAGGTTCGCCGCGTACCGGGCGCCGAGCGCTCCGGGGGTGTTGCCGGTGAGCAGGGAGACGGTCGCGCCGCGGCCGATGCCCCGGTCGGCCAGCTCCCCCGCCATGCGGTACACGGCGTCGCGGAACTCCCCAGCGGTGACGTGCCGCCCGTCAGGGCCCGTCAGCACGGTCCGGCCGGGGGTGCGCGAGAGCACGTCGAGGACCGTGGTGGCGTAGTCGGTGAATGGCTGTGTCATGTGGGCACATCATCGGTCAGAACTCGTGGCGGGCCCGGTCCGCGGAGCCGTGACCGACGCGGTTCACCCGATGGCCGGAGCCGGGCCGTGCCCTCTACGGCACCGCTGCGGTGAGTACGGCCGCCGTGACGAGCACGGGAGGCAGCGCGCCCGCCCAGGCCGGGACGGCCCGGTGCAGGGCCACGGCCGCTGCCGCCCCCGCGATCAGTGCGGCGAGGCGGACGGGCACCCACGGGCCGGAGCGCGCCGAAGTGCCGCCCGGTGCGCGCACGATGTACGTGGCGAGCGTGCCGGTGAGGTAGGTCGTGGGGGCCGCCGCCCGGCCCGCCGCGACCATCGCCGCGCACTGGCCGCCCATCGCCGCTGCCGCCCCGCACTGCAGCACGTCCCGGGTCACGCCGCCGGGCGCGCCGCCCGAGGCGGCCCACACGCCCGCGCCCACCGCGAGCAGCACCGCCTCGCCGACGAGGCAGGACAACACCGGTGCGGACCAACGCTCTTCGTCCTCCTCCCCGCCCCGGGTGACCCAGGCGCCCGCCGCCGTACCGGCACCGAAGCCTCCCAGGGCCAGCAGGGCCGCGGTCACCCCGGCGCCGCGGGCCTGGCCGGCCGCCATGCCCAGCAGGGCGAGGTTGCTGGTCATCACTCCGGCGAAGACGTGGTCGAGCGCGGTGAAGGACAGGGCTTCCACCGCCCCGGAGGCGGCCACCAGCACGACCACCGCGATGCGCATGCGCTGCGCGGACCTTCCGTCACGCTCCCGACCGGGCCGCATCACGTCTCCTTCCCGGACCGAGAGCGGGCTCACGCCGCGGAGGGACCCGTCGGGCCGGGTCTGCACCGTCGACGAAGCCCTCCCGGGCATCCCGAACGGCCGCTCGCAGGCGGCCATCCTGCCATCGGCCGCGGTGCCGGACGGGGACCTCGGCTTCGCCTCACCCTCACCACGGCTTGCAAATTGCACAATTCTTCAATTCGCTACATGATGTATCGGTCGTGCCCGCAGGTAGCCGCGGGCACGACACCCCGGTGTGCCGCCCCGCTCGGGGCTTTCGGACGCAGAGATCGAGGTCGTGGTGTCGGTTCCGCTGTATCAGGCGAAGGCCGAGTTCTTCCGGATGCTGGGGCATCCGGTACGCATCCGGGTGCTGGAGCTCCTCCAGGACGGGCCGATGCCGGTGCGGAAGCTGCTGGCCGCGATGGAGATCGAGCCGTCCGCGCTCTCCCAGCAGCTGGCCGTGCTGCGCCGCTCGGGCATCGTCACCTCCGCCCGTACCGGTTCCACGGTCGTCTACCAGCTGGCGGGCGGGGACGTGGCCGAGCTGATGCGCGCCGCGCGGCGGATCCTGACGCACATGCTCGACGGGCAGAACGCACTTCTGGAGGAGCTGCGGGAATCCGAGGGCGCCCGGTGAGCACGACGGCTGCCCGGTCCTGGTCCAGGGTCCGTTCCCTCCTGCCCGGCCGCGACGACGTCGCGGCGGCACGCCGCGATCCGAAGCGGGATCTGCTGGCGGGCCTGACCGTGGCGATCGTGGCGCTGCCGCTGGCGCTGGGTTTCGGTGTCTCCTCCGGCCTCGGCGCGGAAGCCGGGCTCGCCACCGCCGTGGTCGCCGGTGCCCTCGCAGCCGTCTTCGGCGGCTCGAACCTTCAGGTGTCCGGGCCGACGGGTGCCATGACGGTGGTACTGGTGCCGATCGTGGCCCGGTACGGCCCCGGAGGCGTCCTCACGGTGGGTCTCGTCGCGGGCCTGATGCTCATCGCCCTCGCGCTCGCCCGCGCCGGGCGCTACATGCAGTACGTCCCGGCCTCCGTCGTGGAGGGGTTCACGCTCGGCATCGCCGGGGTGATAGGGCTGCAGCAGGTGCCCAACGCGCTGGGAGTGCCCAAGCCCGAGGGCGACAAGGTCCTCGTGGTGACCTGGCGCGCGATCGAGGCATTCGTGCGCGCGCCGAACTGGGCGGCCGTCGCGCTCGCGGCCGTGGTGGCCGCGGTCATGCTGCTGGGCGCGCGGTGGCGGCCGACGGTCCCGTTCTCGATCATCGCCGTGATCGCCGCGACCGCCGTGGCCCAGGTGTTCCACCTGGACGCGGCCAGGCCGATCGGAGACCTTCCCTCCGGGCTGCCCACCCCCTCACTGTCCTTCCTCGAACCGGGCGCGCTGGGTTCCCTGCTCGCCCCCGCCCTCGCGGTCGCCGCCCTGGCCGCGCTGGAGTCGCTGCTGTCCGCGTCCGCCGCCGACGCGATGACCGTCGGGCAGAAGCACGACCCGGACCGGGAGCTGTTCGGCCAGGGCCTGGCCAACATCGCTGCACCGCTCTTCGGCGGCGTCCCCGCCACGGGCGCCATAGCGCGGACCGCCGTCAACGTCCGCACCGGCGCGGGCTCCCGTCTGGCGTCCCTCACGCACGCCGCCGTGCTCGCGGTCATCGTCTTCGCCGCGGCACCGCTGGTCTCGCGCATCCCGCTCGCCGCCGTGGCCGGCGTGCTGATCGCCACGGCGATCCGGATGGTGGAGGTCGGCAGCCTGCGGGCGATGGCCCGCGCCACCCGCTCCGACGCCCTCGTCCTGTTCCTCACCGCTGCCGCCACCCTCGCCCTGGACCTGGTCTACGCCGTCCTGATCGGCCTGGGCGTGGCCGGCATCCTGGCGCTGCGGGCCGTGGCCAAGCAGGCCCGCCTGGACCAGGTCCCCATAAAGGCCGACCTGCCCGGCGACCACAGCGCCGAGGAACACGCGCTGCTGGCCGAGCACATCGTGGCGTACCGGATCGACGGGCCGCTGTTCTTCGCCGCCGCCCACCGCTTCCTGCTGGAGCTCTCCGAGGTCGCCGACGTGCGCGTGGTCATCCTGCGCATGTCCCGCGTGTCCACCATCGACGCCACCGGTGCCCTGGTCCTCAAGGACGCCGTGACGAAGCTCGACCGTCGCGGTGTCGTGGTGCTGGCCTCCGGTATACGGCCCGGTCAGCGACAGACCCTCGAGTCCGTCGGCGCGCTGGACCTTCTCCGGCACGAAGGCCGTGAGTTCGCCACCACCCCCGAAGCCATCGCCGCTGCCCGCGCCCACCTCCAGGGCGCCGGGGTGCTGCCCCTCCCCGCGCAGAAGCCCGCCGCCGTCACCGAGGAGAAGCCCGCCCGATGACCCACCCGTCTCCATCGCCCCGCCGCATGCTCGACGTCTCCGGCGAGGAAGCCTGGTACCTGCTCGGCGGCGCCTCGCAGGGGCGGATGCTGTACGAGCAGCGCGACACCATCGCGGTCCGGCCCGCCTCCCACGTCCTGGAGTACGGGCGCCTGATCGTGCGCACGCCGGCTGCTCACACCGCGCTCACGAACCGGGTGAGCGTCACCTACCACTGCGACTGCCTCCACCCGAACACCGGGACCGGCTGGGCCGTGACCGCCACCGGCCCCGCAGAGCCGATCACCGACCCCGACGAGGCCGCCCACTACCGGCGCACCCTGCCCGGCTGGGCCCACGGCCCCCACGACGCGCTCCTGCGCATCCACCCGCAGAGCGTCACCGCGTTCCGCTTCGCCCACGCCCCCGATGACGCACCGACAGGCGCCGGCGGGACGAGCGGGCCCGTCGCGCCGTGAGGCAGCCCGTCGCCCTGCCGCACCGGCACGTGCTGACCAGCGATGCGGTCCCCGCAGCAGTGTCCCTGGCACGCCGCACGGCCGAGACGGCGTACGCCTCCTGGGGCATCAACCCCGGCCACCCGGTCATGGGGCCCGCTCTGCTGCTCCTCAGCGAGCTGGTGACCAACAGCGTCCGGCACGCCGCCACGGTGTCCCGGCAGCTCACCGTCATCTACGCCGCCGGGTCCGGCACGCTCGCCTTCGCCGTCCACGACCGGCACCCCCACCGCCCCGAACCGGCGCATTTCGCCGACAGCGCGGGCGGCCTCGCCACCGTCGCCGAACTCCTGGCGGAACTCGGCGGCGCCTGCACCGTCGTACCGGACGCCGACGGCGGCGGCAAGAACATCTGGATCACCCTGCCCCTGTGGCCCAAGGGCCACCGAACAGCCCGTCCCCGAAGCTGAGCGCGAGGAAGAGCATGACCATCGAATGGCGCTACACCATCCACGACGAGCTGAGCGTCCTGTCGGTCTCCGGCTTCCTCGGCGAGCAGGCCGTGGCCCGTTTCGGCGGAGCCGTCGGCTGGGTCGAAGCACGCGGCACCGGGCCGGTGATCGTCGACCTGAGCGCGCTGCACGGCTGGTCGGCCGAAGGCCAGAGGGCCATCGCCGAGGCCGCCGCCCGCCTCGCAGCCCTCGGGCGCCCGCTGGAGCTCGCCGCCATCCCCGCCGACGGCTCCCTCGTCCCCGACGCCGGGCAGCCGCACATCCCCGTCCACCCCGACCTGCTCTCCGGCCTGGCCGCCCACCACGTCCACCCGGGCAGGGCGGGCCGGCAATGGCGCTCCGGCACCTGGCCCGCGGACACGCCGACGCAGGTCGAAGCCCCGGCGGGCTGACGGCATTACACCTTTGCAACGGGCTCGAACGGCCCGCAACCCCCCATCCCGACCCTGAGATCGAGGCTGTCACCGTGAACGAGAACCTTCCGCCGTGCCCCCAGTGTGCCGGCGTGTACACCTACGAGATGGGCACGCTCCTGGTGTGCCCCGAGTGCGGCCACGAGTGGACGCCTGCGCCCGCCGAGGCCGCGGAGGAGACCGGGGAGAAGGTGATCCGGGATGCGGTCGGCAATGTCCTCGCCGACGGCGACACCGTCACGGTGGTCAAAAGCCTGAAGGTCAAGGGCCACCCGACCGGCATCAAGGCGGGCACCAAGGTGCGCAACATCCGCCTCGTGGACGGTCCGGACGGCCATGACATCGACTGCAAGGTCGACGGATTCGGCCAGATGCACCTCAAGTCCAGCGTGGTCAAGAAGGCCTGATCCACGGCGCGCACCTCCGCGCAGGCCGATGGCCCGGGGCGTCGGCCCCGGGCCATCGCGTTTCCGCACAAGGCCGTTGTGCGTGGATCCGTCAGTCGTCGGGGAGTGCGAACCAGACCAGCATCGTCTTGCCGCAGTGGTGCACGGCCGCCTCGACGCTGAGGCCACCCCCGTAGGCGGCGGTCAGCTCCGTCACCCCCTGCAGCCCCTCCCCCATCGCCGACCGCGCCAGGTCCGGCAGGCGCGGATCCTGGTCCGCGACGCCGATCACCAGACGCCCCGCCGCGAAGGCAAGGGTCACATCCACGGTGGGCGAGCGGTCGGCGGCGTGCCGCACGGCGTTGGTGACCAGCTCGCTGACCACCCACAACACGGCATCGGCGAAGGCCGAGTGGGAGCGCAGCCCGTACTCCCACAGTGCCATGCCCGTATCCCGCCGCACCTGGCGCACCGCCTCCGGTACCAGCGGCAGGGTGAGAAAGCGCCGCCACACCGGCGTAGCGGCCGGCCTGCATACGGTCGCCTGGACGGGGGCGTTGTGGCGGTGCCGCCGCTTCACCGCACCGCCTGCTGCAGCTCGGCGCCTTCGAGGAGCTCTTCGAGGAGCTCGTTCTGTCCGGCGAGCATCTGGGTGAGGATCCGTCGCGCGGCCCTCGCCCTCCGCAGCCACACCGTGCTCACGGGCCACGCGCAGGGCATCCTCCAGCTCGTCGGCTGCAACCGACACCGCGTACGCATCATCGACTTCATGCGCGGCATCCAGGGCAGCCTGTGCCCGGCTCACCCGTTCCCGTGCCGCTTCGACGAACCCGCCCACCCGAGACCTCCGCATCCGGCTTGACCATCATGACAAGTAATGAATTGAAAACTTCTTCAAGTCTAGGGCATCGGGATGGCCCCGACGCAGGAGAAGTGGTGAGGGGCTCCGAGGGGTCTATTACGCGCCCTTCTCCGCCGGCCGGAGGGCTCGCGGGAGGACGGTCGCCCTCCACCGGTCGGTCGGCCGCCTGTCGGCTGCTTACGAGATCACCTTGCTGGGGCACAGCCGTTGGGCCGGCTTCCCCTGCAGCTTCGCGTCCACGCAGCCGCCCGGCAGCCCGTCGTGGGCCTTGGAGCCGAAGTTCGCGGTGACGGTCAGCGTGCCGTCGCCGAAGACGGTCCGCTGGACCATGTGGTCATCGGTCAGCCGGCGGAAGGAGGTCAACTTGCTGGTTCCCGCCGCTTGGTGGAGCGGGGCGAAGTACTTCTGCAGTGCGGCCAGTTCGCGCAGGTTCTGGTCGTTGCGCTGGTCCTTGTCGCTGAGGACGAAGTTCAGCGGGGTATTGTACAGCATCGCCAGCAGGGCCCGGTTCTGCTTCTGGTCGGGGAGCTTGCTGAACGGCAGTTCCCAGCGTTCGGCGTTGACCAGCGAGCCGTGCAGCGCCGTTTCGTACAGCGGGACGCGGTACGCCGGGTCGTACATGGCCTTCAGTGTCGCGGCCACCCGGGCCCGGTGCTCCGGCTTGAAGTCGCTCACGCGCACCGGCTTGAAGAAGGTGGCGGCGGCCCCTTCCGGCATGTAGCCGCCCCAGGCGTCGTCGTCCTTGGGGTCTTCCTGCCTGGAGTCGAAGTGGCCCGTCTCCATGCCCCACAGCCGGCCGTCGACGGGTGTGGCCGAGCCGTGGCTGAAGGCCAGCACCTCGTTGGCCCAGGAGACGGCGGACTCCGAACCCAGGACCAGTGGACGGGGCTTCTTCGCGGACGGGTCGTAAGTGCCGTCCGCCAGGCGCTTCATGCGGGCGAGCCGGTTGGTGCGGTCCTCTGCCTTGGTCATGGGGTGCTTGGCGTCGAAGTCCTGGAAGAGCTCGCCGGCCGCGTCCACGTCGAGGAAGTAGCTGTCGGCCCCGTTGGCGACCAGCGGGCGGGTGCGGTCGGCCAGGTAGTGCTTCTTCCGCTCGGCCTGTTCGAAGGCCTGCGAGCTGAGGTAGCAGCCCTTCTTGCGGAAGCCGGGCTGCGGCTTCCCGTCGGCCTTCTGCACGCAGAAGGTGGGGTAGACGTCGTCGGGCCAGACGGTGTTGGGCGAGGAGTCGGGGGTCTTCTGCTGGCCGTCGGCGTAGGAGTCGTACGGGCTCGCCAGGTACCCGGCGGACCTGGCGGCGTCGACGTCCGCCTTCGTCATCGGCGCGTCGTCCGAGTCGTAGCCGAGCCAGAGGCGCGAAACCCCCAGCTCCTTGAGCCGCTTCACGTAGTCGGGCCGCCGGGCGCCGCCCCAGGCGTAGGCGTGGAAGGCGCCCAGCAGCTTCCCGGTCTCGGGGTTCTTCTTGATCTTCTCGCTCAGGCTGCCCAGCTGCCCGTGTTCGGAGAGCCAGTTGCGGTAGTCCACGGCCGGGGCCACCGGGGAACCGTCGGTGAGGGAGAGGGCCACGGTGTACTCGCGGGTGCCGCCGCGCGCGGAGAACTCGTGCTTGGCGGTGGCCCGCAGTCGCCCTGCCTGGGAGGTGAAGGTCAGCGAACTGCCGATGTCGGTCGGGGTGATGTAGCTGACGCCGCCGTGACCGGAGCGCAGCGAATGGCCCCACAGGGGCAGGGAGAGCTGCGAGCTGATGTCCTGCTCGTCGCCGACCAGGCCGCCGTCGGCGGAGTTCCAGAAGGCGTCGGCGACGGGGAGCGACAGCCCCTCGCCGCGCGGGAACTGGATGCTCTCGGCGGCCGGGTCGGTGGCGGTCACCGGCCACTGCAGGGAGGTGTTGCCGCCGGTGGCGGTGAAGGTGACCAGCAGCCGGCCGTGGTCCGCGCGGGCCTCCGCCTTCAGTCCGCTGCCCGGATACGACCAGGTGGCGCCGTGCTCCGTCCTGGCCAGGCCCGTCGGCTTGCCGGGGGCCCGGAGCGCGGGGGCGGACAGCAGGACGGTGCGGCCGTCCCGGGTACGGGCCTCGGCCCGCAGGGTGGCCGGGTCGATCGTGGCGGTGCCGCCGGCCATCGGAACGGCGACCCGGCCGTCGTGGATGCGCACCTCGGTGTCGGCGGAGGAGTGGGAGGCGGGCACCAGGCCGATGGCGGCCTCCACGGTGGTGGCCGCCAGGGCGGTGGCGATGGCGAGGGCGAGGACGGTGCGCCGGCCGTACCGGCGGGACGGACCTGCGGCGGGCGAGTTCCGGGGGGCGGAGTGCATGACACAGTGATACGGAGTGCTTCTAAGAGGGTTTTAAGAGGCGTCAGTTGCTGTCCGACATGTCCTGACTGATGGTCAACGTGCGGTGTGGCCGCCGTCGATGACGAGGGAGGATCCGGTCATGGCGGCGGAGTGCGGGCCGCACAGGAACAGGACCGCCTCGGCGACCTCTTCGGGCTCCACGAGCCGTTTGACCGCCGCACCCTCCAGCATCACGGTGGCGAGGACCTCGTCCTCGCCGATGCCGTGCACCCGGGCCTGCGCGGCGATCTGGCCGTCGACGAGCGGGGTCCGTACATAGCCGGGGTTGACGCAGTTGGAGGTCACCCCGCGCGGGCCGCCCTCCAGGGCGACGACCTTGGACAGGCCCTCCAGGCCGTGCTTGGCTGCGACGTAGGCGCTCTTGTACGCGGAGGCGCGCAGGCCGTGCACGGAGGAGATGTTGACGATCCGGCCCCAGCCCTGCGCGTACATGCCCGGCAGTGCGGCGCGGATGATCCGGAACGGTGCTTCGAGCATGATGCGCAGCATGAGCGAGAAGCGCTCGGGGTCGAATTCCTCCACGGGGCAGACGTGTTGGAGCCCGGCGTTGTTGACCACGATGTCGGCGCGCAGGTCCAGCGCGTCGAGGCGGCCGAGGTCGGACAGGTCCGCGACGAGCGCCTCGCCGCCGGTGAGTGCGGCGACGTCGCGCACGGCGTCGGCGTCGAGGTCGAGCGCGCGGACATACGCTCCGGCCTCGGCGAGTCGCAGGGCTGTGGCGCGGCCTATACCGCTGGCGGCGCCGGTGACGAGGGCGGTGCGTCCGCCCAGGTCGAGGGAGGTGGGGGCCATGGAGTGCTCCATTCGGTAGTGGTGAGGGCCAAGTGAAGCAATCGTGGACGAGTTTGGGGTGGGACGGAATGAGATGGGAGAGACCGGTGGTCACCTTGTCCCGGATGGCGAGGAGAGCCGGCAGACCCGACTAGTTTCTCCGGAACAGGGAAGAATGTCGCCAAGAGCAGGATCTGAACGGCATTGCTCCAGGGGGAATTTCATGCCGGACGACGACGCGAACGCGACACAGGGCAGCCCGGTCCGAAGCGAAAGCCCGGACTCCGCGGTGGACCGGGTGGCCGACTTCTACGGGGCGTACATCGACGCCGTCGACGACGGCACCGACGACCTGTCCGACGAACTGCGCGCCCACTACCTGACCGAGGACCTCCGGCAGCGGCTGGCCGCCTGGGAAGAGGCCAACCACGCCGACGGCGTCCTGCGCGCCCAGGACGTACCCACCCGCTGGGAGGTCCGCTACCACGACTCCGGCGCCGGGCACCTGTTCACCACGGTCACACTCACCTGGGGCATCGGCCCGGACGCCGGGCACACCCGACTGGCCGTGCAGAGCGACCTGAGCACCAAACTCGTCTCCGACATCGAGGACGCTCCCGCGGGGGGCTGAGCGGCCCGCGCGGTGCGTGGCGGCACGTCGTGCGCTTGCGACCCTCACCGCGGCGGCCAAGCCTGGTGAGGGTGGGGGCGCATGCGTCCGACGTTGCCGTTCGCCCCCTTCCGCAGGCGTTGCCGATGCCGGAGGAGGCAGCCGTGACCGGTGTGCTCGACGGCAAGACCGCCATCGTGACGGGGGCGTCCGCCAATCTGGGCCAGAAGTTCGCCACTGCCCTCGCGCAGGACGGCGCCGACGTGATGGTGCACTACAACAGCGACCACAAACGCGACCAGGCCGCGCAGGTCGCCAAGGACCTCGCCGCCCACGGCGTGCGGACCGCGACGTGGCAGGGGGACCTGACCGAGGTCGGCCGCGTCACCGCGCTGGTGGACGCGGCCCTGGAGGAGTTCGGGCAGTGGGACATCCTGGTCAACACCGCCGGAATGATCGTCCGTAAGCCGATCGCGGAGTTCACCGAGGACGAGTGGGACCGCATGTTCGCGATCAACGCGAAGATCCCCTTCTTCCTCATGCGCGAGGCCGCCACGAAGATGGCCGACCACGGCCGCATCCTCAACCTCATCACCACGATCGTGGCCGTCACCGCTCCCGCCTACGGCGGCTACGCCGGGAGCAAGAGCCCGCTGGAGCACTACACCAAGGCGCTGGCCAAGGAGATCGGCGGCCGGGGCATCACTGTCAACTGCGTTGCCCCGGGGCCGCTGAAGACCAGCTTCTTCTATCCGGCCGAGACGGCCGAGAACATCGCCTGGCTCAAGAGCATGAGCGTCAACGGCGACATCGGCGATCCCGACGACGTCGTCCCCCTCGTCCGCTTCCTCGCCTCCCCCGCGGCGAAGTGGATCACCGCCCAGACCGTCTACGTCAACGGCGGCCTCGTCGGCACCGCCAGCTGAGGGCCGCGGCTCATCGGCTTCGGCGGCACCGGCCGCCCGCTGGTCGCGCTCCACGGGCGCTCCACGGACACCACTGCGAAGGCGCCACATGGCCGACCGCCGCCCGGGCACCGTCACGGCCCCGGAGGCCTTCGCCACCGCGGTTCGCACCTTCCTGGCACTGGCAACGGTCCGACGCCTCAGGCCCGTTCGTCACTCCAGCAGGCCGTGCCGCATCGCCTCCGCCACGGCGGCGGCACGGTCCGACACCCCCAGCTTCTCGTAGAGCCGCTGCGCGTGCGTCTTCACCGTGCTCACCCCCAGGTACAGCTCCGCGGCCAGCTCGGGAATGCTCTGCCCCTTCGCGAAACCGCGCAGCACCTGGCGTTCGCGCTCGGACAGCACCACGGCGCCGTGGTCGGCGCGGAGTCGGATCTCGTCCGCCAGGCCGTCCGTCAGGTCCTCGGCCACCACCCGCTTGCCGCGCGCCACTTTGAGGACGGCGTCGACGATCTCGGAGCGCTTGGCGTCCTTCGCGAGGTAGCCGCAGGCCCCTTCCTCGATCGCCTTGTAGACGACGGCGCTGTCCGTCGTGGCGGACAACAGGAGGGGGCGGGTGCGCAGTCGGTCGCGGACCACCGCGTGGACGACGGCGATGCCGTCCAGTTTGGGGATCCGGTAGTCGATGAGCGCGACGTCCGGCTCGTGTTCACGGATCGCCTCCAGCGCGGCCTCGCCGTCGGCGGCCTCGGCCACGACCTCCACTTGTCCGCTCTGCTCCAGCCCCCGCGTCATGCCCTCGCGGAAGACGGGGTGGTCGTCGGCCACGACCACCGTCACGCGCGCATCGGAACGGGGCACGCCGACACCGCCTTCCTCGTGGACCGGGCCCGGTTCGACGATAGGCAGATTCCCGCTGCGCCGCACGAGGGAGGGACAGGCCCTCCGGCCCCTCCGCCGATCGGCGGACATCCGTGCGCGGCGGGCGGCGGCAGGCCGGCCGGGTGCCCGTGCGCGGAGGAGGTGAACGGCGGTGCGCGAACCCGAGGGCGTCAACGGCGCCGGCAGCCTCTCGCTGCGCCGGCTCGCATACCTGGTCGTCACCGTCGGCGAGGGCCGTCCGACGCGTGCCGCACAACGCCTCCACGTGACCGAACCGACAGTGTCGCAGCAGCTCAAGGCCCTGGAAGGCGCCGTGGGCACCCCCCTGCTCGTACGCGGCCCCGACGGCGTCCGGCCGACGCCCGCAGGCGAGGCGCTCCTGCCGCACGCCC
Organism: Streptoverticillium reticulum; assembly: GCF_047456005.1. Taxonomy (NCBI): domain Bacteria; kingdom Bacillati; phylum Actinomycetota; class Actinomycetes; order Kitasatosporales; family Streptomycetaceae; genus Streptomyces; species Streptoverticillium reticulum. The sequence continues at coordinate 7,958,242 of NZ_CP179755.1, read as the reverse complement.
GGACGGCACTGCGCAGCGCCGGGCAGGGGCGTGCGGCGGCCCTGGCCGAGGCCGGCGGTCACGAGGAGACCGTGCGGGTGGCCACGCTGCCCCCGCTCCTCACCGGTCTGCTCCCCGCCCTGCGCGCCTGGGCACTCGCGCCCGGGCGCCCGCCTCGTCGTCGGCGTGCACGAGAGCCGGCGGCTGCTGCAAGAGTCCGTCACCTCGGGCGTCGCCGACCTGGCCGTCGGCCCCCGGCCGGCGCGGTGGGACGGGCCGGTATGGCCCTGGCGCATGGAAGAACTCGTCGTCGTGTGCGGCGAGGACGATCCCCTGCGCGGTGAGACGGGCCGGTGCGGGATCTGCTCGACCGCCGCCGGATCCACTACCCGGGTGACGGACGGGCACCGCTGTCGCTCCTCGGCGAGGCCGGCACGGGTGACCCGGTTCCCCGCCCGGCGGCGCTCTGCGTGCCCACCGCGGACGCCGCGGTCGCCCTCGCCGCGTCCGGTGCCGGTCTCACCGCCGTTCCGCTCGGCTCCCTGCCGGCCCGGCTGCGCTCGCAGACCGTGACCCTCGTCCCGCGGGCCACCACGGACATCGTCCTCTTCGCGGCCCCGGGCGCCCCGGCCGGAACGCTCGCGCACGCCGCCGCCCTCTGCCGCTGCGCGGCGCAGGAGGCCCCGGACGGGTAGCGTCACCCGGGTAATGCGCCGGTGCCGCATGGGTGGTGCCCTGCGTGCCGTTCCGGATGGTGCGATGACGACTCGGTGGCGAGAGCAGCAGATCGGCAACGTGGTGGAGTTGTCGACGCGCTACGTGGCGTGGCTGCGGCTGCCCTTGCTGGTCCCGATCCTGCTCTCGGCCCTGGAACCGTCGGAGCCCGTGACGGTCCCCTGGTTCTACGTCGCTCTTGCGGCGTACGCCGGCTGGTCGGTCGCGCGGCTGGTCGGTGTGCACCGGCATCCGCTGGCCGGGGTGCACGGCGCGGTCCGTGCGGCGGCCGTCGACGTGGTGGCCGTCGGCGTCCTCGCCACCCTGTCCGGCGGTCCCCAATCGGCAGTGCGCTACGCCTACTTCGTCCTGCCCATGGCCAGTGTGCTGTGGCAGTGGCCGGCAGTCACCGCCTGGCTCGGCGCGGCCTGCATGTACGCCTACGCCGTCATGGCCCTCCCCCACCTGTTCTCCGACGCCACCCCGTCCGTCTGGCCGGTCGTCGTCGACGAGGCGTACCTGCTGTGGGACGTCGGAGCCGCTGTGCTGATCGCCGCGCTGCTCAAGCGCCGGAGCATCCGGGTGTCCGAACTCCTGGACAACCGGGAGGTGTTGCTGCGGAATTCACTCGCCGCCGAGGAGCGGGAACGCGCGGACCTGGCGGACGCGCTGCACGACAATGCCGTGCAGAACCTGCTCGCCGCCCTGCAGGACGTGGAGGAGGAGGCGGAACGGGCCCCGTCGGACACCCTGACGCGTGCCGCGGCCGAAGTCCGCGGCACGGTCCGAGAATTGCGCGAGGCCATCTTCGACCTGCACCCGCAGGTCCTCACCTCGGTGGGGCCGTCCAGGCGTTGCTGTACTCGACGGCCAGGGAGCTCCTCGCCAATGTCGTCAAACACGCCGGCGCCGACCACGTGTGGGTGTCCCTGGTGCGGGACGGAGGCGACACCGTCCTGACCGTGCGTGATGACGGCCACGGATTCGACACGGGCATCGTCCGGCAGCGGATGGCGTCCGGCCACATCGGGCTGGCCGGCCACTACGTGCGGATCGAGAGCGCAGGCGGCCGGTTCACGGTGGACAGCGCTCCGGGGCGGTCCACGACGGTCGAGGTCCGGCTGCCCTGCGAGGACGCCGGCCCGCTGTAGGCCGTGTCCGGCGGACCTTCGCGCCCCGAAGGGGCGCGGGGAACTGCGCGAGCAACCACGACGCGCCCGCAGCCGAGGTCCCCCAGCTACCGCTGGGGGTGCCCCCAGGGGCTTCGCCCCGGACCCCAGGGGCAGTGCGCCGAGTGCAGGCCGTCCGTGGCTGGTCGCGCCCACGCGGCGGAGCCGCATATGTCAACAGCCCCGCGCCCCTTCGGGGCGTACCGAACCCACGAGCGAAGATCCGCCGGGCAGGCCCTGGGCCCCTCTCCCCCGGTCCGTCCACCGCTCGGGGGACGGAAGAGGGCCGGTGCGACTGCCTACGGTCGAGGACGGGACCCGGATCCGGGTCTCGTCCGCCGATTCCGCAGCCGGACGGGAGGTCCGCACGTGATCACGCTGGATTCCGCCCGGGGCAGGCTGGTGCTGACGGTCAGCTGCCTGGCGACGCTCATGGTGGGGATCGACAGCACCGCGGTCGGCGTCGCGCTGCCCGCCCTGGAGAGGGGCCTGCACGCCTCCGTGTGCGGCATGCAGTGGGTGATCGACGCCTACAACCTGTCCGTGGCCTCGCTGATGCTGCTCGCGGGCTCGCTGGGCGACCGCTTCGGGCGCCGCCGTACGTTCCTGGCCGGGTTCGGCGTCTTCGTCCTCGGCTCGGCGCTGTGCGGCCTCGCGGCCCGGCTCGCCCCGGCCGTGCCCGGCCCGTCCGCACGGCCCTGCGGGAGGACCGCGGGTACTGTCGCACCGTGGCCGTGACTCCGCGCGGGCGCCGCCTGCGGCGGGCTGTCGGCCGTTGGGCGAGCGCGTTCGCCGCGCTCCTGCGCCCCCAGGGGAAGCCCGCGTACGCCGACGGCATCGCTGCGGGCGTGGCGCTGGCCGGTCCCCTGGTGTTCGGCCTCCGCACCGGCCGGCCCGGCATCGGTGCCACGGCCGCACTGTGCGCCGTGCTCATGGCCATGCCCCTGCCTCCCGGGGCCGGGACCGCCGAGCGGGCACGGCACCTGGCCGCCCGCGGCCTCTGGACGACGGCGGCCGGAATCTACGTGGCCCTGGCGGGCCGGTCCGTGGCGGCGCTGGCTCCCGGTGTGGCCGTGGCCGCTTTCGCCGGGGCGCTGCTGCCCCGGGTGGGGACGACGGCGGCACTGGCCGTCCTGCTCCTCGGCATCAGCGGCGACGGCGGAAGTCCCCTTCCCTGGCCGGGAGTCACGGAGGCGGCGGGCTGCGCGTGGACGGCCCTCCTGCTGCTGCCGCGCCCGGGGAAAGCGGTGGGGGACCGGCAACGCCCGAGCGCCGCTCCGCTCCGGCACGCGAGCCGCACCGGCCTCCTGACCGGTGCGGCCACGGCGGCCACCGGCTGGGAGGGCTCCCTGTGGGGCCAGGGCCACTGGCTGGTCACCTCACTCCTGCTCAGCCTTCGGCCCACCCGCGGGGAGACCCGCACGAAGGCCGTCAAACGACTGATCGGCAACGCGCTGGGCGGCGTGGTGGCGGCCTTGCTGCTGCTCGGCCACCCGGGCCCGGCGGCCGTCGCCGCCGTCGTCGGGGTGTCCGGCGCGGTGGCCTACACCTTCCGGCCGGCCAACTACGCCTACTGGTCGCTGGCTTCGCCCGTCCTGCTCCTCCTGCTCAGCGACTACGGCCGGCCTCTGCCCTGGTGGGCGGCCGCGGTCAGGGCGGCGATGGTCCTGGCCGGGGGCAGCCTCGCCGTACTGGCCAGCCGGTGGCTGTGGCCTGCGGAGGAGGGTGGGTAGGCCCGGACGCCACCTTGTCCGGCCACCGACACCCATCGAACATGTTGCCGACCCGCGAGTGTCTTGGTAGAACTCCAACTCGCCCTGACCGAGGCGCTATTGTGATCAGCGGCGCACCTGGTGCGCCTCCCTCCACGGACCTTCGTTTCCGGACCCCGCGCCTTCGGGGCCCGGCCCGAATCCAAGGAACAGCCGCCGACCGGGACTCTTGGCGGCCGGTCTGGAGGGAGGCGCCGATGGGGCGTCACCGGAGGAAGTCGTTTCTCGAGCGTTGCCTTGCGGCCATCCGCGAGCTCGGGAGGTGGTTGAGCGGCCGGTGACCCGCCGATCCCTATACCTGGTAGGGACCGACGGGTAGGCCGTCTTCGGTCGGGCCCTCGCCTCGGTGGTTCGCGCCACCGTGGTGGGGGCCTCTCTGCGCGGTCGGGGGCGCCCGGCCGGTCGAACATCAAGCTACCAGTCCCACCGGGCGCGCGGGGGGCACCCTTGCCGTACGAGGGCCCCTCAGCTCGACAAGGCCCCGCCCTCGTAGCGCAGGCACAGTGCGGCCGCGTCGTCGTCCGGGGCGTGACCGGCATAGGCCCGCACGTCGGCGTGCAGGCGCTGCAGAACGTCCGCGGGCTCGCCCGCACCGGCGTCCAGTGTCGTCAGACGCCGGGCCAGGGGGTAGAACTCCCCCTCGGCGTCACGCGCTTCGGTGATGCCGTCCGTGTAGAGCAGCAGGCTGTCTCCCTCCTGCACGAGGTGCCGCAGCAGCGGAGGACGGACATCCGCGGGCCGGAGCACGCCCAGCGGCGGGACCCTCTCGGGTGGTACGAGGGCCAGCGGGGCACGGCCGGGCCGCAGCAGGAGCGGTGCGGGATGTCCGCAGTTGACCACCTCGGCGCAGGAGGCCCCGGCCCGGACCGTCCCGGTGAGGCCGATCACGGCCAGCGTGACGAACTCCTCGGTCCCGGCGGGCAGATCGCGGTCGAGCGCGACCGCGATGCGGTGGACGACGCCGGTCAACTGCCGTTCGTCGTGGGCCGCCTCGCGGAAGGCCCCGAGCACGGCGGCCGCCGTGGCCACCGCCGGCAGTCCCTTGCCCCGTACGTCACCGATCAGCGCGCGCACCCCCCACCGGGTCATGCGCACGTCGTACAGATCACCGCCGATGCACGCGTGCGCGGCCGCCGCTGTGCAGTCGACGGCGATGCTCACGGGGGCCGAGGTGAGCGGGAACCGGGCGCAGCAGAACACGCTGGGCCAGATCGGCCGTTGTGCGGACCTGCGCCAGTTCGGCTTGCCTGCGCGCCCGGGAGGGCGCGATGGCCCAGCCGGTGAAGCTGGTCAGAGTGATGCCGATCAGGGTGGCCAAGTGGATGTCGGCCAGGACGTCGTGGTTGCGGCCGGCATTGATGAAGCTGGCGGCCAGGGTGACGGCGCCGGCCTCCAGCGGGTATCCGGGGCGGCGCCCCACGGCCGCGGCCAGGGCGGGCACCGCCGCCAGGGCGGGGGCGAGGATCATCCAGACCGGCAGCGCGTCATGTCAGCCTGGCCGGGCCCCGCGGATTCCGGCCTCGGCCACGGGTACGACGATGCGGTCCCGGCGGCGCTCCCCCGGTCGGCTGCCCCCGCGCCGATCGGAGGACGTCCACAGCGTTCCACGGGCGGTTACGCGCCACTCTCCCTGTTCCCGTTGTCGCCCGGTCGCGGAACGGATCCGCCGGTGCCCGCCGCCGGACCGTGCTGCGCCGACGGGGGAACCTCCACCTTCTCGGTCGAGGTGACGACGCGCGCATTGCGGGCGGCGCAGGACGCCTTCTCGTCCGCGGTCATGGGACGCGACTTGACGACCACGGCGCTCGTCCCGCCCGCCGGGAAGGACGAACCCGACCGGGGTGCCGCCCTCGCTTCGTGACCCACGGCTCGCGTCCTCAGTCCAGCTCGATGCTGAAGTCCCAGACGGCCACGGTCTTCCCGTCGTGGCGCCAGGTCAACTGGGCGGCGCCCGCTGCGAAGGTGCCGGTGAGCGCGAGGGTGGCCGGGTGGCCGGGGGTCGCGGTGGCGGTCGTCGCCCCGGACGGGGTCAGGGTGATGTCCTTGCCGTCCTCGTCGCGGGAGGTGAAGTCCCCGGCCTGCACGGTGAGCGGCGCCGTGGCCTGGTCGAGCGTGATGGTGAGGGCGCCGGTGACGTGCTCGGGAGGCTTGCCGCCAGGGGTGGGGTCGGGGAGGTCCTCCGTGGGTCCGGACGCGCGGACCACCGCGGTGGCTTCGGGGAGTTGGGCGCGGACCGGCGATCCCACGGCGACCAGCTGCAGGTGCTTTTCGTCTGCGGTGGGGGTCGCCCGGTCGGACGGGGGCGACGGGATCGGGACGGCGCCCAGGTCCTGAACGGTGCGGGAGCCGTCGTCGGCGGACCGGGAGGACGCGGCGTGACCGCCGCCGCAGCCGGCCGCGGCGGTGAGGACGGCCGCCGCCAGGGCGAGGCGGCAGGCCGTGCGGGTGAGGCGGCGGAGGCCGGGCAGGCCGAAGCCCGCCCGGCTCGGCGCCGTGCGGCGCGGGGTGTTCATCGCTTCTGAGAGCTCCCGGACGGGGACGGGTTCACGATCGGGTGCTCCGGTTCACCGGCCCGCGCGACGGCCGGGTAGACGATGCTGCCCGAGGGCGCGGGCGGCAGGGCGCGGCCGGAGGGGTTGTTGTAGACGTCGGCGCCGAAGGGCCACAGTCCGTCGGCGGCGGCGTAGCCGAGGTGTCCGTGCCCGTCGGTGCCACCGTGGCGGATGCCGAAGAGGTCCTCCATGCTGCGCAGCCAGCTGTAGTGGTTGTAGGGCTGGTCGCTGATCGAACCGGGCTTGACGAAGCGGGAGATGACCACGGAGCCCGTGATGCCGCCGCCGGGCGTGGTGTCCTGGCCGTACAGCTGGTGTCCCGGCTGGGCGGTGTTGGGCCCGGGCAGCTCGTTGCAGCAGGCCACGATCGACTGGGCGGTGTCGGTGGGCGTGTTGAGCTTCGGGTCGGCGTTGCCGGTGTAGTCACCGATGGAGTCGCCGTACATCTTGTAGGGCGGGACCGCCTCGTCGAAGATGATCTGGATCATGCCGTCGTGCTGGAAGGCCGGCGAGGACATGATCTGCGGGACGACCTTCTCCAGGAACTTGTCCGCGGCGTACAGGCCACCCTGGTGGTTCTTCGGGTCGCCGGAGAGGTTGTCGCCCTTGCACGTGGCGTCGTGGGCGTCGGAGCAGTTGTTGGGCGTGATCCAGTTGAAGCGCGGGGTGGTGGACTCCTTCTTCAGGTCCTGCGCCAGCCCGGTCAGGGCGGAGTGCCCGCCCTGCGCGGGCCTGCCGTCCAGCGGGACGACGCGGGCGCAGTCCTTCGGGTTGTCGATCACCGAGTGGAACCAGACGGCCGGGTTGTGCTTGGCCACGTACTGGTCCTTCGGCGTGGCCCCGCCGGGGCTGGGGACGCCGGATCCGGCCGGGTTCCCGGGAATGCCGCACTGGTAGGGCATTTCGCGCTTGTCGTCGTTGCCCATGTCCTGTGCGTAGACCTTCCACGGGACGTGGCGGTCGTCGAGCTGGTTGAACAGGGTCTTCACCCGCTTCGGGTAGACGCATCCGTGCGGGGCGAGGGTCTGTCCGTCGGCGGCCGGCGTACCCGGGGTGATGTCCTTGTACTGCGGGCAGTCGTCCATGTTGTCCGGGGCCGGGGACTGGCCGGAGACCGCGCTGATGTAGTTGTCGAGGCTGTAGTGGCCGGTGCCGTAGTACTGCCGCAGCAACTCCCCGTAGCCGGGCAAGGTCTTCCACAGGTAGCTGTTCTGGTTCAGGCCGGTGAACGTGGCCTCGTAGGACTTGTTCTCCAGGATGATCGTCCACACATGGCCCGGCCGCTTCGGGCCGTTCCCGTGCGAGCCGGTTGCGGACGCGGGCGACGCTGCGGGACCGGCGAACGCCAGCGCGGCGGCCGCGGCGGTTGCCGCAGCTGCTCTGAACGCCCCGGCTGCCGGCCAACGGCGGCGTGGGGAAGCTGACATGTGAGTGCTCCGAACTCTCCGATGGGCGGGGTGAACGTGACATGAACGCTACATGACAACTCTGCCCTGACCAGCGGCCCTGTATCCGTGTACGACCGCCCGATGGTCCCCGCCCACGATGCCGGATGTCCAGCCCGGCGCCGTCGAAGGGGAATTGCCGTGATGGCGGCTTGATCTGATAGGAATCCGGTCCGGTAAGGAAGGACCCGGATCCGAATGACTCTTCTGCTCGACCGCCTGCGGATTTTGTCCATGCGGCAGCGACTCTTGACCCGCCCTTGGTTCGCAGGACTGTCCGCTGCATGGCAGTGGCGCCTCACTTCTCTTCCGGTCGTCGTGGTCGGGGCGCTCTTCGCCGTCGTGGCGACGGTCGCGGTGCTCTGCGCGGGCACGACCGACCAAACGCTGGCAGCTTCCTCGCTGTTCGCCGTCTGGGGATTCAACTTCTCCGGCGCCGGGCTGGCGGAGCCGACCGACTTTCCCCTGCACCGCCTGCGAGGACGGCTGGTGCGGGCGGCCACGGCGCGGGTCTTCGCCCTGTGGTGCGGACTGGCCGGGCTGCTCCTGCTGACGTCGAGCAGCCATACCGCCCACACGTACCGGCCCTCCATGTTCGCCGCGAGTACGACGCTGATGGTGGCCGGAACAGCAGCCTCACTGAAGATCTTCGCCCGGGTGCGGAAACTGTCGACCGAACTCCACCGGCGTGCCCAGGACGTGATCCGCTCGCTGGAGGAGATCCGGGACGCCGCAGAGCCGGACGAAAGACGCAAGCTCCGGCCGGGCGCCCGCCGTTCCTGGGACGCTCTGCACGTCGTCCTGCGCAACCGGATAGAGACGGGATTCCATCTCCAGGGGACGTTCGTCCTGCCGGGCCCGGCGATAAGGAGCCTCGAAACGGCCGTCATGGCGGCGATCGATGCGCCGGAATTCGATGCCGTGAAACACCGCGTCGCGCTTTCCCGTCTCCGGGTGATCAGGGCGGCGTGCATCGGTCACATCGACACGCTGGTGTGAACAGGTGACCGCGTCCCGAAGGGGCGCGGGACGGTTACTCCCCCAGCTACCTCCCCCAGCTACCTCCCCCAGCTACCGCTGGGGGTGCCCCCAGGAGGTACCCCCAGCGGCTCCGCCGCGTGGGCGCGACCAGCCACAACGCACCCGCAGCCGACGCACTGCACTTCCCGCGGCCCGCTCAGCGCAGCGCCAACACCCCCAGCAGCGTGGAGAGTTTGACATCCGTCTCGGCGAGCTCCGCCTCCGGGTCCGATGCCGCGAGGATGCCCGCTCCGGCGTGCAGGAGAAGCCCTTGCGGCGAGAGTTCCCCGCAGCGCAGGGCGATGACCCACTGGCCGTCCCCGTGCCGGTCCATCCACCCCACCAGCCCGGTGTAGTAGCCCCGCGGCCCGGACTCCAGAGCCTCGATGAGGCGCCGGGCCCCTTCGCGGGGCGCCCCGCACACGGCCGGGGTGGGGTGCAGGAGGTCGGCGAGGGCGAGGGCGCTGGGGGCGGGGTGGCGGAGCCGGGCGCGGATCGTCGTGGACAGGTGCCACAGCTGACCGGTGGCCTTGAGCGAGGGCCGGGCCGGTATGTGCAGTTCCGTACACAGGGGATCGAGTTGCCGCCCGAGCTCCGTGACGACGATGCCGTGTTCGCACCGGTCCTTCGGTGAACCGAGCAGGGCACGCGCGGCTGCGGCGTCCTCGGCCGGATCGGCGTGGCGCCGGGCACTGCCGGCCAGGGGGTTGAGCAGCAGCCGGTTCCCGGTACGGGAGAGAAGGAGCTCGGGCGAGGCACCGATCAGCAGCCGGAGGTTTCCCACATCGACGCAGAAGACGTAGGCATCGGGCTGCTGCCGCAGGAGGCGGTCGAGCAGAGCGGGGGCGTCGTCCGGAGTCGGACCGGGAATCAGCAGGCTGCGCGCCAGGACGACCTTCTGCACGGTACGGGCCCGGCACGCGTCGATCGCCGCGCCGACGGCTTCGAGGTATCCGGGGTCGCCCCGGAGGTCCACGGCGGCGGGACCGGGTGCGTGACGACCGGCCGGAGGGCGCGGTCTGCACCTCGGGCGCGCCAACGCCAGGATCGCCGCCGTGCGTTCGTCGAACGGAAGGGCTCCGACGACCGCGCAGCCCGCGGGCGCGTGGCGGAGCGCCTCCTCCGCTGTGCGCGCGGCACGGGCGAACTGCCCGGGCCGGGGTTCGGCAGCAAGGGGCAGCGGCCGTCGCTGCTCGGCGTACAGGACGGCGCGCGGGGTGGCGAGCATCCAGGAGGCCGTGGGCATAGGGGGCATGGCCGCCAGTGGAGCACCGGCCCTGGTCCGCCGCCAGAGGAGGGGTCGCCTGTGCTCTCCCCCGCGGGCAGGATGCGGCCATGACTCTGCCGAGCATCACACCCTGCCCGCCGCCCGGCCCGCACCCCGAGGTGATCGTCGTCGGCGCGGGCCCGACCGGTCTGCTGCTCGCCTGCGAGCTGGCGCCGGCCGGCATACGCACCCGGGTCGTCGAGAAGCGCACCGCGCCGCACCGCGACTCCAGGGCACTGAACCTGCACCCGCGCAGCATGGAGCTGATGGACCAACGGGGGCTGGCCGGCCGCTTCCTGGCCGTCGGCCGGACGGTGCCCGGCCGGCAGTTCGCCGTCTCCCTCGGCACGCGTCCGGACTTCGCCGGACTGGACACCCGGCACCCGTACGCCCTGCTGCTGTCCCAGGCCCGCACCGAGGCCCTGCTGGAGGAACGGGCCGCAGAACTGGGCGTGCGACTCCGTGACTGCCAAGCCTGCTGGGCCGTTCGGCTCGGACGCAATGCCCTTGCCGGTACCCTGCACCCGGGCAGTCCAGGGAAGGAAAGGGGAAACCCGTGACCACCACCGCCGCCCTCACGCCGGAGCAGGCCCGCGCCCGCCTGCACGAGCTGACCGTCATCGACGTGCGCACCCCCGGCGAGTACGCCTCCGGCCATCTGCCGGGCGCCCACAACATCCCCCTCGACCAACTCGACCGGGCCGTGCACGTCTTGAGGCGCACCGCCCTGCGCGGCAGCCTCCTCGTCGTCTGCGCCGCCGGCGACCGTTCCGCCCGGGCCTGCAGTCGCCTCGCCGCGCACGGCGTCAGTGCCGCCACCCTCACCGGCGGTACGACTGCCTGGGCCGGGCGCGGTTACGACGTCGACCGCTCCGAGGGCGCCCGCGCCGTCTGGGCCATGGAGCGCCAAGTACGCCTGGCCGCCGGTTCCCTCGTCCTGTGCGGGCTGCTCGCCGGGCACCGCCTGCCGAAGGCCCGTCTCCTGTCCACGGCGATAGCGGGCGGCCTGGTCTTCTCGGCCCTCACCGACACCTGCGGCATGGCCCAGGTCCTCGCCCGGCTCCCCTGGAACCGGCCCCGGGCCGCCGGCCTCGACGCCGCCCTCACCGCCCTGGCCGGGCCGTCTTCCCCGTGAGTGCCGTGTCGGCGGCGTCGAGGATCCTGCCGAAGACGTGGCAGACGACGGGGCCGGCGAGCGCGCGCGTGACGGCCGCGCCCGCGCCGAACGGCAGACGGACCTCGGTGGTGGTCGTCCAGACGACGAGCGTGCCCTCGGCGACCTCGGTGAAGGTCATGCGGCCGAGCTCGTGCCGGGCGGGCGGGAAGCTGCGTTCGACGACGTAGTCGAAGGCGTACGGCGGGTTGTAGGCGGTGATCCGCTCGCGGAACCAGCCGATCAGCCACGTGTGCAGCCGGACGGCGCCCACCCCGTAGGGCGCACCCGCGCCCGGCCGGGCCAGGCGTGCCCTGAGGACGTACGGGGTGCGGGTGTAGTGGGTGCTGACGGCGCACCAGTCGAACACGTCGGCGATCGGTGCTGCAATGACACGTCGTACCGTCACGGTTTCCATGCCTCGTCCCTTCGCGTGTCCGCCGCCCCTGAGGCGGCCCGGCTCACAGGGGAGACGTCACGCGGCCCGGGACTGTGACACCGTCGCCGGTGACGTGCGTCACTCCGCGGGCACGCTCAGGACGTGCTCAGGACCGTGCTCAGGACGGCGAACAGGCCGCGGGCCCGGGTGGTGCCGTCGGGAAGCCGCCACCAGGACGTGACGTGCCCGGTGGCGCCCTGCGGGAGGGCCTCCGGGCCGGGGCGCAGGACGCGGTTCAGCCGGAGGGTCACGCCGTGGGCGGCGGAGGCGAGTCCGGTGGCGTCCTGGATCTCCTGGACTTCGGTGCCGGTGGCGAAGCCCGCCGGGACCGGGGTGTCGCCCGTGTACGCGAAGGCGACCTCGTGGTCGGGGGTGTTGCTGGCGCTCTGGGCCTGCGGCTGGGTGCGGCCCTCGATGAGGGCGAGCAACTCGGCGACGAGCACCGGGTCGTGACAGCCGTCGTAGGCCCAGCGCTTGCCCAGCACGCCGTGGTCCATCGTCCCGACGAGGGCGTCCTCGGCACCGTCCAGCGGGGCACCGCGGTAGGAGAGCGGCACCAGGTAGGTGACCGGTTCCGCGCCCGCGGTGTCGGTCACCGCCATGAACTCGATGCCGACCTCGCCCTTCGGGTCGTCCAGCCGGAAGCCGCCGGCCCTTTCCAACTGCGGCGCGCCGGCGCCGGGGCGGTACCACGGCCGGGTGGGCAGCCAGGAGGCGAGCAGTTCGTCCTTGGTGGGCGTGAGGGTGGTCCTGTGCACGACGGCCATGCCGGGAGGTCTCTTTCGTCGAGGGGGGTACTTCCGCTGACGCTTCATCATGCACAGCGGAACGGGGGTGCGGTCAAGCACCCCTGGCGTGCGAAGAGTTGGCGCGCGTCACCTGTTTGACTGGTGACGCATGCTGTGTCACAGTCGCCTGGCAGGCTGCCATTCCATGACGGAGGCCGACCATGCAGGACCGCAGCACCCAGGACAGCAACTCGGCGGCGCGCCATGCACGGTTCGGCGCCCTGCCCGAGCGGATCGCCTACGCGGACATGGTCGAGACGAAGGAGGCCTCGCCGCGGGACCCGGAACGGGACGCCTGCGCCCCCGGAGGGGCGAGGAATCTCCTCGCTTGTGCGGCATGGGACATGGTCCTCTGAAGCCCCCGTGGTGACGGCCGACGACCCTTGCGAGCACCACAGTCACCCGTCAAGATGGTGACGTGAACCTTGATCACGTCTTTATGTGCGGCAATCCGGCCCTGGACTTCGCGGCCACGCTCCGGGCACGCCGCACGGCGCGATACGAGATGTTCGCGGCACCGGACCGTCTGGACGCGTGGTACGTGGAGTCCGGCATCGTCGACTCCGTCTCGCCCGCCCGGCAGGCCGACGTGGGGCGGGCGACGACCGTACGGGAGGCCGTCTACCGGCTGATCACGGCCCGGCGTCTCGGCGCGGACTTCGACGACGAGGCGCTGGCCGTGGTCAACGACGCGGCCCGCAAGGCGCCCGCGGCACCGCAGTTGACCCGCTCCGGCCGCTGGACGGCGGCGACGCAGCGAGAAGCGCTGTCCACCGTCGCCCGGCACGCAGTGGAACTGCTGAGCGGCCCGGACGTCCCCCTGCTGAAGGAGTGCGGCAACCCCGAGTGCACCCGCGTCTACCTCGACCGCTCGCGCGGCAACCGACGGCAGTGGTGCGGCATGGAGTCCTGCGGCAACAGGATCAAGGCCGCCGCGTACCGCGCCCGCAGAAAGACCGGCGTCGCTCTCGCGGAGTGACCGCGGGTCACGACAGCAAACGTCACGGCAGCAGGCGTTGTTCCTTGGCCACCGCAACGGCCCCCGCCCTGGTGTCGACTCCGAGCTTGTCGTAGATCCGGCCCAGGTGGGTCTTCACGGTGGCCTGGCTGATGAACAGCGCGCGGGCGATGTCGCGGTTGCCGAGGCCCTGGGCGAGCTGGGCGAGGATGTCGAGTTCGCGGGCGGTCAGGGCGGGACGGGCCGCACCGCGCATGTGGCTCATGACGCGGCTGGCGACGGGCGGCGAGAGGGTGGTGCGCCCCTGGGCGGCGGAGTGGATCGCGGCGAAGAGCTCCTCGGGACGCTCGGCCTTCAGCAGGTAGCCGGTGGCGCCCGCGGCGATCGCACGCGTGATGTCGGCGTCGGTGTCGTAGGTGGTGAGGACCAGGACGTGCACACCGGTGGCCGCGATGCGCCGCGTGGCCTCGACCCCGTCGATCCCGGGGCCGAGTTGGAGGTCCATGAGCACCACGTCAGGCCGGAGCTTCGCGGCCGCGGCCACCGCCTCCTCGCCGCTGCCCGCCTCGCCCACCACCTCGATGTCGGGTTCGCTGCCGAGGAGGGCGAGCAGCCCGGCGCGGACGACGGCGTGGTCGTCGCAGAGCAGGATGCGGACGGGGGTCTGGGTCATGAGGGGGGTTCCAGGGGGATCGCGGCGGATACGACGGTGCCCTCGCCGGGCGCGGACTCGACGGTCAGGGTGCCGCCGAGCTGCCGGACGCGGGCCTGCATGGCGGGGAGCCCGTGCCCCCGCGGGCCGCGGGCGGGTGCGGTGGCGGCCGGGACGTCGAAGCCCCGGCCGTCGTCGGCGATGTCCAGGACCAGCTGGTCGCCGAGGAAGGTGAGGGTGAGCGTGGCCGTGCGGGCGCCGGCGTGCTCGCGGACGTTGGCAAGTGCGCCCTGGGCGATGCGCAGCAGCGCGGAGGCCGTCCGGCCGGGCAGGGGGAAGGCGGGGGCGCCCTCGACGATGCAGCGGACGGCGAGTCCGCCGGACTCCTGCGCGGCGCGGGCGGCCAGCGCGCGCAGGGCCTGCTCCAGGCTGCCGCCGTCGGCGAGGTCGGCGGGGGCGAGGTCGTGGACGAGGCGGCGCGCCTCGGCGAGGTTCCGGCCGGCGATCGAGGCGGCGGTGCGGACGTGCCGGTGGGCGGTGTCGGGCTCCGCCGTCCAGACCCGGTCGGCCGCCTGGAGCAGCATCTGCTGACTGGACAGGCCCTGGGCGAGGGTGTCGTGGATCTCCATGGACAGGCGCTGCCGCTCGGCGAGCGTGCCCTCTCGGCGCTCGGTGGCGGCCAGGTGGCGCCGGGTGCGGATGAGGTCGTCGATCAACTGCCGCTGCCGGTCGGCCTGGCTCTGCATGTGGACGAAGACGGCGGTGGCGATGGCGGCGACGGCGGGCGGGGCGAGGACCAGGTTCGGGTCGAAGCCGCCCGTCGACAGCTTCAGTTGGGCGGCGACCACGAAGGCGGTGAGCATGGCGACGAGGGCGAGCGCCGCACGCGAGGGCAGGGTGCGCAGGCCCGTGAAGAACAGCGGCACCGCACACCAGGCGAAGCTCGGCGCGAGCACCACCAGCACCATCCAGACGGCGACGACGGCTCCCAGCCAGGCGAGCCGGCGCGGTGTGGGCCGCGCGAGCGGTGCCGGGCCGAGCAGGTACAGCAGGGCCAGGACGGCGGAGAGCCCGATGATCCACGAGGTGTGGGGGTTGCCGGGGTGCCGGACGAGGAACCGTGCCAGCGAAGCGCCGAGCAGGAGGAAGAACGCGGCGTGCATGACGAGCGCGAGGAGGCGCTCCCCGGACCCCGCGGCCTCCTCGGGACCGTCACCGCCGGAGCCGTCGGGGCTGTCGGGGCTGTCGGACGCCGCCCGCACCGGATCCGCGGCCTCCTCCGCCGACGGCGTCGCCTGCCGCATCGCACTCTCCTCACCTGCGCATACGCACCCATCCTCGGTCGGTGCGGCCATCCTCGCATCAACCGATCGGTTGACAGGGGTGTCGGCCGTCGGGCACGGCACGAGCAGCCCGCAGGCCGAGGCACCACGAGAGGAACCGGCCGGAGGATCGGATCATGACCGACACCAAGAAGTTCAGCACCGCGAAGATCGTCACCACCGCCGCCGCCGTCCTCGCGGCCGGAGCCGTCGGCGCCGCTGCCGCGAGCGCCGCCGCCCCGGCGGCCGCGGCCAAGTCGACGGTCAAGGCCGACGCGTCCGACCGGAACCTCACCCAGTCCACCCACCTCACGATCGCCGCCGCCACCAAGGCCGCGCAGGCCAGCCTGGACGCGGCGGCGAAGGAGGGCCAGAAGGTCTCCGTCGCCGTCGTCGACCGCAACGGCAACACCCTCGTCACCCTGCGCGGCGACGGTGCGGGCCCGCAGTCGTACGAGTCCGCCGAGAAGAAGGCCTTCACCGCCGTCTCCTGGAACGCACCGACCTCGGCTCTGATGGGCCGCCTCTCCCAGACCCCGAACCTCAAGGACATCCCCGGCACCCTCTTCCTGCCGGGCGGCGCCCCGGTCCAGGCCAAGGGCGCCCCGGTCGCGGCCGTCGGCGTGGCCGGCGCACCCAGCGGCGACCTCGACGAGAAGTTCGCCCAGGCCGGCGTCGCCGCGCTGAACGGCTGACGTCCTCGTCCCGAAGGCCACCGGGCCGGACCGGTCCGGTGGCCCCTGCAGTGCGGCCGTTCCCGAGGCACAGTGGCAACAGGACGTCGAAACGCTCCGAATGGAGGTATGGAGGTGACACGCGATGATGTCCTGGTACGGCCACCACGTCGGCGGCTGGGGGCTGGCCGCCATGTCGATCAGCATGATCCTCTTCTGGGGAGTGATCATCGCTGCCCTCGTGCTGCTCTTCCGCGCCTTCGGCCGCCCCCGCGAGCACACCCGGCCGACCTCGTCCACGGCGCCCACGCCCACTCCCACGCCCGAGCAGATCCTCGCCGAGCGCTTCGCCCGTGGCGAGATCGACGACGAGGAGTACCGGCGCCGCCTCTCCGTGCTCAAGTCCCCCGGCGGACCCGCTCCACCGCCCTGACCCGCCGGGATGCCCCTGCTCAGGCGGCCTTCGGCACCCTCACCCGCGCCACCCGCACCACGTCCGGTATCAGCGTGAGCAGCCCGAGCACCGCCATGCCCGCGCCCAGCCACAGCGGTGCCCGGAGCCCGTAGCTGTCGGTGGCGGCGCCGCCGAGTCCGGAGCCGATCACCACGCCGAGCGTGATGAAGGACGAGTGGACGGTGTTGACCAGCGGGCGCGCGTTCGCCGTGCGCTGCACCCGGCTGATCATCGCCGGGTTGAGGGTGACCCCGACGAGCCCGATGCCCGTCATGGCGGCGACGGCGGGCGCCTTGAGGTCCGCGAGCAGTGCGAAGGCCGTGAGGAACACCGCGTTGAGGGCGAGGCCCGTCACGAGCACCCGGATGGTGTGGGAGTCCGCGAGGCGGGCGACGACCGTGTTGCCGACGACCGTTGCGGCGCCGTAGCCGAGGAGGAGCAGCGGGACGGTGCCGCGGGAGAAGCCGGTGACCTCGGTGAGGATCGGCGTGAAGTAGGAGAACGCGGCGAAGGTGGCGCCGATCACGAGCATCGAGGTGCACAGGACGAGCCAGAGCCTGCCGTTGCGGAAGACGGTGAGCTCGTCGCGGAAGTCGCCTGCTCCGTCGGCGTGTTCGAGGGACGGCACGGCGACGGCCGTGGCGACGGCGGCGACGACGGTGATGGCGCCGACGGCGACGAAGCCCGCGCGCCAGCCCCACTGCTGGCCGACGAGCGTGGAGAGGGGCAGCCCGAGGAGGGTGCCGACCATGAGTCCCTGCATGGCGACGCCGATGGCGCGGCCGCGCACCTCCGGCGAGGTGATCTGGGCGACGACGGAGAGCGAGACGCCGAAGAACGCGGCGGAGGCCGTGCCGGTGACGACGCGGGCGGCGAGCATGACGCCGTAGCCGGTGGCGGTGGCAGCCAGGACGTTGCCGGCGAGGAAGACGGCGAAGAGCGTCATCAGCGCGGTCTTGGGCCGGAGTCTGAGGACGGCGACCGTGGCGAAGGGCCCACCGAGGGCCATGGCGAGGGCGAATGCCGTGATGAGGTAGCCGACTTGGGCGATGCCGACGTGAAGGTCGTCGGCGATCTGCGGCATGAGGCCGCCGACCAGGAACTCGCTGGTGACCATGGCGAAGATGCCGAGCGCCATGAGATGGACGGACTTGGGCATGCGAAAGAACCCCCCTTGATTTTGTACTGATCAGACCAAAAAACGGATGTGAAAAAGCCGGCCCGCAGGAAGTACGGGCAGACAGCGGCCGAACGTCGAACGTCAGCGACCGAGGGCGTCGATCCCGGCAGCGGCGATCTGCTCCAGCGCGGCGCGGTCGGCACCGGACTGGGCGGCGACCCGCATCCCGGCGATCACCGAGCTCAGGTACCAGGCCAGTCCGGCGGGGTCGCGCGGCGAACGGACGGATCCGTCCCGCCTCCCCTCCTCGATCACGGCGCGGAACGCACCGAGACGCCGCTCCAGATCCTTGGCCAGGATCTCCGCGACGCCGGGGTCGTCCGCGGCCGGACCGGTGACGGTGTTCACGGTGAAGCAGCCGGAGCCGTGGCCCAGGCGGCGGTTCTCCATCTCCCCGTCGACGACCACCTCGAACAGGGCGCGGATCTTCTCCACGGCACTGCGCCCCTCCTCGCCGAGCAGGGCGAGCTGACGCGCCGTCATGGTGTCGGCGTAGTGCGCCAGGGCGCGCCGGAAGAGGTGGTCCTTCGAGGTGAAGGTGTTGTAGATGCTGCTCCGGCCGAGGCCGGTGGCCTCGCAGAGGTCCTGCGTGGACGTGGCCTCGTACCCCTTCGACCAGAAGGCGCCGCACGCCGCCGCCACCGCCTGCTGCTCATCGAACTGTCGCGGTCGACCCATGATCGTCACCGTAGCATGTTATGGAACGCGTGGACCAAAACAACGCATGGACCGGAACAGGGCCCGGCAGGCTCCGGCCCGAGGGGCGCGAGGGATCCGCACGGCGAGCGCCTGCACGCGCTTCAGCTCCCGGCGCTCCGACGAGCCTCCCCGCGCGCCATTGCCGCCGCCGTCGGGGCGGGGAGACCGTGAGGCGGCGTCCGCCGAACCCGGTGGAGAACGGACAGGAGCACCCGACCATGGCCCTCATCGTCACCTTCGACATGGAAAACACGCCTGCCGCCCAGGAGTTGTACGACAACTGCATCGACCGCGTCACCGAAGGCCGGGGCTTCGCCTCGCCGGCCGACCTGCCCGTGCCCGGACTGATCGCCCACATCGCCGGTCCCGTCGGAGGCTGTTGGCGGGTCACCGACGTGTGGGAGTCTCCCGAGTCGTTCGAGGCCTTCGCCAAGATCCTCGGACCCATCATCGCCGACCTGGGCTACGCGGACCTCCAGCCGGACGTCTCGACCGCCCACAACGTCGTCCTCCGCTGAGTCCGACGGCCGGGGAGGGGCGGTTCGTACACCCCTCCCCGGTTCGGGTGAGGCGGCGGCCGGTGGCCGCGGGCGGCGGAGAGCCCCGGCTACGGTTGCCCGGTCGGGTGGGCCGTGGCGCCGGGGGGCGGGCATGGAGCTGAAGCGATGGCTGGACCGTGGGGTCGACGCCTTCGAGGCGTGGGCCCGGTCGTACGAGGAGTACGCCGCCCACCCGGCCATGGCGGTCGGCGCGGAGGCCTGTGCCGCCGCGTTCGACGAGCTGACCGGCCGGCTGCACGGCAGTTACCCGTTCTTCCACCCCTGCTACGCGGGGCAGATGCTCAAGCCCCCGCACCCGGTCGCCGTCGCCGGGTATCTCGCCGCGATGCTGGTGAACTCCAACAACCATGCCCTGGACGGCGGTCCGGCCACGTCCGCGATGGAGGAGGAGGCGGTGGGGCAACTCGCCGCGATGGCCGGCCTGGAGACGCATCTGGGGCACCTCACCAGCAGCGGCACCCTGGCCAATCTGGAGGCGCTGTTCGTCGCCCGGGAGAGCCGGCCCGGCCTCTCCGTCGCGGTCAGTGCCGAAGGTCACTACACGCATGCCCGGATGTGCCATCTGCTGGGCGTGCGGGTGCACACCGTGCCGGTGGACGACCGGGGGCGGATGGATGTCCCCGCGCTGGAGCGGCTGTTGGCCACGGGGGACGTCGGCACGGTCGTCGCCACGACCGGGACGACGGCGCTGGGCGCCGTCGACCCCGTGCACCGCATCGTCCCGCTGGCGCGGCAGTACGGTGCCCGCGTCCACGTGGACGCCGCGTACGGCGGCTTCTTCGCACTGCTCGCCGACGACCCGCTCACGGAGGAGACCACCGGGCAGGCGCTGCGGGCCGTCGCGCAGAGCGACTCCGTGGTGATCGACCCGCACAAGCACGGCCTCCAGCCCTACGGCTGCGGCGCGGTGCTGTTCGCCGATCCGGCGGCCGCCCGGTTCTACCGGCACGACTCCCCCTACACCTACTTCACCTCCGACCGTCCGCACCTGGGCGAGATCAGCCTGGAGTGCTCGCGCTCCGGCGCCGCCGCGGCCGCCCTGTGGCTCACCCTCCGGCTGCTGCCGCTCACGCAGCAGGGACTGGGCGCCGTCCTCGCCGCCGGGCGCCGGGCCGCCGTACGCTGGGCCGGCCTGCTCGACGGCTCCCCGCACCTGGATCTCTACCAGCCGCCGGAGCTCGACATCGTGACGTACTACCCGCGCACGGAGCCCGCCGCGCTGTCCCGGGTGGATCCGGCATCGCACGAAGTGATGCGCAGAGGCATGGAGTCCAAGGAGCATCCGGTGTTCCTCAGCGTCGCCCGCGTCGACGCGCAGGCGTTCACCGGCCGCCACGGGGACGTTCTGCCCGACCTCGACCACGCGCACATCCTGCGCAGCGTCCTGATGAAACCGGAGAGCGAACCGTACCTGGAGCGACTCCACCACCGCGTGGAGGACCTCGCCAGGGGTGCGGCATGACCGCCTCCGAGGAATCCGGGCATGCCGAGGACATCGAGGGCGTCGACGCCCTGACGGGCCGGCGCCTGCTGGACGAACTGCTCGACGAGGCCGTGTGGCTGGACCACTGCCCGTTCGTCAGCGCCTCGTTCGGCCCGGCGCCGGCCTGGCTCCGCCATGAACCGGTCTCCGCGTTCCAGCCGTTGCCCGTACCGCCGCCCGGCGGCCCCCGGGAGCCTGCGGGCACCCCGGGCCCGCGCCGCGTCTGCGTCTCGTTCGCGCCCGAGCACGGCCCCAACGCCCGCACCTGGGCACGCACTCACGGCTACCGACTGCTCGCCCCCGACCCGGGCGTGACCGCCTGGGCGGCGGACAAGATCAGCGTCCTGGAGCTGTTCGCGGAGGCAGGGGTGGCCGCGCCGCCGTCCGTGATCGTCCCGGCGGCCGGGCGGGCCGCGGCGGGGGCGTACTGGAACGGCCGGTGGCCCGGGGCCGTGGCCCAGCGCAGGGAGAACAACCTGATCGGCCGCGGCACCGTCCCCGTCGACTCCCGGGAGGAACTGGCGCGTTGCCTCGCGGCCTGGCCCGACGAGCCGGTCCGGCTGAGCCGTCGGGCCCCCGGCATGTCCCTGACCGTGACGGCGTGCGCCGGGCCGGACCGCACCGTGGTCTCGGCCGTCTCCCACCAGCTGGTCGGGCTTCCCGAACTCGCCGCCTCCTGGGGCACGCACTGCGGCAACCAGCTCGTGCACCCCGGCGACCTGCCGGACGGACTGTACGCGCAGGCCCGCCGGGCGGCGCGGCGCGTGGGCGAGGTGCTGCGCGGCCGCGGCTTCCGGGGCATGTTCGGCATCGACCTCGTCGAGGAGGACGGGCGGCTCCTCGCCGTCGAGGTCAACCCCCGCTTCCAGACGGTGGTCTCCCTGGTCCAGGCCGCCGAGCGCGCGGCCGGGCTGCTGCCGTCGCTGGGGCTGCATCTCCTCTCCTTCCTCCTGCCCGCGCTGCCCCCGTCCGTGCCCGCGGCCTTGCCTCCGGGCTCCCGGCGCCCGAGCCAGCTCGTCGTCCACGCCGCCGAGGACACCGTGCTGCCCGGCCTCGCCCCCACCGGGCGCTACCGCCGCGACGGCCGGACGGCGACCGGCCCGCTGCCCGCAGCATGCGACCTCGCCGAACTCCGCGACGACGAAGCCCTGCACTGGGCCGTCGCCCGCCCGGGCCCGGTGACCGCCGGACAGGAGCTGGCCCTGCTCCAGTTCGGGCACACCGTGGCCGCCCTCGCGCCCCGGCCCCGCCCCGGTCCCGGCGCGCGGGCCTGGATCGCCGCCTTCCGCGAACGGGCCGACGTCGCCCCGCCCCTGCTGCGGCTCGCCGAGGAACCGATGCGCGAGGCGGGACGGCATGCGCTCGAACTCGTCATCCAGCGGTTCACCGCACCGCGCGAGCGGCCGCCCTTCCGTGTCCCCTCCCCCGACGCCCTCCGCGCCGCGCTGGACGAACCCCTGCCCGAGGACGGCACCGACGACCTGTGCGCCGTCCTCGACCGCGTCACGCGCGAGGCCCTCGGTGAGGCGACCCGCCTCGACCACCCGCGCAGCTTCGCCTTCACCCCCTCCACCGGCAACTTCCCCGCCGTGCTCGCCGACGCCCTCGCCTCCGCCCACCTCTCGGTGCCGGGGGCGTGGCTGGTCGGCGCCGGGCCCACCCGGCTCGAACTCACCACCCTGGACTGGCTCAAGACCCTCCTCGGCCTTCCCCGGGAGACCGGCGGCCTCTTCGTCAGCGGCGGCTCCGTCGCCAACCTCACCGCCCTGGCCGTCGCCCGCGACCACCACCTCGGCGACGACACCTCCGGCGCCCGCCTGTACTGCTCCAGCCAGGCCCACCCCTCCGTCGCACGCGCCGCCCACCTCCTGGGCCTCCCCCGCACCCGGCTCTCCGTCGTACCGGCCGACCACGACCTCCGCCTCGACCCGGCGGAGGTCGCGCGCCGCGTCACCCGCGACCGGGCCGCCGGCCTGCGCCCCTTCGCCGTCGTCGGCACGCTCGGCACCACCGGGACCGGCGCCGTGGACCCCCTCGACGACCTCGTCGGCCTCTGCGCGCATGAAGGCCTCTGGCTGCACGTCGACGGCGCCCACGGCGCGGCGGCGGCCGCCACGGCCCGGGGCCACGCGCTGCGTGCCGCCCTGCGGCGCGCCGACTCCCTCACCGTCGACCCGCACAAGTGGCTCTTCCAGCCCTACGAGATCGGCTGTGTCCTGCTGCGCCGTCCGGAACTGCTGCGCGCCACCTTCGACCTGGAGCGCCACGCGCTGGACACCGGCTACCTGGACCCCACCGCGTCCCGGGGCGCCGAGGTGAACCTTTCCGACCACGGGCCCCAACAGAGCCGCGGACTGCGTGCGTTGAAGCTGTGGCTGTCCCTCAAGGCCTTCGGCGCGCGGGCGTTCCGGCAGGCGATCGAGCACGGCATGGACCTGGCCGAGCACGCGGCCGCCCTGGTCACGGCCCACCCCGAGCTGAGGCTGGTCACGCCGCCCAGCCTCGCCGTCCTCACCTTCCGCTACGAGCCGGCCGATGTGCCGTCCGGCTGGGATGCCGACGCCGCGCAGGAGGAGATCAGCCGGGCGGTGTGCACGGAGGGCGAGGCCCTGCTCCTCACGTCCCGGGTGCGCAAGGCCACGGTGCTCCGCATGTGCACCGTCAACCCCGCCGCCACCCGGGACGACGTCGCGTACGTCCTCGGCCTGGTCGCCCGGTACGGCCGCCGGTCGCTGGACGCGGCCGAGGCCGAGGTCAGGGAATCAGCAGCGCCGACGGACCGCTGATCCGCTGCACGCCCCGGTCCGTCGCGCACGATGGGACGTCGAGGGCGAGCTGGACCCCGGGAGAGGCGACCGTCCGCCCGTGGAACCTCCCCGACACCACCTTGCCGACCACCAGCACCACGGCCTGTGCGGCGACTTGCCGGACGTCGCCCATGGGGTAGACCACCACGCTCCGCTCACCGGTGCTCCAGGTGATCTTCTCCACGGTGGTGGCGTCGGAGGCGAAGCAGCCGTTCACCCCGCCGCCGCTGATCTCGGACGTCCCGGCGGTGAGCCCGGGGTCGGCGGCGGACGTGCAGCGGTAGGAGCCCGTCCCGGTGATCCTGGTTCGTCTCGCCCGCAGACTCAGCCCCGGGGAGAACCCGATGGTGTTGGTTCCCGCGCAACTGACGCCGCCTGTCGGTGTGTTCGCCTCGACCGGTGCCACCGCGGGCCCGGCCGCCACCATCCCCACGGCCAGGGCCGCACTCCCGTACGCCCTCGCCCACGACCACATGCTGCGCATGGCCCACGCTCCCGTTCCAATCCGACAGACCCGACTCCCGGAATCGGAATTGTTCCGGCCGTGCGGGGCTGCGGGAGCCGAACTCCCCTCTGTTCACCGGGGAATCGGCAGCACGGGCGGAGCGAGGGGCGCGCGTGGAGCGGTTTCGCATCGGGTCGGGTGCATGCCCGACTACCGGCCCGGCCCCTCACCGACCGCGGGCGGCGCGTCGGGGAGCGCGAAGTGGGGATTCTCGATCAGCCCGACGACGGAGCCGGAGGGGTCGGCCACGGCTGCGACGCGGATCGCGCCGCCGACCTCGCGGACCTCCTGACGCACCGTCGCGCCGGCGGCGAGGAGCTTCTCCAGCGCCTTGTCGGCGTCCGGGACGCCCCAGTAGGTCACCGGCCCTGCCGAGGGGTCGGCGTGCGGGTCGAGCGCCAGCTCGTATCCGCCGACGGTGAAGCCGACGTAGAACGGCTCGTCGAAATAGGGCTCGACACCGAGCACGGAGGTCCACCAGACCTTGGCGGCATCGAGGTCCGGGGCCGGATAGATCACGGTCCGCAAGCCGAGAAACATGTGACAACCCTTCAATCGAACACCCGTTCTGCATGCAAGGGTAGCGGACCACCGGCGCACGGACAGGGCGCAGACAGCGCCACCCATGGCGTTCCGGACGCGCGCTTTACGCCCTGATGCCGCTGCGGGACACGTCGGTAGCGTGTGGGGCGCTCCGGGGGAAGGAGCCCCGCATCCACACCGAGGAGGGCACGAGTATGGCTGATGCCAAGTTCCCGGCCGGTACCAGGATCGTGCAGAACCAGGCGCTGACCAACGGAAGGGGCGACTCGTCCCTGCGTCTGCAGGAGGACGGGAACTTCGTCCTCTATCAGGAGGACAAACCCACGTGGCAGGCCGAGAACGTCTACCCGAACGGGCGTGAGGCCCTCTTCGCGTACGACGGCAACCTCGTCGTCTTCGACGAGGACCAGAACGTCGCCTGGGAGTCGGGAACCGGGTCGGAGGACAACCGCGGCTCCATTCTGGCCCTGCAGGACGACCACAACCTGGTGATCTACAACCGGGACGGCCAGCCGATCTGGGCCACCGGCACCAACACCTGATCCCGTACGGGGGCGCAGGCCGTGGTGCGACGGACCGGATCCGTCGCACCACGGCCCGACGGGTCACGTAGGGTCGTGAGGTGATGCGTTCCACGACCCACGAAGAGGCCGAAGAAGAGTTCGTCGTACGGGTGCTGGAGTGGGCACGACCCCGGCCCGACGTCCGTGCCGTGCTGCGCACGGGCTCACGGGCCCGGCGCGACGGCACGGCCGACGCCGTCTCCGACCACGACATCGAGCTGTACACGACCGACCCGGAGCAGTACGCGGAATCGGAGGAATGGGTCGGCGCCATCGGCCCGGTGCTGGTCTCGGTCGGGCTGGACGGGCCGTGGGACAACCCGGCGCGGCTGGTGTTCTTCGAGGACGGTGTGAAGGCCGACTTCCAGATCCTGCCGGTGTCCCGGCTGGCCGAGTTGGCGACGGCAGGGCTGGACGACGTGCACGTGCGCGGCTACGAGGTGCTCTTCGACCGCGACGGGACCGCCGCCCGGCTGCCCGCGGCCCCGGGCACACCTCCGGCCGCCGCACTGCCCGATGCCCGGGAATTCCACGAACTCTGTGCGGAGTTCTGGTTCGAGACGGCGCACCTTCCGCGCTGCCTGGCCCGTGGTGAGCTGTGGGTGGCCAAGTCCCGGGACTGGACGGCAAAGGAGCTGCTGCAGACCATGATCGAGTGGCACGCCCTGACGCGGCACGGCGCCGGCCACGACGTCTGGTACGGCGGCACGCGCATGCGCCGGTGGGCGGCGCCGGGAGTGTGGGAGCGCCTGCCGGAGACCTTCGGCGGATTCACCGCCGAGGACATCCTCCGCAGCGCCCGCGCCACCGCCGACCTCTTCGCCGAGCTGGCCGCGGAAGTGGCCGGGGCCCACGGCTTCCCGTACCCGGAGAAGGCCGAGCGATCCATCCGGCCCGCACTCGACGAACTGCCCCCGCTCTGAGGCCGGTTCGACGGCACGCGGGGGCGGATCCTCAGTGGCCGCCAGCCGTCACGCTTTACAGCGTTCGGCTCGACCGAACCGGCCACGCCCGAGGCCCACTTGCCGAGGCGCGCATGCCGTACCGCGCGCCGTGCGGTCGGTACGTGCTGCCGTCCGACCCGGCTTTCCTCGCGAATCCCGCAGAACGCCCAAGCGGAATCGGCATGATGCGGAGCGGATTGCCGGTTCCCGAGATGAAAAGGTGGAATGTGAAGCGTTCTTGGCGCAGGGCCTGGGGATGTGTGGCCATGACTTCGGCTCTGCTTGCGGGGCCCGCGGTGCTCCTCGCGTCGGCCCATGACAAGCCCCACTCCGTGATGGCATGTGCAGGCAGCGCCACCGTCCGCTTCTCCCCGGGGCTGTCGCTGTGGACCAGACATTCGCAACTCGGCGGCAGCGCCCACTACACCTGCACGGGCACCGACCCCGACGTCAAGTGGGCCGAATCGAAGATCGAGGGCAGCGGGGAGACCAGTTGCCTTTCGATCTCCAGCACGGCGGTGGAGATGGTCACGTGGAACACGGGTGAGCACAGCAAGGTGCTCTACCGGCAGCAGCCCCTCGTCCAGACAGCGGGCGGCGAGGTCGTCTCGCTGGTCGACGGCACGGTGGTCGAGGGGAAGTACAAGGGGCGGTCGGTGAGTTCACCCGGGGCGCAGATCACACTCAACCCACTGGACTGCGCCACGAAGAAGGGCGTCGAGCTGATCGACGGCCCGACGACACTGGTGATCGTCTGAAACGCGGCGCTCACGCCTGCCCGGTCTCGAACCGGCCGACCTTCCCGCCGTCCACCGTGAAGCGCCAGGCGGTGCGCATCTCTCCCCACGTGTCGTTGCGGTAGTTGACGACCAGCCCGAGCCCGTCGCCGGTCTGCGACACGATGTCCATGTGTCCGGCGGAGGAGAAGATCTCCTTCTCGGTCCAGTCGTCGACGTCGCGGTCGCTGCCGTCGTCGGACATGGTGGCCCCGGGCGTGAGGGCCGCCGCGAAGGCCTCGCGGTCGCCTGCGTTGACGGCGGCGACGAAGGCTCGTACAGCCGGTTCGGTCAGCTTGTCGAGGGCGATGCTCACGGTGCCTCCAGGGGGTACGGGGTGCTCGCTCCCGCACCAGCACACCGCACGCGGTGCCGCCCCGCCACCGGGAGCCGGCTCTCAGTCGCCCGGAGCCCCGTTGTCGGTGATGCGGCGCAGCCAGTCGCGCAGCAGCAGCGTCTCGTTCGCGGTCAGGCCCGGCGCGTCGCGGTGGGCGAGGGCGGCGGCGAGGGTGGCGGCGGCGCTGTGCGGTCCGGCGTCGGACGGGCCCGTGCCGGTGCCCGCGGCGCCGGTCCCCGCGGTCGTGACGGCGTCGATGATCGCGTCGCGGGTGCGGCGGGAGAGCCGGTCGGCGTCGGGGGCGGGGTCGGCGATCAGGGACAGGGTGACGCCCGTGTTGGCGGCGAGCACCATCTGCGCGGCCAGTTCCGGGGCGGTCCGCAGCCGTCCGGCGAGGGCGATGCGGCGGCACAGTTCGAGCAGGGCGCCGTGGGCCTCCCGGGCGGCGGCCGGGGGCGGGCCGGGGCGCGGGGTGCCGTACATGAGGGCGTAGAAGGCGGGGTGGGTGCGGCCGAACTCGACGTGGGCGTCCCAGCCGCGCCGCAGGTCCTCGACCGGGTCCCCGGTGGATCCGGCGGCCTTCTTCCCGGCCAGGTACTGCTCGAAGCCGTGGGCGACGACGGCGTCGAAGAGGCCCTGCTTGTCGCCGAAGTGGTGGTAGAGCGTCGGGGCCCCGACACCGGCGGCCTCACAGACCGCGCGGGTGGACACGGGGGCCCCGCCGGAGGCGGCGAGCAGCCGGGCGGCGGCCTGGAGGATGCGTTCTCGGGGGCTGGCGGTCATATAGCAACGATATAGGGAGCCGGGGTGGGCCGGTAAAGAAACCCGCCCCGCGATATAGCGACGCTACACAGATGGGTGTACCGTTGATGCCACAGCGGGCGCCGCTACGCCCCTGCCCGGCCCGGCCCACAGCGGCCCGGCCTCCCCCTCCCCCAGCGCTTCATCGAGTGCTCCATCGAGGAAAGAGACCTCTGCCATGACGTCCATGCGTGTTGCCCAGGTGAGCTCCCCGGGCGGAAAGTTCGAGATCGTCGAGCGCGAGCTGCCCCAGCCCGGCCCCGGCCACGTCCGCATCACCGTCGAGGCGTGCGGGGTGTGCCACACCGATGCCGCCTTCGTCCACAACGCCTTCCCCGGCGTCGGGTTCCCCCTGGTCACCGGCCACGAGGTGGCCGGGCGCATCGACGCCCTGGGCGAGGGCGTGACCGGCTGGCAGGCCGGCGACCGGGTGGCGGTCGGCTGGTTCGGCGGCCACTGCGGCCACTGCCGCCCGTGCCGGGAAGGCGACTTCATCGACTGCGCCAACCTGCAGGTGCCCGGCTGGGCCTACCCCGGCGGCTACGCCGAGGCCATGGTCGCCCCCGTGAGCGCGCTCGCGCGCATCCCCGACGAGCTCTCCGCGGCCGAGGCCGCTCCCCTGGGCTGCGCGGGAGTGACCACTTTCAACGCGCTGCGGCACTCCGCCGCCCGCCCCGGCGACCTCGTCGCCGTGCTCGGCCTGGGCGGGCTGGGCCACCTCGGCGTCCAGTACGCGACCGCGCTCGGCCTCGACACCGTCGCCATCGCCCGCGGCGCCGACAAGAAGGACCTCGCCCACAAGCTCGGTGCCCGCCACTACATCGACAGCACCGCGACCGACGTGGCCGAGGCCCTCCAGGCCCTGGGCGGCGCGAAGGTGGTGCTGGCCACGGCGGCCAACTCCGCCGCGATGTCCGCGACCGTCGACGGCCTCGCCCACCGCGGCGAACTGGTCGTCCTCGGCGCCGTCCCCGAGCCGCTGGCCATCAGCCCGCTTCAGCTGATCATGGGAAGCCGCACCGTCCACGGCCACCCCTCCGGCACCGCCCAGGACGTGGAGGAGACCATGGCCTTCACCGCCCTCAGCGGCGTGCGTCCCATGATCGAGACGATGCCGCTGGAGGAGACCGGCGCCGCGTTCGAGCGGATGCTCAGCGGCGACGCCCGCTTCCGGATGGTCCTCACCACCGGCAAGTGACCGCCCGCCCCGGGGCCCGCAGCCGCGGAGCCGCGGGCCCCGGCGGTCGGCATGCGCGCCCTGCGGCACCTCAGCGGCACACCTCGGAAACCCCGGATCCGGTCAGCTGCGCCACCGTGGCCGTGGTCAGCTCGGTGACGAACACGCTGTTCTCCAGCGGCAGCAGCCGGTGCGCCTTGCACCGCTGCGTCGGCAGCGCCGCGTACTCCTCCCCCACGATCCGCGTCCACGACGGGTCGAACCGCACCCGGACGACGATGTCCCGCGCGGTGTCGGAGACGATGGACGACCCCAGCAGCCAGACGCCGGGCTCCCGTTCGCGCCGCGAGCCCGGCGGGTCGAACGCCAGGTGCAGCAACCCCGCCGCGTGTCCCTGCGGGTCGCGCAGCCGGTGCCAGGCGATCCGGCCGTCCGCGCCGATGCGGCCGAAGGTTCCCGTCCCCGCCTGCGCCGTGCCGAGCAGCACCACCCACACGCCGCCGGGCCCGGCGACCAGGCCGACCGGCGTGCTGCCCTGTTCCGCCGGGACGGGAATCTGTGCCGTGCGTCCGCTGCGCGGGTCGATCCGCAGCACCGTGCTCGCGCTGTCCTGGCTGACGTAGAAGTCCCCGCTGACCGGGTGCTGCGCGGCGAAGATCGGCTGGGGCCGCGCCTCGAAGAGCCGGTGGCGGCCCGGCCGGGTGTGATCCAGGGCGAGCACCTGGTTGCTCTCCTTCAGCGTCACCCACAGCATGTCGCCGTACTCGCTGATGTAGTGCGGTCCGTGGCCGCCGCCGGGAACGGCGATCTCCCTCTCGATGCGCGGCGCATCGTCGAGCGCGTCCGGCCGTGGGTCCACCAGGAGCAGCCGGTTCCCGCCCTCGTGCGTGGCCCAGATCCTCCCGGGGTGGCGCGACGAGACCGCCAGTCCGTGCAGCATCGCGTCGGAGGGCCCCAGGGCAAACGCTCTGATGCCCGTCACCTGCTCGGTGCGCGGGTCCAGACGCAGCTTGACCAGGCGGCTGTTGGACATCTGGGACACCAACGCCATCGGTCTGCCCGGCACTTTGACGATCTCGTGCGTCTCCTCGGCGGGCGGCAGCCCGTACTCCGTCAACGACCGCCGGCACGGCACCCCATGGGGCCCCGGACCGGCTGCTTCCCCTTCCGGCGCCCCGAGCAGCGCCCCGGCCGCGGCCAGACCGCCCAGTGCAAGCAGTCGGCTCTGAAACGTACGGCGATCCAAGCGGTCCCCCTGGTAGGCGCAGCGTCGTCGACATGTCCATGGAAGCGGTGCAGTCCGACCATCGGATGACAAACGGGGCAGATTCACCCGTCCGGGTGACAGGGGGAGCTGAAAACGCATCCCCGCGCCCCATTGGCAAACGCCACCCCGGACGCAAGATTTGCCGCGCGATTACAGGCGCGCAAGGTCGCCGCCAGTGCATCCGCGTCATGAACGGACACAGGCAACAACTTCACCTGCGCGACAATCTTCATGTAGAACACGCTAGAGACCTCAAGGAAGTTGAACAGCCTGAGGCCAAGCATTCCGGAGCGATGCTGCGGCGCACCGCGCCGCAAAGCTCGGGAGCCGACTTCCTCCAGGGCTGAAACCCCGGGCTTCCTCGGCAGAATCCGGTGAACGGGGAGAGCGGCGCGGTGCGCATCGCCACCGGCGGCACGACCGTACGGCACTTCATGGCCGATGCCGTCGCAGCCTTCCGCAGGCAGCAGGAAAGCGGCTACGCGGATGCCTGCAGCGACATGAGCCGGGCGCCGAGTTCACGGACCGCCGACCGGTCGTCGGGCTGGACGATGCGGGACTCGGCGGCGGCCAGGACGAGCCGGGCCTGATCCGTGACCGCGGCCCGGCGGCGGGCGTCGGTGACGGAGGCGGCGGCCGTGGTCAGCAGGCGCAACAGCGCCAGGCAGACGGCGGGTTCGCCGGCGCCGTACCGGCGGATCTGGCCGCACGCGAGGTCGAGGTAGTCGGCGAAGGCGGGACCGGCGACGGCCGCCCTGACCACGCCCGCCTTGTCCGTCCTGACGTCGTCGCCGAGGGTGCGTCTGCCCAGTGCGTCGACGATCACCGAGAGCCGGTCGAGCGTCTGGACGCCGGTGTACGGGTCGTTGACCGCGGGCGACAGGGCACGCAGTGCGATGTCGACGAGTTGCCGGAGGCCGAACATGACGTCCTGCTGCAGTGTGCGCTCGGTGCCGATCTGCACGGCGTGGTGCACCGCGCGGGCCAGCGCAGGGGCGTCGGCCGGCGGCCCGCCCCGACGCGACCAGACCAGGGCCAGGGGCGCCGTCCCGGCCACGATGTGGTCGCCCACCCGCGGGACGATCGCCACCACGGCGTCCTGCCCCGCCGCCGCCTCCAGCAGCAGGGCGGGCTGGACGGTCTGCACGTAGCCGGAGCGCATGGCGGCCAGCGCGAGCGCTCCCGGCGGCGGGACCGGCCCCGCGCGGTCGGTGCCGGGGCCCTCGGGGGTGTAAGCCCGCACCGCGCGGCCGGCGGCCTCGGCGACCGAGGTCATGATCGTGTCGATTTTGATCGAGTGCACGATGTGGTGCACGAAGAACACCAGCATCCCGAGGCTGAGGAAGATCAGCGCGATCGCCCCGGAGACGGCGAGCCGGGGGAAGTCCGCGCCGCCGACGGCACGGACGGTGTAGAGCCCGGCGGTGCTGTAGGCGAACGTGGCGACGAAGGTGGCGAGCACCACCTGGTTGGGGCGGTCGCGCAGGAAGTTGCGCAGCAGCCGGGGGGAGAACTGCGTCGAGGCCAGCTGGAGGGTGACGATCGTCAGGCCGAGGACCAGCGCGATCACGGTCACGATGGTCGAGGCGATCGTGATCAGCACCTGCCGGGCGTCGTCCGCGGTACCGGCGAACGCCAGCGGCCGGAACACCGAGCCCGGCGGGACCCGCACGCGGGAGAGGAGGCTGCCCGCCACCAGGGCCAGCGCCGCGGCCGCCCCCGGCAGGACCCACAGCGCACCGCGCAGGTACTCCCCGAGCGCCACGGCCCTGGCCCCCCGTCGCACCGGCCGCATCGTCGACCTCCCGCCGCGTGACTGCTGCTCCAGCGGCAAGCTTCCCCGCACCGCCCGGCCCCCGCGCGCGTGCCTCGACCGGACGGCCCAACGGGATGCTCAGGCGGTGGCGGGGGTGCCGGCCACGCGGCGCTCGCCGCCGTTGCGCTCCTGCCAGAACCGGTAGACCTCGACGGCGTCCTCGCGCGGCTCGTAGTGCATGGGCAGCCGGCGGTCCTGCCACGGCTTGGCGAACTCTTCGTAGAAGGTACCCAGTTCGAAGTACTTGCGGTCGTCGACGTAGTGCGGCTCGTAGGCGTCGCGGGTGGTGAGGAAGACGACCTCGTCCGGCGAGCAGTAGTACAGCGAGCCCAGGCACATCGGGCAGGGGTGGGCCAGGACGTAGATGGTGGTGCCGGTCAGGTGCTCCGTGCCCAGCTTCGTGCAGGCCTCGCGGATGGCGAGGATCTCCGCGTGCGCGGTGGGGTCGTTGGTCTGGGCGACCTTGTTGGGGCTCTCGGCGAGAACCTCGCCGTCCTTGACGATGACGGTCGCGAACGGACGGCCGCCCTCGGCGACGTTCTGGCGGGCGATGTCGATGGTGCGCTGGACGAAATCCATGAGCGGGCCTTTCCGGCGATGGTGGTGGGAGGGGGGAGGGCGGGGCCTGCGAGGCCCCGCCCGTACCGGATCAGAACGGCTTGGTGGGGAGGTACTTGCCGTCCAGGGTGATGACGGCGCGCTCGCCGCCGTCGGGGTCGGCGACCTTCTTCACGTCCAGCTTGAAGTTGATCGCGGAGATGACGCCGTCGCCGAACTCCTCGTGGACCAGGGCCTTGAGGGTGGTGCCGTAGACCTGGAGCATCTCGTAGAAGCGGTAGATGGTCGGGTCGGTGGGGATGCCGCCGGGGATCGAGCCGCGGGTCGGGACGGCCTGCAGCAGCATCGCCGCGTCGTCGTCCAGGCCCAGCAGCTCGGCGACCGCCTTGGCGGACTGCTCCGGCAGCGGGTGCTGGCCGAGGACGGCGGCGGTGGTGAAGGCGACCGAGAGGCCGGAGGCGTCGGCTATCTGCTTCCAGGAGAGATTCTTGCGGATCTTGGCGTCGACGGCCTGGGCGGCCAGGGTCTCGCGGGCGGTGGAGTCGAACTGGGCGTGCACCATGAGGGGCTTCCTTTCGGGGTGGAACCGTTCCGCGGGCTGCGGGAACGGCTGGTTCGGGGGTGGTGGTCAGGCAGCGAGCGGGCTGCCGGTGCCGGTGACGCCGAGGTCCTCGACGCGCCCGGTGGCGATGTCGAAGACCCAGCCGTGCAGGGTCACCTTCTTCTCCGCCAGCGCCCGGGCGACGGAGGGGTGGGTGGTCAGATTCGTCAGCTGCGCGTACACGTTCTGGCGGACCAGGGCCCCCACCTTCTCCGCGCCCGCCGCGACGTCGGCGATCCGGGCCACGGCGGCGTCCGCGTGCCGCAGCCAGTCGGCGACCACCGGCGCGCCGCTGAGGTCGTGGCCTTCGGCCAGGGCGGTCATCGCGCCGCAGGCGGAGTGCCCGCACACCACGATGTCGGTCACGCCCAGCACGGCGACGGCGTACTCGATGCTCGCC
This sequence comes from Streptoverticillium reticulum, assembly GCF_047456005.1. Taxonomy (NCBI): domain Bacteria; kingdom Bacillati; phylum Actinomycetota; class Actinomycetes; order Kitasatosporales; family Streptomycetaceae; genus Streptomyces; species Streptoverticillium reticulum. The sequence goes on along the minus strand of NZ_CP179755.1, from coordinate 7,924,867 downwards.
GTCACCCCGTTGGCGCCGGGGGTGTAGGCGGGGACGAGGTTTCCGGCGGTGCGGATGACGAAGAGCTCGCCCGGCTCGCCCTGGGTGATCAGCTCGGGTACGACACGGGCGTCCGAGCAGCCGACGAACAGCGTGTGGGGCTTGTGATGCGTGGCCAGGTGGGTGAAGAGGTCCGCCTTGGCCGGGAAGACGTCTCGCTGGAACTGCGCGACACCTTCGGTGAGGTTCTGCATGGGTCGCTCCCTTCGGTAGCCGTCGGGCCCCTTGGGGCCGGCGAGATCCACCATGCACGACCTGGACCTATAGTGTCCAAGACCCTGTATCCATGGAAGCCATAGATATGATCTATAGTTGCCCGCATGGCTCTGGAACTGCGTCATCTGCGCTATCTGCTCGCCGTGGCCGAGCACGGCAACTTCACCCGCGCGGCCGAGGACCTGCACATCTCCCAGCCCACGCTCTCCCAGCAGATCAAGCAGCTGGAGCGGACCCTGGGGGTGCAGTTGCTGGACCGCACCGGCCGCACCGTCCGGCTCACCGACGCCGGCGAGGCCTACGTGCACCACGCCCGGCGCGCGCTACGGGACCTGGCGGCCGCCGAACGCGCCGTCCACGACGTGCAGGACCTCTCCCGCGGCCACCTGCGGCTGGCGGTCACCCCCACCTTCACCGCCTACCTCGTCGGCCCCCTCACCGCCGCCCTGCACACCCGGCACCCCGGCATCACCCTGACCGTCAAGGAGATGACCCAGGACCGCATCGAGACCGGCCTGCTCGCCGACGAGCTCGACCTGGGCATCGCCTTCGCCGGTGCCCACCTGCCGGGCATCGCCGCCACCGGGCTCTTCACCGAGACCCTGAGCCTCGTCACCGGCGCCCACCACGCCGACGCTGCCGGCCAGGACGGCCCGTTGCCCGTGCGCGACCTCGCCGGACGCCAACTCGCGCTGCTCACCGGCGACTTCGCGACCCGCGGGCACATCGACGCCTACTTCGGCCGGCACGGCGTGAGCCCGCGCATCGCCGTGGAGGCCAACTCCCTCCAGGCCCTCACCGAGATCGTCCAGCGCACCGCACTCGCCACCGTGCTCCCCGACGCCGTCACCCACGACCACCCCCACCTCTCCCCCGTCCCCCTCGACCCCGCCCTCCCCACCCGTACCGTCACCCTCCTCAGCCGCGCCGACGCCTACCGGAGCGCCGCCGCCCGCGCCTTCGCCGGCCTCGCCCACGAGCACGTCCGCACCCGGCCGTACCCGCCTGCGCCGTGACGCGGCGGGCCGGCCCGGCGTCGGTTCAGGCCGCGGCAGCGACCTCACGCCGGGAGAGGGCGTCGGAGGCCTTGGCCGTCATCCAGAGCGAAGCAACGAGGGTGAGGACGAGCAGGGCACCGACGGCGAAGACGCTGCCGGTCGCGACGGGCGCCGGGCTGCCGGCCTGGGTGCGCGCCGAACCGCTCAGGAAGGGGACGACGGCCAGGACGCCGGCCCCGAGGGCGACCTCGGCCCAGACGACCTTCGGGAAGTGCCGCAGCGTCAGGTGCAGGAGCGAGGCCGTCGCATCGGCCCGGCGGGCTTGGGCGATGCGCGGCATCAGCCAGAACTGGTTGACGCCGCCGGCCGCGACCATGCCGAGCACCAGCAGGGTCTTGACGAGCAGGAAAAGGCCGTAGGTCGTCGTCCACAGCTGCCCGATGCCGCCCACATGCTTCCACGAGATCCACAGGCCGGACGTCAGCGCCGCCCCGACGCAGACCAGGGCGACGAAGCCGAAGCGCCGCCAGATGTCCGCCCACAGCAGACCGGCGTTCCCGCCCAGCCGGCGGCGGACGCCGGCGAGGGCGACGAGCAGGACCAGGCCCCCGGTCCACACCGTGCCGCTGACGATGTGGACCTGGTCGAAGACGAGGTCGAGCACGCGGTCCGCGTTCGCGGGAGCGGTGGCCGGTACGGCGGCGACGAGCGACACCGCGGCCGAGAGCGGCAGGGCGGTCAGCGCAAGGGCGTTCAGGTGGCGGCGTGCGCCCGGGCTGAACAGCGCGATGAGCGCGGCGGAGGCCAGGACGAGCACAATGTTCTGGACCAGGTAGATCGTGCCCTGCGGCACCCACGCGCCGCGCGCCGCCGGTGCGCACAGGAAGTCCCAGATCCGTCCCGGCGCGAGCGCGTCCCCGAACGGCATGCCCTTGCCGACCCGGGCCACCCGGGCCGCGAGCTGGAAGTAGCCCGCGACCAGCAGCACCACCCCGGCCCAGGCCAGGGACACCGCCGCGCGCTGCCGCAGGGCGGCGACGTCGCCGCGCTCGCTCCCCGGCGCGCGCAGCGCCGGGCGTATCGCCGCCGCGTACGTCACGGTGAAGCCGATGGCACCGCACAGTCCCACGAAATAGCCGGATTTGGTCAGGATCCGCCAGAGCGGCGGGGTGGTGTAGGCCGTGGACGCGGCGAGGTGCAGGAAATTCATGAAGGTGAGGCTAACCTAACATCAACCTCACGCGTGACCGGCGAAATCCCTTCGACCACGGCCGGGCGGCGGCGGAGCAGCCGTCGTTCAGCTGACGTCCGCCGGTTCGAAGCTCAGCGGGTGGCGGACGGATTCCGGTCCGTGGGCCCGAGTGCCGAAGACCACCAGCTCGCAGGCGTCTTCGGTACGGCAGTCGACGGTGCGGTTGTCGATGCTGGTGAACGTCGCCGACAGGGTGACCGTCTCGTCGATCCGGCCCTCGTCGGTCGTCGCCGGCGGCCTGCTGCGCGGGCGGCAGCCCAGGGTGTCGGCGGAACCGGCGGCGCACTCCATGACCAGCGCGTGGAACTGGGGTTCATAGCCGCCGCCCGTCGCATGCACCGACCGGCCGTCCACCAGGCCGTCGTCCGGGTCGGCATCCAAGGTGGGCGGTGCCTCCAGGCGGCCGTTCGGGCGGTAGCGCAGCGGGACGGTGGTGAGCAGGGCCCCGGAGTTGTCGGTGAGGGCCAGGGAGCACGGGGTGTCGGCCGGCGCCGTCCGGCAGTCGATGTCCCCTGCCTTGGTGGTCAGTTGGGCGTACGTTTTCTTCGGCGTGGCCCTGTACGTGCCGTCCGGGTACACACGGTACTGGCGGCCGGTGGCGTCGTCACAGGTGGTCACGGATGCCGAGGGGCCGCACTGCTTGACCCAGACGCGGTCCTTGGGCGGGCCACCGGCGATCGTGAAGGTGAGGATGTCGCCGTCCAGGAGGGCAGTGGTGCGGTTCACCTGCAGCTGCGGGCCGGTGGCGCCAACGGCCCTCGGGGACTTCGCCGTTCCCGGGGAGGCCGGCTGCCACGGGCCCCAGTCGCCGCCCGGTGCCGACTGCCGGGTCTCCCACGTGCGGTCCCTGTTCCACTCACGTGCCGTCAAGTGGATCCTGCCGTCGGGGAGTTGCTCCACGGTGGTCGGCTGACCCAGGCCCACGTTCGGGTCCGGGACCTTGCCCATGTCCTGGACCGGGCCCCAGCCGGCGTCCGCGTTCTGCTGGTGCCGCAGCTGCATCGCGACACCGGTCCGCGCCCCCGAGGCGAAGGCGTCGATGCTGCCGTCCCGCTCCTTGAACAGCACGGCTCCGCCGTGGTACGGCGCCGGTGAGAGGCCGAAGGCATCCGGTGTGCTCCAGCCGCCCTCGCTGTCGTCCTCCACCGCGTGACAGAACGCGCCGTAGGTGGCGAACAGCAGCTCCAGGTTGCCCGCCGAGTTCTCGACCGCCGTGACGGCGTAGCTCTTGGGACCCACGGTCGCGGCGCTCACCCGCTGCCAGGGCCCGTACGCGCCACCGGGCTCGTCCTGTTCGCGGTGCCAGACGAAGGGCAGGTGCCCGGTCGCCGTGGTGTCGTAGAAGAGCTGGAACTGGGCGATCCGGCCGTCCGCGCGGTCCACGGACACCAGGCTGCCGGCGACGGGGGTGCTCGCCAGGCCCTGCGCACCGGTGTCCGCACCGCACGCGGCTGCGACGGACCCGACCCCGGCGGGTGCGGCCGATGCCGTCGCAGGGACCGCCGCGGCTCCGGTACAGGCGAGCGCCAGCGTGACCGCGCCGCGCACCACCACCCCAACCCGCCCCGCGCGCAACCCTCTTCGCCGTATTCGCCGTATTCGCCGTATTCGCATCCGCTCCCCACCTTTCCGATGGGCCACATCCGGCCGTGAAGCATCCTCATCGCGCACCATGGCCGCTACCAGGCCGCATTTTCGGCCAGCGGCGGCCCGGTCCCGACCTGCCGGTGCCCCGCCGCGTCCGCCCGGTGCGATGCTTGAATCACGGACCGAGGGCCGGAGGCGAGAACGATGCACCACCCCGTGATCATGGCCCTGATCGCCACGGCCTGGGCGTGGGCGGCGGCCGAGTTCCTGCTGCAGACGCGGCAGCGGTGGCGCAGCGAGCGCACCGAGCGGACGGAGTGGCGCAGCTTCCTGGTCATCGTGGTGCTCTTCGCCGGCGGAGTCGCGCTGGCCCGGCTCGCCCGTCACGCGGTCCCGGCCGTGTCCTATTCCGTGCACGGCCCGGTCCTGCAGGGTGCGGTCCTGGCCGTCGCCTGGGCGGGCATCGCGCTGCGACTGTGGTCGATCCTGACGCTGGGACGGTTCTTCCGGGGGACGGTGCACATCCAGCACGGGCACAAGGTGGTGACCTCCGGGCCCTACCGATGGGTGCGGCACCCTTCGTACAGCGGCCTGCTGCTGGCCGCGCTCGCGTTCGCCGTCCTGTTCGGCAACGGACTGTCGTGGCTGCTGTTCGCCGCGTGCATCCTGGCTGCCGTGCTCTACCGCATCCGCGTGGAGGAGCGGATGCTGCTCGACGCACTGGGCGAGGAGTACCGCGTGTATGCGGCCCGCACACGCAGGCTCGTCCCCGGAGTGTGGTGAACCTGCGGTGATGCCGTGGTGAGGAGGAACGGTCGTGAACATCCCTGGTCCCGAGCCCTGTGCGGACGGCGGAGCCGGGGCCGTCGCGGCGGCGGGCGGACTGCACACGTATCAGTTACGGCTGCACGCCGAGTACGGGCCCGTCGTGCGGTTCCGGCTCCCGGGCGCGGAGACGGCCGTCTCGGTCGCCGATCCCGTGCTGCTGGAGGCCACGGCGCACCTCGACAAGCGGCCGGAGCAGCTTTTCTCCTTCCTGGACCCGTTGTTCGAGGCGGGGAACATCCAGGTGCTGCCGGTCGACGAACACACCCCGCTGCGGCGCCTGCTGCTGTCGGTGCCGGCCGGACGTCCTTCCCACGAGCGGCACTTCGGGCGGTTCGCCGCGCTGGCGACGGAGCTCGCGGACCGCTGGGCCGGGCGGGCGGCGGGAGGTGAGCCCGTCGAGCTGCAGAAGGACCTCACCGCACTGTCGCTGCGGATAATCTGCGCGTACGCGCTGGGGGGCGAGGCCGCGGACCCGGACGCCGCCGTCGCCGCGTTCGAGGAGGTGCTGACCGAACACCTGGGACGGCTCTACCAGGTGCCGGTCCCGGGTCCGCAGCAGGCGGAACGCGCCGAGCGGGCCGCGAAGGCCCTCGCCCACCTGCGCGCCATGGTCGACCGGGTGGTGGCGGCACACCGCTCCGACGGCCGCGCGGACCGGAGCGATCTGATCGGGGCGCTCGTCGAGGCCGGCGAACGGCCGGCGCGGATCCGCGACACCGTGATGATGGCGATGCTGGCCGCCCATCACACGACCGGGGTCGCCGTCTCGTGGACCCTGCACCTGCTGGCCCGGCACGCGGAGGAGACCGGACGCATCGGTGACGAGCTGGACCACGTGCTCGGCGACCGCGCCGCGCCCGCCTACGCGGACCTGCGCCGCCTCACCCGGCTCGACATGGCCCTCAAGGAGTCGATGCGGCTCTTCCCGCCCGGCCCGTACGGGGCGCGGGAGACGACCGAGGCCCTCGTCGTGGGCGACTACGAGATCCCGGCCGGGGCCACCGTCTTCTACCCCTTCTGGGCCGTCCACATGAACCCTCGATACTGGCCCGAGCCCGGGGAGTTCGTGCCCGGGCGGTTCACGCCGGAAGCGGTGGCCGGGCGGCCGCGGCTGGCCTACGTCCCCTTCGGCCTCGGACCGCGCAGCTGCGAGGGCGCCGGCCTGGCCATGGCCGGGGCGGAGCTGGTCCTGGCCGTCCTCCTCAAGCGCTTCCGCTTCCGGCCGGTCCCCGGGCACGAAGTGACCCCGGTCGAACGGTTCGTGCTCTGGGCGGCCGAGGACATCCGCATGATCGTGAGCCCGCGGGACCCGGGACCCGTCACACCCGGCGGGGCCGCCCCGACCGCCCCAGCAGCCACAGCAGATAGGGACCGCCGACCAGCGCCGTGAGCGCTCCCACCGGGATCTCCAGCGGAGTGAGCAGCGTACGGGCCGCAAGGTCGGCGGCGACCACGACGACCGCTCCCGTCAACGCGGAGCAGAGCAGAGGCAGTTGGGGGGTGCGGGCGGCGCGCCTGGCCAGTTGGGGGCTGGTGAGGGCGACGAAGCCGAGCGGGCCGGCCGCGCCTGTGGCGCTCGCCGCGAGGACGACGCCGAGGACGGTCAGGCCCAGCTGGGCCCGCCGGACCCGGACGCCGAGCGCGGCCGCGGTGTCCGGGTCCAGGGCGAGCGGCCGCAGCACGCGGCCCGCCCACAGCAGTCCGGGCAGGCACAGCAGCAGGACGCATCCGAGCGGGCCGGCCTGGGCCCAGCCGCGCCCGTTGAGGCTTCCGGTGAGCCACAGCTTGACCTGCTCGGCGGCGTCCAGTTCGGAGTCGGTGAGGTAGAGGTGGACGACGGCGGAGAGCGCCACGCCGATGCCCACGCCGGCGAGCACGAACCGGCTCGGCTGCATCCCGCGCCGCCAGGCCAGGGCGTAGACCAGGCCTGCGGCGGCCAGGCCGCCCGCCACGGACACGGCGGGCAGGGCGCCGGGCGAGGCCACGGTCCCGGTGGCCAGGGCCAGTACGGTCGCGGCCGCCGCGCCGTGTCCGACGCCGATGACGTCGGGGCTGGCGAGCGGATTGCGCGTCACGCTCTGCACGAGCGCCCCGGCGGTCCCGAGCGCGGCGCCGACGAGCGCTCCGAGCACGATGCGCGGCACCCGCAGTTCGCCGACGACGAGCGTGTACGGGCCGGTGCCGCCGCGGACGACGTGCCAGACGTCGTACGGCGTCACCACGGTCTGCCCCAGGCAGGCCGAGGCGAGCATGACGGCCGCGAGCACGGCCAGCAGCACGCCCGCCACGGCTGCCGAACGGCGGTGCACGAGAAGGGAGATGGGAGGTCGGCCGCCGGGCAGGCGCAGGACGGACAGTCCGGCCGAGCGGGGGTAGGACCTCGCCGTGGTCGTGGTGGTCACGTCGGCATCCCCTTGCGGCGTACGAGAACGATCAGCACGGGCGCTCCGACCAGCGCCGTCATCACCCCGGCCGGGACCTCCCCCGGGGCCCGCACCACCCGGCCGGCCACGTCCGCCGTGAGCAGCAGTGCCGCGCCGAGCAGGGCGGAGAGCGGGAGCAGCCGGCGGTGGGTGCCGCCGACGAGGCGGCGGGCCAGGTGCGGGACGGCGAGGCCCACGAAGGCGATCGGGCCCGCGGCGGCGACCGCGGCGGCGGTGAGCACGGTCGCGCCCAGTGCCGCGCAGGCCCGGACGAGCCGGACGCGGTGGCCGAGGGCGCGGGCGGTGTCGTCGCCGAGGGCCAGCGCGTCGAGGCTGCGTGCGCAGGCCAGCACCAGCAGGGCGCCCCCGACGAGGAACGGCAGCATGCGGACGACGGTCTGCGCGTCGCGCCCGCTCAGCGAGCCCACCTGCCAGAACCGGAACTGGTCGAGGGCCGCCGAACTCGACGTCAGCACCACGGTGGTGGCCCCGGTCGTCATCGCCGCGCAGGCCGTCCCGGCCAGCGCCAGCTTGACGGGGGTGGCCCCGCCGCAGCCGCGGGAGGCGATCGCGTACACGACGCATGCGGCGGCGCAGGCACCGGCGAAGGCGTACCAGACGTAGCCGCCGAAGCCGTTGGCCAGGCCCAGGGCGATGGCCAGCACCACTCCGGCCGCCGCGCCCTGGCTGAGCCCGAGGATGCCCGGGTCGGCGAGCGGGTTGCGGCTGACGGCCTGCAGCGCGGCCCCGGCGATCCCGAGCGCGGCCCCGGCCGCGAGCCCGGTCTCCGTGCGCGGCAGCCGCAGCGAGCGCACCACCAGCGCGTCGGGGTCCGTGGAACTCCCGCCGGACAGCAGGGCGTCGAGGACGGACGGCAGCGGGACAGGCCGGGTGCCGACGGCGAGGCTGAGGGCGGCGGCCGCGGCGACGAGGACGAGGGCGGCGGCGGTCCAGCCGGCGGCGCGGGGCGTCGCGGTCCGTGCGGTCACGTGCCGAGCTTCCCGGCGAGTTCGCCGACGACCAGGCGCGCGGCGGCGGGACCGGCGTTGAGGTACCAGGGGTCGTCGTCGACGCGGACGGCGTGCCCGGCCTTGACGGCCTTCAGCGACTGCCACAGCGGCCCGGCGAGCACGCTCCCGGCCTCGGTCTTCGCCTCCTTCCCCTGTACCGAGTAGAAGATCCAGTCCCCGTCGGCGACGTCGATGCTCTCGGCGCCGATGTCCTGCGAAATCGCCGTGAACCGCTGTGACTTGGGGCGTCCGAGTCCCATGTCGGCGGCGATGGAGCCGGTGAAGGAGGACACGCCGAACATGCGCGTGCGGTCGGGCGTGAAGCGCACCATGGAGACCGTCGTCCCCGCGCCGCCGAGCTTCCTGCCGCGCATCGCGGCGTCCTCGGTGATGTCCGCCAGGAGCTTCTGCGCCTGTTCGCCCTTGCCGACGGCCGCGCCGACCAGGAGCAGGTCACGCTTCCAGTTGATGCCCTGGCCCTTGGTCACGACGGTGGGCGCGATCTTCGACAGCTTCGGGTAGAGGTCGCCGAGCGTGTCGTTGACCAGGATCAGGTCCGGCTTGACGGCGGCCAGGGACTCCAGGTTGGGGGCGGTCCGCGTCCCGGCGTCGGCCATCCCGGCGAGCTCCTCCCCGTACTGCGGGAAGGCGTCCCGGAGGTAGCCGGGGACGAGTCCGGCGTTCTGGGCGCGGGTGGAGGCGGCGGGGACGACACCCAGGGAGAGCAGGTCGTCCAGTTGTCCCGTGCTGAGCACGGCGATGCGCGTGGGCGCGGCGTCGAGCCGGGTCGTGCCCCGGTAGTGGCTGACGGTGCGCGGGAACTGTCCGTCCTTCGCGGCGTCCGAGCCCATCCCGTCGGCCAGGGCGCTCGGGGCGGCGGACGGCCCTTCCGAGGCGCCGGCCACGTGGTTCCTCGCGCCGGCGGCGGGGCGCTCGCTCGTCGGTGCACCACCACTCGTCCCCGAACCGGACGAACAGCCGGCCAGCAGACCGCCGACGACGGACACGGCCAGTACGGCCCTCAACCCCAACGTGCGCACAACAGCTCCGATCGCTTACAAAGGTAAGCCTCACCTTAGTGGATCGGTTTGCGGGGGTATACACACGGGCCTCCGTCACTTCACGAACGTCACTTCACGAAGTCCTCCACGACCTCGGGCGGCCAGATGCCGACCTTGAGCACGCCCATGGAGTAGGCGCGGGAGACCAGCGCGGCACGGTTGGGCACCTTCAACTTCCGCATCAGGCAGGTCACGTGGTACTCGACACCCTGTCGGCTCAGATAGAGGCGCGAGGCCAGGGGGATGGTGGAGACGCCGGCGGCTATCCCTTCGAGGATGCGGGCGTCCATCTCGGAAAGGATCTTCTTCCGGTTGGTGACCACGCGCGGCTCCTCCGCCTCGCGGGACGTGGGCATCATGACCAGGATCGCGGTCGTGCCGGGCAGGCCGCCGCGCACGGCGACCGCGGTGAGGGGGACGGTGAAGGCCGATTCCTCACCGGGCCCGACGGCGATGACGGGGCTGACGAAACGCTGGTGCTTTCCTTCCAACAGATGCGAGAACTGCCGCATAAGCGGCTGCCGGACACTCGGGTGCACCACATCGCGGAAACTGCGGCCGCACAGTTCCTCGGACGAGCCGTTGAACTGCCGGAAGAATTCCTGATTCGCCTGCTGAATGGTCAGACCCGAATCGAGACTCGCCATGCACAGGCCCGCCTGATCGAAAGAGTTGTCGCGAGCCACGGGGCGCGCCGGATCAAGGGCAATGAGCGCTGCATTCGACAAGAGGGAGTTCCCCTTCATGAATCTACTGTGGAGGGTGAAACTGTTTGGAAGGCTAGTTAACTACCGCTCGGGCGGTCAACGACCGCCCCCTCGTGGGCACTTAAGACTGCGGCTCCGCATCAATGGTTCGGTTTACAGCAGGTAGCGGTCCCGACGGGGTTCGGTACGGTCGAAGTCAGGCCAGAACCAGCGGTTTTGCGCCACCCGCGGCGCGCCCCCGCGCCCTTTGACTCACCCTCCGCGCACGCGCGGATGCACAGCAGATGCACAAAGGTCCGCGACCGCTCGTCGCGGTCGCGGACCCTGCGTCCTCGATGATGCCGGCAGCTGATGCCGGCAGCGCGCTTACGGCGCCATCTCGTACGCGCCCGACAGCGCCTCGACGCGCTCCCACACGCGTGCCGAGCGGGCGGCGTCGACGGCCGGGCGGCGGACCGCGCCGAGGGCCCAGGCCTGCTGCTCCTGGGTGGCGGAGTCCTTGCCGTGCAGCTCGACGGCGTAGGAGGAGAAGTCGCGGACGAGGACGGCGAACAGCTCGTCGAGGACGTCCTCGACGGTCCCGGTCAGGGCGGCCTGCTCCAGGATCAGCTGGCCGTGCACGACCAGGGCGAAGAGCTGGCCGACGGCCAGGAGCAGGTCGAGGTCGCGGCTCTGCTGCTCGTCGGGCGCGGCCGTGGTGACGAACGTGCACAGGGCGTCGGCCTGTTCGCGGAGGCGGGCGACGTTCGGCAGGTGGGCGTAGGCGTCGTAGGCGGCGCGCCAGTCGTGGAAGCGCACCGAACCCAGGCCGCGGGCCGGTCCCTGCCGGAAGAGGAAGGCGTCGTCCGCCGCGTCGAGCCGCGTCGGCACGGCCGGGTACTCGACGGGGGCCAGCAGGTGGTTGCCCATGAACTTCAGGATGAGCGCGAGGTTGACGTGGACCGTGCCCTCCAGCTTCGGCAGGCCGCGGATCTCACCGGCGGCCTGGGCGAAGTAGGTGTCCTTCTCGAAGCCCTTGGCCGCGATGACGTCCCACATGAGGTCGATGACCTTCTCGCCCTCGGTGGTCACCTTCATCTTCGTCATGGGGTTGAAGAGCAGGTAACGGCGGTCGTCGGGACCGGCGGTGCGGAAGTAGTCGACGGCGCGATCGCTGAACAGCTTCATGCCGACGAGGCGGACGTACGCTTCGGTCAGCTCGCGGCGCACGTGCGGGAAGGCGGTGACGGGGCGGCCGTAGAGGATGCGGTTGTGCGCGTGGGTGACGGCCTCGTACATCGCGTGCTCGCAGATGCCGACGGAGGCGGTGCACAGGTTGAACTTGCCGACGTTGACGGTGTTCAGCGCGGCGTCGAACGCGGCGCGCCCGGTGTGCAGGACGTCGCCGGGGGCGACGGGATAGTCGGCCAGACGGAATTCGCTGACGTACTTCGAGGAGTCGACCACGTTCTTCACCAGGTGGTACGCCTCGTGACGGCTGTCGGCGGCGAAGAAGACGTAGCCGTCGGGGCCCTCGACGTCGGTGCGACGGCCGAAGACGGAGACGAGGCCGGCGGCGTTGCCGTTGCCGATGTAGTACTTGGACCCGGTGGCCGTGAAGCCGCCCTTCCCGTCGGGTTCGAGCAGCATGTCGGTGGAGTAGATGTCGGCGCCGTGGGTCTTCTCCGACAGGCCGAAGGCGAACACCTCGCCCTGGTCGAGCAGTTCGGCGGCACGGGCGCGGGCGGCGGCGTTGTCGCTCTGCCAGACCGGGCCGAGGCCGAGGATGGTGACCTGCCACGCGTACCAGTAGTCGAGGCCGTAGAAGCCGAATATCTCGTTGAGGGCGGCGATGCGGGCGGTGTCCCAGCGCTTGTCCGCGTGGCCGGGCGCGGCTGCGGCGGGGGTGAGGAACGTCGCGAACAGGCCTTCCTCGGCGGAGAAGGCGAGGAAGTCCGCCAACCAGGCACGGGAGCGGTAGTCCTCGATCAGCTTGCGCTTGCCGCGGGTCTCGAACCAGTCGACGGTGGCGCGCAGCAGCCTGCGGGTCTCGGGGTCGAAGTGCGCCGGGTCGTAGGTGCGCGGGTTGAAGAGAAGCGGGTCGGCCATGGTGGTCCGCCTTTGCGGCTCGGTGTCGGAGTCGGGAGGTGTGTACGGCGCGGTGTCAGCGAGCGGGGCGCTCGCCGATCCGGTGGAGGGTGACGAGCACGTCGTCGAGCCAGGCGAGCGTCATCCGCTCGTACGCGATGCCGCCGCGGAGCACGACGTGCTGCAGTTCCTGCATGGTGTCCGGCTCGGCGGGGGCATCGGGTCCGGTGAAGTCGCGCACTTCTCCGGCGAGGTAGTGCGTCAACCGCTCGGAGTGCACCTCCCGGTACCGCTCGACCTCGTGCAGGAGGGCGGACAGGTCGCCGAAGGCCGCCCCGCGGATCTTCACGGCGAGGTCGTGCCGGACGCTCTCGGGCTCGATCGGCTCGTGCAGCCACGCGGAGAGGGCGGCCCGCCCGGCGGAGGCGACCGCATAGTGCTTCTTGTCCGGTCTGCCCTGCTGCGCCACCTCGCGGGCCTCGACCCAGCCGTCACCCTCCATCCGCTTCAGGACGCGGTAGATCTGCTGGTGGGTGGCGGTCCAGAAGTAGCCGATCGACCGGTCGAACCGCCGGGCCAGCTCGTAGCCGGAACCCGGCTTTTCCAGCAGGGAGACGAGGATCGCGTGCTCGAGCGCCATACCGCGGATCCTCTATGCAACTCGTTTCATAGGCAAGAGGCTGCCGCCACGGTGAGACGCGGCTCACGCACACAGGGCGAGCGCCTTCCGGCGCTTCCGGCGTACCTGCACCGCGGATCGCGGCGATAAACACACACCCCTACGTACGGATGAACGTGCGCCGTTCTTGCTGTGCCGGCACCCCCGGGTCCGCAAGGCTGCTGCCCGGCCTGAGCGTTCACGACGACCGCAGGCGTAGCGAAGGGGTGGCACGCCACCAGCTCCCGGTACCACGGCACACCGACCAGTGAATCCCTGATCCTGATCAGAAAGAGGACACACGTTGACCGTCCAGGACACCTACGCCCCGGTTCTCGCCAGTGCCTACCAGCGGTCCGTGGCCGAGTACTGGAACCGCGAGAAGAACCCCGTCAACCTCCGCCTCGGCGAGGTGGACGGCATCTACCACCACCACTACGGGATCGGCGACGCCGACTGGTCCGTGCTGGAGGGGCCGGAGGAGACGCGGGACGAGCGGGTCACCGCCGAGCTGCACCGCCTGGAGTGCGCCCAGGCGGACCTGTTGCTGAACCACCTGGGGAACGTCTCCTCCGACGACCGCCTGCTCGACTCCGGCTCGGGCCGCGGCGGCGGCAGCCTCGTCGCCAACAAGAGGTTCGGCTGCCACGTCGACGGCGTGTCCATCTCCGAGACCCAGGTGGCCTTCGCCAACGAGCAGGCGGAGAAGCGCGGTGTTGCGGACAAAGTGCGCTTCCACCTGAAGAACATGCTGGACACCGGCTTCGAGTCGGGGCGCTTCCGGGCGATCTGGAACAACGAGAGCACCATGTACGTGGACCTCTCCCAGCTGTTCCCGGAGTACTCCCGCATGCTGCGGCACGGCGGCCGGTACGTGACCATCACCGGCTGCTACAACGACACCTACGGGCTGCCGTCCCGGGCCGTGAGCGAGATCAACGCCCACTACATCTGTGACATCCACCCGCGCAGCAGCTACTTCAAGGAGATGGCGCGCAACCGCCTCGTCCCGGCCGCCGTGGTGGACCTCACCGAGGCCACCATCCCGTACTGGGAGCTGCGCGCCCAGTCGCCGCTGGCCACGGGCATCGAGAAGGCCTTCCTCAGCGCGTACAAGGACGGCAGCTTCCAGTACCTGCTCATCGCCGCCGACCGGGTCTGACCCGGCCGGCGCCCGGGCCCCCTCGGCCGGTCACGGCCGAGGGGCTTCCGTCTCCCCTGCCGGCCCTGCCGGTCGGCGCGGGAGCAGGAGCCATCCCCCTTTATCCCTCAATCAGGTGGAACACCGGACATACCGAACACGGCAGAGTAAATGCCCCCTACAGTCTTCCTGGCTCGCGCTTCTCCCCCGACCCCCAGGAAGGCACAGGGCCGTGAAGGGTTCCTCACTGGACGCGGTGGTCCTGGCCGACATCGCCCTCGTCCTGCTCGTCGGAGTCGCACTCACTCCCGTACGGGCCCGGCTGCGGCAACCGGCCGTCGTCGCCGAGATCGCAGCCGGGATCCTGCTCGGGCCGAGCGTGCTCGGTCTCCTGCCGGGCGATCTGCCCCACGCGCTCTTCCCGGAGGAGGTCCGCTCGCACCTGTCGGTGGTCGCGCACGTGGGCATCGCCCTGTTCATGTTCGCCGCCGGCTGGCAACTCGACTTCCAGGCCCTGCGCGGACGGGGCCGCTCCGTCCTCGCCATCACCGGCGCGTCCCTGGCCGTGCCGTTCGCCCTCGCGACGGCGCTGGCCTACGTCCTCCTCGCAGTGCGACCGGAGCTCACCGGCTCGTCCGGCTCCCCGCTGCTCTTCGCACTGTTCCTGGGGATCGTGCTGTCGATGAGCGCCCTGTCCGTACTGATCCGCATCGTGGGCGAGAACCGCCTCCAGGCCACTCCGGTCGGAGCCATCGCCACCGCAAGCGGAGCGATCACCGAAGTCCTCGCCTGGTGCGCCCTGATCGCCCTGATCACCGTCGCGCAGGGGCTGGGCACCGACAGCCTGGCCCTGACCCTGTCCCGGCTCACCTCCTACGCACTGGTCATGCTGCTCGCCGTGCGCCCCGCCCTCCACTCCTTCCTGGCCCGCCAACGGCTGCACGGCGGACGGTCCCTGATGCCGATCCTGGTCGTCAGCAGCGGCGTCTTCCTCTCCTCGTGGTGCACCGCGTGGGCGGGCATCCACGCCGTCATCGGCGCCTTCGTCTTCGGCCTGGTCATGCCCCGCGACCTCGACCCCGACCTGCGCCACGCCGTCGAGAACCCGCTGCACCACACCGGCGCCCTGCTCGTCCCCGTCTTCTTCGCCCTCACCGGACTGACCGTCGACGTCACCCGGCTCGGCCGGCACGGAGTGCTCGCCCTCGCCGCGTTCCTGGTCGTGGCCTGGGGCGGCAAGTTCGCCGGAGCCGCCCTCACCTCCCGTGCCCTGCACCACTCCTGGCGGGACGCGGCGACCCTGGGCGTCCTCGTCAACACCAAAGGCCTGAGCGAGATCATCATGCTCACCCTCGGCCGCGACGCGGGCTTCATCGACGACCGGCTCTTCACCGTACTGCTGCTGACCGCGCTGACGGCCACGGTTCTGGTGAACCCCCTGGTACGGCACCTGACCGGGGAACCCGGCCGGCCGGGCCCCGCCGGCCCCGTCCCCGCCCAGCAGCGCCCGGCCCTGGAGATGAGCGAGGAACAGGGCAGTTGAGCCCAACAGCGGACAGTACCGTCACGACGCGGGGACGAGCCGGTAGCCGCCGCCGTCGGTGACGACGAGCCCACCGGTCGGGGGCGGGAAGTGGGTGCCCAGCAGCAGCGTGCCGGTCCCGGCGAGTGCGGCGAGGAGGTCGCGGCGGGTGCGGACGGCGAGGTCGGGGTCGATGTCCACGCAGCTGGTGACATCCGGATCGGCCAGCTGCACGGGGTGGTGGATGCAGTCACCGGTGATCACGGCCGAGTGCCCGGCGCTGCGGAGTTCCACGGCCACCTGGCCCGGCGTGTGTCCGGGCGTGGGGAGCAGCCGGATGCCGGGCGCGACCTCGACGGGCCCGTCGTGCACGTCGACCAGGTCGAGGAGCCCGGCGTCGCGGACGGGATGGACGGAGTCGCGGAACATCTGCAGGCGGCCCTCCTCCATCTCCCCGGCCCGTGCGGCCCAGTGGTCCCATTCGGTGCGGGAGGTGAGGTAGCGGGCGTTGGGGAAGGTGGGGGTCCACGCGCCGTCGCCCGTGGCGACGGTGTTCCAGCCGACGTGGTCGGTGTGCAGGTGGGTCAGGACGACCAGGTCGACGCTCTCGGGCGGGAAGCCGGCGTCGGCGAGCCGGCGGAGGTAGTCGGTGTCGAGGTGGTGCCAGGCGGGGTTGGCACGGGTCTTGCCGTTGCCGATGCCGGTGTCGACGAGGACGCGCAGGCCGTCCGCCTCGAAGGCGAAGGTGTGGCTGGCCAGTTGGAGGGTGCCGTCGGGGGTGGCGAAGTCGGGCCGGAGCCAGGGCCGTTCGGCCACGGCCTCCGGGGTGGCGGCGGGCAGCAGCCAGGCACCGGTCTGCGGCGGGAGGGCGATTTCGTCGACGCGGTGCACGACGAGACCACCCACGGTCCAGGTGCGGCCGGTGGACTGCTGGAGCGAGGCGGGCCGGTCCATCGAGGTTCCTTCCAACGAAGCCAAAAGCAAACTCTTTGCGTTAGGAGACCGTAACCCGTACAGACCCTCTAACGCAACGACTTCGCGTTAGAGTGAAGGACATGAACCCCAGACCAGCGGTCCGCCCCGGGGGACGCAGTGCCCGGGTCCAGGAGTCGGTGCACCGCGCCGTGCGCGAGCTGCAGGCCGAACAGGCCGCTCTCACCGTGCCGTTGGTCGCCGCCAGGGCAGGGGTGACCCCGTCGACCGTCTACCGGCGCTGGGGCGATCTGCAGGAACTGCTCTCGGACGTCGCCGTCGAGCGGCTGCGCCCCGACTCTCCCCCGGCCGACCACGGGAGCCTGCGCGCCGACCTGGAGCACTGGGCGGCCGCCTTCCTGGAGGAGATGTCCTCCCCGGCGGGCCGCTCCTACGTCCGGGACGCCCTCGCCGGCGACCCGGACGGGCCCAACGCCGGGCAGTGCTCCGCGTACGCGCGCGAGCAGGTCGAGGCGCTCCTCGCCCGGGCCACGGATCGCGGCGAGCACGTGCCGGAGACCGAGACCGTGATGGACCACGTCGTGGCTCCGATGATGTACCGGGTCCTCTTCCGCCCGGGACCGCTCGACGCGGGCTACGCCCGCGACCTGGTCGCCACCGTCTTCTCCCGGCTCATGCCCTTGCCGTGATCCGGGCGTGATGGGATGTTCGGATGCATACCGCCGCCCGCACTCTTCCCGTCATCGCCATAGCCGCGTCCGCCGTGCTCCTGACGGCGTGCGGATCGCAGAGCACCGGCCCGTCGGGCCGCGGCGCGGAGCACCCCGAGGCGCCGCGCGCCGCGGACGCTCCCGGTGACCCCGCCGGCCCGGAGCAGGACGGCGTGAGAATCACCGGCGCGGGCAAACGCCCCCACGGTGAACCGTCCGTCGCCTCGGCCGAGTTCACGGTCACCAACCGCGAGGCCGTACCGTTCACCTACACCGTCACGTTCACGGTCACGTCCGCCTCCGGGGCTGCACTGGAGACCTCGCAGCAGACGGTGCCGTCAGTGCCCGCCGGCCGGACCGTGCAGCGCACCGTCCGCGTGGACGTCGCACAGGGCGGTACGCACGACGGGAAGCAGGTGCGGATCAGCAAGGTCAGGCGCGTCCCCGCGGACGAGGCGCCGTCCGCCACGGGCCCCTGCCCTCCGTCCGGGATCCGCATCACGGCCGACGACGGTGACGCCGCCATGGGACTCCGCGTCGTAGGACTTCACCTGACGAACTGCGGAACCGGCACCTATCACCTCGACGGCTCGCCGCTCGTCGAGCTCCTGGACGAGGGGCGGAAGCCGGTCTCCGGCATCGACATCCTGCACGATGCCAAGGGCATCACCTCGGGGACCGGCTTCGAGAATCCGCCCGGGCCGGTGGACCTGGCTCCGGGCGGATCCGCGTCCGCCGGTCTGGTGTGGCGCAACACCACCGGCGCGGGTACGGCCGTGAACGTTCCGTACGTCAGGATCAAGGCCGGGCCCGATGCACGGCCCGTGACCGTGACTCCGGAACTCGACCTCGGCACCACGGGAAAGCTCGCCGTCAGCCCGTGGAAGGCCGTCGACCGAGCGGCCGTTCAGCAGTAGAGACTGCCGCCCGGCGCCACGCCGAGAAGCTGGGTGAAGCGCTGGTAGTTCGCCACCCGGTTCTGGACCTGGCCGGGATTGCCGCCGTTGCACTCCACGGCACCGTTGATGCTGCGGATCGTCTCCCCGAATCCCCGGCCGTTCACCATCGCCTCGTGCGGCGTCATGCTGCCGGGACCCCGCTGGGTGTTCCAGTACCACAGCGCGGTCTTCCAGGAGACGGCCGCGTCGGTCTGCACGAGAGAGGGGTTGTGGAGCAGGTCGATGCCGAGGGCGTCGCCCGCCGCCTTGTAGTTGAAGTTCCAGCTGAGCTGCATCGGCCCGCGACCGTAGTACGCGGACTGGCCGGCCGGGCAGCCGTAGGGCTGGTTCCGGTCGCAGTAGTGGGGGTAGTTGGCGGTGTTCTGCTCCACGATGTAGACCAGCCCGCCGGTCTCATGGCCGACATTGGCGAGGAAGGCGGCGGCCTCCTGCCGCCTGGTCTCCGCGCTGCCGGTGTTGGCGAAGCCCGGGTAGGCGCCCAGGGCGGCGACCAGACCGCTGTAGCTGTAGAAGGAGTTCCGGCTCGGGAACATCTGCCGGAACTGGTCCTCGCTCACCGGGAAACCGCCCGGCTGCGGTGTTCCGCCTCCCTGGCAGGTGTAGGGGTCCCAGTACCAGGTGCTGATGACCGGGTCGTAGCCGGGATTGTCGTGCTCGGCCACGTAGTACCGGCCGTCGCTGTACCGGACGACGGTTCCTGCGGGATACCAGGTGCCCGCGGCCCAATTGGCTGCACTGTCACAGGGCCCGGCGGCGCTCGCCGTGGCGGAAGGACCGACGAAAACCGTCCCGATCAGGGCCAGTACGGCCGCCAGCAGAGTGGCTGTGCGGATTCTTTTCACGGCGACTCCAAGGGGGGGTTGAGTGCCTGTTGCCTTCGCGCAGTGAATAGCGCCGAGTGATTGCTGTCAACGACTTGGATCATGTCCGGCCTAACTCGGTTCACATATCAACGAGTTCAGGACAACTGTCGCCTCAGGGGGTTGCGGGGCCAATGCGACACATGGCACTCATGTGCGAGTAAGACTCCCCCCTGAACAAGGAGACACCGTGCGTGAATTGAGACGCGTGAGATACGCAACCACCGCCCTGGTCGCCGCCGTCACCGGCATAGCCCTCGGCACGGGAACGGCATCCGCCGACGTTCCGATCGGCCGGCAGATGAACGGCAAGATGACCTACTACACCGACAAGGGTTACGGCGCCTGCGGAACGCCCATCGACGCGACCTCGCAGGACCTGGTCGCGATTCCGGCCTCGTGGTGGACGTCCCCGAACCCCAACAACGACCCGCTCTGCAAGGGCGTTTCGGTGGAGGTCGGCTACAACGGCAAGACCATCAGGGTGCCGGTCCGGGACAAGTGTCCCTCGTGCGACCCGACCCACATAGACCTCAGCCGGACGGCGTTCCAGAAGCTGGCGCCGCTCGACCGGGGCGTGGTCAACGGAATCACCTGGAAGTTCGTCCGCTGACCGACGCCCGTCCGGATCGGTCGGGGCCGGTCCGGACGCGGCAACAGCTGCACTTCACCGGGGCCGTCCCCCCTGTCGGTCACCGCCTGTCCGCCGTTCCGTCCCGCAACGGCTCCTCCCGCATCACGAGGGCCAGAACGAGTGCCAGCATCATGAAGGGCACGGCCCACAGGAAGACGGCCCGGAACGCCTGGGCGCTCTCGGCGGGGGACGGCCGACGGGAGTGCAGGCCCGCGGCGAGGACCGCGCCGAAGAGGGCGGCGCCGAAGGCTCCGCCCAGTGTTCTGAAGAAGTTCAGCACGCCGGTGGCGACGCCGATGTGCTCGTGGTCCAGCGCGTTCTGGCCGGCGAGCAGGCAGACCTGGACGAAGAAGCCGATGCCGACGCCCGCAACGGTCAGCGGGACGATCAGGGCCGACGCGCTCGTACTCTGGCCGGCCCGGCCGAGGAACGCCATCGAGGCGCCGACGAGGACGGCGCCGACGACGGGATAGAGCTTGTACCGGCCGGTCCTGGTGATGAGGGGACCGGACAGCACGGCGGCCGCCACCAGGCCGAGCAGCAGGGGCACGATGAACAGGCCCGCGGCGAAGGCCGACTTGTGCTGGACGGTCTGCAGGAACATCGGCACGTACAGCATGCCCGCGAACAGGGCCAGTGACGCGAGCAGGAACTGCGCTGCGGCCAGAGTGAAGGTGGCCGAGCGGAACAGGTGCAGCGGCGTCATCGGCTCGGCCGCCTTGTGCTCGACGACGAGGTAGAGGGCCAGCGCGGCGACGCCGACCGCGGCCAGGCCGACGATGACGGGCGAGGCCCAGGGGTACTCGTGTCCGCCCCAGGTGGTGACGAGGACCACCGACGTGGTGAACACGGTGGCGGTCAGGGCTCCGAGCACGTCGACCCGGCCGCGGGCCGCCGGCCGGGGCAGGTGGAGCTTCGCGGCGATCGCGACCAGGGCGAGCACGCCGACGGGCAGGTTGACGTAGAAGATCCACCGCCAGGACAGGCCGTCGGCGAAGGCACCGCCGAGCAGGGGCCCGGCGATGAGGGCGAGCGCGGCGACCATGCCCAAAGCGGCCTGGAGCCTGGCACGTTGCCGCGGCGACGCCAGGTCGCCGGTGATCGCCATGACCAGCGAGGTGATGCCTCCGCCTCCGATGCCCTGCAGGGCCCGGGAGGAGGCCAGCAGGGGCAGCGTCCCGGCGATGCCGCTGAGCAGCGAGCCCGCAAGGAAGACCGCCACGGAGAACTGGAGAACCCTCTTGCGGCCGTGGAGGTCGCCGAGTTTGCCGAGGACCAGGGTGGCGACGGCGCTGGTGAGCAGATAGGAGGTCGCGATCCAGGAGATGCCCGCGCCGGCGTGCAGGTCCCGGCCGATGTCCGGCAGGGCGGTGGCCACGATCGTCTGGTCCAGGTTCGCGATGAACAGGGCCAGCATCAGGGGGACCGTCAGCATCATCGCGATTCCTCAGCCGGGCGGGTAGAACTGCCGGGCCCAGTGGCGGTACAGGCCGATGCCCTCGTCGCCCGCGGCGAGCCGCGGACGCGGTTCGTAGCGCTTGGCGTTCCAGATCCGCACGTCGTCCTGCACCTTGCGGACCGCGGTCCACAGCATGCTGCGGGCGATGGCACGGTGGACGGGACGCTTCACAAGTGCCGTTCCGATGGGCCGTGTCTGCCGGTCGTCCGTGCAGGCGGATGCGATGAGCAGACGGGTGCGCCGGGGCCCGATCGGGACGTGCATGACCCAGACGTAGATGACAGATCCGAGAAGGGGCAGAGGGAGTTCGATGCGCAGCCAGCCCATCCCCGCCAGCAGGAACGTGTGGTCCCACTGGATCTTTCTCAGCAGGGCAGGACCATTAGGCCCCAGGCGCAAGTGCGTGCGCAGGTAGGGGCCTTCGGCCTTCGGCGGGTCGGCCTTCCACACGGTCACGTGGTGCACGACCGGCACGTGCCGGAGGTCGGTCGTGTTCTCGGTGAGCTCCTGCACATGGGCGTGGACGTCGGTGGCCCAGCTCGCCGTGGGGACGGCGCCGGGCGGCGAGGTGTCGGGCACGTCCCAGTCGGGCAGTGATCCGTCGTGCCCGCGCCAGACGAAGAGGAAGCCGTTCTGCTCGCGGACGGTGTGGTGCTCCAGCCGGGCGCGCGGCGGCGGGCCGTCCGGAGTGGCGACGCAGGCGCCGTCGGGCGCGAAGGCGAAGCGGTGGAAGGGGCACACCAGGTTCCGGCCCTCGACGGTGCCGCCGGCGCCGAAGTGGGCGCCGAGGTGCGGGCAGTAGGGCCGCACCGCGTGCGGCTGCCCGTCGCGGGTGCGGTAGAGCACGACGTCCTCGCCGGCGAACCGCCTGGTCAGGACGGCGCCGGGGGCGAGCTCGTGGGAGAGCGCCAGACCGAACCAGCCGCTCGGGTAGGGGAGTTCCGGCCCGCGTTCACCGGAGGCCCGGTTCGTCATGACGAGGAGCCAACCACACGAAAGAGCCTCGACTATCGCTTATCCGGAAAAGTCACTCGTATGAGGCATGTTCTGGTCGTATCCCCTCACTGCACACATCCCTGACGCTAGACTCCAGCGTCCTGAGGGATGGGGGCGCCGGTGGACGGGGAGCGCACCGACAGCAGTCACCACGAGGTGGGCGTCGTCGTCATCGGGGCCGGCCTGTCCGGCGTGGCCGCCGTGATCGCGCTGCGCCGGGCCGGGTTCGACGACGTCGTGGTGCTGGAGAAGTCCGGCCGCCTCGGCGGGACATGGCGCGACAACACCTACCCCGGGTGCGGCTGCGACGTGCCGTCCGTGCTGTACGAGTACTCCTTCGCACCCCACCCCTGGACCCGGTGCTACGCCGGCCGGCCGGAGATCCTCCGGTACCTGGAGACCACCGCGGCAACGCACAGCGTGGACAAGGCGATCCGCTACGACACCGAGGTCCTGGCCGCCCGCTGGGAGCCGGGCACCCACCGCTGGAGCCTGCGGACCACCACGGGCACCTGCACCGCCCGCGTGGTCGTCGTCGCCACCGGCCCCTGGCACCGGCCCCGTTACCCCGACATCCCCGGCCTCGACGGCTTCCCCGGCGCCGTCTTCCACTCCGCCCGCTGGGACCACGACGCGGACCTGACCGGCCGCCGCATCGCCGTGGTGGGCACCGGGGCCTCCACCGTCCAGTTCCTGCCCGAGATCCAGCCCCTGGCCTCCCGCATCGACGTCTTCCAGAGCACACCGCAGTGGGTGCTCCCGCGACCGGACTACCCGCTCCCCCAGGGCCTGCACCGCTTCCTCGGGCGGCACCCGGCGGCCCGGCGCGCGCTCCGCGGACTCCACCACTGGACCCAGGAGGCCATCGGCGTCCCCCTGCGCCACCCCCGCCTCCTCCGTCCGCTGGAGACCGCGGCCCGTCTGCACCTGCGCACCTCGGTACGGGACCGCGCCCTGCGCCGGGCCCTCACCCCCCGCTACCGGCTCGGCGGGCGCCGCCTGATCGCCTCCGACGCCTACTACCCCGCCCTCACCCGGCCCAACGTCCGCCTCCACCCCACCCGGGTGACCGCGGTGGAGGGCTCCCACGTCATCGGCGCCGACGGCAGCCGCACCCCCGCCGACGTCATCGTCCTCGCCACCGGCTACCACATCGGCGAACTCGCCCTCGCCCACGGCCTGTACGGCACGCACGGCACTCCCCTGGCCGACGCCTGGGCCGGCAGCCGCCGCGCCTACCTGGGCACCAGCGTCAGCGGATATCCCAACCTCTTCCTCCTCGTCGGCCCGAACCTGCTCACCGGCACCACCGCCGTCCCCACCGTCCTCGAGGCCCAACTCCGCTACGTCACCGCCGCGCTCACCCACCTGCGCGCGAGCGGATACACAGCGCTGGACGTCAAGCCGGAGGTCGAGGCAGCGCACCACCAGGCCCTGCACCGGGCGCTGCGCACCACCGTCTACAACACCACCGGTGGCTCCAGTTACTACTTCGGGCTCCCGGGCGTGAACACCTTCTGCTGGCCCTGGTCCACCCGCCGGCTCCTCCGGCGCCTGCGCGCCTTCATGCCCGAGGCCTACGTGTGGTCACGGTCCCCGTCCGAGGCGCGCCTCAGTGACGGCGGTTCCGGCTGCGGGTGAAGTCGCCGTTCAGGATCCGCTCCGTCATGCC
The DNA here is from genome assembly GCF_047456005.1 of Streptoverticillium reticulum. NCBI lineage: Bacteria > Bacillati > Actinomycetota > Actinomycetes > Kitasatosporales > Streptomycetaceae > Streptomyces > Streptoverticillium reticulum. The sequence goes on along the minus strand of NZ_CP179755.1, from coordinate 7,901,135 downwards.
GAGCGCGCCGCCCGGTGCGACGAGTGAGCCGTACCCGGTCGCGGCCCACACGCTCGCGTCCGCGGGGAGCTCGAAGTACGGGACCCGGCGGCCGTCGGGTGTGCAGTCGGTGAGGACTTCCGGGGCGCGGCGGGCGCGTACCGCCTGGGCGCAGTTCCGGCAGGCGGCCACGTCCAGCTGGTCACGCCGTCCCAACGGCCGCCAGGTGATGCGGCGTTCGGCGCGTCCGTGCACGGGGTGGAAGAAGCACAGGGGCAGGGCAATCGGGTTGCCCCGCAGTGCGTCGCGGCCCAGGGCGGTCAGTGCGAGCACGCCTGCCAGGTCCGGCAGTCCGCGGGCGCCGTCGAGCACGGTGCCTGCTGCCGCGTAGGCGTCCAGTGCCTGCGGGAGCCCCGGGGCCGTGTCGGCGTCCCGTGCCTGGACGGCCTCGCCCAGTGCAAGGACTTCCTGCTCCGCGCGGTGACGCAGCGCGTCCTCGTCCGCCGCCCGATGGGCGGCGAAGACCGCCTGCGGGAAGGTGAACGGCGAGGCCTGGCGGCGGCGCGCCCGGCGGCGTACCAGCCACAGGGCGCAGAGCGCCGGGACGGCGATCGCCGCGGTGATCGGCAGCCATGCTCCGCCGCCGGATGCGGCCTTGTCCTTGGCGGCCGGCTTCCCCGATGCACCCGTCGAGCCGCCCGTGCCCTTGTCCAGGCCGGCCGTCGCATCGTGGTAGACCTTCGTGCCGTCGCCCTGGGCGATGAGGTCGACGGCCTTGTCGAGGCGGTCGGCGAGGCCTGCGTCCTTCATCGGGGCCAGGAAGCCCACTGCCGCCACTGCGTCCCGCGCCTGGTGCCGGTCGTCCGGCCACTCGTGGCCGGAGAGCGCATCGGCCCAGCGGTCCAGCGTGATGAGGACGATCTCCTGCGAACCGAGCCGGTCGTGGAGGACGTCGGCGAGCACCTGGGGGTCGCCGTCGAAGGCGTCACCCTTGGCCAGGGGCACCAGGGCCACCTCGATGGGCAGTCGGGTCCGGCGGATGTGCTCGACGAGGTCCTTCTGCCGTGCGGCCGGGACGGCACCGGTGTACGCGGCGTCCACATACACGGGTGAGTCGCGCAGCGCGTCCGCGATCTTCTCCCCGGGACCGGGACCCGGGCCGGTTCCGGGGCCGGCCGGGGCCGCGACTGCGGGCGGCACCATGAGGAGGACCGACGCGAGGGCGGCCACGAGCGCGGCGAGCGGGCGCCTACGACGACTGGACACTGACGTATTCCCTTGTCTTGCCGATGAGTTGAGGCAGGCCCCGGCGTACGGCCGGAAGCGGTCCGGGAGCCTTTTCGTACGGCACGCCGCCGCCCTTGCCCGGCAGGCGCAGGCGCAGGGGGCCGATGCGGTGCGGTGCGCTCCGGAGGAGCGTGCGGCAGCTTCCGCACACCCATGCGCGGCGCGTGCCGTCCTTCTCTTCGGTGACGCCGGGTCCGTGCAGCGGGTTCACGGTGCAGCAGTGGCCGATGCGCTCTCCGCGGAGGGCCGCGCGGCCCGCTCGTGCGAGCACGACGGCGGCGGCCAGGTCGGCGGGGGTGACCGCGGCGCCGATCCGGCCGTCCGGGGCGCGGTCGGTCAGCAGCATGGCGGCGTCCAGGCAGTCCCAGACCTGCTTCCGCACCCCGTCGTCCGGCTCTCCGGCGCCGAACTCGGTAGCGAGCGCTTTCAGTTCTGCTGCCGCCGTGCGCCGGAGCCAGGTGGCGGACGGTGCTGCGGGGCTCTGCGCAGCGGCGGTGCGGCGGATGCGCAGGACGAAGCGTGCGACGCGCAGGCCGCCGGCCGTCAGCCCGAGGAGCAGTCCGGCCGTGAGCGCGCCCACCAGCAGCCCCGGCCAGAAGTCGCCGGAGTACAGGGGCGGCAGCGCGTGGTCCTCCAGCGGTGCCGGGGCGGCGTCGGGCCGGCTGCTGTGCTGTGCGGCCGCGCGCGGGGTGCCGTCGAGGAAGGTCATCAGCCCGTCGAGCCGCTGCCCGAGCCCGTGGTCCTCGGAGGCGTGGTCGTAGTCCTCGTGGCTCAGGGTTCCGGGGAGTTCGAAGGCGAGCCGGCGGTCGTCCAGCGGCAGGCCGTAGTTGACGAGGTCGATGCGGCCCGACAGCGGATCGGCGACGACGTAGACGCCGTCCTTGCGGAGGCGCTGGTGCAGTGCGGTGGTGAAGGCGGTGACGTCGCCTGCCGATTCGTCCTCGGAGCGGAGCGGCACGACGGCCATGTAGACGGGTCCGGGGGTGAAGTCCCCGATACGCCGGTGGAGTTCCTGCCGGCGCGGGCCGTCCAGCAGCTGGGGGCTCTCCGGGTCCGTGTAGAGCGGGTCGTGCTGCAGGCCGGTGACGACCCGGTCCAGGCGGGCGGTCAGGTCGGCGTGCGTGGGGGCAAGTGCCGCGCTGTCGGTGGTCTGGTGGAACAGTTGCGGGGCGCCGACGGCGACGACCGCGGCGAGGGCGGCCGCGACGGCCGGTTCGACCAGCCGCACCCTGCGGCCGTCCGACCGTTGTCCACGTCGTCGGCGCCGCACGTACGCACCGGTCAACAGCACCGACAACGGCGCCCCGAGCAGTACGACGCCCGTGAGGAACGACTGCCCCGCCCGGTCCTCCTTGGAGAGGTAGAGCGCCTTGACGTCCTTGCCTCCCCCGCCGTGACGCCGGCGCATGTCGTCGGCGAGCCGGGCGGCCCGGTCGCTGCCCTGGCCGACGACGTCGACGAACGTCCGGAAGGAGCGCAACGGGCCCGCGTCGTAAGGAAGGGAGTAGAGCGCGACGGTCTGGGCGTCCGCGGCCGGGGCGCGTACCCCGAAGGCCCGCGCGTCGGCGACCCCCATCGCGTCGACCAGGACGTACAGCCCGTCCCTCCCGAGCCGGTCGTGCACGGCGCCGAGCAGCGTCCTGGCACCGTTTCCGGGCAGGACGAGGACGTACGTCGGGACTCCGGTGCGTGCGGCGAGCGCCGCGAAGTCCGGTGCCGTGGAGCGCGGGACCGTGCGCGGCATCTGGTCCGTCACGTACACGGGATCGGCCCGCAACCGGTCGGCGAGCAGGGCGGCCTGCGAGGCAGGGGCCGGCGCAGCCGCCCCGTCCGCGGCGACGGCGGGATGGGCGGCGAGCACCGTGAACAGCGTGCAGAGCAGCGCCGTCCAGAGGCGCACGACGGTGCGCCGCCTTCGGTGATGCGGCCACTCGGTGGCGACGCGCATGGCCGAAAACCCCCGTTCTGTTGTGCGTGCCCAGGGACCTTACTCAAGACCTGCCGGCGGCGCCCACCGGGGGGGGTGCGGGCGACGGCGAGTGCGCCGGTCTCGTGCTGACGGCAGGGGTATGTCTCAAGTCTCTTGTGATGCCCGGGGGACTTGCCGCCGCACGCAACGCATGAGGCACCAATGGGGTCTTGGCCATAGGGGTGGTGGAAACGCGTCAAAGCGGCGGATTCCGAGGATCCGTTCAGGTGTGCGATGCCAGACTCTGATCGCCGTCCCCTCCGGGGACCGGTGGACGATCGTCCCGGCGAAAGGAGACCCTTCCGTGAGGAAGAGGATCAGCAAGGTCAGCACGCTTGTTGCCACCGCCGCGCTCGCCACTCTGGCACTCGCCGGCCAGGCCGGCGCCGCCTCGCCCGCGCACGCCCCAGCCGCAGCAAGAGGCACGGCGAGCGCGGCAAGAACCCAGGCCTCCCAGGTGCTGTACGCGCCCGCCACGCTGGAGCGGGGGCAGTCCTGGACGTCCGACACCGCCCAGCTGGTCATGCAGACCGATGGAAACCTGGTCATCTACGACGAGTTCGGCCACGCCCGCTGGGCGTCCAACACGGTCGGCAGCGGCTGGCGCGCCGCCTTCCAGACGGACGGCAACTTCGTCGTCTACACCCGCTCCGGCCACGCGGTCTGGGCCTCCGGCACCGCCGGGCACCCCGGCTCCCGGCTCGCCGTCCAGGACGACGGCAACGTCGTGATCTATGACGGCAGTCAGGCCGTCTGGGCCTCCGGCACGAACCACTGATCCAGGCCGTCGGCAGGCCGGTCGCCCCGGCCTGCCGACGGCGCCGGTTCCAAACCCTCCTCCGGTCCACTCGACCCGATCGACGGAGTTCGGCAGCCGTCCCGCATCGGAGCCCCCGCGCGAGCGCATGCATGCTGCATGACTGCTTTGCGCGGACCGCCGCAAGGCGAAGGGTGAGGTAGGCGGGGAGATGAGCGAGAGCAGGAATCCGGAGGGGCTTCCGCGCCGCGCGGTGTTGCGGTACGGAGCGGCAGCAGCAGGCGCAACGGGGCTCGCCGGGCCCGCACGGGCCTTCGGCGGGGGCCGGTCCCGCCGCCGGGTCGCCGTGCTCGGTGCCGGCGTCGGCGGGCTGACCGCCGCGCACGAACTCGCCGAGCGCGGCTTCGAGGTGACGGTCCACGAGCGCCGCTCCGTCGCCGGCGGCAAGGCGCGTTCGCTGTACGTCCCGCACAGCGGCACCGACGGCCGGCGCGACCTGCCCGGCGAGCACGGCCATCGGGGCGTTTTCGGCTTCTACCACAATCTTCCGGACACCCTGCGGCGCATCCCGCTGCCCGGCGGCGGCAGCGTCTTCGACAACCTCACACCCGTGTCCTGGATCGAGCTCGCCCGCAGCGGAAACCGCCCGGCCGTCCCCGTCCCCGTCCGATCGGGCCGGCTCCCCCTCGCCGACGCCGGCCTGCTCGTCGCCTCGGTCGCCGGTCTCCTGTCGGAGAGCCTGCGGCTGCCGCCGTGGGAAGCGGCCTTCTTCGCCAAGCAGGCGGTCATGCTGTTCACCAGCTGCACCGAGCGCCGGTTCGGCCAGTGGGAACACGTGGGCTGGTGGGACTACATCGAGGCCGCCCGCATGTCGCAGGACTACCAGCGCCTGTTCGGCGGCGGCGTCCAGCTCCTGCAGGCCCTCAGACCCCCGACCGCCAGCGCCCGCACCTCCGGCCAGGGCCTGGAGGCCATCGTCAACGACCTCGCCGGACGCGGCAGCGACGGCCCGGCCGACCGCATCTTCAACGGCCCCACCAGCGAGGCCTGGATCGACCCCTGGGTCGCCCACCTGCGCGGCCTCGGCGTCCGCTTCGCCTTCGAGCAGCACGTCGAGCACCTCGAACTGCACGGCGGCCGCATCGCCGCGGCCCATGTCCGCACCGCACAGGGCGGCTTGGACCGCATCGACGCGAACTGGTTCGTCGCCGCGGTCCCCTCCGAACGCGCGACCAGGCTCTGGAACGGCGCGCTCCGCGCAGCGGATCCGCGGCTCGCGGCCATGGACGGGCTCCAGCAGATCTGGTGCAACGGCGTCCAGTTCTTCCTCCGCCGCCCGGCACCGGTCATCGCGGGCCACATCGTCCACGTCGACTCGCCGTGGAAACTGGTGTCGATCAGCCAGTCCAAGCTCTGGCGCGCACCGTTCGCCCACACCTGGGGCGACGGCCGGGTGCGGGAGTCGCTGTCCGTGGACGTCTCCGACTGGGAGACGCCGGGCATCCTCTACGGCAGACCCGCCCGGCAGTGCACCCGGGCCGAGATCGCCCGCGAGGTGTGGGCGCAGATGCAGGAGCACCTGGGGCGTACGAGCCAACACGGCCTGGACGACGCGCTGCTGCACTCCTGGTACGTGGACGAGGCGATCACCGACGCCCCCGGGGGCGGGACCCGCAACGACGACCTCTACCTGACCAACACCACCGGTTCCTGGGAGCTGCGCCCCGACGCGTCGACGGCCGTCCCGAACCTCTTCCTCGCCGCGGACTACGTCCGCACGTACAGCAACGTCGACTTCGCGTCGATGGAGACGGCGAACGAGGCCGGGCGCCGGGCTGCCGCGGCGGTGCTGGTGGCGGCGGGAGCCTCGGAGGCGCCCGCGGTTCGGACGTTCAAGGGGTACGAGGCCCCGGAGTTCGCCGCGGCCAAGGCGGAGGACCGCGAGCGGTGGCGGCGCGGCCTGCCGCATGTGCTGGACACCGCGCGGCGGGGCGCCCCGTAAGGGGCGCGGGGAACTGCGCGACCAGCCCCCACCGGCCTGCAGCCGACGCGCCGCCCGGAGCACAGCACGCCATCTGCGGGCGCGTAGTGGCTGATCGCGCAGTTCCCCGCGCCCCTTACGGGGCGCTAGGCAAGATCGAAAGGCGCCGGTGCGCGCCCCTCCCAGATGTGGCGGGAGGCCTGTTCGGGGTAGGGCACGGTCCTCGACTCGGTGTCCAGGACGCGCGTGAGCTGCCCGTCGGGCTCGTAGGCCGCCCAGCCCGGGTCGCCCGTGGTGGCGAACCGCACCCACGCCTGCCGGAGTTCGTCCGACACCGCGACCGCCTCGGGGGCGGGGCGGTCACCCCACAGCTGTCTGCCGGTGGGGCTGTCCAGCGTGCCGAACGCCAGGGGAACGTCGAGGCTGTGGCAGGCACCCAGGACGCCCCCCAGGGCCGGGGAGGCCAGCCGCAGCTCGAACAGGAACGAGGAACCGCCGGCTGCGGCGTTCGCCTCGGCCAGCAGCAGTGACGGCATCCGGAAGCACGCATCGGCGTACACCGACTCGAACAGTTCCTCCGGGCCGGCCTGCGGGAGGGCGGCCCGGTAGGCCTGCGCGCCGTGCGGGAACGGGGCGAACAAATCCAAGGCGGTACGGGCGTCCTCGTCGGTGATCCGGCCCAGTCGCCCGGTCATGACGGTGAACAGCCGGAACTCGTCGCGGGTGTGACCGACGAGGAGTTCGGTCCCGCTCGCCCGGCCGCCGTCCAGCGCGGACCACGGTGTCTCGGAGAGCACGTCGCCGTCGACGACGGGGCACACGGCGATACCGGCCTGGGAGAACCGTCCCCAGCGCTCGCGGTGGGCGGGGAGCTCGGCGCTGAGCGAGGTGAGCGCTTCGGCCAGGCGCCAGGGGTCGACGTCGGAGAGGGCCGCGGCGGTGGGCACGGTGCCGAGCCGGTCCGCCAGCGCGGCGGCGGCCTGTCCGGCCAGGGCGCGGGAGCAGTGCCAGCCCGGTACCGAGTGGGTGATGGCCCGTCGGAACAGCCCGCGCTGCTCCTTCATCGTCAGCAGTGCGGCGATCGATCCCGCCCCGGCGGACTGTCCGGCCACGGTGACCCGGCCGGGGTCTCCCCCGAAAGCCGCTACGTTCTGCTGTACCCACTGCAGCGCCGCGATCTGGTCGAGGAATCCGCGGTTGGCCGGGGCGCCTTCGAGGAGGGCGAAACCCTCGGCGCCCACGCGGTAGTTGATGCTCACCACGACGAGCCCCGCCGCGGCGAGCGCGGCCGGATCGTACATCGGGTCGGCGGAGCCGCCCGCGACGTAGGCGCCGCCGTGGATCCACACCAGCACCGGCAGCCCCGCCGCGCCCGGATCCGGGGTGCAGACGTCGAGCGTCAGCCAGTCCGTTCCGGACGGCGACGTCGCGGGAGCCGGCCCGGAGTGCGGCACGGACTGCGGGACCGCGGGTCCGGACTCCACCGCCTGCCGCGTCCCTTCCCAGGGCCGGGGCGGGGCGGGGGCGGCGAACCGGAGCGTTCCCACCGGCGGTTGGGCGTACGGAATGCCGCGGAACGCGGCGTGACCCTGCCGCCATCGGCCTTCGACCACTCCCTCGGCAGTACGCACCGTCGGCTGTTCGGGCATGTCGGCTTCCTTCCTCCACAGGGACCGGACCTCCAGAGTTATCGGCCAGTTGTATTATGTCAACCGTATGAAAACGTGAGACACGGAGAACGGCGGAGAGACGACGATGCCGAAACAGGTGGACCACCACGAACGCCGCCAGGCGATCGCCCGAGCGCTGTGGCGGGTCGTGGAGCAGCGCGGCGTCACACATCTGACGGTGCGTGAGGTCGCACGGGAAGCGGGCATGTCCCACGGCCAGTTGCAGCACTACTTCGCCACGCGGGAGGCGATGCTTTCGTTCGCCATGGACTTCGCGTCCGAACAGACCTCGCTGCGCGTCGGCCGGGGCCTCCAGGAGCTCGGCGACGAGCCGCACCCCCGCGACGTGCTCCGGCTGATGCTCACGGAGATGCTCCCCCTGCATGCCGACGCCCGCGCGACCAGCCGGATGAGCGCCGCGTTCGTGCTGGAGGCGCTGCACAACGAGAACTTCCACGCACGGGCGCGCGACGGGATGACCCAAGGGAAGCTTCTCGTCGAGCAGTTGATCCGGCAGGCGATCGCCGACGGGCACATCGGCTCCGACCGCGACCCGGTGACCGAGGCCCACCTCCTCCTCGCCCTCACGGGATTCACCACCCTGCTCGAACTGGGCGTGATCGAGCCCCGGGAGGCACTCGCCGCCGTCGATCACCACCTGGACCGGCTGTTCCAGGTCTAGGGGAACAACTGGCATTCAACGGACCTTATGGCCAATGCAGTTACTCCTCGCCCATCATGGTGGTGATCGCGAACGGGCACGCTCCACTCCCGTTCGCGGTAAGGGAATGCAGTCGAACATGAGGGGGCACCACATGAATTCCAGCATCCGGACCGGGCTCGTCGCAGTGCTGGCTGCCGGAGCGGTCGCCACGGCCGTCGCCCCCGCCTCCGCCGCGGTCACGGCCGGCGCCTCCCACGCGGTGGCGGGTGCGCATGCGGTGGCGGCCAATCCGAAGACGATCAAGCCGGCCGCGTACAACCAGGCCCGGAGCATCCTGGCCAATGCCGGCAGCCAGACGGCGGCCAAGTCGCACGTCATCCACGGCAAGGACGACGTTCCGGTCGGCTACGGCACAAGCCTGCTGGCCGCCGCGCGCGACGAGTTCCGCGCGGCCGACAAGAACCTCCCGGCGAAGGACAAGAAGGCCGACATGTCGATCGCGCACTACAACGCGATCCACAGCGCGGCCAAGACTATGGGCATCGACACCTGGTGATGCCGTAGGAAGCCGTGATCGACGGCTACGCGTGTGCGGCCCTGCTCGGCAATCCTGAGCAGAGCCGCACACGCACCTGTCACGACCGGCCGGCGCACAGGGCATGGTCGACCATGCCGGTCATGGCCCGGAGTTGGCGTGCGGCAGCTCCCTGGTCAGCGGGGCGGCTGTGCGCGGCGACGGTGACCGCGGCCCGTCCGTCGGCGGTGGCGGCGGGCCACACGAGGTAGCCGAAACCGCTGCCGCTGTGTCCCCAGTAGCCTCCGCCGCAGGACAGGGGCGTCCATTCGAGTCCGAGGCCGTAGCGGCTGCCCGGGGGGTTGTCGCGGCCGTCGGGCACGGCGACGGTCCGTTGCATGTCGGCGAGTTGTGCGGGGGCGAGCAGCCTGCCGCGCAGGAGCGCGGTGAAGAAGGTGTTGACGTCCGCCGCCGTGCTGATCACGGCGCCGTCGGCGTCCCCGTCGAAGGGCAGGTACGCGATCGTGGTGTCGGTCATCGGCCCGGCCGGCGCGAACTGCTGGTAGTTGCGGGCGTGAGGGCCCCGCAGCAGCGGGTCGTTGCCCGGGAGGACGGTGCGGTCGAGGCGCAGCGGCTGCAGGATCCGGCTCCGCACCTCCTTCTCCCAGGAGCGGCCGGTGACGGCCTTGATGACCATGCTCGCGAGGATGTAGTTGGTGTTGGAGTACTTCCACTCCGTCCCGGGTGCGAAGAGGGGCCGGTGCCTCATGGCGAAGGCGACGCGCTGCTCGGGGGTGTAGGTGGCCGCGCGGTTCCTGCGGTAGCCGTCGGGGCTGAGGTCGGGAACGACGTCACCGGTGTAGTCGGGCAGCCCGCTGGTGTGCTGGAGAAGCTGGCGCAGGGTGATGCGGCGGCCGTCGTTGCCCTGCCCGCGGACCGCTCCCGGCAGCCACCGCTCCACGGAGTCGTCGAGGGACAGCCGTCCCTCACCGGCGAGTTGGAGCATCACGGTCGCGACGAAGGTCTTGGTGGTGCTGCCGATCCTCAGGTACTCGTCCTGCGGTACGGGCTGCCGTGTGCGGAGGTCGGCGACCCCGCTGCGGGCGGTGCGGACTCCGCGAGGTGTGGCGAGTCTGGCGGACACTCCCGTGACGCCGGTGGCACGCAACGCGTCGGCGTCCCGCTGCAGTACGTCCGGCCGTCCGCCGGCAGCCGCTCCGACTTCTGCGGGAACGGAGACGAGTACGGCAAGGACTGCGGCAGCGCAGGCGGTTGCGGCCCGGCGGACGGCTCGGCGGTGCGTGATCGGCATGAGTCGACCGTACGAAGACACGGGCCGGGGCGGCCATCCGGCCGCCCCCCGGCCCCGGCTTCCGGTTTCCCCCCGTTCGGCCGGCGAGCACACTCGCCCCTCCTTCGGCTACTTCCGCACCTTCACCGTGACCTGCCACTGGACGACCGCGTGGGAACAGATCTCACCAGAACTGCGGGACCTGCAGCGGAAACGGGAGTCGAGCGTGGTCGTCCCGTCGGCGCGGGCATGGAAGACCGCGGTGGCATCGCCGTTCGGCAGCATCTTGGCCTTGTCCCGGTGGAGCAGCGTGCCGTCGGCGGCGGTGGGTTCGCTCCATGCCCACGTCGAGCTCTCGTTCTGCTCCCCCGAGAGGTGGACGTCGATCTCCTCGCCCTTGTGCACGGTGAAGGACTGTCTGTTGTCCTTGTTCCCGAGGTCCAGGTGCTTCGGCTTCGCATGCCCACCCCCGGGCATCGCGGACGCCAGGGGCGTCGCGGTCAGGGCCAGCACCGCGACCAGGGCCGCCACCGTCAACCGGGCAGTCTTCATTGCTCCACCTCAGCAAGCCTGTCGTGTCGGATCGGTTCGGATGTCACCGTCCTCTCTCCCTGCCCTGCGCGCGGGCGGGCCAATGCGAATGTCGCCGGTGTGGGTGACCGCCTTGTTCCTAAAGCCGGTTGTACGCTCCCTGGGCCTCCGCCGACGGGATGTGTGCCCGGAACTTGTGCTCCAGGTCCGCGCCCCGGACCACCCCCATCGTGTGGTACGCAAGCCCCCACTCGTCGATGGCCGAACCGTCCGCGAACATGCACATGTTGTGCAGGTTGTCGCGGCTGACGGCGTCGCCCTCCCTGATCCAGCCGCCCACTTCGAGCTTGTTGATGCCGAACTGCGAGGTGCCGCCCAGGTGGGCGCAGTACACGGCGGCCGGGTTGGCGCCTCCGGTGACGTGGGGCAGTGCGGGCTTGCGGATGTAGGCCAGGCCGGCGAGCGTCGGTTTGTCGGCGTCCAGGGTGTCGGCCGGGATGACGATCTGGCTGCCGTCCTCCGCCCGGAAGTGACACAGCCCGCGGACGGTGCCCAGTGCCGTGAGCCGGGCCTGGTTGTCGTAGTACGCGCGGTAGTCGCCGGGCGTGCCGCCCTGCCGCTGGCACCAGCCCGCAGGCGTGTCCGGCTTGTCGGGCTGGGCACTGGCCTGCGTCGTGACCAGGAGCGCGGCGCCGGTCGCAAGGGTCATGACTGTTGCTGTGATGCGTGCTCGCATTGCGTCCTCCCGAGTTCGGAGTTCTCCGAGTCCTGTGCTGGGACGGCGGACAGCCTCCGAGCACGGACGGGGTCCCGTCAACAGCTCCGTACACCAATCGGACGAAGCAACTCCGCGTCGGAAGAGACTTGACGGACAGTCGCACCCGGCATGTTCGGCCCTAGAATCCTTCCCCAGGGCTTTTCCCGGGGGAGGCTGTCGTGCGGAACGTCGAACTGCCCGCCGGAGTCATCGAGTACGACGTGACCGGATCGGGACCCGCGGTCGTACTGCTGCACGGGCTGCTGATGGACCACACGGTGTGGGACCGCGTACTGCCGCTCCTGCCGAAGGAGTTCACCTATGTGCGTCCCGTTCTGCCGCTGGGGTCCCATCGCCGGCCGATGAAGGACGGCGCCGACCTGACCCTGCCCGGGCAGGTCCGCCTCGTCGCCGACTTCCTCGACGCCCTCGACCTGGAGGACGTCACCCTGGTCCACGCGGACTGGGGCGGATCGCTGTTCCTCACCGCGCACGGACTGGACCGGCGCGTCGCCCGCACGATCATCCTGCCGTGCGAGGCGTTCGACAACTTCCCGCCCGGCCTGCCCGGCAAGACCCTGGGAGTGGCCATGCGCATACCGGGCGGCTTCCGGATCGCCGCCCGGCAATTGCGCATCGCCCGGCTGCGCCGGCTGCCGGTCATGCTGGGCCTGATGGCACGGCGCCCGCTGCCCGACGATCTCGTCCGCCGCTGGACCCAGCCGCTCATCACCGACCCCCGCATCCAGCGCGACCTGATCGCCTACTGCCGCGATCCGTTCGACAAGCCGGAGCTCGTCCGCAACACCGAAGCGCTGCGCCGGTTCACCGGAGAGGCGCTCGTGCTGTGGTCGCCCGACAATCGCGTGATGCCGGCCGAACACGGCCGCCGCCTGGCCGAGTTGCTGCCCGCCGGGCGCTACGCCGAAGTGCCGGGTGCCTACGTGCTGTCCATGCTGGACGAGCCCGGGGCCGTGGCACGCGAGATGGGCCGTTTCCTCACCACGTCCGGGACCCATAACGACTAACCGGTCATTTACGGACAAACACCTACAATCAGCACCGACCGGGGGTGCACCCCTTGAACGAACAGAGGAGCGAGTTAGCATGTGAGCGCTACCTAGCTCGAAAGAGAAGCCTGTGACTGTCAACGACGACTCGTTCACGAACTGGAAGATCCGCGAGGAGATCGCGGAGTCGATGATCCCGATCATCGGGAAGCTGCACCGGGAGCGGGACGTCACCGTCCTCCTCCACAGCCGCTCCCTGGTGAACAAGTCGGTGGTCAGCCTCCTCAAGACCCACCGATTCGCCCGGCAGATCGCCGGCGAGGAACTCTCGGTCACCGAGACGCTGCCGTTCCTGCAGGCTCTCACCACGCTCGACCTCGGTCCTTCGCAGATCGACATCGGCATGCTCGCCGCGACGTACCGGGCCGACGACCGCGGCCTGTCGGTGGAGGAGTTCACCGCAGGGGCCGTCGCCGGCGCCACGGGCGACAACAAGATCGAGTGCCGTGAGGGACGCGACGTCGTCCTCTACGGCTTCGGCCGCATCGGCCGCCTCGTCGCCCGCCTGCTCATCGAGAAGTCCGGCTCCGGCAACGGCCTGCGGCTGCGTGCCATCGTCGTCCGCGGGGGCGGCGGCCGGGCCGCCGAGGACCTGGTCAAGCGCGCCTCGCTGCTGCGGCGCGACTCCATCCACGGCCAGTTCCAGGGCACGATCACCGTCGACGAGGCGAACAGCACGATCGTCGCCAACGGCAACGAGATCAAGGTGATCTACGCCGACGACCCGTCGTCGGTCGACTACACGGCGTACGGGATCAAGAACGCCATCCTCATCGACAACACCGGCAAGTGGCGCGACCGCGAGGGCCTGTCGAACCACCTGCGCCCCGGCATCGACAAGGTGGTCCTCACCGCGCCGGGCAAGGGCGACGTCCCCAACATCGTCCACGGCGTCAACCACGACATGATCAAGCCGGACGAGCAGATCCTGTCCTGCGCGTCCTGCACCACCAACGCGATCGTCCCGCCGCTGAAGGCGATGGCCGACGAGTACGGTGTGCTGCGCGGTCACGTGGAGACCGTCCACTCGTTCACCAACGACCAGAACCTGCTGGACAACTACCACAAGTCCGACCGCCGCGGCCGTTCGGCGCCGCTCAACATGGTCATCACCGAGACCGGTGCCGCCTCCGCCGTCGCCAAGGCGCTGCCCGACCTCGAGGCGAAGATCACCGGCAGCTCGATCCGCGTCCCGGTGCCGGACGTCTCGATCGCCATCCTCAACCTGCAGCTGGCGCGCGAGACCACCCGCGAGGAGGTCCTCGACTACCTCCGCAACGTGTCGCTGACCTCGCCGCTCAAGCGCCAGATCGACTTCATCACGGCCCCCGACGCGGTGTCGAACGACTTCATCGGCTCGCGCCACGCCTCGATCGTCGACGCCGGCGCCACCAAGGTCGAGGGCGACAACGCGATCCTCTACCTCTGGTACGACAACGAGTTCGGCTACTCCTGCCAGGTCGTCCGCGTCGTCCAGCACATCTCCGGGGTGGAGTACCCGACCTACCCGGCCCCGCTGGCCTGATCCCCGGGTACGGGTGCCGCGGCAGGGCCGCGGCACCCGTACCCCGATGGGCTACGCCGCCTCGGCGGAAATGTCCACCTTCGGTCCTATATTCATGCCGGAGGTGACTGGCGGATGACCAGCAGCAGACCGCACACCACGGAAGAGCCGTCCAGAGCCCCGCGACGCCTGGTTCTGGCCACGGCCTTTTCCTCCCTGCTCGCCGGAGCGACGCCGGCTCACGCGGATGCGCCGTCCCCCGCTCTGCGCGGCGTGCGCCACCGGCCGAGAGCCAGGGGGCCGCTCCGGGCGGTGTCGACCGCGACCACGGACTGGAAGAGCGTCGGCAGTGCGCTGGGGCACCCGGGCAGAATGATCGGCCGCGACGTGTACGGGGTGGGGTTCACGCGCAACGATGCGCACGTCGTCTCCCAGGGCCACGCCATCAAGGCCATCGGCTCCTTCGTCTCCTTCGTCCGCTACGAGGACGGGCGGACCCTGATGATGGGCGAGCTGGCCGTCACGGAGACCGAGTTGCAGCACGTGAACGACGTGGTCAGCGCCCACGGGATCACGCTGACCTCGCTCCACAAGCACCTGTTCACCCAGGAACCCGCCATCTGGTGGGTCCACATCCACGCCATCGGCTCCGATCCCGCCGAACTGGCAAGAGGCCTGCGGGCGGTGCTGGACGTCACCAGGATCTCCCGGAGTTCCGCGGGCCCCGACGATGTCTCCGTCGATCTGGACACCGCGGGCATCGACCGCGCCCTCGGCGCCAAGGGCCGCAAGCAGGGCGGGGTCTACAAGGTCACCTTCGCCCGCAACGAGACCGTCGTCGAACACGACCGCGCGCTGCCCAAGATGACCGGCTCGACCACCGCCCTCGTCTTCCAGCCCATCGGCAGCAAAAAGGCCCTGCTCAGTGGCGACCTGGTCATGACCGCCCGGGAAGTCCCCGGCACCCTCAGGGCACTTCGCAAGGGGCGGATCGACATCGTCTCGCTCCACAACCACATGCTCGCGGACAGCCCGCGGCTCTTCTTCGTCCACGTGTGGGCAGTCGGTGACGCGGTCAGGCTGGCCGGATCCCTGCACCCGGCCGTCGCCGGCACGAACGTCTCGCCTGCGGATTCGATCTGACCGGGACGGCGGGACGGGCGGTCACCCTTCTGCCGTGAGCCCGTTGATCATCCTGTCGAGGAGCCGGTCGAAGACCGCCTGCGGGGACGGGTCGCCGGGCGCGGCAAGCGCCTGGGCGAACTGGGGATAGCTCCCGTCGGCCGTGACGGTCCGGAGCCAGCGGGCCTGCGCGTCGCGCAGCTCGCCGGACGTACGGCCCGCGGTCTCGCTCGCCTGCTCCTGGCCGAGCTCGTACGACACGCAGCTGACGACGAATCCGGTGACCAGACTGAAGGTCTCCAGCCGGGCCCTGGCGTCCGCACCGGTCGGAGCGAGCGCCGCGAGCGCGTACTCCACGACGGCGAGGGTGTTCGGGCCGAGGGTCTGCCGAGCGGTCAGCGCGGCGGGCAGCCAGGGGTGGCGCCGCATCATGGCGCGCTGCTCCTGGGCGATCTGCCGCAGGTCGGCACGCCAGTCCCCGGAGGGCTCGGCCGGCAGCCGGTGCTCACCGCTCACCTGGTCGATCATGAGCTCCAGCAGCGTCTCCTTGTTGGGGACGTAGCTGTAGAGGGACATCGTCCCGGCCCCGAGCCGGGCCGCGACCGCGCGCATGGTGACCGCGGCGAGCCCTTCCGCGTCGGCGATGGCGACCGCTTCGGCGGTGATCGTCGCGCGGCTGTGGGCCGGCGGCCTTCCCCGGCGCGGCCGTTCGGCCTGCGCCCAGAGCAGCTCCGGGTCCACTCCGGCCTTGCGCCCGGGTGAGCCTGCACGGGCCACGACGACCCCTCCCTTCCTCTGCTTCCATCCAAGCACGAGCCGTAATCGTACAGAGTACGAGAAGCGTTGCGGAACCGTGGCCGTGACGGCCCCCGGGGCCCTAGGGCGTGTCCGATGGGTCGGTGCAGGCCCTGCGGTGTCTGGTGCGGTGGATCGCAAGGCGGAGCATCTCCCGCGTACTGGGCGTACTCGGGTGATGCGACAACGCGGCGAGGCGCCGTACCTGGGGGCACCTCCCAGCGGTAGCTGGGGGAGCGCCGCAGGGCCTGTGCCGACCCATCGGACACGCCCTAGAGTGACCTCTCATGGCTGCCGACCACTCTTACGTGCCGCATGCCTTCTCCCACATCGATGCCCACCCCGACCCGGCCCGCCTGGTCCGGACGTTGTACCGGCTCGACGCCGAACCGTTCTTCGCGTCCTACAAACAGCGCCTTCGCCACCTCCTGCGGGCCCGGCCCGGCCAGAGCTTCCTCGACGCGGGGGCGGGAACGGGCCAGGCGGCATGCCGGCTCGCCGACGAGACCGGTGCACGGGTGACCGCATGTGATCTGTCCACCGTCATGTGCAACGAGATGAGCAGGAGCGGCCTTTCCCGCGTCGCCGTCGCCGACGTGCAGCAACTTCCCTTCCGTGACGCGGCGTTCGACGGGGCCTGGGCGGACCGCATCCTCCAGCACGTCGGCGACCCCGACCGGGCCCTGTCCGAGCTGGTGCGCGTCGTCCGGCCCGGAGGCCGCATCGTCGTCTGCACCCCCGACGCAGGCACCCAGGCCCTCGACATCGCGGACCACGAACTGGCCGCCAAGGTGCTCGGACTGCGCCGGACGAGGAACGTCCTGCACGGCACCGTCGCCCGCAGGGTGCCCGGCGTCCTGGCCGGACACGGCCTCCGGGAGATCGAGATCGAGGCCCGGACACTCCTCGTCCGGGACCGGCGGACCATGGACGGCACGATAGGCATCCGCGACTGGGCCGACACCTTCGCCGAGCACGGCTACCTCGACCGGTCCGAGGCGGACCGCTTCAACGCCCTCCTCGACGACGCCGTACGGAGCGGCCGATTCCTCTATGCGGTCACGTACTTCCTGACGTCGGCGACAGTGCCGGCCTGACGGGCGCCCGCCCCGGCCCGGCCCGGAACGCCCGGCGGTACGCGCCCGGCGTCGTCCCCAGGGCGCCCTGGAAGCGTCTGCGGAGGTTGGTGGCCGAGGAGAGGCCGACGCGGCGGGCGACGGTCTCCAGGGGGAGGTCGGTCGACTCCAGCAACTCGCGCGCTGCCACGACCCGTTGCGCGAGCAGCCACTGTCCGGGACTGGCGCCGAGCTGGTCGATGAAGCGCCGGGTCAGCGTCCGTGCCGAGACGCCCGCGTGCGCGGCCAGGTCCTCGACGGTCACCGGCTCGCCGAGCCTGCCGGTGACCCATTGCAGCAGCGGAGCGAGCGAGCCGTCGATCTGCACGGGATGCGCCGGCGCCGCGTACTGCAGCTGCCCGCCTTCGCGGTGGGGCGGCATGACCATGGTCCGTGCGACGTGCGCGGCGTACCCGGCGCCCTGGTCGGAGCGGACCAGGTGCAGGCACAGGTCGATGCCGGCGCCGCCGCCGGCGCTGGTGGCCACGTCGCCGTGGTCCACGTACAGCACGTCCGGGTCGACCAGGACGGAGGGGAACCGCTCGGCCAGTTCGCCGACTTGGGCCCAGTGGGCGGTCGCCCGCCGTCCGTCCAGCAGGCCGGCGTGCGCCAGTGCGAAGGCACCGGCGCAGATGCTGACCACCCGCGCCCCACGGGAGTGCGCGCGGCGCAGGGCCCGGACGACCGC
Organism: Streptoverticillium reticulum; assembly: GCF_047456005.1. Classification (NCBI taxonomy): domain Bacteria; kingdom Bacillati; phylum Actinomycetota; class Actinomycetes; order Kitasatosporales; family Streptomycetaceae; genus Streptomyces; species Streptoverticillium reticulum. The sequence goes on along the minus strand of NZ_CP179755.1, from coordinate 7,883,441 downwards.
GGGCGAGGGCGGCTCCTGGACGGGCATCCAGCCCGGGACGACCACCGTGTCCGCCCGGCCGAGCGCGTCCAGGCCGTCGGTCACGAGCATGTCGTACCCGGCGGGCGTCGCGACGGGGCCGGGGTGCTCGGTGCACACGCCGAACGTGTACCGCGCGGGCAGTCCCCGCCGTTCGATCCCGAACACCTGGGCCGCGCAGGCGAGCTCGAAGGTTGACTGCGGAGAACGGACGAGAGCCACGACACGATGCATGGCGGGAAAGTACCGCAGGATGTCATTCCTGACACTGGGCGGGTCGGCGATCACCCACCAGGCTGGCCTCATGACGACAGACATGACGACAGACGTGACGGCAGACATGACGACAGGACAGAACATGCCCGGATACGTGTGGCACACCGTGCAGGACGCTCCGGTGCGCGAGATCTTCCCGGGCATCCGCGTGCGCCCGCTGTGGAGCGGGGACAACGGCGCGAAGGCCCAGGTGGTGGAACTGGACCCGCAGGCCTGCTGGCAGGGAATCGACGTCCACGAGCCGGGCCCCGAGGAGGTCTTCGTCGTCTCGGGCGTCTTCAACGACGGGATACGGGACTATCCCGCGGGCTCCTTCATCCACGCCCCCGCGGGTTCCTCGCACGTCCCACAGACGACGACGGGCTGCACGCTGTTCGTCTTCTACCCGGAAGGCTAGGGTGCGTCCGATGGATCGTCGCCCCGAAGGAGCGCGGGGAACTGCGCGATCGGCCACAACGCGCCCGCAGCCGACCCCGGACCCCTGGGGTGGTGCGTCGGCTGCAGGCCGTCGGTGGCTGATCGCGCCCCCGCGGCGGAGCCGCAAATCGAAACAGCCCCGCGCCCCTGACGGGGCGCTGCAAGACCCGTCGGACACGCACTTGGGGGTGGCACAGTGTGGTCCGTGCGCACGATGACGGAGACCGACATTCCAGCCGTCTCGGCCGTACGCGTATCCGGCTGGAAGGCCGCCTACGCCGGCATGATTCCGCAGTCCTATCTGGACGGTATGACGGTCGAGGCGGACACCGCACTGCGCCGACGGCAATTCCCCGGTTCCCGGGGGCGGATGACCGACCTCGTGGCGGTCGACAGCCGTGACGAGGTCGTGGGGTGGGCCTGCCTCGGTCCCGACCGCGACACCGGGGGCCGGGAGCCGGCCACGGGCGAGCTCTACGCGCTGTACGTCCACCCCTCCCTCACGGGATCCGGGATCGGCCGTACGCTGCTCGGCGCCGTGCACGCCCACGCCGGCAACCAGGGCCTGGACAGCATGCTGTTATGGGTTCTCCGGGACAACGTCACCGCGCGCCGCTTCTACGAGCGGGCCGGTTACACCTCGGACGGTGCCGTGCAATCCGACGACTACGACGGCCTGTCCGTAACCGAAGTCCGCTATCACCGCGCGCTGGACCGGATCACGCAGCGCCCGCCCGTACCACGGTGACCGCCACCGTCGTATAGCGCATCGTGAAGCCGCCGCCCATCGCGTCGATGACGGTCCCGACACCCTCCAGCACTTTCCCCATGCGGTCCGGCGGGAGCCGGGTGAAGGCGCCCGTGGTGGGCATCAGGTCCAGCCATGCATCCCGGGTGTAGAAGAATTCCCAGTCGAATTCCCAGTGTTCCGGTTCGCTGAATTCTCCCGACTCCCGCATCCCGTCGGCCACTTTGGCGAAGGGCGTCCGGCACACGTCCCGGGATCCGTTCGTCATCGCCCGGAAGTCGAACGGCGTGTCAGGGAGCGCCCGTTGACAGGCCACGGCGACGGCTTCCGCGACGTCGGGCGGGAACCGGAACACGTTCCAGAAGGGGGCCAGCAGACCGCCGGGGCGCAGCACCCGGGCGGCCTTGGCCGCTCCCGCGGCCGGGTCGACCCAGTGCCAGGCCTGGCCGGCGACGACCGCGTCGAAGTCCCGGCCGGCCGGGTCCCACTCCTCGAACCTCGCCACCTCGACCTCTCCGCCGAACTGCCGCGCCAGGCCGGCCATGCGTGCGTCGGGGTCGATGCCGAGCACCCTGCACCCGGCCGCCTGGAACTGCCGCGTGACGATGCCCGTACCGCAGCCGACGTCGAGGACGTCGGGCCGGGGGCCGGCCGGGGCAGCGGCAGCGACAGCGGCGATCCGCTCGATCAGGGCTTCGGGGTAGCGGGGCCGGGCGCGGTCGTAGCGTTCGGCGTCCGTGCCGAACGACTCGGCCATCTCCCGGTGTTGATGGGGTTCGTTCCCTGGAGGCCGTACAGTGGGCATGCGCCCACTATGGTGGGCACATGCCCACTCGTCAACGGGTGGAGCAACAGGCGGGAGGAGCAGGCGACATGCCGACAGGAGTGGCCCTGCGCGACGCGCGGGAGCAGTTGTTCGCCGCTGCCGAGCGCATCCTGCTCCGGGACGGCCCGAACGCGCTGACCAGCCGGGCGGTCACCACGGAGGCGGGTTGCGCCAAGGGCGTCCTGCATCGGCACTTCGCCGACTTCGACGCCTTTCTCGCCGAGCTCGTCCTGGACCGCATCGCCCGGATCGAGGACCGGGCCACCGTCCTGTGCGCATCCGCCGGGACCGGCACCGTCACCGGCAACCTCACCGGCGCGCTGACGGACCTGTTCGGCTCGTCGGTCGCCGTGGGGATCGTCGCGCTGATCACCTTCCGCGACGACCTGCGCGCCCGGCTGCGCCGGAGCAGACCGGCGGGCGTCCCGGTCCTCACCGAGGCCACGGCCATGATCGCCGCGTACCTGACCGCCGAGCGCCGGCTGGGCCGTATCGCGGCCGATGCCGACGTGGACGCCCTCTCCCCCACCCTGATCGGCGCCGGGCACCTGCTGTTCGCGGACCGCAGGGGCGTCCCGCCGGAGACCGAAGCCGTCCGGAAGGTCGTGGCCACGGTCGTCGCGGGTGTCGTGCGGGATCCGATGCCGTGAACGGCATGAGCGGGGAAGCCTGTTGACCGACGGCCTACCGCACCGCCCCCGCACGCCAGGTGGCCGTGACCCCGCCAGCGATGAGCAGAGGATCGACGCCGCGCACGCGGCCGCGGCACTGGAGCGGGGGCGTGGACCGGCCACCGTCACGGGTCCCGAGGGCAGGGGCCGCACACGACAGCCCACAGAACGCGATACATCGCGGTCTGGTGCAGTCGCGACAGTCGCGATATAGTCGGCCACGGATATACGGAAGCGGGGACAGCGAGGACAGGGAGGGGCCATGCCGAAGCGGCGCAAGCTCAGCAATCCTCTGGCACTGGCCGTCCTGGTCACGCTGCAGGAGCGGCCCCGGCATCCGTATGACGTCGGACGTGTGCTCCGGCACCGCGGCAAACACCACAGCATCAAGATCAACTACGGCTCGCTGTACACCGTCGTCCGGAACCTGGAGAAGCACGGCTTCGTCGAGACCTCGGACGTCGAGCGGCAGGGCAACCGGCCCGAGCGCACGCTCTACCGGCTCACCCCCGCCGGACGGGCGGAGCTGCACGACTGGCTGTCCGAGCTGGTGGCGGTCCCGGCCAAGGAGTTCCCGCTCTTCGAGTCCGCGCTCTCCCTGCTCCCCGCGCTTCCCGCCGACGAGGCGATCGCACTGCTCGGGCAGCGGCTGGCCGCACTGGAGGAGCAGGCGGCCGGGATGCAGGGCGAGTTGGAGAAGTGGTCGGGGCTGCTGCCCCGGCTGGTGCTGATCGAGGCCGAGTTCCAGCTCCACAGGATCCGGGCCGAGGCGGCCTGGGTGCGGGAGTTCCACGCGGAGCTGGAGCAGGGCTCGTTCGAGGGCATCGCCCAGTGGCGCGAGATGGGCAGGACGGGCGGCGTGCCCGAGGAGCTGCAGCGACTGGAGGAGCACCTGGACCAGGACCGGACCTGACAAACCCGGCGAACGAACCCCGGCGGCGCTGCGCCAACAGCCCCGCCGGGGTCCTCAGCCCCGAACGGACCTGCGCGAGGCAGGCCGGGCGCCCAAGGTGCGGCACACCCAGAATAGCCCGGTCCCCTTCCGTAGATCGGTTCGGTACACATCGAACACCGACACACGGAGGACGCTCAGTCATGAGCACATCCCCGCACGCCGTCGAGGCGCGCGAACTGACCAAGACCTACCCCGGCGACGTCACCGCCCTCGCCGGGCTCAGCCTCACGGTGCGGCCCGGCACCGTCTTCGGGCTGCTGGGCCCCAACGGCGCCGGCAAGTCCACCACCGTCAAGATCCTCACCACCCTGGCCCGGCCCGACTCCGGCACCGCCACCGTGGCCGGTCACGACGTGCTGCGCCACCCGGACCGGGTGCGGCGCGCCATCGGGGTGGTGGCCCAGCGCTCCGGGGCCGACCCGGTGGCCACCGGCCGGGAGAACCTGCTGCTGCAGGGACGGCTCTACGGTCTGCGCGGGGCCGGACTGACCTCCCGCGTGGACGACTTGCTGGCCCGCTTCGCGCTGGCCGACGCCGCCGGCCGCCCGGCGAAGAGCTACTCGGGCGGCATGCAGCGCCGCCTGGACGTGGCGCTCGGCCTGGTGCACCGCCCCGAGGTGCTGTTCCTCGACGAGCCGACCACCGGCCTCGACCCCGAGGCCCGCACCGCCATGTGGCAGGAGATCGGCCGGCTGGCCGGTGCCGAGGGCCTGACGGTCGTGCTCACCACGCACTATCTGGAGGAGGCCGACCACCTCGCCGACCGCATCGCCATCGTCGACCGCGGCCGGGTCGTCGCCACCGGCGACCCGGACCGGCTCAAGGCCGAACTGCGCGGCGACGCCGTGCAGGTGGAGCTGCGCGAAACATTGGGCGAGGTGGATGCGCGCCTGCTGGCCACGGCCGTCGGCGAGTTCGCGGGCGTGCGCGAGGTGACGCTGGAGGGCCGGCTGCTGAGCGCCCGGGCCGACGACGGGGGTGCCGCGGTGCCCGCCGTGCTGGCCGTGCTCCAGCGCGAGGGCGCCCGCGTGGCCACGGTCACCGTGGCCCGCCCGTCCCTGGACGACGTCTACCTGCGTCACGCGGGCCGCCGGTTCGCCGACGCGGACGCCGCCCCGGCGCTCGCCGGAGGTGCCCGGTGACCGAGACCCTGCGCCAGACCTGGTACATGACCGGGCGCCGGCTGACCCCGATGCTCCGGCAGCCCGCCTTCCTGCTCATCACCCTCGTCCAGCCGGTGGTCTGGCTGTTCCTCTTCGGGGCGCTGTTCCGCAAGGTGGTGGAGCTGCCCGGCTTCGGCGGCGGCAACTACCTCGACTACCTGGTGCCCGGAGTGGTCGCGATGAGCGCCCTGTCCGGCGCCATGTGGGCGGGCATGGGCACGCTGGAGGAGATCGAGCGCGGCACGCTCAACCGCTTCCTGACCACTCCGGTCAGCCGCAGTGCGCTGATGAACGCCAATGTGGTCCAGCAGGGGGTGAGCACCACCGTCCAGTCGGTGCTCATCGTGCTGCTCGGCAAGGCGGGCGGGGCGACGTACCCCGGCGGCGTGGGCGGTCTCGCGGTCCTGGTGGTGGCCTCGGTGCTGCTGGGCACCTGTGTGGGGGCGGCCTCCAACGCCCTGGGCATGCTGGTGCGCCAGCGGGAGTCGATTATCGGGATCAACACCTTCCTGCTGCTCCCGATGACCTTCCTCTCCTCGGCGTTCATGAAGCCCGCGCTGATGCCGTCCTGGATGCGGCACATAGCGGACGTCAATCCGCTCGACTGGGCTCTGGTGGCGGGCCGTTCGGCGATGTCCGCCGCCCCGGACTGGGGCCTGGTGCTCGGCCGCGGCGGGGCGCTGCTGCTGGCCGCGACGGTCGCGGTGTGGCTGTCCACCCGGACCTTCCGCGCGTACCAGCGCTCGGTGTGAGGGCAGATTCTGCGCAGCCCCGTCCTGCGCGTGTCCTGGTGCACATGTCCCATAGAGGCGAAGCGAATTACTTGTCCAGGTTTCTCCCTTCTTCCAGCTTCCGCTGGTCCGTCACGTCGCGTCAAGAACCGGGAGCAGTTGCGGTCGTTTGGCGATCCGGCCGTCACCCGACGAGTGGCCCCGGAGCCGGCGGACGAGCCAGGGGGCGAGGAACGAGGCGGCCCAGCGCAGTTCGGCCGTGGCGGCGTGCCACCCGGCGGGGCCGGGATGCACCGGAGGGGGCAGCGGGTGCGTCCACGAGTCGTCGGTGCCGGGGAGCCCGAGGGCGTGGGAGAGGGCGGCGGCGATCCGCTGGTGGCCGAGCGGGCTGGCGTGCAGCCGGTCGGGGCTCCACATGCGGGCGTCGGTGACGACGGGGTGATGGGCGGCCTCCGCGACGGTGACGCCGTGGCGGCGCGCCGCCTCGCGGATGCGGTGGTTGAGGGCCGTGACGCGAGGGCCGAGGGGACGGGCCAGCGGGACGATGCGTGCCGGGTCGGGGAAGGTGAGGGTGGCGACGCGCGCCCCCTGGGCGGTGAGTGCGGCGAACATCGCCTCCAGGTGGCCGGCCGGCTCGTCGGCGTCGAACCGGGGTCTGAGCAGGTCGTTGAACCCGGCGACCACGGTGGCCAGATCGGGGCGCAGGGCCAGGGCCGGGGCGAGCTGCTGGGCGTGGACCTCTTCCGCGATGCGGCCTCGTACGGCCAAGTTGGCGTAGCGGAGGCCGGGGTTGTGGTGCGCGAGGTGCTCGGCGAGGCGGTCGGCGAAGCCGCGCAGGCCCATGGTGTCGTCGCCGTCGCCCAGCCCTTCGGTCTGGCTGTCGCCCAGGGCGACGTACCGCGCGTACCGCGTGTTCGGGGGGTGCTCAGTGCCGGACATGTGCTGCCCGCCTCTCCCTCAGGACCGTGATCGTGCGCTCGCACCAGTCGCGATTGCCCTGCTCGAAGGCGAGGCCGCGCAGGCAGGTCAGGTACGGGCCGATACGGTCGCCGTGGCGCAGGAACGCCTCCTCGGTACGGTCGCCCCGCATGCTGCGCAGCAGCTTTCCGAACAGGTCGATCTTGGCCTGGGCGAAGGCGGCACGCTCGGCGAGCTGCGCGACCAGGGCGGCGGCGTCGACGTGGTCGACGGCGCGGACCTTGACGAGCAGGTCGTCACGGATGAACGACGGCTTGGCGGAGGCGACCGCGAAGCCCTCCAGTTCCGCCAGACCTGCGCCGGTCACGTGGAACAGGCGCTTGGTGGGCCGGGTCTCCTGGACCACCTCCCGGCCCGTGACGAGCCCGTCCTTCTCCAGCCGGGTGAGCTCGGCATAGAGCTGTTGCGGCTGGGCGTACCAGAAGTTCGCCACGCCGAGGTCGAACGCCTTGGCCAACTCGTAGCCACTCAGCTCCCCGTCGAGCAGCGCCGCCAGAACGGCGTGCCGCAATGCCACCGGACCGCCTCCTCCCTTTCCGGGTCCGCTCCCCTGTTGTCGGACGCCTTCCGCATGCTACTCATAAACATGACTAGTCACTTTCATGACTATGCAGAGGCTATGCAGAGGAGTGCGCCATGACCACCGCAGACCGCTTCCGCGCCGCCGTCGAGCATCGCGATCTAGCGACCCTGGAAGACCTGTTCACCGAGGACATCCGCTTCTACAGCCCTGTGAAGTTCACGCCGTTCGAGGGCAGGCCGATGGTGCTGGCGCTCTTCCGGGTCCTCCTGCGCACCTTCGAGGACTTCCGCTACGCAGGGCAGTACACCGGCACGGCGGAGACCTGCACCGACGGCACGGTGTCCCCGTCGGCGGTCCTGCTCTTCCGCGCCGCCGTGGGGGGCAAGCAGATCCACGGCATCGATCTGCTGCACTTCGCCGACGACGGCCGGATCAAGGAGTTCACGGTGATGGTCCGGCCGCAGTCCGCCGTCCACGCCCTGGGCGAAGCGGTGTTCGCCGGCCTGGCGGCGGACGGCCTGGTGCCGGACTCCCGTTGACCGGCGCCGGAGACCGGCTCAGACGGCGGACCGGAACAACTCCTGTGCCGTGGCGAGAGCTTGCCGAAGAGCCTCCGGCTCCGGCTGCAGGCCGGCCACGATCGCGTCGACACCGCGCAGATCCGCCCTGTCCAGCAGCCGCTTCTCGTTGGTGACCCACTCGCCGCGCGCCGCCAGCACCGCATGCGCCGTCTGCAGGGCGGCGGTGGCCAGCGCGCCCGCCACCTCCGTGGCCTGGCCGCGCCGGACGTAGGCACCCTCGGCGTACTGGAGCGTCACGGCTGCCCGGCCCCGCCACACGGGCGGGGCCGCGGCGCGCAGCGCATCCGGATAGCCGGGGCGGGGCAGCGTGCCGCGCAGCACCCGGTTGACGGCGAGTTCGGCGACCACCAAGTAGCTGGGGATGCCCGCGAGGTGGAACATCAGCGGCTCCCAGTGGAAGCGGCCCTGCCGGGCCTCGCCGAGTTCGTGTTCGACGACGTCCAGGTCGCGGTAGTGGACGTCGACCTGCCGGCCCTCGATCGTCAGCCAGGCACCCCCGTTGAAGACTCCACCGCCCCAGCCGCCGATTTCGGACACCTCCCCGTCCCAGCCGACGGCGCGCAGGTCGGCCGGATCGAAGCCGCCTCGGTAGTACACGGCCATGTCCCAGTCGCTGTCAGGGGTTTCGGTTCCCTGGGCACGCGAGCCGCCGAGGGTGACGGCGTGCACGGCGGGGAGGGCGGCGAGTGTGTCGGCGACGCGGTCGAGGAAGAGGTCGTCGGTCACAGGGCTCCCATCGGGTCGTGGTGGTCACTGCGCCCACCTCGGCACCCACGTCTCGATGCCGTGGTGGCCGGGCCGTACGGAGGCGAGATGGGTGCGGAGTTCGGTGAGCGCGGGATGCGGGTTGTCTTCGTGCCAGATCAGCGAGTGCGGGTAGACCGGCGTCGGGTGGTGCAGGGCGATGCGCCGCAGGTCGTGGCCGACGGGCCAGGCGAGGCGGGTGTCCTCGCCGACGATGGTCGCCAGCGTCGCGGAGTCGGCGACCGCGTCGAGGAGCGGCTCGGTACCGAAGTTGGGGCCGATCGTGTCGATGGTGAGCCCGAATGCGTCGGCGAGTTCGGCATAGTAGGCGGCCCACTCGGTACCGGCGATGATGCCGGGCATCCAGATCCTGAGCCCGGCGAGCTGGTCGGGGGTGACCGCGCGGGCGGCGGCGAACTCGTGGGCCGGGCCGGTGAGAAGCTGGAGGGGCTCGTCGAAGACCCGGGCGGCCACGATGCCGTCGGGTAGCTGCCGCCCGGGCATGGTGACCGCGCGGAAGGACGCGTCGATCGTGCCCGCCCGGACGGCGGCGACGGCCGCATCGGCGTCGAACAGGGTCACCACGTCGAGTTCGGTCTTCGGATACGCGCGGTGGAAGGCGCGCAGCAGACCTGCCGGCGCGAGCCGCCGCCCGATGACGTCGACACGCAGCGCCCGGCGCCCGGGCCGCACCGAGGCGGTGGCCCGCTCCTCGACCCGCAGGAGCTCGCGGGCGTGGGGCAGGAACGCCTGCCCGTCGATGGTGAGCCGGGCTCCGCGCGCGGAGCGGGTGAACAGCTGCACACCGAGTTCCCTCTCCAGCGCGGCGATGCGCTTGGAGACGGCCTGCTGAGTGATCGACAGATCGGCGGCGGCCTCCCGGAACTGTCCCGCGTCCGCTACGGCGACGACGGTGCGAACGGCGTTGAGATCCACAGCGGGCATGGTACGTGCACGACTCAGGGGCATGTGATCGCGCCCCAAAGGGGCGCGGGGAACTGCGCGACCAGCCACGACGAGCCCGCAGTTAACGCACCGCACTCCCGCGGAGCGCCTAGCGCGCCGGTGCCGCTTCCACCGACGGCACCAGGACCGACGCATGCACCTGGTGCAGGTGGACGACCGCGTCGAAGGCACGGCCCAGCGCGAGCGGCGGCGCCGGCTGGTTCGGGTACCGGCCGGGGATGACGAACGTCGGACGGGCCGTGTTCAGCCAGTCGCGCACGGCCGGGTCGTGGCCTGCCGCACGCAGGTCGACGTAGAAGTCGCGGTAGCGGACCTTGTCGAGGGTGTGCTCGTTGCTGCCCGGCGCGGCGGGGCCGACCGAGAAGACCCCTTCCGCATCGGCCGACGTCCGGGCGCGGTAGTCGCCTTCGTAGAGGGACGTGCCGACGGCCACGTACTTGCTGCCGATGAGCTCGCGCAGGGCCGCGCCCGTGGTGACGGGGTAGTAGGCGGGCATGACCGTCTCGTAGGAGATGTGGCCGTCGTGGGCCGACACGACGACGCGGTCACCGGTCTGCCGCTGCCACCACACGGCGATCTCCGCCATGACGCGGTCGCGTTGGCGGCCCATGGCGGCCGCCTGGGCCGGGTCGTCGATGTCGAAGGTGTAGGACGTGGCCAGCTGGGAGATGATCCAGGCCTCTTCGAGCACCCGGGGATCCTGCTGGTCCGCCTCGGCCAGCAGTCGATAGGCGGCTGCTGCGTCCTCGGAGATGGCCTTCCGCTCCGCGAGCGGCTTGGCGTTGTGCGCGGCCATGCGCGTGGCGACCCCTCCGGGCAGGGCGCGAAGTGCCGCGTAACGGCTGCGCAGTTCGGGTACGAGGACGGGTTCGTGGGCGGCCGCCCAGGCCAGGATGCGCTCGTACTGCTCGGGGCCGGCGTCGGAGAAGTCCATGCCCACGACGTGGACCTTGTGGGCACTGGTGCGGTTGTGCTCCCGCATCCAGCGGAACATGGTGAGGAGTTCCTCGGTGTTCAGCAGCAGGTATCCGTCCTGGAACTCCTCGCGCATGATCTGCTGCGGGTCGCCCTCGCCGGTCAGGACGTAGGTGTTCAGCCGGGCCGCCGCCGACCAGCTCATCTCCGTGGCGAGGGCGGAGAACCCTTCCCGCTCGACCAGGTATCGGAACAACCGGTCCTTCACGGTGAAGACTTCCTTCGAACCGTGCGAGGCCTCGCCGAGGCCGACGACCGTCGCGCCCCGGGTCATCGCACCGAACGCGGCCAGATCGCTCCCGGAGCCGCCGGGTGCCGTGCTGCGCAGCGGATGGGCGTGCCGCTGCAGTCCCGCCACCACGGCCCGGTCCGGGGCGGCAACGGTGGAGGAGGATCCGGCCCGCGGCCCGGCCGCCGCCGTCGCGGAGGCGGCCGGGACCAGGAGTGCCGCCAGGGCGAGGGCCACGGCCAGGGGGGTGCGGCATAAAGTCACGTGCGTCATACAGGTGTTATACCCGGCGACTTCTGTGACTCCTGTGGCGGGCGCCCGCCGATGACGGTCACCGCCTCGGCGCCCGCCCGGCAGCCGAGGCGCGCGGCGGTGACCGGGTCGTGCCCCGCCAGACAGGCCGCCAGGTACGCCCCGGTGAAGGCGTCGCCGGCGCCCGTGGTGTCCACGGCGGTGACGGTCTCGGCCGGAACCCGGCCGACGACCGTGCCGGATCGGGCCACCACCGCGCCCCGCGGGCCGAGGGTGGAGACCACGAGCGGAACGTCCCGGCTCAGCTTCGCCACCGCGTCCCGGGGCTCCGGCAGTCCCGTGAGGAGCGCCGCCTCGTCGCAGTTGGGCAGCAGAACATCCGCCCCGGCAACGGCCGTCAGGAAGCGGTCCACCCCGAAGCGGGCGATGAAGCCCGCCGAGGCCGGGTCGACGCTCACCGGCACGGACCGGGCACGGGCCGCCTCCATCGCCAGCCGGGCGAGCGCGCGGCTCGCGGCGGCGAAGAAGAGATAGCCGGAGACGTGCAGGTGTCCGGCTCCGGCCAGCAGGTCGTCGCTCCAGTCGGCGGCGGACAGGCGCAGCACCGCGCCGCTGTCGGTGAGGAACGTCCGCTCGCCGTCCGCCCCGACGAGGGAGACGACCGTGCCGGTGGGCACGTCGGGGTCGAGCACCAGGTGCGGGAGGACGCCTGCTGCGCGCAGCGCGCGCTCGTGCCAGTCCGCCGACTCCTCCCCCACCCGGGCCAGGATGCGCACGTCGCGGGCGCCCGAACGGGCCGCCCAGCAGGCCACGTTGGCGCCCGCGCCGCCCGGGAGGGTGGTGATGCGGGCCTCGGTGTCGGTCGCGGGGGCGAGCGGTGTGCGGTGGCGGGCGACGACGTCGGTCACCACGTCGCCGACGACGAGCAGCGCCCCGCCCGTGCCGCCCGTCATGACGCCGACGCGTACGCCACGGCGACCTCGGCCGCCAGCCGCACATTGCCGCGCACCGCGGCCACGTTGGCCTCCAGCGATGCACCGTCCGTGTGCCGGACGAGGTGGTCGAGGAGGAAGGGGGTGACGGCCTGGCCGGAGATCCCCTCCCGGGCACAGGCTTCCAGCGCCCCGGCCAGTACGCGGTCGTGCAGCGCCGGATCCAACTGCTCCGCTTCGGACACCGGGTTCGCGACGACCAGCGCCGAGGGCGGGCCTCCGAGTGCGTCCTGGGCGCGCAGCACGGCGGCGACCTCCTCCGCGGACTCGGCAGTCCAGTCGACCGGTTCGCCGGAGCTGCGCAGGTAGAAGCCCGGGAACTGCGTGGTGCGGAAGCCCAGGACCCCGACGCCCAGCGTCTCCAGGCGCTGCAGCGTGGCCGGCACGTCCAGGACCGACTTCACCCCCGCGCAGACCACGGCGATCCGCTCGCGGGCCAGGAGGTGCAGGTCCGCCGACTCGTCCTGGGTCCGCGTCCACTCCCGGTGCACCCCTCCCAGGCCGCCCGTGCCGAAGACCCGGATCCCGGCCCGTGCGGCCAGGAACGCGGTCGCGGACACCGTCGTCGCCCCGCTCGCGCCCGCCGCCACGGCCGGTGCCAGATCCCGGTGCCCGAGCTTGCGGATGCCGTCCCCGCCCGCCACCCGCGCCGACTGCGCCTTGTCCAGGCCGATGCAGGGCCGTCCGTCCAGCACCGCGATCGTCGCGGGAACGGCGCCGCCGTCCCGTACGAGCTGCTCCAGCTCCTCCGCCACCGCGAGGTTCCGCGGCCGCGGCAGGCCGTAGGCGATGATCGTCGACTCCAGCGCGACCACCGGCCGACCGCGGTCCAGCGCCTCCCGCACCTCTTCCGACACGACCGTCACGGCTGTCACGGCCGGCAGTCGCCCGGCTGACACCTCTGGCATCGCAGGTCCCTTCTGTCACACCACGCGTGGCACTGCTCGATGGATCCTGGCGGCACGGAGCAGATTCCAAACCCGTGAGGCCGGAAGCCTTCGGCATCTTGGCCTAGGGGGGGGCCGCACGGGCGGCGCGGTCGGCCGTGCGTCAGATCCCGAAGGGTGCCGCGTAGCGGACGGTGCCGCGCGGCAGCGGGCGGGACGCGTCCAGCGAGAGGACCATCAGGGCCTCGTCCGGGACGTCGAACTCCTCGGCCGCGTTCAGGGCGGCGCGGACGGCGGCAGAGCCGGCACCGCTCCCCTGCCGCTCGGGCCGCCGTACGGCGACGGGAGCCAGGCACAGGGCCGGGGTGTCGCCGATGTGGCAGCGGGTCAGCAGGGCGTGGCCGACGAGCGTGCCGTCCGGGTCGGCGGCGACGACGACGGACAGGCCGTCGGTCCAGGAGCCGTCGGCGCGCAGGGCGTCGACGAGGTCGGCTTCGAGCGGGGTGTCGAACGCGGCGAGGTTGATCTCGCTGATGGCGGGGATGTCGGCGGCGGTCGCCCATGAGGGTGAACACGCCCGGACCGCACCCATGACCGACGGACATATCGGGCAAAGAGGACGGCCATGGGCATCAAGGCATGGAAGAGAAAGCGCGGGCGCATCACGGCAGCCGCGATGTGCACCGCCGTGCTCACCCTTCCCCAGGGAGCCGCACACGCGGCCACCGCATCCGCAACCCCCGTCCTGCGTACGTACCTGGACAGCAACTGGGGCGGCTACGTCGCGCAGGGCAGCTTCACCGGCATCACCGGTTCGTGGACCGAGCCGCACGTCACCTGCGGAAGCGCCAACGACCTGTTCGCTCCCTGGGTCGGCCTGGACGGCTTCGGGTCGAACACCGCCGAGCAGACGGGCGTGCAGACCGACTGCTCGACCGGCGTGCCTGTGCTGTCGGCCTTCTACGAGATGTATCCCGGCCCGCCGATGTACTGGAGCGACCCTGTGCAAGAGGGCGACAGCATCACCGCCTCCGTCGTCTTCAACGGCGGGGACAGTTACGCCTTGACGCTCACCGACACCACCCAGGGCTGGACCGAGCGCGTGAACAAGAGCATCGCAGGGCGCAATGCCAGCGCCGAGGCGGTCATCGAGTCGCCCTCACAGAGCTACCCGTCCTTCAGCCGCCTGACCTTCACCGGCGTCACGGTGGACGGGCAGCCGTTCAGCAACGCCAAACCTCTGCCACTGTCCAGCGGGGGCTACACACCGGGACCTCTGTCCGGCGGATCCTTCTCCCTCACCCGGTCCCCGTGAACCGGCCGTCCACGGGGACGCGCACGCCGGGGCACGGCTGACAGCCTCGCCACTTGCATCGACGCTTGCGTCAACTGCCGCGGACGGCCTGCTGGTAGGCGCGGAGAAGGTCGGGGGCGTCGATACTTCCGTGGTGGTGGTACTGGTGCCAGAAGCCGTCCTCGTAGCGGAAGTACCGGCTGGTACGGATCTCCAGCAGGGCGGACGTGCCGTCGGAGGTGGTGTGACTGCCGGTCTCGCGGCCGGCGAAGATGGCGTGCCGCTCGTGCCACCCGGCCGCCCGGGCTACGCCTTGGGGAAACTGAAGGTGTAGCCCTGCTCCTTGAACCAGGGCAGCAGTTGTTCCAGGGCCTGCATCGTCTGTGCGCGGTCCCCTCCGCCGTCGTGGAGCAGGACCGTGGGCCCGTTGGCGAGTTGCCGCTTGACCGTCGTGACGATGGTGTCGACGCCGGGCTTCCGGTAGTCGCCAGGGTCCACATTCCAGCCCAGGCTGCGCATCCCGTGGGCGGCGGCCAGTTGACGGCTCTGCGGGGTGAACGCGCCGCCGGGTGCCCGGTAGTAGTGGAGCTTCGCCCCGCCGGACGCCTCGTCGATCATCCGCTTCGCGTCGAGGATCTCCTTGCCCTGGTAAGCCACGGGCTTCTTGTCCATGGCGGTGTCGTGGCTCACCGAGTGGTCGCACAGCCGGTGCCCCGCCGCGACGACCTTCTTCACCAGGTCCGGGTGGGCCTGGGCGTTGGGGCCGGTCATGCAGAACGTCGCCTTGGCACCGAAGGAGTCCAGTATCTCCAGTGCCTTGGGGGTCCACGTCGGGTCGGGGCCGTCGTCGAGGGTCAGGTTGACGGCCTTGCCCGGGTCCTCCGCCTGCCGGGAGATGCTCATCTCGACGGTGGGGGTGGGCAGACCGGGGTCCGGCCGGTTGTCCTCCGCGGCGCCCGCCGGGCCGTTCGGCCCCAGCACCACGGCGCCCGTCAGCGCGGCCATCCCCGTCAGCGCCGCCGCGAGCGCGCCCAGGGTGCCCCGCATCGCCGTGAACTTCGCCTTGGCCTTCTCCGCCGTGAACCCTGACTTCATCCGACCGCTCCCTGTCGTCGCCTGCCAGGTGAGCCAATCACGCGAAAAACGGCGAAAGGGGGCTTGTCATCGTCCGGTCATGGAATGCGCACGCAGTGCGTGCGAGGCGGTGAAGTGACCGGTCGGAGCCGACATCGTTGCACAGCGTATGCGGAGTATGCGGATTCTCAAGCGGCCGAAGCTCGTCCTCTCCTCCTTCGCCGCACTGACGGCACTCGGGGCCATCGGCGCGGCCCTGGTCGGCCCCGCGCTCCCGATCACCGGCAAGAACACGTTCTGCCTGGCCAGGGGCACCGGTATGAGCCTGGCCGGCATCGAGGGGGCGTCGACCTCGGGGGGCTGTGCGACGCTGTCGGGCAAGGGCACGCTCTCCACCGACCTGACGGCCGGCGAGATCCCGCTCCAGGGCGGCCTGCGCCTGTACACGCCCCAACACCGGCTGGACGTACACAACTTGATCATGCGCATCGACAGCCGCACGGCGACGGCGGACCTCTCGATCGACGGCGCCCGGCCGGCCCACGTCACCTTCCTCACCTACACGATCAACCCCGGGCACGTCACAGTCGCGTACCCGACCGTCAGGACCACCTCGGTGTCCCTGCACCTGGCCGACTCCGCGGGCCCGTCCTTCCTCAGGGCCTTCCCGGCCAGTCCGGTCGGCGTCCACGACAAGCTCTTCGTCTACAGCGGAACGGCCGAGTTCACGAAGGTGCAGTAGCCCGACGTCTCCGCCGGGCGCGGGTTTCCCCGTGTGGACCGCCGCGGATCGCCGCGGATCGTCGGGGTCACCTACGCGCCGGACGACGGCACCGGCGGGAGGTCCAGGGTCGCGCGGTGGGCGCGCCAGCGCTCCAGCATGGTCTGCATCTCGCCCTGCAGGAAGTGCATGAACGCCGCCGTCTCGATCAGCCGCACCCCCGCGGGAGTGCTCACACCGCCGAGGGTCTCCGCGCCTTCGCGGAGGAGCTTCTCCCAGCGGGCGAGCAGCTGGTCGCGGCGGGTGAGACTCTCGTACCAGATCTCGTTGTGCACGACGTACCGGTCGCGGCGGGAGCCGGGCTCGCGCTCGCGGCTGACCATGTCGACCTGGGAGAGGTAGCGGATCGCGCCGGAGACGGCGGCCGGGCTGATCTGCAGGGCCAGGGCCAGCTCCGCCGAGGTCATCGAGGCGTTCTCGGAGGAGAGCAGGGCCGCGAAGACGCGGGCGGCCATGCGCTGCATGCCCGCCTCCGCGAGCTCGGAGGCGAAACGTTCCACGAAGCGGGACATCTCGTCCGGGCCCCGGTCCGCCGGTGCCGCTCCGGCGCCGTCACTGCTCTTGCCGCTCTTGCCACTCATGGGCCCGTCGCCTCCTTCGTCCGCCCCGTCCCGCACCCTTGAACTTTACACGGTTCCTTATCTTCACAAGTTCGTGAAACTACTGTACATTCAAAAGCATGACGAAGGCCATCACGGTCGCCGGACTGCACAAGTCGTTCGGGCGCACCCACGCGCTGGACGGCCTCGACCTCGCGGTCGAGGCCGGTGAGGTCCACGGCTTCCTCGGGCCCAACGGCGCCGGGAAGTCCACCGCCATCCGCGTCCTGCTGGGGCTGCTGCGCGCCGATTCCGGCGCCGCCCAGGTGCTCGGCAGGGATCCGTGGCACGATGCGGTGGAGCTGCACCGGCACGTCGCGTACGTACCGGGGGACGTCACACTGTGGCGCAATCTCTCCGGCGGCGAAGTCATCGATCTGTACGGGCGGTTGAGGGGCGGCCTCGACGCACGGCGGCGCGCCGAGCTCCTCGACCGCTTCGAGCTCGACCCCACCAAGAAGGGCCGCACCTACTCCAAGGGAAACCGGCAGAAGGTCGCCCTGGTCGCCGCGTTCGCCTCGGACGTGGAGCTGCTCATTCTGGACGAGCCGACCAGCGGCCTCGATCCGCTGATGGAGGAGGTCTTCCAGAGCTGCGTCGAGGACGAGCGCAATCGCGGCCGGACCGTCCTGCTGTCGTCCCACATCCTCAGCGAGGTCGAATCCCTCTGCGACCGGGTCAGCATCATCCGCAAGGGCCGGACCGTGGAGACCGGTTCGCTCGCCGAGCTGCGGCATCTCACCCGCACCTCGGTGACGGCCGAGCTGGCCGGCCCGGCCGACGGGCTCTCCCGGCTGCCCGGGGTGCACAACCTCGACGTCCAGGGCCTGCAGGTCACGTTCCAGGTGGACACCGACAAGATCGACGCGGCGCTCCGCTCGCTCACCGTCTCCGGGGTCCGCTCGCTCGTCTCGACTCCCCCGACCCTGGAGGAGCTGTTCCTGCGCCACTACCAGGACGACGTCAGCAGCGGCGCGACCGCCGGTGAAGGGGCGGTCTCGCGATGACCACGGCAACCGCCCCCGCGCTCGTCCGCCACCGCAGGCCCTCCGGCCGACTCGCCGGTACCGGTGCCCTGTTGCGGCTCGCGCTCCGCAGGGACCGGCTGATGCTCCCGGTGTGGATCCTGGCACTCGGCGGGACGCTGGCCAGCGGGGCCGGCACCCTGGCGAAGTTGTACGACACGGCGGCCAAGCGGGCCGACCTCGCCGAGTCGATGAACGGCAACAGCTCGCTGCGCGCCCTCTACGGCCCGGTCTTCGCCGACTCCCTCGGCGCGCTCAACGCCTGGCGGCTGGGCGGAGCCATGGCCGTGCTGGCCGCCGTGATGAGCCTCATGATCGTCGTGCGCCACACCCGGGACGAGGAGGAGACGGGCCGCCAGGAACTGCTGTCCTCGGCATGTGTGGGGCGGCACGCGCCGCTCGCCTCGGCCCTGCTGACGGCACTGCTCGCCAATGCCGGCGTGGCTCTGATCACCACGGCGGGGCTCGCCAGGTCGACGGGTTCCGCAGCGAGTTCGGCAGCGCTCGGGCTCGCCGTCGGCGCGACCGGGATGGCATTCGCCGGTGTCGCGGCGATCACGGCGCAGCTGACCGAGAGCGGGCGGCTCGCCAAGGGGCTCGCGGGCGCCGTGCTCGGCGCCGCCTTCGTGCTGCGAGCGGCGGGCGACACCTCGACCCGCGACGCCTCGTCGGTGCTCAACTGGCTCTCCCCGCTGGGCTGGGCGGAGAACGTGCGGCCCTACGCCGGCGAGCGCTGGTGGGCGCTGCTCCTGCTCGTGGCAGCGGCCGCGGCCCAGAGCGCCGTGGCCTACGCGCTCGCCGGGCGACGCGACATCGGCATGGGGCTCGTGCCGCCCCGGCCGGGCCCGGCCGAGGGGCGCATGACCACGGTGTACGGACTCGCCTGGCGGCTGCAGCGCGGCGCCGTCACCGGCTGGACGGCCGGATTCGCCCTGGCAGGACTGCTGTTCGGCGGAATGACCAAGGGAGCGACGCGGCTGCTCGGCGACAACGAGCAGACGAAGGAGATGTTCCAGCGCATGGGCGGCCAGACCGGGCTCACCAACGCCTACCTCGCCGCCATCATCGGCCTGCTCGGCATGGTCGCCGCGCTGTTCGCCGCGCAGTCGGTGCTGCGCCTGCACAACGAGGAGACGGGCGGCCGGGCCGAGCCGGTCCTCGCGAACGCGGTGGGCCGACTGCCGTGGGCCGCAGGCCACTTGGTGATCGCATTCGGCGGCTCGGTCCTTCTGATGACGGTCGGCGGACTCGGCCTGGCGGCCGGTTGCGGCGAGGGCTTCGGACGGATCCTGGGCGCCGCGCTGGTCCAGGTCCCGGCGATATGGGTCCTGGCGGGCCTGACGGTGCTGCTGTACGGGGCGCTCCCGAAGGCGGCCCCGGCGGCGTGGGGCGTGGTCGGGGTCTGCCTCGCCCTCGGCTGGATCGGCCCCGCCCTGAATCTGCCTCAGGCCGCCCTGGACCTTTCCCCCTTCGGCCATCTCCCCAAGCTGCCCGGTACGCCGATGCACTGGCTCCCGGTCCTGAGTCTGCTGGTCCTGGGGACTGCCCTGACCGGCGCGGGCCTGGCGGCGCTGCGGCGGCGGGACATATCCGGGTGAGCGGGGGCGGCAGTAAGGCGGACCCGGAAGACACGATGACCATATGCCGATGATCGGCATATGGTCGTCACATGACCGACCGACCATTACAAGAGCCGACGCTGCTCCTGCTGACAGCCCTGAGCGACCAGCCGCGGCACGGCTACGCGATCGTCCAGGAAGTCCTGGCCATGTCCGGCGGCCGCGTGCGGCTGCGCACCGGCACGCTGTACGCCGCCCTCGACCGGCTGGTGGGCGAGGAACTGATCGAAGTGCACCGCGAGGAGGTCGTCGACGGCCGGCTGCGCCGCAGTTACACCCTCACCGGCGAGGGCCGGGTGCGGCTGGCCGCCGAGGCCGAGCGGCTGTACGCCACGGCGCGCGAGGCGCGGCGCAGGCTGGGGCTGGCCGACAGGCTCGGCTTCGGCCCGGCGCCGAAGGGAGCGACCGCATGAACCGGCCGCCCAGAGCGCTCTCGCTCTACCCCCGCGCGTACCGCGCGGCTCACGGCGAGGAAATCGCCGCGCACTACGCCGAGTCCACCGCCGACGCCTCCCGGCCCGAACGGTGGCGGGAGGAGGCCGACCTGGCCGCGCACGCGCTGCGCCTGAGGTTCCGGCTGACCTCCGACCACTCCGGAGGCCGGGCGCTGGCCACGGCTGCGCCCTACGCCGCGGTCGGGGCGGCGGTCTACGCTGCGCTGGCGGGCGCCCAGTTGGTGCTGGCCACTACGCGACCACCTGTCCTCCACGGAGGCTTACCGCTCGTGCCACAGGTGGCCGCGGATGTGGCGCTGACAGCGGCGGGAGTCTCCACACTGGCCGGGCGCTGGCGCGCGGCGCGCTGTCTGATGTTGCTGGGCACACTGTTATTGATCATGCAGTGGGTCGGCTACGGCATCCTGCTGGAAGGCGACAGCCGCCCGTTGTCGCTCGGCCTCGCCCTGGCCCTGGTGTTCGGCTGCCCGCCCGACACCCCGCCGGTGGGGCGTGGACAGCGCAGGAGAACGGCCGCCTTCGCCGTCTTCGCCCTGCTCCCCCTGCTCGCGCTGCTGCTGATGGGGCAGTTGCTGCTGCTGGAGAGTACGTTCATGTTCACCAGCATCTCCACGTCCGTGCCGGTCGTCCTGGCCCTCTCGGTGCTCCTCGCCGTCGAGGGAATGCGCTCCGCCACGCCCAGGGCGCACGCGACCGGTGTTGCGTTGTCCGCGCTGCCTTGGTTGACGTTCTGCGTCCAGTGGTTGTACGGGGAGTTGGACACCCTGCTGTTCTGTGCCGGTCTACTGGGGGCCGGTGCCCTCACCATGTGGGCGCGGCAACTGCGCCGGGCCGACCGGGAGCTCGACGGCGGACCGCTGCCACGGTGAGGTGAACAAGCCTCCCGGCCCGGACCCGCACCCCCGTGGCGTGTCCGGGCCGACTTCCTCACGAGAAGTGAACCATGCGGTTCACAAAATGTCAGGGGAATATCTTGCTGCCGTGATGCGGCATCGGTGACACCAAGTGACCAGCTTTCAGGGGCGATCCACTCCCGTGCCCACGCTCTCGACAGTGAACTTGCGGCGCACCGCCGAAGCCCCCCCGGGCCCCCGGCGCTCCGCTCCGGACACGCCCTAGGGCCAATGCCGTTGCTTTAGGGTCCGCGTGGTGCTGGGTCGTGAATGGTGACGGCATCGGCGGGTGCTGTTGCTGGCTGAGGCCAGTATCGGTGGTGGGCCCGTTTGAGGTGGTAGTTGGACATCTTGCGTTTGACCACGCGGGGCTGGGCCCGGAGCCGGCGGGGTGGCAGGAGGTGGGACAGCAGGTCGTCGCGGAGCTGGACGAGCGCGGTGACCAGCTGTTCAGGGGGAAAAAATGCCTGGCGTGGTGGTGACACTGCGGCGTGCTGAGCGCAGGGTGTCGGTGAAGGAGAGCCGGTCGGGATCGGTCCCACCAGCGGCCGCTGTTCTGCAGGCCAGGACCCTCAGGGCGTGGTGGACGAGCAGGTGGGCCCAGATCTGCTGGAGCACGCCGTCCGGCGTTTTGCTCGACAGCACCACGTGCCTCCCGCGCTGCTGGGTTTTGATCTCGGCGAAGACGGACTCGATCTCCCACCGCTGGCAGTAGAGCGCGGCCAGTTCCAGAGCCGGGAACCGTTGCGCATCCAGCAGGTCGGTGACCAGCCGGTATTCGGTGTCGTGGCCTTCCACCCCGTAGGCGATCACCCGGACTCGTACCGGGTCGCGTTTCTTGCTGTCGCTGCCCGCGTGGATGCGGCTGAGCCAGGAACCGTCCGGCAGGCGGGCCTGCACGGGCAGAACCCGGTTCGCCGGCACCCTCCACAACAGGCGGGCGCCGGTCGCGGTGAAGGCCCGCCAGAGCGGGACGCCGAGGAACTCACGGTCGGCCAGGACGAGCATGCCCGGCCCGGCGGAACGCACCAGACGAGCAGCCAGGGTGAGCTCGCCGGTCCGGCATCCGCTCAGCTCCGCATCCAGCACCGCATGGGTGCCGCATTCGGCCAGGGCCGCCATCCTCACCTGCGGGAACGCTGCCCTGTCCGGTCTGCGGGTGTTGCCGGGCCTGCCGAATGCCTCCTGGTTCGCCGGTGTGTCCGCGGTGTCCCAGCAGGTGCTGTCCACCGCCATCAGTCGCAGGCCCCGCCAGAAAGCTCCTGGTGTCCGCTCGTCGGCCAGCGGCGCGGCCGTGGTGGCGAACAGCACCCGCAACGGCTCCGGCCCCAGCCGGTCCCGGGCGCGGAACAGCGACGACTTCGCAGGGACCCGCCACGAACCCAGCATCCCGGCCCCGCGCAGGCCCTCGACCAGGTGCCGCAGCACCTCCAGATACGGTGCGGGTGAGAACAGGGCCAGACCGAGCACGAAATAGACCACCAGCCGCGCGGGCAGCAGCCGTCTGCGTTGCTCGGTCCGGCCGCACGCGGCCACCACCCGGTCCACCAGACCCGGCGGATACACCCAGGTCAACAACCCAAGACCCGATAACTCCGGCACACTCTCGGCCACCGGCACCACCCCCGAGCTCGCGCCAGCAGCGTACGCCCCAGCCAACAAGCCCGTAAGGCAACGGCATTGGCCCTAGGGCGTGTCCGATGGGTCAGTGCGGGCCCCGCGACGTCTGGTGCGGTGCATCGCAAGGCGGAGCATCATCCGCGTACTGGGCGTACTCGGGTGATGCGACAACGCAGCGAGGTGCCGTGCCAGGCGTCGCGGGGCCCGCACTGACCCATCGGACACGCCCTAACCCCCGGCGGCCTCCTCCCGCTCCAGGGCGCGGACCAGCGCCTCGAACCCCGCGTCGACGCCCACGGAATCCCCGCTCGTCGCCAGTTCGAGCAGGAGGCCCCGGAGCGTCGCCAGGGTCATCGCCGCGATCTCCAGCCTGCGTCGGTCGGACCAGTCCGCCGGGCAGAGGGTCAGCATGGCGGGCAGGTACTCCTGCGCCGCCGTCCTGGCGATCCCGCCATGACGGCCGGGGTTGCACATGGCCAGGCCCATGGCCTGCTCGAGCACCCGCGCCCCCGACTGCTCCCTCTTCAGGGCCGGCCACGCGGCGCGTACGCGCGCTGCCAGCGTCCGGTGGGCCGGATCACGGGCGGCGGCGACGAGTGCATTGTCCATCTCCGTGCGTCGTTCGCGCAGCGCGAGTACCGCCTGCCGGAGCAGGTCGTCGGCTCCGTCGAAGTGGTAGAGCAGCACCTTGTGCGTGGTGCCGGCCGCCCGCGCCGCGCGCCGGAGCGAGAAGTCGGGGAGCCCGTTGGCCGCGAGGTCGTCGGCGACCCGGTCGAGCAGTTCCCGGCGTCTGGCCTCGCCCCGCGGAGAACCTGCCGACCGCCGATAGCCTGCTCGTACTGGTGCGCCATCGTCGGCAGAGGTGGTGTTCACCATGCCAGTGTCCATGGCCGCTCACCGCACGATCCAGCGGCGACCGTTCCGACTTCCGCACCCGGCACCCGGCACCCCCGCACTGGCGCCGGACCGGGCGAACGTTCCACACCTGACAGGGTTTTCGCCGACAGCGTCAGGGCGCTGCGCCGTTTACCCCCTCCCGGGGGACCGCTCCGACACGACTGGGTGATCAGCGCATTGGCGACGTGTCGTGTATTCCTATTCGGGCTAGCCTCTGTGGGGGACGGCAAGGACACGGACGGCCAAGGCTGTTGTGTTCGTATGCGCCGGCGGGGGCGCACGGTGGAGGGCCGGGCGCGACGGCGTCGTCCCAGAGGGAGGGAACCAGGAATGGGGTCCGCCGTGACCTTCGGAGAGCTCGACCGGGTATGCGGGGAGGAGCTTCCGCCGCGGATCGCGCTGTCGAGCGTCTCGCCGGCAGGC
The DNA here is from genome assembly GCF_047456005.1 of Streptoverticillium reticulum. Taxonomy (NCBI): domain Bacteria; kingdom Bacillati; phylum Actinomycetota; class Actinomycetes; order Kitasatosporales; family Streptomycetaceae; genus Streptomyces; species Streptoverticillium reticulum. The sequence goes on along the minus strand of NZ_CP179755.1, from coordinate 7,859,829 downwards.
GCCGAACAGGCCGTGTACCCGATGCTGGTGAGAACGGACCACGGGACGACGGTGGCCTATGCCTGTCAGTACCGGCAGGATGCGCCCGGCCCGGGTCTTCTCGTCGCGTTGGGATTGGCTCCGAGCACTCCTGGGTACACCACCACCTGTATTCCCGCGGCCATTTCCCATCACTGACTGCCGCACCGGATTCATCGACTTCCCGACTTCACCGATCAACTTTCACCGATCGATTTTCCACGGAACTGACCGGCCCGGCCGATTGGTTCACGGGTGACAGCTCGCCCTGTTCAGTTTCGCCGTATCACCGCCGACGACAACCAGCAGCGCGCACGCGGAAAGTCGAACGCATCCGCATGCTTCAGACGCCTTCAGATGCTTTCGTACGCCTTCCTGCGCCTGCACGTCGCCGGAAAACAAGGATTCGTCCTTGACGCCCTCTGCAACGAGGGCTCTTCGAGGGCGATTTCGGGTCGCCGCTCCGGCGATCCGAATGCGGAAACCGCGGAAACGAGAGAAAGGGAACGGCATGGAGAACCCCATCAGCTTCGAGGAGCTCGACAAGATCGCGGGCGAGGTGCTGCCCGAGCGGACCGTCCTGGGCGTCCTGGCCACTCCGTTCAACCACGGCGGTGGCCCCGGCAGCAGCGCCGGCGCCGGCAGCAGCAGCTCCGCGGCGGCCACGGGCGGCGGCGTCTTCGCCCCCGCCCCCAGTGACCACGGCACCACGATCCTGTCGTCCTGCCAGTCCATCGACCGGCAGGGAACCCCGGGGCTGCTCGGTTCGCTCGGCCTGGGCTCCGAGAACCCTGCCAGCAACATGACCTGCACCCCCGCGGCCATCTCGAGCCACTGATCGGCCGGCGGCTCTCCGCAGCCGCCGGGGAGGGCCGGGTGCACCCGGCCCTCCCCCCGCCGTCGCAGGCCGTCCGCCCGCCCCGTCGTTCCTGGAGAGCGCCCATGTCCCTGCCATCCGCTCCGCGCACCGGCGAGGCCGGGTCACCGCCGGGGCGGCGGCGAACTCCGGACGGCCGGGTCGGGGAGCCCGGGCTGCTGGACGGGACGGAGCTGGTCGGCGAGTTCGAGGACTCCGGCTACCGCGAACCGCCCCATCTGGTCTGCCGCCCCGACGGTCAGCTCGTGCGGCTCCCGGTCCTGTTGTACCGGGTCGTCAGAGCGCTGGACGGCCGGCACCGGGAGCGTCAGGACGGACCACCGGACGAAGGCCGGACGATCACGGCGCTGGTGGCGGACGAGCTCAGCCGGGAGTCGGGCCGGCAATTCACCGCCGCGCACGTCGCATTCCTCATCGACGAGAAACTCGCGCCGCTCGGCATCACCACCCACAGCGACGGTTCGCCGCCTCCGCCCACGCCCAGGACCGACCCGTTCCTCTCCTTCCGTTTCCGACTGGCGGTCGTCCCCGAGCACGTCACCTGGTTTCTCTCGGGGCTCTTCGCGTGGCTGTTCCGCCCGCTGCTCGCCGCGCTCGGCATCTGTGCCTTCGTGGCGGGTGAAGCGTGGCTGTGGACGACGCAGAACACCGGTGCCGCACTGCAGGAAGTGCTGTCGGCCCCGTCCAGCGTTCTCCTCGTCGTTCTGCTGGCCGTCGCCTCGTGCGCCTTTCACGAACTGGGCCACGGCGCAGCGTGCCGGTACGGGGGCGTGCGGCCGGGCGCCATGGGGTGCGGCATCTATCTCGTGTGGCCCGCCTTCTACACCGACATCACCAACTCCTATCGGCTGGGCCGCGCCGGGCGCATCCGGGCCGACTTGGGTGGCGTCTACTTCAACGCGCTGTTCACTCTCGGGCTGCTGGGCGTTTACGCACTCACCGGATTCCCGCTGCTTCTCGTGGCGATCCTCTCCGTCCATCTGGAAATCGTTCAACAGCTGCTTCCCACGCTGCGGTTCGACGGCTATTACATCGTCGCGGACCTGGTCGGCATTCCCGACCTCTTCAAATACATCGCCCCCATCCTCAAGCGGGTCCTGCTGCGCAGGCCTCAGGACGACCGGCTTCGGGGCCTCAAGAGGTGGCCGCAAATCGTCGTCACCGTATGGGTCCTGTTCCTGGTTCCGGCGCTCACTCTCCAGTTGGGCTTGGTGGTCGTCAATCTGCCCCAACTGCTGCAGGCGGACTGGCAGACAGCGGCCCTGCTGATCGCACGCGCCGACACGGCGGGCCTTCAGCCGCTCGCAGTGCTCTCGGCCTGCCTCCAGATCCTGCTGCTGGCGCTGCCCGTTGCCGGTGTGCTGCTGGCACTGGTGCGGCCGCTGCGCTCCCTCGTCCGGTTCGTCTGCCGAGCAGGCAGACTAATCAAGTTTGACTAATGAATCGCTCCGACCTACCTTCGTGGCAGTAGATCCGGCACGCCTGACACTGCTGCCGGTACGTCTCATGTGTGCACCAGCATGGAGGAGAGATCGTGACGGTTCTGCCCGACACCGGCTACTGCCCCACCGACGAGGAACTGTCCGAAATCCAGGAGTGGTTCGCCGCCTACGACGCAGCCAGCGGCCGACGCGACATCGAGGCCATGGCCGACGTCGCGGTCTTCCCGCTCAACCTCGTGAGCGACGACTCCGCGGGGCAGGGGGCGAGCGCCCAGTGGGACCGGCAGCAGTTCGTCGCAGCCATGACCCGCATCATGGGGGACGGCGACGAGGGCATCACCTTCGACTCCACCCGCACCCCGGTCTTTCTCGGCCCCTCCCTCGCCGTGGTCTTCACCGACTCGGTCATGACCGCGGAGGGGCGGACACAGCGGCTGCGCTACGCGGACATCCTTGTCCGGCAGGGCGACTCGTGGGCGTTCCAGACCATGATCCAGGGTGGTTGGGGGGACCAGCTGGCCTGACCGGTCGCGCGCGTGCCCGTCACACCTGGGCCTGGGCGGTGTGCAGCGCGGTCTGCGCCTTGTCCAGGCCGTGGACGACGAGAGCTTCGACCGTGTCCGCGCAACGGTCCAACAGCGGCGGAAGGCCGGTCCGTTCGGATTCCGAGAAATTCTGCAGGACGAACTGACCGGCCTTCTGCCCCTGCGGCGGGCGGCCGATGCCGAACCGGAGCCGCGCGTAGTCCTGGGTTCCCAGGGCCTCGGTCACCGAGCGCACCCCGTTGTGCCCGCCCGCGCCGCCGCCGCGCTTCATCCTGACGGCGCCGAACCGGAACGCCATGTCGTCGTACACCACGAGAAGCCGCTCCGCCGGAACACCGTAGGCCTGCAGTACGGCGGCGACAGGGTTGCCCGAAAGGTTGATGAACCACTGCGGCTTGGCCAGGATCACGCGCCTGCCGTCGACCTCGATCTCCGCCAGACGGCAGCGGGCCCTGTGCCACCTGAACGCCGCTCCATGCCGCCGGGCGAGATGGTCGACGGCCAGGAAGCCGGCGTTGTGCCGCGTCCCGCCGAACCACGGTCCCGGGTTTCCGAGCCCTGCCACGACCCAGCATTCGTCGGACGTCACAGCGTCGGAACCTCTCGTAGACACAGGCGGTGCGTCGCATGGTAGCCGGAAGATCATCACCCCCCTCCCCCGCTCCTCCACTTCCTGAAGAGCAGGGTCGTTTGCCTAAAGGGTTTAGGCAAATGCATAATCACTTCTGTCCACACGAGGACCAGGAGGAGAGACATGGCGCGCGCAGGACTGACCGCGGAACGCCTGACCCGGGCGGGGGCGGAGCTGGCCGACGAGGTCGGCTTCGAGCAGGTGACCGTCTCGGCGCTCGCCCGGCGATTCGACGTCAAGGTCGCGAGCCTGTACTCGCACCTGAAGAGCTCCCAGGACCTCAAGACCCGGATCACCCTGCTCGCGCTGGAGGAACTCGCCGACCGGGCCGCCGACGCCATGGCCGGGCGGGCCGGCAAGGACGCCCTGACCGCTTTCGCGAACGTCCTCCGCGACTACGCCCGGGAGCATCCCGGCCGCTACGCCGCGGCTCAGCTCCGGCTCGACGCGGAGACGGCTGCCGCCAGCGCCGGCGTCAGGCACGCGCGGATGATGCGGGCGATCCTGCGCGGCTACGACCTGGAGGAGCCCGACCAGACGCACGCGGTCCGGCTGTTGGGCAGCGTCTTCCACGGCTACGTCAGCCTGGAGGCGGGCGGAGGGTTCAGTCACAGCGCCCCCGACTCGCAGGAATCGTGGTCCCGGATCCTGGACTCCCTCGACGCCCTGCTGCGCAACTGGCCCGCGGGGCCCTAGCCCCGCGCCGCGCACCCTGCATCTCCGTCATCCGCAAACGTCGATCGGCAAGACGAGAGCATGAACACCACCAAGCACGGCAAGCACAACGATCACGACTGGATCACCACGCCCATCACCGCGGATCTCCTGCGCGGCGCCCTTGAGTTGGAGCACACCGCGCACGGGGTGCTGCCGCACCGGCTGCCCGCGTGGGCCCGCGCCCAGTGCACCGACGGTCAGCTCGCCATGGCCGAGGCCCAGCCCTCCGGCGTACGGCTCGTCTTCCGGACCCGGGCCACCGCCGTCGAGCTGGACACGCTGCCCACCAAGCGCGTCCACGTGGGTGCGCCGCCCCGTCCGGACGGCGTGTACGACCTGCTCGTCGACGGGCAGTTGGCCGATCAGGCCGGTGTGGCCGGCGGCAACACCCTGACCATCGACATGACGACCGGAACCGCCGAGAGCCGGCCCGGACCGGTCGGCACCCTCCGCTTCTCCGGCCTGCCCGGCCGGGACAAGGACGTCGAGATCTGGCTGCCGCACAACGAGACCACCGAACTCGTCGCCCTGCGCACCGACGCCCCGGTCGGGCCCGCGCCGGACCGCGGCCGCATGGTGTGGCTGCACCACGGCAGTTCGATCAGCCACGGTTCCGACGCCGCGAGCCCCACGACCATATGGCCCGCGCGCGCCGCGTCCCTCGGCGGCGTGGAACTGGTCAACCTGGGCCTGGGCGGCAGCGCGCTGCTCGACCCGTTCACCGCCCGCACCCTGCGGGACACCCCCGCCGACCTGATCAGCGTCAAGATCGGCATCAATGTCGTCAACACCGACCTGATGCGCCTGCGCGCCTTCGGCCCTGCCGTCCACGGCTTCCTCGACACCGTCCGCGAGGGCCACCCCGCCGCACCGCTGCTGGTCGTCTCGCCCGTCCTGTGCCCCATCCACGAGGACACCCCGGGGCCCAGCGCCCCGGATTTCACCGCCCTCGCCGCCGGGCGGCTGCAGTTCCGGGCCGCGGGTGATCCGGCGGAGCGCGCGAGCGGGAAGCTGACCCTGGGCGTCGTCCGGGACGAACTGGCCCGCATCGTGCGGCAGCGCGCGGCCGACGATCCGAACCTGCACTACCTCGACGGCCGCGAGCTCTACGGCCGGGCCGACTCGGCCGAACTGCCGCTGCCCGACGGGCTCCACCCGGACACCGCCACCCACCGCCTCATCGGTGAACGCTTCGCGGGGCTGGCGTTCGGCGACGGCGGTCCCTTCGCGGACCGCAGGGCCTGACGCCGGCAGGGCGCATGCCGCCGCATCGCGCCCTGCCCCGCTGCCGTCCTCAGGAAGCCGGCAGGGAGATCAGTGCCTTCTGCCGCGCCTTCGGTGCCTGTCCCGGCTTCTCGCTGACGTAGCCCGCCGAGAGGTACAGCCGCCCGTGGCCGACCAGGGCCAGCGGGTCGGAGCCGATCCATGCGGTTCGGGGCGTCGGTGCGTAGCGGCGCACCAGCGTCTGACGGCCTGTTGCGGGATCGAAGCGCACGAGCCGGGCAGGGTCGTGAATGTTGCCCGCCATGTAGGCCAGGACGTCGTCGGTGTCCGAGGCGACGGCGTAGAAGTCCTGCAGGTAGCCGCGCGACCGCTGCTCCCACAGACGCTGTCCGTTCGTCAGCGACCAGGCGACCATCTTGTTGTTGTCGGTCGCGTCCGTCTCCTTGCTCTGCGCCACGACGAAGATCTTGTCGCCCTTGATCTGGACGTTGGCGGCGGGGCTGCCGTCGGTGGTCAGCAGTTCGCGGTCGGTGTCGGAGCCGCCGGCGAGGCGGGTGCGGAGCCGGCCGTCGTCGTCGAGCACCACCGGACGCAGCTGCTTCATGTCGCGGGACTCGGGCACGTTGACGACGACCGGTGAGGTGGCAAGTACCTTGGCCTCGCCGCCGTGTTCGCCGAGCCGGTAGGCCCACTGGGGGCGTCCGGTGGCGGGGTCGACGCCGACGGCGTCGTAGACGGTGTCGCGGGCCTCGTTCCAGCAGGACTGCAGACGGACGAGCCGGCGGCCGCCGGTGTAGCCCATGCTGATGTTGCCATGGGTGCCGTGGCAGTCCTCGCCGCCGAGGAGTTCATCCGTCTCCTTCCACAGCAGGGTGCCGTCGGCGACCCGCAGAGCGCTGGTGCGGTGCCCGGCCGCCGAGACGACCACGGTGTCACCGCTGCGGGCAATCTTGTCGCCGGCGCCGATGACCTTGTCGTCGGCGTCGAGGGTGTGCTCCCAGAGCGCCTTGCCGGAGGCCAGGTCGACGGCGACGAAGGTGGAGCAGGTGTCCCCCTTGCCGCGGGCGAAGACGGCGACGTCGCCGGTGGAGTCGGTGGACGCCTGGCAGAGCCTGGCGCCGTCGGGGTTGCGGACGGTCCACAACTCCTTGCCGCTGTCCGGTTCGTAGGCGTGGACGCCGTCCGGCAGGGCCTTGACGACGGCCTTGTCCGTGAACCAGACGCCGCGGATCATCTGCGGGTGCTCCGCGCCGGTCGGCATGTAGGGCACGCTCCACGATCCCTTGCCGGCCTCCGGCCCGCGGTGCCATCCGCCCGGGCGCACGCCCAGAGCGGGCCACAACCACCAGACGCCGGCGGCCACGACGGCCGCGAAGGCGAGGAGCGCGGCCACGACCATGCCGACGATCCTGGCCGAGGACGTGGTGGCCGGTGCGGGCGCACCGCCGTACCGGGGTGCAGGCGCAGTGACGGCGCTGCCGTCGGCGGGCTGCTGCTCGTGGGACTGCAGGGGGCTTCGGTCTGCGGCATCGTTCACCGCGGGGTACTCCTCGGGCAGTCGGGCCCACTCGGCCGCGAACGCCTTTCCGGCACCCGGCGTGTGGTCGGTCGTCGGTCTGTCGTCCGACGGCCATTTCTATCAAACCGGGGCAGGGCGCTCCCCTCCGCCTCCGCCCCGGAATCCGGGGTGGTGCCCTGATCGCTCTCGGTTCCTCCCCGCACGGCGGGATCACACCTCCGATACCGGAATGCACGCTGTCCGCCCGAACGGGTAGTCTGCGGCGCACATATACTGGGGGGTAATATGCAAGTCCGGGCACACGAGACATTCTTGTCCGACCCGCGCGGCCGCAGAGCCGACGACGTGCTGGCCATGCACCGCTCCGCCCGCAGGGGCGGCACCCGGTCCCTGCTGCGATGGCTCGCCGGGCGCACCGGAGTTCGCGTACTGCTGATCGCCACCGACGGCACGGTCCTGGCCGAGGAAGGCGGCACCGGAACAGCGGGCCACACCGAACTCGCCCGGAGCGGAGCGGAGGAACTGCGCTCCCGCGGCCTGGGGTCCCTGACCCTCGACGGGGAGAGCGGCACGGCCCTCTTGGTCTCCCTGAACGGAACGCGGAAACACTCCGCGCCCGCCCTCGCCGCCGTCACGCCCCGGCCGGTTCCGGACGGACTGGCGCGGCTGCTCTCCGACGTGGCATCGGCCCTGGACCTGTGCTGGACGTCGGAACAGACCGAACGGCAGTTGCGCCGCCTGGAACTCGCCGAGGTGCGCAACCGGGAAGCCGTACTGCACCTGCTGATGAACGGTCATGTCGCCACCGCACGGCAGATCGCGGACGTCCTGGAGCCGGCGCTGCCCGACGTGATCCGCTACCTCGTCGCCGAGGCCCCGCCCCGCCTGCGTCATGCGCTGGCACACAGGTGCGCCGAACTCGCGCCCGGCGCCTGGGTCGTGCCGTGCCCGGTGTACGAGGACCACGTGCTCGTCCTGGCCCCGTCGGCCCCCGGAGCAGGTGCCGAGGAGGCCTCGGCACTCGCCTCGGCCGTCGCGGGGACACCGGGCGACGTCACGGTCGGCGTGAGCGAGGCCGTCCCCCTGCGCGACGCGGCCACCGGCTACGCGCAGGCCTTCCACGCCCTGGTGACGGCACGCAGCCGTACGGACCGATGGGCGACGTTCGCCTGCCGGCCCGATCCCGCCCTCGTGCTCGGGCCGACGGCGCGGGAGTGGGCCGCGCAGGTGCTGGCGCCCCTGCGCACGTACTTCGCGCGGCGCCCCCAGGACCCCGACAGCGCAGAACTCGCCGTCACAGCGACCTCCTGGCTCGCTTTCTCCTCACAGGCGACCACCTACCTCAAGATCCACCGGAACACCCTGTCCGCCCGGCTGAGGCTCATGGAGGACCTGCTGTCCCTCGACCTGGACCGGCTCGCCGACCAGTCCCTCCTGGCGCTGGCCCTGCGCGCGGACTCCGGCCCGCGGGCCCGCCCTGCAGGGCCCGGCACGGTCGGAGACACGGCGCCGCGCTCGCTCGACGACCTCCTGGCCCGGCCGGCCGCCGTGGAGTGGGCCCGCAACCTGCTGCGCCCCGTCGAGGCGCTCTCCCCCGCCACCGGCCTCGGGCACACGCTGGACGCCTGGCTGCGCAACGACGCCCGGCTCGCCCCCACGGCCACGGAGCTGTCGCTGTCGACCACGGCGGTCCGCAAACGTCTCACCCGCGTCGAGGAACTCCTCGGACGCTCCCTGCTCCGCGCCCCCAGCGACCGCCACGACCTGTGGCTGGCCAAACGCGCCCTGCACCTCACGGACGCCGCGCGGCAGTGCGCGGCAATTCCCGGTTGAGCCACCTCGTGGATGCGCTGCGGACGGCGCCCCACCCGGCCTTGGAGAATGGATCCATGCGTATCCGAGCAGCACACCTGGACGAACTGCCCGTCCTCCAGGACATCGAGAGAGCCGCCGGAGAGTGTTTCCGGGCGATCGGCATGCCGGAGATCGCCGACGACGCGCCTCCCTCGACCGACGAACTCGCCCGCCACCAGCGCGCCGGCCTGGCCTGGGTCGCGGTCGACGACGCCGCTGTCCCCGTCGCGTATCTGATTGCGGACCGCGTCGACGGCAACCTCCACGTGGAGCAGGTGTCGGTGCATCCGGGCAGCGCCCGTCGCGGTATCGGCCGGTCCCTGCTGGACCGGCTGGCCGCCCGGGCCAGGAGCGAGGGGGCGCCCGCGCTGACCCTCACCACATTCACCGAGGTTCCGTGGAACGCCCCTTACTACGCGCGCCTGGGATTCCTGCCCCTGGACGACGGCGAACTCACCCCCGGCCTGGAGCGGATCCGCCGGCACGAAGCGGCACTCGGCCTGGACCGGTGGCCGCGGACCTGCATGCGCCGGGCGCTGTGACCGGATTCAACTCCGGAATCGACTCCGGAATCGACTCCGGAATCGACTCCGCTTGCTCGCGAGGGTGATGGCCGCGCCCAGGAGCGAGCCGGTCAGGACGCCGATGCCATGGTTGTTCTGAAGGACGCACAGCACCACGCCCGCGGCCGGGACCGGCAGCGAGAGCCAGCGCAGCGGCGCGCGTTCACCGGTCAGGGCGTACGCGCACGCCAGGGCGCCGACCAGGCCGCACAGCCCGACCGAGTCGCCGCCGCCGTGCACGCTCCAGCCCGCCATGCTCACCGCGTGTGCGGCGGCACCGCTCGCCACGAAGAGCAGCGGCATGCGGACCGGGCCGAACAGCCGCTGCGCGGCCGGGGCGACGACCGCGGCCGCGACGAGGTTGAAGGCGAGCTGGCCCGGGCCCGAGGTCTGCACGAGCAGCGCGGTGAGCGCCCGCCACCACGGCCCATCGGGTGTGCGCTCCAGGTGGGGCATGACACCGGGAACGACCGTCTGCACCACCGCCATCACCGCCATCACGCCGACCAGTGCCGCGGCGGCCCACGGCACCGGACGCCCCCACAGCGTGCGCACCAGCTCGGGCGGAGCGACCCGGCGCCGGCCCGTCTGTGCCGTGATGACCTCGGCACCGGGCATGACCACGGCGGCCGCGCAGGTGTACAGGGCGATGGTGTGCACATTCATGGCACAAGCCTGCCGAATGCGGGGCTCCGGACGGCAGGGAGGGATGTGGGGCGGCCGTCGTGACAAATGTCCTGCCGGCCGGTGTCAGGGCATCACCCGCCGGCCGGGGCAGCGGCCTTGTCGTCCTCGTTCTCTTCCTTCTCCTCTTCCTTCTCCTCTCTCCTCTCCGCTTCCTTGTCCTCTTCCTTGTCCTCGTCGGCCCGGACCTTCTGCCACGCGCGGATCTCGGCCTCGGCGACGGGCTCGAACTCCGGCCGGTGCTCGGCGACGCGCACCCAGACGTACGCGCGGCGGCGGTGGTTCTCGGCGCGCTCGTCCTCCGGCACCGGCTCGCCCTGCAGTGCGGCGGCCAGGAAGTCGTCGCTCTGCTCGGCCAGTGCGGCGAGCAGGAGCAGGGCGTCGCCGGGGTGGGCGACGTCGGGGCCGGTCGCTTCCAGCAGAAGCGCACGGTCGTCGACCATTTCATCGGGCTGCTGTTCACTCATCCGGGTCTCCTTCCGAACATCTGAACCCCGTCCTGCCTCAACGACGCCGCGGCCGCAGGGACACGCATCCCTGCGGCCGGGCGGGAACAGGTGACGAGGTCGGTGGAGCCGGTCGTGGCATCGAGCCACACCACCCGGGTGCCGCTGTCGGCCGTACGCTCTCGGTGGCCGACAGGCGGATGCCCTGCAGCGCGTCCTTGCCGCTGCCCGGGCTGATGTCGACGGCACCGGAGCCGTCGAGGTTCACGCGGCGCACCGCGGTCATGTCGCTGGGCCAGTGGTCCCTGGTCAGCCATAAGACGTGCTGGCCGGTGGCAGCGGTCGGTGGACCGTCTCCTGGGGCGTGAGCTGCTGCAGCACCGTCCGCTTCCCCGTCGCGGTGTCCAGGACCTCAAGGTCGGTGCGCCACTTGCGGTTCTCGTGGTACCAGTCGGCGAAGGCGATCCGGCCGTCGGCAAGGGACGGCTGCTGCGTGGACGGGCCGCGTCCCCAACCGTCGCCGCCCGGCGTGATGTACGTCGGATCCGTCTCGCCCATCCGCAGGTACACCACGCGCTGGCCGACGTGCCGCAGGGTGACCTCGAAGACCACGGTCTTCCCGTCGACGTGCATCGAGTCGGTGCGCCCGGCCCAGACCGAGTAGGCCTCGCTGTCGCCGCCGCCGTACACCGTCTTGGTGCCGTCCCAGAAGGCGTTGACGTACGGTGCGCCGTAATCGCGCACACCGACGAGGGAGTTGACGGTCATGCCGCGGCCGTCGAGGCTGTTCCGGCCGTGGACCGTCCTGTAGCAGTCGTAGGCCTTGCCCGCCGCCCGGTGGGCGTCCACCGCGCCGGCCTCCGTGGCCTCCTTGCCGAAGGCCGGGGCCGGCGAGGCGAACTCCTTGATGCCGCCGGGCCAGTTGCCGGCGACGTCGCCGACATCATGTGACGCCGGAGCCCTGCACTCCGGAGTCGGAGGCGGGCGGCCCCGCCGGGGGAACCGTGGGGGTGCCCGTCCCTGCTCTGCGTCTTCCTGCGCGTGCTCTGGGCCGGCGCAAGGTTTCCCTCCCCAACGTGTCCGAAGCCGCTGAAACGTCTGGAACGTCTTGGGCAGGGCCATGCAAGCGGGGATATGACAGCGGTATCAACGGTTACGGTTTCCGCCGGACGGCTTTCGGTCTTGATCGGGCCGGGGCCGTCGAAGTGCCGCTGGACTGCACCGATCCGCAGGTACCGCTCTCGGGCCTGGGCTGTGCGTCGTCTGCTCCCCTGTCTGAGAGCCCTTCAGACCTGGGACGGCACGGTCTCCCAAGCCGGCGAACGGGGCTTCGCTCCCCCGCTGGTTCTGGTGGACAAACGGCCGCGCAAGCGCGAGACGGGCGCGCTCGAACCAAGCGGGCTCGCCGACGAAGTCCGGTGCGTGATCGCGCCCCGAAGGGGCGCGGGGAACTGCGCGACCAGCCACGACGAGCCCGTAGCCGACGCACCGCGCTTCCCGCGGAGCTCTTGGTCACCCCCACCACCGTCCGCGACGGTGCAGCCGGGCTGGAGGTTCTGGTCGTGGCCCACGACGCCGTGATCGTGGCCGTGCGTCATGTCCTCGCCGGGCTCGGCAGCCCGGCGCCCGATGCCGCTCCCGTGGCGAACGCGTCGATATCCCGGTGGGATGGCGACGGCGCGCGTCTGCTGCTCGACGAGTACGGCGCCACCGGGCACGTGGGGGACCTGGCACCGTCATGACCCGTCATGACCTGCGGCGGCTCTCCGTCCGTACGGCCTCGGCGAAGCGCTCCAGGGCCTGCGGGTCGTACCGGAGGAACAGGTTGGGCTCGATGAGCTCCAGTTCCATGACCACCGGGTCGCCGGCCTCGTTCAGCGCGAGGTCCACTCGGGCGTACAGCAGCGGATCCGGTGCGGGAATCGCCGCCAGGGCCCGGAGCGCCGTGCGGATCTCCGTCTCGGTCGGCTTGTAGCGGGTCACGCCGGGGTGGGGTGCCCTGTCGTTGTCGATCACCCCCGGTTCGCTCAGGAGGGGCTGTTTGCGGATCGCATGGCTGAAGGTGCCGGAGAAGAAGGCCAGGGCGCGTTCGCCTTCCGCCACGCGGCGCAGGTACGGCTGGACCATCGCGGCGCGGCCCTGGTCCAGGAGCATGCGGGCGTGGTCCACGGCGTCGGCGGCGCAGTCGGGCTCGTAGCGCGCGGTGTCGCGGGCGCCCAGGGAGACCACGGGTTTGACCACCACGCCCCCGGCCGCGTCGACGTCCGCCTCGCTGCACGGCCGGCCGGGTTCGAGCCATCGTGTCGGGACGACCGGGACTCCGCGTTCGGCGAGGTGGCGCAGGTAGTGCTTGTCGCTGTTCCAGCGCACCACGGGTGCCGGGTTCCGCAGCCGGGTGGCGTGGGCCGTCGCGTCGGCCCACGCCAGGAATTCGCCGAGGCGGTCCACGTAGTCCCAGGTCGAGCGGATGACCGCCAGGTCGAACCGGTCCCAGCGCACGGAGTCCGCGTCCCAGGGCACCGCCTCCGCGACGCAGCCGTCGGCGCGCAGGGCTTCGATGAGCAGGGGGAGGTCCTCGTCGTGCTCGGCACCGACGTCACTCGTCACCAGCGCGATCCTGTCAGCGCCCATGCGACTCTCCTGTCTCAGCAGTCCGGACCGGCGCCCCTGTTACAGAAGACCACGCCGGACACTGCCGGGCGGGATACGGGCGCGGCTTCGCCGTGTCGCGGAGTCGCGGTGCCGCCGGTGCTAGGGAATGTGACGACAGGCCCTAGCCCCGGCGGCGCGGCTTGCCGCGCTTCGCGCTCCCCTTCGTGCCGCCGGAGCCGCTGCGCGAGCCCTTGCCGGCCGGCTTGCCGCCGGACTTGGCCGCGGGCTTGGCGCCGGCGGGCTTGCGCCGTGCGCCGCCGGTGCCCGCGGGCTTGCGCTCCGGTTCCTCGGCGGTGCGGCGGCCCCGGGTGCTGTTGACGGTGCGGCCGCGGACGATCCCGATGAAGTCCTCCACCAGGTCCGTGGTCCGCTCCTCGGGCCACGACAGTACGACGCTCGACTGGGGCACGTCCGTGACCGGCCGGTAGGTGAGGTCCTTGCGGTGGTGCAGGCGGGCGAGCGACTGCGGGACGAGCAGCAGGCCCACCCCGGCGGCCACCAGTTCGATGGCGTCCGCCGTCGTCGCCGGCCGCTCGAAGGCGGGCTTCCCGGGCGGGTGCTCCCAGTCGAGGGTGTCGTCGAGGGGGTGGAAGAGGATCTCGTCGGCCAGGTCCTCGGCGGACACCTCCTCGACCGCCGCGATGACGTGGTCCTTCGGGACCACGACGACCGTCGTCTCGGTGTAGAGCGGGATCGCGCTGAAGTACGTGCGGTCGACCGGCAGGCGCACGAGACCGGCGTCCGCGTCGCCGCGGCGCAGCACGTCGGGCGCCTCGGCGGCGGGCGTCTGGACGAGGTCCATGGGGGTGCCGGGCAGCCGCTCCTGCCAGATCCGCACCCATTTGGCGGGGGTCACGCCCGGGACGTACGCGAGCCGGAACGAGGGAGTTGCTTGTGCTTCCGAGCCTGTCACCTGGCCAGATTACCGGGCGTGGTCGGAAGCGGCGCACGCGATCGATATCCTTGACCCCATGACGTCGCACCAGAACGCCCAGACCATGAAGCCCGCGACCGCGGCCAAGAAGCTGGGTGTGTACCTCGAAGCCACCCCCGCCGAGTTCCGGGAGGGCGTGGTCTCGCGCGGCGAGCTCAACGCGCTGCAGGCCGACCCGCCCGCGTGGCTGCAGGAGCTGCGGCGCAACGGCCCGCACCCGCGCCCGGTGGTCGCGGCCAAGCTGGGCATCTCCATCTCGGGTCTCGCGCGCGGCGGGGTCAGCGAGGCGCTCACCACCGAGCAGATCGAGGCGCTGAAGGCGGAGTCCCCCGAGTGGCTGCAGAAGGAGCGCGCCACCCAGGCGGAGGTGCGCAAGGAAGCGGTGCGCATCAAGGAGAAGCACAAGCAGCAGGATGCGGAGCAGGGCGGGCAGCCGCGGCAGGCGCGTTCCTGACCCCTTCCCGATCCTTTCCGCCTGCCACCGCATCGCGGGTGGCAGGCGTGCCATGCGCGTGACGGATGCCGGAAAAGTGTAGATATGCAGGCATGCCCTGGTACGTACACCGGCACTGTCCGCAGGCACCGGCATGAGCGAGGATCCCGGCCGGCGGCCACGGCGCCGGCTGCCGAGCGCGTGGAGCGTGGCGAACCAGGCGTTCGCCCTCCATGCCGCGGTGGTGCTGTTCCTGGTCGTCGCCGTGGCGGTGGAGTGGGTGTACATCGCGCGGGACGACGCCCTGCACGAAGCCCGCGACCGGTCCCTGTCCGTGGCCGAGGGCTTCGCCAACGGCCCCGGGATCGCCGCGGTGCTGCGCTCGCCCGATCCGACGGCGGTGCTGCAGCCGCGGGCCGAGGCGGCCCGCACGCGGTCGGACGTCGACTTCGTCATCGTGATGAACACCGACGGGATCCGCTACACCTCTCCTGATCCGCAGCTCATCGGCAAGAAGTTCATCGGGACGATCGCCCCCGCCCTGGAGGGACGCTCGTTCACCGAGACGATCGACACGTCGCACGGGCCGAAGGTGCAGGCCGTGGTCCCGGTGACGGATACCGGCAACACCGTCGTCGGCCTGGTCTCCGCCGGTGAGGCGGTCCACGGGCTGAGCGGGCACGTCAGCCGGAGGCTCCCGTTCCTCTTCGGTGCCGCGGCCGTCGCGCTGGCGGTGGCCGTGGGTGGGAACGCACTGATCAGCCGACGGCTGCGGCGCCAGACCCACGGGCTGGGGCCCGCGGAGCTGGCGCGCATGTACGAGCACCTGAAGCTGCTCTACGACGCCAGCACCGCCGTGGGCACCACCCTGGACGTCCGGCGCACCGCGCAGGAGCTGGCGCACGTGGCGGTGCCCGCGTTCGCCGACACCGTCACCGTCGATCTGGCCGAACCGGTCGTCGAGGGCGGCGAGCCGGAGCCGCAGAACGGGGCGCGGCTGCTGCGCGTGGCCAGGGGCGGCATCGACGACGACCGTTCGCCGGCCCCCGAGGGGGAGTCCGTCGCGTTCGCCCCCGCCGCTCCGCAGAGCCGGGCCCTGCGCGACGGGCGGGCCTGTCTGCTGTCGGCGCCGCAGACGGACGGGCCGTTGATCGCGGCTCCGCTCGCCGCACGCGGTGCCATGCTGGGCGTGGTCTCGTTCCTGCGGTCGCGCACGGCGCAGCCCTTCGCCGCCGACGACCTGTCCGCCGCCGGCGAGCTGTGTTCCCGGGCGGCGGTGAGCATCGACAACGCCCGCCGCTACACCCGCGAGCACACCATGGCCGTCACCCTGCAGCGCAGCCTGCTGCCCGGGGTGCTGCCCGAGCACGGCGGCGTCGAGGTCGCCTCCGGCTATCTGCCCGCGCTGGGCGGCGTGGGCGGGGACTGGTTCGACGTCATCCCGCTGCCCGGCCTGCGCGTGGCCCTGGTGGTGGGCGACGTCGTGGGACGCGGACTGCACGCCGCGGCCACGATGGGACGGCTGCGCACGGCCGTGCACAACTTCTCCGCCCTCGACGTGCCGCCGGACGAGCTCCTGGCCCACCTCGACGAGCTGGTGACCCGCATCGACGAGGGCACCCAGACCGCCGGGGGCACACCGGTCACCGGGGCCACCTGCCTGTACGCCGTCTACGACCCGACCATCGGCCGCTGCACCCTGGCCCGCGCCGGGCACCCGCCGCCGGCCGTCCTGCACCCGGACGGCCGCGTCGAGTTCCCCGACGTCCCCGTGGGCCCGCCGCTGGGCGTGGACGGCCTGCCCTTCGAGGCGGCCGAGCTCGACCTGCCCGAGGGCAGCCGGCTGGTGCTCTACACCGACGGACTCGTCAGAGGCGCCGACCACGACCTCTCCGCCGGCATGCGCGCCCTGGGCGACACCCTCGCCTCCCGCGCCGGGCGCACCCCGCAGGAGACCTGCGACGCGGTGCTCCACGCGCTCGCCCCCGAACGGCCCCGCGACGACGTCGCCCTGCTCGTGGCACGCACCCGGCTGCTGGAGCCCGACCGGATCGCAGCCTGGGACGTGCCCGCCGACCCCGCCGCCGTCGCCCGGGTGCGCAACGCCGCCACACGCAGACTGGCCGAATGGGGGCTTGAGGAACTGTCCTTCACCACGGAACTGATCCTCAGCGAACTGATCACCAACGCCGTCCGCTACGCCGCCTCCCCGATCCGGCTGCGCGTGCTGCGCGGCCACAGCCTCGTCTGCGAGGTCTCCGACGCCAGCAGCACCGCCCCGCACCTGCGCTACGCGGCGACCACGGACGAGGGCGGGCGCGGGCTGTTCCTCGTCGCCCAGCTCGCCGACCGCTGGGGCACCCGCTACACCGCCACCGGCAAGATCATCTGGAGCGAGCAGGCGCTTCCGGACACCGGCCCCGGCACCGCCTGATCACCGCGTTCCCGGGGCGCGGCAGGGCCGTTCCGCCATCGCCGCCTCAACGAACGCGCGCAGGAGCGGGTGGCGGCTGCTGGGCGAGTGGACGATGTGGACGGGGATCGGGGGCGCGTCGTCGATCGGCAGGAAGCGGATCCACGCGTGCGGGCTGCGGCGCGCGGCGCTGTCGGGCACGACTCCCACCCCGCGTCCGGCGGCGACGAGTTCGAGCCACTCGTCGAAGTTGCCACAGGCGACCACGCCGCCGGGGGCCTGGTCGGCCGCCCAGTCCGCCGGAGTGGTGGTGCCGCTGACCGTGTTCACCACGAGCGGCCAGTCGCGGAACCCGTCCCAGCCCAGGCGGTCCCGCCCGGCGAGCGGGGAGGAGGTGGAGACGGCGGCGACGCGGCGCTCCTCGAGGAAGGGCACGGATATCGCGTTCCCGCCCGGCGGGACGCCGCGGATCACGGCGACGTCCACCTCGCCCAGGTCGACGGCCGCCGCCGGGTCGTCGTGGCGCACCGGCTCGACGGTGCCGCGGGTGGCGTCCTCGAAGCGGACGACAGCCCGCTGCGTCCAGGGATCGGGCAGCAGCCAGGCGAAGCCGAGCCGGATCGTGCCGCTGTCGCGGATGGCGTTGAGCGTGCTGTCGAGCGCGGGGAGCAGCCGTCCGAGCCGGTCCTGCGCGTGGTGGCCGGCCGGGGTGAGCGCGACGCGGCGCGACGTGCGGCGGACGAGCCGGGTGCCCAGCGCCGCCTCCAGCCGCTGGACGGAGCGGGACAACGAGGGCTGGGTCACACGGAGTTCACTCGCGGCCCGGCTGAAGGAAAGGTGCCGGGCGACGGCCAGAAATGCACGTAAGTGCCCGAGTTCGACATCCATGCGTCCACAGCATAGATGCGCTTGAGAAGGCATTTCCGCCTGGATTGTTCGCATGCTTCACTCAATTCCCGTAGACGCCTTGACCACGGGGGTGTTGGCCACGTGCCGACGGACCGGTCCGACCAGACCGACGGAATGAAAACGGCGCGGCAGCGCAGGCAGGACGGTGCCTCGCAGCCCGCGCGGCGGAAATTACGGGGAACAGAACGCAGAGTCGTCCTGGAGGGCGTCGGCTACATCGTCGCCGCCACCTTCCTCGTGGCCGCCCTGTCCGCCGACGGGTCGCCGTCCTGGCTGGGCACCGGTGCCCGGGTGAGTGGGCCTGGCCGCCTTCCCCTCGTGCGTGCTGTGGACGGCGCCGAGTCTGCGCGTCCCGCGCACCGTGCTGCTCACCGTCGCCCTGCTGGTCCAGGCGGTGGCGGTGGCGCTGCCCTCCGTCCCGGGCGGCACGGGTGCGGCCGTCGTCCCGGCCGTCGGCTTCGGCGGCACGTTCATGGCCATCACCCAGCTCTGGCTCGTCACCGGCACCGCCCTGGGCACGCCGCGCACCGTCGCCCTCCTCACCGCCGGGTACGGACTGGGGCAGGTGGCGGGGCCGCCGGCCGTCCGGCCCGTCCTCTCCCACGGCTACCGCCCGGCCCTGGCCATCAGCGGCGGAGTGCTGCTGGCCGCCGCCGTGTGTGCCGCACCGCTCATGCGCCGCGCGGCGGACCCGGCCCCCGCCTGACCACGACACCTTCCCGACCTCCCGACGTCCCGACGTTCCGACGTTCCGTCACCATCCCTGCGACCCAGGAGACTTCTCCATGCCGTTCCACCTCGACCAGCTGTCCGTTCCACTCGTCCAGGCGCCCCTGGCGGGCGGTGCGTCCACCCCCGAGCTGGTCGCCGCGGTCAACAGCACCGGCGCCCTGGGGTTCCTGGCCGCCGGGTACCGCACGGCGGACGGGATGCGGCAGCAGCTGGTCCGCACCCGCGAGCTGACCTCGCGGCCGTTCGGCGTCAACCTCTTCGTGCCGGGTGCGGTGGATCCCGCGGCGGCCGCGGCGGTCGGCGCCTACCGGGACGAACTGCGGTCCGAGGCCGAGCGGTTCGGCATCACACTGCCCGTCCCGGCGGCCGAGGACGACGACGCGTGGGAGGCGAAGGTCGGGATACTGCTGGACGAGCCCGCGCCCGTGGTCTCGTTCACCTTCGGCCTGCCCTCCCCCGCGGAGGCCGAGGCGCTGCGCCGCGCGGGCAGCCTCCTCCTCGCGACCGTCACCACCGTCGCCGAGGCCGAGGCGGCGCAGGCCGCCGGCATGGACGCGCTGTGCGTCCAGGGTCCGGAGGCGGGCGGGCACCGGGCCACGCACGACATCGCGGCCGAGCCGGAGACCGTGCCGCTGCCGGACCTGCTCGCCGCGGTGCGCGAGCGCATGCGGCTGCCGCTGGTCGCCGCGGGCGGGCTCGGCTCCGGCGAGGACGTCGCCGCCGTGCTCCGCGGCGGCGCCTGCGCCGCGCAGCTGGGCACCCTCTACCTGCGCGCGCACGAGTCCGGGGCCTCGCAGACGCACAAGGACGCCCTCGCCGACGCCCGTTTCGACACCACGGCCGTCACCCGGGCCTTCTCCGGGCGCCCGGCCCGGGGGCTGCGCAACCGCTTCATCGACGCGCACGACGGCGCGGCGCCCAGCGCCTACCCGCACGTCCACCACCTGACCCGCGGCCTGCGCTCGGCCGCCGCCGAAGCCGGTGACGCCGAGCGGCTCCACCTGTGGGCCGGTGCGCGCTACCGCCTGGCCCGGTGCGCGCCGGCCGCCGAGATCACCCGCGCTCTCTGGGAGGAGACCCGTGCCGTCCTGTCCGCCGTAGCGGAGTGACGGCCCGGGCGTACCCGCCCGTCACAGGCTCGCCCCTTCTGTTCGTCCCCGACCCGCTCCGCAACGGCTGCACGCCGGAGGAGCCGGCCGAGGTCGCCCTCCAGTGCGCGGTCTACGCGGGCGCCCCGGCCGGCATCGGCACGATGAAGCTGATCCGCCAGGAGGTCGCCCGTTTCGAGGAGGAGAACGGGGCGTTTTCCGAAGGCAGTTGACGCATGGTCCGGCATGCACGACGGGCCGGTTCCGGGCTGCTGCCCGGGGCCGGCCCGTCCCGTGACCGCCGTCAGGGGGTGTGGGGGCGGCGGCCGGGTTCCTGGTGCGGCACCGTCTGGACCGGCGGCACCGCAGGCGGCGGAAGGGTCGCCGCCTCCTGCTCCTCCAGCGCGAGGAGCGGTGCGGGGTCGGGCAGTTCGGGGAAGGACCGGTCGCAGTCGTGCAGGCGCAGCGCCGACGTCAGGTCCCCCATCGTGCTGCGGCGCCAGGCGCTGATGTTGGGCTCGTGCACACCGAACCGGCGTTCCAGGAACATCAGCAGGGAGGTGTGGTCGAAGACCTCGTTGCACACCCAACCGCCGCGGCTCCACGGCGAGATGACCAGTGCGGGCACCCGGAAGCCCGGCCCCACCGGCCCGGCGGTCCCCTCCGCGCCGGGCGGCAGCGGGGAGACGGTGACCCACTCCCCCGGTGTCCCCTCGGGCGGGACCGGCGGGGGCACGTGGTCGAAGCGGCCGTCGTTCTCGTCGTAGACGATGACGAAGACGGTCTTCGCCCAGACCTCGGGCCGCGAGCCCAGGGCGTCGAGGACGGTGTAGATGTACTCGGCGCCGGCCGCGGGGAAGTTGGGGGGCTCCTCGGACGCCTCGGGGAGGCCGTAGACCGAGGGGAGGTACTGCGCGTCCAGCCAGGTGACCGAGGGCAGTCCGTCCCCGCGGATCATGTCGGCGACATCGGACGGCGTGTAGGGCACCATCGCGTTCTCGTACAGGTCGTCACCGGGCCGGGCGTCCTGGAAGGCCTTGAACCAGCCGAGGTCGGTGTCCGGCGGGTAGGCGGTGCAGTAGCGCCAGCTGATCCCGGCGGCCTGCAGGCGTTCCGGGTAGGTGGTCCACCGGAAGCCCGTGGACGTGTTGTCGACGACCGGTCCGCCGAGCAGCCCGGCGGGGTCGACGGTGCCGCTGATGGCCATCACGCGGTTGGGGTGCGTGGGGCCGAGGACCGAGCAGAAGTAGTGGTCGCAGACGGTGAAGGCGTCCGCGAGCGCGTAGTGGAACGGCAGGTCGTCACGGGTGTAATAGCCCATGGTGAACGGGCCCTTGACCGGGCCGTCGGCGGCGCGGTGGGTCGGCACCCAGTTGTCCATCCGGCCGTGGTTCCAGGACCGGTGCTGGGACGGCCAGGAGTGGCTGGTGCCGTAGGCCTTCACGGCGCTGGTGGTCTTCGTGTCGTCGTGGAACGGCAGCAGGTATCCGTCGGGGTTCTGCGGGTCAGGCTGGTGGAACACCGAGCGGCCGGTGGACAGGGTGACGGCGTCCGGGTCGTCGAAGCCGCGCACGCCCTGAAGCGTGCCGAAGTAGTGGTCGAACGACCGGTTCTCCTGCATCAGGAAGACGACGTGCTCGATCTCGTGGAGCGAGCGCAGCGGCCGCGCGGGCGCCGCGAGGGCCTTGCGCAGGGAGCCGGGCAGCAGCGACACGCCTGCTGCGGCTCCCAGAAGTCTGCGCCGGGTGATGCCGTCGGCCGGGTCCGCGTCCATGCCGCACTCCTCGCGCCCTGTTCGCGATGGTTCACGACGGTTCACGGCAGGAGAGTTCCGTCCTGCCTGGCCTGCGGCCGCAACCACCATGGGCCGTGCCGGAACCCCGGTCAAGAGTGCCGGCGGCGCGGTCCGGATCCGGCCTGAGTGGTGCCCGGCTGCGGGCGGCGGCAGCCTGGGAGGCAGGGGGACGCGAGGATCCTCCGGGAGGCGGCGATGGCAGGAGCGCACGGCGGACGAGGCCGGCGAGGCGGCCCGGTCGTGGCCGGTGTCGCCCCGGACACCGCACGGCGGGCGGCCCCGGCCTGGGCCGTCGACGAGGCGGCCCGCCGCCGCGTGCCGCTGCTGCTCGTCCACGCCCAGGGGACCCCCACCGGCGGCTACCGGAAGACGGACGTGCGGCCGTCGTGGGAACAGTGGAACCAGGCGCTGCACGAGGCCGGGGACCGGGTGCTCGGGGAGGCGGTGGCCTTCGCCGAGACGCGGCGTCCCGAGGCGGAGGTGTCCGGGCTGCTCGCGGAGGGCGACCCCGCCTGGGTGCTGCGCGAGCAGGCGCGGGACGCGTCCGCCGTCGTGCTGGGCTCCTCGCACCTGAGCCGGGTGCAGGAGGTGTTCTCCTCCGCCTCCGTCGCCCTGCCCGTCATCGCGCACAGCCCCTGCCCCGTGATCGTCGTCCCGGAGCGGGAGCACACCGCCGCGGACCCGCCGTACTTCGTGGTGGGCGTGGACGGCAGCCCGCAGTCCGCGGCGGCCGTCGCCTTCGCCTTCGAGGAGGCCGCACTGCACGGGGCCGCACTGCGGGCCGTGTACGCCTGGTGGCGCCCCGAGGAGCCCGGGATCCGGGACGAGCAGGCCGCGGAGCAGGAGGGCCGGGCCGTTCTCGCGGCGGCGACGGCGGAACCGGCCGCGGCCCGGCCGGGCGTGGAGCTGGAGCACGCCGTCGTCCGCGGGCATCCGGTCGAGGTGCTGGCCGAGGCGTCGGAAAAGGCGCTGGGGCTGGTGGTGGGGACGCGGGGGCACGGGGGTTTCACCGGGATGCTGCTGGGTTCGGTGAGCCAGGGCGTCCTGCGTCACGCGCGGTGTCCGGTCATCGCGGTCCCGCACGCGGGTGCGCGCTCCGGCTGAGGGCCCGGGGCCCCTGCCTCCCCTGTGCGGGGCGGGGGCGCGGGCGGATGATGGAAGCCGGAGGTCAGGGCGAGGGGGCCAGGCACATGGGCGGTTCCGTACCACTGGGCAAGCTCCTCGGCATACCGCTGCGGATCCACTGGAGCGCGCCCGTGCTGATCCTCTTCCTCGGCCTCGGGCTGGCCGGCGGGACCCTGCCGGCGTGGGTGCCGGGGCGTTCCGCCGCCGTCTACAACACGGCCGGGCTGGCGGGCGCGGTCCTGCTCACGGTGAGCCTGCTGCTGCACGAGGCGGCGCACGCGGTGACCGCGCGCCGGGCGGGGATCCGGGTCGAGGACATCACGGTCTGGGGGCTGGGCGGGGTCACCCGTCTGGGCCAGGCCGCGACCCCGCGCGTCCAGTTCCTGGTGGCGGCGGCCGGGCCGGTGACCAGTCTGGTGCTGGGCGGGCTGGCCCTGGCGGGCGGCTACGGGGCCGGGCACGTCCTGCACTGGACGCTGGTGTCGGCCGTGCTGGTCTGGGCGGGCGGGGCGAATCTGCTGCTGGGGCTGTTCAACCTGGTTCCGGCCGCCCCGCTGGACGGTGGCCGGATCCTGCTGTCGGCCGTCTGGTGGCGCGGCGGGGACCGGCCGCGGGCGCAGCGCGTGGCCGGCCGGAGCGGTCAGGTGGCCGGCTTCCTGATGGTCGCCGCGGGCTGGATCGCGCTCACCCGGGGCCTGGGCTCGGGGCTGTGGCTGATGCTCGTGGGCGGCTTCGTCGCCGTGTCGGCCACGGCCGAGATGCGCCAGGCCATGATCCTCGCGGCCCTGGAGGGGGTGCGGGTCGGCGACGCCATGACGGGGCCCCCGGTCACGGGACCCGACTGGCGCACCGTGGAGGACTTCCTCGCGACGGTCATGACGAGGACGCAGCGCCCGGCCGTTCCCGTGGTCGACTTCGACGGGCGCCCGAGCGGTGTCGTCGAGCGGAACCGGCTCCTGCTGGTCCCCGTCTCGCGGCGGCCGGAACTGCGCGTCCGCGACCTGGCCGTTCCGCTGGCGCAGTGCACGGTGGCCACCCCGCAGGAGGAGCTCGTGGAGGTGCTGGGCCGGGTGGTCCCGGCCGCGCACCTGGTGATCCTCGTCCTGGAGGACGGGCGCCTGGTCGGGACCGTCACCAGTGACGACGTGATGCGGATGGCCCGCCGCCGGCTGCCGGACCCGGGCGGTGGCCTGCGGATCTGACAGCCGGCGGATCCGACGGCCGGCGGCGGGCGCCGGAACGGACCGGCCAGGTCAGGAGGAGGGCGTCGGCCCTTCCAGCTGCTCACTGATCCACTGGATGGGGGCCTCCATGTTGGACAGGTAGGTGGCGCCGTTGTGGGTGCCGCCCGGTATCTCCCAGAGCTTGGTGTGGACCGGGCCCTTGCCGTAGGTGCTCATGAAGTCCTTGACGCCCTTGATCATCGTCTTGTTCTCCTTCGTGCCGTACTGGAAGGCGATGTAGACGTCCGGACCCTTGGTGGCGGCCAGCTGCTTGGCCAGCACCTCGGGGTTGTTCTCCTGCTTCTCCTTCTCGTGGCCCTTCCACAGCGGGGAGTCGGGCACGATGTCCGGACCGTTGGCGACGGCGGCCTTGAACTTGTCCGGGTGCTTGAGCACGGACTTCAGGCTCGCGAAGCCGCCGGTGGAGGAGCCCATGTAGCCCCAGCCCGCACGGTCCTTGATCGTGCGGAAGTTGGCCTTCATCAGGTCGGGGACGTCCTCGGTCAGCCAGGTGCCCATCTTCGGCTGGTTGGGGATGTCACTGGCGTCCCAGTAGATGCCCTTGTCGTCCGGACCGGGGTTGAGGATCGGCATGGCCAGCAGGAACGGCTTGCTCTTGCCCTCCTCGTACCACTTGGAGATGCTCTTCTCGAGCGAGAGCTTGTCCTTGCCGAACTCGCCCAGCGCCCAGTAGTTGCTGTCGTTGCCGGGTCCGCCGGGCAGGGCGACGAGGACGGGGAAGCCGCTCTCCGCGAACTTCGGGTCCTTGTACTCCTTGGGCGCCCAGACCCACACCTTGCCCTTGAACCCGGACTTCGGGCCGTCCAGGGTGACGACGCTGACCTGGGAGCCGTCGCTCAGGGTCTTCGCGTTCTTGAACTCGGCCTTGGGGCCCGTGGGCATCAGCGTCTTGGAGTCGACGGGCTTGGCGTTCCCGCCCTTGCCGTCGTTCGCACCGCCGGCCTGGTCGTAGCTGACGGGGTCGCCCTTGTCGGAGAAGGGCGGGATCTGGTAGTGGCTCATCACCGGCCAGGCGATCAGCCCGAGCGTGGCCACGGACGCCGCCCCGATGATCCAGCCTCGGGCGCGCGACGCGCGGCGCCGTCCGGTGGACTCGTACATCCCGGCGGGTGGGTTCGTCATGTTGCTGCTCCGGCTGGTACTGCCCCAAAGGGACAAGAAGGTCAGTTCCGTCCTGTCGGACGGAGAGCCAGGGCCAAGGGTTGCATGATCACGTCGTTCGGCAGGTCTTTGATACGAAACCATCACAAACGCGCCCGGCAGAAACGGCTGGGGCCCGTGTTGTTCAGTTTTCCGGTCCCGCGATCCTCTCCGCCGCACTCCGCCCGCTCGCCACGCAGTCGGCGACGCCGACCCCGTCGTAGGCCGCCCCGCAGATCTCCAGGCCCGGCAGGCCGCCGAGCGCCCCGCGGATCCGGGCGACCCGGGCGCGATGGCCGACGGGGTAGCGCGGCAGGCCGCCGATCCAGCGGGTGACCTGCGCGGCCACCGGGCGGGCGGCAAGCCCCGTCGCCGCCCGCAGGTCGTGCAGGGAGGCGCCGACGAGGTCGTCGTCGTCCAGGTACAGGCTCTCCTCCTGCCCGTACCGGCCGAGGGAGGTGCGCAGGACGAAGAGGTCCGGGGCGCGCCCGGCGACCCAGCCCCACTTCGCGGTCATGAAGGCGGCGGCCTTGATGGACGCCGTGCCGGGCGCCCTTCCCGGGCGGCCGGCCGCGGGCGGGACGAGGAAGCCGGACCAGTCGCCGAACGCGGCCAGCCCGGCCACCTCGCGGCGCCGGAACGCCATCGTCACCACGGCCGTCGACACGTACCCGATCTCGCACAGCTCGGCCGCCGCGGCCGGGGCCGCGGCGGCGACCAGGGTGGACGCCGTCCAGGCGGGCGCCGCAATGACGACGCCGTCGCAGCCGAGGGTCCGGGCGGCGGTGCGCACCTCCCAGCCGTCGGCGGTGCGGGTCAGCGCGAGCGCGGGGGTGCGCAGGAAGACCTGGCCGCCCGCGGCGCGGACGGCGCCGGCGACCGCGTCCGCGAGGGCTCCCGCCCCGCCGTCGAGGCCCATGACGGCGGGACCGGCGGACGGCGGCGCGGCGCCGGGCTGCCGGCGCCGGGCGGTGCGGAGGGTACCGGCCGGGGACAGGGTGTCCGCCAGGGCGGCCGGGTCGCCGGGCGTGCCCGTCCCGTGTCCCCGGGGCAGCGGGCGCAGGGCGTCGCCGGACCACAGGGCGACCGGGGTGACGGCCGGGAACCGCAGCCGGTCGCCCAGTCCGACGGCCCGTGCCAGGTCGACCGCCTCCGGGCGCTGGGCGGGCAGCCCCTCCGTGCCGAAGTCGACCGGGACGCCCGCGATGTCGCCCGTGTGCAGCTTGCCGCCCAGCCGGGCGGTGGATTCGAGCACGGTGACGCGCCGGCCCGTGGCGCCGAGGCGGTGGGCGGCCGCGAGGCCCGCCACGCCGCCGCCGATGACGATGACGTGGCCCGCGGCGGCGGGGCCGCTCATATGTCTGCTCCTTCGAGGGCCTCCGCGCGGCGACCGGTGAGGGCCGGCATGCCGGGCAGGGGGTCGTGCCGGATGTGCTCGGCGGGCAGCCCCAGTGCGGCGAGCCGGGTCGCGACGGCACCGACGGCGGCGGGCGGGCCACTGACGAAGGCGAGGTGCCGGGTCCAGTCGCCGTGCCGGGCCACGGCCTCCGCCAGCGTCTGCTCCCCGGTGGCCACGTGGATCACGCGCAGCCAGGGCAGCCGCTGCGCCAGGGCGGCCACCGCCGCGGCGTCGTACCGCTCGACGGCGTGGCGGGCGCCCAGGAAGAGGTGCACCATGCGGAAGCCGCTCCGGTGGGCGGCCAGTTCCTCCAGCAGGGCCTTGGCCGGGGCCCAGCCGGTGTCGTCGGCCACCAGCAGCACATCGCGCGTCGGTGCGGCATCCAGCGTCGCCGTCCCGCTCGCGGGCCCCAGCCGCAGGGTGTCCCCGACACCGGTCCGCGCCACCAGGGCCTCGCTGACCCCGCCGGGGCCGGCCTGCCGCACATGGAACTCCAGCTCGCCGTCCTTCCGGGGCGCGCAGGCGATCGAGTACTGCCGCCAGGCCTGCGGCAGCAGCGGCGAGGCCACGGCCGCGAACTGGCCCGCCCGGTACGAGTACGGCTCGTGGGGGCTGACGCGCAGCACGGCCAGGCCGGGGCCGCGCAGCTCGTGGCGGGTCACGGTGGCGTGCCAGGAGGGGGGTTCGCGGAGGGCTTCTTCGGCTCCCCGGTTCATGGCCGCCACGGCGAAGCGCAGCATGCGCAGCCAGGCCTCCTCCATGGCGTCGTTCCACTGCGCTCCGGCCGTGCCTCGCAGCGCCTCGCACAGGGCGGCTTCGAAGGCCTGGTAGTGGGCGGGCCGTACGCCGAGTTTGCGGTGGTCGCGGCCGAGGCGGGTGAACTGCGCCGCCACTTCGTCCGGTCGGTGCAGACGGTCGATCAGGTAGCGGAAGATCTGCACGAGATGCCGCTTCTGGAAGTCCATCGACTCGGGGAAGAGGGAGCGCAGATAGGGCCAGTGCCCGAACAGTGCGTCGTAGAGTCGCGCGATCAAGTCGTCGAGCGAGGCGACGAGTTCGAGGGACTGGACGATCACCCGCTGGTCGGCCGCGCCGTCGTAGGTCGGCTCCAGCTCGCGGGCGGTCCGCGCGGCCGGGGACCGGTCGGGGGCCAGCATCTGCCGGCGCAGCCGCATTGCATCGTGCCGGGCGAGCAGGGCGTGGTACTCGGGGGTGACGGTGTCGCGTGGCACGGGGAGACTCCTGTCAGGGAGGTGGGTCCTGCCGTCCGTTCCGTGGACGGCGCGCGCCAGTATGACATCGGGCATATGTGCCCAAGCGGCCCTATTCTCCAGGGCCTTTCGGCCCTATCGCGGGCCCGGACCGGCCCCCGCCCCTGACGGAGGGCGAGCCGCCTGGGACGATCGCGAGGTGATGCGCGACGTGATGCTGGAGACGCCCCGCCTCGTCCTGCGCCGCTTCCGCCCCGAGGACGCGGCGCCGCTCGCCGCGTACCGGTCCGATCCGCTGGTCGCCCGCTACCAGAGCTGGACGGCGCCTGTGCCGTACGACGCGGCGCTCCGGGCGGTGCAGGGGTTCGCCGAGGGGTCCCCGGACCGGCCGGGCTGGTTCCAGTACGCGGTCGAACTCGCCGCGGAGGGCTGCCTGGTGGGGGACGTCGGCGTCTGCCTGCACGAGAACCTGATGCAGGCGGAGATCGGTTTCACCCTCGCCACGGAGCGGCAGGGGCACGGCTATGCGACCGAGGCGGTGCGTGCGGTGCTGGCCGACCTGTTCGAGCGGCGGGGCCTGCACCGGGTCTCCGCCGAGTGCGACGCGCGCAACGCCCGCTCGGCGAGGCTGCTGCAGCGGCTGGGCTTCGCCCGGGAGGGGGTACGCCGCCGGGCCACCTGGATCAAGGGCGAGTGGACGGACGACATGCTGTTCGGCCTGCTGGCCCCGGACCGGCGGGCGGCAGAGGGCACGGACCGCGGCGTGTGATTCCCCGGCATGGCCGACACCGCCGCCGGGCGCGGCGTGGCACCTTGCCCTACGGTGGGACGGGAGGCCGCCCCGCATTCCCGTCCGCCCGCGCCTGCCGGAGGCGACAGATGCCGTCGAAGTCGAACGCGAACCTTCTGGGTCAGATCGATCACTTCGTGGTCCTCATGCTGGAGAACCGGTCCTTCGACCACATGCTGGGGTTCCTCTATACGGACCAGGGCAACCGCTCCCCGTCCGGCCAGCCCTTCGAGGGCCTGACGGGCACGGAGACCAACCCGGACGGAAACGGCAGCAAGGTCTCCGTCTTCCGGATCGACACCACGAAACCGGGTGCGTACTTCATGCCGGGCGCCAACCCCGGCGAGGGCTACCGGCCCACCAACAACCAGCTGTTCGGCACCCAGACCCCCGCCACGCCGGCCCCCGTCCCCACCAACGACGGCTTCGTCGCCGACTTCGCCGCGACCATCCAGCAGCGCATCCAGCAGAAGCAGCCCGTCTACGCGGGCACCACCCCGGACGACATCATGGGCTGCTTCACCCCGGAGGGGCTGCCGGTGCTGTCCGGCCTGGCCCGCGGCTTCGCGGTGTGCGACCACTGGTACAGCTCGGTGCCCACGGAGACGCTGCCCAACCGGGCCTTCGCCTGCGCCGGCACCAGCCAGGGCCACATGGACGACCACACGCACACCTTCACCAGCCCCAGCATCTTCGGCCTGCTGGATGCCCACAAGGTCGACTGGGCGATCTACGGCTACCACGCCCAGCCGCTCACCCGGGGCAACTTCCCCGACCTGGCGAACGCCGACGCGCACCACTTCGGCCAGTTCATGGACTTCAAGAACGCCGCCGCCAACGGCACGCTGCCCGGGTTCACCTTCCTGGAGCCGGCCTGGGCCTCCACCGGGAACAGTCAACACCCCAACTACGACGTGGCGTTGGGCGAGCAGCTCATCCACGACGTCTACCAGGCGCTGCGCAGCGGCCCGGGGTGGGCCAAGACCCTGCTGGTGGTCACCTACGACGAGCACGGCGGCTGCTACGACCACGTGCCCCCGCCCGCCGGTGCGACGCCGCCCGACGACGCGGTGGGCGAGTTCGGTTTCGACTTCACCCGGTTCGGGGTGCGCGTGCCGACGGTGCTGGTGTCCCCGCTCATCGCGCCCGGCACGGTCTTCCGGGTGCCCGACGGCAGCGTGCCGCTGGACCACACCTCGCTGCTGAAGACGGTCCAGCAGCGCTGGAACCTGCCGCCGCTGACCGCCCGCGACAAGGCGGCCCCCGGCTTCGGGGATGTCCTGACGCTCGGTCAGCCGCGGGACGACGACCCGCTCGCCGGTGTCATCGTCCCCACGTCGGTCGGCCTCAACCCGGCCGCGGGCGAGGTCTCCCACCTCGACGAGGTGCACGAGGACCTCGTCGCGCGGAACCTCATCCCGCCCGTCTGAGTTCGGGCGGAAGGGGCCGGCGCACGTGCCGCCGGCCCCGTGACGTCAGGCCGTCCATCCGTCAGTCCCGGCGCCCCTCCAGGCTCCGTACGTCGAACGACCAGATGCCCCGCCCGTGCGTGGCCGCGTAGAGCCGCCCGTCCGGGCCGAGCCGCACCTGCAGCGCGGCCGTGGTCGGCAGCGCGCGGCCCAGCACCTCCCACTGTCCGGAATCGGGCGCGCGGTGGAAGACGGCCAGGTCGGTGCCGAGGGCCAGCCCGCCGTCGGGCAGCAGCCGGACCGAGTCGGCCGGGACGTCCGGCAGGTTCGCCGAGATGTCGGTCCAGTCGGCGCCGCCGTTCCGCGACTCGAAGACGTGGCCGACGCCGGCGCCGGGGCCCTCGGTCCAGGCGCGGGAGAACCCGTTGACGGCCAGGAACACGTGCTGAGGGTCGGCGGGGTCGGTCTCGAACGCAGAGAGGTAGCGGTTCGGGACCGTGCCGTTCACCGGCAGGGCGAGCTGGTGCCAGCCGGTGCCGTCGGCGTTGCCGACCGCGATGCCGCGGGTGAAGCCCTGGTTGTTGCACGGGCCGCACCAGGCGACGTAGACCCGGCCGCCCGAGGCCGCGACGGCGGTGGCCACGTGGCCGTCGCCCAGGTCGAAGACGTTCTTCCACTCCGTGCCGCTGCGGATCGCGAAGCCCTTGTTCTGCACCCACACGTGCCGCCCGCCCGCGATCCAGGTGCCGGTGTTCTTGGCGTCGGCGGCGATCGGCGCGATGAAGCGGGCCCCGGCGCCGCCGAGGTCCTTGTCCGGCGGCGCCACTTCGTACTCGGTCGCCTTGGCGGGGTCGGTGCTCCAGGCACCGTTGTTCACGCCGCAGTCCTGGGTGACCCACATGTCGAGGTACACGTATTCCTGGGCGATGTTGCAGCCGTTCGCGGGGTCGGTGATGGTGTCGGCGCCGTCGCCGCCGAAGTTGGAGCCCATGACCCTGTCGCGGCCGCGCAGCATCGACTGGCCGTTGTCCTGCAGGCCGCCGGTGACCGAGACGCCGCCGTAGGTGCGGTCCCTGCCGATGCCGACCGAGTAGTACTGGAGGGTGTCGATGGTGCCGTCGGCCAGGGACTGCCAGTCCTTGGCGTGGCCGCCGGAGTCGACGGCGCCGTTGAGCGGGCGGCGGTAGATGCCGCCGTCGTTGCCCACGTACACCCAGGTCCTGCCGTGGTACCGGCCGACGGCGACGGCGTGCTGGTCGGAGTGGGTGGTCGGGAAGCAGTCGCCGGTGCGCTTGGCGGGGGCGACGCTCCAGCAGGGGAAGGTGAAGTTCCAGTACGGGCCGGGGGTGATCCAGCTCGTACCGCCGTTCTTCGTCTCGTAGACCTCTTCCAGACCGAGGTAGACGTGGTCGGGGTCGGCCGGGTCGACCTGGAGGAACTGGTTGTACCAGGACTGGATGCCGGGCATGTAGCCGGCGGTCTGCAGGGCCGAGCCGGAGGCCTTGAGCTTCGGGTAGTCGGCGATCTGCGTCCACGGCCCGGTGGGCGAGCCGGACTTGGAGACGTAGACGCCCTTCAGGCCGCTGTCCGGGTTGCTGTTCATCTGCGCCGGGGACTGGTCGACGGCGTAGAGGCGGGAGCCGTCGGCGGCGGCCGCGAAGGTCACGTTGCCGACGTCGGCGCTTCCGGAGGGCAGGTCGCCGAGGGAGGAGAGCCGCTGCCAGGTCCCGTTCTGCTTGCTGTAGAGGCCGTTGTAGGTGTCGCCGCCGCGCCAGCCGACCGCGAGGACGACCTTGGCCGGGTCCTTGGGGTCGACCGCGATGTCGTTGGCGATGTTCTTGTAGGGGGCGGCGGGGTCGGAGGCGAGTGAACCGCCCGGCAGATACGCGGGGTTGGGGGCGAACTCCAGGGTCCACGGCCCGGAGAGGTCCTTGGTGGAGTGCGACCACACTCCGCGGCTGGTGGCCGCCCACACGCTGTCGCCGGCGAAGCGCAGGGCGTGGATGACGGTGCTCTCCAGCTCCGGTCCGCCGACCCTGTCACCGGGCCGGAAGGTGCCGTGCCGGGGATCGGCGAGGACGTAGACGCCGGTGCCGACGAAGGAGGTTGCCCCGGTGTTGGATTCACCGGTGGCGTACCAGAGCCGCCCGGAGTGGTCGAGGCCGAGCGTGCCCGTGGAGAGGGAGGGCAGGCTGTCGGCGATGGGCTGCCAGTGGCCGCCGCCCGTGCGGGAGCGGAAGACACCGCCGTTGGCGCCGCCCGCATAGACGTAACCCTGGTCGTCGGCGGCGATGCCGGTGATCCGGCCGGTGACGTAGCCGGCGCCGCCGCTGGAGTTGGAGTTGATGTCGCGGTAGCGGGGATCGTCGGAGTCGTAGGGGCGCCGGGTGACGTGCGACCAGTCGCCGTCGCTGTGGGGCATGGACTGCAACTGCCGCCAGGCGGCTCCGTAGGCGCCGGGCGCCACCACACCGGGGGCGGTGCGCGCCTCGGTGAACTGGGCGGAGGCCTCGGCCGAGTTCTCGGCCTCGTCGGAACCGCCGTCCTTCCCGGGGGAGTCGGCCCCCGGGGTCAGTGCGGTCATCCTGTTGCCGGAGCGGACGAGGTGGCTGTGCTGCCGCCCGACGTCGGCCTGGTGACGTGCGTGCCAGGGCCTTGGCCTGTGTTGGGGGTCGGTTGCTGCGTGGGACTGCGTACCGATCAGCGCGAACGCGGCGCTGAGGACCACGCAGGCCGCGTATCTCCGTCGATGGCGATGCCGATGAGGCGTCATGCCTCTCCCTCCCTGCGGCGGCCGCCGGATGCGGCCCGGCCGAGGAGGGAGATTCTGGCGTGGCCACGTCAGTCAGGGAAGGCTCCCGCAGGATCGGGCTCGGGGCCGGGCCGCCGGTGTCCAGCGGCCCGGCCCCGCCCGGGTGTTCAGCCCTGCTCGGCCGCGCGGCGGCGGCGCGCGAGGACGACCATGCCGGCACCCGCGGCAACGGCGGCGGCCCCGCCGCCGAGGGCCCACGGGACGGAGGCGTCCGCGCCGGTGCTCGCCATCTCGCCGCCCTTGGCGGAGGCGGTGGCCGGGGCGTCCTTGGCGTCCTTGGCGTCCTTGACGGAGGCGGCCTTCACGGAGGACTTCCCGCCGTCCTGGGCCGGCTTGGTACCGTCACGGTCGGCGTCCTTCTTGTGCCCGTCCCCGGTGGAGGGCTTCTCGGCGTCCTTCTTGTCCTCGGCAGGCTTCTTCTTGGCGGCCTCCTCGGCCGCCTCGTCCTTCTTGCGGGCCTCGTACTGGCCCGTCTCCAGGAAGTGCTTGACGTCCTCGTAAGTGCCGCGCAGCGCCTTCTCCGCGGCTTCCTTCACCGCCGGGCCGCCGACGCTGTGGATCTGGGTGGCCCGGATCTCGTCATCGGTCTGCTGCGCCGCGTACTGGCCCTTTTCCAGGAACTCCTTGATGGCGTCGGCGCCACCGTCGAGGGCCTTGCTGCCGGCCTCCTTCACGCAACGGCCGCCCTTGTCCATGATCTTCAGGACCCGGACCCGGTCGTCCTCCAGACGCGCCTTGTACTGGCCGACTTCGAGGAAGTGGCGCCGGTCCTCCGCGGTGCCGTTGAGCGCCTTGTTCGCCTCCCTCTCAAGGCCTCGGCCGGCCTTGCCGTCGAGCATCCGCAGGATCGCGAACCTGTTGTCCTCGTCCTGCTTCGCCGCCGACTTCGAGGCCTCGTCGCCCTTGGTCTCCGATTTGGTCTCCGACGCCTTGTCGGGAGCCGAGTTGGCGGGCGGCTGTGCGCCGTCGGCAGCGGACGCCGGGGAAGCGAACAGAACGGCCGGCGCTATCGCAGCGGCGGCAACGGCGGCCGAAAGACGGGTCAGCTTCACGCAGTACACCTACTTGTCCGGATAATGATCTTGTAAGTACCAAGCAACAGCTTATGTCACTTTTGGGAATCTCTTGACCAAAGCCTCGCTACCCCCGAAGGTGCCGGGCGAAGAACGAGCGGACGGCATTGCGCACCGCGGGTACGGACACAGCCGGGTCGACCGCACCGACCAGGTCACGGCGGGCTTCCGCGGTCATGAGTCCCGCGGCCTGCAACTGGGGCGCCATGGCGGCATAGTCGGCGAATACCCAGTGCGCGGCACCGTCGAGCTGCGCCCGCCGAGCCCGTCCTCCCGAGCGGGCGAGGACGGCCGACCAGGAGCGCTCCAACTCCCCCCGGTGCTCGAAGCCTTCGGTTCCCAGCAGGAGCAACGGGCGGTCCGCACCGTGCCGGGCGACTGGGAACAGCTCCCCCGGCTCACCGGAGCGCTGCGGCGCCTGGTCCAGGTAGCCCTCCAGGTTCACGGCCGCACCGATGCGCCGGTCCTCGTACATCGCCTCCGCCGCGGCCGTGCCGCCTGCTGAGTGGCCGTAGACGCCCACGCGCCGGAGGTCCAGCGCGCGGCCGAGGTCTGCGGGCAGGGCGTGCCCCAGCGCGTCCGGGTTCCGCCCTGCCGCCAGGGCCTCCAATCGGTCCAGGACGAACCGGAGGTCCGCGATGCGGGTGCCGATCGCGGTGCGGAAGAGCTGCGGGTCCGTACGGGGGTCCCCGCGGAGCACGGTCTCGCGGATGCCCCTGGGCAACTCGACCTCACTGGCGTCGCCGGGGTGGTCGACGGTCACCACGACATGCCCGTGGCTCGCCAGTTCCTCGGCGACCGTGGTGCCCAGGGTGCGCGGATCGCCGCCGCCGGGGCTGTACAGCAGTACCGGCCTGCGGACGGGCTGCGCGGGCGCGTCCCGGTGGGCATGGGTCGTGGTGGCCGCCCAGTTCACGCCCGTCGGCGGCAAGTGGTGCACGAGGACGTCGATCTGCCGGAACCGCTCCGCGGCGCCCGCGGTCATCTGCCGTGCGACCGGGCGGCCGGCGACGGTGCGGGCCGGGTAGAACACCGTGGCCATCACTTCCCGGACGGGGACCGACTCGTCCCACGGATCGCGTCGCGAGCGGTCGACGAGGTACAGCGTGGTGACCCCGATCCGGTGCGGGCCCGTCGGCGCGGGCAGTCGCAGGGTGATGCCGTCCGCGGTGCGGGCCTGCGCGATGCCGCCTCCCCCGCCGCCCGCGAGCAGCAACGCGGCTGCCGCCACGGCCGACTTGGCGGCCGTCCGCCGGTCGATGCCGGTACCAGTGCCGCCGCCTGATTCTCCGTACACCATGAGCCTTCTCCCTTGTGCCGGTCCGTCGGTGTGATCTGCATCCTGGTCCGGGCCGGGGAGAACGGGCGATCGTTGAGGCCCTGACCGAAATGCTGGCGCTGCACGCCGGGGAGACCAGTGATCCGGATCCACTTCACGGCCGCCGACTTCGCGCAGGTCCGGTTCGCTCCGCGCCCGGCCCCGATGCAGGAGCTGAACACGGCCCTGATGATGCTGGTCCACCGGCACGACGAGCTGCTCTTCGGCCGCTGGCGACGGCGGTTGCTGCGTTCCCTGCCCGACTCGGCTCTGCCGCTGGCCGATCTGGTCCCGGGGGCGCAAGCCCCCTGCTTCCTCGACGTGTTCGACGACAGCCTGGAGGAGGGCCTGCACACCGTCCGGACCACGGACCCGGATCTGGTGCGCTCCGAACTCGAGCGGGTCCGCACCGGGCACGCGGTGCCCGCCCCGGCGTGGGTCCGCGATCTGCACCGGGGGGATGCCGGTGCGTGGCAACCACTGCTCCGCGCCCAGCAGACGGCGTTCGAGACCGTGGTGCGTCCCGTGTGGTGCCTCGTGCAGGACCTGCACCGGGCGGAGTTCGCGCGCCATGCGCTGACCGTCGCCGAGCACGGCATCGGCACCGGACTCGCCACGCTCGTCCCCGGATCCCGACTGTGCGGGAACGTCTGGGAGTTCGAGGGTCCCGTCCGGCAGGACATCCGGCTGGACGGCCGTGGCCTGCTGCTCCTGCCCACGTTCCACTGGACCGGCCGGCCCCTCGTCGCCGATCCGCCCGGCCGTCCGGCCGCCGTGACCTACGCGGCCGGTCCGGGCCTGCCGCTCGCGCCGGACGGGACCGGCGGAACGGACGAGGCGCTGGCCGGTGTGCTGGGGCGGACCCGCTTCGCGATGCTGCTCCTGCTCGCGGAGGAGCACACCACCAGCGGGCTCGCCCGGCGGCTGGGGGTCAGCAACGCGACCTGCTCAGCCCACGCGGCCGCGCTGCGCGGCGCGGGCCTGATCACGACCGTCCGCGCAGGACGGGCCGTGCTGCACCGGCGCACTGCCGTGGGGAGTCTGCTGCTCCAGCGGCGCGGGGAGCGCTGACGGGTCCGGGCCGCGCAGGAACTCCGAGACCTGAGCGGTGAATTGCTCCGGTGCCGCCGCGTGGATCAGGTGCCCCACCGGGACGGTCACGCACCGCGCATCCGGAATGCGGCGGGCCAGCTCGGCAACACGCTCCTGCGGAAGGTGGCTTCGCGGGCCGCCGCCCAGGACGAGGGTGCGCGCGGAGATCCTGCCCAGATCCGCGAGCCAGCGCGGATCCGGCTCGTCGATCTGGCGCCGCACGGCGAGCACCATGTCCCAGTCGAAGGCGAGCTCCCCCTCCGGCCTGACCGGGACGCTCCGCTCACGGGGCAGCGGGGCGGCGACGTCCTCCAGGACCAGCCGCCGCACCCGCTCCGGGCACTTCGCCGCGACGAGACAGGCCACGAGCCCGCCCATCGAGTGGGCGACGACATCCACGCGCTCCAGCGCGAGGGCGTCCAGGAAGCCGAGGACGTCGTCCCGCATCAGCGGCAGCCCATAGGCGCCGGGCCAGTCGCTGCGGCCATGGCCGCGCAGATCGAGCGCGTACACGCGCCGGTCGCGGGCGAAGGCGGGCGCCACACCGTCCCAGTCCGCCGCGCCCTCCCCCAGGGCGTGCAGGAGGACGAGCGGCGGAGCGCCCGGCGGGCCGGAGACGCGGTGGGCCAGGCGGATGCCCCCGGCCTCCACGGAGGAGTGCTCGACAGAAGAGTGCTCGACGGGAGAGTGATCGTCCACGCGCCGAAGCTACCCGCCGGGCCGAACCGTCGGTCCCGTGTTCACCCGCAGCCGAACGGCCGGGGCCGGCCGGTCAGGCGGCGCAGAGCGGGTGGCCCCAGCCCTTGGGCCCCTTGGAGATCGACTCCCCGACCGCGTACGCCTGTCCGCACGGGCACCGGCCCGCGAACTTCGCCTTGATCGTCCCGGCGGGGCGGCCCGCCTTCGCCTTCGACGCGGTCCGCTTGGCCGGTGCGCCGGAGGAGCGCCGGGCCTCCGACGGAGCGGGCTGGGCCGGTACCGGCAGCGCGGCGTGCCCGTGGGACGTGCCCGCGGGCTCCTGGGCCACCGCGGCGTCGCTGGCGGCCTGGTCCGCGATGGCGTTCAGTGGATCGCCGTTCACCTGGTGTGCCGGCACGTAGACGAAGTCGACCGTGCGGCCGGTCAGCAGGGCGTCGATCCGGACGACGAGCTCGCGGTTGGCGACCGGTGAGCCGGAAGCGGTCTTCCAGCCCTTCCGCTTCCACCCCGGGAGCCACTTGGTCACCGCGTTCATCGCGTACTGCGAGTCCATGCGCACCTGGAGGGGCACGGCCGGGTCGGTGGCCTCCAGCAGCCGTTCCAGAGCCGTCAGCTCCGCGACGTTGTTGGTGGCCCTGCCCAGGGGGCCGGCCTCCCATCGCTGGGGAGCTCCCGCCGCGTCGGCGACGACCCAGGCCCAGGCCGCGGGTCCGGGATTGCCCTTCGAGGCCCCGTCGCAGGCGGCGATGATGTGTTCAGACATCCCCCGATCATGCCATTGGTCGCGGCCGCGCAGCGCAAGGGCGGCGGCACCCCGGTGGGGGTGCCGCCGCCCTTGTGTGTCTGTTTGACGACTCTTAGTAGGCGGAGTTGACGCTGTCCATGGAGCCGTACTTGTCGGCGGCGTAGTTGCAGGAGGCGACGATGTTGGCGACCGGGTCGTAGATGTCCCAGGAGGTGCCCTCGACGTGATACGCCTTGAAGGTCGGGTCGATGATCTGCAGCAGGCCCTTCGAGGGGATGCCGTTCTGGGCGTTGACGTCCCAGCCGTTGACCGCCTGGGGGTTGCCGGTCGACTCGCGCATGATGTTGCGCTTGATGCCCTCGTACGAGCCGGGGATGCCCTTGGCCTTCATGATGTCCAGCGCCTGGGTGATCCAGCCGTCCAGGTTGTTGCCATAGGCCTTGGGAGCCGGAGCAGCGGCCTCGGCCTTCTCGGCCTTGATCGGGGCGCGCTCGGTGGAACGGCTGGCGGCCTCCTTGGCGGCGCGCTCCTTGTCGGCCTTCGCCTTGGCGGCGGCAGTGGCGGCATCGGCGTCCGCCTTCTGCTTGGCCTCGACGGCGGCCTTGGCGGTGGCCGTGGCCTGGGTGGCGGCGGCGTCGGCCTGCTGGGTCAGCTCGTCCTGCTGCGTCTCACCGAAGGACTGCGCGTTCTGGGCCACCGTCTTCACGGCGGGGGCGGCGTTGGCCGTGCCGCCGCCGAGGGCGGCGAAGGCGACGGCGGCGATGCCGGTCGCGGCGATGCCTGCGGCGGAGAACTTGTGGGTCTTGGTGAGAGCGGTATAGCCGGAGGTGATGGTGGTGCGCATGAGCGAGCTGATCCTTCCAATCGCGAAGTCGCAGTGGCCGTCATTGGCGCGGATGAAGCGCCGCGTCTCTTTCGACGGCGCCGTGCGACTCGGCAATTGTTAGCGGCGGGAAAATCCGCTGGCAAAGGTGTGACCTACTACCGGACGTCGTTACGCACACCCGCCGAATAGCCCGGAAATGTCCGCTTCAGGCCTTTGGTCCTCTACGAAGCGCCATCGCACGTGACCTGGCTCTCATGGGCGGGCTCACACGGGACCCCTTGATCGCTCACTCCGAGCAGCCGCCCGGTGACACATTTCCGAAGGCTCCGAGGCGGCCGACGGGCCCCCGCGGCTCGGCCGTCATCGGCAGGGCGTCGGGGCGCAGGACGTTGCTGCGGACGCACCGGATGCGGTGCTCCGGCACCGGCCGCAGCCGCCAGGCGCCGGCGATGGTGCACAGGGCGAGCGTGGCGTGGGCCGTGCCGAGGGAGCTTCCGATGCACTGGTGGTCGCCCGCCCCGAAGGGCAGGAAGGCGCCGCGGGGCAGCGTCCTGGCGCGGCCGGGCAGCCACCGGTCCGGGTCGAAGCGCAGCGGGTCGGGGTAGAGGTCCGGGTGCCGGTGCAGGGCGTGGGGGCAGAAGGCGACGTCCGCCCCCTGCGGCACCCGGTAGCCGGCGAGGTCCAGCTCGCGCAGGGCGCGGCGCCCCACCAGCGGCGGTGCGGCGAGCCGCAGCACCTCGGTGACGACCCGGCCGGCGTACGGCAGGCGGGCCAGGTCCTCGTGGCGTGCGGGACGTCCGCCCAGGACTTCGTCGGTCTCCTCCTGGAGCCGGTGCTCCACGTAGGGGTGACGGCCCAGTTCGTGGCAGGCCCAGGCGAGGATCATGCCGGTCGCGACGGCCCCGGCGACCAGCATCTCCAGGGCCTGGTCGAGGACTTGGCGCCGTGACAGCCGCTCGCGGGTGGTCCGGTCGCGGACCTGCGCCAGGACACCGAGCAGGCCGGCCGGTGCGCCGCCCGGGGGCGGGAGCGTGTCGATCGCGTGGACGAGCATCCGCCGCAGCAGGGCGGCGGCGCAGCGGTGCCGCCGCCGGACCGGGGCCGGGGCCCGCGAGAAGAGCCCGGTCTCCTCGGCCGCTCCCCGGTCGACGTCCAGGATCCGGCGGGCGGGGTCCGAGACGGGCATGCGGGCCGGCCGCACCCCCGTCAGGACGCACCACATGGCCTCGGCCGCGCAGGCGACGGACTCGTGGACCATGTCGACCGGCCGTCCCGGGCTCCAGTTCGCGGCGAGGCGCGCGGCCACCGGCCCGATGACGTCGGCGTGGCAGGCCATCAGCTCGTGCCGGAAGGCGGGTTGCAGCATCCGGCGCCGCGCCCGGTGGGCGGGGCCCGCCGTGCCCAGCAGCGCCTCGCCGAACAGCCGGCCCGGCCCGTCCTCGTACACCCGGCACAGCGCGTCCCCTTCGAGGGCGAGCGCCTGGCGGACCGGCTCCGGCTCGGTGAGCAGGTAGAGGTCCCGCGGCCCCAGCCGCAGCCGCTGGACCGGCCCCGCCCCGGCGCACGAGGCGAGCAGGCCGGGCAAGTCCTTGAGGAGCGGCCGCACATGGCCGAGCACGGCACGCGCACCGGGAGCGACGGGCGGTTTCATCCGGCGAAGCTACCCCTCGCGGGAGGCGGTCAAGCACTCTGCCGGTGTCCGGAGGGTGTGAGCGTGATGCGCAGGAAGCGCGGCCGGTAGAGGTCCGCGCGGCGGACGACGTCCTGCGGGTCGAGGCTGTTGACGTTGTACGAGACGACGAGCTCCCCGCGGCGTTCCAGCTCGGGGTGCTCGTGCGGGTTGTAGGCGATGACGTTCGCGTTGCGGTAAGTGCCGTACGGTCCCGCTTCCGGCGCCCTGTACACCGTCCGCGCGCGGCCGAACGGGCCGAACGGCGTGCGGGACCAGGCCACTTGGAGCTCCGCGCTGAACGGCTGGTCCGCCCGCTGCGTGAGCAGGGCGTACCAGGGGCCGTGCCGGACGACGCTGAGCTCGTCGGAGGTGAGCAGGGCTGCACCGCCGGGCCCGGTCAGCCGGGCCGCGTCCGCTTCGCGGGCGGACCAGGTGCCGCGGGCCGTCCGGTACTGCCAGGGCCGGCGCAGGTCGGTGCCGGTGACGCGGGCCAGGTGCAGGAAGTTGCCGCCGGAGGGCGCCCGTTCGGTGCCGTAGACGTAGGTGTGCCCGTCCTGCCGGGACAGCCAGGCGCCCCAGGCGATGCGGGCGGACGAGGGCAGGGGGGTGACCGACACCGGCCGGTCGAGCCGGCCGGTGCGGAACCGGGCCAGTGCGTTGCCGCGCCAGGCGATGTCCAACGGGCCCGCGCCGGTGAGCTCGTAGCGTGCGTAGACGACCTCCACCGTGCCGGGGCCGTCCGTGGTGCCGGCCCGGGCCCAGTACCAGCCGGACGGGGGCGCGACGAGGGACGTGGGGCCGCCGTCCCGGTCGTGCCCGGCGACCGTGTGGGGGCCGGAGCGGTTCCAGAGCACAAAGGTGTTGTGGACGAAGGGCGTCGGGGTCCGCGAGCCGTCGGGGTGCACGGTGCCGAGGAACGTGTCGGAGAAGAGCCAGAGTTCACCGGCGGCCGTCGGCACGGAGTAGGTGCTGTCGCCGCCCGTCCAGTGGGCGGGCGCGGCGCTCCGGGCGGCGTATCCGCGGAACGCCTCGTCCAGCGCGGTGTCGGGCCGGACGTGCGACAGCGCGGGCGGCTCCGCGACCGGCGCGGGGGCGGCGGGCGGGGCGAACGCGCAGAGCAGGGCGAGCAGGGCGGATGCCGCCGTTTTCAGCGGGAACTTTCGCACGGAATTCCCAACGAGCGGGACGTACCCGCCGTTTCCCTCTCCGGTGCCCACAGGCCCGGAACCCGGTGCAACGGGAGCCCGGGGAGCTCCCGTAGGTACAGGCTGGGTGTCGCGATGCCGCAAGGCGACCCTCCCCGGCGCGGTGAACGCCGCCGCTGCGGGGTAGGCGGCAGGGGCGCCTGATTCCCTGGGAGAGGACGTCGACGATGGCCCTGAAGCATCCCCGCCACCACCGCCGTGCCGCCCGCGACGTGGAGATCAATCCGGTCTTCACCCGGGAGCCGGTCCACGTGCCCCGGCACGCCCTGCCGCGCGGGGAGATGGGGCCGGACACCGCGTACCAGATCGTGCGCGACGAGCTGATGCTGGACGGCAACGCCCGGCTGAACCTGGCGACGTTCGTCTCCACGTGGGCCGAGCCGCAGGCGCTGCGGCTGATGGCCGAGTGCGCCGAGAAGAACATGATCGACAAGGACGAGTACCCGCAGACGGCGGAGCTGGAGACCCGCTGCGTGCACATGCTGGCCCGGCTGTGGAACGCCCCGGACCCGCACCGCGCGGTCGGCTGCTCGACGACCGGTTCGAGCGAGGCGGCGATGCTCGCGGGCCTGGCGCTCAAGCGCCGCTGGCAGCACCGGCGCCGCGCCGAGGGCGCCCCGGCCGACCGGCCGAACCTGGTGATGGGCATCAACGTCCAGGTCTGCTGGGAGAAGTTCGCCGACTACTTCGAGGTCGAGCCCCGGTACGTGCCGATGGAGGGCGACCGCTACCGCCTCGACGCACCGACCGCCGTCGCGCTCTGCGACGAGAACACCATCGGCGTGGTCACGGTGCTCGGTTCCACCTTCGACGGCAGTTATGAGCCGGTTGCCGACATCGCCGCCGCGCTGGACGACCTGCAGGCGCGCACCGGCATCGACGTGCCGGTGCACGTCGACGGCGCCTCGGGGGCGATGATCGCCCCGTTCCTCGACCCCGGACTGTGCTGGGACTTCCGGCTGCCGCGCGTGGCCTCGGTCAACACTTCCGGGCACAAGTACGGGCTGGTGATGCCCGGAGTCGGCTGGGCGCTGTGGCGGGACAAGGACGCGCTGCCGGACGACCTGGTCTTCCACGTCAACTACCTGGGCGGGGACATGCCGACCTTCGCCCTGAACTTCTCCCGCCCCGGCGCCCAGGTGGTCGCCCAGTACTACAACTTCCTGCGGCTCGGCCACGAGGGCTACCGGCGGGTCCAGCAGACGTGTCGGGACGTCGCGGTGCGCCTGGCGACGGAGATCTCCAAGCTCGGCGCCTTCGAGCTGATCACCGACGGCAGCCAGACGCCGGTGTTCGCCTTCCGGGTGCGCGAGGGCACCGAGGCGTTCACCGTCTACGACGTCTCCGCCGCCCTGCGGGAGCGGGGCTGGCTGGTACCGGCCTACACCTTTCCGCAGAACCGTACCGATCTGGCCGTCTTGCGCATCGTCGTCCGCAACGGCTTCAGTCATGATCTCGCCGATCTGCTGCTGGACGACCTGCGCCGGGTCCTGCCCCGGCTCGCCGGCCAGGACAGGCCCTACCGTGGAGAGGACGACGCGGGCGCCTTCGCGCACGGCGCCGAGACCAAGTGCCCGCGGGCCCCGGGACCCCACGAGTGAGGAGCCCCCGATGTGCCGTCTGTTCGGCCTGAGCAGCGCTCCCCGGCGCGTGCGCGCCACGTTCTGGCTGCTGGACGCGCCCGACAGCCTCAGCGTCCAGAGCCGGCACGAGCCCGACGGCACGGGGCTCGGCCACTTCGCGGCCGACGGGAGCCCGGTGGTCCGCAAGGCGCCGCTGGCCGCCTGGCAGGACCGGGAGTTCGCCCAGGAGGCGCGGCAGGTGGAGTCGACGGCGTTCGTCGCGCACATCCGCTTCGCCTCCACCGGCGGTCTGCAGGAGCGCAACACGCATCCGTTCGTGCAGGACGGACGGCTGTTCGCGCACAACGGGGTGATCGAGGGGCTGGACGCACTGGACGCCGAACTCGGCGCGGACCGGGCCCGGGTGCTGGGCGACACCGACTCCGAGCGGTTCTTCGCTCTGGTGACCCGGGAGATCCGGGCCCGCGGCGGGGACGTCGCGGCCGGGATCGAGCACGCGGCCCGGTGGGCTTCCGGGCACCTGCCCGTCTACGCCCTCAACCTGGTCCTCGCCACGGCGGACGGGCTGTGG
The DNA here is from genome assembly GCF_047456005.1 of Streptoverticillium reticulum. Classification (NCBI taxonomy): domain Bacteria; kingdom Bacillati; phylum Actinomycetota; class Actinomycetes; order Kitasatosporales; family Streptomycetaceae; genus Streptomyces; species Streptoverticillium reticulum. Next base: position 7,816,439 of record NZ_CP179755.1, on the reverse strand, counting down.
GCGCTGCGGTATCCGGACACCCACGAGCTGTACGTGCTGGAGCGCCCCGCGGGGGGCCATCACGGCCGCCGGCACCTGGACCACAGCGGCACCGCGGGCCGGCTGCGGGTGCATTCGCAGGACCTGGCCCACTCCCCCGCGGTCGTGGTCGCCAGCGAGCGCATGGACGACAGCCCGCACTGGCGGCCGATGCAGCCCGGCGAACTGCTGTACGCGGGCCCCGGCCAGGAGGTCACCCGCCGTGTGGTGCTGCCCGAGGAGCCCCGGCACCGGCTGGCGCTCGCGGACCTGCGACCGGAGGCGGCCGCCTCGCAGCATGCGGCCTGACGCCCATAAGTGTGAGGCAAATTAAACGCAAGACCCTGCCGACGGTAACCTCGGTCACCGACCCTGGAGAGATGTCACAGAACATATCAACGGCAGCCCTCCCGGCTCCTTCCCCTGCCCGCGCGGGGAACGGTGCGGGTCGCCGCACGGGGGCGGGACGGCTGGTCGGCGTGGATCTGGCCCGGGGACTGGCGGTCTTCGGGATGTTCGCCGCCCACGTCGGCCCGGACCCGTCCACCGGGGGGATCACCGGATTCCTGATGGAGCTGTCGCACGGCCGGGCGTCCGCGCTGTTCGCCGTGCTGGCCGGGTTCTCGCTCGTGCTGATGACCGGCCGGCGGGTGCCGAAGACCGGCCGTGACGGGCAGGTCGCCGTCGCCCGGATCCTGATCCGCTCCGCCGTGCTGCTCGTGCTCGGCACGGCGCTGACCATGACGGGTACGCAGGTCGAGGTGATCCTCGCCTACTACGGGCTGTACTTCGCCCTCGCCCTGCCGCTGTACCGGCTGCGGGCGCGCACCCTGGCGTGGCTGGCGGCCGGCGCGACGCTGGTGCTGCCGCAGGCGCTGTACCTGGTGCAGGACTCCATCAGCACCGGCACCTGGGCCGAGCGGGTCGCCGCGCACGATCCGCTGGCCCGGATCAGCGGCACGGACGGGCTCGTCGACCTGTTCTTCACCGGCAGCTATCCGGTGCTGACATGGATGCCGTTCGTACTGGCCGGCATGGCGGTCGCCCGGCTCGACCTGGGCTCGCGCGCGGTGCTCGGGCGGCTGGCCGTCGCGGGCGGTGCGCTGGCGCTGCTCGGCTACGGCGGCTCCTGGCTGGCGCTGAACCTGTTCCGCAGCATCTCGGCCGCCGTCGGGGCGGTGGGCGACGGGCCGGTGATGTCGGCCTGGTGGTCGGACGCGGTGGGCGACCCGACGGGCGACACCCCCGCCTGGCTGCTGGTGGCCGCACCGCACAGCGAGACCACCCCGTCCATCCTCGGCAACGCCGGGGTCGCGATCGTGGTGCTCGCGGCCTGCATCGCGGCGGCCGACGCCCTGCCGCGCTTCCGGCGGGCGGTCTGGCCCGTCGTCGCGGTCGGCAGGATCTCGCTGACGGCCTACGTCCTGCACATCGCCGCCATCTGGGCCCTGGGCATCGGGGACGTGCCCGGCTCCCCGCTGCCGGTGCTGCTCGGCTTCGTCGCGGCGTTCATGCTGCTGGCCGTCATCTGGCTGCGTTACTTCGAGCGGGGCCCGCTGGAGTACCTGATGAACAAGGCCACGGGGATCGCCCGGCTCGTCCCCGAGAGTCCGGAAGCACAGCCGGTCAGGACGTCCAGTCCGCAGTGAGGGCCTGCACCGCGGAGCCGTCGGGGTCGGAGAGCTTGATGCCGACGAACTCGCGGGCCCAGTCGGAGGTCTGCACCCGGAAGGGCGGCCGCTCCGCGGTGAGGACGTCCATGACGGCGACGGCCGCCTCGTCCGGGGTCTGTGCGGCGCCGAAGGCCTTCACGGTGCGGTCGATGTAGGCCTGCAGGGCGGGGGCGTACGGGCCTGCCGCGTCCAGCATCGCGGGCACGTCCAGGTCCACGTTCGCCACGAACTCGCTGGCCACCGCGCCCGGTTCGACCACCGAGACGCCGACACCGACGGTGGCGGCCACCGGGGCCAGCGACTCCATGAAGCCCTCGGCGGCGAACTTGGCCGCGCAGTAGGCCTCGTTGAAGGGCTGTCCGACGACGCCGCCGACGCTCGTCACGGTGACGACCCGGCCGCCGGAGGCGCGCAGGTGCGGCATGGCGGCCCGGGTGACCTCGACGACGCCGAAGAAGTTGACCTCCATCGCGGCCCGTACCGCGTCGACGGTGCTCTGCTCGATCGTGCCGAGCTGCCCGGCGCCGGCGTTGTTGACGACCGCGTCCAGGCGGCCGTGCGCGGCGACAGCCGCCTCCACGCAGGCGGCGACCGAGGCGGGGTCGGTGACATCGAGGCGCTCGACGTGGATGCGGTCCCCCGCTCCGGCGTCGGCGGCGGCCGCGCGCAGCGCCCCGGCCTTGGCGGTGTCGCGCATGGTGGCGACGACGGTCCATCCGGCGCGGGCGGCGGCCACGGCGGTGGCCAGTCCGATCCCCGAGGAGGTGCCGGTGATCAGGACGGTCTTGGCGGTGGTGGTCATGGGTCTCTCCTGCGAGCCTGGGAATGTGTGTGCACACACTAATATTGCGTGCACACACACGCAACCCCGTAGACTGCCCCCATGGCGCGCACCGACATCACCCTGGGAGAACTGACCGCCCGCGACCACGCGTTCTACGGCCTGGTGTGGGCCGGCACGACGCTGAGCGCCCGGGTCGACCAGGCGCTGATGCGGGCCCACGACCTCCCGCTGTCCTGGTTCGAGGTCATGTTGTGGCTGCGCGGCCAGAGCGAGCCCGTCGCCGCGTCCGACCTCGGCGCCAAGACCCTGCTCAGCCGCAGCCAGGTCTCCCGCGTCGTGGACGCCCTGCAGGCGCGCGGCCTGGTCGCCCGCGTCCCCTCCCCCACCGACGCCCGGTCCGTGCGGATCGCCCTCACCGACTCCGGCCGGCAGACCTTCGCCGCGGCGGACACCACGCGCCGGGAGGCCCTGGCCGAGGTGTTCGACGACCGCCTCGACGACGGCGACATCCAGGCGCTGGAGACCGTCTGGGCCAAGCTCAAGCAGCCGCCGCCCGCGCCCTGACCGGCCCCGGCACTCGTCCCAGCAGGTGGTCTTGCCGGGCGAGCGATGCACCGCACCGTCGGCAGGGTACGTAGGGCCTGTCCGATGGGTCGGTGATCGAAGAGGACGGCATGCCGGCAAGCAACGGTCCGGAAGGCGCCGGCGGAGCCGGCCGCCCCCGGGAGCCCCGTGCGGAACGCGGGCTGCGGGTGCGGCCGGTGTCCTCGTGGTGCGCGGCCGGCTTCAGCGCCGGACTGGGTCTGACGCTGGCCTACCTGGCCGTGCAGACCGTGCTGCGGATCAGCGGCATCCTCACGCTCCTGCTGCTGGCCCTGTTCGTGGCGATCAGCCTGGAGCCGCTGGTGGCCGGGCTGGCCCGGCGCCGGATGGGCCGGGGGTGGGCGGTGACCCTGGTCGTCATCGGCCTGCTGGCGATCCTGGCCGGGTTCCTCGCCCTGGTCATCCCCCCGGTCTCCGACGAGGTCGCCTCGCTCGTCCACACCCTCCCGACGTGGCTCGACCAGCTGCACGACCACCACTCCTTCCTCGGCCGCCTGGAGGACCGCTACCACCTCGTCTCCAAGGCCCGCCGCCAGTTCGGCTCCGACCTGGGCAAGGCCGTCGTCGGCGGGCTCCTGGGCGCCGGCCACGTCGTCATCAACGCCGTCACCGGCACCGCACTGGTCGTCGTGCTGACCGTCTACTTCATGGTCGGCATGGAGCAACTGAAGCAGTTCGCCTACCGGTTCGTCCCGCTCAGCCGCCGCGCCGGGGCGACACAGCTCACCGAGGAGATCCTGCTGCGCGTCGGGCGGTACATGCTCGGCAACGTCGTCACCTCGGCCATCGCCGGACTCGCCACGTTCTTCTGGTGCATCGGGTTCGACGTGCCGTACGCGGCGGCGCTCGGCATCTTCGTCGCGCTGATGGACATGATCCCCGTCATCGGATCGACTATCGGCGGCATCGTCGTCAGCCTCGTCGCCCTCTCGGTGTCCTTCCCGATCGCCGTCGGCACGGCGTGCTTCTACACCGGCTTCCGGCTCGCCGAGGACTACCTGATCATGCCGAAGGCGATGCGCTACGCCGTCAACGTGCACCCCATCGTCACGGTCGTCGCCGTGGTGGTCGGCGGCGGCCTGCTCGGCATCGTCGGGGCGCTCATCGCCATTCCGGTCGCCGTGGGCATCGGCATCGTGCTGGACGACTCGGTGTTCCCACGGATCGATGCGGCGTGAGGCAAGTTGAGGTCCACGCGCCACGGACGAGGTGGATTCTGCGGAATTGACTGCTCCCCCCGGCTGAAGCCGGGGGATGCCGGCTTCCGTGGTTCCGTGAGGATTCACGGCTCAGGTGGTCTTACGCCCTCAGCGCCGTCCGGGGTCAGACCAGCCCGGACCAGCATCACGCGGGCGGAGTTCTTGTCCCTGGGGGACACGGCTCCGCACACGGTGCAGGCATACGTTCTCTGCGAGAGAGGAAGTGCGTGCTTGGTTCTCGCTCCGCACCTTGCACAGTCCATCGTGGTGTGCGCGGGGTGCACCAGCCGCACGTCCCGCGCATGCTTGCGGCCCATCTCGACCAGAGCCGCCTTGGTGGCCGAGATGGCGGCATCCGCGGCCTTGCGGGCCATGGTGGTCCTGGCGAGGAACTTCGGCCGGAAGTCCTCCACAGCAACGGCGTCGTGGTCGCGCATCACAGACTTCGCCCACTTGCGGGCGGTGTCCTGACGCTGCCGGGCCACCTTCTTGTACAGCTTGGCTGCCTGTTCCCTGGCTTTGCGGTAACCCCGCGTCTGAGCCTTGCCCTTCGGGGCACGACGCCGAGCCATCTGCCGCTGGTAGTGCGCAAGACGCTTCGCGGCCTTCTTCCCGTACTCGGCGTGCGGAAGATCGTGCGCACCGGATGCAGTTGTCGCCGTCTCCCGGACGCCCCAATCCACACCGATCGCACGTCCAATTGCGGGCAGGGGTTCGATCTGAGCAGGGACGACAAAGCTCGCGTACCAGTGGCCGAGACTGTCCCGGTACACACGCGCCGAGGACGGCTCGGCGGGCAGCTCACGCGACCACACCACCGTCAGCACGATCCCGCCCGCGAGGTGCAGTCGGCCGTCTTTCAGGCGGAAACCTCGTCGGGTGTAGTTCAGACTTGGCCGGGCATCGCGCTTGCGCTTCCAGCGGGGCATCCCGGCCCGCCGATGCATGGGAAGCCCGTCCTTGATGTCCTTCAGCGCTTTCGTCCGCGCCTTGGCGAAGTCGCGGATGACCTGTTGCTGTGGCACCGAGGCGCCTTCAGCCAGCCACGGCGTCACACTTCGGGCCGTGGTCAACATCTTGTCAAGCCAGGCAGGGCCGCACGTCGGCTTCTCGCCGGTCGCCTTGCTCTGTTGGTGCACGGCCTTGGACTTGGCCACGCACTCGTTCCACACCCACCTGCAGCGCGCCCACTCCGTCTCCAGAGCAGTACGGGCGCCATTCGAGACACGAAGTCGGTAGGTGTACCGGGCACGTCCCGGATCCCCTGTCTTCACTTCCCCCGCCACGGATACCAACCTAGCAGGAAACATAAGGCAGTTGATTCCGATTGACTCCTATGGATACGCCTCACCTTTGGAGACGGCGGACGCCGAATCACCTCGCCCTGGCGGCGATTCGACTTTCCGCGCTCTGTTCCACAGGAGTCCGGCTCCTCCCTGTTCTGACAACCATGGCGTCTTCGGAGGAACCTGTTGACCTTGCCCGCCCTGCGAAAGCCTGAGGGCGGACGCGCGGGTCACTGATCCGCTTGGATACTCGCTCGGATACCGGCCGAGCGAGGGCCCTGTTTCATGCCCCTGGCTGTAATGCACACCACGGGCACAATGTCTGCACTGCACCTAAGCAGACACACGGTCAGCGTACCGACCCCGGCGCCGTCGCACTACCGAACGCCAAGAGCGCCCGGTACCACCTCCCGTATCCCCTACCGTCCTCGTATGACGGATCACGGCGACACCGACCGCTCCCAGCCAGTACAGGACATGTAGGGCGACACCGCGTCACCCGCACCCGTCCCGACACAGGACGACTCCGGGGACTTCGACCGCAGCCCCTCCGGTCGTCGGCCGGGACTGTGGCAGCGGCTGAAGGCCGCGTGGAACGGGGAGATCTAGCGCTGCGACCGACAGCCGGCCGTTCGGCCGACGGCTGGGCGCTCTTTCCAGCCGTGACCGGCCGCAGTACCGTCCGACCGTGCTCGCCCGCTCCCACATCGTCGCGCCGCCGGGGTGGAGCCGCTGGCTCGTGCCGCCCGCCGCGCTGTCCGTCCATCTCGCCATCGGCCAGGTCTACGCCTGGAGCGTCTTCAAACCGCCGCTGGAGTCCTCGCTCGGGCTCTCCGGCACCGCCTCCGCGCTGCCGTTCCAGGTGGCGATCGTGATGCTCGGCCTCTCCGCCGCCTTCGGCGGGACGCTCGTCGAACGGCACGGCCCGCGCCGGTCGATGCTCGTCGCGACCGTCTGTTTCTCGTCCGGTTTCCTGGTCGCCGCCCTCGGTGCGGCCACGCGCCAGTACGCGCTCGTCGTGGCCGGCTACGGCCTCCTCGGCGGCATCGGGCTGGGCATCGGCTACATCTCGCCGGTCTCGACGCTCATCCGGTGGTTCCCCGACCGCCCCGGCATGGCCACCGGCATCGCCATCATGGGCTTCGGCGGCGGCGCCCTCATCGCCTCCCCCTGGTCGGCCGCGCTGCTGTCGGCGTTCGGCGCGGACGCGCCGGGGATCGCGCGGACCTTCCTCGTCATGGGCCTCACCTACGCCGTCTTCATGACCCTCGGTGTCCTGCTGGTCCGCACCCCGCCCGGCACCTGGCAGCCGCCGAGGGCCGCGGCCGCGCCGCGCCCCCTGGTCACCACCGCGCGGGTGTCGGCCCGCAACGCCCTGCGCACCCCGCAGTTCTGGTGCCTGTGGGTCGTGCTGTGCACGAACGTGACCGCGGGCATCGGCATCCTCGAGAAGGCCGCACCGATGATCACGGACTTCTTCGCCGCGTCCTCCGCACCGGTCGGCACCGCCGCTGCCGCGGGCTTCGTCAGTCTGCTCTCGCTCGCCAACATGCTGGGCCGGATCGCCTGGTCCTCCGCCTCCGACCTGACCGGCCGCAAGAACGCCTACCGCCTCTACCTGGGCGCAGGAGCCCTGATGTACCTGCTCCTCGCCCTGTCCGGCGGCTCCTCCAAGCTCCTGTTCATCGCCTGCACCGCCGTCGTCCTCTCCTTCTACGGCGGCGGCTTCGCCACCGTCCCCGCCTATCTCAAGGACCTCTTCGGCACGCACCAGGTCGGCGCGATCCACGGGCGGCTGCTCACCGCCTGGTCCACTGCCGGGATCCTCGGCCCGCTCATCGTCAACGCCATTGCCGACGCGGGCAAGTCCGCGGGCCGCACCGGGCCCGCCCTCTACACCCCGTCGTTCGCCGTCATGATCGGGCTGCTGGCCGTGGGCTTCGCCGCCAACGAGTGCGTCCGCCCGGTCCACCCGCGCCACCACGAACCGCCCGACGACGGCGGACGGCCCGCTGCCCTGGAGGACGAGGGGGTGGCCCCGTGACGGCCTCCCGCAAGGTGCTGCTGGTGTTCGCCTGGCTGTGGGTGGGCGCCCCGTTCGCGTACGGAGTGTACGAACTCGTCCTCAAGCTGCGGCAGTTGTTCGCCTGATGGCCGTTGCCACGTGGCGGAAGCGGCCCCGCGGCGCCGCTGCCACCGAGTCCTTGCGGCTCCTTGACGCGCCGTCGGCCGCGAACCGGAAGCCGTGGGACCGCGGTGCAGGTATGTTCGCCTCGTCCACCCCCGCACGGCCCACGGAAGGCCCGCTCATGCTCCCGCAGAAGCCCGCCCTGCGCCCGGTCGTCTGGCAGCCGCCGGGCCGGCCCCCGCGGTCGCTCGTCAAGGTCAGCCGTCCGCCGCTGCCGCGTGTGCGCCGGCTGCCGCTGGGCGGGAAGGCGCCGGAGGACGTGCGGGTCGACGCCGCGGGCCGGGTGCTGACCGGGGTGGAGGACGGGCGGGTGCTGAGCGTGGACCCGATCAGCGGGCGGGTGGCCACGGTCACCGACACCGGCGGGCGGCCGCTCGGTCTGTGTCCGTTGCCCGACGGGCGGTTGCTGGTGTGCGACGCGGAGCGGGGGCTGCTGCGCACGGACCCCGCCTCGGGGCGCACCGAGACGCTGCTGCGCGAGGCGGCCGGGCGGCCGCTCACGGTGTGCAGCAATGTCGTGGCGGCTCCGGACGGCACCCTGTACGTCAGCGACGCCAGCCGACTGCCTCTGGAGCACTGGATGGGTGATCTGCTGGAGCACACGGGCAGCGGGCGGCTGATCCGGTACGAGCCCGGTACGGGCACCGCCGATGTGGTGCTCGACGGGCTGCAGTTCGCGAACGGCGTGGCGCTGGCCCTCGACGGTTCGTTCGTCGTGGTCGCCGAGACCGGTGCCTACCGGCTGACGCGGCTGTGGCTGACGGGCCCGAAGGCGGGGCGGCGCGAGCTGTTCGCCGAGCTTCCGGGGTTTCCGGACAACATCTCCACCGGGCCCGGCGGTCTGATCTGGGTGGCCATGACCGGTCCGCGGGAGCCGCTGCTCGACCTGCTGCACCGCACCCCTCCCGGCCTGCGTCGCGCCCTGTGGAAGCTGCCGACCGCCCTGTTCCCGGGGCCCCGACCCACGGCGTGGGTCATGGCCCTGGACGCCGACGGGCGCGTGGTGCACGACCTCCAGCGCCCGGCGGACGGCTACCGCTTCGTCACCAGCGTGTGCGAGCACGACGGCGTGCTGTACCTGGGGAGCCTGGTCGAGTCGTCCCTGGGCGTCGTCGGGCCGGTGCCGCAGTCCTGACGAGAGTCCCGACAAGCCGGGCGCTTCGGGGCGTTCATACTCCGCGTCACCATCGCTCAACGATCATCTCACCGTTCCTTCGCGAATCGTTCACGGAACGTCCAGCACCGCTCAGCAAGCTGTCCGGCGACCATAACGCACCAGTAAGTGCGTGCCGGACCTTCGTCGTTGCGGCACGCCACGTTGCTGACCGATCGTCAGGAGACGCGGCATGCCCGCATACAGCAGACGCCACTTCCTCACCGGTACCGCGGCTGCGGCGGCCGCCACGGCCCTTTCGCTGGGCAGCAGCCGGTTCGCGTCTGCGGCCGCCCTCGACCGTGCCGTGGCCGCCACCGCCGCCCGCGCCGTCCGCACCACGGGCACCACCCTCGAACAGGCCGCCACGGCGACGGGCAGCGGCCCGTACAAGCGCCTCCAGGCCGGGCCGGGCTGGCCGCTGGTGGTGCGCACCGAGCTCGCCCAGGCGGCCCCGGCGCGCGACGGGCGGCGCACCGCGCTGGCGTCCTTCGTGCAGTTCACCGACCTCCACCTGGCGGACACCGAGTCCCCGGTGCGCTTCGAGTACCTGGCCCGCTACCTGGACAGCGCGCACCGGCCCCAGGAGGCGCTCACCGTGCGCGGGGCCTCCTCCCTCGTCGAGCGGGTCAACGCGCTGCCCGGCGGCCCGTTCACGGGGAGCCCGTTCTCCCTCGTGATGGCGACCGGCGACAACACCGACAACCACGAGCGGCTCGAACTCGACTGGTACCTCACGGTGATGAGCGGCGGCGAGATCACCCCGAACAGCGGCGACCCCCGCCGCTACGAGGGCGTGCAGAACTCCGGCAGCGCGCTCTACTGGAACCCCGAGGCGTCCTTCCAGGACGGGTACAAGGCCAAGGGCTTCCCGGAGATACCCGGCTTCCTCTCCGCGGCGGCACGGTCCTTCAAGGCGCCCGGCCTGCGCACCCCGTGGTACAGCACCATCGGCAACCACGACGACAGCATCGAGGGCACCCTGCCCGACCTCGGCCTGCTGCACTCGCTCTACACCGGCGACCGCAAGCTGGAGGGGATCGACGACACCGAGGCGGCCAAGCTGGCCGACGCCCTGCGCAACGACCCCGCCGCGGCCGTCCTCCATCTGGCCAAGCTGCTCAAGAGCGGCGGTCCGGTGCGGCACGTCACCCCCGACCCGCGGCGCGCCCCCTTCACCCCGGCCGAGTTCGCCAAGGCCCACCTCGACCCCGCCCGCACCGGACCCGGTCCGGTGGGCCACGGATTCACCGACTCCGCGGTCGACAGCAAGCAGCTGTACTACACCTTCCCGATATCCGACGGCGTCCTGGGCATCAGCCTGGACACCACCAACCCGGCCGGCTGGGCGGACGGTTCGCTCGGGACCGCGCAGCTGAGGTGGCTGGAGTCCGTCCTGCAGTCCCACAGCAGCCGCTGGTACGACACCGACGGCCGCGTCGTGCGGGGCGGGCAGTCCGACCAGCTGGTCGTGCTCTTCAGCCACCACACCAGCGGCTCCATGGGCAACCTGCTGCCCGACCCGCACCACCCCTTCGAGAAGCGGCACGACGGGAACGAGGTGGTGGCCCTGCTGCAGCGCTACCCGAACGTCGTCGCCTGGGTCAACGGCCACACCCACGAGAACCGGATCCTCGCCCACGGCCACGCGACGCCCGAGCGCGCCTTCTGGGAGATCAACACCGCGTCCCACGTCGACTTCCCGCAGCACGCCCGCATCATCGAGATCGCCGACAACGGCGACGGCACGCTGTCGCTGTTCACCACGCTGGTGGAGTCGGCCGCCCCCTACGCGACCGACTTCGGCGACACCTCCGACGCGGGCCTCGCCGCGCTGTACCGGGAGCTGTCCTTCAACGACCCGTACGCCACCCCGGCGAAGAAGCTCGGCGCCGCGGCCGACCACAACACCGAACTGCTGCTGGCCAGGCCCTAGCGCCCCGAAGGGGCGCGGGGAACTGCGCGACCAGCCAGGATGCGCCCGCAGTCGAGTCCCCCAGCTACCGCTGGGGGTGCCCCCAGGGGGCTTCGCCGCCTTCGCCCCGGACCCCTGGGGCAGTGCGTCGACTGCAGGCCGTCGGCGGCTGATCGCGCAGCTCCCCGCGCCCCTTCGGGGTGCAAAGATCCGCCGGACACGCCCTGGCCCCGGGACCTCCCGCAAGGGAGGAACCGCATCAGCCGTGCCGCACCGCACGGAGCGCGTACAGCAGCGGGATCCTCGGCGCGGCGTCCGGCAGCCGCCACCAGCCGCCACCCGCGGGCTCCATGGCGGCGAAGCGCCGCCACGGCAGCAGGTCCGTCTCCCGCAGCACGTCCACCGCCAGGCCCGCGGCGGTCGCGGCACCGACGACCTCGCCGACGCCGTGCCGCCACTCGTAGCTGACCGTGTCCCCCTGCAGGGGCGGGCCGTCGGTGTAGGTGTGCGAGGAGTCGCGGCGAACCGGGCCCCGGCCCTCCAGGTAGTCGTGGCGCAGCAGCAGTTCGTGCTCGCCGGGGACGGGCACCGGGCCCAGGGCGTTGAGGAGCGGGTGGAACTCCACCACGTACAGCATCCCGCCCGGCCGCAGCAGGTCCCGGACCACCTCCGCCCACCGGTGCAGGTCGGGCAGGTAGCACAGGGCGCCCTTGCCCGTGTAGACCACGTCGAACCGCCGCCCGCCGAGGGCCTCGACGGCCCGGTGGACGTCGGCCCGGACGAACTCCGCCTCCCGCCCCGCCTCCGCGGCCAGCCGGCGCGCCTCCGTCACGGACGCCCCGGAGAAGTCCAGCCCGACGGTGCTCGCGGCCCCGCGGCCGGCGAACGCCTGGGTCTCCACGCCCAGGTGGCACTGCAGGTGCAGCACGTCCCGGCCGTGCAGGTCGCCGAGGTCGTCCCACTCGAAGGGCGCGAACCAGCCGTCCGGGGAGCGGGCCCCGTCCAGGCCGTAGAAGTCGCTGGCGACGTGCACGGGGGTGCGGGCGTCCCAGTTCCGGGCGTTGGCGCGCAGCATGTCCTCGGTCGTCGGCGCGTGCTCGTCGGTGGTCATGTGCCCTTTCTACTGCGGGCAGGGGGCCGTGCGGTACGGGCAGGTGCACCCGGCCGCGCCGTCGTGCCTTGCCGCGGAGCGCCCCGGGCACCCGCATACTGCGGTCGTGATCAGCAGATCGTTCACCGCCACTGCCAGCCGCCGCAGTCTGCTGCGCGCACTCGCGGCCGCGGGCGGCCTCGCCGTCGGCGGTGCGGGCCCCGTGCCGGCGGCCGCGGCGCGCCATCCGCTGCCCCGCGCGGCGCGCCGGCACAAGCCGGACCCGGACAAGGCGCACGAGATCCGCTCCGAGTTCGTCCACGCCTGGGAGGGGTACAAGCGGTTCGCCTGGGGGCACGACGAGGTGCGGCCGGTCTCGGGGGGCCACAGTGACTTCTTCGCCCACGGGCACCCCGTGGGGCTGTCGATCGTCGAGGCGCTCGACACGCACCACGTGATGGAGCTGGACACGGAGGCCGACCGGTGCGTGCAGTGGATCACCGGCCACCTGGACTTCGACATCGACGCCGACTTCCAGGTCTTCGAGACCGTCATCCGCCTGGTCGGAGGCCTGCTCTCCGGCTATCTGGCCACCGGCGAGAAGGGCCTGCTCGACCTCTGCACCGACCTGGCGGACCGGCTGCTCCCCGCCTTCACCACCTCGCCGACCGGCATGCCCTACCGCTACGTCAACCTCCGTTCGGGTGAAGTCTCGGGGCCTGTGCTGCCGCTCGCGGAGGTCGGCACCAACATCCTCGAGTTCGGGGTGCTGTCCGACCTCACGCACGACTCCCGCTATCGCAAGGCCGCCAAGCGGGCGCTGCGCGCGGTCTTCCAGCGGCGTTCGTCGCTCGACCTGCTGGCCACGAGCATCAACGTCGAGACCGGCCGCTGGGCCGACCATGACGCCGTCGCCTTCAACCCCCCGGTGGACTCGTTCTTCGAGTACCTGTGGGGCGGCTGGGCGATGTTCCGCGACGAGGACTGCCTGACCTGGTTCCGCATCCTGGAACCCGCGGTCAAGAAGCACCAGGCCGAACGCGTGGGCGAGCTGCTGTGGTTCAAGAACGTCGACTTCCGCACCGGAAACCTGCTCAGCAGGCGCCAGTCGTCCCTGGCCGTCGCCATCCTCCCGGTCGGCGGGGACAACACCCTGGCCGCGGACTACTTCCGCTCCTGGACCGCGGTCCTCGACAAGTACGCCGTCATCCCCGAACTGATCGACTACGCGCACCTCGACGTCGTCGACCCCCACAACCAGCTGCGCCCCGAGTACGCCAACTGCGCGTTCGAGCTGTACTGGCAGACCGGCGACCCCTTCTACCGCACCGCGGCATGGCGCTACTTCAAGAACCTGCGGACCCACCACCGCGTCCCCGGGGGCTACACGGTCGTCACCGACGTCACCCGCAAGCCCATGCCCAAGGGCGACCACTGCCCGGCGTACGTCTTCGCCGAGAACTTCAAGTGGCTCTACCTCACCTTCGCCGACGCCCCGCGCTTCGACTACACACGGGGCTACCTCAGCACGGAGGGCAAGATCCTGCGGGGGCTGCGGCGGCGGGCGTGACTTCCGCCGACCGCCCCCGTTTATCGCTCGTTTCACCCCCCGGCATAGAGTCGAGTCTGCTGCGACCGCGGCCGCGGAAACATCCCAGGAGCTGGGGGGTTGACATGCCGGAGAAGCGCAAGAGCGGCCCCGGGGCCGAATGGCTCCACCGCGCTCTGCCCGCCATGGCGGCGGATCCCACGACTGTGCCGGAACTGGCCGGCGAACTGTCGCGCCTCGTGGGCCAACTCATCCCGCACGACGGATACATGCTGGCGGGCCTGGACCCCAGCTGCTTTTACCACAGGAGAAACGGCTACCGCCCGGACACGTCCAGACACCTGGACCGGTCCCACGCCATCATGCCGACGGAGGGGACCGACAGCGAGATACGCATCGCGCTGACGCTCGGCGGGGTGCCCTGGGGCGGCCTGACGCTCCTCCGGGAACTGGGGAACCGACCGTTCTCGGAGACGGACGCGACACACGCCGAACGCCTCGCGGACTCCCTCGCCGCCGCCCTGAAACGGTTCGTGGCCGCCCGGCCACTGCGGCCGAGCCGCCACAGTCTGCCGCCGGGCCTCGTCGTCATCGGCGCCGACGACAAGATCCAGGCCATCACCCCGTCCGCACGCGCCTGGCTGGGCCAGTTCATGCCCGGGGCCTTGCTGGCGAGCGACGAAGAACTCATCCACCGGCTCTGGGACATCACCTGCTCGGCACGCTGCTCCAACCATCCGGTACTCAGGTGTGTTCCAACACCCGACGGCTGGATCGCGGTGCACGCGCAGTTCCTGAACAACAACGACAACAACGGCGAAGGCGAAGGTGAAGGCGACCCGGGCACCGAACGGCGCGTCGTAGCGATCACGTTCCAATCCGCCCCGGCCACCCTTCTCCTGTCCACCGTCTCAGCCTGGTACGGGCTCACGCCGCGAGAGCAAGTGGTCGTCGGACACCTCCTGCAGGGCTTGCCCATCAAGGGCATTGCCCGCGTCCTCGACAGATCCCCCCACACGGTGATCGAACATCTCCGGTCCATCTACCGCAAGACCGGCACGGCGGGCCGCGAAGAACTCGTCGCCAGCCTCATTCACTGAGGGCTGTCAACCCCCACATACACGGGATACCGACGAGCCCGTGGGGAGGCCACCATCATGCGTGGCCGACTTGAAGGGACGGCATCACCGTGAAACGGTTCAACAGACCCAAGTTGATCGTGGCGCTCCTGGCGTTACTGGCCATGCTGACCGCGGTGCCGGCAAGCGCCATCACCGCGTCGAAATCCAGCCCGAGGACCGAGGCCACCGCGAAGGTCCAGGACACCAGCATCACGGGCCTCTACCAGCTCAACGCCAATGGTTCCACCGGCACCTTGCACATCCTGAGCGTGAACCAGGGCCAGGTGCAGGCCGACATGCGGTACGACGCGGTCGGGTTCGACGAACACGTGAGCGGCACCTGGGACGGCTCCGCTCGCACCTTGACCCTGGTCCGCCCGTTCGGCCCCGCCCCCGGCAACCAGACGTACACGCTGTGGCTGGGCGGCAGCGCCTCCTACCCCGCGCATCTGATGTTCGGCGGCTACTTCACCGAATCCGGTGCCCAGTACGGCGCATACGCCAACTACATCTGGAACGGCTGAGAAGCGGAGGCCGACCATGTTCTCCAAGCTCTCCGAGTTCGCCAACAGATCCCGAGCGGTACGTGGCCTGGGAACCGCCACCTGCGGTCTGGCCGTCGGCCTGCTCGTGGCCGTGCCGATGTCCTCGGCCACCGCGAACTCCACGGACTCCGCGGCTCACCACACCGCCGCCAAGACCACCTCGTCCACCTCGTCCACCTCGTCCACCTCGGCGTCATCCGGACTCTGGGTGGTGACCGACTACTCCGGCAACTTCGTCCGCGGCAGCAACGTCGTCGGCATGACGAAGTTCGGCACCGGCCGTTTCGAAGTCACGTTCAACCAGAACGTGGCCTACTGCTCCTACGTGGCAACGGTCGGCGATCCGTCCAACAATCTCGTCTACAACCCGGGCCTGGTCTTCACCGCCGGCGGCCACAACGGCGCCAACGGCGTCTACGTGGAGACGAAGAACCTCGGCGCGGGGCTGGAGGACCGCCCGTTCCACCTCCAGGTCGCCTGCTGACCCCAGTCCTCCGTGACTACCAAGGCGGCCCCACCCTCGGAGGGCCGCCTGTCGCTCACGCAGCAACCTGGCGGATTCCCTGACGGGGCACCGGGCAAGAACCGCGGATGGACGATCAGCGCCAGGCCGAACTCCACGACAAACGGCAGGTAGTTCAGCGAGCCGGACACGTCGTGCGGCGTCGGCCAGCGCGGTGCACGCGGCCGGCGGCCGGGTGGCGTCGTTGATGGCCAAGCCGAGGGCGGCTCGGCCGGGAGTGATGGCGCTCGTCGCGCCGCGGTGGCCAACAGTCCCAGGACGACGGGGAGTTTCTGCGCGTACCTGCTCAACAGTGCCAGAGCCACCAGGGCGCCGGCGGACATCGAAACGGCTTGCGGCACGGTACGACGCCTGCCCGCCCCAGGCCGGGCGCCGTTCGGCTCGTGCAGCTGAGCTATGCGCCGGACCACCCGCCTGCGGCCAAAGGGGGCACGTCAGAGCACCGACGCGCGCAGCGAGACTGCGCAGCTCGGTGGTCTTGAGCCCTGGCCTTGGGCCGTCCGCCGTGGCTGCCTTCCCTGACGGCAGGTACCTGGCCTTCGAGAGGGTTCTCGAGTTGAATGCCGCCGCCTTGGAACTGGTCGGACAGCGCCGTCAGTTCGGCGGTGTTGCGCGGCGAGATGATCGAGGCGGTGCTGGAACCGCTGTTTCCGAAGGGCAAGAAGCCTGGACGGCCGCCGACGTGGGCCAGGCAGCAACTGATCGACGGCATAAGGCTCGGCACACAATCGAGTGCGGCATCAACCGCCTCAAAAGGCACCGCGCCGTGGCTACTCGCTACGACGAGCTCGCGGTCCGCTATGAAGCAACCGTCCTGATCGCAGCCATCAACGAGTGGCTGCGACCAGCACTTTCACCAGAGGCTCGGGAGAAGCCGTCAGCGGTGGCCCAGCACGTTGACCACCGTCCACTGGGGTCGCGGACAAAGAACCGTCGCACGCCCCACTCCTCGTCCTGCAAGAGGTGAATGATCTCCGCACCGCTCTCCCGCAGACCGCATAAGAGGGCATCTGATCTAGGTTCGCTGCGCTCTGTCCGGTCCGGTGACCAGGACTTCGGTGGGTCGTTGCACGGCTCGTGACTGTTCGACGTCCGTATCGCAGTGACGTGTCCGATGCCCGGTGGGCCTTGATCGAGCCGGTCTTCATCCAGTGGCGGGCACGGCGGACCGGTCCCGGCACGGCGGCCCGGGTGCACGACTTGCGGGAGATCGTGAACGCGATCCTGTACGTCAACCGGACCGGGATCCCGTGGGAGTACCTGCCGCACGACTTCCCGCCGCACAAGACCGTCTACGACTACTACGCGAAGTGGGAGGCCGACGGCACCACGCAGCAAGTTCACGACCTCCTGCGCGACCGGACCCGTCGGGCACACGGACGCGCGTCCAGTCCGTCCGCGGCCGTGCTGGACGCGCAGAGCGTGAAGACCTCCTCCAACGTCGCCGAGACCGGCCAGGGCATCGATGCGAACAAGAAGATCAAGGGCCGCAAGCGCCATCTGGCCACCGACACCCTCGGCCTCCTGCTCGCTGTGATCGTCACAGCCGCCTCGGTGCACGACACCGCCGGCGGCAAGCAACTACTGGACCAAGTTGCCGTTTCCCACCCGGAGGTGGCCAAAGTCTGGGTGGACGGCGGCTACCAGAACTCCGTGATCAACCACGGGGCCCGGCTGGGCATCGACGTCGAGGTCGTGAAGCGACCCGCGACCAGCGGTTTCCAGCCCATTCGGAAGCGTTGGGTGATCGAGCGGACGTTCGGCTGGCTAATGCAGCACCGTCGGCTGGCGCG
The DNA here is from genome assembly GCF_047456005.1 of Streptoverticillium reticulum. Classification (NCBI taxonomy): domain Bacteria; kingdom Bacillati; phylum Actinomycetota; class Actinomycetes; order Kitasatosporales; family Streptomycetaceae; genus Streptomyces; species Streptoverticillium reticulum. The sequence continues at coordinate 7,798,999 of NZ_CP179755.1, read as the reverse complement.
CGACTACGAAGCCCTGCCCCAGCGATCCCGGACAATGATCCACTGGGCCATGACTAACACAATGAGCCGCAAACTCACCGGAGAATCCACACCAAGCTGGCGAATTGAATCCGGCGAAACGGGCGTTCCAGCCTGAACGTTGATCAGATGCCCTCTTAATGGCAACGGATCGCCGTGCCAGCGCAGACGCTCACGATCAACCCCGCATGCCAGAATTCGCCCGATAGGGGTGGCTCTCGTTCACCCTGCCGAAAACACGTAAGCCCCGACATCGCCGACTACGCCTCGCCGGAGGGGGCAACCCCGCCAACGTGGTCCGCCCGTGCCCCGACGAGGCCGACACGGCCCGCCTGCTCGCGCTTGCCTGGTGGGACCGGCCCGCCGAGCAGCTCACCCGCCTCCTGCGCACCGTCATGTCCGGCACCGTCGACGACATCGAAGCCGCCGCACCCACAGCCTGACCCCACGGGCGGCGCCGGGCTGCATCCATGGGTGCTCGCACCTGCCAGTGCCTTTGCCCAGCGTCATGCGTGAGTCCAGATGCAGAATCCACCCCGGCCGCCTTGCGCTGGACGGCGGCTCTGCTGTGGCGCGGGGCAGGCGCCTCGCCGACTGTTGGGCTGTGGACGGACCACCATCCCGATCCGGCCGGTAAGGAGCTCGACCCATGGCCATCACGATGACCGACCACTCGGTGCCGCACACCTCGACCGTCCCCGCAACGGCGGGCCAGAAGGTCGAGCTCTTCGTGCGGGAGCGCGACGGTACGCCGCCCGGTCCGCCCGCGGACCGCAAGGCCGTCCTCATGCTGCACGGCAGGAGCATTCCGACGCTGACAGCCTACGATCTCCAGCACACCTCGTACGGGTGGGCCGAAGCCCTCGCCCGGGCCGGGTACGACGTGTTCATGATGGACCTCCAGGGCTCGGGCCTGTCGCCGCGTCCCCGGATGGAGGACCCGTGCAACGTCGGCCCCAACGAGCAGGGCGCGGTCAACCCTCCGCTGTCGGGTCCGCGCACCGCGAGCTACCCCTTCGTGCTGACCAACTCCCAGAGCGACCAGGACGAGCTCGCCACCGTCGTCGAGTTCATCCGCAGCACACGCAACGTCTCGAAGGTCGCCTTCATCGGCTGGTCGGCGGCCGCCTTCGCGATGGGGCCGTACGCGGTCAAGAATCCGGGGAAGGTGGAGAGCCTGTTCCTGCTTGCCCCGATCTTCCCGCCGCTGGGCCCGCCGAACCCGCCGACGCTGCCGGTGCCGGGCTTTCCCACCCACGTCCTCACCCTGAAAGGCCTCGACCAGGCCTGGACCAACGAGGTGCACTGCGCGGACCAGCGTGAGCCCGGCATGGTCGACGTCGTGTGGAGTGCTCTGATGGACATCGACCCCATCGGTCGCACCTGGGGACCGGTCGACTCATCCACCGGGAAGCCCGTGGGCGCGAGCCGGTACCGGAACTTCGTCACGTGGGGCTGGAACAACACCACGGCCGGGCAGGGAGGTGTCCTCGGCGGAAGCGTGCCCGTGCTGATCGTGCACGGCGAGTTCGACAAGACGGCCAACACGACACCGCCCAGCTCCAACCCGGTACTCGACTTCCACGTCCCCGCGCTCTACGACGCCATCGCGGGCACTCACAAGATCCTGGTCACGGCGAAGTGCGCAAGCCACCAGATGCCCTGGGAGGTCCAGCACAAGAACCTGCACAACCTGTCCAAACACTGGCTCGACCAGGCCAAGGTCGACGGAAAGACGACGGGCCGTTTCGAGATGGACGAGAACGGCAACATCAGCCCGGTGTCATGACCCCGCGCACCGGAGCCTCCCTCGGAGGAGAGCGTGCTCAAGCCGCCGGGGTGTCGACCTAGTGTGATGAGCCATCCGATGGTGACGAGCATGTCGCAGGGTCCCGGTCACGTCTGCCGGCGTGTGTGGACGTCACAGTCGCGGGACACAGCCGGCACAGACCGGCCCGGTTCCCCGCACTCGCCCCTCAGGCGTCCGCCATCACAGGCTTGTCGCCGACCGTCCTGCCCATGTCGATGATGCCGAAGGCCGCGCCCTGCGGATCGCCGACTGCCGCGAACCGCCCGAAGGGGCTGTCCATCGGGCCGAAGAACACCTGCCCGCCGTGCACCGTCAGCTTGTCGATGGTCGCGTCGCAGTCGCCCACGGCGAAGTAGACGCTCACGTACGAGGGTGCCTCGGGCGGCAGGTCGTCCGGGCCGACGGCCATCCGGCCGAGCACGGGCTGTCCGCCGACGTGGAAGATCTTGTAGTCGGCCTGCTCCGTGTCCATCTTCTTCACCGTGTACGGGAAGACGGCCGGGAAGAAGGAATCCGCCTTCGCCGCCTCGCGGGTCATCACCTCGGCCCAGGCGTACGAGCCGGGCGCGCCCTGCTTCTCGAAGCCCTCGTGGGTACCGGCCTGCCAGACGCCGAACGTGACGCCGCCCGGGTCCTTGGCGATCACCATCGTGCCGAACTCGCCGACCTGCATCGGCCCCATCAGCACCTCGCCGCCGTTGCCGCGGATCTTCTCGGCGGTGGCGGCGGCATCCGGCGAGGCGACGTACAGGCACCACGCGGACGGAGCCGACCCGCCGTCCTGGCCGGGCATCGGCGGCACGATGGCGGCCACCGCCTTGCCGTCCGAGTACGCCTGCGTGTAATTGCCGTACTCCGACGTGCTCTCGCCGAAGGTCCAGCCCAGCACGTCGCCGTAGAACGCCTTCGCGCCCTCCAGATCGGTGAACATCGCGTCGGCCCAGCAGGGCGTGCCCTCAGGTAGCGCAGCCATCCTTCTGCCCTCTCGATGCGGCGGCGGGCACGCATCGCTGTATGCGTATGCGCGCTTCGCCCCTCTTCGCCACCCTAGTCAGTCCATCGCCCGAGCGCGCGCCCGGCTGCATGGCCGTCTGGCCGGTTCCTCCCCTTGTCGGCTGATCTTGGCGGCGGTTAGCGTCACCACGTTCCATGCGCTGTACATCCATGTTTCGTGACGACGCGGTGTTCCCGCCTGTCCGAGGAGGCTGTCGCATGCCCGAGTTTTCCGAGCCCGTCGAGGCGTCCCCTTCCGTCGCCGAGGCGAACCGGGGAATCATCGACACGATTCCACCGAACGCCGAGGACTTCGAAGACGCCCGGCAGGGCCTGGTCGCGCTCCCTCCGATCCCCGCGATCCCGGCCCGCCGGCAGGGAGACCGGGTGGTGTGGAACTTCGTCGCCTACGACTTCCTGAGCGACTCCGAGGTGTCCGAGGCCCCGCCGAGCGTCAACGCGAGCCTGTGGCGCCAGGGACTGCTCACCGCCCAGGCCGGGCTCTTCCAGGTCGCGTCCTACGAGCACGGTGCGATCTATCAGGTCCGCGGCTACGACCTGTCCAACATGACCATCATCGAAGGCGACTCGGGCATCCTCGTCATCGACCCGCTCGCCAGCTACGAGACCGCCCAGTGGGCGCTCAAGCTGTACCGGGACACGACGGAGAGCAAGCGGCCGATCGTCGGCATCATCTACACCCACAGCCACGTCGACCACTTCGGCGGCGTCCGCGGTCTGTTCCACGAGCGCAACGACGTGATCGACACCGACATCCCGGTCATCGCGCCCGACGGCTTCCTGGAGCACGCCGTCAGCGAGAACGTCTACGCGGGCCCGGCCATGGCACGGCGCTCGGAGTACATGTACGCGGCCAGACTCGACAAGGGCCCGCACGGGCAGGTCGGTTCCGGTCTCGGGCTGACCATCTCCACCGGCGAGGTCACGCTCATCCCGCCGAACGTGAACATAGGCGGCACCGGCACCGCACCCGTCCCGCGCGACCAGTGGTCGTCCAAGGACGTCATCGCCTGGCGGCCCGGTCTCTACCGGCAGCTCCTCGACGGCATCCGGCTGATCTTCCAGCTCACGCCCGGCACCGAGGCCCCCGCGGAGATGAACATCTACCTCCCGCAGGCCCGCGCCCTGTGCGCCGCCGAGAACGCCACGCACACCCTGCACAACCTCCTCACCCTGCGCGGCGCCCAGGTGCGAGACGCCCACGCGTGGTCGAAGTACCTCACCGAGACGATCCAGACCTTCGGCGAGCACACCGACGTCGAATTCGCCTCCCACCACTGGCCCCGCTGGGGCAAGGAGAAGATCGTCGAGTACCTGAGCACCCAGCGGGACCTCTACGGCTACCTCAACGACCAGTCGCTGCGGCTGATCAACGCGGGCAGGACGGGGATCGAGATCGCCGAGGAGCTGGAACTGCCCGCCTCGCTCGCCGGCCACTGGTACACGCGCGGCTACTACGGCTCCCTCAGCCACGACCTCAAGGCCGTCTACCAGCGCTACATGGGCTGGTTCGACGGCAACCCCGCCCACCTGTGGAACCTCCCCCCGGCCAAGGCGGGCGTCCACTACGTGGAGGCCATGGGCGGTGTCGACGCCGTCGTCGCCAAGGCCCAGGAGGCGTACGACCGCCACGAGTACCGCTGGACCGCCGAACTCCTCAACCACGTGGTCTTCGGCCACCCCGAGGACAACGCATCCGCCAAGGAACTCCAGCACAAGGCCCTGACCCAGCTCGGCTACGGCTCCGAGAACGGCACCTGGCGCAACTTCTACCTCACCGGCGCACACGAACTGGCCCACGGCATCGAACGCCCGGCCAACCAGGAAGCCGGCGACCTCGTCCTCAGCATGACCCTGGAGCAGTACTTCGCCACCCTGGCCCGCACCATCGACGGCCCCGCCGCCGGCCGCGAACAGAGCGACCCGATCGTGCTCCAGTGGCTGGTCAACGGCGCCGAAGAGGAGGCCTGCACAACGACCCTGCGCAACGGCGTCCTCGTCTACGTACCCGGCAAGGACCACTTCGCCGGAACCCCGCAGACCGTGATCAAGCTGACCCGCGAGGTCCTCAACGGCCTGATGTACGGCCCCAAGGGCTTCAAGGACGCCTTCGACGCCGCCGTCCGCGACGGGCTCGTCCAGATCCCCGAGGGCAAACAGGATTACGCGGACACGGTCTTCGGCTATCTGACCGCCTCCGCCCCCTCCTTCCCGATCGTCGCCCCCACGGGCGAGGGTGCCACGGCAACGCAGGGGTGAGGCCCTGAGGCGAGGCCCGGGGCGCTTCGGCACCGGCCCCGGGCCGCGGTCAGCGTGTCGGTTCCGTCAGGCTCCCGCTTCCACCGTCATCACCTCCCGCGCCCGGCGCCCCGGCACCATGCCCAACTGCCGGGTCTGCCAGCCCCGTTCGGTCTCGATGCAGGTTCACCCGGCACCCTCTGAGCCGATGTGGGCGAGCAGCGGAGCGGCGCCGTCCTCTGCGGCGATCCCGCGGGCGAGTTCGGCTGCGCGGTGCGGTGGAACCGTCCAGAGCTGCACGGCACCGGGGAGGCGAGTTACAGCGCGCGTTCCAGACGGTCCGCCATCAGCTTCACGAACCGGGCCGGTTCCTTCGGCTGGCCGCCCTCGGCGAGCACCGCCAGGCCGTGCAGGAGTTCGGCGGTCCCGGCGAGTTCCGTGCGGTCCTCGCGCTCCTTGTACGCCTGGTTGAGGCCCTTCACCAGCTGGTGGTCCGGGTTGAGTTCCAGGATCCGCTTGGCGCGGGGCACCTCCTGGCCCATCGCGCGGTACATGTTCTCCAGGGCCGGAGTCAGGTCGTGTGCGTCGGAGACGATGCAGGCCGGGGAGGCGGTGAGGCGGGAGGACAGGCGCACGTCCTTGATGTCCTCGTCGAGTTGCTCCTTCATCCAGCCGAGCAGCCCGGCGTACTCCTCGGTCTGCTTCTCCCGCTCGCCGTCGGAGGTTTCCTCGTCCTTGGCGTCGAGGTCGATATGGCCCTTGGCGATGGACCGCAGCTTCTTGCCCTCGTACTCGCCGACGGCGTCGGCCCACACCTCGTCGACGGCGTCGGTGAGCAGCAGCACCTCGATGCCCCGGTCCCGGAACGCCTCCATGTGCGGGGAGTTCTCGATGCCCTGCCGGGACTCGCCGCTCAGGTAGTAGATGTCCTCCTGCCCGTCCCGCATCCGCTCCACGTACTGCTTGAGCGTGGTCGGCTCGGTGTCGTGGTGCGTGCTCGCGAACGACGCGACGGTGAGGAGGGCGTCGCGGTTCTCCGCGTCGGTGACCAGCCCCTCCTTCAGGACGGCGCCGAACTCCCGCCAGAACGTGGCGTAGCGGTCCTGGTCCTTGGCCATCATGTCCTTGAGCGTGGACAGGACCTTCTTCGTCAGGCGTCGCCGCATCATCTCGATGTGGCGGTCCTGTTGAAGGATCTCGCGGGAGACGTTGAGCGAGAGGTCCGCCGCGTCGACGACGCCCTTGACGAAGCGGAGGTAGGGCGGCAGCAGTGCCTCGCAGTCGTCCATGATGAACACGCGCTTGACGTACAGCTGCACGCCGCGCTTGGAGTCCCGCGTGAACAGGTCGTGCGGGGCATGGGCGGGGAGGAACAGCAGGGCCTGGTACTCGAAGGTGCCCTCGGCCTGGAGCCGGATCGTCTCCAGTGGTTCGCGCCAGTCGTGGCCGATGTGCTTGTACAGCTCGTGGTACTCGTCGTCGGACACCTCGTTGCGCGGCCGCGCCCACAACGCCTTCGTGGAGTTGAGCGTCTCGGGTTCGGCAGAACCTTCGGCAGAACTCTCGGGCACCATCCGGATGGGCCAGGTGATGAAGTCCGAGTACCGCTTGACGATCTCCCTGATCTTCCACTCGGAGGAGTAGTCGTGGAGCTGGTTCTCCGGGTCGGCCGGCTTGAGGTGGAGCGTGACCGAGGTGCCCTGCGGCGCGCCGTCGGCCGTCTCCAGCGTGTACGTGCCCTCGCCGCGCGACGTCCAGCGGGTGCCCTGGCTCTCGCCGGCGCGCCGGGTCACCAGGGTGACCTCGTCCGCCACCATGAAGCCGGCGTAGAACCCGACGCCGAACTGGCCGATGAGCCCCTCCGCCCCGGCCGCGTCCTTGGCCTCCTGCAGCTCCTGGAGGAACTTCGCGGTGCCCGAGTTGGCGATGGTGCCGATGAGTTGCCCGACCTCGTCGTACGACATCCCGATACCGTTGTCCCGCACGGTGAGGGTGCGGGCCTCCTTGTCGACGTCGATCTCGATGTGCAGATCGGACACGTCGGCGTCCAGCGCATCGTCCCGCAGCTTCTCCAGACGCAGCTTGTCCAGCGCGTCGGAAGCGTTGGAGACGAGCTCCCGCAGGAACACGTCCTTGTCCGAGTAGACCGAGTGGATCATCAACTGCAGCAGCTGACGTGCCTCTACCTGAAACTCAAACGTTGCGGTCGACATATACGTGAATACCTCGCAGTTCCCATCGCCGGAGCTGATCGCAGCCACTGTAAAACACCACGTCAGGACGGTGGCCGGAGTACGGGGAACGATGCACGGAGAGCTGACCGGCGCGAAGGGCCTGCCTGCGCCTTCGTCCGGCACACGCCTACACCTCGATGTGCGACCCCATGATGACCGTCCGGTCGCGCGGCAGGCCGAAGTACTCGGCGGCGTCGGCCGTGATGTAGGAGGTGGCGATGAACAGCCGCTTGCGCCAGGCCGCCATCGTGGGCGCCTTCCCCCGCCGGAGCTCGATCTTCGACAGGAAGTAGGACGCCTGACCGGGCTGCAACCGTCCCTCGGTCTCCGCCGGGCCGAGCAGGGCCAGCGCGCCGGGCACGTCCGGTGTCTCCATATAGCCGAATCGGGCGGTGACGTGGATGATCCCGTCGTCGGCGTAGCCGAGTCCGTCGACGGCGATCCGCCGGTGGTCCGGGACGCGGGGCACGGGCTCGGTCTCGATGGAGAGGATCACGACCTGGTCGTGCCGTACGTGGTTGTGCTCGACATTGGCCCGCATGGCCAACGGCGCGGTCTGCTTGCCCCGGTTGAGGAAGACGGCCGTGCCCGGGACCCGGAGTGTCGGCGCCTTTCCGCTGCGCAGGTGGTCGATGAACTCGCTCAGCGAGCCTTCGTGCCGTGCTCGTTCCGCGGTGACGAGTTCGCGGCCGCGCTGCCAGGTCGTCATGACGGTGAACGCGATGAGCCCGATCAGCAGCGGCAACCATGCGCCGTGGACGAGCTTGGTCAGGTTGGCGGCCACGAACAGCAGGTCCACGAAGAGCAGTACGGTCGCGCCGACGGTGACCAGCCACACGGGTGTGCCCCACTTCGCACGGGCGACGTAGAAGAACAGCAGGGTGGTGATGGTGATGGTGCCGGTGACTGCCATGCCGAACGCGAACGCCAGCGCCGTGGAGCTGCGGAAGGCGAAGACCAGGGTGAGGACCGAGACCAGCAGCAGCCAGTTGATCCAGGGCACGTAGATCTGGCCCATGGTGGACTCGGAGGTGTAGGCGATCCGCAGTCTCGGCAGATAGCCGAGCTGGGCGGCCTGGGAGGTGAGCGAATAGGCGCCGGTGATGACCGCCTGGGAGGCGATCACCGTCGCCGCCGTGGCCAGCAGGACCATCGGCAACCGCCCCCAGGCCGGCACGAGCAGGAAGAACGGGCTGCTGACGTTGGCCGGACCGGCGAGAACCAGCGCGCCCTGGCCGAGGTAGCTCAGCACGCACGCGGGGAAGACGAGGATCAGCCAGGCGCGGGTGATCGACCGGCGGCCGAAGTGCCCTATGTCGGCGTAGAGCGCTTCGGCGCCGGTGACCGCGAGCACGACCGCCGCCAGAGCGAAGAAGGCGGTGCCGAAGTGGCCGGACAGAAAGCCCAGGGCGTAGGCCGGGGACAGCGCCCTGAGGATCTGCGGGTGGTCGGTGATGCCGGCGACGCCGCACGCGCCGATGGCCAGGAACCAGGCGATCATCACGGGCCCGAACACCCGGCCCACTGCTGCTGTTCCCCTGCGCTGCACCAGGAACAGCACCACGATGATCACCGCCGTGCCCGGCACGACCGCGCTTTCCAGCGACGGCTCGACGACCTTGAGCCCCTCCACCGCGGAGAGCACCGAGATCGCCGGCGTGATCATGCTGTCGCCGAGGAACAGCGACGCGCCGAAGATGCCCAGAGCGGCCAGTGCGGCGGCGGCCCGCCGGCCCCGCTGCGCGTTCCCCCGGTGCAGCAGGGTGATCAGCGCCATGATGCCGCCCTCGCCGTCGTTGTCGGCGCGCATCGCCAGCAGCACATAGGTGATCAGGACGATGATCACCACCGACCAGAAGACGAGCGACACCACCCCGTACACGTTCTGCGCGGTGACCGTGACGGGGTGCGGGTCACCCGGGTTGAACACGGTCTGGATGGTGTAGATCGGGCTGGTCCCGATGTCACCGAAGACCACCCCGAGCGCGCCGATCACCAGCGCGGAACGCACCGTGTCGTGCTCGCTCGGGCGATGGGCCTCCGAGGGCAGCGACGCGGAGCCGTCGTCCGGCGGATTCCCGTGCTGCCGATCGGCCATGGCGCTTCTCCTCCGCGCAAGCTGCTGTGCGGCGGACGATACCGATCACTCGATACAACCTCCGGTAGGTGAGCATCTCCTCGCCCCGAACGGCCGCTCCGCGCCACAAATGGGCGAAGCACGCCTGCGGCCGGCGGGAAAGCCGGGATGCCCTTGCGCGCACACGACTGCAGCTCTGCGGCGCACGACCTCCCTGCCGGGCCGCGCGATGCCTACACCCCCATGACCTCCCGCGCCCGCCGCCCCGGCACCATGCCCAGCTGCCAGGCCTGCCAGCCCCGTTCGGGCTCGACGCCCTGCTGCAGCACCAGCGCGTACGCCCCCGCCGCCTCGCTCAGCGCCGGGTCGACCGGCCATTCCGCCGCCTCCAGCTCCCGGCGCAGCTCCGTCAACTCCTCCTCGGCCACCGCCGCTCCGACCACCGTGCCGCCCGGCGAGGAGTACGGCAGGAGCGTGCAGCGCAGGAAGCGGGCCCAGCCCGCTCCCCGCCGGTCGCCGTAGCCGGCGAACAACCGGGCGGCCTCGTCGGCCAGTTCGAGCGCGGGGCCGGTGCGGTCGTTGCCCGCGTCGACGACGGCGAGTTCCACGCAGGACCAGGCCTCGCCGTGCGGGACGCCCCCGCGCTGGAAGTCCGTCCGGGCCTCCTGCAGCAGCTGCCGCGCGAAGCCGCTGTTGCGCAGCGAGCCCGTCTGGGCCGCCCGCTGGTCGCGGGTGACGCGGCCGGAGTGGTGCCGGGTGCACGCCAGCCCGTACTGGTCCCGCATCCGGTTGAACATCACGCGGGCCCGCTCCAGTTCGCGCACCGCGGACGCCAGGTCGCCGAGCTCCTCCAGCGCCTGGCCCAGGTAGTACAGCGTCCAGGCCTCGCCGCGGGCGTCCTCGTTCCGCCGGTGCCGGGCCGCCGCCTGGCGGAACTGCTCCGCGGCGGACGCGGCGTCCCCTTCGAGCAGGGCGGTGCGGGCGAGCTGGGTCAGGGCCCAGGCCTCGCCGCGGGCGTCCTGGGTGCGCCGGTAGAGCTCCAGCGCCTGCCCCAGCTCCTCCCGCCCCGGTTCGGTGCGGCCGCGGCACAACTGCACCTGGCCGAGCTGGAAGTGCGCCCATGCCTGGCCGTGCAGGCTCTCGCTCTCGCGGTGCAGCTCCAGGGAGTCCTCCAGCATCTTCACCGCCTCGGCGAGCCGTCCGCGGTCCCGCTCGACGGCCGCCAGCGCGTGCAGCGTCCAGGCCCGGTCGCCGCTCAGCTCGGGGGACGCCTGCAGTTCCAGCGCCTCGCACAGCTTCTCGCCCGCCTCGCGCAGCTGGCCCTGGTGGTGCAGGGTGACGCCCAGGTCGCGCAGCGCCCGGGCGGCCCCGGCCTGGTTCTGGGCGTCGAAGTACAGGTCGACGACCGAGGCCAGGGTCGCGCGGGACTTGTCCAGCTCGCCGAGCTGGCGGGCCGCGACACCGGTGCGCCACTGCACCGAGCGCATCAGCAGGCCCCGGTCCATGGCCTGGGTCAGCTCGCTCAGCTCGCCGAGGCGGTGGAGGTCGCCGCGGAGCAGGCAGTAGTCGCACAGCGCGCCCAGCAGGTGCAGCACCACGGACTGCTCCACGCCCTCCGCGTGCCGCAGGGCCGCCGTGATGAAGCCGGACTCCTCGTCCAGCCAGCGCAGCGCCGCGTCCAGCGAGGTGAAGCCGTGGACGCCGCCGGGGCCGCGGGCGAACATGTCGGCCCGGGTGGAGGTCTTGCCGTCCACCATGCGGATGACCGAGTCGGCCAGTTCCGCGTAGCTGCGGAACAGCCGCTCCTGGGAGGCGGCGCGCTCGGCGGGCCCGTCCTCCTCGTCCAGTCGTGCCTGGGCGAAGGTGCGCACCAGGTCGTGCATCCGGTAGCGGTTGGCGCGGACGGGCTCAATCAGTCCGGTGCGGGCCAGGGCGGCCAGCCCGTGCGCGGCCTCCTGCTCGTCCTCGCCGAGCAGGGCCGCCGCGGCCGCCGGGCCCAGCGAGGCCCGTCCCGCCAGCGCCAGCCGGCGCAGCAGCCTGCGGGAACCGTCGCTCTGGTCGAGGTAGCGCAGCCACAGGGCCCGCTCCACCGGGTCCTGCTGTCCGGAGGCAGCCAGTTCGGCGCCGAGGACGTGCAGGGTGCGCGGGCCGAGGGCGGAGCCCGCCACCCGCAGTGCCAGCGGCAGGCCGCCGCACAGCTCCCGCACCCGGCCCAGCGCGTCCGCCTCGAACGGGGCCTGCGGGCTCTCCTCGGCAACCGCGCGCAGCAGTTCCTCGGTGCCGGCCGTGTCCAGCGGGCCGAGCGGCAGTTCGTACGTCCAGGCGGCCGTGCCCTCCGGCAGGGACAGCGGGGTGCGGGCGGTGACCAGGACCAGGCTCTCGGAGCGCTGCGGGATCAGCCGGCGCACCTGCTCGGCGTCGGAGGCGTCGTCCAGCACGATCACGGCGGGCAGACCGGCGAGGTGCTGGTCGTACAGCTCGGTCAGGCGCTGCAGGTGCTGCTCCTGCGAGGAGCGCTCCCGGAAGAGGAGTTGCTCGCGGGGGGCGCCGAGCTGGTTCAGCAGGTGCATCAGCGCGTCGCGGGCGGGCAGCGGCTGCTCGTCGGGGCTCTCGCCGCGCAGGTCCGCCACGCCGACGCCGCGGAACTGGTCGCGCAGGTGGTGGGCGGCCCGCAGGGCGAGTGTGGAGCGGCCGGAGCCGGGCAGGCCGTAGAGCACCACGACCGTCGGTTTGGTCTCGGTGTTCGCCCGGGCCTGCTGCACCCACTGGCCGATGCTGTTGAGCTCCTTGAGGCGTCCCGCGAACGGGCCGACGGCCTCGGGCAGATGGTCGAACGACCGGCCCAGGACGTTGCGCCGCTGGGCCGCCGCGCTGCGGTCCACGCCGCGCAGCGCCGGTCCGCGGCCGGTGGTGCTCGCGGCCCGGTCGGGGCGTGCGGTGCGGCCGCGGGTGGAGCCGGTCACCATGCGCTGGTGGTCCAGGAAGGGGCGGATGCCGCGGACCTCGACGGCCGTCAGCCACTGCAGCCGCAACTGCTCGGCGCCGCCGGGCTGTCCGCGCCGCGCGGCACGCCCGTGCGCGGCCGACCAGTGCCCGGAGGTGAGCCGGAGGACGGTGGCCGCGGCGCCCGCGACGGCGGCGGCCGCTCCCGCGCCCGCCGCGGTGCCGCCGGAGGTCCCGAGGCCGAGGTCCGCCGCGGCCGCGGCGAGTGCCGCCACGGCGGTGACCAGGGCCGGGGTGCCGAGCGAGGCCCGTGAGAGGCGGGAGCCCAACGGCCGTACGGAGGCGGCCTCCTCGTCCAGGGCGCGGGTGTAGGCGGTGTACTCCTCCGCGGCCGCGGCGGCCAGGGAGTCCAGTTCGGCGCGCCCCCGGCGCAGCAGCGCCTCGCCGTCCGTGCGCCCGCCGGAGCGGCGCACCTCCTCCTCGACGGCGCGCTCCAACAGCTCCTCGACGTTCCTGCGGTGGTCCGCTCGCACCGCGGTCAACGAGCCCTGCATGTGGTCCCCCTCCGACGGCGTGTTCTTCCCGCTGCTGTTCCCACTGCCAAGTGTTCCGTGTCGGAGGACTCTACGGCGGGGCTACGGGCAACTCGTCGGCAGGGCGGGCCCGGTGTGCACCGGGCCCACGTCATTCACCTGCGGATTCCTCCTCTCCGCGGGGGCGCGCACGGTTGGTGGAGGAGATGATCCAGGCGGCTCCGCGCGCCGCCAGGACGCGCCTGCGCTGCCAGCGCGAGCTGCGCCGGACGGCCTTCTCCCCGTCCGAGCAGACGAGGGCCAGTCCCGCCAGGCGCCGTCCGGCGCGGGCGAGTTCGGCGAGGAGCCGCGTCCTGCCGGCTCCGTGCCTGCTCACGCTCAGGGCGGCGTACAGGCCCACGATCTCCGACACGGCGGCGCCGATGCCCGTGACCGGGGCGTCCGCCTCCGGTGTCTCACCCTGTGGCACTGGTGGTGCCCCTTTCGCATCCGGGCTGCCGGAGCGGCCTGTTGACGGTGCCGGTTGGTGGTCAGGGGCCGGTGAGGACGAGCTGGTACAGGCCCAGTGCGCTGACGACGGTGATCAGCACGGTGATCGTCCAGCCTGCGGCCTTCGTCCCGGGGCCGATGGCGTGTCCGTCCATCAGCTCGCGGTGCGAGGCGGTCCGCAGGAGGAAGACCAGGCCGATGGGGGTGCCGATGGCGCCGACGACACCGGCCCAGTACAGGAGCCGGATGGGCGGGACCTCCGCGTAGGTGGCCGCGAGGCCGATCAGGACGGACGCCGCCATCGCGGCGAAGAACTTGGGGGCCTCGCGCGGGCGCAGGGACAGCCCGCGCCGCCAGTTGAGGTGGGCGCCGGTCACGTAGGCGGTGGTGGCCGTGATGACGGGGAGGGCGACCAGGGCGGAGGCCAGCAGTCCGAGGCCGAAGAGTTCGCCGGCCCAGGCCCCGGCCACGGGCCGCAGGGACTGGGCCGCGTCCTGGGCGGTGTCGACGTTCATGCCGTGGACGCCCAGGGTGGCCCCGGTGGCGATGAGGATGAACCAGAAGACCACGGTGGCGAAGAGGCTTCCCGCCAGGGCGTCGAACTGCCGGACGCGGTGCCAGTGCCAGGGGACCTTCTCCTCGGACTGGGAGATGGTCTGCCACACGTAGACGTAGCTGGTGGCGGTGGTGCCGATCAGGGACAGCAGGTCGAAGAGGAAGGTCTTGTCCCAGTGCAGGTGCGGCAGCAGGGTGCCGCGGGCCACCTCGGCCCAGTCGGGGTGCGCCAGCACCGCGGCGGCGGCGTAGGCGAGGAGCACGAGCAGCAGGTATTTCAGGGCGCGTTGGAGGACGTGGTACCCGAGCAGCATCACCGCGGCGAGCAGCACGAGGGACAGCGGGGCGGCGAACCAGCGCCAGTCCTGTCCGGTGAGCAGGCCCAGGGCGGTGGAGCCGGCCTCCAGGTCGGCGGCGATGGTGACGATGTTGACCGCCAGGATCGATCCCAGCAGCAGCCGCCCGACGGCCGGCCGGTACATCTTCGACACGGCCTCCTGGAGGTCGAGCCGTCCGGCCACGCCGACGCGGGTGGCGATCGACTGGATGACGCCGATGAGCGGGAAGAGCAGCAGGACGCACCAGCCCATGTCGTAGGCGGTGCCGGCGCCGATGACGGCGAGGGTGGCGACGGTGGTGGGGTCGGTGTCGGAGGCGCCGGCTATCAGGCCGGGCCCGACGGCGCGCAGATAGGTGCGCCAGGTGACGGGCCAGGCCCGCTGCTTCTGGGCGCGCGGGCTCCGGTTCTGTATGCCGGACAGGAAGGAGGATGCCTTGGTCCTCGATCCGGGTGTGGTCGACATCGGCTGCTCTCTCCCAACCGCGAGGAAACGAGGACCTGTTGCGCGTGGCGCGTCGGCTACTGCGCGGCCTTGCGCCCGCGGGCCCACTGCAGCCCCCATCCGTAGAGCCGGTCGAGGTCGGCCTGGTACCCGTAGACGTACCGGGCCTCGCGGCGCATGGTGAGCTGCCCGTTGCGGTTCTCGATCAGCGCCACGGCGCAGGAGCGGGCGTGCTGCGCCTGTTCGCGGAGCTCGACGACGAGGCGCTGCCCGGTGGGCGGATGGAAGCTGACAGCGGCGTGCACGCGGCTGAACGCGGGGGCGCCGCTGTAGATGTAAGCGAAGATCAGCAGGCGGCGGAAATGAGCGGCCTTGTCCAGGTTGATGTAAAGGGTCTCGCCCGATGCGGCGCCGAAGCGGTTGTCGTCGCCGAGTGTGATGTACGGGGGGTGGTACAGGTCGCCGGACAGGTCGCCGAGCGGCTGCACCACGCCCCGCTGACCGTCGGCCAGTTCGTACATGCAGGCCAGGTCCAGATCGACGGTCACCATGGCGGGGCCCTGCCGCTGCTCCCACCGGCCGGCGCGCTTGGACCAGCGCGGCAGCATGTAGTCCCGCACCGGGCGGAAGTCGGCGGACGGCGTCTGCCAGGTGAGGTTCACGCGCAGGGTGCCGGCGGTCGCCCCGTGGTCCGCGAGGGAGACGACCGGGTGTCCCTTGGTCAGCCGGTTGTGCATCGGATCCCCGAACATGCCGGCGCGGGGACTTCCGTGACTGCGGACGAGATAGCTCCACAGACTTCCGCCGCCCGCCTCGGGCGACGGTGCGGGCAGGGGCGTGCCGGAGTATTCCGGCCTGTTCCTGCGCCAGTATTCCCAGGTCATCTTCCACTGTCCTTTCCGCCCGTACGGCAATGGCCTCCGGACGGCAGATCGGGGACGGACACGGTGAGCGGGACGGTCCATGACGGGAAAGGGAGGGCGGGGCCGACAGGAGGAACCGCCGGAGAACCGGCCGGGGCGAAAACGGCTGATTACCGCCCGGTGACAGGGGGCCACCATGCGAACAGCTGAGAGTATAAGAATACGCAGCAGCGCATGCAAGGCGCCGCTTACACGGGAAGCGGAATTCACCGGCGCGGCACGGGATTTATCGAATGGGCATTCCCTTGCGGCCTCTTCAACGGCAATCCGCGGCTAAAATACGGGAATTGTCAATGCGCCGGAATCACGTACGCGGGCAATTCACCGGCGCGGGGTGCGGGCGCCCGGCGCCCGCCCGCACCCCGCGCGCCGCCACTTCCGGCCACGGGCACGGAAGGACCGGGTCAACGACCCGTCTCTGCCAGGGACTTGACACCGTCCAGCGTGGCCTCGATCCCCGCCCGCAGCTCGGTCAGCCGGGCGGCGATCAACTGCTCTTCCTTCTCCGGCATCTGCGCAATGATCGCGCTGAGCCCGGACGTTCCGGGCCCGATGCGCACGGAGTGCCGCAGCCGCGTCCCGCTGCCCTCCGGCTCCAGCGTGAACCGCCATGTGGCCAGCGCCTGCTCGGGACCGGTGGCGGCGTCACCGAACCGGCCTTCCACGTCGATCACCGCCCAGGCGAAGGCGCGTTCCTCGTCGAGCTCCGCGATCTGCGAGACGGTACGCCAGTCACCGATCTTCGGATGGCTGTTGTACCCCGCGAACCGCGCCCCCACGGCGGGCCCCTCGGCCCCGTCCAGCCATTCGACCCGCTGCAGCTCGGGGCTCAGCCGGGCCGGCAGGCCGATGTCCGTCACCAGCTCCCACACCACGTGCGGGGCCGCCGCCACGAAGACCTCGCACTCGAGGACCGGGCCGTCGGAGTAGCGCATCTCATCTCCCCCTTCACACAAGCAACATCATGTCGCCACAGACCCTACTCGTCGCGCCTGCAGCGCTTTTGAGCCGACCCCACCGGACTCCACGCCTCCGGGGCTGACCAAAAACGGACACCAGCGGTCGAAACCGACCGCGCGGCTCTGCCACAGTCGGCCCGTTCCATCCACAGACGATCAAGGAGAGTGCCGTGAGGGACACCGTTCCCCACCGGAGAGGCATACGCAGAGGCATACGCAGAGGCCTCCGACGCACCTTTGCCACGGGCGCGGCCGGGCTCGTGGTCGCCGGGCTGTCGTGGGGAGGTCCGGCGCACGCCGCGGAGCCGGGGCGCGAGCGGGCCGCGCAGGAGGCACCGTTGCTGGACTCCGGGTCCGCCGCCGGCAGGAAGTTCCGGTCCACCGGGCGCCTCGTCGGGGGCGACGGTACGACCTGCACCGCCACCATCATCCACTCCTCCGCACGGCCCGACCCCGCGCAGAAGGCGCTGATCCTGAGCAACGGGCACTGCGTCAGCGATGTGATGAAGACCAACGAGGTCGTCGCCGACCGGGCCGCCCCCGAGGGCTGGACCTTCACGCCCGCGTACTTCCACGACAACACCGCGGAGCAGAGGACGTTCTCCGTGGACCGCGTGGTGTACGCGACGATGAAGGGCATCGACGTCTCGGTGCTCCGGATCTCCGCCACCTACGGCGACCTCGCGAAGCTGGGCGTGACGCCCCGCACCCCCGCCGCGCACCGCCCCGCGCAGGGCACACGGCTGCAGGCCGCCCACGCCCCGGCCGACGGCGTCGAGGAGGGGAAGCGCTTCCTGCGGCTGTCCGAGTGCGCCGCCACGGGCACCGGAGTGGCCCTGCACGAATACACCTGGCTGTGGCGGGACTTCGTGCGCACCGACTGCCGCGGCATCAGCGGCGGCTCCTCGGGCGGTGCCGTCACCACCGTCGACGGCACGGAGCTCGTCGGCATGCTCAACACCGTCTCCACGCCTGGATACTTCGGATGCGGCCTGGGCCGCCCCTGCGAGGGCGGCGCCTCGGGGCTGGTCGTGCCCCCGGACGACACCGTCTACGTCACCCCGGTCGACGCCGTCGCCTCCTGCCTGGACGGCGCCGGGCTGCAACTGGACCGGCCGGGCTGCCGGCTGGACCGGGGCGAGCAGGTCGAGGTGACCTCGTCCGGGCAGCAGACGCAGAGCACCACGCCGCAGGGGCCGGCCCGCTGGGACGCGCACGTCACCCCGCTCGACGGCAGGCGTCACGCGTACGTCGCCTTCAAGACCGGCCCGTTCGGCGCCACCGACTGCACCCGGCGCGAGGGGTACTCCCGCCCGCAGGACCTGCCGGCGAAGGGTCTCGACTACTCCGAACTCCTCCCCGGGCGGGACAACTTGTACGTGCTGTGCGCCGTCGGCGGCCCGGACGCCACCGCGCAGGGCGCCGCCTGGGCGAGGTCCTTCGCCCACCCCTCGTACGCCTACGCGCGCGTGGACAACACGCCCCCGACCGTGGCCCCCGAGGTGAACGTCCAGCGCTTCGACGACGAGCCGGACGGCACCGTGTACTGGGTGCGTCCCGTCTACGCCCCGTTCGAGATCACCTCGTACAGGATCAAGTACGGCCCGAAGGCGGCCACGCACTGCGCCGACCCCGACGGCTACCACTACTTCCTGGGCATACCGGCCTCGTTGAAGGCCTCCGAGGGGCCGTGGACGTACTGCGCGATCGGCTACGACAACGCGGACAACCCGACGCCGCCGAAGACCGTCGACCTCCCCTAGCCCAACGGTGACCTGACCGCGCGCAGCGTGGCACGCAGAGGGCCGTCCGGCTGGATCAGCAGGGCGGCCTTCGGCCGTACCGGGCCGGGGTCGACGTCCACGTGGAAGCCCTGGGCGAGCGTGGCGAGCAGCAACGCGGCCTCGACCTGGGCGAATCGTGCGCCGAGGCAGGTGCGCTGTCCCCCGCCGAAGGGGAACCAGGCGTGGGCGGGCAGCGCTTCGGACATGCCGGGGTCCCAGCGTTCGGGGCGGAAGGCCCCCGGGTCGGCGAACCAGCGCGGATCGCGGTGCGCGGTCCACTGGCTGCACCACACCTTCATGCCGGCCGCGACGGGCAGGCCGCCGAGGACGGCGCCCTTGCGGGCGACGGCGGAGTGCAGCCAGACGGGCGGGTAGAGCCGCAGCGACTCCTTGACGATCTGCTGGGTCCACGGCAGGCGTTCGTAGTCGTCGATGCCCGGCGGCCGCCCGCCGAGGACCTGCTGCAGCTCCTCGTCGAGCCGGGCCCGCACCTGCGGGGCGCCGGCCAGCAGGTACCAGGTCCAGGTCAGGTTCGTGGACGTGGTCTCGTGGCCGGCCGCCCAGAGCGTGACCGCCTCGTCCCGCACCTCCTGGACGGAGAGCGGCCGGCCGTCCTCGTCCCGGGCCGCGAGCAGCCGGCTGAGCAGGTCGTCGCGGTCCTCGGCGTCCGCTCCGGCGGCCCGGCGCGCACCGATCAGCCGGTGGACCTCCGCGTCGATGGTCGCCACGGCGGCGTCCACCCGGCGCCGTGCGGGGGTGCGCACCCAGCCGGGCAGGAAGAGACTCATGCTGCGCAGCTCGGCCCCGACCTCGTGCTGCGCCACGATCATGGCGTCGCCGAGCGCGCCGCCCTGGTCGCCGATGTCGTTGCCGAACAGGGTGCGGACCACCACGCGCTGGGTGAGCAGTGCCATCTCCCGCAGCACGTCGATCCGTTGGCCGTCGCGCCAGCGGTCGGCGACGGACTGCGCGCAGTCGACCATGGTGGACGCGTAGAGGCGCACCTGGCGGGGTCTGACGGTCGGCTGGACCAGGGACCGTTTGCGGCGCCACTCGGCGCCCTTGCTGAGGATGACACTCTGTCCGGCGACGCGCCGGAACGCCCAGCCCACGTCGAGGATGTCGAAGGTCTGCTCCACCGCTCCCAGCAGTTCGCCGATGTGCTCGGGGTGCGAGACGAACAGGCTGCGCAGAGGGCCGAGCGACCAGGTCACGCCGTCGCCGTAGTCGTCGCGCAGCCGGGTGAGGAAGGTCAGCGGGTCCCGGCCGAAGGCGGGGAGGTTGCCGAGCAGCGGCAGGCCGCGCGGGCCGGCGACGGGGCGGAGGGGAAGGACGGCGGGCGCGGCGGCGGCCATGGCGGGAACCTCCGGGCGGCGGTACGGCCGCCCTGGCAGACAGTGGATCCCCTGATGGTGGCGCGCCTCCGGCACAGGCAAAAGACGCAGATCGGGTGATACGGGCACAGATGTGCGGGCCTTGGCGCCCCGTAGGGGCGCCAAGGTGCCGAGTGACGAAGCGTCCTGGAGCCGGTCCGGCGGATCTTGCAGCGCCCCGTCAGGGGCGCGGGGAACTGCGCGACCAGCCACCGACGGCCTGCAGCCGACGCACCACCTTGGGGTCCGGGGCGCAAGCCCCGAGCACCTCGACTGCGGCCGCGTCGTGGCTTGTCGCACAGTTCCCCGCGCCCCTGACGGGGCGCCGGACGCGCCCTAGTCCTGGGCCCGCTGCGTCAGCGGGGCGTCCGTGCGGTCGCCGAGGAACTCGTACCAGCGCCGCTGCAGGCACACGTACCGGGTGTCCGCCTCGACCAGGCTCAGGAACGACGACACGGTCTCCCCGAGCCGGTCCTGCAGCCCGGGGTCGGACAACTGCCCGTCCTGGAGCATCTCGTGCGCCTTGGCCAGGCTGAACATGTCGGGATACACCCGCGTGCCGAGGTGTTCGAGCGGGACCCGCAGGGCCCACAGCCCGCGGTTGCCGCCGACCATGGACGGGGAGGCCGACGCCAGCAGGGCCTGCTTGTCCTTGAACGGCTGCGGCCGGACGCGGGAGACCCAGTCGACCGCGTTCTTCAGCACGCCGGGCACGGAGGCGTTGTACTCCGGCGAGGAGATGACGAAGGCGTCGCAGGCGTCGAGCCGTTCGCACAGCGCCCGGGCTCCCGGCGGGATGCCCTCGGCGGCCTCCACGTCGCCGTCGTAGAGGGGCATGGGGAAGTCCGCCAGCCGGACCGCATCGGCCACGGCGCCCGTGCCCTCGACGAGGCGCGCCAGGAGCGCGGCGAGGCGCGTGTTGAGCGAGTCGGCGCGCAGCGAGGCGCTCAGGACCAGGACGCGGATCGGGGCGGGTGCGGCATCGGTGGCCATGGGGCCCATGATGGCGGCGCCGGGGGCGCCCGGCCACCCGGCGGGCGCCGGTCCGGTGAGCCCGTCACGGGTGCGGGACCGGTGCCTCCATGTGCGCGCTGATCCACTGGATGGGCCCCTCCCCCATGCTGGGCACGTACGTCCGCGCATTGTGCGAGCCGTTGGGTATCTCGCGCAGCATCGTGTGGACGGGACCCGTGTTGCTGTAGGTGGCGATGAACTGCTTCACGTCCGCCATGGCCTTCTTCTCCTTGGTGCCGACCTGGAAGGCGATGTAGACGTCCGGCCCGCCGGCGGCGATCAGCTCCTTCGCCAGCACCTGCGGGTTGTTCTGCTGCCGCTCCTGCTCGTGGCCGGCCCACAGCCGGGAGTCGGGCACGATGTCCGGGCCGGAGGCGATGACGGCCTTGAACTTGTCCGGCTTCTGCAGCACGGACTTCAGCCCCGCGAAGCCGCCGGTGGACGAGCCCATGAAGCACCAGCCGTCCCGGGACCTCAGCGTACGGAAGTTGGCCTTGACCAGGTCGGGCACGTCCTCGGTGAGCCAGGTGCCCATTTTCGGCTGGCCGGGGATGTCGCTGGCGTCGTAGTACACGCCCTTGCTCTCGGGAACCGGGTTCAGCACCGGCATGACCACGAGGAACGGGAGGCTCTTGCCCTCCTCGGCCCAGGTGGTGATGGAGGACTGCAGATGCAGGTCGGTGCCCATCCAGTAGTTCTTCGGGAAGCCCGCGCCCCCGGGCAGGGCGATCATCACGGGGAAGCCGCTCTTCGCGTACGCCGGGTCGTCGTACTGCTTCGGGGCCCACACCCACACCGGGCCGGTGAAACCCGACTTGGCGCCGTGCAGGGTCGTCACGGCGATCTTCGTGCCGTCGTCCAGGGTGCTCTCGACCCGGAAGTCCGCCTCGGGCCCGGTGGGCATCCGCGTCCGGGGGTCGGTGCGCTGCGTCGCCTGCCCGCTGCTGGGCTTCTTGCCGAACCTGATGGATTCGCCCTTGTCCGAGAAGACATCGAAGTGGTCGAGCACCGGCCACGCGATGAGCCCGAGGACCACCAGGGAGGCCAGGACCAGGCACCACTTCCTGGCGCGTGATATTCGATCACGCGCCTTCGATCGGTGAGTGCTTCCGGGCGAGTAGGACATCGCAATTCTCCAAGGGAATTCTCGCCTCCGGTCCCCCGGAACGCACCTGCTGCGCTAGGCGATCAACAACGCCGCGTCCCAGGGCAGGCCCCCGTCCGTCACGGGTCCCGCCAGGTGGTCGGCCAGCGCGAGGGCGGTGCCCGCCGCCCCCTCCAGGAAGCCGCACAGGGAGGAGAAGACGAACTCCCGCGCCGGATCGCGGTGCGCCAGGACCTCCCCGGCCAGCGGACCGAGCGCGGCGTGCAGCCGGGCGTCACCGCCGTCCTGGGCCATCCGGGTGACGACCTGGAGCAGCCCGGCGGTCCCGTGGCAGATCATGCCGTCCGGGAGCTCCCACTCCCGGCGCGGTCGCTCCAGCACGGCGAGCACGGCGTCGACGGCCTCCCGCTGCCACCCGGGCTCGCCCAGCGCCAGGCCCGCCAGCTGGAGGGCGCGGGCGACGCCCGGTGCGCCGTAGCACCACGCGGAGCGGGACCGGGGCGCATGGACACCGTCGCGCCCGTGACCGTGTTCCGGGTCCAGGCACGCAGGCCACGAGGAGGCGGTCCCGCCGTCCTGCAGGCGGTGCTTCCGCAGCCAGCCCACGATGTGCCGCATGGCGTCGTCCGTCCCCGGTACGACGACACCCTCCCGGTGGGCGAGGGCCAGCAGGGCCAAGGGGCCCGGAATGCCGTGCGCGAGGCCGAGGTTGAGGTGTCCGCGCGGGTAGCCGTCCGCCGCGGCCGGGGACGGCGGCCCGGGCACCCACCACCCCGGCACCGTCCGGCCGCCGTTCCGCAGCGGGCGGCACAACTCCACGAAATATTCGAGGACTTCACGGAGCAGCTCCCGCTGTCCGGCGCCGCAGGCGAGCAGGTAGCGCCCGATTCCCGCGAGTCCGCCGATCACGTCGTAGGCGGCCATGGCGGGTCCGGCCGTCCCGGCCGCCAGCCGGGCCCGCTCCCGGGCCAGGACGGAGCGCACATGCCGGGCGACGCGTTCGTCCAGCGCCGGGAGGAGCCGGGCGTAGTCCTGCGGCACCGTCACCGCGGAGCGCACGGCGAAGGCCAGGGCCGGCACGCCGTAGTAGAGCCCGGCGGCCGGCTGCGGGCTCCCGAGGCGGGACACCGCGGCGGCCAGGTGGGCGTGCGTCACCGGGCGCCGGGCGGGGTCCTCGCGCCCGAGCCTGGCGTGCAGCAGGGCCACCCCGGGGTGGCCCTCGCCCAGCGAGACGGCTCCGGGGACGCGGCCGGGGTCGCCGAGCCGGTCCGCGACCGCCTCGACCGCCGCCTCCGCCGCCGCCACGCCCGCCTGCAGCCTGGAATTCGTCATCGATTTTCCTCTCCTCAGCAATTCCGGAACGAGCCGGAAACAATCCCTTAACACTTCGCCCAGGGCTTTCCAGCCCCGGTTTGACGAAGATCGTAAACGTGTCCTAGCGTTCGAATCACGCCGGACTCCCCCGGTCCGATCAAAGGAGAAAAAATGAAGACGATGCACCTTGCAGAGATCGACATGATCCAGGCCGACGCCTTCGACCTGGACCTCAAGGAGATCGCCACCCCGACCGACGAGACCCTGGCCCAGCACCCCTCGTTGGGCACCTGCTTCTGCACCGCAATGCACTGCTAAAAAGCAGGCAAAACCCCGCCGGGCCGCTTCCCTCACACCCGGGAAAGCGGCCCGGCCGCCTGTCCGAATTCTTTTCCGCCTTCTTTTCGGGAGCTTTTCAGTGTCCGTATCGGCACCGATTTTCCGCTGCGCGGATATCGCCCTGCTGAGGGCTCCGGTTCTCGCTCGTGAAACGCTCCGGAACACCTGGGCATATCTCCACCCCGGGGACTCCGACGAGCACGAACAACTGACCCGGTACATCGCGGGGCTCGCTTCCCGCCCGGAGGTCGAGGAGGCCGTCGCGACGGCGAGCCCGTCCCTGGCCCGCACCGTGGCCGAGGTGCGCGAGGGCAGGCCGGTGGAACTGAAGCGGCTGCGCAGCGCCGCGCTCTCGCTGAGCCGCTACTGCATCCGGATGGCGTCGCGGCCCACGCCCTTCGGGCTGTTCTCAGGCGTCGCCGCCGTGCAGGTCTCGGACACTGCCGAGGCCCGGCTCGGCCGGGCCCACCGGGCGGTGGTGCGCCCCGACATGGCCTGGCTGACGGAACTCCTCACCCGTCTGGAGACGCGGCCCGACGTCCTGCCCGGGCTGCGGGTCACGGTCAACGATCTCGCCTTCGTGCGCGGCGACCGGCTCGTCCTGCCCTGTGCGGGCCGGGCCGTCGCCGAGGTCTCCGTCCGGCACACGGCCGCCGTCGAGGCCGCCCTCGCACTCGCCGCCGGCCCGGTCGTCCACGGCGAGCTGCGCCGCAGGATGACCGAACACTTCCCGTCCGTCCCCGCCTCGCGCGTGGACGACCTCCTGACGCACATGGTCGAGCACGAGTTCCTGCTCACCGAACTCCGCCCCGACCCCGGCACGGCCGACCCCCTCGCCCACGCGCTCGGCCGTCTCCCGGACATCCCCGAGCGCACCGAACTGGCCGCCGTCCACCGCGAGCTCGGCACCGACACCGCTGCGGCGGCGCAACGGATGCAGCGCCTGCACGCCTCCGACCGGCCACTGCAGATGGACCTGGCACTCGACGCAGAGGTACGCCTGCCCGGCGGCGTGGCAGCCGAGGCCGAGCGTGCCGCCACGGCCCTCTGGCGGATGTCCCTGTCCCCGGCGGTGCCCCATCTCGCCCAGTACCACGGCGACTTCCTCGAACAGTACGGCACCGGCCGTGCGGTCCCGCTGCGGGAACTGCTCGACGCCGACTGCGGACTCGGCGTGCCCGCCGGGTATCTCATGCCGCCCGGCGAACGGGAGAAGCCGCCCCGCCCGGCCATCACGCCGCAGGCGGAGCTGCGCATCGAACTGGCGCAGAGCGCGGCCCTGGCCGGGCAGCGCGAGGTCGTCCTCGACGACGACCTCGTCGCCCGGCTGAGCCCCGATGCCGAACTGCCGCCGCCCGCCTCGCTGGAGCTGTACACCCGCGTCCTGGCCGGATCGGCCGACGACCTCACGGCCGGGCGCTTCCGCCTCTGGCTGACCCCGGGGACGGGCGCCGACCACGCCGGAGCGACGATCGGCCGGTTCTCCCGCCTGCTGCCCGATGCGGCCCGGCGCACCGCACTGGCGTGCCGGGACGCCGAGGCCGACGGCGCGGACTGCGCCCAGCTCTCCCTGCGCACGGTCCACGCACGCTCGGCGAACCTGACCCGGGTCCCGCGATGGCTGGACCGGCAGATCGTCGTCGGCTCCTTCGCCGACCCCGCCGACCCCTGCCTCGTACGGCTCGACGACCTCGCCGTGGAGGCCGACACGACACGGCTGCACCTGGTCTCGTCGAGCACCGGCCGCCGGATCGTGCCGCTCGCCTGGAACATGCTCAACCCGGCGGCACAGGTCTCCAACCTCGGCCGGTTCCTGCGCGAGATCCGCCTGTCCGGCGTGCGGCCGGGCTTCGGGTGGGACTGGGGCCCGATGGAGGCCGCCCCGTACGCCCCCCGCGTGCGCTACGGACGCACCGTGCTCGCCCCGGCGCGCTGGCGCATGACCGACCCCTTCTTCGCCGACAGCACCATGCCGGACGACATCTGGCGCCGCGAGTGCGGCCGTTGGCGCGAGCGCTGGGGTGTGCCGGACCGGGTGCAGCTGTGCGTGGCCGACCGCACTCTGGAGCTCAACCTGGCCGCGGGGCTGCACATCCGGCTGCTGCGGCAGGACGTGCTGCGCTCGCCCGAGGCGGTGTTGCGCGAAGTGCCGGAGGAGGAGCACGCGTACGGGTGGTTCTCCGGGGAGGACGGTGCGCATGCCGCCGAGGTCGTCTTCCCGCTGCTCTCACCGCGGCCGACTGCTCCACAGCCCGCACGGCGCGCGCCGCTCCGGGCCGTCCGGTCGCAAGCACCGGGCGGCGAGTGGCTGTACGCCAAGCTCTACGGATCCACGCACCGGCAGAACGAGTTGCTGACCCGTCACGTGCCCCGCCTGCTGGCGGCGCTCCCCGAGGGGACCGACCGCTGGTTCTTCCTGCGCTACCGCGACCCCGGCCCCCACCTGCGCCTGCGCTTCCACGGCGACCCCGAGGCCCTGAACCGGCAGCTGCTGCCCCGCGTCCACGACTGGTTCGCGGACCTGCGGCGCTCGGGGCTGGCCGGCCGTCTGGTGCTCGACTCCTACGAGCCCGAGTGGGAGCGCTACGGCGGCCGGGCCGCGGCGGCGGCGGCCGAGGAGGCGTTCTGCGCGGACAGCAAGGCCGTGCTGGCACAGCTCGGCGCCCTGGAATCGGGCCGCCTGACGACGGAACCGGAGCTGCTGGGCGCCCTCAACATGCTCGACATCGTGCAGCACGCCCTCGGCCGTGAGCACGCCGAGGAGTGGCACCTGGCCACCTATCCCCGTTCCCCCGCCCACGACACCGTGCGCGACCGTCGCCGGCAGGCGGCCGCACTGATGGCGGAACTGCCGCACACGCTGCCCGGCAGCCCGGAGCGGGCGCCTGCGCTGTCCCGCTACGGCGAGGTCCTGCGCTCCCTGCCCGCCGTGGACCGCCGGGTGGCGCTGACGGGCCTGGTGCACCTGCACCACAACCGGCTGCTGGGCATCGACCCGGAGGCGGAGGACCGGGCCCGGGCCATCGCCCGCGGCGCCCTGGAGATCCGCCGCGGACGCCGCCGGGCCGATGGCACAGCCGCGCGTTCCATGGGTTGATGGGGGAAGGAGACGGCCACGGAGGGCAGGTGCGCGCATGGCGAAGCAGACGGTCGCCGAACAGTTCGTGGACATCCTGGTACGCGCCGGGGTGCAGCGGCTCTACGGGGTGGTCGGCGACAGCCTCAACCCGGTCGTCGACGCCGTGCGCCGCCACCGCGGCATCGAGTGGATCCAGGTCCGCCACGAGGAGACCGCCGCCTTCGCCGCGGGCGCCGAGGCCCAGCTGACCGGAACGCTCGCCGCGTGCGCGGGCTCGTGCGGCCCGGGCAATCTGCACCTGATCAACGGGCTGTACGACGCGCACCGTTCGATGGCCCCGGTCCTCGCGCTCGCCTCGCACATCCCCAGCAGCGAAATCGGCACCGGGTTCTTCCAGGAGACGCACCCGGACCGGCTCTTCCAGGAGTGCAGCCACTACAGCGAGCTCGTCTCCAGCCCCCGCCAGATGCCCCGGGTGCTGCAGACCGGCATCCAGCACGCGGTCGGGCAGGGCGGCGTGAGCGTCATCGCCCTGCCCGGCGACATCGCCGCGGCACCGGCCCCCGAGCGCACCGCCGAGCACGCCCTGGTCACCAGCCGCCCCTCGGTACGGCCCGGCGACGCGGAGATCGCCGCCCTGGCCCGCATGGTCGACGAGGCGGAGAAGGTGACCCTCTTCTGCGGCAGCGGCACCGCGGGCGCCCACGACGAGGTGATGGCGTTCGCGGAACGGGTGAAGTCCCCGGTCGGGCACGCCCTGCGCGGCAAGGAGTGGATCCAGTACGAGAACCCGTACGACGTGGGCATGAGCGGCCTGCTCGGGTACGGCGCGGCCTACGAGGCCACCCACGAGTGCGACCTGCTGCTCCTGCTGGGCACCGACTTCCCGTACAACGCCTTCCTCCCCCACGACGTACGGATCGCGCAGGTCGACGTGCGGCCCGAACACCTGGGCCGGCGCGTCAAGCTCGACCTCGCGGTGTGGGGCGACGTCCGCGAGACGCTGCGCTGCCTGACCCCGCAGGTCCGGCCCAAGGAGAACCGGAAGTTCCTCGACAGGATGCTCAAGAACCATGCCGACGCCCTCGAAGGCGTCGTGAAGGCCTATACGCGCAACGTCGAGAAGCACACGCCGGTCCACCCCGAGTACGTGGCCTCCGTGCTGGACGAAGAGGCCGCCGACGACGCCGTGTTCACCGTCGACACCGGCATGAACAACGTGTGGGCCGCCCGCTATCTCACCCCCAACGGCCGCCGCCGCGTGATCGGTTCCTTCACACACGGCTCGATGGCCAACGCCCTGCCGCAGGCCATCGGCGCCCAACTACTCGACCGCCGCCGCCAGGTCGTCTCGATGTCCGGCGACGGCGGGTTCACGATGCTGATGGGCGACTTCCTCACCCTGGTCCAGTACGACCTGCCGGTCAAAGTGGTGCTGTTCGACAACTCCTCGCTGGGCATGGTCGAACTGGAGATGCTGGTGAGCGGCCTCCCCTCCTACGGAACCACCAACCACAACCCCGACTTCGCCGCCATCGCCCGGGCGGCGGGCGCCTTCGGCGTGCGGGTCGAGAAGCCCAAGCAGGTGCGCAGTGCGCTCCGCGACGCCTTCCGGCACAAGGGCCCGGCGCTCGTGGACGTCGTCACGGACCCCAACGCCCTGTCCATCCCCCCGAAGATCACCGCGGAGATGGTCGGCGGATTCGCCGTGTCCGCAGGGAAGATCGTCCTGGACGGCGGGGTGGGCCGCATGCTCCAGATGGCACGCTCCAACCTGCGCAACGTGCCACGGCCGTGAGCGAGGCCGCGTTCGCCACAGCGGCCCCCGGGGCCGGTCTCGCCGCACTGCGCGGCGCGCCCCGCTCGTCGCCCGGGCCTGACCGGATCCGGATGCAGGGCGCGTACCTGCACACGCCCGTCCTGGAGGCCTTCGACGGCATGCTGCACGTCCCGCAGTCCACCGTCTTCGGCGGTCTCGCCTCGCTCAGCTACTGAATTACCCCTCCTCAACCACTGGCCATTCAAAGGTCTTCAAGTGTCGGCTCTCGAAGTCGGGTAAGTGAGCGTAACCATGTATAAGTGAGTGTCGTTGTCATAGCATGAACCTCACGGAATGGGCGAAGACGCAGGGCGTGCATCCGCAGACCGCGTATCGCTGGTTCCGTGAGGGGACGCTGCCTGTACCGGCTCAGCGGGTCGGCCCGCGCACGATCCTCGTGAACGTGGGGGTCGGCTCCGCGCCCGGGGCAGTCGGCGGGCTGGGTCTGTATGCCCGCGTCTCCTCGCACGACCAGAAGGATGATCTGGAGCGCCAGGTCGCCCGGCTGACCCGGTGGGCTGCCACCACAGGCCATCGAGTGGTGCGAGTGGAGTCCGAAATCGCCTCCGGCACGAACGGCGCCCGTTCCAAGGTCAAGCGGTTGCTTGCCGATCCTGCCGTGCAGGCGGTAGTGGTGGAGCACAAGGACCGCCTCGGCCGGATGAACGTCGAGCTGGTCGAGGCCGCCCTGTCCGCGACCGGGCGCCGTCTGGTCGTGCTGGATGACGGCGAGGCCGAGGACGACCTGGCACGGGACATGGCGGAGGTACTGACCTGGTTCTGTGCCCGCCTGTACGGGCGCCGGTCGGCGAAGAACCGTGCCCGCAAGGCGCTGGAGGCTGCCGAGCATGGCTGACCAGCGCAGGCCGCTGCGGCACATTGCCCGGCCGTTCGTCGCCGACGGCCCGAGGGGTGTCAGCATCCGCGACCGTCTCAAGGGACTGACAGCCGAGGACGAGAAGGTGTTGCGGCTCGTCGGCGCGCACCTGGGCACACTGGCCTCGCGTGATCTGGCCCGCAGGTGCCGTGACGGCCTGGAAACACTCCACCGACGCGTGGGCAGAGCGCAAACGCGATCTGACGGCGTTGTCGTCCTCCCGCTGGGCCGGTTCGATCACGTCCAGCACGCACGACCAGTGGGGCCTGTCCCGGCGTGCGCAGCACGCGCACCTTAAGTCCTTGGATGCTGGTATCCGCATGATCCGGCACCGGCTGTCCCTGCCCGTCGGGGAGAAGGGCAGCCAGGGCAAGCCCGGCGGCTATCGGTCCTCGCACGAGTGGCTCCACAAGTCCCGGCGCCTGGCGATCCTCGAAGAGCGGTACGAACAGGCCACGACCGAACGCAACGCCGGACGCGTGTCAATCACACGCGGGGGCCGCCGGCTGCTCGGCACCCGTCACCACCTCACCGCCGCGAACCTGACCGAGGCACAGTGGCGAGCACAGTGGGAGGCGGCGCGGTGGTTCCTGACCGCCGACGGCGAGTCCGGCAAAAGGTTCGGGAACGAGACGATCCGCGTCAGCCCCGACGGCGAGATCAGCATCAAGCCGCCCGGCCCTCTCATCGAGCACGCAAACGCGAAGCACGGCCGGTACGTGCTGGCCGCGACGGTCGCCTTCCGGCACCGGGGCGACGAATGGCGAGAGAGGATCGAAGCGAACCGGGCCGTGGCCTACCGCATCCACCTGGACACAGTCCGGGACCGCTGGTACCTAGACGCCTCCTGGACCCGCAAAGACCTCCCCGTCGTGTCACTGGCCGCGCTGCGCGCAGGCGGCGTGATCGCCGTGGACACCAACGCCGACCACCTCGCCGCATGGCGCCTCGACGAACACGGCAACCCCCTCGGCACACCCCGCCGCTTCGACTACCAGCTCACCGGCAGCGCTTCGCACCGCGACGCCCAGCTCCGCCACGCCCTCACCCGCCTCCTGCACTGGGCCGAACAGACCGGCGTGCAGGCCATCGCGATCGAAGATCTCGACTTCACCGACTCCACCACCCGCGAGAAACACGGCAGCCGCAAGCGATTCAGACAGCTCATCTCCGGCATCCCCACCGGCCGCCTGCGCGCACGTCTGCTGTCCATGTCCGCGCAAGCCGGCATCGGCGTGATCGCAGTCGATCCCGCGTACACCAGTGCCTGGGGCGCCCGGCACTGGCAAGCCCCCCTCACCGGCAAAACCCGCAAGAGCAGCCGACACGCCGCCGCCTCGGTGGCCATCGGCAGGCGCGCCCTCGGATACCGGATCAGGCGACGGACGACACCGCCCCGTGCACACCAGAGCGATGTGCACGGGCATCGGACCGCCCAGGCCCGACCCGGCGACCGAGGGAGCGAGGGAAGCCGCCCCCGCATCCCCGGACCGCGGACACGATCCGTGCGCGCTGGACGCGGAGTGAACGCGGTGGACCAG
Organism: Streptoverticillium reticulum; assembly: GCF_047456005.1. NCBI lineage: Bacteria > Bacillati > Actinomycetota > Actinomycetes > Kitasatosporales > Streptomycetaceae > Streptomyces > Streptoverticillium reticulum. The sequence continues at coordinate 7,768,179 of NZ_CP179755.1, read as the reverse complement.
AACACCCAAGACCGTTCGGGGTGTTCGGCTGAGCATGGGTTCTGGCAACAGGACTCACTCCCGCTCAGTCTCTAGGAACGGTGTTCGCGCGCACGGCCCGCGGCTGGCACCGCCTCGGCTCCGGCCTCCCGCTGGTCCGTGTCGGGCATCGCGTACGACCACACCGCCCACCGGCTGGTGGCCGCCACGTTCGGGCGCGGCTTCTACGCCATCCGCGTCCCGTAGCGCCACCCCCACGGAGCCGGCCTTCCGGAGATCCCCCTCACATCGCCCCGCTGTGCCCCGGTGATAGAAATGAGTCCGCCGCGCCGGACCGGCCAGGGGAACTGACGAAGCGTCAGAAGTGCCGTCCGGCACGACCGCGCCGGGCCGGGGCGCCGTCCCCGTACCCGCAGCAAGAGAGCACATGAACACTCAGCACACCGCAACCGCCTGCCCGTTCACCCTCGACCCGGCCGCCTCCGACGTCCACGGCGAGGCGGCCCGGCTGCGCGCCCTCGGGCCCGCGGCGCGCGTCGAGCTGCCCGGTGGCGTGCAGGCCTGGTCGGTGACCGACTCCGCCCTGGCCAAGCGACTGCTCACCGACGCCCGCGTCTCCAAGGACGCCCACCGGCACTGGCCCGCCCTCATCGACGGCGAGATCCCCGAGGACTGGCCGCTGCGCTCCTGGGTGGACGTGCGCAACGCGCTCACCGCCTACGGCGACGAGCACACCCGGCTGCGCCGGCTGATCGGCACCGCCTTCGGGCCGCGCCGCGTACGGGCCCTGGCCCCGGCCGTCGAGGAGATCACCGCAGAACTCCTCGACGCGCTCGCCCCGGACGAGGACGGCGTGGTCGACCTGCGCGCCGCGTTCGCGTGGCTGCTGCCCCTGCGCGTCGTCAACACCCTGCTCGGCGTGCCCGAGGGGATGCACGACTCCTTCCGCACCGCGGTCGGCGGCCTCTTCGACACCAGCGCCTCCGCGGAGGAGGCCATGGCGAACGTGCAGACGGTGTACGGGCTGCTGACGGAGCTCGTCGCCGTCAAGCGGGAGACCCCGGGCGACGACGTGACCAGCGTGCTCATCGATGCGCGCGACGACGAGGCCGGCACCCGGCTGAGCGAACAGGAGCTGCTCGACAGCCTGCTGCTGCTCATAGGCGCCGGGCACGAGACGACCGTCAATCTCCTCGACCACGCCATCGTCAACCTGCTCACCCACCCCGGCCAGCTGGACCTGGTCCGCGAGGGCCGGGCCGGATGGCCGGACGTCATCGAGGAGACGCTGCGGCACCAGGCTCCGGTGGCGACCGTCCTGCCGCGCTTCGCGGTCGAGGACATCCACGTCCCGGAGTCCGGCGTGACCATCCGCCGGGGCGAGATGATCGTCGTCAACTTCGCCGCCATCGGGCGCGACCCGCGCGTGCACGGCGAGGACGCCGGCCGTTTCGACATCGTCCGGCCGGGCCGCCGCGAGCACCTGTCCTTCGGCCACGGCACGCACTACTGCCTGGGCGCCGAACTGGCCCGTCTGGAGGCCCGGATCGCCCTGTCGGCGCTCTTCGAGCGGTTCCCGGACCTGGCGCTCGCAGTGCCGGCGGAGGAGCTGCGGCCGCTGGAGTCGTTCATCTCCAACGGCCACCGCACGCTGCCGGTCCGTACGGTCAGGGGCTGACCGCGTCGAAGCCGTAGCGCAGCGGCTCGGCGGTGACCCGCAGGTCGCGGCGGTAGACGTAGATCGCCGCGACCTGCACGGCGGGGCCGGCGGCCGGCGGGTTCTCGACGGCGCACGGCCGGGTGACCTGGACGACACCCGGCCGGTCCGTCACCCGGATCCGCAGGCCGTCGGCGGGCCCGCCGTCGAGGACCGCCGTCTCCCACACCGTCACACCGTCCTGAGTCATGATCGACACCATACTTCAGCACTTACGCAAGTATGCAATCGCGGGGCATGCAACCCCGTCGGCCGGGCATGCGTCCGTGAACAGTACAGACGTAGCAACAACGGAAGGCAGGACCACCACCATGGGCATCCTCGGCTGGATCATTCTGGGGCTGCTGGCAGGCGCGATCGCGAAGATCCTGCTTCCCGGCCGCGACCCGGGCGGCTTCATCGGCACCACGCTCATCGGCATCGCGGGGGCGTTCCTCGGCGGCTGGCTGTCCGCCAAGTTCCTCCACAAGCCCATCGCCAAGCACTTCTTCGACGCACCCACCTGGGGTGCGGCGATCGTCGGCTCGCTGGTGCTGCTGATCGGCTACCGGATCCTCTTCGGGAACTCACGGGACTGAGCGACCCCCGGTCCGTGCACTCTTCACCCGATCGCGTGGTTTCGGACGGATCATACGCAAAACACACCCGACGTCCCCCAGCCTAGGGGCGTGGCGCGCGAAATGTACGCGATCGACGTGGACCGGCTGCTGGCGTTCGCCGATGCGGTGATCGCCATCGCCATCACCCTGCTGGCGCTCGAACTCCATGTGCCCGACGGCCTTCCGGCGGCGGAGCTCGGTCATGCCCTGCACGAGGTGCTGGCCAAGGTCGATGCCTATCTGCTCACGTTCGTCGTGATCGGCCTGCTGTGGCTCGCGCACCACAGGCTGTTCGGCATGGTCGCCACGCTCGACCGCACCATGGTGCGCCTGGAGCTCGGCCTGCTGGCCGTCATCGCCGCGCTGCCGTTCCCGACCCGGCTGATCAGCGAATACGGCCAGACCTCCGCCGCCACGGCCGTCTATGCCGGCACCCTCGCGACTGCCTCCTCCCTGATGACCGTCATGTGCCTGCGCCTGCTGACCCCGGGGCCGCTGCGCGCGCCCGGGGTGACCCAACAGCAAGTGAAGCGGACCGTGTTCGTCAGTGCCACGCTGGCCGCCGTGTTCGCCACATCGGTCCCGCTGGCTTTCGCTTCACCCACCCTTGCCAAGTACTGGTTGTGGCTGGCCTTCCTCGTGCGGGCGCTGCCCCGCTTCAGGCGAGCAGCCATGTGATCAGCGACAGCGTGCCGAACGACAGCAGCGTCGACCCCACCACCGTGTCCCTGGCCACGTCGGTGCGCAGCCGGTACTCGGCGGCGTAGATGAACGCGTTCTGTGCCGTCGGCAGGCCCGCGCACAGGGTCGCGGCCAGCAGCGTGTGGCGGTCCAGGCCGAAGGCCCAGCGGCCGAGCGCGTAGGCGGCCGCGGGCTGCACGGCGACCTTCAGCGCCACGAGGACGAGCCGCTCGGCGAGGCCCTTGGCGTCCGGCAGCACCCGGGTGTTGAGGGACATGCCGAGAGCGAACAGCGCGGTCGGCACCCCGGCGCCGCCGATCATGTGCAGGGGCTGGACGACGACTCCGGGCAGCCGCCAGCCCGCCGCGGAGACGGCCACGCCGGCCGCGGCGGACCCGATGACCGCGTTGCGCAGGGGCAGTTGCGCCAGGCGCCGCCAGCGGCCCGGCCCGCTCCGGTGGGCGTCGAGTTCGATCATCACCATGATCAGCGGGGTGACCACCAGCATCTGGAACACGGCCGCGGCGGCGATGAACGAGGTGTCCCCCAGCACCCCGAGCGCCACCGGGATGCCGAGGTTGGCCGAGTTGACGTAGGACGCGGCCATGGCGTGCACGGCCCGGTCCGCCGGACGCATCGGCCAGAGCAGCCGGCAGAGCAGCAGCGCCGCCCCGAACACCAGGACCAGGCTGAGCGCGAAGACGGCGACGCCGGGGTCCGCGATCCTGCCCAGGGGCGCCTGGGACAGGGTGAGGAACAGCAGCGCCGGCATCGCGCACACGAAGGCGAAGCGGGCGAGCACGGGCTGGGCCTGCGGGCCGAGTATCCCGGTGCGACCCGCGCCCCAACCCGCCGCCGTCACCGCCCAGATGGGAACGAAGCCCGATATGACCGACTGCACAGCGCTCCACCCAATCGCCCGATATCCATGATCCACTGCCCACAGTTGCATGCATGCTTTACGGAATCCACGGAGGTCGTGTGCAACTGCACGGTCCGGCACGGGTAGGTCTCCTCCCTTGCACCGGACGACAGGGGGACACACGTGAAACGGCGGGACCGGCTGCGGTACTGGTTCGACAGCACGATGGACCGCGGCACGCCGGCCCTGATCGGCTGGCTGGCGCTGGCCTCCGTGGTACTGATCGCCTTCACCGCCACGCTCGTCGTGCTGTTCACCGACACCGACACCGAGCGCAACGGCGGCTGGCTGGGCGTGGCCTGGATGAGCCTGCTGCGCGCCCTGGACCCCGGCACCATGGGCAGCGACACCGGAACTCCGGTGTTCCTGGGGCTGATGCTGCTGGTGACGGTGGGCGGGATCTTCATCGTCAGCGCCCTCATCGGTGTGCTGACGACGGGCCTGGACCACCGGATCCAGCAGCTGCGCAAGGGCCGTTCGCAGCTCCTGGAGCGCGGGCACACCGTCGTGCTGGGCTGGTCGGAGCAGATCTTCACGGTGGTCGAGGAGCTCGTCGAGGCCAATCAGAGCGAGCGTCGCTCGTGCGTGGCGGTCCTGGCGGACCGCGACAAGGTCGACATGGAGGAGCAGATCCGGATGCGCGTCCCCGACCCGGGCCGCACCAAGGTGATCTGCCGGTCGGGCAATCCGCTCAAGCAGGACGACCTGGAGCTGGTCAGTCCGGACACCGCCAAGTCCGTCATGGTGCTGCCGGCGTTCGGGCCCGACAGCGACACGACGGTCATCAAGATGCTGCTGGTGCTCAACAACAGGCCCTGGGCCAAGGCCCGTCCGCCGGTGGTGGCCGCGGTGCAGGACTCGGGGAACCTGGCGGCCGCCCGGCTCGCCGCGGGCCCGAGCGGCCTGGTCATCGACGCCGACGACCTCGCCGTGCGCCTGGTGGTGCAGTCGCACCGGCAGACGGGGCTGTCGACGGTGTGGAACGAGCTCCTGAGCTTCTACGGCAACGAGTTCTACATCCACCACGCCCCGGCGCTCACCGGCGCGTCCTACGGCGACGCGCTGAACCGCTACCAGCTGGGCATCCCGGTCGGGCTGCACCGGGGCGACGGCCGGATACTGGTCAACCCGCCGATGGACACCGTCATCGCCGAGGACGACAGGATCGTCGTCGTGGCCGAGGACGACGCGCTCATCCGGCTCGCCCACTCCGCTCCTCCGGTGGCCGAAGAGGCCGTCGTCCAGCCCTCCCGCAGGCCCTCGAAGCCCGGCCGGACCCTGCTCGTCGGCTGGAACGCCCGCGCCGCCAAGATCATTGAACTGCTGGACCGGTTCGCCCTGCCCGGCTCTGTCCTCGACGTCGCCTCGCCCGTCCGCCCCGACGGGCTCGACGGTATCCCGACCGCGAACCTCGCCCTCGGGCACAAGCCCTGCGAACCCACCGGGCGGCAGTCGCTGGAGGACCTGTTCCCCGGCGGCTACCAGCACATCATCGTGCTCTCCGACGACACCTCCGATCCCGAACACGCCGACAACCGCACCCTGGTGACGCTGCTTCAGCTGCGGGACATCGAAGTCGGCCTGGGCGACCCGTACTCGATCGTCTCGGAGATGAACCACGACAGCAACCGCGAGGTGGCCCAGGTCACCAAGGCCGACGACTTCATCGTCAGCACCAAGCTCGTCAGCCTGCTGCTGACCCAGCTCTCCGAGAACGTCGACGTGTACGCGCTGCTGAGCGCCCTCTTCGACCCGACCGGGGCGGAGATCTACCTCAAGCCGGCCGGCGACTACCTCCGGCCCGGCGCCGAGGCCACCTTCGCCACCGCCATCGAGGCGGCCCGGCGGCGCGGGGAGACCGCCATCGGCTACCGGCTCGGCCGCGACCGCGACGTGCCGCCCTCCTACGGCATCCGCCTCAACCCGCCGAAGGCCGCTCCGCTGACCCTGCACGAAGGGGACCAGGTCGTCGTCATCGCCGGTCACGAGTAGCCGGACTCCGGGGCCGGTGGCACGCTGAACACATGGGCCGGCCCAACGAGGAGGTCGAGGCGCTGCTGCAGGAGTACGCGGACCTCGTCGCGATCTCCGGCGGCGACGCCTTCAAGGCGCGCGCCTACGAGAAGGCCGCCCGGGCCATCGGCGGCCACCCCACGGACGTCTCCACGCTCGACGCCAAGGGCCTGCAGGAGATCCCCAACGTCGGCAAGTCGATCGCCGAGAAGGTCGTGGAGTTCCTGAGCACGGGCCGGGTCGCCGCCGTCGAGGAGACCCGGGCGTCGGTCCCGGCCGGGGTCCGGGAGCTGCTCGCCATCCCCATGCTCGGGCCCAGGAAGGCCATGACCCTCTACGAGGAGCTGCAGATCTCCTCCGTGGAGCAGCTGCTCGACGCCGTCCACGAGCAACGGCTGCGCGACCTGAAGGGGTTCGGGGAGAAGACCGAGGCGAACATCCTGCACGGCATCGCCCTGATGCAGAAGGCCGGCAAACGGATCCTGATCAGCGCCGCCACGGACGTCGCGGACCAGGTGGTCGGGGACCTGTCGCAGGTGGAGGGCTGCGAGGGGTGCGCGTATGCGGGGTCGCTGCGGCGGATGCAGGAGACCATCGGGGACGTCGACGTGCTGGTGGCCGCCGAGGCGTCCGGCCCCTTCATGGAGGCGTTCGGCAGCCTGCCGTACGCCGCCGAGGTCATCGCGAGCGGGCGGAAGAAGACCTCCATCCGCACCACCAAGGGCCTCCAGGTCGACCTGCGGGTGCTGCCGCCGGACTCCTGGGGCGCGGGCCTGCTGTACTTCACCGGCTCCAAGGCGCACAACATCCGCATCCGCGAGATCGCGGTGCGGGACGGGCTCAAGCTCTCCGAGTACGGCCTCTTCCGGACCGAGGACGGCGCGAAGGTCGTCTCGGAGACCGAGGAGGAGATCTACGCCCGGCTGGGGCTGCCCTGGATCCCGCCCACCCTGCGCGAGGACCGCGGCGAGATCGCCGCCGGGCTGCGCGACGAACTCCCCGAACTGGTCGAGGAGGGCGACATCCGGGGCGACCTGCACACCCACACCGACCTCACGGACGGTCTCGCCTCCCTGGAGGACATGGTCACCGCGGCCGCGGCCCGCGGTTACGCGTACTACGCCGTCACCGACCACGCCCCGAACCTGTACATGCAGCGGATGACCGACGCCAAGATCCTGGCGCAGCGCGAGACGGTGCGGAAGCTCGACGGCAAGCACCGCCGGATGCGACTGCTGCACGGCACCGAGCTCAACATCGGCCCGGACGGCGAGGTGGACTGGCCGGACGACTTCCTCGCGGGATTCGACCTGTGCGTCGCCTCGGTGCACTCCCACTTCCGCCAGAGCCGGGACAAGCTGACCCGCCGGCTCGTGCGCGCCTGCGAGAACCCGCACGTGGCCGTCCTGGGCCATCCCACGACCCGGCTGATCGGCAAACGCCCCGGGATCGACGCCGACTTCGACGCGGTCTTCGAGGCGTGCGCGCGCACGGGCACGGCCCTGGAGATCAACGCGCACCCCGAGCGGCTGGACCTGCGCGACGAGGACATCCTGCGCGCCAAGCGGTACGGCGTGAAGTTCGCGGTCAACACGGATGCTCACTCGGTGACCCACCTGCCGTACATGCGCTACGGCGTGGGCACGGCGCAACGCGGCTGGCTGACCGAGGACGACGTGATCAACACCTGGCCCCTGCAACGGCTGCGGCGCTTCCTGGCCGGGCCGAAAGCATGATCGTTGACCAGGAATTCACCCTTCAGGCCCTGTTCACGGGGCACTTCACGATGCTGTCATGAACGCAACACCCCGGAAACCTCCGGGTCTTCATCGTGCGGAGCCCCCCATGAACTCCCTGCGCCGAATCACGGCCGCGGCAGCATGCCTGCTTCTTCCGACCGCCGGACTCGTCCTCACCGCCGGCACCGCCCACGCGGCCGGCAGCACCACGTGCAGCCAGTCGTACCTGCCGCTGCCCGACCCGTCCTGCCAGCCCGGTGCCTTCAACCCGGACGTCACCCAGGCGACCATAGGCTCGACGATCTGCGTGTCGGGCTGGACGAAGACCGTCCGCCCGCCGGCCTCGTACACCAACAAGCTCAAGGCACAGCAGATCGCCGCGTACGGGTACACCGACACCGACCCCGCCAGCTACGAAGAGGACCACTTCGTCCCGCTGGAGCTGGGCGGTGCGCCCAGGGACCCCAAGAACCTGTGGCCCGAGCCCCGGTCCGGGAACGAGCAGGCAAGCGACAAGGACCAAGTGGAGAACAAGCTCAAGCAGGCCGTCTGCAACGGCACCGTGACCCTCGACGCCGCCCGCAGCGCCATCGTCACCGACTGGACGACGGCCCTGGCGGACCTCGGCCTGGAGTAAGGAAACCGGAGTGATGAAAGAGGCCCTCCAGGACGGGGAGTTGCGTCCTGAAGGGCCCTTCGGGCACGTCGCTATCCGAGGGCGACGCCCTGTTGCAGGGCCCGGCCCGCCCGGATCTCCTCGGCGGACAGCGTGACCGTCCCGTCCGGGTCGGGTCCCGGCTCCAGCTGGGTGCGTCCCGCCGCGTCGCTCAGCTTCAACAGCAGGGCGACCAGCAGCCAGTTGGCGAGCATCGACGAACCGCCCTGGGCGAGGAACGGCAGGGCCTTGCCGGTGAGCGGAATGAGGCCGCTGGCACCGCCCGCCACCACGAAGACCTGCAGCACGAGCGCGGCCGCCAGGCCCGACGCCAGCAGCTTGCCGAAGGGGTCGGTCAGCACCAGGGCGGTGCGCAGCCCGCGTTCGGCGAGCAGGGCGTACACCAGCAGGAGCGCCAGCACGCCCGCGGCGCCCAGTTCCTCGCCGACGGTGGTGAGGATGAAGTCGCTGCGCCCCGCGAAGCCGATCAGCCACGGGTAGCCCTGGCCCAGGCCGGAGCCCAGGATGCCGCCGCTGCCGAAGCTGAACATCGCCTGGGCGCCCTGCTCGGAGATCAGGCCGGGCGGCGGGTGGGGCAGGTAGATGTCCATCGGGTGCAGCCAGGCGACCACGCGGCCGTGCACGTGCGGTTCCATGGAGCCGACGACCCCGGCGCCGACGCACGCCAGCAGCAGGCCGATCACCACCCAGCCGGTGCGTTCGGTGGCCACGTACAGCATCACCACGAAGATCCCGAAGAAGATCAGCGAGGTGCCCAGGTCGCGCTCGAAGATCAGCACCAGCAGGCTGGCGGCCCAGATGGCCACCACCGGGCCGAGGTTGCGGCCGCGCGGCAGGTACATCCCCAGCACCCGGCGGCTGGCCAGGGCGAGCGCATCGCGCTGGACCATCAGGTAGCCGGCGAAGAAGATCGTGATGACGAGCTTGGTGAACTCGTCCGGCTCGAAGGAGAATCCACCCAGCCGGATCCAGCGCTTGGCCCCGTAGGTGTCGCCGGGGAAGAACGCCGGGGCCGCCAGCAGCACCAGCGCGCCCGCCATGAGCACGTACGTGTAGCGCTGGAGGATGCGGTGGTGCTTGAGCCCGACCGTCACGGCGACGAAGGCCGCGACGCCGATGCACAGCCACATCACCTGGCCGCCGGCGACGGGCGCGGACCTGTACTTGGCCGCGTACGAGATGTCGAGCCGGTGCAGCAGCACCAGGCCCATCCCGCTGAGGAACACCGCCAGGGGCAGGATGAGGGGGTCCGCGTACGGGGCGAAGCGCCGCACGGCGAGGTGGGCCAGCACGGCGACCGCGCCCAGCCCGCACACCTGCAGGGCGAACGCGCCGGGGAGCCCCCCGTGCAGGGCGCACTCCGCGTCGGCGTCGGCGAACGCGGCGGTCAGCACCGCGAAGAGCACCAGCACCAGTTCGGTGTTCCGGCGGCGCCGGACCCCGTCGGCCCCGGCGCCCGTCGGCACCCGCCGCGCTCCGAGGAGACCCCGGCCCGGCCGGATGTCAGTCAACACAGGGAATTCCCCCCATTTTCACGGTCTGCCCCGCCTGGTCGTCGTCCGATGCGGACGGGGATGCGCTCGGGGCCGGTGAGGAGTCCGCCGCGGGGGCGGAGGACTGTCCGGCGGACGGCGTCGGCGACGGCGTGCCCCCGGACTTGGCGTCGGCGGTGCCGTCGGACGGGGTGGGAGAGGAGGACGGGGCCTGGCCGGTGGCCGCCCGCACGATCTCCTTGATCTTATCGGCGTCGACGAGGTTCACGTCCTCTCCCGCGCGCGTGGCGAACCCGGTGATGGGCAGGGTGTGGAAGTCCACCTTGCCGCCGGTGAGGCTGGGGACCTGCTGCATGAAGTCCAGGACGTCCCAGGAGCTGTCGAGCACGACGTCCTTCTTGACGGCGTCGAACAGGCCCTGGAGCTTGCCGAGATCGCCCCAGACGCCCTCGGACTTGAGCTTGTGCGTGACGGACGACAGGAACGCCTGCTGGCGGTGGGTGCGGTCCAGGTCGCCGTTGTCGAGGCCGTGCCGCTGGCGCACGAAGGCCAGTGCCTGCTTGGGGTTGAGCTCCTGCGGACCGGCGGGGAAGTCGGCACCGGAGTACTTGTCCTTCACCGGGTGGTTGAGGCACACCTGGATGGGCTGGAGCACCTTGGCGATGTCGTAGAAGCCCAGCAGGTTGACCTCGGCGAAGTGGTCGATCGGGACGCCGAGGAAGTTCTGCACGGTTGCCAGCGTCGCCTCGCGGCCCGCCTCGCGGCTCCTGCGCTCCAGGTCGGGCCCCTTGACGCCCTCCGCATCGAGCTTCTCCCGCTCCTTGGTGTAGGCGATGGAGTACGCCTCCTTGATCTTGAAGTGCCCCTGGGGGGAGCCGTCCCCGTTGAGGGTCTGCACATAGTCGTCCCGCGGGACGGAGAAGGCGGTGGCCCGGCCGCCGTCCGCAGGTATGTGCATCAGGATCAGGGTGTTGGTGTTGTAGTAGCCGATCTCGCTCGACCCGGCGTGCAGTTCGTCCTGGACGAACTCCTTGGGCAGGTCGTTGCCGTCCATGTCCTTGCGGGAGTCCAGGCCGACCAGCAGGAGGTTGACCGAGTTGTCCAGGTGCTTGGGCGCGCGCTTGCGGATCGCGTCCAGCGCGTCGGACGTCTTCAGCCCGTTGGTCAGCGAGTGGTGCGCGAACCAGCCGGCGCCGCTGACCGCGAGCACGGCCGAGGAGACGGCGCACACCACGAACCGGGCGGCCACGACGGACCGGGAGGTCTTCTTTTTCTTCGCTGCGTTCTTGGCGTTCTTGGCGTTCTTGGCGTTCTTCGCGCTCTTCTCATCCTTGTGCTCGGACATCGCCGCTCCTCCCACGACGGCGGGAGCGGACGAAGCGCACCCCCACAACGATCAACACGGCGGCCTGCGCGGCCGCCATCGCCGGAAACGCGTCCACGGCCCAGCGCACCGCCTCGGCCGGCAGCGCCGCGCTCTTGCCGGAGGACGTCCCCGTGACGAGCGCCACAGTCATCGTCACGGCGGCGGCCACCGGGGGCGGCGCGGGGACCACCCACCACAGCTGGGCCGGGCGGACGGCCGCCCCCGCCCAGACGGCGGCCAGCACCAGCCCCACGGCGAAGCCCCAGCCCACGTGCGGCCCGGCGGCCCGGTCCACGCAGGCGCCCAGCACCGGCAGCAGGGGGGCGATCAGCAGCGCCCGGCGGGCCCGGCCCGCCCCCTTGCAGGCGCGGCGATGCTGTCCCCGCCCCCGGCGCCCGGCGGGCGGGCCGCCGGACGCCCGCGGCGCCGGGATCGTTCCCGGATCGGCCGAGGTCACCCTGGGATTGGTCACGGTCACACCCCCACGCTCAGGCCGGTATCGCCCGACGTCGTTCAAGACGGTCGTCTGCGAGACTTGGTGCGGCACACTTTGATTGCATACTTGCGCAACTTAGCAAACTACCGCGGTCCCGCGCGCCCTGCACCCCTCCTCACCAGCAATGGAACGGAAAAACAAACTGCCGCCGCACTCGGATGTGCGGCGGCAGCTCGGTGTGACAGGGGTCAGGAGACGTTGACGGCCGTCCAGGCGGCACCGACGGTCTGGTACTCGGTGCTGTCGGCGCCGTAGAGGTCCGCAGCCGCCTGCAGGGTCGCCTGGCGGGCGCCCGCGTAGTCGGTGCTGGACGTGAAGTACGTGGTCAGCGCCTTGTACCAGATGGCCAGCGCCTTGTCCCGGCCGATGCCGGAGACGGTGGAGCCGTCGTAGGTGGGGCTGTTGTAGCCGACCCCGTTGATCGTCTTCGCCCCGCTGCCCTCGGAGAGCAGGTAGAAGAAGTGGTTGGCGATGCCGGACGAGTAGTGCACGTCCACGTTGCCGGCGTCCGCGCTCCAGTAGTCCAGCGACGAGCTGTCCTTGCTGGGCTGGTCCATGTAGCGCAGCGGGGTGCCGTCGCCGTTGATGTTGATCTGCTCGCCGATGAGGTAGTTGCCCGGGTTGTTGGCGTTGTGGGCGAAGAACTCGACGCCGGTGCCCATGATGTCGCTGGTCGCCTCGTTCAGGCCGCCGGACTCACCGCTGTAGGTCAGGCCCGCCGTGGCCGAGGTCACACCGTGCGTCATCTCGTGCCCGACGACGTCGAGCGAGGTGAGCGGGTGGGTGTTGCTCTGGCCGTCGCCGTAGGTCATGCAGAAGCAGGAGTCGTCCCAGAAGGCGTTCACGTAGTTGCTGCCGTAGTGGACGCGGGAGTAGGAGGCGACGCCGTCGTTGCGGATGCCGCTGCGGCCGAAGGTCTGCTTGTAGAAGTCCCAGGTCTCCTGCGCACCGTAGTGCGCGTCCACCGCGGCGCTCTGGCTGTTGCTCGCGCTGCCGTTGCCCCAGATGTCCGAGGAGTTGGTGAAGAGCGTGCCGCTGCCGGACGTGCCCCCGCGCAGGTTCGTGGTCTTGTGGCCGCCGCGCGTGGAGTCGAGCAGCTGGTAGGAGCTGCCGCTCTTCGTCGTGGTGATGTTCACGTTGCCGCTGTAGACGCCGGTGCCGGTGCCGGTCTCGATGCCGTCGAAGGAGTACAGCTTCTTGCCGGTGGTGGCGTCGGTGATCACGTGCAGCTGGCTGGGGGTGCCGTCCTTCTGCAGGCCCGTGACCACGGACTCCCACGCCAGGACGGGCTTGCCGGAGGCGGCCCAGACGACCTTGCGCACGTTGTTCTTCGCCGGGGCGGCGAGCTTCTCGTCCGAGGCGTGCGCCAGCGCCTTGTTCTGCGCCGCGGAGGCGGAGACCTTCGGGGTGGTGCTGGGGACGGCGATCTTCTGCGAGGTCGCCTTGGTGACGCTGCTCTTCTTGCCCTTGACGTGCACGACGAGGTCGCCGCCGAGGACGGGCAGCCCGGCGTACGTCCGCTCGTAGCGGGTGTGCACGGTGCCGTCCGCGTCCTTGACGACATCCTTGACCACCAGTCGCTCCTGCGACCCCAGGCCCAGCGAGTGCGCGGTGGAGCCGGCGCCGTCCCGGGCCGCGGATATCAGCGCGGCGTGCTGGGCGGGGGACGGCTGCGCGGTCGCGGCGCTCCTCGCGATGCCGGGGTCGGCGTCGGCGGTCCCGGCCTGGGCGCCCAGCGCGACCATGGCGGCTGTGGCGACGAAGGCGGCGCTCATGCGCGTACGACGGGACGTGCCTGCGACGTGGGGGGTGGATCTCACACGAACTCCTCTGGCCTGGCCGCCTGTCGGCGGCCTGCTCTGACCCGGCGACGGGATGCCGACGGGGTGGTGCCTGTCCTGCGTTCGGTGGGGTGCTCGCGCACGTGCGCCACCGGACGGGCCGAAGGGCCGCCCGGGGTCTGCGGTGCGAGTGGGGTGAGCTTGCCATCGAACAGGCGTTGCTGACAGGTCCACGAAGAAAAACTTGGTCGTGAGTTGACCGATGAGAGCGAGAAGGTGTCCGTTATCCGGAATCAGGAAGCGGAGCCCACCATTTCGCGTCGACTCTCATGTCCGCCCCGTCACCATCCGTGAGATCAGGCGGACTTGGCCTCCACCACGGCCTCCACGACGGACAGCGTCGAAGCCGTGGGCAGAATGCGCGTCAGGCGCAGGCCCGCTGCGGACAGCAGGCGGTGGAATTCCTGCGCGCTGCGCTCGCGCCCGTCGAGCGACGTCATCATCAGCACGTCGAGGATCTTCCCCGGATGCGGCTCGTTGCCCTGCGGAAGGACGGCGTCGACCACCAGCAGACGGCTGCCGGTCGTCATCGCGGCCCGGCAGGCGCGCAGGATGCGCAGGCAGCCCTCGTCGTCCCAGTCGTGCAGGATCCGCTTCATCAGGTACACCTCGGCACCGGAGGGCACGGAGGCGAAGAAGTCGCCGGGGCACGCCTGCCAGCGCCCGGCCAGCTCCGGCTCGTCGAGGGTGTGGTCGCGCAGCACCTGTTCCCGGTCGTACAACACCCCGTGGAGGCCCGGGTTCCGCACGAGGGCACGGCGCAGCAGCCCGCCGCAGCCGCCGCCGATGTCGACGACGGTGCCGCGCTCCGGAAAGGCCCAGGCTGCGGCGATGGCGTCGTCCTCGCTCGTGGACAGGCCCGCCATGCCGGTGTCGAAATCCTCGCCGGCCTGCGGGATGCGGGCGAGGTGCTCGAAGAACGGCGCCCCGAAGATCTCCTCGAAGACCGTGTGCCCGGCACGGACGGTGTCCTCCAGGCGCTCGGCGGGCTTCCAGAACGTCTCGTCCGTGAGCATGACCACCGCGGTGCGCAGGGACGACGGCCCGTCCGAGCGCAGGAGCGAGGCGGCCGGGGTGAGGCGGAAGGCGCCCGTGGCGTCCTCGGCGAACACCCCGCGCGTGGCCAGCAGGCGCAGGGCGCGGCGCAGGTGCGGGGCGCTGACGCCGGTCAGGGAGGCGAGTTCCTCGGCGGTGCGCGGGCCGGCGGTCAGGTGGTCGGCCACTCCGAGGCGTGCCGCGGTGCGCAGGGCTGCGGAGTGCAGGTAGCCCAGCGCGTGTTCGGTCAGCAGCGCGGCGAGGGAGTCCTCGGCGGCACGGTGCGGCCGGGCCTCGTCCATGGCTGTTCCTCCTCCTGGCGGTGGGGGGTGTCCGATGGGTCAGTGCGGGCCCTGCGGTGTCTGGTGCGGTGCATCGCAAGGCGGAGCATCGCCCTCGGACTGGGCGTCCTTGGGTGATGCGACAACGCAGCGAGGCGCCGTGCCAGGCGCCGCAGGGCCCGTGCTGACCCATCGGACACCCCCTGGTCCGGCACCACCCTGGCCGGGCCGGGCCCCGGGCACCAGAGCGCCTTTCCGCCATGCGCGGTGGACGGAATTCCGCCGTCACCGCGCGCGGGGTCCGCGGGCTGCCGGGGCAAGGGTGCCCGCAGCCTTGAGGGTGTGGACGACGGGGGCGGTCTCCAGGGTGCGGATCTCCTCGAGCGCGCCGAGGCGGCGGGTGAGGTAGCGGTGCAGGTCGGCCGGGTCCGAACACAGGGCGTGGGCCAGGAGGTTGGTGGGGCCGGTGGTGGCGGCGACGACCGCGAGTTCGCGGTGCCCGGCCAGGGCCCCGGCGACGGCGTCGAGGTGGGCGGGCGGGACGGACATCCAGAGCAGGGCCTGGGTGCCGGCCCCGAGGGCGCGCGGCTCGATCTCCACGTCGAAGAACAGCGTGCCGTGGGCGCGCAGTTCGGCCAGCATGCGCGCCACCGTGGCCTGGGACCGGCCGGTGGCGGCGGCGAGTTCGGCGTGCCCGGCCCGGCCGTCGTGGCGCAGGGCGCCGATCAGATCGCGGTCGGCCTGCGTCAGCGGCGGCCCACCCTCGCCCGGGGGCGCGCACTCGGGTGCGAGCCGGTCCTGCTGCTCGGCCGTGAGGGCTTCGAGGCGTCCTCGCCATGCAGCAGGGCCGCCGAGGTAGGTGTGGAGCATGCAGTGGGCGGAGACGGCGGTGATGCCCGCCTTGCGGGGTATGTCGTGCAGCAGGGTGCGGGAGAACTCCGCGTCGTGCGGGGCGTGAACGACGGCGAAGACCTCCGTGCCGCCCGACGTGAGCTTGACCCACGAGGTGTCGGGCCGCCGGGCCAGCGCATACGCCAGGTGCTCGGTGGCCGCCGGGGCCGTGGTGAGCCGGAGGGTCCACTGGGCCTGCCCGGCCCGGTGCGGATCGGGCAGCCCGACCACGCGCAGCCCCGCCTCGGTGCGCAGCCTCCGGTAACGGCGCGTCACGGTCTGCGTGGAGACGCCGAGCACCTCGGCGATACGGCTGAAGGGCGCCCGGCCGTCGATGTGCAGGGCGTGGAGCAGAGCGCGGTCCAGGTCGTCGAGCATAAGCACTTTTCCTCGTCACGTCGTCACTGATGGAAGAAATCATCCAGGATCCCGGCCTGACTGGAAACGGCAATACCGGCCGCCCAGGCTGGGGTTCGCGCCGCGGGGCGCACGGACGACCGGGAAGGGCACGGAGAACCATGCACGTGAAGGAGCAGGCGGCAACCACGGTGGCGGCCTGGCGGTGGCGATGGGCCGCGCTGGCCGCGCTGTTGACCGCCGAGGCGATGAACCTGCTGGACGCCACGGTCGTTCAGGTCGCGGCTCCCGTGATCCGCGCCGACCTCGGCGGGGCCGACTCCGTCGTCCAGTGGGTCAGCGCCGCCTACACCCTGCCGTTCGCCGCGCTGCTGATCACGGGCGGCCGGCTCGGTGACGCGCTCGGCCGCAAGCGGGTGTTCCTGGCGGGGACGGCCGTCTTCGCCCTGGCGTCGGCGGCCTGCGCCCTCGCGCCGTCGACGGGCGTGCTGCTCGCCGCGCGGGCCGTCCAGGGCACGGCGGCCGCGCTGGTCGTCCCGCAGACCTTCGGGCTGATCAAGGCGATGTTCGCGGGGCCCGAACTGGCCCGCGCCCTGGGCTCGATCGGGCCGGTCATGGGCCTGGCCGCGGTGTGCGGTCCCGTCCTCGGCTCCGTGCTGACGCACGCCGACCTGTGCGGCTCGTCGTGGCGGTCCGTGTTCCTCGTCAATGTGCCGCTCGCCGCCGCCGTCCTGGCCGCGGCCCCGCTGCTGCGCGAGGACCGGGCGGCGCAGCGGCCGCGTCCGGACCTGCCCGGCACGGGACTTGCGGTCCTGGGCACGGCACTCGTCGTCCATCCGCTCATCGCCGGCGGTGCGGCCGGCCTGCCGGCCCGGAGCACGGCCGAGCTGCTCGCCGGCGCCCTGGTGCTCGTGGTGTTCGCACTGCAGCAGCGGCGCGGCGCCCGGACGGGCCGCAGTCCGCTGGTCGAGCCGTCGCTGTTCCGCGGCCGGGGCTTCCCCGCCGCGCTGGTGACCTCGGCGCTGTTCTTCGCCGTGGTCAACGGCCTGACGACGGTCGTGGTGCTGCAGCTGCAACTGGGCCTGGACAGCGGCGTGCTGGCCGCCGGGCTGAGCCTGCTGCCGTGGTCCTGCGCGCTGGCCGCCGCCTCCTGGGCGGCGGGGGCGTACCTGGTGCCGCGGCACGGTTCCCGGGTGATGTTCGCCGGGCTCGCCGTGCTGCTGGCCGGGCTGCTCTGCGCGCTCGCCGCCTACCACGCCGCCCGGCCCGGCTGTTACCCGTGGCCGCTGCTCGCGGCGCTGGCCGTGGCCGGGGCCGGGAACGGGCTCTTCACCGTCCCGTTCTTCGCGGCCGCCCTGTCCCGGGTCCGCCCGCACGAGACGGGTTCGGCGGCCGGACTGCTCAACGCCGTCCAGCAGTTCGGCGGCACCCTCGGCATCGCCCTCCTCGGCTCGGTCTTCTTCCGTGCCCTGTCCTCCGGTGCGCCGGGGGCGGGTTCGCTCGCGGGTGCCCGGCACGCCGTCTGGCTCGCGGCAGGCCTCCTCGCCGCGGCCGCCGCCGCGGCGGCTCTCCTGCACGCGGACGGGCGCTCCCGGCCCGTCCCACCAGGGCCGACGGCCGGTACCGTCATGTGACGCACAGCGGCAAGAGTGCCTCGTGCGACAGGTGGTGCAGCGTTCCGGACACTCGGCCTCCGATTGCATCAAGGAGGCGCATCGTTTCTCCACAGGCAAACACATGTTCACCGGAAGTTTCCCTATCGTCTGTGCTCGTTCCGTCACTCAGCGAACGCACAAGAGGGGGCTCACTTCAATGGACGCTCTGCGGCACCTCGCCGCCCACCTGGGACTGGATCTCGCCGCCGTCTGCCTGCTGACCTTCGGCATCTACTACCCGCGGCACCGGCGCCGCGACCTCGTGCCGGCGTATCTCGCCCTGAACGTCGGCCTGTTCACCGTCGTCTCCGCGTTCGCCGCCGTCGGCGGCCGCGGCGGCACGGCACTGGGCCTCGGCCTGTTCGGCGTGCTCTCGATCGTCCGGCTCCG
Organism: Streptoverticillium reticulum; assembly: GCF_047456005.1. Taxonomy (NCBI): domain Bacteria; kingdom Bacillati; phylum Actinomycetota; class Actinomycetes; order Kitasatosporales; family Streptomycetaceae; genus Streptomyces; species Streptoverticillium reticulum. The sequence continues at coordinate 7,750,048 of NZ_CP179755.1, read as the reverse complement.
CTCCGACGCCGTGCAGCACGAAGAGGTCGCGTACTACTTCACCACGCTGGTGCTCGGTCTCCTCTGCGGGCTGCCGCACCTCGAGTTCGCCCTGACCGCAGGCCTCACCGCCGTCCTGCTGCTGGTGGTCTACACCGCCGACCACCCCCGCCTCATGGCCCGCTCCCGCCGCAGCCTGGTCACCCTGGACACCGTCCACGAGGACCCCGCCGCACTGCGCGCCGACCTCGCCCGGAGGCTGGGCGAGCCGCTGCACTGGACGGTCATGGAAGTCGACTTCGTCCGCGACCTGACCGTCGTCGACGTCCGCTACCGCGAGCCCCTCCCCCAGCAGGACACCCCCGGCACCCGCACCTCCGCCGAGCCCGTGCGCCGCACGACGCCCGCCTGGGAGACCGTGTGACCACCGTCGCCCAGACCCGCCCCGAACCGGCCGCCGTCCACGGCATCCGCACCGCCGCACACGCCGCCGAACCCATCACCCTCGCCGAACTCAACGAACGGGCCGAGCTCCTGGCCCGCTTCGACAACAGCTACCTCGTCCCCGCGGAGATCTTCCTGCGGCTGGCCGAGCGGCTGACGGACCCGCGCCGCCCCGGCGGACCCTTCCGGGCGCTGACGATCGACGGCCGGCGCGCCTTCCGCTACCACTCCGTCTACTACGACACCCCCGGACTCCGCTCCTTCCACGACCACCGACAGGGCCGCCGGCTCCGCTTCAAGATCCGGGAGCGGGTGTACGAGGACTCCGGGGAGCGGCAGTTCGAAATCAAGCTCAAGGGGCGCCGCGGCGACACCGTCAAACACCGCCGCCCGCTCACCGGCGCCGCCACCCCGCTCGACACCGGCCACCGCTCCTTCCTCGCCGACACCCTGCACCACGCCTACGGCATCGACTCCCCCACGGCGCTGGCCCCTTCGCTCAGCACCGACTACCTGCGCGCGACCCTGGTGGGCGACGGCGAGCGCATCACCTGCGACGCCGGGCTGGTCTGCCGTGACCTGCGCGCGCAGCGGACCGTGCAGTGCGACGGGGGCCTCGTCCTCGTCGAGACGAAGACCGCCGGCCATCTCACCGAGGCGGACCTGCTGTTGCACTCCTACGGCGTGCGGCCGGCGGTCTTCACCAAGTACTGCGGGGCCCTGGCGGCCTTACGCCCGGCCCTGCCCGCCAACCGCTGGCGGCGCGCGGCGCGCAGGGCCTTCGGCGACGGCGGCGGCTGAGCCCGCCGCTCCGCCGTCACCAGGCGACGGGCAGCTCCAGGGGATAGCGCCAGATCGAGTTCGTGTTCCACGTCACCTCGGCGGGCTGCACCGCCAGCTTCAGGCTGGGGAAGCGCTTGATCAGCGTGCTGAACGCCACTTGGAGCTCCATGGCGGCGAGCGGGGCGCCGAGGCAGTGGTGCGAGCCCCAGCCGAAGGTCATGTGTGCCGGCTTCGGCCGGTCGAGGTCCAGCTCGTCGGGCCGGTCGAACTTGCCGGCATCGCGGTTGGCCGTCAGGTAGGAGACGTGCACGATGTCGCCGGCCTTGATCTTCACCCCGCTCAGCACCACGTCCTCCATGGCCACGCGCGGGATCCCGACGCCCTTGCGGAACGGGATGTAGCGCAGCAGCTCCTCGATCGCCTGCGGCAGCATGTCCGGCCGCTCGCGCAGCCGCGCCAGCAGCTCGGGGCGGCTGAGCAGGGTGTAGGAGATGTTGCCCAGCTCGTAGGAGGTGGTGTCCTGGCCCGTGATGAGCAGGACCATGGCCATGACGGTCAGCTCCTGGTCGTCGAGGATCTCGTCCCCGTCGCGGGCCTGGGCCAGGGTGCTGATCAGATCGTCGGCGGGGTTGGCCCGCCGCTCGGCCGTCAACTCGGAGAAGTAGGCGCGCAGTTCGGCCTTGGAGCGCTTGGCGTCCTCACGGCCGCTGGCCCCGATGCGCATCATCGTCCAGGCGTGGGAGCGCAGTTGGGGCCGCTCCGCCTCGGGGATGTCCAGGACCTCGCAGATCGTCGTCATGGGCAGCGGCGACGTCAGGTGCTGCACCAGGTCGGCCGGGGAGCCGCTCGCCTCCAGGCCGTCCAGCAGGTCGTCGACGACGCCCTGGGTGCGCTCCCGCATGCGGTCCACGTGCTGCGGTGCGAAGCCCTTGGCGATCAGGCTGCGCAGGCGGCTGCTGGCCGGCGGGTCCATCACGTTGATCGCCTCGGCCTGGATGATCGGCTCGGGCGTCATGCGCGGGTAGTCGCGGCCGACGACGGCACTGCGGCTGAAGCGGCGGTCCGTGGTGACCGTGCGCACGTCCTCGTAGCCGGTGACGAGCCAGGCCTCGCCTTCGCCGTAGGGCATGCGGATGCGGGAGACGGGCTCTTCCGTCATCAGCCGCCTGAGCTGCGGGTCGAATTCGAGGGCGTCGGCGAAGTCGAAGGGGCAGGTCCATACGGTGGCGCCGGGTTCCATTGCGGGTACTCCAGTTCCAGTGCTCCGGGCGAGGACGGGGATACGGGGATACGGGGCTGCGCGGTCGTCCGGCAGGCCAGGGCCGGATGTCGCATGGATACCCACCACCCTGCCCCGGGACGTACCCAAGCGCCCGAATTAGCCCAAACAGGTGTCCGCCGTCCTCACCAAGCCCCTTGGCCCCTAGCCCGGATGGCCCTCTTCGACCCCGGGGCCCCGATCCGGCCGTGCTTCGATCTGGGGGTGGAGGTGCAAGCGATGACCGCAGAGCGCGAGCAGGAGAGCGGCACACGATCGGCCATAGCCAGGAGAAACGTCCTGGCCGCAGCCGCGGCGGCACCCGTGCTGGCGGGAGTGGGGGCACATGCCGCCCGTGCCCTGCCGCCCCCGGTACGGAGCAAGGCGGGCGTGGCGCTGATCGAACCGGTCAGCACCACCGAGGCGGACTGGAAGGGCGTCGCCAAGGCGCTGGGCCGCGGCGGCAGCCTGATGCGCAAGACGGTCTTCCGGACCGGCTTCGGCCGCACCGACCTGCACGTCGTCTCCCGCGACGTCCAGGTCACCGCCGGGCTCGCCCTCGGCTCGCACGCGGCCTTCATCCGGTACTCCGACGGCAGCACGCTGATGATGGGCGACATCGTCTCCACCGAGGACGAGCTGCAGCCCATGCTCGACACCATGCACGCGCACGGGATCCGGCAGACGGCCATCCACAAGCATCTGCTCGCCCACAGCCCGGACATGTGGTGGACGCACGTCCACGGGCACGGCAAGGACGCGGCGGCGCTCGCCGCCGGCCTGCGCGAGGCACTGGACTGCACCGGCACACCGGCCGGGGTGCCCCCGTCGAAGACGCCGCCGCCCGTCGACCTGGACACCGCGGGAATCGACCGGGCGCTCGGCGCCAAGGGCTCCAACGACCAGGGCATCTACAAGTGCGTCTTCGCCCGCCGGGAGCGGATCTCCGACGGCGGCCTACTGCTGCCCGCGGGCTCCGGAGCGACCTCGGCGTTCAACTTCCAGCCCCTCGGCCACGGCCGGGCCGCTCTCAACGGCGACTTCGCCATGATCGCGGAGGAGGTCCACGACGTCCTCAAGGCACTGCGGAAGGGCGGGATCGAGATCGTCGAGCTCCACAACCACGGACTGACGGACGAACCCCGGCTGTTCTTCACCCACTTGTGGGCCGTGGACGACGCCGTGAAGATCGCCAAGGCGCTGCGCTCCGCGGTGGACTGCACCAACGTGACCCCGACGTCCATCAAGGCGCCGACGTAGCACCCGTGAACGGGAGTTCAGCCCGCAGCGCCGGGCTTCGGCCCGAGCTTCCCCTTCCACAGCAGTGACGCCGCACGCCCGTCGTCGATCGTGAACGGACGGGCGCGCGGCTCGTCCTCGCCCGTCGCGCGGGACGGGCCGGAGAGAAGACCGAGGAGTGCGGCGGCACCGAGGGTCATGACAGCAGTACGGCGCATGAACTACCTCTTATCCGGTGATCGGTCTGGACACTTCACCTTTGCCCTTGCCCTCGCCCGTCCCCGTGCATGCGCCGTGTCCCTCGTACGGGGCGGTACGGGAACGGAGAACCGGTCAGCTGCTCCAGTCCACGATCAGCCGTTCCCCTTCGACGGTGACGGGCGTCCCGAACTCGGCACAGGCGCGGGTGAATCGGTCCCGGATCCGCTCCCAGTCCCTGCCGGTCGCCGGCACCGTGCGGCAGTAGTCCAGGTGCAGCGGCAGCGCCTCCAGGCGCACCGGCCGGTGGGCGGCCGGGTCGGGACCGTCCAGGGTCACGAGGAACAGCAGGCCGAGGTCGTTGCGCAGCCGGGAGTCCACCGCGTAGTCGTCGACGAAGTCGCCCATGTCGTGGATCACGCGGTCGGCAACGCCGTGGAAGACGTGCGCGGAGTGCCCGGCGATCAGCGTCGCCCCGGCCTGCTGCAGCACCGGTACCGCGTCCCGTACGTGGGGCGGCGGCCGGGAGGTCATGTTGGGACCCCAGTGCGGGGTGGCCAGCACGACGTCCGCCTCCTCGGACGCCCGCCGCACGAGGTCGGTGAGCCACCCGGGGACGCCCCGGCGCAGGTCCGCGAAGGAGACGCCCGCGCGGTCGTCCTCGGCCGCGTAGTCGTCCGGGTGGTCGGTCACGCCGACCACCGCCAGCCGGACGCCGCCCGCCTCCAGCACGGTGTACGCGCGGGCGGCGGCCGCGTCCGGGCCCGCGCCCACCGTGCGCACGCCGGCCCGGGACAGCAGGTCCGTGGTGTCCGCCAGGGCGTCGTACCCGAAGTCCAGCGCATGGTTGTTGGCGAGCGTCACGCAGTCCACGCCGAGCTCCGCCAGGACCTCTGCGGCCTCCGGCGGGGCGCGGAAGAAGAACGGCTTGCCCGGGGCCGGCCAGGGCTCGCCCCGGCCGGAGACGCAGCACTCCAGGTTCAGGACGCATAGGTCGGCCTCCGCGACCGCGGCTCTGACCTCGTCGGACAGGATGGTCTCCGGGCGCGGCGCGAGGTCCAGCTGCTCGGCCACGCTGCGGCCCAGCATGGTGTCGCCGGCCAATGCCACTGTGATCGCCACCGGTGGGCCGCCTTCCGTCCGTTCTGCTCGTTGCCTATCACGGCCCCGGGCGGCCCACCAGCGGACTGGTCCGAATGCGCGGCGTTCAGCGTGTTCTTGCAAGGAATCCCGAGTCTCCAGACCCGGGAGGCATTGCATCCTGAGCCGAGTGGCGCGGAGCGCCGCCGCATCACTCCGCAATGCTCTCGCACCGGCGGCGCGCTCAGTCCGGGCGTTTCTGGTTCTCGATGTACTCCTTGACCACGGCCAGCGGTGCACCACCGCAGGACCCGGCACAGTAGGACGGGGACCGGAAATGCTCGCCCCACAGGTACCGGTTGACGTGGGTCGGGTATTCCTTGCGCAGCAGCCGGGCGGAGACGCCTTTGAGGCTGCCGACGAGCCGGGACAGGGCGACAGACGGCGGGTAGTGCACGAGCAGGTGGACATGATCGGTCTCGCCGTTGAACTCCCGCAGCGCGTGAGTCACGCGTCCCAGCCGCCCAGCCATCCGGCTGAACGGCTCAGACGCGGGAGGCCACCTCACAGCCAGTGGGGCCCTACCTGCAAGCCTGGCCCTTTAGGGCAGGGCAGTTGACCGGTCCTGCGGTTCCAGGATCCTCACGACGCGGGCCGGGTTGCCGACGGCCAGGACCCCTGGCGGCAGATCCTTGGTGACGACGGCACCGGCGCCCACCACCGTGTCCGCGCCGATGGTCACTCCGGGGCACACGATGACCCCGCCGCCGAGCCACACGTTGTCCCCGACGGTCACCGGTTCGGCCTTCTCCCAGCCGGCCCGGCGGCGTCCGGCGTCGAGCGCGTGCGTGGGGGTCAGCAGCTGGACGTTCGGGCCGATCTGCACGTCCTCGCCGATGGTGATCGGTGCCGCGTCGAGGAAGACCGCGCCGAAGTTGACGAACGTGCCGGCGCCGATGCTGATGTGGTAGCCGAAGTCGCAGTGGAAGGGCGGGCGGATCCGCACCATGGCACCGACGGATCCGAGCAGTTGTCCGAGGATCTTCGCGCGCTCGGCCGGGGTGGCCGTGGCCGCCGCGTTGTAGGCCGCGCAGAGCGCGATGCGCCGTTCGGTGTCGGTGCGCAGCTCGGGGTCGTCGGGGAGGTACCAGTCACCGGCCAGCATGCGCTGCTTGTTGTCGCCCATGAACATCCTCTCGTCCCAGGAGCATTCACGGTACCGGCCACCCGAAAGGGTCATCCGCCCGGTGCCGCGCAACCTCTGTGAGAGGCGGCGGCGTCTGAGTGCTCAGCAGCAGGAAGTTCCCGGTGCGGGAACGTGGGAGGACGGACGAACGGTGCTGCGGATCCACTTCACCGGTGAGGATTTGGCCAGGACGCGCATCGCGAGCGGGCCGGACGTGCTGTGGGAGGCGTTGCTCAGCATCCACATGGTCCAGGACCGCAGCGCGGCGCAAGTGACCCCGGCGTCGGCGGACTTCGCGCGGTGGCGCCGGGCCGTGCGCCCAGGAATCTCCGCACACTTGAGGGAACAAGCCCCTCTTCTGGGGGATTTGGCGCCGCCCGTGGGCTACTCCGCGGACTTCCTCACGCCCACCGCGGGATCGGGCGACATGGAGTCCGCCGTCGACGCGGTCCTGTCCACGCCGCGTCTGCACCTGCAGCGGGACATCGGCCGCCTGGCCGCCGCGCGGCGGCCGGCGTCGGGCCGTCTCGCGCTCCTCTCCGAGGGCGACCCGCGGACGCTCGGGTTCCTGGGCCACGCGCTGCACTCCTATCACCGCATCGCGCTCGCCCCCTACTGGCACCACGTCCAGGAGCAGATCGCGGCCGACCGCGCCGTGCGCGTCGCGGCACTGGCGGAGGGCGGTACGGAGCGGCTGCTGGCCGGACTGCATCCGGGGGCGCGGTGGGAGCCGCCCGTGCTGGTGCTGGCGTACCCGCGGTCGCAGGACCTGCACCTGGAGGGGCGGGGGCTGATCCTCGTCCCGTCCTTCTTCTGCTGGGGGATGCCGATCACCCTGCGGGAGCCCGGGACCACTCCGGTGGTGGTGTACCCCATCGCCCGGCGCAGCGGCTGGACGGGCGAGGAGGCCCGCGGGACGGCCGTGCCGGATCCGCTGGTCACCCTGCTCGGGCGGACGCGCGCCCAGGTGCTGTACGAGCTGACGCACGGCTGCGGGACGCGCGAACTGGCCCGGCGCATCGGGGTGTCCGACGCCTCGGCCAGCCAGCATGCGACGGCGTTGCGGCAGGCGGGCCTGGTGATCAGCCAGCGCTCGGGCAACACCGTGCACCACTCGCTCACCGGGCTGGGCCTGGACCTGCTGCTGGCCGGCGGCCCGTGGGCCACGGGCCGGGCACCGCGCCCGGCCGGCTGAACGCTCCGCGGCAGTGCCGCGACAACCGGACGAGCAGATCAAGTAGGCCGGAAACACTCTCCCAGCGGTCCCGCGGTTCCTCTTGAGTGGCCGTCGACGATCACGATCATGCGCCCGGGGTCGAGGACACCGGCGCCCACTCAGGAGGATCCATGCGAAGATTCCGCGCCGCCGGTCTGGTGCTGCTGGGCACGGCGCTTGCCGCCACCGTCACGGCGGGCCCCGCCCAGGCGGCCCCCGGCGACACGATGACCCTGTGCGGCAGCACGCTCACCCCTGCGGGCTGGGTCGACGTCAACTGGGGCATCAGCGCCTCGTGCGGCGCGTCCATGAGCCCCAACGTCAAGATGGTCAAGCAGCTGACCGGGCTGCCGGTCGGCAGCACCGTCAACGCCTGTGCCACCACTTACCCGCCCGCCGGGTGGACCCAGGTGAGCACGTACTACAGCAGCGGCTGCCAGGCCTTCCTCAACCCGAGCTTCCAGCCGAACACCTGGACCCTGAAGCGCGTCTCCTGACCCGCCGCGTCAGGCGCGGGGCGTCAGCTCCGCCATCGCCGACCAGGACGTGCCCGGCACCTCGACGTTGATGATCTGCGGGGTGCTCGCGACCACGTCCGGCATCCAGGCCATCGCGGTCCTGAAGTGCTCGGAGTTCACGTGCACCTCGCCCGCCTCGGCGTTCTCGAAGGCCTCCAGCAGCACGAACTGGTGCGGGTCGTCCACGCTCGTGGACCACTCGTAGAAGAGGTTGCCCGGCTCGTTGCGGGTGGCCTGGGTGAAGTCCTCGACCAGATCCAGCCACTCGGCGCTGCGCTCGGGGCGGACGGTGAACTTGACGGCGATGAAGATCATTGGGGGGCTCCTGCCTCTCGGACCGACCCGCAGGATCCTGCCCCGTACGCTCCCCGGACGCGAGCATGAAGCGCCCCGATTCCGGCCCTGCCGGAAAACGGGGCACCCGTGCCGCCGCGGCCGGGAGCGGGCTCACCCATGCCGCCCCCCGCGACGGCACGGGTGAGCCCCGGCCAGTGCCGTGCAGCCGCCCGCCGCACGCCTGGCGTCCGATGCACCGGGCGACAGCCCCCGTACGGCATCCCTCCGATGCCCTTTGCCCCCGGTGTCGGCTCACTCCACCATGGGGCAGTGGGGAGTTGTCCGAAAGCCCAGTTCACGCTGGACAAACAACTCGGACAAAGTTTCAGGTCGTACGGACAGGCCCCCTCCGGGGCCGTGGCGGAGGCGGCGACATGACGGACTCGGGCAGGGCGGGCCGGGCGCGGCTGGGCCGTCCGGAGCGGCCCGTCGACCCGGACGCGGGACCGGTGGAGCACCTGGCGTGGGAGCTGCGGCAGTTGCGCGAACGGGCCGGGAAACCGAGCTACCGCGTCCTGGCGCGGCGGGCCCACTACTCGGTCAGCACGCTGGCGGAGGCGGCCAAGGGGGAGAAGCTGCCCTCGCTGCCGGTGGTCCTGGCGTACGCGCAGGCGTGCGGGGGCGACGCGGTGGAGTGGGAGGCCCGGTGGCGGGCCGCCTCGGCCGCGCTCCCCGAGGACGGCGGCGACGGGCAGGGCGCGCGGGAGAAGGACGCACGGTGCCCGTATCCGGGGCTGACGGCCTTCGCACCGCAGGACGCCGACGTCTACTTCGGCCGGACGGAGCTGGTCAAGGAGCTGCAGCTGCACGTCGAACAGGGGCCGCTGGTGGCCGTGTTCGGGGCCTCGGGCTGCGGGAAGTCCTCGCTGCTGCGCGCCGGGCTGCTGCCGGGGCTCGGCCCGCAGCGGCACCCGGTGCTGCTGGTGCCCGGGGCCCGTCCCCTGGCGGCCCTGGCCTCGGCGGTGGCCTCGGTGCTGGGCGGCTCCCCCGAGCCGCTGCGCCGCCGGCTCGCCGAGGACCCCGCGGCGCTGGGCCTGGCGCTGGGCACCTGGCTGGCATCCCGGCCGGAGGACGAGCGCGTGGTGCTCGTCGTCGACCAGTTCGAGGAGGTCTTCGTCCTCTGCGAGGACGAGGACGAACGCACCGCGTTCCTCGGCGCGTTGGCCGGGCTGGCGCACGCCGGCACGCCGCGGATCCGTACGGTCCTGGCGGTGCGCGCCGACTTCTACGCGTCCTGCTTCTCCCACGCGGACCTGGTCGCCGCCCTGCGCTCGGGGGTGCAGATGCCCGTCGGCCCGCCGTCCCGGGAGGAGCTGCGGGAGATCATCACCGGGCCGGCCGCCGCGGCCGGGGTGAGCACGGAGGCCGGGCTGACCGAGGCCGTGGTGGCCGAGGCCGCCGGCCAGCCCGGGTCCCTGCCCCTGGTGGCCCACGCGATGCGCGAGGTCTGGCAGCGCCGCCACGGCAGGGTGCTGCGGCTGGCGGACTACCGGGCCAGCGGCGGTATGCAGGGGGCCGTCGCCCAGACCGCCGAGCACCTCTACACCACGGCCCCCGAGGAGCAACAGGACGTTCTGCAGGCCCTGTTCGTCCGCCTGACCGCCCTGGGCGAGGGCACCGAGGACACCCGGCGCCGGGTGGACCGCGGCGAACTGCGGGGGCTCGCCGGTCCCGAGGTCCTCGACGACCTGCTGCACCGCCTGGCCACCGCCCGGCTCGTCGTCCTGGACGGCACCACCGTCGAGGTGGCCCACGAGGCCGTCATCCGCGCCTGGCCGCGGCTGCGCCGCTGGCTCACCGACGACCGCGACGCCCTGCGCACCCACCGCCGCCTCACCACCGCCGCCCGCACCTGGGAGGACCTCGGCCGCGACCCCGGCGCGCTGTACCGGGGCACCCAGCTCGCCACCGCCCGGTCCTGGGCCCAGGACCGCGCCGGAGCGCTCAACGAGCTGGAGTCCGCCTTCCTCCAGGCCGGGATCACCGCCGACCAGCGGCGGGTGCGCCGCGCCCAGCGGGCCATCGCCGCGCTCAGCGCCCTGCTGGCGCTGGCACTGATCTCCACCGCCGTGGCCATCTGGCAGCGCAGCGACGCCGTGCAGCAGCGCGCGGACGCCGAGTTCCGCTCCGTGGTGGCCGAGGCGGACCGGACACGGACGTCCGACCCGTCGCTCTCGGCCCAACTGGCCCTGGCGGCCCACCGGATGCGCCCGGAGGACAAGAACGTCGACGACACGCTGATCTCCACGGCCAACATGCCGCTCGCCGCCCCGCTGCGCGGCCACAGCGGCGCGGTGTACCTGACGTCGTTCAGCCCGGACGGGCGCACCCTCGCCACCGCGAGCTACGACCGCACGGTCCGGCTGTGGGACCTGCGCGACCCGGCCGGCCCCAAGCCCCTCGGACCGCCGCTGACCGGCTATTCCAGCTGGCTGACCTCGGCCGTGTTCAGCCCCGACGGGAAGACCCTGGCCTCCGCCGGGGACGACCGCTCGGTCCGGCTGTGGAACGTGGCCGACCCCGCACACCCCACCCCGCTGGGCAACCCCCTCGCGGGCGGCAACGGCACCGTCTACCTGGTGGCGTTCAGCCCCGACGGGCACGTCCTCGCCACCGCGGACGAGGACCGCACGGTGCGGCTGTGGGACGTGAGCGACCGGCTCCGTCCCAAACCGCTGGGCGAGCCCCTCACCGGCCATACGGCACAGGTGCGTTCGGTGGCGATCAGCCGGGACGGACGGCTGCTGGCGGCGGGCGGCGACGACGACACCGTCCTCGTCTGGAACATCTCCGACCCCGCCCGCCCCCGGCAACCGGGCCCGCCGCTCACCGGCCACACCGGGACCGTCCACTCGGTGGCCTTCAGCCCGGACGGGCACGTCCTGGCCACGGGGAGCGACGACAAGTCCATCAGGCTGTGGGACACCGGCGATCCCGCGCACATCGCTCCCCTCGGCACCGCCCTCATCGCCCACACCGCCCCCGTGTGGTCGGTGAACTTCAGCCCGGACGGCCTGCTGCTGGCCTCCGCCGGGGCCGACGGCGCCACACGGCTGTGGAACGTGGCCGATCCGCGGCGGATCCTGCAGTTCGGGCAGCCACTGGCGGGCAGCGGCGGCGGCATGTTCACCGCGGTCTTCAGCCCGGACGGGCACAGCCTCGCCACCGGGAGCGACGACGGCACGGCCCTGCTGTGGTCCCTGCCCGCCGACACCCTGGTGGGCCACACGGCCAACGTCGCCGGCGCGGCGTTCAGCCCCGACGGGCACCTGCTCGTGACCGCGAGCGACGACAGGACCGCCCGCCTGTGGGACACCACCGACCCCGACCGCCCGAAACCCGTCGGCCGGCCCCTCACCGGCCACACCGGTTACCTGAACGGCGCCGCATGGCACCCCAACGGCCACATCCTCGCCACGTCGGGCGGCGACGGGACGGCACGGCTGTGGAACGTCTCCGCCCCCTCCTCCCCCACACCGCTGGGCAAGCCGCTCACCCTGCGCACGCGCTATTCCGGCCCGCTCGCTTTCAGCCCCAACGGCCATGTGCTGGTGACGGGTTCCGACGACCAGAGCCTGCAGCTGTGGAACATCGACGACCCCGCGCACCCGACCCCCGTCGGCCCCCCGCTCACCGGGCACACGGGCTACATCAACGCCATCGCCTTCAGCCCCGACGCGAGCACGCTGGCCACCGCGAGCAGCGACCGCACCGTCCGCCTGTGGGACGTCGACGACCCCACGCACCCGGAGCCGCTCTGCGACCCGCTGACCGGCCACACCGCGGACGTCCGTGCGGCGGCCTTCAGCCCGGACGGGCACGTCCTCGCAACCGCCGGGAACGACAAGGCGATCCGCCTGTGGAACGTACGGGACCCGGAGCACCCCAGGCCCCTGGGCTCCCCCCTGCCCGGCCATCGCGAGCCCGTGCTGTCGCTGGCGTTCAGCCCCGCCGGGCGGACGCTCGCCAGCAGCGGCAACGACACCATGGTGCGGCTGTGGGACGTCTCCCACCCCGCGGACGGCGTGCCGTCGCGGCAGCTCGCCACCGGGCACACGGCCTCGGTGCGGACGGTCGCCTTCGGCCCCGACGGCCGGCACCTGGCGACGGCCAGCGCGGACAACACGGCGCGGCTGTGGGATCTGGACCTGGAGCGCTCCGTGCGGCGGATCTGCGATGCGAGCCGCGGCACCCTGACGCCGGACCAGTGGAAGCAGCACGTGCCGCGGCAGGAGTACCGGGCGCCGTGCAGGTAGACGACGGGGACCGGCGATACGCTGCCAGCGGTCGTCCCGGTCCCGGTCCCGGGACAGGAGAAGAGGACATATGGCGCATGCGGTGACGCCGACATCTGCCGACGTGTGGCTGCTGGCGAGAGAGCACCCCGCTGCTCTCCGACGCTCGACCGACGAACTGGCCGACGCTCTCCGGGCGGTGTACGGCGACAGGTTCGCCGTCTGGCGCACCGACGAGCTCGTCCTGGGCGTCCGCGGCGGCCGGCTGGTGCTGCGCACGCTGGGCGGCGCCGACGTGCCCGTCCCGAAGGTGGTGTGCGTGCGCCAGCTGCCCGGCTCGATGCACCACGACCGCGAGGTCTCCCTGCTGCGGCACCTGGAACGCATGGGGGCCGCGCTCCTCAACCCGCTCGACGCGCACCTCGTGTGCCGCAACAAGCTCTGGCAGCTGCAGGAACTGGCCCTGGCCGGGCTGCCGGTGCCCGACAGTCTCTCCTACGCCACCGCGCCGCTGGAGGGCGTGGTCCGCACGCCCGGCCTCGACGCGCCGTGCGTGGTCAAGCCCGTCACCGGCTACCAGGGCAGGAGCGTCTTCCTCGCGTCCGACGCGCGTCTGCTGCGCGAGATGGCCGGCGCCCTCGCGCAGGACGTGCCGCTCCTCTTCCAGGAGCACGTGGCGTCCTCGCACGGCCGCGACCTGCGGATCGTCGTGGTCGACGGGGAGCCCGTGGCCGCCGAGGTGCGCACCTCCTGCGACGGCGGCCTCGCCTCGAACCTCGCCCGCGGCGGCTCCGCCACCCTGTGCGCGGGCCGCTATCCACAGGCCGAGGCCCTGGCCGTCCGGGCCGCCCGCACCATGGGGCTCGCCGTCGCCGGCGTGGACCTGCTGTTCGCCTCGGCGGACACGTACACGATCTGCGAGGTCAACGCCGTCCCGGGGTGGCGCCCGGAGATGACGGCGGTGGTCCCCGCCATCGCCGCGTGCGTCGCACGCCGCCTCGACGGCCGGGGGGATCGAGAACCACTGTGAGGAGAACGGCCTTGTCCGACATCAGCTCCGCGTCCGACATCAGCTCCGCCGACGTCGCCTTCCTGCAGCGCGCCGTCGCCATCTCCCGGCGCGCGCTGGAGGCGCCCGGCATCACCCCGTTCGGGGCGCTCGTCGTCGTCGGCGGCGCCGTCGTGGGCGAGGGCAGCAGCTCGGTCGTCAAGCTGCACGATCCCACCGCGCACGCCGAGGTCATGGCCCTGCGGGCGGCGGGTGCGGCGCTGGAGCGGCACATCCTCGCGGACGGGGTGATGTACACCAGCAGCGAGCCGTGCCCGATGTGCCTCACCGCCTGCTACTGGGCGTGCATTCCGCGGGTGGTGTACGCGGCGGACAGCCGCGACGTGGCGGCGCACGGCTTCGAGGACCTGCGGCTCTACCGCGAGCTGACGCTGGACAGCACGGACCGCACCCTGCGGGGCGTGCCCGTGGACGGCCCGCTCCGGGCGGAGGCGGTGTCCGTGCTCAAGGCCTGGACCGATGCGCTGCCCGAGCCGGTTGTTCCGAAATTCTGAGCGGGCTCGGCGAAGTGCGGTGCGTGGTCGCGCCCCGAAGGGGCGCGGGGAACTGCGCAACCAGCCACGGCGAGCCCGCAGTTAACGCACTGTGCTTCCCGCGGAGCGCTTGGGCGCTGCCGCATTGGTCTCTTTGGCCGGAAGGTTGCTGTACACACCCGCTCTTTGGTGCGGACCATCGATGAGTGCGACATTGCACGCGTTCCCGGAAATGAGAACTCATCGTCCATTTCCGGGTTCTTCAGACATCGGCACTGCCCTTTGGAAGACACATGGCTTCTTCGGCAACCCCACTGCTTCTGTCTGCACCGACCCTTTCACCGGACGATGCACACGTCCCCACCGGTCGAATTCTGATGATCCATCCGCCCTATGTGCACGACGACTACCTCGGCTCCGGCACCCCGTTCTCCCCGGACCGGCTTCCCTTCCTGCCCGTTGCGCCGCTGTACGCGGCCGAATTGCTGGAACGGCAGGGCCTCGCCGAACCCGTCCTGTTCGACTGCCAGCTCCACGACCTGCGCAGCGCCGAGAACCTGGAGGACTACGACGCGTTCGGCATCGCCGTCATGGGCGCGCAGAACATCAGCCCGGCGGCCCAGGTCCACCGCCACCTCACGGTCGAGCGCGAACTGCCCGCCCACCGGGTGCACGTCGGCGGCCAGGGGGTGGAACGGCTCTCCCCCGAGGAGTTCGAGCGCATCTTCCCCGGGGCGCACCAGACGGACCGGCGATGGCTGTCCGCGGCCCCCGGCGCCATGGACATCGACCTGCGCCGCCAGCTCGACCGCCTCCCCGAGGACGACCTGCGCACCTACCTGACCCATGAACTGACCCTGCCGTTCAGCCAGGGGTGCCTGTTCGGGTGCAGTTTCTGCGGGGCACAGATCCAGCAGCGCGAGTCGTTCTTCAACGTCCGCGCCCATCTGGAGAACGCCTGCCAGATCGCGGAGCGCCTCGGCCTGTCGTCGCTGTATCTCTACTGCACCTCGCTGGACTTCTTCCAGCAGGGCCTCCCGGGCGGGAACCTGGGGCTGCTCACCGCCCAGTTGGAAGCGGTCATCGAGGTCGAGGAGCGGTACCCGGAGATCCGTATCGGTCTGCACGCCCTGACCCGCGCCGACTCCTACAACGCCGCGATGTGCTCGGAGCAGGTCCGTGACCTCGTACTGCGCGCAGGGTTCGACCGGTTCGGCTTCGGCGCCGACGGCGCGGCGTCCGTCGCGGTGCTGCGGGCCATGCGCAAGCACGCCGACACGCTGCGCTCCGACCTGGTCACGGCCTTCCAGCACATGGAGGAGAACCGGTTCGTCCCGGAGATCCTCTATGTGTTCGGCATTCCCGAGGAGACCGAGGAGACGCTCGCCGAGACGCGCATGCTCTGCGGCCTGCTGCTGGAGACCTTCCCGTCGTCGGAGTACCGCGGGTTCCCCGCGAAGAACGAGATTCCGGGCAACTCCAACTGGAAACGCCCCGGATGGCGGGGCTCGGCGGCCCACCGCACGCTGCTCGACCACCCGGACCACTTCCTGAACCTGGGATTCGAAGCGCTGGCGAACGAGACCTCGCACCGCGATCCGGAGATGCGCATGATGGTCAACCGGTATGCCGTGGACATGAGCCGGCACGCACACGACCTCGGCCGGGTCCGCAGCTATCTGACCCTGCCGGTGGCGAGCCCCGGCGCCGCGGTCATGGACGAGGAGACGCTGGACGGTTTCCGCAGCATCGCCGCGCACTACGCCCCGGACGCCGCCGCCGAACTGCGGACGGACAATCTGGCCGAACTGCGGCCGGTGCTCAACTCCGCCATTCCCAAGGACTACTGAGGACTACTGAGAACTACTACCGTTCTTGAGCCGGCTCAAGGTCATGGCTGAGAGGGCTCATTCCTCGCGCGACGATCGTTCTTTGCCATCCGGCCATTGTGCACAACGGGAGAGGCCGGAGAAACCTACCCCTTCGCGTCCGCGTAGCACTGCACCACAGCCGTCGAGAACGGGAAGCGCACGGGCGTCTCGCCGAAGGCCGTCCGGCCGGCGAGGTCGCCCGCTGCGCGGATGGCCTCCGCGACGGCCTCCGCCTCCTCCTGCGGGCAGTGGACGATGACTTCGTCGTGCTGAAAGAAGACCAGCTCCGCCCGGAGTCCGGCGATCGCCTGCCGTACCGCGGCCAGCATGATCAGCGCCCAGTCGGCGGCGCTGCCCTGGACGACGAAGTTGCGCGTGAACCGTCCGCGGGCCCGGGCGCCCGCCGTGCTGCCGGGGGCGGCGGACGGCTCGTCCTGGGGGATGCCCGCCTCGTCGTCCACCGTGGTGGAGGAGGGCGGGCAGGTGCGGCCGAGCCAGGCGCGCACGAGGCGGCCCTCCTCGCCCGCGCGTGCCGCGTCGTCGACGTAGGCGACGGCCCGCGGGAAGCGGCGGCGCAGGTCGGCCAGGTGCTTGAGGCCGTCGCCGGAGGTCTGTCCGTAGATCGCGCCGAGCATGGCGAGCTTGGCCCGGTCACGGTCGCCGGAGAAGGCGCGCTCGGCGAGGTCCGCGTACAGGTCACGGCCGCTGCCGGCCACGTCCATCAGGCCGGGGTCACGGGAGATCGCGGCCAGCACGCGCGGCTCCATCTGGTCGGCGTCGGAGACGACCAGGCACCAGCCGGGATCGGCCACGACCGCGCGCCGGATGATCCGGGGGATCTGCAGGGCGCCGCCGCCGTTGGCCGTCCAGCGGCCGGAGACCGTGCCGCCCGGCAGGTATTCGGGGCGGAAGCGGCCGTCGCGCACCCAGGTCTGCAGCCAGGACCAGCCGTGGGCCGTGTGCACGCGGTAGAGCTTCTTGTACTCCAGGAGCGCCGGGACGGCGGGGTGGTCGATGCCCTGCAGCTCCCAGGCCCGGGTGGAGGTCAGGGCGATGCCCTGGCGCGCGAAGGCCCGGACGATGTCGGCGGCCAGGTCGGGCCGGACACGCTCGCCGAACGCCTGCGAGACCTCTTCGGCCAGTTCGGCCAGGCGCCGGGTCTCCTGGCCGCCCGGATAGCGCTCGCCCAGCAGGGACGTGAGCAGCTCACGGTGCACGTCCGCGCGCCAGGGCATCCCGGTGCGTCCCATCTCGGCGGCGACGAGCATGCCTGCCGACTCCGCGGCGGTCAGCAGCCGCATCCTGCCCGGGTGCGCGGTGCGCTCCGTGCGGGCGAGCTGGGCCGCGTACACCTGGAGCAGGGCGTCCAGTTCGTCGGTGCCCGGCGGCAGGGGCACCGGGCCGGGCTCGAACAGCGAGGGCTGGGTGTCGGCCGTGCGCACGGGCGGATCCTCCGGCACGGGCAGCCCGTGCAGCCGCGCCCAGCCGGCGGCCAGCGAGCGCGGCTGGCCCGCCTGGCCCTCCTCGTGGCCGGTGAGCAGGGCCTCCGCGGCCTCCACGTCGTAGCACCGCGCCACGCGGACGCCCTCGGCGAGCAGCCGCCCGTAGACCTCCCGCGTGGCACGCCACACCCACCGGTCGGCCTCGGGCCGGGCCCGCACCGCCTCGGCCAGGCTCCGCTCCGCCACGACCGGCCCGGCGGCCCGTCCTTCGCCGTCGACCGGGCACAGGCGCACGCCCTCGCCGCCCGTCCCTGCTGCCACTGCCCATCTCACGGGCACGACTCTGCCACCGGGGTCTGACAGTCGCCGGTGTCCGCGGGCGGGGCCGGTGATCGGAGCCGGTCCGGCGAACGGGCAACTTCCGTCACATTCAAGACCGTTGATGCGACCGGATGCACCCACAAGTGGTCAAGGGCGGAGTCGCCGTCCCCGGAGGGGATGAACATATCGGCTGCTCGTATGGGAAGCGGTTTTCCATGAGCAAGACTCCCTCTTGCCAGAGCTTTTGCTCTGCCACATCCCCCCTTCCACGATGGAGACATCATGAGCATCCGCAACGCCGCCGCCGTGACCGCCCTGGCCGCCGCCGCCATCGGCGCCGGAGCCGCCAGCGCCGCCGCCGACGGCGCCCACGCCGCGACGTGCAAGGACCCGGGCGTCGTCGCCGGGAACATCGCCCAGGTCGCGCCGCGCGTCTCGCCGAACGTCGGCGGCAACACCATCTCGGTCGTCGGCATCCTCAACAGCTCCACCGGCAACACGCTCGTCAACGAGTGAGCAGCCCCGGTTCCAGCCGCCGTGGGCACCGCGGGTGAGGCGCTGAAGCGCCCCGCACCCGCACCGGCCGCGCGTTCCTCGTCCACCTCCCGGCGAGGGCGCGCGGCCCTTCCCGTGCGGATCCGGAATGCGGGCCGCCGTTCCGGGCGGGAAGCTGGAGACGTCCAGCACCACGCACCTGCCCGACCCGGGACGGACGGATGCCGATGGCGGAGCCCGGGCCCCTCGACCGGCTCACCCCCGCACAGCTCGCCCGGCTGCGTCCGGCCCGGGAGCGGGACACCGACCGTCCCATGCTCGCCGTGCCGAGCGAGCGCCGGGCGTTCGGCGCCGGCTGGCTCTTCGAGCGGAAGCTGGACGGCGTGCGTGTCCTCGCCTCGCGCCGCGCGGACCGGGTGCACCTGGTCTCCCGGACCGGGCAGGCGGTCGGCAACGCCTATCCCGAACTCGTCGACGCCCTGGACGCACAGGACTGCGGCGACTTCACGGTCGACGGCGAGGTGGTCGCCCTGTCCCGGGGGCGGACCGACTTCGTCCGGCTCCAGCAGCGGATGCAGATCACCGACCCCGCCGTGGCGAGGGCGAGCAGGATCCGCGTCGTCTACTACCTCTTCGACCTGCTCAGCCTGAACGGCGTGGACACCACCGGGCTGCCGCTGCACACCCGCAAGGCCCTGCTCCGCGACGTCCTCGCCCTCCGGCCGCCGCTCCGCTTCACCGCACACCGCACGGGGGACGCCGGGGCCCTGCTGGCCGAGGCCTGCGCACGGGGCTGGGAAGGGCTGATGGCCAAGCGCGCCGACGCCCCGTACGTGCACCGGCGCTCCCGGGACTGGCTCAAGCTCAAGTGCACCACCGGGCAGGAGTTCGTCATCGGCGGCTTCACCGACCCGTCCGGCAGCCGCACCGGCTTCGGCGCACTGCTCCTCGGCCACTACGAGGACGGCCGGCTGCGGTACGCGGGCAAGGTGGGCACGGGGTTCTCCACGGCCGTGCTGGCCGGGCTGCGCCGCCGCCTCGACGGGCTCGGGCAGCGGCGCTCGCCGTTCCACGACGAGGTCCGGGAGAAGGGCGCCCACTGGGTGCGCCCCGAACTGGTCGCGCAGATCGCCTTCGCCGAATGGACCCCGGCGGGCCGGCTCCGGCACCCCCGCTACCTGGGGCTGCGCGACGACAAGGCCGCCGCGGACGTGGTCCGCGAGCGGCCCGCGCACGCCTGACGGATTCACGCCAATGTCGGACCGGCATCTACAGAACTCCCGTACTCCGCACGATCATTCCTGCACTGCCCGGCCGCCCGGCCGGGCACGGCAAGGGAGGGAACAGCCATGCGGAGAGCGAGACCCCTGTCCGTACCCCTGTCCGTCGCCATTGCGGCGTGCGCGGCCCTGACCACGGCCATGGCCGTACCGGCTTCGGCGACACCGGCGTCGGCGGCCCGGATCGCCGGTGCCGGCCGGGAGATCCACACCAGGGTCGACACCGGCATCTACTTCGGCCCCGGCCTGAGCACCCCGCAGATCGGCACGGCGTGGGCCGGCGACAACGTGGCCGGCATCTGCCAGGTCCTGGACAACAACGGCAAGCGGCTGGTGCTGAGCATCGAGAGGCCGGGGCGCAACGGCGTCCAGTGGGCCAACACCGCCGGTTACATCTGGGACCTCGACATCGTCGAGTACACCGGGAACCTGCCGAGCTGCGACGGCTACGGCAAGGGCGTCCACCCCCGGGTCGACACCGCCGTGTACTCCGGTCCCGGCCTGAGCACCCCGCAGGTCGGCACGGCGTGGGCCGGCGACGACGTCGCCGGGGTCTGCAAGATCGACGACAACAACGGCAAGCGTCTGGTGCTCGGTATCGAACGGCCCGGGCGCAACGGCGTCCAGTGGGCCAACAGCGCCGGCTACATCTGGGACCTCGACATCACCGAGTACACCGGCGACCTGCAGGACTGCGGCGTGTCGTGACCGCAGTGGGCGATCACGGCTTCCGGCAGGCCAGCCGCAGGTTCTGCATCCCGCGCTCCGCCCGCACCACCTCGAACCGCTCGCGGCACAGGGCGAGGACGGACGCGGCGCGCCGGGCGTGGAGCACGGGCCGCCACAGGAACAGCACCACCTGGCCGCCCGGGCGCAGCACACGCTCGGCCTCGGTCAACGCGGCCCGTGCGTCGGGCATTTCCTCCAGGCTGTAGCTGTAGAGGAGGGCGTCGAGGGAGGCTGTGGCGAAGGGCAGGGCACAGCCGTCCCCGGCGATGTACGCGATGCGGGCGCCCGGTGCGGCGGGCGGCTCGTGCGGGGTGTCCGCCGCGGCCGGGTCCAGGGCCACGAGCAGGCTCTGCGGGCCCAGGCGGCGGGCCAGTTCCGCGGTGTAGAAGCCGCCGCCGCTGCCGATCTCGGCGCACACCGTTCCCGGGCGTGCGGGGATCCAGCGCACGTCGCGGCGGGGGCGGTCGCCCAGGGCGGCGCGGATGGTGCGGTGGCTGATGAAGTGGTAGCAGCGGGCCGGTGTGCGGAGCATGGGGGGCGGCCTCAGCGGAATCCGGGCGCCGGTGCGCCGGGGACGGCTCGCGCCTGCGGGGCCGGAGCCTTGCCGCAGAACTCCGCTTCGAGGAGGGCGAAGATGTCGAAGACGAAGCCGTAGGCGTTGACGCTGAACACTGCGGTGTGGCCGGCGTCGCGCGTGCTGTTCACCAGGGAGAGGAATCCCGGGATGCCGCCGCCGTGGCCCCACACCGTGGTGCCGCAGGAGAGTCTTTGTTCGTCGATGCCCAGGCCGTACCGTCCGATCCCCCGGATTCCGGTGTCCACGGTCGTGAGCATTTCGTCGAGTTGGCGCTTGGGCAGGAGCCGGCCGCGGAGGAGCGCACGGTAGAAGGCCTGGAGGTCTCCGGCCGAGGAGATCATCTCGCCGGCCGACCCGGCGACGCTGGGGTTCATCGCCGTGACGTCGTGCAGCGGGGTGCCGGGGGATTCGCCGGGAAGTTTCATGTACCCGTGCTCGGCCGGGCGGGGAATGCGGGGCGAGGTGCCGGGGACGATGGTGGAGTGCAGGCCGAGCCGTTTGATGATGCGGTGTCTGATCTCGGTCGCGTACGAGTGGCCGGTCACCTTCTCGATGATCATCCCGGCCAGGATGTAGTTGGTGTTCGAGTAGCTCCATCCGGTGCCCGGTGCGAAGACCGGCCGGTGCGCCATCGCGGTCCGGACGAGCTCGCGGGGCCGGTAGGTGTCGAAGCGGTGGCGGGGGAAGTCCTTGCCGAAGAACTTGGCGGAGAGCACGGGGTCGTCGGTGTAGTTGAAGATCCCGCTGGTGTGGTTGAGGAGTTGGCGGACGGTGATGCGGCTGCCGTCATGGCCGTTGCCGTGGACCACGCCCGGCAGCCAGTGCTCCACCGTGTCCCCGAGGGCGAGCCGGTGCTCGGCCTCCAGCTGCAGCACGACCGTCGCGACGAACGTCTTGGTGTTGCTGCCGATGCGGAAGCGGTCACCGGGCCGCGGGGCCCGGCGGTTCCTCAGGTCGGCGACGCCGGACGAGGCGGTCCAGATACGCCCGGCCTCCCGCGCCCGGCCCAGCACTCCGGGCACCCCGCCGCGCACGATCGCGCCCATGACGGCCCGGGTGGCCGCGTGGCCGGCGGGGCGGGAGGCGGAGACGGGCGGGGCTGCGGAGAGCCCCGCACCGGTCAGTACTGCCGCCAGGACGGCCGGCAGGACGGTACGCAGCGGACGGCGCTTCGGCATGGGTGGCCTGCCTTTCCGGAACGGCGGGGGTGCCGCACCGGTGCGGCCATGGGCGGCCGCGAGCCGGTCGGCACTTCATCGCTACCGCGCAGGCCACGCCGCAATCGGCCGGGCCGCAGAACTCAGCCGAACGAGTGCGCGGCGCGCCTGCCTGTCACGGGCGCTCGTCCACGCGCACTTCCTCGACCCCCAGGTACATCACATTCGGCCGGGACGGGTGGAAGGCGATGGCGGAAATGCCGTCGTAGCGGTTGTGGGTCTTGGTGACCGTGCCCGTGGCGGCGTCGAAGCGGAACAGGTCGGTCCCCTCGCCCTGGAACCAGGTGCCGAACTCGAAGTACAGGACGTCCGGGTCGGCGGGGCTCGGGGCGAGCAGGGTGCTGTTGGTCAGCTTCGTCGCCCCGGAGTCGTCGACGGCCTTGGCGAAGGTGCGGCCGCCGTCGGTCGACCGGTACAGGTGGCGGCCCTCGGTGGCCGCGCCCGGGGCGGCCTCGACGAGGTCGATGCCCAGCGCGTAGACCACGGAGGGGTCGGCGGGCGAGACCGCCGCGCCGAAGAGGTTCGCGGAGCCGCCCGCGGTGCCCGACAGGCCGGTGACGGGGCTCCAGGTGGCGCCGCCGTCGGTGGTGACCGCGCCGCCGCGCACCATGGCGCCCACGACGGCGTGGTCGGGGTCCGCGGGATCGAAGGCGACGGTGTAGATGCCCGTTCCCCGGGGGAACGCCAGGGTTCCGGTGCGCCGCCAGTTCGCGCCCGCGTCCGTCGAGTCGTACAGCCACCCGTCCTTGCCGGCGAGGCGCACGTGGTCCGGGCGGGCGCGGTCGATGCCCAGGCCCATGATGGCGGTCGTGGGCGGCTTCAGGGCGGTGACGGTCCGGCCGTCCACGCGGGCGAGGTGGCGCCCGTTCGGCTCCCAGGCGAAGGCGCGGTCGCCGCGGGCCGCGGTGAGCCGGCTGGAGCTGCTGCCGAGCGTGGCGACCGGGGTCCAGGTGCAGCCGGCGTCGGACGACATCTGGAGCGTGCTGTTGTGCGTGGCGAGCAGCGTGTTGGCAGTCTCCAGGGCCACCAGGCCGTGCGTGTAGCCGGTCTGCCGGAGGGTGCCGGTGGTGGGAGCGAGGGTCCTGCCGTCGTCGGTGGTGAAGGTGACGGCCCCGTCGCCGGTGACCCGGCTGCAGGCCGGCAGGGTCCAGCCGTCGCCGCCCGCCGCTGCGGCGGGGAAGGACGGCTGGGCGATGGCGAAGGCCGCTACGGCCGTGATGACGGCCGTACGGATCCGCTTCATGGTCTCTCCCTTGTGGGGAACGGGCAGCAGTGCTGCTTGACGATCACGTTGTAGCCGCAAGGACCTTCGCCCCAGAACCGGTTCGGGCGCCAATCCTGCTGTCTCGTAATGATCTTGACGGAAGTCTTCCGCCGGGGGCGGCCGGGCGGGAAGGGCCCGGTTGGCCCTGGTGCTGGTGCCGGTCGGCCCGGCATCTCGTACGGTCGACAGTGACACTGCCGCCACAGAGGAGCACCGGGTCATGAGCGTCCACGACCGTGCGGACCACGGGGGTCACGTCGAGAGTGCCGACCACGTCAGTGTGCATCTGACCGCCTGCGGCCACGAGGACGCGGGCGCGGTCTTCCGCTCCCTGGAAGCGGCCTTCCCCGAGCTGGAGGAGGAGTCGCGCAGCGAGGTCACGGCGGCGTCCGCCGACATGGCCGACCGCATGGTCTGGTGCATGGTCGTCGACGCCCGCACCCGCACCGTGCCGTCGAAGGGCGTCCCGGTCGCGCTGTCGGCCCCCGTGAGCGTCGACCTCTTCGGCGCGGCGGATCCCGTCCGCCAGGTCCGGCAGGAGCTCGCGGCGGCGTTCGACGTGGAGGACCAGGGAACGGTTCCGGGCGAGCACGAGCTGGAGGTGCGGCTCAAACTCCGCCCGTCGTCGGCCGGTTAGGGCATCCCGTCATCGGACTCCGGTTGCTCCAGCCCTGACACTGGCATCCTCTGCGCGGGAGAAGGATCATGGCCCGGAACCAGGGGACGAGGAGGGCCGTGTCATGTCACAGGCGGATCCGGACGGGACGGAACCCGAAGGGCGCGTCGCGGGGGACGGCGTTGCGCCGACCGTGCTCGCGCAGGAGCGACGGCTGCACCGGGACCTCGGCTTCTGGGGTCTGACGGCCATCGGCTTCTCCAACATCGTCGGTTCCGGCTGGCTGTTCGCCGCGATGTACGCGGCACAGACGGCTGGGCCGGCGGCACTGCTGTCGTGGATCGGTGCGGGACTGCTGTGCGCGCTGGTGGCCCTGGTGATGATCGAGCTGGGGGCCAGCCGGCCGGAGGGCGGCGGCACGGTGCGCTGGCCGCTGTACGCCAGTGGCCGGCTGGTCGGCACACTGGTGGGCTGGTCGGTGCTGCTGTCGGTGGGCGGGACCGCGGCCGAGATCAGCGCGATCATGCAGTACATGGCGCACTACTGGCCGGTCATCTACAACGGTCACACGCTCACGCTCGCCGGACTGGGCGTCGCCGTCGCGCTCAGCGTGCTGCTGACGGCCCTGAACTGGTTCGCCGTACGGCTGTTCGCGCGGCTGAACAACCTCGTCTCGGTCTTCAAGGTCGTCGTACCGATCGTCACCGTCGTCGCCCTGTTCGCCTCCGGCTGGCACTCCGGGCGGCTGACCGACCACGGCGGCTTCGCGCCCTACGGCTACGCGGCCTGCCTGACCGCTCTGGCCGGGGGCGGCATCGTCTACTCGGTCAACGGCTTCCAGGCACCGCTGGACTTCTCCGGCGAGACGCCCAACCCCCGCAAGACCATTCCCGCTTCGGTGCTCACCGGCATCGCACTGGCCCTGCTGATGTACCTGGCGCTGCAGGTGGCCTTCCTGTTCACGGTGCCGGAACACCTGCTCGGGCACGGCTGGCGCGGGGTCAGCTTCGACTCGCCGTTCGGTCAGCTGGCACTCATCCTCAACCTGCACTGGCTGTCCAGCCTGCTGTACGCGGACGCCGTGCTCTCGCCCGGCGGTTCCGCCTACGTCGGGGTGGCCATCGACGCGCGGCACACCTACGCGCTCGCCAAGAACGGCACGCTCCCCCGGTTCTTCATGCAGGTGGACAGGCGCAGCGGCATTCCGCAACGCGCGCTGCTGCTCAACCTCGTGGTGATCGTGCTGTTCCTGCTGCCGTTCGGCGGCTGGCAGAGCATCGTGCGCGTCATGGGTGACATGTATCTGCTGATCTACGCGGCCTCGGCCGTCGCCGTCGCGGTGTTCCGGGCCGACCCGGACGGCGCCGGCACGGCCGGCTGGGTGCCCGGGCTGCGCTGGATCGCTCCCCTCAGCTTCGTGGTGTCGAGCGAGTTCGTGTACTGGTCCGGGTGGCACGACCTGCGGCTGGCCCTGCCCCTCGTGCTGGCCGGGCTGGTGCTCTTCGTCACCATGTGGCGTCCCGACCACGGCAGTTCACTGGCCGGTGAACTGCGCACGGGGACCTGGATGGTGGTGTACCTGGGGGTGCTGACCCTGCTGTCGTGGCTCGGCACGTTCAAGGGCTCGGGACGGCTGCCGGCCCCCTACGACTCGGTGACCGTGGCGGCCGTCTCACTCGGCGTCTTCTTCTGGGCCGTCCGGTCGGGCGTCCGGCAGCTGACGGCCGAACGCCTGAGGGCGCCGGCCGCATAGGGCGCCCCGTCAGGGGCGCGGGGAACTGCGCGACAAGCCCCCGCCGGCCCGCAGCCGACGCACCACCCAGGGATCCGGGGCGAAGCCCCAGGACATCGACTGCAGGCGCATCGTGGCTGAGCGCGCAGTTCCCCGCGCCCCTGACGGGGCACGAAGATCCGCCGGACACGCCTCAGCGGCAGCGAACCGGCAGCGTGCGCGGGCCGCGGACCAGCAGGCCCGGCCGGTACGGAAGCGTCTCCGGGTCGGCGGCGAGGCGCAGGTGCGGCAGTGCCGCGAACAGGCGCGGGAGCGCGACCGCGGCCTCCAGGCGGGCCAGACGGGAGCCGAGGCAGAAGTGCGGGCCGTGGCCGAACGCCAGGTGCGGCGCGGGCCGTCCGCCCTCGGAGCGGTGGCGGGCGGGCCGGAAGGCGTCCGGCTCGGGGAAGTACTCGGGGTCGCGGCCGGCTGCGGCGAGGACGACGAGGACCGAGGCCCCGGCCGGTACGACCGTGCCGCCGCCGAGGTCCACCGCCTCCGTCGTGCGCCGCCACGTCGTCCCCTCCAGGGGGCTCGCGTGCCGCAGCACCTCCTCGGTCACCGCGGCCCAGTGCCCGGGGCCGCCCCGCTGCGCGTCGGCCAGTTCCTGCGGGTGGGTGAGCAGCAGGAGCCCGGCGGAGGCGAGGAGGTTCATGGTGGTCTCGTAGCCGGCGAAGAGCAACAGGAAGGCCATGGCGAGCAGTTCGCCGTCGTCCAGCCCGCCCTCGGCGGCGTCGTGGACGAGGGCGCTGAACAGGTCGTCGCCCGGGGTGTGCCGCTTCCTCGCGATCAGCTCGGTGAAGTAGCCGTACAGGCGCGTCCAGGCGTCGTCGGCCGCGCCGTCCTCCAGCGCGTCGGCGGGCGACCCGACCCGGTAGGTCCAGGTGCGCAGGTCCGCGCGGTCGGCCTCCGGCACGCCGAGCACCTCGCCGATGACCAGGACCGGCAGCGGGAAGGCGAAGTGGTCGACCAGGTCGGCCGTGCCCTCCCGGGCCAGCCGCCCGGACAGTTCCGTGAGCAGCCCGTCGGTCAGCCGCTCGATGCGCGGGCGCAGGGCGTCGACGCGACGCGGGGTGAAGGCCGCGGTGGTCAGCCGGCGCAGCCGGGTGTGGTCGGGGGCGTCGGAGTTGAGCATGTGGCGGGCCAGGCACCCGCGGGCGCGCCGGGCCGGGGAGTCGGGCCGGGGGCGGCCGGCGCCCTGCGGCGGGACGTTCGAGAAGCGCGGATCGGCCAGGACCTCCCGGGCCTGCCGGTAGCCGGTGACGAGCCAGGCGTGGGTGCCGTTGGCCAGGGGCACGCGGGCCGCGGGGCCGCGGGCACGCAGCTGCGCGTAGTACGGGTACGGGTCGCGCGCGAAGCCGGGGTCCGCGGGGTTCAGGGGAGCGAGCACCTCGTCATCCTTGCCGATGCGCCGCGGCCCGTCGGCGGCGGGCCCCGTCAGGAGGGACCCCGGTCCGACTGTACGGTTCCTACAACTTTCCCCGGCCGGTGCCGGAGCGGCCGATTCCCGTTTGCCCTGCGGACGGACCGTATTGACTTCTGCACGGGCGTGTGGAATTGATGAAGCATTCGTATCCGGTATCCGGATTCCCACGGATACGGATTATTGCGCTCTCACATTTCCGTTCGCATCTGCTCGGCATCGTTTCCGCAGCCAGGCCGTGCCCGGCAGCACGGTCGCGACCACCATGGGAGCCCCATGTCCAGATTCCTGGCCACCGGCAGCGCACTCGCCGCCTTATGCGCCCCGGTATTGGCCACCAATGCATCGCCCGCGGCGGCGGCCGGTATCCAGGTGCCGCCCGACAAGATTGTGATCGAGATCGCGACCGTCAACGGCTCGGGCTGTCCGGCCGGCTCGGCCGCCGTCGCCGTCTCCCCGGACAACACCGCCTTCACCATTACGTACAGCAAATATCTCGCCCAGGTCGGCGTCGGCGCCTCGCCGACCGACTTCCGCAAGAACTGCCAGCTCAATCTGATCGTGCACGTCCCCCAGGGCTTCACCTACGCCGTCGCCAGCGCCGACTACCGCGGCTTCGCGCACCTCGAAACCGGCGCGACGGCCGAACAGAAGGCCTCGTACTACTTCCAGGGACAGCCGGACACCTCCGTCGCCTCCCACCCGTTCAAGGGCCCGCTCGTCGACAACTGGCAGGCCACGGACACCACCGACATCGCCCAGCGGGTGTGGTCGCCCTGCGGCGAGCAGCGCAACTTCAACGTCAACACGGAGCTGACCGTGGCGGCCGGGACCTCGGACCCGGAGAGGACCACCAGCTTCGTGACCATGGACTCCACCGACGGCGCCATCAACACCGTCTACCGGCTGGCCTGGAAGGACTGCCCCTCCAACTGACCGGCCGCCGCCAGCCGCCGGGCTGCCGGATCGCTGGTGCGCGACGCGTGGCAACGAGCGCAGCGGACGACGCGGACCCGGGCCGGCTCTGCGAGCGGCTCGCCGGGTTCGCCAGGACCCAGGAACGGATGCGGGCGCTGCTGGGGGCCATGCTCTCCGCCAGCGGGGAGCTGGAACTCGCCGTGGTGCTGCGCCGGATCGTCGCCACCGCCATGGAACTCGTCGGCGCCCGCTACGGCGCGCTCGGTGCCCTCGACGAAGAGGGCGCCGGGCTGGCCGACTTCATCCCCGTCGGCCTGGACGACGCGGAACGGGCCCGGCTGGAGGGGGTCGCGCTGCCGCACGGCGAGGGGCTGCCGGGCCTGCTGATCAGCGACCGCAGCCGCTGCGCGTGGACTCCACGGCCGCCGACTCCCGGTCCGCGGGGTTCCCGGAGGGCCACCCGCCGATGCACAGCCTGCTGGGCGTGGCCATCCCGGTGCGCGGGCACGTCTACGGAAACCTCTAGCAGGTCCGCAACGGCGCCGAGCAGTTCCAGCGGCTGCTGCTGCCCAGCCTGACCGACCTCGCGCCGTTCACCTCCTGGGCCCTGGCCTGCGAGCTCCGGCGTCCTGCCCAGCGCCCTGCTCGCCCGGCTCGACCGCACCCTGCAGGCGGTCGCCGACCCCACGATGGTGACCGTGTGCATGACCCGCATCGAGCCCTGCGAGGGCGGCTGGTCGCTGCTGTGGAGCAGCGCAGGGCACCCTCCGCCGCCGGGGGCCGATCAGGGGGCTCCCCCGGCACGACCACCGGCACGTCCTGCCGCCGGGCCCGACCGTGCCGATGTTCGCCGACGGGCTGTACGAGCATCCGAAGCGCGACATGGACGACGCCCTGCGCACGGTGGCGGAGGTCGCCGTGGCCCATGCGGGCCGACCACTGGACGTGCTGGGCAAGGCCGTTGCCGATGCGCGGCCGAGTGACGGCCACGACGACATGGCCGTCCTCGCCCTGCGGGCGCCGGGCCGGCCCGTGAAGTGCGGTGCGTGATCGCGCCCCAAAGGGGCGCGGGGAACTGCGCGACCAGCCACGACGAGCCCGCAGACGACGCGCCGCCCCCGCGCGGAGCGCCTAGCGCTGCGGGTCGCCGAACCAGCGGCCGAGCGCGGCGCCGAGTCCCTCGCCGCCGCCAGGGCCGGCCCAGCAGACGTGCCCGTCCGGGCGCAGCAGCACGGCCGCGGCACCATCGCCGCCGGGGATGCCGGCGGCCCGGTCGGCCGTGGTCCGGTCGGCCCGGTCCTGCCAGGGCCGCATCAGCGCCTCCAGGGCGGGCTGGGCGCCGGAGGTCAGCAGCAGACCCCGGCCGGTGGCCAGCCGGACATCCGCCATGTGCCGCCCCAGCAGCGGGTGTTCGGGAGAACCCGGCATCGCGTAGCGGATGTCGAGGCCCGAAATCATCCCGGCGATGCGGCGGTTGCCCTCTGCCGTCTCCAGCAGGCCGGTCACAATGGCTCGCAGGGCGCGGACGTCGGTGTCGGGAATCATCAGCACGCCCTGTGCCCGGGTGTTCTCCAGGACCCGCGCACCGACCGGGTGCCGCTCGGAGTGGTAGGTGTCCAGGAGGCCTTCCGGCGCCCGGCCCCGGATACAGGCGGCGAGCTTCCAGCCGAGGTTGACGGCGTCCTGCATGCCGAGGTTGAGCCCCTGCCCGCCCGCCGGAAGGTGGATGTGGGCAGCGTCCCCGGCGAGCAGCACCCGGCCGACGGCGTACTGCTCGGCCTGGCGCGAGGCGTCGGTGAAACGGGACGCCCAGCGGACCGCCTTCAGTCGGAGGGCGTCGCCGTGCTCGCGGTGCAGTGCCACGCGGACCTCGTCCTCGGTGACCGGGGCGTCGCGGTCGAGGCCCTGCTGCTCCGGTCCGCCGAACAGCATCCGGTGCAGTCCGTCGCCGAGCGGGAGCAGGAACGCTCCCGTTGCGTCGCGGACCTCGAAGGACGGCAACTGCCACTGCTCGGGCAGGACGCCGCCCGGGTCGTCGAGGACGACGTCCGCGACGACCATGGAGACGCGCCCGTCCCGGCCGGGGAAGGCGACCCCGAGCTCCCTGCGCACCCGGCTGCGGCTGCCGTCGGCCCCCACCAGGTACGCGGCCCGCAGCGAGCGCTGACCGTCCGGGCCGTCGACGGTCACGGTGACGCCCTCGGCGTCCTGCCGGAGCCCGGTCAGTTCGCAGCCGCGCAGCACCGGGATGCCGTACGCGGCGAGCCGCTGCTCCAGGTACTCCTCGACCCGGGGCTGCGGGATGCCGATCTGGTACGGGAAGCGGGTGCCGAGGGCCTCGTAGTCCAGCGGGATCCCGGCGAAGTGCCCGCCTTCCAGCCGGCCGACGGCCCGCTGCTGCAGCGGCTCCAGCCAGCCGCGCATCTCCAGCACCTCGGCGGTGCGCGGCTGCAGGCCCAGCGCCTTGGACTGGCCGCTGCGCTCGGGAAGCCGCTCCACGACCAGGGTGCGGACTCCGGCCAGCCCCAGTTCGTTGGCCAGCATCAGCCCGGTGGGCCCGGCGCCGGCGACGATCACATCGGTATCCGTCATCATGTCCCCCATATCCCCATACCCCCTGGTCCCGCTACGCCTTCAGCCCGTGCCGGGTGACATAGCGCGTGTGAAAGGTCAGCAGACCGGCGAGCACCACCAGCCACTGGGCGGTGCTGACCGCCACGATCAGGTCGACGGGCAGGGTGCAGGCCAGCACCACACGCACCCCTGCGTCCAGGGTGAACACCGCGCCCCACACGGCCGAGATCACGCGTATGTGCCGCCGGAACGCCTCGTCCTGCTCCCACCGGGACTCCCACTCCCGCGCGCCGGCCTCCCCCGTCTTCGCGACGGCGATCGTCCGCCCCATGGTGAGTATGAAGGGGCGCCGCGTCGGCAGCGTGCCGAGCACCCACAGCCCCATCAGGCCGAAGATCCAGCTGTCGCGGATCAGCAACACCCGGGCGTCGCCCGTCACCATGGCCATCAGCGTGCCCACGAACATCAGGACCAGGCTGAAGAGCGCGGTCGCGTCGACCCTGCGCTGCCGGACCATGCCGTGGACGATCCACGGCACGCTCAGCAGGGCACCCACCGCCAGGGCCTGCCACTGTCCCCACCCCGCGGCGCGCAGCCCGTAGTAGCTGCCGAGCGGCAGGGCGAGCTCGAGGACAAGCTGCCGTGCGAGGTGCCGGCGCAGGCCGGCGGCCTTCTCCTTCTCCGTCGGGCGGCGCACCGCGGCCGACTGCTCCCTGGCCGGCTGCTCCTGCAGCGCCTGCCCGTTCTCCCGTTCGCTGCGCATTGCCGTTTCCCCCGTCATGCGTAAGTCCGTCTGCGCATCTGTCCGTGCATCTGTCCGTGATGCCGTCACGGTGCGGTGTTGCGCGTCGCGCGGTCGAATATCTCCGCCAGCTCCCGGCCGCAGGCCGTCACGTCGAGGCCGGGCTCGCGCGCCGCGCGGCCGACCACCTCGTCGATGGCGCCGCGCATCGCGTGGACCATCACGTCGGCGTCGAACTCCCTGAAGGCGCCCACCCGCTGGCCCTCGCGCATGCGTTCCGCCAGGACGCGGTTCATCTCCTCCGTCACACCGACGAACTCGCCCAACCCCGCACTGTCCCCGCGAACGTTGGTCAGCACCTCGATCAGGGCCGGCAGATGCTTCGGATACTCGACGAGCAGCGCCAGGTTCGACTCGATGTGCGTGCGCAGCCGCGCCGAGAAGTCGGACTCGGCCTCGATCCTCGGCCGCATGTAGGCCTCGGCGACGCGCATGACCTCGACGACCACCTCGCGCATGAGGTCGTCCTTGCCGGCGAAGTGGTACGAGATCATCCCCGTGCTGCTGAGCCCGGCGTGCCGGGCTATCCGTGCGAACGAGGCCTTGCTGTAGCCGACTTCGGCGATGACCTCGATGGCGGCGGCGACGATCTGCGCCCTCCGGGCGGACTCGGTGAACGTCCGGGCCCCGGGGGCATCTTGCTTGTCCGAGCTGTTGCTTGCTTGCATGAGCAAGACGGTACCGGACACTTGCTCGGTCGAGCAAGAGGTTGTTCGAGCAAGCAAGTTGACGGAGAGATTCCGCTTCCAGGCAGGCATCCGGGCAGGCAAAAGGGCCCGCCGCGACCTGCGGCGGGCCCGAGTGCCGAGCGCGGTGTGTCAGGAGATGGACGGACCGTTCGGGATGGAGTTCACCGCCTCGTAGGGCAGGTTCTGGATCCTGTTCCAGGCGAAGTAGTACTTGTCCATCGCCGCCGGGCTGGTGATCCAGCGCTTGACGCCGTTGCTGAACAGATAGACCTCGGGCCGGTCCGGCGACTTGCCGAGAAACGCGCCGTCGCTGAGCGCGCCGCCCTCCGTGATGTTCCCGATGTCGAGGACCGACACGACGCCGTTCCAGTCACGGAACAGATTGTCGTAGGTGCCCGGGTTGGGTATCCAGTGGCGCCTGCCGTCGAGAACCAAGTAGATGGCAGGGCCGTCGACGGCCTTGATGCGCAGGCCGTTCAGGTCGGGTCTGTCTCTCTGCGGCTTCGCCGTCGAACTGTGCGACGCCGCGTCCGGGGTCGTGGCCACGGCCGCGGACGCCGTCGTCACCCCGGCGGAGGAGGCGAGCACCAGGGCCAGGGCCGCAGCACACCATGAACGTTTCGTCACTGTTCCTCCATGGATTCCGAAGGAGCGCGGGCCTTTGGGCGCGACAACCGTCGTGGCAGCCCGCCCGGGTGTCAAGGGACGTCCTCAGCCGCTCCGCGGGTGGTCGGCGATTCCTCGCCAAGACCGCTCCCGTAGGCTCCCTCCCCATGAAGATCACCGCCATCTCCGGGAGTCTGCGGGACCGTTCGGCCAACGGCACCGTCCTGCGCACGGCACTGGAACTCGCCGACGCCGAGGCCCGCACCGCCGACATCGGCTCCCTCCCCCACTTCAACCCCGACCTCGACGGCGAGGGCGCCGTCGCCCCCGCACCGGTCGCCGCCCTGCGGGCCTCCGTGGCGGAGGCCGACGCGGTGCTGATCGTCAGCCCCGAGTACGCGCACGGCGTGCCCGGCGTGCTCAAGAACGCGCTCGACTGGCTCGTCAGCAGCGGCGAGTTCATCGACAAGCCGGTCGGCGTGATCACCGCCTCCCCGTCGCCGACCGGAGGCGACTTCGCCAACGCCCAGTTGCGCGAGACGCTCAGGATGATGACCGGCATGGTCGTCGACGACGCCTGCCTGTGCATCGGGCTGATCGCGACGCGCATCGACCAGGGCACCGGACGCATCGCCAACGAACCGACGCTCGCCTCGCTCTCCGCGGCCCTCAGGGCGCTGGGTCAGGCCGCGGCCTGACCGCTCCGCAGGGGGGTGCGGTGCGTCGCCTGCGGGCTCGTCGTGGTTGGTCGCGCCCACGCAGCGGAGCCGCTGGAGGTACCTCCTGGGGGCACCCCCAGCGGTAGCTGGGGGAGGTAGCCGGGGGAGTCACAGCCCCGCCCCCCTTACGGGGCGCGATCACGCACCGCACTTCAGCATCGCCGCCGGTGTCGCGCGCAACGGCGAGGCCCCGTCACCTTCGCCGCACTCAACCGTCAGGCAGCAAGGCCTTCATGGGCAGCGCCGCCGCCTCCGCCGATGGCCGGGAGAGATACAGGTCCGCGTGGTAGTAGCCGTCGTCCTCCTTGCCCGCCGGGTCCAGCCGTTGCCGGCCGAGCGCCTCGAAGGCGGCGGCCCGTTCGTGTCCGTCGGCGAACCGGCGCTGTCGGAAGGTGTGTCCATCGAGTTTCTCGGTCACCAGCCCGGCCTCCGTGAACAGGTCGACGACCGGCTGGTAGGAGATCGTGCGCAGGACGAACGCCGCGATCCACGGCGGTGCCGACAGGCAGTCGAAGAGCCGGGTGAAGGTGCGGGTGAAGATGTAGCCCAGGCCGCCGGTCACCGTGATCAGGTGCGTGCCGGCGACGCCCCGGCGCAGTGCCTCTGACGGCTGGTGGTCCTCAAGGTTCTCGGCGAAGGCGTGTTCGAGGAGGCCGACGGAGCGGGCGTAGCCGACGGCCTGGGGCGCGGCGTCCAGGCCGACCACGTGCACGGCGTCCGGACGGCGGCGCTCGGCGAAGTAGGCGCGGTCCGCGGCGGCGAGCCCGGCCGCCGGGACGGCCGACAGCTCGCCGTCCGTGTAGCGCTCGTAGAGCTCGGCCAGGGTGACCTCGTGGTTGAGCAGGGCGGCGTTGATCCCGTAGGAACAGCACAGGTCCAGGACGGTCAGCGGCGCACCGCCCGTGCGCAGCGGGCCCAGGGTGGCGAGCAGGGTACGGAAGACGGCCTGGGCGTGGTGCGGGACCTGGTACTGCAGCGGCGCCAGGGTGCTGAAATAGGCGCGCGGGTCCGGGCAGTTGTAGATGGCGTGGAAATCGGCTTTTCCCCAGTCCGAGCATTTCGTCTGATCCGTCTGAGCGGTCATCCTGCGGGCCCTCCTGATTCCCCCAGGGGAAACGCGGAGTTCGAGGATCCCGCCTCGGCGGGTCTTTTCTCAAGGGCGCCCTTTGGCCGGTGAACGGGACCTGCGGCGACTATCAGGCTTTCATGCCGAGGATACGCACGCCCGGGACGTCGGATCCGGTACTGGTGTAGAACTCCAGTACAGCGGACTGCCATTCGGAAATGGCCAGCCGGCCGTCGCCGTCGCGGTCGAGAAGGGAAAAGGCCTTGCGGGCGTCGTCGGCGCCGATTCCCGCGGCCTGCTGCGCGTTCACGAACTCGCCTTCGTCGACATAGCCGTTGCCGTCCCGGTCGGCGAGGGCGACGTGCGCCGCCACCGAGGGGCGCATGATGTCGGCAACGATTCCGGAGTCGTAGGCACTGGCGAGTGCGGCGACGAACCGGTTCTCGTCGATGCGGCCGTCGACGGGGACGCCCGCGATGTCGGCGATGCTGCGCCAGCCGTCCCGCACCCCCTCGACGAGGGCCTTCGCCCGTGCCGAGTCCGCGGGTTCGCCCAGGCCGTCGACGAGCTGCCGCGCCCGCCGGACGAAGTCGCCTTCGTCCACCCACCCGTCGCCGTCGGCGTCGTGGGCCCGGAAACGGTGGGCGTACCGCTCGCGGAGCACCTCGCTGGTCATGGTCCGTCGCCTTTCCCTGGGGATCTGTCCGCCATGGGCGACTATACGGATTTCGTCCCGTCCGGCACGTCGGGCACCGCGGCCGGAAGCAGGCCGGTCGGGCAGTCGATCAGTCGGTCAGTCGGTCAGGTCCGTGACGAACTTGCGGACGCGGCCGCGCACGACAGGGGTCACGCCGTGGATGAGGTGCGCGCCGTAGGCGACGGCCACACCGGCCGGGGCGTGGGCGGTCCAGCGGCTGGTGGGGGCCGCCTCCAGCCAGCCGGCCTCCTCCGCGTGCTCGCGGACGGCGGCGGCCTGGTGCGAGAGGCAGCGGGTGAGGGGCGTTCCCGGTACATAGCCCTCGGACTCGCCCACCAGGGCACCGGTCCACGGCAGGGGGCTGGAGGTCGTCTCGATGTAGAACAGGCCGCCCTGTTCGGCGTCGCCGATTGTCACGCCGATCCGGCCGATGCGGCGCGGTGATGCCGCGGGGGCGGGGATGCCGTCGAGGTGGGTGGGCACCTTCTGCCCCTCCCCCAGTTCCGTGAACCCCCAGGCGGCAGCGGCCCGGACGGACGGCATGGCCCGGCGGACGGCCGGCAGGGCCCGCGCGGTGGCGACCTGCAGGATGTCCTCGGCGTCCACGGGCGCCGGGAGGACCTCCGCCTGACGGGCGGGCGGCCAGGCGGCGCTCCGCAGCTCGATGTCCATGATCTTGTTCAGCTGGGCGAGCTCGTCCGCGGCCAGGAAGTCCTCGACCGTCTGGACCATCAGGGTTTCGCTGATGTGGATCACGTTGCCTCCTGGGCCGGGCAGGCGCCGGGCCGGCGCGGGACCCCACCACCGTGCGCCCGGGGGCAGCCCCGCACAAGGAGCACAACCGGCCGCGCCGGGGCTGCGCGCTGCAGGCGCAGCCCAGGCGGACGGCCGGGACGGAGGACTCAGACGGAGAACTCAGACAGAGGACTCAGGCGGAGGGCTCCGCCGCGCCGTCGCGGACGGCCGCGGCGAGCACCTTGGCGAGGTCGGTGAGGGAGGTCCGCAGCTCCGGGCTCACGGGCAGGCCGTCGGGGCCGAACGCCGAGTAGGCCTGGGCGATGCACAGTTCGGGGCCGACGACCTCGGCACCGCACGCGGTCAGGACCTTGCGCAGCTCGGCCTGGGCCCACTTGGCGCCGAAGCCGCTGGGGCTGGCGCCGATGACGGCGACGGTCCTGCCGGCGAGGACGCCCTTGCCGTGCGGGCGGGAGGCCCAGTCGAGCGCGTTCTTGAGCTGGCCGGGGAGGGAGGAGTTGTACTCGGGGGTGGCGAAGAGCAGGGCGTCGGCCCCGGTGACGGCCTCGCGCAGCGCGAGCACGGCCGCGGGCGGCGCGTCCTCCTCGTCCTGGTTGTACGGCGGGACGGCGGCCAGGCCGTTCCACACCTCCAGTTGCACCTCGGCACCGGCGAGCGCGGCGACCGCACGGAGCGCCGCGGTGTTGAAGGATTCGGAACGAAGGCTGCCGGATATGCCGAGCACCCGGACGGGGCCGGTGGAGAGGTCACCGGTGGGGAGATCAGTCGCATTCATGAGTTTGATCTTGCCGGATCCGCCGGATGATCTGTCAAGTCTCCACAGAACCAAGGGATGTCACACGGCCACCCAGGTCCACGACGCCGCCGGGCCGGCAGCGCGTCAGGATCCGGGACGCGACGCCCTGGCGGATCTCCAGCGACCGGCCGAGTTCCGCCGTGAGCGTCAGGGCCGCGGCTCCGGTGGCCTCGTCCTCGGCGATGCCGTCGCCGCGGCGCGGGAAGCCCCGGGCGCGGACCCGCCCCCGCTCCTCGTCCTCCCAGGCCCAGGCGTACAGCCAGCCCTCGCCAGGCGGCGGGGCGGGCAGCGCGTCGACCTCGGCGACCGAGGCGAACTGCTGCGTGCGCCGCCCGGACGCCCATGCGGCCCGTGCACGGATCCAGACGGTCTCCTCCTCCCGCCACACCGGGACCTCCCCGGCCGGCGGCCGAAGCACCGCCACCTCGTACCCCCGCTGCCACAGCAGCCACGCGGTCCCCACCAACGGATGCCCGGCGAAGGGCAGTCGGGTACCGGGCGTGTAGATGTCGACCGCACCGCGCACCGCATCGTCCACGAACGCCGTCTCGCTGTAGCCGAGTTGCGCGGCGAGCCGCTGCCGCCGCTCCGGGCCGGGGACGGACGGGCCGTCGAGCACGACACCGAGCGGATTCCCGCCCTCCGCGCGACCCGGCGGACCGGCGAAAACACGCACCACTGCTATGTCCGGATCAACCATGGCGCGATTCAACCATCAGGGCGCCGACCCCGCACCCTCCTTTGTACCTATCGGTATGTACACTGCGATCATGAGCACGGCGGAACGACTCATCGAGACCACCCGCGAACTCCTCTGGGAGCGCGGCTACGTGGGCACCAGCCCCAAGGCCATCCAGCAGCGGGCCGGAGCGGGACAGGGCAGTATGTACCACCACTTCTCCGGCAAGCCGGACCTCGCGCTCGCCGCGATCCGGCGCTCGGCGGAGGAGATGCAGGCCAAGGCGGAACAGCAGTTCTGCGGGCCGGGCACGGCCCTGGAGCGGCTCACCGCCTACCTGCGCCGCGAGCGCGAGGTCCTCAAGGGCTGCCCGATCGGCCGGCTCACGCAGGATCCCGACGTCATGGCCGACCCCGAGCTGCGCCGGCCCGTCGACGAGACCTTCGCGTGGCTGCGCGGCCGGCTCACCGGGCTCCTGACGGAGGCCCGCGAACAGGGCGAGCTGCCTGCGGCCCTCGATCCGGCGGGCACGGCGTCGACGGTGGTCGCCGTGCTCCAGGGCGGCTATGTGCTGGCCCGCGCGGCCGGTTCGGACGAGCCCTTCCACCAGGCCGTCGACGGCATTCTCGGCCTGCTCGCCGGACACACCACGGCACCTGCACCTGCCCCGGCCCCTTCCCACGACCACTGACGAGAGCCGACGAGGGACACAGTCACCCATGTACGCACAGCAGTACGAGATCACCCTGCCCGCCGACTACGACATGGGCACCATCCGCACCCGGGTCGCGAAGGCCTCCCACATTCTGGACGACCGGGCCGGACTGGGCCTCAAGGCCTACGTCATCCGCGAGCGGGGCGTCGACGGCTCCCAGGTCAACCAGTACGCACCGATGTACCTGTGGCACGACACCGGGCGGATGAGCGAGTTCCTGGTCGGCCGCGGCGGTTTCCAGAACATCATCGGGTCCTTCGGCCGGCCGGCCGTGCACCACTGGGCCGGCATCGCCTGCGAGGCGGGACCGGCCCGGGCCGCCGCGCCGAAGGCGGCCTCCCGGCGCCTGACCCCGATGCCGGACGACGCCGACCCGGCCGCCGTCGTCGACACGGCGCTCGGCGAACTCGCCGGTCTGGCCCGCACCGACGGGGTGCACACCGCCGCCCTCGCCTTCGACCCCCGGCACTGGCAGCTGCTGCTGTTCGTGCTGTGGGAGCAGGCCGTGGCCCCGGACCACCACGCGACCGAGCGGTACGAGGTCCTGCACCTGTCCACGCCGCACCTGGACGAGATCCCACGGGGACGGCACTGGTAGACACCCGGTATTTGTCTACAAATCTCTCTGGTGACCGATGACGGAGCGGCACGGCATCACCGCCCAACTCCCCGGCCCCGGATGGCGGGTTCCCGATTGCGGGGTCACGGAGCCCGGCGGAGGGTGATCGAAAAGATCCCTCCGCTCGAAGGAGTACGTCGATGGGTGCCTCCTGCAGAACCCGGTTCCTCCTGGCCAGTACCGTGTGCGGCGCGCTCGCCCTGGGCACGGCGCACTACACGGCCACCGCTGTCAGCGCGCCCCCGGCACAGAAACCCGTGGCGGAGACACGGCACTCCGAGCCACGGCACTCCGTCCCCGTCCCGTCGCCCGCGGCCCTGCGTTCGGCCGCGGGCGACAGCATGAAGGCCATCGACTCCAACAGCATCACCAAGGAGTCCAACGACGCCGCGGCCGCCTGCAACAACCGCGTCCAGCGCGCCGAACCGGAGCGCAGGCGGTGCGCCGCGCTCCAGGAACACCTGGGAGACCTGGGCCGGGCCCGCGCCGGGCTGGACCGGCTGTCCACGGCCGAGCACCCGGACGTCGACGCGGTCGGCAGGGCG
Source organism: Streptoverticillium reticulum (assembly GCF_047456005.1). Taxonomy (NCBI): domain Bacteria; kingdom Bacillati; phylum Actinomycetota; class Actinomycetes; order Kitasatosporales; family Streptomycetaceae; genus Streptomyces; species Streptoverticillium reticulum. The sequence continues at coordinate 7,710,847 of NZ_CP179755.1, read as the reverse complement.
ACCACGGACGCGGTCACGGCCACGGTCCACCTCGCCCAGGACCGGCAGGCGATGCGCAGCGGCGGGCGGGAGCACCCGGGCGACGGCGCTGCGAGTGGCCTGCTCGGGACGTTGCAGAGCCTGCTGCAACCGCTGGTCAACTCCCTGGGCCGACTGGTGGGCGGGGTCCCGAGCATCGTCAACGGACTGACCGGACTGCTGGCCTCCCTGCTGGGAGGACTGGGAGGCCGCTGACAACTCCCCGGCGCAGCAGGCATTCCACGCCCGTTCCGTCACCCCCGCATCCGCGGTAGGCCAAATTCCGGAAAAGCCCCGCACCCGCAGCAGGGGTCGTGCCGTTACAGGCGGTACGAACGCCAGGTATCGAGGAGTACTGGTGAGCCTGCTGCGAAAGATCCGTGACACCGGCCGCGTGGCCCGGCCCGCCCCTCCGGCGCCGCAGGGCGACGCGCCGCCCGTGGCCCGGGAGTTGCGCGGGTCGGCGCAGGTGCGGTGCGTGGACGCGGGTTCGTGCAACGGATGCGAGATCGAGATCGGCAACGCCTTCGGCCCGGTGTACGACGCCGAGCGCTACGGCGCCCGGCTGGTGGCCTCCCCCCGGCACGCCGACGTGGCCCTGGTGACGGGACCGGTGACCCGCAACATGGACGGGCCGCTGCGCCGCACCCTCGCCGCCATGTCCGAGCCCCGCGTCGTGGTCGCGGTGGGCGACTGCGCCCTGGACTGCGGCGAGTTCGCCGGGGGGTACGGGGTCGTGGGGGCCGTCGGTGACGTGGTGCCGGTCGATCTGAAGGTGCGGGGCTGCCCGCCGTCCCCGGACGAGATCGTGGCGGCCCTGCGCACCGTGACCGGCCGGTGAACCCCGTCGGATCCGCCCTGGGCACGGCCGCGGGACTGGCCGGCTGTGGGGCGCTGGCCGGGCTGCTGCCCCGGCACCGGGCGCGGACCGTGCTCGCCGGGGTGTGCACGGCGGGCACCGGGGCGGCGGGCACCGCCGCCGGGATCGCGGCCTGCGGCGGAGCCCGCTGGTCCCTCGTCCTGCCGGGCGTCCTGCCGCTGTCCGGGCTGCACTTGGCGGTGGACGGGCTGTCGGGCCCGTTCCTGACGACCGCCGGGATCGTGATCGCGGCCGCCGCCCTCTACGGCATCGGATACGTACGGCCCAGCGCCTGTCCGGCGGATCTTCGCCCGTGGGTGCAGTGCGCCCCGTCAGGGGCGCGGGGAACTGCGCGACCGGCCACCGACGGCCTGCAGCCGACGCACCACCCCGGGGATCCGGGGCGCAGCCCCCTGGGGGCACCCCCAGCGGTAGCTGGGGGACTCGACTGCGGGCGCATCGTGGCCGGTCGCGCCCACGCGGCGGAGCCGCACAAGTCACCGGCCCGCGCCCCTGACGGGGCGCTGCGGTGCCGCGCGACGAAGATCCGCCGGACACGGCCCAGCGGCACCGGGGAGTCCGCGCGCGGGGTGCAGGCCGTGCTCCCGCTGTTCGCGCTGACCCTGCTGCTGGTCCCTACGGCCGCGTCGGTGTCCGCGTTCCTGATGCTGTGGGAGCTCATGGCGCTCACCTCGCTCGTGCTGGTGCTCGCCGGGCACCGCGAGCGCGCCGCGGTGCGGGAGGCCGGGGTCTGGTACGCGGTGATGACGCACCTGGGCCTGGTCCTGCTGCTGGCCGGGCTGGCCCGGTTCGCGGCCGGGGCGGGCGGGCAGACGTTCGCGGACCTGCGCGCGGGCGCCGCGGGGCTGCCCGGCGGGGTGCGCAGCGTGGTGTTCGTCCTCACGGCAACGGCGTTCGCGTCCAAGGCCGGTGCGGTGCCCCTGCACGTGTGGCTGCCGCGCGCCCACCCCGAAGCGCCCAGCCACGTCTCGGCGTTGATGAGTGCGGCTATGGTGCACCTGGGGGTCTACGGCATCGTCCGGGTCGGCTTCGACCTGCTGGGCGGCGGGCCCCGCTGGTGGTGGCTCGCGCTGATCGGGGCGGGCGGGCTGTCGGCGGTGTACGGGATGCTGCAGGCGGCGATGGCCTCGGACCTCAAACGCCTGCTCGCGTATTCGACGAGCGAGAACGCGGGGCTGATGCTTATCGGCGTGGGCGCGGCCGGGCTGTTCGCCGATGCGCAGCACGAGGAGCTGGCGGCCCTCGCACTGGCCGCCGCGCTGCTGCACATGGTCAACCACTCGGTCTTCAAGGCCCTGTTGTTCTGCGCGGCGGGTTCGGTACTGCGGGCGAGCGGGCTGCGGGACCTGGACCGGATGGGCGGGCTGCGGGCCCGGATGCCGCTGACGGCCGGGCTGTTCGCCGTGGGCGCGCTGGGTGCGGTGGCCCTGCCGCCGGGCAACGGCTTCGTGAGCGAGTGGCTGTTGCTGCAGTCGCTGATCCACGGTCTGGCGGTGCCGGGCGAGGTCACGTCGATCGTGCTCCCGCTGGCCTTCGCGGTGATCGCCCTGTCGGCCGGGCTGGCGGCCGCCGTGTTCGTCAAGGCCCTGGGCGTGGGCTTCTTCGCCCGGCCCCGCAGCGACCGGGCCGCCGCGGCGGAGGAGAGTCCGCCCGCCATGCTGGCCGGCATGGGCCTGCTGGCCGTGTGCTGCGCCGTCCTGGCGCTGGTGCCGGGGCTGCTCGGCCCGGCGCTGGACCGGGCGGTGGCGGTGGCCGGCTTCCCGCACGGGGCCTCGCTGTCGGGTACGGGCATCCAGGCGCAACTGGACGGCGTGGCCGCGCGGTTGTCCCCGCTGTGGGTGGTCGCCGCGCTGACGGCCGCCACGGCTGCGGCCGCCGGGCTGCCCCGGCTCGTCCGCCGCCGGCCCCGGCGCACCCGCGCCCGGCTGTGGGACTGCGGGGGCGGGGCCCCGACGCCGCGCATGGCCTACACCGCGACCTCGTTCGCGGAGCCCCTGCAGCGGGTGTTCGACGACGTGGTGGCGCCCGAGCAGGACGTGGACGTCACGCCGGTCCGCGAATCGGCCTATCTGGTCGAGCGGGTGCGCTACCGGCAGCGGGTCCCCGACCGGCTGGAGCACCGGCTGTACGGTCCCGTGCTGGCCGGGCTGTCCCATGTCGGCGCGGCTGCCCGGAGGTTGGCGAACGGCAGCGCGCACCTGTACGTCGGCTACGGCTTCTGCGGGCTGGTGACGGTGCTCCTCGCGCTGGCGGTGGGCTGGTGAGCGGCATGAGCGGTCCCGGCGTCGCGGCGGTGGCCGCGCAGGTGGCGGTCGTGACGGCCGGTGCGCCGCTGCTGGCGGGCCTGATGCGGCAGGTACGGGCGCGCCTGGAGGGGCGGGCGGGCGCGGGGATCGCGCAGCCGTGGCGCGATCTGCGCAAGCTGCTGCGCAAGGAGCCCGTCACACCGGTGGGCACGGGGCCCGCCTTCCGCGCCGCCCCGGCGCTGCTGGTCGCCACCACCGCCGTCACGGCCGCGCTGGTGCCGTTCCTCTCGACGGACACTCCCGTGGGCCGCAACGCGGACGTGATCCTGGTGGTGGCCCTGCTCGCCCTGGGCACCGTGGCCCTCGCGCTGGCGGGGCTGGACTCGGGCACGGCGTTCGGCGGGATGGGCGCCTCCCGGGAGATGACGATCGCCGCCCTGGTCGAACCGACCATCCTGCTCGCGGTGTTCGCGCTGTCGATACCGGCCCGGTCGACCAATCTGCCGGCCATCGTGGCGGGTGCCGTCGAGCAGCCGGCCCGGCTCGCCTCGCCCGCCGGGCTGCTGGCCACGGCGGCGCTCGCGGTGGCGGTGCTCGCCGAGACCGGGCGGCTGCCGGTGGACAACCCGGCCACCCACCTCGAACTGACCATGGTGCACGAGGCGATGGTGCTCGAGTACGCCGGACCCGATCTGGCCCTGGTCGAACTCGGCGCCCAGATGCGGCTGACGGTGCTGCTGGGGCTGCTGACATCGGTCTTCGCCCCCTGGGGCATCGCCACCGGGCCGTCGTGGGCGGCGCTGGCCGTGGCCCTGGCCGTGTTCGTCGCGAAAACCGCCCTGCTCGGCGCGGCGCTGGCGGCGGGCGAGGTGTTCTGGGCGAAGCTGCGGCTCTTCCGGGTCCCCGAACTCCTCGCCGGCTCCTTCCTGCTGGCGCTGCTCGCCGTGACCGCCTCGTACTTCCTGAGCGGAGAGTGAACGCGCCGTGAGCGAAGGCACGTACACCCAGCTCCTCGACCTCGCCTGCGGGGCGTTCCTGCTGGCGGCCGTCGTGGTGCTGTGGCAGCGCAAACTCACCGCGATCGTCCGGACGTTCGCCCTGCAGGGCGTCGCCCTGGCGGCGCTGCCCTTCCTGCTCGGGCTGCACGAGGCACGTGGCGAACTCATCGCCGTCGCCGCCGGGATCGGCGTGCTGCGCACCGGCGTCCTGCCGTACCTGATGCGCCGCGCCCTGGCCTCCCTCGTCCCCGCGCCCGTGACGGGGGCCGGGCACCGCTACGTGGAGAACGTCAGCGAGGCCTGGGAGACCCAGCCGCTGGTCAACGTGGCCGCTTCGCTGCTGACCGCGGCGCTGCTGACGCTGCTGGCCTACGCCGTGGCCCGGCCGCTGGTGCTGCTCGGGCCCGCGCCCGCGACCCGGGCGCTGCCGGTCGGGCTGGCGGTGATGCTGATCGGCTTCTTCGTGCTCTCCACCCGCCGCCGGGCCCTGGCCCAGGTGGTGGGCTTCCTGCTGCTGGACAACGGCATCACCGCCACCGCCTTCCTGGCCGCGTCGGGCGTCCCCCTGATCGTCGAACTGGGGGTGTCCTTCGACGTGGTGCTCGCCGTGCTCGTCCTGCAGATCCTCACCACCCGGATGCGGACCGCCTTCGGCACCACGGACATCGACGACCTGCGGGAGCTGCACGACTGATGACCCCCCTCACCTCCCAGGTCTGGCTCGCCGTGCCCGTGGCCGTCCCCCTGGCCGCCGCGGGCGTGCACGCCGCCTTCCGCCGCCGCGCGCTGTCCGCGTGGACGGGCCTGGTCTCCCCCTGCGCCGTGCTCGCCGCGGGGGTCGTGCTGGCCCGGGCGGTGCTCTCCGGCGGGCCCCCGCCGACCGCCTTCCGGGGCGTGCTGCGCGCCGACGCCCTGTCGGTGTGGATGCTGCTCGTCGTCGGCGCGGTCGCGGCCCTGGCCGGTGCCGCCGCCCCGGCCTACCTGGCGGTCGAGCGCGCGGCAGGCCGTGCGGACGCCGCAACGGCCCGCCGCTACCAGGTCCTTGTGCACGCCTTCCTGGGCGCGATGTGCGCGGCAATGCTGGCCGCCAACCTCGGGGTGCTGTGGGTGGCCATCGAGGCCACCACGATCGTCACGGCGTTCCTCGTCGGCCACCGGCGCACCCGCGCCTCCGTCGAGGCCGCGTGGAAGTACGTGGTGATCTGCTCGGCCGGCATCGCCCTGGCGTTCCTCGGGATCGTGCTGCTCTACTACGCGGCGCGGGCCGCGCAGGTCCCCGAGGCGCAGGCGCTGGACTGGCCGGCCCTCGTCGCGCACGCGGACCGGCTGGACCCGTCGGTCACCCGGCTCGCCACCGCCCTGGTGGTCCTGGGGTTCGGCGCCAAGGCGGGCCTGGTGCCGCTGCACGCCTGGCTGCCGGACGCGCACAGCCAGGCGCCGGCCCCGGTGTCCGCGCTGATGTCCGGGGTCCTGCTGTCGGTCTCGTTCACGGCCGTCCTGCGCTGCAAGGCCGTCGCCGACCTGGTGCTCGGCCCCGGCTACACCCGGACGCTGCTGGCCGCAACGGCCCTGCTGACCCTGGCACTTGCGGTCGCGCTGCTGCTCGCCCAGCGCGACTACAAGCGGATGCTGGCGTATTCGAGCATGGAGCACATGAGCCTGATCGCGCTGGGCGCCGCCGTCGGCACCCCGCTCGCGATGTCCGCCGCGCTGCTGCACATCGCCGGGCACGGGCTGGCCAAGACCGTGGCCTTCTGCGCCTCGGGGCACGTGCTGCAGCTGCGCGGCACCACCCGGATCGGGCGGGTGCGCGGGCTGCTGGCCCGGGCCCCCGGCCTCGGGACCGCGTTCGGGCTGTCCGTGCTGGCGCTGCTGGCCCTGCCGCCGTCCGGCCTGTTCGCCTCCGAACTCGCCCTGGCCCGGGCCGCGTTCGCCGCCCGCTTCGGCTGGGCCGCGGCCGTCGTCCTGCTCCTGGTGCTGACGGCCTTCGCCGCGCTCGCCGTGCGCACGGCCGCGATGCTCTTGGGGCCCTCCCGGCTCGCCCCCGGCACCCCGGCCGTTCCGGTGCGGCTCGGTCCGGCCGCCGGGCTGCCGCTCATCGTGGGGCTGGCCGCCTGCGCCGTCCTCGGGGTGGCCGCGGGACCGCTGACCGACCTGCTGTCCGCCGCCGCGCTCCCGGGAAGGCCCTGACCCGTGCGATCCCTCTCCGCGCCCCGCGAGATCACCGACATCGGCCCCGGCGAGCTCGTCCACCGGGCGGGCGCCCTGCTGCGCGAGGGGCACCGGCTCGCCCTGGTCGCCGCCCACCACGACGACGAGGCGGCACCGGGCGGCCGGGCCGTGCGGGTGGTCTACCTCTTCGTGGCGGGACCGCCGGACGTGCGCACCGAACTGCACGTCCGCCTGGACCCGGAACACCCCGAAGTGCCCTCCCTGGCACCGCTGTCCTTCCCCGCCGGCCGCTTCGAGCGCGAGATGCGGGACCTGCACGGGGTCGTCCCGCTGGACCACCCGCTGCCCCGGCGCCTGGTACGGCACTTCCACTGGCCCAAGGGCTGGTACCCGATGTGCCCGGACGCCGGCCCGCCGCCGGAGTTCGGCGAGCCCGAAGGGCCGTACCCGTTCCTGGAGGTCGAGGGCGACGGCGTCTACGAGATCCCGGTCGGCCCCGTGCACGCCGGGCTCATCGAGCCGGGCCACTTCCGGTTCTCCGTCGTCGGCGAGACGATCCTCAAGCTCAAGGCCCGGCTGTGGTTCGTGCACAAGGGCATCGAGAAGCTCTTCCAGGGCCGCGACCTCGCGGGCGGCCTGGCGCTGGCCGAGCGCATCAGCGGCGACACGGCCGTCGGGCACGCCCTCGCGTACTGCCTCGCCGTCGAGGAGGCCGCCGGCATCCGGGCGCCGCGCGCCGCGCAGCGGGCCCGCGCGCTGCTGCTGGAGCTCGAACGCCTGCACAACCACGTCGCCGACCTCGGGGCGCTGTGCAACGACGTCGGCCACTCCGTGCTCAACTCCCAGGCCCAGCGCGTCCGCGAGACCCTGCTGTGCCTCAACCAGCAGGTCACCGGGCACCGGCTGCTGCGCGGCGCCGTGCTGCCGGGCGGCGCCCGGCTGCGGGCCGTGCCGGAGCCCGCGCGGATGCGGGCGATCCGCAACGACATCCGGGAGATCGCCGACCTGGCGCTGGGCCACGGAGGGGTCCGCGACCGCTTCACCGGCACGGCCCGGCTCCCCGCGCAGGCCGCCCGCGACCTCGGCTGCCTGGGCTGCGTCGCCCGGGCCAGCGGCCTGCCCGCCGACGCCCGCACCGACCACCCCTTCCACGAGGAGGCCGCACCGCCCGCCGTCCCCGTGCACTCCGCGGGCGACGTGCTGGCCCGGTTCCTGGTCCGGGCCGAGGAGATCGACGCCTCCGTCGACGTGATCGTGCACCTGGCCGCGGGGCTGCATCCCGGCCTGTCCGTCCACGACCCCTACCCCGGCGGCGCCCGGCCCGCGGGGTCCGGCGTGGGGATCGTCGAGGGCTGGCGCGGCACCATCGCCACCCGCGTCGAGGTCGCCGCCGACGGCACGCTGACCCGGGTGAAGCCGGTGGACCCGTCGTTCTTCAACTGGCCCGCCCTGCCGGTGGCGCTCGCGGACACGATCGTCCCCGACTTCCCCCTGACCAACAAGAGCTTCAACCTGTCCTATGCGGGCAACGACCTCTGACCGGTCAGTCGTGCGGGACCACGGCGACCGGGCAGGACGCGTGGTGCACGCACGCCTGGACCACCGCTCCCAGGCGGGGCGTCAGCGCGGTGCGGTGCCTGCGCCGGCCGACCACCACCAGGTCGGCGCCCTCCGCGGCCTGGACGACCGCGCGGGCCGGGCTCTCCAGCCGGACGATGCCGGTCGCGGGCAGGTCGGGGTAGGTCGCGCGCCAGGAGCGCAGCGCGGCCGACAGCCGCCCCCGCGAGTCGTGACTCAGCTCCTCGGCCACGTCGGGGTCGACGCCCCACGGCGCGTACGCCTGCACCGGCAGGGACAGCCCGTGCACGGCCCTCAACGGCACCCCGCGCCCGGCGGCCGCTCCGAACGCGAACGCGAGCACCTCGTCGCCGCCCGGGCCATGCAGCCCGGCCCCCACGACCACGCCGCCCCCGTGTGCGGGCGACGGCCCTTCGTCCCGCGCCCCGGCGCGCACCAGCACCACCGGGCGCTCGGCCCGGCCCGCGACGTGCAGGCCCACGTCGCCCAGGAAGAAGCTCGAGACGCGGTCCAGTCCGCGGGAGCCCAGGACGGTCATCGTCGACTCCGCCGCGGCCTTCAGCAACGCCGTCGCGGGCTCCTCCGCCACCAGTTCGTCGACGATGTGCAGATCGGGGTGGCGCTCCTGGACCTCGGTGTGCGCGGCGCGCACGAGGCGCTTCGCCCAGTAGTCCTGGTCGTTCTCACGGGCGACGTTGCGCGGCTGCGCCACCAGCAGGATCCAGGCGTGCAGCAGGCGCAGGGCCGCCCCGCGCCGCTCGGCCTCGCCGGCCGCCCAGTGCGCGGCGGCCAGGCTCTCGGGCGAGCCGTCGAGTCCCACGGTGATGGGTGCCGGTTCCATGGGTCCGCCTCCGTCCGGTCCGCGGCGGCCCCTGCACGGCGCACGGCCGCCGTCCTGCTTCCAGTGTCGGCCCGCAGCGGACAAGAGGGGACGACGTTCCCCGTGACGTCGCGCGCGTCTGCCCCGACCATGGAGGGAAGACCGCTGCGCCGGGCTCAGGGAGGCACCACCATGAACCTGCGAGGCAGGCACAGCACACCCGGGTCCGGTCCCGCCGGCCACGGCCCGGGCGGGGGCGAGGACACCCTGTGGCGCCCCTCCGACCGGCTGCAGGCCCGGCTCAACGCCTGCCTGACCGCGCTCCTCCTGCTCGCCCTGCCCACGGCGGCGCCCGCGGTGGGCAAGGCGGTGTACGACACCCAGCTGCACACCGTCCGGGCACAGGCGGCGGACCGGCACCAGGTCACCGGCCGGCTGACGGCGCACCCCCAGGGAACCCCGCAGTCCCTCTCGGTGACCGGCGCCCGGCTGGACGACGCCCCCGTCTCCTGGACGGACGCGGCGGGCCGCAAGCACACGAGCATCGCCAAGGTGGCCACGGGGACGCCCACGGGCGCGTCCGTACGCATCTGGGTCGACCGCAGCGGGTCCGTCACCGACCCCCCGATGCCCGTGGAGTCCGCGGTGCTGACCGGCTGGGTGGCGGGCGGCATGACGGCCAGTGCGCTGGTCGTGCTCTCGCTCGGCGCCCGGGCGGCCGTCGCGGCCGTGCTGGACCGCAGGCGGTACGCGCAGTGGGAGGCGGAGTGGACCGAGCTGGAGCCCAAGTGGTCGAGGGGGCCGAGCAGTTGAGCGGAGGCGACGACGATGACGCCGTCCGGTGACCTCGTGACCACGGCCTGGGTGGTCGACCGCACCGCCCCCGCCGCCGAGCACCCGCTGCGCCGCGTGCAGCGCCCTCTGCCGCCGCTCGGGCCGTCCGGGCTGCTGATCGACGTGCACGCGTGCGGGGTGTGCCGCACCGATCTGCACCTCGCCGAGGGGGACCTGCCGCCGCACCTGCCGCGGTGCACGCCCGGGCACGAGATCGTCGGCCGGGTGCTGGCCGCCGGGCCGCAGGCGCAGGGCTTCGCCCCGGGCAGCCGGGTGGGCGCGGCCTGGCTCGCGGAGACCTGCGGCACGTGCCCGTACTGCCGTTCCGGGCGCGAGAACCTCTGCCCGCACTCGCGGTACACCGGCTGGGACCTGCACGGCGGCTATGCGGAACACACCGTCGTCGACTCCCGGTTCGCCTACCGCCTGCCCGAGGGACCGCCCGACGAGGAACTGGCGCCCCTGCTGTGCGCGGGCATCATCGGCTACCGCGCGCTGCAGCGCGCCGAGCTGCCGCCCGGCGGCAGGCTCGGCATCTACGGATTCGGCGCCTCCGCCCATCTGACGGCCCAGCTGGCCATCGCCCGGGGCGCCACCGTCCACGTCCTCACCCGCGCCCCGGCGGCGCAGCGCCTGGCCCTCGGCCTGGGCGCGGCGTCGGCGCGCGGTGCCTACGACGCCCCGCCCGAACCCCTCGACGCGGCGATCCTGTTCGCCCCGGTCGGTGACCTCGTCCCCGTCGCCCTGGCGGCCCTCGACCGCGGCGGCACGCTGTCGGTGGCGGGCATCCACCTCACGGACATTCCGCCGCTGGTCTACCAGGACCACCTTTTCCAGGAGCGCACCCTGCGCAGCGTCACCGCCAACACCCGCGCGGACGGCAGCGCCTACCTCGCCGAGGCGGCCCGACACCGGCCCGTCGTCCATGTGCAGCGCTATCCGATGAGCCGGGCCGACGAGGCGCTGGCGGATCTGGCGGCCGACCGCATGACCGGCGTCGGTGTACTGATCGCCGACTGACACCGCGGGTAGGGAGGACGGTGAGAAGAGGAGGAGGTGCCGTGTGCGCGACCCCGGACCCGCCATCGAGATCCGCTCCCTGACCAAACGCTACGGCCGGACCACCGGCGTCGAGGGCATCGACATCGCCGTCGCGGCGGGCGAGGTCTTCGGCTTCCTGGGGCCCAACGGGGCGGGCAAGACCACCACCATCCGCTGTCTGGTGGGGCTGCTGCGGCCGACGTCGGGCAGCGTGCGGCTGCTCGGCCACGACCCGGTGGACGGGCACCGCGAGGTGGCGCCGCGGCTCGGCTACGTGCCGGGCGAGCTGCGCTTCTATCCCGAGCTCACGGGGGCGCGGACGCTGGGCCTGCTCGCGAGCCTGCAGGGGGCGCCGTCACCGCGGCGGGCGGAGCTGTGCGAGCGGCTGGGGCTCACGGCCGCGGACTTGGCGCGCACGGTCGGGGAGTACTCGCGCGGGATGAAGCAGAAGCTCGGCCTGGTGCAGGCGCTGCAGCACGATCCGGAGCTGGTGGTGCTGGACGAGCCGACCGAGGGCCTCGATCCGCTGGTCCAGGAGACGTTCTACGAGCTGCTGGCCGAGGCCGCGGCGGCCGGGCGCACGGTGCTGCTCTCCAGCCATGTGCTGCCGGAGGTGCAGCGGACCTGCGGCCGGGTGGCGATCGTGCGGCAGGGGCGGCTGGTCACGGTGCAGTCGGTGGCGGAGCTGCGCCGGGCACGGGCCCGCAGGGTGCGGCTGGCGTTCGCCGACGGGCAGGGGGAACGGCCGCTTCCGGGGGCGGAGCGCTGGTCGCCGCGGTGGACCGGGAACCAGGCCGAGCTGCTGGTCCCGCCGCACGAGGTGGTGGACGCCCTGCGCGGGCTGCTGGCGCTGCCGGTGGCGGATCTGACCGTCGAGGAGGCGGGCCTGGACGAGGCCTTCCTGGACCTCTACCGGACTCCCGTGGAGGAGGCATGAGGGACCGTTTCCCGCTGCTGTGGCTGGCGTTGCACCGGAGGCGCCGGATGCTGACGGCGCTGGTGCTCGGCATGGCGGTCTTCGAGCTGCTCATCGTGGTGATCGCCGGCGCCGTACCGCACGGGCAGGCGTTCGGCGGCGACGGCGGGCGGACCCCGCCGAGCGCGTTCAAGGCGTTCTCCGGCTCCACCGGCAGCGTGTCGATCGGCAGTTACCCGGGGCTGCTCGGCGCGGGGCTGACCCACCCGTTCTGGATCGCCCTGCAGGTGACGGCCGTCGCCTCGCTGTCGGCGGCCGCGGTGGCCGCCGACGTGGAGTCCGGGACGATCGAGCTCGTGGTCGTACGGCCCGTCTCCCGGGCCAGGCTGCTGGCCGAGCGCACGGCGGCCCCGGTGCTGGTCGCCCTGGTGCTCAATGCAGTGGCCACGCTCACGGTCGCCGCGGGTGTGGCCCTCTCGCCGGACATGCACCACGACGTGCCCCTGCGCGGGGTGTTCATCGCGGGGCTGCTGGGCTGCGGGCTGACGTTCTGCCTCCTGGGCCCGGCGCTGGCCGTCTCGGCGGCGGCACGGCGCCGGGCGCACGTCCTCGGTGCGGCCATCGCCCTGGGCGCCGTGGGCTTCGCGCTGAACTTCGTCGCCCTGGCCTGGTCGAAGGCGGCTCCGCTGCGCTATGCCAGCCCGTTCCACTACTACACGCCGGGCGACATCCTGGCCCACCCGACCGTCCCGTGGGGCTCGCTGGGCGTGCTGTGCGGGGTCGGGGCGGCGGGGGTCGCGGCGGCGTTCGCCTTGCTGCACCGCCGGGATCTTGCACCGTAGGGCCCCGTAGCCGTAGCGCCCCGTCAGGGGCGCGGGGAACTGCGCGAGCAACCACGACGCGCCCGCAGCCGAGGTTCCCGGCGGGCGCAGCTGTGGCCGGTCGCGCCCACGCGGCGGAGCCGCATATGTCAACAGCCCCGCGCCCCTGACGGGGCGCTACCACCAGCCGGGTGGCACGGCGCGGAGGACGACTGCGGGGCGCCGCGCAGCGGGAAGAGGCACGGTGTGCCCGAGCTTCCCGACCCCCTGACGACCCTGGTGCGGCGCGGCAGGGAGCCCGCGGTCGTGCAGACGGTGCGCTCCACGCTGGCCGCGGTGATCTCGTACGTGGTGGCGCTGCAGCTGAGCCGGGAGCCGCTGCCGCTGACCGCGCCGCTCACGGCGCTGCTCGTGGTCCAGGTGACGCTCTATTCGACGCTCACGACGAGCATCCGCCGGGTCAACTCGGTGGTGGCGGGCGTGCTGATCGCCATCGGCTTCAGCGTGCTGGTGGGCCTGACCTGGTGGAGCCTGGGGCTGATCATCCTGGCCTCGCTGGTCATCGGACGGTTCGTCCGGGTGGGCGAGTTCGTCCCCGAGGTGGCCATCAGCGCGATGCTGGTGCTGGGTGTCACCCAGGTGACGCAGACGGCGTGGGACCGGGTCCTGGAGACGCTGATCGGCGCGGTCGTGGGCCTGATGTTCGACTTCCTGTTCGTGCCGCCGGTGTGGGTGCAGCCGGCGGGCGAGGCCATCGAGGAGCTGGCCCGGCGCATGCGGGACCTGCTGCTGGACATCGGGCGGGAGATCAGCGGGCACATGCCCGTCGAGGAGGCCGCGGCCCGGCTGCACGCGGCCCGCCGGCTGGACCACGACATCGTGCAGGTGGACGCCTCGTTGCGGCAGGCCGAGGACAGTCTGCGGCTCAACCCCCGGGTCAAGGAAGGGCTGTTGTTCCGCGTGGTGCTGCGGACGGGGCTGGACGCCCTGGAGATCGCCGCCGTGGTGCTGCGGGTGTCGGCCCGTACGCTCACCGACCTGGCCAAGGAGCGCAGGGACGAGCCGCTGTTCCCGGAGGACGTGGCCGCCGCCCTGGAGGAGGTGTTCGGCCATCTCGCCCGGGCCGTCGAGAGCTTCGCGGTGCTGATCACCACACAGGTGCGGGACAGCGCCGAGGAGGCCGAGGCCCGGTTCGCCCGGGAACTGGCCGCCGGGCGCAGCAGTCGCGACCGGGCCGCCGATCTGCTGCTGGCGCGGATGCGGGAGCACCCGCGCCAGTGGCAGCTGCACGGTGCGCTGCTGGCCGAGATCGACCGGATCCTGGACGAGCTGGACGTGGAGAAGCGGTCCGAGCGGCTGGTGGAGGAGCTGGACCGGCACTCCCGCGAACAGCACGACAGGCACCCGGTGGTGAACGGGATCAGGCGCCGGCTGCGCAGCAGCCGCTACGGCTGGCGGAGCAGCCGCGGGGGCTAGCGCCCCGTCAGGGGTGCGGGGCGGTGACATATGCGGCTCCGCCGCGTGGCCGCGACCAGCAGCGCCCCGTCAGGGGTGCGGGGAACTGCGCGACCAGCCACGACGCGCCCGCAGCCGAAGTTCCGGGGGGCTCGTCGACTGCAAGCCGTCGGTGGTTGCTCGCGCAGTTCCCCGCACCCCTGACGGGGCGAAGACCCTGCCGGGACGACAAGCGTCCCGGCAGGCCGGCGTACCGGTGCATGCCGCCGTCAGGCGAGCGCGGCCTCGCGGCCGTGGTTCCGGCTGATGTTCTTCTCCAGCAGGCCCAGGCACTCGGCGACGCCGATGCTGGAGGAGGTGAACTCCGGGAGCCTGCCGTCGTCCTGCTTGAGCCGGACCATCGCCGCGTCCATCGCGGACTGCGCGGCGAACAGGCACGGCGTGCTGTAGATGGCCACGTCCACGCCGAGCTCGGTCAGTTCGGGCAGCGACAGGCGGGGCGACTTGCCGCCCGCGATCTGGTTGAACAGCAGCGGCTTGTCGCCGATGACGTCGCGGACCTTGCGGATCCAGTCCACGCTGCGGACGCCGTCGACCAGGACGACGTCGGCGTCGGTGGCCGCGAGCGCCTTGGCGCGGCGCAGGATCTCGGCCTCCTCCGTGGCGTCGGTGCGGGCGACGACGACGAGGTCGCGGCGGGCGTCGAGCACCATGTGGAGCTTCTCGAGGTACTCCTCCAGCGGCAGGATCTGCTTGCCGTCCACGTGGCCGCAGCGGCGGGGGCGCTTCTGGTCCTCCAGGATCACCCCCGAGGCGCCGATGGCCTCGAGGTGCTGCACGGTGTGGCAGGCGGTCTCGGGGTCGACGTAGCCGTCGTCGATGTCGACGAGCAGGTGCTGTTCGGGGAAGGCCAGCCGCAGCCGCTGGACGAAGGCGACGATGTCCGGCCAGGCGATGAAGCCGATGTCGGGCAGGCCGTAGTGGGACGCGGCGAAGCCGAAGCCGGAGATGAACATGCCGTCGTAGTGCTGGGCGGAGACCGAGGCCGAGAGCATGTCGAAGACGCCGATGAGCGGGGTCGTGCCGTCCGCGGCTATGGCGGTACGTAGTCGGGCGGGGTGATTCACGGTACCCTCCGAAGACTGGAGTTCACCGACATGTCGCGCCGGTTTCCGCCGCCAAGCTGTTGACCGGAGCGGGGATGTCGGTGAACTGAGGAGCCCGGGGGGTGCGTGCCGTCGTGCGAGGGCGCGCACCCCGGGGGTGCTGGGGTGTGTTCCCGGAGGCTAGTCAAAGCTTTGGCAATGAAACAATAGCGACCGCGTAAAACCCTTAACGTTGCGCTGTATTCACGCCGATCGCGACAAGCCCCGCAGCCCTGCGGGCACTTGCGGACCAGCGGCGACGAGTGCCCCACCCGCCGCCGCAAGCTGTCCGGAACCATGCACCCTCTGCGACCACTCCCCATGCCGGACGCAACGAGCGACCGCCGCCGGGGACACGCACAGGGCACGCGTCAAGTGCCGGGTTTACGGCCGTAGATGTAGACGGCGTCCCCGGTGCGGAGCAGATTCCAGTACGCCTTCGCGTCCTGCGGCCGCATGTTGACGCAGCCGTGCGAGCCGGGCGGCGCCCAGACGCTGCCGCTGATGGCGTGGAAGGCCTGCCCTCCGTCGAAGAACTGGCTGTAGGGCATGCCGACGCGGTAGAGCGACGACCAGTGGTCCCGGTCGCGCCAGTAGACCTTCTTCAGGCCGGTGCGCGTCACGTAGCCGGCCCGGCCCGACCTTATGTGCACGGGTCCGTAGGCGACCTTCCTGCCGTTCTGTATCCAGCTGACCTGCCGGGTCAGGTCGACACAGGCGATCCGCCCTTTGTTCGTGGGGCACTTGGGGCCGACCGCCGCCTGTGCGGTGCCGCCCACGGCCACCGTCAGGGGGACGGTCAGTGCCGCCGCCCCCAGCAGGACGCCCAGCCGTCGCCCGGCTGTCGCACGCCGTTTTCTTGTCATGAGCAGTAAGACAATGAACGGCGCTGAAAGGTTGTACGACGCATCGGCGAACGCACCCTACGACAGGGGGCGTTCGCCGCTCACCCGGCCGGGAAACGCGTGCGCGCCGAGGTGCACCAGCAACGGCGGCATCTCGGCGCTTTCGGACTGCTCGATCTACGGGACCGGCGCGGTGGTGCCAGCACCGCCACCCACGCCCCGGAACGACAACGACGCCACAGCCACCCCCGAAGTCTCACGCCTGACCCGCTCTCAGCCGTCGGACCGCCCCTGCAGTCAACGGTACGCCGGGGTCCGGTCCCTTCTCAGCCGGTTGGCATCTTCACGCCCCCCGCCGTGCCCCCAGCAGCCTCGGCAGATGCAGGTCGAAGTGGAGCGCCCCCATGCGCACCGCGAAGACCAGCCCCATCGAGACCGCCGCCGCGGCCGTAGCCCCCGCCCCGAGCCGGTCCAGCAGCAGATAGGTGACCGCACCGGCCAGCGCCGCCGTCGCGTACACCTCTTCCCGCAGCAGCAACGGCGGGAACTCCCCGCACAGCACATCCCGGACGACCTCACCCGTCACTCCGGTCATCACGGCCAGGATGATGACCGCGAACGGCGTGACCCCGGCGTGGATCGCCGCCCGCGCGCCGATCACCGTGACGACGGCCAGCCCCACCGCGTCCACGGTCATCAGCGAGCGGTGCGGCAGGTCCCGGTGATGCAGGAAGACCATCGTCGCCAGCGCCGTACCGGTGATGACCGCGAGCAGCACCCAGTCGTGGGTCCAGTACAGGGGTTGACGCCCGAGGATCAGGTCCCGCAGGGTGCCGCCGGAGATCGAGGCGGCGAAGGCCAGGACCAGGCCGCCGAAGGGGTCCAGCCTCGCCCGGTGCGCGGCCAGCACACCGCTGGCCGCGAACGCGGCGATCCCGACGAGGTAGAGGACGTGCAGCATCGCCGTCTCCGTTCCGGTGGTGCAGGAGGAGGGGAGAGAGCGGCACGCCGTCGTCCGCAACCCGACCGGCCCACTCAACCACCGGCCCGCGCCCCGCCGCCTCCTCCGTCCGGCCAGTGCCGCATCGGCCGAAGGGACGAGCCGGCGGGGCCCGCCGTCACCAGGGTCCGAGCGGGACGAGGTCGGGGCCGACCGCGTGCCGGTCCCGGCCGGCGTCGCTGACGTGGTGGACGAGGTGGCCGCAGTACCAGACGACCAGGTTCTGCCCGTCGGTGTCCTCGCCGTTCAGGTACGCGCCGAGCCCGTCCGCGGCGGCGCTGCCCTGCCTCCCGTGCCGGTCCTCGCTGCCGTGATAGCGCAGCAGCCACAGGTCGGAGGTCGAGAAGGCGTCGGCCGTACCGTCGTTCGGGCCCGGCAGCAGGTGGTAGCCCCGGCCGCTGTCCTTGTTCAGCACGGCCCAGCTGCGCCGGGAGGCCGGGTTCTTGACGCGGCTGGTCTCGGTGCGGAACGGGTGCCAGCCGGCGCCCCACCCCTCGTCGGGCGCGTAGGTGTTGTACTCCAGCCCCAGATCGCGCGGCACTCCGTCGAGCGTGAAGTCGAAGCGCCAGTAGGTGTGGTGACGATGGTCGAAGGGGCACTGCAGACCGGCACTGAAGAGCCGGGGCAGCACCACGCCGTCGGCCCGGAAGACCCACCGGTGCGTCAGGCGGTACGCACCGATGGTGTGGTACGACTCCAGGTTCAGCGCGCTCTGCGCACCGCTGCCCGAGGCGTACGCGCACACCCGCGTCCGCGGACACCTGCGGGTGGGGTGGGAGTTGTCGTGGTTGAGCGGATCCTTGTACGGGCCGCACGGCCCGTCGTACTGCACCCGCAGCGAGGGCAGGCTCACCTTGGCGAAGACCTGGTGGCCGCGGTAGGCGGCGCGCAGTACGACGATCCCCTCCTCGTCGGGGGAGTCCGCGAGCCGCCAGTCGAACGTCCACACCGGCTGCCCGGCGGGCCAGGCGATACGGCCGGACTCACTCATCGCCGCCGCCTCCGCCCAGCACGCGCTCCTCGCCGAGGTCGACGATCACCCGCACCCGGGGCAGGCGCTCGCCCGGCGGCCCGAAGCCGACATAGGCGCGGCGGTGCCCGTGATGCTCGTCCCCCTCCTCGACGTCGCTGGTGAGCAGCACCATCGGCACGGAGTCGGCGGTGCGGCGGCGGACGACCTCCGGGTGCGTCCGGGCGAGCTCCACGGCCCGCTCGGCCTCCGCCGGGGACAGGCCCGGCTGGGCGCGGCTCTCCGTCACGCCGACGACGACCGGCGGCTCCGCGTCGGCCAGCGTGATCTCCAGCGTGCGGCGGCCCGTGTAGTCGTGGACCAGGACGAGGATCGCGGGCACCGTCCGGTCCTTGTCGTCGCTCAGCGCGCTCGCGCCCAGGACGACGTACCGCCGGCCGTCCAGCGCGGCCCGGACGCGCCCGTCCGCCAGCAGCACGGGCGTCGTCCGGGCCAGCAGCTCCGCACTGGACGGGTGGCGGGTGCGCTCCCAGGCGACCGGTTCGGCCGGACCCGGCGGCGGGCCGGGCTCCGGAATGTCGGTGAGGGGCGGCTCGACGACCGCGGGGAACTCCTCGGCGCCGGACCGCTGCGGGGGTGGGTCGAGACGGATCTCCGGTGGCACGGCACGCCCTTTCTCCCGGCGCCGGCGCTCCTCGTCGAGCCCTGCAGCACCGATGATTTCAGCCGGGAGCCGGACCGTCACCGGCAGTGACTCCCGGACGGATGCGCGCCGTCGACGGCCGCGCCCCGGCGTGCACCACCGGGCTCCCGCGTCAGGTCCGGTCGAACGGCGCCCAGCGGGATATCGCGAACGCCGAGCCCTCGCGGCGCACTTCGGCACCGCCGCGCCCCGGGAAGTGCCCGGGGAAGACCAACGCCCGGGTGTCCGCGGCCTCTTCCAGGATCCGCCGCCGGGTGCGCGCCGCCCCGGCCTGGTCCTCGCTCAGGCAGGTGTCGCAGTCCGGCTCGGCGAACTGCAGCGGCGTGTGCATCGCGTCACCGACGAACAGCGCCCGGTCCGTGCCCGACTCCAGCCGGACGATGCAGGATCCGGGCGTGTGCCCGGGGGCCGCCTCCAGGGTGAGTGCAGCGTCGATGCGATGGCGCTCGCCCTCCCACAGCACGGCGCGCCCCTCCCGGTGCACGGGCAGGATGCTGTCCTCGAACATGCTCCCGCAGATCTGCTCCACGGTGACGTCACCGAGCACCCCGCGTCTGGGACGGCCGTTGGCAGGATTCCAGTGGTCGAAGTCGGACCGGGGAATCAGATAGGTGGCGTTGGGGAAGGCCGGGACCCAATCGCCGTCCACCAGGCGGGTGTTCCAGCCCACGTGGTCCGGGTGCAGGTGCGTGTTCACCACGACGTCCACGTCCTCGGGCCGCACCCCGGCGGCCGCCAGCCGGTCCAGATAGCCGGTTCTCATGTGCGCCCAGGCGGGCATGTACGGCCGTTCCTTGTCGTTGCCGACCCCCGTGTCGACGAGGACCGTCGTCCCGCCGCTGCGCAGCACCCACGTCTGCACGTTGACGGCGAACGCGTCCTGCTCCGGATCCCAGAAGTCCGGCACCAGCCAGGACGCGTGCTCCCGCCACTTGTCGGGGGTCAGCCCGGGGAACGCGGCGGCCACGGGGCCCATCGGGGCGTGCCATTCCACGACGCGGGTGACCTCCACCGCGCCCAAAGTGATCGTCTGCATGGCCCCGACCCTAGGTACTGCCCATACCGCGGCGGGAGAGGAACGGCCGATTCACACGAACCGGCCGAGGATGTGCGGGGACGTACGGGGATGTACCCGTGCGGCACGGGACGTCCCCACGCGAGTGAAAACCCGTCACCTCCGCGGCAGGGGTGCGACCCGCACGGCAGTCTGCGTCCATGCGCCGACGTCTCTCCCCGTACGAACGGGTCATATGGGCCGCGGGCGAGGTGCTGCCCGCCAACGTCGCCGCCGTCGCCCGGGTCTACGGGCGGGCCGTCCCGGACCGCCTGTCCGGCGCCCTCGCCGCCGCGCGGCTGCGGCATCCGTTGCTCGGGGCCCGGATCGCCTGCCGAGGACGCCGGCACGCGCTGCTGACCACGGACGGCGTGCCGGGCCCGCCGCTGCGGGTGGTCGGGGCCGACGGCAGGGACACCTGGGCCCGCGTCGTCGAGGAGGAGCTGCAGCGGCGCTTCGACACCGCCGCCGGGCCGCTCGCCCGCTTCGTGCTCGTCGACGACGGAGACGCCTTCGACCTCGTCTGCGTCTTCCATCAGCTCGTCGCCGACGCCCTGTCCGCCTGCGTCGTCGTCCGGGACGTCCTGCACCGGCTCGCCGGGCCCGCCCCGGACCCCGCCCCCGCCGCGGCGCTCCCGCCGCCCGCCGACGGCCTCCTGCCCGTCGGCCGCGCCCGGCTCGCCGACCTGGTGCCGTTCGCCCGCACGCTCGGCGGCGACGGCGCGCGGCCGCCGCAGCCGGCCGGCCCGCTCTCGTGCGCGACGTGGACGCTGTGCGCGTCCGAGGTCACCGCCCTGCGGTCCCGCTGCCGCACCGAACGGGCCACGCTGCAGTCCGCCCTCTGCCTGGCCTTCGCCCGCGCCCTGCCGCACCCCGCCCGCATCGCCGTGGGCGCGGACCTGCGCCGCGTCCTCGTCCCCCCGCCCGGCGAGGCCGTGGGCCTGTACGCGGCGAACTTCCTGCTGTCGGTGGACGGCACGACGCACCGCGACTTCTGGTCCCTGGCCCGGGACATCCGCGCCGCCGTCCGGCACCGGGTGCACGCCGACGAACTCGCCTCCCTCGTCCGCACCTTCGGCCTCCTCGCCCCGCTCCCCCGCCGGGCCATCGGGTCCGTCCTGCGCCGCAGCGAGGCCCAGGGCGCCCGCTTCGACGTGTTCCTCGGCAGCGCCCGGGTGCCGATCCCGCTCGACTACGGGCCGCTGCGCCTGTCGGCGCTCTACGGGGCCGCGCACACGAGCCTGTCGGGGGCGCCGATCGTCCTGGCCGCCGGCGTGGGCGGCCGGCTCTTCCTGAGCGTCACCTCGACCGACCCGGACGGCTCGGCGAAGCTGTGCGAGCGCGCGATGGCGCACCTGAAAGACGCGGTCACACGGTGAGGCCTGGGCAGCACAATGCTCTCCATGTCCTCACTGCCGAACGACACGACCGGACCCCTGCAGCAGCTCTCCCTCACCGACCTGCGCCTGCGCACCAGCGCCAAGTGGCGCGTCCACGGCCCGGACGTCCTGCCGCTGTGGATAGCGGAGATGGACGTCCCCCTCGCGGAGCCCATAACCCGGGCCCTGACCGAGGCACTCGCACACGGTGACACCGGCTACGCGGCCGGCACGGCCTACGCGGAGGCCTACGACGGCTTCGCGCGGGAGCGCTGGGGCTGGGACGGGGTGGCGGCGGACCGCACCTCGCTCGTGGCCGACGTGATGACGGGCGCCGTCGAAGTCCTGCGGCTGGTCACCGGGCCGGGGGACGCCGTCGTGGTGAACTCCCCGGTCTATCCGCCGTTCTACGGCTTCGTCGGGCACATGGACCGCCGGGTCGTCGAGGCCCCGCTGGGCACCGGGCACCGCATCGACCCGGACGCGCTGGAGGCCGCCTTCCGCGAGGCCACGGCGGGCGGGCGCCGCGCGGCCTTCCTGTTGTGCAGCCCGCACAACCCGACGGGCACCGTGCACACCCGCGACGAACTGGCGGCGGTGGCGGAGCTGGCGGGCGCGTACGGCGTGCGGGTCGTCGCCGACGAGATCCACGCGCCGGTCGTCCTGCCGGGCGCGGAGCACGTGCCGTTCCTGTCCGTCCCCGGGGCGGAGGGCGCGTTCGCCCTGCTGTCGGCCTCCAAGGCGTGGAACCTGGCCGGGCTCAAGTCCGCGCTCGCCGTGGCCGGTCCGGCCGCGGCCGCGGAACTGGCCCGGCTGCCGCTGGTGGTGAGCCACGGTCCGAGCCACTGGGGCGTCATCGCCCACAGCGCCGCCCTGCGGCACGGGGGTGCGTGGCTCGACGGCGTCCTGACCGGCCTGGACGCGAACCGCAAGCTGTTCGCCGGCCTGCTGGCGGAACATCTGCCGGGGGTGCGGTACCGGCAGCCGGACGGCACCTACCTGGCGTGGCTGGACTGCCGGGACCTCGGTCTCGGGGACGATCCGGCCGCGGTCTTCCTGGAGCGGGGGCGCGTCGCGCTGGCGGGCGGCACGCCCTTCGGGACCGGCGGTGCCGGGCACGTCCGCGTCACGCTGGCGACGTCGCCGGAAATCCTCACGGAGGCGGTGCGGAGGATGGCGGCGGCCCTGTGAATTTCTCCGTATCCCCCTTCGGCCGAACGGAGTAAAGCCGGGCCTTTCGGCCTCCTCGCCGTGGATACACTCGCGGCGGCCCGGACAACGGCCACTGGACATTCTGACTGACGAGGAGTGCCGTCATGGCCGAGGTAAAGCTGGCCGCCACCGTGCGCACCGATTTCGGAAAGGGCGCGTCCCGCCGCATCCGCCGCGACAACAGGGTTCCCGCCGTCGTCTACGGCCACGGCGCCGACCCGAAGCACGTGGCGCTGGACGGCCATGCGCTGTGGATGGCCCTCAAGACGCCGAACGTCCTCATCAACCTCGACATCGAGGGAAAGAAAGAACTGGTCATTCCGAAGGAAGTGCAACGCGACCCGCTCAAGGGTTTTCTCGTCCACGTCGACCTCCTCGCCGTGAAGAAGGGCGAGAAGGTCGCCGTCGAGGTTCCCGTCCACACCGAGGGCGATCTGGCGCCCGGCGGCAATGTCCTGGAGCACATCCTCAACGCCCTCCCCGTGGAGGCGGAGGCCACGCACATTCCCGAGGGCTTCACCGTCTCCATCGAGGGCCTGGAGGCCGGCCACACGGTGCGTGCCGGGGACATCAAGCTGCCGCGCGGGGTGACGCTGGCGGTGGAGGAGGACGCCGCGGTCCTGCAGGTCGTCCTCGCCCAGGTCGAGGCGGAGCCCGAGGAGGAGGAAGCCGAGGAGGGCGAGGAGGGTGCGGCGGCCGAGGCGCCCGCCGAGGAGGAGGCCGCCGCGGAAGGCTGAGCCCTTCCGCATCGCGGGGCGGCGTGCGTGCCGCCCCGCACGGGGAAAGGCTCCGGGAATGACACACGCCGTCCTGCACGCCCTCTCGATCACCGGCTCCATGACGTGGGAGATCGCCTGGGCGCTGATCCTGGGCTTCGCTCTGTCCGCCGTCGTCCAGGCGGTGGTGCGCCGCTCCACCGTCGTCTCCGCGCTGGGCGACGACCGCCCCCGCACCCTCGCCCTGGCCGCGGGCCTGGGTGCCGCCTCGTCGTCCTGCTCCTACGCGGCGGTGGCGCTGGCGCGTTCGCTGTTCCGCAAGGGTGCGCATTTCACCGCGGCCATGGCGTTCGAGATCGCCTCGACGAACCTGGTCGTCGAACTCGGCATCATTCTGGCCCTGTTGATGGGCTGGCAGTTCACGGCGGCCGAATTCACCGGCGGTCCCGTGATGATCGCGGTGCTGGCGCTGCTCTTCCGCGCATTCCTGCGGGAGGACCTGCTGCGCCGGGCGCGGGAACAGGCGGGGCGGGGCCTGGCGGGCTCGATGGAGGGGCACGCGGCGATGGACATGTCCGTGCAGCGTGAAGGCACCTTTCTGCAGCGGCTGTTGTCGCCGGAGGGCTTCACCTCCACCGCGCACGTCTTCGTGATGGAGTGGGCGGCCATTCTGCGGGACCTGGTCATCGGACTGCTCGTCGCGGGCGCCATCGCGGCCTGGGTCCCGGACTCCTTCTGGCGCGCCTTCTTCTTCGAGGGCCACCCGCTGGCGGCAAAACTGTGGGGCCCGCTCATCGGCCCGGTGGTGGCGATGGCGTCGTTCGTCTGCTCGATCGGCAATGTGCCGCTGGCGGTGGTGCTGTGGAAGGGCGGCATCAGCTTCGGGGGCGTGGTGTCCTTCATCTTCGCGGACCTGCTGATCCTGCCGATCCTGAACATCTACCGGAAGTACTACGGCGGCAGAATGGCGGCGTTCCTGCTGGTGACGTTCTTCGTGGCGATGGCGGTCGCGGGGTACGCGGTGGAGTGGGTGTTCGGCCTCCTCGGCATCGTGCCCGGGCACGGCACCGCGAAGGTCCCGATGGAGGGGATCTCCTGGAATTACACGTCGTGGCTCAACGTGGCTTTTCTGGGGCTCGCGTTGGTGCTGGTGGTGCGGTTCTTCCGGACGGGCGGCAGGGAGATGCTGCGGATGATGGGCGGCGGTCCGGGGGCGTAGCGGGGAGAGCGAGCATGGGCGGGCCACGCCCCCGGATGCACCGGTGCGGGACCTGGGTGACTCTGGGAGGAGGGCGAGGAGCCCGCCTGCCGCACGACGGCTGCAACAGTGGGACCCGGTCACGTCCCCACGCTGCTGCCGAGCCGAGCCGCCCAGGAGGGCGAGATGAACGCCTTGCCCCGCCCCGTGATCGACGCCATGGCCGACCGTGCGATGCGCATGCACCACATGCTGTGGCACCTCTCGCGGAACGAATGGGCCGGCATGACCCCCGCACAGCAACAGGAGTTCCGCGCCCACGGCTGGGATCCGCCCCGCCCTGCCCTGACCGGCGGCGCCGATCCCCGGCCCGAGCTCGACAACGGGTCGGGCGAGGACTTCCTCTATATGCACCGGCAGATGATCGCCGACGTCGACGCCATCCTCGCCCGGCTGGCGGATCCCCAGTACCCCCGGGTGGAAGGGTGGCCGAGCATCCCCGCCCCCGGGGACACGGCGTTCCCCGTCCCGCCGCCGTTCGTCGTCCCGGACGATCCGGACACCACCCGGGCCATCGACGACGCCAAGAGCGCGGCCTCGTTCGACCGGATACGCCAGTGGCAGGCGGAGTACACCGACCCGTCGGCCCTGCGCGGGATGACGCTCGGCCGGCTCGGTGCGCGCATCGAGTTCACCATCCACAACCGCATGCACCTGCGCTGGTCGGCCCAGCTGCCGGCGTACCGCCCGGACAGCGACCCGTTCGACGTCGACCCGCGGTGGGACGGCCCCGGCTACGACTGGCTCGCCGACTTCTACGCGTCCCACGTCAACCCGGTCTTCTGGAAGCTGCACGGCTGGGTGGACGCGCGGATCGACGACTGGATGACGGCCAACAGCCGTACGGGGCCCGTTCCCTGGAGCTTCAACCCGCCCTGGACCGGGCCCATGGCCCACGACCGGCACTCGGTCATGCGGCTCGTCTTCGAGGCCCGCCCCGGGAGCGACGAGGCCGACGCGCTGGGAGCACATCTCCGGGCCATGGAGGAGACCGTCGCGGGCCTGAAGCGGACGGGCCTGCGTGTCCGTACGCCGTTCTTCCGGAGCTTCGACCCGCAGCACTGACGTCCCATGGCCCCGCCCGTGGTGCGCGGCAGGGCCATGGGACGTTACGGGTCAACTCGTCGCGGCCGTCCGGGCTCCGGCGTCCGGCTGCCGTTCCGCAGTCGCCCGCGGCAGCAGCAGCCGTTCCGCGAGGTGCCCGAAGAGCAGCCCGAAGCCGGCCCAGAGGGTGCACTGGATGGCGAGGGCCGCCAGGCGGAACTGCCACAGCACGGTGGCCGGGAAGTCCGCCGGCACCTCGTTGACGGCCGGCAGGAACACGTACGCCAGGCCGACCGCGAGGACGAAGGCGGCCGAAGCCACCACCGTGGCGTACCAGTTGCCCAGGCGCGGGGCCAGTCTTCTCCCGAGGATGACGGCGGCGATGCTCAGCAGGACGCTGAGCGCCATCATCAGGAAGTAGAGCGTGGTCCGTTTGCCGATGGTGTCCGGGTCGCCCACGGACGGCGGGTTGGCCGGGTACTTCAGGAACGGCACGATGTAGACGGCCGTCAGGGCCCCGGCGGACAGCAGAGCGGCCGTGGTCCGCGGGCCGAACCTGCCGATGCGGCCCAGCGCCACGCAGAACGCCAGGGCGGCGATGCCGCCCAGTGCCACGCCGTAGACGAGGACTCCGGTGGCGAGCCCGGCCGTCGACTGCAGGCTCCGGCCGACCAGTTCCTCTGCGTGCTCGTGGGTGTGGGCCTGCTCGAAGGCGATGGCCGCGTCCACATGCGGCTCGCCCACCAGATACGCCACCGCCAGCGCGAGCACCCCGGCGGCGAGCCCGGCGAGCATGCCTCTGACGAGCAACGCCCGTACGGATACGGGATTCACGAGGCGTTCCCCCTGCCGTCGTCAGTGGCAGGGGAAGCCGAGCAGGTGGCGTCCGTCGTGCACCCACTCGTGCACGCCGACGCCGGAGAAGACCGAGGTGGCGCCCTGCTCGGCGCCGACGAAGTACAGCAGG
This sequence comes from Streptoverticillium reticulum, assembly GCF_047456005.1. Classification (NCBI taxonomy): domain Bacteria; kingdom Bacillati; phylum Actinomycetota; class Actinomycetes; order Kitasatosporales; family Streptomycetaceae; genus Streptomyces; species Streptoverticillium reticulum. The sequence goes on along the minus strand of NZ_CP179755.1, from coordinate 7,684,775 downwards.
ACCAGCATCAGGATGCCGAAGAAGACCGCCCACGGGGCGATGGCCTTCAGGGATATGGGGGTGACCACCGGTGCAGCGGCAGACTGTGCCATGACGAAACCTCCTGGGGAAACACGCGTCCCGTTTCTCGGGTCCGGACGACGAGGTGCGGGTCTGACTCCCCTGCCGTGACCGCGCGTTGGCGGGCATCGGCCGGTTACACAGTGGCGCGACCGTGCCGGATTCCCACCGGCTTCCGTTCCCCCGTCGTCATGTCCACGCGACCGTACCGCGTACGAGCCGGTCTGCCTACGGCGTACGGCATACTCGCGCACGCCCCTGTCCTGAGCGGGAGAGAGCAGGAAAGACCAGCATGACTGTGCGCGTGATGCTCGTGTCACCGGCGGCCGGCCCCGCCCTGCGCGACCACCGGTTCGACGACGGCGCCTCCCTGGACGCCGCCGGGCTGCAACAGGCCCGCGCCGCAGCCGCCGCGCTGCCCGGCGCCGACCGGTACCTGTGCGCCCCGGCCGTACGCTGCCGCGAGACGGCCGCCGCCCTCGGCCTGGACGCCCACGCGGCGGCGGACCTGCGCGACCTGGACGTCGGGGCGTGGACGGGCCGGACGCTGGACGAGGTGGCCGCCTCCGCCCCTCACGACCTGGCCGCCTGGCTGGCGGACCCCGCGGCGGCCCCTCACGGCGGGGAGTCGGCGACGGCGCTCGTCGAACGGATCGGCGCCTGGCTCGACGGCCGGGGCGGCGAGAGCGGCCGGGTCCTCGCCGTCGCCGAACCCGCCGTGATCCGGGCGGCCGTCGTGCACGCGCTCGGCCTGCCGCCGGCCGTCTTCTGGCGGCTCGACGTGCACCCGCTGTCCCTGACCACCCTCAGCGGCCGCGCCGGGCGCTGGAACCTGCACTGCGGACGCCCCCTGCACCCGGCCTCCTGACGGGCAGCAACAGCCCCCGCGGCGCGTGCCGCAGGGGCTGTCTGTCACTCCTCACTCCACTTCGCACTTCACTTCACTTCACGACCACCGTGCCGTGCATGTACGGGTGGATCGTGCAGATGTAGTTGAACGTGCCGGCCGAGTTGAACTTGAAGCTGTACGTGCCGCCGCGGCTGAGCGTCGGCGAGTTCAGCCCGCCCGAGCCGGTCACCGTGTGCGGTGCCGAGTCGTTGTTGGTCCAGGTCACCGTGGTGCCCTTGGTGACGGTGAGCGTCGACGGCGAGTACGCGAAGCCGGCGATCGTCACGTGATTGGCGGTCGCCGCAGGGGCGTTCGCCGTCATGGGGGTCGCAGGGGCCGCAGTGGCCATGCCCATCGAGGGGGCCATGACCGGGGCCATCGCGACCGTGCCTGACCGGTGTCCGTGCCCGTGGGCATGTTCACCATGGCCATGACCGCCACCGCACCACCCGCCCACGGCGGGGACCGCAGCGGCGGTGCCGGCGGCCAACAGCAAGGCAGCAACACGCTGTCTGCGCTTGCGCGTTGGGGCGTCTGTGGGAGTCATGATGTCGACCCAATCCAAATCTCGTGCGGGTCCACACGCGCCCCGCAGGATGCGGGTCGCGCATCCAGACACACACCACGCTACTCCGCATCCCGAGCGCCGCCACTCGGGTGCCGGAGGGTCACTCCGTGCCCTCCCGCCGCACCGCCAGGATCGCCATGTCGTCGTCCCGCGGGCCCCCGGTCCACCGCTCCACATCGGCGACCAGCGCATCGATGAGCTCCCCTGGATCCCCGAACGGGCCGAGCCGAGCCAGGCGCGCTACCGGGTCGTAGAACGCCCCGGCAGCATCCCTCGCCTCCGTCACCCCGTCCGTCACCAGCAGCAGCGTGTCGCCGGTGCCGAACGTCCAGGAGTCGGGGCCGGGGCGGGGCACGCCCAGCGGGCTCATGCCCAGGGGGAGGCCGGGATCGTGCGGGTGCAGCAGACGGATCCGGGAACCGGAGAGGAGGTACGCGGCCGGATGGCCGCAGTTGAGGAGGGAGAGCTTGTCGCCGTCCTGCGTGAACTCGCCCAGCAGGGCCGTGATGAAGCCCTCCATGCGCAGCTCCTCGCTGCGGTCCTCGACCTCCCGCAGGATCGCCTGTTCGAGGCGGTCGGCGAGGTCGCCCAGGTCGGGGGCCGTGGCGGCGGCCTCCCGGAAGGCGCCCAGCAGGAGGGCGACCGCGCCCACCGCGCCGATCCCCTTGCCCCGCACGTCCGCGATGAGCACCCGGGTGCCGAACGGCGAGCGCTGCACCGCGTACGCGTCACCGCCGATCTGCGCCTCGGTCTGGGCGGCGTGGTAGCAGGCGGCGACGGCCAGCGGGCCGATCCGGGACGGCGGGACGGGGAGGACCGCCCGCTGGGCGGCCTCCGCCACCGAGCGCACCACGTCCAGGCGGCGCCCGTGGCGGGCGATCACACGGTTCACGCCGATGCCGATCAGGGCGGCGAAGAGCGTGTTGGCGAGTTCGAGCCAGCCCGGGGTGTGGCCCAGGTAGCCGTGCTTTGCCGTCAGCACCAGCGCGCCCGCCACGATCACCGCGCCGACCACGGCCGTGTGCCGCAGCGGCAGCAGGGAGCCCGCGACCACGCAGGCCGCGGCCATCATCGGGTCGCCCCAGTAGTTCGCGGGCGAGAACGCGTCCCAGGTCAGCCCGGCCGCGATCAGCGCGCCGGGGGCGAACCGCACGTACCGCGGCCATGGTGTGGAGGCCATCAACTCCCCTCCGGTGTACGGCTGACCGTGCGTCCCAGCCCGGCCGCGGCGCGGGCGAAGGCGGCGGCGTCGTGGACGGCGGCGGCGCCGGGGTCGTTGTTGAAGTAGGCGTACACGTCGGCCCGGTCGGGCCAGGCGTCGGCGATGCGGCGGGCCCAAGTGGCCAGCGCCTGGCGCCCGTAGCGCGGCCAGGGGTGGGCGCGGCCGCAGTGGAAGCGCACGTAGCCCCAGTCGGCCGTGCGCCACAGCGGGGTCACCGGGCGGGAGTCGTGGTCGGCCCAGCACAGGGCGGCGCGGTGCTGCTCCAGGAGGGAGCGGATCGCGTCGGTCCACCAGGAGTCGTGCCGGGGTTCCACGGCGACGCGGGTGCCGACGGGGAAGCAGGCCAGTGCGGCGTCCAGCAGCCCGGCGTCGGCCTTGAGCGTGGGCGGGAGCTGGAGGAGGACGGGCCCGAGCCGGTCCCCCAGGCCCCCGGCGTGCCGCATCAGGCGCTGTACGGGTTCCTCCGGGTCGTGCAGCCGCTTGATGTGGGTGAGGTAGCGGCTGGCCTTGACGGCCATGACGAACCCCTGCGGGGTGCGGTCGCGCCAGGCGGCGAAGGTCTCGGGCGAGGGCAGCCGGTAGAAGGCGTTGTTGTTCTCGACGGTCGCGAAGTGCCGGGTGTACTCCTCCAGCCACAGCCGCTGCGGGCAGCCGTCGGGGTAGAGGTCACCGCGCCAGTCCGTGTACTGCCATCCCGAGGTTCCGACGAGCAGGGGCATGGATGATCCCTGCCCCGGGGGGCGGGATCCGTCACGCTGATGCCGTGAAGTGCATCTTCTGTGCCATCGCGGCGGGCGGGCAGGCCGCCCACCTGGTCCTGGCGGACGAGACGGCCGTGGCCTTCCTGGACGCCCGGCCGCTGTTCCCCGGGCATGTGCTGGTCGTGCCGCGGCGGCACGCCGAGACGCTCACCGACCTGCCGGTACCGGAGGTGGGCCCGTTCTTCACGCGGGTGCAGCGGGTCGCCGGGGCCGTGGAGCGGGGCATGGGCGCGGCGGGGTCGTTCGTCGCCGCCAACAACCGCATCAGCCAGTCCGTGCCGCATTTCCATGTGCACGTGGTGCCGCGCAACCGCAAGGACGGCTTGCGGGGCTTCTTCTGGCCGCGCACGCGCTACGCCTCGGACGAGGAGGCGGCGCAGGTGGCGGCGCGGGTGCGGGCGGCCCTGGAGGGCGGCGGGGGTTAGGGCGTGTCCGGCGGATCTCGTCATACAGCACCACGGCGCGCCCCGTGGTCGAGGTGCTCGGGGCTTCGCCCCGGACCCCAGGGGTGGTGCGTCGACTGCGAGCCGGTGGGGGCTTGTCGCGCAGTTCCCCGCGCCCCTGACGGGGCGCTGCAAGATTCGCCGGCAAGGCTCTGAGACCGCCCGTGGACGATCCCCGGGAATCTGCGCATGCTGGTAGCAGGAGTGTCCTCCGCCCTCCCCTCCCGGAACCGGACCCCCGGAACCGGAGGTGCAGCATGCGATTCACGGACCGAGTGGATGCCGGCCGGCAGCTCGCCGAGCGGCTGCGGCATCTGCGCAGCGAACACCCGGTGGTGCTGGGCCTGCCCCGCGGCGGTGTGCCCGTGGCCTTCGAGGTCGCGGCCGCGCTCGGCGCCCCGCTGGACGTGATCCTCGTCCGCAAGCTCGGTGTGCCCTTCCACCGGGAGCTGGGCTTCGGCGCCATCGGCGAGGGCGGGGTCAAGGTCGTCCGCGAGGACATCATCCGGATGAGCCGGGTGGACGAGGACGACCTCGCCGAGGTCGAGCGCAGCGAGGAGGCGGCGCTCGCGGAGCAGGCGAAGCGCTTCCGCGGCGGACGGCCGCGGATCCCGTTGAAGGGCCGTACGGCGGTCGTCGTGGACGACGGGATCGCGACGGGGTCGACGGCGTCGGCGGCCTGCCGCGTGGCCAGGGCCGAGGGTGCCGCGCGGGTCGTGCTGGCGGTGCCGGTGGCCCCGCCGGACGCGGTGGCCGTGCTCACCACGGAGGTGGACGAGCTGATCTGCCCGTTCACGCCGGCCCTGTTCTCGGCCGTCGGCGAGTGGTACCGCGACTTCTCCCAGACCGAGGACGAGGAGGTCGTCGAGCTGCTGCGGCGCAACCGCGCCACGGCGCGCTCCGGGACCGGCGACGAGCCGGACCGCAGTGTGCCCGTCGAGGTGCCGGTCGAGGGCGGCGCCGTCACGCTCGCCGGCGATCTGGCACTGCCCGCAGGGGCGCCCGGCATCGTCGTCTTCGCCCACGGCAGCGGCAGCAGCCGGATGAGCCCGCGCAACCGTGCGGTGGCGCAGGCCCTCAATGCGGCGGGGCTGGGCACGCTGCTGTTCGACCTCCTCACGCCGCAGGAGGAGGCGGACCGGGCCAATGTGTTCGCCATCGAGCCCCTCGCGCGCAGGCTCGCTCAGGTGTCGGAGTGGCTGCGGCGGGAGTCCCTGCCGCTGTGCTACTTCGGCGCGAGCACGGGCGCTGCGGCGGCCCTGTGGGCGGCCGCGGACGGCGGCGCGGACATCGCCGCCGTGGTCTCCCGCGGCGGCCGCCCCGACCTCGCCGGGGCACAGCTGGGCCGGGTGCGCGCGCCGACGCTGCTCATCGTGGGCGGCCGGGACGAGACCGTGCTGGACCTCAACCGGCAGGCCGCCCAACAGCTGCGCTGCGAGCATCAGTTGACGGTGGTCCCGGGCGCCACGCACCTCTTCGAGGAGCCCGGTGCGCTGGACGCCGTGGCGGATCTCGCCTGCGACTGGTTCACCTCGCATCTTGCGCCGAGCGCGCCGACGGCGAGGGCGGCGTAGGGCCGCGGGCCCCGTAAGGGGCGCCCCGTCAGGGGCGCGGGGCTGTTTACACGTGCGGCTCCGCCGCGTGGGCGCGACCAGGTGCCCCGTCAGGGGCGCGGGGAACTGCGCGACCAGCCCCCACCGGCCCGCAGCCGACACACCACCCCAGGGGTCCGGGGCGAAGCCCCGAGTACCTCAACTGCGGGCACATCGTGGCTGATCGCGCAGTTCCCCGCGCCCCTTCGGGGCGCCCCGAAAGGGAAATGTTGACGCGACCCTGTCAATCTCCAGCGGAGCGTGGCACGCTGCGAAACGGCACGGACCCCCACAGCAGAAGGAGTTCGCGTGAGACACTCCCGCCGCGCCACCGCCGGCGCCCTGCTCGCCGCCGGCGCCCTGGTCAGCGCAGGCGTCCAGGCCACCACGGCCGGCGCCGCCGCGACCCCCTCCTCCGCCGCCGTCCACACCGGGGCGAGCACGTCCGCCGCACAGCAGCGGACCGCCGCCTACTGGACCCCCGAACGGATGCGCACGGCCACCCCGCTCGACCTGATCACGGCCGGCCCGGACGCTCTGAAGGCCCCGCAGCACCGCGGCGCGCGCACGGCCGTCGCGCCCACCCGGCCCTCGGCGCGGGTGACGTCCTTCCCGCAGTCCGGGGGACCCTGGACGGGCGGCGGCGCCGTGGTCAAGACCTCGGGCCGGGTGTTCTTCACCTTCCAGGGCCGCAACGCATCCTGCTCGGGCGACGCCATCACCAGCAAGAACGCCAGCACCGTGATCACGGCCGGGCACTGCGTCAAGTACCAGGGCAGCTGGCACACCAACTGGACCTTCGTCCCCGGCTACCACGACGGCCAGGCGCCCTACGGCACCTGGACGGCCACCAAGACGCTGTCCACACCGCAGTGGTCGGCCAGCGAGGAGATGAACTACGACGTCGGCCTCGCCGTCGTCGCCCCGCTGGACGGCAAGAAGCTCACCGACGTCGTCGGGGCACAGGGCCTGGAGTTCAACGGCGGCTACAACCAGCCCATGTACTCCTTCGGCTTCCCCGCCGCGGCACCCTACGACGGCACCAGACTCATCCACTGCAGCGGGGATTCGTCCCAGGACTTCCTCCTCACCAAGGACCACGGGCTCGGCTGCAACATGACGGGCGGCTCGAGCGGCGGCCCCTGGTTCACGTCCTTCGACGAGTCCTCCGGCACGGGCCTGCAGGCCTCGGTGAACAGCTTCGGCTACACGTTCCTGCCGAACACGATGTTCGGGCCGTACTTCGGGGACGAGGCCAAGGCCGCCTACGAACAGGCCGAGTCGACGTCCTGACCCGCCTGTCCCCGCTTCACCCGTGTTCACTCGTGCGGGACGACCGCGACCGGGCACGCCGCGTGGTGCAGCACCGCGTGGCTGACCCGGCCCAGCTGGAAGCCCACCCGGCTGCGGTGCCGCACGGCGCCGACGACCAGCAGGTCCGCCGTGGCCGAGGCCTCGACCAGCACCTTGTGCGCGGGCCCCTCGGCCGTCGTGCGCCGCACCTGGATGGCCGGATGCTCGCGGGCCGGTCCGTCCAGGGCCTCGTCCAGAGCGGCCAGGGCCCGTTCCTCGTTGCGGTGCGTCGAGTCGTCACCGGACAGGTGCCGGGAACAGCGCCAGGCCCGGGCCGCCTCCAGCTCGCAGTGCCGCAGCCCGGCCTCGTACAGCGCGAAACGCACGGCGGCCGCGCACTCCTCGGCGTCCCCGACGCCGACCAGGACCCGTCCGCACTCGCCGCGGACGGTGCGCTGGCCGCCGCGCACCACGATCACCGGACAGTGGGCGCGGCCCGCCAGCGAGAGGCCCACCGAGCCCAGCAGCAGCCCGGCCAGGGCTCCCCGGCCCGAGGCCCCGGTGACCAGGGCTGCGGCCTGGTGCGCCTCCTCCAGCAGGGCGCTCACCGCGTCGTCCGGGACGACCACGGCGTCCACCGCGACGTCCGGGGCGCGCAGCTCGGCACGGTGCCGGGCGGCCGCGACCACCTGGTCCGCCAATCCGGCGTCCTCGGGGCGGTCGGGGCCGAAGGCGGGCGCCGAGCCCTCGTAGCGCTCCCACAGCGACGCGTAGATCACGCGCAGGGGGACCTCCCGGCGGGCGGCCTCGTCGACGGCCCAGTCCAGCGCCGGGAGACTGCCGTCGGATCCGTCCACGCCCACGACCAGGGGATGCGTCATCGTCCCCACCGCCTCGCCTCGTGGGAAGTTCCCTCTCCTGGAAAGTTCCCTCTGTCTGCACCATCGCACTGCTCCGGGCCGGATGCGACGGGCAGGACGACGGTGCAGGTCAGCCGGTTATGGGCCGTTCGGCCCATGGCATCCTGCAGGCTCGGGGGAGCATGATCGGAAGAGCGTCCCGGTGCGGGCGCCGACGTCGAGCAGGGAGCCGGTAGTGGAACAGTCAAGGACGTTCTCCCAGGAGCGGCCCATCCGGGTGTTCCTGCTGGACGACCACGAGGTCGTCCGGCGAGGAATCCAGGACCTCCTGGACGGCGAGGCCGACATCTCGGTGGTCGGCGACGCGGGCACCATCGAGCAGGCCCTCACCCGCGGCCCGGCGCTGCGCCCCGATGTCGCCGTGCTGGACGTCCGGCTGCCCGACGGGGACGGCATCTCCGTCTGCCGGGAGCTGCGGTCGCGGATGCCGGAGCTCGCGTGTCTGATGCTCACGTCGTTCGACGACGACGACGCGCTGATGGACGCCGTCATGGCCGGGGCGGCCGGCTACGTCCTCAAGCAGATCAAGGGCGCCGACCTGGTCGCGGCCATCCGCACCGTCGCGTCCGGGCAGTCCATGCTCGACCCGGCCACGACCGCGCGCCTGATGAGCAGCCTGCGCGGCGAGGAGCCGGGCTCCTCGCCGGAGGACGAGCGGCTGGCCGGGCTGTCGCCCCGGGAGCGGGACATCCTTGGCCTGATCGGCCAAGGATTGACAAACCGTCAGATCGGACAGCAGCTGTTCCTGTCGGAGAAGACCGTGAAGAACCACATCTCGCGGCTGCTGGCCAAGCTCGGCGTTGAGCGGAGGATTCAGGCGGCCGTCATCGCCAGTGAGGCGTTGCGTTAACCGCGGGTTGGCTGTGGCTTGTCGCGCAGTTCCCCGCGCCCCTTACGGGGCCAGGGGGATCCGCCAGGTCAGAACCGTACCGCCGCTCGGCGGCGCCCCCAACTCCAGCCCGCCCCCGTGCCGTTCCGCCCGTTCGGCCAGGTTGCGCAGGCCGCTGCGGCGGCCGTCCGGGCGGATGCCCACGCCGTCGTCGGTGACCGTCAGCACCAGGTGGGCGCCGTCGTTGACCACGGCCACGTCCACCGAGTCGGCGTGCGCGTGCCGTGCGACGTTGGCCAGGGCCTCGCCCAGGGCCGCGACCACGTCGTCCACGACCGCGCGCGGCACCCCGGTGTCCAGCAGGCCCTCCATCCGCAGGCTCGGCGCACAGCCGAGCAGCGGCGCCGCCTCCCCCACCGCCCGTACCACGCGGGTGCGCAGCCCGTGCTGCGGCGCGGTCTCCCGGGACCGCAGGCCGAAGATGGTCGACCGGATGATCTTTATGGTCTCGTCCAGGTCGTCGACCGCGCGCTGCACCCGCTCCGACGCCTCGGGGTGCTCGATGAACCGGTCGGCGCTCTGCAGCGTCATCCCTGTCGCGAACAGCCGCTGGATCGCCAGGTCGTGCAGGTCGCGGGCGATGCGGTCGCGGTCCTCCAGAAGGGCCAGCTGCTCGGCGTCCGCCCGCCGGTCGGCCAGTTCCATGGCCAGCGCCGCCTGGCCGGCGAAGGCCAGCAGCGGCTCGGTCTCGGCGCGGGAGAACTCCGGCCGCCCGTGGTCGCGCGCCAGGAACAGCAGCCCGCGCACCGTGCTGCCGGACATCACCGGCACCGCCACGGCCGGGCCCATCCCGGTGAACCGCCGGGGTGCCGCGGTCACGCGCGGGTCCTCGGCGATGTCACGGCTGCACGCGGACTCGCCCGCTTGCAGCGCGACGCCCGCCAGCGTGCCCTCCGCCGGCAGCACCAGCCCCAGCAGTTCCTCCGCCTGCGCGCCGAGGGCGACCTCGACGGTGACGGAGTCGCCCGCGGCCGACGGCACGGAGAACGTGGCCAGTTCGGCCCCGGTGATCTCCTGGGCCAGCTCGGCGATCAGTGCCGTGACGGCCGCGCGCGGGCTGCCCGACATCAGGCTCGTGGTCACCTGACCGCTCGCCCGCAGCCAGCGCTCGCGCCGCGTGGACTCCTCGTACAGCCGGGCGTTGTCGATCGCGACGCCCGCGGCCACGGCGAGGGTGGCCAGCACCGCCTCGTCCTCGTCCTCGAACTCCGCGCCCCCGCGCTTCTCCGTCAGGTACAGGTTGCCGAAGACCTGTTCGCGGACGCGGATCGGGACGCCCACGAAGCTGTGCATCGGCGGGTGGTTGGGCGGGAAGCCGTACGAGGCCGGGTGCTCGGAGAGCTTCGTCAGGCGCAGCGGCTCGGGGTTGCTGATGATCTCGCCGAGGATGCCGTGGCCGCACGGGAACGGCCCGATGTCCCTGATCTGCTCGTCCGTCAGCCCGACGGTGAGGAACTGCGTCAGCCGCCGCCCGTCGGGACCGATCACCCCCAGGGCGCCGTACTGGGCGTCGACGAGCACCACGGCCGCCTCGATGATGCGCCGCAGCACGTGCTCCAGGTCCAGCTCGCGCCCCACCGAGAGCACGGCCTCCAGCAGGCTGTGCACCCGGTCCCGGGTGCCCCGGGCCGAGTCCAGCCGGGCCTGCAGCTCCCCCAGCAGTTCGTCCAGCCTCAGCTGCGGTAAACGCACCTGCTCCCGCCCCGCGTCACCCAACGGTGCCTCCTCGATCCGGCGCCCCGTGCGGGCGTCCCCTGTGCTCGGGGACCACCGTATCCAGCGGGTCAGGCGAGGGGCAGCTCGGCCCAGATGATCTTGCCGTCCGGGATGTAGCGGGTGCCCCAGCGGTCGGCGAGCTGGGCGACGAGGAACAGGCCGCGGCCGCCCTCGTCCTCCGCGGCCGCGTAGCGCAGGTGCGGCGAGGTGCTGCTGGTGTCGGAGACCTCGCAGATCAGGCAGCGGTCGCGCATCAGCCGCACCCGGATCGGCCCGGAGGCGTGCCGGATGGCGTTGGTGATGAGCTCGCTGAGGATCAGCTCGGTGGTGAACACCGCCTCCTCCAGGCCCCAGTCGGCGAGCTGCCGGGTGACGTCGGCGCGGGCCTGGGCCACCACGGCGGGGTCGGCGGGAAGCTCCCACTCGGCCTTGCGGTCGGCCTCCAGGATGCGGGTGCGGGCGACGAGGAGGGCGATGTCGTCGCTCTGCCGCTCGGGCAGCAGGGCGTCGAGCAGCGCGTCGCAGATCTCCTGCGGGGTCCGGCCGGGGTGGGCGAGGGTGGTGCCGAGGACGGCCAGTCCGGTGTCGATGTCCCGGTCGCGGTCCTCGACCAGGCCGTCGGTGTAGAGCACCAGGCTGCTGCCCTCCGGCAGTTGCAGTTCCATGGTCTCGAAGGGCAGTCCGCCCAGGCCGAGCGGCGGCCCGCCGGGGAGTTCGGGGAACTCCACGGTGCCGTCGGGCCGGACGACGGCCGGCAGCGGATGGCCGGCCCTGGCCATCGAGCAGATGCCGGTGGTCGGGTCGTAGACGGCGTACAGGCAGGTGGCGCCGGCGATGGCGGGTTCGTCCGGCACGTCGGCGGCCTCCTGGTCGATGCGGCCCACCAACTCGTCGAGGTGGCCGAGGAGTTCGTCGGGCGGCAGGTCGAGGGAAGAGAAGTTCTGCACGGCCGTGCGCAGCCGGCCCATCGTGGCGGCGGCGTGCAGGCCGTGGCCGACCACGTCGCCGACGACGAGCGCGACCCGCGCGCCCGGCAGCGGGATGACGTCGAACCAGTCACCGCCCACCCCGGCCTGGGCGGGCAGGTAGCGGTAGTCGGCGTCGAGGGCGGTCTGCTCGGGCAGGCCGCGCGGCAGCAGGCTGTGCTGCAGGGTCACGGCCATGGCGTGCTCGCGGGTGAAGCGGCGCGCGTTGTCGATGCACACCGCGGCGCGGGCCGCCAGCTCCTCGGCCAGCGACATGTCCTCTTCCTCGAAGGCGTCGCTGCGCTGGGTCCGCCAGAAGTTGACGACTCCCAGCAGCACGCCGCGCGCCTTCAGCGGGACGGTGATGAGCGAGTGGAAGCCGTAATCCAGTATTTCCTGCGTGCGGGCGGGGTCCTGGGTGCGCCAGCCGTCGGAGTCCGCCAGGGAGGGGACGAGCACGGGCTGCCCGCTGACGAAGCCCTGGGCCTGCGGGGTGGGCGCGGCGAACCGGTGCAGCTCGCCCGCCCGGTACAGCGGGTGGTCCTCCGGGGTGCCGCCGAGCGCCACGCGGCGCAGCTCGGGGGCCTCGCCGGTGGTCGTGCGGGGCTCCTCGCCGCGCAGGACGGGCTCGGCGAGGTCGACGGAGACGTAGTCGGCGAACCGGGGGGTGGCCACCTCGGCGAGTTCCTCGGCGGTGCGCGGGACGTCCAGGGTCGTGCCGATCGCGATGCTGGCGTCGTACAGCAGCCGCAGCCGGCTGCGGGCCACCTCGGCCTTGCCGGCGAGGGCGCGCAGCTCGGTGGTGTCCCGCAGGGTGGCCACGCTGCCGGGCGGGCCGCCGCGGCGGTCGGTGGGCCGGTTGTTCACGGCCAGCAGCCGTTTGCCCACCGGGACCACCTCGTCGGTGGCCACGCGCCGGGAGACCAGCAGTTCCGCCATCCGGGGGTCGAGGCCGAGCCCGGAGACGTGCCGCCCCTCCACGTCCGGGGGCAGGTCGAGCAGGCGGCGCGCCTCGTCGTTGGCCAGCAGCACGTACCCGTCGCCGCCGACGATGACGACGCCCTCGCGCACGGCGTGCAGCACCGCGTCGTGGTGTTCGTACATTCGGGTCATCTCGGCCGTGCCGAGGCCGTGGGTCTGCCGCCGCAGCCGTCTGCTCACCAGCGCGGTGCCGACCGTGGCCAGGGCGAGCGCGGCGGCGCCGGCGCCGATGAGAAGCGGGAGCTGCTGGTAGACGGCGCTGCTCACCCGGCTGATCTTGATGCCCGAGGAGCACAGGCCGACGATGGCGCCGTGGGAGTCCGTCACGGGGACGATGACCTGCAGTTCCTTGCCGAGGGGGCCGTTGACCTCCTCGAAATGGATCTTCCCTTCGAGGGACGGGCCGATGTTGCCGACGAAACGCTTGCCGATGAGCTTCGGGTCCGGGTGGGAGTAGCGGATGCCGTCCCGGTTCATCACCACGATGAAGTCGACCCCGCCCTCCAGCCAGGCAGCCTTGGCCAGGGGCTGGATCACCTTGGCGGGGTCGGGCCCCTCCATCGTGGCCACCAGGCCGGGGCCGTGCGCGAAGGCCTCGGCGGCGGCGAGCGAGCGGGCGCGGGCGGCGTCGAGCCGGTCGCTGCGGGCCTGCAGCAGCAGGGTCGTCACAGCGGCCACGACCAGCAGCAGCACGATGAGGACCTGGAGCACGAACATCTGACCGGCGACGCTGCGGACGCTCGCCACCGACCGCAGGCGCCGCCCCGAGGGCGCCCGGGAACCTGGGCGCCGCTGTGGCCGCTCAGGCCGGCGGCCGGTACGCCGGCCACCGAGCCGACGGCCCAGAGGCCCCCAGGAGCGGCCCCGGTTTCGGGCCATACCCCATGTCTACCCCGGCCCGTTCCCCGGCGCGAACGAAACGAGCCGCCTGCCGACGGACGTGTGTCCGTCGGCAGGCGGCTCGGCCGATCGGTCGGTCAGGCCGTCGGGCTCAGAGCTGCTCGGCCTCGGCCTTGGCCAGCTCGGCCTCCTGCTTGGTCTTGGCGACGCGGCCGCGGGCCACGAACCAGCCGACGACCAGGGCCGCCGCGATCAGCGGCAGGCACAGCACGGTGGTGCGGTCGGCGCCCTTGTCGGACGCCATCAGACCGAGCACGGAGGCCAGGAAGACCAGCGTGATGATCTGGGTGTACGGCGCGAAGGGCAGGCGGTACGAGGGACGCTTGACCAGGCCCTGCTTCGAGCGCCGCCAGAAGAGCAGCGAGCAGAGCATGATCATGCCCCAGGTGCCGATGATGCCGATCGCGGCGAAGTTCAGCACGATCTCGAACGCGTCCGCGGGGACCACGAAGTTGAGGCCGACGCCCAGGACGCAGAACCCGGCGGTGAGCAGGATGCCGCCGTAGGGCACCTGGCCCTTGTTCATCTTCGCGGTGAACTTCGGCGCCGAGCCGGCCACGGCCATCGAGCGCAGGATGCGGCCGGTGGAGTAGAGGCCGGAGTTGAGGCTGGAGAGCGCCGCGGTGAGGACGACGAGGTTCATCACGCCGGCCGCGTACGGGACGCCGATCTTCGACAGGACGGTGACGAAGGGGCTCTCGCCGGCGTGGAAGGCCGTGTACGGCAGCAGCAGCGCCAGCAGGATGACCGAGCCGACGTAGAAGATGCCGACACGCCACATGATCGAGTTGATCGCCTTGGGCATGATCTTCTCGGGGTTCTCGGTCTCGCCCGCGGCGACGCCGCACAGCTCGACGGAGGCGTAGGCGAAGACGACGCCCTGGACGACGAAGAGCATCGGCATCACGCCGGCCGGGAAGATGCCGCCGTGGTCGAGGATGTTCGACAGGCCCGGGGCGTTGCCGCCGACGTCGTGCTGGGTCATCAGCAGGAAGATTCCGATGACCATGAAGATCACCAGCGCGCTGACCTTGACGATCGCGAACCAGAACTCCATCTCACCGAAGTACTTCACCGAGATGAGGTTCACGGTGAGCACGACCGCGAGGGCTATCAGCGCGAGCACCCACTGCGGGATGCTGCTGAACAGGTGCCAGTAGTGCGTATAGGTGGCGACGGCCGTGATGTCGGCGATGCCGGTGGTGGCCCAGTTGAGGAAGTAGAGCCAGCCGGCGGTGAAGGCGCCCTTCTCGCCCATGAACTCACGGGCGTAGGACACGAACGCACCCGAGGACGGGCGGTGCAGCACCAGCTCACCGAGCGCCCGGACGACGAAGAAGGCGAAGAGCCCGCACACCGCGTAGGCGATGAAGAGCGAGGGCCCTGCAGTGTGGAGGCGGCCACCGGCGCCGAGGAAGAGGCCGGTGCCGATCGCGCCGCCGATGGCGATCATGTTGACGTGACGGGACTTGAGGTCCTTGCTGTAGCCCGCGTCACCGGCGTCGACGTGGGGGGTCGTCGCTGCCGGAGCGGCTGTGCCGGGCTGGGGGTCGGCCGCAGTGAGGGTGCGGTCACTCATATGTCTCTTCGCCTTCGTGAGGGGGGCAGGACCGAGCGGTACGACGGTGTCGTGGGGATCGGCCGCGAAGTGTGTGACCGCTCGGTGTCCGGTTCCGGCTGGCGACGCCGGAGGCGGGCGATGAATCGATGAGACTTCGCCCCCGGAGGCGAGCCATCAGAAAACGGAAGCGGCAGCGCCGATTCCGGTCCGATGACTCATGCGCTGAATGGTGTGAGGCGCATAAGTACCCCGTCAAGAGTTCAAGGGATTTTGTTTTTCCGGACACGTTACGTGCGGTAACGGGCCAGGCGCCTTGGGTGCCGACGGCGTCGGCAATGTACGGAAAACCCGCGTTCGACCAGGCGTCCCCGGCCGGTGAGACGGTCGTCACGTCGCAGCCCTCGACGCGGGAGGTCACGGTGGCCGGGAGCAGGGCGCGGGCCGGGCGGCCGGTGAACGCTTCCCCGGCCCCGCTCCCCCGTCAGGAGCCCGTCTCCTGGCGCAGCACGTCCTGGACCACGGAGCCGTCGATGGTCTCGCGGGCGACGAGGAGACCGGCGAGCCGGTCGAGGGCGGTGCGGTGGTCGCGGAGCAGGCTCAGGGCCCGTTCCTCGGCGTGGCGGATCAGGCGGGCGACCTCCTCGTCGACGATCCGCTGGGTCTGCTCGGAGTACGGGGGGCGGTGCAGCAGGTCGTCCGCGGCCGGTTCGCCGAGGTACTGCAGGCCGGCGGACGCGTAGCCGACCGGGCCCAGGGCCGGGGAGAGGCCGAACTCGCGGACCATGCGGGTGGCGATCTGTGTCGCGCCGGCCAGGTCGTTGGCCGCCCCGGTCGAGCCCTCGCCGAAGACGACCAGTTCCGCGGCCCGGCCGCCGAGGCGGACGGCGAGCAGGTCGGTGAGGTAGCCCTCGCTGTAGAGGTGCCGTTCCGCCTCGGGGAGCTGCTCGGTGACGCCGAGCGTCACCCCGGCCGGAAGGATGGTGACCTTGGCGACCGGGTCGGCGTGCTCGCACAGCGCGGCGACGAGGGCGTGCCCGGACTCGTGGACGGCGACGGAGTGCCGCTCCTCGGGGAGCAGGGCGTTGGAGGTCTCGCGCCGGCCGAGCAGGACCCGGTCCCGGGCCGTGTCCAGGTCGCCCTGGGTGAGGGTGGCGCGATCGGCGCGGACGGCGTTGATGGCCGCCTCGTTGACGAGGTTGGCGAGGTCGGCCCCCGAGAAGCCGGGGGTGGCGCGGGCCACGGCATCCAGGTCGACCCCGGGGTCCAGGGTCTTGCCGCGGGCGTGGACGTCGAGGATGGCAGCCCGCTCGGCCTGGTTGGGCAGCGGGACGGTGACCTGGCGGTCGAAGCGTCCGGGCCGCAGGAGGGCAGGGTCGAGGGCGTCGGGCCGGTTGGTGGCGGCGAGCACGACGATGCCGCTGCTCTGGTCGAACCCGTCCATCTCCGCGAGGAGTTGGTTGAGCGTCTGCTCGCGCTCGTCGTTGCCGCCGAGCCGGCTGCCGCCGCCGCGCCGGCCGCCGACGGCGTCGATCTCGTCGATGAAGATGATCGAGGGTCCGCGCTTGCGGGCCTCGTCGAAGAGGTCGCGCACGCGGGACGCGCCGACGCCGACGAACATCTCGACGAACGCCGAGCCGGTCACCGACAGGAAGGGGACGTCGGCCTCCCCGGCGACGGCCCGTGCGAAGAGCGTCTTGCCCGTGCCGGGCGGCCCGACCATGATCACCCCGCGCGGGCCCTTGGCGCCGGCGGCGGCGTACCGGCCGGGGTTGCGCAGGAAGTCCACCACCTCGCTGATCTCCTGCTTGACCCCGTCGTAGCCCGCGACGTCGGTGAAGCCCGTGGTCGGCCGTTCCGCTTCGATGATCTTCGCGCGGGAGCGTCCGATGGTGCTGATGCCGCCGGTGAGCGATCCCGCCGCCCGGCGGAAACCCCAGAAGAAGAGGGAGACCAGGAGCAGCAGCGGCAGGAAGGCCACCAGGAGGGAGGGCCAGAGGCTGCCGCCGCTCTGCACGGCGGAGATGCTCACGTGCTGGGCCTGGAGCTGCTGTTCGAGCCCGCCGGAGCCGAGGGCCGTGGGGAGCTGGGTGGTGAAGTGCGTGCCGTTCTTGAGGGTTCCGTCGACCGTGCCCTTGTCGTTGATCTCGACGGTCTGCACCTGGCCGGTCCCGACCTTGCCGACGAAGTCGCTGTAGGAGAGCTGGTTGCGGGACGGGCCCGTCAGGCCGCGCGATGTCGCGAGGGCGATCAGCAGGCCCAGCATGACGAACGGCATGACCCACAGCCACCAGCGGGGCGACTGCGGGGCCGGGGCGGGCCGCTTGGGCGGGCCTTCCGGCGGCCCCGGGTCCGCCGGCGGTGCCAGGTGGCGGTGCGGCAAGCGCATTCGTGTGATCACGGAACGGCTCTTCTTCTCTTCCACGGGCTCCGGTCCGCCCGCCCTTCCATCATGCACCGGGGCCTGCTGCTCAGGGCCCGGTTCTCCGGGGCCGGCGCAGCCGCCGCCGGGGCGGTGGCTGCGGCGGGTCCAGCAGCGTGGCGGCCCGCTCGCCGATCCAGTGGCCGAGCGCCCGGTAGGCGTCGAACCGCCGCTCGTCGAACCACTGGTCGCTGGTGCCGTCGTGCGGGAACTCCTGGTCGGCCTGGGCGTAGGCGAGGAGCTCGTAGGGCATGTCCGGGGTCAGTGCGGCCCGGGCGACGATCAGCCGTCCCGTCGTCGTGCCGAGCTTCCGTCCCTTCTCGTCCACCAGCTCGCGCGGATAGGTGATCGTGCCCTCGACCGCTGCCGCGGCCGAGAGCCGGAGGCTGAGCCCGGCCAGCGGGTTCGGCGGGCATCCCAGGGAGCCCGGCGGTGGTGGCGGGTTCCGCGGGTCCAGGGGGGACGCGCTGCCGGGGACGAGCCTCTTCCAGTCCTCGCGGTCGATCGTGATCTCGACGCCGAGCTCCTCCCGGGCCAGGGCGATGGCCTCGCCCAGAGCGGCGGCGAAGGCTCCGGAGCCTCCGCTGGCGTCCACGCACACCGCGGTCCTGACACCGTGCCGGAGCAGTTCGACCAGGCCGAGGTTCTCGTAGTGCCCGCCGTCGGTGACCAGCAGCATCCGGTCGTCCATCGGATAGCGGCCGGACACCTCCCGCAGCAGATAGGGCAGACGGCGGATGCCCGGCATCGGAGGCAGCCCCCAGTCGGGGTTCTCTCCCCAAAGGGCGCTCAGCACACCGGGGTTGGGGAGCCAGGTGCCGAGCCGGGCGTTGGAGAGCGCGAACAGCGTCTGGAACGCGCGCGACTGGCGTCCCATGGCCGAGGCGAAGGCCGCGCCGGAGACGGCGACGGCCGATTCGACGGTGAGGTCCTTGCGGATGACCGGCCTGGTGCGGCGGCACAGCACGTCCGTCCGGGCGTACCCGATGTCCGGGCCGCCGACGTAGTCGTGCGACAGCGTGAACGAGACCGCGTGCCGCCCCGGCGGCGTCCGGTCGTCGCCGGAGAGGTTGGCCGCCGCGGCGAAGACGACCTGGGGGAAGCCGGAGTGCCGCCTGCCGTACCAGGTGAGCGGTGTCGCCTCGCCGAACCCGTAGGGAACCGCGATCTGTTCGCCGTCCGGCCAGGTCCTGCGGCGGACGGCGAACGCGGAGGCCAGCCGGGCACGGTAGAAGGGGTGGAGGCTCATCCAGGTCTGGTCGAGGACCAGCACGACCACCCCGAGGACGGCGACAAGGGCGATCTGGCAGGGCACCGGCCAGGTCCTTCCCCTGGCGATCGCCCAGCCCAGCACGAGCAGGGAGGCCGCCGTCACCACCAGGAGGACCGCCCACACCACCAGGTACTTGGAGAACCCGTCGGGAACGGCTCGGGCCAGCCGGGAGCGCTCGGCGACGCCGACCGCGTGCCCGGCCTTCTCGATGCGCGACCACCTGGTGCTGAACAGCACGGTCACATAGGTGAGCAGCGCGGCGCCGCCCGCGCTCGCCCCCGTCGCCGGAGCATGCAGCTTCCACACGCGCGGCGTCACCCACGCCAGGCCGGGGAGGACGACCACCACGACGCCCAGCAGCAGGACCGCCACCACGAACGTGACGAAGACCGTCTTCAGGGTGACCGACAGGCGCCGCCTGGCGAGGCACAGGGACGTCAGCCAGAGGAGCCAGAACGCGACAGCGAGGCCGGCCAGGACCAGGAGGGCCCACAGCGCCGGTCCCCGGAAGACCAGGTGCCGGGGCAGCGGAGTCGTCACCGTCAGCGGAACGAGGTGGTAGCCCCAGCTCAGGGCGAGCCCCAGGACCAGCACTGTGGCGGTCAGCAGGCTCAGGGAGGCCAGCAGGCCCCGCAGCACGGCGCCCACGGCGACCAGCCACTGGCCGGTGCCTTCCGCGACGTACTTCGAGTGCCGGCGGGTGTGGTCCTCCTCCGGCGTGCCGGGCTTGTAGACGTCGCCGGGACCGGCCCCCTGCCGGCCCTCCCCGGCCAGCGCCAGTTGGATGGCACCCGTCGTGTAACCGCCGCCGGAGACCGACACCAGGTAGCGGGCCCGGAGCAGGTGGGAGCGGAGCGCCTGCAGCGCGCCCAGCACGACACAGGCCGAGCGGATGCCGCCGCCCGAGACGCAGAAGCCGAGCCCGCCCTGTTCGCGGCCGGGCGGCACCCGGCTGCCGTTCTGCCACCGCGTCTCCCGGGAGCGGGAAGGGACCGTGCGCGACGCCGCCGGCCAGCGCCGCCCGTCCGACTGCATCACGGGCCAGGGCGGGATGACGTCGGGCCCCTCGTGAACGGGGCGGGGCATGTCGCACCCGCACGGCTCCTCGCAGTCGTGTCTGCTGTGCAGGGCCCACCCGTGGAACACGGCCCGTTTGAGGACGATCGCGACCACGCACGCCGCGACGGGCACGGTGAGGACGAGCAGCAGCCACTTGACCGTCGCAAGGCCCGTCGCCACCCCGAACGGCCAGTCCGCGCCGTCGAGTCCGTGGAGCAGCAGCAGTTTCTCCGTCACGGCGCACACGCACGCGGCGAGGACGCCGGCGATCCCGTACCGGACGAGGCAGCGGTGCCTCATGCGCACCGCGATGGTGCGGCTGCTGAGCCAGAACACGAGCACTGTGCCGATGGTGTAGGCCCCGATGAGGAAGAAGTCGGCCATCACTGCCTTGTGGAAGCCGTCGGGCGGGCCTTGGACGATGCTGCGTGCTTTGCCTGCGCTGCCCGCCAGTTGCAGCCCCACGTCGTTGACGGTGGAGGCGTCGAGGCGCATCCAGATCCCTGCCGCGAAGACGGCGAGGGCCACGACGGCCAGCGTGAAGGCGCACGCGCGCGACAGTCGCGGGGAGTCGTGCGTCTCCCGGCACGGATGGCACGTTGCGCGTCTCATCACCCACCTCCGGTCTCACCGCGAGGCCCTGCCGCCGCCCACGGGGCGAACGCGTTGTCCACCGACCGCAAGGACGCGCGCAGCCCCGGGAAGTGCCGCAGCAGCACGCTGCTCATGCTGTTGTTCTCGATCCAGTCCAGGCCGGTCTGCGTGTACACCTGGGGCGTGTAGTCCCGGGTGAGGAACCGGTCGCTGTTGAGCCGGCGGGACGCCATCAGGACGAAGATGCGGAAGGCCGTGTCGCTGAACGCGAAGCCCTGCGGGCGGGGTTCGGCGAACATGCCGACGGTGAGGTCGACGCGCTCGATGTCCCCGTCGTAGACCCGGCGCAGCTCCTCGGCCCAGACGGGGTTGTCGGTGAGCGTGTCGAAGTCCTGGGCCGGGAGGAGGTGGAGCTGCCGCCGGAACTCGTTGTAGCGGGGCACGCCGACTTCCCGCGAGCGCAGGATGTCGACGGCTCCGAGGTCCATGAGCTTGCCGTCCGGCCGCTGGAACTCCTGCAGGAACCGGGGGTAGTTGTGCAGGGTGACCAGGCCCGGGTGGGAGGTGCCGAAGGAGTAGAGGAGGTCGGTGAGGGTGTGCTTGCCGAGGATGTCGTACGCCTGACGCCCCGTCAGCTCCTTGAAGGTGGCCTCCTGGAGCAGCGCGTCGTCGGCGGCCGACCGGAAGCTCCAGTCGTCGGGGATGAGGGGGTGCATGCGGTAGACGGCGACGAACTCCTCGGTGAGCGAGTACGGGACGCCGAAGTGGTCGGTGCGCCCGCCCACGATGCCGCTGAGCACCTCGCTCCGGCTGAGGCGTCCGAGCAGCTTGTGCAGGCGCTGTCCCAGGAGCCCGTACCAGTTGGCGTGCATGGCGGTGACGGTGGTGGGGTGGCTGATGACGGCGGGGGTCCACTCCACGGTGTGGATCTTGGCGATGAGTGCCGCGTTGACCAGCCGTGCCCGCTGGAAGAGCTCCTCGTCGGACCATGCGGGGTACGCGTCGTGCAACGTGTCGCAGATGGCGTTGTGTTCGAGGAGGAAGACCCGGTGCATCATGGCGAGGCCCAGCCAGAAGCCGGGCACGCCCGCCGGGTCCTTGTCGGGGTCGTCCGGGAACAGCGGGCCGTCGGGCACCCGGAGCCTGCCGCCCTGGCCGGTGCGCAGCGACCGCTGCTCGGCCAGGTTGTTGCCGTAGAGCTGGGAGGCGTCCCACCAGGGCGAGTTGTCGTTGAGGAAGGTCGGCGGCAGGCCGTCGTCCCCGGCCGGCCGGGTGGGGTCGGGAATGGTCCGCGGGACGAGCATCGGCGGCGCGGGCCACGGGTCGTCGTCGGCCAGCTCGATGTGCCAGGGGCAGTCCATGGTGCCCTGCCCGTGGCTGACCCAGTCCTTGATCATGAACTGCAGCCAGGCGGCGACCAGGGCGTTGACGGACTCGGCGGGCACGAACGCGCGCCGGGTCAGCAGGGCCCGGCTCACCTCACGGGGGCTCGGGGAGAGGAGGTCCGGCTCGGGTTCGGGAAAAGCGTGGTCCGGTGGCACGTTGCGGCCGAAGCGCGAACGGGCCATGCCCATGCGGGGGTTCGCCAGGTCGTTGTACGTGCCGTCGGCCGTGCGCCCGGTCACGTCCTGCGCGTCCCGCGGGGCGACGTCGGGCAGGTTGCAGGACGGGTAGCGGGCGGTGTCGAAGAGGTTCTTGCGGCGCAGGTTGTCCCGCAGCCCGACGAGGGTCAGCAGACCGAGGGGCTTGGGCAGGTTCTGCCAGCCGATCCTGTGGTCGACGGCGACCGCCAGCCGGTCGTGCAGCTGCACGAACCACGGGGCCCTGCCGTGCGGTGCTGTGCTCATGAGGGGTTCCCTTCCGGCGGTCGGCACGATCGGCACGGCCGGCCCCGGGCCACGAGGGTCAGGGCGACGTTGACCGTCGAGATCGTCGTGGCCGCGACGGCCATGCGGTGCGGGAGAAGGCCTTCTCGGCCGGCGCAGGCGGCCGCCAGGGCGTCGCTCGCGTGAATGAGCGTGCCGGTCCGCAGCAGCCGGTCGAGCTCGTCCGCGTCGGCGGGACGAAGCAGTTGGGCGCCGATGACCACGGTGCGCACGCCGAACATGCGCAGCACGTAGACCAGCGCGGGCTGTTCGGGGTCCGCACCGAGCCGGCGGGCCATCACTCGCGGGGTCAGCAGTGCCGCTGCACCGTTCACCAGTCGGATTCCGGCCAGGGACCGGCGCGCGGCTGTCCGCGCGTCCATCTCGGATCCCCTTCCCGACGGACATCCAGGGGATGTTGCGCCCTTGATTTCGACGATATGGGAAGTGCTCCCGGCGCGCGCGCCGGGCGTCATGCCCCCTCTCCGGGCTCGTCGTGCGGCGTGCCGTTCATGGCCTGTCTGAGCTGCGAGAGCTGCAGGTAGATCGTGCGGCGGGCACGGTTCTGGTTGCCCAGCGGCCGGTGTTCGGGCAGGGCGTGCCAGGGGTTGAAGGACAGCCGGTCGGCACGGGCGAACTGGTCCGCCGGGTCGCACTGCTGCCGGAGCACGCGCAGGGTGGCCACCGGCACGAACGGCGAGAGGCGCTCGGGCCAGACCACGGACGCGTTCTCGACGGGCATCCGGTGGGCGTCGGTCTGCACCTGGACGAGGAGGTCGAAGCAGACGTCGCGCTTCCGCAGTGCGGCCGTCAGGGCCTGCTGCAGGTAGTCGTCGGGCGGGCGCCACGGCACCCGGCTGCGGGTCCCGTCGCGGGGCACGAAGGAGTACTGCACGGCCTGGCCCGCCCCGAGGAGATACGGCGTGCAGCTCCAGTACCGGGCCTCCAGCGGGCTGGTCTGCGTCTTCGCGTACAGACCCTGCATGATCATGTCGCAGAGGTGCGCATGGCGCGGGTCGAGGAAGTACAGGACCGGGGTGCCCGCGAAGACGTGCTGCTGCAGTCTGAGGTTCTCGACGACGTCGGGCGTGGTGAACGTCGGTGCGCTGATGCCCGTGAAGTCCTGGGTCCACCGCTCGTCGTCGAGCAGCTTCTCGCCGCCGACGCCCAGGAGTTTGACGCCGATGCTGAGGATCCCGTTGTCCTTGATGTCGGGCGGCGCGAGGGGGCCGGGGCCCGCGAACCGGACCCAGGCGCGGTAGGTGGCGGGGGTGCGGAAGACGCCGTGCCGCAGCCGTGCGGGCAGGTCGTCGCGGACGGTGAACTCCGCGTGCACGACCCCGTAGGTCTTGGTGTTGCCCGCCCGTTGGGCCTCCCCCGGCCGGTACTGGCGCCGGACGAAGCGGGCCATCTGCTGCGCGACGGCCCCGGCGACCACCGCCTCCCCGGGCACGGCCCGCTCCTCGGCGAGGCCCAGGTGCTCGTCCCGGCGGCGCGCGTTGATGCACCACTGCACCGCGGCCTGGACGGGACGCAGCAGGGTCCGGTCGAACAGCGGCCGCACGTAGGGATCGATGCGCCGCTCCAGCAGGACGCAGCCCAGGATCGCGTCGTTGAGGCGCTGCCCGGCGTTCACTGCCGCCCGCCGCCCTCGGGTGGTGCGGCCGTGCCGAGGTAGCGCAGCGCCCGCAGGCCGGGGAGGAAGAAGTAGGCGCCGCCCTGGACGGTGACGAACTGCGGCAGGCCGAGGTGGCGGGTGCGTACGGGCCTGCCCTGCTCGGTGAACGTCGACCGGTGGTCCTGGCGCGGTGCGACGAGCGGGTCGGGGGCGTCCTGAAGCCCGTTGAAGTTCGGGTTGTTCAGCCAGGTGTGCTGGATGAACTCGAACTGGCGGGAGATGTTCGCGTTGAGGCCGAGGAAGTGCAGTCCGCGGGCGCCCGTGCCGTCCCCCGCTCCGTCCGGCCCGAAGACCCGGCCGCGGCGCAGCAGCCGGTGACGCCGCCCGATGGCGACCGACTCGGCCGAACCGGGGTGCGGGTCCAGGGAGTCGCGCGGGTTGGCGCGGCGGATGTGGGCCCCGAGCGGGCAGCGCAGGCCGTCCGGGTCGGTGGCGGCGTAGCCGAAGTCGTTGTCCGTGGCCAGCGCGGGGTCGTCGTGCTGCGGCGCATGGGCCAGGGGGGCGCCGCCGGGCCAGCGTCCCACCATGTGCGCGGCGAGCGCCTCCTGGGCGGCGGGGTCGCTGCTGCCGTCGGGGTGCCGGGTCTGCGCGTCGAGGTAGGCGTGGAAGGCCTCGACGTCCTGCAGGAGCTGCCGGAAGACCAGGTAGCTGCCGTTGCGCCCGAAGTCCGCGGCGCCCTGGGGGGTGCGGGGCAGCACGGTGTCGGGGTCGTGGCGGGACGGCAGCAGGGGGCGGTCCGTCAGCAGCCCGTACTCGTTGGGGTAGCCGAGGACGAACTCCCCCGCCCGGACGGCCTGTTCACCGCCCGTGCCGGCCTTGGACAGTCCCTCGACGAGGGGCTGGGAGATGCCGTCGCGGAAGCCGAAGGGCTCCCGGCCGGACAGCTCGGCGGTGCCCAGCCGTACGGTCTCGGTGAGGGCGCCGCCGACGACGGCCTCCTGGCGCGTCTCCCCCTCCAGCCGGTGCAGCTGCTGCTCGTCGCGTGCGTACAGCATCACCAGGACGTGCACGGGCGCGGTGGCCGACCCGCCCCACCGCCAGTACCGCGGAGCGTTCTCCCCCACGTCGCCCAGGAAGCGGCTGCGGTCGGGGTCGGTCATGCCCGAGACGAACTCCTCCGGAAAACCGTCCAGTTCGGATGTCTCCAATCCCAGGCGCCGCAGACCGTCCGAGGTCAGGGCGAGGTTGACCGCGGTGTCCGAGGGCTCCGCGAGGCCGTTCGTCACCCGCAGGGCCAGCCGCCCCAGCGCGGCACGGGCCGCCGTCGGATCGGCGATCGCGAACACCAGGAAACCGGCCGCGGGCAGCGTGCTGTAGCCACGGACGACCAGGCCCTGGATGTCCTTGCGGTCCAGCGTCGTCGTCATCGGGTCACCCCCTTCAGAACAGGGCGAGCCAGGCCTCGGTCTCGGCCGGGCCGAGGGGGCCGAAGAGGCCTGCCCGGATACGGGCGTTGGTGTCGAGGTTGTGCGTGGTCGACGTGTCGTACGCGGAGTACCAGACCTGCGTCGGCACCTCGTGGCAGCGCAGGTAGTTCTTGAAGGCCTGTTCGTCCCTGGCACCGTCCAGCACGAGCCACCGCACCCGCGGATAGCCCAGGCCGTTGCTGAAGACGGCGTTGAGGCCCCAGGCGACCTTGTCGATGAAGTCGTCCATGTAGCTTTCCAGGCTGCCGTCGTAATTGCTCGCGAAGATCATGCGCTGTTTGCCGTCGATGAACAGCCAGCGGGCGAAGTGGATGGTCTTGACCCCGGCGAGATTCCCCCGGTCGAAGACGTGGCGCACGCCGTAGTCGACGACGAAGAGGACGGCGGTGAGCGTGATGCGCCGGAACGGACCGGCCTTGACCGAGCCGACGGCGGTGAAGGGGTTCTGCGCCACGAAGTCCTCGCAGCGCGCGAGTTCGTGTACGTGGTCGCGGCTCGGACGGGCCCGGTCGGGCACGTCGCGGCGTTCGTGCAGCCTCAGCAGGACGGCGCCGGCCGGCAGGGCGATCACCAGGAGCGGTGACAGCACCAGGGCGGCCAGCGGAACCCCGACCAGGTGGGCGGCCCGGCGGATCCGCCACCCGAGCGGGGGCGGCGCGGGTCCGGTGCGGGCCCAGGCGAGGTCCGGGCGGCCACGGACGTACTCCTGGACGGCGGCCCGGATTCCGGCAGGGTCCGTTCCCGCGAGAGCAGGACCCTCCCGGTCGAGGAATTCCTCGATGGCCTCGCGCAGCAGGGCCTCCTGCTCGATCTGCCGCCGTCCCCTGCCGACGGTGTTGACGTAATAGGCGGCGCAGGACAGGCAATGGGAGCGCAGCCAGTCGATCCGGGCCGTCTCCGGGGAGCCGGCCGCCGGATATCCGGCGCAGTTCCCGAACACCCGGTCCAGGCCGTCGCGGGCCTTGCGGGCGAGCTCGGTGAGGTGCGCTTCCGCGGGCCCGTCCACCTCGCCCATGTACACGACGCTGGGCGGCATGTCCGCGGCAGCGCCGCCGGGTCCCTCGGGGACGAGGACGACGCGCGCGAAATGCACGCCCGGCATCCCGGCGAAGGGGAACAGCTCTCCGGCCGTGCCCTTCCGGCCCGCCCCGTCCAGCAGTTCCCGCACCTCGGCGACCCGGTCCGGCGGCAGGGCGGCCCGGACGGTGACCGCCGTCTGATACGGCATCTCAGGGCCTCGCTTCGCGGAACGTCAGGCTGAAATCCAGGACTTTGCGCCGCCCCCAGTACACGTTGCCGAGGTAGACCCCGTTCCCGACGCGGCGGATCTCGTCCCGGATCCGGTGGGCCACGAGCGAGGTGTGCGCGTAGTCGAGGACGATGCATTCCCCGCCGTCGCTCCAGCTCGCATTCCGGTAGACCCGGGCACGTATCGCCCGGATCCCGAACGGCGTGACCAGATTGCGCAGTTCACCGTGGGCGGGGTCGAAGACCTTGCCCTGCCACGCGAGCCGGCGCGCCAGCACGGCCGCCAGGGCGTTCGCTTTCGGGCTGCGCCCCAGGAGCACCGTGCCGAGGCCCTTTCCCCGGGGAATCCCGCCGGGTTGGCTCGCACGGAACAACCCGTCGAGCTCGGGCCGTGACATGGCCAGCAGCCGGTCGGTGTCGAATTCGGTGGCGTGGCTCATGGCTTACCTCCACGCATGCGCTACGGCCATCGTATTTCGGCCCGGATGCCCCGGCATCCCGGCCGCCCGGGAATTCGACAGCGGGGCAGTGCGCGCGCACGATGGTCGAAGGGAGTAGTCGTCGAGGGTGGCTGAATCATGAACTACGCCTTCAGACATCCCAAGGGCAAGGTGTTGCCGGGGCGCAGCCGGCCCGTGGTCCGCCCGTGGCGCTGGGCGTCCCGCGCTGCCCGGTCCGTCGGGCGGTTCTTCCGGAGGACATGGTGCCGTTGGGTCGCCCGCGGTCTGGTGGCCCCGGCCCGCTGGTGGTGGCCGAAGCTGTCGTGGGCGGGGTTCATCCAGCACCTCTCCTGGGTGGCGGCCGGGCTCACCGGACTCTGGGTCGGATCGGCCGTCTACGAGCTCGTCAGCCGGGCCGAGTCCCCGATCGAGAAGTGGTGCAAGTCCGGCAGCGGCAACGGATGCGTCGTGACCTACGGATTCCTGTCCCCGTTCCTCAGCCTCGGACTGGCGACTCTCGCGTTCATGTTCGTGCAGTACTTCTCGGTGCGCAGAATTCTCAGAAAACGGGCCACGAAGGATGCGCGCCATCTCGTGCCGACCGCCGGGCCGATCGCCAAGGAGGTGGTCGGGCGGAGGGAGATGTGCCTGATCATCTCCCGGGCACTGCGCGACCGGCGCACCCGGCGGCCCTATGTCCTCGTCGGCGGGGTGGGCGCCGGAAAAACGTCGGTCCTCGTGCAGCTCACACACATGCTGGCGAAGAAGGGCGCGTTCCCCGTCCCGATCCGCATGCGGGACGTCGATGTGGCGGGCGACCGGCTGGACTTCCGCGAGATGGCCATGAAGCGCTTCTGCGAAATCGTGGACCGCGGTGCGATCTCCGGTCGGCAGAGCGAAAGAGTGTGGCGGCAACTGTGCATGGAGGACAAGGCCGTGGTCATCGCCGACGGTCTGGAGGAGACGTTCACCGAGGACGGTGACGAGAAGGAGCAGAAGGAACGGGACATCCTCATCCGGCAGGCCATCCGGCAGGCGGAACGGCAGAAGCTCCCCTTGGTCATCGCCTCACGCCCGCATCCGCCCCTGGAGCAGACCCGTGCCGCGATCATCGACCTGGAGCCGCTCAGCGAGGAGGCGGCGCTGGAATACCTGGAGGAGAGCCGCGAGGACCGGGACAGCGGGCGTATGGACTGGATCGTCAAAACGGCGGCGGTGTCCGAATCCCCGTTGTATCTGCAGATAGCCAGCGAACTGCAGGAGCACCGACTGCTCGACCGTCTGGACGGCCCCGATCGGGAAGGTGCCCTGGACACCCGCAAGGCCGACCGGCCGGCCCTGCAGCTGCGTCTGCTCGACACATGGCGGCAAGGTCTGATCACGGGGCGCATTCTCGGCGAGCTCCCCTTGCCGTCCGCTCGTCGCAAGGCCACCGTCGAAGTCATGTCCGCGCTGGCCGGGATAGGTCTGCTGCAGGACCGGCTGGAGGTCTGCTTCGACGCGTTGATCGGTGCGGCGCGCCCGTTCCCCGGCATCTGGAGGAGACTCCGGGAGCGGCTGCCGGAATGCCCCGACCACACCGACAGCCACCGGTGCCGGTCGCTCCTGGCCCTGTGCGCCACGGAGGGCGAGCAGCTCGGCCTGGTGGAAGCCCGCGGCGACAGCGTCCGCTTCCCCCACAGCATCCTCCAGGCCTACCTCGGCTCCGGTTACGTCGGTGTCTCCCGGCACAAGCCCCTCGCCGAAGCCCTGAAGGAGCCCGGCCCCGGACGTGAACTCCTCATGGCTGTCGTTCTGCATTCCCGAAGCGCCCCGGCAGACGGCCACGAGGCCGTCACCCGACTCCTCCTCAAGGCCGCAGGTCCCCGCACGGACGCCAAGACACTCGGCATGTACGCAGCCGCCCTCGACATCGACAGGGCGATCGGCGCGCCCAGGCACCAGGACATCGCCCAGGCTCTCTGCCACCGGTGGCCGGACATCAAGTCGGGCGACCGGAGAACCCTCCTGGGAGCGAAACTGATCCTCGTGCAGCGGTTCGGCGAAGCCCTCCGTGCGATCGGCGCAGCGGCACCAGGCGACCCTGCGCACGGCAGGACCCCTGCATACGCGTCGTTCTTCGACATCGCCGAACACGAGCCCTCGCACTCCGTCCGGCTCGCTCTCGCGCGGGAGTTCGGTGCCGGGGGTGACAAGGCGTTCGACGCCCTGCGGGCCATGTTCCCCCTGCCCAGGACGGGCGCGGCCGAGGAGAGGGACCCATGGGTGCAGTACGAGCAGGAGCGCCTCCGTCAGCTCCACACGGAACACCGCGCCCGCGAGAAGCTCCTCAGGCGGCCTCGCAGCAACGAGACGCACGAGCAGTACCTGCAACAGAAAGCAGAGAGCGACGCGTGCCGTCTCCGGATCTGGCGGCGGTTCGTCATGCGGGCCTGGCTCGTTCCCATGATGGTGGGCTCGGTCACCCACAAGCACCGGAGCCAGGCAATGGAGAGGCTGCGCCTGTGGCTCGTTCACCTCGAACCGGAGCACTCCCGCTCACGTGAGGCGGACCTGCCCCTCTCCCTGGAGATGGCCCTCGCCCAGGGTTTCAAATGCGCGGCCAATCGCAGGGCCCGGCACCCGTGCACGAACAAGGAGTCCCGGGACTACCTCGTCGGGCAGGCAGAGTCCATGCTCGCCCACGCCCGCTACTGGTACTCCCAGTTGACGCTCATCCACGCCCTGTGCCTGTGGGAGCTGCCGGACGACCCCGCCCACCGGGCGAAGCGCACCGACCCCGCGCAGGCGGTGGCACGCTGGCTCGCGCTGGCGGGCAGCAAACAGGACCAGCGCTCACTGCACCCGGACGACCGGACCCCCAAGGGGATCCGCCTGCACCCGTTCGTCGCGGAAGGGGCCGCCCTCGCCGTGCTCGCCCTGGAGAGCGGGCACCCCGAACGGTTCCTGTGGATCGACGAGACGGAGGCGATGGTCAACGTCGGCTCCTCGCCCGAGGATCCCGGCGCCTACCGCAAGCAGAACCTCTGGATTCCGCCCTCGTCGGGATGGACCACCCTCCACCCTCGCGCCCAGCAGTTGCTCGGTGACGTGCTTCTGCTGCTGCATCTCGTGCAACGGGACGGAAAACCGGACGAGTTGGAAGAACGCCTGACGCGCGCCAACCGGGCCGTGCTGCCGCCCTGCCTCCATGAGAACCGTACGCCGCTGCACCCCCGGCGCAGCGTGGGCATGGCCAAGGACGCACCGCCGGGCAGCATGTGCCTGCGCCACTGCCCCTTCGAGCTGTGCCCCTACCCCGCCCTGGGATCACAGCCGCACGCCGAACTGCGGGAGGCCTTCTGCCGGCAGCAGCAGGCGCTGCTGCGCGCCTACCCCAGGCGAGGCTTCAAACTGCTGTCCTGGCTGTCCCGCAAGCGGGCCCCGTGGCAGGGCATGACCCGCAGCGAACTCGACCAGTTCTGGGAGGAAATGGCCAAACGGTCCCGGACCCCGTCCGGCTGACCCATGAGCCGGCCCACCAGGCCGCACGGCCCTGCACACAGGGCCCGCCCGGCCCTGTGCAGCCGCCCGCGCAGCGGTCAGGCTGGGACGGCACGCCAGGCAGGCAGGCCCCGCCCACTCCCGGGAGGCACCCATGCGCGACGTCACCACCCCGGCCCCGGCCACCACCCTCACCGACCAGGAGCTGCGGGCCCTGGACGCGCACTGGCGGGCCGCGAGCTACCTGGCCGTCGGGCAGATCTACCTCATGGCCAACCCGCTCCTGACGCAGCCCCTGCGCCCCGAGCACGTCAAACCCCGGCTGCTGGGCCACTGGGGCACTTCCCCGGGCCTCAACCTGGTCCACACCCACCTCAACCGCGCCATCCGCGCCCGCGGCCTGGACGCGCTGTGCATCTGGGGACCCGGGCACGGCGGGCCCGCGGTGCTGGCCAACTCCTGGCTGGAGGGGTCCTACACGGAGACGTACCCCGACGTCACGCGGGACGCGGCGGGCATGGAGCGGCTGTTCCGGCAGTTCTCCTTCCCCGGCGGCGTGCCCAGCCACGTCGCCCCCGAGACCCCCGGCTCGATCCACGAGGGCGGGGAACTGGGCTACTCCCTCTCCCACGCCTACGGGGCCGCCTTCGACAACCCGGGCCTCCTCGTCGCCTGCGTCATCGGCGACGGCGAGGCCGAGACGGGACCGCTGGCCGCCTCGTGGCACTCCAACAAGTTCCTCGACCCCGTGCACGACGGGGCCGTCCTGCCGATCCTGCACCTCAACGGCTACAAGATCGCCAACCCGGCCGTCCTCGCCCGTCTCCCCGAGCCCGAGCTGGACGAACTGCTGCGCGGCTACGGCCACGCGCCCCTCCACGTGAGCGGCAGCGACCCCATGACCGTCCACCGGGCCATGGCCGTCGCCCTGGACACCGCACTCGACCGGATCGCACGGCTGCAGCACAGCGCCCGGACGGAGGGAGTGTCCGAACGCCCCCGCTGGCCGGTGATCGTGCTGCGCACCCCCAAGGGCTGGACCGGGCCCGCCGAGGTGGACGGCCTGCCCGTCGAGGGCACCTGGCGCGCGCACCAGGTGCCGCTGCCCGGGGTCCGCGAGAACCCCGAGCACCTGCGGCAGTTGGAGGCGTGGCTGCGCTCGTACCACCCGGAGGAACTCTTCGACGAGCACGGGCGCCCCCGGCGCGAGGTGCTCGCCTGCATCCCCGAGGGCACCCGCCGGCTCGGGGCGACACCGCACGCCAACGGCGGCCTGCTGCTGCGCGACCTGCCCCTGCCGCCCCTGGAGCGCTTCGCCGTACCCGTCGACAAGCCCGGCGCTTCCCTGCACGAACCGACGCGCGTGCTGGGCGAGCTCCTCGAAGCCGTCATGGAGGCCACCGGCGAGCGCCGCGACTTCCGCCTGGTCGGGCCCGACGAGACGGCCTCCAACCGGCTCCAGGCCGTCTACCGGGCCAGCGGCAAGGCCTGGCAGGCCGGGCTCCTTCCCGTCGACGAACACCTCGACCGGCACGGCCGCGTCATGGAGATCCTCTCCGAACACACCTGCCAGGGCTGGCTGGAGGGCTATCTGCTCACCGGCCGGCACGGCCTGTTCTCCTGCTACGAGGCGTTCGTCCACCTCGTCGACTCCATGGTCAACCAGCACGTCAAGTGGCTGCGCGTCTCCCGCCGGCTGCCCTGGCGGCGCCCCGTCGCCTCCCTCAACTACCTGCTCACGTCGCACGTCTGGCGCCAGGACCACAACGGCTTCTCCCACCAGGACCCCGGGTTCATCGACCACATCCTCAACAAGAGCCCCGAAGCCGTGCGGGTCTACCTGCCGCCGGACGCCAACACCCTGCTGGCGGTGGCCGATCACGTGCTGCGCAGCCGCGACTACGTCAACGTCGTCGTCGCGGGCAAGCAGCCCTGCTTCGACTGGCTGAGCCCGGAACAGGCGCGGGCGCACTGCGCCCGGGGCGCCGGCATCTGGGAGTGGGCCGGCACCGAGGACGGCACCGGGGAACCCGACGTCGTCCTCGCCTGCGCCGGCGACGTGCCCACCCAGGAGGTGCTGGCGGCGGCCCGGTTGATCCGGCGGCATCTGCCGAGCCTGGCGGTGCGCGTCGTCAACGTGGTCGACCTGGCCCGGCTGCTGCCCGCGGGCGAGCACCCGCACGGCATGACCGACCCGGAGTACGACGCCCTGTTCACCCGCGACAGGCCGGTCGTCTTCGCGTACCACGGCTACCCCTGGCTCATCCACCGCCTCGCCTACCGCCGCACCGGCCACGACCAGCTGCACGTGCGCGGCTACAAGGAGATCGGCACCACGACGACGCCCTTCGACATGGTCGTCCGCAACGACCTCGACCGCTACCGCCTCGTCATGGACGTGATCGACCGCGTCCCGGGCCTGGCGGTGCGCGCCGCCGCGGTGCGGCAGGCCATGGAGGACGCGCGCAACCGCCACCACGACTGGATCCGTGAGCACGGGACGGACCTGCCGGAGGTCGCCGACTGGACCTGGGAGGACTGAACTACCGTACGGACGCCCGGAATCCGTACTAAGCGCTCCGCGGGAAGGGCAGCGGGTCGACTGCGGGCTCGTCGTGGCCGGTCGCGCCCACGCGGCGGCGCCTCATGTGTAACCGCCCCGCGCCCCTTTGGGGCGCGATCACGCACCGCACTTCGCCAAGCCCGCTCAGTGCTCGCCGGCAGGACGAGGCCTCGGGCGACGTGCAGTGCGTGTACGTGGTGCCGGACGCACGCGACCGCGGCCTGGGCGGGGAGGGCGCCATGAGGGCCGCGCGCTGCGCGGTCCCGTCGCGGGCCTGGCGGGAAGCGCCGTTACGTGGTGTGCTGGAAGTGACGGGAAGGCCCCTGTGAGAGACGCGGGGAAGCGGAGAAAGACCGCGCACCGCGCAATCAGGATCCGCGAGAAGTGGATGGGCCTTCCCGTCCAGGCCTTCCGGCGGTTCCGTCCGGAGGCCGCCGCGATGCCGGAGGTGCACACGACATGGCCGCGGACACCGGGCCGGCGGCCCGGCCCGGCCTGCTGACGTTCCTGGGCGGTGTCGGCACCGTCACGGGCAGCAAGTTCATGATCGAGACCGATCATGTGCGGCTCCTCGTGGACTGCGGGCTCTTCCAGGGCCTGGCGGACCTGCGCCGGCTGAACTGGCGCCGCCTCCCCGCGGAGGCCGCCGACATCCACGCCGTCGTGCTCACCCACGCCCACGTCGACCACTGCGGCTACCTCCCCCGGCTGGTGCGCCAGGGCTTCCGCGGCGACGTCCACTGCACCCCGTACACGGCCCGTCTCGCCGAGATCGTGCTGCGCGACAGCGCCCGGCTGCAGCAGGAGCAGGCCGAGCACAGCAACCGCCACGGCCACTCCAAGCACCGCCCCGCCGAGCCCCTCTACGAGGAGGCCGACGTCGACCGCGCCCTGCAGCTGTTCCGGCCGCTGCCGGCCGGCAAGGACGCCGGCATCGCGCGGGACACCCGGCTGCGGCTGCACCACGCCGGGCACATCCTCGGCTCGGCCTGGGTCCACCTCACCCTGGAGGACGGGCACACGCTGGCCTGCAGCGGCGACCTCGGCAGGCCCGTCCACCCACTGCTGCGCCCGCCGGACCCCTTCACCGGCGCCGACGCCCTGCTGGTCGAGTCCACCTACGGCAACCGGCGGCACGACACGGACACCAGCCGCGCGGTCTTCGCCGACGCCCTGCACCGCACGCTCCGGCGCGGCGGACTGGTGGTGATCCCGTCCTTCGCGGTGGACCGCACGGAGGTGGTCCTCAACGAGCTGGCCCGGCTGCGCAGCACCGGGCAACTGCCGCCGGACGTGCCCATCCACGTGGACAGCCCCATGGCGCTGGCGGCGCTGCGCGTCTACGAGGAGGCGCTGACCCGGCAGGCGCCCGGCATCCGCCCGGAGGTGCTGGCGGCCGGGGCCTCGGTCCTGGACCCGGCGCCGTTCTCGGCCGCCCGCACGGCGGCCGAGTCGATCGAGATCAACGCCGTCCGGGAGCCCTGCGTCATCGTCTCCGCCTCCGGCATGGCCACCGGCGGCCGCATCCTGCACCACCTGCGGCGCCTGCTGCCGGGCTCCCGCAACACCGTGATCGTCGTGGGGTTCGCCGCCCGCGGCACCCGGGCCCGGGACCTGGTCGACGGCGCGCGGACGCTCAAGATGTTCGGCGAGTACGTACCGGTGCGCGCCGAGGTGGTCAACGTGCCGGGCTTCTCCGCGCACGCCGACGCCGCCGAGATCCTCGACTGGCTCCGCGGAGCCCCGCCGCCGCACGCGACGTACCTGGTGCACGGGGAGCCGGAGGCGGCCGAGGCGCTGCGCGAGCGGATCGACGCCGGCCTCGGCTGGACGGCCGTCGTGCCCCGCTCCGGCGAGCGCGTCCTGGTGCGCTGACCGCCCTCCCCCGGATGCGCGGGACACGCACAAACGGCAGGCTGGCCGTAGACACACCCGCATTCGTCGTGCGTTGCCCGTATGCGTTGTCCGTGCAGGGAGGTGGCCCGTGGTGCGACCGGTGTCCGTCGGGTTCGACGGCTCCGCCGAGAGCCTGGCCGCTGCCGCCTGGGCGGGCCGGGAGGCGGTGCTGCGCGGGGTGCCGCTGCGCGTCGTGCACGTCCTGCAGATGCAGACGGGCGCCGCGCGGCCCGCCCCCGGGACCTCCGCCGAGCGGGAGTGGGCCGAGAGCCGGCTCGAAGTGGCCCAGGAACAGCTCACCGAGGCGCACCCGGGCCTGCAGGTCGGTGTCGACCGGGTGACGGAACCGCCGGTCAGGGCCCTGGTCGACGCCGCCCGGGACGCGGAGGTGCTGGTCCTCGGGTCACGGGAGCTCGGCACCGTACAGGGATTCCTGCTGGGGCCCGTGAGCCTGGCGGTGGCCACACATGCGCCCCGGCCGGTGGTGATCGTGCACGAACCGCCTGCCGGGCAGGCGAACGGGGGCGGAGCCGTCGTGCTCGGACTCGGCCCCGCCCGGCCCTACGACCCGCTGCTCGCCTTCGCGTTCGACGCCGCCGCGGCCCGCGGTGCGGTGCTGCGGATCGTGCAGGTCACCGACGGGGAACCCGCCGCCGGGGAGCCGGAGCCGCGGGGCGGCAGCGCCCTGGCCGAGGTGCTGCGCCCCTGGCGGGAGCGGATGCCCGCCGTCGAGGTGGACGAGTGGCTGACGACCGGCTCCGCGGCCCAGCACCTGCTGGAAGCGGCCGGGCAGGCCGCACTGCTCGTCGTCGGCCGGCGCGAGCACCGGCACCCCCTCGGCGTGGGCCTCGGCCCGGTGGCCCATGCGGCACTGCACCACGCACCGTGCCCGGTCGCGGTCGTGCCGCTGGGCTGACGGGTGGCGGTGCCGCCGGTCAACCGTCTTCGTGACGCACCGTGCACAGCCCCCAGATGACGAGGATGCACAGGGCCATGAGCACGATCGACCACAGCGGGTAGTAGGGAATGGAAAGGAAGTTGGCGAGCAGCAGCATGGCGGCGACGGCAACTCCCAGGATTCTGGCCCAGAGGGAGACCCGGAACAGCCCGACTCCGATCATGATCGCCGCGATGCCGAGGAACAGGTGGATCCAGCCCCAGCCTCCCAGGCTGAACTTGAAGGCGTAGTCGGGTGTCTTGAGGTACACCGCGTTGTGGAGTACGGCCATGATGCCGCGGAAGAGGTTCAGGAACCCCGCGATCAGCATCATCACGGCCGCGAACACCGTGAGACCGGCAGCGGCCGTGCACTTGCCGGTATGGGGATCAGGAGCGGATGCCATGATCGTCCTCCTTTGCCTGCGTGATGCTCCAGGCACGGGGAAAGCACGTCCCGGCTCGGACGAGCCGGACCGCTCCCTTCCATGGTCGCTCGCATCCGTCCGTGATCGCACGCGGGGTGCCGGGGCGGCACCGGGAGTGACGGGACCGTCGCAGTGTGCGTGCGGCGCGTGCTCGCGCCCCGTAAGGGGCGCGGGGAACTGCGCGATCAGCCACGACGCGCCCGCAGCCGAGGTACCCAGGGCCGTGCGTCGGCTGCGGGCCGACGGCGGCTGGCCGCGCAGTTCCCCGCGCCTCCTACAGGGCGCTGCCGCTCACCCGCCTTCACCCGGCGGCGTGCCGCAACTCGGGCCGCCGGGGCCGTCGAACTGCACCGAGGTGAAGAAGTCCCGGAAGTCGGGGAAGAAGTTGCCCTTGCCGGTCGGGCCCGCGGATGTGACGGCCGTGCAGCCGGTGTAGTTCGTGCCGGACCACAGGTGGATGGTGGACGAGGTCCGGTTCCAGTCCGACTCGCCCCGGCCGCTCATGCCGAGCACCGCGAGATCCGGCGTGCTGCTCGTCAGCGTGATCATGTCGCCGGTGCCGTCGAGGCCCGAGAACATGCAGTAGGAGCCGTCGGGGCAGCGGTCGTATCCGTCGGCCGCATGAGCCGTGGAGACCGGCATCGCGACGGCGGCCACGACAGCCGCCGGCACGAGCAGGGCGCGCAACGCGTTTCTCATCTCCCCATGGAACAGCACCGGAAGGCTCAGAGCCAGCGCTGTGCCGCCTCGACGCTGTCGCCGCCGCTGGTGTTGAACGCGATGGCGGCCTGCGGCGCGTGACGGCGGATCAGGTTGACCATCTGCTCGAAGAGCGGGAGGAGTTGCTCCGTCTTGCGGATCCCGCCCCCGACGACGACCACGTCCCACGGGCGCTCGGCCAAGGAGGCGGCGAGGGTGGTCTCGGCCGAACCGTCGAACACGACCAGCGTCATGGCCGCGTCGATGCCGTGCTCGCCGAACCGGGCCAGCTCCCTGTCGAGAGCCGCGCGAAAGGCCTCCCCGTCGACGCCGGGAATCGCCTGGGGGTCGTAACCGTTCCTAGCGTTGCTGACTGTTGTTGGCCAACTCGCCGTAATCCGGGCAGGAAATAGTCCGGTGACCCTCCGAACGGTCTTGAGGGTCGGGGAACAGCGTGAGCTGGTCACCGTGGCGCAGGCTCGTCTTGCCGCCTCCGTTTGGCGTGCGTCCTGTCCTGGGTGGGCTCGCGGTCCCGCGCGGCCTGGAAGTGAATACGGCCTGGCCGGTAGCTCTCCCTGCGCTCATCCTCTGGTGAGCGGGGGTCACACCTGGCCGACGCCGGATTCGGTGTCCCAGACCACGCCTGCCGATGGCCACGGCGGCACCGTGATGCCGCGTGACCGTGGTCTTGGTCTGCTGCTGGAGCGGTGCCTTCCAGTATCGCTCGCCCCAGATCGAGGTGTATGCCGGATCGACCGCGATCACGACCAGGTCCTGGTGGTAGGCCATGGAACGCAGGCGTTCGCGGAACTTCGCGGTAGGGATACCGGCCACCGTGCGGCGGAACTTCTTGCCGCGCTTGCCTCGGCCCATGGTCTCCCGGCCGGTGGCCCGGGCGTCGTCAAAGCCCAGGTTTTCCATCGCGATACCGGCACAGTGGTGCTCATGGGCAATCCTGATGAGCTGGCTGATGGCGGCCCGCAGGCGGCCGTCCCGCTGGGATGCGGGGCCGGTGACGGCGATGGGCACGGTGATGGGTTCGCCGATGGGGTTGCCGTCCGGGTCGAGGACGCAGGCCGCGAGGTGGTCGGCGTTCAGGTCCACGCCGAGCAGCTTATCGCCGAGGGCCCGGATCTCTTCCGGGGTGGGCAGTGCGGCCGCATCGGCGGACCAGGAGGCATCGAGGTACCAGCGGCCACGGTCGGGCTCGTACACAATGTCGTACCGCACGGCACGGTTGGCGGTCACCCGGTCCGGCCATTCCTCCCGCCGGTGAGAGAAGCCCACGGTGCACGCGAGCTTGTACCGGCCTCGGGGGCGTTCGCCAGGTACCGCAACGGTGTTGGCAAAACCATCGACACCTCGCCTGTCCCTGGGTCGGCGGTGATGGTGTAGTTGCCGTGCGGGGCGCCGGACTCGCCGTCAGCGGTGAGGAACCTTCGCTCCGCGTCCCAGCGCTGCCGCCACTGGCCCTCGGTGAGCTGGGCCTTGTCGAGGTTGTGGCGCACCTTCGCCAGGCGTCGGCCACCCACGACGATGCTCGGCCGACCGGTCTCGATGCGGGTTTCCACGGCCGCGAGCCGGGCGGTGAGGACCTGCAAGCGGCGCTGCTTCTGCCAGCGTTCGGCCTGGCCGGGGTAGCCGCGTACCGTCCCTGCGCGCTGGCCGCACGGGGCGGCGAGCCGCTTGGTGATGGCGTGGATCGCCCGGCGCAGGCCGGCACGCTCATCGAACAGCACACGCACACTGAGCTGGTACTGGTCTTCGCTGGCGCGGGTCATCGTCCCCGCCCAGCGCGAGGACGAGAGGGCGGTGAGCTTCTTCTTCCGCCCGGCGCGCTGATTGTCCTTCGCCTTGACCTTGCCCAGGCTGACGCGCTCGGCCAGGTCGGCCCGCTGCTGGTGGCCAAGGTGGTCACCGACCAGCCGCAGGACCGCCGCTTCTTCAGCAGTGACACGCAGCCGGTCCCGGATGCGCGCGCCTGCCGGGGCAGCAACGGTGAAGGGGGCCACGATCGTCCGCAGTCGGCGCTTCCTCACGCAACGCTTTACCACGATGCATCCCCCCTCCACTGCGCGGCTAATCAACCACGAACATAGTGCAATTGGCCAGCAGTGGCCTGCAAATCACCCTCGTTGGCGGTGGACTTCACCGCCCGCGTCAAGGCGCGGGGCCTTCGCCGACCGGGCACCGTACAACCGGCTCGAGAACGAAGTGACGATCGCGAGCATGTCCCGTACCAGATCGCCGTCACCCCCCCTCCAGCTCCTCGAACCGCGCCAGGCGTTCCTCATGAGTGACCAGCAGCGTGCCCACACTGTCGGTCTGACACGCCCGCAGCGCCCTGCGCAGCCCCTTGCGCTGATCCGACAAGCCGGAAGCCGCATCGGTGAACTCACCCACCACGATCCGCCCCCAGCCGCTTCACGAAGCCGCACCACCTGCCGGTCCAAGTCGCCCTCGGCGCGCTGCCGGTGCGAGGAAACCCGCCCGTACAGCACCACCTCGCCTACCGACGGCAACATCTGCCGCCCCGCCGCCGCGCCAGCGCATCCAAATCCCCCACCTGGAAGACCCGGCGACCATCTGGCGGCCGCCGATCCTCCTACACGCCCTCAAGGGTGTAGCGGCGCGGCATCCGTGTAGCCCCCCGTCGCTTCGCCGCCTTACCTGCAGAGATCCAATCCTCAGTCCCATCACTCACGTGAGAGACCGTATGGCCCACCGTGGCCCACAACCGAATCAACAGTTGGATACCCGGATGCCCCGGGCGCCATCCACAGTGACGGCTCGTTGTCAGTGCCCGCTGGGAGGATCACCGGTATGACACCGACACCGATGCTTCTCACCGACATCGAGCAGGCCGTCCGCAGCAGTTGGAGTGCCGAGACGTGCACGCCCGAGTTCCGATCGCGCTGGAGCCCGGACAATCCGGCCCGGGACCAGTGCGGTGTGACCGCCATGGTGCTCCATGACCTGCTGGGCGGCGAGCTGATCCGCGGGGAGGTCCATGTCGACGGCAGGCGCGTGGACTACCACTGGTGGAACCGCCTCGGCACGGGCATCGAGATCGACCTCACCCGTGAGCAGTTCGGGCCGGAGGAGATCGTCACCGGAGGCGTCGTCGTTCCCCGGCCGCCCGTGACCGAGTGGCGCAGGCTGCGTGCGGAGTACGAGCTGCTCCATGATCGGGTCATGAACCGCATACGGCCGACGGCCACGTCATCGCGGCGCTGTCGGTAGCCTCCCTGCCATGGGGCTGGACATCACGGTGATGACTGCCGACTGTTCGTGGCTGGAAGAGGTTCCGCCACGGGAGCGGGTGCCGCGGCTGAGGAGTGCCTGGTACGCCGACGAGACGGGGCTGTGGGGCCACGATGCGCCGGCGGTCGAGAGCGGCTGGGTGTGGCCGCAGGGGCCCGACAGCGCCCTCTTCGCCGTGTACGAATTCCCGCACACCTGCGGCTCGTTCAAGGCGCACTTCTGGGCCGGGCAGCGGTGGGAAGCCGTCCGCGACCATGTCGATCCACCGATGCGGGCCGCATGGGACACCTTCCTGCGCGGACTCGTCTGGTGCGGGATGGACGGCGAAGCGCAGCACACCGATACGGGCTTCTTCGGCGAGGACGACTACGGCGTGCTGCTCGCACGATCACCGGACAGCGTCCGGGAACTGGCCGCAGTCTGGGACCGGGCACGGCCCTGTCTCGGCCGGATGGAAGGGCCGTTCGGTGAGCATGCCGCCGATCCCGACGGGTGGGTCGGCGACTTCGGCGGGTTCACGGGGCTGCTGGCGCAGTGGGGACAGGTCGTCACCGAAGCCGCCCGACGAGGGTGGGGTGTTGTGGGTCTGAGCGAGTAGCCCGCCGAGCGCGCAGCGCACCTGCGGCACCGAGGCGCCCCGTCAGGGGCGCGGGGAACTGCGCCGCGACTGATCGAGACGACGGCCGGAGGGTCTTGGTCCGGCATGACCGCCCTGGTGCGGCGCGGCGGGTTCAGGGGGCTGTCGGCGGGTCGAGGTCCTTTGTCATGAAGACCCTGCTGGTGCCCGGCGGGTCGCACGGGACTTCGCCCAGGCGTCGCCAGCCGTGTTTCGCGTAGAAGCCGGGAGCCTGGAAGCTGATCGTGTACAGCACAGCCATGCGGCAGCCACGTGCGCGGGCTTCGTTCTCGGCGCGGCGCAGGATCTCGCTGCCCAGACCGCCACCGCGCAGCTCGCGTGGCAGGAAGAACAGATCGAGGAAGAACAGCCCGAGTGAGGTGCGGCCGGTCAGACCGCCGATCACCTGGCGGGTCGGGGAGTCACGCACCAGGACGGCCAGCGGGCGGCGGTCGTCGATGGCTGTCGTGTCGATGTTGAACCGGTCCAGGGCGTCGGAGATGAGCGATACGTCGGTGGGCTTCGGGGCGTCGGTGGCCGTGAGGCCGATGCCGGGCCAGGGGTTCGGTGTCGTGCTGTCGGTGGCAGGCATGAGGTTCCCAGGGCGGTTGACGGAAGGGATGCGGGCGGAGAGCGCGGTGGCCTCGGCTGGTACGGGACGTTAGGGCGCGAACGCTTCGGCCGATCCCGAATCGAGATCGACGACAATCGGAGACATGGATCATCAGCGCGAGAGCCGGGACGTCGGTGTGGACCTGGCCGTCGTGGCCAGGCTGCTGGCCGACGGCACCAGGGCGGACTTCTGCCTGGCCCTGCTGGACGGCCGGGCCTGGACGGCCACAGAACTGGCCCGCCATGCCGGTGTCGCAGCCTCGTCCGCGACCGAGCATCTGAACGTGCTCGTACGCGGCGGACTCCTCGTCGAGGAACGGCACGGACGCCACCGTTACCTGCGGATGGCCGATCCGCGCGTGATGGCCCTGATCGAGAGCCTCGCCGCGCTCGCGCCGCACCACTCCCCCAGACCGCGTTCGCTGTCGGGCTCGGGGCGACAGCGGGCCCTGGCCCGCGCGCGCCTGTGCTATGACCACCTGGCCGGGGAACTGGGCCTGGCTGTCACCGACTCGATGGCCGACCGCGGCCTGCTGGAGTGGGGAAGCGATCCGTCGCTCACCGTCAAGGGGGCAACCTGGCTCAACGACCTGGGCATCGCACTGCCCGAGGCCTCCCGCAGACCGTTGGTACGCGCCTGCCTGGACTGGACCGAACGGCGCCCGCACCTGGGCGGGGCCGTCGGCGCCGCCATCTGCGGGCACGCCCTGGCCGCGGGGTGGCTGACCCGGATCGGCACCACCCGTGCCCTCGCCCTCACGGATCTGGGCAGACACGAACTGCGCGACCACATCGGACTGCCTGCGACCACCGAACTGCCGCCCTGGGACCAAGAAGCGGATCAGCGACCTTGGATGAACGGTCCCGGTGCTGATGGGGCCGTGACGTGAGAAGGCCTGCACGGGGTGGGTGAGCCGTGACGCTTACCTGGCCCGTGCGGCCAGCTCCCATCCCGCCTTGTCCGGGGTCTCTCACGCACATCCCGGCGAGTTACTCGAAGAGTTGTCGCCGCGTTGGCGGCCCGGCGCGAGTCGGCGCTTGACCGGCAGCGGGGTGGCAAGCGGCACCGGTCGAAGGGAGCCGGGCGCAAGCCGAAGCCGGAGTTTGTCGACCGGCTGCTGGTCACCCTCGTCCGCCTGCGGCTGGGCCTGCCGCACGCCGCACTGGCCGAGCTGTACCGGGTGGATCGCTCCACGGTCCCCGTCGCAGTCCGCCAGGTCGGGGCGGCCGGGTCGCAAGGCGGCCGCGTGCATGACCAGACCGCCTTGCGCACCGAGGGCATCGCTGAACAGTTCCAGCACTATCCGGCGGTGAAGGCTGAGGCCGACTCGGGATACCAGGGCCTGGCCACACCAACGCCGAGTACAAGCAGTGGCGGCCCCTGCAGCGGTGCACCGGACGTCGGGAGGCCTGCCCGGAAACCCACCTGGCCATCGCCGGGTTGACCTCCGACCGCTCCGCACGACGCCCGCCCCGGCGCCCGCCCCGGCGGCGGTCCGGTTCCGGCGGCGGCCCGGTTCCGGCTCAGCTCAGCGCGGCCGTTATGTATGCCTCGATCGCGTCCCGCTGGTAGGCGGCCAGGCCCGGCGCGATCGTCTCGTACGCCGCACGCCACGACGCGTTCTCCACGCAGGAACGCCCCATCGCCCGGAACTCCTCGACGGAGACGGCACGCAGGCCGGTCAGCGCCTGGTGCTGAGCCGCGACCTCGGCCCGCACCTCATCGGCATCGGCAGGCAGGCCGGCGGCCATGAGCTCGGCCAACCGGATCATCTGCGCGGTCCGCCGACGGTGTGCCGCTTCGATCTCCTCCTCGGTCATTGCGGCGACGCGCTGCCGGACCACCTCGGCGTGCTCGGGGAAGTCGCGCAGAGTCTCCTCGTACACGGCGGGCCGGACACCTTCGAAAAGGTTCTCCGGTCGGTTGATACTGGTCATGGGTCCACCGTCCTTTCCGGACTGTTCCAGTGCGGCGATCGTGCGGGAGACGGTGCGGGCCAGCGCGTCGAGGCGGTCCCGCTCGGCGAGCAGCCGGCTGCGGTGTCCGCGCAGGGCCTCCAGCTCGTCGACCTGTTCGGCCAGGATCCGGCCGATCTCGGGGAGCCCCACGCCGAGCTCCCGCAGGACGAGGATCTGCTGCAGCCGCAGCAACTGCCGCTCCTCGTAATAGCGGTGCCCGTTGGTGCCGATCCACGCCGGCGGCAGCAACCCGATATCGTCGTAGTGCCGCAGCGTCCGGGCCGTCACGCCCGACATCCGTGCGACCTCCGCGATAGGCCACCCCATCGCCGCCTCCTCGCTCCTCGCTCCTCGCGAACGATCCACCGGCCGGTTTCTCCGGCCCTGTTCAGGACGGTAGAGGCTGCCGCAGCGGCAACTTCAACCCCGGCCAGGCCGCCGCGGCAGCAGCACCGCCGCACCCAGCGCCGTGATCGCCAGCAGGCACGCGGCGAGCAGCATGCTCTCCCCCATGCCCCGCGCGAAGCCCCCGGCGAGGAGCGCGCCGAAGACGGCGATGCTGAGTGCTCCGCCCGTCTGGCGGCTGGTGTTGAGCAGAGCGGCTGCCGTGCCCGCCCGTTCGGCGGC
This sequence comes from Streptoverticillium reticulum, assembly GCF_047456005.1. Taxonomy (NCBI): domain Bacteria; kingdom Bacillati; phylum Actinomycetota; class Actinomycetes; order Kitasatosporales; family Streptomycetaceae; genus Streptomyces; species Streptoverticillium reticulum. The sequence continues at coordinate 7,640,929 of NZ_CP179755.1, read as the reverse complement.
GACGCTGTCGAGGATCAGGGAGGTCAGCGCCGGCATGGCGAGGGAGCCGCCGACGCCCAGCGGAATCATCAGCAGGGCGGTCGCCCACGCGGGCGTTCCGGTGTGGACGGCGAGCAGCCCGGTGCAGGCCAGCACACCGGTCAGCAGTCCGGTGACGACCACCGCCCGCGGGCCGTAGCGGGAAACCGCCCGCGGCGAGAGGTAGTTGAAATTGACGGTGACCGCCGCCATCGGCACGAACATCAGCCCGGCCGACAGCGCCGACTGCCCCCGCTGCTCCTGGAAGAAGAGGCTCAGGACGAACACCACGCCGTAGAAGGCGGCGTTGACGGAGAAACCTGCGACGACCGGCACGGTGACGCCGCGCTGCCGGAACAGCTCCAGCGGCAGCATCGGGGTGCGCCGCCGCGCCTCGACGGCCACGAACGCGGCCCCGGACGCCACCGCGACCCCGGTCGCGGCGAGCACGGCGCCGGTGAGCCCGTCGCGCCCGCCCTCGATCACGGCGAAGGTCAGGGCGGCCAGCGCCAGTACCGCCGTCAGCTGCCCCGGCAGGTCGAACGCGGCAGCGCGGCGCGGGGAGCGCGCCGCCCGCAGCAGGAACAGGAAACCGGCAAGCCCGGCAGGCGCATTGAGGCAGAACACGGCGCGCCAGCTCCACTCCGTGGTGAGCAGCCCGCCCAGGACGGGCCCCGCGGCGATGGCCACCGCGCCGCCGACCGTCCACAGGGCGATGCCGCGCGCCCGGGCGGCCGGATCGGGGAACGCCTGCCGGATCAGCGCCAGCGAAGCGGGCACCATCACCGCTGCCGCGCTCCCCTGCACCACGCGCGCCGCCGTCAGCGCCCCGAGCGTCGGTGCCGCCCCGCAGGCCAGCGAGGCGAGCGTGAAGACGCCGAGTCCCCAGCCGTAGGCGCGCCGCGCGCCGACCGCGTCCGAGAGGGCACCGGCGGAGAGCATCAGCGCCGCGAACATCAACGTGTAGCTGTCGACGACCCATTGGAGTCCGGACATCGAGCCGCCGAGCTGCCCCCGCATGGCGGGCAGCGCGACGTTGACGCCGGAGACGTCGACCGTGATCACGAAGAAGCCGAGAACGGCGGCGACGAGAGCGGCGGTGGCGGAGCCCGGCCGCCCCGGCCCGCCCCGGGTGCCCCCGTTCGCCCCGACTCCCGTACCCGCCCCGGTCCGAGCCGTCGCGCTCATCGTGCACTGTTCCTCACTGCGCTGCCCCTTCCCGTCCTGCCGGACGCATCGGTTACGTGGATACGTCGGATACAGAAGTCGGATACAGAAGGCAGTGTGCTCGGCGTGCGCGACCCCCGACAGACCGGACCGTGTGGGGGAGCACGGTGCCTGGCCCTGGTACGGCCTCCCTGCGCCCGTACTCCTTTGCGAGAATGGCCGGATGAGCGAAGGCACGGAACTGGGCCGCTTCCTCCGCGCCCGCCGCGGGCAGGTCCGCCCGCAGGACGTGGGCCTGCCCGCCGGCACCGGCATCCGCCGCACGCCGGGGCTGCGCCGGGAGGAGCTGGCGACGCTGGCCGGGGTCAGCGTGGACTACTACACGCGGCTGGAGCGCGGCCGGGAGACCCGGCCCTCGCCCGCCGTCGTCGCCGCGCTCGGCGAGGTGCTCCAGCTCTCCTCCGACGCACTGCGCCGGCTGCACGAACTGGTGGCGCTCGCCGCGGGCCGGGCGCCGACTCCGTGCCGAGGCCCGGCGCGTACGGTGCGGGAGTCGGTCCGCACCATGCTGGAGATGCTGCGCCCCTCACCGGCGTACGTCGTCAGCCGCACCAACGACCTGCTGGCCGCCAACCGGCCCGGCCTGCGCCTCTATCCGGGCATCACGGACTGGCCGCAGGAGCGCCGCAACATCACCCGCTACCTGTTCCTGCACCCCATGGGCCGCCGGCTCTACCGCGACTGGGAGAAGATGGCGGCGTACAGCGCGGCCCATCTGCGGGCGATGGCGGGCGCCGATCCGGACGCGCCGGAGCTGGCCCGGCTCGTCGGCGAACTCGTGGTGAAGAGCCCGGAGTTCGCCCGGCTGTGGGAGCGGTACGACGTCAAGGCACGCGGCGGGGGCCGGAAGCACTTCCAGCACCCGGAGGTCGGCTCGATGTGCCTCGGCTTCGAGGTGATGACGATCTCCCGCACGGGCGGCCAGCGCCTCGTCACCTATCAGGCGCCGCCCGGCACCCCGGACCACGACGCGATGCTGCTGCTCGACATGGCCAGCCCCCGGGAGGCGGAGCTCCCGGAGGGGGCCGAGCGCGGCACCCCGTAGGGGGCGCGAGGCTGTTACTCCCCCAGGAGCAGCCGGCCTGCGGCACCTTCCCCCGTTGGCAGATCAACTGCGGGCCGGCGGAAGCTGGTCGCGCAGTTCCCCGCGCCCCTACGGGGCACCCTCGCGTCGGCCACCGGCCGCCCCTGGCAAGGGGGCGTGATCGGACAGACCGGCCGGCCCCGATGGCCGACTTCCCGCCAACCGCCGCCGATCCCGTCTCTCCTCCCGGGCTCCTGGGCATGATCATTTCCATGTCCGACTCCCGAACCGACGACCTGGCCCTGTCCGCCCCCGGCAGCCCCTCCGCTGCGCCCGGACCACCGCCCTACCGGTGGCGTTGGGTCGCGCTGTGGGTGCTCCTCGCCGGGGAGACGATGGACATGCTCGACTCCCTGGTGGCCTCGATCGCGGCGCCGTCGATCCGTGCCGAGCTGGGCGGCGGAGCCGGTGTCACCCAGTGGCTGGGGGCCGCCTATGCGCTCGCCATGGCGGTCGGGCTGATCACGGGCGGACGGCTGGGGGACGTCGTGGGGCGCCGACGGGCGTTCCTGGTCGGTGCGGCGGGGTTCACCGGCGCCTCGCTGCTGTGCGCGGCGGCCATGTCGCCGGGATTCCTGATCGCGGCGCGGGGGCTGCAGGGGCTGTTCGGGGCGGTGATGATCCCGCAGGGGCTCGGCCTCATCAAGGAGATGTTCCGCGGCAGGGAGCTCGGCAGGGCCATGGGGATGTACGGGCCGGTGATGGGGCTGTCCTACGTGGGCGGCCCGGTGCTGGCCGGCTGGCTGGTCAGCGCCGGCTGGTTCGGGACCGGCTGGCGCATGGTCTTCCTGGTCAACCTGCCGCTCGGGCTGCTCGCGTTCGCCGGCGGGTGGCGGTTCCTGCCCGCGTCGGGCCCGAGGTCCGCGGCCGGGCTGGACCTGGTGGGTGCCGTGCTGGCCTCGGCCGCCGCGCTGCCGGTCGTCTTCCCGCTGGTGCAGGGACGCGAACAGGGCTGGCCGGTGTGGGCGTTCGTGTCGATGGCGGCCGGAGTGGCCCTGTTCGGGGTCTTCGGCCGGTACGAGCAGCGCGTGGCACGCGCCGGCGGCGAACCGTTGGTGGTCCCGGGGCTGTTCCGCAAGAGGGCCTTCTCGGGCGGACTGGTGACCGGTGCCGCACTGTTCGCCGCGGTGGCGGGCTTCTCGCTCGCGCTCAGCCTCTACTTCCAGTCGGGGCTGGGGGCTTCGCCGCTGAAGGCGGGCCTGGCCGTGCTGCCGTGGTCCGCCGGTACCGTCGTCGGCTTCGCGGTGGTGCAGGTGCTGGACGGGCGGGGGGTGCTGAGCAGGTTCGGGCGCCCGCTGGTGCAGACCGGCGTCGTGGTGATGGCACTCGGCACCGGCCTGTTCGCCCTCGCACTGCGGTCGGCCGGCACACGGGTCACGGTGTGGCAGGGCGCCCCGGCGCTGGTGGTCGTCGGGGCGGGCATGGGGCTGGTGATGGGCCCGTTCTTCCAGACGGTGCTGGCCGCCGTGGAGCCGCACGAGACGGGTTCGGCCGCCGGGACGCTCACCGCGGTGCAGCAGTTCGGCAGTGCACTGGGCAGCGCGGTGCTGGGCACGGTCTTCTTCTCCGGGCTCGGCGAACGGGCCACGGCTGCCGGACCCGGCTACACCGGAGCCATGGAGATCACTCTGGGCGCGGAGGCCGGGCTGCTCGCGATCACGCTCCTGGCAACCTTCCTGCTCCCGCACCCGCACCCCGGTAAACAGGACCGAACCGGGGCGGACCGACTGGCCGGGAATGATGTTGGTGGTTGACAGACGGAGGGGAAACATCCAATCTCGTCAGCCGAACGACCGTCCATAGTCTGACTATTGGCGATAAGTCCTGAAAAGGACTCTTCTCGCTTCCCGGAACGGAGCAAACCGACAGCATGAACAGTCCCGAGGAATCCGAGGAACTCGTCCCGGTCCCGGCCGTCGAACCCGGCACCGCCGGCCCGCCGTGCGGCTACGCCCGGTTACGCGCCGAACAGCCGGTGGTCAAGGCCCAGTTACCCAACGGGGAGACCGGCTGGCTGATCAGCCGCTACGAGGACGCGCGGGCCGCCTTCGCCGACCCCCGCCTCATCCGGCCGCTGCTCTCCGCCTGGCCGCCCCGCGAGGGCCCCGACGCTCCCCCGCCGTGCCTGCCGACGTTCCTGGAGATGACCGGCGAACACCACGAGCGGGTACGGCGCACCGTGCTGCCGCTCTTCGGCCGGCGCCGCCTGGAGTTCATGGCACCCCGGATCCGGGCCATGGCCGGGGAACTGATCGACGCCATGGTGGAGTCCGCCGGGTCCTCCGAGACCTCCGAGTCCTCAAAGTCCTCCGACGGCGGCACGGCCGATCTGATCGCCGCCTACGCCGAACCGCTGCCGCTGCGCGTGCTGTGCGAGACGACCGGATTGCCGCACGAGGACCGCGAGATCTACCTGCCGCACACCCTCACCCTGCTCGGCGCCGCCGGGCTGTCGATGGACGAGGTACTGGCGGCCCTGTACGCGCTGCAGGACTACGGCGAGGAGCTCATCGCCCGCAAGGAGAAGGAGGGCGAGGGCGAGGACTACATCCACCTCCTGCTGGCGGAGAGCCGCCGCCCGGGCAGCGAGCTGACCCGGGACGACGTGGTCAGCTTCGTCGTCACCATGCTGATGGCCGGCTACAAGACCAACATCCAGCACACCGGCAACGCGCTGTTCACCCTGCTCACCCACCCCGCCCAGTTGCGCGAACTGCGCGACGCGCCCCAGCGGATGGGAACCGCGGTGGAGGAACTGCTGCGCTATGTCCCGCTGATGAACGCCATCAACATCCTGGTCGCCCAGGAGGACTTCACTCTGCACGGGCAGCACATCCGGGCCGGTGACGCGGTCATCCCGGTGCCCGCCTCCGCCAACCGCGACCCCGCCGCGTTCACCGACCCCGACCGGCTGGACCTGACCCGGACCCCCAACGCGCACATCGCCTTCGGCCACGGTCCGCACGCCTGCACCGGCGGGAACCTGACCAGGATGCAACTCGCCATCACCCTCGGGGTGTTGCTGGAGCGGTTGCCGGACATCGAGCTGGCCGTGCCGGCGGAGTCGATCCCCTGGGACGAGTCCACACCCCTGCGGGCCCCCGCCCGGCTGCCGGTGCGCTGGTGACGCACCTCCTCGACCACCCCCGACCGGAATCGCGACAGGAACCGCGACCGGAGACACAGCCGGACACACGACCGGACGAGAAAGGCCCGACACCGTGACCGCACCGCACGAGGACCTGCCGCACTACCCCTTCAGCACCCAGGGCGACCGCCTCGCCCCCGAACTCGGCGAGCTGCAGCGCCGCTGTCCCGTGGCCAGGGTCGGCACCAACTCCGGCGGCGAGGCCTGGCTCGTCACCGGCTACGAGCTGGCCCAGCACGTGCTGCGCGAGCGGAAGTTCGCCCGGTCCGTCCTGGGCGACCCCGACGGGCCCACCCAGGACGCCCCGATCCTGGCACCCGAGCTGCTCGACGCCATGAACCACCTCCAACAGGCCGGGCTGCGGGACGAAGTCCTCCAGGCGCTCGGCCGCAACCAGCCCGAGCTCCCCGCCGACTGGGTCGCCGAGGTCACCCGTGAGGGCCTGGACGCCATGGTCCGGCAGGGCGGCCCGGGCGACCTCCAGCACCACTTCGCGGAATGGGTCGCCGCCCAGTGCATGTGCCGGCTGCTCGGACTGCCCTTCGAGGACCACGAGTGGCTCGCGGTGCGGGCCGACCTCGACCTGACCATGGTGACCCCCACCGACGAGGAACTCGCCCGCAACTGGGAGGAGATCCGCGTCTACATGCAGGCGTACATGGCCGCCCGCGAACCCGGCCGGCCGCGCGGCCTCGTCGACCGTCTCGCCGACCTCAACGACAGCGGAAAGGGACTGACCGACAAGCAGCTGTCGAACATCGTCTCCGTCCTGTTCGTCAGCGGTTACGAGGACTTCGCCAGCTTCCTCGGCGTCGCGGCGCTCAACCTCCTCCAGCGCCCCGACGTGATGGACGCCGTGCGCGCCCGGCCGGAGACCCTGCCGCAGTGCGTGGAGGAACTGCTGCGCCACAGCGTCGTCCTGGGCAACGCCATCCCCCGCTTCGTCACCGAGGACGCCAAGATCGGCACCACGGCCGTGCGGCAGGGCGACCTCGTCCTGCTCCAGCTGGACGCGACCAACTACGACCCCGCCGCCTTCCCCGACCCCGAGGACTTCGACCCCACCCGCTCCCCCAACCCCCATCTCCGCTTCGGCTACGGCCGCCACCACTGCCCCGGCGCCCACCTGGTCCGCCGCCAGTCCGAGACTGCCTTCCGCGTCCTCCTCGACCGGCTCCCGGGCCTCCGCCTGGCGGTGCCGTTGGAGGAGGTGCCCTGGCACCCCAACCGGATGGCGATCATGCTTGCGGAACTTCCCGTGACCTGGTGACAAGATGCGTGGTGGGATGCCCGGCCGGCCGGTGCCGGGCCCTGCGACGACCAGGAGAGCGGAAGAATGACCACCCCTGCCACCCACCGGGACGCCATCGCGGCGGAGAGCGCCAGATTCGTGGACCTGGTCCGGGACGCCGACCGCGCGACGGCGGTGCCCGGCTGCCCGGGCTGGACGCTGACCGACCTCATCCGGCACACGGGCAGCGTGCAGCGCTGGTTCTCCGTCCTGCTGCGCCGACTGGTCCAGGAACCGCCGCGCAGCCGCGAGGTGGACCTGCGGCTGCCGGCGGACGAGGACGGCTACCCCGACTGGCTGGCGGACAGCGCGGCCGAGGCCGCGAGCGCCTTCGCCGTCACCGACCCGGATGCCCCGATGTGGGCGTGGGGCGCCGACCAGCACGCCCGGTTCTGGATCCGCCGCATGCTGTTCGAAACCCTGGTGCACCGTGCCGACGCGGAACTCGCCCTCGGCCTCCGGCCCGTGATCGACCGCGAGCTGGCGGCCGACGGCGTGGACGAGTTCCTGGTCAACCTGCCCTTCGCCGGCTTCTTCGCCCCCAAGGTGGCCGAGCTGGTCGGCGGCGGCGAAACGATTCGTTTCCGGTGCACCGACACCCGCGGCGAGTGGCTGATCCGCCTGCGGCCGGACGGCTTCGAGGTCGAGCAGGGATCGGCGGAGTCCGCCGACGCCACGGTGGAAGGTCGCGCGGCCGATCTGCTGCTGCTCGTGTACGGCCGCCTCGATCGCGGTGCGGATGCCTTCGCGGTACGGGGTGACGGGGCCCTGCTGGAGCGCTGGTTCACCAACTCGGCGTTCTGAGGTACCGGTACCCCGTAAGGGGCGCGGGGAACTGCGCGATCAGCCACGACGCACCCGCAGCCGACGTCCCGGGGCTGCGCCCCGGCCCCCTGGGGTGGTGCGTCGGCTGCGGGCCGTCCGTGGCTGATCGCGCCCACGCGGCGGAGCCGCATATGTCAACGGCCCCGCGCCCCTTACGGGGCGCTGCATGATCCACCAGACAGGCCGCCTCCCAGCCACCGCACCACCACCCTTCCGGAATACCCCAGGGGGGTATATCGTTGATGCAGTCGCACACGCTCGGCAACCCCGAAGGGCACAACGATGACCCCCCAGACGACCTCCAGCACCTGCGGCACCTCCACGGCTCCCGGCGCCCAGGACGGCACCGTCACGACCGTCTACCAGGTGACCGGCATGACCTGCGGCCACTGCGAGGGCGCCGTCTCCCAGGAGATCTCCGCCATATCCGGCGTGACCTCCGCGACGGCCGTGGCCGCCACCGGCCGGGTCACCGTCGTCTCCGCCGGCCCGCTGGACGACGCGGCCGTCCGCGCCGCGGTGGACGAGGCGGGCTACGAGCTCGCCGACCGCATCTGAGGCCGACCCCTCCCCCCTCCTTCCTCGCCGGTCGTGCCGCTCCACTGATATGGACGCCGCACGGCCCGGCCCTCCTCCCGGGAGAATCCCGCATGACCAGCATCGCCCCCGAGAAAACAGTGGCACCCGCTCTGCCCTCCGCCGAGGTCGAGCTCTCCATAGGCGGCATGACCTGCGCCTCGTGCGCAGCCCGCATCGAGAAGAAGCTCAACCGCATGGACGGCGTCGCGGCGACGGTCAACTTCGCCACGGAGAAGGCAAAGGTCGCCTACGCTCCCGGGGTCGAGATCGCCGATCTCATCGCCACTGTCGAGAAGACCGGCTACACGGCCCAGGAACCCCCCGGGCCGGCGGCCACCCCGGCCGAGGCGGTTCAGGACGACGCCGACGGGGAAGCCGGTGCACTGCGGCAGCGTCTGCTGGTCTCGCTGTTCCTCTCCGTGCCGGTCGTGCTGATGGCCATGGTCCCGGCCCTCCAGTTCGACAACTGGCAGTGGCTCTCCCTCACCCTGGCCGCCCCGGTCGTCGTCTGGGGCGCCCTCCCCTTCCACCGGGCCGCCTGGACCAACGCCCGGCACGGTGCCGCCACCATGGACACCCTGGTCTCGATCGGCACGCTCGCCGCGTTCGGCTGGTCGCTGTGGGCCCTGTTCCTCGGGGACGCGGGCATGCCGGGCATGCGGCACGGCTTCGACTTCGCCGTCTCCCGCACGGACGGCGCCTCCTCGATCTACCTGGAGGCCGCGGCCGGGGTCACCACGTTCATCCTCGCCGGCCGCTACCTGGAGGCGAAGTCCAAGCGCAAGGCCGGTGCCGCCCTGCGCGCCCTGCTCGAACTGGGCGCCAAGGACGTGGCCGTCCTGCGCGACGGACGCGAAGTACGCATCCCCACGGCCGAGTTGGCGGTCGGAGACCGGTTTGTCATCCGCCCCGGCGAGAAGATCGCCACCGACGGCACCGTCGTGGAGGGCACCTCGGCCGTCGACGCCTCGATGCTGACCGGCGAGTCCGTACCCGTCGACGTCACCGTGGGCGACACCGTCACCGGCGCGACCGTCAACGCCTCCGGGCGCCTGGTCGTCGAGGCCGCCCGGATCGGCGCCGACACCCAACTGGCCCGTATGGCCAGGCTGGTGGAGGACGCGCAGAACGGCAAGGCCGCGGTCCAGCGCCTGGCCGACCGCATCTCGGCGATCTTCGTCCCGGTCGTCCTGCTCATCGCCCTCGGCACCCTGCTCACGTGGCTCGCGGTCACCGGCGACGCCACCGCGGCCTTCACCGCCGCCGTGGCCGTGCTGATCATCGCGTGCCCCTGCGCGCTGGGCCTGGCCACCCCCACCGCCCTGATGGTCGGCACCGGACGCGGCGCCCAGCTGGGCATCCTCATCAAGGGCCCCGAAGTCCTGGAGTCCACCCGCCGCGTCGACACCGTCGTCCTCGACAAGACCGGCACCGTCACCACCGGCCGGATGGCGCTGCACGAGGTCGTCACGGCCTCCGGCACCGGCGAGGGCGAACTGCTGCGCCTGGCCGGAGCGTTGGAGCACGCCTCCGAGCACCCCATCGCCCGCGCCATCGCCGACGGCGCTGCGCAGCGCACCGGCACGCTGCCCGTGCCGGACAGCTTCGAGAACGTCGCCGGACTCGGCGTCCAGGGAGTCGTGGACGGGCACGCGGTGCTGGTGGGACGCGAAAAGCTGCTGAGCGACTGGACGATCGAGCTGCCGGCCGAACTCGCAGCCGCCAAGGCCACCGCCGAGGCCGAGGGCCGCACCGCCGTGGCCGTCGCCTGGGACGGCGAGGCACGCGGCGTCCTCACGGTCGCCGACGCGGTCAAGGACACCAGCGCCCGGGCCATCACCGAGCTGCGCCGCCTCGGGCTGACCCCGGTACTGCTGACCGGCGACAACAAGACGGTCGCCGAGGCCGTCGCCCGCGAGGTCGGCATCGACGAGGTCGTCGCGGAAGTCCTCCCCCAGGACAAGGTCGACGTCGTCAAGCGCCTCCAGGCCGAAGGCCGTACGGTCGCCATGGTCGGCGACGGCGTCAACGACGCCGCCGCCCTCGCCACCGCCGACCTCGGCCTCGCCATGGGCACCGGCACCGACGCGGCCATCGAGGCCGGCGACCTCACCCTCGTCCGCGGCGACCTCCTCGTGGCCGCCGACGCCATCCGCCTCTCCCGCAGGACCCTCGGCACCATCAAGGGCAACCTCTTCTGGGCCTTCGGCTACAACGTCGCCGCCCTCCCGCTCGCGGCGGCCGGCATGCTCAACCCTATGATCGCCGGGGCGGCGATGGCCTTCTCCTCCGTCTTCGTCGTCACCAACAGCCTCCGGCTGCGCAACTTCAGGTAGCCGGCTCGGCCTTCGGCTGAGCGGTTCCTGCCGCTCAGCCGAACAGCACCAGCAGTACACACGCCGTGCCGACGGCGACGACCCCGACCACGAACCCCCAGATCACCTTCCGCTGCCAGGGGGCCACATACCCACCACGCAGCGCGCTCCCCATCCGTCCGTACTGCTCGGCCCGCCCCATGGGGGTCAACGGTTCCGTCTGCCCCTGCGGCATCCCCTGCGTCCAGTCGGGCCCGGCCTGGGGGTACCGGCGACGCCAATGCTCGTCCTCGCGCCACGGCAACGTCATGACGATGCTCCTTTCCTCGCCGCGAATTCGCTTTCCCGGCTGCTAACCCGGGCGGGGCGGGATACACCGGAACGCATCGCGCGGCTTCCGCTGATCGCCGAGACATCATTCGACGTCGTTCTGCCTGCCGTTGTCAGCCCGGTCGGTCAAACCGTGAACGCCTCGCGCACCGCTTCCGCGACCTCCGGCAGCCGCCAGTACACCGAATGCGTCCACAGCCCGGCACCGGCCGCGTGGGGCAGAGGGACATCGACCGGTGAGGTTCCGTCGGCGAGGCGGAAGACGCGGGATGCCGTGAAGGCGAGCGGGTCGAGCGGCTGCCAGAGGTTGGTCCAGCGGGCGAGCGATCGAGGCAGGGCGACCGACTGCTCGTCGGCGTAGGGCGAGAGCTGCCCGCCCCTCGGGTCGCACAGGTGGAAGTAGGCGGGCTGGGAGCCGAAGGTGATGAGGGACGACGTCCACAACGGTGACCCGGCCGTGGCCATGTCGACGGCGATCACGCCACCGAGGCTGTGCGCCACCACGCGCACCGGGCGCTCCGGTCCGCGGCCCAGCTCCGGGTCCACCGCGCCGATCCGCTCGCGGACGCGTGCGTGGATCGCCTCCCGGTGCCGCTGATAGACCAGCACGTCACCGAGGAAGCGGGTGGCGCCCGGGCCGTAGTGGCGGCGCAGTTGGTGGTTGACGCGGCCGGCCACGGCCTCCACGGCGGCTCCCGCGACGCGGTCCAGGTCCCGCAGCCTGCGGCGGAGCAGTGCCCGCAGCCGTCCCTCACCGTCGTCCGGGCCGCGCAGGCCGTCCCAGGAGTCGTCGGACGCCTCCTCCCGGACGGCCGCGGCGAGTGCGGTGCCCGCCGCGCGCAGGAGGCCCGGGTCGTCGACCCGGCTCAACCACCTGGTTTCGGGCCAGAGTCCGGTCAGCTCGGCCAGGATGTCGTCGGCGTCCGGGCCTCGGCCGCCCCGCAGCCCGTCGTCCTTTTCCTCCTCCGGTTCCTCCTCCAGTTCCTCCGCCAGCCCGGTGCGGAGCGCGTCCTCGAGTGCGGGCGGCGGCTCTTTCGCGTCCCGCAGGGCGGGGGTGCCGAGGAGGGACTCCAGCACGGCGGCGGTCTCCGGTTCCGCCGGCGCCTCCGCGTCATCCCGCAGCCCGGAGTCCGCCGCGGGTCGTCGCAGCGGCAGGGCGAGGTCCACGTAACGGTCGTCGGCTCCGAGGTCGCCCCAGTACACGGGAACGAGCCCGAGGCCGGTGGCGGTCCGCAACTGTGCGACCGTACGGGCGAAGCCCTCCTCGTCGCGGTTGCCGACACCGTGGATGACGAAGACCGGATCTTCCATGTCGCTCCTGATTCCTAGGAGTTGTGGACGCGGGCCGCGGGCGAGCCGTAGACCGCGTAGGCCAGCCAGGTCGGATCGCCGCCCGCGTGGTCCCGGACGGCCCGGCGGGCCATCAGCGACGCCTCGCCCAGCGTTGCCCGCAAGTGGACCAGGCTGCCGTAGAAGAAGTCCGCGAAGGCGAGCGCGGAGTCCGAACGGACCGGCCACAGCGATCCGACGAACGCGCCCGCACCCGCCCGCAGGAACTGCGGTGCCCACCCCAGGCTGCTGGAGAACCAGTCGATCTGCCCCGCGCTGCGGCAGGCGTTGAAGAACACCAGCGGGTGCGTGCGGCGCAGGGCACCGGACTGCGTCGCGTAGGCGAGGTCGATGGGGTCGAGGGTGCCGTCGCTCATCTTCACGGACGACCCGGCGCCGGTGAAGGCGTTGTGACAGGCGAAGTGCAGAAGTCCCGGCAGCCCGTCGTCGATCAGGTCGGCCAGGGCCGCCCGTTCGGCCAGCACCCCGCCGTCCACGACCAGGCCGCCCAGCGCCCGCCGTATCTTCTCCACCTCGCGTGCGGCATCGGCCGGCGAGCCCGGCGGTACGACGTAGGTGGCCCGCGGCAGTTGCAGCTCCCTGACCCGCTCCTGCCCGAACACGCGGCGCACCACCGGCATCCACTCGGCGAGGAAGCCGTCGCCCTCGTCGGGTCCGTCGAGCGGGTAGAGCAACTCCCAGGGGACGAGGTCGTGTTCCCCGAGGACGGTGAACGAGGAGACCCGCCCGGCCTCGGCCCAGAACTGCCGCCGCACGGCGTCCGGAACGGCCGCCGACCAGAGCTGCACCCCCAGGTTGCGCAGCCGCCTGCGGGCCGCCTCGCCTTCCTCGGGGCCGGCCTTGCCCGCCGCCGTCGCCATCTTCCGCAGCTCGTCGTAGATCCGCTCGGTCGGGCCTCGCGAATCTCCGCCGAGCAGGCGGAAGGACTCGGGGGCGTAGCACCGTTCGCTGAGCAACTGGAAACTGTACGAACCGTCCGTCGCCTTGAGCACCTGGAGCGTCACTTCGCCCGGGTCGAACGCCACCGTCGGCAGGGCGACCTCGCGCGCCGGTCCGTCCCGCGTCGGTGTCCCGTCCTCCACGGAGATCTGCGTACGCGCCTCCCCCAGGAACGTACCGCCGTGGAACGCCCTCACCGTGACGGTGTGCAGGCCGGTGCGCGTGGTGCGCAGCCCGAACCGAAGGACATCGGAGTCGCGTCCCGGCGGAACCAGCAGCTCCTGCTGGAGGTCCCCGAGCGCGAGGAGCGCCGGGGCGTGCACGGTGATCAGCAGCCGGGCACCGTCCGGCGGCAGGGCGAAGGGCCGCAGGGGGACGCCAGGGCTGGCGCCGGGGATGGCGGCGAGGTCGCAGGTGACCTGTACGTGCAGGGGAACGTCCCGCCCGGGGGACGCCTGTTCGGCGAGCTCCACGGTGAGACGGCGGGGGTCGTGGGGGGCCGGGGCGGGCTCGGGTTGCGGGCGGCTGCTTACCGTGCGCGAGGAACGCGAGGAAGCCGTGGACCTGGTGACGGCGCGACGCTCCTGGCCTGGGCGCCTCTCCGAGCATCCAAAAACCGGACCATAGTCGGCCGCCGGGACGCCCTCGTCCCCGTACGGTCTCAGCCGCAGAGTGGGTTCCGCCTCCTCCAGGACGTCTGGTGCATCCAACACGCCTGCATCATCCGGCTGCTGGGGCGCCGGGGGCTGCTCCGGTGCCCCGTGGAAGTGGAAAGAGCCCTCCGGCATGCGCACCCCTGGCGCAGGCCGCCAGAGGTACGCGCCATCCGGGGGCCGGGCCAGTTCTCCCGCGATGAACGGCAGCACGCCCAGCCGCAGCAGGGCTGCAATCCAGGCTTCGCGCGTGGCCGCCACCTCACCGGACGGGTCCCCGTCCGCGGACGCGGCACCGCGGCGCCGTACCTGCGCAAAGCGCCCCAGCCCCAGCCGCAGCCCCAGCAAGCCGACGGCCAGCGACAGGCCCGCCCACACCTCCCAACGGGCCTCCACCAGCACCACGGCGACGATGCCCGCGATGGCCAGTAGGGCCGCCTCGATCACCGCGAGGCGCAACCGCCCCGCAGCGCGCCGCGAAACAGCGGGTCGCGCGGCCGCAGCGTCGGCGGCCTCGCGATAGTGCCGGTACTCGGCACCGGCACGGGCGGCGATCGCATCCTGCGCGGCCAGGGCGCTCACGCGCACCGCCTCTGCGTTCGGCGTCGGCACGATCCGCAGCGCCTCGTCCAGCACCCTCTCGAACGCTGCCCGGTCCTCGGGCAACAGTTGTGTCGTTCCGTCCACGGTGGATCCCCCGTGTCATCGGTACCAGCCTCCGCAGCGTACGCGCACAACACGACGGAGCGGGCGTGCCCGCGAAGACTGCGCCGAGCACGTCGTCGAGCAGTTGTACAGCCTGCCGATGGTCATCGAATCCGCGGCGACCATGACCGTGCCCACACTGCTCCATCGCGCCTGCACCCCACCCCGAACTGTGCTCTCCGGTCTTGCAGTTGTCGAACATCCAAAACGTGCTTCGTACCGGAATGGCCGGATCCTCCGTTCCACTCTGGTCCCACTAGTAGCAGGCTGTCACGCGCCCATCAGGCCAACCAAGGGGGGAGAAGCCTGTGAAGCGACAGCACAGAGGCGGCAGTTGGAGAGTGGCAGTTCTTCCTGCCGCAGCCGTGATCGCGTCCGTTCCACTGATCGCGGCTTCACCGTCAGCCGACGCTGCACCGCACCAGGGGGGCAAAGCCAAGCCCACGGCCGGAGCACATACTCGGCACCTGACGGCGGATCCACGTCTGATCGCGCTCCAGGAGCAGCAGCACGTGCTCGACAAAGTCGCCGGGGACATCACCGAAGGTCTCTCCGAGTACGACCGGGCCACGATCCCCGGCTTCACCGAGGTCGAGATCGACCCCGGGCACAATCATCTGCGACTCCATTGGAAGGGGACGCCTCCAGAGCGGGTGCAGCGCATCTTTGCCCACCTGCCCAGCAGCGTGACGGCCGAGGTGGTGCCGGCCCGGTATTCCAAGTCCGAGCTGCATGAGGCCCGCAACAAGCTTCTTCAGGGCGGGAAGCCGATGGCCCTGCGGCCGTCGTCGTCAACCGGCTCGCTGCGCATCACGAGCATCGCGGGTGCCAACGACGGCAGCGGTCTGGAGATCACCTATGACGAGGACCGTGGTGTCGGTCAGCGGGATCGCGTGGACCCGCTGGCCCGCTCTGAGCGCCTGAACAGGTCGAGCGACGTCAAGGCCCTCACCGACCGGCTCACCGGCATCAACACCACTGCGACATACAAGCCGTTGAGCGAGGACCCGCAATCCAGCAGCGACAAGGCACAACCGCGATTCGGGCCGGCGGCGGACAAGGGGATACGCAAGCACGACTCGCCCCCGTGGTACGGCGGTTCCGCCCTGAGGAACCCCTCCGGCGGCATCTGCTCCAGCGGGTTCGCTGTCAAGGACCGGTACGGGAGCTTCATGCTCACCGCAGCAAAGCACTGCGACGGCAAAGACGGGTACTGGCGCACCTGGGAGGGTGGTGACGATGTCGGCGTGAGCGACCGGCTGCAGAGCAACGCCTCCGTGGACACCGTTGGCATCGCCTTGCACGATCCGGCCGGCCCGTTCCTGTACGACGGGGCGGCGAACAGGACCGACGGTTACGCCAAGCCCGTCTCCGGGTCCGGGCACAACTTCGTCGGAGACTATGTGTGCACCGACGGCGCGAACGGCGGCGTGCACTGCAACGTCGTACTGAAGTACGTCGACATGGGCGTCACGGGAGCCGACGGCGGATATCGCCCCATCACCGACCTGGGATACGCAGAGGAATGGCCTTCGCACGGAGTGGCCGCGGTCAACGGGGACAGCGGAGGGCCCGTCTTCGTCGGCGCGAACAACTGGACCACCGACGAGGCACGCGGAACGATCACCGCCCTCGACAAGCCGGTGACCTGTCCAGCAGATCTGAACGAGGACACCGTCCTCGACGGGCATCAGAGGAAGCCTTGGTGCCTTGGGGGCGTGTACTACGTGCCCATCTCGCAGACGCTGCATGAGCTGAAGTGGACGCTCATCACCAATTAGCACATCAGCGCGCTTGGGCCAGCGCCTGCACCACGGTGCCGGCCCAAGCCCTCCCTCAACTCGCCGAAATCTGCCAGGCGCAGGCCTCGCAGCGTCACCGTCGACCGTGGAGCAGATCGTGTATCCGCAGCAGCTCAAGCGCGTCACCCGCGCTCTGTGGATCGGCGGCGCACTGACCGTCGCCTTCATCGCCGTGACCGCGTGGTGGCTCAGTGAACGACACCGCCGGGAACTCCGTTACGACGGGGCGGTATCCGGCGACGTACTGGTCAGCAGTGACGGCCGTACGCTCACCACACCGGCCAGATGGACCCCCTGCCACGAGGTACGCCCCCAATTGCAGGCCCGGGAATCCGCGAACACGGTCATGCTGGTGTTGAAAGGCGGGGAAGCCGACCTCCGGCACCAGTGCAAGAGTACGGACGAACAGGTCTCAACCACGCTCGCGGCACCCCTGGGCGCCCGGCGGCTCGTCGACACAAGCACCGGCGCCACCATCACACCAATCGACAGCTCCCAGCTCGCCGACCCCCGATACCTCCCCGCAGGCTACAAACAAACCGAAGAAATAGACGACGAGCCCGACACACCACCCGGTGAACGCTGCCTCGCCTCACCGTACTTCAGAGCGGAGAGTCCCGCCTGGACGCGGTTCTACCGCAAAGGCCGGACCCGCCTTTCGTTGGCCATCGCGCAGGTCGCCAAGGGAACGCCGGATGACGCTCATGGCGCCGCTGCAACAATCGGCGGGCACCCGGCCCACCTGCAAGAGCGCTCATCCAACCGCTGCCTGAAATGGTCCAACGGCACGTACACATTCGCCGTGTTCACCCAGGACACACAGCTCACCACGGACCAGCTCCTGCAGATCGCCCAACAGCTCGGCACCCCCGTGCGGTGAGCTATCGGGTAAGCGCCTTGCACGGGATATGACATGGCAGAGTCGGGCCACGTTGAAGTGGCCCCGATCCGCAGCGAGACTCCGGCCGTGTCCGGTGCGGCACCTGGACCGGAGACCTCCGCCTGTCCAGCCAGTGACCGGCACTGCACGACGCTGCAACTTGGCGGCCTGCCCTGAGAGTTGACTCCTGAACGAAGGGGCGTTCACAAGCGTGGCTGACCGGGGCTGTGGGACTCCGGCTGGAGATCGTTTCCCGGACCACGATCCGTCGTTGAAGCGGACGGCTTGGTCCCCGGACGGTGTTCCCGGCCTGCCGTCGGGCAGGGCCGCGGACGCCGATGGCGGGTTACCGGGTCCT
The DNA here is from genome assembly GCF_047456005.1 of Streptoverticillium reticulum. Lineage (NCBI taxonomy): Bacteria > Bacillati > Actinomycetota > Actinomycetes > Kitasatosporales > Streptomycetaceae > Streptomyces > Streptoverticillium reticulum. The sequence goes on along the minus strand of NZ_CP179755.1, from coordinate 7,623,425 downwards.
GAAGCGGCGGAAGAGGTTTCGGGCCACGTACACGCCCGGGCCACCGAAGCCGACGATGTCGACGCGTCCGTCACCGGTGATGTCGGCGAGGAAGCGGGGATGGCGGTCGACCCGCCAGGCGCCGGCGTCCTCGTTGTACCCGAACCCGCGGCACACCAGCTGGGCCTGCTTGTACTGGCCGTCGCCGCGGTTGTGCGACACCCAGACCCCCTCGTCTCCGAAGCGGATGATGTCCGGTTTGCCGTCGCCGGTGACGTCGGCGAGGAGCCGAAGGTGCTTGCTGCTTGTCCACCCCTGGGCGAGCCCGAAGTCGTTCAGGACGAGTTTCGAGGGCTCGAACGTGCCGTCGCCGCGCCCACGTGAGACGACGACGCCCTGCGGGCCGAAGCCGACGATGTCCACTGCTCCACCATCGGTGGTCGGGGCCAGGAACCGGGGGTGCTCCTCGATCGAGCTCCATCCCTGGTCGGCCCCGAAGTCGTCGAGAATATACAGAGGGTCGGCGAACTTTCCTTCCTCGTCCTGGAGTGAGACCCAGACGCCGTCGTCGTGGCAGCCAACGATATCGGCACGTCCGTCACCGGTGGTGTCGACAAGGAAGCGAGGGTGCTTGTCGACAAGCCACCCACCCGCCTTCTCGTTGTGGCCGAATGCCCGGAGGACCGGTTCGTCGGTAAGCGGTGCGAACTTGCCTTCTTCGTCCTGGAGTGAGACCCAGACGCCGTCGTCGTGGCAGCCGACGATATCGGCACGTCCGTCACCGGTGGTGTCGACAAGGAAGCGAGGGTGCTTGTCGACAAGCCACCCGCCCGCCTGCTGGCCGTGTCCGAACGCCTTGAGGACCAACTTGCCGCCCGCGGGCGTGAACGTCCCGGCCTCATCTTGAGAAGTCACCCGGACACCGTCGGCGGCAAGCACGACGACGTCGGGCCTGCCGTCGCCCGTCGTGTCCACGAGTGTCCACAGGTCCGCGGGGCTCGGGGAGGGCGGGCCTTGGTGCAGGGCGCGTTCGTCGGCGAATGTGCCGTCGCCGTTGCTGGGCGACGTCACGGCGCCCTTCGCGGGTTTGAGTCCTACTATGTCCGCCCGCTTTGTTCCCGTGGTGGCGGTGAGGAACCGGTCTCCGAGCCCGGCCCACCAGCCCGGCTGCCCGCTGGGAGGGCGGTTGACCCCGTCGCTCTTCCACCCGCCGGCGTCCTGGTCGCTCCCGAACCGCTGAACGACCAGCAGCATGTCACTGAAGGAGGGCGTCGCCTCGGGTGCCGGCCGCAGCGCCGTCGAGCGGACCAGCGGCCAGGACTGGCGGCCGTTCCAGTGGCTCAGTGGTGCCCAGCGCAGCACGGGGTCACTGGTGCGCTCGGGCTCGGCCGGGACGAACCGCCAGCGCTGGCTCTCTGCGCTGTCGTCGTACTCGCGCAGGACGACCCGCCTGTCGTCCTGGCCTGGGTCGGCCAGGTCGAGAACGGTGCCGTCGGTCGCGCTCTCGATGAAGTAGAGGCCCGCTTCGCCCTCGACGGGGACGACGTGCCACTGCTGGCTCTTCTTGCCGTCGGTGGCGTCCGCCTGGCGGACGCCGCGGTCCGTGGCGGCGGGATTGTCGAGCACCTTGCCGTTGACCGCATTGCCGTTGCGGATCACGTATGCCTGGTCGTCTTGCGCTTGTCCGCCTTGCGCGGCCTGCACGGGGGTGAGCCGCCACTGCTCCGGACTCGGGCCGCCGTCGGGGAAGTCGCGGACGACGAGCGCTCCGTCCGCGCTCGGCGCGGCCTTGGCGCCGAGGGTCTTCCCCGTGGCGGCGTTGACGATCTCCAGCTTCAGTTCTTGCGTGGGCACGGGCATCGTGGTGCCTCTTCCAGGCGGTTGGGGCGCGGGCTCGGGACGGGTGTGGAGCGGCGGTTGCCGCGGGTCACGTGAAGACGTGGTGGTACGGGACGCTCCACTCGTTGGGCAGCCGCGGGTAGAACGTGTTGATGACCGTCCCGGTGAAGTCCCCGCCCCAGTTGTAGGTGATACGCACCTCGCTGTCGGCCGTCACCGCGAAGTCCTTGAACCCGAGGATGGCGTCGGGGTGGGTGATCGGCACGAAGGTGATCCCGCCCCACGGCGTGACCGTGACGACCCAGAGCTGGGTGTCCTCGACCGCACCGTTCTTCCCGCGCCACTTGTCGCCCATCTTGTCGGGGAGGCCGACCTGGACGGTGTCGCACGTGCTCTTGGGGGCGTCCTGGTGGACGGTGATGCGCCTGCGCTGCGGCTTGGGCGCGCCGTCGTCGCCGCGCCCGGCATCGGCTGCGCCTGCTCCGGCGGGTTTGGGCGACACCTGGCCCGCGGCGCTCTCGATGAAGTACAGCGGCCGCTGCCCGAAGAAGCCGGCGGGGGTGATGTGCCAGAGGTGGCCCTGCGCGTCCTTGGTGGCCGGGTCGAGCGCGGTGGCCAGCTTGACCCCCTTGTCGTGGCTGTCCTCCTTCAGCTCGGCAGGCCGCAGGTAGCCGCCGTTGAAGGCGTGGACGAGCATGACCGGCCGGTTCTCGACCAGCGCCGCCACGATCGCGTTGTCATAACTGTTCACCGCCACCGGGCCGCCGACCACCAAATTCGCCATTGCCGTGCGCTCTTGGGTGTACATAGCGGAAACCCCCTGTTCCGAAAGACCGGATTCTCAATACAGTGGCCTGTCGCGCGACATTGCCGAAAACCCGACCACGTTCGGCCGAAAGAGCCTCGAAAACGAATGGATGACTGGCGCGAACACCCCGCCCCACATCATCGGTTGGGGCTATCGCATCCTCAGGTTCGGCAATTCCTGGAAGCGTCGACCGAGCGATCGACAGCACCTCAAGTTACCTCCATTTAAGGGGAGTTGGGACAACCACCGAGCCCTTATCACTCGATTGAGCGATGACATGGAGGCCCCTTTCCCGGAGGCGGAGCCCGTATTATCTTCGCATTTCGGGAACATGCGCAGATTCTTGATCCACATTTCACCGAATGCAATTCGGCCGGATTAGTCGAGGGCGGGGAATGTCTTCCAACGCGTACAACCTGGGACGGGCCAAGCGCCAGCCGCTGACGAAGAAGAACCTGCGGGAACTGAACATCCATCAGAATTGGAAGTCCATCCTGGACCATCCCAATCTGGTCTACGTCGACGACTACGGCGTGCAGCACAAGCCCGTCGGGTTCTCCGTGAACAAGTCGAGCTTCGGCACGTTCACGGGGACCGCGTTCCAACTGGGCTGGATCGCCTACATGAACCTCGGGGAACCGCTGATCGAGGAGCGGTGCAACATCGGCCAGCCCCCGCCCGACACGTTCTCCTGCCGCTGCTACGTCAACCGCAGCCAGACATCCGAGATGACCTTCACCGACTCGGTCGATTTCACCGTGTCGAACGGGATCACGTGGTCGCTCCAGGGACAGGCCCAGCTCACCTTCGGTGGCAACGTCAGCGCGCAGCTCCAACTGATGCCGCAGAACCAGCTCAAGATGGACCTCCAGCAGCAGCTTCAGATGCAGTGCCAGAACGAGGTGGCGAACAAGAACGCGAACACGGTCACCAACAAGAACAGCAAGGACAACGTCGGGGTGGACAACGCCAACGCCACCGAGACGAACGTGAGGAACGCGGCGACGAACTCGGTGACGAACTCGGCGGCGTTCACGACCCAGGGCACCGCCACCGGCAGCGCAATGCTCAACGCCTCGTTGATGCTGGGCATCTCGGCCTCCGTCGGCGGCTCCCTGACCACCAGCTGGGCCTCCAGGTCGCAGATCTCCGGCAAGGTCCCGTCGGGCTCCCGCGTGGAGACCTTCTGCACGCAGCGGCGCTGCTGCAAGCAGTACTCCTACGAGATCCCGGTGTCCTTCTCCGGGTTGTTCGCGGTGATGTACGCCGTGCCGGTGGCGGTCCTGTCTCCCCCCGCAGTCCGGGGACCACCCCGGTCTCGACAAGGTGGTCGCCCGGCCCATCGGCGACATCGACCTGGCCGGCGGCGGTTTCCTGATGACGGGGCTGGCCGAGGTCGTCTCCGCCCTGGATGTCCACCACACGATGTTCGACGCTGAGCTTGATCTTTAAGTTGTGCTGTCTCGGGAGGCTGGTGCTGTGTCAGCGGCGGGTGGTGGCGCGGCGGCGGTGCGCACGTCCTCGCCGAGGAAGTCCGCGCAGTGGGGGATCCGCTGATCTGTGAGGCTTGGTGATGGTTGGCAGAATCGTTCAGAGGTGCGTCAACCCCGGCCCCCGCGCTGCGAGCCTCACCCCGTCGAACGGCCCGATGCCGTCGCCAAGCCCAAACCGACCCGCATCCGGGCCCGGCACCAGCCGCCCACCATCCATCTCGCCCTCACCGCCCTGTGCTGACACTTCCCCGCCCCACAGCAGTGACGGACCGGTCGAGGCCGCGACGTCGGCTTGAAAAGGCTCCGGGTGTTCTTTCTCGATACGTGGTCGGTGTGCTGCGCCGCGCAGGCGCAGCACACCGGTTCTCACGACGGGGAGTTGACGAAGTAGAGGTCGACCTCGCCGTTCGAGCTGCTGTTGCTGATGACCCTGCTCAGGATCGGTTTGGAGGAGTCTCCGGCCCACCCGATGGTGGCCGGTGTGGAGTATCCGGGTTGGTCGGCGAGAGTGATGTTCGTCATCCTCTCGTAGCTCGCGTTCGGGTTCTTCGTCGCATCCCCGCCGACGTAGGACTCGTAACACTCGATGACGCCGTCGGCAGAGCCGGTCCGATTCACCGTGACGTCCTGGTCCGGGTACCCGGCGAAGCTCTCCTTGTAGGTGTAGTTGCTGCCGTTCTGGGAGACGTATTGGATCGTGCCGGTGAGTTGGTCACCGGGAGAGACGCTCTTGTAGGTGCCGTGCGCGTACTGGCCGCCGACGTAGTACCAGTTCGCGATCCGGTAGGCCGCGGTGCCGTTGCCCCACTGGAGGACTGGCTGCAATGCACCGCCGGCCAGTCCGTTCCAGATGAAGTAGGTACCCGTACTGGTCGAGTCGCTCGGGGCCGGTGGCACCGTCCAGGTGGTGGTGAACGACTGGATGTGCTGCTGATTCCAGTCCGTGGGGCAGTTGCCGCCGAGGTCGACGGCCGGCGGGGTGTTCGCGATGCCGGCGTCTGCGCGCAGTTTCGCGGCGCGACGGTAGGGATCGGCCGACGCCGGGTCGGTGGCTGCCGGGCCGAGTCTGTCGAGGACGGCGTTGGTGCGTAGGTCGATCTTTTCCACCTGCCCGTTGATGACCTTGAGGGTCTGGTACTTGTCGACCTGTACGACCTTGGACTGCGGCACAAGTCCGTAGGGAGTGAGGACCGTCTTGGGCGGGGTGTCCGCCGAAGCGGGCGCTGTCAGTGTCGCCGCCCCGAGTGCTGCAATCGCAGCAAACGCGGTAATCCGGAGGGTACCGAGCTGATTTGGCCTGTGCATGGTTTCTCCCGTCCAGAGCGTGGTGACGAGCGACCACACGACCCGATATGAGATGTCAGCTCATTTGGTGAGTCGGTGGTAGCAGATGAGGGTTGCGCCGATGCCTGCGATGGCGAGGAAGCGCATTGCCGCGTTGGGGGGGCCAGGGGCAGACCCTGGATATGGCGTTCTTGGTTCCTGCGGTGGCATCAGCGCTCGTGGTGAAGGCGGTCGGCAGACTGTTGCTCGTAGCTGCTACAGCAGCGGCGAATCTCCGTAGGAGCATTTGCATCTCCTCGCAGTGACGCCCGGGCCCGCGCATCGGCCGCCTGGGCGATATCCCCAGGACATCGCAGACCGCAAGAAATGCACCCTGTCGTGCGGTGAATTCACCCGAATGGAAGCGATCCGCCGCCGCGTCAGCCGCCGCCTGATCCCCCCTCGGGCTCACCCACCGCAACAGCACCTCGTCCCGCCCCAGCCAGTCACCACGGACCGCCTCGATGAGGATCGTTGTTGACCACGACCAGTGCAAGGCCAACGGTATTTGCGTGGGCATCGCGCCCGACGTGTTCGAGCTGGACGACGAAGACGTCCTACACCTCACTGTTGCCCAGGTGCCTGAGGGTCGGCTGGCAGACGTGGAGACCGCGGTGGCGCAGTGCCCGACGGCGGCTCTCAGGCTCGAGTAGGGGTTCCCAGGCCAGCGTCGGTGGCGAGTGGCCTTTCGCCTTCGAACGACCTGTAGAACTAGGTGGCTCGCTAGGGCATTCGCCGGACGCGAGGGCGGCCTTCGTCTGACCATGTGCTCCGACCAAGGATGCACCGATCAAGACGAAGGCCGTGAGGGTGGGTCTGCTCCCTGACGCTGTTCCGGAAGAAGCGTTCGCCGTGGCGTCACGCTTCCGGGAGGACCTATTCGACTGCCTGACCGCGCGTGGGGACGAGCTGTTCGAGCTCGTGGATGCACTGCTGTGCGCGGACGGTCCGGTGACCTCGCCGGTGGACCTGACGCTGGTGGCCGAGCACCGGCGCGGGCACGGCGCGATGTACGACGCGTTGAACTGCGGGAAGATCGATGTGCCCCGGCTGCGGCAGGTGCTGGCTGGTCTGCCGATGCCGTGGGCCGCCGACGGACGCGTGGTGCTCGCGGTGGACATCAACCACTGGCTCCGCCCAGACGCCCCGACCAGCGCCGACCGACTGTTCTGCCACGTCTACGGGCGCAACGGCCGCTCCTCGGACCAGTTCGTGCCCGGCTGGCCGTACTCGTTCGTCGCCGCCCTCGAATCGGGCCGGACGTCCTGGTGCCAGCTCCTGGACGCCGTCCGTCTCGGACCCGAGGACGACGTCGCCGAGGTCACCGCTGCCCAGCTCCGCCGTGTGGTCACCGACCTGATCGAGATGGGCCGCTGGCACTTCGGCGACCCCGACATCCTCATCGTCTTCGATGCCGGCTACGACGCCCCGCGCATGGCCCACCTCCTCGACGGCCTCCCGGTCGAAGTGCTGGGACGGATGCGCTCCGACCGCGTCATGCGACGGCCGACGCCCTCGCTCAAGGAGTACGCCCTGTCCTATCCCCAGGGCGGGCGACCGCCGAAGCACGGCAAGGAGTTCCGTTTCGCCAAGCCGGAGACCTGGGGCGGGCCCTGCCCGCACACGGCGTCGCCGTCCTCAACGGCGACGACCCCCGGGTGATCGCGATGCGCCATGAAACCGACGCCCGGATCCTCACCTTCGGCACCGGCCCGGACTGCGACGTGCGCGCCCACGGCATCAGGACCGACGAGCACGGCCGACCCTCGTTCTCGCTGCGCTACGGGCCCAAGACCGTGCGGATCCAGCTCGCCGTGCACGGCCGGCACAACGTCACCAACGCACTCGCCGCCGCGGCAACCGCCTTCGCCGTCGGGGTCCCCTCCGGCAGGATCGCAGCCGCACTGCAGCAGGCGACACTCACCTCGGGCGGGCGGATGGACGTGCACCACCACGGCCAGCTGACCGTCATCAACGACTCCTTCAACGCCAGCCCCGAATCCATGGAGGCCGCCTTCGAAGCCCTGCAGGACATCGCCGGCGGACGCCGCATGATCGCCGTACTCGGCGAGATGGCCGAACTCGGCGACGAGGCCGGCGCCTGGCACGACCGCATCGGCCGCAAGGTCGCCAAGACTGGCATCCTCCGACTGATCACGGTCGGCGGCACGCACGCAGACACACTCGGCGACGCCGCACGCGCCCTCTCCAGCGAGGTGGCCGTCGCACGCGCCAGCAACGCACGCGAGGCCCTGAGCCTGGCCGAGGACCTGGTGCGCGAAGGCGACGTGATCCTGGTCAAGGGCGCCAGCGCCCTGGGACTGGAAGTAGTGGCCCAGGGACTGCTCAACTGAAGCCGGCCGGTGACCCTCGCCGGGGGGCGTCGATGCGGGTGATCACCCGGAAGAGAACACGAATCCCGCCCAGAACCCCCTGGAGCCGCAAGCTTGTTGGGCCGCGTCCCTCCCGGTGGACGGCCAGGACCGCGGCTACCCCGGCCGGGGCCGGGGCACATGACTGGAACGACCGCGCGTGAACAGCTGAACAGGGCCCGTAGCAGTGCGCATCTCGCTACGGTCCAAGGACCCGGATGATCACCACTGGAGGCCGAGCCCATGGCTGGCATGATCGACAGCACGTACCGCATGGTCGTGATGCAGCCGACGAACTACTGCAACGCGAACTGCTCGTACTGCTACCTGCCGAACCGGCGGGACACCGCGCACATGCAGCCCGCCGTCGCGCAGGCCATCGCGCGGGACATCGAGGAACAGGGCGAGCCGGTCACCGTGCTGTGGCACTCCGGCGAGCCCACCTCGGTCGGCACCCGCGTGATGCGCCAGCTCCTGGACCCGTTCGAGAACGGTCGCGGCCAGGGCTTGGTGCGGCACCACATCCAGACCAACGCCACGCTCATCGGCGACGGCTGGTGCCGGCTCTTCGACGAGTACGCCTTCGAGATCGGCGTCAGCCTGGACGGTCCGGCCTGGCTGTGCACGGAGCGGGTGAACTGGGCAGGGCGCCCGATTCACGCCCAAGCCGTCGAGGGCATACGCCGGCTGATGGACGCCGGGCTGAACCCGTACGCGATCTGCGTCGTTCCCCCCTCCAGCACCGGCCGCGGCGTGGAGCTGCTGACGTACTTCGACGACCTCGGTCTCGAGGCGGTCGCCTTCAACCTCGAAGCGTCCCTCGGGATCAGCACCACCCGGTCCGTGCCGGCGGACGAGGCGGCGCGCCGGTTCTGGACCGACGTCCTGACCTGGTGCCGGGCGCATCCCGACCGGATCCGGGTCCGCGAGCTGCTGCAGGCCGCCGCGTTCGTGCAGCGGACCATGGACAAGCCGCGCGAGCCGATGCCGACGGTCGGCCGGGACGGGACGGTGGTGCTCGCCTCCCCCGAGCTCGCCGGTCTGCGCGCGCCGGTCTACAACGACTTCCGGGCCGGGAACGTCCTGGAGGAACCCCTGACGGCCATCATCGGCCGTCAGCACGAGCTCGGATACATCGCCGAGTTCGAGAAGGGCCTGGAAGCCTGCCGCGCCACGTGCGGCTTCTGGGAGTTCTGCCACGGCGGGTTCGCGGCCATGCGCTACGCCGAGCACGGACGGATGGACACCACCCGTACCCAGTGGTGCACCGCCGCCCGGATCGAACTCGCCCGTGCCCTCGCCGACCAGCTCGACGGGGACACCACCAGCCGTACCGCGCAAGCCTTCATCCCCCTCATGGAAAGGACGAGTTGATGCACGACGACGACCTGCTGCCCCCCGCCTACGAGGACACCTCACGCGTCAGGACCGCCAGGGAAGCGACGGTGGCCACGCTGGACGAGCTCATCAGCCGGTACCCGACGAGCGAGAACAAGAACCGGAACCAGCGCACCGACTCGTTCACGTCGTGGAACCAGAATTTCACGCAGACCGGCGGCGGCGTACAGCCCGCTCACAGCAGGCGCCACCGAGCCTCGTGGTGAACCAGCACGCCGAACCCGCAGGACCCATGGGGCCGGGTAACGGCCTGACCCCATGGGCGCGGCGCAGTTCCGGGACCCGGTGCTCGCCTGGGCCCGGAACCTGATGCCGCTCGTGCAGAGCCGCCGCCAAGCCGTGGCGTACGCCAGGTCGCTGCGCCAGCAGGTGCCGGCCGCCTGAGACCGCCGCACGGGGCTGGTGCGCCGACCGGAGAGGCGAGTTGGGCCTCTTCGAGTTCCCAGCCCCGGACGCGGCGGTGGCCGGAGCCACCCACCAGCACCCCTCCGCGAAGTGGCGCTCCGCTGCCGACCTTAGGCCACACGACCGGAACCCCTGCCCTCGCCCGGCCGCGAGGTCGGCGACGTCACCAATCCTCCGCCGCCTCGCGGAACTGGTCGTTTCCGCGAGCGCGAAACGCGACACCATGCGCCACAAGTGGTCACGCGCGTCCCGGGCTCGCGGCATCGCGTCCGTCACCTCACCAGCGGTTCGGTCCCCGAGTACCTGCGACGGCCCCGAGTCCGGGCCCGGTTATCAGCCAGAGTCTCCGTAGGCCGGATCGACGCGCAACCTTCTGCACCACGCTCGCCCTGCCTCCAGCAGTGCTGTTAGATCCCGCCTGCATGTGGTCAACCCCCGGTAACCGCTCACTCGGAAGAAGGGGAACGTTCATGCTGAGACACGCAAAGGCCGCAGCCGGCCTCACGGCCGCCGGACTGATCCTCGGTCTGACCGGCACCCTCGCCGGCGCCACCGCGGCCACCGCCGCACCCGCCCAGCAGGGGACTTCCCGGACCGTCACCATTCAGGCCGTCAACAACCTCGGCCTCAACACCTCCGAAGCCAAGAGCGTCCAGTGCTACGTCCGCGACTCCGGATACGACCCCGGCACGATTGACGGCCAGCTCGGCTCCAACAGCTGGAGGGCCTGGCAGAATCTCCTCAACGCCGAGGGCTTCAACGCCGGAACCGCCGACGGCATCCTCGGCCCCAACACCATCAGCGGCCTCCAGCGCTTCCTCGTCTCCTTCGGCCTCGACACCGGCGGCATCGACGGCATCGCCGGGCCCAAGACCAGGGCCGCCTGGGCGTCGTTCGCCAACGTCCGCGGAAGCTGGTGCTGATCCGCCCGGTGGGGCGTGCGGCAGTGGTCTGCACCGGGTAGGCGTTGTTCGAGGCCGACCGGATACGGCCAGGACAGGCAACCCCGTTAAACGCGCGGTCCATTACGAAGGTCGGCGCAGCATCGCAGCCTGCCTGGCCTGCAGAGCCCTGCCGCCAACGGCGTATCAGGAGGGCGAGTCAAGAGCCGCACTGTTCATCCGCGGCAAGCCGGCACGCCAGCACGCCAGCACGCCAACGTATGTAAGGTGCGTCAGCATGCCGCTGGTGTCTTCCGTCGTCCTACGCCCTGCGAGCATCCCCCCGGGAAGCTGGGACTACCGACGAAGCTTCGCCGGCGCCTCCGTCGGGGACAGCGTGTCCATCCTCCGTATGTTCGGCGACCGCTTCGGGCAGCTCAGTCTTCCTGCGGGCCGCTACGATCTCCGCCTCCTCATGCGGAGTGAGGAATGGGCCGCCTGCGAGGAAGCGCCGCCCCACACGCGACGTGGGGCTGCAGAGCGCCGGACCGGCGAGAGACAAGAGGCGTCATGTCGCACCACGAACTGGTCTTCAGGACCGCCCGTGAACTCGTCCTGCTGATGGTGACCCGCCAGGCCTCCGCACGAGAGGTTCTGGAAGCCCACCTCGAGCAGATCGAGCGGGTGAATCCGGCCGTCAACGCCGTCGTGACCCTCGCGCCGGAACACGCGCGGAAGGCGGCGGCGCGAGCGGACGCGGCCATCGTCCGCGGGGTGAGGCTGGGTCCGTTGCACGGACTGCCCGTGCTGCACAAGGACCTCGCCGCGACCGCGGGCATCCGCACCACCCAGGGCTCCGTGATCTTCAAGGACGATGTGCCCGCCTCCAACCACCTGGTGGTGCAACGGCTGGTCGATGCCGGGGCGGTGACCATGGGCAAGACCAACACCCCGGAGTTCGGCACCGGTTCGCAGACCTGCAACCAGGTGTTCGGGGCCACCCGGAACCCGTACGACACCAACACCACGTGCGGCGGTTCCAGTGGCGGTGCGGCCGTGGCGCTGGCCTGCCGGATGACGCCGATCGCCGACGGCTCCGACATGGCCGGCTCGCTGCGCAATCCGGCATCGTTCTGCAACGTCGTCGGGCTCCGGCCGTCCATCGGCCGGGTGCCGGCGTGGCCGTCGCCGCACACCCACTTCACGCTCGCGACGTACGGCGCGATGGCGCGGACGGTCGGCGACGTCGCGTTGCAGATGCAGGTCATCGCCCGCCCGGACGACCGCGCCGTGCTCAACGCGCCCGTCGTCGACTTCACCCACCCGCTGGAAGGCGGTGTGGCCGGCACCCGGGTCGCCTGGTCCACCACGCTCGGCGGGCTGCCCGTCGACGCGCGGATCACCGAGACCCTCGCACCCGCCGTAAGCGTCCTCGAAGGTCTCGGCTGTCATGTCGAGGAGCGCGAGCCGGACTTCAGCGGCGCCGACGAATCCTTCTCGATCCTCCGCGCCGCCTATTACCGGCAGGCGTTCAAGCAATTGCACGAAGAGTGGCCACGGGACATCGGCGAGCAGACGACCTGGGAGATCGAGCGCGGGCTCGCTCTCACCATCGACGACCTGGGACGCGCGGAACTGCTGCGCTCGCAGGTGTACGACCGGATGTACGCGTTCTTCACCGCATACCGCTTTCTCATCGCCCCGGTCACCCAACTCCCGCCGTTCGACGTGCACGAGCACTGGCCCAAGGCCGTTGCCGGAGTGCCACAGACCTTCTACCGGGAGTGGATGCGCATCTGTTCACGCGTCACCCTCGCTGGCCTTCCGGCGATTTCGGTGCCCTTCGGCTTCACCGCGGAAGGGCACCCCACCGGGCTGCAGATCATCGGCCGCCAGGGCGATGATCTCGGGGTGCTGCGGATGGCCGCCGCGGTGGAGACGGCCACCGGTACCTGGCAGCAGCATCCGCACATCGCACAGTGACAGCACGAGGCAAAAACGTCAGACGGTTCAGTCCAGTTGGTTCTTGTGGATGCGGCCGCCCTTCATGATGAGGGCGAGGTTCTTCCCCGGATCCGCCAACAGGCCCAGATCCTGCGTCGGATCCCCGCTGACCAGCAGCAGATCCGCCCACGCACCCGGCTCGATCACCCCCAGCCGCGCCCCCTTGTACGGGTCCCGTCCACCGCACAGCCGGAACAACTCCGCGTTGCCGGACGTCGCCATCCGCAGCGCCTCCACCGGACTGAACCCGAAGTGGCTCGACAGGCGGACGAACATCTCGCTCTGCCGATGAGCCTCGCTCGGGCTGAGGAAGAGGTCGGTCCCGAAGGCGAGCTTCACCCCGTACGTGCGGGCCCACGCATAAGTCCGCTTCGCGCCCTCGCAGACCTGGCGGTTCTTCTCCGTCCTCTCGGGGTCGGGGTAGTGGTGGTCGCTCTCCAGCCATGGCTGGGTGCTCAGCCACACCCCTTTTCTCGCGAGCATCGCCATGGTCTGCTCGCTCGCGAGGTGCCCGTGCTCGATCGACCTGATCCCGGCCTCGACCGCACGCCGGATGCCCGCGGAGTTGTAGACGTGCGCGGCCACGTACGTGCCCCAGTCGGCCGCCGCCTCGACCGCCGCCCGCAGCTCGTCGAGCGTGAACTGCTGGACGTCCAGGGGGTCGTACTTGGAGCACACCCCGCCGCCCGCATACACCTTGATCTGGCTCGCACCCCTCTTGAGCTGCTCGCGCACAGCGGCCAGAACACGGTCGCGCCCGTCGGCCGTCCGCACGCATCCCGTCGCCTCGATCCGCGATTCCGGGCCGCCGAACTCCCTCGCCGCGTCGTGGATTTCGGAGAAGTCCCCGTGCCCGGACGTCTGGGAGACCATCCCCTCGCTCGCGTAGATCCTCGGCCCCGGGAAGCGGCCCGCGTCGAGGGTCCGCCGGAGGGCGGTCACGGGCCCGCCCATGTCCCGGACGGTGGTGAAGCCGCGCAGGAGCATGTGCCCTGCCTCGGTCAGCGCGTTGTAGTGGGCCGTCCCCGCGGGGCCGTGGAGGATCTCCTCGTCCGTGCTCCCCGCCATGAACAGGTGCACGTGCGCATCACTGAGGCCGGGCATCAGCACGCGCCCGCCGCCGTCGACGACCCTGGCCTCCGGCGCGGGAGACTCCCCCTCGGCGGCGATCCTCCCGTCGGCAACGTACACCGCGCGCCTGTCGCTCAGTTCGTCGTGCACGCCGTCGAAGACCCGCACGTCGGTGATCAGGACGGGGGGCGGGGCAGGGTGCGACTCGCTCGACGTCATCTCGCCGTCCTCTCGGAAACACTCGGAAATACCGCCGCCGGACACGGGAGTCCACTCTCCGGCCCGCCACGACAGCCCCACAGCTCCGTTTTCGGCCACACGCCCGTTGGGCGGCCCCTTCCCTCGGCGGAGTACGGCGTTGTACGCATGGGCTGTCCGTTCGCCGGCAGGAAAGCCGGCAGGGAAGGGGACCCCATGCGTACGCACGTTCCGGGCCGGAGGCCCGTGGCCGCGAGGACGTCCGGCGGTGCACAGTCCGCGACGCCCGCCCCCGCACCGTCGCCGGTCCGGCCCGGCGGCCCGGCGGTGGCCGTCCTTCTGGATCTGCAGCGCAGGGCGGGGAACGCCGCCGCGGCCCGGATGCTGGGACGGGGGACGCGGAGGTCCGGTGCCCTCGACGTCCTGCGCGGCCCCGGCCGGCCGCTTCCGGTGCCGCTCAAGGAAGAGATGGAGGCCCGGTTCGGTGCCGACTTCTCCGACGTGCGGCTGCACACGGGTACGGCCGCCCGGTGCTCCGCTGCCGGGCTCGGGGCGCGCGCGTACACCGCCGGAAACCACGTCGTCGTCGGCGAGGGCGTCCTCGACCGGCACACCCTGGCCCATGAGTTGGTCCATGTGCTGCAGCAACGGTCCGGGCCGGTGACCGGCACGGACCGGGGCGACGGCACGAGGGTCAGCGCCCCCGGGGACCGCTTCGAGCGTGCGGCGGAGGACGGCGCCCGTCGCGCCCTGTCCGGGCGTCCCCAGCCGGGGGCGGCAGCCGCACCGGCTCCGACGGGGGATGCGCAGCAGACCCCGACGATCCAGCGGATGAGGTTCTACCGCGGGACGTCCGATGCCGACGCCGACGCCCTGGTGGCGCGGAGGGGCAGTGGAGGGCCTTCGGTGCATGAGGGGCGTCTGCAGCCCACGGGGAGCGGCGAGTTCGGCAAGGGTGTCTACTTCTGGGAGGAGGACCGCGACGCCGCCCTCGTGACGGCTCTCCGGTACCAGGCGCCGGATCGGGCCTGGGCGGTCGTCGAGTACGACGTCCCCGACGAGCTCGTCAGCCGGACGGCGAAGGAGGACCGTGCGGCGGGGAAGGACTGGCTGAGCTTCCCGCACGATGCGGAGACCCGGCCTTCGAAGGACGCATTCGTGGCGATGCAGACCGAAGTACCGCGGCCGTACGAGGAGTTCACCGCCGAGGACCTCGCACAGGGGCGCCACCCGCATCCCCTCGTCCGGCATCCGGTGGAGGGCGGGGCCTGGGCGACGAAGAAGGACGGCACCGTGGTCACGTCCGCCCCCATGAACGTCAAGCAGTTCTACGACATCAACAGCGACCCGAAGAAGCACGGCGAGAAGTTCGGCCTGGCCGACCAGCCCGCCGACAACATCGAGTGGACGAACCACCCCGTCGTCACGGGGATGTCCGCCGCCGACTACTCCCCCGGCGCGCCTCGGCAGGCACGCTTCCTGGGCTCCGGGATCGACATGCTCAATCACGGCCGGAACATCACGATCACCAAGGTCCTGCACGGGGTTCAGGTCAAGAACCGTGCCGACGTCGCCTGGGTCCGGGGACTCGAGATGAAGCACCGCGCGACCGCGGAACGTGATGCCAGGGCCAAGAAACTCCTTTCCTGATACGGCCGTTCGATTTTCCGGGCACATTCCGATGGCATTTCCCGCCAACGGGACGCGCCATCCACGCCGGAAAAACGGTTCCTGAAGGAATTCCGGCCACCGTGCCGCGCCGGGGCGACCGGGCTCGCGCACTCTTGACAAGTGCGAGCCGGTCGGCGTCACGGAAGAACGCAAGCGGAATTCCCGAGGCCGTATGGTCGTATTCGCAGCCGAAACGCCGCAGTAGGCACAAGACCACGGATCTCCTGTCCGGAAGCAGCAGGAGCACACCCCGGGTGGCCGGTTCGCCCGGGTGCGCGGGTAGTGCTGACGGCATAGTCTCGACCACCCGAACGCGCCCCCGCGCGAGCTGCCGGGTTCCACCACCTTTGCCATCGTGCACTCCTGCTGCCCTACTGGCGTGCGCGCCGGGCGCGTTGAGAGGTATCGACCACAGGACCGGAGGGGATACCGCCGTGCCGGACAACATTCAGGAATACACCCTTGTCGGGAACTACCGGCCTCACTCACTGGCCCAGGGAAACAAGAACTATCTCTGGGTCACCACCAGCGACAAGGCCGTCATCCGTGTCCATCCCGGCGCCGGCAACCAACAGCTCGTCGTGAACCATTCGGCGATTCCCCAGCTCAGCGCCGGAATCATCAAGGACCCCAACGGGCTCCAGCGGGTGTGGTTCGCAGCGCCGGCTCCGCCGCGGCAGCAGGACCCGATCGTGATCATGGAGACCACGGCCGGCAACCCCGTGACGTTCTACCCGCTGGAGGACGACGCCAAGGCCGAGAGCATCAAGCTCCAGACGACCAACACGGGCACCGTCGAGGCACCCAACTACGAGTACAGTCTGCTGTTCGCCGAACCCGAGCACAGCTACGTCGGCATCCTCACCCCCGCCATCGGGGGTCACATCGACCGCATGCCGGTCAGCCAGAGCACCTGGCTGTGGGACGTGGCCGTCAGCACGACCTCGGACGGAAAGACGCACACCTACTGGGCCACGGGCCAGACCAGGGCCAGCAACCCGGTCAGGACCGAGAACGGCCTCTACCGCCGTCGCCCCGGGGACACGCAATGGGAGCGGATCCCGGTGCTCCCGGCCACCCAGAAGCCCTTCTACGTCATCGCGGACACGACCGCGGTGTGGCTGACCGCGACCAACCCGAACCAGGTCATCCGCTTCGATCTCAACTCGGGCACCACGCGCACAGTCAATCTGGGCACGGCCGTTCCACAGCAGTTGACGTTCGGCACGCTGGGCGACCTGTGGGTGGCCTCCAGCGCAGGGCTGCACGAGTTCGACAAGAATCTGACGGGACCCGGCTCCGTGGTGGGCCTGCCCAACGGCGGCGGAGCCAAGGGCATTTGCATCGCGGCCGACGGGAAGCTCTGGTACACCAACCCGGACCGCAAGTCCATCGGCAGCTACGACGTGCCCCCGCCCCCTTACGGGGCCGCCTCGCTCATGGGCCGGACCCAGGTCGTGTACCAGGGGGAGTCGGAGGTCCACGTCAAGGACCAGGTCGTCCATCCCCTCGTCGTCGACTACGTGGCCAACGGACGGCCCGTGCCGGGAGTCCCCCTCACCTGCCGGATCGACGCGGAGGGGGCGGCCTTCGAGGACGGCACCCGCGAACGCGTGATCATCACGGACCAGCGGGGCCGGGCCGCCCTGCCTCCCGTGATCGCAGGCGACATCCAGGAGGACGCGGTCATCAGCGTCGGCCTCGGCGACACCGAGCCGCACGCCGCCACGACGCTCAACATCACGCCGGCCTAGCGGCGCGCCCGCACCACCCGGTCCGTTTCCCGCTCCGCAGGAAGGAGAAGCAGCATGCCGACCGCAGTGCCGCCGCCCGTCCCCCACTCCGACTCGGACGAGTTCCCCATCAGCGCGATCGCCGTCGACGTGGCCTGGCTCAGCAACGACGAGAACGTATGGTTCGTCACCGCCCAGGGCGTCATGGGTTATTTCGAACCCCGCAACCCCTGGGGCAGCACCGTCATCACCCCCGGCCCGGGCATCACCGGCAACGCCAACTCCCTTGTCGCCTGGCCCGGCCACGGAACGTGGACGTTCCTCGCCGCGGAGAACGGCTCGTCGTTCGTCAAGTGTGCCGACAGCCAGTACCAGGTCTATCCCCTGAGCGGAACGACGGACTGCCGGGCCCTGGCCCTCGGCAAGAACCGTGAAGGCCGTACCCGCATCGTCGCCCCGCTCACCTCGGGCCAGCTGGCCTTCATCGAGTCCGGTGGCAGCATCTCGAACTCCACGTTCTACAGTGACGACCTGTACGGCGTCGCCATCGCCCCGCTGCAGCAAGGCCGTTACTGGCTGACCTCCCCCCGCGGCAAGGCGCTGCTCGACTACGACGTCAGCACCGGAACCTTCGGCGCTCCCATCGGCCTCGGATTCGAGCCACGGGATGTCGCGATCAGTCCGGCGGGCGATGTCGTCTGGATCGCCACCACCGGCAACGTCATCCTCAAGTACACCGTGCCGGGCGGCACGCTCACCCGCATCGACACCCCGTCCCCCGCCAACCACATGCTGGCGACGGCCGACGGCACGCTGTGGTTCGTGAGCACCACCGGCAACGCGGTCGGCTATGTACTGCCCGACACCAACAGGGCAGCCACCATCCCCACCGGCCAGGGTTCCCGCCCGTCGGGTCTCACCGTGTCCGGCGACAGCCGGCTGTGGGTCGCACTGTCCGGGCAGAGGAGTCTGCGGCGCGTCTCCCGGCACCGGCTCGCAGTGGTGTCCGGAGACGGGCAGAAGACCACCGTCGGAAAGCCCTTCCGCAAGCCGTTCGAGGTCAAGGCGACGCTGCTGGACAACACTCCGGTGGGCGGGCAGAAGATCGAGTTCTCCGTCGCGGAGGGCTCGGGCGTCTTCGAGAACGGCGAGCACACCGAGACCAAACACACTGGGACAGAGGGCGACCGGCTCGGCATCGCGACGAGCTCCCGGCTCACGCCGCTCAAGGAAGGCCCCTGCCCCGTCACCGCCCGCTGGACGGAGACGGACGCCGTCGCCTCCTTCACCCGGCTGACCGTCGGCCCGCGGCCGGGCACGGCGGACCGCGTGCGCTACGTCTCGGGCGCGGGCCAGTCCGTACCCGCGGGGAAGTCCTTCGAGCACCCGATGAAGGTGATCGCGGAGGACGCACAAGGCAATCCCGTCGAAGGCGCCGAGGTCACCTTCAAGGTCCGCGGCGAGAACGGCGAGTACATGGCCACCTTCCCCGGCGGCACGGACACCGCCCAGGTGACCAGCGGCAGCGACGGCACCGCCGAGTCCCCCGTCCTGACGGCCGGCGACAGTCCGGGCGGGTTCGCGGTCGAGGTGTGGGCGGACGAGACGTTCATGAGCCTGCTCCTCCGGCAGAACATCCACTGACGGTCCTCATCCCCCGGCCGCCGCCCGCACGCTGCGGCGGCCGGGGGCGAGGCCGCCCGGACCCCGAGGGAGGAATCCGCCCCACCATGCCCGAGAACGGACCGGCGCTGCAGACCACATACGACTTCGAACTCCCCAACGGCTACGTGGACGGCTCCGGAACCGTCCACCGCCACGGCTCCATGCGGCTCGCCACCGCCCGCGACGAGTTGTCGCCCCTGATCGACCAACGCGTCCGGGAGAACCCCGCCTACCTCGGCGTCGTCCTCCTCAGCCTCGTCATCACCCGGCTGGGCACCCTGACCGACATCCACGCCGGCGTCGTGGAACAGCTCTTCGCCCAGGACCTCGCCCACCTCCAGGACTTCTACCGGCGCATCAACGGCCTGGACTCCGGGCACGGCGCCGTCGCCTGCCCCTCCTGCGGGACCAGCTTCGCGCTGCCCTCGACGGCACCCGGCGGCCGCCTGGGGGAAGCATGACGCACCCGCCGCGCCGGCTCCGCGAGGAATCCGCCTGCATCGCCTACCACTTCCACTGGGCGTACGGGGACATCCTCGGCCTCCCGCACGAGGAACGGCGCGCATGGGTGCGCGAGATCGCCAGGCTCAACAGCGCGGCGGGGGCAGGCCGGTGAGCCTCGTGGGCGCGCTGAGGAGGGCGGGACTGCGGCGTCACCGTCCCGCGGCCTCTCCTGTACCGCCGGCCCGGGCGGATTGGCGTGACGTGGCGCCCGTCGGGCTGCTGCACCCGCCGCTGCTGTCCACGAGCAGGCACGTCGACTTCCGGGACGGCCTCGCGGCCTGGCGGCCGGCCCCGCTCGTCACGGCCGGCTCGCGGCTGCTGCCGCGGGGAGTGCCGCTCGCCCTGGGGGCGGGAGTCCTCCGGGGCTCCCTCGTCCCGGAGTTGCCGGTGAGCGCGGTGCGCGAAGGGGTGTACGAGGCGGTGCCGGCCGGCTTCCGGCCGGGTGACCCAGCGGCCGGGCCACCCCGGAGTCGAGAGCTCGCTGCGCACGTGCAGGGGGAGCACGGGCCCCACGGCCCTCGGCCACCCGGTGCGCCGGGTGACCGCGAAGAGCCTCTGACGCCCGGGTTCGTCGGGACGATGCTTCGCCGCGTGAGCGAGGCCTTCGCCCCAACACCCCACGACAGGCCGGACGTTCCCCGTCGGCCGTCGGCCGACAGCCCCGCACAGGCTGCGCCGCCGCACCGGCCACTCAGCGGCCACGACTGGACCGGCGCCGCACCCGGGACGACCGACAGCCCCATCCGTCCTCAACGTCCACCGTGCCCCGCCGACCCCCCGCCCTCCTCAACCCACCACGGCCCAGACCGCGTTGAGGCCCCTCGTTCCCCAAGGGGCCTCCGGCCGCACGACACGGACCTGCTCCGCGGCAGCCGCAGGCTCCCCTCCCCCGGCACCACACCGCCACGGGCAACGCAGAGCCGTCCCCCAAGGGAGCCTGCACCCGACGCGGACCGGTCCTTCGCCTTTCCCGGGCTCCCCCTCCCCGGCACCACACCGCCACGGGCAACGGAGCGCCGACCCGCAGAAAGCACGCCTCGCGAAACGGCCCGGTCCGTCCCGGGCACGGTCATCCGTCGACGCCCCGACAACGGCGAGCGGCCCACCGGGGCCCCGAGCCGGCACGAGACCCCCGCCCCAGGGCCGAGCCCGGCCACCACCCCCGCACACCAGCCGAACCCGAACGTCCCTCCGGCCACCGCCCCCGCACCACCGTCGACACCCGCACCGCACCCGCGGCAAGCACCCCCGCACCACCTCCGCACCGGCGAGCGGCCCACCGGACCCCCGGCCCCGCGCGGAAACCCCGTCCCCGGGCCGGGCCCGGATATCGCCCCCGCACCCCAGCCGAACGCGAACGTCCCCCCGACCGCTGCCCCCGCACCTCCACCGCCACCCGCACCCCGCCCGCGACAACCGCCCCCGCACCGCCTCCGCGTCGGCGAGCCGATCGCCCAAGTACCCGCAACCGCCCGGCCCTTCGCGATCCCACCGCCCGCCGTCGGACGGACCGGGCCACCGCCCACCATCAGGCATACCGGGCCACCGCCCACCCCCGGCCGCACCGCACCACCACCCGCCCCGCCCCAGGCCCCTGCGAAAGCGGCCCCGGCGCCCCCGGCACCCCCAACCGCCTCCCCCGCGGCGCCGCCCGGGCCCCCGGCCGCCCCGGACATCTCCGCCCTCGCCCGGGAAGTCGCCCGCAGCCACGCCCGGCTCCTGGCCGAAGCCGTGCTCCCGGCCCTCGGGCCGCCCCGGCAGGGGGCACCGCTGCCGTGGCCGCCGCAGCCCCAGCCGCCGCCGGACGGCGGCGGATGGGGATCGTCCGTACCGCGATGAGGCTCCCGACCACCCACGGAGTGCCCGCCCATGGCCGACCAGCCGTTCGCCGTCAGTTCCCATTTCCAGCTCTCCATCGGCACCCACGCCCTCGGTTCCTTCACCTCGTGCGACGGGCTCGGCTGTGCCATGGAGGTCGAGGAGCGGGTCGAGGGCGGCACGAACGGGCACGTGTGGCAGCTGCCGACGCGGCTGCGCTACACCAACGTCGTGCTCGGCAGGCCGCTGTCGCAGGACACCGTGCTCGTCTGGGCCTGGATGCAACAGCAGATGATCGAGCCGTTTCGGCTTCCCGGGCAGCTCGTGGCGCTGGGACCGGACCGGCGGCCGCTGGTGCGGTGGCTGCTGGACGGGGTGCTTCCGGTGCGCTGGAGCGGGCCGACGTTCGACGTCGACCAGTCGCAACCGGCCCGCGAGACCTTGGAGATCGCCCACAACGGGTTCCTCGGGATCACCGTCTGACGTCGGAGAGGACCGCATGGCGTTCGAGTTCCCGGGCGGCGCACCGGTGCGTGCCGCCCTCGTGATCCACGACCCGCCGACCGGGGCGAGCAGCACACCGGGGCCCGAACGCGACCGGGTCCGGCTGCAGTTCAACCCGGAACGGATCCAGGTCGGCAAGCAGGCCCGCTGGGACCGCAGCCGGTCGCCGTCCAACGGGCAGGCGGCGCGGGCCCAGTTCGTGGGCGCGCAGCCGCGCACCATGACGCTGGAGGTCTTCCTCGACGCCCACGGCACCCGGGAGGGTGTCCAGGAGCGGGTCGAGAAGCTGCTCGGCTGTTGTGCCCCGACCGCGCGCAGCACCACGGCGAAGCCCGCCTCGGCGCCCTGGGTGCGGCTGGAGTGGGGGCATGCCCGCACGACCGCCTTCATGGCCCTGGTCACTCAGGTCGACGCGTCCTACACCCGGTTCGGTCATGACGGGACGCCCCTGCGTGCGGTGTGCACGGTCTCGCTGGAGGAGGCCGGCGGGTCGGTTCCCCGGCAGAACCCGACGTCGGGCGGGGACGGCCCGGTGGACACCCATCTCGTGGTGGCGGGCGACAGCCTGGCCGGGGTGGCCTGGCAGGCGTACGGCGATCCGGGGCGGTGGCGGGAGATCGCCCGGGCGAACGGCATCGACGACCCGGCCCGGCTCGCGCTGGGCACCGTGCTCGTCCTGCCGGTGCTCCAGGAGCAGGCCGCGGGAGGTGCAGGATGACGGAGCGGCTGTACGCGGCGGAGCCGGTCCTCGCCTTCGGGTCCCCCCTGCGGGAGGAGTGGGCCGACCAACTCGTCACGGCCTCCGTGGACACGGCGTTGGGTTGGCCGGCCCGCGCCTCCCTGCGGTTCCGGGATCCCACCCACCGGCTGGCGGCCGCCGCCGGGATCGCCGTGGGGGTCCCGCTGACCGTGTCGGTGGCCGCGGCGCGCCGCCGGACCCGGCTGGAGATCTTCGACGGCGAGGTCACCGCGCTGGAGACCGAGGTGGACGCGGACGGGAGCTTCACGACCGTACGGGCCATGGACCGGGGGCACCGGCTGATGCGCGGGCGGCGGGTGACCGCCTACGTCGACGCCACCGTGGCCGAGGTCGCCGGGCAGGCCGCGGGCCGCCACGGCCTGAAGGCCGGCCGGATCGACGCGGAGCGCACCCGCTTCCCGCACCTGGCCCAGCCCAACCTGACGGACTGGGAGTTGCTGAACCACCTTGCCGACCAGCGCGGGCTGCGTCTGTCGGTCGAGGGCGGCACCGTTCACATGAGGCGCCCGGCGGCGGCGGAGAAGGCGCCCGCGCCCGGTACGGGGGCGGACCGCAGCCCGTTCGTCCTGGAGTACGGGGAGAACCTGCTGGCGCTGCGCGCCTCGGTGTCGTCCGAGGGCCAGGTCGCCGGGGTGGAGGTGCGCGGCTGGGACCCGGCGGGCAAGGCCCCGTTGTCGGCGCGGGCCAAGGCGGGTGAGAGTGCGCGGCTGCGGCTGGGCGTGACGCCCGCGCAGCTCGGCACGGCGTTCCCCGGCCCGGCGCCGGACCTGCTCGTCGGCGGCCGGGGCTGTGACACCGCCCCGCAGGCCGACGCGGTGGCCGACGCGTTGGCGGAGGAGGCGGCTGCCGCGATGGCGGCGCTTTCGGCCGAGGCCGTGGGCACTCCCGAGCTCGCGGCGGGGCTGCCGGTGACCCTGGCCGGCGTGGGCGAGCCCTTCGCCGGCAAGTACACGGTCACCGCCTGCCGTCATGTCTTCGACGGCGACCACGGCTTCCGGACCCGGGTGCAGGTGGGCCCGCTGCCCCCGCCCGTCGTGCCGTATCCGCCGCCGCTGTGCGCGCTGGGCGTCGCGGTAGGCACGGTCACCGACATCAAGGAACCGGGCCAGGGCGAGCGCGGTGCCGTACGGCTGCGCCTGCCGTGGCTGTCGCAGGACTACGTGACCGACTGGGTCCGGACCGTGCAGTGGGGAGGCACCGGCGGTGGCGGGGTGTTCGCCCCTGAAGCCGGGGACGAGGTGCTCGTCGGCTTCGAGCACGGGCGCCTGGACCGGCCGTACGTCCTGGGCGGCCTCTACAACGGCATCGACGCCCCCACGGACCACGGACTGCCACTGGTCGACTCCGGCACCGGCCGCCTCAACCGGCGCTCGCTGGCGTCGCGTTCGGGGGACCGGCTGGAGCTGCTCAGCGCCGCCGACGGCCCCCAGGGCGTCCGGCTCCGGACGGGCGACGGGAAGCTCACCGCCCACCTCGACCGCAAGGACAGCACCCTCGTCCTCACCGCGGGCGAGGGCAGGACGACGCTGCGGGTCACGCTGGACGCCCGCGGCGACGGCACCCTCACGGTCGACGCGGGCCCGGGCGGCAGCCTGGTCCTCACGGCGGGCACGGTCTCCGTCACGGCCGACGACGGCAGCGGTGGCGGCGACCTCACGCTCAAGGGCGCCACCGTCACCGTCCAAAGCACCGGGGAACTCAAGCTCGAAGGAGCACACACCACCATCACCGGCAACACCGTCGACATCAACTGACCCCGTACGGGCGGGAGGACGAGCGTGGACATCATCGGAGCGGGGTGGGCGTTCCCCGCCGTCATCACCGGCACCGGGCGCGTCGGCCTGGCGAGCGGCAGCCAGGACGTGGAACAGGCCCTGCGCATCATCCTGTCCACCGCACCCGGCGAGCGGCCGATGCGGCCGGAGTTCGGCTGCGGCATCCACCACCTGGTCTTCGACCCGCTCGACGCGACGACCGTCGCCCGCGCCGACACGGAGGTGCGCCGGGCGCTCGACCGCTGGGAACCACGGATCGAGGTGGACGACCTGCTGTTCAGCACGGATGCAACGGACGCTGCGGACACAGCGGACACGGGCGTGCTCTACATCGACATCCGCTACCGGCTGCGCGCCACCAACGAACCCCGCAACCTCGTCTTCCCCTTCTACACCCTGCCCGGAGACTCCCCCCGTGAGTGACCTCCCCGTACCCGACCTGGACGACCTGCGGTTCCAGCCCCTGGTGGACGCCGCCAAACGCGCCCTGCCGCAGCGCGTCCCCGAGTGGACCGACCACAACGTCTCCGACCCCGGCATCACCCTCATCGAGGCCTGCGCCGAGCGGACCGACCAACTGCTCTACCGCATCGACCGCATGACCGCCCGGCAGCGCTCCGCCCTGCTGCGCCTCATGGGCATCACGCCCCTTCCCGCATCGCCCGCCCGGATCGTGGTCGCCTTCACCCGGACCGACGGTTCCACCGGGCGGCGCGAGATCCCGGCGCACACCGAGGTGCGGACCGAGGGCGAGGCACCGGTCGTGCTGGCGACCACCGAGGCACTCGTGCTCGCGGAAGGGCAGTCGAGCGGGACGGTGGAGGCCGTGGAGCGGCCCGTCGCCGTCGCCGAGGTGCTGGGCGTCGCCGACGGTCTTCCCGCCGGCCGCTTCCCCACCGCACACCGCCCCTGGGGGCCCAACACCCCCGTCGCGGAACCGCCGTTCGGCCCGCCGCTCGTCCTCCGGGTCGGGGACACCGTGTGGCCGGCGGTGCACACCTTCGCCGAGGCGGGACCCGACAGCCTCGTGTACTGGTGGGACGACGCCTCGTGCGAGGCGGTCTTCGGGCCGCTCGTCCCCGTCGACGGCGGGCCCGGGCAGCAGCACGGGAAGGTGCCGCCGAAGGGTGCGCGGATCAGTGCACAGTACGCCGTCCATCGCGGGCGCCAGGGCGCCGTCCAGGCCGGCACGCCCTTGACGGTGGCCGCACAGACCGGGCTGGACGCCGCCGTGGACCGCGTCGTCACGCCGCCCGAGGACGCGGAGGACTGGCAGCAGGCGCTCGACCGCGCGGGCCTGGACCTGGCGCCGCTGCGCCGCGCGGTCACCGCCGCCGACCACGAGCAGCTGATCGGGGAACACGTGCCGGGACTGGCCCGTGTCCGCGTCACCGCGCTCACCCGTCCCACCGACTCACGCGTACCGTCCGCCCTGCAGGCACCGCCCCGGCCGCCCGGCATCCTCGCCTGCCTCGTCGCCGCCCGGGCTCCGCAACGCGCCGTGCACTACTACGACAACGGCGGGATCATCACCGCGCTCTCCCTGCCCCTGCACCACCCGGACGGGAACGTTGACGGCAGTGACGACGTACCGCAACCCGTGCAGGCCGCGGGGCGCCTCGACGCCGTGGTCCGCACCGGCGAGGACGAACCCCGGCTGTGGTTCTACAGGGGGAAGTGTCTGTGGGACGACGGGGCCGAACGCACGATTGCGGAGGAATTCCCCTCCCTGCCCCCGGAGTTCACGTCGGACCTCGACGCGGTCGCCCTGCTCGCCGACCCCCGCACCGACGACGCGTACGAACTGTTCTTCTTCAAGGGCGAGACCTTCTACCACCGCGCCTGCACCTACATCGACGCCGACCGGGCGTTCGTCCCGCGGGAAGGCAGTCGCGGCGTGACCTCCCTCGTCTCGGAGGCGTTTCCCGGTCTCTCCCCCCAGTGCCAGCAATCCCCGGACGCCGTCGCCGCGTTCGGCGGCGTGTTCTTCTTCCTGAAGGGCGCCCGGACCGAACCCGCGCTGTGGCGCCGCGAGGACGACCCGCTCCACGTCCTCCTGGTCCCCCGCTGCACCGGGGACCCCGGAGAGCGGCCGCCCGACGGTGCCTTCGCCATTCCTCACGACACGCTGACCGCGGTGAAGAGTGTCGTCACCGCCTCCCGCCTGCTCGGTGAACGCCTGCTCGTCGGCAAGCCCCGCTACCACCCGTTCCGCATCGCAGCGACCGTGCGTCCCTGGAGCAGCACGACAGCGGACGTCGACCGGGCGAAGGGGGCGGCCGAACGGGCCTTGCGGCGCTTCTTCCACCCCACGGCCGGCGGGCCGGACGGGCGGGGGTGGCCGTGGGGCAGGCGGGTGCATACCGGCGACGTCTTCACCGTGCTGGAGACGGTCCGCGAGCACCGGGGCACGACCGCCGTGGCCCTGTACGAGGGGGTGGGCGGCGGGGCCGTGCCGTCCGTCGAGGTCTCGGACGGCGGTCTGGTCCTCCTGGGCGACGTGGACATCGAGGTGGACACCACCGACAGCTGACACCGGCCGTATCCGTACCGCACGAGAGGACCGCGCATGCCGCCCTTCCCCGCACGCCCGCTCCCCCTGCCCGCCGTCTACGGCCGCGACATGGTGGCGCAGGCTTTCGCGGCCGCGATCGGCGAGACCCTGGCGCCCGTCGAGGAGCGCGTCGACGGCCTCGATGCGGTGCTCGACCCCTGGCGCGCGCCACCCGCCTTCCTGGACTGGCTGATCGCGATCACCGACGCCCGGGTCGAACCGGGCTGGGACGAGATCCGACGGCGCAAGGCGATCGACCTCGCGCCCCGGCTGGCCGCATACCGCGGAACGCCGTACGGACTGCGATTGGAAGCCCGGGAGATCCTCGGCTGGACGGACGACATGCTCGTCATCGACGACCCGGGCCTCGTCTTCACCGACGACGACCTCCCGCCCGGCGCCGGGCGCATGCTCACCGTCACCCTGACCGCTCCCCCCGACACGGACCAGCGGGCGCTGGAGAGCCGCCTGACGCGGCTGGTGGCGGCGCACTGCCCGGCCCACCTGCCGTTCAAGGTCGTCGTCACCCTCGCCCAGGCTTCCGACGGAAGGTCACCGCAGGGATGAGTCCGCAGACACCCGAGTACGACGGGCGCACCCGCGACGAGGTGGTCGCCACCGCCGTCGCCGCCGTGCACCGGCAGGTGCGGACCTGGACCGGCCGGGACCTGACGGACCCCGGGCGGGGCCTGATCGAGACGTGCGCCGACATGGTCACGGCCCTGCGCGACCGGCTCAACCAGGCCCCCGATCAACGCCGGTTGCAGGTGCTGCGCCTCCTGGGCGTCCGGCCGTACCGGCCCGCGCCCGCGCAGACCCAGGCCGTCTTCCGGCTCTCGGCGCCCTCGCCCGAACCGGTGGTCGTGCCCGTCGGCCAGGAGGTGGCCACACGGCCCCCGGGGGACGAAGAGCCGGTCGTCTTCAGCACGTTGACGGATGCGGTGCTCAACCCGTGCGTCCAGTTCGCGGCCGGCGACTTCGCGGAGGCGCGGGTGACGGACGGCACCCTGGAGGGGAGGCTGACCGACTTCGCGTCCGGGGAGGTCGTGGAACCGGGTACGTCCGCCGCGGGCGGGCCGGCCTTCCGGCTCGACCTGCCGTATCTCGGCGACTTCCCCGTCAGCGAGGACGTGCCGGCGGACCCGGGGACGGCGGACCCGTACGCCCTGCTCGTCCTCTCGGTACCGGTGCCCGGCACCCGCGTGACGCTGGACGTCCTGCTGGGACCGGCACTGCAGACGGGCACCGGAATCGAGCGGGGCCACTGGGAGGCCTGGCAGGGGACGCACTGGAGCAGTTGCCGGGTCGTCAGCGACACCGTGACCGCCCCGGGCAGTCCGGGCAAGGTCACGCTCGACGTGCCGCCGGCGCACGCGCCGGCCCAACTGCTGCTCCAACGCCCGGACGGCCAGGGCGGCTTCTTCGTCCAGCGGCTGCGGGACGTCGGACTGATCCGCTACCGGACGGATGCCGGCCAGAACCGTGTGGGGCAGGCCGTGCTCCAGCCGGTCCTCGCCGTCCCCGTCCCGGTCGTCCAGGCGCGGCTGGTGCGCGACGAGACGCTGGGGACGGCGACCGGCGCCCCCGGCGAACGTCTCCGCTTCGCCCATCCGCCGATGCCCCGCAGCACGGACCCGCTCGTCGTGGACGCCGTCCTCGACGGCCGCACGGCCCAGTGGACGTACGTCGCCTCCCTCGCCGGGTCGGGTCCCGACGACCGGCACTTCACCCTGGACCCCCGCACCGGGGAGGCCGTCTTCGCCCCCGCCGTCGCCGGCGCCCTCGGGCTGCGCCGGCACGGGGCGCCGCTGCCGGCGGGCGCGGTCGTCCGCATCCGCCGCTACCTGACCGGCGGCGGCGCCCGCGGCAACGTGCCCGCCCGTACCCTCACCGTGCTCCGCACCCCGCTGCCGTACGTCTCCGCGGTGACCAACCCGGCTCCCGCCGTGGGCGGTACGGAGGGCGAGAGCGCCCTCGCCTGTGCGGAGCGCCGGCCGCTGGGGGCGCCGGTGCCCGAACGGGCCGTCGTCCCGGCCGACTACGAGCAGCTCGCGCTGGCCGCGTCGGCGGGCATGGCCCGCATCCACCACGTCCGCGACGTGCCGCACCAAGCGCTCGACCCGGCCCGCAACTACCTGCCCTGGGGTCCGGCGAAGACCGATGTGGGCTTCACGCTGGCCGCGGACGTGCCGAAGGCCGCCGAGGGGACCGAGGTCACGACGGAGGACGGGAAGACCGTCTTCACCACCACGCGGGACGCCGAACGCCTGCCGCCCGACGCCGCCGGTGCGGCACCGCTCCGGCTCACCGACGGCGTCACGTCGGCCGTCGGCATGTTCACCGCGGGCGACTACGCGGCGGGCGGCACATTTTCCGGACCGTTCAAGGAAGGCGGCAGGCTGGTCCTCGCCCTGGTGGAGATCAAGAGCACCCACGATCCGCGCCACGTGATGCTCTGGGTGACGGCCGGCGGCCAACGGACGGCGCAGGACCGCCTCGTGGTCTCGGTGTTCGCGCCGCGGAAGGGGACGCCGTGGTGGGACACCTCCGCCCCGCTCGCGTACGCCTCGGCGCCCGCGCAGACGATCACGGTGAAGGGCGGCGCGAGCGTCTCCGCCCACCCCGTTCCTCTCGCCTCGTCGGCGCGCTGGCAGGCCGCCGTCGAGGACGGCGCGTTCGCCACGACGGCCCAGGACGCCGTCGCCCGGCTGGGGACGGGGTTCCCGGCGGGGCCCGCCGCGTGCTGGATCGCCGTCCAGATCCTCGACCCCGAGGGCACGGACGGCACGACGTACACGGTCTACGCCGACTCCGGCAGCACCGAGGCCGTCCCCGCCCTCCAGTACGAGCAACACGACCGGGGAAAGGGGCCGTTCACGTCCACGGGAGAGCCGGGCCAGGTCTTCCCCCTGCTCCACGCCCCGGTGTACGGATCACTGCCCACGGTCCACGTCGGCCCGGACGCCTGGGAAACCGTCACCTCCTTCGAGCAGTCCGGCGAGCACGCCCCGCACGTGGTCATCAACGCCAGCACCGGCCAGGTCCACTTCGGCCCCAAGGTGACGGGCGGCCCCTCGGGCACCCGGCAGTACGGCGAGATCCCGCCCAAGGACGCGGCCATCACGGCGCAGGGCACGTACCGGACCACCTTCGGCGCCGCGGCGAACGACATCGCCCCGGGCGGGATCTGCCGGATGAAGACACCGGACCCGCGCATCGTCGGTGTGCGCAACACCTCCCCGTCGCACGACGGCAAGAACGGCTACACCGACACCAGCGGCGGCAGCACCCGGGCCGGGGTGACGCTGATGGTGGTGCCGTTCGTCACCACGGACGAACGGGGCTGGTTCCCCTACCACATGCTCACGCCCACCGCGGACGCCTGCGACACGCTGCGCCGCGCTCTGCGGGCCTGCCAGCCCGAGGGCGTCCCGGTGTGGCTGGTGAAGCCCGTCTACCACGGCATCCGCTTCGACGCCCGCATCGTGCCCGCGGACTACCGCACCGCCGACGAACGCGCCGAGCTGCGCGCCGCCGCGGAACGCGCCCTCTACCGGTACTTCAGCCCTGTCGGCGGCGGGCCCGACGGCACCGGCTGGCCGCTGGGGCGTCCGGTGTACGCGGGCGAGGCGTTCCGCGTCCTGGAAGGCGTGCCCGGGGTGGGCCGGGTCGCCACGGCCGAGATGGTCCCGGTCGATCCGGAGACCGGCGCGGCTCCCCCGGATCCCGTCCCCCGGATCGACTGCGGGCCGGGCGAGACCGTCTACTCCGTCGAACACCGCATCACCGTTGCGGAGGTGCCCTCGTGAACGAGCCCGACAACGACCACGGCAGCGCGGCGGCCCGGCTGGTGGCCGCGGCCTGGGGGGCGGACGACCTCGTCGTGGCCGACCTCACCGCGCCGGAGCAGCCCGAGGCCCACGTCACACCGGTGGAGGGCAACCCCCGTGCTGTCGCCGTCAGTTCGGACGGTACCCGGGCGTACACCGCGGACCACGACGCCGGGACGCTGTCGGTCGTGGACCTGAGCACATCCGTCGCCACCGTGCTGCGGTCCGTTCCGGCCGGGAAGAACCCGTGCGCCGTGGTGGCCGGACTGGCCGGCGACCGGGTCTGTGTGGCCGACTGGGCGGGCAACCAGGTGGCGGTCCTCGACAAGGAGGGGATCTCGCCGGCCCTCTTCGTCCCCGTCGGTGCCGGACCCTGCGCGCTGGCGGCGGCCCCGGGCGGGCAGGCGCGGTATGTCTGTGTCGTCAACGAGACGGACGCCACGGTGTCGGTGGGCGACATGAATGCGGCGGGCTCGCCATCGGTGACGGCGACGGTCCGGGTGCCCGGGGCCACCCGGGCCATCGCGGTGGCGGGGGGAGGACGGTTCGCCTACGTCGCGAGCCGGGGCGAGGACACAGGCGACGGGCGGGTGACGGTGCTGGACCTCGACGCGGAAGGCGCGTTGGTGGGCGAGCCGGTGTCCGTGGGGGCCGAGCCGCGTGCCCTGGCGCTCAGTGCCGACGGGCGCCTCCTCTGTGTGGCCGCGTACGGCTCGGCGTCGGTGTCCGTCGCCTCCGTGGACCCGGTCACCGGGCGGATCGGGGCACCGACGCCCGTTCCCGTGGAACCGCACCCGGTCGCCGTGGCCTTCACCCCGGACGGCAGCCGGATCCTCGCCGTGAGCCAGACCTCGGGCCGCCTCACCGCCATCCGCACGGACACCCTCGCCCCCACGACCCTCGACGAGCCGGTGGGGGCGGTCCCTTCAGACGTGACGCTCGGCCCGGACGGCCGTCTCGCGTACGTCGTCGACCAGGCCGCCGGCACGCTCGTCACCGTGCGCACGGCCCCTCATCGGACAGGGGAGGTCGGCACCGGCACGGGGTCGCGGCCGGTCAACGTCGCCGTGTCGTCGGACGGTTCGTGGGCCTATGCCGCCGACGAGGCCTCGGACAAGGTGGCGGTGCTCGATCTTGGCCGTCTCACGCCGGGCACGCCCGTCTCCCTCGACGACGGACACAAGCCGTGGGACGTCGCCATCGCGCGCGACAGCACCTTCGCGTGCGCGACCAGTCCGAACACGGCCACTCTCCTCTTCCTCACCGTCGGCGGCACGGTGACGGTGACCGACGCCGTCGCGCTGGCGCCGGGCGCCGATCCGCGCGGCGTCGCCATCACCCCGGACGGCGGCTACGCGGTGACCGCGGACTCCGGCACGGCGACGGTCTCCCTCGTCGACCCCAAGGGCGGCAGGTACACGATCGAGGCGGACGTCGTGGGCTGCCAACAGCCCACCGGAGCCGCGATGTCCAAGGACGGCACGACCCTCTACGTGGCCGACTTCGCCCGCACCCAGCCGGGGCAGCGAGGCGGCCAGATCGCCGTGCTGACCCGCACCGGGTCGGGCGCCTGGGAGCGGCAAGCAGTCGTCGACGCGGCTACCGGCAACCTCTCGGGCCCCCACGAACTGGGCGTCTCGGCCGACGGGTTGCGCCTCTGCGTCGCCAACTACCAGAACAGGAACGTCTCCGTCCTCCAACGCGCCAGGACGAGCGACGCCTGGGGCTTCCACATGACGGTGACCAAGTCGCCGCAGATGCAGTATCCCTACGGGCTCGCCCTGACGCCCGACGGCAACACCCTCTACGTCTCCAATGCCGCTGAAAACAACGCCACGGTGGAGGTCTTCGACATCTCGGGGACCCAGGCGACGCACCAGCGGACGATCAAGGTCGAGAGCGGCAACCAGACCCCTCCCGGGCTCGCGCTCTCCCCGGACGGCCAGTACCTGTACGCGGCGGTGTCGAAGGCCTGGATCGGCGACGACGCACCGCTGGGCACGGTGTACGGGATCCAGCTGTCCGGGGGCGGTGACGCCATGACGGTCGTCGCGACCGCCCCTGCCGCGTACACCGACCGGCCCAACGGGCTCGCCTGCCGGGACGATCAGACCCTGTACGTGGTCAACCAGGGACGCAAAGCCGATCCCGCGTGCCTCGCCGTGATCACCCTCGACGCATCACGCCTTGCGGTGCAGAAGACCAAACAACAGGCCCTCGACAAGGACGACGTGCCGTACTCGATCGCCGTTGCCGAGGACGGCACATGCTGCGTCGCCAACTCCGGAAGAGGAACGGTCACCGTCTTCACCTCCAAGGTGACCCCCGTCAAGGTGGGCGAACCGGCCACTTCCCGGCCCTGGGACGTCGACGTCACCGACGACGGCGTCTACGCCTGTGTTTCCGATCGCGAAGCCTCAACCGTCCACCGCGTACGCCTCGCCGACCACACGGTGATCCCTGTCCCCGTGGGCAGGGACCCCATGGGCGTGGCCTGCGCCCCGGGCGGCGCTCGCGCCTATGCGGCGAACCACGGCGACGACAGCATCGCCGTGATCAATCTGAACGGAACGGGGGGCAGGCCCGAACTGATCGCCACATGGCGGCACGCCCTCATCGTCAAACCCGAGTCCGTGTCGGTCTCGGCCGACGGCACCTGGCTCTTCGTGACCATCGAGAACAGCGGAGCCGTCCTGATGCTCGACACCACGACCGGAACCCCCCGCTTCACCGTCCCGGCCGGCCAGGCGCTCGCCGCAAGCGCACCGGATCCACGCCCCGCAACGCCCCTGGTGTACCTCGCCGACGCGACGGGCGCCGTCGTGGCCGTCGTGAACACCACGGCGCTCGGCCGCGTCGGCGCCACCCCGGCAGCGGTCGATGTGCGGCAGGCCGTCGTCGTCCCGGCCGCCGCCCGGACGGAGGTGGCCCGATGATCCGACTGGTCGACGACGCACTGGAGTCCCGCGTACGGCAGGTCATGACCGGCCTGCCGCCCCAATTCACGGTCACCTTCCAGCCCCCGGGCCGCGACGCCGGGCTCGGCGAGACCACCGGCTCCGAGGCGGTCGGCCTCTACCTCTACGACATCCGCGAGGACCTGGACCGGCGCCAGACCGGCACCGTCTACCAGTACGCGGGACCCCCCGCCGGCGGCCCCGAACCGCCCTTGCGGAAGCGGGCCCAGTTCGACCCGCCCCGCTACGCCCGGCTCTCCTACCTCGTCGCGGCCTGGGCACCGGACGCCCGCAAAGCACACGACATGCTGGGCGACCTCCTCATCGGCTTCGCCCGCAGCCCGCAGCTCCCTGTACGACTTCCCCCGGAGCTGCAGGAGATGGACCTCTCGGCGCTGCTGGACGTGGGACACCCCCCGAGCGAGGACCGCGCCCTGACCGAGCTGTGGAGTGCGGTCGGGCACACTCTCGTGCCCACCCTCAACGTGACGGTGACGATCCCCCTGTTGTCGTTCGTCCCGCAGTCGTACACCCACTGGGTGACCGAGGACCCGGTCGTCAACGAGCACATCGTCGACGAGCCGGTGGAGGAGGACCAGCAGTGACCGCTCCGGCCACGGGGACCACCCGGGCGTCCGCGCCCACGGCCGCGGACTGGCTCCTGGCCCGGCTGGCCGTCGTCGAGGTCAGGGTGCGCCGGGCCATCGCCCTGCGCACCGGCGAGGACCCCGAGGACCCGCCGGATCTCCGGGAGTTCGCCTGCGACCCGTTCCAGGGGCTGTACGTCTCCGACGAGATGGCCCCGCACCTCCTGGACGCGCCGGCCGGCCCGTTGCCGCCCGCCGCCTCCGAGGACGCCCTGGCCGCAGTCGTCCGCGCCCGCGAGGACACGGCCACGGCCGCGGGGGCCGTACCGCCCCTGCGGCGCCTCGCCGAGGAGTTCGGCCTGGACGAACGCGCCGTGGAGGTCCTGCTGATCGCGCTCGCGCCCGACGTCGACGCCCGGTTCGAGCGCTGCTACGGCTACCTCAACGACGACGTCACCTGCCGCCACGCCACCATCGGGCTCGCCCTCGGCCTCTGCGGCGTCCCGGTCGCCTCCGCGACCGCCCGCCGTCTGTTCTCGGCCGACGCGCCCTTGCGGTCCGGCGGCCTCCTGGAACTCCTCGACACCGCGCGCCCGTATCCGACGCGGGGACTGCGCGTCCCCGACCGGGTCACCGCGCACCTGCTGGGCGACGACGGTCCTCCGGACCCGGCCGCCGTGCCGCCGCTGGGCGACGGCACGTTGGCCCGGACCGTGGACCGGCTCGTCCGGCTGCTCGCGCACCCCTGGCCCGTCCACCTGCGCGACAGCGGTGACAGCACCGCCGACACCGCGGCCCGGGCGGCACTGGATGCAGCGGGACGGCCCGCCCTCCATCTGGACCTCGCCGCGCTCGACCACGAACCGCACCCGGCCGGGTCCGTGCGGGCAGCGCTGCTCGAAGCCCGGCTGCGCGGCTGCGGGTTGATCGCCGGTCCCGTCGGCTCCTCCGACACCCGGCGCGTACGCGACCTCCTCGCCCCGCTCGCCGATGCGCCGGTCCCCCTCGTCCTCACCGGAAGCAGGCCGTGGGACGCCCGCTGGACGGACACGCCCCCGGTCCTGGCCGAGTGCCCTCCCCTCACCCAGGCCGAGCGCACCGCGCTATGGCGGCACGAACTACGCACCCGAGCAGCCCCGTTGCCGGCAGCCGACGAGGCCGCGGCCGCCGGTGCCCGGTACCGGGCCGGACCGGCCCGCATCCGCGCCATGGCCGCGGCCGCCCGCCGGCAGGCGGCCGCCCAGGGCGTGGACGTGGACGCGGACGTCGTCCGCGCGGTGGCCCGCTGCTGGCACGGCAGCGCCCTCGAACGCCTCGCCCGGCCCGTACGTCCCTCCGTCACCTGGGACGATCTGGTGCTGCCCGAGCGGACGCACGAGCAACTGCGCGACCTCGTCCGGCGCGTGCGCCACCGCGACCGGGTCCTCGGCGAGTGGCGGATGCGGCCGGGCGGGGGGCGCGGACACGGCGTGAGCGCGCTGTTCAGCGGTGGCTCCGGGACCGGCAAGACCCTGGCGGCCGAGGTGGTGGCCGCGGGCCTCGGTCTCGACCTGTACGTCGTCGACCTGGCCACGGTCGTCGACAAGTACATCGGGGAGACCGAGAAGCACCTGGAGCAGATCTTCGCCGCGGCCGACGCGGACGAGGCGGTCCTCCTCTTCGACGAGGCCGACGCCGTGTTCGGCAGGCGCACCGCCACCCAGGACGCCCACGACCGCTACGCCAACACCGGAACCTCCTACCTGCTGCAACGTCTGGAGTCCTTCGCCGGCCTGGCCGTGCTGACCACCAACATGCACGCCAACATCGATCCGGCGTTCCTGCGCCGCCTCGACCTCGTCGTCCACTTCCCTGCGCCGGACGAGACCCGGCGCCAGGCCCTGTGGGACCGCTGCCTGGGACCCGCCGTGCCCCGGGCCGCGGACGTCGACCGGGCCGGACTGGCCTTCCTCGCCTCGGCCTTCGACCTGACCGGCGGCGCCATCCGCTGCTGCGCCGTCACCGCCGCCTACCGCGCCGCCGACGACGGCCGCCCGCTGGCCATGGCGGATCTGCTGGCGGCCGTCCGCGAGGAGTACGCCAAACTCGGCCGCTACGTGGACGAGTCCGCCTTCCCTCCGGAGGTACGGCCATGAGCCCCGGCCCCCTGCCCGCGCCGACCACTACCGGCCCGGAACCGGCCGCCCCGGAGCCCGCACCGCCCGTCCCGGAGCCGGCGGCGGACACGGCCACGACGCTGACCGAGCGGCTGCGCGGCCTGCAGCAGGAGGCCGGCAACGCCGCGACCGCGGCCCTCGCCGGACCGGCCCGGCAGGGCGCCGCCGTGCCGCCGTTCGGCCACCGCCGCCTCCTGGCCTCGCCGGGCTGGCACCAGGCGGCCGAGCTGTACGAGCAGCGGCTCGGTGCGGCCCTGGCCGCCGCGCCCGAGGTCCGCCGTGCCGCCCGGACCGCCGTGCTGCGGCTGTACGAGGTCCTGAGCCGGGGCTTCACGCCGGAAGCGGCCGCGGGCGCGTTCGTCCAGGACGACCCGCACAGTGCCGGCCAGGTGGGCACCGCAGGCGATCCCGGGGCGCGGCTCCTGCAGTGGACCGCGCCGGACTCGTCCGCCGGCGTCCGCGAGCTGGTCACCGCCTTCTACAACGCCGCGTACTACAAGTACGGCCCCCAGCCCCGGCCGCACCCCGACGAGCGTGCGGTGTCGCTCAAGACCCTCCTGCACCGCATCGTCCTCGACGGGGACCTGGGCCTGGCCCGCGAACTCGGTCTGGACACCGAGGGCTTGACCGCCCAGCACGCCTATCTGACCGGACACGCCCGTGCCGTCCTCGCCCGCCTCCCGCACGACGTGCGGCGGCTGTTCGACGAGGACGTCTTCGCCCTGGGGAACCTGACGATCCAGCAGGGCGCGGGCACCGCTCTTTCGATGGGGCGCAGCCAGCGCGGCCGTTCGGAGCGCCCGGACCAGGACACCGCACCCGGCAAGCGGACCCTGCGCGACTACCGGGACCTGGGCGTGCCGTTGAGCGAGGCCGAGACCGCTCACGCCCGGCGCAGCACCACGCCTCTGTCCGTGGAGGGCGTCACCGACGACCTCGCCCCGGCCCGGCACGAGGTCACCGCCGAGGACGTGTGGATGGCGATGACCGAACCGGGTGAGGAGGGACCGGAGTTCCCCCTGCCGTGGGCCCCGGGCCAGGCCGTCTTCGCCATGAGCGCCAAGGACGACTGGTACCGCAAGCACCACGGGCGCGGCGCGCCCCTGGTGGCGGGCATCTCGGGCACGACCACGCGCATGCTCGGCGCGTTCCGCTGGCTGCGGGTCGTGCCGGGCTCCGGCGGCTCGGAGCTGTCGGAACGGGAGTTCCTCCTCGCCGTCGCCGCGTGGATGCTCACCGGCCGCGACCACTCGCTGTACGAGATCCTGCGCGGCGCCAAGGCCGCCGGCCTGCCCGGTCTGGCGGGCCTCACGGCCTCCTCCAAGGACGTGCCGCGGATGTACCGGGACTTCGACGCGTTCGCCCGGGACGTCCTGCCGTCGGCGGCCCTGCCCGAGCTGCCGTACGCCGCGCTGTACGAGGAGAAGGCCCGCGCCGCGCCCGCGCACGGGGGCCTGGTGACCATGGACGACCGGACGGTGGTCACGGCGCGCCGCACCCGCCGGGCCCTGCTCCGGCCGCAGCCACGCGCCGACCTGACCGACTGGCTGGCGGGACAGGGCCTTTCGGGCCCGGAGGCGGACACGGAGCGCGCCCGGCTGGGGGCCGAGTTGCGGCTTCCGTACCTGCTCGCGCTGGCGGAGTACACCGGCGGCAACCACCAGCTCGTCAACCGCGTCCTGTCCATGCCGTCGGCCCTGGCGACGACGGGCGTGCACCGGCTCGTCGACGAGATGATCTCGCTGTTCACCGAGGGGCAGACGGTCGAAGTGCCGTACGCCACCTGGCGCGACGCGGAGCTGCAGCGCCTGATCGACGCCTACCGGGCGCCGGGGCTCGACGACGCGGAGCGCAGGGAGCGTCTGGAGCCCGTCCGCAGGCGCATGCATGCGCTTGCGGAGACCCTGCGGGCGGAGGCCAAGACCCATGCCGACATGCTCACGGAGTCCCTGGGCAAACTGCCGCCGGTACGGGGCGTGGTGTACCGGGCGGGCTGGGAGCTGCTGCCCCGGAAGCGGTTCACGTTCGACGAGTTCACCAGCACCAGCCGCGAGCAGAAGGAGGCGGAGAAGTTCCTGCCGCTCCAGCATCCGACCGCCCGGGGCCGCCGGGTGCTGTACTGCCTGGAACTGACCGGCCACAGCGGCCGGGACATCGCCTTTTTCTCCCGGGAGCCGGACGAGAGGGAGGTGCTGCTGCTGCCGAAGGCGGCCTTCACGGTCAACATGCGCAGCCGCGGCCTGGACACGGAGGTCGGCGGCCGGCACCTGCAGTACGACTTCGTGTGGGCGACGGAGGTCGTGGGCGCCGCTGGCTGACTGCGGCGCCCACGGCCTCCGGCCTACCCGGCCGTCACCGGGCGCGTGCGGGGGCAGGTGAGGGTTGCGGATCCCCGGTACTCGGACACGGGGTCCAGGCCGCCGGCCTGGTTGCTCGCCTTGGCCTCCACGGTGAAGAGCACTTCGAGCGGTCCCCCGTTGACGACGACTTCCGTCGCGCCGTTGCCCGTCCTCGCGTACTTGGCGCGGTCTCCGGCGGGAACCTTCAGCTGGACCCGGACGGTTCCGGGATTCGGGAAGGACGGCGGTGCCGAGTAGGGGACGGGAGGGATGACCATGGACTCGATGTCGTCCGGTACGCAGGCGGGCAGCCCTTCGATCCGGAATCCCGCCGTGCCCCGCGGGACGGGAATCGGGGGCGGCGGGACGAGCGTTGCCAGAGGCGTCAGGGTCGGCAGGAGGGTGACAGTGTCGCTCTGCCGCACGACGACCTTCTGCATGGACGCCGCCTCAGCTGCTCTGGCCGGGCTGGCCGGCGATCTGGGTGATGGTGAAGTGGACGAACTCGGCCGGCCGCACCGGCGCAACGCCGATGTCGCAGATCACCTTGCCGGCGTCGATCGTCTCCGGCAGGTTGTTCGTCCGGTCGCAGATGACATAGAACGCCTCATCCGGCGTACGCCCGAGCAGTGCGCCCTGACGCCACTGATCGGTCAGGAAGCTCACCACCGAGTGCCGCAACGTCGCCCACAGACGGTCGTCGTTCGGCTCGAACACCGCCCACGTACTCGACTGACGAATCGAGTCGGAGAGGAACGAGACGAGCCGACGTACGTTGAGGTACTTCCAGTCCCTGCTACTGGACCGCGTCCGCGCACCCCACACCAACAACCCCCGCCCCGGGAACACACGGAGGCAGTTGACACCCTTGTCGTTGAGTGCCCCGTTCTGGTCGTCGGTCAGGAGGGTGGGGATGCTGAGCACCCCGCGCAGGTTCTGGTTGGCCGGGGCCTTGAACACGCCGCGTTCGCTGTCCGTACGGGCCCACACCCCGGCCAGGTGCCCCGACGGCGGCACCGTGCGCCGCACCCCGTCCACCCCCGCGACCTCGACCCACGGGTAGTACAGCGCCGTGAACTCCGCATCGACCGAATCCGGTGAGGCCAGCTGATCGTCGACGAACGTCTTGAGCGGCTCGACCAGTTGACCGGGAGGTGCGTCGACGACAGCGAGCCTGTTGCGCAGTTGGGTGCAGTGCGCGAGCACCTTGTCGATGAGCACCTTGCCAGTCGGCAGCACCGGGGGCGGCGGGGCGGCCGCATCGGTCGCGGCCACGGTCATGTCCCAGAGGCTGGGCACCGCCACCATGGTGACTTCCGGCACCGTCTCCAGGCCGCCCAGTCCCGTCCGGGCCTCGGCGTCTCCCCCGAGGCCCGTGTCGGTCACCACCGCGTCCGGGTTCAGGAAGCCGACGACGTAGCAGGAGGTGCCGCCGTTGGCGAAGAACCCGTACACCGCCTCGGCGAGCGTGAAGCACCGCTGGAGCACCTGGATCTTCTGGAGATCACCAGAGGCCAGGGTGCCGTCCTTCTGCTTCTTCAGCAGGGCGGCCAGTTCGTCGCCCAGCTCCTTGATGCTGTAGCGATCGACGAACTCCTGCCACCCGTTGATCGGTTGGGGAATGATGCGCTGGTCGACGGTGAACGGCGGGGTCGGCCGTTCCGGGGGCGGGACGTCGGACAGCTTGGTGTATCCGAGGAAGGCGGGCGTCGAGGTGCCCACCCCGACGATCATGCGGACGCCGCTGGACCTCTCGGTGACGTAGACGCCCGGGGGTTTCGGGTTCGTTGCCATCGCTGCTGCTCCTTCCGGCTGCTTGGCTACTCGGCCACTCGGTTACTCGGCTACTCGACGGAGATGTCCTCGTAGGTGACCGTCACCTGTTCCGTCGCGGTGCCGGAGTTGGCCGCCCCGAGCTGCGGGCCCTCCCAGCGGGAGGCCCAGGCGTTGGTGAGGTGGATACGGCGCACGGTCTGCTTCTGCGCGTCCTTCAGGGCGATGGTGATGTTCTGACGGGCACTGTCCAGGTCGGCGTTGACCAGGGTGGCCTTGATCCAGTCGGTGAACGCGGTGCTCTTGTCCATGCCGCGGGTGATCGTGATCTCGCCGGTCTTCCGCGCACCCGGCTGTTTGCGGACGATCAGCTCGCCGGTCGCGGACACCTGGCGGGTCTCGACCACGTCCTGTTCCAGGGTCAGTCCGGAGACGTCCTGGACGGTCTCGACCTGGAACTTGCCCAGTTCGATGGCGAAGGTGTTGCTGCTGAAGGTGTCACCGGTCAACACGTGCGTGGCCTCCCTGAATCTCAGCTGCCTTGGCCGGGCTGGCCGGCGGTCTGGGTGATGGTGAAGTGGACGAACTCGGCCGGACGCACCGGCGCGACACCGATGTCGCAGATCACCTGACCGGCGTCGATCGTCTCCGGCAGGTTGTTCGTCCGGTCACAGATGACGTAGAACGCCTCATCCGGCGTACGGCCCAGCAACGCACCCTGACGCCACTGGTCCGTCAGGAAGCTCACCACCGAGTGCCGCAACGCCGCCCACAGACGGTCGTCGTTCGGCTCGAACACCGCCCACGTACTCGACTGACGAATCGAATCGGAGAGGAACGAGACCAGCCGACGCACATTGAGGTACCGCCAGTCACGCGAGCCCGACCGCGTCCGCGCACCCCACACCAACAACCCCCGCTCGGGGAAGACCCGGAGGCAGTTGACGCCCTTGTCGTTCAGCTCGCCGTGCCGCTGGTCGGTGAGCCGGACGGGCAGTGCCAGGACGCCGCGCAGGTTCTGGTTGGCCGGAGCCTTGAACACGCCGCGCTCGGCGTCCGTACGGGCCCACACGCCCGCCAGATGCCCCGACGGCGGCACCGAGCGCTGCGCCCCGTCCACCCCCGGCACCTCCACCCACGGGTAGTACAGCGCCGTGAATGCCGCATCGTCCGAATCCGGCGACGCCAGCCGCGTCAGGAACTGCGGCACGTCGGCCGGTGCGGTGTCGGGCGGAGGCTCGCAGAGGGTGAGCCGGTTGCGCATCTCGGCGCAGTGACCGACCACCTTGCCGAGGATCGTCGCACCGACGTCGGGTGCCGTGCCCCGGCTCCACAGATCCGGCACCGCGACCATGGTCACGTCCGGGACGCTCTTCAGCCCGGCAAGACCGGTGCGCTTGTCGGGGTTTCCGCCGACCTCGCCCGCGAGGTCCTTGGTGGGGTCGAGCCGGAGGATGTAGCAGGAGCTTCCCCCATTGGC
The DNA here is from genome assembly GCF_047456005.1 of Streptoverticillium reticulum. Lineage (NCBI taxonomy): Bacteria > Bacillati > Actinomycetota > Actinomycetes > Kitasatosporales > Streptomycetaceae > Streptomyces > Streptoverticillium reticulum. The sequence continues at coordinate 7,581,548 of NZ_CP179755.1, read as the reverse complement.
GAAGAAGCCGTAGACGGCCTCGTGCAGGCTCACGCCGCGTGCCTCGTCGAAGCACTGCTTCAGAAAGACCAGTTCACTCTGACGATGCCGCAGGGACGCCTCCTTCTCCCCCGCGGCGATCCACAACTGGTACTCGTCGGGGAAGGCCGGCTTCACCTTGGCCGCCGCGGCTTCCGCCGCCTGCCGGTCGGATGCGCTGACGCTCTCACCGGCCCAGTCGGCCGTCTGCACTTCGACGAGCTTGGCGAATTCCTGTTCAGTGACGGGCGGATGCTCGCCGGTGGTGGACTTCTGCCGGAGGGCCTCCTCCCGTTCCTCCAGCTCCGCTTCCGCGTCCTCGATGACCTCGGCCAGTCTCTCCAGCTCACGCGCCAGCTCCTCCGGCCCCATCGGCGACCGGAAGTGGAACTTGTCCACGAACTCGGACCAACTGCCGACCGGTGTCGGAGGCGTCGACGCCTCCGGCCCTCCGACGGTGTAGCCGAGGAACGCGGGTGTGGACGTACCCGCTCCAGCGATGGTCCGGACCCCGCTCGGGCGCTCCGTGACGAACACTCCGGGTGCCAAGGGACGAGCAGCCATGCCCAGTTTGCCCCTCTCTTCGGGAATGCGTATGTTCAGCGAACCAGCCTCCCGGACATCGCGCACGCAAAGAAGGGAAGCTACGTCAGATGTCGTAGCAGCACGGTCTCCCACCCGGTGTGAACAAGCCATCTGCCGGCGGGCTCAGCGTCCGGTGCCGTGGGCGGCCCGGTAGTCGCTGGGGCTCAGGCCGTGGGCCGCCTTGAAGACTCGGCTGAAGTGGGCGGGGTCCATGAACCCCCAACGGGCCGCCGTCGAGGCCACGGTGCGGCCGGCCGCGTACGGGCCGGCCAGGTCGCGCCGGCAGCCCTCCAGCCGGCGCTGCCTGATCCAGGCCGTGATCGTCGTCTGCGCCTCCTCGGAGAAGAGCTTCTGCAGGTAGCGCAGGGACACGTGGTGCGCCTTCGCGATCTGCTCAGGAGACAGATCCGGATCGGCCAAGTGCTGGTCGATGTAGGCGCGGACACGCAGGAGCGTGGTGCGGCGAACCGCTTGCCGGTCGCCGTCGCCCGGCCGTGACCGCCCCCGCTCGGCGAACATGGTGGCGAGCAGGTCACCGGTGGTCCGGGAGAGACTGTCCGCACTGTCCGCGTAGTCGCGGGAGTGTCCGGCGAGGCGGGTGAGGAACGGGGCGACCAGGGCCCCGACCCCTTCGGCCGCGGAAAAGCGGGTCGCCGTCACCCCGTCGGTCCGGCTGCTGTCCAGGTGGGCCAGGCGGTGGGGAAGCATGAACTCCAGCATCGAGAAGTCCCCGCGGCACACGAGCGTGTAGGGCCGCGTGGAGTCGTAGCAGGCGATATCCCCGGGTCCCAGAGCAGTTTCACGGCCGTCCTGCCGGACCACCGCGCTGCCGCGCCGGACCACGCCCACGAGCAGGTACTCGGCATCCGACCGGGCGATCAGCCGCGGCGTCCGGTCGACACGGCTCGGATCGGCCGACACCTCGGCGAGGTGGACCGCCCCGAGCCGGTCGGCCGTGAGCTCTCCGCGGAACGGCTCGTCCTGGAGCGGCTCGACGTGGACGGGCACGAAGCTGTCGCACACGACGTCCTGCCAGAAGGCACGCCGCTCCGCCGGTGCATGGTCCTGCGTCCGCAGGAGGAGGGTCTCGGCTCGCCCGTTCACATCTGTCACATGGCTGGGCAACGCGGCGGGCCGACAGCGGATTCCCGTGCGCGTACCGACAAATGGGCGTGCACCTGAGGACAAGCCGGCCGCGTTCGCAGCGGGCACCGTGGACGCATCAACCACCCGGACAGGAGATGGCGCATGCCTTTCGCATCGGTCAACGGTCAGCAGCTCTACTTCGAGGACACCGGGGGCGACGGGCCGGTGGTCGTCTTCAGCCACGGCAACCTCATGGACCACCGGATGTGGGCGCCCCAAGTCGAGGCGCTGCGCGGCGAGTTCCGTTGCGTCGTGTGGGACGAGCGTCTGCACGGCCGTACGAAGGACGACGGCGCCCTGTACACCTACTGGGACTCCGCCGACGACCTGCTGGGCCTGCTCGACCACCTCGGCATCGAGCGGGCCGCCCTGGTCGGCCACTCCCAGGGCGGGTTCCTGTCGCTGCGCGCCGCGCTGCGCGCGCCCGAACGGGCCGGGGCCCTGGTCCTGGTCGACACCGCGGCGGTGGCCTGGCCGCAGGAGGCCCTGGCCCAGATGGGCGGTATCGGCGACGGCTTCCGCACCGGCGGCCCGGATGCAGTGGCACCTCTTCTTCTCGACATGCTGCTCGGCAAGCCCGAGATCCACGGGGACTGGCTGCGCGCGTGGCACGAACAGCCTCGGCAGCGGCTGGCCGACGCGGTGGCCGTGCTCATGGGCGTCGACGACATCACCGCCCGCCTCGGGGAGATCACTCAGCCGGCCCTGATCGTGCACGGCGAGGCCGACCGGCCGGTCCCGCTGCCGCTGGGGCAGATGCTGCGCGACCGCCTGCCCGGGGCCGTGGACCCGGTGGTGGTGCCGGGCGCGGGACACACCCCGAGCCTGACCCATCCCGACCGGGTCAACGGCCCGTTGGCCGCCTTCCTCCGCCACCCGGCTCCGCCGATCGCGGATCCCGCCCTGCTGCCCGTCGCCTTCCAGGACGCACTCAACGCGCACGATGCCGAGCGGGTGCTGGCGCTGTACGCGGACGACGCGACGATGCGCACCGTCACCGGCGAGGTGATCTGCGGCAGCGCCGCGCTGCGGGAGGAAGTCGAGCAGACGATCGCCGCCGAACCCCGGATCACCAACGTCACCCGTCACGTCCTGGTCGGCGACGGTACCGCTCTGGTGATCGTCGACTGGAGCCTGCAGATGACGGCACCGGACGGCAACCGCGTCACCGCGTCGGGCACCACCGCGAACGTGGCCCGCCGCGGCGCCGACGGCGCGTGGCGCTTCACCGTCCTCAATCCGGCCGGCACTGCTTGACCCACTGGTGCCGGGGCGGTGCGGCGAGGTGGTGCTGGAGGCGGGCGTGGCGGAACTGGTAGACGGGGCCGACCTGGCGGAGGATGCCGAGCCGGTGCGCGTCGGCGAGGAACGCCTGGAGCTGCCAGGGGAGTTGGCCGCGGGCGGCGAGGAGCAGGCGGGCGATGGTGTAGTGGGGCCAGGAGTGGGCGGCCAGGGCGACGGCGGCGCCGAGGACGCCGCCGTGGAAGACGCCCATGACGGCAGCGAACACGGTGGTGCGCAGCGGGTCGGACGAGTGCGAAGGCAGGGCCCTCACGATGCCATCGGGAATGTCGAAGACCACTGCACAGGCCGCTCCGCTGATCAACGAAATCAAGCGATCCGCTTTGACGGAGGACATGGCCGTTGCCAGGTCATCAACAGTCGACGGGGCCCGGACCCAGTCCAAAGCGGCCAGACTGATGCCCAGCACGATGCCGATCACCAAGCCCCACGGTACGGTCCCGGGCGGCAGGACGGCCCCATACCCGGCAATCGTGTAACTGGTGAAGATGCACTCGCTGATCGCGGTGACTCCGATGACGAACACGAGCGCGCGGATCAGTTGCCTGCGCCAGCGTCGTCCGCCAGGCCGGCTCCGGCTCGGCATACAGGGAGGGGACGGCAGGCCTACGCCCAGCATGACGAGCCACAAGCTGAAACAGAAGAGCCCGATCGAGGCCACGATCACCGTCGCGGAAGCGCTGCCGTAGTAGCACCACGATGACGGTGGAATTGCAAAGCCGGCGGACAGAGCCACTGCGGCAGCCGTGGCTGACGCACGGGTCAGGCTGCGTTCCCGCCTGGTGATCAAGCCGCTGAGACCCAGCATGGGAACGACGGCAAAGGGTTCGAGCGCCGACAAGAGGAACCAGCGCAGGGCCTCTGGCCATGAAGGCGCGTCCAAAACCACCAGCAAGAAGGACGTGGTCAGCAGCAGTCCGGCACAGGCGACCAGGGCCCACGTCCACGCGCGCCGCCACGGCCTGGCGAGGGCCGGTGTCCACCGGTAGAGCTGCCACCATGCCAGGTCGTACGTGGCCTGGGCGTGCATTCCGGCTGCGAGTCGGGCGAGGTGGTCCCGGGCCTGCCGGGGGTCCCAGCTGTGGGCGGGGTGCTGTCGCCGGGCGCGGTGGTAGAGGGTGGGTATCAGCGCGTCGAGGAGGTGACGCTCGATGTCGGCGGGTGCGGAGAAGCGCTGGGTGTCGGCGAGTTCGGCGGGGTCGTTGTCGTTGTCGGCGTAGACGGACCGGGCCAGGGCCACCATCAGCGGGCTGGTCAGGGCCTGTGCGGCAGGGGCGTCCGGCTCGTGGTCGAGGTGCTTGGCCAGGGTGTCCCAGCCGTGCTGGCGCGGTCCCGGTGGCGTGGCCAGCCTCAGCAGGGCGAGGGCGTCACTGGTGCGTACGGGCGCGGGCTCCAGGACCGTTGCTCCGGTCAGGACACCGCTTTCCGCCACCGCCCGCACATAGTCGGCGGTGCGGCAGGTGAGCACGAGAGGCGTGTGGGACGGCAGGGTGTCGTTGAAGGAGGCCAGGGCAACTGCTCGGCTGCGTTCGGGGAGTTCGTCCAGACCGTCGAGCACGGGGATCAGGCGGTGCTCGGTGAGGAGGTCCTCGATGACCCCGGCACCGTAGGTCTCGGCGTCGGCTATCGCCGGGTAGTCCGCGGCGATGCGACGGTGCAGCCAGGTCCTGGCACATTCGCGTGCGGGGTCGAAGGAGGAGAGCGACAGGAGCACCGGCACCGGGTCGCCGGTGGTGCGTGTGCGCAGCAGGGCGAGCATCAGCAGGAGGGCGAAAGTCGTCTTCCCCGATCCTCCCGGCCCCAGGAGCACGAGGCGCCGGCGTGCAAGAGAGTTGAACGCTGCGGCAAGTACTTGTGGGTCGTTGACCCGGCAGACCACTGCGGCGCCCACCAACTGGCGGTGGTCGGAGACCTCGGGGCGGGAACAGTCCGACCACACCAGGGGCAACGGCGCCGGGTCGTACACCTGCCGGAGCACCGCCTCTTCCTCCCACTGCCGACGGGCCGTGCGGGCCAGCACCTCGGCGGCGTCGTCGACTTGTGCACTGCTGGAGTGCGCAGGGCTCCTGCCCGCGCGCCGGGCCCATATGGACACCACTCCGAACAGGGCGAGGATGCTGCTCAGTGCCGCGGCGGCAGCGGTTATCCGTGCCGGATCCCGCAGCGGCCACCCCGATATCAACCCGTACGCGACCGCGGCGCACAGCGCCCAGGTCACCGTCCATCGCCAATTCACGCACCGTAAAACGACGGCCATGAACCGGAGTCACAGCGGAGGTCATCGAGGCGACAGGCCCGTGCGTCCGTTCTTGAGGTCGTACAGGACATCGGTCTTGGTGAAGGCCGGCAGCCCTGCGAGGATCAGTGGGCGGGCCTGCAGGCCGTAGCTGACCAGCGGGGTGGAGAGGGCGTTCATCGGCTGCTTCCCGGCGGTTTTCCGGGCCGGCATGCGGTACGTCCACTTCCAGTCGGCCGTGGTCACGGCGAGCGTGACCTGCCGGCCGAAGGTGTCGATCATGCCTCCCTTCAACACGGCGCCCGCCACGGGCCCTTGGAAGCGCGGTGCCTCCAGTGCAAGGGTCGGCGTGCCGGTGTCGAAGAGCACCGGGGCGCACCGGGTGTTCAGCACGCCGGTCACGGTCAGACAGCCCTGCAGCGGGGCGGGATCCCAGGCCGTGACAGTGGTCGGGGATCCACCGGGCGACGGGGCGAGCGTGGCCGACCGTTTCAGGCTGACGGTCGTGAAGCGCTCCAGGGTCTTCCGGTCGGGGTTGAGCACGAGTTCGGGGTGCTGCTCGTCGAAGTGGACAGTGAAGGCACCGTTGTTGGTGAGGCCGGCCATGGGGTTGGCGCAGCATCCCCTGACGCCCTGGTCGCGTTCGGCCAGGCCGATGCCGAGGATGCCGTCGAAGACCCCGCCGAACTCCTCCGGCGTCCCGTGCGCGGCCTCGCAGTCGGGAACCTGGTCGATGCAGCCGAGGGAGTCGACGAGCAGGACGGTCTGGTTGCGGGCGGTGACATCGCCGAGGCGCAGGTCGGCCTGCGCCTCCCGCCCGCTGATCTGCAGTCCGCTGAGGTAGCTGCTGCTCCCGGTGACTCCGGTGGGCGTGGCGTTGCCGTCGCCGACGGCCGAGGTGAGCACCTTCAGGCCGGTGGATCCGGTGTCCACGAGGAGGCTCACCTGTTTGCGCCCGATGGTGGCGGTGGCCTGGAGCCGGGGTTCGGAGAGCTTGCCGCCGGCGCTCCCGGCCGGCATGTAGCGCAGCGGCACGGTGACGCCACCGGGCACGGCGGACCGGTCCGGTCCGGAGCCGGCGCAGCCGCCGGGCAGTGCCGCGGCGAGCAGCGCGGCACAGACGGCGGCGGCCGTGCGCCACCGCCGGCCTCGGCGCGGACGGAGGGAGGAAGAGGAGGACGGGTACGGCGTCGGGTGCACGATCGGCTCCAGCTGCGGAGGGAAGGTCTCCTGCACGAGCATCCGTGCCGCACCGGCGCGGGGCTCTGTGAAGAGGACCGTTCGGGTGCCGGGCACTCCGCCGGCCGTACGCGATGAGGGTCAGGCGGACGGGGTGCGGATCTGCATCCCCGGCCGGCGGTGGTGGACGGTGAGGTAGGAGAGGCCGTCCGCTCCCGCGGTGATGCTGCGGGAGGAACCGTGGGGAAGCCAGGTGAGGCCGCCCTCGGCGAGTGGCTGCGGGCCGAGTGCCGTGCCCAGGGTTCCGGCGCCGACGGCGACGAGGGCCACGATGTCGCGTACCGTCCACGCCTCGCACCACGTGCCGTCGTCGGGCCTGCGGGCCTGCACGGCGTGCAGGAAGGGGGACGGCTCAGGCAGCGTGTCGCCGGCTCGGGAAGGGGTCACGCGTCGGCGCCGGCTGCGCCGGCCCTGCCGATCAGCTCGTGCAGCGCGCCGGGGTCGGGCGCGACGACCTCACCGATCTTGACGCCGTTGCAGAAGGCCATGAAGACGGGCACGGGCCCGACCCCGGCCTTCTGCGCGATCGGGAACGCCTCGTCGAGGTCCACGGAGTAGAAGCCGACGCGCCCGGCGAACTCGGGGAGCCCGGAGAACCTCTCGAACACCGGGTCGATCGCCCGGCAGAGGGCGGCCCACGTCGCGCAGAAGTCCACCACCACGCCCTTGTCCTGCGCGATGGCGTTCTCGAACTCGTCCAAGCACGTCAACGGGGTGACCGCCATGTTCTCCGACTCCTCCGCTCCGCGACTCACCGGCTCACCTGCTCACGAGAACCACCGTTCCACACCCCTTGCGGCCGCGCACGCCGACGGTCGACGTGCGTGCCCGCGCAGGTGACGCGCCCGGCCGAGGCCCTACCGGGCCGTTTCCGTCCAGGTGACCGGCAGCTCGTGGACGCCGTAGATGTTCATGTCGGTCCTGAGCCTCACCTCGCCTGCGGGGACGGCGAGTTCGAGGGTCGGGAAGCGGCGCAGCAGTCCGTCGAAACCGGCGCGCATCTCGACGCGGGCCAGTTGCTGGCCGAGGCACTGGTGGACGCCGTGGCCGAAGGACAGGTGACCGCGGGCCTTGCGGCGGACGTCCAGGGTGTCGGGGTCGGCGAAGCGCCGGGGGTCGCGGTTGGCGGCCAGCAGCGAGACGACGACGGTCGATCCCTTGCCGATGGTCTCGCCGCCGAGTTCGATGTCCTCCGTGGCGTAGCGGAAGAAGATGTCGCCGACGGACAGGTAGCGCATGAGTTCCTCGACCGCATCGGGCATCAACTCCGGTTCGGCCCGCAGGTCGGCCAGCTGCTCGGGGCGCTCCAGGAGCGCGAAGGCGCCCAGTGCCAGCATGTTGGCGGTGGTCTCGTGGCCCGCGAGCAGCAGCAGGAAGGCGATGCCGATCAGCTCCTCGATGCTGAGGTCGTCATCGCGGGCCAGGTCGGACAGGATGTCGTCGCCGGGCTCGGCCCGTTTGCGCGTGACGAGTTCGGCGAGGTACGTGGTCAGCGCGTTCCACGCGGCCATCTTCTCTTCGAGCGACTGCTCCTTGACGAGGAACTTGGCGGAGTTGACCTGGAAGGTCTCCCGGTCCTCGTAGGGGACGCCGAGCAGTTCGCAGATCACCAGCGAGGGCACCGGCAGGGCGAACTCCTTGACCAGGTCGACCGGCGGGGTGAGGCGCGCCATCGCGTCCAGCTGCCGCTCGGCGATCTCGCCGATGTGTTCCTCGAGCTGTTTCATGCGTTTGACGGTGAAGGCACCGATGAGCTTGCGCCGCAGCCGGGTGTGGTCCGGCGGGTCCATGGCGACGAACATGCCCGGTATCTGCGGTGCCGGTTCGGTGGCGGCGGGCATGCCGGGGGTCTCGTACGGGATGTGGAGAACACCGAGGTCCTGGCGGGAGCTGAACCGGGTGTCCGCCAGCAGTTGGCGGACCGCTTCGTAGCCGGTGACGAGCCAGCCCTCGTGGCCGTCGGGGAAGACCATGGGGCTGACCGGGCGGGTCTCGCGCAGCCGGGTGATCTGACGGGGCGGGTCGAAGGGGCCTGCGTCGCGGTCCATGGGGAGGCCGTGCGGGACGGGAAGCGTTTCACTCATCGGATTCTCTTTCGTTGCGGTGAAGTGGCCGGGGATGCGGGCGGGTTGACGGGGTCGGTGCTCAGGCCTTGGCGCGGCGGATGTCGATGTTGCCGTAGCGGGTACGGGCGCGGACCTTGACGGCGTCCCCGGCTGCTTCCGGGGCCTCGGAGGCGGCAAGCGTGTTGCGCACCTGCCCGGTGTCGGCGCTCGCGTCGAGCCAGGCGGCGGAGCCGTCGCGGATGCCGACCTCGATGGCGCCGTAGGAGGTCTCCAACTGGACGGTGCCGCGGGCGACATCGGCGACGCGCAGGGTGCCGTGGGCCGTGGTGGCGGTGACGGAGCTCTCGGCGCGCGCGATGTCGATGTCACCGTGGGCGCCGGTCACCCGCAGTTCGCCGGTCGCGGTGCCGACGGTGGTGGTGCCGTGGGAGTTCTTCAGGACGGCGGGCCCGTCGGCGGTGCCGACGCGCAGGCTGCCGGTGCTGGTGGTGATCTCGGCCATGCCCTCGACCCGGTCGACGGTGATCGAACCATGGGACGCGGTCAGCTGCAGCGGCCCCGTCTCGTCCAGACGGACGTCACCGGAGGAGGTCTTGATACGGACCTCACCGAGCCGGCCCTCACCGAGGACCTGGGACCAGGCGCCGGTCATGTCGATGCGCGAGCCGGTGGGCAGTTCGACCGTCACGTCGACGGTGCCGGGGCGGCGAAGTGTGTTGCGCAGCTTGGGGGTCTTCACGGTCAGGGTGCCGTTTGCGTAGGTGACCTCGGTCTGCTCGGCCGACCGCACGTCCCGGTCCTGCTGCGTGTCGCGGGGACGGACCTCGACGACCGTGTCGGTGCGGTCGCCCGCGGTGAACTGGATGGAGCCGGCCTCCACGTGGGCGATGACGGAGATCGGGGCGGGGGTGTCGAAAGAAGTCATGATCGCGGCGTCCTTTTGGCTCGTCGGGCGTCCCCGTCGGCGGGAACAAGGAGATAGTGGCACCACTATGGCGCCACGCGCAAGCCCTGATGGCACCTCGCACGACACAGGCCCAAGGACGGCCATCTTGAGCCGAGGAAAGACGAAGGGGGCGATCCGAGCCATTGCGGCGCCATCTCTGCCCACGCGCTTCCGGGAGAGCGGAGCAGTATGGGTGGCGCCGAGTGGCACCACGTCACGCCATCCGACGCCATGCGGTGCCATGTGATGCCACGTGTCCCGTCGGGAGGCGTTACGCGCTGCACCAGGTCCGCCCGAGAGGCACCCTGGAACCGGAGGGGTACCCGAAACCGGGCCCGTACCGCCCGAGCCGAGAAAGCGGGGCGCCACCATGCCTTCGTTCCACGATCCCGATCCCGAGCGCACACCCGGCCTGGAGCCCGGCGGCGGTGTGCCGCCCGGCGAGACCCCGCCCGGCGAGGACAGCACCGGCGGCACGGGCCCGCGCGACGAGCAGTCGCGCGGCTGGGGCAAGGGGCCGGTCATCGTCATCGGCGTCCTGGTGCTGTTCTTCGCCGTCACCGTCATCATCTGGGCGGCAATCGTGTGAGAAGGGCCGGACACGCCCCAGGCCCGTGTTCACCCTCCCGGGTGACTAGGCGGCTCCGTCACGCGACGTGCATGATGTCGATATATGCGCTCTTCAGTGACAGTTGGAGCGACCGGGGGGACCATCATGGGCGAGCCGATCACGAAATTCGATCCGAACGGCAAGGCGTCGATCCTCAGTTACAACGTTCCCGAGCCGACGTCCTACAGCGGGCGCAGCATCATCGCCCTTGAGCTGACGGGTCCCCTCTCCGACTGGTTCGTCCCCGCGGCGTTCGCCCCGCCGAGTCGTACGGCGGGGGTGCAGCCGGGGGTTCCGGCCGCTGCTCCCGTCACGGCCGACCAGGTCGCGACGTCGCTGCGGACGGGCGATCTGTCGATGTTCCCCGGGATCAAGGACCCGGTGGTCGGCAGTGCGGGGCTGTTCTCGGCACACGGCGCGGTGCTGGGGAGTTCGGGGGCTCTGGACACGGCCACGACCAGTGTGCTGGCCCAGGGGCTGCGTGACGGTGTGGTCTCGCCGGACCTGCTGCCCCTCGTCGGCGAGGGGCAGGGCTCTCCGGGAATCTCCGGCGCGAGGAGCGCGGGAGGCGCAGCAGGCGGCGAACAGGTCGCGGCCGCTGTGGAGGTGACGCATCTGCCGCAGGCCGTCATCGGTTCGGTGCTGTCCAGGATCGCACTCGGCGACCAGCGGGTCCGGCCGCAGATCACCGACATCGACGTCAAGCACATCACCGAGATGGTGAACCAGGGCAAGCGGCTGAGCGTGCACCGCACGTTGTGGGGCGACTACCGGCACACGTTCCTGCCCGACCCGCCGCGTGACGCGCAGGGGAATCTTCCCCAGGGCACACCGCAGATCGCTCTGGTGGAGAGCTACCGGCTCTCGTCCTTCCTGGGCCAGTACGGCGCAGGCCGTACGCTCAAGACCTTCAGCCTGCTCCCGGGCGAGAAGACGACGATCAGCGTCAAGACGTTCCGCAAGTCCGAGACCGACAGCAAGTCGGCTTCCAGCGTGCTGGATTCGTTCTCCAAGGAGAGTGCCGACGACTTCGAGACGACGCTCCTTCGGGAGCAGTCCGACAAGCAGGCGGAGCAGAAGAGCCTGGAGTGGCATGTCGAGGCGGAGGCTTCCGGCTCCTGGGGCTTCGCCAGTGCCAAGGTCAGCGGCGGCGTCAAGGGTTCGACCGCTTCCCAGCGCGAGCAGTTCTCCAAGAACGTCAGCAACGCGGTCAACAAGCATGCGGCCAAGGCGTCGGCAAAGCGGGACGTGCAGGTCAACACGTCCAGCGAGGTGAAAACGGAGAGCGGCGAGGAAACCTCGATCGTCCGGCAGCTGGAGAACATCAACGTCGGCCGCACGCTCAACTTCGTGTTCCGGCAGGTCAATCAGGAGCACATCTCACTCCTGCACCTGATCGACGTGCGCATCGGCTTCTGGAACGGCTACGGCGAGTCCGTGCAGGAAGTGCCGCTGTCCGGGCTGGACGGGCTCCTGGAGACCTATGTCCAGCAAGGCAAAAGGGCCGAGCTGCGGGCCATGGTCCTCGAACAGCTCTCCGCGATCTTCGACTACAAGGACGAGCTCGTGCAGCCGCCCATGGTCGAGGAGCGCGCCATCGGCACGAACGACACCTATCTGCGCTGGCGCAGGACGACGTCCACCTACACCGATGAAACCGGCAATGCCATCAGCGTCCCCGGCATCATCATGAACGCCGACAAAATCGTCCTGCGCACGGACGGCATCATCGTCGACGCGCTCCTCGGCCAGGGCGACGCCCTGGACGACTACTCGGCCGGCCTCCAGAGCAATGCGGTGCGTCAGCGCACGCTCGCCAACGACCGTGAATCCCTCGGCCAGAAGCTCGTCAACGATTCCGACAGCATCAAGGCCAACATCTACAAGGAGATCTTCCCGTCCTCCGTCGCGCTGCCCGGCAAGATCTCGGTCTCCGCGTCCGACTCCGGCGTGACCGTCTCCACCACCCCGCCCCCTTCCTCGTGAAGGCAATCGTCGTGAAGGCAACCGTCGTGAAGGCATTCGACGTGAAGGCGGAGGCAGCGTGACCGATCCCGATCCGCGGACTCCCGCGCTGCCGGTTGCGGTGTTCGCCGACGACGCGCAGGCACTGCCCACCACGGCACTGGGTCAGGCGGCCGCGGCTGCGGCCACGCCCAATGCGGTCACGCCTGTCCTGGTGATCGACCAACCGCAGCCGGGCGCCGTCCTCTTCATCGACGAGACGCCGACGGCTCCCGCCTTCACCTGTTCGGCGCGCATCGTCGGCGTAATGCCCGACCCCACACCGAACACCGCCTTCAACTGGACCATGACCACGGTGGACACGACCGCCCGGAGGGTGACCTGCAAGGCCCTGGAGGAAGCACCCGGGCTCGTCGGCGGACAGTGGACCCCCTCCCCCGACGTCCGGGGCGGTGACGTGACGATCACGGTCACCGCCACCGTCGCCGGCACCACAGTGACCGGCAAGGTCGGCCTGAAGATCCTCGGCAGGAATCCGGACGAAAGCGCCGTCAGGGCTTTCTGCCAGGCCGTGGGCGGCACCCAGGACGGAACCAACCTCATTCTGATCGCCCGGCACGAAACCCGCTTCCAGCAATTCGACCCGGCCACGCATCTCCCGAAGGTCAATCCCACGAGCGATGCAGGCGGCATCATGCAGTTGCTCAACCCGCCGGCCTCCTGCGAGGCGCGCTGGAACTGGCAGCAGAACGTCCGCGAAGCCGCCGACCTCCTCACAAAGAAGCGGGCCGGTGCCATCGGGGACCTGGCACCGTTCCGGGACGCGGCGGGCCATTTCCGCAGCGACCGGCAATGGCCCAACGACCAAGTCCTGCGCTACGAAACGCTCCAGAGGTACGCCGGCGGGACCTACTGGGACCGGGACCAGGACAAGAAAATCCTCATTCGCAATCCGGGACGGCGAGACGCCAAAGGGAACTGGATCCCGAGCGGGTTCATCAGTGAACTCGGCCTCCCCGAATGAGAAAGAGGTCCGGGGATCTGTCCGGTCTCAGCCCGCCAACGCAGCCAGCACGGCCCCGAGTCCGGTCGGCCCGGGCCGGTTGTGCGGGAGTTTGGCGAGGACGCGGGCCATGCCGCAGGTGTCGGTGAGGGCGGAGACGACCAGGCCGCCGGCGACACCGGCGGACAGCAGGCGCAGCGCGGGCAGGCGCCGTGCGGCGAGCAGTCCGGCCAGCACGAGGGATCCGGCGGCGAAGCGGACCTGACGCTCCATCGCCCAGACGGTACCCGTGACTTCGGGGTGGTCGAGGCCGTGTCCCTGCCGGGCCCAGGCGGTGGTGCCGCCGGTGAGGGTGGCGGCGGTGATGCCGTGCGCGGCCAGTTGCTCGCAGGCCTGTGCGGAGCGGGTCCCGGAGGCGCATACGAGGAGCAGGTCGCCCCGGCCGGCGGTGCTCTTCAGGGCGGGCAGGGCCTGGTCGAGGCAGTCGAGGGGGATGTTGCGGGCGCCGGGCAGGTGGCCGGAGGCGTACTCGCCGGGGGTGCGTACGTCGACGACGGTCAGCTCGTGCAGCCGGTCGCGGGCCTGTTCCGGGGTGAGGGGGATGGTCATCAGGTGCGTTTCCTTGCCTGTCTCGGGAAGGCCCCCTCCGGGTAGGATACCCGGAGGGGTATGGAAGATCGGAGTGGGTCGTGGAAATGGCGATGGCAGCCGACGAGCTGAAGACGGTGGTCAACCGGCTGCGTCGGGCGCAGGGTCAGATCGCCGGGATCATCAGGATGATCGAGGAGGGCCGGGACTGCGAGGACGTCGTCACGCAACTCGCGGCGGCCTCCCGCGCGTTGGACAAGGCGGGCTTCGCGATCATCGCCACCGGTCTGCAGCGCTGCCTGGCCGAGCCGGGGTCGGCCGGCGACGAGGACCGGGAGCAGATGCGGGCCCGGCTGGAGAAGCTCTTCCTCTCCCTGGCCTGACCCGGTATCCGGCCGGGCGGCCGGTCAGGCGGCCGGTCGCGTCACGTCAGGGCGTCGACGAGCATGAACGCGGCCACCGCCAGCAGCGTGATCGCGAAGGCGCGCCGGAGACGGGTGCCGGAGACCTTGTCGGCCAGGCGCTTGCCGTCCCAGGCACCCAGGACCGCCGCCGCGGTGAACGGCGCGATCACCGCCCAGTCGAGGCCCGTCGTGGTGGCGCCGCGCGTGGCCAGGGCGGCCAGCGAGTTGGCCGTGATGATCAGCAGGCTGGTGCCGACGGCCGCCTGCATCTCGAACGCCAGGACCGTGACCAGGGCCGGGACGGCGAGGAAGCCGCCGCCGACGCCGAGCAGTCCGGTCAGTGCGCCCAGTCCCGCACCGGCGCCCGCCGCCCTGCCCGGCCGGGCGGGGCGCGGCTCCGCCGAGGCCGGTGCACGGTGGGGGCGGAGCATTCCGACGGCCGCGAGAGCGGCTATGCCGGCGAAGGCCGCGGTCAGTGCCGGTTGCGGCAGACGGGCCGCGGCGGCTCCGGCGGCCGCGGCCGGCAGCAGTCCGGCCGCGGCGAACAGCAGACCGGCCTTCCACCGCACACGGCCCGCCCGGGCGTGGGCGTACAGGGCTGTCGCGGAGGTGACGGTGACGATCAGGAGACTGGCGGTGGTGGCGGCCGCGGGGCTGAAGCCCAGCAGGTAGATCAGCGCCGGCACGGCCAGCACGCTGCCGCCTCCGCCGAGCGCCCCGAGGGCCAGCCCGACGACGGCCCCGCAGACGAGCGCCAGGATCAGCGCACTCACGCTATGCCCCCGGTCAGGGGCCGGGAGACGACGAGGCCGGCGTCGGCGGCGGCGTCGAAGCCGTCGTCGACGGCGACCACCGCGCGGCCGGTGGCGTCCAGCAGGGACGCGGCGATCGCCGCGCGCATGCCGCCGGCGCAGTGGACCCACACCTCCCCGGGCGGCACCTCGCCGAGCCGGCCGCGCAGCTGGTGGAGGGGGATGTGCACGGATCCCTCGACGAAGCCGTTCGCGCGCTCGGAGTCGCGCCGCACGTCCAGCACCACGACGTTCTCGCCGCGGCCCCGCGCCTCGGCGAGGCCGGCGAAACGGGCCCGCGGGAAGGCGGCGAGCTGCTCGCCCGGCCGCACCCAGGCGGCGGGATCGCCGGTGGCCGCGGCGGCCGGGCGGTCGATGCCCACCCGCACCAGCTCCCGCTGCGCGGCGGCGACCTGCTCGGGCGTCTCCGCCAGCAGGGTGACCGGCTTGCCCCACGGAATCAACCACGCCAGGTAGAGGGCCAGTTGGCCCTCGCCCTCGAAGTTGAACGAGCCGGCGACGTGCCCCTCGGCGAACGCGATGCGGTTGCGCAGGTCCACCACCCACTCCCCCGCCGCCAGCCGCCCGGCGATCTCCTGCGCGTCGGCCTGCCGCACCGGGGTCAGGTCGACGGGGGCGGGGCCGGCGGCGTTGGCCGGAGCCATGTGCGCGTAGTACGCGGGCACGTCGTCCAGGCCGGCGAGCAGCTCGGCGACGAAGGTGTCCACGTCCTTCGTCAGCGCGGCGTTGTTCCTGCGCTCCGCGCCGATCGTGGTGGTATCCCCCTCGGCCTGGGACGAGGAGCAGAAGCTGCCGAAGCCGTGGGTGGGCAGCACCCGCACCTCGTCGTCCAGCTCACCGGCCAGGCGGTGGGCGGAGGCGTGCTGGGCACGGGCCAGCTGCTCGGTCAGCCCCGGCTCGACCAGGTCCGGCCGGCCCACGCTGCCGATCAGCAGTGAACCGCCGGTGAACGCCGCGACGGCCCGGCCGTTCTCCTCCAGGACGTAGGACGTGTGGTGGGGCGTGTGCCCCGGAGTGGCCAGTGCGCGCAGCGTCAGGCCCTCGTCCACCGCCACCGTGTCGCCGTCGGCCACCGGCGTGCGGGCGAAGGGGACCGCCGCACCGGCCGGCACCAGGTACTCCGCGCCGGTGACCTGGGCCAGCTGGAGGCCGCCGGTGACGTAGTCGTTGTGCACGTGCGTCTCCACCACGTGCGTGATCCGCACCCCGCGGCGGGCGGCCGCGGCAAGGACTTGATCGATGTCCCGCGGCGGATCCACGGCCACCGCCGAGCCCGGCCCGCCGGCGAGGTAGCTGCGATTGCCCAGGCCCTTGAGTTCCAGGGTGCTGATGAAGAACACGATCACGACTCCGTCCGCGTGGTGTACCCCGGGGGGTATCTGTTGGCCACCATAACAGGGATACCCCTGGGGGTATCCCAGGGAGGGGGATCCGGGGTAGACGAGGAACGAACTTCTGCCGTGCGATCCGGGAGTCCTCATGTCCTACGCCCGCAGCGTCCGCCTCGATGCCGACTTCGACACCGCCGTCACCGCCGTGCGCCAGGCCCTGGCCGAGCACGGATTCGGCGTCCTCACCGAGATCGACGTCAAGGCCACCCTCCAGGCCAAGCTCGGCCACGACATGGAGGACTACCTGATCCTCGGCGCCTGCAACCCGGCGCTCGCCCGCCGGGCCCTGGAGGCGGACCGCAGCATCGGCCTGCTCCTGCCGTGCAACGTCGTCGTACGCCGCGACGGCGACCGGACCGTCGTCCAGGCCCTCGACCCGGACACCATGGTCACCCTCACCGGTCTGCCCGGCCTCCGGCCGGTCGCCGCCGACGCCACCGCGCGCCTGGACGCCGCGCTCGCCTCCCTCACCTGACCCGCCCGCGATACAGCGGTCTCCACTGCGACGGTGGACGGCTGCACGGCCATGGTCAAGTGCGAGCCGGCCCCGACCTGTCATTCCACGCCACGGTGCCGCCCCCACCCGGCAGTTTCCGTCAGGAGGCCGTCGCGGACGGCGAGCCGGTGCCCAGCATCTTGCGCATCTGGGCGATTTCGGCGGTCTGCCCGGTGACGATGGTGCCGGCCATCTCCTTGGCCGGCCCGTAAGCACCTTGCCGCTTCTCGGTGTCGGCCATCTCGACCGCACCCTCGTGATGCTTGATCATCATGGTCAGGAACATGGCGTCGAAGGCGCTGCCGGAGGCGCCCTTGAGCTGGTCCATGTCGTGGTCGCTCATCATGCCGGGCATCGCGGACGGGCTCCCGTGGCCCATGCCGCCCATGTCCCCCATGCCGCCCATGCCTTGGGGGACTTGCTCACCCCAGGACTTCAACCAGGTGGTCATGGTGTCGATCTCCGGCGTCTGCGCCTTCCTGATCTTCTCGGCGAGGGCCTTGACCTCGCCGGAGGAGGCGTGTTCCGCGGCCGTGTCGGCCATGGCGATGGCCTGACGGTGATGCGGGATCATCCGCTGGGCGAAGGTGACGTCGGCCTGGTTGTGCTGCCCGGCCGATGCGGATGCACTGGAGCCGGCCTGCGCGGTCGATGCGGCCGGGGAGCCGCCGCCTTTGCCGGCGTTGCCGCCACAGGCGGCCAGGGCGACTGCCGCGACCGAAGCCGCGGCGGCCACGGCTGCCCGGCGTGGCAGAAGACGGAAGCTGTTCATGGTGCACGCTCCTGGAGGCGGTGACAGGTGGTGGCAGGGGTGGCCTCACCTGTACGCGCCGGAACGGCAGCCGAGAAGGATGCCGCGCCGTGGAAGCGTTTCTTCACACCGCTCTCACCCACGAACCGGGGCATGTCCCCGAAGGTCCGGCGTTGCGTTGTGGACCGCGTACACGCGCGGATCGCCGATGTAGACACTGGACCAGTCGGTGAGAGCGCGCCAACCGGCCGGGGTGCAGCCGGTCAGCAGGCGGAAGTCGCGGTTGAGGTGGGACTGGTCGGTGTAACCGCACGTCGCGGCAACCTCGGCCCAGGAGGGCGGGTGGGTGCTGCGCATGAGCAACATGACGCGCTGCAGCCGGGCGATGCGGGCAATGCTCTTGGGGGACAGCCCCACTTCCCGGTGGAATCGTGCGGTCAAGTGCTGCCGGGACCAGCCCACTTCGTCTGCAAGGGCGTCTATCGGCGCGACCCCTGAGCCTGTCAGACGTCTCCAGACCCGGCGGACCTGGCGTGGCAGTTCCGGCCCCGTGCCGATGCGGGACAGCAGGAAGGTGTCGGTGATCCGGAAACGGGTGGGCCAGTCCGGTGCCTCGGCGAGTTGTTCGGTGAGCCGTCGGCCGTCCGGGCCCAGGAGGTCGGTCAGATGCACGCTCCTGCGGGCCAGTTCCCACAGGGGGAACCCGAACAGCGCGCGGGCCCCCAGGGGCGTGAGGAGCGCCACCATGCCGTACTCCCGCCCGGACTGCCGGATGACGAGGGGGCGGTCGCTCAGTCCGGACACTGGAGAGAGCAGAAAGCTCTGTTGTGGCCCTGCCATGTCGGTGTCGGTGACGAGGTGCCGGACCGGTGCCTCGAAGTCGATGACGAGCATCACCGTCGCCAACGCCGTCACCCGTCGCACCTGCGGCTGAGAGAGCGAGAAGTCCTGCCCCGTGTACCCCAGCACATGGCCGGCCAGCAGGGGGTGCGGATCGCGGAAGGCCACTTCGGCCGAGTGAGCCTTCTGCACGACGGTCACCGTCGTCTGGTCGCCCATGCAGTCGCTCCTTCCGGAGGCGCATCGCACCGGATCCCCTTGCGCAGATCCTACATTTTTCCAATCCCCTTTCCAGGGGCCCCGGTTAACGTCATGTCGTCGTCTCTGCCGGACGCACAGGCCCCGCCGTGGACCACCTCCTCGGGGGAGAGGTGGTCCACGCGGATCCTCGCGCGGACGTCCGCCTCACGCCTCGCCGGACGCACGACGGGCCGCCATGGCGCGCCCGGTGAAGGCGGGGCTCCGGAAGGCCTCGGCCAAGGAGTCCTGCCAGGGCGGCAACGGTGCCATGCCGGCCGCCGTCCACCGGTCGTGGGCGAGGGCGCTGAAGGCCGGGCGGGGAGCAGGCCGGGGAAAGGCGGTGGAGGCGACGGGCCGGATGCGTGCCGGGTCGAGTCCGGCGAGGCCGAACACGGTCCGGGCGAAGCCGTACCACGTGGTGCAGCCCGCCGCCGTGCCGTGGTAGATACCGGCCGGGGCGCGTCCGGCCCGCGCCTCCCTCCCCAGCCGGCCGAGCTGCCGGGCCAGCGCGCGACTCCATGTCGGCTGTCCCCACTGGTCGTTCACGACCTGCAGCGTCTCCTGCCGTGCGGCCAGTTCCAGGACGGTGGCGGGGAAGTCGCGGCCGTGCTCGCCGTAGAGCCACGCGGTGCGCACGACACAGCCCGTCCGTGGCAGCAGTTCGACGACGGCCTGCTCCCCCGCCAGTTTGCCCCGGCCGTAGGCGCTGAGCGGTGCGGGCGACGCGTCCTCCGCATACGGCTTTCCGGCGTCGCCGGGGAAGACGTAGTCGGAGGAGACGTGCAACAGGAGAACGCCCGTGGCCCTGCAGGCCTCGGCGAGACGGCGCACCGCCGTGCCGTTGACCGCGGTGGCGGCCGCCTCCGCGGCCTCCGCGCCGTCGACGTCGGTCCACGCGGCGGCGTTGACGACGATGTCGTGGCCGGCGACGGCCTCGCGGACGGCGGCCGCGTCCGTGATGTCCAGAGCAGCTCTGCACGCGGCGGTGACCTCCGCCGTCGGGTCGCCGGCCAGCTCCGCGGCGACGTCCCGGCCGAGTTTGCCTCCTGCTCCGGTGACGAGCCACCGGATCCGCCCGGTCCGGGTCGTCATTCGTCCGTCGTCTCCGTGGCGACAGCCGCGAAGGGGCGCTCTCTTGCGCAGCAGGCCCGGTAGTCGGGCAGCAGTCCGCCGGCGTGCGCCTCTGCGAGCGAGGGGGCGGCGGCGTCGCGCGGGGACAGCAGGGGCGTCTCGGTCTGCCAGTCGATGGCCAGTTCGGGGTCGTAGGGGTGGATGGTGTGTTCGCGGGCGGGCCGGTAGGTCTCCGAGCAGAAGTAGGCCACCGTCGCGTCGTCGGTGAGCGCGCGGAAGCCGTGCCCCAGGCCCTCGGCGAGGTAGAGCGCCCTGCGGTCGACGTCGTCCAGCCGGACGCTCAGCCAGCGGCGGTAGGTCGGCGATCCCACCCGGAGGTCGACGACGACGTCGAGAACGGCGCCGCGCACGCACGTCATGTACTTGGCCTGGCCCGGGGGCACATCGGCGAAGTGGATGCCGCGCACCACGTCGCGTCGGGAGACGGACAGGTTGGCCTGGGCCAGCCGCAGCGGGTGGCCGACCTGCCGCGCGAACCGGTCGCAGTGGTACCACTCCATGAACAGGCCCCGGGAGTCCGCATGTTGTCGCGGCGTGATCTGCCAGGCCCCTTCGATCGCCAGCCGGACTGTCTCCACAGCTCACCACCTCGGTTGCGGGTCGTCGAGCAGATCGAGCAGATAGCGGCCGTAGCCGCTCTTGAGCAACGGGCGGCCGAGATCGCGGAGTTGGTCGTCGTCGATGAAGCCGCAGCGCCAGGCCGTCTCCTCCACGCAGCCGATCTTGAGCCCCTGGCGCTCCTCCACCACCCGCACGTACTCCGCCGCCTGCACCAGCGAGGCGAAGGTTCCGGTGTCGAGCCAGACCGTGCTGCGGTCCAGGACGGTCACCGCCAGCTCCCCCCGGCGCAGATAGGTCTCGTTGACCGCGGTGATCTCCAGCTCGCCCCGCTCGCTCGGCCGCAGGCCCCGGGCGATCTCCACGACCGTGTTGTCGTAGAAGTACAGCCCGGCCACGGCGTACCGCGACTTCGGCTTCTCCGGCTTCTCCTCGATCGACACCGCCGACCCGTCCTCGCCGAACTCGATGACTCCGTAGGCCGACGGCTCGGCCACGGCGTAGGCGAAGACCCGGCCGCCCCGGAGGCCGGCGTGCTCGCGCAGCCGCGTGCCCAGGTCCCAGCCGTGGAAGATGTTGTCGCCCAGGATCAGGGCCACCGGGCCGTCGCCGATGAAGTCCGCACCGATCAGGAAGGCCTGGGCGATGCCCTCGGGCCGCCTCTGCGTCCGGTAGGTCAGCCTCAGGCCGAGATGCGATCCGTCGCCCAGGAGCCGCCGGAACTGCTGCCGGTCCTCCGGGGCGGTGATGACCAGGATGTCGCGGATCCCGGCCGTCATCAGCGTGGTCAGCGGGTAGTACACCATGGGCTTGTCGAAGACCGGCATGAGCTGTTTCGACACCGCGCGGGACACCGGCCACAGCCGGGAGCCCGTCCCGCCGGCCAGCAGGATGCCGCGCATGGCGGTCACGGCGCCTTGCCCGCCACGACGAGCGTGACGTCGTGGCCGAGCGGCCGGTGTTCGACGTGCGCGAAGCCCGCCTCGCGCAGCCAGTCCTCGCACTGGTCGAGCCGGTAGTTGGTGCCGTGCGGGGTCATCAGCTGGAGGTTGATGCTGCGCATCAGGTTGCGCAGGTAGTCGTCCTGTCCCGGCACCAGCATCGGGTCCCAGACCAGGAACACCCCGCCCGGGTCGACCGCGTGGAAGGCCCTGGTGATCAGGGCCCGGCGCTGGTCGTCGGTCCAGTCGACCATGCAGTGCCCGATCGCCAGCACGTCGGCCGTGGGCAGCGGGTCGGTGAAGAAGTCGGCGCCCCGGAAGCGGACCCGGCCGGTCAGGCCGAGGTCGTCCATGTGCCGGTCGAACGCGCCCTGCAGCGGCGGCAGGTCCAGCACGGTGGCGTCCAGGTGCGGGTGCGCCTTCACCACGTGGGCCAGCACGTTGCCGCGGCAGCCGCCGAGTTCGACGACGGACCGGCGGCTCGTCCAGTCGAAGGCCGTGGTGAGCGCCCCGATGAGGGGCCGGCTCGCGTTCTCCGCCATGGCCACGAAGTCGTTCTGCTTGGCGCCGTCGCTGTAGAGCTCGCCGAACATGTCGGATCCGGAGTAGGTGGCCGCCTGCGGTGCACCGGTCCGCAGTGCCTCGCCGAGCCGGCCCCATGCCGGGTACATGACCGTGTCGGCCATGTGCAGGAAGTCGCCGAGGTACGCGTCGGACCCCGGCACCAGGAACCCTTGTGCGGCCGGGCCGTTGCGGTACACCTCACCGTCCCGGTCCAGCACGCCCGTCTCGGCCAGCGCGGCGAGGAAGTGCCCGGTGCCCCGCGCGTGCAGCCCGAGGCGCCGCCGGATCTCCGCCCCGGTGGCCGGGCCGTCCGCGAGCAGCCGGAACAGCCCCAGTTCCAGGCCGGTCAGGACGAGCTTCGCCGGCTGGAAGGCCATGGCGGCCGCGAGCACGTCCTCGGGGCCGCCCCGCTCCGAACTCTGTGTCATCGTCCGTCCCTTCAGCTCTGCCGTGCCGGGCACAGGCCCGCCGCCCCGGCGAGCACGGAGGCCAGTTCCTGTTGCGGGTCCGCGGCCGCACCCGGCGCGCGCCAGGCCACGAAGGCGTCCGGCCGGACCAGCACCGCCCCCTCGTCGCCGACCCCGTACGCGGCCGCCCAGTCCCACTCGGCCGGCACCAGCGCGCATCCCCGGCCCACGGAGTACGTGCGCAGCGGCACCCGCAGGTGCTGCGCCGCCTTCTCCGCGGCGTCGGCCCAGGCCTTGCCGCGCGCTCCGGTCAGCAGCACGAAGCCGTCCCAGAACAGGTCGATCGTGGAGATCCGTTCGCCGTCCCGCTCCAGCCACACGTGCGGTGCCCTGGTGCCCGGTTCGCCGGACAGTGCGAGGTGCGGGGTGAGCACCGGGGCCTGTGGTGCGCCGGCGATCGCCGCCGACCGGTAGCGGTAGCCGAGGGTGACGATGACGTCGTCCACCATGGCGGCCTTCGTCTGCTCGTCGGCGTAGCCGTGGCGTATCCGGTTGCGGATCATCGCCTGTTCCGCCATGGCCTCGCCGACCCGGCGGCGCTCGGCGTCGTAGCTGTCGAGCAAGGCGTCGCCCGCCCACCCGTCCAGCACCGCGGCCAGCTTCCACGCGAGGTTGTGTGCGTCGTGGATACCGGTGTTCGCGCCGAAGCCCCCGGCCGGCGGATGCACGTGCGCCGCGTCGCCTGCCAGGAAGACCCGGCCGGTGCGGAACCGCTCGGCCACCAGCTGCGCTCCCTGCCAGGGCACCTTCCAGACGACCTCGACGGCCAGGTCCGGGTCGCCGGCGGCGGTGCGGATGATCTCGATGCAGCGCTCGTCCGTGAAGTCCTCGGGGCGTTCGCCCTTCTCCGGGTAGTACAGCGGCGTGGCCAGCCAGGGGTCACAGCCGTGCAGCCGGGACAGACTCATCAGGGTGCCGCGGGCCGCGGTGGCGTAGCAGAGGATGAACTTGCGGTCCTTCAGCAGCTTTTCGAGCTCCGGTGCCCGGAAGTAGATGCTCAGCGCGTTGAACACGGTGCCCCGGCCGCTCCGTTGCACCCCGAGGGTCCGGCGGACGGAGCTGCTCGCCCCGTCGGCGCCGACGAGAAAGTCGGCGCGCACCGTCGTCGTGCGGCCCGCGGCGTCCTCGACGACCGCGGTGACGCCCTCCTCGTCCTGCGCCAGCGACTGCAGCCGGGTGGCGAAGCGCACGTCGCAGCCGTGCTCCCGGGCCTTGTCGACCAGCACGCGCTCGTAGCGGTCCTGGCCGCAGCCCATCACGCGTTCCGGGCTGATCCGCGGACCGTCCAGCGAGGGCGCCTCCAGCGTGACGGCGTCGTCGATCTCGGCGAAGCACCGGGTGCGGATGATGCCGCCCTCGAAGTAGGGGTGCGAGTCGCCCATCTCCAGCGCGCGGATCTCGCGGTGCAGCCCGGCCGCCCGGAACAGCTCCATGGTGCGGGCCTGCAGGCCCGGCGCCCGCGGGAGCATCGAGGTGCCGTCACGCTTCTCCACCAGCATCGTGCGGACCCCGTGCCGCCCCAGGAAGAGGGCCGAGGACAGGCCGACCGGCCCGCCGCCCACCACGAGCACCGGGACCTTCACGTCACGCATCTTTGTCTCCTCGCGATCGGCGGACACGGGACGCCAACGCGACAAGGAATACGGCCACGGTCTCGAAGAATTCTGGCGCCGGGATCCAACCCGGGCTTCCAGACCGCTTCGACCGGGCTTCCACCGGCCGCTGTCAGCGTCTCGGTCACCGGCATGGCGTCCCCGCCATCCGCCCTTGTGGAAGGAGTCGGTCGTATGACGAGCAACGCCTCGGACACCAGCACCGCCGCGGGCATCCTCCGGCAGGCCAATGCGTTCTGCGACGCCAAGGCCCTGCTGACCGCCGTCGAGTTGGGGCTGTTCACCACGCTGCGGGAAGGGGCGGCCACCGAGCCGGAGATCCGGCAGCGGCTGGAGCTGCACGGCCGTGGGCTCCCGGACTGGCTGAACCTCCTGGTCGGGATGGGGCTGCTGGTCCGCGAGGACGGGCGGTACGGCAACGCCCCGGGCGCCGACCAGTACCTGGTCCGCGGGGAACCGGCCTACATCGGGGGCTTCCTGGAGCGGTCCAACCGCAACCTGTACCCGGCCTGGGGCAGGCTGACCGAGGCGCTGCGCACCGGCCTGCCACAGGCCGGCAGCGACTTCTTCACGATGATCGAAAACCCGGCGCTGCTGGGCCAGTTCGTCAACATGATGGACGCGCTCACCCAGGTCCTGGCCCCTCGGCTGATCGAGGCCTACGACGGCTGGGACGCCGCCGGTTCGGTACTGGACGTCGGGGGCTGCCGCGGCAACCTGGTGTGCCAGATCGTCAAGGCCCACCCGCATCTGCACGGGCACGTCTTCGATCTGCCGCAGATGGCGCCGTTCTTCGAGGAGAAGGCGGCCGAGCACGGTCTGACCGGCCGGACCGCCTTCCACGGCGGCGACTTCTTCGCCGACCCGCTGCCTCCGGCCGACATCGTCGTCTGCGGCCACGCGCTGCACGACTGGGACCGTGACCAGCGCAGGGCGCTGGTGGCCAAGGCGTACGAGGCCGTCAACCCCGGTGGTGTGCTGCTGGTGTACGACCGCATGCTCGACGACGAGCCTAGCCACGTCGAGAACCTGGTGATCAGCCTGGACATGCTGCTGGTGACCGAGGGCGGCTCCGAGTACACCGTCGCCGAGCTGCGCGAGCACGCCCTGGCCGCCGGCTTCGCGACGGTCGAGGACCGGGCGCTGGGCGACTACGACACACTGGTGGTCTGCCGCAAGGGCGGCAAGGCCGGCCGATGACCGCGCCCGGCACGGATCTGATGGATCCACAGGCGTTCACCGACGGCATCCCCTACGCGTACTTCCGCGAACTGCGGGCGCGGAAGGGGCTGTTGCGGGCCACCGACGCCGAGGGGTACGACTTCTGGTACCTGGTGCGGCACGCCGACGTCGTGGCGGCCTCGCGGGACACCGAGGTGTTCCGCAACAGCCCGAGCACGATGACCTCGGTGCGGCAGGACAGCACCGGACTGCCGTTGATCTCGTTCCTGGACGCTCCCGAGCACACCCGGCTGCGCAAGCTGGCGTTCAAGGGCTTCACCCCGGCCAGGATCGCCGCGCTCGAACGGCCGGTGCGCGGCATCGTCGAGCGGATGGCGGAGGAGGCCGCGCACGGCGACGAGTTCGACTTCGCCGAGGACATCGCGATGCAGCTGCCGCTGGAGGTGCTGGCGGAGCTGATCGGCATCCCCTCCCCCGCCGACCGGGCCATGGTGATCGAGTGGACCCGGCACACCCTCAACCTCGGTGACACCGCGTACCGGCACAGCTCGCCGGAAAAGGCCGTCGACGCCTTCCGGAACCTCATGGCGTACTTCGGGGAGCTGGCCGGGCAGCGCATGCGCGATCCCCGGGACGACCTGTTCTCGGTGCTGCTCTCCGGCCGGTACAAGGGGGAACGGCTCGGGCCCGAAGAGATCGCCCTGTTCGCCACCACCTTGATGGGCGCGGGGAGCGAGACCACCTACTCCTCCCTCACCGGCGGCGTCCTGGCCCTCCTGGACCACCGCGACCAGCTGGATGCACTGCGTGCGGACCGCGGACTCGTCCCCGGCGCGACCGAGGAGATCCTGCGGTACGTGACGCCCGCGACGCACTTCGCCCGGCAGGTGGCCGCGGACACCGAGATCGCCGGCCAGCCGATCAGGGCCGGGGAGCGTGCGGTCCTCTGGCTCTCCTCGGCCAACCGGGACGAGACCGTGTTCGCCGACCCGGACCGCTTCGACATCACGCGCAGCCCCAACCCGCACATCACCTTCGGAGGCGGCGGGCCGCACGTGTGCATCGGCAAGGCCCTCGCCGTCCTCGAACTGCGGCTGTTCCTCGACGTGTTCGCGGACCGGCTGCCGGCGCTGGAGCTCACCGGGCCGCCGGTGCGCACGGCGACCAACTTCATGAACAGCACACGGCACATGCCGGTCCGTTTCCGGTCGACGACAGGAGCACGTTCGTGAGTTCACCCGACACGCTGCCCGACGCATCGGGCGTCCTCTCCTGGTTCCCCGTGGAACTTCCCCCGCAGCAGCGGGTCCTGGGCCTGTTCGTGGCCAAATGGGCCATCGGCGCGCTGCGGCCGCTCGTCCAGCTCCGGGTACCCGATCTGCTCGCCGACGGGTCCCGCACCGCGCGCGACCTGGCCGAGGAGACCGGCGCCCACGGCGACTCGCTGTACCGGGTGCTGCGCTGCGCCGCCGCGATCGGGGTGCTGCGGGAGCTGCCCGGCGGCCTGTTCGCCCTGACGCCCGCCGGTGAAGGCCTCCGCAGCGGCACGCCCGGGTCGGCGCGGGAGATGTTCCTGTTCGCCTCGGACCCCATGATGTGGCGGCCTTACGAGGACGTGCTGCACTCGGTCCGGACCGGGGCTCCGTCGTTCGAGCACGTCTTCGGCACGTCGTTCTTCGCGTACCTGGAGGAGAATCCGGCCGGCGCGGAGCTGTTCGACAGGGCGATGGTGCAGAACCACTACCCGGGCACCGACCGGATCTTCGAGCAGTACGACTTCGGCCGCTTCCCGCGCATCGCGGACGTGGGGGGCGGCAGGGGCCAGTTCCTCGCCGAGGTGCTCAGCCGCTTCCCGCAGTGCACCGGCGTGCTGTGCGACCAGCCGCAGGTGGTCGCACAGGCCCGGGAGGAGTTCGAGCGGCGCGGTGTCGCCGGCCGGGCATCGGTGGCGGAGACCGACTTCTTCACCGGGCTGCCGTCCGGCTGCGACGCCTACTTCGTCAAACACACCCTGCACAACTGGGACGACGAACGGGCCGGGACGATCCTGCGCCGGGTCCGGGAGGCCGTCGGGGACGACGCCGGGGCCCGCCTGCTGATCGTCGACATGCTGCTGACCGGCCCCGGCGAATGGGACCTCGGCAAGCTCACCGACATCGAGATGATGGTGGCGCTCGGCGGCCGGGAACGGAGCCGCGACGAGTGGAACCGGCTCGCGGCCGCGGCCGGGTTCGAGCCGGCCAACGACCCGGCCCCCGGCGATCTCGCCCTCCTCGAGTACCGGCCCGTTCCGGCGTCATGAGAGTCTCCTTCCTCTCCCTCGGCTCCCGCGGCGACGTCCAGCCCTTCGTCACCCTCGGAACCGGACTGCGCCGCCGGGGCCACGAGGTGAGCATCGCGTCGGCGGAGACCGCCCGGTCGCTGGTCGAACGCTCCGGGCTGCGGTTCGAGTCCGTCACCGGCGGCATGGGCGGCGAGGCGTTCGAGGAACCCCGGGTGATCGATGCGGTCCGCAGGAGCGCCTCCCCCCTGCGGGCGGCGAGGGCGATGTCCGAACGGGCCCGGGACGAGGCGGTGGCGCAGATGCTGGCGGCCGTCGAGGCGGCGGGCGGCCGCGGCGACCTGGTGATCACCTCGCCGACGGTCGACCCCGTGCTGGCCGGCGGCCCGCGTCCGCGCTGGTGCGCCACGTCCTGGACACCGGCCACCCCGACCTCGGCGTTCCCGGTCTGGCGGGCCCCCGAACTGCCGCTGGGGCGCTGGTACAACAGGCTGTCGTACGTCGTGGCGCGGCAGACCGAGTGGCGGATGTTCCGGCCGGCCGTCAACCGCTACCGGGCGGCGCAGGGCCGACGCGCTCTGGGACGGCTCTCGCCGCTGTACCGGGTCTCCGCGGAGCGGCCCTGCCTGTACCCGTTCAGCCCGCACGTCGTCCCGCCGCCGGCGGACTGGCCACGGCACTGCCACGTCACGGGGTACTGGTTCCCCGACCGCACCGTGACGCCGCCCGGCGAGGGGCTGCGGGCGTTCGTCGCCGACGGCCCCGCACCCGTCGTGGCGACCTTCGGCAGCACCTGGCCGGTGCATCCGGGGCGGCGCACCGTCGGGCTGCTCGTCGGCGCGGCACGGCGGGCGGGCCGTCCGCTGGTGCTGGTGGGCGGGCCGCGGGACGAACTGCCCGACGGGGTGTTCCGGGTGGAGGAGGCCGATTACGACTGGCTCTTCCCGCGCGCCTGTGCCGTGGTGCACCACGCCGGATACGGCACGGCGGCCGCGGTGCTGCGCGCGGGTGTGCCGCAGGTGACCGTGCCGACCGTCGCGGACAACCCCTTCTGGGCCCGGCGGATGGCGGCGATCGGTGTCTCGCCGCGGCCGTTGCCGTTCACCGCGCTGACGGCGGAGGCCCTGTCCGGGGCCCTCGCCGCGGCCGTGCACGACCCGCGGTTCCGGGACCGTGCCGCCCGGACCGCCGAACTGGTGCGCGCCGAGCGGGGTGTCGAGACGGCGTGCGACGTGATCGAGGAGTGGTGGGCGCGCCACGGCGACCTGCGATGACGTGCGCGCCGGCCGGTTTCAGCAGGACTGGACGGCGCGACCAGCGGGCGTTGGGAGCCTGGCAGCGCCCGTCTGACGCCACCGTGAGGAGTGCCGATGCCCGCCGAGGACGCCGCGCCGTCGTTCCCCTTCGCCGTCGAGGACCCCGTCGAGCCGCCTCCGGAGTACGCCGGACTGCTCGCCCGCCGGCCGGTGTCCCGGGTGACGATTCCCACCGGGGACCGGGTGTGGCTGGTGACCCGGCACGAGGACGTCCGCAGGCTGCTGGCCGACCAGCGGTTCAGCCGCGAGGCGATCACCGGGCCGGGCGCGCCGCGACTGCTGCCCATCGCGCGCGACTCCAAGTCGATCTTCGTCATGGACCCGCCGGAGCACAGCCGGCTGCGGCGCCTGGTCTCCCGGGCGTTCGCCCCGCGCCGGATCGAGCAGTTGCGGCCCGGCATCGAACGGCTCGCCGGGGAGCTGGTGGACGGCATGGTGGCCGCCGGACCGCCCGCCGACCTCGTCGCCGGGCTGGCCCAGCCGCTGCCGATCACCGTGATCTGCCACATGCTGGGCGTCCCCTACGAGGATGTCGGCCGGTTCCGCGAGTGGACCGACATCATGCTCAGCTACGACCGCGACCGGCACCAGGAGGTGCTGGCGGCGCGGGACAGCATCAACGACTACCTGACCCGACTGATCGCCGAGAAGCGCGCCCGGCCCACGGACGACCTGCTGATGGTCCTGATCGACGCCACCGAGGACGGCGACCGGCTGAGCGACGAGGAACTGCTCGCCTTCGGCTACACGCTGCTGGGCGCCGGCTACCACGCCACGACCGCCGGGCTGGTGCACGCCGTGCTCACCCTGCTGCGCAGGCCGGACCGGCTCGCCCGGCTGCGTGCCGAGCCCGCGCTGCTGCCCGCGGCGGTCGAGGAGTTGCTGCGGCGTTCCCAGGCGGGCGGCGGGCTGGGGGCGTTGCGCATCGCCACCGAGGACGTCGAGATCGCCGGCGTGCGCATCGCTGCGGGTGAGGCGGTGCTGCCGCTGATCACGGCGGCCAACCGGGACGGAACGGTGTTCGAGGACCCCGACGGCCTGCTCCTGGACCGTGCGTCCAACCCGCACCTGGCCTTCGGCCACGGCATCCACCACTGCCTCGGCGCGCAGCTGGGACGCGTGGAACTGACCGCGGCCCTGGGCGCGTTGCTGGCCAGGATGCCGGGGCTGCGGCCGGCGGTCGAGGAGACCGAACTGGTCTGGTCCTCGGGGCTGGCCTTCTCCCGTCCGCGTGAACTCCCCGTCGCCTGGTGACCGACGTGGCGGGCCCTTCCCTGCGGGAGCAACTGCAGCAGATCGCCGAGCCGTTCGTGGCCGAGGTCGTCGCCCACCCCTTCTGGGCCGGCCTGTGCGACGGTTCGCTGCCGCCGGAGTCGCTGGCACACTTCGTCCTCCAGGACACCGCCTTCCTCCTGCCCGCCTGCGGCAGGGCGTTCGCCCACTGCGCCTCGATCGCCGCCGACGACGCCTTCTCCGCGCTGCTGGCACACTGCGCCTTCGCCACCGTGGAGTCGGCACCGCGACTGCGCGACGCGCTCGGCGGACTGGCCCCCGGTTTCGGCGTGGAACTGCCCTCCGGCAGGCCGGACATCGCCCCCGAGACGCACGCGTACTGCTCGTTCTTCCGGGCCTGCGCGACGGAGTCGTTCGCCGCCGGGATCGGCGGCCTGCTGCCGATGATGTGGTTCCACCTGGAGGTGTGCCGCACGCTGCGCACGAGCGGCCGGCCCGGTTCGCGGTACGCGGCGTGGGTCGACGTCTACGACCCCGGTGAGGGCGCGTGGCAGGCGGTCCGTGCCGTCCTCGGCATGGTCGACGGGTTCGGCGAGCGCTGCGCCCCGGCCGAGCGGGCACGGCTGGCCGAGGCCTTCTCCCTGGGCGCGCGGCACGAATGGGCCTTCGCCGACGGCGGCCTGCGGCGGCCGGGATGGCCCGCCTGATCCCGACTTCATTGGAGAGGTGCAGATGGACCAGCTCGTTTCCTCACCCGTCGCTGCCGCGGCCGGCCGCAGAACCGCCGGCTCCGGCACCCTGATCGCGTCGCTGGTGCTGGCCGTGGTCGCCTGCCAGCTCTGCATCTCGATGCCCACCCCCGCGCTGCCCGACATCGCCGACCGGCTGTCGGTGAGCACCGCGGCGGTGGGCTTCGCCCAGGCGTTGTTCTTCCTCCTCGGCGGCCTGCTCTCCGTCGTCGTGTCGGCCTACAGCGACCATTCGGACTCCCGCAGACTGATGACCTGGGCGCTGGTGGTCATGTGCATCGGCTCGGCGGTGGTCACGGCGGCCCCCGGCTTCGGCGTGTTCGTCGTCGGCAGGCTGCTGCAGAGCGCCTCGGCCGTGGTCTTCCCGGTGGCGCTGCGGGTGATGCGACAGAAGCTGAGCGCCCGCGAGTTCGGCCGTGCGATGGGCCTGATCACCGCGGCCAACGGCGGAATCGTGGGCCTGGACGGCCTGTTGTCCGGCCGGCTCACCGACGCCTTCGGCTTCCGCGCGGTGTTCGCGGTGATGACCGTGTTCGGCGTGGCCACCGTCTTCGCCGTGCGGACCCTTGTGCCGTCCTTCGCGGGAACGGCCACCGGCCGGATGGACTGGGCCGGCGTGCTCACGCTCTCCGCCGGCCTGGGCTCCGTCGAGCTGGGCATCGGTGCGGCGGGCAGGGCCGGTCCGGTGGCGGTGGTGTCCCTGCTCGTCCTCGGTGCAGTACTGTTCGCGGCGTTCTGCCTCCTGGAGAAGCGCAGTGCACACCCGTTGATCCCGGTCGCGTACCTGCGTTCGCGCCGCACGTGGCCGGTACTGCTGACGTCGGTGCTCACCACGGCGGGGCTGCTCGGCGTCGTCAACTACGTGGTGCCGATGCTCAGCCAGCACCACGGCTCCGGGTTCGGCATGACGGCCACCGTGTCCGCGCTGCTGTTCATCGTTCCGATGTGCCTGGTGAACGTCGTCTTCGCACCGGTCGCCGGTTCGCTGGCTCCCCGGGTCGGGTGGCGGCGCATGCTGCGGTACGCCCTGTTGTTCAGTGTCCCCGCGCTGATGGTGCTCGCCGTGGGCATCCGGTCCCGCTGGCTGGTGTTCGCGATGGTGCTGGTCATCGGATTCGGTCTGGCCGGGGCGCTCACGCCGCTCAACGGGCTCAGCGCGCTCCTCGCGCCGCAGGACAGCCCGACGGTGCTGCCCGGTGTCAACTCCGCCTGCTACGGGGTGGGTTCGTCGCTCGGCATCGCCATGTCCTCCTCGCTCATCGGCGGGAAGAGCACGGCCGGATTCCAGAGCGCCGTGTGGGCCGCCGCCGGTGCCGTCGCGCTCGCGTTCCTGGTGTCCCTGCTGATCGCCGGGAACGGCGACGGACGAGAGGGGCGGACCCGATGACCGGACCGGAGGCCCGCCGGGCCGTCGTGGTCGGCGCCGGCATCGGGGGACTCGCCACCGCCGTCGGGCTCGGCCGCTGCGGGTGGCAGGTCACCCTGCTGGAGCGCGCGCCGGAACTGCGCGAGGCCGGGGCGGGGATGTCGCTGCTGTCCAACGCGCAACGCTGCCTGGACCGGCTCGGCGCCGGTGCCGCCGCACGGGCGTTGTCCGCGGAGATGATGCCCGGCGGCGACGGGGTGCACACCCCGCGGGGACGGCGACTGATGCGGCCCACCGATCCGGTCTTCGTCCGCGACCACGGGCTGTCCACGATGGTCCTGCTGCGGAGGGACCTGCAACGGGTGCTGCAACAGGCGCTGCCCGCGGGGTGCCTGCGCACCGGGGCCGAGGCCGTGGGCGTCGACGGGGCCGGGGTGCGGTACCGGACGGCGGACGGCGAGCACACGGCCGGGGCCGACGTCGTGGTCGCCGCCGACGGTGTGCACAGCAGACTCCGGGCGGACCTCTTCCCGGACGCCCCCGGCCCCGTGCACAGCGGGCACTCGGTGTGGCGCGGCATCACGGGACGGCCCTTCACGCCCGAGGAGGGCGGCACGGCCTGGGGCCGGGGCAGGGAGTTCGCCCGGATGCCGCTGGCCGACGGCCGCGTGTACTGGTACGCGGTCGCGAACACCCCGGCGGGCGCGCAGTTCCGGGACCACCGCGAGGAGGTGCTGCGCCGCTTCGGCACGTGGCACGGCCGGATCCGGGCCATGGTCGAGTCGACGCCGGCGGAGACCGTGCTCCACCACGACGTCCTGGAGCTCCCCCGGCCGTTGCCCGGCTACGTCCGCGGCCGGGTCGCCCTGCTCGGCGACGCGGCCCACGCAATGACCTCCGACCTCGGGCAGGGCGCCTGCCAGGCACTGGAGGACGCGGTGGTGCTGTGCGCGGAGCTCGCCGCCGGCCCCGACGTACCGGCCGCCCTCGCCCGCTACGACCGGATCCGGCGGCCCCGCAGCCAGATGGTCGCCGAGGCGTCCCGGCGGATGGGGCGTATGAAACTGACCGAGCGTCCGCTGCAGCTCCTGGTGCGCAACCTGGCGCTGCTGGTCACCCCGCCGCGTGCCGGCGAGCGGGCCATGGCACGCATCGGGGACTGGCATCCGCCGGTGCTGCCCGGACCACAGACCCGGAGCACAGAACGGAGAGGTGTCGGCTGATGATCGTGGTGTTCGGAGCGACGGGAACGGTGGGCAGGCAGGTCGTGGCCGCACTGGCGGCCCGCGGTGAGCCGGTCCGCGCCTTTGTCCGCGACCCGGCCCGGGCGTCGTTCGGCAGCGGGGTCGAGCGGGCCGTGGGCGACCTCGGCCGGCCGGACTCGGTGCGCTCGGCTCTCGCCGGTGCGGACCGGGTCTTCATGGTCTCGGCGGGGCCCGACGCCCTGGTGCACGACAGGACGGTCGCCGCAGAGGTGCGCCACGCGGGCGTCCGGCACGTGGTGAAGGTGTCGTCCGTCGCGGCCCTGCCGCCCGTCGGCGACGCCTACGGCGGGCAACAGGCCGCCGCCGAGCGCGCCTTCACCCTGTGCGGCGCCGGCTGGACCTTTCTCCGTCCCGCCGCATTCATGTCCAACGTGCTGCAGTGGAGCTGGTCGATCACGGCGGAGGACACGGTGTACGTGCCCTTCGGCCACATCGCGCGGGCGCTGGTCGATCCCCGCGACGTCTCCGAGGCCGCGGTCACCGCCCTGACCTCGCCCGGCCACGAGGGCCGGGCGTACACCCTGACCGGCCCCGAGGCGCTGACGGCGGCCCGGCAGACCGAGGCGATCGGGCGCGCGCTGGGGCGCCGCCTCCGCTGTGTGGACGCGCCCCCGTCCGCGGCCCGCAAGGCCATGGCCGACGCCGGGATGCCCGCCGCGTACGCCGACGGCGTGCTGGCCTCGCTGGGCGACCCCGACCCTGCCCGCGGCGGGACCGTCCTGCCCACCGTGGAACGGCTGCTCGGCCGGCCGGCCGGCACCTTCGCGTCCTGGCTGGCCGAGCACGTCGCGGCGTTCTCCGCCTGACCGTCCCCGGCGCATGTGCAGGTGGTCCCGCCCCCGTTCGGGGGCGGGACCACCTGTGTGCGTCCGCCGGGCGGCTCAGCCGTCCCCGTCCTCCTCGACCGTGATCGACCGGGTGGGGCAGCTGCGGGCCGCATCCCGCACGGACTCGTGCAGTTCGGTCCGCGGCCTGGAGTCCAGCAGGATCACGTGACCGTCGTCGTCCTGGTCGAACACCTCCGGCGACTTGTACACACAGAGACTGCTCACCGTGCAGGTGTGGCGGTCGGCGGAGACCTTCATGCCGCTCACCAGGTGACCGGGATCTCGGTGAAGCCCTCGGTGAAGCCGCCGAGCCCGCGCGGCAACTCGTCGCCGGGGAGCGCGAGTTCGATCTCGGGCAGGCGCTTGAGCAGCGTCTCCATCGCCACCTGCAGTTCCATGCGGGCCAGTGCGGCGCCCGCGCAGTAGTGCAGGCCCGCGCCGAAGGTCATGTGGTGGTTGTCCCGGCGCCGGATGTCCAGCTTGAAGGGGTCGTCGAAGACGTCCCCGTCCATGTTGGCCGACTCCTCCGACAGCAGCACGCTGGTGCCCTTCTTGATCACCGTGCCGTCCGAGAGGTCGATGTCGGCCACGGCGTACCGCAGCGTGCCGATCGACGAGCCCATGATCTGGGTGCGCAGCAGCTCCTCGACCGCCGAGGGGACGAGCGACCAGTCCGCCTGGATCTCCTTGACCAGGTCCCTGCGGTGCAGCAGCACCGCCGTGCTCGCGCCCAGCTGGCTGGCGGTCGTGACGTAGCCGGCGATGAGCAGACCCTGGGTCCAGAAGCGCAGTTCGTGCTCGGAGAGCCGGTTGTCGTCCTCGTCGCGCACCCGGATCAGCTCGCTGACCAGGTCGTTGCCCGGCGCCTCGCGCTTGGAGTCGACCAGGTCGCCGAGGTAGTTCCACAGGCCCTCGCGGCAGCGGGCGACCTCCTCCGGCGGCAGTTTGGTGACCGACAGGAAGCCGTCGACGAGGTAGCGGAACTTGGTCCTGTCCTCGGTCGGCACACCGAGCAGCCGGCAGATCACCCGGATCGGGAGGGGGAACGCGAACGCCTCGTTGAAGTCGGTCGGCCGGGGACCGGCCTCCATCTTGTCCAGCAGGTCGTTGCAGATCGCGCGGGCCACCGGGCGCAGCGCCTCCACCCTGCGGGCGGTGAACGCCCTGGTGACCAGGCCGCGCACCCGGATGTGGTCCGGCGGGTCGGGGTTGATCTCGGGGTCGGCGAACAGTTCGTTGTCCGCCGATATCCGGGCCACGTCCGGGCGCTGGCGGCGCGAGATGTTACGGCTGAGCCGGTGGTCGGCGAAGAGTGCGCGCACGTCCTTGTAGCGGGTCACCATGAGCGCCGTGTCGCCGCTGGGCAGGGTGACCTGCACTGCCGCCTTCTCCCGCAGCCCGCGCAGCGCCTCGGGAATCTCCATCGGTGGTGTCCACGGAAACGGGTAGGGGATCGGCGATTGTGCGTTCATCCGGTCTGCACCTCTCGTTCTGTCCGGTGTGTCGCTGTCCGGTGTGTCGCTGTCCTGTCTCGCGCTGTCCTGTGTGCCGGAGGATTCCTTCAGATCGGCCATGTCCGTCTCAGCCACGAGGCCTCGGCGAACGCCCACTCGTAGCGGATGCCGGTCGTGAACGTCTCGACCAGCAGCCGCCGTTCGGACTCGGAGCAGCGCCCGCCGATCTCGTCCGCGGTGGCGAGGAACTTCCGCACGACGTGCCGGTAGCCCTCCGCAGGCCGGTAGATCCGGATCCACGGCTCGTAACGGGAGCCTGGTGTGCAGTGCTCGGCCAGGTTGTCGGAGACGTTGAGGTTGAACCACGCCATCGGCAGCACGGCACCCATGCCCGCTGCCGGTGAGGTCGCCGCCGCCGCGGTGAAGAAGGCGCAGTGGGCGTGGGTGGCGGGGCCGGCGGGGGTCTGTTCGGCGGGCCAGTCGATCCCGAGTGCGGCTGCCGTCCCGGCGGACGCCTCGCGCAGCCGGTCCCTCGCCTCCAGGGTGCCGAGGGCTCCCCGCGCGAAGAAGGCGGCGTGGGCGTCGTCCGGGGCCTGTGCCGCGCAGCGGGCCAGTGCCCGCCCGTAGGCCGGCAGCAGATGGCCGGTGTCCTGCTGCAGGAAGTACACCAGCGACTCGGGGGGCAGTGTGCCGTCCCGCAGGCCCGACCAGAAGGGGTGGTCGACGACCCGGCGCAGCACCGGGTCGGCGATCTCCAGCAGTTGTTCGTGCAGCAGCATGTGTCCTCCTTCCTCAGGGGTTCCTCAGATCTCCAGCCGCACCCGGTAATGGCGGAGCCATGCGTCCAGTTGCAGCACCATCTCGACGTTGCGGCGCTCGCCCCAGCCGGTCGTGCGGACCGGGCGGCCGGCGGCGAGCAGTTCGCGGGCCGCCGGCATGTCGACCAGGGGGCGCACGGGGCTGCCCGGGTCCGCGAGGACGGCGTCCAGCCGGTCCCGCAGCACCTCTCCGTAGCGGGGGTCCTGGGTGATGGGAAAGGGGCTCTTCTTGCGCCGCAGGACCGATTCCGGCAGCAGGCCGGTCATGGCCTGGCGCAGCGGGCTCTTGTCCCGGCCCCCGTGGTTCTTCAGCTCCCAGGGGATGTTGAAGACGTACTCGACCAGCCGGTGGTCGCAGTACGGAGCGCGGATCTCCAGCCCGACCGCCATGCCGAGATGGTCGTTGCGGTTGAGCAGCATGGGCAGCCAGCGGGTCATGTGCAGGTAGCCGACCTTCCGCAGGAGCGCGTCCCGGGCGGACTCGCCCTCCAGTGCGGGGACTTCGGCGACCGCCTCGGAGTAGCGGCCGGCCGCGTAACCGGGCACGTCCAGCTTCTCCAGCAGCGACGGATCGAGCAGTCCGGTGGACATGCCGTGCGGCGCGACCGAAAAACCCATCGTCACCCAGGGGAAGTTGCCGCTGTCGAGCAGCTCGCGGTCGTGGAAGGACCGGTAGCCGCCGAACAGTTCGTCGGCGATCTCGCCCATCAGGGCCACCGTCGAGTTCCTCCGCACCGCGCGCAGCAGCAGATAGAGCGACCGGTCCATGTCGGGGGTGGGCCGCGGCAGGTCCTGTGCCCGCAGCGCGGCGGTGGCGGTGACCGTGTCGGCGAGGTCGGCCGTGCGGAGGACCAGCACCTCGTGGTCGGCACCGATGTGCCGTGCGACCTCGGCCGCGTACGGGTTGTCCGGATCCTCGTGCCAGTGGTCCTTCTGGAACCGCTCGCTGTGGCCCTCGAAGTCCACCGCGAAGGTGCGCGGCGGCGGGCCGTCCGGCCGGGCCCGCGCGGCCAGGGCGGCGATGGCGCTGGAGTCCACCCCGCCGGAGAGCAGGGTGCACAGCGGAACGTCGGAGACGAGGTGTGCGGACACCGACTCGGCCAGCAGCTCGCGGACCGTTGCGACGGTCGTCTCCCAGTCGTCGGTGTGCTCACGGCCCGGCAGGGCCCAGTAGCAGCGTTCGCGGAGGGAGCCGTCGCGCACCGTCAGGACGTGGCCCGGCCGCACGGAACGGATGCCGCGGTAGATCGCGTGGCCCGGCGTGGCGATGTAGGCGAGCAGTTCGGCGAGTCCTTCGCCGTCCACCACGGCGTCCACCAGGGGATGCGCCAGCAGGGCCTTGACCTCGGAGCCGAACACCACGCCGCGGTCGGTGGGGGCGTAGTAGAGGGGTTTCATGCCGAGCCGGTCGCGCGCGAGCATCAGCTGCTGCGTGCGCGGGTCCCAGACGCCGAAGGCGAACATGCCGTCCAGCCGGTCGACGCAGTGCTCGCCCCACTCCAGGTAGGCGCGCAGCACCACTTCGGAGTCACTCCCGGTGCGGAACCGGTGTCCTCTGCCGGTCAGTTCCTCGCGCAGCCGCCGGTAGTTGTAGACCTCGCCGTTGTAGACGAGGACGGCCAGGACGCGCCCGTTCTCCTCGGCGACCATGGGCTGTGCTCCCCCGGCCGGGTCGATGACGGCGAGCCGGCGGAAGGCCAGCGCGGCGCGCCGGTCGGTCCATACGGCCTCGCCGTCGGGTCCGCGGTTGGCCAGGGTGCCGGCCATGACGCGGACGGTGTGGGCCTGGTCGCTCAGGTCGCGCTCGAAGTCGATCCATCCTGCAACGCCGCACATGCCGTTCCCTCACCCCTCGTGACGGGTCCGCACCGGGACGGACGCCAGGACCCGCAGGTCGTCCGCGAGCGCGGCCGGTGACGGCTGCGCGAGCATCTCCGCACGCAGCAGTCGGGCCGCTGCCCGTCGTTTCCCGTCGTCCAGCAGTTGTCCGGTCCGTTCGCGCAGCCGGGCCGGCGTCGCCTCGTCGGCCGTCAGCACGTCGCCCGCGCCCGCCGCGAACACCTGGGCGGAGTGCCCTGCGTGGTCCGGGAGTTGGGGCACCAGGAGCAGGGGAATGCCATGGGCCAGCGAGGTGAGGATCGTGCCGGCCCCGCCGTGTCCGATGACCAGGTCGCATCCCGGCAGTACCCGGTGCAGCGGCGCGTCGACGAGCACGTGCACGCCGTCCGGTACCGCACCGAGCAGTTCGCGCTGTGGCGCGGAGACCGCGGCGACGACCTCGGCATCCGTCCCGGCGAGAGCGTCGACGACCGCAGGGAGGAGGAAGCGCTTCGGGTCGAGCCGGGCGAGCGTGTGCCCCCAGGTGACGCAGACTCGTGGCCGCCCGGACGGCGGCGGCACAGCGGGCGGGTGTCCCGGTCCGTTGAACGGTACGTACTGCACGGGAAGGCGCCAGGGCGCGGAACCCGGCTGCATGCTCTGCGGTACCGGATCGATCGTGACGGTGCCGAAGGGGTCGACGTCGCCGACCCCGTTGCGCTCGGCGAGCGGTGCGAGCAGGTCCGGCAGCACGGCGCGGGCCCGCAGCAGCAGGTCGGTGCCGTAGAGGTGCCGCACGGCGGGCACGCCGGCGGCCGCGGCGGCGATCGGGCCGGCCCATGTCGTCGGCTCGTGGACGACGATGTCGGGCTGCCAGGTCCTGGCGACCCGGACCAGGTCGTCGGTCATGGAGTCTGCGTGCGCCAGGAACATCTCCGCGGCGCGCGGGCCGGCGGTCCTGCCGGACGGGCGGGCGGCCGGGGACGCGGCGGTCGGCAGGAGGTAGCCGCGCACCATGCCCACCGTGTCGACGTCGCGGCCGACCTCGACCGCGTTCAGGCCGCAGCCGACGGTACGGGCGGTCAGCCCCGGCTGGCTCGCGACCAGTACCTCGTGGCCGGCGGCCCGGCACGCCCACGCCAACGGCACGAGCGCGTACAGGTGCGACGGCCACGACCAGGTTGTGAAGAGCACGCGCATCGGGCTCCGTCCTTCCCCTCGTCGACGGACATCGTGCGGGCCTCGACTCGTGGTGGACTCGAAGACGGCTCGGCACCATCCACCAGCCGCCTTCGAGTCGGCGTGCTTACGGTGGCGCGGTCCCGGCAACCGAGGAGGCACGTTGACGCAGCCCCGTACAGCACTGGTGACCGGCGCCAACCGCGGTCTGGGCAGGGCGACCGCCGAGCTGCTGCACGCCATGGGGCTGCGCACGGTCGTGGCTGCCCGCGATCCCGGTGAAGCCGCGGCGCTGGCAGCCGAGTTGGGGCGGCCTGCGGCCTGGACCGGGCTGGACACCACCGATGCGGACAGCGTCGGGGCGGCGCGCGACCGGATAGGCCCCGTCGACATCCTGGTGAACAACGCCGGGGTGCTGCTGGATGCGGGCAACAACCCCCTGACGGCGCCGATGGATTCGGCGCTGCGGACGCTGGAGGTGAACGTGCTCGGCACGTGGCGGCTGTCGCAGGCGTTCGTCCCGGCCATGATGGAGCGCGGGTGGGGCCGGGTGGTGATGGTCTCCAGCGGCACCGGCACCTTCAGCCACGGCCTGTTCACGGGCGCGCCGGCCTACTCCCTGTCGAAGACCGCCCTGAACGGGCTGACGACCCTGCTCGCGGCCCACACGAAGGGCACCGGCGTGCTGGTGAACGCGGTCAACCCGGGGCCGGTGCGGACGAGGATGATGCCCCGCGCGGAGCGGACGCCCCGGGAGGCGGCGGAAGACATCGCAGGTGCCGCGACACTTCCGGATGACGGTCCGTCAGGCGTGTTGTTCAAGTGCGGGCGAATCAGCGGATGGTGAGTGAAGCCGAGTATTCATCGTCGTCAGAAGCGGGTACACACCAACTGTCGCAGAGGTATTCGAGAGTCCCTCTAGCATTCGTCGAGAGGCTCGGACTAGTCTCTGGGCGACTAATGCGAGGAGCCGGTTGTCTGCTGGTTCCAAACACCTCGCTTGGCGAAATGCTGGGGGCGATACATGCACGTCAGCGTTCTAGGAGCATTTGAGGTCACTCGCGGTGAAACGATACTCACACCATCGGCACCAAAACTCCGCCGAGTGTTCGCTCTGCTCGCCATGCATGCCAACCGGGTGGTCCGGGTCGACCAGATCATCGAGGAACTCTGGGAAGACCGTCCGCCCTACTCCGCGACGACAACTCTGCAGACCTACGTCTACCAATTACGCAAACTGCTCGGCCGCTCGGTACGGGCCCGCAACGTTCCCGTCGGACTCGACTCGTCGGTCTCGCTGTCCACCACACCGGGCGGCTATTCCCTCAGCCTGCCCCACGCGGCGGTCGACGCCCAGCAGTTCGAACTGCTCGTCGAGGAGGGCAATGCGAGGCTGGAGGCCGACGACCTCGAAGGCGCCTCCCGCATCCTGCACGACGCGCTCCGCCTGTGGCGGGGACCGGCGTTCAGCGCCATCAGCATGGGGCCGCTGCTCCAGGCCGAGGCGGTCCGGCTGGAGGAACTGCGCAAGATCGTCCTCGGCCACCGCATCGACATCGACTTCGACAGGGGACGGCACGCCGAGCTCGTCGGCGAACTGACCGCCCTGGTCGCCCAGGAGCCCACCCACGAGGGCTTCCAGGCCAAGCTGATGCTCGCCCTGTACCGCACGGGGCGGCGCTCCGAAGCCCTGCAGGTCTACCAGCGCGCCCGCGAGGCGCTCGACGCCGAGCTCGGCCTGGAGCCGACGGCCGAACTGCAGCGGCTGCACGGCGCGGTCCTCGACGCCGACCCCTCGCTGGACGCCCCGGTCATCGGGGCCGGCCTGGTGCGCGGGGGCAAGAAGGCCGAGCCGCCCAGCCAGTTGCCCCCCGACCTGCCGAGCATGGCCGGCCGCACGGAACCCCTCCGGGAGGTGCACTCGGCCCTGGAGGACACCCGGCGCTCCGCGCCCCCGGTCGTCCTCGTGGTGGGCGCGCCGGGATCGGGCAAGTCGGCCTTCGCGGTGCACGCCGCCCACCGGGCCGGGACCGACTACCCGGACGGCATCTTCTACGCCCGGCTGCTCACCGCGGACGGCGAGCCGGTACCGCCCGAGGACGTGCTCCTCGGCTTCCTCACCACCGTCGGCCTGCCACAGGACCGCACCGCGGCCTCGCAGGAGGCGCTCAGCAGGGCGTTCCGCAGCTGGACAGCGAGCAGGAGGGTGCTCGTGGTGCTGGACGACGCGGTCGACAGCGAGCAGCTGGAACCGCTGCTGCCGAGCGGGCCCGGCTGCGCCACCGTGGTCGTCGGCCGCAGACTGCTCTCGCACGGGGCCATATCCTCCCGGGTCGAACTGCCCCCGCTCGCCGCCGCCGACGCGGTCGGCATGCTCGGCGCCATGCTCGACCCGCACCGCGTGGCCGCCGAGAGCGAGGCGGCGCGGGAGCTGGCGGAGCTCTGCGAGGGACTGCCCGTCCCGCTGCGGGCGGCGGCGGACGTCCTGCACCTGCGGCCGCACTGGCGGATCGGCAGACTGGTGTCCCGGATGCGCGGTGACGTGGGGCGGCTGGCACAGCTGGCCACCAACCGGTCGAGCATCACCAGGAGCGTGGAACTGACCTGGCAGCTGCTGCCCGAGGAACAGCGCACGACCTTCCGGACCGTGGCCCGCGCGACGTCCGAACCGATCTCGCTGATGGACGCGGCCGCGCTCCTGGACATCGACGAGTCGCGGGCCGAGGCGCTGCTGGAGGACCTGGTCGAGTCCTACCTGGCCGAAGTGGTGGACGCCGGCACGCAGGACGCCTTCTGGTACCGCTTCCGGCCGCTGTTCCGGACCGTCGCCGCCGGGCTGGACAGCGGGACCGGCACCCCCGCCGCGTTACCCGTGCCGGGGCGCCGGTACGCCATGCCCATGCTGGCCGCGGCAGCGCTCTGACCGTTCCGAGCCCGTCTCGAGGCTGTTTCGACCCACGGCTGGAAGAGTCCCGTGGCCGACACCGGAGAACGTCCTCCCCGAGAAGTGGAGACTCGCATGCGCGGATCGACCCAGGTTCTCGTCATCGGCGGCGGCCCCGCCGGGTCCACGACCGCAGGACTGCTCGCCCGGCAGGGGTTCCAGGTGACCCTGCTCGAAAAAGACCGGTTCCCCCGGTACCACATCGGCGAGTCGATCCTCCCGTCCTGCCGGCCGATCCTCGAACTGCTGGGAGCGTGGGAGAAGGTGGCGGCGCACGGCTTCCAGC
The DNA here is from genome assembly GCF_047456005.1 of Streptoverticillium reticulum. Classification (NCBI taxonomy): domain Bacteria; kingdom Bacillati; phylum Actinomycetota; class Actinomycetes; order Kitasatosporales; family Streptomycetaceae; genus Streptomyces; species Streptoverticillium reticulum. The sequence goes on along the minus strand of NZ_CP179755.1, from coordinate 7,538,918 downwards.
CCAAGGGAGGCGCCTACTTCTTCTGGGGCGGCGAGGAGTGGGAGGTGCGCTTCTCCGAGCTGGGCGAAGACGGCGCGAACGCCTGGCAGGTCGTGCGCTCCGAGTTCGACGCGCTGCTTCTCGGCCACGCCCGGGAACTGGGGGTCGACGTCCACGAGGCCACCTCCGTCAAGGAGTTGGAGTTCGACGGAGACCGGCCGGTCGCCGCGCACTGGGCCGGGGAGCACGGCCGGGGCCGGATCGCCTTCGACCACCTCGTCGACGCGTCGGGGCGCGGCGGCGTCATGGCCACCAGGTACCTGCGCAGCCGGCAGTTCCACGACGTCTTCCGCAACGTGGCGGCCTGGACCTACTGGAAGGGCACCAAGAAGCCGGCCAAGGGGCCGGACGGGGCCATCACGGTCGCCTCGGTCCCCGACGGCTGGTTCTGGGCGATCCCCCTGCACGACGGGACCCTCAGCGTGGGGCTGGTCACCGGCCGCGACGCCTTCAACTCCCGGCGCTCCGAACTGGGTGGCGTCGACGAGGTCTACCACAGGGCGCTCGCGCAGTGCCCGGCCGTGCGGGACCTGGTCGACGGCGCGGAGCAGGTCGGCGGCATCAAGGTCGAGCAGGACTATTCCTACGTCACGGAGCGCTTCGCGGGCCCCGGCTACCTGCTGGTCGGCGACGCGGCCTGCTTCCTCGACCCGTTGCTGTCCACCGGCGTCCATCTGGCCACCTACAGCGCCATGCTGGGCGCGGCCGCCATCGGCAGCGTGCTGCGGGGCGAGGTCGGCGAGCAGGAGGCCCGGGACTTCTACGGATCGGTGTACCGGCAGGCCTACGAGCGGCTGCTGGTGCTGGTCTCGGTGTTCTACGAGAGCTACCGGGGCAAGGACTACCACTTCTACAACGCCCAGCGGCTGTCGGTGGCCGACCGCGACAAGCTGAACCTCCAGGCGTCGTTCGACCGGATCATCACCGGCATCGCCGACCTCAAGGACGCGGAGGACGTCTACCGGCGGGTGCAGCAGCACCTCCACGGCGCCGAGAGCGGCGACCCGAACCCGCTGGCGAACCTGAACAAGCAGCACGAGATCAAGCGCGCGCCGGTCAGTCCGGACCGGGCCGTCGCCGGGCTCTATCTCACCTACGAGCCGCAGCTCGGCCTGCGCAGGACCCAGGACCCCGACGGCAGTCGTTGATCCGGCGCACCGGCGCCGGGGACAGGAGGAACGGTGGACCAAGGGCTGGCAGGGAAAAGGGTGTTGGTCACCGGAGGAACCCGGGGCATCGGGCGGGCGACCGTGCTCGCCTTCGCCCGCGCGGGAGCCTCGGTCGTGACCTGCCACCACCGTGCGGACGAGGCCGCAGAGGCACTCGCGCGGGATCTGAAGGACATCGGCGGCCCGCACCGGGTCGTCCGGGCCGACGTCACCGGCCGGCAGGGGGCCGACGAGCTCGTGCGCACCTGCGCCGAGCGGTTCGGCGGGCTGGACACGCTGGTCAACAACGTCGGCGTGGACGGCCCGGCCCCGCTCGAGGACGTCGACGAGGACGAGTGGCAGCGCGTGTTCGACCACAACGTCAAGGCCGGATACCTGGTCACCAGGGCGGCACTGGGGATACTGGCCGACGGGGCGTCCATCGTGAACGTCGGGTCGTCCGTCGCCCTGCGCGGCCGGGCGAACGGCGTGCACTACACCGCGTCCAAGGCTGCGCTCATCGGCTTCACCCGGGCGCTGTGCAAGGACCTCGGGCCGCGGGGCATCCGGGTCAACACGGTGGCCCCCGGCCTGACGGAGACCGTGCCCGGGGCGGGGCTCCCGCCCGCGGCGGTGGAACGCATCGTCGGCATGACCGCGCTCGGCCGGATCTGCCGGCCGGAGGACGTCGCGGGTGCCGTGCTGTTCCTGGCCGGTGACACGTCCCGCTACGTCACCGGAGTCACCCTCAACGTGGATGGAGGTATCTGATGCCGTACGCCGCGATCACCTACCGCGTCAAGCCGGGTCACGAGGACGAGATCGCGGAGATATTCCGCGATTTCCGGCGGGTCGACGACCCCGTCCTGCGTGCCGGGGACGGGCGCGAGGTCGGCAAGCTGCTCGGCACGGCCGTGTTCGTCAAGGACGACGTGATGGTCCGAATGATCCATTACGAGGGCGACTTCACCGCCATCGGCCGGCACATGAGCCGTCAGCGCGGAGTGCACGCCGTCGAGGAGAAGCTGGCGCCGCTGCTGGACGAGGAGCGCGACACCGCCACGCCCGAGGGCTTCGGCGCCTACTTCCGCAACGCCACGATGCGCTGTGTCTGCCAGCTCAGTGTCGAGACCCACCCGGCCGGGGGCTGACGCCGTGACGAAGCGACAGGTCGCCGTGGTCGGCCTCGGCGGCATGGGCGGCGGCATGGCCCGTGCCCTGCTGGCCGCGGGATGCGACGTGACGGTCTTCAACCGCTCGGCGGACAGGGCGCGTCCGCTCGCCGAGGCCGGCGCCCGCGTGGCGGGATCGGCGGCGGAGGCGGGCGCGGCGGCCGATGTCGTCGTGCTCAGCCTGGCCGACGAACCAGCGGTGGAACAGGTGCTGTTCGGCGAGATGATCGGGGCCATGCGCCCGGGCACGACGGTCGTGGACACCACGACCGTGTCGCCCTCCTACGCCCGCACCACCGCGACGCGTCTGACCGCCTCCGGGATCCATCGCGTCGAGGCCTGCGTCGTGGGCAACCCGGACATGGCCGCGGCGGGGCGTCTGCGGATCTTCACCTCCGGCCCCGGGCCGGCCGTCGACCGGGTGCAGGACGTGCTGACGGCGCTGGGGCAGGAGTCCCGCCACCTCGGCGCGGCCGGCAGGGCCAGTGCGCTGAAGCTGGCGTTCAATCTCATGCTCGGTGTGCAGACGGCGGCACTCGCCGAGGCCGCCGCGTTCGCCGAGGCCGCCGGAGTGGAGCGGGAGCTGCTCCTGGACGCGCTGCTGAACAGCGGGTGGCGCTCCCCCGTGCTGGGATTCCGCGCCGAGTTCATGCGCCGCCGCGTGTACGAGCCGGCCGGATTCCGCGCGGCGCTGATGCACAAGGATCTGGAACTGGCGCTGGAGCAGGCCGCCGCGAACGAGCTGCACCTGCCGCTGTGCGAGCGGGCAGCCGGCAGGTACGCGTCGGCCCTGGCCGCCGGGCACGGGGACGCGGACGCCGCCGTCGTCGTCGAGGTCGCGCCATGACGGGAGAGGAGGCGGCGATGACTACGGAGGCGAAGCCGTCGGACGCGTCGTCGGTGACCGGGCTCGGACTGGGCTTCGCCTCGTCCAAGATCCTGCTCACCGCACTCGAGTTGGGCCTGTTCACCCTGCTGGCCCGCGGACCGCGCACTCGGCAGCAGCTGTGCACGGAACTCGGCCTGCAGGGCAGAGGGTCGACGGAGTTCCTCACCGCGCTGGTCGCCATGGGCCTGCTCGAACGCGACGGCGAGCAGTATCTCGACTCCGGGACGGCCGCGCGGCTGCTGGTGCGGGGTCCCGGCTACGCGGGCGGCTTCCTGGAGGGCGCCAACGCCGTCCTCTATCCGGCGTGGGGCGGCCTGTCCGACGCGCTGCGCACCGGGATGCCGCAGAACTCGGGGGACTTCGAGCAGATGCTCACGGATCCCGGACGTCAGCGCATGTACCTGGCGATGATGGACGCGCTCAGCGGTCCGCTGGCACCGGACCTGGCCGCGGCGCTCGACTGGCGCACCCACTCCGTCGTCACCGACGTGGGAGGGGCACGGGGCAACATGGTGTCGTTGCTGCTGCGCGAGCACGGCCACCTGTCCGGCGTGGTGTTCGACCGCCCGCAGAACGCGGGGGCGTGCGCGGAGCACAGCGCGTCGCTCGGGGTCGGTGAGCGCGTCACCTTCACCGGGGGCGACTTCTTCACGGACGAACTGCCCGCCACGGACGTGATGATCATCGGTCACGTACTGGCCGACTTCGCCCCCGCCGAGCGGGAGTTGCTGGTGCACAAGGCGTTCCGGGCCGTCCGCCCAGGCGGGGCCCTGCTGGTCTACGACCCCATGCCGGACCCGGACAGCCCCGATCTCGACGCCGCCGTCGCCGGCATGCACCTGGTGGTGATGTCGCCGGGCGGCGGGGGCTACCCGCCCGCAGACTGCGCGCAGTGGATGCGGGACGCGGGCTTCGCGTCCGTGTCCGTCCGCGGGCTCGGCCTGGGCAACACCCTGGCGATCGGAACCAAGTCCCGCTGACGACGGAGGAGTTCGACCGTGGAGATCTCGGTGGGGCTGCCCACGACCGTACCGGGCGTGAACGGGCCGGCGCTCGTCGAGTTCGCCCGGCGGGCCGACCGGCTCGGCTTCGCGGGCCTCGGTGCGGTCGACCGGCTGGTGTACGACAACTACGAGTCGCTGGTGGCCCTGGCCGCCGCCGCTGCCGTCACCGAGCGGATCCGCCTGGCGACCACCGTGCTGCTGGCGGGCTACCGGGGCAGCCCGGCCCTGCTCGCCAAGCAGCTGGCCACCCTCGACCATCTCTCCGGAGGGCGGCTGGTCGTCGGGCTGGCCGCGGGTGACCGGGAGGACGACTTCGCCGCGGCCGGGGCGCCGTTCCGCAGCCGGGGCCGCCTGCTGGACGCCGCCGTCGAGGAGATGCGCGCGGCCTGGGCGGCGGGGTCCGTCGGCCCCCGGCCGCCCCGGGGCCTGCCGCCGCTGCTGTTCGGCGGTCATTCCGCCGCGGCGATGCGGCGTGCCGCCCGGCTGGGCGAGGGCTGGATCGCCGGCGGCGGTTCCGCGACCGGATACGCCGAACTCGTGGCGCGGGCCCGCGCGGTCTGGGACGAGCACGGCCGCACCGGGCGGCTGCGGGTGGTCTCGCTCTGCTACGTCTCGCTCGGCCCCGGCGGTGCCGCGGCGGCGGGTGACTATCTGCGCCGGTACTACTCCTGGATCGGCCCCAAGGCGGAACAGCTCGCGTCGCGGGTCGTCGCCGACGGCGGCCGGCTGCGCGAGGTGGTGGCCGGTTACGCCGAGGCGGGCTGCGACGAGCTGCTGCTCTTCCCCTGTGTCGCCGATCCCTGCCAGGCCGATCTGATCGCCGGGGCGGTGATGAGGTGATGGAGCGAACCCTGGCCGTCCTGGTGGTGGTGAGCAGCGGGGTGGTGGCGGGCGTGCTGTTCGCGGTGGCGCTGAGTGTGCTGCCCGCGCTGTCCGCGATGCCCGCCGACCGCTACGTGTACGCGCACCAGCTCCTCGGGCGCAACTGGGATCCCACGATGCCCCTGGTCGTGCTCGGTTCGACCGTCGCGGACGTGGTGCTGGCGGTGGCGGCGCCGGGCTCCTCCCGCGTACCGTTCACCGCGGGCGCGGTGCTGCTGCTCGCCGTCTCCGTCGTCTCGCACTTCTGCAACGTGCCGATCAACCGCCGGGTCAAGGCCGTCGACCCGGCGGACATCCCGCACGACTGGCAGGACCCCCGCCCGCTGTGGCGACGCTGGCACCTGCTCCGGACCGTCCTGGCGGTCCTCGGCGCCGCGGCCAACGCACTGGCACTGGCGCTGTACTGACGCGCCGCCGGAGGGCCGGCCCCCGCCACCGGGCGGTGGTGGGGGCCGGTTTCTAGCGAGGGTTGATCTCGTCGGAGGAGCGGGGGATCCACGCCGGGATGCGCCCTTCGGCGTTCACGCCTTTCTGGATGAACGCGATGTTGTGGTAGACGTGCAGGCCGACGGTGTTGCGGGCCACATGGTCCGGGTCGGCGCCGTCGCGCTCCTCGTGGTGGATGCGGTCGATGATGCCCTTGAGGAGACCGAGCGAGGTCCCGGGGTTGTCGAGGTTCTCGTCGTCCCCGCCGAATCCCGGGCAGTACGCGGTCCACAGGTCCTCGACGACGTAGAAGCCGCCGGACCTCAGGTGCGGGAAGAGCGCGTCGAAGGTGGCGAGCACGTGCTCGTTGACATGGCTGCCGTCGTCGATGATGACGTCGAACGGACCGTGCTGTTCGGCGATCGAGGCGAGGAAGGCGCGGTCGCTCTGGTCCCCGCGGACCGTGCGCAGGCGCGCGGCGTCGAGACCGTGCTTCTCGACGATGTCGACGCCGAGGACCAGGCCGCGGGGGAAGTAGCGCTTCCACATCTGCAGTGACTCCCCGCCCGAGTCCGCCTCGGCGTAGCCGCCGATGCCGATCTCCAGCACGCGCACGGGCTCGTTGCGCAGGTCTCTGAGATGCCGGTCGTAGTGCGGGGTGAACCAGTGGATCACGCTCCACTTGTCCGAACCGTAGCGTACGGCCAGCTCGTTCAGGCTGGGGCGGCGGTGCGAGAGTCCTCCGAGGACGGAGTCGACGGCGCGCTGAACGGATCCCATCAGCTCGTGGTCCGAGATGCCGTAGGCGGCCGTCAGGCGGGGCCATGCGGCAAGCAGCAGTTCGCTGCGGTGCACGCCGGCGGACCGTTCCCGGGGCACCCCGTACACCAGGGTGACCAGCTCGGCCAGGTCGAACTCCAGGCGCACGCAGGCGTCTTCCGGTGCCTCCTCCGACGAGGTCACCGGCTCGCCGTCGGCGAGGCGGAGCACGTGGACGGCCTTCTCGGTGCCGTGCACCAGGTCGATCCGGACGGGTACGGCATGCCTGTTGCGCGGCGGTTCGCAGCGGAAGACCAGCTCGTCGATCACGATCGAGCCGGTGCGGGCGACGCCGAGTTCCTTGATCGCCCCGGTGACGCCGTGGCTGCCGGCGGCCGTGATCAGTCGCTCGATGTGCTCCGTGGTGATGTCGGTCTGCACCGCTTCCCCTCCCATCGTTCGGCATCCTGCCGGCCCACGGTGCCCCCCGCCGCTGGGACCGTGCTCGAAACGGCGTCCACCCTCGTCGCGGTCCCGCTCCCGGGGCTTTGCATAGATGCTCGGCAACTAGTAATGTGGCGACTATGGAAAGCGCCAATCGTCGGTCAACACTGGCCCTGGCCGTTCTCTCCCTGCTCGGCGAAGCCGAACAGAACGGTGAGAGCGCGATGCACCCCTACCGCATGCAGCAGCTGATCAAGGCACGCGGGAAGGACCAGGTGGTCAACGTCGGACAGCGGGCCAGCCTGTACCGGACGATCGACCGGCTGCGCAAAGCCGGCCTGATCGTGGTGCACGAGGTCTCCCGCGAGGGCGCCCGGCCGGAGCGGACGACCTACTCGCTGACCCCGCGGGGCCGTGCCACATGGCGGGAGTGGATGCTCGACGCCCTGGCGACGCCCACGAGGGAGTACCCGGCCTTCCCGGCGGCGATCGCGTTCATCCCCATGCTCCCGCCACAGGAGGTGCTCCGGCAGCTCGAGCGGCGCCACGAGCTGCTCGGCGCGGAACTCGCGGGGATCGAGGCGGAGTTGAGCGCCGACGGCGTACCCAGGCTGTTCATGCTGGAGATGGAGTTCCTCAGGGCGACGACCGGCGCCGAGCTGGCGTGGGTCACGTCGGTGATCGAGGACCTGCGGACCGGCGTGATCGCCTGGAGCGAGGACCAGTTGCGGGCGCTCGCCACGCAGGTGAACGACGGCCGGGAACCGGCCGGACAGCACGGCACACTTTCACATATCGGGGAGTAGCACTATGTCCACCTCGGCCTTACACGTCATCGTGATCGGAGGCGGCACGGGCGGCCTGTGCCTCGCCCAGGGGCTCAAGCGCGCGGGCGTCGGCGTCGCCGTCTACGAGCGCGACCGGACCCGCAGCGACGGTCTGCAGGGCTACCGCGTCGGCATCGACCCCGACGGCAAGCGGGCCCTGCGCGCCTGCCTCTCGCCGCAGCTCTACGACACCTTCGTCGCCACGTGCGCGAAGCGGCCCGTCTACTTCAACCAGTACACGGAGCAGCTGTCGCAGCTGTTCTCGTCCGGCCCGGAGATCTTCAAGGAGCCGCCCAACTTCGACGAGCTCGACCTGGACGAGTCCGTCAGCCGCATGACACTGCGTCAGCTGCTGCTCACCGGACTCGAGGACATCGTGCACTTCGAGAAGCGCTACACCCACTACGAACAGCGCCCGGACGGCAAGGTCACCGCGTTCTTCGACGACGGCACCTCGGCCACCGGCGACGTGCTCGTCGCCGCGGACGGCAGCAACTCAAAGGTGCGCGCGCAGTACTTGCCGCAGGCGAAGCTGCTCGACGCCGGGCTGATCGGCATCACCGGCAAGACGCTCCTGACCGACGAGACGCGCAAGCTGCTGCCCCGGCGGATCCTCGACGGCGTGACGATGCTGCAGGGCCCCAAGGGCTTCATGTGCATCATCCACGTCATGCAGTTCCCGTGGGACACCAACGGCGAACTCAAGGACGGCATCGGCCGCACCGAGGCCGAGCTGATCAGGCAGTGGCCCGGGCTGCTCTACGACAACTCGCGCGACTACATCATGTGGGGCTTCGCGGCCGCCGACCACTGGCTTCCGGCGGACGTCATGCAGCGCAAGGGCGGGGAGGCCCAGCAACTGGCGCAGCAACTCACCGCGGACTGGCACCCGGACCTGCGCAAGCTCTTCGCGCTCGGCGACCCGAACAGCTGCTTCCCGCTCAAGATCCGCACGTCCGAGCCGGTCGAGCAGTGGAAGACCACCAACGTCACGCTGATCGGCGACGCCATCCACACGATGACGCCCGGCCGGGGCGTCGGGGCCAACACGGCGCTGCGCGACGCCGCGTTGCTGTGCAAGAACCTGGTGTCCGTGCAGGAGGGAAGGACCGGTCTCCTCGACGCGGTGCGCGACTACGAGACCAAGATGATCAAATACGGTTTCGAGGCCGTGGTCAAGTCCCGCCAGAACATGGACGGTCACTCGGCCGCCCACAAGGGCGGTCTGACGGGCTCGCTGGTCCGCGGTCTGATGCGCACCAGCATGCGCACGATGAATCAGATGACCTTCGTCAAGCGGAAGATGGCGATGGCCGAGGCGGAGTTCCGCGGTGCCGGGCGACAGACCGAGGACTGACGGTCCGGACGGTCCCGCCCACGACGTTCCCCGTGGGCGGGACCACCGGCGGCCTCAGTACGCGGCCGTGACGCGGTAGACGGCGAAGGGCCGGCCCCGGCGATGGTCCCGGTACGGGCGGAGCGCGGCGGTGCTGTCCCGGTGCCCCTCGCCGCGTTCCCACCGCTCGAAGGCGGCCAGGTCCTGCCACTTGCTGACGACCACGAACCCTTCGGTGTCGTGGACGTCGTGCAGCAGCTCGTTGCCGAGCATCCCCGGCACGCCTGCCAGCTGCCGGCTCACCTCGTGGTAGGCGGACTCGACGGCTTCGGCGCCCCGGGCCGTGTGGTAGACGAGCACGCGGACCTCACCGGTCATGCCACCCGCTCCCACTCGGCGTGCGTGGCGGCGGTGGCGCTGCGCGGCAGGTGCGCGACGACCTGCATCGTCGTCATGGAACCGGTCTCGCGGAAGGGATGCAGCTTCCGGCGGTGCTCGACGTGCCGTTCGCTGGCCTCGAACTCCCGGAACCGCTGCTCGTCCGCCCAGTCGCTGACGATGTAGTAGACGCCCGGTTCGTCCAGGCTCCGGGACAGCCACTGGCCGAGGTTGGCCGGGTGCGAGGTCACCGAGTCGCCGACCTCCTGCCAGGTCCGCTCGAACTGCTCCTCCAGGCCGGGCGTGATCTGCATGCGCAGCATGACACGGAACGGAGTTCCCATCAGGAGATCCCCCCGTCGACGTGGACGGTCGCGCCGGTCACGTAGGAGGACAGGCTGCTGGCCAGCCACAGCACCGCGCCCGCGACCTCGTCGGGCCTGCCCAGCCTGCCAAGCGCAGTCTTCTCGCTGTAGCGCTTGCGCATCACGGCGGCCTGCTCGGCCGGCATGGCCTCCAGCGCCTCGGTCTCGATCACGCCGAGCGCCAGCACGTTGAACCGGATGCCCTGGGGCCCGAACTCCTTGGCCAGGGACCGGGTCAGGCCGCGCAGCGCCGCCTTGGTCGCCGTGTAGTGCGCCCGCAGCGGGATGCCGACCTCGGAGGACTTCGATCCGATGCTGATCACGGAGGAGCCCTCGCCGAGCAGGGGCAGAGCCTGCTGGATCACCAGGTGCGCAGCGGTCAGGTTGACGTCCAGGATCCGCTGCCACTCCGCGAGCGGCAGCTCCCCGTAGGGCACATGGCTGATGACACCGGCGTTGTTGACCACGACGTCCAGCCGGCCGTAGTGGGTGCGACACCGCTCGATCAGCCCGGTGACCTGAGCGGGATCGGCCAGGTCGGCCCGGACGACGTGGTGGTCGCCCCCGGTCTCCTTCAGTTCGCGCACCAGGGTGGAGACGGCCTCGCCCTCCTGCCGGTAGCACGTGATCACGTCCACCCCGGCGCGTGCCAGGGCGAGCACGATGCCGCGACCGACGCCTCGTGTCCCTCCGGTCACCAGTGCCTTGGCCCCGTCGAGCTTCAGATCCATGCGTCATGCCTCCTCAAGATGGTGCCCGGCCTCACAACAGCAGTGCGAGCGCCGTGCAGTTGGCGAGCAGCGCGAGCGCGGTGAGCGCGGCGCGCCTGCGGTTCCATGCCCCCCACCTCGGCCGGGGGTCCATGCGGTCGAAGTCCGCGGGCAGGTTGTCCGGGTCCAGCGTGCGGACCCACTTGTTGACGGGAACGTTGGCGGTGACCGAGACGACGACGGCCGCAAGAGCCAGCACGCCGCCCGCGAGGAAGAGAGCCCGCGGGGCGGCATCGGTGCGGGCGGCCGTCAGCGCTCCGTCGCCGAGGACGGTCGTGATCATGCAGGCCGGCATGAAGGGGTCGTAGCGGGTCGCGAAGAAGGCGTGGGCGTGCACGTAGCGGTCCGGCGGGAGCGCCGCCAGCAGCGGCCAGCCGCCGAGCAGCGTGCCCGTCAGGACCCCGGCGGCCAGCCCGTTGGCCAGGACCACGAGAGGGACGACGACGGGGAACACGTGGGGTGCCCCCGCCCACCCGCTCACCCGCTCACCCCGCCGAGGCCGCCCGGCACGCGGCGGCCTCGACCTTCTCCTTGATCAGCCGCATCTGCACGGCCGAGTTGGCATCGATCCGTCCCGTCATCGCCGCGTCGTCCATCGGCAGGCCCGGCTTGAGCTCGAAGTCCTGCACCCAGCGCATCCGCACGCCGCCGGCCTCCTGGGTGTACTCCCAGAACAGCCACATGTACTTGAAGTTGCCGGTCTCCACGCGCTGGGAGCGCACGGTGCGGGTCTCCGGGTCCGGCGCGCGGTCGGACACCCAGCTCCACGCCCTGCCCTCGGCGTCCGGGTGCAGCGTGAGCCGGAACCTGATCACGCCGTCGCGGTGGTGCAGCACGGTCGCCTCGGCGTACTCGCTGAACAGCTGCGGCCACGACGCGATGTCGTTGGTCATGTCCCAGACCAGCTGCATCGGCGCGTCGATGACGACGGAGTTGTCGGTGTGCCCGGCCATGGTCAGACCTCCGCCGCGGTCAGCTGCTGGTTGATGATCTCGATGGTCCGGGCCGGGGTCGTCATCCGGGCCACGCAACTGTCGTGGATCTCCACGCCGTAGCGGTGCTGCACGTCGGCCAGCAGGTCCAGCACGGCGAGCGAGTCGTAGCCGAGCAGGGCGAACTCGACGTCGGCGATGTCGCCGTCGAGGTCGACGCCCTCGTCCACCCCGCTGTTCGTGCTCATGATCTCGCGCAGATCGTCGATGGTGAATGTGCTCATGCCGTCCTCCTGCGGTGTCTGTCCGCCCTCGCCACGACGAGGGCGGAGGTGAACCCGCCGTGTCCCCGCGCCAGCACGAGGGCCGTGTCCAGCGGGCGGTACCTGGGGCCGTCCAGCACCAGATCGATGGCGCAGCCGCCGGCGACCCGGGTCGGCCCGACGGTGTGCGGGATAACGCCGTCGCGCAGGGCCAGCAGAGCGGTGGCGACGTCCAGTGCGGCGCCGCCGCCGTAGAGCCGGCCCGTCAGCGTCTTGGGTGCCGTCACCGGCACGGCGCGCGGTCCGAAGACGGCGCTGATCGCCTCGGCCTCGGCGCGGTCCCGTTCCGCCACCCCGGACGCGTCCGCGAACACGACGTCCACGTCCGACGGCCCGAGGTCCGCGTCGGCCAGCGCCCGTTCGACGGTCCTGCGGAGCGCGGGCTCGCGTTCCGAGCCCGGCGGCGGGTCGAATCCGGCCGCGTGGCCGAGGATCGTGCCGTACCCCTCGCCGGCGCCGCGCTCCGCGGCTGCGGCCGCGGACTCGACGACGAGGACGGCGCCGCCCTCGCCGGGCAGGTAGCCGCAGGCCGCCTCGTCGAAGGGGAGGTAGGCGCGGGCCGCGTCGTCCACCGTGGACAGCTGCCCGGTGGCCAGCTGAGCGGTCAGGCCGTACGGACACAGCGGGGCGTCGGTGCCGCCGGTGACGGCCAGCCGCACGTCGCCGCGGACCAGGGTGCGCGCCTGCGCGATCACGTCCAGTCCGCCCGCCTGTTCGCAGCACAGCACGCCGCAGGGCCCGCGCATACCGTGCCGGATGGAGATCTGGCCCGTGGAGGCCGCGTAGAACCAGGCGATGGACTGGTAGGCGCCGACCCAGGACGGCCCCCGGGTGTACAGCCGGGTCATCTCGTGCTGGCCGAACTCCGTGCCGCCGGACGAGCTGGCCGTCACCACCGCCATCTCGAACTCGGGGACGGCGGCGGGGTCCACACCGGCGTCGTCGAGGGCGGCCGCGGCGGCGGCCAGCCCCAGGTGGGTCCACCTGTCGGTCTGCTTGACCAGGCGGTTGGGCACCTGCTCGGCCGCCTCGAACCCGGGCACCTCGCCGGCCAGCCGCACCGGGTAGCCGTCCGGGTCGAACCGGGTGATGCGGGTGATGCCGGACTTGCCGAGCAGGACCGACCGCCAGTGCGCCTCCGCCCCGATGCCCGTCGGGGCGACGATGCCGATCCCGGTCACGACGGCTCCGGGAGGCGATGCGTTCATCTGAAGACCTTCCTCGCTGCGGGCACGGGCCCGGACCGCTCACCGGTTCCCGCGGGTGAGCACCATCGCGGTCTGGAAACCGCCGAATCCGCTCCCGACGCTGAGCACCGTGTCCATCGGGTGTTCGCGGGCCACGAGCGGCACGTAGTCCAGATCGCATGCGGGCTCGGGGTGGTGCAGGTTGGCCGTGGGCGGTACCACCTGCCGGTCGAGCGCCAGGGCGCAGGCGGCGACCTCCAGCGAACCGATGGCGCCCAGCGAGTGGCCGATCATCGATTTGATGGAGCTGACCGGGACGCGGTAGGCCCGCTCGCCGAGGCTGCGCTTGAAGGCCGCCGTCTCGTGCCTGTCGTTCTGCTGGGTGCCGGAGCCGTGCGCGTTGACGTAGTCCACCTCGGACGGGTCGAGCCGGGCCCGGTCGAGGGCCACGGTGATGGCCCTGGCCATCTCCCGGCCGTCGGGCCGGAGTCCCGTCATGTGGAAGGCGTTGCTGAAGCTGGCGGACCCGGCCAGCTCCGCGTAGATCCGTGCGCCACGCGCCCGGGCGGCCTCCGCCTCCTCGACCACCATCACCGCGCACCCCTCCCCCAGCACGAAGCCGTCGCGTTCGGCGTCGAAGGGCCGGGAGGCGTGCTCCGGATCGTCGTTGTTCGCCGACGTGGCCTTGATCGCGTCGAAGCAGGCGGAGGTGATCGGCGAGAGCGGTGCGTCGGTCGCCCCGGCCAGCACGACGTCCGCACTGTTGTCGGCGATCAGCTGCATCGCACGGCCGACGGCGTCCAGCCCGGAGGTGCAGCCGGTGGAGACCAGCGCCACCGGCCCCTGCGCGGCGACCCGCCAGGCGACCTCGACGGCGAGCGTGCTGGGCACCATGTGCCCGTACAGGTGCGGCACTCCGTAGGCGTGGTCGACCAGCCAGCGCCGCCCGTCGTCGGAGAGCACCCGGTACTCCTGCTCCAGGCTCGTCGTGCAGCCGACGGCGCTGCCGAGGCTGACGCCGATGCGTTCCGGGTCCAGGGCGCCCGGCTCGATGCCGCTGTCCGCCACGGCCTCGTCCACGGCGACCACCGCGAACTGCGCGGCCCGGTCCATCCGGCGGATCTCCTGGTAGGAGAGCCCGGCGGCCCTGGGGTCGAAGTCCACCTCGGCGGCGATCCGGGAACGGAAGCCGGACGCGTCGAACAGCGAGATGGCCCTGGTGGCCGTGCGGCCCGCCGAGAGGAGGTCCCAGAAGGCCTCTCTGCCGACCCCGCCGGGGGCGACCACGCCGATGCCGGTGATGACCGCTTTGCGCGTCACCGGGCGTGCCCCACGTCCGGGGCGGGCTGCGACGGCTCGGAGACCTGCTCCGTGTCGACGTGGCCGAGTTCGGGCCGCGGCGCCAGCGGCGAGAGGTGGAAGACGACGTGCGCCTCCTGCCCGCCCGCGTTGGACAGGCGGTGCCGGACCCCGGTCGGCACGAGCAGCGAGTCGCCGGCGACCAGCCGTACGGGCTCGCCGTCCAGCGTCATGACCAGTTCTCCGGAGACCACGTGCAGGAATTCCTCGGAGTACGGGTGGTAGTGCTCCGTGACGAACTCGCCCGCGGCCAGCCGGAGTACACCTCCGAAGCCGGAGGAGGCGCCCACGTTCCGCGGGCTGAGCGTGACCCGGATGTCGCCGCCACGCCGCCGGTTGGGGACCACCTCGTCCGCGTTGACCCGCAGCGGGGCGCTCACAGCTGCCGTCCGTCCTGTGCGGTCCACACGTAGAACGGGGAGGCCATCGCGTCCTTGGGCTCCCGCCAGCCCGGGTCGTAGGGCGAGACGAACGCGGTGAGCTGCTGGTTGATGTCGGCGTACAGCGGATGACTGCGGGCCCGGTAGAGCCGGGGGCTGACGTCCTCGTCGGCCTCGACGAGATGGAAGTACAGGTCGTGAAAGGTGAACAGGGTGCGCCGCGATACGCCGATCATGTGCGGCAGTTCGGTCTCGTCGGACCGTCCGAAGACATCCGCGATGCCGCTGGGATCGTCCGTCTTCAGCTTTGCGACGATCAGATTCCGATGCACCGTCGGCCTCCTGGAGGAGAGGGGGGACTCTCCGGCCGAAGGTCCCAGATCCTCCTGGAAGCGGACTCGAAATGCTTTCCAACTCCACTGAATTCGGTGGGCACTTCGACCTCCGCGATATTGATCGGCCCGACAGGAGAGGCGAGTTGTATAGTGCTCGTACGACTAGTGCTCCGGCTACTATGCGGATTCCGCAACGCCGTTCATCACTTCGAAGGAGCTGTTGGTGGATCTGGGACTGAAGGACAAGCGGGTCGTCATCACGGGTGGTACGCGCGGCATCGGCAGGGCGGCCGCCCGCCTCTTCGCCCAGGAGGGCGCCCGTGTCGCGATCACCTACAACTCGTCGGCCGACGAGGCCGGCAAGGCGGTCGAGGAGCTCGGCGGCCCGGACCGCGCCATGGCCGTGCCGTACGAGCTGCGCGACCCCGCGTCCATAGAGGCGGCGCTGCGGGCCGTGGAGGAGCAATTCGGCGGCGTCGACGTGCTCGTGGCCAATGCGCTGTGGTTCACCTGGGGCGCTTCGGACGAGAACGGGCTGTTCGAGGATCTGCCGGCAGACAAGTGGATGACCCGGTTCCGCGCCAATACCGAGGGCCACATGCTGACGGCGCAGCTCGTGGTCAAGGGCATGCGGGAACGCGGGTGGGGCCGGATCGTACTGCTGTCCTCGATCACCGCGGACTACGGCATGGCGGGCTCGGAGATCTACAGCAGCTCCAAGACCGCCCTGCACGGTTTCGCCAGGGGGCTCATGTGGAGCCGCAACGGCGTGCTCGCCAACGTGGTGGCCCCGGGGGCGACGCTGACCGAGCACATGGCCACGATCATGAAGGATCCGGCCACCCGGGAACTGGTCGAGAAGGAGATCGAGAAGACGCCGAGCGGCCGGCTGAGCAACCCCGACGACGTGGCCCGGCTGATCCTCTTCCTCGGGTCGGAGGCGAACGGGAACATCAACGGCGAAGTGATCCACACAGCCGGAGGTCGATGAAACGGCCGGGCGGGAACGCCCGCGCGCGGCGCGGGCGTTCCCGCCCGGCACGGTGTGCCGGACGCCGTGTCAGGAGAAGAGCTTCAGACAGGCGATCAGGGTCCGCGCCTGCACGTTCACGTAGTCGGTGCGCAGGAGCAGCTCCGAGAGCTCGCCGAGGGTGACCCACCGGAAGTCCGGCGGCTGTTCGTCCGGCACCTCCGGGCCGGCCTCCACCACGACGTACCGGGTCTCCGACCGGTGGAAGCGGCCGCCCTCCTCGGAGTGCACGGCGCAGTACCGCACCGCGGACGGATCGGCGCCGAGCACCGCGTCGACATAGCGCGGCGGCACGTCGTGGTTCGCCGGCACGCACTGCACGGTGGGACCGATGGCGACCCCGCCGGCGATGCCCGCCTCGGCCCTCGCGTGCGCGAGCACATGCGGCACGCCGCGGAACCGGCGCACGAGGAAGGCCGCGAGCCCGAGCCCGGTGGTGGCGAACAACGGCTGCGTCCAGCAGGCGGTCTCGCGGCGGTCGGCCTGCACGTCCACGGCGATGACCGTGAAGAACCGCCGGTCCTCGCGGGCGATCTCCGAGTCGGTCGCGTACCAGCCGGACAGCCCTGCCAGGGGGACGCGGTGCGGCCTGACCGGCCGCCGTCGCCGGATCGCGGCGATCCAGGCCGCCGGCCCGGCGGCGCCGTGCACGTCCCCCCGGTCGGCGAACGACCGCAGCAGCCCGGCGCGGAAGCCGTCACCGCGGGCGCCGGACGTGGTGACGGGCAGGCAGGACAGCACCGTCCGCGCATCCATGTTGACCGCGTTGTCCTCGCGCAGCAGCCCGGCCAGCTGCTCGATCCGTACCCAGCGGAAGTCCTCGTGCTCGGGAACGGGGCCGGCCGCCTCGACGACCATGTTGCGGTTCTTCTTGCCGAGGAACCAGGCCCCGTGCTCGGGCTGTTCCACGTCGACGACGACCCGGCCGCGGTCCGGGCCGGTGAAGTACTGCAGATACGGCACGGCCGCGCCGCGGTGCACGCGGCTGTAGTTGCTCAGCGTCGCCTGCACGGTCGGCGACAGCTGCACCAGACCGGGGTTCCCGGGCTCCATCTTGGCCTGCATCAGGCAGTGCAGCGTCCCGCCGAAGTCCTTGACCAGGATGCCGAGGATCCCGACCTCGGGCTGGTCGATGATGGGCTGCGCCCATGCCCGGTGCGGCCGGAACGCCTCGTGCACGCACAGCCCCTCGACGCTGAAGAACCGTCCGCTGTCGTGCCGGAGGGCTCCGGTGCCCGGCTCGAAGCTCCACGAGCGCAGCTCGGCGAACGGGATCCGGCGCACCACGGAACGGTCGGCTGCCCTGCGCTCCCGCAACCATGCGCGCAGGTCCTGGTCCGCGGCCCCGGCGGCCGGTCCGGCGGCCGCCGCCGAGGGCTCGGCGAGCCGGATGCCGCTGCTGGTCAGCTCAATCATGATGACTCCGTACGCGGCACCCGAGGACCGGCTTCCCCGTCGCCGCCAGTCGCTCCAGCAGTGCTGCGGCATTGCGGCCGGCGTCCTGGCGGGCGAAGTCCCGTTGGATGCGCCGGGCGTTGTTCCGGTAGGCGGGGTCGTCCAGCACCCGCGCGACGGCGGCCGCGATCCGGTCGGGGCGCGACTGCCTGAGCCAGACGCCCACGCCGCTCCACTCGATGCGGGCACAGATCTCCCGGTGGTCGCCCTGGGTACCGGCCGCGACCATCGGGACTCCGTTGGCCAACGCCAGGTGCACCCCGCTGTATCCGGCGTTGGTGACCATCACGTCGACATGGGGCAGCAGCGCCTGGTAGGGGATGTAGCGCGAGAAGCGGACGTTGTCCGGCAGGCCGGGCGGCGGTTCGGCCCCCGCGACCGTCACCACGACGAGGCCGTCGTGACCGGCCAGGGCCTCGATGGCCGGGCCGACGAGGTCGGAGGTGCGGGTCGCGGTGGTGCCCTGGGTGACGTGCACGACCGAGGGCGCCTGGCGGAGTTCGTGCCACCATGCCGGCGGCCGGAAGCCCGGTGGCTGCGGAGGGACCATGGGTCCGATCAAGTGGATCTGCGGGGGCAGGTGCCGTCTGGGGTACTCGAACGCCGGGCTGGTCGGCTGGAGGTGCAGGAACGGGGAGCGCAGCGCGTCGAACGCGGTGCCGCCGCCCTCCGACAGCCCGACGCCGCGCCGGAGTTCCCGGTACGCCTTCGACAGCGGGTGCAGCATGACGCGGCGCATGGTCCAGTTGACGGCGCGGTTGCGCATCCGTTCCGCCACGCGGGTCGGCACCCTGCCGGTGGCGAAGGGCGGATCGTCGGGGCAGGCCCCGACGAGCGCGCTCTCGTTGAGCACGGCCCACGGCGGCCCGCCCAGTTCGTGCAGCAGCCGGGCGCCGAGACAGTGGCCGTCCGAGATCACCACATCGGCCGGGAACCGCGCGAGGATCCTGCGGTAGTCGGCGAGCTGGCCGGCCGCCCGGTCGACGACCAGGCGGCGCATCATCGTGTTCACCGCCGTGAACCCCCGCTCGCCGGCGTCGGCGACGGGCGGGAGGTCCTCGTACGAGGCGGCCTCCCGGAACGGCTCGAACCGGGCCCCCACCGAGGCGACCAGCTCGGCGCGCTCGCCGCCCGTGTGCCACACCACCTCGTGGCCCCGGGAGACGAGAGCGGCAGCGAGCACCTGGGCGTGCGCCACACAGCCCGCCGCAGGCAACGTGCTGAGCAGGAAACGGGCCACGGAACCCCTCCTTACCGACTTACCGACCGACGCTTGACATCGACTCCATCACTCACCCGCCCGGTCCGGGGTCCGCACGGCCCGCGTGCGGACCCCGGACGGCCGTCACACCCCGGTGCGCCGCCAGAACGCCCCCGTGCCGTCGATGTCCTCGATCGGTTCGCGGATGCCGTGCTCCTCGCGGTAGTTGTGCACCGCTTCCCGGCAGGCGGGGATCACATAGTCGTCGACGATGACGAACCCGCCCGGGGAGAGCTTCGGGTACAGGTGCACCAGGGCGTCCGTGGTGGACTCGTACAGGTCGCCGTCGAGGCGGATCACGGCGAGCCGCTCGATCGGCGCGGTCGGCAGGGTGTCCTTGAACCAGCCGGGCAGGAAGGCGACCTGGTCGTCGAGCAGGTCGTAGCGGCGGAAGTTGTCGCGCACCGTCTCGAGCGGCACGGCGAGCACGTCGTTGGCCTCGTGCAGCTTCAGCGAGCGGTCGGCGGGGTGGCCGGCCGGGCCCACTTCCGGCATGCCCCGGAAGGAGTCGGCGACCCAGACCGTGCGGTCGGTCACCAGACGGGCCTTGAGGACCGAGCGCATGAAGATCGACGCGCCGCCCCGCCACACGCCCGTCTCGATGAGGTCGCCGGGCACACC
This sequence comes from Streptoverticillium reticulum, assembly GCF_047456005.1. NCBI lineage: Bacteria > Bacillati > Actinomycetota > Actinomycetes > Kitasatosporales > Streptomycetaceae > Streptomyces > Streptoverticillium reticulum. The sequence continues at coordinate 7,519,596 of NZ_CP179755.1, read as the reverse complement.
GTCGTCGAGCACGCCCTGCACGCACCGCTGGAGGTTGTCCAGCCGCCGCAGCCCCACCATGGTGTGCGCCAGCGAGGGCCAGTCCCTGCCGTCGTGGCGGGGGTTGGACGTGAACTCGTGCTCGCTGTACTCGTCGTAGGAGTAGACCATGACGGGCGGGTCCTCGTAGATGAGGTTGGTCAGCACCTTCTTCATCAGGTCCAGGTACAGTTCGGCGCCGTTCCGGTTCATGTCACTTCTCCTCCGTGCTCAGAGCGGACGGGTCGGCCATCCACACCGCCGGGTCGACGTCCCGCCGGATCCAGGCCGGTGCCGGCCGGTCGCTGTTGATGCCCTTCTCCACGAAGGCCACGCCCGGGTAGAGATGGATCGCGGTGACCGTCCGGTCCGTCGCGCTCGGTTCGCCGGGCCGTTCCATGTGGTGCAGTCCGTCGACGACGGTCTTCAGGTGGCCGACCGACGTCCCCGCGTCGTCGGGGTGGGTGCGGCCGCCGTTCCAGCCCGGCCAGTACGACGTCTGGAGGTCCTCGATCACGTAGAGGCCGCCGGGGCGCAGGTGCGGGAACAGGGTGCGGAACGAAGTGATCACATCGGAACTGCGGTGGCTCCCGTCGTCGATCACGATGTCCAGCGGGCCGATGCGCTTCGCCAGTGCGTTCAGGAACTCCGGGTCCGACTGGTCCCCGCGGACGGTCAGTTTGCGCGGCTCGTCCAGCGCCGACTTGTCGAACACGTCCAGTCCGTAGACCAGGCCGCGCCGGAAGTAGTGCTTCCACATCAGCAGCGAGGCCCCGCCGACGTCCGGGGCGTGATAGCCGCCGACGCCGATCTCCAGGAGTTTCACCCGCTGGTCCCGGCGGGCACCGAAGTGCCGTTCGTAGTGCGGCGTGTACCAGTGGCCGCCCCACTTGTCGGAGCGGAAGCGGACCGCGAGCAGGTCCAGGTCCACCGGCCGGGCCGAGCACGCCTTGGTCAGCTGGTGGGCGGCCCGCACGGCCTGGTGCCTGTCCTCGTACCCGAATTCGCCCGTGCTGCCCGGCGGGTCCTCGTCCCGTACGGTCACCTCCAGGGTGCCGCCCTGCACGGCGCCGGCCGGTCCGTACACCGAGCGCAGCAGATCGGTCAGGTCCTGGCGCACCAGGACCCAAGGTTCCCGCAGCCGGCCGCGCTCGCACCTCGCCGGGCCGTCGCCCACGGTGACCAGGTAGTCCAGCCGGCCGTCGGGCGTGCCGACGTCGAACTGGACGGTGACCGGTGCGGTGGCGCCCTCGAACAGGGCGGCCCGTGCGGCGATTTCGCCGAGTACGGCGCGGGCGACCACGTCACCGTCGAGGTCGCCGAGTACGGCGGCCGTCTCGTCCTCGGTCCCGTCCGCGGCCGACAGCAGCCGTTCGACGACGCCGTTGAAGCCGTCCGAGTCCATCCGAGCCCTCCCGCGTTCGGCGATGTGCCAGGTGAGGCAAGGATGGACGGCCGGGCTGGTGCCGATGTCCAGACATGCTGGACGGAGCGCGGGCACACGGGAGCGGGGAGGCCGCCGCACCGGCCGCCTCCCCTCGGTCACGGTCCGCCGTCAGCCGATGCCGGGCCCCTGGTACACCCCGATGTTCGGGGGGCAGGTCGGGGACACGGGGTGGCCGAAGTAGTCGCGGCCGCCGTTGCCCGCGACGACCGCCCCGCGCTTGAGCGCCTGCGAGTCCGTGCCCAGACGGTAGCCGTCCGCGGTGCCGAGGCTCGTCGCGGTGCCGGGCGAGAGGAGCCCGGGGTCGCCCGTGACGGCGCCCTTGTCACCGGAGGGCACGGTGCTGACCCCGGTGTAGGCGTTGTGCGTAAAGGTGCTGTGGGTGTCGTTGATGGCCGCGTTCTTCCCGACGAAGATGTTGTCGCTGAACGTCGCGCCGAACTCGCCCATGTTGTTGACGAGTGTGGTGGCCCCCGGCGCATAGACGACGTTGTTGTAGATGCGGGTGTTCGTCTGCGGGGTGCAGGCGACGACCATCACGCCCGAGGACACCGCCCGGTCGTTCTGGCTGATGTTGTAGCGGACCGTCTGCCCGTCGGACACGAGGCCCGGCACCGCGCAGACCAGCATCATGCCGCTGTTGTCGTGGCTGAAGTTGTACTGGTAGAGGCTGTCCTTGTTGCCTCCGTCGATGTCGAATGCGAAGGCGCCGTGCGAGCCCGCGTCCCCGCCGGACACGTCGTTGAACTGCACGACCGTGTAGTCGGAGTTCCATGCCCACACACCGGCATGGTCCGTCGTGGCCCGCAGCCCGAAGCCCTTGACCACGTTCTTCTGCAGCAGGGCGTGCGAGCCGTTCTGCATGGTGATCCCGTCGCCGCCCAGGTCGGTCAGCTCGTTGTTCTCGACCACCACCCCGGTCATCGGCACGAACGAGGTGCCGGGGCCGCCCGGATAGACGGGCCGCCGCGCCCACATCGACGAGGTGCCGATGCCGATGCCTTCGACGTGGTTCACCTTGTTGTTGCTGACCTTGATGCCGTCGAAGCCCGACGGCGTCGCGGAGCCCGTGGCGTTGAAGACGATGCCGCCGCTGGGTTCGCCCGGTGCCGTGCAGTCGCAGCCGTTCACGTCGTGCACCACGACGTTGTCGATCACATAGTGCCGGCCGGTGCCGAAGTCGCTGAGCTCGACGTAGATTCCGGTGCGGGTCGCCCCGGCGTCCCCGCCGGGGTCGGACACGTCGAGGTCGTGGATCTCCCATCCCTGTACGTTGCGCAGGTGGATCGCGGCGCGCGCACCATTGCCGACGATCTTCGGACGCTCCGTGCCGGAGCCGTAGGACCGTACGACGACCGGTGCGGTGTCGGTGCCCGATCCGCTGGGCGCCAGCGTGCCGGAACAGGTGCTTCCCTTGCGGAAGTTGATCGTGTCGCCCGGCTTGAAAGTGGTCTTGTCGAGCCGGTCGAGCGTCTTCCAGGCGGTGTTCGGCGACGTGCCCGGTGCGCTGTCGCTTCCCTCCGAGCAGTCCACGTAGTACTCGATGCCCTTGACCCGCTTGCTCTGGGTGTCGGCGTAGGCCGATACGGAGCAGCCGAGTGCCGCCGTCGCGGCAGCCAGGCACACAAAGGTCTTCTTCATCTGTGGCGCCAACATGCTTCCCCCGTGCGCGTGCGTTCTGACCCTGAAAGCCGATACAGGCCGACTGCGCAAATAGCTGACAGACAGTCACCTGTCTTTCGGCGTCCACACCATAACAGCATCACGCCACACTGAGGTCACTTCAGTAACACAACTCCGTTTTGACAGCGCAGAGTTACCGGCAGTCTGCGCACGGCACACCGGAGGGCCCGGCGCCTGCGCCGGGCCCTCTCGCTCCAGGTGTCGGGCAGCCGCGGATCAGGCGGGCGAGCGGCGCGCGATCAGCAGGACATCGTCATTGACGAGCGGCACCGACTCGACGGTGTCGAAGCCGGCCTCGGTGAACCACGTGCCACCCTCGGCCGGGGTGTACTCGCTGCCTCCGGGGGTGCACAGCATCATGTTCAGGCTGATCAACAGGGAGTTGGGGCGGGACCGCAGCTCCGCGTCGATCATCGTGTCGTACACCAGCGCGACGCCGCCGGGCTCCAGGGCCTGGAACGCCTTGCGCGCCAGGATCCTGCGTTCCTCCACGCCCCAGTCGTGGAGGACGTGGCCGAACACGACGGCATCGGACGCAGGCAGCGGGTCGGTGAAGAAGTCCCCGGCCCGGAAACCCACCCGGCCCTCCAGCCCCAGCTCCACCATGTGCTCGTCGAAGACCGCCTGCACCGGCGGCAGGTCGAACACGGTGGCCTGCAAGTGCGGGTGCGCGCGGACCAGTTCGGCGCACACGTTGCCCCGGGCACCGCCGACGTCGGTGACGCGCTTGACGGAACTCCAGTCGAAGACCTGCGCGAGCGCCGCCCCGCTGGGCCCGTTGAGCGCGTCCATGCCGCCGTAGTAGGCACGCCAGGCCGCCTGGTCGCGGTGCTGGCCGGTGAACAGGCCGGACGTGGCCCGGGCCCCGTTCTGCGGGGCTCCCGAGCGCAGCCCCTCGCCGATCCGGGCCCACCGGGCGTCCGCCTGGCCGAGGAACCTGCCGAGGTGGGACGCCGTACGGCTGTCCAGGAAGCGGGCCGCCAGGGGCGTCGGGGCGTACCGGCCGTCGGTACGGTCGAGCAGGCCCGAGGACACCAGCGCGTCGAGGAAGTGGCGAGTCCCCCGTTCGTCCAGGCCGAACCGCTGCCGCACGGCGGGTTCCGTCGCCGGTTCGGCACCGAGCACGGTGAACAGGTCGAGCTCGATCGCAAAGAGGACGGTGCGCCACCGGTAGAAGTCCGCCGCCATCTGCAGCAGTGGCTCCGCAGTGACCGACGCATCGATGCCGTCTCGCATCTGTTGCTCCCTCCGGGCGGCTGGGCCTTGGATACGCGAGGGACCGTAGCCGCAGCGACTTGAGAACCGCTCAACGACGGTCAGTTGAGCGAACTGATCTGCCTCCACAGCTCCTGTTCCTGCGGCGTGAGCCGCACCTGCGCCTCCAGCCGCTCAGGGTGTCCCGGCGCCGGGCCGGTCAGCAGTACCTGCTGTTCCTCGGGGGCGTCGGCGGCGGCGTCGGCGGCGTCGGCAGCAGTCGCGTACGCAAAGCCGATCGGTGCGAAATAGAAGAAGCCCATCCACGCCATGCCCCGGGCGACGGTGCACAGGAGGGACCTCACGAGTGGACTCCGGTGGCCGGCCGGAGCGGCCGGGCCTCTGGGCTTGTCGGTCATGTCACTCCTCCATGTCACTCCTCGGAGCGGAGGCGGTGCCGACCGATACTTCACCCGGGAACTGGAGCCCTCCTCGAAAAGGCCTGGCGTGCCGGGGAAGCCGCCACGACGAAAGGGCTGAACGGGCTGAACGGGCTGAACGGGTTGTCAGACCCCCTCCCTAGCATGGCGGGCATGAGCGGATCGCAAAACAGTTCGGCCACCCACGTGGTGCGCACCATCCTGGCCGCGTCGCAGACGGAGGAGCCCCGGGCCGTGGGGGACGACGCGCTCCGGGCGCTGGAGGCCGCCCGCCCGGCGCGCACCGCTGCGGCGCGCATCGCCGCAGCGGGCGGAGTCGACGAGCAGACGGCACGACGCCTCCGCGAGCTCGTGGAGCAGCATCTCGGCGACCGCGCCGAGCGGTGGCTCGGCGTGCACGACGCCCTCGCCGGCCATCGCGGCACCGTGCCCGCGCTGCTCGCCGCCGCGCCGCCTCCGGCGCCGCCCCTGGCTCCGGGCGAGGTCCGCTCGCCCGCGCCCGGGAGCGCGCACGACACGCTCGCCCTCCTGCTGGAACAGGCCCGGCCCGAGCACGCGGCCGCCGCTCTGGCCGCGCTGCCCGACCGGACGGTGGAAGGACTGCTGGCGGGCGGAGCGCTGCCCGGCCCGGCTCTGGTCACCGCCGTCACCGACCACGGCGACTCCCGCACCCGCACCGCCCTCGCCCGCCACCCGAGAATCGACCCGCGAGTGCTGGCCCGGCTGTTGACGTCCGCGGACGCCCGGGTCGGGGCCGCCGTCTACCGCAACCCGCGCGCCACGCCGTCCCTGCGCCGTACCCTTGCGCACGGGCTCGACGCGGTGCCGATGGACGCGGCGCTGCGCGCCGAGCTGACCGCCCCGAGCAGCGAGGTACCGCGCACCTGGCTCGCGCCGCTGCTCGGCTCGGGTGATCCGCAGCTCGTGACCAGGGCGTTGAGCATCGGCGTACGGGGCGTGGCCCAGCAGTACGCACTGGTCCGGGTCTGGGAGCGCACCGGACCCGCGGCGGTGCGCGGCCTGCTCGACGATCCCGCCGTCACCCGGCATCTGAACCTGCCCGTGATCGCCGCCGTCACCGACGCCCTGGCCGGGGAGGACGGGTCGGGCGACGCGCTGCGCCGGCTGGGCAAACGGTGCGAACCCTACGAGGACCCCGCACGGCTGCCGGGCCTCCTGGCCGTCACCCGGGGCACCAGCAGCCTGCGCGACCTGCTGTCCGAGCCGTACGTCCACGATCTGCAGGCACTGTCCGAGGCCCACGCGGAGAGCCCGTTCATGCCCGCGGCCTGCGCGGAACTGGCCCGTCACGAGGAGGCGAGCGACGCCCAGCGCCTGGCGTTCAGGCTGAGCGTCCTCAACGAGCCCTGGCGCGTGGGCGGTCGACGGGCCGGGAACATCACTCCGCCCCGGCAGCGCCTGGCCGAAGAGGCGCTCGACGACGCCGCCGCGTGGTGGGCGGACGGCATGGTCGGGGCCGGACTGCTCGATCCGGTCGAGCTGATCCGCACGGCCCGGCCGGCCGCCCATGCCCTGACCGCGCTCGCCGTGGTCGCCGAGCAGGGCCTGCTCACCGGCACCACCGCCGTGGCCGAGCTGCAGTCGCTGACCGACGCCCATCTCGGCGACCGCCCGGAGGCCTGGGCCGCGCTCGATCACGCGCTGCCGGCCCACCGGGGGAACCTGCGGGAACTGCTCCTCGAAGCAGGCAGGACCGCCCCGGTGCCCGACGGCCCGGAGACCGCCGCCCCCGCCGCAGCGGGGCTCCCGGAGCAGACCGCACCGCCCCGTACTCCGCGCAACGCCCACGAACGGGCCGCCCTCGCCGCCCTCGACCTCCTCCGTTCCTTCGCGCCCGCCGACGCCCCGCTTCCTGCCGCCCCCGGCGTCCTGACGTTCCTCGCCCACCACAGCCGATCCGAGGCTCCCGGCCTCGCCACCCCGCAGTGGCTCGTCCGGGCCTGCGCGTCCCAGGGCGTCGAAGGCTCCTGGCACACCGCGCCCTCTCTCGCGGAAGTGCGGGCCGAACCTCCGCAGACCTGGGGTTCCAGCGCCACCCTCACCGAACACGCCTACACCCAGGGCATCCTGCCCGCAGACGAACTGCTCACCTTCCTGCCGGCCCGCCACATGCTCCTCCTCCCCCACGACTGGCGCCGGCTCGCATTCCCCGGCGCGTGGCGGACCGCGCTCGCCCGCCGGCTGCGCACCGAGCTCGGCACCGACCCCGACGCCTGGCTCCGGTTGGCCGAGAGGGCCCGGGCAGCAGCCGGCGAGGGCGCGTCCAACAGCAGCCCGGGCGGGCCCAGTTGGACGGACCTGCTGTCCGAGGAGGCGGACACCGCCGGGTACCGGCCGCTGGAGGAACCGGCATCGGCCATGCACACGCCCCGCCCACGCACCCCCGACGAGGCGATCGCGCTGCTGGAGCGCGGCAACCACCTGTGGGCCTGGCCGATGGGCACCCTGCTGTGCCTGGCCGACGCCGAGGTCCTCGACGCGGTCCTGCCCCGGCTCGGCCCCGACGGCCCCTGGCTGCTCGCCGCCTACCTGTTGCGCCACGACCACACCCCGCGCCGCGTCCTCGACCGGCTGCTCGCGGACCGGGACCCCCACGCACTGCGAATCCTCGCGTCCCAGTCCCGGTGGCTGGAGAAGGGCCTGGTGGAGCGGCTCGCCGATCTCGACGATCCGGGGACGGACCTGGCCCTGCTGCGGCACGCCGGCGCGCCGCACATCACCCGCCGCATCGTGGCCCGCTCCCGACGTTCCGGGACGGGGGCCGACCCGGTCGCGGCACAGGTGCTGGCCGAGTTGCGGGCCGATCCGGCCGCACGGCCCCTCGGAGGCCGGCTCTGGCTGGGCTCGGCCGAACCGGATCTGATCGAGGAGATATTCGTCCGCCAGGGCACCGATCTGGGCCTCGTCGACCAACTCCTCGGCTGCCTGCACCTGTTCGAGCACGGCGGAGCGGGACGGCTGGCGGGGCTCGTCGGCCGCGGCCTGCTCGGCCAGGCCGCCGCCAAACTGTGCGTCAAGGCGCTGGCCGCCGACGACCCGGCCGCCGTGATCCGCACCCGGCTCGACCGCGAACTGGCCCCGGCCAAGCTCGTCAAGAAGCTGCGCCGGTCCCGGGACCACTGGCAGACGACGAGTGCCGTGGCAGCGCTGCCGGTCGGCGCCGACTGGCGGGCGCTGGAAGCCGCGCACGAGGAGGAGCCGCTGCCGTACTGGGACCGGCTGGTCAATCTGCCGGACACCCCAGCGGAACTCCGCTTGCGGTACGCAGCGTTGATACGGGAGCCGGGGCCGAACGGCCTGGCCGAGGGCGCGGAACCGACCCGGGCGCGGGCTCGTCACGGCCTGGGCGGCCTGTACCACTGCGCGACCGTCACACAGCTCGACGGCCTGCTCGACTCGGACATCCTGTCCGGAGCCGACCTGCTGCATCTGGCGGCCCCGGCGGCACTGATGCTCGCCTACCTCGGCAGCGCCGCTCACCGCACGGACGCTCCGACCGGGGCGCACACCGCGTTGACGGACCTCTCGGACCTCGTCCGTTCCCGTCTCGGGACCGACGCGGAGGCATGGACACGGGTGACCGACCGGCTGACGGGGCGCGATCCCGAGTGGGAACCGATGTCCACGGTGGCGGCGTTGCTGTCCTGAGCCCGTTCCGCGGTCGGCGCGGTGCGTGTCCGCTGGTCCGGTCGACGCCTGGTGAGGGCGCCAACCGGACCTCGCGGGACGTCAGTGCGGGACGTCAGTGCGTGATGATCCCCGGGTCGCTCACCCCCGGCTCGCCGTTCTCCACGTGGCCGGCGAGGCGGCGCAGGAAGCCGGGGTCGGTGTCGCAGGACACCGACAGGTCGTACCACCGCTTGCTGTGGCCCAGGTCGACGGTGTGCACCGAGCGGCCTCCGGGACGCAGCGTGAACGTCTCGTGCTTGCCGCCGTAGGCACTGGTGACCGTCAGCCGGCAGGTGGTGCTGCCCGCGTTGGTGAGGGTCAGCTCCAGCCCCTTCTTCTTGTGGCGTGCGGTCACCTCGGGCCCCTGCGCCTTCCCGGAGCCCTTGAAGGTGCGCAGGAAGCCGTTGGGGCCGAAGACCGACAGGTCGTAACTCCCGTGGGAGTAGGCGGTGTTCCAGGTGTCGGAGATCTTCTTGCCCGCCGAGGCGGTGTAGCTCCAGGGGCCGTCGGTGCGGTTGGCCGAGGTGACGGTGAAGCACGCCCCGGCGGCGTCGCCGCCGGCGAAGGTGAGGGTGATGCGGCCGGTCGCCGCGGTCACCGCGGCGTCCACCAGCGGAGCATAGGGCAGCGGCCGGGTGGGCCGGGAGCCGGCCTCCTGCTTGGGCAGCGACGGGCTGGCGGGCGGCTTGGGCACGTAACTGCCGTGCCGGTCGTGGTCCCTGGGGACGTAGCCGGAGGTGTCCGGCAGCTCCGGGTGCCCGGTGCGCCGCAGCCGGAAGTCGAAGGCCGAGGTGAGATCACCGCAGATGGCGCGGCGCCAGGGCGAGATGTTGGACTCGTGCACGCCGAAGCGGCGCTCCATGAACCGGATGACGGAGGTGTGGTCGAAGACCTCGGAACAGACGAAGCCGCCGGTGCTCCACGGCGAGACGACCAGCATGGGCACCCGCTGCCCCAGCCCGTAGGGGCCCTCGGCGTAGTGGGCGTTGCCCCGGAACCAGTCCAGCGAGGCGTCCACGGTGGAGGCGCCCCTGTCTGCATTCGCGGGCGGGAACGGCGGCAGGACGTGGTCGAAGTAGCCGTCGTTCTCGTCGTAGGTGATGAACAGGGCCGTCCTGCTCCACACCTCCGGGTCGGAGGTGAGCGCGTCCAGCACCTGGGAGACGTACCAGGCGCCGTAGTTGGCGGGCCAGTTGGGGTGCTCGCTGAACGCCTCGGGTGCGGCGATCCAGGAGATCTGCGGCAGCTTGCCGGACTTCACGTCCGCCTTGAGGATGTCGAAGAATCCCTGGCCGTTCTTGGCGTCGGTGCCGGTGCGGGCCTTGTCGTAGAGCGGGTCGCCGGGCTTGGCGTTGCGGTAGTTGTTGAAGTAGAGCAGGGAGTTGTCGCCGTAGTTGCCCCGGTATGCATCGTTGATCCAGCCCCAGGAGCCGTGCGCGTCGAGCCCGTCGCCCGCGTCCTGGTAGATCTTCCAGGAGACGCCGGCCTTCTCCAGGCGCTCGGGGTACGTGGTCCAGTCGTACCCGGCCTCCTGGTTGCCCAGGACGGGGCCGCCGCCCTTGCCGTCGTTGCCGACGTGGCCCGTCCACATGTAGTAGCGGTTGGGGTCCGTGGCACCCATGAAGGAGCAGTGGTAGGCGTCGCAGACGGTGAAGGCGTCGGCGAGCGCGTAGTGGAACGGGATGTCCTCGCGGGTCAGGTACGCCATGGTGCCGGTGCCCTTGGCGGGTATCCACCGGTCGTACTTGCCGTGGTTCCAGGCCTGGTGGCCACCGGCCCAGTCGTGGTCCAGACCCTCGATGAACTGCATGCCGAGGTCCTTGGCGTCCGGGTGGTACGGCAGGACCTCCTTGGTGCCGTCCGACTGATACCAGACCGGCTTGCCGCTGGGAAGCGTCACGGGGCGCGGGTCGCCGAAGCCCCGGACGCCGCGCAGGGTGCCGAAGTAGTGGTCGAAGGAGCGGTTCTCCTGCATCAGCACCACGATGTGCTCGACATCCTTGAGGGTGCCGGTGCGGCGGCTGGCCGGGATGGCTGCGGCCCGCTCGATGCTTCCGGAGAGCGCGGCGAACCCGGCGGTGGCACCGGCGATCTGCAGGAAGCGGCGTCGGTTGAGTTCAGGCATGGGTGTGGGGAACCTCGTGGAGTCGAGGGACGACCGACCGTTGGTCGCGGACGCGGACAGAGTGCGCCAGAAGAGGCGGCAGGGGAAGACGTGAGAATGTCCGGCAGATGAATTACAGGTGCCGTTTCCGGCAGCAGGGTTGTTCGCTCCGCATCGGGACGGGCGAACTGCACTTCAGTCGCCGTACCGAGCAATCGGCCGCCTTCACACACGCCCGACGCAGAGCGGACACGAAGGGAGCATCATCGTGATCGTTGTCACTGGTGCGACTGGCACGCTGAACGGCGCCGCCGTTGAGCAGCTCCTCAAGCGCGTCCCTGCGGAGCGGATCGGTGTCAGCGTCCGTGACGTCGCCAAGGCGCACGCCAGGCTGTGACATTCGGCGACATCGCCGCCATGGTGTCCAAGGTCAGTGGCCGTGAGGTCAAGCGCATCGTGATGGACGACGAGGAGTGGGTCGCGGACAAGGTCGCAGCCGGCGTGCCGGAGCCGATGGCTCGGATGACGCTCACCATATTCCAGGCAGCCCGCGAAGGCCGCTTCGCCGGAGTCGACCCTCTGCTCTCTGCTGACCGAACTGCTCGGTCGCGAGCCTCGAAGCGTCGCCGGCCAGCTCGCGGATAGCATCGCCGCCTAGTGGGGTGTCCGATGGGTCGGTGCGGTTCCTGCGGTGTCTGGTGCTGGGGCGCCTTCCAGCGGTAGCTGGGGAGCGCCGAAGGGCCTGTGCCGACCCATCGGCCACCCTCTGGCTAGGGCGTGGTCGGCGGGGCACTTGCCCCGGGTGCTCCCGCGGGTAGTGGTTCGACGCCGACCACTCGGCGTACCCGTGACGGCTCGACCAGCACGATGACCCGCTCTTCGCCGGGGATGCGCCACTCGAACCGCTCGGTGCCCAGGTATGTGTGCGCGAGCATGTCCATGTTCCGGTCCGCCTCCGGACCCTCCACGAATCCGACGGCCCTGCCGCGGATCTGGACCCGGTCGTAGGGATCGGCCGGGGCCGCATGGGACAGGCACACCCGTGGGTCACGGCGCAGATTGCGTTCCTTGACCCGGCCGACTGCAGTGTTGAACAGGAGCAGATCCCCGTCGAGGCCCACCCACATCGGGCTCACATGCGGCGAGCCGTCCCGGTTGGTCGTTCCGACGTACCAGATGTGCGGTGCTTCGATCCTCAGGCGAATGTCGTTCGGCAGCTCAACCATGACGCAACTACTGCCCGGCTACGACTCGTCGGACACACCCTGGACGCCGTGGTCGTCACTCAACTCCAGGGCAGAGTGCGGTGTTTCCCGATGCCGGGCGGGGATGGGTGCATCGGGCTCTGGGCGGGTGGGATCGCCAGGGAGGTGCCGGACCAGGGGATTGACGAGGACTGTTGCCGTCAGTGCGGTGAAGAGCTGGTTGTCGATGAGGCCGGCATCGCGGCCGAGAGTGAGCATGATGATTTCGCTGAGCCCTTTGGTGTTGATCAGGGTGCCCAGGGTTGCCGCATCCTGGCGGTCTGTCCCGCGTACTGCCTCTTCGGGGGGCTCGTTCCCGGATGTCGGCATTTCGGTGGCCCGCTGCCACCGGGGGCGTGGGGATTGTGCGCCGCCAGCGTGGTGTCGGCCCGCGGGGTCAGGTGAGGGCGTCGATCAACAGGGCGAAGGCGGCGATGATGACGGCGACGCGGACGTAGTGGAAGCGGTTCCAGCGGTTTATCTGCTCCTTCCAGTCCTCGGGTCGGTTCTCAGGGGTCCATGTCTTGTTCCGGTTGTTGATCGGGACGAGCAGCAGGAGCGACATGATCACGCTGAGGATCAGCAGCGCGCCGGCGGTGACGACGAGGCCGGTGCCGTGGTGGTGCCATCCGGCGATGGCCCAGACCGCGACGAGGACGAGCGAGCCGATGTACCAGACCGGCATCACGGCGCCGAGCATCCGGCCCCCGTGGGCGTGGCCGAGTTGGCCACTGTCCTCGGGGAGGGCGTTGAGGATCCCGAAGCCGTGCATCGTGGCGGCGAGGACAGGCAGCAGCAGGCCGCCCGAGGCGAAGTCCGGCAACAGCCCCGCGTGCAGCAGCCACGGCGCCCACAACAGATCCCTCTCGTCGCCGCGGAGGCACCGCGGCAGTACGAGCGGGCGCTGGTGACGGTGGCACGGAGCCAGGCCCCGGAGCCAGAGAACCGCTCCCGACCTCGACGGCGGCGCTGGCTGCTGGAAGTCGTCCGCGGCCGGCCAGGCCGCCGCCGGACGCGGAGGGGAACCCTCAGCCCGCCACGGCAACGTTCCGGCCTCATCTGCTCACCTGTGGAACCGTGTGGTCTCGCCAAGTGGCGCGCGGGGCACGTGCGGCATGGCAGCCACGGCCCCCGGCGCGGGGTAGCCGAAGGAGATACCGAACAGAAGTTTTTCGGTCGACGGGCCGAGGACGGAGCGTACTGCGTCGGCATAGAGTCCGAGCACGCCCTGCGGGCAGCTGGCGACACCGTGGGCCGTCATGGCGAGCATGAGGGTCTGGGCGTAGATACCGAGGTCGGCCGTCATGCGCTCGTCCGCGTCCATGGGGACCGAGAGCAGCGCGACATGTGGCGCGCCGTAGAAGCGCAGCCCCGCGAGGAAGGCCCGGCGCCGTCCGGCGCGATCGCCCCGCGCGACCCCCAGCGCCTCGTACTTGACCGCCGCGGCCTCGGCACAGCGTTCCGCGGCCGCGCCCTCGTACGGACGCACCGGGAAATCAGGGGTCAGCTTCCCCTCCTCGGCGGCCTGGACCAGTGCCTCGCCGAGCCGTTCACGGGCTCCGGCGCTGACGACGTCGACCGACCAGGGCTGGGTGTTGCCGTTCGACGGGGCGGCGGTTGCCAGGTCGAAGATCGCGGTGAGCACCGTGTCCGGTACGGGGTCGGGCCGGTAGGCACGGACCGCGCGCCGGCCACGGATGAGCCGCTCGGCTACCAGTGACGGCTCCAGAGAAGTCACCGCCCTCTCCTTTCCGCGGCTGCCCGCGGGTGCGTTCCCCAGGTCGTGCTCGACAGCGATCCGGGACGGTGCGACGGGGGCACGGTCCGTCTCTCCCGCGGCGACAAGGGAAGCCGAACCGCCGTCACCACGGCAGGTCGCACGAACCATGAAGGCGCCGTGCCTCGATCCCCCGGGTGCGGCAGGCCGCCACAAACCGTTCGGCTGCCCGCACCGGTACCGCAGTCTCGCTGAAGGTCGTCGTCGTCAAGTACCAGACCCACGGCTCGTGTCCCATGGCGTACACGTAGGCCCGGCCGCACCCCATTGCCTCGGCGAGTGCCACCGCACCGAGGTCGTCGTTGCCGTTCAAACGTCGGCGCGCGGCGATCTCCCGGTCGGGCGCGGAGGTGAACAGGGGCCCGTAGAGCCAGGTCAGCGGGGCTCCTTCGCATTCCATCCCGAGGAAGAGCACATCGACCTCGCCGATGGCCCGCCGCACGTGCGCATACGCCTCGGGGTCCACCGTGGAGGTGTCGGCGGCGAAGAGCACGACTTTCCCGTCGGCCTCCAGCCGCCACGCCGACTTCGCCGAGATGGCGAGGTCGCCGTGCTCGCCGAAGAAGGGCACGGCCGTGATCCGGCCCACGGGCGTCTCGATCTCCTGGAGCTCCCCGAGCTCGATCACCCGGGGAAATCCCGCTGCCTCCAGTGCCAGCCGCAACGACGGATCCTGCAGCGACCCCGAGTCCGACCGGGGCACGACGACCGTCCCGATCCGGGTGCGCAGGCGCAGGAGCGTCTCCAGCACCAGGTGGTCCTGGTGTCCGTGGGTGATCAGGACGTGGTCGATGTGGTCGGGCAGATCGCTGTCGGCCAGGCGGGGGCCGGCGCCCGGAAACGCCGGTGGAAGCAGCGGATCCACCAGGACCGAGCCCTGGTCGGTCTCCACCAGGACACAGGCGTGTCCGAGGTAGCGGATGCCCGGCTTCTTCCGGACGGACTCCCTCGGTGTGGCCGTTGCGGGGGCGGCGGTGAAGTACGGCGCCAGCAGTGTCGCGGCGTCGGGTGTGAGCTCCAGGGCATCCGCAATCTCGCCGAACGGCCTCGGTGAGCGCGTCGTCGAGAACATGACGTCGACGCCGGGGTGGTGGAAGGCCACGGGCAGCACGATCCGGTCGTCGGTGTCGAGACGGGGGGTGGAGAGGACGAAGGGGCGGCGGTCGGCGCGAAGGGGCGACAGCGCGAGGGCCTGACCGTCGGGCGCCGCGTAGTCGCTGCGGTACAACAGCCCCTCGATCAGCCGGAACGAGGCGTTGTCCCGCAGGTCGTAGACCAGTTCCACGTAGCCTTTCAGCGGCTCCGGCACAAGGGGGTAGAGCTGCTCGAGCGGCGCACCAGGGTCGGCATCGGCGAGCAAGTCCTGCAATGCGTCGACCGCGGCGTCGAGTTGGAGCAGCCGTGCGGCTCGTCGCCGGGTGGCCTCGACCAGGGCCTCGACGTCCGCCGAGCGGTCCCCGTCGAGTTCCATGAACGGACCGCCGGCCAGGGCCGGGGTCCGGGCCGACCGTTGGTGGACCGCCGGCGCCGCCAGGTAGGACGTCATGATCGGCAAGTGGCGACGGGCGATGTTGCGCGCCGCCGTGGCGGGCGAGAGCAGGTGCGACCACGCGTACCAGCGGTCGACCAGTGGCTCGACCACGACGTCGGGGCGCAGCGAGACGGGCCGGCGGGAGTCCGGGGGCGCGCTCATCGTTCACGCCTTCGCTGTCCCGACCGGACACGGTCGAGGGTGTACGGGGTGAGACCGCCGGCGTCGACGATGCCCTGCAGGGCCCCGAGGTCGGCGAACTCCATTCGGCGGTCCGCGCAGGTGACGACCCGGCGGGTGAGGTCCACGCTGACCGGTTCGCCGGTGACCGACTCGTCGAAGCCGTGGTCTCCGACAACGGGGAACAGCAGGCCCATGTTGACGCAGTTGCGGAAGAAGATGTTGCCGAAGGACTTGGCGACCACCACGCGGGCTCCGGCGTGGTAGAGCGCCTGTGGTGCGGTCTCCCGGCTCGAACCACAGCCGAATTCCGTCCCGGCGAAGATCACCGTGTAGGGCGAACGGCCCGTCCGCGGGTCGACGAACGGGATGTGGGCCGGGTAGTCGACCAGGGCGATCCGGGCGAGCTGCTCCGGTCCTTCGTAGGGTTCGAAGCGGCCCGGACTCATCACGTCGGTGTCCACGAAGTCCCCCACCCCGTAGGCGAGGCCGCTGAGCATCACGACGGGATCCCTCCGTCCTCGGCCGACGAGCCGGCGCGGCGCCTCCACGCCATCCCCGACAGCACCTCCAGTACGATCCGGTTCGCAAGGAAGGCCGTGATCTCCCCCGGTCCGTCGTAGGGCGGCGAGAGTTCGACGATCTCCGCGCCGACGAGGTCGGTGCGCTGGGCGCAGGTCCGTGCCGCGTCGAGGAGTTCGCGGCTGGTCAGCCCGCCCGGTTCGGGCGTCCCGGTCCCCGGGGCCATGCCCGGGTCGACGACGTCGATGTCGATCGTCAGGTACACGGGACCGCACCCGAGCTGTCCGAGGACCTCGTCCAGGCAGGCGTCGAGGCCGCGGGAGCGCAGCTCGTACATGGTGACCGACCGCACTCCCAGGTCGGCCGCCCAGGCGAGGGTGCGCGGTCCGGGCCAGTAGCCGCGCAGTCCGATCTGGACGAATCGGTCTCCCGGCACGGTGCCGGACTCCAGTACCCGTCGCATGACGGTGCCGTGTCCGTACTTGGAGCCGAAGTCGCTGGTGTCCCCGATGTCGGCATGGGCGTCGAAGTGGATCACCGAGAACGTCCCGGCGCCGCGGCGGCTCGCGATCCCCCGCATCGTCGGCCAGGCGATGCTGTGGTCGCCGCCCAGCGTGAAGGGGACGGCCCCCGCGTCCACGACCTCTCCCACCGCGCGTTCGAGGAGCTGGTGCGCGCGCTCGGTCTCGCCCGGCGGGGTGGGCACGTCCCCTGCGTCGACGACGGTGAGTTCGGTGAACGGGTCGATCCCGAGGCCCAGGTGGGGCCGGTACGGAACGTGGGGCAAGTAGTCGGTCCGGCGGATGGCCTGGGGGCCGAAGCGCGTTCCCGGCCGGTGGGAGGTGGTTCCGTCGAAGGGCGCTCCGAGGATCACGACGTCGGCGCCCACGTAGCCTGCGGGGCTCTGTTCACGTCGCGGCAGCCCGAGAAACGAGGTCTCCGGGCCGAACACCCCGCGGTAGTCGGCCTCACGGACCGCGTCGTCGTAGTCCTGCGGGGCATCGGCTGCTCCGCCCGGCCTGCCGGGCGTGGCGGGGATCGTCACGGAGTTGCCTCCTCGGCCACCAGGGTGTCGAACGCTTCACGGACTGCGGCGCCCATCTCCTCGGTGGTGCACGGTTTGTCCTCCGGGCCGGCGATGTCGGGGGTGCGCCACGACTCGACTGCCCGCGCGACGGCGGCGGCCAGGAGGTCCGCCCAGCGCGGGGCGTCGAAGGTATGGCGCAGCATCAGCTCCACGGAGCCGATGGTCCCGAGCGGATTGGCGCGCCCGGTGCCCGCGATGTCAGGGGCCGTGCCGCCGACCGGCTCGTAGAGTGCGAACCCGGTGGGGCTCAGGGTCGCCGAGGGAAGGAGTCCCAGTGATCCCAGCACCGCGCCGGTGATCTCGGAGAGCAGGTCGCCGAACAGGTTGCTGGTGACGATGACGTCGAAGTCCGCAGGGCGCAGGACGAGTTCCATCGCCATGGTGTCGGCGAACATCTCCTGGACCTCGACGTGCGGGTGGGCCGGGCGCTCCTCGGCGAGGACGTCCAGCCAGAGTCCGAAGACGTCGGGGATGGCGTTCGCCTTGTGCACCAGGGTGAGGTGGCGCCGCCGGGCCTCGGCGTGCTGGAAGGCGCACCGCAGGATGCGGCGGATTTCGTCCTCCCGGTAGTACATCTCCTGCCCGGCCCAGCGTCGTCCGGCGTCGGTGCCCGTGCGACGGCGCCCGTAGTAGACGTCCGACACGAGTTCGCGCACGATCAACAGGTCGACGCCTTCCAGGCGTTCCGGCCGCAGGGGCGAGACGGCGCGCAGCGCAGGAAGCGGTCGGGCGGGCCGGAGGTTGGCGAACAGGTCGTAGCGGCTGCGCAGTTCGCCGATCGGTTCATCCGCTGTGGCGCCGAACAGGACGGCGCCGCACGGCGTCGCCGCAGCCTTGTCGAGTTTGTCGCGCACCGGGTCGGGCAGCCACTGTCCGGTGCGCTCGTACGCCGGGCGGCCCACGGCGTGCTCGCTGATCGCCGCGTCCAGTCCGGCGCGGTCGAGGACGTGTTCGAGTATGTCGCGTGCCACGTGCACGACTTCGGGTCCGATCCCCTCGCCGGGGAGGATGAGCACGGTGGGTCCTTCGGCCGGCATCCTCGGCTACTCCGTGATCCAGCCGGCGAGCGCGCTCCGCGCGGCGACGATGGGCGAGGCCAGGTAGACGGACGACTTCGGGTTGCCCATGCGGCCCCGGAAGTTGCGGTTGGTGGTGGACAGGCAGACTTCGCCGTCGCCGACGACGCCGCCGTGCGCGCCGTAGCAGGCCTTGCAGCCGGGCGACTCGATCACGGCTCCGACGGCCAGCAGTTTCGTCATCACGCCGGTCAGGATCAGTCGGCGGTAGATGCCCATGGTGGCGGGCACGATCATGAGCCGGACCCCGGGCGCCACGTGCCTGCCGGCCAGTTCGGCGGCGGCCACCTCGATGTCGTCGTACTTCGCGCCGGTGCAGGACCCGATGTAGACCTGGTCCACCCGGATACGGTCGGCCATCGCCTCGTCGATCGAGTGCACGTTGTCCGGCCGGTGCGGGTAGGCGACGGCGGGGCGCAGGTTCTCGGCGCGGTAGGCGAGGCGGCGCGCGACCGGGGCTCCGGGGTCGCTGGTCACCGGCTCGTGGTCGACGGTCCGTGGCCGTGCGGCCAGGTAGTCCGCGGCGGCGGGCGACAGGGTCATGATGCCGTTGACCGCTCCGGCCTCCACGACCATGTTGCACAGCGTCATGCGCTCCTCGACGGACATGGCGTCGACCGTGGAGCCGCAGAACTCGATCGACCGGCCCGAGGCGCCTCCCATGCCGAGGTCGCCGATCAGGGTCAGGATCACGTCCTTCGCCAGCACGCCCGGGGCGAGTTCGCCCTCGATCCGGACCTCGATGGTCTCGGGGACGCGGAACCACAGGTCGCCGGTGTAGAAGGCGTTCACCATGTCGATCATGCCGACGCCGGAGCCGAAGGCGTTGAACGCCCCGTAGGTCACCGAGTGCGAGTCCGTGCCGAGCACCACCGTCCCGGGCTGAACGAGCCCTTCCTCGCACATCATCACGTGGCAGATGCCGTAGTTCTCGCCGTACGGGTAGTGGTGCGTGATGCCCTGCTCGGCGGCGAACCGCGCCATGCTCACGGCGAGCCGCCGCGACTCGGCGTCCTTGGCCGGCACGAGGTGGTCCTCGAAGAGGGCGATCCGGTCGGGGTCCCACACCGTCGCGTCCGCGCCGAACGCGTCGTGGAATTCGCTGCGGAGGCCTTCGCACACCGGGTCGTGGGTGAACGCCATGTCGATCCCGACCTCGACGATCTCCCCGGCGACCACGTGGTCCCGGCCGGCGGCCCGGGCGAGGATCTTGTGGGTCATGGTCTGCGGGATCATGCCGGCGCACCCCCGGCGTCGAACAGGGCGCGGATCTCGGACGGTTCGAGCCATCGGTCCCGTGACCGTGCCCGCGTCAGCACCGCGTCGACGTTCTTC
Organism: Streptoverticillium reticulum; assembly: GCF_047456005.1. Taxonomy (NCBI): domain Bacteria; kingdom Bacillati; phylum Actinomycetota; class Actinomycetes; order Kitasatosporales; family Streptomycetaceae; genus Streptomyces; species Streptoverticillium reticulum. Next base: position 7,500,271 of record NZ_CP179755.1, on the reverse strand, counting down.
TCGTCGGCCGGGGCCCCGATCGAGGCGAGCGCCTCGCGGGCGGCGGCCCGGCCGCTCGTCGGCCCGACCATGATCGACTGCTGTCGTCCGAGCACGGCGGCGGGCACGCTGGAGAACACCAGGTCCTCCGTCTCGCGCCCCCAGCAGCGGGCCTTGAGCAGGGCCGCGACGTGGGTCCCCGTGCAGGTGGCGAACGCCTGGTCCCCGATCAGGGGGGCGTTCCGCCGTACGGGGGTGCCCGTCGCCTCCGCGAGCCGGCGGCAGTGACCGAGCACCCGGTCCGGCCGGTAGCCCTGGTGTCCGGCCTGGTAGAGGTACATCACGACCAGTTCGAGCGCGGTGTTGCCCGCGCGCTCCCCCAGGCCGAGGAACGCGCCGCTGATCGTGTCCGCTCCGGCCTCCGCGGCGGCGAGGGCGTTCGCCAGCGCGAGCCCCCGGTCGTCGTGGCCGTGCCACCAGATCTGCACCTCGGCGGCACCGCCGTGCGCCGGAGGGCGATCGGCCAGCGCGTGCTGCGTGGCTGCCCGCACCGCCCGCACGATGCGCGCAGCGCCCTCGGGCGTCGACTCCCCCACCGTGTCGCAGACGGTGAGGACTTCCGCCCCCACGGCGACCGCCGCGTGGACCATCTGCTCGAGTTCCCCGGGCGGTGTGCGTGTGGCGTCCTCGAAACTGACGCCGAACCTCGTGCCTCCGTCACGGGCCGCCGATCCCGCGGCCGTGATGCGGTCGAGAACACTGTCGAGGGTCCAGTCCTCGACCTGCCGCCGCAGTGGGCTGCACCCGACGAAGAAGTCGGCCCACACATCCCGGTCGGTGCCCCGGTTGAGCTCGGCGATCGGTGCGATGCTCGCCGGGTCGGCCAGCGCCAGGAAGCGCGGGACCATCGGGATGCCACAGCGGTCGAGGTGTTCGACGAGATGTCCCGCCTCCGCGCGGGCGCCCGGCGAGCTGGAGGGGAACCCGAGCATGGCCGCCTCGATCCCGATCGCCGCGGAGGACTCCACGAGCGCCTTCTTCTCCTCGAGGTCGGGGTGGCGCACGAAGGCACCCTGCAATCCGTCCCGCAGGCTGTCGTCCTCGATCCCTACATGATCGACGCGACCCGGGCGCGGATTCCAGGTGAACACTTCTCCGGTACTCCCAGACACCGCTCCACCCCTCTATCCAGAGCAGCCGGACGGCCCGGCTCGAATCAGCCCGGCCGGATCGGATAAAAGCAACCGACCAAAACGGTGTACCAGACCGGAGCCTTGGCACACCAGAGGCCCCAAAGAGAATCCGACGCAGCGTCTAAAAGAGGGCTAAACAACGCCTGAAGGATCCCTGGCAGCCGCCTCAAAAGAGCCTGATACACCGTCTGAAGAATAATTTGGCATGGTTGAACGGCCGTCGGAACCGTGTCTATCGTTGAAACTCGGTTCGTCCGGATTCAGCCGGAGGTTGCAGATGGCGATCGGTGTGCAGAACGGAGCGAGTGCTCGTCATCCCCGGTGGGCGGACGTGCCCGAGGCCGAGTGGAGCGACCCCCGGTGGCAGATGACACACCGGCTGCGGAGCGCCTCGCAGTTGCGCGAGGTCATGAAGCTCACCGAGGAGGAGGAGGGCGCGCTCGGCGCGGACGGCCTGTTCCGCGTGGACGTCACCCCGTACTTCCTCAGCCTCATCGACGGGAGCGATCCGCAGTGCCCGTTGCGGCGTCAGGTCATCCCCACCTCACGGGAAATGGAGGCTTTCGACGGAAGGCTTCCCGACGCCAACTCGGAGATCGAGAACGAGCCGGTACGCGGAGTTATTCACAAATACCCCGACCGGCTCGTGATGCTGGTCACCAGTTCCTGCGCGGCGTACTGCCGGTACTGCACGCGAAGCCGGTTCGTCGGTGACGGGCAGCAGAATTACGGCCACGCGGACTGGCAGGAGCAGATCCGCTACGTCCGTGAATCACCACAGGTGCGCGACGTCCTGATCAGCGGCGGCGATCCTTTGACGATGGCACGGAAACGCCTGGCCGAGATCGTCGCCGAAATCCGGGAGATTCCGCACGTCGAGATCATCCGCCTGGGCACCCGCGCCCCGGTGTTCAACCCGTTCGTCGTGGACGACGAACTGTGCGAAATCATCGAGGCGAATCACCCGATGTGGGTGAACATCCATGTGAACCACCCGTACGAGATCACCCCCGAGCTCGGCCGGGCCTGCGACCGTCTCCTCCGCGCCGGCGCGCCCGTCGGCTCGCAGGCGGTCCTGCTCAAGGGGATCAACGACAGCGTCGAGGTGCAGCGCCGGCTGTGCACCGAGCTCGTCCGCATCCGCGTACGCCCCTACTACCTGTACCAGTGCGACTCGGTGCGGGGCGCGGGGCACTTCAGGACGAGCGTCACCAAGGGCATCGAGATCATCGAAGGCCTGCGGGGCCACATCACCGGCTTCGCGGTCCCGACCTACGTGATCGACAGCCCCGGCGGCGGCGGGAAGATCCCGGTCGCCCCGAACTACCTGCTCAGCCTGTCACCGGAGCGGGCGGTGCTGCGCAACTGGGCGGGAGAGATCTCCGAGTACAAGGGACCGTCGGGGTACCGGTCGGGCACGACACCTCCGCTGCGGGGGACGAAGCCGCCCGCCCCGCGGACGGCCCCCGACGTGACCACCGTTTCCGACCGGCTGTCCGCCCCGCAGCCGTCCGATGACGACGAGGGCGCCGACGCATGAGCCCGGCACACTCCCGGGCCCAGGACTCCGACGGGCCCCGCCACTCCGTCGACGACGTGCTCGCGGCCGCCGCGGTCGTGCTCCAGCGGTACGAGGACCGGGACCGGCTCGTCCTCGACGTCACGATCAGGCCACACGGCACAGCGGCCGGGACCGGCACGGCACACCGCGTCGTCGTGGACTGTCCTCCTTCCGTCACGTTCGCGTGCCTGCGCTCCTCGATCTCCGACCGGCTCCCCGGTCCCCGGCCCGCGGGCCACTGGAGCGTTCTGGTCGCGGACTCCAACGTCGTCGGCCCGAGCACCGGCCCCCGCCCCGCGGCGCGAGGCGAACTCACCCTGCGGCGCGGCGCCGAGCCGACGATCACCCTCGAACACCCGCACGCATCCGGCCGCGGGCTCCAGGAGGCGGTCGCCCGCGTCCTCGCCGCCGGCACCGCCCACCCGGAGCGGGAATTGGCCGGGCTCCCGGTGCTCGCCCCCGCAGAGACCGGCTTCCAGCAACACCAGCTCGCGGGCCGGCAGTCTCCGGCCGCCGCGGAGACGACCATCCACGAGCTCGTCCGGGCCGCGGCCGCTCGCCACCCCGAGCGGACCGCGGCGGCCTGCGAGGCGGAAACCCTCACGTACCGGGAACTCGTCGAGCGCTCCGAGCGCGTGGCCCGGGCCCTGCTGGCCCACGGCGTCACGCGGGGGGAGATCGTGGCCGTCGTCGCCGAACGATCGTGCGCGGTGCTCACCGCGGCCCTCGGCGTACTCACCGCCGGAGGCGCGTTCTTCCTGCTCGACCCCACGCTGCCCGAGGCCCGGCGCACCCAGCTCCTGGCCGAGGCCGGGGTCCGGCTGATCGTCACCACCCGGGCCGCGCGCACTGCGCTCTCAGCCGACCGCCCCACCATCGTCCTCGAAGGCCTCGGACGGGCCGACACCCGCCGCTCCCTCCCGCGGCTGCACGGCGACGACCTCGCCTACGTCATGTTCACCTCCGGCTCCCGGGGCAGGCCGAAGGGCGTCCTGGTACGCCACCGCTCGTTCGTCAACCGCCAGTTGTGGCTCATCGACCACCTCGGCCTCGGTCCCGACGACGTCTCCCTCGGGCGGACGGCGCTGTCGTTCGACCCCTCCATCTGCGAGATGTTCCGTCTGCTGCCGGTCGGCGGCCGCGTGTGGTTCCTGCCGACCGGTCACGAGCGCGACCCGGCGCGGGTGCTCGACGCCATCGAGCGCGAACGGGTCACCGTCGTGGACCTGGTGCCCTCTCCCTTGCGCAGCCTGCTCGAGCATGTGGCCGCGCTCGGCTTCCGCTCCGCGCTCTCGTCGCTGCGATGGATCCTGGCCGGCGCTGAGACCCTGCACCCCTGGCTGGTCGAGCTCTTCGAGGAGGTCGTCGGCCGCGGCGGGGGTGCTCGCCTGCTCAACGGATGGGGCGCGACCGAGGTCTGCGTCGACGTCACCTCCTTCGACTGCTCGGCCGGACCGGTGGGCGAGTCCGTGCCCGTCGGGCGTCCGATCCCGGGGACCGGGGTCGCCGTGCTCGACCGGCACGGCCGCTTCACGCCGCTCGGGGTGCCGGGCGAGCTTTTCGTCCGCGGGCAGTGCCTCGCCGCCGGCTACCTGAACGACGAGGAGCTCACCGGCGAACGCTTCGTGCGGCGCCCGGTCGCCGGACCGGAGCTGCTCTACCGCAGCGGGGACCGGGTCCGGTGGCGCGCCGACGGGAACCTGGAGTTCCTGGGGCGGCTCGACGACGAACTGTCGGTCCGCGGGCTGCGGATCGCTCCCGCCGAGATCGAGGCCGTGCTGCGCCGCCACCCCGCAGTGGACGACGCCCTCGTCCGCACCACAGGCGGCGGAACGTCGGAACAGGCGGACAGCGAGCGGCTCATCGCCTGGGTGACCCACGACGCCTCGTGCGCACCGCCTGCCCCCGACGCCGTCCGCGCGCACCTCCGCCGGTTCCTGCCGGCCGCCATGGTCCCCGAGGTGATCCACGTGCTGGACGCCTTCCCCCGGACCGTGCACGACAAGATCGACATCGAGGCCCTGCCGACAGGACGTCCGGGCGGCCCGACGGCAGGCCCGCTCCCCTCCCCCACCACGCCGGTCGAAGACGCCCTCGTCGCCCTGTGGCGCGAGGTCCTGGACGGCACGGCGGTCGGCCCGGACGACGACGTCATCGCCCGGGGCGCCACCTCGCTGGACGCCGCCCGGATGGCCACGCGCGCGGCAGCGGGCGTGTGCGGACTCCTGGACGTCGTCACGATCTTCGCCCACCCCACGGTCCGCGCACAGGCACGCGTGGTGCAGGACTGTGACCACACCTCGTGCCGGGTCGCCCGGCTGGAACCCACGCCGCCGGCCGGGACGGCCCCGGCATCCCACAGCCAGCTCCGCCACTGGATCGCGAGCCGCTTCGACGCCACCTCCTCCGCCTACAACATCGCCATCGGCGTCGAGCTGTCCGAGGTCCCCCACCCCACCGTGCTGCGCACTGCCGTGGACGAAGTCACCGCCCGGCACGAGATCCTGCGCACGGCCTTCTCCCTGGTGGACGGCGAACTCGTGCAGCGCATCCTGCCCCCGGAACCGGGCTGGGTACCCGTGGAGACCAGCACGGCCGCCGACCCGTCCCGTCACCTGCGCACGATGGGCGAGCGGCCCTTCGCCACCGCGGACGGTCCCCTGCTGCGACTGGGCCTGATCACCCCGGCGGGTCCGGCGACGACGTCCGGACGGGGAAGCGTGCTGTATCTCGTCATCCACCATCTGATCAGCGACACCTGGTCGTTGACCCTCCTGCTCACCGAACTGGCCGCACGGTGCCGGGCCCTGGCCACCGAGGACGGCCCGGCCGAGCTGCCACCCGTCCGCCTCCAATACCGCGACTACGCCGCGTGGGAGCGCGCCCGGCTCGCCGGTCCGGCGGGCCGGCGGCTGCAGCGCTTCTGGATGGACCAGTTGGCCGGACCGCTGCCCGTCCTCGACCTCCCGCTGGACGCCCCGCGAGGCGCCACGAAGGCTCCCGGGGCCGACGTCAAACGCTTCACGCTCGGCCCGGAGGTGACCGGAGCACTGCGGTCGTGGGCCGCGAACCGCCGGGCCACGCTGTTCATGGCCCTCCTCACTGCAACCTCCGTGTGGCTGCACCGGCTGACCGGACAGCGCGACCTGATCGTCGGCACCCCGGTGGCCGGCCGCCCGCACGTCGATCTCGAAGACGTCCTCGGCTCCTTCGTCAACAGCGTGGCCCTACGGACCCGTGTGGACCCGGAGGCGTCGCTCGACGCACTCCTCGCCCACGTCCGGTCGACCGCCCTGGACGCCTTCGCCCACGAGGAGTACCCGCTCGACCTCGTCGTCCGCGACCTCGGCCCGGTGCGCGACCCCGGGCACTCGGCCCTGTTCGACGTGATGCTGGTTCTGCAGAACGCTCCCGGCGCCCGGACCGAGTCCGTATGGGGAGAACCCCACGCCCGCCGGGTCGACGTCGACCGCGGCGTCGGCAAGCTCGACATGATCGTCACGTTCGTCGAGGACGAGGACGGACTGCGCGGTGAACTCGAATACGACTCCCACCTCTTCGCGAGCACGACGATCGACCGCTGGCTCGCCGGGCTCTCCCGCACGATCGGCGCCCTCCCGCACTCCGACGGCACCACCGTCGCCGCCCTGGCCTCCTCGGCACTGGACGCCCCGACGGCCCCTGTCCTGTTGCACACGGCGGTGGAGCGCCAGGCCCGGCTCACCCCCGAGCGCCCCGCCGTGGTGTGCGAGGACCGGGTCCTCACCTACGGCGAGCTCAACCGCAGGGCGAACCGGCTCGCCCACCGGCTGCGCAGCGAGTTCGGGGTGGGCCCCGGGCGGATCGTCGGCTACGCGGTCGAGCGCACCGAGCGCGTGCCCGTCACCCGGCTCGCGATCCTCAAGGCGGGCGGCGCCTTCCTCGGGATCGACCCCACCCATCCCGAGGCACGGCGCCGGGCCGTGCTCGAAGATGCCCGACCGGTCCTCCTGGTGGTCGACGGTCACGACCGCGGCCTCCTCCCGGAAGGGCTGGAGTGGCTTCCCGTGCTCGCCCTCGACGAGGAACCCGGTCCTTCCGACGACGACGGGCAGGCGGCCGACCTCACCCCGGTCACCGGCGCGGACGACCCTGCGTACGTCATCTACACCTCCGGCAGCACCGGCACGCCCAAGGGCGTGGTGCTGGAGCATGCGAACGCCGTCGCGCTCCTGTGGGCGGGCGGCTGGCCGTTCGAGTTCCGTGACGACGACGTCTGGACGTCGACGCACTCGATCGCCTTCGACTTCTCCGTCTGGGAGATCCACCTCCCGCTCTCCCGCGGAGCCCGCGTCGTGATCGTGCCCGAGACCACCCGCCGTGACCCACGACAACTGCTCCCGGCTCTCGTGCGGGAACGGGTGACGGTGCTCTCCCAGGTCCCGACCACCTTCGAGCGGCTGGTGGACGAACTGCACCGCGGCCCCGGGCCGGCACCGGATTCCCTGCGCTACGTGGTGCTCGGCGGAGAACCCGTCAACCCGGGAACCGTCCGCCGCTTCGCCGAGCGCGTCCCCGGCGTGGACGTCGTCAACGGCTACGGCATCACCGAGACCACCGTCTTCACGACGTTCAAACGACTCGACCCCTACCAGGCCCCCGGGTCGCCGTCCGACGTGCAGAACATCGGCCGCCCGATCGGGACGGTCGGCGTGGACCTGCTGGACCCGGACGGGAAACCGGTTCCCGACGGCAGCGTCGGGGAGATCGTCATCAGCGGGCCCACCGTGGCCCGGGGTTACCTCGGCCGCCCCGAGGAGACCGCCCGGGCCTTCGGAGCGGGCGACGACCACGACGGGCGCAGGTCCCGGCGGTGGTACCGATCCGGAGACTTCGCCCGGCGTCTCCCCTCCGGCGATCTGGTGTTCGTGGGGCGGCGGGACCGCCAAGTCAAGATCCGCGGATACCGGGTGGAGCTGGAGGAGGTCCGCGCCGCGATCCTGAGCACCGGGCTGCTGACCGGGGACGCCGTGACCGACGTCAGGACGGAGTCCGACGACGCCCGGACGGGATCCGTCCGGGCCCCGACGCTGGTGGCCTACGTCGACGACCGCGACCGGGAGCGGATTCCCGCCCTGCGCCGGCGGCTGCGGGAGCTCCTGCTCGCGCCCATGGTCCCCAGCCGGTTCGTCACCGTCGACGACTGGCCGATCACGGCCAACGGGAAGGTGGACCTGGACGCGCTCCGCACCCGGTACGCCGACCTTGCGCAGCCCCCGGCCGAGCAGAACCCCGAGGCCCCCGGGCCTGCCGAGGGTGGCGCACCCGACACGAGGGCCGTGCTGCAGTCGCTGTGGAGCGAGCTGCTGGACCGTCCCCGTCTCGGCCCCGACACCAACTTCTTCTCCGTAGGCGGCCATTCCCTGCTGGCCGTGGTCCTGGTGACCCGGGTCGAGGAGGAACTGGGCGTGACCCTCGCCCTGGAGGACGTCCTCACGCACTCCACGCTCGCCCGCCAGGCGGAGCTGATCGACGCCCGCCGCACACCGACGACGGAGCAGCCCGTCACCTGCCCGGCCACGATTCCCCCGGCCCCACAGGCCGACAACTACCCGTTGTCGCCCGCGCAGTCGGAGTTCTGGCTGCTCGATCAGTTCCGCGCCCCGGAGACGCCCGCTGCGCTCCCCGAGATCCTGGACCTCGGCACCCCATGGGACCCGGAGGCCGACCGTGCGGCGTTCGCCCGGCTCGTCACGTCCTTCGCGATCCTGCGCACCGAGTTCCCCCTGGTCGGTGACCACCCCCGGCAACGGATCCGTCAGCAGGGCGACAAGGACGCGCTCCGGCTGACCGACCTGTCCCGCTCCCCCACCGCCGAAGACCTGCACAAGCTCGTCGAAGAGGAGACGGCCCGGCCACTGGACCTCGCCGAAGGGCCCTTGTTCCGGCTCCACTTGGTCCGCCGTCCAGGCGCGTCGTCCCTCGCCCTGGTCACCGCCCACCACATCGTGTGGGACGGCATGTCCTTCGACGTCCTCGCCCGCTGGTGGCAGCAGGACCGGCGGGCGCGGCGTGACGGGCGCAGCGCGCACCGGCCGCCGGCGCGTCAGTTCCACGACATCGCCGCCCACCATCTCGCCTACCTCGAAAGCCCCGACGGGCGCGCCGAACTCGACTGGTGGACCGAGCGGATGACCGGGATCGACCGGACCCGCCCCGACCTCACGCCGCTGGGCATCGGCCGCCAGGACGGACCCCGGGACTTCGTCGGACGCCGCCACTGGGTGAGCCTGGACACCCGCCGTACCCGCGCGCTGCGGGTGCTGTGCGCGGACACCGGCGCGACGCTCTTCACCGGACTGCACGCCCTGGTCAAGGCGTTCCTGTTCGCCATGACCGGGCAGACCGACATCGTCGTGATGTCGCCGGTGTCGCTGCGGGACGGGCCGGTCCTCGACGAGCAGCTCGGACCGTTGATCAACACCCTCGGCATCCGCGACCGCGTCGAGCCGCACGCCCCCTTCACCACGCTCCTGGGCTCCGTACGCCGGTCGGCTCTCGACGCTCTCGCCCACCGATGGGTCCCGCCGGTGAACATCGGCCGGGCGCTGGGGCTGGATGCCGACACACCGCTCGCCGACGTCGGCCTGACCCTCCAGCCCCGGACACTCCTGACCGGTACCGAAGACGCCCCCCGGCCGGACTTCGTCTTCGGCGCCCACACGGCACTGTGGTTCGACATCACCGAACGGGCGGACACGCTGGACATCGAGATCGTGGCACCCCGCGCCCGCACCGACGACGACACGCTCACCGAACTCGGGCGGGCCTTCCTCGGGATCGTGGAGACACTCCTCGATCACGCCGACGACCCGCTGGACCGGACCGTGGGCGCCGCGTCGGCGCCGGCCCCGGCCCCCCTGACCATCGAGCTGCGGTACTGAACGCGCGCCCCGGGGCCGGTACGGAGCCGGCCCGCCGAAAGGAGCAGAAGTGGACACCCAGGCAGTACCGCCCGTCAAGGAGCACTACGAGCCGGTCGACCAGGAAGTCTGGCAGCACCTGTACCACCAGCAGGCGGATCTCGTGCCGTCGGCCGCGCCGTCCGTCTACCTGGAGGGGCTCGCCCTGCTCGGCCTCCCGGCCGAGCACGTGCCCGACCTCGAGCAGGTGAACAAGCGCATGAGCGCGATCAGCGGCTGGACGTTCGTGGCGGTGAACGGCCTCGTGAAGGGGCCCGAGTTCTTCGACATGCTCTGGAACCGGCGGTTCCCCGTGACCAGCCGGATGCGCACACCCGAGGAGATGCGCTTCTCCCAGCTGCCCGACCTGTTCCACGACCTGTTCGGTCACGGTCCCTACCTGGCCCACACGCGCACGGCGCGCCTGTATCAGGAGTTCGGCCGCATCGGAGTCCGGTGCGTCGCGCGGCCCGACGACTTCGCGTTGTTGCAGAGCATCCTGTGGAGCACTCTGGAGACCGGCTTGATCCGGACGCCCGACGGGCTCCGGGCGTTGGGAGGCGCCATCCTCTCCTCTGCCGACGAGATCCGGCAGTGCCTCGGCCCCGCCTCGCCGGTCGAGCCCTTCGACCCGGAGGTGGTGCGGTTCGCGACGTACGACATCCTCCGGCTCCAGAACCGGTACTTCGTCGTCGAGAACCTGGAGGAGATCGAGTCGGCCCTGGCGGACCTGGACACGCCGGCCACCGACGGAGACCACCCGTGACCGGGGCGGGAACGGGCGCAGGGTGCTTCCTCCGCGGCGACGTCGAGGTCGAGCCCCTGGTCGACCGCTGGTACGCGTGGGTGCACCTCGTCTCGCCCGCGACGGCGGCCTTCGTGGTCGTCGAACGCCATCTGCGGATGATGGAGTCCTACGTCCGCTCCCCGGCGATGCACGCGGCCGCGGCGGCCAACCCCGCCACGCGCAGCGGCCCGTTCCTCGACCTCGGCGGCACCCGGGTCGCCGAGGTCGCGGCACTGCTGGACGCGACGCGCGCCATGGCACGGCGTCGGCAGGAGTTCGTATCGGCGTTCGCCGAACTCGACAAGCTCCTGGAGAACACGACCGGCAATGCCCTGGAGCCCCTGTACCCCGATGTCCCCGCCGCGCTGCGGGGCCTGGTCGAGTTGGAATACGACCGGCACAACCGGGCGCGCTGCCGGCTCTACGAACGGCTGCTGTATGCCGACGCGTTGGCCGACCCGTCGGGGCAGTGTCTGCGCCTGGCGCGCTCGGACCGCGACGGCGACCGTCCCTTCGCCTTCTCCACCCCCCGCCTGCCCACGGCCGAGGGCGAGCCCGGAGAAGCCGCTGTGGAAGTCACCGTCCCCTTCGCCACACCGGCGCTCGACACGCTGTTCCGCGCCCGCACCGAACCCGTCGATCCGAGCGCGCTCGCCGAGGAGTTGGGCCTGGACGCCGACACCCGTCCACGTTTCCATGAGCTGTTCACTTCCACGCCTCCGCGGACACCGGCCGACGGCAAGGGCTCACCGGCCGGACGGGGAACGATCCGGGTGACCTACTTCGGGCATGCCTGCGTCCTGTTCGAGGACGACGTCAGCATCCTCGTCGATCCCGTCATCGCCTACGACCACGCGTCCGACGTGCCGCGCTTCTCCTTCGCAGACCTGCCCGACAGGATCGACTACGTCCTGATCACCCACGCCCACCACGATCACGTGCTGCCCGAGACACTGCTGCAGATCCGGCACAAGGTGGGAACGGTCATCGTGCCGGGCAACGACGGCGGCGGCCTCATGGACCCGTCCCTGCGTCTCGTCGTCGAGCACCTGGGCTTCCCCGATGTCCGGGAGGTGCGCGAGCTCGACGTCGTTCCGCTTCCCCACGGGGCCATCACCGCCGTGCCGTTCGTCGGCGAGCACCACGACCTGGCGATCCGGTCGAAGTCCACCTACCACATCCGCCTCGGCGGCCGGACGGTGCTGATCGGGGCCGACACCGCCAACGTCAACCCGGCCCTGTACGACCGCGTGCACGACCTGCTCGGCGACATCGACCTGTTGTTCCTGGGCATGGAGTGCGAAGGCGCACCGGCGAGCTGGGTCTACGGCCCGTACTTCGCCCACCCGCTGGACCGGGACCACGACCGCAGCCGGAGGGGGCGGGCGTCCACGTCCGCCGAAGCCCTCGACGTCGTCGAACGCTTCGGCGGCTCGGAGGTCTATGTGTACGCGATGGGCGAAGAGCCGTGGCTCTACCCCCTGTTGGGCATCCCCTACACCACCGAGTCCCTCGCCCTCCAAGAGGCCGAACGCCTGGTCAAGACCTGCCACGCGCAGGGCCGCCACGCCGAACGGCTCTACGGTGCGAAGCGTTGGAGCTGGTCGTGACCGTCTCACGCATGGAGGCCCTGCGGGGCCCGGCACATCAACGGCAGCGCGCCGACTGGCTGGCGGCCAGGCCGTCCTCCGAGGACGCCCTGCACTGGGCCGACTCCGTCGTCACCACCATGACCGCCGCCCCGGGAACGCGGCACCGCGCCCCCATCGGCCCGGAAGCCCGTCGCCGGGTCACCACCGTGAGCGGCGGACAGGCCCTCGGCGACTTCGTCGTCCTCCTCGCCGCCCTCGTGGTCGTCATCCAGCGCACCTCGGCACGCGACGTGGTCTGGCTGTCGACCCCCCTGCTCCGTGGGGTGGACACCCGTTACGCGCACGACGACCGGGTGCCGCTGGTCTTCCGCCCGGAGCGGCGGGGCAGCTTCCGGTCGCTGATCGAGCACGTGCGCGACCGGGTCGCCACCTCCTACGCGACGCAGGGCTTCCCTGTCCGCGACCTGTGGGCACAGACGGACGGACCGGGGGACACCGGCCTGGTGGTCGCCGAGACCGGCCTGCACGAGGCCGTACCGGTCGACGACGCGGCCGAGTTGGTGATCAGGATCGACGCGGCCGAGTGCGCCCTCGAGGTCGAGGACCGGTACGGCCGGTACCCGGTCTGGTTCGCCGATCACGTCGCCGGGCTGGTCGGACGCGTGCTGGAGCACCTCGCCGACACCGACGTGGCGGTGGCCGATCTGGATCTGCTCGACAACGACGAGATCCGCCATCAGCTGGACACCCTCAATGCCACGGACGTCCCCGCCCACACCCCGGACGACTCGCTCGCGACCCGGTTCCGCACGGTGGCCACCACAACTCCCGGCGCCCCTGCCGTCCTTGCGGGCGGCAGGACCGTGAGCTACGGCGAACTGCGCTCCCGCGCCGAGCGGTTCGCCCGCCACCTGCGCGACGACCTGGGCCTCGCCGCCGGAGAAGCCGTGGCCGTCCTGGTCACGCGCACCGAGGACACCCTCGTGGCGCTGTGGGGGTGCATGGCCGCCGGGACCGTGTACGTACCGATCGACCCGCACGCCCCGGCCGACCGCATCGCACGGATCGCCGAGACCGCGAAGGCGAAGGCCCTGGCGGTGCACTCCAGCCTGCTCGACCGCCTCACCGACCTTCCCGCACTCGCCGTGTGCTGCCCGGACCTGCAATTCCCCGCGGGTACGGGGCCCGAACCACCGTGGGAGACGGCCTGGCCGGACCCGCGAGGCGGCGACGCCGCCGCAATGATCACGACCTCGGGCTCGGGCGGGACCCCGCGTACGATCGTCCTCGACCACGCCGGCCTGGTGAACGTCGGCCTCGACCACGTGACCGAGCTCTCCCTCGGCCCGCACGACCGCTACCTCCAGTTCATGGCGCTCTCCTTCGACGGCGCCCTGCTCGACATCGTCATGACGCACCTCGCCGGCGCGGCGCTGGTACTCCCCGGCGAACAGGATCTCGCCGACCCACGCCGCCTCGAGGACCTGATGGCCGGGCACGCCGTCACGGCGACCACCATCACCCCCTCCTACCTCACCGGCCTCGACCCGGCGCGGCTGACGGAACTCCGGGTGGTCATCTCGGCGGCGGAGCCCGCGAACGCGGCGGACCTGATGGCGTACGCGGCCCGCGGTGTCGCGGCGTACAACGGCTACGGACCGACCGAGGCGTGCGTGAACACGACGCTGCACCGGGTGGACCCGCAACGGGCCTACCGCAGCGTGCCGATCGGCCGGCCGCGCGCGAACAAGCAGGTCTACATCCTGGACCGGGACCGGCGCCTGCTCCCCCGCCACGTCATCGGCGAGATCGCGATCGCCGGGCGCGGTGTGGCATCGGGATACGTCGGTGACCCGGAACAGAGCACCCGCCGGTTCGTCCCGCACCCCTTCCGCCCGGACGGGGGCACCCTGCACCTCACCGGCGACCTCGGTGCCTGGGACGAGAACGGGGAACTCGTCTTCGCCGGCCGACGGGACCAGCAGGTGAAGATCCGCGGCTTCCGGGTGGAACCCACCGAGATCGCCGATGCGCTGCGCACGCACGACCTCGTCGACGACGCCGTCGTCGTCGCGGACCCCGCCCGCGGGGTTCTCGTGGCCTTCGTCCGCGGGCCGGGCGCCCACGGGGCGAAGCACGACGAGGTACTGGCGCACGAGCTCTCCGGCCACCTCGCCCGTATCCTCCCTGCGTACATGGTCCCGAGCGCCGTGCACGGCGTCGACGTCCTCCCCACCACCGAGCACGGGAAAGTGGACCGCCGCGCCCTGATGGAGGTGCACACGGGGCGGATGGCCGAGCGTCCGGTCAGCGAGCCCGCGGATCCGCTCGAATCGCGCCTGGCCGAGGCGTGGGCGGAGGTACTCGGTCTGCCCGTGGTCGGCGCCGAGGACGACTTCTTCCGGCTCGGCGGCGACTCGATCCGGCTGATCCAGGCCGTGCACACCGCGCAACGCATGGGGATCGCCCTGCGCACCAGCGACCTCATCGAGCACCGGACCGTACGCGCGCTCGCGCGCATGGTGTCCCAACAGGCCGACGACGCCGCCCCCGTGGCGCCGTCCGTGAGCCCGGCGATGGCCCTCACCGACGAGGAGGCCCGGCACCTGCCTGCCCGGTGCGAGGACGCCTACCCGCTGACGCACCTTCAGGAGCGCATGGTCGCGTGGTCCGCCGAGCCGGACCTGCGGGCCCTGCACGCCTACCACTGCGTCGCCGGATGGCGGCTGCGCGACAACGACCTGGACGTCGACGTGTTGCGGCGAGCGCTGTGCGGGCTGGTCGAGCGGCACCGGTCGCTGCGCACGACCGTGATCCGGGCACCTGGTTCGGAACGTCTGCTGCAGTACGTGCTGCCTCCGGACAGCACCCGGGTCGACACCGTCGTGACCTGTCCGGAGGACGACGCCGAGCAGGTGCTCAACGCCGTTGTCGAGGCCGACCTCGTCGAGCCGTTCACCACCGATGGCGCCACTCCGTGGACCCGCTTCCGCATCGTCGTACGCTCCGCGACCGAGGCCGACGTCGTGATGTCCGCGCACCACGCGATGACGGACGGGTGGAGCGGGGTCCAGCTGCGGAACGAACTGCTCGAGGACTATGCAGAACTCCGTGACGGCGGCCGCCCGGACACCGCGGCGCCGGCGGTGGACTCGTACCGGGAGTTCGTCGCGCTCGAACGGGCCCTCGCCGACGACCCACGGGCGCAAGGCTTCTGGGCCGAGGCTCTCGCCACGCTCCCGGACGGCTCAACGGCCCCGCGACGGCGAAAGATCCGGCGCGTGGGCAGCACGGAGACCGTCGTGCCCCCGGAGCGGACCGAGGCGCTCCTCGCGAGCGCCCGGTCCGAGGGCATCTCCCCCAAGGCCTGCTGTCTCGCCGCGTTCGTCTCCGCGCTCCACCGACGCACCGGCGCGCCGTCGTTGACCGTGGGCGTCGTCGCCAACGGCCGGTCGGAGCGGCTCACCGACCCGCTCCGCACCACCGGCCTGTTCTGGAACATCCTGCCCTTCACCTCCCGGTGGGGCACCGACGCGCCGCCTCCTCCGTCCGCGGTCCAGACCGGGCTCGAGGCGCTGGAGCCCTACGCGGGCTTCCCCTTGGCCGCCCGTGTCGCGGACGACCGGGCGGTCGCGGGGTGGTTCAACTTCGTGCACTTCCATCACGCCCGTGGTGCCGCCGGCCGGCTGACCATGGTCGAGGAGTGCGTCGCCCTCGGGCAGCTCCACCACCCGCTCGTGCTCGGGGTGTCGCTCGAGCCGTCGGCTCCCGGCGGCTCCCACCGGCTCGTCGCCACCCTCGAACACGACCTCGACCGGCTCGACGAGACCGAAGCCGCACAGCTGTTGGCCCTGTGGTCCGAGGCGTTGACCCGGCAGACGGCCGGCACCCCGGGCAACGGCACCGTACCCGGCAATCCGGAGGACTCCCGTGACACTGTTCAGCGCTGAGCGCTCCGAGGCCTGCGACGGCATCCCCTGGTACGACGTCGTGGTCTGCGGCGGCGGACTCGCGGGCGCCACCTTCTCCCGCCACCTGCGCCGCAAGCAGCCCGACGCCTCGGTCCTGACGATCGACGGACAGACCTACCCGGTGCCGCCGGCGGCTCACAAGGTGGGCGAGTCGACGGTGGACGTTGCGGGCTTCTACTTCTCCTCGGTCCTCGGGCTCTCCGAGTACATGGCGGAGAAGCACCTCCCCAAGCTGGGCCTGCGCTACTTCTTCGGACGGGCCGGCGAGCCGTTCGCGAACGCTCCCGAGATCGGACTGTCGGCCTTCCCCGGGCGCTCCACCTACCAGATCGACCGCGGGGTCCTCGAGAACGACCTCTACGAGATGAACCTCAAGGCCGGTGTCGAGATCGCCGCCGGCAGCAAGGTCCGCGACATCGACCTGGGCTCCGGCACGGCCTCGCACCTGGTGACGTACGTCGACGGGACAGGGGTGACCCGGAGCGCACGCTGCCGGTGGGTGGTCGACGCCATGGGACGGGCCCGGTTCCTCCAGCGCAAACTGGGGCTGCAGCGCGCCACGGAGGGCCGGTTCAACGCCGCCTGGTTCCGCGTCACAGGCCGGCTCGACGTCGAGGACTTCGTCCCCGACGACCAGGCCGAGTGGCACGAGCGGGTGCCGGGCCGCCGGCGTCGGCTCTCGACCGTCCATCTCATGGGCCCCGGGTACTGGGTATGGCTGATTCCGCTCGGTTCCGGCAACACGAGCGTCGGCATCGTGACCTCCGGCGAGCTCCACGACATCGACAGCATGAGCAGCCTCCCCGGCGCCGTCGAGTGGCTGGAACAGCACGAACCGGCGGTCGTGCCCGCGCTGGCCCACCACGAGGTTCTCGACTTCCTGGCGGTCCGCGACTACAGCTACACGTCCACCCAGGTTCTCTCGGCCGACCGCTGGGGCTGCGTGGGCGAGGCGGCGGCCTTCGCCGACCCGTTCTACTCCCCCGGCTCCAACATGATTGCCTTCGAGAACTCGGCGCTGATCGAGCTGATCGGCGAGGACGCCCGGAGCGGTCTGCGCCCGGAGCGGGTCGAGGAGTTGAACCGTTTCGTGCTCGGCCAGAACGACTGGCTCGCATACAACATCCACAGCTCCTACTCGTACTTCGGCGAACCGTTGATCATGGCACTGTCCTTCATCTGGGACACGCTGCTCTCGTGGACCACTGCCACCCCGCAGATGTTCAACGGCATCTTCCTCGACGAGGAGAAAGCCGCCGCGGTCCGTGCCGCGACGCCGGGCCTGTACACCCTCGCCCTGCAGGTCAAGCGACTGTTCAAGCAGTGGGAACGCACGGCGCGTCGGGGCCGGGACTTCCGCTTCATCGACTACTACACGATCCCCTTCCTGCGCGAGGCGTACGAACGCAACCTCGTGGAAGGCAAGTCCGTGGCCGAACTCGTGGACGACCACCGCCACTCGATGACCGTGCTCGAAGAGGTGGCCCTGGCCATCTTCCTCATCGCCGTGGAGGACACGATGCCCGAACGGCGGGCGGACCTCGACAAGCACCCCTGGCTCAATGCCTGGGCGATCGGCCTGGACCCCGAACAGTGGCGGGCCGACGGACTCTTCGAGCCCACGACGCCATCACGGTCGTTCGACCGCGCGTACACGAGCCTCACGGCGCTGTTCGACGCCCCGTCACCGGAATCCGACACGGCACCCTCCGCGCTGCCGATCCGACTGCAGCTCTGAACGGTCCCGTCGAACTTCGCCCCGGTGCCGCGCCCATGCGGCGAGGCTGCCACGTCATGCAGCTCCGCCTCATGGGCGCGAGAGGCTCGGCCGGACCACAGCGACCGGGGCACTTCCGGCAGAACGCCCAGGGCGTGTTCCCGGAAGTGGATCAAGATCTTGTGGTGACCATGTTCCGTGACCCGGGGAGACCTCACAGAAGCTCGGCGAGCAGTGCCGGAACCACCGCTTGCGAGCCCCACCTTCCCACTCCTGAGGAGTGCCAATGATTGTGCCGAGCCGCCGATGGCACGAGCTGTCCGTGATCGAGCGTCAGGCACGTGCGGCGCAGCGCAGCGAACAGCCCACGTGGGATCTCTCGGAGGCCCTGATGCGCGGCCTCCCGACATCGACCGGCCAGGTCACGTTCAACGCCGAGACCTATCCCGATCCGCAGGGGATGCGAAAACTCCGGCGCCGGATCGCGGCCCGGGAGAACGCGAAATACGGCCTGTCGCTGGGCGAGGACCACATCGTGGTGACCCACGGTGCGACCGAGGCACTGTTTCTGCTCGCCCACACGTTCCTGACCCCCGGCGACCGGGTCGCCGTACAGGCACCGAGTGTTCTCTTCTACCGGGAGATCCTCGAAAACCTCGGCGCCACCGTCGTCCCGCTCAACGCGGAGTCCGACAGTGCCACCCCGGCACGGATGCGGTTGCTGCACAGCCCCTCGAATCCCGACGGCCGCCTCCTCGCCGAGGGCGCCGCAGCCCTGCACGCCGAGGCAGCCGGCGCCGACGGCGCGCTGCTCGTCATGGACCAGGTGTACGACGAGCTGATCGTCGGGGGTACGCGCCCCCGTGAGGACCAGGATCTGCTCGACGCCGGCCACGTGGCGAAAGTGAACTCGGTCTCGAAGAGCTTCGGTTGTCCCGGTGTCCGCCTCGGGTGGATCTCCACGGCGCCGGCGCTTGCCGAAGCACTCACCGGAGTGGCCGAACGTCTGCGCATGGGCCCGTCATCGGTGGCTCAGCAAGCGGCGGCGGCCCTGCTGGAACAGCCGGTGGACGGGAACCTGCCGACGCTGGCCGAGCGCCAGGCCATCGCCATGAAGGCCCTCCCCATGCTCGACTTCTTCGAGGCGGCGGCACCTCCGGCAGGCGGCCTGTTCCTCTGGCTGAAGCTGGCAGACCGGAACGCCGGTGCCCAGCGGCTCTGCGACCGGGCACTGTCGGAGGTGGGCGTACGGCTGATGCCCGGTCCGGGTTTCTGGCAGGGTACGGACGACCGGGTGCGCCTCTCGTTCGGCGCGGTTCCCGAGAGTCTCAGCGAGGCGTTCGACCGCCTGCGACAGCTGGCAGGTCCCGCTCGGACACAAGCAGGGGAACACGGCACCCGCTCGTGTACGGACCGGCCGACACCGCAGGTGTCGCGATGACGACGCCGGACGAGCAGGCCCCGCCCCGAAGAGGGCTGCGACGCAACCGTGACTTCCAGGTCTTCTGGGCGGGCGAGACGGTCTCGATACTGGGCGCCGAGGTCAGTCTCCTGGCCCTGCCGATCACCGCCCTCGTCGTGGTCGGCTCCGACGCCGCCGGGCTGGGCCTGCTGCGGTTCGTCGAATACCTCCCCTTCCTCGTCCTGGCGCTGCCGCTCGGGGTCCTCGTCGACCGGATAAAGCACCGCCCGCTGCTGGTGATCGCCAATACCGCCCGCGCGCTGCTCGTCGGGGCCGTCCCGATCCTTGCGGCACTCGGGTGGCTGACCCTGTCCTGGCTGGTGGTCCTCGCCACGGGCATCGGGACGTTCACCGTGCTGTTCGACCTGTGTCTCGTGGCGTACCTGCCGAAGCTCGTGGCCGCGGAGGACCTGCTCCAGGCCAACGGGCGGGTGTCCATGAGCCAGGCGGCGGCGGAGGTCGCGGGGCCGGGACTGGTCGGACTGCTCGTGCAGTTGCTCTCCGCGCCGCTCTGCCTGGCACTCGACGCCGGCTCCTATCTCGTGTCCGTCCTTTCCCTCCTGCTCATCAAGCGACGGGAGACCAGCCCGCCCCGGGCTGTCGGTACTCCCTGGCGGGACCTCTACGCCGGGCTGCGCTTCCTCGTGCTTTCGCCCCCGATGCGGGCGGTGACCATGGCCGGGAGCCTCTACAACCTGGCATGGGCCATCTTCCAGACCGCGTTCCTCGTCTACATGAACCGTGTTCTCGGGTTCAGCGTCGGCGCCGTCGGCACCGTCCTCGCAGTGGGCGCGGCCGGCGGCCTTGCCGGAGCCGCCGGCACCCCCTGGCTCACCCGGCGTCTCCCCGTCGGCGTCGCCTTCCTCTCGGCGGCGGCCGTAGGAACCGTTCCCGCCCTGGTCATCCCCGCCGTCCGGGGGCGGCACCTGTCCCTCGCCGTCGTCCTCACCGCCCTTCTGGCCCTCATAAACGGCGGCCTGGCGATCTACAATGTCCTCACTGCGACGCTGCGGCAGAGCGTCACTCCCCACGGGCTCCTGGGTCGGGTCGTGGCGGGCTACCGGACTGTGGTGTTCGGTGGCATCTCCCTCGGGGGCCTGGTCACTTCGTGGCTCGGCGGCTTCGCCGGCGCACACGCCATTCTGTGGGTGGCCGGTCTGCTCTTCGTCTCCGCCGTGGCGCCGATCCTGCTCTCGCCTGTCCCGCGCATAAGCAGTTTCCCGCGCCAGGCCGCTGGAGCGCAGGTGGTGTCCCTGGGGCCGTAGGGCTCCAGGACGTGGGCCGAGCCGCGGACCTCCGTGATCACCGTCCTCCCCCTTCGGCCCGGGCAACGGAGTGCACTACCTGCCCTCTTCGCTCCGGCTCGGCGTCGGGAGCCGTGCCCCGGGTGCTCCCTCACCCTTCAGCGACGAACCGCTGCTCAGCCTGAGCAGCGGACCGGACACGACCGTGGTCACGACAGCCATCACGACCATCAACGAGTAGAGGTCGGCATCCAGAATCCCCAGGGAGAGGCCGACCGTCAGCAACACCAGCTCGGTCAGGCCCCGCACGTTCATCAGGGTGGCGAGCATCGCGGCCGACCGGTGGTCGAGGCGGGCGGCCCGGGCCCCGCCGTAGACACCGAGGAGCTTGCCACCGCCCGCGACGAGCAGGATCAGCAGCAGTTCGCCGATCGCGGTGACATCGAGGTGCGAGAGGTCCACGCGGAACCCGGCGACCACGAAGTAGATCGGCATGAGGAACGACGCCAGCGGCTCGATCGACGTGCCCAGTCTTTCCCGGAACCCCCCGCGCAGCCCGGTGCGGGGTACGACGAGACCGAACAGGAATGCGCCGAAGATCAGGTGCAGTCCCATCCACTCCGTCGCACCGCCGGAGGCGAGCACGCCTGCCACCACGAGCGGCGTGGCCGCCGACTGGGGCAGCCGTCCCACGACTTGCCGGCGCAGCAGCCACGGAACCACGAACACCATGGCCGCGGCATACGGAAGGAGCAGCAACAGGTGCCAGGAGTGCCCGCCCGCCGCGACGAGGACGACGACAGCGAGCACCGTCCACGCGATCACGTCGCCCACGGCCGCCAGTGCCAGCGCGAGCCCGCCGACCCGGCTGGCGAGCAGACCGAAGTCGACGATGATCCGGGCGAGCACGGGGAAGGCGGTCACGGCCATGGCCGTGCCGAGGAACACCACGAACACCACCGGCTCCCGGCTCGGGTGATCGCCGAGCAGCCGGAACGCGAGCAACGCTCCGAGCCCGAACGGCACCACGAGCGACCCGGCGCAGAGCCAGCCCATCATGCCCGCGCTCCGGCGCACGACACGAGGATCGAACTCCAGCCCCACCAGGAACATGAACAGCGCCACACCGACGTTCGCGAACGCACCGAGCAGCGAGCGGGTGTCGGCCGGGAAGAGCGTGTCGGTGACCCGGCCCCCGAACAGGGTGGGGCCGAGGAGCAGGCCCCCGACTATCTCTCCGACGACGGAGGGCTGGCCGAGGCGGCGCGCGAGGGCCGCCATCACCTGGCAGACGAGGACGAGGGCGGCGAGGGCGAGCAGCAGCGAGCTCACGTCCGGGGTCCTCACCGCGCCACGGGAACGGAGCGAAGGGGTAGGGCAGGCACAGTCTTCCTTTCCTGTCCATGAAGCCGGCGCAGCTGCACCGGCGGAGGATCTCGACAAGTCGGCTACGACAGCCGCCAGTTGTGCTCGCTAACCAACAGAATTGGTCCGGCACCAGAGCTCGCCCGACGGCCGCAGGCTGCCCACTTGCGATGCCACGGCGGACGAAAGTGCGCGCTCCGCCCGAACGGCATCGTCGGCCAGAACGATGTCCTGCATCATCTGCAGGTCCCGGCTGGGACCGACACCGAGTTCGTCGCCGAGTATCCGGCAGGCCCTTTGGAACACCCCTAGCGATTGGGCGCGATGGTGCGACAAATAGAATGCAAGCATGAGCTGCTGGTACAGGATCTCGTTCAACGGATACTGCGTCACATACTGAGAGAGGAAGTCGATCGCCGAGTGGCACTGGCCCGAGCGAAGCTGTGACCAGGCGGTCAGCTCGATGCAGTCCACGCGCGACTGTTGCAGCCACAAGTTGAAGCTTCCGAGGATCGGCCCCGGGCAGACCCCGCCGAGGGGGACGCCGCGGCAGAGGGAAAGCCCGGCTTTCCAGGCCCCCACAGCCGTCTTGTAGTCACCGTTCGCCATGAGACGGTGCCCTTCGATCCGATGGCGATGGAACAACTGCAGATCGAGTTGCTCATCGTGGAGCCGCATGACATAGCCCGGAAACTGGCTCTGCAACACACTGCCCTGTGGCGACTCGCCAAGTTTTTGACGCAATTTGGAGATGTTCACGTAAATCGCGTCGCGTGCTCTCCGTGGTGGCCGGGCCCACACCTCGCTGATGAGATCGTCAACAGCGACGATATTTCCCACGTTCACAAGGAGCGTGGTCAGGATGACGGACGAGTTCCGGGACCGCATGGATCGGGTCTCACCGTTGGCGACCATGCAGAGCGGCCCAAGGACTGCGTAGTACACGGAGCCGATCCCTTCAATTATCAAACGGCCTGTTGGGAGTTTCGCGGGGTTTTTGAAGACGAAGGAACTCGCTCGGGGCTCGTCCAGCACCCAGGGCGAAATCGACGGAAAGCAGGGTTCACAGCCCTGGATCGGCGTTCCGGAGCACCTTGTCGAGCACGGCGCACAGTGCGTTGCCCCGGACGGCCTTCAGCAGGCCGTCGGTGACCTTCACCTCGCTACCGTGCGGCAGCAAGAGGCCGGGGAGCAGGCTCTTCGGCGCGTACCGGACACCAGGATGTCCACCTCGCCCAGGAGCGCGGCGCAGGTCACTCCGCCTCGCGCCGTGTTCGCCTCGCTGTCCGGCATGATTCCCCCTGGAACAATCAATCCAGTCCATGCTCTTGGAGCTTTCCCTGTTCCGCTGAGAA
The DNA here is from genome assembly GCF_047456005.1 of Streptoverticillium reticulum. Lineage (NCBI taxonomy): Bacteria > Bacillati > Actinomycetota > Actinomycetes > Kitasatosporales > Streptomycetaceae > Streptomyces > Streptoverticillium reticulum. The sequence goes on along the minus strand of NZ_CP179755.1, from coordinate 7,477,104 downwards.
CAGTCTGGGCGCCGACAGATCTGTCCGGATGATGACTCTTCGTGGATTTTCGTAGCCGGTGAATCGACGGCCCTGCTTCCGCGGCTGCCGCGCTTCCTCAGCATCGATCATCCGTCGGTATTTCGCTGGAAACTGCTGGGAGGCCGGTCGGGCCTTGGCCGGTGAGGTGGGATCGGGCGTGGGCGCGGAAGGCCGTTACGAGGGGGTTGGGGTCGTGGGTACGGGTGGCGAGCACGACGTGGCTGGGCTCGGCGCCCTCCGGCGGGATGGTGGTGAGGTCCGGGCGCGGAGGGTGGGCGGGGACAGTGGTGATCACGGTTTGTCCGGCAGCGGTGAGGTCGATCATGTCCTCGAAGGCTTCGGTGAGAGCCGTCGGGGGCCGGACGTCCGTCGGGGCGGGATTCGTCGAGAGGCGCGTGACCTCCAGACCGTCGGTCGCGAACGGCAGCCGGGTGACCACGGCGTCCACCCGATGGTCCAGCGGGGCCTGGCGCCGTTCCCGCAGGGGAAGGTGCACGGTCGTCACTGCGGCGTCGGGGTGCCGGCAGCGCAGTTCGCTCACGGCCGGAATGATGAGGCCTGCCGTGCAGCCGACGGTGATGCCCTCGGGGCGGCGGCCCGGGTGCATGCTGCAGCCTCGTCGGCGGAGCACAACAGTGCAGCGCCTCGGCGCTCCTCGGCAGTCCGTTGACGATCAGGCGGGGCGGGTGGGGAAGGCGCCGATATCGGGCGAGGCTCTTGCTCTTTTGGGTGGACTGAAGCGAACCGCCGCCGGGCCGCTCGGACTCGCGCCCCTGACCACTTCCCCGCATTACCGACCGACGATCCCCGGTTCGGCGCCATCTGGCGGGTGCGCGTCGCCGACCTGCATGCCGTCCTCGACCACCTCGACGAGGTGCTGGTCGCGATCGAGGGCCTGAGCGCGCGGGTGCGGCGTGACCGCATCGCCGCCGTCGGGCACTCGTGGGGTGCCCAGAGCGTCGGCACGCTCCTGGGAGCCCGCGTCCTCGACGCCGACGCCGTGCCGGGAGAGGACTTCTCGCACCCCGCGGTCCGGGCGGGCGCGCTGATCGTGGCGACCGGAACCAGTGAGACGCTCACCCCGTTCGCGGCCGAGCACCTGCCCTTCATGAGGCTGGACTACTCCACCATGACCGCCCCGGCACTGGCCGTCGCCGGCGGCAAGGACCAGTCGGCGCTGTCCACGCGCGGACCGGACTGGTTCACCGACGCCTACCGCCTCAGCCCCGCACCGAAGAGCCTGCTCACCATCGCCGAGGGCGAGCACACGCTGGGCGGTGTCGCCGGGGAAAAGGTCCTGCTCCGGGCGGTGCCTGGACTGTGCAGGGCAAGTGACCGGTGACCGGCGGGAGTCCGCTCGGATGGGTCGGGCGGAGCCCTAGCCCTGAGCCCTCGCGGCCCAGTCGGGTGAGCGGCCGGTGAAGGCGACGAACCGGTCCAGCGCCGAGGCGTCGGGGGAGACGTCGATCTCCGGACCGAAAGGCATGCCTGCCCCTCGGTACTCGGGCAGGAGTACGGGCTTGAGGGCGGCGAGCGCCTGTTCGCAGATCGCCGGATCCGGATCCCACCTCTGACCGGTCGCCCTGGCGAGATCCCATCCGTGGCCGAGGACTTCGGCCAGGAGGTTGTGGATGACCAAGGCACCCGGGAGCTCACCGCCAAGACGCGGGATGTCCACGTTGCCGCTTTCGACATCGTTCTCCAGCGCCGCGCGCACCGTGCCGGCGACATGACGGATCTCGGCCGCGGCGGCCTCGGGATCCTTCGGCCCCTGGTACGCACTCGGCTCCGGGCGGTCCCGCCCAGCCGGATCGGACAGAGCCACGCGGAACAAGTCCAGCCAGCCGAGCAGATGTTGCTGAAGCGCGGCGACGTCGAAGCCCTCACAGGGAGTCGGCAAAGCCGACTGCTCGGGCCGGACACCGGCGACAACACGGGCCATGTCCTCAAGCACGGCGAGAACCGGCGAACTGATGGAATGTTCGGACATGAGACGAAGTGATCCTCTCGGCAGGGCTGCGCACAGGGCACCGTGGAGCCGTGTGCTAGGCGAGGTGCGGGACTTCGGCGGGCAGGGTGTGGAAGGCGGCGACGGCGGCGACCGTGTCGAAGGTCAGGTCGGTGCGACCCATGAGCAGAGGCGCCTTCTTCGTGCCGGGGATGGTGTGGCCGCCGCAGTCGACCGTATAGAGGGAGACGGGAAGCAGGCCGGGCTGACGGTAGTGGAGTGCCGTCACGGAGGTCACCCTTCGGCGCCCGGCACCGACGTCGTCCGCGCCACCAACCTGCTCGGTGACCGGATCAGCACTGATCTGATTGCGCTGGGCGTAGTAGTGGGCGCTCTGGGGCGCCGACAGGCCAAGGCCGCGAGGGCGGAAGCCCCACATACCGGCCATACCGCCGTCGTAGGGCACGAGCGGATCCTTGGTGCCGTGGATGAACATGATCGGCAGCGGGCGGTGTACGGGATTGGTGGGGGCGAAGTTCTCTTCGGCCGGCTGGGTGGCCGAGATGACGGTGGCGCCCGCCAGAAGCTCAGGGATCTCGTGGACGAGGCGGATCGCCATCTGCCCGCCGTTGGAGAACCCGACCACGTACACCCGGGAGGGATCACCGCCGTGGCGGCCCACCAGCAGGTCGATGGCATGGCGCACGAAGGCGACGTCGTCGTACCCCTCGGTGCGCGCGGCGAACCGGTTCGAGATGCGGGCGTCGTTCCAGTGCTGCTTGTAGCCGTCGAGATAGGCGAGCACGGCTGCGCCATCGGCGGCGAGGCGGTCGAAGGCGCGGGCGGTGAACGCCCGCAGCTTGGCGGCCGTCTGATGCGAGCCGTGCAGCAGCAGGACGATCGGTCGCGGCTGCCGCCCCGTTCGGCCGACGACGGTCAATGTGCGGGATCTGCCCTGCACTTGGAGCACCTGCTTGGTCGCAGGGGCGTCGGGTGCGGTCATGCTTATTCCCTTCGCCGGTCGGGGGTCGGTTCGGTGAAGAAGAGGGAAGGGCGAAGTGGGTCTTGCCGTGCCAGACACCACGCCGAAGGGCATCCTGTCACTTATCCGAGACTCAACTTCCCTACAAAGAAGGTTACGTGTCACCTTCCGGGCGATCGGTGCTTCCAGGCCAGGCCGGGCCACTCGTCTACGAGAAGCCGCCGTTCCCGCATGGATCCATGCCTTGCCGGCATGGACGTGTCCGTGTCCCGGACGGCCGCCCTCGACCCCACGGGACGCTCCAGTGGGGCGGCGAACATCGCCGAGTGCCCAGTCGGTTCAGTACGGCCGAGGCGGAGCTCTCCACCTCGCGCAGCGCCTTCCGTGCGATGTCGCGGTGAGACTGATGCTCTTGAGGGCTTCGCGTTCCTGAAGGGGCGCCGCTGACTCAGACCCGGAGCCACCCCGCTCTTGATGGCCTTCTTCTTCTCTGCTGAATCCGCAGCGCATGGGGCCTGTTATTTCTGCCCGATGAGTCGGAGGCGGTGTCGTCCGCCAATCCGGCGCCAACCTTCCGCCAATGTCTTGGCAACACCGGAAGAGGAAGGTGGTCCTGCGCGCTTCAGCGCACCGATCGCCCGATGGACCACACGCCCCATCGGGCACGCACGAGGAGCACCATGAAACTCACCGCAACCAAGCGGCGGACCGCCCGTACGCTGGCAGTCCTCGGCGCCACCGCCGCAGCGGTCAGCCTCGTCGGCGTCGGCCCGGCCAACGCCGTCACCCCCCACCAGCTCAAGCTGTGCAACAAGGCAGGCCCGGGCCGATTCGGACCCATCGCGGTCTCCGTGGAGCTCATCGACCGGAAGACCTGGGTCCCCAATGTCCAGTCCGGGTACTGCACCACCTTCAACCTGACCGGCAATGGCGGCGAGCGCGCGGCGATCTGGGTCAAGCCCGAGTGGACGTGCGGCCCCGGCGCCTGGCCTGCCGAGACGTGCTTCCCGTACACCCCCTACAACGGAACGACCAACGGCAAACTGATCGGCATCCTGGACACCAAGGGCACGGACATCACCCTCACCGACCCTCTCAACTACACCCAGCAGTAGCCTCAGTCTCCGCGGTCGTCGCGCAGGTGGTCGTGGCGCTCGCGGTAGTCGGTCCCGGCAAACGTCGGCGGGCGACCCGCCACGGGAGCCGGGCTTCCTGCGGTGTCGGACCCGGACCGGGTCCGACACCGGATGCCGTCCACCAGCTGCCGCCACATCAATACCGCCGGACGGCCGTGGAGTCCTTCCGCCTTTGCCCTGTTCGTGAGCCCCACGGCGACCACGGGCTCCGGCGAACGGCTGGTTCCGGCAGGGCGCGCCTGCACCGGCCGGCGGAAACCCAGGAGTTGTCCGTAGACGGCCCTCAACCGAGGATCTGGCCGGTGGGGCCGAGGGTGGTGAGCCGCCGGGTGAGCGCGGCGACGGTACGGCCGTCTTCCCGCTTGCGGTACAAGGCGATTGCCACATCGAGGTGCGCGGCGGCTTCCCCGGCACGCCCGTGGCTTTCGAGGAACGCGGCGAACTGGGACTGGGCGAGCCCGTGGAGATGGTCGTCGCCGGCATCACCGCTCAGTTCGATGACGCGGCGCCAGGTGCTCTCGGCCTCCGCGGTGCGGCCGAGCCGGTCCAAGGCGTGGGCTTCGAAGCCGAGCATGCCCAGGGCCATCTGGGCCTGCGGCCGCTCGGCCAGGAGCCGTCGCACGTGGCGAGCGCGGTGCAGTATCTCCTCGGGCGGAGCGACGGCCATGTCCGCCATGCACATGCGGTGCAGGACGAATGCCTCCATGAAGGCGTCGCCGGTGGCGCGGGCCGTCTCAAGGGCCTCGGCGAAGCACTGCTGTCCGAGATCGGCACGGCCCAGGTCGTGGTGGACGCTGCCGAGCATGCCGGTGGTGAGGATGCGCCGGCGATCACCGGGCTGGTGCAGCCGGAGTGCGCGTTCCAGGTGCGGCTGTGCCTCTCGGGGGCGGTCGAGCTGGCCGAGGACGATGCCCATCAGCGTATGGGCCCGGGCCGATGTGGCCGGGTCCTGCAGCTGTTCAGCGGCGCACAGACCGAGAGTCGCACACTCGAGCCAGGCGCTGATGTCGGTGCACGCGTAGTAGCCGGCGGTGTTGTGGGCCAGCCGCCAGGCACGTTCGTGGTCGCGCGACGCGGCGCAGATGTCGATGAGCCTGCGGATCACCGCCGCTTCGGGTCCCCACCAGCGCAGCGCGTCCCGGGTGTCGTCGATCCGGGGCAGGGCCCGCGGCGGTCCGCCCACCGGAGGGAAGGGGATGAGGGGGTCCCCGAAGACGACGGTGTTGGCCACGGCGGTCGCGGCCAGGTAGTAGTCGGCGAGGCGCTGCGTGGCCCGTTCGCGATCGCGGACGGTCAGCTCCTCTTCGAGCAACTGACCGCAGTAGAGGCGCACGAGGTCGTGTGCCTGGTAGCGGCCGGGGCGGGATTCGGTGAGCAGGTGCAGTGCGGCCAGGTCCGCCAGGGCCTGCCGGCCGGTGGCCGACACGTCGTCGAGGAGTACGGCGGCGGTCAGGGCGTCGGTCTCGGGGCCGGGGTGGAGAGCGAGCAGCGGCAGCAGCCGGGCGGCTGCGGGCGGCAAGTGGCGTCGGTTCAGGCCCAGTTCGCGCTGGACGCTGCGGTCGCCGGAGAGCCCCAGTGCGCCCAGGCGCGCCTGCTCGTCCTCCAGTTCGGCGACGAGGTCGGCCACCGACCACTGCGGGTGCATGACCAGCCGGGCGAGGGCGATGCTCAGCGCGAGGGGCAGGAAGTCGCAGAGCTCGACCAGGCGGCGCGCCGCCTTGGGGTCCTTCAACGTGCGTTCGTCACCCAGTCGTTGGCGCAGGAGCTCGTGGGCGGCGGTGGCGGTGAAGGCGCCGACCGGCAGGTAGGTCACCTCTTCCCGCAGAACCAGTCCGCCCAGGGCGTGCCGACTGCACACCACGGTGCGCACGGGCCCGCCGTCGCAGAGGAAGGGGGTGATGTCGTCGGCGCACCGGGCGTTGTCGAGGACGACGAGCAGGCGGCGGCCGCGTATGCGGTCGCGGAAGAGTTCGGAGCGTGCCTCGGTGGCGGCCGGGATCTCGTCGTCCGGTACGCCCATGGCACGCAGGAAGGCGTGCAGGATCCCGGCGGGGTCGGCGGGGCCGCGCGGGTCGAAGCCCTGCAGGTCGGCGTAGAGCCGGCCGTCGGGGAACCGGTCGGCTGCGGTGTGCGCCCAGTGGACGACCAGTGAGGTCTTGCCGCTCCCGGCCGCCCCGGCGACGACGATCAGGCGCGGCGTCCGTGACCCGTCCTCGGCGCACGCCTCGTCGAGTTGCTGTCGTTCCTCGTTCCGGGCGACGAATCCGGCGGGCGGCTGCGGCAGCAGCCGGGGGGCCAGGTAGCCGGACAGAGGTGCGGATGCTGCGATGGCGGCCGGCTCGACCTCCGGCTGCGGAGCCGCGAGAACGGGGTCGGCGCGCAGGATCCGCTCGTAGAGCGACTGGAGTTCCGGGCCGGGTGCGACCCCGAGTTCGTCGTCCAGGTGCCGCTGGGTGTCCAGGAACGCACCGAGCGCCTCGCCCTGGCGGCCGGAGCGGTACAGGGCGAGCATCAGCAGCTCCGTCAGCCGCTCCCGCAACGGGTATTGCCTGACCAAGCCGGCCAGAGCCGGAACGGCCTCCGTGTGACGCCCGAGCTCCAGCCTGATCTCCGCCAGCTGCTGCTCGGCGCCCAGAAGCAACTCGGCCAGCCGGTCGCGCGCCCGCTCGGCGAACGGCCCCGGCACCCCCGCCAGCGGGGTGCCCTGCGGCAGGTCCAGCGCCCGGACGAGGAGTTCAGCAGCCCGCCGGTGTTCCCCGGCCGACCGGGCCCGTCCGGCCGCAGTGAGCACGTCCTCCAGGACGTCGGCGTCGAGGGCATCGGCCCCCGTCTCCAGGGCGTAGCCTCCGCCGGCCGAGACCAGTGGGCCGGTGCCGCTCGCCGGCCGCAGGTTGCGGCGCAGTCGGGAGACGTATGAGCGCAGGGTGCCCACCGCCGAGGCGGGCAGTTCTTCTCCCCACACCGCGTACAGCAGCTCGTCGCGCCCGACCGGGCGGCCGTGGTGGAGCAGCAGCGTGGCGAGTACCGCCTGCTGCTGGGGGCTGCCGAGGTCCAGCACGGTCTCCCCTCGCCAGGCGCGCACCGGGCCGAGCACCGCGAACCTCAAGGCGGTGCCCTCTGCCTCCGCCATTACGTACCCCTCAGCGCCCACACATACAAGACAAAATGCTGACGCAAGTTACCCGACGTAAGCCGCCTCACCAAAACGGGGTCCTGCGCTCCTGCAAATCACGCCAACCCTTCGTCAATCTTTCACCAATTTTTTGGCAACCGCCCCTCGGCATGATGGCGAAGTTCCCCGCCCGGGGACCGTCAGGTCGAGCGGCGGCCTCGGCCCCAAACGAAGCCGCCGCCCGCACAAGGAGCACCATGAAGCTTTACCCCCGTAAACCTCTGTCGCCGTCTCGGGGCGCCCGCGCAGTCTTCCAGCGCGTGGGTGCCCTGATCGTGGCCTTCGCCATCTCCCTCGGCCTGGTCGGCCTGACGGGGACCACGGCCCAGGCCGACCCCGGCAGCAACTGGACCAAGATCGACTGGGACATCACGGGCCTGGAGAACGGAGGCGGCAACGCGGCCTCCAACTACTACAACATGGTGAACGCGCTGCATAACACCGCCGGGCACCACTACGTCAACTCCGTGGACGAGACGACCGGCGACGGCGCCCGCCTGATCGAGATCCGCGTCAATGAAAACCGCCAGCAGGTCATGTCGCTCTACCTGTGGGCGGACAACCTGTACTTCGCGGGCTACTGGGTGCCCAACGGCGGGCACTACGCCTTCAGCGGCGTCTGGCCGCAGGAGATGACGCGCATTCTGGGCGTCGGCGTGAACCTCCTGCCCTGGGACGGCAACTACGCCACCATGCCCGGCGGCGGCGCGACCGACCGCGCCGGATACTCGTTCAGCGGCCCGGGCGCACGCGACGCTCTGCGCCGACTTCAGAACACCACGTCCTACCTCAACAACGGCGGCAACCGCGGCCAGTTGAGCATCGGTCTCATCCAGACCATCGCGATGACCTCCGAGGCCGCCCGGTTCGGCCGCATCTACGACACCGTCTACAACGCCATCAACGCCCGGGGGACGGCTCAGATGGGGCCGGACAACGTCGAGCTGGAGAACAACTGGGACCGCATCTCCCGGTGGATCTACCAGCAGATGAACAACCTCGGCGGCGGCGTGCTCCAGGTGGCCGGCCGACAGTTCACCACCATGTCCGGATTCATCGCATTCGCCCGCTACATCATGATGCACAACCACCAGAAGGTCTGACGCAGACCAGGCGCATGCATCGGGACCCGGTGGGTGTCCTCCCGCCTCGTGGCGGGAGGACACCCACCGGCCCGTTTTCGCCCCCCCCTCCCCCGCCGTCAACTTTCCGTCAACGTTTCGCCATTCCCCGTCCGGGAGCCTGCTCACGGCCGACGAGCCCACTCGCCGGCCGGTACGGAGAGCAAGGAGGTGTCCCGTGGCACGGGACAGAGTTCGCATATCGCGGCGTCACGCCGTGTCGACCGCCGTGGCGGCAGCAGCACTGGCCGGCGGCCTGGGCCTGGGCCTGGCCCAGCAGCACGCGACGGCGGCCACGGCCGGCGCGAGCGGAAAGGCCCCCGCAAGCCAGGGCGGCGGCACGGCGTCCGGCCCCACGGGCGGTGCGTGGCTGGCGTTGAAGGACGGTCACCTGGCCTACGGGCAGGACGCGCAGGGCAACCGGATCCCCGACTACTCCTCCGCCGGGTACGAGGGCGGCGGCGTGGCGCTGCCGAAGGCGCCCGTCAAGGCGACCGTCCCGGCGCCGAGCACGGGGGATGCGACCGCGGCCGTGCAGGCGGCGATCGACAAGGTGGCCGCCCTGCCGCAGGGCGCCGACGGGATCCGGGGCGCGGTCCAGCTCGCGCCGGGGCAGTACCACATCGCCGGGCAGCTGCACCTCGGCGCAAGCGGCGTCGTCCTGCGCGGCTCGGGCACCGACTCCACCACACTCGTCGCCGACCAGCCCTCGGTGCGCACACTGGTCACCATCGGGGACAAGTCCCGCTACACGCCCGTCGGCACCGCGCAGCAGGTGACCGACGACTACGTGCCCGTCGGCGGCACCACCCTGACCCTGGGCAGCACCGCCGGGCTCAACGCCGGCGACGAGGTCGTCGTCGAGCGCCCGACCACGCAGGCCTGGATCGACGCCCTCGGCATGACCGACGCGTGGACACCCAACTGGAGCCTGCGCTCCGAGCGGAAGATCACCGCCGTCCACGGCAACAAGGTCACCCTCGACATCCCCCTGACGACGGCGCTGGAGAAGCAGTACACCCAGGCCACGGTCTACAAGTACACCTTCCCGCGCATCGACCACGTCGGCGTCGAGAACCTGGCCCTGGACGGCCAGGCCATGAGCGGTGACCCGGACTACGCCAAGTCCTTCTACAACGCCGCCCCCTGGGAGTTCAACGCCGTCCAGGACTCCTGGATCACAGGCGTCACCTGGCGCCACTTCGGCGGCAGCGGCCAGACGTTCCTCGGCCCGCAGAGCCGCCGCATCTCGGTGCTGCACACCCAGGCGCTGGACTTCAACACCACGGACTCCTCGGCCCGTTCGGAGGCCTACCTCCTGCAGGGCCAGCAGAACCTGGTCCAGGACTGCGCCGTCACGGCACCCATGATCCACGCCTTCTCCACCTACGGCCGCCAGTCCGGCCCCAACGTCTTCTCCCGCTGCAAGGCCACCCTGGTGGACAAGACCTACGACGCAGGCGGCCACGAGCGCTGGGGCAGCGGCACCCTCTACGACAACGTACAGATCGACGGCTCACTGCTGCTCGTCAACAACGGCAGCCGCGGCAGCGGCCACGGCTGGTCCGACGCCAACAGCACCGCCTACAACTGCACCACCCAGCAGTACATGGCCCAGGAACCCCCGACCGCCCACAACTGGGCCATCGGCTGCACCGGCACCCTCATGAACGGCAGCGACGGTCAGATCGAGTCCGACGGCAAGCACTTCCTGCCCGACAGCCTCTACGACCAGCAGCTCCTCGACCGCCACGCGGCGGCACGCGGAAGCCGCTCCTGAAACCCGGCGCAGCGCCACAGCAATAGCGGCCGCAGGACAACTGCCCTGCGGCCGCTCCGCGTTCCGGAGTGAGCGGATCAGCACGCCGCCTGGTACGAGGCGTCACCCGCGAGACCGCTCGCGGAGGAGCACTGGTCCCTGTCCGCTGCTAAGGCCGGTTGCGGTCATGCCGGGGTCTGCGATGTTGATGTGGATCTGGGGCAGCAAGTCGCGAACTGGCCGGGGTCGACGTGCCGGGCAGGTGGTCAGAACATGCGCGGTTGACCGTTGGAAGCGCCGAGCCCGCCGTCGACCGGAATGTGCGCGCCGTTGACGAAACGGGCGTCGGAGCCGGCCAGGAAGGCGATGACATCGGCGACTTCGGCCGGCTCTGCAAGGCGCAGCATAGGGATGCGACGGCGAAACGCGGCGAGCGTCTCCTCGTTCTCGACGATGGGCGCGGCCACCGGGGTGCGGGTGAGGCCCGGGTGCACGGCGTTGACGCGCACGCCCTCGTGGCCGTGGTCGAGCGCCATGGCGTTGGTGAGGTTGACCAGCGCCCCCTTGGCGGCGTTGTAGGCGGCCAGGCCCCAGTCCGCCCCGAGCCCGGACACCGAGCCGACGTTGACGATGCGGCCCCTGACGCGGCGCAGATGGGGCAGCGCCGCCCTGGAGGCGAAGAAGACGCCGTCGACATCAATTGCCATGACATGGCGCCACGTGGAGAACAAGTTCAGCGGGTGAGCACGATCCAAATCGCGGCCCCGAGGAAAAGCACGCTTCCGGTAAGCAGGCCGATGATCGTAGGTCGGAGGTGCTTCCTGGTGAACACCCTTGCCTTTTCGGGGTGTTCGGGAAGATAGACGACCGGCACCTGGGTTCCAAGGTCTATCCCCATCCGCTTCCCCGTCGCCACGGGCGTGAACCTGACGGGTCGGCCCTGCTGGTCGGTGAACTCGATGACGGGCGTCAAATAATCGTCCGACGGCGCCAGCCCCTGGTCCACCACCACCCCCTCGGCGTGTACGCCGTACCGACGCACCCGCGCCTGCAGCCGCGCCTCCCGCACACCGCCCCACAGACACAGCAGACCCGCCAACACGGCCAGCACGAAACCGATCACTTCACCTGCCGTCATCTGTCCCCTGCTCTCCCCCGCCCAGCTCCACCCGACACGAGCCCCGCACCAGAACGACGCGGCACCCGGCCCGATGGTTCACGAAGGTGCGAGGGCACACCGGCTCCTCGGGCTTACGCGGCCGTGGCAGGGGCCCACGAACGCCGGTAGCCGCCTTCGACGTCGGACACGCGACTGCTGCCCCTGATCAGCCTTCGCTGAGTCGAGCTGGCCAACGAGTCAGTGCAGTCAACTGGCCCGGCACGGCAGCTCGCTGACCCATCGGACACGCCCTAACCCCTGCCACGTTGCGCTCCCCTGAACACTGTCGTCCCGTTCCCCGGATGAGGCCCCCGCGGCAGGATTGTTGGTACAACGGAGGAGAGAAGAGGAGGGAAATGGCCGGCCACATATCAACCTTCAGCCCTGTCGGCTGGATGGCGGCGACCCGCGACGACGGCGGGCGGGTGCCGGGGGTCTGGACGAAGGAGTTGCTGAGCTCCGCCCGGGGCGACTCGTTCTCGCTCCTGCGGCTCGCGGCGGGTGGCGAGTTCACCCGCCCAGGGTTGCGGGGACGGCCGTTGGTCAGGCGAGCGGCTCGTCCGCCGGGGCCGGGGTGGGTGTGTGCGTGATGCCGGTGAGCAGCATCTGGAAGCCCCAGGAGAGCCGTTGTTGCGGAGTCCCGGCGAGCAGTAGGGGGCCGAGCGCGGCGATCTGCGGGTGGGTGTCGGGGGAGGCGTCGCGCAGGGCGCGGGTGAGGGCGTTCCAGTCGGCCTCTGTGCCGGCCGACTGGGCCCGGGTGGCGTGTTCGGCGGCGGTCGCGGTGGCGTGCTGCAGCAGGACGTCCACGCCCCAGGCCGCCTGCGCGGCCGGGACGCCGCCCTCGGCCAGCAGTGCCAGCAGCGTCTCGACCAGGCGCAGGTAGTGTTCGCCGCTCGGGCGGGCCACCAGGGCGGCGCGGGCCAGGGCGGGGTGCTCGAAGAGCATCACGGTGTATGCGGTGAGCAGCGCCTCCAGCCGCTCGCGCCAGGTGCCCTCAGCGGGTGCCGGTCCGACCGTGCCGAGCAGCCGGTCCAGGACGGCCGCGTGCAGTTCGTCGGTGCTGGCGAGGTACACGTACAGCGAGGCCGGGCCGGTGTCCAGCTCCTGCGCCAGGCGGCGCATGGTGACCTTCTGCAGGCCCTCGGCCCGCATGATCTCCACGGCGGCCGTGACGATGCCCTCCCGGGTCAGCGCGGGCTTGGCGGGACGCTCCCGGCGGCTTTTGGGCGTGGCGGGGTGGTCTGTCATGCCCGTCAGGCTAACGAACATGTTCGTTGCGAACAAGGTCGTGACAAACGTGTTCGCCATCGCCAGACTGGACGCCGGTCCCGCTGGCCGGTTCCCGGCCGGCCAGCGGGCTCAGTGCTCTCAAGTGTCCCGACAGAAGGGAACGTTGATGCACGCTCATCGGATTCTCCGGCGCGCCGGCGCCGACGCCCACCCGCCGGGCAGAGCCCGGCGATTACGCCCGCTCGCGTCCCTCATGACGGCATTCCTGCTGGCCTGTGCGGGCATCGTCACGGCCACCGGCACGGCGCGGGCCGTGAACGGCGACGGATCCTCGCCGTTCGCCACGTACAACATGCACGGCTCCGACAACGGTTCACGCTGGACCTCGGAGGTCGCGCCGCTGGCCGCGACCAACCCGCTGGTGGCACTGCAGGAGGCCGGCGCCGGGCCGCCGCTGCCCGCACATGACAACGACCGCAACGAGTTCCGCCAGATCCGCCTCACCCCCAACCGCAACCCGCAGCCCAGCTCCGTCCAGCGGGTGACCTGGGCGGGCGGCCCGAACGGCAGCAACCGGTACGTGTACTTCCTGCAGACCGATCCGCGCCGGGTCGCCGGTACGACCCAGGACACCTGGGACGGCGGCCAGATGAACCTGGCGTTCGTCACCGACACTGTCGCCGATGACGTCCGCGTGCTGGAGAACCCGTCCTACAACTCGGACCCCAACGCCCCCAACAACCGCTACCGGGCCCGCCCCCTGCTGGGTCTGCGGTTCGGGAACACCTGGTACTGGAACACCCATGCCCGCGGCGAGGACGTGGTGCGGCAAGGCACTCGCCCCGGACTGCTCGACCAGGTCCGCGACTTCGCCGCCACCGACGGCCGGAACTGGGTGCTGGTCGGCGATTTCAACGTGAACATTCTCAACCGGACCAACGGCCAGGCCCGCGACTCGCTGCATCTGCGCGCGGATGAGACCCTGCTGCGCACCGGACAGGTGACGTACCTCGGCGACACCCCGAGCGAGCTGGACTACGCGATCACGCGCGGCGTGCCGGGAGGGTTTAACGCGACCGTTCCCCGGGGCGGCGGGTCCGACCACGTGCCTGTTGAGTTTGCCCGCACCCCGCCGCCGGTCCGGGCACCGCTCCCGTCCCACGTCTTCCGCAGCGTGCTGGCCGCCCCGACCGGCGGTCTGCTGCAGGAGAACCTGAACCGCTCGATCACCATCGGGGGCGCCCGCTACAACAGCGACCAGACCTTCCAGATGTTCACCACCGACGCGCTCACCCACTACCTGCGGAACGTCACGACGGGTGACTGCATCGCGATCGCGCCCAGCGCCCGCCGGGCCGCATCCACTCCGGTTGTCGCCGGCAAGTGTGACGATCCGCGCGCGCAGTGGACCATAGCCCACCTCGATGACCCGCCGGCCTGGAACGACGACAACGGCGGGCCGCAGCGCTGGCGCAATGTGGCCGTCCCCGGGCTCTGCCTCACCCCGAACGGCACGACGGTGACCGCCGCCCCGTGCACCGACAGCGCCACGCAGCTGTGGTGGGACAACGCCACCTCTCCCCCCACGGGCTGGCAGACTACGGGCGACAACATCCGCCTGGAATCCTCCTGGCTCGGTGGCCGGCTGCGGCGGGCCGGCAACGTTCCGGGGACCTTCGTCTACACCCAGCCCACACCGCCCCGCTCGTGGTGGATCTACTGGCTGTTCTATGAGAAGCAGGACTTCGGCTGGAACATCCAGCGGATCAGCCGGGGCGACAACCTGGTCCGCATCCAGAGCCTCAGCGGCACCAACCAGTGCCTGGGCAGCCAGGACGTCCACGCCACCACCCGGACAAGCGCCCTGCTCTACACGTGCGACGACGCCCGCGGCGTCGCCGGAGCCGGCCAGCGCTGGCTCGCCGAGGCATACCCGGACGGATCCATCCGCTACCGCAACGAAGCCAACCACCTGTGCCTGCTCGCCCCCGACGCCGACCACGGCGTCGTCAACCTCTACAAGTGCCAGGACATCCCGGCCGAACGCTGGAATGTGGTCAGCCCCTAAAAACCCACCGGCCGCCTGGACCCCCGTACGCGCGGGCCCAGGCGGCCCGTTCGCCGGACTCGACCGCTTCTGCCCACATGCCCATCCCGGAAGATTTGTTCTCTCTGAGCCATGACGAGAATTCCGTCATGGGCGATGGCGAAGCCTCGCATGCAGCGGATGCGGCCCGGGCCTGCTACAACTCCGCTGACGTCGACGGCTTCTCCACCTCCGTATGGGGTGGCGAGGACGTCCACACTGGAATCTACGGGCACCTCGACGAGCCGGTCGCGCGGGCAACCCGGCGGACCGACGCCAGCCCGGCCGGGCTGGCGAGGTATGGCACTGGCTAGACGCTGACCTTGGTGGTGCGGATGTTGATGAGTGTGGGGCGCTCACGGTCGGCGGTTCCGGAACGGAGCAGGCTCGCCAGCTCATCGGTGTCGTGGGCGGTGTGCGCGTCCACCCCGTAGCTGATGGCAGTGGCGACGACATCCAGGCCCGGCAGGTCCAGGCCGGGCACGCCGGGAGTGTGTTCGAGGACGCCGAACTGCTTGAGGATGCCGTACTCGGCGTTGGACGCAACGACAGTCCGGTCGCGGAGGACACGGATATCGGCGACCTGTTTGCCGTCCAGTTCGACGTCCATGTCATCCATGGGGAGCGAGACGAACACCGGTCCGGTCGGCGGGGTTTGGGCGAGGTGGATCGCGTGCGCGAGCACCGCCGGGACCTCATGGACCTCCGCTGGTTGCCGGCAGTCACGATCAACGGGGTTTTGTTGACGAAGGCGTTGCAGAGGGCCCCCTGGGCGTTGCCCATGCCCGGCGCGGTGTGCAGGTTGACGAGCGCCGGCCGGCCGCGCCCCCTACGAGGTATACAAACCGGCGCTCTCCGGCACGAGATGATGCCGACGCGATCTGCCACTCGGGCAACACGCTACGCATAACACCCAGTACTGCAGGTGGCGTTGACGTAAAAACGTTCTCGCCGTCCTCCGGCTGTCGGCCTAGAGTGATCGATCGGTGTCCGAAGTCGTCATCAGGGGGAAACATGACCGTCACCGACTTACCCGAGGCGGATGTCCTGAAGATCCCCCAGGACTTTCCGCCCGGCCCGCTGTTCACGATCCCCCCGGTTCTGGCCGAGTTACGGGACCACCGCCCGGTGTGCCCCGTTCAGATGCCGAGCGGGAACCGGCTCTGGCTGGTCACCCAGTACGAGGACGTCCGCTTCGTCATGCACGACCCCCGGTTCTCCCGGGACCTGGTCTTCCCCGGGGCACCCCGCATGGCCGGGGACGACCTCACCTCGGTCGAGGGCTCCCTGTTCAATATGGAGGGGGCCGACCACACCCGATTACGCACCGTGGTGAGTTCCGCCTTCACCCGCCGCGCGGCACAGGCGTGGCGCTCCGCAGCACGGCAGCACGCGCACGAACTGCTCGACCGCATGGAGTGCTCAGGACGGGGCGCGGACCTGGTCGCAGAGTTCAGCGAACCGCTCGTCGCCCGTGTTGCCGGCGAAGTGATGGGCATCAGCCGCGAGGAGCACGCCTGGACGCAGGAGCGCATCCGCGAGCAGCTGGACCTGCTCGGCACCCCGGAGCAGATCGCCTCGGCCACCGGCGCCGTCGGGGAGCTGGCCGGCCGTCTGGTGGACCGGGCCGATGACGCGGCGGAAGAGGCGGGCGGGCTGGTGGTGACGCTGGCGCGGGCCGCGCGCGAAGGGACCGTCAGTCGGCAGGAGGCAGTGGGCACTGTGGGCCTGCTGCTGATGAACGTGACCGACCCGCTCGTCCCGCCGCTCACGGTGGGCATCATGACGCTGCTGCTCCACGGCGACCAACTGGCGGACTGCAGACGTGATCCGCAGCTGTGGCCGGAGGCGGTGCGCGAGGTGCTGCGGTACCACAACAACGGCATCACCAATTTCCCCCGGGTGGCTCTGGAGGACGTCGAACGGCACGGCGTCCTGGTGTCCAAGGGTGAAGGAGTCATCACCTCCGCACTCGCCGCCGCGCACGATCCCCGCGCGTTTGCCGATCCTGGCGCCTTTGACATCCACCGGGAGGAAAAGGGCTCCGTCTTCTTCGGCGCGGGCCCGCATTTCTGCCTCGGCTCGCCGCTGGCCACCGCGATCCTGGCAACGGCCTACGAGATCCTCTTCCAGCGGCTGCCCGGACTGCGGCTCGCCGTGCCGCCTCACGAAGTGCAGAAAGCGGACGACGGTTTTTTCGCCTGTCCGGCAACCCTCCCTGTCACCTGGTGAAACACACGAAAGGCACCGCCCATGCCCGGCACACCGGCTCGCGGAGGAACCCCCGCATGACCACGGCCGCACAGGACACCGGGCTCGCCGCCACCGGCGGGCTCACCCGGCGCACACTGCTGCTGATGGCCGTCGCGACCGGCCTGTCCGTGGCCGGCAACTACTTCTCCCAGCCGCTCCTCGACACCATGGCCCACCACTTCGGCATGAGTTCCGGAACCGCCGCTCTCGTGGTGACCGTGAGCCAGATCGGCTATGTGTGCGGACTGGTGCTCCTGGTGCCACTGGGCGATCTGCTGGAGCGGCGGCGGCTCACCGTGACCCTGTGCGCCCTGACCGCTGCCGGCCTCGTCTGCACCGCTGCAGCGCCGGAGACCTCGCTGCTCTTCACTGGCCTCGCCCTGACCGGGCTGTGCTCTGTGGGCGCCCAGGTCATGGTGCCGTTCGCGGCCACCATGGCGGCTCCCGAGGCGCGCGGCCGGGCGGTCGGCACCGTGATGGCCGGACTGCTGCTGGGCATCCTGCTGGCCCGGACGGCCGCAGGCGGCCTCGCGGAACTCGGCGGCTGGCGCACGGTCTACTGGGTGAATGCCGGGCTGATGCTGATGATGGCACTGCTGCTGTGGCGTGCGCTGCCGCCCTTCCACCCCGCCGAACGCGTCTCCTACGGCTCCGCGTTCCGCTCGATGGTCCGTCTGTGGCGCCACCATCCGGTGCTGCGCTGGCGCACTCTGACGGGCGCGTCGAGCTTCGGGGCGTTCACGGTGCTCTGGGTCTCGCTGACCTTCCTGCTGTCGGGTCCCGGCTACGGCTGGTCCACCGCGGCCATCGGGCTGATGGGCCTGGCCGGTGCCGCGGGCTCCGCCGCGGCCTCGGCCGCCGGGCGGCTGGCCGACCGGGGGCTGGTGCACACCGTGACGGGCGGCGGCGCAGTGCTGCTGACGGCCTCCTGGGGACTCCTGGCCGCAGGCCGGCACGATCTCGCCTGGCTGCTCGCCGGAGTCCTCCTGCTGGACCTGGCCGTGCAGGCGGTGCACATCAGCAACCAGAACGTGGTCTACGCCCTTGAGCCGCAGGCACGCAGTCGGCTCAACTCCATCTACATGACGACGTACTTCTTCGGCGGTGTGACCGGATCCGCGCTCACGTCCGTGGTGTGGTCCCACGCCGGATGGCCCGGAGTCTGCACCCTGGGCGCCGCCTTCAGCACCGTCACCATGCTCTCGCACCTGGGGGAACGGCTCACGCGGAACAGGCCCGCGCCGTGACCGAGCGGCGGACGGGACTCCCATCTCGCGTGCGTTTACCGGGACTTACGACGAAAGCAGTAGGCGCACCATGTGGTGCGTATTACCGCATCGCAGCTCTTGCGTGGGCGGTACCGGCCCGATGAAGATATCCAATCGGGGGCCGCGGTGCGCGCCCGGAACGTGAGCGGCAGACCAGGCCCGATTCATGGTGCACCCGTCCGAAAACCCATCGGCACTTCGGCGCGTACCCGCCCCCTACGGGTCCACGGCGCCGTCTGTCACTCCGTCAAGCAGGATGGATTCGCAGTGGAGTCAGTGGACTTAGGACAACCCACGCTCGTTGAGCTGTTCACAGCAGTCGTCGCTCGTTTCTCCGATCGGGTGGCGGTGACGGCCGACGACCAGGAACTCACCTACCGAGAGCTCGACCGCCAGGCCGCCGCGGTCGCCCGGCGCCTGCGGGATTCGGGAGCCGGGACCGGTTCCCTGGTCGGCCTGATGGTCCCGAGCACTAGCAGGCTCGTGGTCGGCCTACTCGGCATCCTCAAGTCGGGTGCCGCCTATGTTCCCGTGGACCCCGGCTATCCCGAGGAGCGGGTCGCCTGGACCTTCAAGGACAGCAACGTCACCCACCTCGTCACCACGCCCGAACTGGCCGAGCGCTCAGCCGATCTGGGCGTCGACGTCGTCGTACTCGACGGCTCGGAGGCTGCATCGGAGCCGGCCGGGACGGGCGCGGGAGATCTGGCCTACGTCATCTACACGTCCGGGTCCACCGGCCGGCCCAAGGGCGTCCAGGTGGAGCACCGCAACGTCGTGCGGCTCTTCGACGTCACACGGGACCGGTTCGGTTTCGACGAGAACGACGTCTGGACGCTGTTCCACTCCGTGGCCTTCGACTTCTCCGTCTGGGAGTTCTGGGGCGCGCTGCTGTTCGGCGGACGGCTCGTCGTCGTCCCGCAGGAGACCGCCCGTTCGCCGCGGGCCTTCCACGAACTGCTGCGTGATCAGAGGGTGACGGTCCTCAGCCAGACACCGTCGGCGTTCGCCGGGCTGGCCGCGGCCGACGCGCAGGCCGAGCAGCCGCTGACCGGTCTGCGTGTCGTGGTGTTCGGCGGCGAGCGGCTCGAACCCGCCGGTCTGCGCGGCTGGTTCGCGCGCCACGGCGACGAACACCCGCGTCTGGTCAACATGTACGGTCTCACCGAGGCCACCGTGCACGCCTCGTACCGGCCGGTCACCGCCGCCGACATCGCCGTATCCGGCACCAGTCCGATCGGCGTACCGCTGCCGGACCTCGCCTTCCACGTGCTCGACGAGACCGGCCGGGCGGCCGCCGACGGCGCCCCGGGAGAGCTGTACCTGTCCGGAGCGGGGCTGGCCCGCGGGTACCTGGGCCGTCCCGAACTGGACAGGGAACGCTTCCTCGAACTGCCCGGCCCCGACGGCACGGTACGGCGCTGCTACCGCACCGGGGACCGTGTGGTCGCGCTCCCCGACGGCGGCTACGGCTACCTCGGCCGCACCGACGACCAGATGAAGATCCGCGGCTACCGGGTCGAGCCCGGTGAGATCGAGGCCGTCCTTCTCGCTGAGGCCGGCGTCTCCGCCGCGGTGGCCACGGCCCACGGCTACGGCGAGGGTGACGTCCGTGTCGTCGCGTACGTCGCCTCCGACATCCCGGCGGACGTCCTCGCACCCCGCCTCGGCGAGCGCGCCACGGCCTCCCTGCCCCCGCACATGCGCCCTTCGGCCTACGTCGTCCTGCCCGAGCTGCCGCTGAACCTCAACGGCAAGGTCGACAAGACCCGGCTGCCGGAGCCGACGGCCGAGGCGGCCTTCGCCCCGGTCGCCGTCGGCACCGACGAGGCCGCCGAACTCACCGGCACCGAACGGCGGATCGTGCAGATCTGGCAGTCCGTCCTGGACCTGCCGGAGGTCGGCCGGGACACCGACTTCTTCGACCTCGGCGGCACCTCGCTCTCCCTGCTGCGCATGTTCGCCCGGACCAACGAGGAGTTCGGCACGGATCTCGACATCACCGTGCTGATCGACGGCGCCACGGTGGCCACCCTGGCCCGTCACGTCGACTCCGCGCTGCCCGCCGCGGCGCCCCGCCCGTGACCCCGGGCACGTCGGCCTGCCGCACCGAATCCATCCCGGAGGGACGCATGACCGCACAACCCGACTTCTCCCTGAGCCCCGAGGACCTCGCCGCCTTCCACCGCAACGGCTACGCGGGACCCTTCACGCTGTACGAACCGGACGAGATAAAGAAGGCCTGGGGACGCACCCGGCTGGAGCTCCTCGACCGCAGCGCGGCCGTCTACAGCGAGGACGCGGCCGTGTCCGGGGCCACGAACATCTCCAACTACGACCGCCACCTCGATCACCCGTTCCTTGCCGACCACATCACCCGGCCGGAGATCGTGCACCGGGTCGCCTCCGTCCTCGGCCCCGACGTGCTGTGCTGGCGCACCGAGTTCTTCCCCAAGTACCCGGGCGACGAAGGCACCGACTGGCACCAGGCGGACACGTTCGCCAACGCCTCCGGCACGCCGCAGATCCAGTGGCCCGGCGGCTCGGACTTCGGCGGCACCATCACGGTGTGGTGCGCCTTCACCGAGGCGAGCATCGAGATGGGCTGTCTGCAGTTCATCCCCGGCACGCACCGCACCATGCACTACGACGAGACCAAGCGCATGCACTACGCGCCGGAGCGGAACACCAGCGTCGACAAGGACGGCATCCGGCGCGGCTTCTTCGGCTACGACTACCGGGAACTGCAGATCGACCCCGACTGGAAGCCCGACGAATCCCGGGCCGTCTCCATGGAGTTGCGGGCGGGGCAGTTCATCATGTTCTGGTCCACTCTGATGCACGCTTCCCATCCGCACCAGGGCCGCACCCGGGACATGCGCATGGGTTTCGTCGGCCGTTACGTGCCCACCTCGGTGGAGGTCTATCCCGGCACCGCCGCGATCGACGAGTACGGCGGCCGGGTCAGCCTCGACCGGTACGGCGCGGTGCTGGTGAGCGGCACGGACGGGTACGGCCACAACCGGCTGGCCGAACGCACCACCCGGGACCACCCCTTCGTCACCCGGCCCCCGGCGGGAGTGTGATGCGGACAGCATCCGAGTCGGTCACCGTGCGCGGCGGCGGTTCGCCGGCCGCGCTCGCCCGCGCCGTGCTGGACACGGCGTCGATCATCCGTGCCGTGCCGGAGCGGATGCGGGTGGCGCCCGTCGCGCCGCTCGACGCAGGGCAGTTGCCGTACGTGCAGGAGCTGCTCGACCGGGTCACCGTCGCCCTGGGCCTGCCCGGGGTGACGGTGGTGGGCGATCCGGACCTGCTGACCGCGGTGGAACTCGCGGTCAGCAGGCGGCTTGCGCTGGACGTACCCGGCGCGGTGGCCGACGAAGAGCTGAAACGGGCGGCGGAGTCGGCTCTCGCCGCCTTTCCGGGGCGGGCCGTGGTGGTGCCCGCCCGGGACGGCACGCCGCTCAGGTGCTGGGCGGCCGGCCCCGAGGGCGCGCCGGCCGTCGCCGTCGTCAGTGCCTGCGGCATGCCCGTCGGTCTCGCGGTGAAGTGGCTGGCCGCCCTGTCGTCGGAGTACCGCGTCGTGACCTGGGAGAGCCGCGGTCTGTTCGCGTCGGACGACGGGACCGGGCTCGGCGAGCCGGGCGGCCACACGCTCGGGGCCCAGAGCGAGGACGTGCCGGCCGTCCTCGACGGATTCGGCATCCCCCACGCCCACGCGCTCGGGCTCTGCGGAGGAGCGGTGATCGCTCTCGCGGCCGCCGCCGGGTCGGACCGGATCACCTCCCTGAGCCTGTGGCACGGCGACTTCGAACTCGGCGGCGAGGCCCCGAAGACGGCCCACCAGCGCGACGTCGAGTCACTGCTGGCCATGGTCGCCCGAGGGCGCCCCCAGGCGGCCGCCATGCACCGGCTGCTGAGCCGGCCCGGCACCCTGGAAGGCCTGCGCCCGGACATCGCCCACTATCTCGTCCATCCCTACGCCACGCCGGAACTGCTCCACCGTTATGGCCTGTTGAACGGGGCCATCATGTCCGCCGACTGCCGTCGGCTGCTCGACGCCCCCCAGCCGGCCCTCGTCGTCACCAGTGACCGGGACACCACGGCCCACCCCGCCGGCTCGGCGTACGTCGCCCGGCACCTGCCCCGGGCCGACCTGCGCACCCTGCCCGACGGCGACCATCTCACCGCCTTCGACGCAGGTTCCGAACTGGTCTCGCTGGCAAGGGACTTCCTGCGCACCGCGACCGTCTCCCACGGGAAGGGCACATGAACGAGATCGCCGACAGCACCCGGCACGAGCAGCTGGCCGCGGTGCTCAGGGAACATCCCGCGGTGGCCGACGCGGTCGTCACCGACGGCCCCGACGGCCGGGGCGGGCACGCCCGGCTCCTGGCCGACCCCGTCGCCGCCCGGGTGCTGCACCGGTCCGCCGCCCTGGAGGCGGCGGGCCGGCTCGGCGGCCTCGGCTGGCACGAACCCGCGGGTGAGATACGGGTGGCCGGTCTCAACCGCAGCGAGACCGAGTTCCTCCATCGCGAGATCTTCACCGGCAACGCCTACTTCCGGCACGGCATCACCCTGCCGGCCGGCGCCGTCGTGGTGGACGTCGGGGCGAACATCGGGATGTTCACGCTGCGCGTCGCCCTGCACAGCCCCGGCGCCCGGATCATCGCCGTCGAACCGGTCGCCGAACTCGCCGACGCCGTCGCGCTCAACGCCGAGCTGCACGAGGTGGACGCCACCGTGCTGCGCACCGCACTGGGCCGTGCCGAGGGCGAGACGTCCTTCACCTTCTACCCGAACAACAGCGTCATGTCGGGCCGGTTCGCGGACGCCGACGAGGACCTCGACGTGCTCAAGGGCTATCTGCTGACCGGGGAGAACGCACGTCAGGGCGAGCACCTGGACCGGCTGGCGGCCGACCGGATGGCCGCACGGCCCCGCCGGGTTCCCCTGACCACCCTCAGCGCCGTCGTCCACGAGCACGGTCTCGCCCGCATCGACCTGCTGAAGATCGACGTGGAGAAGGCCGAGGCCGAGGTCCTCGACGGGATCGACGAGGGCGTGTGGCCGCGCATCGACCGGATCGTGGTGGAGGTGCACGACCTCGACGGGCGCCTCGCGGCCGTGCTCGCGCAGCTGCGTGCCCGCGGCTTCGTGGTCACCGCCGAGCAGGATCCCCGGCTGGCGCGCACCCCTTGCCACAACGTCTACGCCCGGCGCCCCCGGGCCGTCACCGCGCCCGCGCCCCTCGCCGCACCCGAGGGCGGTCCGACCCTGCGCCGGCTGGAGGAGGAACTGCGCGAACTGACCGCACGGCGCCTGCCGTCGGCGGTACCGCCCCGCCGCTACACCCTCGCTGCCGACCTCACCGTCGCCGCCGGCCTCACTCGCACCGACGACCACGGGCCCGCCGGGGAGCAGGATGCCCCCGCCTCCCCGCGGGTCGCCGTGCTCGCCCGCATCTGGGGGGAGCTGTTCGGCCCGGACGCCGTCCGGCCGGACGCGGACTTCTTCGACCTCGGCGGCGATTCCCTGACCGCCGTGCGCCTGATGGCGACCCTGGAGAGCGAACTCGGCGAGGACGCCCTCAGCCCCGACCTGATCTTCACCGACAGCACCTTCGGTGCGCTGGCCGCCGCCGTCGAGGCGAGTGGTGAACCGGAAAGGACAGTACATACATGAGTTCGGTACAGCTCCGGCTGCGGCAGGCGGCGCCCCCGTCCGCCGTCGCGGCCGGACTGATCGCCGTCGTGGTGGGCATCACCAGCTCGGCGGCGATCGTCTTCTCGGCGGCCAGGGCCGCCGGCGCCACCGAGGGCCAGCTCACCTCCTGGATGCTGGCCCTCGGCGTCGGCATGGGCGTGACCTGCATCGGCCTGTCCCTGCGGTACCGGGTGCCCGTGGTCACCGCCTGGTCGACGCCGGGTGCGGCGCTGATGGCGACCAGCCTGCACGGCGCGACCATGGCGCAGGCCGTCGGCGCCTTCCTGCTCTCCGCGGCGCTCATCACCGTGTGCGGCGTGACGGGCTGGTTCGAGCGGGGCATGGGACGCATCCCCGTGCCCCTGGCGGCCGGACTGCTCGCGGGCGTGCTCGTCGAGTTCGGCACCCGCCTGTTCGGCAGCATGCACGGCAACTTCGCCGTGGTCTTCCCGATGTTCGCGGTCTACCTGCTCTCCCGCCGCTGGCTGCCCCGCTACGCGGTCATCGCGGCGCTGGCCGCGGGACTCGTCGCCGCGGGCGCCGCGGGCTCGCTGCACCTGGGCGGGGTGCGATTCGCCGTCGCCGCACCGGTGTTCACCGCACCGGACTTCTCGTGGCGGGTGCTGGTCAGCGTGGGCCTGCCGCTGTTCGTGGTGACCATGGCCTCACAGAACCTGCCCGGGGTGGCCGTGCTGCGCAACGACGGCTACTCCCTCCCGGTGTCCCCGCTGATCGGCTGGACCGGCGGCGTCAACCTGCTGCTCGCGCCGTTCGGCTGCTTCGGCCTGAACCTCGCCGCCATCACCGCCGCCATCTGCACCGGCCGCGAGGCCCACGAGGACCCGCGTCGGCGCTACCTGGCGGCTGTGTGGGCCGGGGTCTTCTACCTGTGCGTCGGCATCTTCGGCGGAGCCGTGGGCTCCCTGCTCACCGCTCTGCCCCCGGCCCTGGTCGCGGGTATCGCCGGGCTGGGCCTGCTGGGCACCATCGGCGGCTCCCTCAGCAGCGCTCTCGGCGACGAGCGGTGGCGCGAGTCCGCCGTGGTCACCTTCCTCGCCACCGCCTCCGGGGTGACCCTGCTGGGTATCGGCTCGGCCTTCTGGGGCCTGCTCGCCGGCCTGTGCACCGCCCTGGTGACGCACTCCCGCCGCCGGCCCGCTCCGCCCGCCCCGCAACGGTCGCCCGACAGGAGCCGGATACGAACGTGACAGCCGGCCCCGCCGGGTCCGGACGCTGGTTCCACCGCCCGCTGCCCCGGCCCGAAGCCCGCCTCAGACTGGTCTGCGCCCCCTACGCCGGAGCCGGAGCCGGGGTGTACCGGCCGTGGGCCGAACGGCTCCCCGCCGACACCGAGTTGCTCGCCGTCCGGCTGCCGGGGCGCGAGAACCGGCTGCGGGAGCGGCCCGCGCAGGACTGGCCGTCGCTGGCCCGGGACTTCGCCGCCGCGATCGAGGACCAAGTGGCCTCCCCCTACCTGCTGTTCGGGCACAGCATGGGTGCGATGCTGGTCTACGAGACCGTCGTACGGCCCCTCGCCCGGCCGCCCGAGCGGGTCCTGCTGTCCGGATGCCGAGCGCCGCACGTACCGCGCGCGCTGCCGGCCATCCACGAGCTGCCGCCGGCGCGGTTCCACGCGGAGCTGGGCAGGCTGGCCGGTACTCCCGCGGACGTCCTCGCCGCCCCCCGCCTGATGGCCGTACTCGACCCGATGCTCCGCGCGGACATCCGGCTCGCCGAGACCTGGGCCCATCCGGCACCGGACCCGCTGCCCGTGCCCGTCACCGCTTTCTGGGGCGCGGACGACGACGTCGCCCCGCCGGCCGCGGTGGGCGCCTGGCGGGCCCTGGCACCGCGCGGATTCCGCGGCCACCGCATCGACGGCGGCCACTTCTTCCTGCACGAACGTGCCCGGGATCTGCTCGGGCTGATCGACGACGAGATCACGCTGTGCCAGGCGGAGCCACGAAGGAGCAACGGATCGTGAAATCACCTTATTTCGACGACGGCCACGCCACCTTCCGCGAGGAGGTCCGCGCCTTCCTGGCCGCCGAGGTGATGCCGTACGCCGCCGGCTGGGAGGAACGGGACACCGTTCCCGCCCCCGTGTGGAAGCTCCTCGGCGAGCGCGGCTACCTGGGGCTGCTGCACCCGCGTGCCGTCGGCGGCGGCGAACGCGACCTGTTCACCTCCGTGGTCTTCCTGGAGGAACTCGGCCGCACCGGATTCGGCGGACTGCGGGCCGCCGTCTCCGTCCACGCCTACATGGCCACCCCCTACCTCGCCCGGGTCGGCGGCCACGACCTGTGCCGGGAGTACCTGGCACCCGCCGTCCGGGGCGAACGCCTGGCGGCCCTGGCGATCACCGAACCGGGCGCCGGAGCCGACCTGTCGGGCCTCGGCACCACAGCCGTCCGGGACGGCGGCCACTTCGTCGTCGACGGCACCAAGTCGATGGTCAGCAACGGCATGACCGCCGACTTCCTCGTCACCGCGGTGCGCACCGCCGCGGCCGGCCCCCGGGGCGCAACCGGGCTGTCCCTGCTGGTGATCGACACCACCCTGCCCGGCGTCGCCCGCACCCCGCAGCGCACTCTCGGCTGGCGCTCGGCCGGCACGGCCACCGTCACCCTCGACGCGGTACGGGTCCCCGCCGACCGGCTCGTCGGCCGACTCGACAACGGCTTCTACTACCTCATGAGAGGACTCCAACTGGAACGTCTCGTCGCCGCCACCCTGGCGCTCGGCGGCATGGACCGCGGTCTGGACGAGCTGCGCGGCTTCCTGCGCGCCCGCGAAGTCACCGGCGAGGCCCTCGCCCACAAGCAGGCACTCGTGCACCGCGTCGCCGACCTGGCCACCGAACTGACGGCCGCACGGCACCTCGTGCACCACACCGCGTGGCTGTACGAGCAGGGCGAACTGCCCGCTCTGGAATGCTCCATGGCCAAGCTGCACACCACCGAGCTGGCCTGCCGGCTGGCCGACACCGCACTCCAACTCCAGGGATCCCACGGCTACCTGGAGACCTCCTTCGCGGCCCGTGCCCAGCGCGACGCCCGCGCCGCCACCATCGCCGCCGGCCCCAGCGAGGTGATGCGCGACCTCATCGGCCGCGCTGTCCTCAACCAACCTGCCGACCGGGACGCCCACGCCAGGATGCTCTGACGGGCGACCGGACGGCGTACTTCTTCCTGGCACTGGCCCTCGTGCTCGGCATGGCGCGATTGTGCGCAGCAGGCGCCCGCAGGCTGGGACAACCCGCCGTGGTGGGTGAGATCGTCGCCGGCGTCCTGCTCGGTTCGGCCTTGCTTCCTGGGGAGCGACCACATTCGTGGTGCGCGCCACGTTCCAAGCGGCCTGCCAGTCGTCGGGGCTCTGGTTCATGTTCCAGGCCGCCACGGTGTTGTCGTCCGCGGCCGCCTGCGCCGTACCGGTCGCGGTCACGACGCCGGCGCAGGCCGGCAGGAAGGCGGCCAGCAGACCGTCAGCGCGCGGAGGCACCGGGCTCTTCCCGGCCGGAAGATGCCGACGCCGTCACGCCGGACGGTACGGTGACGGTGCATGAACTCGCCCTTCTGTAGGGGTACATGAGTCTCCGCAGCATGGGCCACGTCACAGTGAGCAGCCGCGGAAGCCTGCTCCCCCTCGGTGAGCCGGGGCAGCAGGTCCCGCACAACGGCACGCACGTCTGCCGACCGGACCAGCGACAGAGCCTCGTTGACCAAGGCGAGATCAGCCGGGCCGAGACCGCCCGTCGGGGCGTACGGATCCACCAAGACCAGCTCCCTCGACACGGCACCTGCAGGGTGCCCTCAGCGTGCCCGCTCGGGAGCCGCCCGGGCAATGACGCATACATCGACGCGGGCCCCGGCGCTCAGCCGCGGATGAGGCCGGCCGCGCGGTGTCCGACGACCAGGCACGGGGCCATGGTGTTCCCGGAAGTCACGCGGGGCAGCACCGACGCATCGGCGACGCGCAGGTTCTCCACGCCCCTGACGCGCAACTCGGCATCGACGACGGCGTTGTTGTCGATGCCGATCCGGGCCGTTCCGCACTGATGCCAGTACGTGGTGGCCGCCGTGCGGATGTAGGCGGCGACCTCGGCGTCGGAGACGCCCCCGGGGATCGCACGGGAGCCGCGGTAGGGGCGCACCGCCTCCGCGTGGGCGATCTCCTCGGCGAACCGGTACGCCTCGACCGCGTCACGGAGGTCGTCGGGCTCGTCGAAGTAGCCGGTCTCGATCACGGGAGCGCTCGCCGGGTCGGCATCGGCGAGCCGCACCGATCCGCGCGACCGCAGGCGCATGCCGAGCAGGAAGGTGAAGGCGGACTCCGGCTTGCCGTACCGGGCCTCCGCTTCCGGGCTCATGAACGCGATCGCACCGGCGTACATGACGAACTTCGGCGACTCGGGGTGGCCGTCGGCACCCCAGAAGCACACCGCCTGGGCGCGCGTCGGCGGGGGCATCTCCCGCGCACCGGTCTCCCATACACAGCCGAACAGCAGGTGGTCGTCGAGGTTGGCACCCACACCGGGCAGATCCTCGAGGACGCCGATGCCGAGCGACTCGAGGTCCCGGGCAGGCCCGATGCCCGACTGCATGAGGATCTTGGGTGTCTGCACTGCCCCGAGGCTGAGCACGACCTCGCGCGTGGCGCGGAAGGTGACGGGACGGCCCTCCGACACGGCCTCGACACCGACCGCGCGGTTGCGCTCGAACACGACCCGGGTGACCAGCGTCCGTGTGAGCACCGTCAGGTTGCGCCGGTGTCGCCGTGGGGCGACCAGCGCACGGTAGGGCGAGCGGCGCTCGCCGCCCTCGGCGAAGTCATCCCGGACGGCGCAGCCACTGCCCCGCTCGGCGAGTTCCCCGTTCGGGCTGTCGTAGCGGTCGAGCCCTGCCGACTCGGCTCCCGCCAGCATCGCCGAGAAGAACGGGTGCAACGGCTGCGCGGGCTGGATGTGCATCGGGCCCGCCGTGCCCCGCCGTTCGGGGTCGGGCTCGCCGCGCCAGGTCTCCAGCTCGCGGTAGACGCCGAGCGTCGAACGGTAGTCCCACCGCGGGTCGGCGCAACCCGCGGCGAGGTCCTCCCAGTCGCGTCGATGGCCGCGCGACCAGGCCCCGGCATTGATGCTCGAACCGCCGCCGAGCCCCCGGCCCATCGAGTACGGCAGGCGCCGGTGGTCGATCTGGGCGCCCGGCTCGGTCACGTAGCCCCAGTCGCGTTCGCTGCCGAGGTTCTCGAGCCACCGGTCGGGATCAGACACCCGTTCGTCGGCGTCGTCGGGGCCCGCCTCCAGGAGCAGCACCCGCAGGTCCTCGTCAGCCGCAAGCATCCCCGCGACCGTCGAACCGGCCGGACCGGCGCCGCACACGATGACATCGAACCCGCCTTCAATGCTCCGCCCGCCCAGGCCGGCGGCCAATTCGGCTTCCCTCTGCTGTCGACGCTCGTCCACGTCGCTCACCTCCTCGTCAGGGCCCACCCATGCGGACGTGAGTGTTGCCCAACTCGCCGAGCCGGGCTACCCGGTGACGGCTCCGGCGGCGCAAGCACCTGGTCGCTGCCGGCCGCCGGGGCTCACTCGCCCCCAGGCACGGCTCAGCCCGCTCGCCTCACATCCGCTCACTGGCCGCCCGCGGCCACAGGGCCTTGAGCTCGCCCAGTGTCTCCCGCAGCAACTGCGCCATCTCCCGCTCCTCACCCGGCGCGATCCAGCGCTCGAAGCCGATCTTGAAGACGACGATGCCCGCCTCGGCAGCCAGGGTCGCGGTCGGCTCCGCGACGCCGCGTCGGCGCAGGGCCTCGGCGAGTGCGGCCGACAGCTTGGCGAGCTTGATCAGCTCGCGCTCCTGGAGATCCGCGTTCGCCGTGATCACGGTCTGCCGCTGCCCCGCGGCCTCGCGACGGTCGGCGAACATCTCGGACACCGCGTCGAACCCCGCCACCAGCAGGTCGACCGGCGCTGCGGACTGCGGGGCGTTGGTGACCGCCTGTACGAAGAGCTCCCGCATCGCGGGGGCTCCCGCGAACAGCACTTCGCGCTTGTCGGCGTAGTGACGGAAGAAGGTCCGCTCCGTGAGCCCGGCCCGTTTGGCGATCTCCGCCACGGTGGTCTGCTCGAACCCGCGCTCGCTGTAGAGCTCCAACGCGGCCGTTGCCAGCCGCCCGCGTGCGTTCGGCTCCCATCGACCCATGGGAGGAATTTTACGTGATGACAGTCGATGACGTCAGGTGTAGCTTCGATGACAGCAACTGGCATCAACTGGACTCTGCTGTTGATGAGTTGTTCTCATGCCCGGCATCGTGACCGGGCGTGTGAGCGCACCATCTCGACCAGAAAAGGACGTGCAGCCATGAAGTCAGCCCTGCGCACCGGAGTGGCCGCCGCGGTAGTGGTCGCAGCCCTCGCCGTGATCGCCCCGTCCGCCAGTGCCACCAGCGCAAAGAACGAGCAGGCGGTGAACGCACTGTGCCGGGGGCGCTCTGCCGCAGCGGACGCTGCCGCAGACCAGGCCATGGCCGCCCGCACACCGGCGAACCCGACCAGGATCAAGGCCGCCGCCTACAACCAGGCCCGCAGCATCCTGGCCAAAGCCGGCAGCGACACCGCAGCCAAGTCCCACCCCGTCCACGGAACCGGCGACGTCCCCGTCGGCTACGGCACCAGCCTGCTGGCCTGCTCACGCGACGAATTCCGGGCCAAGGACAAGAACGCCCCGATCAAACGGTCGGGCATGACGCCCTACCACTACGTAGCCATCCACGACGCGGCACGGACCATGGGCATCGACCGCTGGTGACACAGCCGACAGCGCACCGGCCCAGCCGGGCTGGTGCGCACGGCTCTCCCTCGCCGGCCACCGCATCCACACCATGCCGCGTGAACCGGCCGAGCCGGGCACCGGCGCACCCTCCGCCCGGGACCAGCTCTCCTACGCCCAGATCGCCCCCCGCACCAGAGCCGTCACCCGCTCCCGCCCCCTGGCAGCCGGCGCCCCCTACGACGCCCTCCGGCAAGTCGGCACCATCGCACCCGGCGGCGTGGTGTACGAGGGCACCATCACCGGCATCCTGCGCATCGCGCCACGCTGACCGACCACGACACAGAGAGCGCGGATGATCGCGGGAATGTCCTGCGAGGTGTCGACGCCGAACAGTTCCACCTGCAGGCAGCGTGGTGGCTCGGGAATGACGGGTCAGGTGCCCGCCGTCATGGCTTTGAGCTCGTCGAGCGCCTCCCGGACGAAGGCCGACAGGCTCCGGCGGCCGGTCGAGGTGGTCCAGCGTTCGAATGCGACCTTGAAGACGGCGATGCCTGCCTCGGCGGCCAGGCTCGCGGCAGGTTCCTTGACACCGCGCCGGCGCAGTGCGTCGGCCATGGTTGCGGACAGGGACGCGAGCTTGACGAGCTCGCGCTCCCGCAGCTCCGCGTTGGCGGTGATGACGGCCTGGCGCTGTCGTGCGAACGCGTGGCGCCCTCGGAAGCCGGCAGCGACAGTCTCCAGGGTCGCACCCACTGCGTCCATCGGCGCTGTGGAAGCGGGAACATCGGCCAGGGTGTCCGCGAAGAGCTCCTGCAGCGCGCCCGCCCCTCCGAACAGGACCTCGCGCTTGTCGGCATAGTGCCGGAAGAACGTCCGCTCCGTCAGGCCCGCCCGTTTGGCGATCTCGTCCGCAGTGGTCCGCTCGAACCCTCGCTCGGTGTAGAGCTCCATGGCGGCCCGTTCGAGCCGGCCGCGTGCGTTTGGCTGCCATCGACCCATGTCCGGATCCTACCCAATGACAGTCACTGACATTGGGTGCTACCGTTGATGTCAGTGACTGACATCTCCCCTGCCGTTGCCGCGGACCTGCCGCACCGGCGGGTGCCTCACCAGGAGGTCTTCTCATGCGTGTATTCGTCACTGGCGCTTCCGGCTGGATCGGCTCCGCCGTCGTCCCCGAGCTCATCGGCGCGGGGCATCAGGTCGTCGGGCTTGCACGCTCGGACGCCGCTGCCGCGGCCCTCACTGCTGCCGGGGCCGAGGTGCACCGCGGCACTCTCGACGACCTCGACGGACTGCGGAACGTGGCCGCCGCGTCGGACGGAGTGATCCATCTCGCGTTCAAGCACGACCTCGCCTTCTCCGGCGACTTCGGGGGCGCCGTCCAGGCGGACAGGCGCGCCGTCGAGGCGTTCGGTGACGTGCTCGCCGGGTCCGACCGGCCCTTCGTCCTCGCCTCCGGCCTGGCCGGGCTCGTGCGGGGACGCGTGAGCACCGAGCAGGACGGACACGACACCGGCCCGAACGACACCACACGACCCGGAGCGGGACCGGAGGGCCGGCACGCCACCGCGGAGCTGGCGCTCTCGCTCGCCTCCCGCGGCATCCGCAGCTCGGTCCTGCGTCTGGCGCCGACCGTGCACGGCGCGGGCGACCACGGCTTCATGGCCACACTGGTCGGCATCGCCCGGAAGAAGGGCGTCTCCGGCAGCGTCGGCGAGGGGAACGCCCGCTGGCCCGCGGTGCATCGGCTCGATGCCGCCCACCTGTTCCGGCTCGCGCTGGAGAAGGCCCCCGCGGGCTCGACACTGCACGCGGCCGACGACGAGGGTGTATCGCTCCGCATCGTCGCCGAGGTGATCGGACGCCACCTCGGCCTGCCCGTGGTCTCCGTCGCCCCTGAGCAGGCAGGTGAACACTTCGGCTGGCTGGGCGACTTCCTCACGCTGGACTGCCCGGCATCGAGCACGCTCACCCGCGAACTGCTGGGGTGGCAGCCGACGCACCCGGGGCTCCTCGACGACCTGGAAGAGGGGCACTACTTCCAGGCTGCCACTGTGTGACCGGGACGTGCCTCCGAGCCCGTCGCAGCCCGCCGGCGTGTCAGCGCTGCACAGGCGCGACTCCTCCGCACGTGCACTGTGCGGTGCGGGCACTTCGCGATGGCGTCAATATCCGCGGAATGCAGGACGTTTGACAGTGCCATGACGGGCGCGCATGTCGTGGTGGGCGTCGTCTGAAGCCGGACCACGGCGACCCCTCAGCTCTCGGCGAGGAAGTCGGCGATCCGGGGCCAGAGCGCGTCCCACTCCTCGCCGTCGTGCCTGCTGTCGTGCGCGAGGCCGGGTACGGTGACCAGCCTCGCGGACCGGCCCAGGCGTTCTGCGTCGGCGGCCACGTCGCGGGCGTGCTCGACGGGGATGAGTGGGTCGGCCTCGCCGTGCACGATGAGCAGGGGGGCGGTGACGTCGCCGAGCGTGGTCAGCGGCCGGCGTTCCGGATCGGCGAAGTAGGAGGCCAGTTGGTCCGGTGCGAGGCCGAGTCGGGAGGGTACGAAGGAGCCGGGCTGTTCTCGCTCGGCTGTCACGAGCAGCGCCGGGTCGTACAGGCCCATGAGCAGAACCGCCCGGTGCCAGCGGTCCGGCGCGCGCCCGAGCGCGGTGAGGGCGGTGTACGCGCCGCGGCTGGTGCCCAGCAGGCTCACCCGGGCCCCGTCGATCTCGGGGAGGTCCGCGAGGTGGTCGGCGGCGGCGAGGACGTCGTCGATGTCCCGGCCGCCCATCTCGGCCCGGGCGTCGAAGTCCGGGCCGTGCCCGGGGGCGCCGCGGTGGTCGACGGTGAGGACCGCGAAGCCGGCGGCCCGAAGCGGCGGGTGCTCGCTGACCTGTACGGGGTTGCCGTCCGCGTCCAAGACCCCGCCCGGGCCCGCGGTGCACACCACGACGGCCGGATGCGGCCCCGGCCCCGGCGGCAGGCTGAGATGTCCGTAGACGGTCAGACCGTCCGCCGACGCGAACGCGTGGGCAGCGAGGCCCTGGTGGGCGTCGGCCGGCGTCCGGTCGAGTTCGTCCGAGAGCAGTCTGGCCAGTCCGGCCATGGTGAGGTTGCGCTGCAGTTTGACCGCGGGCACCGAGACGCCGAGTTCCTTGTGCAGCAGGACGCGCAGCCCGACGGCGGTCAGCGAGTCGATGTCGACCGGCTGGTCGTCGCCGAGCTGGTGGTCGGTCAGGCCGGTGGCCTGTTGCAGGATGGGCGCGAGCAGGGCCGGCAGCAGCGTGGCGCGTTCCTCCGGGCCGAGGTTGGCCAGGTGAGGCGCGCCCGGACCGTCGCCGTCGGCCGTCGTGCCGGCCGGTACGACCGGGCGGACCCGTGGCAGCGGGGCGAGTTGCGGGTTGGCGCGGGCCCAGCGCGGCCAGTCGATGTCGGCCACCGATGCCTCGACCGGGCGAGTCCGCAGCAGCGTTTCCAGTTCGGTCAGGAACCGCTCGGGTGACAGGCCGCCGTGCCCGTTGCGGCGGAGGAAGGAGCCGACCTCGCCGTTGCCGCTGACCGCGACGCCCACGTCGTCGATCATGCCCCAGCCGATGCTGGTGGCGGGCAGGCCCCGGCCCCTCCGGTGGCGGGCGAGGGCGTTGAGGAACTCGTTGGCGGTCGCGTAGGCGCCCAGGGCGACGGAGCCCAGCTGTGCTCCCACCGACGAGAAGAGCAGGAAGAAGTCGAGAGGGTCCGGCCGGGTCTCCAGGTGCAGGTTCCAGGCGCCGTCCGCCTTCGGCCGGGTGGCGCCCACCAGGCGCGCCGCGTCGGTGTCCGCGAGCACGGTGTCGTCGAAGTCGGCCGCGGCGTGGACGATGCCCCGGATCGGCGGCATCGTGGCGCGGACCCGGGCGAGCAGGGCGGCCATCTGGTCCCGGTCGGCCACATCGGTCTTCTCGGCCCGGACGTCGATGCCCCGGCGGGTCAGTTCGGCCACCGCCCGCTCGGCCTCGGCCGTAGCGGCACCACTGCGGCCGACCAGTACCAGATGTCGGGCTCCCCGGTCGGCTAGCCGGCGGGCGACCGTACGCCCCAGACCGCCCAGGCCTCCGGTGAGCACATAAGTCGCGTCGGCTCGGACCGGTGATCCGTCGAGTGAGGATGCGGGAACGGTGACCGGTTCACCGGCCATGCGGACCACGATCTTGCCGAGGTGGTCCGGCCCGCCCATGGCCAGCATCGCCTTGTCGACCTGGTCGGCGGGCATCTCGGTGACCGGCAGCGGGGCGATGGCGCCCTCCTCGAAGAGAGCGGCCACCTCCCGCATGGCCGTGCGGACGTCATCCGGCCGCAGCGCCATCAGCTGGTCGTAGTCGAACGCGTGGTGCGTCATGGCTCGTTGTGCGGGGCCGGGGTCGACGGTGGGTTTGCCGAGTTCGACGAAGCGCCCGAACGTGCGGAGCACCCGGAGGTTGTGGTGGATCATCTCCCCGGGCAGCGAGTTGAGGATGACGTCGACGCCCTCGCCTCCGGTCCAGCGCAGCACGTCGTCGGCGAACGTCGTGGACCGGGAATCGGCAACGTGGGCCACGCCCTGGTCGCGCAGGAACTCCCGCCGGGTCCGGCTGCCGGCGGTGGCGAACACCTCGGCGCCGAGCCACCTTGCGATGCGGACCGCGGCCAGCCCGACTCCCCCGGCGGCCGAGTGGACCAGGACCCGGTCGCCCGGGCGTACTCGGGCCAGCCGTACCAGCGAGAGGTACGCGGTGACCACCGGGAGCAGTGAGGCGGACTCCGCCTGGGACAGCCCGGCGGGTTTGCGCACCACTCGGACCGCGTCGAGCGTCACGTGCGAGGCGAACAGCGCCCTGCTGTGCGCGAACACCTCGTCGCCGGGCCGCAGTTCGGTCACGTCCTCACCGACCCGGACGACGGTGCCCGAGCACTCCAGGCCGAGTGTCTCCCGTGAATGGCTGCCCTCCATCGCCTGGGGCGCGAGCAGACCGGTCACCTTCAGCACGTCCTTGAAGTTGACGCCGACGCAGGCGACTTCGATCTCGACCTCGGCCGGGCCTGGCTCCCGCCGGGCGGTCGCGGCGAACCGGAGGTTGTCGGCGGTGGTGCGCAGCACGCCGAGGCGGACCGGCGTGAGGTCGGTACGGGTGGTCACCTGGTGCAGCGGGGACAGGTCCCCGGCCGGTTCCAGCCGCCGGACGTACCGTGTGCCGCCGCGCAGCGCCACCTCGTCGAGCCCGTCGTGGAAGAGTTCCGCCGGCAGTGCGTCCTCGGCGGCTGCATCGATGTCGATGAGGCGGCAGCGCAGATCCGGCCGTTCGGCGTTGACGAC
Source organism: Streptoverticillium reticulum (assembly GCF_047456005.1). Taxonomy (NCBI): domain Bacteria; kingdom Bacillati; phylum Actinomycetota; class Actinomycetes; order Kitasatosporales; family Streptomycetaceae; genus Streptomyces; species Streptoverticillium reticulum. Next base: position 7,441,167 of record NZ_CP179755.1, on the reverse strand, counting down.
CCGGCCGAACCCCCACAGCGCGGCGGCGAACGGGTCGGTGGTCGCGTCCTCGGGAGAGACGCTCTGCGTGCCGACGGTGACGATGAACAGCGGCACGTCACCGGCCTGCATCGCCTGCACCAGCCGCAGCGGCTCGGCGACGGGCGAGCACACAGGCGCGTCGTCCGTCCGCCGGTCCGCGACATGGACGACGCCGCGGCAGCCCTTGACCCGTTCGTACCAGGCCTCGTCGTCCGGGTCGGTGCGTACGACGGTGCCGCCTACCGCGGTGATGCGTCGTTCCAGCCCGGCCGTGGCGGCCGAGGAACCCATGAGGATCCAAGTGCCCTCGGCATCACCGGCGTTGTCGAGCGGTTCGGGGCGCCAGGTGTGTTCGTAGTAGAGGCGCTGCCCGGGTGCGGTGGTCACGGCGCTGTCGTCGGCCAGCCGTTGGGCGCGCAGGCCGGTCACCTCCGCGACCACCTCGCCGTCGTCGGTGACGAGGGTGAGGTCGCACTCGAATCGTCCCGGGACCGTGCTGTGCCGGTCGCGTCCGTGGACCCACAGCCGTCGGCCCGGTGCGCGGTAGTAGCGCAGTTCGGCGATGCGGGCCGGTACGTAGGTACCGGCCGCTGCGGTACCGCCGAGTGCGAGGGCCCCGGCGAACACGGCCTGGAGAGCGGCGTCCAGGAACACCGGGTGCAGGCGGTGGCCCGCCCGGTCCACGGTGCCGAGGCCGATCTCCGCGAAGACCTCCCCGGTCCGCTGCCGGAGCCACAGCCGGTCGACGGCGCGGAACGCCGGTCCGTAGTGCAGGTCTCCGGCGCCGAGCCGGGCGTACACCTCGTCGCGGTCGAGCACCGGCAGCGAACGGGCGTGCTCGGCAAGGGTGTCGGTGCGCGGCGGCGGCAACGACGGTCCGGCGAGGTACGACCGGCGCAGCTCGGTGTGCAGCGTCCAGTCGGGGTCGTCCGCGTGGGCGCGGCTGTGCAGGCTCACGCGCCGGCGCGCCGGGTCGTAGCCGACGCGCAGGGTGGTCACCGAGGACGGCGGGAGCACGAGCGGCCGGTGGAAGACGATGTCCTCCAGGAAGCAGGGCTCGTCGTCGGGGAACATCGCGAGCGCGGCCTCGACGTACCCGGCGCCCGGGAAGATCACGTCGCCGCCGATCCGGTGGTCGGCGAGGTAGGGGAACTCGGCCGTGCCCAGCTCGATGTCCTGGGCGGGCGTGGCCGAGGCGACGGTCCGGCCGCCGAGGGACAGGCCGCCGTGGTGCAGGCGTGCCTGCCGGGAGGCCGGCGACTCGGTCCAGTGGCGGTCGCGCTGCCACGGGTACAGCGGCAGGTCGAGGTGGTCCGGCGGGCCGGGGTGCACCGCTTCCCAGTTCGGCGTGGCACCGGCCGTGTAGAGGGAGCCGAGCGTTTCCAGCAGGTGCCGGCGCTGCGGCCGGTCCCGGCGCAGTGAGGCCAGATGGATCGCATCGGTGCCGCGGTCGGTCAGGGCCTCGTCCACGGCCGCGGCCAGTACCGGGTGCGGTCCGACTTCGAGCACCGCACCGGGCGCCCGGCCGAGCAGGCGGCGGAACGCGTCGGCGAAGCGCACCGGCTGCCGGACGTTGGCCCACCAGTACGCGCTGTCGAGTTCGGGGCCTTCGACCCGGTCGCCGGTCACCGTCGAGTAGAGCGGCACCCGGGCCCGGTCCGGCCGGATACCAGCCAGGGCCGCCAGCAGCGGTGCGCGGATGCCGTCCATCTGCGGGCTGTGATAGGCCACTTCGACCCGCAGCGGCGTGACGGGCGCGCCCGCGGCTCTCAGGCGTTCGGCCACGCCGTCGACGGCCTTGTGATCACCGGCCAGCGTGGTCGCCGTCGTGCTGTTGACCGCAGCCACCGCCACGCCGTCCGCCAGGTAGGGGGAGAGTTCGCCGGCGGGCAGCCCGACCGCGATCATGCTGCCGCGGCCGGCGAGCGTCGCCTGCAGACGCGCCCGGTGGAAGCTCACCGTCAGCGCGTCCTCCAGCGTGTACACCCCGGCCGCGTGCGCCGCGGCCACCTCGCCCACGCTGTGGCCGACGACCGCGGCGGGCTCGATTCCCCAGGCGCGCCACAACGCCGTCAGCCCGGTCTGCACGACGAAGTTGGCGACCTGCGCGTAGAGGGTCCTGGTCAACCGGGAGTCGGTCTCGGCGCGGAGCAGTTCGTCGCCGATCGAGAGGCCGAACCTGTCGAGCACCGCGTCACAGGCCGCGACGACCTCGGCGAAGCGCGGCTCCTCCAGCAGCAGTTCCCGGCCCATCCCCCACCACTGGGGGCCCATTCCCGTGTAGACGAACGCGACCGCCGGTCGTTCTGTCCGCTGCGCGGCGACTTCGAGCTGCCGCAGCTGCCCGGCCGCTTCCCCGGGGTCGACAGCGACCACGAAGGTCCGCAGGGAATGGTGGTCGCGGCGGCGTGCGGCGGCGCCGGCGACGCGTCGCAACGCTGGCGCGTCCGGCTGTTCGAGGAGGGTCGCATAGGCGTCGGCGAGGGCGCGCAAGGCTCCCTGGCTGCGCGCCGACAACGGTAGCAGCAGCGGCTCTCCGTCATCCTTCTCGTCGGGTCCGGCGGGCCTGACGGCCGGGGCCTCCTCAAGGAGGGCGTGTGCGTTCGTACCGCCCACGCCGAACGAGTTGACCCCTGCCCGCCGTGGCCCGTCGTACGCCGGAAACGGGATGGTCTCCGTCGGTACGCGCAACGGCAAACGGTCGAACGGTATGGCGGGGTTGGGCTTTTCGAAGTGCACGTTGGGCGGGATGAGGCCGTGTTCCAGGCACAGACTTGCCTTGATCACCCCCGCCACCCCGGCCGCCGCCTCGGTGTGACCGAAGTTCGACTTCACCGAACCCATCCAGTGCATGCGCTCCGAGCCGGCGAGCGCGGCGCCGATCGCCGCCGCCTCGACCGGGTCTCCCACGGCGGTGCCCGTACCGTGGGCCTCGTAGTAGCCCACCGACCCCGGATCGACACCGGCCGCCCGGAACACCCTCCGGATCAGCGACCGTTGGGCCTCCACGCTGGGCACCGGTACGCCGGGGGTACGGCCGTCATGGTTCACCGCCGTGCCGCGCACCACTGCGTGGATACGGTCGCCGTCGCGCCGGGCCGCGGAGAGCGGCTTGAGCACGATCATTCCCGCGCCTTCGCTGCGCACATATCCGTTCGCGCGGTGGTCGAAGGACCTGCAGCGGGCGTCCGGGGACAGGAACTGGCCCTTCGCCATCGCCATCGTGGTGACCGGAAGGAACATCATGTTCACGCCGCCGGCCACCGCCAGTTCGCACTCGCCACGGTCCAGCGCGGAACATGCCTGGTGGACCGCGACCAGCGACGAGGAACACGCGGTGTCGAGCGTGAAGCACGGCCCGTGCCAGTCGAAGGTGTACGACAGCCGCGCCGCGAGCATGGTCATGCTCACCCCGGTCGGCGTGGCCACGCCGAGCAGGTGCCGGTTCTGGTCGGCCATCGCCAGACCCGCGGCGTCGAAGGTGAACCCGCCGACGTACGTGCCCACGCTGCGGCCGGCGGTCGAACCCGGCGGAATGCCAGCGTCCTCGAAGGCCTCCCAGGTCACCTCCAGCAGCACCCGCTGCTGCGGGTCCAGCGCGGCGGCCTCACGCGGCGGCATCCCGAAGAAACCCGCGTCGAACTCCTCCAGAGCCGAACGGAGAAACCCCCCTTGCCGGATGACCATCCGGCCCGGAGTGGCGGAATCGGCGTCGAAGAAGCCACCGGCGTCCCACCGGTCGGCCGGGATGTCGGTGATGGCGTCCACTCCGGAGACGACCAACTCCCAGAAGCTCCGCGCATCCGTGATCCCGCCGGGGAAGCGGCAGCCGATGCCGACGATCGCGATCGGCTCGGCCCGACCGGAGCTCTTTCCCCGGCCATCAGCATGGCCAATAGGGCGAGTTGAGGAAGCCACCGACAACCCCTCCTGACGGCTCTGACCGCGACGGCGCGCCAGCCTACCCGCTGTGCCCACGGCAGTTGAGACGCAAGTGGCGAAGGTTCCCAGACTGAAGGAAACGGTTCAAACAGATGACGATCAGTACCCACCAGCCAGTACCCGCCAGCGTCCTTCACCTGCGCCCGGCCAGTCCGAGCATCGGGACAACTCCCCTCTGGGTGCCGGAGGTTGTCACGGGCGGCCCGCCCCGGCGAACCAGGCGCTGACCGGACGACTGCAGACGCTAGGGCCTGTGCCGACCCATCGGACAGGCCCTAGCACCGCACCGGGCGGACCGTCGGATGGTGTCGGCCCGGCACTGGCCGGGCCCACACCATCGCGAGTGCAACCGGCGCCCGAACTCACAACTACGGCCATGGCCGCCTGCATGTCACGGATCTCAGCGCGCACGGTGCGTACGGGTCCGGGCTGGGGGTTGGGGTGCTCAGTTGCAGGTGCTGGTGCGCGGGCCGCCGTACTCGGCGTCCGTGACGTGCTCCAGCCAGGCGATCTCGTCGGTTTCCCACAGCGCGATATGCGTCATGAAGCGGTCCGGGGGCCGCGCCGTGCCAGTGCTCCTCATCAGCCGGGGTCCAGATCGTGTCGCCCGGGTGGGCTTCGAGGATCTCGCCGCCACGCGACTGGATCAGGGCGATGCCCTCGACGATGTGGAGGGCTTGGCCCAGACCGTGGGAGTGCCAGGCGGCACGGGCGCCGGGCGCGAAACGCACCGCGTTCGCGCGGGCCCGCGACGGCTCCTCGCCGCGGTAGATCACATCCGCCCACGCATCGCCGGTGAACCACTGCTCGGGCAGCTTCGTCGTCGGCTGCTTCTTCAACAATTCCATGGGGTGGTGCTCCTTGTGCCGGGTGCCGGGCCGCGTGGTCAGGCGGCGGACGGCTCGTCGGCGATCTCCTTGAGCCGGGTGATCGCGGTCATCGCGTTCGGCCAGCCCGCGTAGAAGGCGAGGTGGGTGATCGCCTCGGACAGCTCCTCGACGCTCAGCCCGTTGGTGGTTCCTGCCGCGTTGGTGGCCGAGGTCTTGTTGCCCACCGGGTCGTACCCGTACGACGCGGTGGCCGTCGTCTTGCCGGTGCTGTCCGAAGTGGCCACTGCGGTCAGACGACCGGCCAGGTCATAGGTGCTGGTGGTGGCGGTGCTGTCCATCAGCAACCGCCACACGCCTCATCGCCGCCCCCTCAACCGGCTCAACGGCATCCGCTAAGCGCTGCACCGAACACCTGACTCGCTGTCAGCCACCGGAACCCGCCACGGACCGCCCACAAGCGCCAAGATCACACAACCGCCACCGCCTCTTTCGGCGGTCCGTTTGATGCAAGCACCCCCAACATGTTGGTTGCACGCCCGACCCCGCGCGCTGTTGGGGTCACATAATCGAGCCACAAGCGCGGAGGCCCATCGCGAGCGAAGGAGCTGACAGACCCAAGGCAACCCCCAGCCCGCACCCGGACATCTCCGGGCACCCGTGCGACGATGATCACACCACCCTCCAGTGCCCGGAGAAAGGTGTTCAAGCTTTCAATAGTTGCTGTCACATGTAAATCGTCATCCCTAGCCACCACACCAGAGCGACAGGAGCACGACCCACATGCCCGGCACCCCCGCCACCACCCCCACCGCCCAGATCGGCGTCACCGGCCTCGCCGTCATGGGCAGCAATCTCGCCCGCAACTTCGCCCGCCACGGCCACACCGTCGCCGTCCACAACCGCACAACCGCCAGAACCACAGCCCTCATTGACGAACACGGCCACGAGGGGAACTTCGTCCCCGCCGAGACCGCCGAGGAATTCGTCGCCGCACTCCAGAAGCCCCGCCGCCTCATCATCATGGTCAAGGCCGGCGACCCCACCGACGCCGTCATCGACGAATTCACGCCTCTCCTCGACGAAGGCGACATGATCGTCGACGGCGGCAACGCCCACTTCCGCGACACCCTCCGCCGCGAAAAGGCCCTCCGCGCCAAGGGCATCCACTTCGTCGGCACCGGTATCTCCGGCGGCGAGGAAGGTGCCCTCAACGGGCCGTCCATCATGCCCGGCGGATCGGCGGAGTCCTACAAGGCCCTCGGCCCCCTCCTCGAATCCATCGCCGCCAAGGCCCCCGACGGCACCCCCTGCTGCACCCACATCGGCCCCGACGCCGCCGGACACTTCGTCAAGATGGTCCACAACGGCATCGAGTACGCCGACATGCAGCTCATCGCCGAGGCCTACGACCTGCTGCGCACGGTCGCCGGCTACGAGCCGGCCCGGATCGCCGAGATCTTCCGGGCCTGGAACACCGGGCGACTGGACTCCTACCTGATCGAGATCACCGCCGAGGTGCTCGCCCACACCGACGCGGCCACCGGGAAGCCGTTCGTGGACGTGGTGGCCGACGAGGCCGAGCAGAAGGGCACCGGGCGGTGGACCGTGCAGACCGCGCTGGACCTCGGGGTTCCGGTTTCCGGGATCGCCGAGGCCGTCTTCGCGCGGTCCGTCTCCGGGCACACCGATCTGCGGCGTGCCGCGCGCACCCTGCCCGGGCCGGGCGGCGAGCCGCTGCCCGCGGATGCGGCGGAGGCGTTCGCGGCGCAGGTCGAGGAGGCGCTCTACGCCTCGAAGGTGGTGTCCTACGCGCAGGGCTGGAACATGATCAGCTCCGCGAGCACCGAGTACGGCTGGGACATCGACCTCGGGTCGACGGCCGCCATCTGGCGCGGCGGCTGCATCATCCGGGCCGCTTTCCTCGACCGTATCCGCACCGCGTTCGCCGCCGACCCCGCGCTGCCCACGCTGCTGGCGGACAAGGAGTTCGCGGACGAGGTCGGCCGGGCGCAGGACGCCTGGCGTGCGGTCGTCGCCACCGCGGTGCGCCGCGGCGTGCCCACGCCGGGCTTCTCGGCCGCCCTCGCCTACTACGACGCGCTGCGGGCGGAGCGGCTGCCGGCCGCCCTGACGCAGGGGCAGCGGGACTTCTTCGGGGCGCACACCTACCGGCGCACCGACCGCGAGGGCTCGTTCCACACCGTGTGGGCCGGCGACCGTCACGAGGAAACGGCCGGCTGAGACTGCCGGGACACCCGGCCGGAAATGCGACCCGGAATACGGGCGCCGTCCGGCCGGGCGCCGTCGCCGGAATTCACCAGCGATACCAGCGGCCCCTTTTCCCGCCGGAACCCACACTGCGGAAAAGGAATCCCAGCAACCACACGACCAGCACGGCCATGGCGAGCCACCACAGCACGTGCAGCACGAATCCCGCGCCGCCCAGAATCAGGGCCAGCAGCAGGACGATGACAAGTACAGCCATATCCGCCCCCTTTCCGTTCTGCAGGGATATTCCCTGCACGGGGCCGGATAACCGGTCTCCGGTCAGGCGGGGTGCGGGCTGTCGCCGTCCAGCAGCAGTTGGGGCACCTGGGTGAAGGACCAGTCCCCGCCGCCCTTGCGAGTGAAGACCCAGACCAGGTCGAACCGGTCGTCGGGCCAGGCCTTCGGCGGCTCGGGCCGTATCGTGCCCAGGCCCTTGACGATGGCGGAGATCCGGTGGTGCTCCCAGGCCACCAGGGTGGCGCCGTGCAGCCCGACGAGTTCCTCGGCCAGGGCGGCCTCGTCGTCCGTGCGGTGGTCGACATTGGGCTTGACCTTGAGCTTCGCTGCCAGCGGGGTGACCGTCTCGCTGGGCCGCAGGCCTCCCCCGCCGTGGTGCGGCGAGGCGGCGTAGACGGCGGTCGGCCGCACCAGGCCCTGGCGCAGCGGCGTGCCGCCGTCCGGGGCGAAGAGGCCGGTCAGTGCTCCGGCGCGCTGCCAGCCGCGGACGGTGAGGGCGTGGTCGCTCTGCTCGCCGTCCTCGGTGATGCCGAAGGGCGGCTTCTTGCCGTTCTCCTTGGGCTTCTCCGCATGCCGGATGATCATGACGGTGTCGTCGCCGGAGGCCGGGGGCCGGCCCGTCTCCCCCGCCGCCGCGCTGTGCTTCTTGCCGCCGCAGGCCGCCGTCATGGCCCCCGTCGCCGCCACGGCTCCGCCGGCGCCGATCATGCGCAGCAGGGTGCGGCGCCGTGGCGCCCGGGGTGTCTCCATCTCCGGCTCCTTCGTGTCATGGCACGTCAACTCCCGTTCGTCGTCCATGGTCGCGGATGGCTCCGGCGCCCCGTCAGGTCAGGTTCCCCTTTCCATGCTCGCCGCCCCGCCGCCGCACCGCCTCCGCCCCGCTCCGCGGCGGCGAACGCCGGCCGCGCGGGGCCGCTGCAGTCGCGGCCGTCCGGAAACTGCCGCACAGTGACGGCATGGCAGCGGACGGCGGGCCTCCAGGACCGCGCGAAGAGCATCGCGTCGGGCGCCGCGAATCGCCCGAGGAGCGCGCGGACCGGCGCTGGGGCGAGCTGCTCCAGGAGGTGCGGGTCGCGCAGACCGGGGTGCAGATCCTCTTCGGCTTCCTGCTGACGGTCGTCTTCACCCCGCGCTTCGCCTCGCTGGATGCCACCGACCGCACCGTCTACGTGGTCACGGTGGTGCTGGGCGCGGCCACCACGGGGGCGCTGATCGGCCCGGTCTCGTTCCACCGGATCGTCAGCGGGCGGCGCATCAAGCCGCAGACCGTCGCCTGGGCCGCCCGGCTCACCCTGGCCGGCATCGTCCTGCTGCTGGCCACGGTCATCTCGGCCCTGCTGCTGATCCTGCGCATCGCCCTGCACAACGGCGCCGTCCCCTGGCTGGTGGGCGGGCTCGTCGCGTGGCTGGTGCTGTGCTGGTTCGGGCTGCCCGGCTGGGCGCTGTACCGCTACGGGCGGCGCAGATGAGGCCGTGGACGGCCGTACGGGTGAAGGACGGCGAGGAGCAGCGAATGACGGCGAAGGACGCGAAGGACGGCACCCATGCAGATCGCATTTCTCGCGGCACCGGTCGGTGTCGAGCAGATCGAACTCACCGAGCCCTGGCAGGCCGCTCTCGACCACGGCGACAAACCCCGGCTGGTCTCCACCCGCGGCGGCCGGATCCAGGCCTTCCATCACCTGGACCGGGCCGACACCTTTCCCGTGGACGTGACGTTGGACGAGGCCCGCGTCGACGATTTCGACGGGCTGGTCCTGCCCGGCGGCGTCGCGAATCCCGATGCGCTGCGCATGGACCGGCGGGCCGTGGAGTTCGTGAAGGGATTCTTCGACGCGGGGAAACCGGTCGCCGCGATCTGCCACGCCCCGTGGACGCTGATCGAGGCCGACGCGGTGCGCGGCCGCACCCTCACCTCGTGGCCCAGTCTGCGGACCGACGTGCGCAACGCGGGCGGAACGTGGGTGGACGAGCAGGTCGCGCTCTGCACGAACGGCCCCAATGCGCTGGTCACCAGTCGCAGGCCGGCCGATCTGAAGGCCTTCTGCGCGGCGTTCACCGATGCGTTCGGCAAGGCGGCGCAGGCCGCCGGGGACTGACTGCCCGGTCAACACTTCATGTATTGCGCAAGCGGGGAACCCTGAGGCCCGCCCGTGCGTCCTGCCTGACGACAGCACACCCACTGCATCACGCACGGAGGACCCCATGGCCGTGACCCTGTCCAAGGGCGGCAACGTCTCGCTGAGCAAGGAGGCCCCGGGCCTGACCGCGGTGACGGTCGGTCTGGGCTGGGACGTCCGCACCACCACGGGAGCGGACTACGACCTCGACGCCTCCGCCCTGCTCTGCGACGTGTCCGGCAGGGTCCTCTCCGACCAGCACTTCGTCTTCTTCAACAACCTCGGCAGCCCCGAGGGTTCGGTCCGGCACTCCGGCGACAACCTCACGGGCGGCGGCGACGGTGACGACGAGCAGATCCAGGTGGACCTGGCCGGCGTCCCCGCGCAGGCGGCGCGGATCGTCTTCCCGGTGTCCATCTACGACGCCGAGCAGCGCGGGCAGAGCTTCGGTCAGGTGCGCAACGCGTTCATCCGCGTGGTCAACCAGGCCGACGGGCGGGAGATCGCCCGTTACGACCTGACGGAGGACGCCTCCACCGAGACCGCGATGGTCTTCGGCGAGGTGTACCGGCACGGGGCCGAGTGGAAGTTCCGGGCGATCGGGCAGGGTTACGCCTCGGGGCTGGCCGGCATCGCCCAGGACTTCGGCGTCAACGTCTGACGCCGCTCCGGGTCTTCCTCACTGGACGCGGACGACCGGCTCGTGCCGGACGGGGAAGTTCACCGAGCGGGCGATGAAGCAGACCGCGTGCACGTCGCCGTGCAGTGCGCGGGCCTTGTCCGACATCGACGCATCGGCGACGGTCACCTCGGGACGCAGGACGACCTCGGTGATCTGCCCTCCCCCGCCGCTCGCGTCCATGGTCATGACCCCGTGGGCGCGGTCCTCGTAGTCGACGACGGTCACCCCGCCGACGGCGCAGAGGTGGAGGTACCAGAGCATGTGGCACTGGGCGACGGAGGCGACCAGCAGTTCCTCGGGGTTCCAGCGGGCCGGGTCACCGCGGAAGGCCGGGTCGGAGGAGGCGGCGATGGGTGCCTTCCCCTCGGCCAGCACCTCGTGGGCGCGGCTGAAGGACCGGTATCCGTCCGTTCCTGAACCGAGGTTGCCGGTCCATTCGATCGCTACGTCATAGGTGTGCGTCTCGGTCATGCGGCCAGCATAGGGAGCCCGGCCCCGCCGAGCTCTCCGCTCAACTCTTCGCCGGGTCCTCCGTCTTGATGTCGGATATGAGCTTGGTGCTCAGGTCCGACTGCACCGACAGGTACGTGTACGTCGGGTGCTGGTCGTCGCCCCAGGTGAGCCGCACCCGCGTCCACGTGTGCCCCGCACCGCTGTTGTCGTAGGAGACCTGCCACGCGCGCGGCGTGTTCTGCGCCCGCAGGACGCCGTCCACGTGGTTGCTGTGCTCCCACGCATCCAGGCGGATGCGGAACTCCTTGGTGAGGTAGTGGGCGCGCAGGGCGTTGGCGAGCGAGGTGTCGGGTTCGCCGGAGCGGGCGTCTATGTAGGCGCTGTAGAAGGCCGCCACGCGGTCCTGGGCCGAGTCGCTGCTGCCCGCGCGGACGGGCGGCGACGGCGCCTCCGCGGCGAACGCGGTGGCGGGGGCGGACAGCGTGAGCAGGAGGGCGAGGGCGGCGGCGGTGCGCTTGAGGGTTCGGTTCACGGACTTGGCGGACATGGTTTCCCCCACAGTTGTGTTCTCCTTCACCCTGTAGAGCGCCCGGCGCACCGGAATTGTTCCTTCCGTCTCATTCGCCGAGGCCCGCCTCCTCCAGGTCCAGCACCCGCTGCAGGCGCCGCCGCGTCGTCTCGCCTATGCGGTTGTCCGCATACAGCCGTGCCAGTTCCGCGGACTCCGCCGCGATGACCGTACGGCGCAACTCCCGGTAGTCCGCGGCCGATACGGCCGACGCCGCCTCCCCCTGGTCCGCGTCCGCCTGGTCCAGCCGCGCCAGCAGCCCCCGCCGCAGCTGGTCGATGACGATGGACGGCGCCGCCTCCAGCTGCTCCATCTCCTCCAGACACCCCAGCCCCGCCTCCGCGAGCGCCGCCCGGGCCCGGGCCTCCTCGCGGGCCGTGTGCTCCGGCTGCAGGGCGATGCCCGACCACCGCACCACCGGCGCCAGCGTGAAGCCCTGCAGGATCAGCGTGAACGCCACCACCCCCGTGGTGAGCACCAGGATCAGCGACCGGTGCGGCAGCGCCTCCCCCGCGTCCGTGGCGAGCGGCACCGACAGCGCCGCGGCCAGCGGCATCACCCCGCGCGTCCCCGCCCACGACACCACCGCGGGGATCCGCCAGGACACCGGGCCGTCGCCGCGCCGGCGCTGCATCACCACGGACAGCGGCAGCACCCCCAGCAGCCGCACCGCGATCACCGTGGCGGCCACGGCCAGCACCCCGGGCAGCCAGTGGTGCCGGCTCGGGCCGAGCGCCCGGACGAGCGTGGGCAGTTGCAGCCCGATCAGCGCGAAGACGACGCTCTCCAGGAGGAAGACCACCGTGCCGTAGACGGCCTGGACCTGGAGCCGGACGGACCCGCTGGTCAGGGTGTGGCCCGTGCTGCCGAGCAGCACACCGGCGATCACGACCGAGGTGACGCCCGAGGTGTGCAGGTCCTCCGCCAGGACGTACCCGGCATAGGGCGTGACGAGCGCGACGACCGTCTCCAGCACCGGATCCTCCGTACGCCGCCGGATCACGGCCGCCGCTCCCGCGACCGCGGCCCCCACCAGGGCGCCCCCGCCGCCCAGGACCAGGAACCGGCCGCCCGCGGCCGGGAGCGAGACCGCGCTCGCGGCCACCGCCGTGGTGACCGCGACCTTGAACAGCACCAGCGACGTCGCGTCGTTGAAGAGGCTCTCCGCCTGCACCAGCACCTGGACGCGCGGCGGCAGCGACAGCCGCCGGCCCAGCGCGGTCACCGCCACCGGGTCCGTACTGGCCAGGATCGCGCCCAGGACGAACGCCATCGTGCCCGGCAGCGGGGTGATCGCGGCGGCCACCGCCCCGACCGCCGCCGCGGTGACCAGCACCAGGCCGAAGGCCAGGACGGTCACCGGCCGCCACACCCGGCGCAGTTCGCGCCAGGGAATCTCCTCCGCCGAGGCGTACAGCAACGGCGGGAGCACCGCCACACTGATCACGTCCGGGGAGACCCGGACGTCGGGTATCCACGGCAGCAGTCCCATCAGCACCCCGCCCACCACCAGCAACGAGGGGGCGGGGATCCGCCAGTGGCGGGCACCGGTGGCGACGAGGGTGGCGAATCCGACGAGGAGCAGGGTGGCGGTCAGGGTTGTCACGTGCGAATTTTGGCGTCCCCCGCCCTGAAGGGCGAGGTCTCCCTTCTGGGGGGGAATCCGGCCGGTTGCCCGGCCCGCAGGTTACTGCTCCGGACCGGTGTTCCACACCGCTCGGCAGACGGCCGCGAACTCCTCGCCTTGCGCTGCTTGTTCGGCTGTCAGCCCAAGCCGGTACCTGCGACCGGACAACACATCGCACCCCCAAGGGATCACTCGCCCCGGCCCCGAAGGCCGGGGAGTGTGACGAAGAACCCAAATGATCAAGGGTCAGGAATGCGTCAATGTCGCCTTCCAGTACCGCGATCGGTGTCCCCCGGCCCGACGATGAGGTGTGGACCATTCCAGGAAGGAGCACCTCATGGCCCAGGTCAGCGCGCCTCCCCGGGAACGGCGCAGGCCTCCCGGCAGACTCAAGGTCTATCTCGGCGCCGCCCCCGGGGTCGGCAAGACCTACCGGATGCTGGACGAGGGGCGGCGCCGTGCCGAGCGCGGCACCGATGTCGTGGTGGGCTTCGCCGAGTGCCATCGGCGGCCGCACACCGAGAAGATGCTGGAGGGACTGGAGGTCGTGCCCCGGCAGCGGCGCAGCTACCGGGGCATGGAGGTCACCGAACTCGATCTCGACGCGGTCCTCGCGCGCCGCCCGGACGTGGTGCTGATCGACGAGCTGCCGCACACCAACGCGCCCGGCGTGCGCAACACCAAGCGCTGGCAGGACGTCGAGGAACTGCTCGCCGCCGGCATCGACGTCGTCACCACCGTGAACATCCAGCACCTGGAGTCGCTCAACGACGTCGTCGAGAAGATCACCGACGTGCCGCAGCGCGAGACCGTTCCCGACGAGGTCGTGCGCCGCGCCCACCAGATCGAACTCGTCGACATGCCCCCGGAGGCCCTGCGCCGCCGCATGGCGCACGGCAACATCTACGCGCCGGAGAAGATCGACGCGGCGCTCTCGCACTACTTCCGCGTCGGCAATCTCACCGCCCTGCGGGAGTTGGCGCTGCTGTGGCTCGCCGAGCGCGTCGACGAGACGCTGCAGCGCTACCGTGCCGACCACGGCATAGGCGGCGTGTGGGAGACCCGCGAGCGCGTGGTGGTCGCCCTCACCGGGGGCCCGGAGGGCGAGACCCTCATCCGGCGTGCGGCCCGGATCGCGGCCCGTTCCGCGGGCGGCGACCTGCTGGCCGTCCATGTCGCCCGCAGCGACGGGCTGGTCGGCGCCTCGCCGGCGGCCCTGGCCCGGCAGCGGCAGCTCGTCGAGACCCTGGGCGGCAGCTACCACACCGTCGTCGGGGACCATGTGCCCGCGGCGCTGCTCGCCTTCGCCCGGGCCGAGAACGCCACCCAGCTCGTCGTCGGCGTCAGCCGCCGCGGCCGGCTGCTGCGCTGGCTCACCTCGCAGGGCGTCGGCGACTCCGTGGTCGAGGGCTCGGGCGACATCGACGTCCACATGGTCACCCACGAACGGGCCGGCCGGGGACGCGCCTTGCCCGTCCCCGGCAGCGGGCTGTCGCGCACCCGCCGGATCGCGGGCCCGGTGGCCGGATTCGTCCTGCCCGTCCTGCTGACCCTGCTGCTGCGCGCGGTCGCCGGCCCGCTCGACCTCAACCTGACCAGCGAGACGCTGCTGTTCCTGCTGGCCGTCGTCGGAGTGGCCTGCATCGGCGGGGTGATCTCCGCGCTGCTGGCCTCGCTGACGGCGTCGCTGCTGCTCAACTACACGTTCATCCCGCCCATCGGCCGCTTCACCGTCTACGAGGCCAACAACATCCTCGCGCTCGTCGTCTTCGCACTCGTAGCCGTCACCGTGGCGACCGTCGTGGACGGTTCGCAGCGGCTGAGCCGCAGGGCGGCGAGCGCCACGGCCGAGGCCGAGACCCTCTCCTCGCTCGCCGGCGGCATCCTCCGCGGCGAACTGGACGTCCCCGTGCTGCTGGAGCGCACCCGTGAGACGTTCGGCATGGCGTCCGTCGAACTGCGCCCGCGCCACCGCGAGTCGGAGGCGGTGCGGCCCGCGGCGTCCCGGGGGAACGGGGACGGGATCGCCGTCCCCATAGGAGCCGACAGCGAACTCGTCCTGCGCGGCCGCCCGTTGCCCGCCACCGAACACCGCGTCCTCACCGCCTTCGCCGCCCACCTGACGGCCGCCGTGGAACGGGCCCGGCTCGCCGAGGCGGCGGCCGAGATCGAACCGGTCAAGGCCGCCGACCGCATGCGCACCGCCCTGCTCGCCGCCGTCAGCCACGACCTGCGCACCCCGCTGGCCGGCGGCTGGGCCGCCGTCAGCTCCCTGCGCAGCCGTGACGTCAGCTTCTCGGAGGAGGACCGCGAGGAACTCCTGGCCACCGCCGAGGAGTCGCTGGCCAAGCTCAACCGGCTGGTCGACAACCTGCTGGACATGAGCCGCATCCAGGCCGGCGCCCTGACCCTGCACCTGCAGCCCACCGCCCTCGCCGAGATACTCCCCCTGGCACTGGACAGCCTGCCCGAGGCCCCGGCCGACCCCGTCGCCGTGCAGGACGTGGCGGACGCGCCCGCCGTGCTGGCCGATCCGCCGCTGCTGGAGCGGGTGATCGCCAACCTGGTGGCCAACGCGGCCCGGCACTCGCCCGCCGGGCGCCCGGTCACCGTCGCGGCCAGCGTCCTCGCCTCGCGGGTCGAACTGCGCGTCATCGACCGGGGGCCCGGCATCCGCCAGCAGGACCGGGAGCGGGCGTTCGCACCGTTCCAGCGCCTGGGCGACACGGACAACACGACGGGACTCGGGCTGGGACTCGCCCTGTCCCGGGGGCTGACGGAGGCGATGGGCGGCACGCTGAGCCCCGAGGACACCCCGGGCGGCGGTCTGACGATGGTCGTCTCGCTCCCTGCGGCGCCGGTGCCGAACTCGCCCGGCGCACGTTCGGGGCGCGGTAGTGCCTAGGCTTCCGCCATGAACGACATACACATCCGCCCCGGCGGCCCCGCCGACGCACCGGCCGTCCTGGACATGCTCGACTCTGCCGTGGCCTGGATGAACGCGCGGGGCAACACCGAGCAGTGGGGCACCACTCCGTATTCGCAGAAGCCCGGCGGGGTGGCGCGGGTCGAGCGGTACATGACCGAGAACGTCCCGTACATCGCGGAGTCGGACGGCACGCCCGTCGGGGCCCTGGTGCTGGACTCCGGGCCCAGTCCGCAGATGCCGATCGCGCCCGCCGGGGAACCCGAGCGGTACGTCCGGCTGTTGGTCTCCGACCGGCGGCACGCCGGCCTCGGCATCGGGGCGGCGCTGCTGGCGCACGCCGCCGAGGAGACCCGGCGGGCCGGTGTGGAGCTGCTGCGGGTGGACTGCTGGGCGGGCGGCGGGGGTGAACTGGTCGCGTTCTACGAGCGCAACGGGTTCACCTCCGCCGACCGGTTCCTGGTCGACGCGTGGCCGGGCCAGGTACTGGCCCGGCGGGTGGCCTAGAGCGTGCGCCCCGTAAGGGGCGCGGGGAACTGCGCGACCAGCCACGACGCTCCCGCAGCCGACGTTCCCGGGGCTGCGCCCCGGACCCCTTGGGTGGTGCGTCGGCTGCAGGCCGTCGGTGGCTGATCGCGCAGTTCCCCGCGCCCCTGACGGGGCGCCATAGTGCTGTGCGCCCACGCGGCGGAGCCGCATATCGATACAGCCCCGCGCCCTGACGGGGCGCACCCCCCTAGCGGCGCTCGTCCACCACCGCCCTCAGCTTCCCGCTCGTCGCCGTGCGAACGAACTCCGCACCGTCCACCGCCTCGACGGCCAGGTCGAGCAGCCGCTCCTCCACCGCCGTACGCAGCTCGGCATAGCCCGCCAGCAGGGCGCCCCGCACCGCGGCCGGTTCCGCACCGCCCGTGGTCTCCACGCGGACGGTCAGGCGCTCGCGGGTGCCGTCGTTGGACAGTACGACCTGCAGCTCGCCGCGGTAGCGGCAGTCCTCCTCCGCGATCGCCACGAAGCGGCGGTGGTTGAGGAAGTACGTCGCCACCCGCATCACGTCGCCCAGCCTGCCCAGCAGTTCGAAGCGCGGGGACCGGCTGCCGCAGGGGCAGGGGCCGGTCACGGCGCGGCCGAGGTCGCCGATGACGTAGCGGTCCAGGTTCTGGCCGCGGCGGGCGCGGGTGGTGAAGACCAGGCGGCCCGTCTCGCCCGGCTCCACCGGACGGTCCTCCTCGGGGTGGAGGATCTCCAGCGTGTGCAGGTCGGCGTGCAGGTGGTGGACGCTGCCGCTGCTCCCGGTGCACTGGTAGCCCAGCGGGCCCAGGTCGGTGCTGCCGTAGGTGATGGAGCGGATGCACTCGATGCCGAACGTCTCGGTCAGAGTGCGCCGCTGTTCCTCGGTGAAGTGCTCGCCACCGTAGAAGATCTTGCGGATGCCGCCGTACGCGCGCAGCAGGTCGGCCTGCTCGTGCAGCAGCTGCCACAGGTAGGAGGGCATGCCGAAGAGGGTGTCGACCTCGTACTCCACCAGCATCTCGGCCGTGGCCCGGTGGTCGGGGCCCGCGGCCATCGGCATCTGGACGCCGCCCAGGCGTTCCAGGATGGAGAAGAAGCTGATGAAGCCGCCGTACATGCCACCGCAGTAGAAGAGGTTGGCGGTGCGGTCGTGCTTCGGGTCGTAGCCGGCGGCGAGCAGGCCGCGGGCGGCGGCGTGCATCTGGGTGTCGTAATCGTCGTAGCTGAAGAGCGACAGAGCGGGGGTACCCGTGCTGCCGCCGCTGCGGAAGTACAGCTCGGCGTCGCGCTCGTCGACCTGGCGGTTGAGCTCCTGTACGGCGGCCTTGTCGAGCAACGGGCCGGTGGGCGGCGGGAATTCCGCGGTGCGGGCCAGGTCGTCGAGGCAGGCGGTGGTGGTGAAGCGCGCGTCGGCCTGGACGGCGACGCGGCGGCTGTAGCGCTGGAGGGCGTAGACGCCGTCGTGCGGTTCGCCGGGGTAACTGCCCAGCATCCCGCCGACCGGGGTGACGCGGGTGACGCCCGCGGCCAGGGCGGTGCGCGAGAGCTCCGCGACGTCCGCGGTGCCGCCCGCGATGCCCGCGGTCTGCAGGTAGCGGCGCATCGGGCGCAGGGTGGCGATCAGCTGCTTGCGGGGCAGCGGCTTGACCCACACGCTGCGGTGCAGCGGGGAGGCGGTGAGCGCGGCCCGGGTGTCGGCGAGGACGCGGCAGGAGCCGTCGGGGGCGGCGAAGACCCGGGTCAGGCCCAGGTGTTCCTCCAGGCGGGCCATGAGCTCGGTGGTGGTGAGCTCGGCCTCCTCGGCGGGTCCGGGCTCGTCCTGCCGCACCGGCGCGGGCATGCCGGCCAGGACGGCGGCGAGGCGCTCGGCGAAGGCGAAGACCTCGTCGTGGTCCTCGGTGTCGAGGTAGACCACCTGCGGGCTGGAGCAGGCCTGCTGTTCGTGCAGGCAGACGTCCGAGGCGAGGGCGTCCAGCACGGTCGCGTCCTGTGCGGCGTCGCGCGTCAGGTAGGCGAAGGAGATCTTGTGGCCCCACTCCACCAGGCGGCAGCCGGGCGGCACATGGGCGGCCACGCCCTCGACGGCGGCCTCGCCGCCCCACACCGCGACGGCGTCGGCGGGCGCGCACATCAGGCCCAGCCAGTCCTGGCGGGAGGAGGGGAAGCGCAGCACGATCACACGCTCGGCGACGGCCCCGGTCGGGTCGAGCGCGGCGAGTTCGGCCAGCAGGTGCTGGGCGAGGAGGGTGTCGGCGCTGCTCGTCTTGAGGACGTTGACGTTCCCGGCGAGCAGTCCCTCGACGACGCTGAGGGGTGCGACGGTGACGGCGTTGCCGGGGGCGATGTGGGCGACGAGGCCGACCGGGGCCCAGGCCTCGTAGACGGTCTCCTTGGCGTCGGGACGGCCCAGCCGCTGCGGGGCGGTGCCGCCGAGTTCGCAGCGGAGCTTGCGGGTGAGCTCCTCCCGGCTGAAGAACGCGCCGAGTTCGGCGAGGACGGACACGTCCTCGCCCTCGGGCAGGTGTGCGGCGAGGCGGGCGTGCACCGGGTGGGCGGAGTCGCGCAGGGCGGCGCCCAGGGCGTCGCAGGCGGCCAGGAGCGTCTCGGTCTCCAGCGGCGTGGCCAGCGCGGCCTCGACGGCGGCGGGCAGGGCGGCGAGGCGGCGGCCGGCCTCGGCGTCGTCGACGAACGCGCCCTGCCAGTAGTGGTGTTGCGGGTTCTCGACGGTCACGACATGCCCTTCATCAGTTCGGCGGCGGCCACCGCGCAGCTGCGGTTGCGGCTCACTCCGGCGCGGCCGTGGATGGTGAACCACGGCGTGTCCAGCGCGCAGCCGCACTCCTCGCCGGGGTGCAGGGAGGCGAGGTCCCCCATCAGGACGCTCTGCGCCGGTACGGAGGTGATGTACGGCGAGACGAGGTGCAGGTAGCCGGTCTCGCCGTACGGCAGCGGTTCGAGGGTGCGGGTGGAGCGGATGAACACCCGTGACCACACGGGGGCGTGCAGCCGGTGGTGGTCGCACTCGATGTACGGGATGCAGTGCTCGACGGAGCCGAAGGTGTCGCGGATCCGCTCGGAGGGGATGCCCAGTTGTTCGGTGACGCGGGCGTAGAGCTCGTCCTTGCCGACCTGCCGGTCGGCGTGGCCCTTCCAGCCGCCGCCGAGGATCACCAGGGAGCCCTCGGGCAGGGTCAGGGGCGGCATGCCCAGGGCGCGCATGCGCTCCAGGGTGAAGAAGAGGAACGCGGGGAAGCCGAGGATGCGCACGGGTGCGTCGTCCTGGGCGTAGCGCTGCAGGGCGGCGATGCAGCCGAAGGGGTCGAACTCGTGGCCGTTGCCGGTGTGGCGCAGGGCGTGTTCGACGTGCCGGGCCGGTGCAAAGTCGCACAGGTAGTTGTCGGTGAAGGAGGTGCCGAGCTTCAGGTCGCGGGCGGGCTCGTAGCTGTAGAGCAGGTAGTTGACCTCCTGCTCGGGGGTGATCCAGCCGTTGTGCTCGAAGATGCGGGCGACCATGCGCTGGGCGGAGCGGATGGTCCACCGGTCGAAGAACATCTGCGACTTCTGGCCGGTGGTGCCGGAGGAGGTCAGGTGCAGGTCGACCTCGTCGCGCGGGATGGAGAGCACTTCGTGGCGCTTGAAGAAGTTCGCGTGCACCAGGGGTGCGCGGAACGGTGCGCCGTCGTCTTCCGTGCTGTCGTACAACGCGCCGAAGAACGCGGACCGTTCGCGGTGCCAGGCGTTGGTCTCCGCCATGGCGGCGGCGAACAGTTCGTCCTCGGCGGGGCCGCAGGCATACGGGTCGGTCAGGTCGCACAGCTGCTGCACGTGGGACAGCAGGTCGGGGTCGGGGACGCCGATCGGGGCGAGATGGGGGTTCACGGGGCAACCTCGAGTGTGGGCAGGTAGGTCGACGCCCAGGCCGACAAGTAGGAGTCCAGGTAGGGCTGGAGCGGTGCGTCGACGACCACGCCGCGGAAGTCGATCTGTTCGGCGGTGCGGGACATCACCACGTAGTCGTGGAATCCGTCGCCCTCCGGGCGCATGGCCGGGTAGAGGGCGCTGGGGATGAAGCCCTGGTGCAGGAACGCGGAGATCGCGCGGTGGTGGTCGAGCGGCACGAGTGCCTCGACGTAGCCCGCGCCGGCGCGGGTGAGGGTCTGCGTGAGCGGCTCCAGCCAGGCGGCCGCGGCGGCCGGTTCGGGGTGGGCGGCCACCAGGGCGCAGTAGCGTCCGGTGCGGTTGAGGTAGGCGTAGACCTCGAAGCCGCCGTCGTCGGGCATCAGCAGCACGTTGGGCGTGTGCAGCGGGTAGAACCACTGGGCGCTGTCGGGGAAGCGCTCGCGGAAGCGGCGGCGCACGAAGGCGGGCGCCTCGATCATCTCCAGCCGCGCCGCCGCGGGCCGGGGCGGCGCGGGGACGGGGGCGGTGGCCCGGGTGCCCGCGTAGCTGACGCCCAGGCTGCGCTCGACGTTGCGCAGCAGCGGGGCCAGCGGGGCGGGCACTTCGGGGACGGGGATGCGGCGGTCCAGCACGCCCTGCGAGTAACGCGCGTAGAGTGCCAAGCTCTCGCGGGAGTCGAGGTCCACGGCGTTGGGCAGGATGCCCATGGGCCGGAAGCCGTTGCGCGAGACGACGCGCTGCGGTCCGGCGATGACGGTGCGGACGGTCGCGTAGACCGAGTCCAGCCGGCCCTGGTCGAGCATCTGCGCGCACAGTGCCTCGGTGAGCGCTCCGGCGAGGCCGCCCGCCCGGTGGTCGGGGTGCACGGCGAGCCCTTCGAGGCGGCCGATGCGGCTGCCGGGCTCGCTGTGGATGGCGGCGGAGCCGACGAGAACGCCGGTCGTCGCGCAGCGGGCGACGAGCCAGAGGGTGTGCGGGTCCCCGATGAGCCGGGTCATCTCGGCCGGGTCGGTGCCCAGTGCCGTGGGGTAGTGGGGCCCGTAGACGGCATAGTAGAGCTGGCGCAGGTCGGCGATGTCGGCGCAGCCCGCGCGACTGATCGCGGCGGTCATCGCTCCCCTCCCGCGGTGCCAGCGAGCGCCGGGTCAGTGTCTTCCATGGAATCCATGGAATCCATGGCCTCCGCGGGTTCCTCGGACTCCTCGGACGCGGCCGGGGCGGGGTCGCCGAGCAGGGCCAGCATGCAGGCGACGGGCAGGATGCCGGCCGCCTGGACCAGGCACAGCGTCCGCGCCGACAGGGCGTCGCCCAGCAGTCCGAAGAGCAGGGAGGCGACGGGGAAGGTCGCGCCGAGCACGGCCTGCATGACGGCGAAGAAGCCCGGCTTGTCCGCGGCGGGGACGAGCCGCTGGAACAGGGCCACGAAGCGCACCCCGATGACGCCCACGCACCAGCCGGCCACCACCAGGCCGCCCGCGAAGGCGAGTTGCGAGGCGACGAGACCGGGCAGGGCGAGTGCGGCGGCCATCAGGCCGAGGCAGGACGCGCCGACGGCCGTGGGCCTGCCCGGCACCCGGGCACCGGTGAACGAGCCGATCAGCGTGCCCGTGCCGAGCGAGGCCTCCAGCAGGGCCACGGTGCTGCCGCCGTTGTGGAGCACGGACTTGGTGTAGAGCGGGATGACTACGAAGACCGCGGTGGTGAAGAGGTTGGCCGCGGTGAAGCAGACCAGGATCCTCCGCACGAACGGCAGGCCGGACAGGATGCTGCGCAACGTGCGCTGCCCCCCGTCCGCTTCGCCGGCCTCGCCGTCGGCCGCGAGCGGCCGGAAGCGGGCGCTGGTGACGAGCAGGGCGGCGGTCGCGTAGGCGACGGCGCAGCCGACGGCCAGCCCGGCGATGCCGGCCCGGTCGACGATCAGGGCACCGAGCAGCGCGCCGCCGAGGCTGGCGAGCGACTGGGTGGACAGCTCGAATCCGGTGGCGGCCTCGATGTCCTCGTCGTCGACGAGTTCGGGCACCGAGGTCGTCAGGCAGGGGTCGAAGAACGCCTGGCAGGTGGACAGGGCCAGGGTCGCCGCGTAGGCGGCCGCGAGCGGCAGGCCGGCCGTACCGGCCCAGACGGCCAGGGCGGCTGCGGCCGTTCCGGCTCCGGCGGCCGCGGTGCGCAGCACCGAGCGGTGCGCGCAGCGGGCGATCGCCCGGGCGACGACGGGGGCCAGGGCCACGGCGGGCAGGGTGCTGACGGCCATGAACAGGCCGGAGGCGAGGCCGCGTCCGCCGGAGACGGCGTAGGCGACGAGCCACCAGGAGACGCCGACCTGGAACATGCGGACGGCGGCCTGGGTCAGGACCTGGCCCAGCCAGACGGCCCCGAAGGCGCGGTTGCGCAGCACGAGCGGCCGTCGGCGGCCAGTGGTGACGGTCTCGGCGGTCATGCGGTCGGCCTCTCGTCCACGACGCGCACGAGCTTGCCGGAGCGGGTGTTGACCACCAGGTCGCGGTGGTGGACCCACTCGACGGCCAGGGGGTGCACGAAGCCGGTGCGCACGCTGTCGGGGTACAGCGGCCGGGCGTCCTCCAGCCCGGTCACCACGGCCTTGGCGAGGACCTCGAGTTCGGCCGGGTCGTCGTCGCCGGGGGCGGTGGCCAGGCGCAGGACGAGTCCGTCGCGGCCGTCCCAGCGGCGCACGACCAGTTGCATGCCGGTGATGCGGCCGTCGGTGTCGGCCTGGCCGACGGCGTCCTGGGCGTCCTGCGAGTACAGGGAGACGGGGCCGACGCGCACGCCCTCGTCGGCGCGGCCGAGGATGCGGAAGTGGCCGGCCTCGGGGTCGGTCCACTCGGCGCGGTCGCCCGCGGGGTAGCGGATGATGGGCATGAGCCGGCGGAACAGGCTGGTGACGACGACGCGTCCGGGCCGTCCGGCCTCGGTGATCGGCTCCCCGGTGGTCTCGTCGAGGATCTCGACGACGGAGTGCGGGGTGAAGGCGCGGTGCACCCGGGCGTCGGGGCCGGGGACGGGGCAGCCGAGCAGTCCGGCGTCCACGCTGGCGTAACCGAGCGAGCGGGCCTCGGCGTTGGGGAAGGCGGCGGCCAGCAGGCGGCGCTGGTCGTCGAAGAGGGCCTCGCCGCCGAACAGGACCAGCTCCATGGAGGGCAACTGCGTGCCCGTGGAGACGAGATGGTCGGCGAGCCGGCACAGGGTGGTCGGGGTGCCCGCCACGACCTGGACGGCGAAGTCCTGCAGGGTGGTGACCGTCGACTCCAGCGGTGCGGCTCCGCCGATGGGCAGCCGGACGTTGGCGACCGGGGCGTTCGCGAGCGAGTCGAGGATGAAGAGGAAGCTGGCGTAGAGCTCGCCGGCGTAGAAGAGGTCGGCGACCCGGTGCCCGGGTCGCAGGCCCGCTTCGGTCATGCCGTGGCCGAAGGCCGTGACGAACTCCTGCCACTCCTCGCGGGTGTAGCAGGAGAACTTCGGTGCGCCGCTGGTGCCGCCGGTCTTGAAGACGACCGCTTCCTTCAGCGGTTCGGTGAGCACGCGGTTGTTCTCGAGGGTGTTGGCCTGCCAGAACTCTCCCTGGTCGATGACGGGGAGGTCGGTCAGGCGCTCCGCGCCGGGCGGAAGTGACGCATAGAGAGCGGCGTAGTACGGGGAGTTGTGACGGGCGAACCGTATGAGGTCCGGGAGTTGATGGACGGGCATGCCTTTGCCTTGGGTGTGGAAAAGGGGCAGGGACCGCGGCGTGGCGATATGGGTGGTCGCCGCCTGCGGCGTGTGAGGTGGCCCCCGCGCCCTCACGTTGAGCAGGCGTCAGAGCTGACGCCAGGTCATGATGATGAAGGATCGAAGGCGGAAAGTGCAAAGCGAGCGGTAAACGTATGGCAAATATGGCCGGAACCCTTAGTTCTTCCGGTCATGCTGACGGGTCGGTCAGAATCCGAGCCGGATGCCGGGTCAGATGCCGAGCCCGGCGTCACGGGCCAGCAGCGCGGCCTGCACGCGGTTCTCGCACTCGAGCTTGGCGAGAATCCGGCTCACATACGTCTTCACCGTGGCCTCGCTCATATGGAGGCGACGGCCGGCGTCGGCGTTCGACAGCCCCTCGCCCAGCAGGGCCAGCACCTCGCGCTCCCGCTCGCCGAGCACCTCCATCCGGCGCCGCGCCTCCTCGCCGCGGGCCGTGGCCGGGCCGGCCGCCAGGGAGTCCGCCACGTGCCGGGTGGCCGCGGGGGACAGATACGCGTCCCCCGCGGCGGCGGCCCGCACCGCGCCGATCAGCTCGCCCGGCGCGGAGTCCTTCAACAGGAAGCCCGCGCCGCCCTGCCGCAGCGCCCGCAGCACGTTCTCCCGCTCGCCGAACGTGGTGAGCACCAGGGCGCGCACCCCGGGAACCGCGCGGCCCAGCTCGGCGAGCGCGGTCAGCCCGTCCATGACCGGCATCCGGATGTCGAGCAGGGCGACGTCGACCCGGTGCGAGCGGGCCAGCTCCACGGCCGCCCGCCCGTCGGCGGCCTCCGCCACGACCTCGATGTCGTCGGCCGACGTGAGAATCATCCGGATGCCCGCCCGGATGAGAGGCTCGTCGTCGGCAATGAGGACGCGGATCACCTGGCCTCCCGCTAAGAGAATTTTCAACTAATTCTGGACGTCGAACTCGCGCTTCTCGATCAGTTTCCCGTCCTTGAAGCAAAAGCGGAAAACGGTGTCCTCGGTCCCCTTCGAGCCCTCCGAGGACAGCAGGGACAGACAGCTCGCGCCGGCCGGCTGCGCCGGGCCCTTGTCCTTGAGGTCGGCAGTGAAGACGGACTTCCCCGACGGCAGCCTGTCCCGCACCCGTTGCTCGGGCTCGCCCACCTTGACCGAGTCGTAGACACTGCGGTCCAGCATCGCCTTGTCGGTCTCTTCTATCGTCTTCCCCAGCGCCAGGAAGGCCAGCGCCGCCAGCCCCACCAGGATCAACAGGGCGATTCCGCAGCCGATCACACAGCCGTTGCTCTTCCGCGTACTCATGATGTCCTTGAACTCCTCGCGGGGATCCAGTCGGTCGATGACCGGACCACCCTCGCCGGGAGTCCCCCACGCGGGCTGCTGCCGAAGGTCGTCCTCCGTATCGACGAAGGTCGCCCGCGCCTCCCCCGAGCCGTAGGGCAGCATGCCCGCGAGCCGGAACCCGCCCTCCACCGGCCCCGCAAAGATGATGCCGCCGACCAGCCGGGCCCGCTCCCGCAGCCCCGTCAGCCCCTGTCCGCCGCTGACCGCCTCCTCGGACCGGACCGGACCGTCCGGCCCGGCGGGACCGTTGGCCACCTCGACGACCAGCGAATCCGGCTCGAAGCGCACGGCGACGGTGATCGGGGTGCCCGGGGCGTGCTTGTACGCGTTGGTGAGTCCCTCCTGCACGATGCGGTAGCCCGCGTGGTCCACGGCCGGGGCCAGCGGCCGCGCCTCCCCCGAGCGCTCCAGCGTCACCCGCATCCCGGCCGCGACCGCCGAATCGACGAGCCCGCCGATGCCCGCCACCACCCGGGCCGGCGGCTCCGCCCCGGAATCCTCGCCGAGCGTGCCGTCCTTGAGGATGCCCACCACCTCGCGCAGCTCGTGCATCGCGGCCACCGAGGCCTGGCGCAGCACGGCCACCGCCTCTCGCTGACGGCCCGTCAACTCGCGGTCCACTTCCAGCGCGCCCGTCTGCACGGCGATCAGGGCCAGTTGATGACCGAGGCTGTCGTGCATGTCCTGGGCGATGCGCTGCCGCTCGCGCATCCGCGCCTGCCCGGCGATCATCTGGCGCTCGCGCAGCAGGTGGGCGTTGCGCTCCTGCAGGGTCTGCAGCAGGGTGCGCCGCTGCGTCCAGTAGCGGCTGGCCAGCCCCGGGACCACGGCGAACACCAGGAAGAAGAGCGTGCCCAGCACGAGCAGGAAAGGCGCCGACCGCTGCTGGGTCCACAACGAGAGCCCCACGTAGAGCACGAGGGAGGTGCCGAACGCACCCAGCGCCTTCAGCACGCCGTCGATCCTGCGCCCGGCGGACCAGGCGGCCAGCGGCAGGACCAGCTCGGCCGCATCCGTCACCGCCGACAGTACGGAGACCGCGACGAGCGTGGTCACGGGCAGGCCGCGCCGCACGAGCGAGAGCACCGCCACGCCGACAGCGGCCCCCGCGGACCTCAGCAGGCCGTGCCCGCCCGCCAGCTCGCCCCAGCCCACGAGCAGGGCGAGCACGGCGGCCAGCAGGCACTCCCACAGGAGCCGTCTGCGGGGCCAGTCCACCGGATCGGTCACCCGCCGCCACAGGCCACGGGCCCACGATGTCGCATCCACCCCCGCACCATAGGCAGCCGGGGCCGCCCGTGGAGTTCACCGAAAGTCGCGTCGTGAATAGACGGAAGTCGCAGATGCGCGGGGCGGGCCGTCCTCAGGACGGGCGCGGCGCGGCGGCCGCCGGGGGCTGGTCGGCGCAGCAGTGGCGGCACTTGGTCGCGGCCGCGGGCAGGTCCTCGGACAGGCAGGCCGGGCAGGTCTTGAGCGGCCCCGGCTCCCCGAAGACGACCACGCCGCGCCGGGCCTGCACGTGCTTGTAGGGCACGACGATGAAGAAGTAGACGACCGCCATGAAGATGAGGAAGTAGATCAGGGCCGAGATGAACGACCCCAGGTCCAGATAGGTCGCCTTGTTCCCCCGGTGCCCGAGCTGCCAGCCCAGCCCCATCGAACGGCCGCCCTGCAGGCTCGCGATGATCGGGTTGATCACGAAGTCGGTGAACGCCTTGATCAGCGTGCTGAAGGCCAGCGCGATGATCAGTCCCACCGCGACGGTGACGATGTCACCGCGCATCACGAAGTTCTTGAATCCCTTGAGCATGACCGTGCTCCTGGCGTCCGTCCGGATCTTCAGGGCCAGGAGGCACGCTACCGCCGCCGCCCACCGCCCGCACCCGGGGCACGGCACGAGCGGGACGTGCGCGAACGGGCGTCACGGCCGCCCGCGATGCGCTGTGCCGGGTGCCCCGGCTCACATCGTCGGGTGGGCCTGGACGTGGGTGACCTCCTCGATGTCGTGGCCGGCCTTCTGCATGAGCTCGCGGGAGAGCGCGTTCAGGGCCCGCGCCGCGGCGACCTCCTCGCCGACCCGCAGCTGTTCCGGGTCGTCCGGGTGCCGCGTGGCGTGGCCGCGCGCCTTCATCTCGGTCCCGTCCGGGAGCCTGAGCATGCACGCCGCGCGCGTCTTCTTGTCGACTTCTTCGAACTCGAGCTCGACGTGCCATCCAACGATCGTCTGCATGGCGTCCACCTCCTGCGTGACATATCCAGCGTGCACCCGGCACGGCGATTGCGACACCGGTGGCCTGTCCGGCGGATCTTCGTCACGCGTGGTGCCCCGTAAGGGGCGCGGGACTGCGCTCCCACGCGGCGGAGCCGCTGGGGGCACCTCCTGGGGGCACCCCCTGGGGGCACCCCCAGCGGTAGCTGGGGGAGGTAGCTGGGGGAGTCACAGCCCCGCGCCCCTTACGGGGCACCCTCGCCCCCGCGGCCCCGGGCCAGTGTCAGCAGCCAGGCCACCCCGACGAGGGCGACGACCACGAGCCCGCCGTCGGAGAACAGCGTGTAGAGGTGCTTCTGCTCGCCCGTGGGGCGGGGGATGTAGCCGAGCGCGAACAGCTCGCGCTGGCCGCCGCTGGCCGTCAGGGCGTACACCAGCCAGACGGCGATGCCGTTCATCGCGTCCCACAGGGCGTGCAGGACGGACACCCCGAGGTAGGTGAGGACCACCGGCGGCGGGAAGCGGAAGCGGCCGTCCGGGCCGCGGTGGGCGAGCAGGACGCCGCCCAGGATCGCGGTCCACAGGCCGTGGCCGAAGGGCGCCAGCAATCCCCGCAGGATCTCCGTCTCGACCAGGCCGCGCAGCGAGAGCCCCCGGACGGTGAGCAGCGCGTTGAAGGCGTAGCCCGCGCTCTCCAGGGCGGCGAACCCGAAGCCGACCGCCGCGCCGAGCACCAGTCCGGCGCGCAGCCCGCGCACCTCGCGGTGGCGGCGCAGCAGCAGGATCAGGGCGCAGGCCTTGACCGCCTCCTCGATCAGGCCCACCCCGAGGAACAGCGAGACCGAGGGGTACAGCAGGTAGTACTCCAGGACGGAGGCGCCCAGCACGCCGAGGACGCCGCCGACGAAGAAGCAGCCGAGCAGCAGGTCGATGCCGAGCGCCTGCCCGTGCCGTTCGTAGGCCCACAGGGCGAAGCAGCCGGGGACGAGGAAGCTGCCCAGGAGGATCAGCGTGGGCAGCAGGTTGGTGTTCTGGGTGGCGTACGTGACGACGAGGGCGAGGACCCAGAGGGCGAGGCCGGAGGCGAGCCAGTGCAGCCAGAGTCCCCGGCGGGGGGCCGGGGGGTGTGCGGGGTGGTTCATGGTGTCGTTATTGACCGGCTCCCGCGCCGCCCGCCCCCACGTCACCCGTTCCAGTGATTGCGGCGGTGTCCCGGTGCGCCGACTCTGGAACACGGACGGGTGACGAAGGGGGATACGCCATGACATACGCCCTGACAAAGGACCGGCCCGCGCCGGACACGGCACCGGCCGACGCCGCCCCGCTGCCCGCCTGGTTCCCTCCGGTCTGCACCGACGTCGAACTCGCGCACGAGGTCACCGCATACGCCGGCCGCCGGTGACGGGCGCCGCCGCGCTCGGTTCCGGGGAGTTCACCGCGGCGCTGCACGCACACTCCGACCGGTACTGGCACAAGCACCCGTTCCACCTCCGGCTGCACGAAGGCACCCTGGACCGCGGGGAGTTGCAGCGGTGGGCCGCCAACCGCTGGTACTACCAGAAGTGGCTCCCGCAGAAGGACGCGGCCGTCGTCGCCAACTGCCCGGAGCCGGACGTCCGTCGCCGCTGGGTCCAGCGGATCTCCTTCCAGGACGGGACGGCCGAGGGCCGCGGCGGGCTGGCCGGCTGGCTCGCCCTGGCCGAGGCGACCGGCCTGGACCGGGCCGAGGTGCTCGACGAGCGGCACGTCCTGCCGGGCGTGCGCTTCGCCACCGACGCCTATGTGCACTTCGCCCGCACCCGCCCGTGGACCGAGGCCGTCGCCGCCTCGCTCACCGAGCTGTTCTCGCCGGGGCTGATGCGGCAGCGGCTCACCGCGCTGCGCACCCACTACCCGTGGATCGCCCCCTCCGGGCACGGCTACCACGCCACGCGCCCGCAGACCGCCGCCTCCGACGCGCAGCACGCCCTCGCGGTGGTCGTGGCGTCCTGCACGACCCGCGAGCAGCAGGACGCGGCGCTGGCGGCCCTGGCCTTCAAGTGCGACGTGCTGTGGAGCATGCTCGACGCCGTCGACCACGCGGGCCGGACGGGGTGACGCGTGGCGGGCGGGGGCGGGGTCCGCTGGCGGCTGTGCAGGGGAGTCAGGCTCGGCCATGACACCGTGCGGGACACGGGCGTTCTGCTGCACCCCGAGGGCGTCCTGCTGCTCAACGAGACCGGCGTGGCCGTGCTCGCGCTCTGCGACGGCACCGCCGACGTCGACGGCATCGCGGCGGCACTGTCGCGCAGGTACGCGGCCGTGGACGCCGAGGACGTCGAGCGCTTCGTCCTCCAGCTGGCCCGGCGGCGCCTGATCGAGACCGACAGTCCGACCGGCGCAGGCCGATGAGCGCCGCCGCCCCGCAGGACGGCAGGCCCCTCGGACTCCTCGCCGAGCTGACGTACCGCTGCCCGCTGCGCTGCGCCTACTGTTCCAACCCCGTGGCCCCGGGCGCGTACACCGGGGAGCTCGCGCTCGCGGAGTGGTGCCGGGTGCTCGACGAGGCCCGGGCGCTGGGCGTGCTGCAGGTGCATCTGTCCGGCGGCGAGCCCCTGGTGCGCCGCGACCTCCCGGCGATCGTCGCGCACGCGCACCGCCTCGGCCTCTACACGAACCTCATCACCGGCGGCCACGCCCTGTCCGCCGCCCGGCTGGCCGCGCTGACGGCGGCGGGCCTGGACCACGTCCAGCTCAGCGTGCAGGACGCATACGCGGCGGAGGCCGACGCGATCGCGGGCCGCCCGGTGCATGCGCGCAAGCTGGCGGCCGCGGCGCTGGTCGTGCGGGCGGGGCTGCCGCTGACCGTCAACGCCGTGCTGCACCGCGCCAACATCGGCAGCGTCGAGGCGCTCGTCGCACTGGCCGAGCGCCTGCAGGCCGACCGGCTGGAGCTGGCCAACGCCCAGTACTACGGCTGGGCCCTGCTCAACCGCCGTGCCCTGCTGCCCACCCGCGAGCAGGCCGACGCCGCCGAGGCCGCCGTGCGGGCGGCGCGCCGCCGCCTGGGCGACGGGCGTCCGGAGATCGTGTACGTGCCGGCCGACCTCCACGACGACCTGCCCAAGCCCTGTATGCAGGGCTGGGGTGCGCGCCAGCTCACCGTGGCCCCCGACGGGCAGGTGCTGCCCTGTCCGGCCGCGGCGCAGATACCCGGCCTCGGGATCCTGACGGTCCGTCAATCCTCGTTGGACGAGATCTGGTTCCGCTCTCCCGCCTTCAACCGCTTCCGCGGGACGGACTGGATGTCCGAGCCGTGCCGCGGCTGCCCGCGCCGGGAGGTCGACCACGGCGGCTGCCGCTGCCAGGCGTTCCAGCTGACGGGCGACGCCGCGGCGACCGACCCGGTGTGCCGTCTCTCGCCGCACCACGCCCTGGTGACGGAGATCGTCCGGGAGGCCGGAGAGCGGCCGGCCGAACCCGTCCCCCGCCGGTCGCCCCCTGCGCGCTGAACTCCCGCCGCCCCACGCACCGTACGCCCCGCCCCGCAGGCTCCCGGAGGCCCGACCATGTCCCTGCTGCCGCCCACCGTGCTCGGCCCGCTGTCGGAGTGCAGCGCCTGTGTCAGGGTCCGCCACCAACGCGTCGGCGCCCGGGTGACCCTGCGCGTCAACGGCTCGCCGGTGGTCTCTTCCGGGGTGCCGGTCGGAGGCGGCGTGGCGGCCTGGCCCGACCAGACGTTCCCGCTGGGCCCCGGGGTCGCGCTGCGGCCCGGTGACCGGATCACCGCGACCCAGACCCGTGACGGCCGCACCAGCCCCGCGTCCGTACAGCCCGTCGTCGTCCAGAAGCGGCCCGAGACCGTCGGCCCGTTGCACTTCGGCAGCCATGTGTACGCGTGCGGGCAGTGCCTGCGGGTCGACGGGGCGGTGCCCGGTGCCGCGGTGACCGTGCAGCAGGGCCCGCTCGTGCTGGGCAGTGCGCCCGCGCCGGACGGCACGGCCCGCATCGCGCTGCTCGGCCCGGTCGCCGCCGGCCGGGCCCTGGTCGCCCGGCAGTCTGCGTGCGGCACTCCGGGAGCGCCCACGCCGAGCCCGCTGCCCGACGCCCCGCCCCGGCCGCTGCCGCCCCCGGTGCTGCCGGGGCCGCTGCTGGCCGGGCAGCCGGGGGTGACGGTGAGCGGGGTGTGCGAGGGTGCCCGGGTCACGCTGCTGCGCGACAACACCCCGGGCGAGCAGGCCTGTTTCGACCTCGCCACTCTCACGTTCCGCGTGCCCGCGCCGACCGAGGGCGAACGGGTCTCCGTGCTCCAGGAGTTCCCCGCCTGCGGCACGGCGAGCTGCGCATCACCGCCCGTGCGCGTCGTCCCGGCCTCCCGTCTGCCCGCCCCGGCGGTCACCGGACCGCTGTGCGCGGGCGCAACGTCCCTGCATCTGACGGGACTTGTCCCCGGCGCCCTCCTCACCGTCCTGGCCGACGGCACCGCACTCGGCACCGCGCAGGCCTTCCGGCCCGCTGCCGACCTGGACGTACCGCCCCTGCCCCGCGGCAGCCGCATCACCGTGCACCAGCAACTGGGCGGCCACACGGCCGAGTCCGCGCCCGTACCGGTCGGCGCACCTCCCCCGGCGCTGCCCGCACCCGTGGTCGTGGCTCCGCTGACCGCCTGCGCGGCGTGCGTCCGGGTGCGCAACGTGCATCCGGGGGCACTGGTGCTGGTCTTCTCCACCGCCCTCGACGCCCCGATCGGCTGCCGGTACGTGCACACGCCGCAGGCCTCGGTCCCGGTGGCCCCGCTGCTCGCCGCCGGCGACCGCATCGTGGCGCTGCAGGTGTACTGCGGCCTGGCGAGCGCCCGTTCCCTCCCCGTCCCGGTCCGGCCGCTGGGGGACGTACGGCCGCCGCAGGTGCGCACCCCGCTCGGCGCGTGCCTGCGGCCGGTCGTCGGCGGTCTCGTGCCCGGCGCGGACACGGACGTGTACGTCAACGGCCGCTGGCGGGGCACCGCGCACGCCGTGGGCAGCACCGTCCCCGTCGAACTGTCGGGCGCCGCCCTCGACCTGGGCGACACGGTGACTGCCCGGCAGCGGATCGCGTCCGTCGTCACCGAATTCGGGCCGCCGGTGCAGGTGGCGTTCGGCCCGGTGTCGGTCACGACGCAGCACAACGACAACCGGCGCACCGGCGCCCAGTTGCTGGAGGTCGCGCTCTCCCCCGCGACCGTCGGCCCCGACCACTTCGGCAAGCTGTTCAGCCGTGCCGTCGACGGCCACCTCTACGCCCAGCCGCTGTACGTCTCCGACGTCGCCGTGCCGGGCCACGGGCGGCGCAACGTGGTCTACGCAGCCACGATGCACAACAGCGTGTACGCCTTCGACGCGGACGACCCGGGTGCCGCCGCACCCCTGTGGCACGCCTCGCTCGGCCCGTCGGCCCCGCTGCCCGATCCGCAGATCGGCCCGGGCGGCTACCGGGACATCGCCGTCGAGGTCGGCATCGTCAGCACGCCGGTCATCGACCTCGGCCGCAGCGTGCTCTACGCCGTCGCCTTCACCAAGGACGGTCAGGGGTACCACCATTCGCTGCACGCCCTCGACCTCGGCAGCGGCCAGGAGATGCTCGGCGGTCCGGTGCGGATCGCCGCCACGGTGCCGGGCGGCGGCGACGGGAGCACCGGGGGACGGATCGCCTTCACCAGCCACCGGCAGCTGCAGCGTGCGGCGCTGGCCCTGGCGAACGGCCGGATCTATGCCGCGTTCGCGTCCTACGGGGACCGCAGCCCGTACCACGGCTGGGTGTTCGGCTTCGACGCCGGGACGCTGCAGCAGACCGGGGTGTACGTCACCACCCCGGACACCGGGCTCGGCGGCATCTGGCAGGCGGGCCAGGGCCCGGCCGTCGACGACGACGGCTTCCTGTACGCCGCGACGGGCAACGGCGGCTTCCGGCCGGACGGTTCGGACCTGGGCGACAGCATCGTCAAACTCACCCCCGGGCTCGCCCTGGCCGACTGGTTCTCGCCGTTCAACAACGCCGCGCTCAACGCCGCGGACGCCGACCTGGGTTCGGCGGGACCACTGCTGATCCCGGGGACGCGCCTGCTGCTCAGCGGGGGCAAGGAGAGCAAGTTCTATCTGCTGGACACCCGGGCGATGGGACATTTCCACGCCGGATCGGACAGCCAGATCGTCCAGAGCTTCTCCGTCGTGCCGCCCGATGCGCAGACCCATCACATCCACGGCGGCGCCGTCCACTGGAACTTCCCGGGCGGGCCGTGGGTCTACGTGTGGCCGGAGAACGCGTTCCTGCGGGCGTACCGGTTCGCCGGGGGCCGGCTGGAGACCGCCGCCGTCTCGACGAGCACCACCACCGGTCCGGCCGGCGTCCCGGGCGGTGCGCCCGGCATGCCCGGGGGCATCCTCTCGCTCTCGGCGCACGGCACCGACCCCGCCACGGGGCTGCTGTGGGCCTCGCATCCGTGGCGGGCGGACGCGAACAACGCCGTCGTCGAAGGCGTCCTGCGGGTCTACCGGGCCACCGACCTCACCCAGGAGCTGTGGAACAGCAAGATGCACCCGGCCCGCGACGACGTCGGCTCGTACGCGAAGTTCGCCGCACCCACGATCGCCAACGGCAAGGTGTACCTGGGCACCTTCTCCGGTGCCCTGCACGTGTACGGACTGCTCACCGCCTGAGCACCCTCCGTCGTCACAGGCGAAGCCCGCTCCCCCGTGGCACCGTGGAAAGGGAAAGCTCTACCCAGGGATGGTGTCATGGCACGCGACAGCGACGTCATCAAGGAACTCGAGACCGACCACCGCGCGCTCGAGGGGCTCTTCGACCAGTTCCACCGGACCCGCCTCGAGGACACCGCGCGCGAGACCCTGCTGGACGACGTGACCGCACAGCTGATGTGGCACTCGGCAGCCGAGCAGCAGTACCTGTACCCGGCCGTGCGCGAATTCCTGCCGCAGGGACGGGAGACGGCCGAGCAGGAGATCACCGACCAGACGCACCTGACGGACATGGTCCGGGACCTGGAGTCCAGCCGGGTGTACGAGCCGGGCTTCGACGGCCGCGTCCGCGCGCTGGAGCGGGAGATCTCCCAGCACATCTCCCACGAGGAGCACGTCCTCTTCCCCAGGCTGCGGCAGTCGTGCCCGGTCGACACGCTCGACGAGCTCGGCACCGAGGTCCGCCGCGCGCGGGCGTCGGCGGCGCGCGCGGGCTGACGCGCCCGCAGCCGACGTTCCCGGGGCCACGCCCCGGGCCCCCGGGGTGGTGCGTCGGCTGCAGGCCGGTGGGGGCTGGTCGCGCAGTTCCCCGCGCCCCTTACGGGGCGCCTGGTCGCGCCCACGCGGCGGAGCCGCTGGGGGAGAAACAGCCCCGCGCCCCTACGGGGCACGAAGATCCGCCGGACAGGCTCTAGGTGCCGCAGGCGGCGACCAGTTCGGCGGCCTCCTCCGTGATCGACCGGGCGAGCAGGTCCAGGTCGGGCACGGCGACGGCGTCGGCGAGCAGCCCGTAGCAGACGCGGTCCTCGTACGTGGTGATGCCCACGGCGAGGGACTGCCCGGGCGCGAGCGGGGCGAGCGGGTAGGCCTCGCGGACGGGGCTGTCCGCGAGCGTGAGGCCCTGGGCGCCGCGCAGCGGGACGCTGGAGACGAGCAGGTCGTAGAACAGGCGGCCCGAGCGGGCGATCAGGCCGCCGCCGAAGCGGTGGCCGAGGGACGGGATGAAGTCGGCGAGCAGCGCGACGGCGCCCGGGCCGCTGGCGGGTCCCGCTTTCTTGTTGCGTGCCATGTCCTCGCGCACCGCGCGCAGGCGGTCGAGGGGCTCGGACTCGTCGACGGGGAGGCGGGCCAGGTAGCCGGAGAGCCGGTTGCCCGAGGCACTCGGGTCGCTCGGGTCGCGCAGCGACACGGGGACGAGCGCGCGGGGGCGTACGCCTCCGCTGCCGTCGCCGCGCTTGTCGAGCCAGCGCCGCAGGCCGCCCGCGACCACGGCGAGCAGGACGTCGTTGACGGTGCCGCCGGCGGTCTCGCGCACGCGGTTCACGTCGCGCAGGTCGACGACGGCGCCGTCGGCACGGCGGGCGCCGCTGGCGCGGGAGGTGAGGGCCGGCGCGGCGGGCACGAAGCGGGCGGCGAGGGCCATGGCGGAGGCGATGGACAGGCCCCGTCCGGCGTCGGTGACGGCACCGCGCACCAGGCCGGACAGCGTGCTCAGGTCGGGCAGGCGCAGGCCGGAGTCCTGCCGGCGCTGCCGCGGCGCACCGGCCGGAGCGGGTGCCCCGGCGACGGCGACGGGGTCCAGGAGCGAGAGGACGTACGACGCAGCGCGCATGCCGTCCGCGTGGGCGTGGTGGAACGTGAACAGGACGGCGAAGGACGTGCCGTCCGCTCCGGGCAGCACGTGCGCGGCCCACGGCGGCCGGCCCCGTTCCAGGGGCTGCTGCATCAGGATCCCGGCGGCCGTGTGGAAGTCCCGCACGGGCTCGGCGAGATGGACGTGGTCCGACGGGTCGAAGTCGGGGGCGACATGCCGGGCGGCGGCGCCGACGGGGAGCCACACGGGGCGGATGCGGGTGTCGAGCCCGGGTATGCGGGCGGCGCGGGCGGCGAGCAGCCCGGCGGCGCGCCGGGCGGCGTCCGGGCCGTCGGCGTCGAAGACGAAGAGCCCGCCCATGTGCAGGGGGTGGCCGGCGGACTCGATGTTCCAGAAGGCGAGGTCGAGCGGGGTGAGCGGTTCGGGGGTCACATCAGAGGTCACGGGGTCTCCGAGGTCACAGCGCTGCGGGGCCAAAGCGAGCAGAAGTCAATCGTTGTCGGTCGACTACGGTCAAGTACGACCAGGCCACGCTACGTTAACGACACGTTACGGCCCGCCGGTTTCGGCCACCCGGCGCCCCGTAAGGGGCGCGGGGAACTGCGCGACAAGCCCCCACCGACCCGCAGCCGAAGCACAATCCAGGGGGCCGGGGCGAAGCCCCGAGAACCTCGACTGCAGGCACATCGTGGCCGATCGCGCCCACGCGGCGGAGCCACAAATGTCAACAGCCCCGCGCCCCTTACAGGACGGAGCCCTACCGCTCCCCCAGCACGTCGCCCCGGGCAGCCACGCCGCGCGCGTCCGCGACGAGCGCGGCGACGGCGTTGCGGTACATCTCACCGATGGCGCACAGCTGTTCCTCGCCCACCTTGCGCAGGTCGGCTTCGAGGTCCAGCGACAGCAGACCGGTGAAACAGTCCTCCGTGAAGGACACGCGCAGGGTGACGCCCGTGCGCAGGTGCGCCTTGGCGTCCAGCGACTCGACGTCCGTCGCCGCCAGCAGTTCCTCGAAGCTGCGGAACTGCGACCAGGCGAAGGCGATGTCGGTCGGTTCCCGCGGGCCCGCCAGGCGTTGCACCTCCGGGTACGGGCAGTGCCCCACCGTCCGCAGTTCGTGCTCCTTGTCGAGCACGGCGCGGATCAGTCCGCTCCAGTCCGCGTCGGCCGTGCGCAGCCGGTAGAACAGCACGTCCAGACGGACGCCGATGACGTCGGTGCCTTCGCCCCCGTCCTCGGAGCGGCCGTCGGACTCCACCGCCAGCACGACCTCCTCGCGCCCGATGAGCGAGGCCAGCACCCGGGCGTGGACGGCGAGCAGCACCTGCCGGAGCCCGGTGCGGTGGTGACGCGCGAGGGCGGCCAGCTCCGCGCACACCGCGGGGTCGAGGTCGGCGCCGAGGAATCCCGCCGTCGCGGTGTCCGTGTCGCAGGTCTGGCATCCGTCCGACAGACCGCGGTCCGCGACGGGAAGGAACATCGGTTCCGCGCCCGCAAGTTCGGTCGACCAGAATTCCGTGACCGCCGGGTCGGACAGCGCCGCCTCTTCCCGTGCGATGCACTCGGCGAATCGACGCGCGGGACGGGGTGCGGGGCGGCTGCGCGGCGAACCGCCCTGCCCGGCCCAGTAGTCGGCGAGGATTTCGGTGATCAGTGACGACTCGCTCCAGCTGTCCAGCAAGGCCTCGTGGAAGGCGGGGCAGAACAGGAATTCATGGTCGCCGAGGACGTGTACGGAGATCCGCATGAGCGGCGGGTCCGTCCAGTCGTAAGGAGTACCGAGCTCCTGTTCCCGCCATACGTCGAGGTAATCCTGCTGTTCGGCACGGGAGTACGGGCGCAGGTCCGTCACGGCCGTCCGGACCCCGGCCGAGCGGTGCACCAGCTGGAGCGGCCGGGAATAGCCGGCGAAGTGAAAGGAGGTGCGCAGGATGTCGTGACGGGCCACAGCGTGTTCAACTGCCGTATGGAGAGCACCGTGGTCGTACGCGGTGTTCATGTGCAGCATGAACAGGTCGCCGGCCGCGTCCGCGCTGCGGAGGAACAGGTCCGCCTGGAGGGCGCCGACCGGGTAGGCGTCCTCGGCCGTGCGGGGCAGCAGCGCCCGGTCCTCGGCGCGGATCAGACTGAAGGGCTGCACTGTTCCTCCCCGGCCGGAAATGCCTCTGGACTGGAGAGAATAGAGGCCGCCGCGCCCCGTGGAAATGTCCGTACCTGACGATTGGTCACTTCCCTGGCAGGCTTGGTGCGGAACCGGTCGGTCCGGCGTGAGAATCCGTCAACAAGGTTACGATCCCGTCCTCTTGGAAGGCCTCCCGAAAGGTTTCCTCATGGTGGACATTTCGCGCCGGACACTCGTCCGGATGACCGGGGCGGCCGCAGTCGCCGGAGCGGTGCCGCTCGCCGCACCCGCCGCCCCGGCAGCCGCCCGCACCCCGGTGGAAAAGGGATCGTTCGCCCGTCCCCCGTCCGGATTCCGGCCGCGGATACGGTGGTGGATGCCGGGTGCACTCATGGACGACGCCGAAATCGACCGCGAAGTCGCGGCGATCGCGCAGGCAGGGCTCGGCGGTGCGGAGGTCGCCGTGCTCGCCCCGCGCGGAGTCGACCAGTCGAAGTACGGCTGGGGAACGCCGGAGTGGAACCACAAGCTGCAGACGGTCCTCGACGCGGCCCGCCGCCACGGCATCACCGTCGACCTCACCATCGGCCCCGTCTGGCCCGCCGGCGTGCCCTCCCTCACCACGGACAGCGCGGCCGCCTCGCAGGAACTCGTGTACGGCAAGGCGGTCGTCGAGGGCGGCGCGGTCTTCGACGGTGCCGTGCCGCCGCTCATCGAGGTCGACCTGTCCGGCCCGCTGCACCGCCCTCGCACCCCCGGCAAGGCCTCCCTCGCCGCCGTCACCGCCGCCCGGATCGCTCCGGGCTCCAGCGCCTCGGACCGGACCGTCCTCCTGGACCCGGGCTCGCTGACCGACCTCACCGCGCACGTCCACGACGGCCGCATCACCTGGACCGCACCCCGGGACGGCACCTGGCTGCTGTTCTCCCTCTGGCACCGCGGCACCGGCCAGGTCGTCGGCCTGACCGACGGCACCGTCCACGTCGTGGACCACTACAGCGCCGAGGGCACCCGGGCCGTCACCGGCTACTGGGAACAGCACCTGCTCACCCCGCCGGTGCGCCGCCTGCTCGCACAGACGGGCGGCGACCTCTTCGAGGACTCCCTGGAGATCTCCTTCGCCCTGCCCTGGACCCCGGGCATGGCCGCGCACTTCCGCACCTCGCGCGGCTACGACCTCACCCCGTTCCTGCCGGTGCTCTTCATCCCGGGGCTGCACACCTTCCAGGGCGCCCTGACCTCCGTGACGCCCGACAGCCCCGCCGACTTCGACCTGCCCGGCGGGCTCGGGGCACGCGTGCGCAACGACTGCTACCAGGCCCTGACCGAGCTCTACGAGCGCCACCACCTCGACGGCATCCGCACCTGGGCGCACGCCCAGGGCCTGCGCCACCGGGCCCAGGTCTCCTACGGCGCAGTGCTGGACATGTCCTCGGCCGCGGCACACGTCGACCAGCCCGAGACCGAACAGCTCTTCTTCGCCGACGAGATCGACGCCTACCGCGCCATGGCCGGCGGCGCCCACCTGGCGGGCGGAGCCGCGCTCTCCAGCGAGATCGGCGCGCGCACCGAGGTGATCCTGCAGGACGCCTACGGGGTGACCTGGCAGCGCATGCTGGAGATCATCCACCAGAACTACGCGGGCGGCGTGGCCCAGGCAGTCGTCCACGGCTTCGCCTACGCCGACGCCCCCGGGGCCGCCTGGCCCGGCTGGGCCCCCTTCGCCGCGCCCAGGCCGGACGTCCCCGGCTTCGCCGAGGCGTGGGGACCGCGGCAGCCGGTCTGGCGCCACATGCCCGACATCACCGGATACCTGGCGCGCCAGCAGTCGGTCCTGCACGCGGGGCGGGCCCAGGTCGACGTCGCCGTGTACCGGCACGCCTACTGGGACGTCGGCGGGCAGAAGCACTGGCCCGACACCGGCCTCCAACGGGCCGGTTTCGGCTACGAGTTCGTGGGACCGGGTCCCCTCGCCCTCCCGTCGGCCACGGTCGGGGGCGGCCGCCTCGCACCGCAGGGCCCCGGCTACCGTGCCCTCGTCCTGGACGGCCAGAAGGCGCTGGACACCCCGGCCGCCGAGCGCATCCTGTCCTACGCCCGGGCCGGGCTCGCCGTGGTCGTCGTCGGCGACCCGCCGGAGCACACCCCGTACGCGCACGACGCCGACCGCGCGGACGCGGCGGTGCGCGCGACCGTCCAGCGGCTGCTCGCCCACCCGCGCGTGCGGCACGTCGCCACGGAGGCGGATGTCCCGGGCGCACTGCGGCAGTTGGGCGTGCGGCCGTCCGCCGAGCCGTCCACCGGGGCCGAGCTGCTCCATGTGCACCGCCGGGACGGCGACCGGGAGCTGCACTGGTTCTTCAACCCCGGTTCCGTACAGGCCGAGACGCGCATGTCCCTGGAGGGGCGCGGGCGCCCGTACGTCCTCGACGCCTGGACCGGGCAGGTGCACCCGCTGGCCTGCCACGGTCGCGAGTCCGGCCGCACCGAGGTGACCGTCCGGCTGGCACAGCGGCAGACGGCCCTGGTCGCCCTGTGCCGGAACACCCCGCCCGGGCCCGTCACCGGCACGCCCCTGGACGCCGCGGGCACCCCGGCCGTGCCCGGCGGGGCCCGCCGGCAGGAACTGGCCTCCTGGCGGCTGACGGTGGACGACTGGCGCCCGGGCGCCTCCGCGACAGAGACCGAGCACGTCCGGCACGAACTGCACCTCGACGCGCTCAAGCCGTGGCCGGAGATCGCGGAGTTGCAGGACGTCTCCGGGATCGGCACGTACACCACGGAGTTCACCGTCGAGAACGGCCCGCGCACCGCTCTGCTCGACCTCGGCGAGATCCACGGCACGTTCCGGGTCACCCTCAACGGCGAGCAACTGCCGCCCGTCGACCAGACCCGGCCCGTGGTCGACCTCGGCGGCCGGCTCGGGGCGGGCTGCAACACCCTCGCGGTGGAGGTGGCCACGACGCTGCGCAATCGCTTGCGCGTTACCAGTCCGTCGCAGGCGGGCACGGTGCGGCAGCCGTACGGGATGCATGGGCCGGTGGTCCTTTTGCTGTGGTGAACCGCTGAAGCGGCACCACGGCACCCGAAGGGGCGCGGGGAACTGCGCGAGCAACCCGCACCGGCCCGCAGCCGACGCACTACCCCGGGGTCCGGGGCGGCACCCCGGGGACGTCGACTGCGGGCGCGTCGTGGCTGATCGCGCAGTTCCCCGCGCCCCTTTCGGGGCGCCGTGGTGCCGCTTCACGGCAGGAGGCCACCCCGCCGGGGGACCGCAGCGTGGTCGCGAGGAGCACGAACCACACGCCCACGAGCACCAGATGGGCCCGCTGCGGCACCCCGTGCCAGCCCGGTCTGCCGAAGAGGGGCCCGACCGTGGCCAGCGCGGTGCCCAGGGCGGCGGCGAGCACCCACGGCCCGCAGCGGCGGACCAGCGGCATCGGGGGGCGGGCGGTGTGCGCCGCGACGACGAGCAGGGCCATCGAGGCGAAGAGCGCGGCGTGCACCAGGGCGCTGGTGGTGGTGTGCCAGGGGTTGACGGCCTCGCAGCCGCGCTCCACCGAGGGCGCGCAGCGCATCGGCACGACGACGTCCGCGACGGACGAGACGCCGAAGGCCACCAGCGACCACCATCCGGCGGCCGACCACCGGCCGGGGGCCGGCCCGCGGGCCAGCAGCGCGCCGCCGATCACGAGGGCCGCGGCGGCCAGTTCGATGCTGCCGAACAGCAGGCGGAAGCGCTGGTCGGCCGCGTAGAGCTCGCTGACGTAGGAGTGCCGGGGGTCCAGCCCGGTGGGCAGGACGAACTCCAGCAGCCAGTCGTTGTAGACCACCGCCGCGACGGTCAGCAGCAGCGCGGCCCACGCCTCGCGCGCGCCGTCCCCGTGCCGTCGGGCCGCGGCCTCCGGCCCGGCGGTTGCGGAGGCCGGGCGGGCGGTGGCGGTGGAGGCCTGCCGGGAGGCGGGGGACGGTGTGCTCATCGGCCCGCGGCTCAGTGGGACCGGCCCGGCGTGTGCGGGTGCGACGGGCCCGGGGGCAGGCCGCCCTTGGGCGGTGTCGCCCGGCTGTCGTTGTCGCCGCTGCTGCCCACCGGGCGCTCGAACCACCCGCCGTTCGCGGGGTCGTGGACCACGATCGCGTCCAGGACCGACTCGGCGGGCGTGACGACGACGACCTTCGCCGGGTCGTAGGAGTCCCAGGCGCCGCCCCGGGCCCGGGGCGTGCCCTGGACGGCGACGGGCGGGCCCAGCGGGTTGCCGCAGGCGCAGCGCACCCGGGGCGTTCCCCGGTCGTCGACCAGGACGGCGGTGCCGGTCTGCAGGACGGACTGGAAGCTGGTGACGGAGCCGTCCTTGTAGCCGTGGTCGGTCACCCGGGTGTCGGCGCGCAGGTGGACGGGGGTGAGACCGTGCAGGTAGGCGGGGATGGCGTCCGGGTCGATGCCGGCCGCGCCGGCGAAGGCACGGCCCCTGCCCTGGTTCTCGGTGAAGTAGCCGATCTGCTGATCGACGTCACAGCCGGCCGCGTTGCGGGTGCCCGCGTAGAGGCCGGGCGTGGCCCCCGGCAGGCTGCGGGAGGCGCCGGCCGCCGCGGCGGCACCGGCGTCGTCCATGACGGAGGCGTACCGGCCGGTGCTGCGGGCCGTCGAACGGGTGAAAGGGTCCTGGCCGTCGGCCGAGGCGGCCTGCAGGAAGACCTCTCCCGAGCCGCCGCCCTGGCGGAGGAAGCAGACGGCGAGGGCGGCGGCCACCAGCAGCACGCCCGTGACGATGGCGGTCCTGGACCGCCACCACGGCGTACGGCCGGCGAGGCGGGGTGCTGACGGCGGTTCGGACGACACGGCCGTGTCTCATCTCCTGTACTGGAGCCGGTTCATTCTGCTTTGTACCGTATTCCCGATTGATCCCGCATTTTGTGCGGCCCGCAAGCGGGGGCGCCCCGTAAGGGGCGCGGGGCTGTTCACATATGCGGCTCCGCCGCGTGGGCGCGACCAGGCGCCCCGTCAGGGGCGCGGGGAACTGCGCGATCGGCCACGACGCGCCTGCGGTCGACATTCCCGGGGCTTCGCCCCGGACCTCAAGGGTGGTGCGTCGGCTGCAGGCCGTCTGTGGCCGGTCGCGCAGTTCCCCGCGCCCCTTACGGGGCGCTGCCAACCGGGGGTGGAATCCCCCGACCGCCTCCGCCCACGGGTGCCTGCCCGGCACCGGGCATAGGTTGGCCGCACCCGCATCGGGAGGACGGAGACACCATGAGCCCGGGACCACTGCGTGCCTGGGGCGAGGCGCTCGCGGCCGTGGCCGCCGGGACGGCCGCGATGGCGGCCGTCGCCGCGGCGGGCTTGTGGGCCGCGGGCGCCGACGGACTGCCCGGCGGCGCCTTCCCGGCGGTGGTCGCCGCCACGATGGTCTCCGCCGTCGGCGGCTCGGTGGAACTGACCGGCGGCGCGGGCTTCTTCGGGCACACCGCCGCGGAGCTCACGGCCGTGCCACTGTCGGTGACGCTGGCCTGGGCCCTGGCGACGGGCGCGGTCTTCCTCCGCCCGCTGCGGCACCGGGCGGTGGCGGGCGGGGCGGAGCTGCTGGGCCGGGTCGCCCGGACGGCCGTGCTGTGGCTGCTGGTCCTGCTGCTGCTCGCGCGGACCGCCCGGCACACCTTCACCCTGCGGATCGGCGGGGGCATCGTCAACGACATCGGCGAGGCGCTGGGCGTGACCCCGGCCGTGGGGTTCCGGGCCGCCCTCGCCCCGACCCTCGGCTTCGGCCTGCTGTGGCTGTCGGCCCTGCTCGCCGTGGCCCTCGCGGTGTCCCGGCGGGCCCCGCTGCCGCCGCGGCTGCTGCCCTTCCAGGACGCGATCCGGCCCGCGGCGTTCGCGCTGCTCGCCGTGCTGCTGGCGTACGTCGCGCTGGGCCTCGTCGTCGGCGTGGTCACCCTCTTCACGCACGGCCACCGCGCGCAGACCTGCGCGGTGCTGCTGCTCGGCCTGCCGAACCTGGCCTGGATGGCGTTCGGCGTCGGGCTCGGCGGCTCCTGGACGGGCCATGTGCCGGCCGGCATCGGGCTGCCGGTACCGACCGCCCTCGGGGCGGTCCTGCGCGAGCCGCACCGGGGCGAGGCCACGGTGAACGCCGCCACGCTGGCCGAGCACGACGGCCGGGCCTGGCTGCTGGTCGCCCTCGCCGTGCTCGCCCTGCTCATGGCCGGGTTCCTGGCGGCGGTGCGCGCGCCCGCGCGCACGCGGCCCTGGCAGCACGCGGTGCACCTGGCGGCGGCCCTCGCCGTGACGCTGCTGGTGGTGGGCCTGCTGACGAAGGTCTCGGCCCGCTACGGGCTGTCCCTGCTGGGCCTCGGCGACCTGGGCGGCTTCGGCAGCGGCGAAGTGCGGCTGCGTGCACGCCTGCTGCACCTGGTGGGGCTGGGCGTGCTGTGGGGGCTCGTGGCGGGAGTGCTCGGGAGCCTGCTCGCGGTACGGGTGAACAGACGCGGGGAAGTCGAGGAGGAGGTGGAGGGGGAGGGCGCCGGTCCCTGACACCGGACGGAGCGATCCCGGTGCCGCGTACGCGAAGGGATTCCGACGTGACCCCGCAGGACCACCGGCAGTTGCCCGTCTTCGTCTACGGCACGCTGCGCCCCGGGCAGCGCAACCACGACCTCTTCCTGCGGGGCCGCACGACCGCCGTCCGGCCCGCACGGCTGCGCGGTGCGGTGCTGTACGAGGGGCCGGGCTATCCGTACGCGGTGGCCGATCCCGCGGGCGAGGTGCTCGGCGAGCTGGTCACGCTCGCGCCGGCCGGTTACGGCCATGTGCTCGCCGCGCTCGACGCGTTGGAGGATCACGTTCCGGGCGATCCCGCCGCCGGCCTCTACGACCGGGTCGAGCGCGAGGTGCAGCTCACCGGCTCCGACGCAACCGCCGAAACCGTCCGCGCCTGGGTCTACCTGGCGGCGGACCGGGTGGCCCGGGAGCTGCGCGCGTCGGGCACGCCCCTGCCGGGGGGCAGTTGGCCGGGGCCGCGTCTCACATAGTGATCACCTCCCGAACGACGGCAACCTTCCGGGAGGTTGACCCGTCTTGGGGGACAACGGAACGGGAAGTTGCCTGCTCGTTACGGGCTGTTGGTCCTTTGTTAACAGTTGATCAACTGTCCGGACAGGTCACCCTTTCCCTCTTTTCATGTGCATGCCAAAGCGGCATTG
The DNA here is from genome assembly GCF_047456005.1 of Streptoverticillium reticulum. Classification (NCBI taxonomy): domain Bacteria; kingdom Bacillati; phylum Actinomycetota; class Actinomycetes; order Kitasatosporales; family Streptomycetaceae; genus Streptomyces; species Streptoverticillium reticulum. The sequence goes on along the minus strand of NZ_CP179755.1, from coordinate 7,396,193 downwards.
TCCTCGGCGGGACCACAGGTCCCCGTGGTGCCGATGTGACGGCACCCCGTGCATTGCGCGTGTCCGGGCCTGCCCGGACCGCCCAGGACAAAGGGCGCAGACCCCATGCGTACAACCCCCACACACAGACGAATAGTCGCCGTCGCCGTCGCCGTCGTCGCGGCGGCGACCATGGCCGGCACGGCCACGGCCACCCCTTCGTCCGCCTCCGCGGCCAAGGTGACCACGGCCTCGGCCCGGCCCACCGGCAGCGCAGAGACCCAGCTCGTGAAGGCGGCCCGCGCCGCGGCCTTCGCCCACGCCGGAGCCACCGGTGTGAGCAAGGCCGACACGCTGACCGTCAAGGACGCCCTCGTCGACCCCGAGGGCAAGCGGCACGTCCGCTTCGAGCGCAGCCACAAGGGCGTTCCCGTGATCGGCGGCGACGTCGTCGTCCACCTCGACGCCCAGCAGAAGTACGCCGGTGCGAGCCGCGCGGTCCACCACGACGTCTCCGTCCCCACGGTCAAGCCCAAGCTGGCCGCCCACGAGGCCGCAGCCAAGGCCGCCGCCTCCGCCAACGGAACCGCGGGCTCCGCCCAGTTGGTCATCGACGCCCGCGAGGGCAAGAGCGTGCTGGCCTACCAGGTCACCGTCACCGGCAGCCGCAACGCCGAGGCCGGCAGCGCCCATTCGGTGGTCGTCGACGCCGCCTCGGGCAAGGTACTCAGCAACACCCCGCTCACCGACGGCTTCATCTCCCCGCAGCTCCAGGCCAAGCTCCGCGACCTGGGCCAGCAGGCCGCCCCGCGCACCGGCGCGAAGACCCCGGCGAAGAAGCCCTCCAAGCCCACGGCCGGCAGCTTCCCCGCCCCGGCGACCGGCAGCGGCACCTCGTTCTTCGTCGGCGCCGTGCCTCTGCTCACCACCCAGACCGGTCAGAACTCCTTCGTCCTGAAGGACCCCTCCCGCGGCAACGCCGAGACCCGCGACGCGGGCTCGAAGGAGCTGGAGGCCTTCACCAACGGCAAGGAGCTGACGACCGCCGACAACAAGTGGGGCAACGGCACCACGTCGGACGTCAACACCGCCGCGGTGGACGCCCAGTACGGCATCACCAGCACCTTCGACTACTACAAGAGCGTCTTCGGCCGCAACGGCATCAAGAACGACGGCACCGGCCCGCACGCGCTCGTCCACTTCGGCAGCAACGTGGGCAACGCCTTCTGGTCGCCCGACTGCTCCTGCATGCTCTACGGCGACGGGGACGGAGAAACGTTCAAGCAGCCGCTGGTGGCCCTGGACGTCACCGGTCACGAGCTCACCCACGGCGTGGTCGAGGCCACCGCCAACTTCCAGCCCACGCGCACCGACGCGCGGGGCAACCAGTTCGGCGAGGCGGGCTCCCTCAACGAGTCGTTCGCGGACATCTTCGGCACCGCCGTGGAGTTCAAGACGAACAACCCGCAGAACCCGCCGAACTACCTCATCGGCGAGAAGCTCGGCCTGGAGCAGACCTTCCTGCGCCGCCTCGACCACCCCTCGCTCGACAAGCTCGAGGGCACCGTCGACTCCTGGGACAGCGGCTCCTACGACCGCGAGGTGCACGCGGGTTCGGGCGTCTCCTCGCACGCCTTCTACCTGCTCGCCGAGGGCAGCGGCCAGAAGACCATCGGGGGCGTGGCCTACGACTCCCCGACCTCCGACGGCTCGACCGTGACCGGCATCGGCCGCGACAAGGCCGAGCAGATCTTCTACCGCGCGCTCACCCGGTACCTGGTCTCCAGCTCCGACTTCCACGACGCGCGGACGGCCACCCTGCAGGCGGCTGCGGACATCTACGGTCAGGGCAGCACCGAGTACCAGACCGTGGACAAGGCGTGGGCTGCGGTCAATGTGACCGCGGACAATGCGCCGAGCGGCACGAAGGGCTGACCTTCGGGTGCGGGTCGTTTTTGGCTGATCGCGCAGTTCCCCGCGCCCCTTACGAGGCGCGGGGTTTCCGTTTAGGGGGTTCCGTTTAAGACTCCCACCCCGGGAACGCGTAACCGTCCCACAACGCCCGTTCGTTGTCCCTCGGCGCGCTGCGTACCTCCGGCTTCAGGTCCCAGAACCTGGTGGCACGGTCCGTACCCCGATACGCGCGCCAACCCGGGCTTCCCGTGCGGGCGAACGACGACCAGGCGTCCATCATCGCCTGTGACAGCCGGGTGAGCTCCGGCCGCTGCGCCGCCAGGGTCTCCGTGCCGCGCGGGATCCAGCCCAGGTCGAGCGTGCCGAAGACGAACGGCAGCTCCAACTGGTGCATGGCGCCCAGATTCTGCGCGTCCGGCACGCCCTTCGCGTACGGCACGTGCCAGTCGAATTGGTAGACGTACGAGGGGCGCCAGCGGGACTGGGCCTGTGCCAGCCTGACCGAGGGGATCCGCCAGATCTGGTCGGTGAGCATGGCGTTCACCACCCGGCCCTCGGCCAGCCCCGGGCGGTCGGCCGCGTAGACGTCGTACATCTGCTGCTTGCGCGCCGCGAGCGGGGCGGGGAAGACCTTGTAGCCGCTGAGCGGCAGTTTGAGGACGTCCGGCCGGAACAGGGCCCAGAAGTCCGACTCGTCGGTGTTGCTGCCGGTCATCACGTCGACGTTCCGGGCGCTGCCCGCCGCGACGCGGTCGAGCACCTGGCCGGGCACCAGCGAACCGTCCACGTACGGCCCGAAGAAGACGGCGCCGGCCAGCCCCGGTGCCGCTGCCCGCGCCGTGCGCTGGAGCTCCAGGATCTGCCGGGTGTCCAGCGCGTCGAGGTCGGCCACCCGGTGGATGCCTCCCACGGTGAGGACGCGCCGGGCGGCGGACTCGGCCGAGCGCCGGGTGTGCACCAGGTAGCCGGGCCCGCTCTCGGTGACGGCCCGGCGGAACAGCCGCTCCGGACGGTCACCGGCCAGGAGGGCGTTGATGGACACCGAGCCCGCCGACTGTCCGAAGACCGTGACGTTGCGCGGGTCCCCGCCGAAGGCGGCGGCCTGCTCGCGCACCCAGCCGAGGGCGGCGGCCTCGTCGCGCAGCCCGTTGTTCCCGGAGCCCGCGTACGAGCGGTCCAGCGAGCCGAGTTCCGTCCAGCCCAGGATGCCGAGCCGGTAGTCGGCCGAGACGACGACCGCGTCGCCGCGCGCGGCGAGGGCGGCGCCGTCGGTCATCGCATCGCTCGCGCTGTTGATGACGTTCTCGCCGCCGTGCAGGAACACCATGACGGGCCTGTGCGCCCCGCGCGTCCGCGGGGCCCAGACGTTCACGTGGAGACAGTCCTCGTCACCACGGCCGTCCCCGTCGCTCAAGTCCTGCGGGCACGGCGGCTTCGCGGCGTCGGCACGCAGCGTCCCCCGCCAGGGTGCGGGCGGCGCGGGCGGGCGGAAGCGCCGGGACCCGGTGGGCGCGGCGGCGTACGGCACGCCGAGATAGGCGCAGGTGCCGCCGCGGACCGTGCCCTGCACCGCGCCCTGCGACGTCACCGTCCGGCAGTCGTCCGGACCACCACCGCCGGCACCGGCGGCCGCGGGCAGGGCCGTTGCTCCGCCCAGGGCCACGAGCACCGCCATGACGACTCCGACGCGCCTGCCCCGCCGGGACCTGTTCCACAGGAACACGACGGCCCCCCTCCCCTGCATGCCGCACACGGACCGTGACCCAGCATCGCGGCACCGGTGATGTCACGCCATCCCCGATTCGAGGGAGGGCGGAGCTCTCCCCTCCGATCCGCTGCTGTGCCACTCTGTGCGCGTGGCTTCGGGATACCGGCACATCGTTGCTCAGATCCTTCACACTTCGGGCCAGACCTCCACCTGGCGCATGCTGGACGGGGACTTCTGGTGCATGGTCACCCCTCCCCGGCACACCCGCCGCCGGCAGGGCTGGAAACTGCATGTGTCGGCCACTCCCCTCTCGGCACCGCGGGTGCTGGAGCAGGCGGCCGGGGTGCTGGTGGAGCACGGATGCGCCTTCAAGTTCGCCGCCACCCCGAGGAACGCCGCCGAGCTCACCGCGGTGCGGGCGGACCGGTCGCAGTCGGGCAAGTTCCTCACCGCCTATCCCTCCGACGACGACCATCTGCGCCTCCTGGCCGAGCAGTTGCACCGGGCGACGGCCGGGCTTGCGGGTCCGGCGATCCTGTCGGACCGGCGCTATCGGGCGGACAGCCTGGTGCACTACCGCTACGGCTGCTTCAGCAGCCCGCGCGAGCTGAACGACGAGGGCTTCTACGAAGGGCGGTTGGAGGCCCCCGACGGCACGCTGCTGCCGGACGAGCGGAACCCCTGGTTCTCACCTCCCCCGTGGGCCGTGCCGCCGTTTCCGCCCGCCGCACCTACGGAGCGTGCGGGGCGCCGGCGCGGCGGACCCGTGCTCCTCGCCGGCCGCTATCTGGTCAGGGAGGCGATCCGGCACTCCAACCGCGGTGGCGTCTACCGCGCGCACGACCGGCAGGTCGGCGAGGACGTGCTGCTCAAGGAGGCCCGGCCGCACATCGGGGCCGATCTGCACGGGCGCGACGCCCGGGACTGGCTGCGTCACGAGGCGGATGTCCTCCACCGGCTCGCGCCGCAGGGTGTCACCCCGGCCGCACGGGACGTGTTCGAGTCCGGGGGACATGTGTTCCTCGTCCAGGACCTCATCGACGGGCCGAGCCTCCAGCAGTGGGCCGTCGATGCCCTGCGACAGGGGAACGGCCGGATCCCGCTGCCCGTCGCCCGTTCCCTGGCCCGTGATCTGACCCGGATCGTCGGCGAGGTGCACGCCGCGGGCCTGGTCCTGCGCGACCTCAAACCCGGCAACATCGTGATGCGGGCCGACGGTACGCCCGTCCTCGTCGACATGGAGTGCACGGCCGAGGCGGGCAGTTCGGCCCGTGTCGCGGGCACACAGGGCTTCACGGCGCCGGAGTACCTGGAAGGGCCGCACGAGCACTCCGGCGGACCGGTCCCCGTGCCCGGGCCGGAGGCCGACTGCTTCAGCCTGGGCGCCACGCTCCTGCACGTCACCACCGGCATCAGCCCCGTCCTGTGCCCGGACTCGCCCGGCCCGGGCAGACCTGCCGGGGAACGCATCGCCGCCCTCGTCACCGCTGCGGCTCCCGCGTACCCGGCGCTCCGGGCGCTCGCCCCGCTGCTGCTCGGTCTGACCACGGACGCCGGGCAGCGCTGGCCGCTGTCGCAGGCGGCCGCATTCCTCCGGGAGGAGCACGGCGAACTGCCGGTGTCCGACGGGCCGGTGCTGCGGGACGACGATGCCGACCGGCTGATCGACGACGGGCTGGCCCACCTGTCGGACACGATGGATCCGGCTGCCGCATACCTGTGGCCGCGCCCCCTCTCGCTGCCGTACGGGGATCCGTGCAACGTCCAGATGGGCGCGGCCGGTGTGCTGGCCGTCCTCGACCGCGCCGTGCGCAACGGACGGCACGCGGCCGAACCCGCTCTGCGGAAGGCCGCCCAGTGGCTCGACCGGCGGCTCGCCCTGCCCGGCCGGGTGCTGCCCGGTCTGTACTTCGGCCGCTCCGGCGCGGCGTGGGCGTGGTACGAGGCGGCGCGGACCCTCGGTGACGAGGACATGGCGGACCGGGCGCTGGAGTACGCCCTGCGGATTCCGCTCCGGTGGCACGACCCGGACCTCTGCCACGGCCTGGCCGGAGCCGGGACGGCACAACTGCACCTGTGGCGCGCCACCGGCGACGAACGGTTCGCCGAACGGACCGTGGAATGCGCGGAGTCGGTGATCGGCCTGACGGGACGCACCGGCAGCGGGGTGGACTGGCTCGCCGGGCCCGGGCATCGCAACGACCTTGCAGGCTCGGCGCTGTACGGCTACGGGCACGGGGTGGCCGGGAACGCCGCCTTCCTGCTCGCCGCGGGCCGCGCTCTCGGCCGCCCGGATCTGGTCGACGTGGCGGCGGGCGGCGGACACGCGCTGTGCGCGGTGGCCCGGTGGCACGACGACGGAGCCGCCGACTGGCCGAAGGGGCCGGGCCGCAGCGAACGCATGGGGCTGAACTTCTGGTGCAACGGCACCTCCGGGGTCGGCTCCTTCCTCGTACGCCTGTGGCAGGCCACCGGCGAGCGGGCGTTCCGCGAGCATGCCGAGGGGGCGGCCGTCGCCGTGCACCGGGACCGCTGGCGGCTCCCGCCCGGCACCTGTCACGGGGTCGCGGGCAACGCCGAGTTGCTGCTGGACCTGGCCGATGCGACCGGGGAGCAGCGCTACCGGCGGTGGGCGGCCGAGTCCGCGTTCTGCGTCTCCGTCCGGGCCGTGCTGCGGGACGGCCTGCTCGTGGTGCCGGACGACACGATGCGTGACGTCTGCGCGAGTTACAACGTCGGGTCGGCCGGCGTACTGGACTTCCTTCTGCGGCTCAGGAGCGGCGGCGGCCGCTCCTGGTTCGCCGACACCCCCGTGACCTCCGCCGGCGGAGAAGACAACCGAAGACACAGACCGGAAGGGAAAGTGATCCATGGAGACCCAGGTCCTCGAACTCCAGGAGCTCCCGGAGACGGACGAACTGACGCTGGAGCCCGTGATGTGCTGTGACACCGCGCACACCAGCTACGACTGTACGGACTACTGCACAGGGCATTACACGCGCCTCTGCTGACGTCAGGCGCGACATCCGACGGCCGGTCGTGCAGCGGGCGCCAGCAGCACGACCGGCCCTTCACCCGTCCCTTCGCACCCTTCGCAGGAGAAGGCGACTTGGGCGACAGACAGTGGACGCCTGCAGTGTCCGGCAAGTCGGCCGAAGCGGCTCTCCGTCTCGTCGCCGCACTGGCCGGGCCGCCCCGCGCGACGCCCGCCCGTGTGCGCCCCGACCTGGCCGGGGGCGGCGCGGGGCTGGCCCTCGCGTACCACCAGCTGGACACGTACCGGCCCGGGGAGGGCTGGGGTGCCATGGCCGACGGCTATCTCACCGCGGCGGCCGCAGGCGCCGCGAGCACCGGAACGACCGGACCCGGCCTGTACGGAGGTCTGTCCGGACCGGCGTTCGCAGCGTGCTCCCTGACGGACCGTCACCAAGACCTGCTGACCGACCTGGACGCACGGATCGCCGCCGCGGCGACCGGGCAGGCCGCGCGCGGCACCGGCGGCGTGCACGGCGTGCCGTACCGCATCTTCGACGTGATCTCCGGTCTCACCGGGACCGGGGCCCACCTGCTGGGCCGGGCCGGGGACGACCCGGCGGCGGCCGGGGCGCTGCGCGCGGTGCTCACCGCCCTGGTGACACTAAGCGGCGAACGTGCCGGAGTGCCGCACTGGTTCACGCCCGTCGAGGCGTTGCGCGACGACGAGCAGCGCAGCCGGTTCCCGCGCGGCGCGCTCAACTGCGGGCTCTCGCACGGCATGGCCGGTCCCCTGGCGCTGCTGTCGCTGGCGATGGCGGACGGTATGCGGGTGCCGGGCCAGGAGGAGGCCGTCCGCCGGGTGGTGGACCGGCTCCTGATGCAGCGGATCGACGACGCATGGGGGCCCGACTGGCCGGATCTCGCAGGAGTGACCGGAATCTTGAATTCCACTCCCGCACCGCACAGTTCGTGGTGCTACGGCAGCCCCGGAGTGGCTCGTTCCGTTTGGCTGGCGGGCACGGCCCTCGACGATCCGGCCCTGCAGGCCCTGGCGGTACGAGCGGTGAAGGCCGCACTCCGCAGACCGGCCGCACGGCGCGCGGCCGGTACGACGCCGGGCCTGTGCCACGGCCTGGCCGGCCTGTTGCAGATCACGTTGCGGTTCGCACACGACACGGGAGATCCGGAATTCGCCCGCGCTGCAGTTGAACTGACCGTTCAACTGTCACAATGCGCTGATCGCGGCGGCGGGTTCGCCCAGGACGGCCCCGGCTTTCTGGAAGGTGCGGCGGGCGTGGTGCTCGCTCTCCTCGCCGCCACCACCCGCAACGCCCCCACCTGGGACCGGGTGTTGCTCCTGGCCTAGCAGGAGGGGTGCCCCCGGGCCCTTCCGCACCCCTGTAGCGGAAGGACCCGGGCTGACGTTCTTGATCCTCCGACAGGGAAGCTGTCGCGTACAGTGACCGATTATGCTGGTATCGACACCACTACTATCGGGACCACCACCCATACCCCCCGCCGGCCCTCGCGAGACGGGGGTTTGATGGCTGACCTTGAACGACGCCGCGCCCTAGCGGAGTTCCTCCGGTCCCGCCGGGCCCGGATCACCCCCGAGGACGTCGGCATTCCGGGCGGCTCCCGCCGCCGCACCCCCGGCCTCCGCCGCGAGGAGGTCGCCCAGCTCTCGGGGGTGAGCGTCACCTGGTACACCTGGCTGGAACAGGCCCGCGACATCACCGTGAGCCGCCAGGTCCTGGAGAGCCTGTCCCGCGCCCTGCAACTGAACAGGGACGAGCGACGCCATCTGTACGCGCTGGCCGACGAGCCACTGCTGGAATACCCCTGTCCGGCAGTTGTTCCCACGCCCGCGCTGCAGAAGCTCGTGGACGCCCTCGACCCGCATCCGGCCTACCTCAGTGACGCCAACTGGGACCTGGTGGCCTGGAACCGCTCCATGGCCGGCCTCATCGGCGACCCGGGCCGCCTGCCGGCCGCCGAACGCAACCTCATCCGGCTGACGTTCGGCGACCCCGGCATGCGCACCCTGATGGCCGACTGGGCGGGACAGGCCCAATCGCTGCTGGCACAGTTCCGGGCGGACTCCCGGCAGCGCATCGGCGATCCGTACCTGGAACGCATCACGGGCGAACTGCGCGAGTCGAGCCCGGAGTTCCGCGACTGGTGGGACAAACACGACATCGCGGAATTCCACTCGACCCAGCGCGAGTTCCGGCACCCCGAGCTCGGCAGCCTCACGTTCGACTACGTGATGCTGGAGGCCCTGGAGTCCCCGGGCATGAAGCTGTTCACCTCCATGCCGTCGGACAGCGCAACGACAGCCAGACTGCCCGCCCTGCAGGAGTACGGCACGAGGCACTCCCTCGCCGTACCCCTCCCCTAGCCCCGGCCGGCGGCGGGCACCGGCGGGTGTCCGCCGCCGGGCGCCCCGTCAGGGGCGCCGGGAACTGCGCGAACGGCCACGACGCGCCCGCAGTCGAGGTTGTCGGGGCTTCGCCCAGAACCCCTGGGGTAGTGCGTCGGCTGCCGGCCGGTGGGGGCTGGTCGCGCAGTTCCCCGCGCCCCTGACGGGGCACGAAGATCCGCCGGACAGGCTCTGGGCGGCTCCGCCCCTACTTCCCCGCACCGATCGCGAAGGGCAGTTCCTGCGAGGAGAAGGACTGGTCGCCGTTCGACACGGCGATGCCTGACTCCCCAGCTGTCACGTCCGCCGGGGCCGTGCGGGCCACCGCGACCCGCAGCCGGTACTCGGCCGTCGCCCCCGGTGCGACGGACCGGGACGCCGGGCGGAGGGACGCGCTCATCCCGGGGTCGCAGCCGTTGGCCACCAGCGGGATCCGTTCCCAGCCGTGCCCGGCGCGGTACTGCTGGACGACCAGGTCGGCCGGGCGCAGGGCGTGGCTCCTGCCCGCCCCGTACGCGAAGTACGCGACGCCGACGGCCGGATACGTCCGGCCGGTGGTGTTCTTGACGGTCAGCGTGAACGGGCGCGCCGCTCCGCCCCGCGTCAGCGTGACGCCCTTGGCCGGCCAGCCCGTGACCGTCGTCGCCGGGCGGGTCGCGGTGGCCGTGCGGGCCGGGGCCCGGTAGGTGTGGCCGCGGCCGTCGTCGACGGAGGCGGTGACGGAGAGCGTGCCCGGGCGGTCGAGGTCCTGGAGCCGCAGGGCCACCGTCTGCGGGTGGCGGGCGTCCGCGGACGTGGTCACGGGGAAGGTGAACACGCCGTGGGTCGGCGCGCTGCCGCCGCCGGGGCCGGTCCTGAGGTCCGTCCAGGTGCGGGTCGCGGGCACGTAGCGCTGCACGACGAGGGAGTCGGTGCTGAAGCCGCGGCTGTCGACGTCCAGCCGCACCGTCCCCTTCCGGACGGGCGTGCGCAGCGTGACGGAGGAGGAGGACCAGAGGCCGATGGGCAGTTCGGGCGCCAGGCCGTAGGAGATCTTCTGTGCGGCGTTCCCGACGGCCTTCGTGTCGGGGGCCGGCGCGGCCGCGGGCAGGGGCGCCCGGCCGGCGAGGGCCCCGCAGCCCGGTTGCGCCGCCCGGCCGTCGGCCGCCTGTCCGGCTCCGGCCGCGCTCATGAGGAGGGCCAGTCCGGCGGTCAGGACCACGGCCGGTCTCGCGGCGGACCGCAGTGCCGACGACGGCCGTTGTTGCGCGAATTTGTGCGTCATCCCGTGCTCCCCGCATGCGAGTTGTCCGTACGACTGTGCACCTTCGGCCTCAGAGAGTGCCTTCCACAGGGAATGGTTCCCCACCAGGAACAGAATTCCCTCGGATGTCGGTGACGATCCGGTGGATCAGGGCGGACGGGTCGGGCTGGAAGTAGAAGTGCCCGCCGTCCAGGACGTGCGCGCCCGCGAACCGGCTGGTGTGCGCCGCCCAGGTGTCCATCAGGTGCGGCAGGGCGCCCTTGTCGGCGGCGCCCGAGAACACCGACAGCGGCACGGGCAGCGGCACGGCCCCGGTGCGGGGCTGCCAGGTGTCGACGAGCTGCAGGTCGGCGCGCAGGATGGGTTCGAGGTAGCCCCAGAGTCCGGGCTCCTCCAGGACCTCGCGCGGCGTGCCGCCCATCTCCAGGATGACGGAGCGCAGTTCGGCATCGGGCAGGTCGAAGCGGCGCCCGTCGCGGCGCGGGTGGTGTTCGGGCGCCCGGGCGGAGGAGAGGCCCAGCCAGCACGGCAGCGGCAGGCCGTGGTCGCGGAGGGCGAGGGTCAGTTCGTAGCCGGCGATGGCGCCCATGCTGTGGCCGAAGACCGCGTAGGGCCGGTCCGTCCAGGGCCGGACGTCCTCCAGGAGGATGCCGGCGAGGTCGCCCGCCGTGCGGGCCGGCGTGCCGCGGCGGGTGCCCCGGCCGGGGGCCTCCAGCAGGCACAGCTCCCACTCGGGCGGCAGGTGGCCGGCCCAGGCGCGGTAGGGGACGTGCGAGGCGCCCGCGTGGTGCAGGACGAAGAGGCGCAGGCGGGGGTCCGGGACGGGCCGGGGGCGGATGACGGCGTCGGTCGTGCTCACTGATCAACTCTGCACGAGCCGTTCGAAGGGCGTCAAGGCGCGTGGGAACGGCGACGGGCGGCCCCGCCCGCGGCGGGAACCGCCCGTCGGCCGCCCGGCCGGACGGCGTCAGTGCCGCTTGTTCTTGTGGCCCTTGTGGTGGTGATGATGCGCACTCAGCTTCGCCACGTCGTTGCCGGTCATGTCCGGCGTGCCCGCCTCCGGCGTGGCGGCCTCGCTCGTCGTCGCCTGCTGCGGGTCCGCCGGCCCGGCCGCGGTGAGCTCCTTCACCCGGATCTTCTTCGCCGGGTCCTTCTTCACCGCATCCTTCTTGGCCGGGCTCTTCTTGGCCGGGCTCATCTTGTTGGTCCCCTTCTTCCCGGCACCCTTCTTGCCGGAGCCCTTCTTGGCCGGGGCCATCTTGACCGGGTCCTTCTTGGCGGTGTCCCTCTTGGACGGGTCCGCCTTCTTCATACACTTGTGGATCACGTCGAGGTGCCGGGCGACGACCGGCCGCGCGTCGCGGGCCGCGTCGCGGGAGGCCGGGTCCTGGCCGTTGGAGATCTCGTCGTCGAGCAGCGTCATCGTCTGCATGTGCCCGACCTCCTCGGCGGCCAGCCACATCTTGTCGTACGTCTTGGTGCGGGCGTTCGCCCTGAGTGTCTTGAGCGCCGCCTGCTGCTCGGCCGGGATGTCGGTGGGCAGGGACACGTCCTGCCGGTGGGCGATGTCACGGATGATCCTGTCGATCTTCTCGTGGTTCATCACCATCATCTTGCCGGCGTCCCGCGTGCACCGGTACACGGCGTTCCGCATGGCGTCCTTGCCCGCCGCGATCTGGGCCTCGTTGCCCCGGTGGAAGTTCTTCAGGAAGGCTTCGTCGCGTTGGCACTCCGTGGCCAGTGCCGTGCCCGCAGACGCCCCGGCCAGGACGAGGGCCGCAACCGCCGTGGTCACCCGGTGTGGCATGCGCATCTTTCGCTGCTCCCTTTGCTCGACGGGGCGTGCCGATCGACGCCCCACGCAGAGCAGATGCCTGCCCGGCCGCGCCCGGCGTCCGCGCGCCGCACGCCTCCAGTCGCCCCATTGGAGCAGCGAAGGGGGAGATCCCGGTGGCGGCGGCGGGGCCGTTGGTGTTGGATGCCCCGCCGCCGGCCTCAGACTCCGGCCGTCCGGCGGGCCGGCCGCAGGTAGCCGGCCCAGGTGACGGCGAGGCAGAGCAGGTAGAGGGCGAGGAAGGCCGCGTAGGCCGCCTCTCCGGTTCCGCTGTCCAGGAACGCCTGGCGGAAGGCGACGTTGACGATCACTCCGCCGAACGCGCCGACCGCGCCCGCGATGCCCATCAGGGCGCTCGCGTGCCGGTGGGACCGTTCCTCCGCGGCCCGCGTGTCCGTTCCCGCAGCGGCCCGGCGGCGCACCTCGGCGCGGAAGATGCCGGGGATCATCTTGTACGTCGAGCCGTTCCCGAGGCCGCTGAGGACGAAGAGCAGCACGAAGCCCGTCAGGAACAGCGGCAGGGAGTGGTGCTGCGAGGCCGCCAGGACGAGCAGGGTGCCGGCGGCCATGGCGGCGAAGGCCCAGAAGGTGACCCGGGCCCCTCCCCACCGGTCCGCCAGCCAGCCGCCGACGGGCCGCGCGAGCGAGCCCAGCAGGGGTCCGAGGAAGGTCAGCGAGGCGGCCCGCACCGGGGTCGGGAAGGCGTCGGGGAACTGCACCAGCAGGACTTGCCCGAAGGCGAAGCCGAAGCCGATGAACGAGCCGAAGGTGCCGATGTAGAGGAGGGAGACCAGCCAGGTGTGCGGGTTGCGGGTCACTTCGCGCAGCGGGCGCCCGGCGGGCCGCACATGGGCCAGGTCGTCCATGCGCAGGTACGCCGCCACGGCCGCGGCCGCGATGAGCGGGATGTAGAGGAGCGGGAGGATGCGGGGGTGTGCGGCGCCCGCGGTCGCCAGGACGGCGAGTCCGAGCAGCTGGACGGCGGGGACGCCGAGGTTGCCGCCGCCCGCGTTGATGCCGAGGACGCGGCCCTTGAGGCGCTGCGGGTAGAAGGAGTTGATGTTGGCCATGGAGGAGGCGAAGTTCCCGCCGCCGACCCCGGCGACGGCCGCGACGGCGAGGAGCGTGGTGTAGGAGACGCCGGGGTGCAGGACCCAGGCGGTCAGCGCGGTGGGGACGAGCAGGACGAGCGCGCTGACGACGGTCCAGGTGCGGCCGCCGAGGACGGCCACCGCGACGGTGTAGGGCAGCCGCAGCGCCGAGCCCGCCAGGGTCGGCACGGCGGTGAGGAGGAATTTGCCGGCCGGGTCGATGCCGTACTCGGGCCCGAGGAAGAGGACCAGCACCGACCACAGGCTCCACACGGAGAAGCCGATGTGCTCGCAGAGCACCGAGTGCACCAGGTTGCGCCGGGCGGTGCGGGCTCCGGTGGTCTCCCAGAAGACCGGGTCCTCCGGCCGCCAGTCCGTGATGCGGTGCGGCCGCGGTGCGGGAGCCTCGGTGATGCGCACCGGCCAGACGGGCAGCGCGGCCGGGGCGGCGCCGGTGGCGCCGTCCTCGTCCAGGCAGGCCCCCGAGCGCAGGTCGAAGGCCTGCTTGTACATGGGCGAGGCGACCACCGGCACGCCGGCCCGGCTGCCGAGGATGCCCCGGGAGATGACGTGGGCCCCGCTGAACGGGTCCTGGTTGCCGACCGCGTAGAGCTCGCCCGCGCGGTCGCGGAAGAGCGCCACCTGGTGGCCGTCGACGAGCACGGTCACCCCGCGCCCGGGCTGCAGTTCGTCGTAGCCGCACACGGTCCGCCAGCCGGCGCCCGCGTCGATCTCGACCGTCCGTGTGCTCATCGCGCCGCCACCTCCGCCGCCGTGGCGGGGCGGATCTGCCCGCGCTCGGGCACGAAGCGCACGGTGGGATCGGGCGTTCCCGGTGCGTTGGCGAACGAGACGAAGCGGCGCAGCCGTTCGGGGTCGTCGAGGGTGGCCCGCCACTCGTCCTCGTAGGTCTCGACGTGGCGGTCCATGAGGGCGTCCAGTTCGGCGCAGATGCCGAGCGAGTCGTCCATGACGACGGCCCGCAGGTGGTCCAGCCCGCCCTCCAGCCGTTCCAGCCAGGGGGCGGTGCGCTCCAGGCGGTCGGCGGTGCGGATGTAGAACATCAGGAACCGGTCGATGGTGCGGAGCAGGGTGGCGCGGTCGAGGCCGGCGGCGAGCAGGTCGGCGTGGCGCGGTGTGGTGCCGCCGTTGCCGCCGACGTAGAGGTTCCAGCCCTGGGCGGTGGCGATCACGCCGAAGTCCTTGCTCTGCGCCTCGGCGCATTCGCGGGCGCAGCCGGAGACGGCGGCCTTGAGCTTGTGCGGGGCGCGCAGGCCGCGGTAGCGCAGCTCCAGTTCGATGGCCAGGCCGACCGAGTCCTGCACGCCGTAGCGGCACCAGGTCTGCCCGACACAGGACTTGACGGTCCGCAGGGCCTTTCCGTAGGCGTGGCCGGACTCGAAGCCGGCGTCCACGAGGCGGCGCCAGATCTGCGGGAGCTGGTCGACGGTGGCGCCGAACAGGTCGATCCGCTGCCCGCCGGTGATCTTGCTGTAGAGCCCGAAGTCCCGGGCGATCTCGCCGATCGTGATGAGCCCGGCGGCGGTGATCTCGCCGCCGGGGACCCGCGGCACCACCGAATAGGAGCCGTTGCGCTGGAGGTTGGCGAGGAAGTGGTCGTTGGTGTCCTGCAGCGCTGCCTGCTCGCCGTCCAGCACGTGGCCGTTGCCGAGGGAGGCGAGGATCGAGGCGACGACGGGCTTGCAGACGTCGCAGCCCTCGCCCCGGCCGTGCTCGTCGATCAGGCGCGAGAAGGTGGTGATGCCCTTGACGCGGACGATCTCGTACAGTTCGGCCCGCGTGCGGTCGAAGTGCTCGCACAGCCCCCGTGGCCGGGACGCCTGCGGGCCGAGTGCCTCGCCGACGATGCGCTCCAGCGCCTTCGTGCAGGAACCGCAGCCGGTGCCGGCGTTGGTGAGCCGCTTCACCGACGGGACGTCCGTGCAGCCGTCGTCCGTGACGGCGGAACACAGGGTGCCCTTGGTGACGTTGTGGCAGGAGCAGATCACCGCCTCGTCCGGCAGGGACGCCCGGCCCGCCGCGGCCGGCCCGGCGGATGTGGGCAGCACGAGCTGTTCCGGCGGGATGGTGAGCGGGTTGCCGGTGGCGGCGAGCGGGCGCAGCAGGTCGTAGGAGTCGGCGTCGCCGACGAGGACGCCGCCGACGAGCCGGCCCTCCGGGTCGATGCACAGCTTCTTGTAGACGCCTTCGCGGCTGTTGGAGTAGAGCACTTCGAGGACGCCGTCGCCGGTGCCGTGCGGGTCGCCGAAGGCGGCGACCTCGACGCCGAGGAGTTTGAGCCGGGTGGAGGTGTCGGCCCCGGTGAAGCTGCCCCGGCCGCCGGTGAGTTCGGCGGCAGCGGCCTCGGCCATGGCGTAGCCGGGGGCGACGAGCCCGTACACGCGCCCGTCGGCGGCCCGGGCGCACTCGCCGATGGCGAGGATGTGCGGGTCGGCGGTGCGGCAGGCGGCGTCCACGACGATGCCGCCGCGTTCGCCGACGGGCAGCCCGCAGTCGCGGGCCAGCTGGTCACGGGGGCGTACGCCTGCGGCGAAGACGACGAGTTGGGCGTCGAGGGAATCGCCGTCGGACAGCACCATCCGGCCGGCGGAGCCGTCGGGGCCCGCCTCGACGGCCTCCCCCGTGGTGCCGGTGCGGACGGTCACGCCCATGTTCTCGATCTCGCGGCGGAGCGCGGCGCCGCCGCCCTCGTCGACCTGGACGGCCATCAACCGGGGCGCGCATTCGACGACATGGGTGGTCAGGCCCATGGCCAGCATGGCTCCGGCCGCCTCCAGGCCGAGCAGCCCGCCGCCGACGACGATGCCCGTGGTGACCCCGGGGTGCTCCGCCCGGGCGCGGATGGCCTCCAGGTCCTCCAGGGTGCGGTAGACGAAGCAGCCGGGGAGGTCGTGCCCGGGGACGGGCGGCACGAAGGGGGCGGAGCCGGTGGCCAGGACGAGGGTGTCGTAGGCGACGGTCCGCCCCGAGCGGGTGGTGACGGTGCGGCGGTCGCGGTCGACGGCGGTGGCGGGGTCGCCCAGGTGCAGCTCGATGCCGTGCGCAGCGGCGAAGTCCGCGGGCCACAGGGAGAGTTCCTCGACCGTGGTGCCGGAGAACCACGAGGTGAGGTGCACCCGGTCGTAGGCGGGCCGGGGCTCCTCGGCGAGCACGGTGACGCGGTGGCCGAGCGGGCCGCGGTCGGTGAGCGCCTGGAGGAAGCGCTGGCCGACCATGCCGTGGCCGACGAGCACGAGGCGGGGGCGGGGGTCGCTGGGGTCCCTCATGCGAGAACTCCTTCGGCGGGGGCGGCGGATGCGGCCCTGAGCAGGTACAGGGGGTCGGGCGGCAGCGGCTGCCCGTGCGCCACGGCGTCGGCGAGATCGCCGACGGTGGAGAGGTCTCCGACGAGCACCGCGCCGACGAGGCGGGAGTCGCGCAGGGCGAGGCTCCTGAAGGTGCCGCGGGTGGCGTCGGAGAGCCGGATGGTGTCCGTGTGCGGCCCGGGGGCCGCGATGTCGCCGAAGGCGGCGACCTGCAGAGGGCCGGCGGAGAGCCGGAGCCGGGCGGGCGAGCCGGGGTAACGGGCCTGCGGCCGGGCGCCGGAGAGCAGGGCGGCGAGGACGTCGGCCTGGTCCCAGGCGGGTTCGGCGCGGCCGTGGACGGTGCCGCGGTGCTCGGCGCAGTCGCCGATCGCGAACACCCCGGGTACGGAGGCGGCCAGGGTGTCGTCGACGACGACGCCGGTGCGCACGGCGAGTCCGGCGGCGCGGGCCAGGCCGGTGCGGGGCCGGGCCCCGCAGGCGAGGAGGACCGGCCGGTCCTCCGGCACGTTCATGGTGTGGATGCCGGTGAGGACGTCGACGCCCGCGGCTTCGAGGGTGCGGCGCACGACGGCCGCGGCCTGCGCATCGAGGTGACGCCCCATCAGGTGCGGTGCGCGGTGGACGAGCCGCACCGCGCACCCGAGGGAGGCCAGGGCCTGGGCGGCGGCGACGCCGAGGACTCCCCCGCCGAGCACGACGGCCCGCCCGGCGGCCCGCACGTCGCGGACGGTCCCGGCGCAGTCGTCCAGGGTGCGCAGCACGTGGACGCCCGGCCGGAGTGCCCGGCCGCCGGGGGCGAACAGGCCGCTCACGGGCGGCAGTACGGGTGCGGACCCGGTGGCCAGGACGAGGGTGTCGTAGGCGGCCGTCTCCCCGGTGGCGGTGCGCAGCGTGCGGGCGGCCGGGTCGAGCGCGACGACGTCGGTGCCCGTGCGGACGACGGCCCCGCCGGCGGGCAGTGCCAGCGTGTCCGGCGCGTACCGTCCGGTGAGGACGCCGGCGAGCAGGGCGCGGTTGTAGGGGGCGTGGGGCTCCTGCCCGTAGAGCGTGATCTCCAGGTCCGCGTCCGGGGCGTGGAAGTGCAGTTGCCGGGCGAGGCGGGCGGCGGCCATGCCGGCGCCGACGACGGCGATGCGGCGGGCGGTCAAGAGGCCTTCTCCACGCGCACCGCGCACACCTTGAACTCGGGCATCCGCGACACCGGGTCGAGCGCCGGGTTGGTCAGGGTGTTCGCGCGCCCCTCGCCGGGCCAGTGGAAGGGCATGAACACGGTGTCGGCCCGGATCGCGGCCGTCAGCCGGGCCGGTGCCGTGACGCGGCCGCGCCTGCTGACGACGGTCAGCCCGTCGCCGTCGGTGACACCGAGGCGGGCCGCGAGGCGGGGGTGCAGTTCGACGAACGGGCCGGGCGCTGCCTCCGCGAGGGCCGGGGTGCGGCGGGTCTGGGCGCCGCTCTGGTACTGGGCGAGCACCCGGCCCGTGGTGAGCCGGAGCGGATAGTCGGCGTCGGGCTCCTCGGCGGCGGGCCGGTGCGAGACGTCGGCGAAGCGGGCCCGGCCGTCGGGGGTGGCGAAGCGGTCGAGGAACAGGCGCCGGGTGCCCGGGTGTTCGGGCTCCCCGGGGCCGCTCGCGGGGCACGGCCAGAAGACGCCGTCCTCGGCCGCGATCCGTTCGTAGGTGATGCCGGAGTAGTCGGCCTGGCCCCCGGCGGAGGCCGCCCGGAGCTCCTCGAAGACCTCCTGCGGATCGGCGGGGAAGCCCTGGGCCACGCCGAGCCGTTCGGCGAGTCCGCGCAGGATCTCCAGGTCGGTGCGGACGTCCGGGGGCGGGGCCAGGGCGGCCCGGCGCAGGATCACCCGGCCCTCCAGGTTCGTCATGGTCCCGTCCTCCTCGGCCCATTGGGCGGAGGGCAGGACGACATCGGCGAGCTCGGCGGTCTCGGAGAGCACCACGTCGCAGACGACCAGGCGGTCCAGGGCCCGCAGGCGCTCGGTGACGTGCTGCGCGTGCGGCGCGGAGACGACGGGGTTGGAGCCCATGAGCAGCAGCGCCCGGGCCCCGCCCGGGGTGCCGAGGGTGTCCAGGAGTTCGTAGGCGCTGCACCCGGGACCGGGCAGGTCGGCGGGGTCCACGCCCCACACCGCGGCGACGTGGGCGCGGGCCGCCGGGTCGGTGATCGAGCGGTAGCCGGGCAACTGGTCGGCCTTCTGCCCGTGTTCGCGGCCGCCCTGGCCGTTGCCCTGCCCGGTCAGACAGCCGTACCCGGCGGCGGGGCGGCCGGCGCGGCCGGTGGCCAGGCAGAGGTTGATCCATGCGCCGACGGTGTCGACGCCCTTGCTGTGCTGTTCGCCGCCGCGGGCGGTGAGCACCATGCCGGTGCGGTCCGGTGTGCCGCAGAACAGCTCGACGGCGCGGCGCATCCGGTCCACGGGCACGCCGGTGAGGTGTTCGACGCGCTCGGGCCAGTGCGCCATGGCCGCGGCGCGTGCCGCCTCGTACCCGGTGGTGCGGGCGGCCACGAACTCCTCGTCGACGAGCCCCTCGGCGACGACGAGGTGCAACAGGCCGAGGGCCAGCGCGAGATCGGTGCCGGGGGCGGGCTGCAGGTGCAGGTCGGCGAGGGCGGCGGTGCGGGTGCGGCGGGGGTCGACGGCGATCACCGTGCCGCCGGCCTCCTGCAGTTCGCGCAGGTAGCGCACCGCGGGCGGCATGGTGTCTGCCAGGTTGCTGCCGACGAGCACGACGCACCCCGCGCGGGGGATGTCCTCCAGCGGGAACGGCAGGCCCCGGTCGAGCCCGAAGGCGGCGCGCTGCGCGGCGGCCGCGGAGGACATGCAGAACCGCCCGTTGTAGTCGATGGTGGCGGTGCGCAGGGCGACGCGTGCGAACTTGCCCAGCAGATAGGCCTTTTCGTTGGTGAGCCCGCCGCCGCCGAACACGCCCACCGCGTCGGGCCCGTACCGGCGCGCGGCGGCGACGAACCCCTCGGCCGCGCGGTCGAGCGCCTCCGGCCAGCCCGCTGCGCGCAGTTGCCCGGTGTGCGCGTCACGGACCAGCGGCGCGGTGAGGCGGGCGTGGGCGGCCAGGACCGCGGGGGCGCTGCGGCCCTTGCCGCACAGCGCGCCCCGGTTGACGGGGAAGTCCGGGCGTTCCTCGACCTCCACGGGAGCGGGCGCCTCTGCGGACGGCCGCAGGCGCATGCCGCACTGGAGGGAGCAGTACGGGCAGTGCGTGTCGGCCGTCCCCGACGGCGGAGTGGTCATGCCGAGAAGCGTCACGGGTCCGTGTTCCGGCGGCAAGACCCCGGTGTTACCCCGTCCGTACAGTTCACGCACCCGTGCCGGGGGCCGGTGTGCGCGGCGCGACACATGCCCGTAGGAAAACGTCCATCGAACTAACGGTCGCGTGACACTGCCGCAACGACGGGTTAACGCCGTTCCGCGACCCTCGCTCCATGACCGCCAGCACGACCCCGGGACCTCTGACGGGCTTCACCGTGGGTGTCACGGCGGACCGCCGCCGCGACGAACTCACGGCACTCCTGCGACGCCGCGGCGCCTCCGTCGTCACCGCACCCGCCCTGCGCATCGTGCCGCTCGCCGACGACCGGCTGCTGCACCGCGCCACCGAGGCCTGCCTGGCGGACGGCGGCCCGGACTTCGTCGTGGCCACGACGGGCGTGGGCTGGCGCAGCTGGATGAGCGCCGCCGAGGACTGGGGCCTGGGCGCGGCCCTCGTCGGGGCGTGCCGGGAGGCCGTCGTCGTCAGCCGGGGCCCGAAGGCGGCGGGCGCGCTGCGGGCGTGCGGCCTGCGGGAGAGCCACGCCCCCGACTCCGAGGCCCTGGACGACGTCCTGGCCTGGCTGCTGCAGCACGACCTGCAGGGGAAGCGCGTCGTCGTGCAGGAACACGGCGCTCCGCTGGAGGAGTTCAGCGCTGCACTGCGCGGGCGGGGCGCCTCGGTCGTCGCGGCGCCCGTCTACCGGTGGGGCCCTCCCGAGGACCCCGAGGCCCTGCGCCGCCTCGCCGAACAGACCGCCCGCCGCGAGATCCATGCCCTGCCCTTCACCAGCGCCCCCGCCATCGAGGCGTTCCTGTCCGCGGCCGAACGCGCCGACGTGCTGAACGCGTTGCGCGGCGACGTGCTGCCGGTGTGCATCGGCGCGATCTGCGCCCGCCCGCTGCTGGCGGCGGGCGTGCCGTGCGTGTGGCCGGAGCGGGGCCGGCTCGGTGCACTGGTGCGGACACTCGTGCGCGAGCTGACCGGGCGCTTCCGACGCGAACTGGCCACCCCCGAAGGGAACTTGGTGCTGCAGGGCAGCGCGGTGCTCGCGGACGGCACGGCCCTGCAGCTGCCCCCGCTGCCCGCCGCGGTGCTGCGCGCCCTCGCGGAGCGTCCCGGCACGGTGCTCAGCCGCGCGGACCTGCTGCGCCGCGTGTGGACGGGCCCGCAGGCGCGCCCCCTGCCGGACGAGCACGCGGTCGAGGCGGCGGTGGCGCGGCTGCGCTCGGCGCTCGGGCCGCACGGCCACCTGGTCCGTACCGTGACGAAGCGCGGCTACCGGCTGGCGGTCGCGCCGTGATGCCGCTGCTGGCCGTGGTGCACGGCACGCAGGACCCGCAGGGCACGGCCACGACGGCCGAACTGCTGCGGCGGGTCGCCCGGTTGCGCCCGGACGTGCCGGTCCGCCTGGCGTCCGTGGACACCGTGCGGGAGGCCCTGGCGGGCCTCGGCGGTGACGTGGTGCTGGTCCCGCTGCTGCTGGGCGCGGGTTATCACGTCCGTACGGACATCCCGCGGGCCGTCGCGGCGGCCCCGTGGGCGCGGGTCCGGGTGTGCCCGCCGCTGGGCCCGCACCCCCTGCTGGCGGTCGCCCTGGAGGACCGCCTGGCGGAGGCGGGGGCGTCGTGCGGGGGCGCCTCCGCCGTCGTCCTCGCCGCCGCGGGCTCGACGGACCCGGCGGCGAACGCGGCCGCGCGGACGACGGCCCGGCTGCTCTCGATCCGCCTGGGCCGCCCGGTCGCCGCGGCCTTCCTGCACGGAGGAGCCACCGCTGCCCCCTCCCCTGCCGCGGCGGTGGCCTCCTTCCGGGCGGCGGGCCACGCCGGTGTCGCCGTGGCCCGCTACCTCCTCGCCCCGGGCTGGTTCGCCCGCCGCGCGGCGGACGCCGGGGGCTGTGCGACGTCGGCGCCGCTGGGTGCGCACGAGGCCGTCGCGCAGCTGGTGTGGGAGCGGTACGACGCGCAGGTGCGGGCTCAGCCCGCGGCGGGCAGGGTACGGGCGAGCCGCTCCGGCGCCCTCAGCTCCTCCGCCCCCGGGGGCACCGGCACGGCCGCGAAGATCGTGTCCTGCTGGTCCTGAAGTTCCTTCGCGCGCTCGGGCGTCGTGCTCGGCAGGCGCTGCTCCTCGTAGAGCTTGTGGGTCGCCTCCTGGGCCCACTTGCTCTGCGGCGTGTGGAACTGGACCTCGAAGGCGTGGCCCTCGAAGGGGTCGCGCCAGGCCGAGTTGACGGCCTTGTACCCCTGCTTCCGCCCCCAGGTGTCGGACCACTTCACGCTGTCGTTGCCCCAGCCCGCCAGCACACTGGAGGCGAGGGCGACACCGTGCACGTACCGGCCGTCCGGCCACTGCAGGGTGTAGCGGACCGAGTCGTTGATCCTCGCGAGGGCCTGGTCGGCGGTCTGGCCCGGGGTCTCCTTCAGAGAGGTGGCGACCTTCCGCTTGAGGGAGTCCGGTGACTTCAGACGGTGGTCGAAGCCGACCACGGTGGCGTCGCTGAGGCGGGCCGCGGCCTGGACCATGGGGCTGATGCCGCGCTCGGCCCGCCGGGCGTGGTCGAGGAAGGCGTCGACCTTCTGGTTGTCGTCCGCGTTCAGGGACAGGCCGTCGCCCTGCCAGCCCCCGTCGCCCTCCGCCGTGCGCAGGGGCGCGGCCTTGGCCGGCTTCTCGACGGGGGCCGCCGCGGCGCCGGTGACCGGGCCGAGGCCCAGGGCGGCGGTGAGGAGGGCGGCTGTGGTGATGCGGTTGATCTGCATCCGGCAGATCCAACCGGAACCGCTCGTTACGGCGGGCCCGTACGCGCCCCGCAAACGTTCTTTGACTTGAACGCAGCGCTACGGGGCGCAATACCGTCTGTCCGGAGAGACACTGTTCCGAGGAGACGGCATGGGCATACGCCACAGGACCCCGCAGTCGCTGCTTCCCTCCCTGCTGGTCGAGGAGCGGGCCAGGCCCGCACGGATACGCGAGCGGCCCGGGGCCTGGCGGCTGGCCGTGGCCACGGTGTGCTTCGGGGCGTTCATGGGGCAGCTGGACGCGAGCATCGTGACGCTGACGTACGGCGCCCTGCGCAGCGAGTTCCGCATCTCGCTCGCCGCCGTCGAGTGGGTCTCGCTCGCCTATCTGCTGACGCTGGTGGCGCTGCTGGTGCCGGTGGGCAGGCTGGCGGACGCGCACGGCCGCAAGCTGTTCTATCTGTACGGCTTCGCGGTGTTCACCGTGGCCTCGGCCGCCTGCGGGCTGGCCGGTTCGCTCACCGCGCTCGTCAGCTTCCGCGTCGCGCAGGCGGCCGGCGCGGCCATGATGCAGGCCAACAGCGTGGCCCTGGTGACCACCAGCGCACCGCGCGAGAAGCTGCGGAGCGCGCTCGGCGTGCAGGCCGCTGCGCAGGCGCTCGGCCTGGCGCTCGGTCCGACGGTGGGCGGTGCGCTGGTGAGCGCGTTCGGATGGCGGTGGGTGTTCGCCGTGAACGTGCCGGTCGGGATCCTCTCGCTGATCGCGGGCCACTACCTGCTGCCGCGCACGCGCAGCCGCACCGCGGCGGCCGGATTCGACTGGCCCGGCCTGGCGCTGCTGGCCACCGCGACGACGTGCCTGCTGCTGGGGGTGTCGGCCGCCTCGGGCCTGCCGTTCCCCGCCTGGGCCGTGGCCGCACTGTTCGCCGCGGCCGCCGCGGCGGGCTGGGGCTTCGCCGTGCGGCAACTCCGGGCGGCCAGGCCCCTGGTGGACCCCGCGCTGCTGCGGCAACGCGAGATCGCGACGGGTCTGGCCGGGGCGCTGTGCAGCTACCTGGTGCTCTTCGGCCCGCTGGTGCTCGTCCCGGTCGTGCTGACCGCCCGGGGCGCCTCCGAGCTCACCGCGGGGCTGGTGCTCACGGCCCTGCCCGTCGGCTTCGCGCTCGGCGCCACCGGCGCGGACCGGGTCCTGCCGGCCACGACGGCCGACCGGGGGCGGTGCCTGCTGGGCGGGGTGATCTGCGCGGGGACGCTGGCCGTGATGGCCGCCGTGCCGCCCACGGCCGCGGCGCTGGCCCCGCTGCTGGTCGTACTGGGGCTGGGGCTCGGGACGTTCACCCCCGCCAACAACGCGATCGTCATGGCGGCGATACCGGCCCGCTCGTCCGGAACCGGCGGCGGGCTGGTCAACATGGCCCGGGGGCTGGGGACGGCCCTGGGCATCGCGCTCGTCACGCTCGCCCTCCACCTCGGCGGCAGCGAGACGCCGGGCAACGACGGCCCGCGGTGGGCCGTCGTTGCCTTGCTGCTGGTGTCCCTGCTCGCGCTCGCAGCGGCTTGGCTCGGCGCCAGGCGCTCCGCGGGAGGGGCGGTGCGTCGACTGCGGGCTCGTCGTGGCTGATCGCGCCCACGCGGCGAAGCCGCATATATATCGGCCCCGCGCCCCTTCGGGGCGCTGAGATCAGCGCTCGCCGCGCAGCTGCTCCATCTCCCGCCGGTCGCGCTTCGTCGGCCGTCCCGTGCCCCGGTCCCGCTGGCCGGGCGCCGCGACGAACTCGCGCGGGGGCGGGGGCGGGCTGTTGTCCACGTAGCAGTCGACGGCGACGGGCGCGCCGACCCGCTTCCGCACGATCTTCGAGATGACGGCGATGCGCTCGCGCCCCTCGTGCCGCAGCCGCACCTCGTCGCCCACCCGCACCGGCTGGGCGGGCTTGGCGCGTTCGCCGTTGATCCGGACGTGGCCCGCGCGGCAGGCCGTGGCGGCCATGGAGCGCGTCTTGACGAGACGCACGGACCAGATCCAGACGTCGGCCCGCACCGTCCCCTCGTCTGCTGTACTCATGCCCGCACTGTAGGCCACACCGCCGACAGGAAGCCGCGGGCGCCTCTGCGGACACCTGTTCCCGCTGCAGCACGGCTGGTCAGCTCAGGCGCGTGCCCCTACCGTCGGACCGTGTCCCTGCCGCCCGCGCCACCCCCCGCCGGGGAGCTGCACCGGCCGGACCCGGTCGTGCTGGGCGGCGGCGCCCACGGCACGGAGCTGGGTGCGGCCTTCCACCCGTATCTGCGCGACTGCATGGGCCTGGTCTGCCCGTTCGCGTCCCAGGCGCTGCTGGCCGGTGCGGTGCACTACGCGGAGCTGCGGGTGACCGGCCGTACGGCGCTGCGGGCCGTGGCGCGGGCGCTGGCCGGATATCTGGCCTGGTTCGACGGGGCCTCGCGGCGGGAGCGGGACGAACAGCCCGGGCTGGTGGTGGCGTTCCCGGGGCCGGCGGGGCCGGTGCTGCCGCTCATCGCCGCGGCGCACGAGGTGGTGCGGCCGGCGGTGTACGCGAGGGGCTGCACGTCCTCCCTGCTGCACTCGGCCGAGGCCCCCTGCGCCGTGCCCGCCCCGTTCTGCGTGCTGCGCCGGATCGTTCCGGCGGATCTGCTGCTGTCGATGCGGGTGTCGCGCATGTTCCCCGTGTACTACCGGCTGTACGCGGCGGAGGCCCGGCGCACCCGGCTGCTGACGGCCGACATCTCCGAGCGGTGGAACCGGGCGTGCCGGGAGCACGGCCTGGCGCCCTGACAACAGGCCGCGGGCGCTTGTGTGTTGACTTCTCGGCCGCCCCGTGCCACTGATGACGTGTTCACATCAGACCCCCCGGCTCTTCGTTCCGGCGGCGACCCCGCCGCGGACGGAAGGGAGCACGGCGATGAACACGACTCCGAGAACACACCGCAGGCGGACGGCGGTCGGCGCGGCCCTGGTGACGGTGCTGGCGGGCGCGGGCCTCGGCCTGGGCGCGCCGCAGGCCACGGCCGCCGACCCCGTCTCCGTCGGCTACACCTGTACCGGCCCGGGCGCGCCCAGCGGCGTCCAGTCCCTGCAGGTCACCATGACGGCTCCGGCGAGCGTCCCGCAGGGCGGCAACGCCGACCTCTCCATCAGCGTCGTCACGCAGCTGACGGTGCCCATCGACGTTGCCGCGGGCAGCGTGACGGGCGAGATGACCGTCAACCTCGGCGGCGCCGGATCCGGCAGCGTGACCGCCACCGGCTTCACCAACCCCGATGCCATACCGAGCGGTTCGACCGCCACCCTGACCGGTGGCACCGCCACCGCCCAGCTCACCACCGCGGGCACCACGACCTTCGCACCGGGCGACGCCGCGGTGCACGTCTTCGGCGTGACGGTCAACTGCACGGTCTCCGGCGACGCCCCGGTCGCCGCGCAGACGGACGTCACCCCCTCATAGCGCACGCGTGAGGGCGGCGGCGCCGAAGGAGACGTCGAAGCGGTCGCACCAGATGCTGACGCTCCGGTACGCCTCCAGGTCCAGCCCGGCGGGCAACGGGTAGTTCTGGTCCCCCTTGTTGCCCTTGAGCCTGCCGAGCTCGGTGTGGGCGCCGTCGTCGAACACGAACCAGCCGGCCCGGCCCTCCCGCACCGGAGCGTCGGTGATCAGCACCCGCAGGTCCGGGCCGTTGCTGGTGTCGAGGTTCTCCAGCCGGAGCGTCCGGCTGCCGTCGGGCAGTTCCAGGATGCGCACGGTGCCGCGGGTCGCGTGCTCGTGACTGATGAACTCGCCGGTCGCCAGCGTGCGGACCCCCTGTTCGCGGGCGACGGGGGCGGCCTCGCGCACGGTCTCGTTCACCCACAGCTTCCACGGCTGGAACCAGACCGTGCCCACGGCGACCGCCACGAGCCCGCCCACCAGCAGCCCGATGCCGACCCGCCCGGTCAGTACCCGTCGTATGCGTCCCATTGCGGCCTCCTGCAGCCGTCCGTCTCCGATGTCACTCGGGAAACGGCTCGCAGGGCCTCCCGTGCTCCGGGAATCCGATGACGGAAGTCTTACGGCGGACGTCCTACGGCAGGGTGAGGATGCGGGGCCCCTCCTCGGTGATGGCGACCGTGTGCTCGACGTGCGCGGCGCGCGAACCGTCGGCGCTGCGGAGCGTCCAGCCGTCGGGGTCGACGACGTAGTCGTCCCGGCCGCCCGCCATCAGCATCGGCTCGACGGCCAGGACCAGGCCGGGGCGCAGCGGGTAACCGCGCCCGGGGCGGCCGGTGTTGGGAACGTGCGGCTCCTCGTGCATCCGGCGGCCGATGCCGTGGCCGCCCATGTCCGCGGGCATCCCGCAGCGGGCGGCGCGGGCGACCGTGCCGACGGCGTGCGCGATGTCGCCGACGCGGCCGCCGGCGACCGCCGCGGCTATGCCCGCCTCCAGCGCCCGCTCCGTGGTGCGGATCAGCTCCAGGTCTGCCGGGTCCGCGGTGCCGACGACGAAGCTCACCGCGGCGTCGCCGCACCAGCCGTCGAGCTCCGCGCCGCAGTCGATGCTGACCAGGTCGCCGTCGCGCAGCCGGTAGCCGTCCGGGATGCCGTGCACCACGGCGTCGTTGACCGAGGCGCAGATGACGGCGGGGAACGGGGTGGGGGCGAAGGCCGGCCGGTAGCCGAGGAAGGGCGAGCGCGCCCCGGCCTCGCCCAGCACGGCCCGGGCGGCCTCGTCCAGTTCCCGCAGGCCCACCCCCACGGCGGCCGCCTCCCGCACGGCGGCCAGCGCGTTCGCCACCACGCGGCCAGCCTCCCGCATCGCCGCCAGGGCCGCTTCCGACTTGATCTCCACCATGCTGCTGCTCCGATCCGAACCAATTCTTATACCGGTTGGCGCCAAGCGGTATTAATATCACGGTCATGGTGAGAACTCCTCTGACCCCCTGGGAACGGCAGCGCGGCGAGCAGCTCGGCTCGCTGCTGCGGGAGGCGCGCGGGGCGCGCAGCATGGTGGAGGTCGCGGCGGCGGCCGGCCTCTCGGCGGAGACCCTGCGCAAGATCGAGACGGGCCGGGCGCCGACACCGGCGTTCTTCACGGTGGCGGCCGTCGCCACGGTGCTGGGGCTGTCCCTGGACCGGGTGGCCGCGGCCTGCGTCGAGGGGCTGGAGGAGGAGGTGCGGCTCGCGGGGTAGACGCAGCGCCCCGTAAGGGGCGCGGGGAACTGCGCGACAAGCCCCCACCGGCCCGCAGCCGACGCACAACCCAGAGGGCCGGGGCGAAGCCCCGAGAGAACCCGGAGCCATGGAAGAGCCGCCCATATCGGCCGATCGGACGACACCGGCAACCCCCTCCCGTCCGTACCGTGGGCACGGAGGAGGTGTTCCCCATGTCCCACACCGCCGCAGCCATCCGGCTCCTGGCCCGGAACCCCGAGCGCGGCGTCACGGTCCACCGGCTGATGGCGTACCTCGGGCTGCCCGCCGACTCCGTCCGGGCCCTGCTCCGTGACCTCCGGTCCGAAGGACTGGTGCGCGACGACCCGGACGGCGAGGCCTGTCTGCCCGCCGGCCCCCTGGCCCCGGCGGAGCCGCCCCTGGCTCCGCCCGACTGCAACGACCTGCGCGCATCCGCCATGAACTGGGCCGACGCCCTCGCCGCCCGCAGCGGCATGAGCGTCTGCCTGGCCGTGCCCCACCCGGTCGGAGTGCAGATCGTGCACCACGTCTTCCGTCCCGACAACACCCCGCAGCAGCTGCTGACCGGCGGCATCCGCCCCGCCACCAGTGCCATGGCCCGGGCCGTCGCCGCCCCGCACGACCGGCGCTGCGTCTACGCGGCCGACACCGGCCGCCCCGACGACGCCTCGCTCGCGACCGCGATCCCGTGCACGGCCTCGTACGCCGTGGCCCTGGGCCTCACCGGCCCGCGCCGCCGCCTCGATCCGTCCTCCGGCGGATCCGCCCGCTACGCGGAGCTGCTGCTCGACACGGCCGACGCCATCACCGACGCGCTCAAGGGGCGGCCGGCCTGCGGAACGCACGCCGGTACGCCTGCGGGCTCGTACCGACGAGGCGCTTGAACCGGTCCCGGAAGGCCGTCGGGGACCCGGAGCCCGTCTGGGCGGCGATGCGCTCTACGGAGTGCGCGGTGGTCTCCAGCAGGTACTGCGCCTGCTGGATGCGGACCCGGTGCAGCCACTGCAGCGGCGTGGTGCCCGTCTGTTCGCGGAAGCGGCGGTTGAGGGTACGGGCACTGGTGCCGGCGTGCGCGGCGATGCCGGCCAGTGTCAGGTCACGGCCGGCGTTGTCCCGCATCCAGCGCAGCAGCGGCTCCAGGGTGGTGCCGTCGGGGGCGGGCGGCGCATGGGCGATGAACTGCGCCTGCCCGCCGTCGCGTTCGAGCGGCATCACACTGAGCCGCGCGGCGTCGGCGGCCACCGCCGAACCGTGGTCGCGCCGCACCATGTGGAGGCAGAGGTCGAGCCCGGCGGCCGCCCCGGCCGAGGTGAGGATCGCGCCGTTGTCGACGTAGAGCACGTCCGGGTCGACGTCGATGCGCGGGTACAGGGCCGCGAGGAACGGTGCCGCGCTGGGGGAGGTAGCTGGGACGGGCGGGCCCTGACCGCCGTCCGGACGCTGCACCGGATCTGCCGGGTCCATGCCGTCGTCGGCGTCGCCGTGCCGGTCTTCGGGTTCGCCACCGCGAAGAACATGCAGGTGCTGGGCGACACCTGGCTGATCGTCTCCATGACGCTGACGGCGGTGGCGGCCGTCGTCCTGGGGGCGCTGGTGCTGCCGGGGCAGGGCGCCGTGGTGGCCCGGCTGGAGAGCGGCGCCGCGCCGCTCTCCGTGCAGCCGTCCCGACTCGCCCTGTACGCCGGGCTGTTCAACCTGCTGTGGGCCGCCGTCACCGTCCTGATGATCGTCCGGCCCGGTTCCACGACGGGCGTCCGACCGGGCACGTGGCCAGGCGTCCGAACGGCCGTCCCCGGCAGGGCCGTCACCCCCGGCGGAAGCGGTCGCGGTAGGCGGCCGGCGACACCCCTGTCTCCCGGGAGAACGCCCGGCGCATCGTCTCGACCGTGCCGAAGCCGCACCGCTCCGCGATCACGTCGACGCCGTCCACCGACCGCTCCAGCATGGACCGCGCGGCCGCCACCCGGGCCCGTTCCACGTAGGCCCCGGGGCTGGTGCCCACGGCCTGGCTGAACAGCCGGCTGAAGTGGCGGCGGCTCATGCCCAGCCGGGCGGCCATCGCGGGGACGGACAGGTCGCCCGACGGGTCGGAGTCGATGCCCAGGACGAGGTCCCGCAGGGCTCCGGACCGCAGCAGCTCGCCGCGGGTCCGGCTGCCGAACTGGGACTGGCCGCCGGGGCGCTGCATGAAGACCACCAGGAACTTGGCGACCGAACAAGCCAGTTCGGCGCCGTGGTCGTCCTCCACGAGCGCGAGGGCGAGGTCGATGCCCGCGGTGACGCCCGCGGAGGTGGCCAGCGCCCCGTCCCGGACGAAGAAGGCGTCGGGCTCCACGGCCACCGCCGGGTAGGAGGCGGCCAGTTCGGCGCAGAAGGCCCAGTGCGTCGTGGCGCGGCGCCCGTCGAGCAGCCCCGCCGCGGCCAGCACGAAGGCACCCGTGCACACCGAACCGGTACGCCGGGCACCCGTCGAGAGCCGCTGCACGTGCCGCAGCAGATCGGTGTCCGCGACCGCGTCGGCGTACCCCCAGCCCCCGGCCACCATCAGGGTGTCCGGGGGCTTGCGCACCTTCATCAGGTCGGCGGAGACGGCCAGATCGAGGCCGGCGGAGGTGCGGACGGCCCTTCCTCCCACCGAGGCCAGCCGCATCCGGTATCCGGCGCCGGCCGCCCGCGCGGCCCGGTCGAAGACGTCCAAGGGCCCTGCGACGTCCAGCATTTGCACGCCGTCGTAGACGACGAGCAGGACGTCGTGTGCGTCGCGCGTCATCACCCTGCCGCTCACGTCGGCCATCGTGGGTCAGCCGCCGGTCCGGCCGCAGCCGAAGAGGCACCTATACACCTTTATGGAGTAATGTCCGCGCTTGCGCGGGAACGGGCGGACCCTAGGGCCCGTGCCGACCCACCGGACAGGCCCTAGGGTGGGCAGCAGCCATGAAACCGGACACGTACCGCGGCGGGGTGGCCGAGGCGCCGCCGCTCCCCCTCCCGGCCCGCACGCTCGTCGCGGCGGCCTACGCGCTGCTGGCCACCGGCGTGGTGACGGACATCGCCAGCAATCCCCGGTCGACCATCTCCCCCGCGCTCGCCACCGCCCCGGTGCTCGCCGGGATCGGCACCCGGCGCGCCCGGGTCCCCCTGGCGGCCGGGGCCGTGGCCATGCTGATCGTCGCCTGGCTCGCCAAGGCCGACCCGGGCGTGCCGTTCGCCGTCCACCTGACCTCCGGGGTCACGGTGCTGGCCATCACCTGCATCAGCACCGCCAACGTCGTGCTCGTCGCGACACGGGAGCGCGAGCTGCTGCAGTCGCGGTCGGTGGCCGAGGCCGCGCAGCTCGCGCTGCTGCGCCCGGTCCCGGAGCGGACGGGCCGGCTGCGGGTGGCGGTGCGCTATCTGGCGGCCGCGGCGGACGCCCGGGTGGGCGGGGACCTGTACGAGGTGCTGGCGACCCCGTTCGGCACCCGGCTGATCGTCGGCGACGTCCGGGGCAAGGGGCTCGCGGCCGTCGAGACGGCGTCCGACGTGCTGGGCTCGTTCCGCGAGGCGGCGCAGGTCGAGCCGGATCTCGCGGTGGTGGCGCAGCGCCTGGACGCCACGGTGCAGCGGCGCGGCGCGGGCGAGGAGTTCGTGACGGCGGCCCTGGTGGGGGTCGCGGATTCCGGGAACCTCGCGGAGCTGGTCGACTGTGGGCACCTGCCCCCGCTGTTGCTGCACGCGGGGACGGTGACGCCGGTCGAGCCGGCGCTGCCCGAATCCGATCCCCCGCTGGGCCTGTGCGACCTGACCGGGAGCGAGTACCACCGCCGCGAGTTCACCCTCGTCCACGGCGCCACCCTGCTGCTGTACACGGACGGGGCGACGGAGGCGAGGGACACGACCGGCCGTTTCTACCCGCTGGAGGAGCGGGTGGCCGGGATGCCGGAGTCGTCCCCGGAGGGCCTGCTGGACCGGCTGGTGGCGGATCTTCTCGCCTGGTCGGGAGGCGAGCCGTCCGACGACGCGGCCTTGTTGGCGTGCCGGGCCCCGTAGGGGGGCGCGCCGCCGTAGTGCAGATGCGCCCCGTAGGGGCGCGGGGAACTGCGCGAGCAACCACGACGCACCCGCAGGCGAAGTACTCCCCCGGCTATCGCTGGGGGTACCCCCAGGTGCTGCGCCCCGGACCCCTGGGGCAGTGCGTCGACTGCGGGCCGGTGGGGGCTTGTCGCGCAGTTCCCCGCGCCCCTTACGGGGCGCAATCCACCCGCACCGGCGGCAACCTCCCGTCGACAAGGAACCCGTCGACCGCACGGTCGGTGCATTCCGACCCCCCGCCATACGCCGCATGCCCCGTCCCCTCCCGGACGACCAGCACCGAACCGCCAAGGTTCTTCTGCACAGCCTTCGCGTTGTCCAGCGGCGTCGCCGGGTCCACGGTGAAGGAGACGAGCACCACAGCAGGCGCCCCCGGCGCCGTCACCGGCTCGGCCCGTCCCGTCGGGGCGATGGGCCAGGCCGCGCAGTGGAACATGGCCGCGGCCACGGTGGCGCCGAACAGCGGTGACGCCTTGTCGAACTCCCCCACGTACGACAGCAGTTGGGAGGCGGAGCGCGGCCCCGGGCGGTCGAGGCAGTCGACGGCGTTGCGGGGCATGGTGGGGTCGTCCGCGGGCACGTCCACCGGCGGAGCCCCCGGCCTGCGGACGCCCGCGGCGGGGATCTGCTCGGCCGCCAGGCCGATGAGCGCGCCGGGCCGGCCGGCCATCGCGTCGGCCAGCGCCAGGGTGAGGTCCGGCCACTTCTCCGCCTGGTAGAGCGGGCCGCGGATGCCCTGCGCGGCGATGCCGGTGGTGAGCCTGCTGCCGTCGGGGCCGGGCAGCGGGGCCGCGTCCAGAGCCCGGACGAACTGCGTGGTCCTGGCGATGATCTCGTCGGCGGTGCGGCCCAGGGGGCACGCGTTCGCCGCGCAGGTGCGCGCATAGCTGGCGAAGCTGGCGTCGAGCGCCTTCATGTCGCCCCGGGCCACCGCGGTCTGGTCGGCGGCGGGGTCGACGACGCTGTCGAGGACGAAGCGGCCCACGTGGTCGGGGAAGAGCCGTGCGTAGTGCTGGCCGATGAAGGTGCCGTAGGAGACGCCGAGGTAGTTGAGGCGCTGCTCGTCGAGGGCGGCGCGCAGCAGGTCCATGTCACGGGCGACGCTGACGCTGTCCATGTGGCCCAGCAGGGCGCCGGTGACCCGGCGGCAGTCCTGGCCCTGTGCGGCCGCCGCCCGGAACTCCGCGTCCGCCTGCTGCGCGGTGCGCGGGATGAGATCACTGCCGTTGCCCTCGGGGCAGTGCAGCGGGGCGGAGCGGCCGATGCCGCGCGGATCGAAGGCGACCAGGTCGTAGCGGGCGGCCACGTCGGGGGTCGCCTCGAAGGCCCCGTCGGCGACGAGGGCGGCGCCGGGTTCGCCGGGGCCGCCCGGGTTGAACACCAGCGCGCCCAGGCGGCGTTCCGCGTCCCGGGCCCGGACGCGGGCCACCCGGATCCTGAGGGTGCTGCCCGCCGGGGCGGCGTAGTCGACGGGCACGGCGAGCCAGGTGCAGTCGGCGTCGGGGCGCAGGGTGAAGCCCGCCGGGCCCGCGTCCTGGGCGGTGCAGTCCCCCCAGTCCAGGCGCTGCCGGGCGAGGTGCGCGGGCAGCGGAGGCAGGCCGGACCCGGCGGCGCGGGCTGGCGCGCCCGAGGGGCCCGCCGACCGCGGTTCCGACCGTCCCGGGGTGCCGTCGGAGCTGCACCCTCCGGCCACGAGGGCGCCCGCGACGGCCATTGCCGTCACGGCGGTGCGCGACGCCCTGCGCGACCGGGTGCGTATGCAGGTCACCGTCCCAGTGCAGGGCGTGACGGGCGGCGGCGCAGCCGGGGAGGGGCCATCGGGATGACCACAGGAATAAGAAGGAAGACTTGCAAGTTTTCCTTCACGGCAGGCAGACTGTCGTTATCTGCAGGAACGGCGAAAGAAGCCCGATGTCCAGCACCCTGACCACCACCTCCCCCTCCGGCGAACGCATCCGGAGAACCGGTTTCGGCCCGCGGTTCGTCGCGCCCGTCGTGATCGGCTCGATGCTCAACCCGGTCAACTCGACCATGATCTCCACCGCGTTGGTCCCCATCGGCCGCGATCTCGGCGTCGGCACCGCCGGCACCGCCTGGCTGGTCTCGGGGCTGTACGCGGCCAGCGCGGTGGCCCAGCCCGCCATGGGCCGGATCGCCGACCACCTGGGGCCGCGCAGGGTCTACTCCGCGGGACTGGTGCTCGTCGGGCTGGCCGGCCTGGCCGGGCTCGGCGCCTCCTCGCTCGGCATGCTGATCGTCGTCCGCGTCCTCATCGGCATCGGCACCTCCGCCGCCTACCCCGCCGCCATGGCCATGATCCGCGCCCAGTCCGCCCGGCTGGACCGGGAGCCCCCGGGCGGCGTCCTCGGCGCACTGACCATCGCGGGGCTGGTGAGCGCGGCCGTCGGGCCCGCGCTCGGCGGCCTGCTCATCGGTCTGGCCGGCTGGCGGTCGATCTTCGGCGTCAACGTGCCGCTGGCCGTCGCCGGTCTCGCCCTCACCCTGCTGTGGCTGCCCGCGGACGAACCGCGCACGGCGCCGCGAGAGCCGGTGCGGCAGGCCCTCGACCCGCTGGGCGTCCTGCTGTTCACGGGCGTCATGGTCCCCGCGATGATCTTCCTGATGCACCTGCGCCACCCCGACTGGCCGCTGCTCGTCCTCACCCTCGCCATGGCGGGCGCCCTCACCGCCTGGGAACTCCGCGCCCCCAGGCCGTTCCTCGACCTGCGGATGCTGGCCGCCAACCGCCCCCTGCTGCGCACCTACGCCCGCTGCGGAGCGGCCTTCCTCGTCATCTACTGCATCCTGTACGGCTACACGCAGTGGCTGGAGGAGGTCCCCGGCTACTCGGCGACCGTCACCGGCCTGATCATGCTGCCCATGTCCGCGACGGCGGCACTGTGTTCGTGGTTCGGCGCGCGCGGCCGACGGGTGCGCGGACCGCTGGTGACCGGCACGGCCGCCATGACCGTGGCCGCCGCGGCCCTGTTCCTCACCGGGCCCGGCACCCCCGTCCTGCTGCTGGCGGCCATCGGCATCGTCTTCGGACTGCCCAACGGCCTCAACGCCGTGGGCAACCAGACCGCGCTCTACGCCCAGGCGCCCGAGGGCCGGATGGGCACGGCGGCCGGATTCTTCCGCACGGCCCAGTACACCGGCGCCGTCGTCTCCGCCGCCCTCATCGGACTGCTCTACGGCGACCGGGCCGGCACCCACGGCCTGCACACCATCGCCCTCGTGCTCACCGGGCTCGGTGCCGTGCTGCTGGTGGCCACACTGGCCGACCGCAGCCTGTCGAAAGGTACCCTTTCCAAGTGATCCACGAGCAGCCGCCGTCCCCCGCCGCAGCCGTCTCGCCCGAGCTCGCCGAAGCGGCGGCGAAACTCCGCGTCCTGACGGGACAGTTGATGAGGCGCCTGCGCGCCGCCTCCGAGGGCGAGGGCGTGACCCTGTCCCAGGCGGCCGTCCTCAGCAGGCTGGACCGGCACGGCCCCGCCACCACGGTCGCCCTCGCCCGGGCCGAGCGCGTCCGCCCCCAGTCGATGGGCGCGACCCTCGGCGCCCTGGAGGAGGAGGGCCTGGTCGAGCGCTCCCCGCACCCCACCGACGGCCGCCAGGCCATCATGTCCCTCACGGACAAGGGCCGCCGCCAGCTGACGGAGGTGCGGCGCACGCGGGAGGGCTGGATCGCGCAGGCGCTGGGCGAGCGGCTGGATGCGCGGGAGCAGGCCGTGGTGATCGAGGCGCTCGACCTGCTGACGCGACTGGCCGAGGAGGGGTAGGGGTTTCCGCCGTCCGCCGCGATAATCAGCGGCATGGACGCAGGGTTGGCGGCGGTCTCGGGTGCGCTGGCGGCAGCTGTGGCGACTGTCGGCGCGGCGTTCGCGGCCGGCTGGGCCCAACGCGAAGGCATGCAGCTCACCATCAGGGCAGAGGATCGCAAGGATCTCCGTCGGCCTCGCTTCGAGGTGTACCTGTCCCTCTTCACCCACGCCACGAACCTGCACCGCATGGCTGCGCTGGGGGAATCGGACAGGTCGACGATCCTGGAAGCCATGCAGGCCGAGGTGGACAACATCGAGAAGCTGTGGCCGACCGTCGCCCTGCGCGGACCCGAGGACGTCGCCACCCATGCAGAGGAAATCAACAACCGCGCACAATCCCTCTACACCTTCTACCGCATGGCAATCGAGGGCACGGCGGGAAAACCGGCCCATGAGGCACGGACGTTGAATGCATTGCTCAACGTCCTGAAAGAAAGCACCGACTCGTTCAAAGCCGCCGCGCAAAAGGCGCTTTACGGCGATGAGACCCCGGACCGGCGACGGCGTCATCACCCGTTCATCGCCCGCCCCCGCATGTGACCTTCTGCAGGCCTTCTGCGGTGAAGGCACGGCGCACGGCCCCGCCCACCGGCAGGATGGCCCGCATGGCCCACACCGTGATCATCGTCGGCGCCGGCGTCGCCGGCACGAGCGTCCTCGTGCACCTCGTCGACGCCCTCACCCGCACCGGGCGCACCGGCCTCCCCTGCTCCGTCCACCTGGTGGACCCGCACCCGCCCGGCTGGGGGCTCGCCTTCGGGGACGACGATCCGCTGCTGCTGTGCAACAGCGCCGCCGAGATCAACTCCGTCCGGGCGGACCGGCTCGACGACTTCGTCGTCCACCTCCGTGCCCACGGCTGGACGGGCACGCCCAAGGACTGCGTCCCGCGGGCGCGGATGGCCGAGTACTGCCACGAGCGCTCCGCACAGGCCACCGCGCTGGCCGCCGCCCACGGGATCGACGTCCACCACCACCGCACCACGGCCGAATCCGTCGGCACCGGCACCGGCCACCCGGTGCGCCTCGGCACCGGAGAGGACCTGGCCGGCGACGCCGTGATCATCAGCACCGGCGTCCAACGGCCCCGCGTTCCGCGCCTGTTCGAGGACGTCACCGAACACCCCGCCTACCTCGACAGCCCCTACCCGGCGCACCGCCTCCGGGAGGCGCTGCATCCCGGAGGCCGAGTGCTCGTCCTCGGCACGCGCCAGTCGGCCATCGACGCGTCCCTGTTGCTGTGCCGCGAAGGGCACCGCGTCACCCTGACCTCCCCGTCGGGGCAACTGCCCGCCGTGCGCCCGTCGCTGGCCGCGCCCGGCCGCCCGCTGCCTCCCCTCGACCGCATCGCCGCGCTCGACCCCGAGGACCCGCACCTCGCGGACCGGGTGATGCGGTGCGCGGTGGAGGCGCTGCAGCTGCTCGGCCCCCGGCCACTGCGCCTGCAGACCTCGGCCGCCGCCGACCCGGTGCAGCGGCTGCGCGAGGAGACGGCCCTGGTCGAGGCGGGCGCCTGTACCTGGCCGGACCTCGTGGTGCCGGTGATCGAGGCGGCCATCGCCCTCGGCGGCAGGCTTCCCGAACACCGCCGGCGGGCCCTGCTGGCGCACTTCGCCCCCTTCACCGGTCGCTATGCCACGGCGATGACGGTCGTCAACGCCCATCGCCTGCTGGCCCGGTTCGACGCGGGCGCCCTGCACATCGCCCCGGCCTATCCCGCGGCCGTCGCGTTCCACGACGGTGCCTGGCAGGTGCGGTGGCCGGACGGGAGACCGGAGCGCTTCGAGCACGTCGTCAACGCCACCGGCTTCGAGCTGCCCGCCCTGCACTGGGACCAGGACCGCAGCGCACTGCACCTGTCCGGGCCGCAGCCCGGCGGCGGGGTACTCGGCCGGCTGGAGGCCGACCTGCGGGTCCGGCGGCACCCGCAGGCGCAGCCCGAGCGCGTGTGGCTGGCGGGGGTGGGCACACACGTCCGCATCCCGTTCTCGAACCACCTGCGCAACGTGGCCCGGCAGGCCCGGCACGTCGCCGGGCAGGTCGCCGAGCAGGTCGCGGCGGGCGCGCCTGCACGGTGACGGGCGCCCCGGCAGCGCACAATACGGTCGCCCGGGTCCGCCGACCGGCCGCCGAGGAGTCAGATGCACAGCTGGACCACCCAGGACATGCCGAGCCAGGAGGGCCGGCTGGCCGTCGTGACCGGCGCCAACCGCGGCATCGGCTACGTCACCGCGCGGGAGCTGGCCCGGGCGGGCGCCGAGGTCGTCATGGCGGGCCGGGACGAGGGCAGGGTCCGGGAGGCCGCCCGGCGCGCGGCCGCCGAGGTGCCGGGGGCGCGGGTGCGTCCCGAACGGCTCGACCTGGCGGACCTGTCCTCCGTGGAGGCCTTCTCCGAACTGCTGGGCCGGGCCGGCCGGCCGGTGAACCTGCTGGTCAACAACGCCGGCGTGATGGCCGTGCCGGAACGGCGCACCACCGTGGACGGCTTCGAACTCACCGTCGGCGTCAACCACCTGGGCCACTTCGCCCTCACCGGTCACCTGCTGCCGCTGCTGCTGCGGGCGCCGGGCGCCCGCGTCGTCACCGTCAGCGCGGCCATCGCCCGCAGCCCGATGGCCGATCCGAGCGACTTCCAGAGCACCCGGCACTACCGGCCGATGGCCGCGTACGCCAAGTCCAAGCTCGCCAACGTGCTGTTCGCGCTGGAGCTCCAGCGCCGCGCCGACGCCGCGGGCGCCGGGCCGGTCAGCGTGGCCGTGCACCCGGGCTCCAGCCTGACGGGACTGCAGCGGCACCTGTCCCGGCCCGTGCAGCGCCTGGCGGAGGTCGCGCTGGAACGGTTCGTCGGACAGCCCGTCGAGGCGGCCGCGCTGGCCTCCCTCTACGCGGGCACCGCGCCCGGCATCGCGCCGGGCGGTTTCTACGGACCCACCGGGCGCTTCGAGGCCCGCGGCGCCCCCGGACCCGTGGAACTCCCCACAGCCGTCGGGGACACCGCCCGGGCACGGGCCCTGTGGGAGGCGTCGGAGGCCCTCACCCGGGTCCCGTACGTCTGGCCGGGCGGCCCGTACTTCGAGGAGGAGAACCCCTTCTGACCCATCAGGTCATCGCTGTCCACTGAGCACCTTGCGGGCCAGGAAGTTGCCGAGCAGCTCGGCCAGTTGGGCGAGGAATGGGTCTTGTCTGCGCCCCACAAGCCGGTCGCATACTGCCCCCATGGCGACGACCCGGGCGAGAAGCGGCAGAAGCAGCGCGCTCAACCTTCCGAGAACGGCCACCGGATTCGACCAGGTCCTCCACGCGGTGCGCGCGAGGCCGCCGCGGCGGGCACCGGAGCTGCCGGGCGAACCGCGCTGGCGCAGCGAGTTCGTGGCCACGGACCTCCGGGGACCGCGGGTGCGGCTCCAGGAGTTCGGCTACGCGTCCCACGAACTCGGCCGCGGCCAGGGCCGGCTGGACGACACCGCGCTCGTCGGCCCCGTACGGATCCTGACGCCGGAGGGCCTCTCCTGCCTCACCGAGGTGTGCGACCGGCTGGAGGGCGCCGCGGGCGCCAGCCGGTTCATCGCCACGCGCCGGGTGCGCAGCGCCGACCTGATGTCGGCGTTCATCAACAACATGATCCGCGACCGGACGTTCCTGCTGACGTGCTCCCGCCTGGTGGGCGTCCCGCTGATCCCCCACCCGCTGCGCATCCCGACCGCCCAGATCAACTACTTCGAGGGCCGGGGCCCCGGCGCCCGTCCCGACATCGTGCGGTGGCACCGCGACGGCATGGACTACGTCTTCACGATCCAGCTGAACGGCTACGAGGACTACGAGGGCGGCCGCTTCAGCTACTTCCGCGGCCGCACGGACGAGTTCGACGGCGCGCGGGAGGGCGACCCCAGAATCCGGGAGGCGGACTGCGGGGACCGGGGCGCGACCCTGTTCCTGCACGGGAGCCGGATCTTCCACGCGGTGACGCCCGTGACGCGGGGGCGGCGGGTGACGCTGGTCGTCTCGTTCTTCTGCCCGTACTTCGCGCGGCAGGACTCGAACACGTTCTGGCATCTTGCCGGGGACGACGGCATTCCGGCGACGATCCCGTGCTGGCTGCGGCTGAAGTGGCCGGTGCGGGACGCGGCGATGGACTATGCGCTGCGGGCGGGGAGTCCGGTGGTGACGTGGGAGGACGTGCGTTAGGGCGTGCCCGGCGGATCGGCGGTGCCCGAGCTGGAGCAGTTGCATGCCGGCCATGCCCCGGCGGTCCTGGCCTTCGAGCTGGCGAACCGCGCCTGGTTCGCTGCCTCGATCTCCGACCGCGGGGACGAGTTCTTCGACCGGTTCACCGAACGGCTCGGGGTCTTGCTGGCCGACCAAGAGGCCGGCGTCGGTGCCTTCTACGTACTCGTCGCCGAGGACGGCTCGGTTCTGGGCCGGTTCAACCTGTACGACATCCAGGACGGCACTGCCGAACTCGGCTACCGGGTCGCGCAGCACGTCGCCGGCCGCGGCGTGGCGACCGCGTCCGTCCGGGAGCTGTGCCGGTTGGCGGCGGCACGGCACGGACTGCACACGCTGCGGGCGGCCACCTCGCACGACAATGCCGCATCCCGGAGGGTGCTGGCCAAGGCCGGGTTCGTCCCTATCGGCCCGGCCGACCCGGCCGATCTCGGCGGCAGGCCGGGCACTTGGTACCGGCGCGACCTGCAGTTGTAGGCCGTGCTACGCACGACCGGTGCGCCAGGCTCAAGAGCTGTGCAACGCCCGAAACCTCTCCCTCAGGTCGACGACCCTTTCGGC
Source organism: Streptoverticillium reticulum (assembly GCF_047456005.1). Classification (NCBI taxonomy): domain Bacteria; kingdom Bacillati; phylum Actinomycetota; class Actinomycetes; order Kitasatosporales; family Streptomycetaceae; genus Streptomyces; species Streptoverticillium reticulum. The sequence continues at coordinate 7,355,824 of NZ_CP179755.1, read as the reverse complement.
CCGGCGTCCCATCAGATAGACCATGTTGTGCGTACGCCGCACCTCGTGCAGCAGGACGAACCCCTGCGTCTTGTAGTACGCGACCAGCCCGGGGAAGTGACATCCCCGACGCACCCATGCCTTCCCCTCCTGCGCGGCCCGGTCCACCGCCCACAGCGTCATGGCCGTTCCTGGCTTCGTCTCCTGACATGCCGGATCGGTGACCGAGGAGTACAGGTAGTGCGCCGACTCGCTCAGTTCCTCCTCGGTCCAGCCCCACGGCGGGGTGTGCTCCTGCACGGTGGTGCACCCGATGCCCCTCCCGCCGTCCTCGACAAGGACCCACACGTCTCCGTCGGGGTTCTCCGCCTGCCGCGCGAGTTCGGCTGCGCTGTCGCGCCAACTCGGCAACTCGCGTTCCTCCAGCCATGCCGAACGGGCAAGGATCATGCTTTCCACGGCCGGGACGTCGGCGGCGGTGGCCGGACGCATTGCGAACACGGGTGTCTCCCGGAGTGGGGGTCGTGGCGGACCGGGCTCCGATCGGCAGGTGCCCAGAGGCGGTTGCAGAACGGGGCCCGGCCGCGGTTGCAAACGCTCAGGCCTCTCGCTCGCGCCAGGCGCTCAGGACGGCTTGAACAGCGTTGGAGACCTGGGTTTGCCCGGTGGTGTCGGCCCACAGATGGGCATCGTGCTCGGTGAGCTTCACCACCTGCTCAGTGCTGGTGACGGTGGCGGCGAAGTTATGCTGCCGGGTCTTTCGGCCGCTGCCGGAGCGGTAGTCGAAGTGGCCGAGGTAGTCGGTAACGGCCGCGACGGTCAGGCCAGTCTCTTCGGCAACCTCGCGCTGCAGGGCTCCGATGAGGTTCTCACCAGGGTCGACGCCACCGGAAGGCAGCTCCCACAGGCCACCGAAGTAGTCGTCGGCCAGCCGGTGCAGCAGGAGCACACGGCCGCTCGGGCCGGCGATGACGGCGCCGACGACGGTCTTCTCGATGCCGTCGCGATCGGCGACGCGGGAGAGGTCGTCCAGGAGGGCGGGGGTGACGGTCGAGGAAGTCACAGCAAGTCCTTGTGGTGGTCGGCGACTTTGGCGATGGCCGTGGTGTAGGTGTCGGCGAGGCGGACATGGCGTGGACGTACTCCGCGGGAAGCCTCCGACGACGGGAGCCTCGCGGTCAGCGTAGCCAGCAAGCAGGGCGCCGGGGCCTGGAACAGCAGATGGGTATGCAACGGACAGGTGGAGCAGGGGACGTCTGCCCCCGTGGCGCCTTCGGCGTGGGTCGGAAAGCCTTCGCGACCGGCCATCACACAGAGACATCCGGTGCCAGCGCCCCCGCCTGGCCCGACAGTCGCGCTTCCCAATCCGCAGCGAAACGAGCAAGGCCTGAGGTGTCCCCTCCCGGCTGAGGAGCTTCACCCTCCACGGCGAAGGCCAGCACGTGCGGAACTGGCTGCATGTCGAGGACAACTGCGCCGGCATCGAGCTCGTCCTACGTGGCGGCACCCCGGGCGAGATCTACAACATCGGTGGCGGAAGCGACTTCACAAACAAGGAGCTGACCGACTACCTACTGCGTCTGTGCGGCGCCAGCTGGGGCTCGGTCGTCTACGTGCCCGACCGCCGGTCGAACGACATCCGGTACTCCATGTTCGGCTGAGCGCTGTTCACTCTTCACCCGGCGCACCCTACTGACTTTTCGGCAGTCGCCAGCCCGCGACCACTGCCTACCCCACCCCCCGCGGCGCATGCCGCAAATAGGCCAGAACCGCGCTCACCCGGCGGTGCAGCTGGCTCTCCTCCGCCAAGCCCAGTTTGGAGAAGGTCGAGTTGACGTGCTTCTCGATCGTCGACTCCGACAGCGTCAGCGCCTTCGCGATCGCCCGGTTCGTCTTCCCCTCCGCCATGTGCCGCAGCACGTCCAGCTCCCGGCGCGTCAGCGCCGCCAGCGGTGCATCGGCCGCGCGCGTGTGGCTGCCCATCAGGACCTCGACGATCCGGGGGTCGACCACGGAACGGCCCGCCGCCACCTCCCGGAGTGCCCGGAGCAACTCGTCCAGCTCTCCGATCCGTTCCTTCAGCAGGTACGCCAGGCCGTCCGTCCCCCGCTGGAAGAGGTCGAACGCGTAGTTCTCGTCGGCGTGCTGCGAGAGCATCACGACTCCGATGCCGGGATGCGCGGCCCGGATCGCGTGGGCCGCCGCGATGCCCTCGGTGTGGTGGCTCGGCGGCATCCTGATGTCCGCGATCACCGCCTCCGGGCGCAACCGGTCGACGGCGTCGAGGAGTTCGTCGGCGTCGCCGACGGCCGACACCACGGCCACGTGCCCGGTGTCCTCGAGCAGCCGTCGCGTGCCCTCGCGCACCAGGTAGTGGTCCTCGGCGATGACGACCCGCATCGCCTCCTCAGCCACTTCGGTCACCACTGTCCTCCCGCACCCGGTCCGCCAGCCGGGAGCGGATCACGGTGCCGCCCCCGGTCCGGCTGGTGATCAGCAGATCGCCGCCGACCGCCTCGATCCTGTCCCGCATCCCGGTCAGTCCCGACCCGGCGGCGGGGTCGCCGCTGAAGCCGACGCCGTCGTCGGTGACCTCCACCACCAGCCAGCCCCCGGCCCGCGTTATGCGGATGGTCGCGTGCGTGGCGTCGGCGTGTTTGAGCACGTTGGTCAGCGCCTCCGAGACCAGGTAGAACGCCGACTCCTCGACGTCGAGCGCGAAGCGCACCCGGTCCAGCGAGTCCTCGACGTGCACGGTGACCGGGATCGGCATCCGGCGGGCGCGTGAGGTGACGGCGGCCACCAGGCCCTGGTCGGTGAGGACCGGCGGGTGGATGCCGTGGGCGACCTCGCGCAGTTCGTCGATGACGCGGTACGCGTCGTCCTGGACCTCGGCCAGCACCATGTCGATGTCGCCCCCGCGGGCGAGCCGGTTGCGGGCGAGCCGCAGCTTGGCGACCAGGGCCACCAGGTCCTGCTGGATGCCGTCGTGCAACCGGCGCTCGATGCGCCGCCGTTCACCGTCCTGGGCGTGCACGATGCGGGCGCGCGAGGCGTCGAGCTCGCCCGCCTGGCGCTGCACCTCCTCGACGCGCGCGGACAGTTCGGCGGCGAGGTAGACGTTGTGGACGGCCAGCGCGGCCTGCCGGGCCAGGGTCTCGACCACGTCGTGGTCCTCGGGCGTGAACCGGCCCTCCGTCTTGGGCCCGTACTCGACGAGGCCGAGGATCTCGTGCCCGTACCACAGGGGCAGGGTCGTCCTGGAGGTTCCGTCCGCCTCCTCGCCCGCGGCGCCCAGGTGCGCGGGCAGTCCCTCGCCGCCCAGCCGGATGCGCACCCACTGCAGGCCGAGGCCCTCCTGGAGGCCCGCGGCCAGCTGCGGGGCCAGCAGGTCGAGGTCATAGGCGTGTTCGAGCGCGGTGCCGAACCGGACGAGCAGTTCGAAGCTGCTGAGCCGCTTGCCGAAGACGCGGCGTTCGGCGAGCTGGTTCAGCCGGGCGCGTACCGGCTGGAACAGGGCCGTCGCCGTGACGGCGACGAGGACGGACAGGCCGATCGGGAAGTACTGGCCGGCCGTCAGCCCGAGCGTCATCGCCATGCCCAGGTACCAGGCGCTGATGATCAGCCACAGCGTGCCGTAGACGACTTCGCGGCGGATGACGATGTCCACGCCGAGGAAGCGGTAGCGGAAGGCCGCGTAGACGACGGACAGCGAGATGAGCACGTACGGCAGGGCGCCGAGAAGCGAGCCGATGAGGTAGAGGATGCCGGTCTCGCCGTGCCAGGTGCGGAAGAGGCGGCAGCTGCCGCGGCCCAGGAAGAGGACGGCGGCCACGGCGGCGAGCGGCAGCAGCCGCGCGACGTCCTCCTGCCCGGCCGCGCGGGCGCGCAGGCAGCGGACGACGAACAGGGCGGCGCCGAGTCCGGGCAGCCAGGCCTCGGGGTGGTAGAAGACGGCGAGTTCGACGATGCGCGTCGGCACCCCGGCGAGCGGCAGGACGAGCGGCAGGGTGAGCAGCCCCCACAGCGCGCCCAGGACGGCGCGTTCGTGGCGGAAGCGGTAGCGGCCGTCGGGCAGGAGGGCGAGCAGACGTACGACGAGGATGCTGAAGGTCAGGTTGTTGACCTCGGTCGGCAGCAGGACGGCCGAAGCCTCCGGCGAGGGAAGGCCGTTCTCGGGCGCGGTCAGGTCCCAGCCGCACCGGGTGGTCAGCAGGGCGGCGGTGTAGCGGATGGCGATGCTCGACGCGAGCGCGGTGCCGACGAGCAGCAGCCGGCGCGCGACCGGGCTGGCGGGGGCGTGCCACCAGGCGAACAGGCCCGCGCAGTAGCACGGCAGGACGGAGCCCAGGATCCAGGGCAGCGTCACGGTGTTGTTCCGCAGCAGTATCGCCCCGGCCGCGACGGCCCACAGGAGGCACAGCCCGCCGGAGATCGCGGCAATGCGCATGGACCGGCCGGTACCCCTCACTCGCGCCATTATCAAGGTGTTGGTGACCTTGGTCCAGAAGCTGCCCCGCAAGTGGGTATGGCGGAAAACCCCCAGTGGGATCGGAGGGTTCCAGGGTCCCCCTGCACGCCGCGGTCGCGGCAGACTCGGTATGTCCGCCGTGGAAAAGTCCCCGATATGGCGGGCAGGTGACGGCAGGTCGTTCTGGCGTACGACACCACGAACTCTGCACGAACTGTTCAGCGTTGAAAATCCGAAGGGGAACCATGCTCGAGTCGTCCGGTCCCGAGGTGGTCGTCTGGGACACCACCTACGCCTGTCCACTGCGGTGCTCGCACTGCTATTCGGAGTCCGGACGCCGGGCTCCCCGGCAACTGGGCCATGAGGACATGCTGCGGGTCGCCGATGCCCTGATCACGCTCAACCCCCGCGTGGTCGCCCTGTCCGGCGGCGAACCCCTCGTCGTCAAGGGCATCTTCGACGTGGCCGGCCGGCTCTCCCGGGCCGGGATCAAGACGGCCGTCTACACCAGCGGCTGGATCATGGAACCGTGGATGGCCACGGAGCTCGCCAAGGTCTTCGACGAGGTCATCGTGAGCCTCGACGGGGCCACCGCGCAGATCCACGACCGGATCAGGGGCCGGCGCGGCTCCTTCGACCGGGCCCTGAGCGCCCTGACCCTGCTCGACGCCGCGGCGCGCGAGCGGCGCCGGCGCCGGCGCAGTCCGCTGTGGTTCGGCATCGACTGCGTCGTGGTCCGCAGCAATTTCCCGCAGCTGGAGGAATTCTGCACGGCCATCGCCCCCCGGTACCCCGAACTGCGCAGCGTCACCTTCAACGCGGCGGTTCCCGAAGGGCTGGCCAGCCGCCCCGAGTTCGGCCATTTCGAACTTCTCGACGACGAACAGGTCGCGCAATTGACGAGTGAGGAACGGCTCGCCCGGCTCCAGGCCCTCGCCCCGGAATCGGTGCGCGTCTTCACCACCGACAACAGCAATCTCGTCATGCGCCCCGACCGGTTCGCCAGCGGCGTCGACGCACGGGTGATGCAGGTCGAACCCGACGGAGAAGTGCGGGCCCTGCCGGTCTACGAGGGAACGGTGGGAAACCTGCTCGAGGAATCCCCGATGGAACTCTGGCAGCGCGGCATTTCGCGGCTGAACGACCCCTTCGTCATCGAGACGCTCTCCGCGGTGCGCACCATGCAGGACTGGGCGGAGGCGGTGCGGCGGATGGACTACCACTTCGGCTCCCCGGAGGTGCGCTCGCGGATCGACCGCCGCTCGGTCCGGACGAACCCCCCGGAATTCAGCGCGCTGGCGCTGTGACCCATCGAGTCCTCGCCCCGAGGAGGACGTGCCGTGTTGACGTTCAAGGACTACGACCGCTTCTGCCTCGCCGACCCGGTCTTCTACGACCGTCCCGAGCACTACCCGGACGCGGGCGAACGGCTGGCCGCGGCGCGGCGGCTCGCCCCCGAGGGCTGGACCCGCGGAGAGTCGGGCTGGTGGGTCACCCTGCGGCCCGGCGGGGAGACGGCCCCCGGACAGGGCTGGCAGATCCATGTGTCCGTCACCCTGCCCGAGGTGGTCCGGGCCGTCGAGATCGTCTGGGGCCACTGCGTCGAGCGCAGGATCCCGTTCGACTTCGTCCGCAGCCGGGCCGCCGCCCGTGAGCTCAACGGCGACCGGGCCGACCGGCTCACCGGCGGCAGACTCATCACCGTCCACGTCGACGGCGAGGAGGAGCTGAGCCGCACCCTCACCGAACTCGGCTCCCTGCTCGACGGGTTGACCGGGCCGTACGTGCTGGGCGGGCTGCGGCACGGCGCGGGCCCGATGTACGTGCGCTACGGGTCCCGGGACGGGCGGATGTGCCCGGACGGGGAGGGCGAGTGGGGGCCCGCCCTGCTCACCCCCGACGGCACGCTCGTCCCCGAGCCGCGCCGCCCGGTGTTCTCCCCGCCCGACTGGCTGGAGCTGCCCGCGGTGCTGCGCCCCGACCTGGAGGCCCTGCACGCCGCCCCCGCGGGCGAGTTCCCCTACCGGGTCGAGCGCGCCCTCGGCCTCGGCAACGGCGGCGGCACCTACCGCGCGGTGGACCTGCGCACCGGCGCCACGGTGCTGCTCCGCGAGGCCCGGCCGCACGCCGGGCTCGACCTGCGCGGCGAGGACTCCGTCACCCGGCTCGGCCGGCAGCGCTCGGCACTGGAGCGGCTCGTGGGGCTGGAGTGCGTACCGCGGCTCGTGGAACAACGCACGTACGCCGAACACCACTTCCTGGCCGAGGAGTTCATCGAGGGCCGCACCCTGCTGCAGGCCGCCTCGCTCGCCTTCCCGCTGACCTCCGCCGAGCGCGCCGCCCGGGAGGCCGAGCCCTACACCACCTGGGCGCTGGGCGTACTGGAGCGGATCGGCCGCGCGCTGACCGCCGTGCAGGAGCGGGGCCTGCGGCTGGGCGAACTGCCGCCGAAGAACGTGGTGCTGCGGCCCGACGGCCGGGTCGCGCTCGTCGGCTTCGCCTCGGCGACCGGACTGCACGACACCCGCCCGGCGGCGCCGGGCGAGCCGGGCTTCAGCGTGCCGCCCGGCTGCCGCGGGGCGGAGGCCGTGCGCCACCTGCTCGACTGCCTGCGGCTGTGGCTGTTCCTGCCGGTCCCCTGGCGCGACCCCGCCAAGCTGCACACCCTCGTCGCGGCCGTCGCCCGGTACTACCCGGTGCCCCCGGGCTTCGGCTCCGCGCTGGTGCAGGGGCTGTGGCCCGACGGCCGGCCCGCGGAACAGGACCGGGCGGGCGCCCTGCTCGCGGCGGAGCCACCGGACTGGCCCGCGATCCGGGGCGCGCTCGTGCACGGCATCCACGCCTGCGCCACGCCCGACCGCGCCGACCGGCTCTTCCCCGGCACGCCCAACGGGCGCACGCTCATCGGGGGTTACCCCCTCGGCTACGGCGCGGCCGGGGTGCTGTACGCGCTGCACCGCGCGGGCGCGGACGTCCCCGAGCCGTACACCGCCTGGCTGGCGGCCGCCGCCACCCGGGACCGCAGACCCCGGCCGGGGCTCTACGACGGGCTGCACGGCGCCGCGTTCACGCTCGACCTGCTGGGCCGGCGCGAGGCCGCCCTCGACGTCCTGGACCGCTGTCTGGCCCTGGACGAGCGGGCGTTCACCTTCGACCTGGCGGGCGGCCGGGCCGGCATCGCCCTGACCCTGCTGCACTTCGCCGCGGCCACCGGCGACACCGCACTGCACGACGCGGCCCTGCGCATGGCTGCCGACCTCGCGGAGGCCGTCGAGGAAGGACCGCTGCCCGGCAGGCCTGGCCGGCCCGCACCGTACGGGCTGCTGCACGGCGCGACCGGGATCGCCCTGTTCTTCCTGCGCCTGTACGAGGAGTGCGGGGAGCGGCGCTTCCTCGACCTGGCCGACCGGGCACTGCGACTCGACCTGGGCAGGCTGCGGACGCTGCCCGACGGGCACGTGGCGCTCTTCGACGGCTCCGCCCACCTTCCGTATCTGCACGGGGGCAGCACCGGGCTCGCGTTCGTCCTGCGCGACCTGCTGCGGCACCGCCCCGACGGGCAGCGGGCCGAGCTGCTGGCCCGTATCCGCCGGACCTGCGACGCGGTGTACGTGCGCAACGCAGGCCTGCTGCGCGGGCGTTCCGGCTCGGTGGCCGTGCTGGCCGCGCTGGACGAGCCCGCGGACCGGCCGGCCCTGCTGCGGCAGATCCGTCTGCTGTCCTGGCACGCCCAGTCCTACCGCGGGCACCTCGCGTTCCCGGGCTTCCGTGCGCTGCGGCTGTCCGCGGACCTGGCGACCGGTTCCGCGGGCGTGCTGCTCGCACTGAGCTCCGCGTTCGAGAGGACCGGCCCCGTCCTTCCCTTCCTCGATCCGCGGTCCGTCACCCGCGCGGCGCCGGAGGGAGGTGAACGGCATGTCGGAAATCCTGGAGCTGCAGGAGATGGAGGAGGAGACCCCCGCCCTGTGGCCGTGTAGCAACAGTTACCAGAGCACCCTCGGGCAGGTCTGACGGCCGGCCCCAGGGGAGGCGCGCCGGCCGTCCGTTCATCGCCCCACGGGGACGGCCGGCGCGTAGCGCCCCGTCAGGGGCGCGGGGCTGTTGACTCCCCCAGCTACCTCCCCCAGCTACCGCTGGGGGTGCCCCCAGGAGGTACCCCCAGCGGCTCCGCCGCGTGGGCGCCCCGTCAGGGGCGCGGGGAACTGCGCGACCAGCCCCCACCTGCCCGCAGCCGACGCACCACCCCAGGGGTCCGGGGCGAAGCCCCGAGAACCTCGACTGCAGGCGCGTCGCGGTTGCCCGCGCAGTTCCCCGCGCCCCTGACGGGGCGCAGATCCCGGAGGAGGACCGCCATGCTCGCCCAAGGCCACCTGGCCGCCGACCCCCTCTTCGCCGACTCCCCCGACCGCGTCGAAGACGCGACCACCCGCTTCGCACGGGCCGACCGTCCCGCGCCCCCCGGCTGGCGCCGGGCCGAGCGCGGAGGCTGGGTCTCCCTCCAGCACACGGGCGCCCGGCTGCCCCCGCAGGGCTGGAAGATCCACGCGTCGGCGACGGCCGAGGAGGCCCCGCGCGTGGTCGACGCGGTGTGGGAGTACTGCGTCGAGCGCGGCATCGGCTTCAAGTTCCTGCGCAGCAGCACCCTGTTGGCGCTGGTCAACAGCAAACGGGCACCGCGCTCGGCCGGCGGCAAGCTGATCACGATCTACCCGCGCTGCGAGGAGCTGCTGGAGCGCACGCTGCGGGAGCTGTCCTCGCTCTTACGGGGCGTCAAGGGCCCGTACATCCTCAGCGATCTGCGCTGGCACGAGGGCCCGTTGTACGTGCGCTACGGGGGCTTCGCCCCGCGCTTCTGCTTCTCCCGCGACGGCGACTACGTGCCCGCCGTGGTGCGCCCGGACGGCGAACCGGTGCCGGACGTGCGCGGGGCCTCCTTCCGGGTGCCGCCGTGGGCGGGGGTGCCGCCGTTCGTCGCGGACCGGATCCGGGCCTCCCGCCGCGGGCCGGGCACCCGGCTCCCGTACCGGGTGGAGAAGGCGCTGCGTTTCTCCAACAGCGGCGGTGTCTACCGCGCCGTCGACCCGGGCACCGGACGCGCGGTGGTGCTCCGGGAGGCCCGCCCGTACACCGCCGTCGACGACCGGGGCGGGGACGCGGTGGCCCGGCTGGGCCGCGAACACGCCGTGCTGCAGCGGCTGGCCGGGCTGGACTGCGTGCCGCGGGTCCTGGGACGCACGGTCCACTGGGAACACCACTTCCTGGCCGTGGAGTTCGTCGAGGGCGAGCCGCTGCTGGAGGCGGTCGCCCGGCGGCATCCGCTCTTCCGCCCCGACCACGACCCCGCCGAACGGGCCGCCTACGCCGCGTGGGCCCGCGGCGTCCTCGACCGGATCGGGGCGGCGGTGGCGGCGCTGCACGCGCGCGGCGTCGTCTTCGGTGACCTCCAGCCGGGCAATGTGCTGGTCCGCCCGGACGGCAGTGTGTGCCTCGTCGACTTCGAGGCGGCCTTCGGCGTCGGCGAGGACGTCGCGCCGGCCATGGGGACGCCGGGTTTCGTCGCCCCGTGGGCGCGTTCGGGCACCGCGGTCGACGCGTACGGGCTGGCCTGCCTGCGCCTCGCGGTCTTCTGTCCGCTGACGGAGCTGATGCGCTTCGACCCGCGCAAGCCGGGGCAGTTGATCCGGCTGGTCGAGGAGCGCTTCCCGGTGCCGCCGGCGTTCGCCGCGCGGCTGCGCGAGGAACTGGCCCCGCCCCCGGGCGCGACCGTCGAGCCCGCCGTGGCCTGGCCCCCGGGCGGCCGGGAGGAGGCGCTGTGGGGCCCGGTGCTGGACTCGCTGTGCGAGGCGGTCCTGCGCAGCGCCACCCCGGAGCGGGAGGACCGGCTCTTCCCCGGCGACGTCCGGCAGTTCGACGGCCAGGAGACGGGCCTGGCCTACGGCGCGGCCGGGGTGCTGCACGCCCTGCACGTCACCGGGTACAGCACGCGCCCGGAGTTCGCGGGGCACGCCGACTGGCTGGTGCGGGCGGCCGAGCGCGCGCAGTGGCCGCGGCCCGGGCTCTACGACGGGCTCGCCGGAGTGGCCCACGTCCTGGGCGAGTCGGGCCGGGTGCAGGATGCGCGGGCGGTGCTGGAGCGGCTGGCCGCCTTCGACCTGCGGGGCTGCGGGACGGGCCTGTTCGGCGGCCTGGCCGGGATCGCGCTGGCCTTCCTGCACGCCGGCGACGCGGAGACCGCCGTCCGGCTGGGCGACCGCGTCGCACGCTCCCTCGACGGAGACGGGGACGGGGGCGGGGGCGGTCACGACGTCGCCGCCCCCGGGCTCATGCGCGGGTGGTCGGGCCCGGCCCTGCTGTTCGTGCGGCTCTTCGCGGGGACGGGCGAGGAGCGCTGGTTGCGCTGCGCGGAGACCGCCCTGGCCCGGGACATCGCGCGCTGCGGCGCGCCGCGCGGGCGGTACGTCCAGGTCAAGGACGGGCAGCGCTGGGTCTCGGGGCTCGGCGCGGGCAGTGCGGGGATCGGCGTCGTCCTCCAGGAGTTCCTGCGACAACGCCCCGACCCCCACTTCGCGCGGCTGCGCGACCGCATCCGCGACGGGCTGGGGACGGAACTGCTGCTGTCGCCGGGCCTGTTCACGGGGCACGCCGGGCTGCTGTACGCCCTGGCACACCTGGATGGTCCGCAGGAGCTGCGGGACGTGCAGCTGCGGGGGCTGGGCGTGCATGCCGTGCCCTACGAGGGCGAGCTGGCGTTCGCGATGGACGGACTGCTGCGGCTGTCCATGGACTTGGCGACCGGGACGGCGGGGGTGCTGCTGGCGGTGCAGGCGGCGGTGCGGGGCGGCGGCGGGCTGCCGTTTCTGGGCTGCTGAGGGGGAGTTGGGGCGCACGGGGGGCGTGCGCGGGCCGGCGTGCTGCGGGTGCTCGGCGCGGAGGGGGCGGAAGGGGCGGAATCGCAAGCTCCGCCGGGTAGGAAGGAACCGTTCCCGCAATCCCCCAAGTCACCGAAGAGGTGGGCATGTTCGGTAGGTACGGTGTCCGGGTCTCCCTGTGCGCGATGGCGCTGGCCGCCGCGTCCCTGGGGTGGGCCCCGGCCGCGCAGGCGCACGCGCACGCTCCGCTGTCCTGCTCGGGCCAGGAGAGCACGTCCTACAGCCCGGGGCTGACAGTCGAGCCCCGGGACGTCGGGATCGAGGCGCACCCCACCTACACCTGCACGGACCGTCCCGGGCACGTGGTGAGCGCCACGGGCACCATCGAGGGCATCTCCCCCGGGGCGAGCTGCCTCGCGCTCGTCACTGCCGGCGGGCGGGAGACCGTGTACTACGCGGACGGCGGGGAGTCGGTGATCGTCTACACCTCCTCCGTCGGCACCCGGGCGCTGGGCGCCCACACCCTTCAGCTCCTGGGCACGGTCGTCGAGGGCCGGGGCAAGGGACACCGGGCCGTGCGCAGCGTCCAGACGCTGCCGGGCACGCTGCCGACGGACTGCCTGACGCCCGACGGCCTCCGGCAGGCCTTCGCCGGGGTGGAGCTGGAGATCGACCCGTCCTGACGCAACGCCCGGGCGACGAGCGGGCGCCCCGTCAGGGGCGCGGGACTGTTTTCTCCCCCAGCTACCGCTGGGAGGTACCCCCAGCGGCTCCGCCGCGTGGGCGCGACCAGGCGCCCCGAAGGGGCGCGGGGAACTGCGTGACCAGCCCCCACCGGCCCGCAGCCGACGCACCACCCCAGGGGTCCGGGGCGAAGCCCCGACAACCGCAACTGCGGGCGCGTCTGGGGGCACCTCCCAGCGGTAGCTGGGGGATGGTCGCGCAGTTCCCCGCGCCCCTTCGGGGCGCCCCGCTCAATGCCCGCCCGTAGCCCGGAACCCCCGCGGCACCAGCAGCACCGCCAGCACGGCCACGGCGACCACGATCGCCGCGGACACGTACGCCGTCGTGGTCAGCGCGTGGTCGAAGGCCTCGCGCGCAACGGCGAGCACGCGCCGGCCCGTCACGCCGCCCGCCTCCCGGGCGACCTCGGCCGCGCCGCCGACCGAACCGCGCGCGGTCCGCGCCGCGGACCCGCCGACGGGCAGTCCGGTCATCCTGCTGCTGAAGACGGCACCGTGGATGCTGCCGAGCAGCGCGACCCCGAGGGCGACACCGAGTTCGTAGGCGGTCTCGGACACCGCCCCGGCCTGACCGGCGCGTTCGGGCGGGACGGACGAGACCAGCACCGACGCCGAAGCGGTGATCGCCAGCCCGTCGCCGAGGCCCAGAGCCGCGAGGACGACGGCGACGACCGCATAGCTCGTCGGCTCGGGCGCGAGGGCGAGCACGAGGAACCCCGCCGCCAGGGCCCCGAGCCCGACGGCCAGCACGAAGCGCACCCCGATGCGGTGCATCAGCCAGGGCGTGGACAGCGATCCCGCCAGCATGGCGAGCGCGGACGGCACGGTGCGCAGACCGGCCTGCGAGGGCGAATAGCCGTGGACGTACTGCAGCCACAGAGAGATCAGGAACAGCGCGGCGCCGATGGCGAGCATCGCCAGCAGGGTGGCCAGCGCGGCCGCCAGGAACGGGCCGTTACGGAAGAGCCGCACGTCCAGCAGCGGGTCCGCCAGGCCGAGTTGGCGCCGGGCGAACACGGCGATCAGCAGCACGCCGACGACGAGCATGCCCAGATCCACGGGCCCGGTACCGCCCTTGGCGACGTGCTTGATGCCCCAGGCCAGGCAGACGATGCCGACGACGGAGAGCGCCGCCCCCGCCCAGTCCAGACCGCCGACCTGCGGGGCCCGGAACTCCGGCAGCAGCCGGCTGCCCGCCGCGACGGTGACGACGACGACCGGCACGTTGACCCAGAACGCCGACGCCCAGCCGAAGCGCTCGACGAGCACCCCGCCGACCAGCGGCCCCACACAGGCCCCGGCCCCGGCGACGGCCGCCCACACGCCGATGGCGAGCGTGCGTTCCCGGTCGTCGGTGAAGATGTTCCGGATCAGCGAGAGCGTCGACGGCATGACCATGGCACCGCCCAGCCCCAGCAGCACACGCCCCGCGATCAGCTGCCAGGAGCTGTGGGCCGTGGCGGCCATGACGGAGGCCAGACCGAAGAGCACGAAACCGCCCAGGAACAGCCGCTTGCGGCCGAAGCGGTCGCCGACCGCGCCGGTGGTGACCAGGAGCCCGCCGAGCACCAGCCCGTAGACGTCGATGATCCACAACTGGGCGAGCGGGCCGGGCCGCAGGTCTTGGATGAGCGAGGGCAGGGCCACGTTGAGGATCGTGGCGTCCATGGCCACCAGCAGCAGGCTCGCGCACAGCACGGCCAGCATGGCCCAGCGGCCGGACGCGGGAGACTCAGCCTTGGCCTGCTCCATGTCCCAGTATGTGCGGGCGGGCGGCGACCTTCGCAACCGGGGGCGCCCCGTCAGGGGCGCGGGGAACTGCGCGACCAGCCACGGACGGCCCGCAGCGGACGCACCACCTGCCCCGCCCCTACAGCGCGCGCCGCGCATCCCGCGCCACGCCCGTGAGCCACGCCTCGACGTCGGCGATCAGCAACACCTGGGACGTCGACGTCCGCGCGGCTTCTCCGGCCGCGTGCCGCAGCGGCGCGGAAGCCGCGGCCGGGTATGGGTCCGCTTCCGCAGGCCCCGCGGCGGGAGCCGCGTCGGCCACGGCGCGGGCCGCGTGGAGGCACTCGGTCGCCACCCGGCTCGCCAGGTCGGTCAGTTCGGCGGCCGCCTCACGCGGCAACGGGCCGCAGGGCCTGCCCTTGCGGCCACTGAAAAGGAACTCGCCGCCGCGCACCACGTGGTAGCCGGCCGCCATGGCAATCTCCCACGAGGGGTCGGCGGTGCGGCGGCTGATGCGCTCGGTCCGGTACTGCACGTAGGAGGCCTCGGCCAGGAGCATCGCGCGGCGTGCCGGGGCGAGCGGGTCCGCCGGAGTGTCGCGCCCGTCGCACAGCATGCGGGCGACGGTCCGGCACCCTTCGGCTCCGCGGGTGAGGAAGTCCCCGATGTCCCGCTGCAGTTCGCCGCGTCCGCCCTTGGGCCAGGCCAGCAGACCGGCCAGGGCGCCGATCGAGCCGCCGACCACGACGTCGAGAAGCCGCATGGCGGACAGACGCCAGTCGGGCGGGGTGATCTGGGCGAAGACCAGGAGGAAGACCATCGTGAACGCCCCCTGGGTCCAGGCGGGTCCGAGCAGCGGCGCCACACCGAAGCCGGCCAGGATGACGACGGGCAGGACGGCGGCGTAGAAGGCGGGGACGTCGCCGATCGACCGGACCACCACGGCGGCGAGCGCAGCACCGACGACGGTGCCGGCGAAGGCGGGCACCAGGGCGCTGCGGGTGTCGGCCGCGGACGTACGCATCAGGCTGAGGGTGGCCAGCAGCACCCAGAAGCCGTGCGCCAGGGCGAGTTCGCCCGCCACGATTCGCGCTGCGGCCAGGGCGAAGGCGACCCGCAACGCGTTCTGCAGATGGACGGAACGGAAGGTGAGGTGCAGCCGCAGCCGGTGCCACCAGCGGCGGCGGGCGGACAGCACGGCGTACGGGAACCGCCGTGCCGTGCGCTGCTGTTCCTCCTCCGTGGCACCGGCTGCGAGAGGCCGGCCGCCGAGGGCGATCCGGGCGGCCTCGGCCACCAGCCAACTGCCCTCGGCCGCCGCCCGCGCGACCGCGTCCTGGCGCAGTCGGGCGGGCGAGGCGCATGCCGCCTGTTCGGTACGCACAGCGTCGTAGCCGGAGAGGGCCGAGCGCAGGGCGTCGGCCCTCTCCCCGGGCGTGCCCTCGCGCAAGGCGCATGCCGCCGCGTGCAGGGCCGCCGCCGCATGGCGCAGCAGTGCCGCGGCGGCGGGGTCCGGCTCGCCGACCGCGTCGGAACCGGCCAGCCGGTCGAGCTGGTTGCGCACCTGGCGGAGTCCGGCACGGGCGTGGTTGAGGGCCAGGTCCCGCACGGAGGGCGAGGTGGGGCGCTCGGTCGGCGGCACCCGGGACAGGCGGGTCGCGTCACCGGTCCGGTGGGCCGCCGCGCGGTGCTCGCGCAGCTCCGCCTCGTCGTCGCCGTCCGCGGTTCCGTGGTCCAGCCGCCGGGCGGCCGCTTCGGCGTAGCGGGCGGCGGCGGCCTCGGCGTCCGCGAGGATGACGCGGTACGGGACCGGCGGCGGTTCGGGCCACAGCACCCGCTGGGCGAGCACGGCGAGCAGGTATCCCGCGGTGAGCCCGCCCAGCCGGTCACCGAGGGTGTCCGGGGCGTAGGGCGGGAAGCAGGGCAGCACGTAGTAGAGCTGGAAGGCCATGCCGAGCCCGGCCGGGCGGGGGCCGCCCGCCTCGCAGTACGAGACGGCGAAGCCGACGACGATCATGCCGCAGGCAGCCGTCCAGGAGCGGACGGCGAGCAGGGTGCCTGCAGTAACGAGCGCCCAGCTCACCGGCAGCGCGGCGAGCAGCGTGCGGGTGCGCTCGCGGGCCGGCCCCGGGATCCGGCAGAACATGATCAGCGGCAGGGCGCCGAAGACGGCGTAGAGGGCGGCCACGGGGTTGCCGAGCCCGTAGAGGAACGCGCAGAAGCTGCCGTACCCGGTCACGAGGACCCACAGGGCGCGCCGCAGGTGACCCGGCCCCTCCTGGCGCCACAGTTCCCGAGCGGCCATATCGCGACCGTAGCCGACCAGCGGAATCCGGTCCTCCGATGGATCGGCCGGATGACCGATACGGCGGCCCGGATTCCCTGCCTAGCGTAAAAAGCCGGAACGGAAAATCCGTGGAGGAAGGAATGTGAACCGATGAAGATGGACCAGTGCGTACGCCGCGTCGTCGTAGGAGTCGACGGTTCACGCGGCAGCCTCACAGCCCTGCGGAAGGCGGCGGAGGAGGCCCGGCAGCACCATGCCGCACTGCGCCCGGTGCTCGTCTACACCTCTCCCGAGGGCGACTACGTCGACATGATGTGGCCGCCGGACGCGGAGACCGCGCGGGAGCTGGCCCACCGGGCGCAAGAGGATCTGAAGAGCGCCTGCCGCCGGGCGCTGGGCGGGCTGCCCGACGACGTGCCCTGTGAGCCCGTCGTGGCCCACGGCCCGGCGGGGCCGCTGCTGGTGGCCGGCGCGGCCGAGGACGGCGACCTGCTGGTGGTGGGCGGCAGCTCGCACGGTCCGGTGCACCGGCTGCTGCACGGTTCGGTGAGTCTGTACTGCCTGCGGCACGCCTACGGGCCGGTTCTGGTCGTACCGGACGGAACAGAGGCCAAGGCCAACGCGTAACGCACAGGCCCCTGTTGACGATGCCACGGAACATGACAAGCCGAAGAACGCGAACCTGGCGCAGGGCACCGTGCTCTTCGGCGACCGCCCGACCCAACACGTCTCGTGCGGGCCGTCGTTCTGCAGCGTGACGCCTCCGGCGGGGGTGGGGCGGTGGACGTCACCGTCACGACGCGGGGTGGCCGCAGTGCGGTCGTGCCGGCCGGGCGGTACGCGTACGAGCCGTAGCCGTAGGGTCGCCGGACCGACTCACGTCAGCCCTCGTCCGCACTGGACAGGGCTTCGACGATCACACGGGTGGCGAAGTCGCGGTCGTCGGTGAGTCGATTGATGTGCTCCGCGAGCAGGAAGGCGGTGACTTCCAGGGGATTCATCTCGTCCTTGGTCCAGAATCCGTACTGCTTGCGCCACAGGCTGGGGCTCAGCCCGGTGCCCGCGGCCACGAGCAGGCCGGCCATGGTGGGAATGGCCTCGGGACGGACACTCTTGGGCATCATGCGCATCGAGGCCACGAGGTTGGGCACCACGTACTCGATGACGTCCTTGCCGTGGTCCTCGTAGGCCATCCGCAGCCACTGCATGAACATGTAGATGAGCGTGCACGCACCGTCCAGTATGTCGTTGGCTCCACCGGGGCCCAAGGACGCGGTGAACTGGTCAGTCAGCGCTTGTTGTTCGGCGTCGGTCTGAGACCTGTCGTCGTAGACGGCCTTGAGCCGAGAGTCGATCATCATGAGCGCTGCGCCCACGTCGCCGGCGGGAGCGTGCTGGGGGTCGCAGGGCGATGACACGGGATTCCTCCTCGGCGGACTGACTGTACGCAGTGCGGCGTGTCCGTACAGTAGCCCGCCGGTGATGCGCGGGCCTGACCAATCCCGATGAAGGGCCTGCGGGCGGCCGTGCTCGGACCGGTCGCAGGTGCCCCGCACCGCTTGAATCCGCCACGACTTGCTTCCACAGGCCCTTGAAGCGGTTGACCTCGCCGTCTGCGTCGTTGTGTCCACCAACTTCGGTCAGAGCACGGAAGACGACCTCAAGGCGGCCCCACGGCGGGAGATTTGGCTTCTGGAAGGTGTCCAGCACTGCCTGGTGATTCACGATCCAGTAGTCCTGCGCATCCCTCTCGACGCGGTCGCGAATGATCCGCGCTGACGGGAGCCCCGCATCCAGCCTTAGATCATGGAGTTCATCGTTCAGCTTCTTCAGGTCAGGCTGGCCAGCCAGCTCGGGCCTCTTCCACGACTGAGCGACCACCGTCACTGCCCCCTTCTGATGATTCTGCGTCAGGCCCTGTAGGCCATGCGCGTCGGTTCCTGCACTCACGACCGTCAGGATCTGTCACGCGCTGTCACTCAGCGGCTCTTCTTGGCCGATGCTGTCAGTGATCGTCTTGAACCGTCAGGGTCGTCAGTGAGGCGCCCACGCTGGATGCACAACCCAGTCGGAGCCACACGGAAGGTAGATCCTCATGGAACAGATCAGCGTGCGCCTCGTAGTCCTCCTGTTGGTCGGAGTCCTCGTCATCGCCCTGACCCTGCATGCGCCCGAAGTCGGGACGGCCTTGGTGGGAGCCACGACGGTGGTGGCGCTTCTCGCCCAATTCACGGGCCGCGAGTGACTCTGCTACGGCAGCACCACCGGCAGGCGCCGAGGTCGCTGATTTCGGTCCTACTCGTACGCCCAAGCTCGCCCGGTCTGCCGGTACTCCTCCACGGGGATCGGATCGACCCCGGGCAGCATACGGACCGTATAGAGAAGCCCGTCGAGGTGGTCGATCTCGTGGTGGATGAGGCGGGCGAGGCCGCGTTCGTACACAGTGGTCACGGTCTCGCCGGCCAGGACCGTGGTCTCTACTGTGATCTTCAGAGGGCGGGGGACAAGGCCCCGGACATCGAAGAAGCTCAGGCAGCCCTCGTACTGATCGTCCATCTCGTCGGAACCGGTGATGATTCGCGGGTTGAGCAGGATGATGGCGGGTGTGTTGCCGGGTGGCTGGACGATGGCGGCGGCGCGTCCAATGCCGATTTGCGGGGCGGCGAGGCCCATGCCCTTGGCGAAGGGGTGGACTTGGCCGATCTGCTCCATGGCTGCGAACAGTTCATCCACGACGCTCTCGGCCTCGTCGTGCTCGGCGGGCAGATCGAAGGCGCGGGCCGGTTCGGCGAGGATGCCAGCGCCGCGCTGGACGACCCCGAGGTCTCGCATCCGCTGGCTGGGCCGCACGTCAATCACCTGAACTCCCGTTGGTCTGTGTCGGATTCGGGCTGTGCCCGGAATCGCCATTCCAGACGGTACCGAGTATGCAGGGCGGGTGTGGTGGTGATCCACGTGAATTGCCGTAGGTCGCCGTCGTCGCTGCGGACAGGAGGGGTGCGCAGAGGGGTGGATTCGGCGGTCATGGAGGTCTCGGTGCCCCACACTGCCGGGTCGAGGTGGGCCGGGAAGACGAGCTGCACTTCGAGTTGCTCGGTGGGGAGGCGGACGGCTCTCTGGAACCAGTTGCCCCACTTGTCGTGGCCGACGGTGTAGGCGTACTCGATCCACACGGACTCGCCGGGGTAAAGGGGGAAGCGGCCGTGTTCGTTGTCGAAGAGCAGCCAGACTTCCTTGAAGGCGTCGCGATCGTGCTTGGCCTGCCAGCGCATCGCCTCGCCCCGGCAGGTGGCGGTGAGGTCGAGTTCGTGCCAGGTCAACGGGTGTGCTCGGTAGTGAGCGTTCGACCGCTCGGGATCACCGGGGTAGAGGTCGACCGAGATACGGATCAAGTACCGGGTCACAGGCTCCACGCCGGTGTTCCGCAGCAGACGCCGCATCGTGAGCCGGTAGCAGCGACCGTCGTACTGGAGCCGGGCGGCGTCATGCTCGACAACGAGGGCAGAGCCGGTCGCGTACGGCTGCTCGGGCCTGCGCGGGGCCGGCGTGGCTGCAGGAGGACGCCTGGCCTGCCCCTCCCTGGCCTTGGCCTGCTCGTAGTCGCACCACCGTCGCCGGATCGCCTTCCCTGCGTTCAGGGCGTCGTCTGCGAGCCGGGCGAACTCTTCGCGAGGCCGGTGGCGGCCGGATTCCACGTGGCTGACGTACGACGGGTCGAAGCCCATGGCCTGCGCTAAGGCCCGCTTGGACATGCCGCGCACTTCCCGCCACCGCGCGACCTCTGCCGCGAAGTTCTCGGCCGCCTGCTCGACGGTGATCTCCTCGTCCTGCGCATCCATCGAAGCCCCGCTCCACGTCCTCGTTGGTGAGCATGAATGAACCGTGAGTGATCCCAGTTCATCATCCCGTCATGTCTCACGTCGCCGGTTTCCTTCCCTCACCGACCCGGATCGACCCTTCCGGGCAGATGAGGGAGACGATGCATCATGCGTGTGCTGTACCTGCTCAACATCTCCAACCCTGACCGGCTGTCCGCGGATTCGGGATGGATCTTCGCGGATCTTCTCGCCCCGGCTTTGGCCGACGCCGGCGCAGAGGTGACCGTTGCGGCTCCGACGGCGGCCGGGGATGCCCGCTGCAGCTTCCACCGGACGAAGGTGCCGGAGACGAAGTACCGTGCCCGGTTCTCCGCGGACATCGACGAGCTGGTGGCGTTGATCCGTGCCGAGAAGCCGGATGCCGTTGTGGCCAACCAGATCGAGGAGGCCCCGGCGATCCGCACGGCCCTGTTGGAGGCCGGATCGGACGCGTTGCTGGCCGGCTACTGCCACTACCTGCCGTTCTCCTTCAGCGGTGGTGGCCAGCTCCTGCTCGATCCGTCGCTGAACGACGTGGGGCTGGGGCGCCCTGTGCTGCTGGCGTTCGCTGCCGGGCTGGCGGCCTGTGACCGGGTGATGGTTCATTCCGCGACGGCCGCCTCATGGGTGTCGGCCGCCACCGCCCGCATGGCGGTGGACCTCGGTGACCGGTCGCGGGTCGTTCCCGCGCCGCGTGACGAACGGCTGGTTCGCGACCCCGTCACCGCCCGCCGTCGGCAGGGCACTGCGGCAATCGGGGTCTACAACCACCGGCTGTACGCGCACTATGGCACCGAGCGATTCGTGCACCTGGCCCGCGATCTAGTGGCCTCCGGTGCAGTGCAACTCCAGGTCATGGATCTGTTCGGTCAGCGCCGGGCGGCTCGTACGGGCCTGGATGGCAGTCCCGAGCGGATGCGCGACCAACTCGCCGCTCTGCCACACGTCAAGGTCGTCTCAGACCGGGGTAATCGCGTCCGCTACAGGAATTTGCTGGCCGAAGCCCGCTTCGGCATCGCCCCGTTCAGGGCCGGCTGCCCCTGGTCCATGAGCGTGATCGACTGCCAGGGCATGGGTCTGCCGGTCATCTCCCCGCGTCTGGGCTGGCTCGCCGAGCACATCGACCCCGAGCTGTGCTTCACCACTCCAGCCGAGGCCGTCGGCTTGGCCGAACGCCTGGCCGTGGACGACGAGTTCCACGCCGTGCACGCCAAGCGCGCTCACGCCTCCACTGCCGACTTCACCCCCGCCCTGGTCGCCGCCCGCTACCTGGAGGCTCTCTCGTGACCGAATTCGATGCGGTCTTCCTCTCCTACGACGAGCCGATGGCCGACCGCCTGCACTCCCGGCTTCAGCGGACGCTCGGCGGCACGGTCAAGCGTCTGCATGGTGTGCACGGGATGCGCCGGACCTACCGGCTGTGCGCTGAGGTCGTCGACCGCGAGCAGTTCTTCATTGCCGACGGCGACTTCGCTATCGACACCGGGTTCGACCTGGCTGCCGTCGAGCCACTGGGCGAGGGTGTGTCCATGCGGGTGTGGCGAGCGGTCAATCCGGTCAACGGCCTGACCTACGGCTACGGCGGGCTGAAGCTGATCCGCCGCAGTGCCCTGCGCGAGATGGGCGAGGCGGTGGATGTGCTGGCCGCGCTGCCCGGCCGTGTCGAGTTCGCCGAACAGTCCGCGGGTGTCACTCGGTTCAATCAGAGCCCTTTCCATGCTTGGAAGGCTGGTTTCCGCGAGTGCGCGATGCTCGCTCGTGGGAGTGAGTACGGCATGGCGGACGAGGACGCCCGCCACCGGGTAGCTGCATGGATCAACAGCCAGGATGGGCAGTTCGCCACCTACGCCGCAGCAGGGGCCCGTGAGGGCGTCGCCTTCGCCCGCGCGGCTGCCCACAACCCGAAAGTTTTCGACCACCTCAACGCCCCGTCCTGGCTGCGGAGCAGGTTCGCCGCCACCCACGGGGATCAGGCGGTGTCCGGATGACCGGCGGGCCCCTTGTGCTCATCGAGCCGTACGCCGACCGCCTGGGCGGGCACCATCAGCGCACGCTGGTGGCACTCACCCAGGTTCGGCCCGGCAGCCTGGTCATCGTCCCGAATGGGATCACCCAGGAGGCGGCCGGGGCCCTGCGCGAGGCAGGCGCCCGCCTGGTGACCGCACCTACTGGGCGCTTGGCGACCGTGCTGCTGGTCGCCTCCCGGCTCGCGGCCGGGCTCTCGGCGATCGGGCAGCGAGTCTTCCGCTCGCGCCGCTGGCCCCGCCATCTGCGGCGGCTGCCGCACCAGGTCACCCTGGTGGCCCGCTGCCTGACCGAGGCGTCCGTCCTGCGGACCGCCCGCCTGGAACCCGGTGCCGAGGCGGTGGTGATCCTGACTGCGAGCGAGGCCCTGCATGGGGCTGCCGCCCTCCTCGGCGGCCAGCCGCACCTGCGGTTCGTCCATGAGCAGGTCACCACCGAGGACGCGGCCGTGCGGCTGCTCGGCTGGCTCACCCGCCGAGGCGAGGGGCAGACCGTCGCGGTGTACCCGACTCAGGCCGTCGCCGATCAGTTCGCCGCAGCCAACCCCGAGCGGCCCGGGGTGGTGAGGGCCTTCGCGGTCGACGACGGCCGCCGCCTGACCGAGGCCGAGCGCGAGGGCGGCCGGGTGGCCTTCAACATCCCCGCCGCCGAAGCCGTGGTGTGTCTGATGGGCGGCTGGTGGCCGTACAAGGACATTGCCACCGTCAATGCTGCGCTGACCCGCTTGGCCGAACCACTGCATCTCGTGGTCACAGGCCAACCACTCGACTCAGCCGTACTGGAACGGTGGCGGGACCTACCCAATCTTCACCTGCATCTCGTAGTCGGCCCCATCGCGGAAAGCGTGCTGCGGCTGGTGTACGGCGCTTCCGACGCTGCCCTGGTTGCCCGGCACCGAGGCGTCGGCAAGGAGTCCGGGCTCGTGATGGACGCCGCCCGCCTTGGCGTCCCTCTGATCGTCTCCGACTACGACGCACATCTCACTGCCCGCCTACGCGGCCAGCCCTGGGCCCTGACCTTCCCCGCCGGCAATCCGGACGGCCTTGCCGATGCCCTGCACTCCGTGATCCGCCAGCCGCCCGAACTGCCCGGCCGCGGGGCGCCCCGCTTGCTGGGGATGTGGACCGCCGCCGAGCAGGCCGGCTTCCTCACCCGGACCTTCGCCTCACTGTGTACGAAGGAGTCCCGATGCTGAGCACGCCTCCCGCTCTGATCGCCGTCATTGGCCCCGTCGAGCCACCTCTGCTGACCGCCTGGGTCCGCCACTACCGGTGGCTGGGCATCGAACGAATCCTGATCGCTTTCCACTTCCCCGATCACGTCCCCGACGCCCATCGGCATGAACTCCAGGCCATCATCCGCGAATTGGGCATCATCCCCACCGGCACCAGCACCGGCCCGTGGCACGAGCACACCAACACCCAGTTGCGCGAAGCTCTTCGTCACACAGCTGGACCGGGCTGGCATCTGCTTGCCGACGCGGACGAGTTCCAGCAGTACCCTGCCCCGCTCTCAGAGGTCATCGTCCAAGCCGAGAGGTCAGGCCAGCGCGTGGTGGGTGGGCTGATGCTCGACCGCGTGGCCGCGGGTGGACACCTGGCTGGCTGGAGCCCCGAAGGCGGCCTCGACCTCGCCTATCCCCTCGGCGGCCACCTCACCCACCGGCTCCTGCACGGCGACCCCCGAAAGATCGTCCTCGCCCGCCACGACGTCACCGTGGCTTCCGGCAATCACCGGGCACCCGGCAACCGACCGGACGCCGACCGCATCTGTGCTGTGCACCACTTCAAGTGGCGCTCGGGCATCCTGGACGACCTCCGCCGCCGGGTCCGCCACTTCATCTCCGGCGCCTGGCTGGAGCAGACCCCAGCTGTCAGAGACGAGGCCAATCGCCTGCTCGCCCACGTCGGCCAGCACCGCGGCGTGATCAACACCAGCGATCCGCGGTTCGCCTTCCGCCGGGTCAGCCTCGACCGGTTGCCCTCCAGCTGGCCTGCCGAGGCCCGGAGCATCTTCACCACCTGGCGGCCGTACGCGTACACGGACCAGGATCAGCGACAATGACCGCGCTCGCGCACACTCACCGCGGAAGGGATGACAGCCCCGTGCCCCTCGCCGTTCTCCTTGCCGGCCTGACCGGCTCCGGGAAGACCACCGTGGCCCAGGCCTTGGCCGACCACGGTTATGTCCGGCTGTCCGTGGACGAGGAGGTGCACCGCCTCCACGGCCGATACGGCGTGGACTACCCCGAGCACACCTACTTCGAGCGCGAACGCCCCATCGTCGAGGCGACTCGGGAGCGCTTCATCAAGGAGATCGAGGCCGGGCACGACGTCGTCCTCGACCACGGGCTGTGGCGCCGCAGCGAGCGTGACGCCTGGAGACAGGCTGCCCGTGAAGCGGGCGGCCACCCCCTCGTCGTCTACCTCGCCGCCGACCGGGAGGAACTGCTCCGGCGCCTCACCGAGCGCAACCAACGTGAGGACGCCAATGCCCTCACCGTGACCCCCGAAGCCCTCGACGACTTCTTCGCCCGCTTCGACCCGCCGGTCAGAGATGAAGAGGTCATCGTCTACACCGGAGATCTGGACGAGCTCGTGGCCACGCTGTCCTCGGCCAGGCCGAGCTAAAAAGCAGGCCGTGATCGTCATCGGCGCCAATCCGCAGGCCGTTCGCTGATCGCCGTGGGTGCGGGCTGTGGTGTGGGTGCGGTGCGTGTGGTGGGTGCGGTGTAGCGGGGGCTGCTGGTCGCCGTCTCCCGCACGCAGACCCGGTACAGCCTGCTCGTACCGCCAGACACTTCCCAGGACTGGGCGGAACCCGGCATCCCGTGCATCGGGAAGGAGCACCCCGTCAACTACCTCGGTGTGCCGGTCCCCACCCGCCGGGAACCGCCAGGCGCGTACTGGCTCCTGCCCGCACCGGAAGACGACCGCATGCTGTGCGACCCCGCGAAGATCCGCATGCTCACCGGCAAGGCCCGAGAGCGCCAGGGCCGGACAGGATGATCAAGTTCTGTTCGTGGTGCAAGGAGCCCGTGCCCAAGGCCACCGCGATCGACGTCATCGAGGGCGACCAAGTGGCCAGGAAGATCTACGCCTGCGCCGAGTGCTGCGAGAAGTACCGCCTTGTGCCGCTCAACAAGAGCGGCAGGCCGACAGCTTGACGGGAATCGCGCCCGAAGTGACGTGCGGCACCGCCTCCTGAAACGGCCCCCCGGTCGGTGACGACCGAGGGGCTGCAACTGCCGCTCACCCGCGGCCATACGGACGGGTGCAACAGGACTCAGACCGCCCCCAGCGCCCCCAACCGCCGCTCGACCTCGTCGGCCCCCGCGTGTCCGACCGCCAGGACCGTCGCCCGGCCGGCGTCGTCGACGGCGAGCAGCGTCGGGAAGCCCTGCACCCCGAACTCCGCCGACCGACGGAAGTCCCCGCGGGCGGCGGCCGCGGCCGCCGGTGCCTCGAAGGCGCGGGCCACAGCGTCCGCGTCCAGCCCGGCCGCCTCCGCCACCTTCCGGTACGTCGCCGTGTCCGACAGGCTCAGCCCGTCCGCGTAGAACGCCTCCTGCAGGGCACCGGCCAGCTCCGCCGCCCGCTCCGGTGCGGCCTCCCGCAGGGCGGCCATGCCGCGGGCCGCGGCCTCGGAGTCCATCACGAACGAGCCGTCCGCGATCAGGCGCTCGTACGCGGCGCCGAACTCCACGCCCGTCATCTCGGCGATCTTCGCGTTGGAGCCCTGGACGTAGCCGAACTCCCGGATCGGGACGCGGCGCGACCCGGTGAACAGGCCGCCCGAGACGACCTCCACGGGCAGGCCTGGGCGGCGGCGGGTGATCTCGTCCAGGGTCGGCGAGAACCCGTAGGACCAGCCGCAGTAGGCGTCGAAGACGTAGACGAGCTTCATGGGACGTTTCTCCAGGTCGTGCAGGCCGTGCGTCGGCAGTGCGTGTCGCTGTCGACATCCCCAACAGTATCTGACACGTCAGGCATTCCCGTATCCCGAAAGCTCACTCACCGCAGTCGCGGCAGCGCATCCCGTGCCGCGTGGCTCAGGATCTTCAGGTCTTCCGCGAACCGCTCCCGGTGCTCGGCCGGCAGCGGGTCCACGAAGTGGCGCCGGATGTTCTCCACGTGCACCCGTGCCGCGCGCACGACCGTCTCCTCGCCCGCGGGCGTCAGCCGTACGATCCGCCCCCGGCGGTCGTCGGGGTCCGCGTCCCGGGCCACCAGCCCGGCTGCCTCCATGCGGTCCACCAGCCGGGTCACCCCGCCCGTGGTCAGCACGCGCTCCTGTGCGATGGCCCGCATCGGCAGGCCCGCGTCCCCCGCCCGTCCGAGGATCAGCAGCACCTCGAACATCAGGTGGCTGATGCCGCACTCCTCCTCGATCGCCCGCCCCAGGATGTACTCCAAGCGGTTCGCGGCTCCCTGCAGCCGTCCGAACGCCAGCACCAGCCCGTCGTTCGCCGCCTGCTCCGCCGTCGCGATCTCCGCCACCGGCCCTCGCCCCTTTCGCTGCACTTCGTGACGCCCGTGCGCCATCGGTTGAGCCTACGAGGCGGACGGTCGCGGCGCCGAGCAGGCTAGGCTGCCACGATGTCCACGATGTCCTTCCCCACCCCCGACGAGGCGCGGGCGCTGCACGAGAAGTACGCGCCGACGCGCGAGGCGTTCGACCTCGTCCACGGGCACTGCGAGATCGTCGCGCGCATCGCCGAGCAGCTCCTGCCCCGCACGGGCGAGCGCCTCGACGCCGGTCTCGTGCGCGCCGGCGCCCTCCTCCACGACATCGGCGTCTACCGGCTCTACGACGGCGCCGGGCGGCTCGACCACCGCTCCTACATCCGGCACGGCGTCCTCGGCCACGAGATCCTCCGCGCCGAGGGCTTCCCCGAGTACCTGTGCCGCTTCTGCTCCTGCCACACCGGCGTCGGCCTCACCGAGGACGACATCCGCAGGCAGCAGCTGCCGCTGCCCGTGGCGGACTACGTGGCCGGGACGCCGGAGGAGCAACTGGTGATGTACGCGGACAAGTTCCACAGCAAGAGCACGCCTCCGCGGTTCCTGTCGGCCGCGGAGTACGCGGAGTACGTGCAGCGGTTCGGGCAGGACAAGGTGGACGCCTTCCACGCCCTGCGGGCCCGGTTCGGGGAACCCGATCTCGGCGTCACGACGAGAACTGCCGCATCAGCCGCACTCCCTGCGCCGCGGTCATGTGCGGCAGATACGCCTTCGCGATCGCGCGCGTGATCACCGCCAGCGCGGCGGGGTCCGGGTAGGCCATGTACATCGGCCGGTAGTGCGGCTGGAACTTCGCCTTGAAGTTGAGCAGCGAGCGGAATCCGTAGACCGGTTCCAGCACCTTTCCCGCGAAGTCCAGGACGCGTTGGAGGGCGGCCGGAGGTTCCTCCGTCGCCTTCCTGGCCAGCGGGGCGCCGGAGAGGCTGAGGAATCGTGCGCCCTCCTCCTGGAATCCCAGTGCGGCGGAGGCGATGAGGAATTCCATCGAGCCGCGGAACCCGCTCGCCCGGCGGCGCATGAAGTCCAGGGTCCAGCCCACCGGTTCGCCGTTCTCGTACACCGGCATCCAGCTGGTGATGCCGTGCACGGTGCGGTCGGCGTCGACGGCCAGCAGGCAGCGCACGGCCGGGTCGTCGAGTTCGTCGAGGCCGCCGAGGGTGAAGCCCATCTCGGGCAGGCCCTTGTCCGCGACCCACTCCTCGGAGATCGACCGCACCTGGTCGGTGAGGGCGACGGGGGCGTCGCGGAAGGACCACCACTCGGCCGTGATGCCCTCCTTCTTGGCCTTGTTGAGGGCGGTGCGCACGTCCTGCCACTTCTTCCCGGTGAAGGCGAGGTCGGGCAGCGGCACCACGGTGTCCTCGGCGACCTGGACCGAGCGCCAGCCGAGCGCCTCCGCCGCCGCGCGGGTGTCGGGGCCGGCGCTGTAGAAGCAGGGCGTCCAACCGCGTTCGTCGCAGTACCGGGAGAAACCGGCGACGGCGGCCGCGCGGGCGTCCGGGGCGCCGAAGGGGTCACCGGTGGTGAGGGCCACCGTGGAGATGACGCGGTAGGCGACGGCGGCCCGGCCGGGGGCGTCGAACCAGTAGTGGTTGCCGTCCCAGGTGGTGAGGAAGGAGAGGTTCGATCCCCCGTGGGCGGTGAGGAGTTCACGGGCGCGCACGGCGGCGTCGGCGTCGGTGTGCAGCCGCGGGCGGCGGAAGGTGACGAGCAGCGCGACGAGCGTGATCAGCCAGAAGAACAGCCCGCAGTAGCGGAAGAGGGCCTGCGCGATGCCGCCGACCGGGACCGGTGAGGCGGTGAAGGCGTCCAGGAAGGCGGGCGGCAGGAACTCCGACACCAGCCCGCCGACGAGCAGTCCGGGCGTGGCGGGCGGGTCGAACTGGTCGCGCACGGCCCAGCCGATGCCCACGTACGCGGCGCAGGCCACCAGGAGCGCGCCCCCGACGACGGCCGCCAGGCCGCGCATGGCCGAGTGCGGCAGCCGCAGGTCGAAGCGGGCCCGGGTGAGGACGAGGAGCACCAGGACCAGGAAGGGCAGCAGCATCTGCTCGGCGAACGCCTGGACGAAGCCGGACTGTTCGGAGGGTGCCGCGCCCCAGGCCGTGGGGTGGCTGAGGAAGTCGTGCAGCCAGTAGGCGAACAGGGCCATCCAGAACAGGTTGACGAGCACGGCCAGCCCCCACGCGAGCCGCAGGCCGCGGCGCAGCCCCTCGGCGAGGACGAGCAGCACGAGCGGGACGAGGGCGGACATCACGACGGCCGGGGAGTCGTAGAAGTCCCGTACGGCGTGGACGGAATGGCAGTCCTGGGCGGAGGCGGCGCAGGCGTCCGCGATCTCCTGCGCGGTCGGCTGGACGGAGACGTAGAGGGCCTCGAAGGAGTTGAAGGGCCCGTAGGCGTCCTTGTAGAGGATGGCCACCATGGGGCCGATCGCGGAGGCGGCGACGACGAGGGCGACCAGCACCCGGGCCTCGGTGTGGGAGGAGTGCCGCAGGCGGATCGGCCAGGTGCGGTGGTAGAGCGCGGCACCGGCCAGCATGCCGACGAAGGCGCCGCACAGCCGCAGCACGCCCTGGAGGTGTCCCACGTACAGGGCCATCACCAGCGCGAACGCGGCGATGCCGAGCCGCATCCGGCGGCGCCAGAGCGCGGTGAGGCGGTAGCTGAGGACCGCGCCGACGGCGAGGGCGCCGACGGTCGGGGAGACCGAGAGGTCGTCGGTGAGGCTGTCCAGCCACCACTCCCCCGCGAGGGAACCGGCCTTGACGATGCCGACGCCGAGCAGGGTGCCCAGGATCTGCCCGCCGAGCAGGGCGCCCGCGGTGCGGGCGACGCCGAGCCGCCGTTCGGAGGGGGTGACGGCCAGCAGCACCACGATCGTCGCGCCGATGTAGCCGCCGAGGCCGGGGCACCACAGCAGCGAGCTGGCCGGGGTCCACCAGCGGCCCTCGGCGAGCGAGGGCACGCCGACGCCGACCCGCTCCATGCGGTGCCGGCTGGGGCCGGTGCCGAGGCTGCCGGTGACGGCTCCGACGATCCACAGGACGGCGAGGAAGGCGAGCGTGAAGGGGGCGTGGCGGACGGGCACGAGCAGCCGGTCGAGGGTGGCGCGCCAGGGGTGGGTGGTGTCGCCGACGGTGGGTCCGGGGGGCGGCGCGGGTGCGCTGCCGCTCTCGGCATTCACGGCGTTCATGGCAGGAGTCCCGTCTGCCGTGCCAGCCAGGGCAGTTGCTTCTCCAGGCCGGGGCGCCAGACCGCCCAGCTGTGGCCGCCGGGGAGCAGCACGAACTCGGCCTGCATGCCGGCCCGGACGGCGGCGTCGTACATCTTCTGCTGCTGCGGCCGGTAGGTGTGGTCGTCGGTGCCGGCGACGAAGGCGGCCTTGGTGTCGGGGAACCGCTGCCGGGCCATGACGTCGAGGGGGTTGACCCGCTGGAAGGCGGCGGCGTCCCCGCCGAAGGCCTTGTCGACGGTCTTCTGCCGGTTGCCGAGGGTGGGTTCGTCCTGGCCGGAGATGTCGTTGACGACGCCGTAGACCTGCGGGGCGTTGACGCCCAGCTGGATGGAGCAGGTGCCGCCGAAGGAGATGCCGGAGACGATCCAGGAGGTGCGGGGTGCGGCCACCTGGAGGTGGGAGCGGATCCAGTCGGGCACGTCCTCGGCGAGGTAGGTCTGGACGTTGCCCAACCGGGAGTCCAGGCACAGGGTGTTGGCGAACTGCGAGCCGAGCGGGTCCACGACGACGACCACGGGGGCGAGGCCGCGGTGGGCGGACTCGAAGGCGTTCATCATCTCGGCGAGCCGGCCGGAGTTGATCCACTCCTCGGGCCCGCCCGGCTGGCCCGCCATGAGGACGATCACGGGGAGCAGGGGGCGCGGGGTGCTGCGGTAGGCGGGCGGGAGGTAGATGTAGGCGTCGCGCGCTGTGAAGCCGGACTTGGTGCCGGGGATCGGCGAGGTGGAGAGCGTGCCGTCCTTGGGCATGCCCTCGGGCGGCCGCCAGACGTCGGCAATCGTCTTGCCGGGCGGCACCTTCAGGGCCTCGGTGGTGCCGCCGGCCTCGCTGAGCCGGGTGGTCTTCAGCAGCCAGGTGTTCAGGGCACTGCGGGCGGTCGGGTACTGGTCGAAATGCTGGTTGATGCCCGAGGCGCCGAGGAGGACCACGAGGAGACCGGCGAGGGCGGCGGGGAGCCAGTAGCGGGGTCTGAGGTGAGGTATCCGGAAGACGGTCAGGCAGAGGCCGAGGACGGCGAGGCCGGCCCAGAGGACGACCGGGGTCGGGAGGGGATCGGGGAAGGGCTGGATCCAGTCGTCGACGGCCGTGCGCAGCAGCCAGGTGAGCAGTGCGGCGAGCAGCACGGCCGCCGGGGCCCAGCGGGTGAGCCAGCGGCGCTGCCGGGAGAAGAGGAGGGCGGCCAGGGCGCAGCAGCCGAGGACGAGCAGGGCGACCGGTATCCATCCGGTCACCAGCGACCAGTCCAGCGGGCCTGCCGCGCTCGGTATGCGTCGCACCACGTCAAAAGCCTATGGAAGCGGGCACTTCCGGCAACTCGAAAGCGCTGTGGCGGCGGTCTTGCCGGAAGCCCGTGCTCCCGGCAGATTCCCTTGCAGCATCGCTGCTCCGCAGGATCTTCGCGGGATCGGGGAGGGGACGTCGTGGACGTGAACCGAAGACTGAGCCGAAGAGGGCTGTTACGGGCGGGGCTGGGGGCGGGCGGGGCCGCCTGGGCGGGCCGGATGCTGCCGGGCCTGCACGGCCCGGTGCCGGCCTCGCTGCCGCTGGACCGGGCGGCCTGGGCGGGACCGGCGGTGCGGACGGGGGCCTTTCCGGACTGGAGCAGATTCGCCCGGCTGGCCGACGGCACCTTCGACGAGGACGCCGACCCCGCCCACGACATGCAGCCCGTGATCAACGCCCTCAAGGCGCAGAACGTCAGCGTGATCGAGCTCGACACGATCCTGTCGAACTGGATCACCGACGACGCCTTCACCACCCACATGGGCAAGGTGACGAGCTTCGTGCAGCTCGCGCACGCCGTCGGCATCCGGGTGGTCATGTACTACCCGTCCCTGGAAGTGATCAGCACAGGCGGCGAGAACGGCCCGTCCTTCTACAAGACCGACCAGGGCAAGTCGTGGGTCCAGCTCTCCCCCGACGGCAAGCCCAACGTCTTCTACGGCAGCCTGGTGGTGTGGGTGGACCCGGGCGACGAGAGCTGCTGGGTGAGCCCCAACTCTCCGTGGCACGACTTCTACTTGGGCCGGATCAAGGCGCTGGCCGCCACCGGCGTCGACGCGATCTGGCCGGACGTCCCCATCTACTTCGACGGCGCACTGAGCTGGTGCGACGCCTCGCCCTGGGCGGCGACGGCGTTCAAGGCGGACACGGGCCTCGACCTGCCGAAGAAGGCCGACTTCGGCAATCTCCCCTTCCGCCGCTACGTGGAGTGGCGGCACCGCAATCTGCTGCAGTGGCAGCTCGACATCGCCGCCGCCGGGCGCTCGGCCAACCCCGATGTGCTCACCTTCGTCGAGACGGTGAGCATGGACTACCAGTACGCCACCCTGGTCGGCCTCGACGGCGCCTACCTGCGCAAGGCGGAGGGCGTCAGCCACGTGTGGGAGGTGGACATTCTCGGCAACTACGACGGGATGCGCCACTCCACCGCGTCCGACTGGACGTGCCTGATCTCCATGTACAAGTACGCGCGGGCCGCCAGCGGCACCAAACCGGCCTGGGCGTTCTCCTACGGCTGGAAGGCCGACGACGCCTCGCTGGTGATGGCCGAGCTGCTGGCCGCGGGCTGCAACCCGTACGAGGTCAAGAGCCCGTTCAAGAACGACACCACCGACAAGGCGATGCGCACCCGGATGTACGCGTTCGTCGCCGCCAACCAGGAGAAGCTCTACAACGCCACCTCGTCGGCCGTCGTCGGCGTCTACCACTCCTCGGCCTCGCGCGACTTCGTCAGCCCCGCCGCCGGCACCGGCATGTACGTCAACACCAAGACGCCGTCCGGGGTCAAGGACTGGTGGGCGACCGGCACCGCGCAGGAGAGCTGCGTCGAGCAGGAGTGGCTGGGCGAGTTCCGCGGCACGGTCAAGTCGCTGGTGTTCGCGCACATCCCGTTCAGCACCGTGCCCAGCCCGGGGCTCACCGCCGACGACCTCGCCGGGCTCCGCGTGCTGATGCTGCCGAACCTCCAGGCCGTCTCGGACGCCGAGGCCGGGGTGCTGCGCGGCTTCGTGGCGGGCGGCGGCACCGTCGTGATCACGGGCCCGGTGCCCACGGGGCTCGACGAACTGGGCACTGTGCGCGGGGAGTACGCGCTGGCCGACGTGCTCGGCTTCGGTAAGGCCGACCCGCTGCCGGACAGCCGGCAGAACCGCTTCGGCTCGGGCACGTGCTGGTACGTCAAGGACCTGCTCGGCCGCAGCTACCTGGGCAGGACGGACCGGGCGGTCGCGGACCGGCTGCTCGCCCCGGTGCGCGCGGCCGTACCGTCGGCGGTGACGCTGACCGGAGACGACCGGATCCACCTGGAGCTCGGCCGCCTCGGCGACGACACGATCGTCCAACTGGTCAACTTCACCTGCTTCGACGACAGTCCGGCGGCCTTCCGCACCGTGCCGGCCACGTGCACGGTCGGGCTGCCGCTCCCGGCGGGCAAGCGGGTGCTGGCGGCCACCGTGAGCACGCCGGACGGAAGTTCACCGGCGCCGCAGCCGGTGCCCTGGCAGGTGACGGGCAACACGGTGTCGGTCACGCTGACGGTGGCGCAGTATGCGCTGCTGACGGTCACGACGGGTTAGGTCTGTCCGATGGGTCGGTGCGGGGCGGGGACACGCCACAGGGAGGACGGCCTGTCCTCGCCCCCCGGGTGCGACTCGAAGGCGATCCATCGCCCGTCGGGCGACCAACTGGGGGCGCCGTCATAGGTGTTGCCGCTCCTGGTGACGCGGGTGGGCCGCCCGCCGCTTGCCGGGATCACGAAGATCTGCGGCAGGTCGAGCCCGCCGGAGGTGGAGGAGAACACCACAGACCGGCCGTCCGGCGACCAGCTGGGGTCGGTGTGCTCACCGGGCATCGTGGTGAGCCTGCGCAGCCCGCTCCCGTCCGCGTTCACGACGTACAGCGCCCAGGCCTCGCTGCCCGCCTCGCGGCGCTGGAAGACCAGCCGGTCACCGGCCGGCGACCAGTTGGGCTGCCGGTTGTCCGTACGGGTCCCGGGCCCGTCGATCAGCCGGGTGGTGCCGGAGCCGTCGCGGCGCACCTTCCAGAGCGAGCCGAGCTCCGAGCCGTCGGGGTGCTCGTTCTCGACGCTCTCCTGAAAGACGATCCACTGCCCGTCGGGCGAGAAGCTGGGCTCAAGGTAGCCGGTGTCGCCGCGGTGCCGGGTGACACGGGTCGGCTTGCCGCCGGGCTCCATGATCCAGACCTCGTCCTGCCCGGACCGGTCGGACGCGAAGGCGACACCGGACCGGGGGTGCCAGCTGGAACCGGGCAGGTTCACGGCGGCCTTGTCGGGTTCGGAGAGGAGGGTGCGGGGGTGTTGCTGCTCGTACTTGTACTCATGCTCGCGCTCCTGCTCGCTGCCGAGCGGGACGACGCGGAGGGCGGCGGCGCCCTCGTTGTACCCGTCGCGGAAGAGGGTGAAGAGGACGGACTTGCCGTCCGGGGAGAAGGCGGGGTTCTGGGCACTGGTGCGGCCGGTGGCGCGGTAGAGGATGCGGGCTCCGTCGGCGCGGTTCTCGTCGTCGGGGGCGGGGCTCCCGCCGCCTCCCCCGCCGCAGGCGGTCAGGAGGAGCGCGATGACGGCGGCGGCAGCGAGGAGGCGTAAGCGCACGGGGTGACGGTAGTCGAGTCAACCTCGGGGAGACAGGGGGGCGTCCCACCCATGACCGGCGAAACCACCCGCACCACCGGGATGGCATGATCGGACTCTCGACCTGTACCCAACGTCTAACAAATCGGCCAAACAATTGCCTTCGCGAATAAGCAGCAGCATTGAATTCGGCGCGTGGTCCCGGCCACGGGCGATCCTGTGGACCGCAGCGGGTGCGGTGACCCTCGGATTCCTCATCACGCTGGAAATCGTCGCGCGTCACTACGGCCTGCGGGGGCCGATCACCGAGCAGGTCCGTGAGGTGGTGTTCGCCCCCAAACCGGGGCCGCTGTACGGCGGTCTGGCGTTGACGATGGTGGTGCTCACCTGGCGGCAACGGTTCATCGCGGCCGGTGCCGCGGTCGGCATCGACATCGTCTTCGTGCTGATGCGGTGGGCGATCGGCGCCGAGGTGCCCGAGGGGCACTTCTTCGGCAACGGCGCATTGTGGGTGATGCTGGGCTGTGCGGTGATCGCCGTCACGCGCCGCACCGGCCGGGAACGCGCCCTGCTGCTGAAGGGCGTCGGGCTGGGGCTGCTGCTGGTGGCCGGCCGCAAGACCGGCGACGTCTGGCTGCTCATCACGTCGAAGGCCCACCCGACGGTGCTCGACCCGTACCTGGCTGCCGCCGATCACGCGCTGGGCAACCCGTCGTGGCTGGTCGGCCGGCTCCTCAACGCCACCGGCCCGGTCGGCATCCATGTTGTCCACACGGTCTACGCCCAGCTGGCGGTGGCCGCGGTCGTCGTCGCGGCGTACCAGCTGCGCAACGTGGCGGCCGAGCGCCGCTTCCCGCGCCATCACCTGGTGCGCACCTTCCTGGTGATCGGCCTTCTCGGGCCGGCCATCTACATGATCTTCCCGGTGGTCGGACCGGTCTTCGCCTACGGCCCGGGCGCCTCCGGCACCGGCGGCGTGCAATGGGCGGTGGCCGACCTGTGGCCGCACACGCCGCCACCGATCGCCGTTCCGCACCCGGTGCCATACGACGCGATCACCCCGCGCAACTGCATGCCCAGCCTGCACACGGCGTGGGCCACCGCGATCTTCATCCATACCCGCAAGGGCCCACGGACGCTGCGCTACGCAGGAACGTTCTGGCTGATTGCCACGCTCACCGCAACGCTGGGATTCGGCTACCACTACGGCGTGGATCTCGTTGCCGGCGCGGTGTTCGCGCTCACGATCGAGGCGGCCATGCGCTCGTTCGACCGCGGCTGGGACCGGTCGGGAATCCGGCTGGTTGCTTACGGCACAACGGTTTTCGCTGCACTGTTGGCGGCGTATCGCTATCTGCCGATGGAAATGGGCAGGAATCCGTGGGTGTTCGGACCGCTTCTCCTTCTGGCATTGGCCTCGGTGATTTACGGATACGTACGGACCACCAACCTGTGGGACCCGAAACCCGCACCGGCGCGGCAACCGGAATCGGAACCGCAACCCGAACCGGTGTGAGCCATGGCACCCGAACTCAGGCCCTTTCGGCGGCGGTCTTGAGGTCGGCGAGCCAGGCGTCGAGACCTGGCGCGAGGTAAGTGATCGAGGTGGCCGGGTCGGCCTCGATCTGCTTGCCGGTCCAGCTCTCTTCGGTACGGACGAGGACGCCGCCCTTCACCTCGGTGAAGCTCCAGACGGGGACGCCCCGGTCGATGCGCAGCCCGTCGCCGATGGCGGGGCCGCTCCAGCGGATGCACCGGTTGTGCCGGACCTGGTGGACGGAGGAGGTGATGACGAGGGTGGCGGGGGGCGGGGCCGGGCCGGGCCGGACGTTAGTGGCCCTCCCTGTAGTTAGAAGGCATAACGCCTCGCCGTGAGCATCAACAGGAAAGGCGAGACCCTCTAGCTAGACTCCGGTGGTGTCACACCGGCCGGGAAGGGGCAGCTGATGACGGACCCGGGTGGGCAGAGCCCGCGGGAGCGCTACCGGACTCAGGTGCGCGCGGAGATCAAAGAGCATGCGTGGGAGCAGATCGCCACGGCGGGGGTGTCCGCGCTGTCGCTCAACGCGATCGCCAAGCAGATGGGCATGAGCGGTCCCGCCCTGTACCGGTACTTCGCCGGCCGCGACGAGTTGATCACAGCGCTCATCCGCGACGCCTACCGAAGCCTCGCCGACACCGTCCGGACGGCATTCGAATCCGGCACCGACGACCTGTCCGGGCTGGCCGGCGTCATCCGGGAATGGGCCCGCAGCGACCCGCAGCGGTACTTCCTGATCTACGGGACACCCGTCCCCGGCTACCACGCACCCG
The DNA here is from genome assembly GCF_047456005.1 of Streptoverticillium reticulum. Lineage (NCBI taxonomy): Bacteria > Bacillati > Actinomycetota > Actinomycetes > Kitasatosporales > Streptomycetaceae > Streptomyces > Streptoverticillium reticulum. Next base: position 7,319,197 of record NZ_CP179755.1, on the reverse strand, counting down.
ACGACATCACCGCGATCGCGTCCGAGGTCATGACGGTGCTGCTCGAAGCCTGCGGTGCGCCGTCAGCGGACGGCCCGGCGACGCCCTTCGACGCCCACCTGGAGAACCACCGCGAGTGGGCCGACGACCATCCGGCGACAGCCGCAACACTGCACCGCGCCCTGTCCTTCTGGACCCGCCTGCACGGTGTGCTGTCGCTCGAACTCGCCGGCCACTTCACCGGAATGGCATTCGACCCCGATCTGCTGATCACTGAGGAACTGCAGGGCCTGTCGCCGAATCCTCAAGGGGTGTAGACGGCGTCGCTGCCGTACAGCTCCCTGGTGAAGCCGGAGATGTAGGCGTGCTGGTCGGAACCGTCCAGGTTGTAGGTGAGATACACGCCATAACCTTCACTCTTGGTTCGCCTGGCAAAGTCGGCCGCCGTGCTCGTGGGCGTAGCGCCGACCTCGACGGCTGCCGGTGACAGGCGCGACTTGGGCAGCGAGATGCCCGGAACCGTCCACTGCCCGTACCACGGGTTCCAGGCGTAGGTGAACTTCGACGAGATGTCCACGCCGCCGTAGGACAGCCTCTCCGCCGACGGACCGATGTCGTACAGGGAGATGAGCTTGTGGGGCATGTAGTCACGCAATGCGGAGACCAGGTGGACGAAGGAGCTGTCGTTGGGCTGGCCCGTGCCGTTCTTCCCGTACTCGGCGTACTCGTCGTCGAAGTCGATGCCGTCCAGGCCGTACTTGCCGACGGCACCGGACAACTGCTTGGCGAACGCTGACGCTGTGGCCTTGGACGGGAAGTTGGCGAAGCCGGCACCTTGGTGGTTGCCGAGCACCGACAGCATGACCTTGATGCCCTTGGCCTGCAGAGGCCGGATCTGTGTCGCCGCGTTGTCGAGGACGCGCTGGACGTTCTCGTTGAAGTACAGGTAGGCCGACTTCTTGGCGGTGTCATAGTTGATGTTGGCGGCGAAGACGACTGCGACGTCGAAGACGTTGCCACCCCCCTTGGCCAGCGTGTACTTGCCGACGTTGAGCATGCTGTTGCTGTTCACCTCGATATAGGCCACCGAGGTCGGCCCCTTCTTCTTGGGGGGCGCTGCCGCTGCGGGGGTGGTTGCCGTCGCACCGGCCAGGAGTGCCGCTGCGGCCAGAAGCGCAAGCACAGCAGTCCGCGTTCTGCCTCGGCCAGGCGTTGAGGTCATGGACCGATCTCCCGTCGATTGGACGTCCAGAGAACATTCGTACCGACGCCTGCCCACACCGGCCCCAGACGTAAACCCGGTGCGCAGGTGGCTGGTTCGGTACTACTGATGGAAACGTTCGATCGCCACGCTGTGAGCGCCGTTCCCTCTCTGACACTTCTGACCAGGAGACATGGATGAGACACCGCTCCCTGCTGGTGGCCGGAGCCGCGGCTGCCACCGCTGCCCTCACCGCGTTTGCACCGTCTGCCAGTGCCGGCACCCCCTCGCCCATCCCCGGGATGTACCAGTACCAGAACGTCGGCACCGGCAAGTGTCTGGAGACCGACGGAAATTCGGTGTACCCGCAAGACTGCAACAGCACCAGCTACAACCAGCGCTGGGTGGCCACCGGCACGAGCTCGGTCCAGCTGCGCAACGCTGCCACCAACAAGTGCCTCGGCATCAAGGGTCCTTCGGTGCTCCCGCAGGACTGCGGCAGCGGCCATCAGAACTGGATGCTCAACGGCGCCAACCCGTACCAGTTGACGAACATCGCCACCGGAAAGTGCGTGGGTACCGATGGCTCGTCGGTGTACGTACAGGACTGCACCGGCGGTGACGACCAGAACTGGAAGCGCATGTGACGCTCGACCGAAGCTGACGATGCCCGGCGGCCCACTGGCGCCGCCGGGCATCGTCGGTGCACCACTGAAGAAGCACCGTTGTCTGCGGAGGCTGTGCGATCCGTCCAGTCGGCGGCCCGCCCTGCGGCAACTGCGGTGCGGCCCCGGCCGTCGATTGGCCCCGGTGCGTCCGCACCGGCACGGACAACAACAAGTGGTCCCGGGTCCGTCTGGACTCCGGCGCCTGGACCCCCTGGACGCGCTGAGCGCCGCCGGCACAGAGCACTGCGCTATCCGATCAGTCCTGCAGAGCGCGGGGAGCCTCGGAACGCCCCTAAAAGACATATGCCGCGGATGTGCCCAGCCCGCGGGGCTTCCCAAGGGTTCCGGCCGTTCCCCGGTCGAAGCGGCCGGTCAGCTCGTGCCACAGGTACGAACCTGCCAGCGCCTCTTGCAGCGACTCGACGAACCGTACTCCCCCGGACGGAACGGCCGCCGGGGCCCCGGCCAGAGTGTCGACCCTGGCGGTCAGCAGAGCATTGACGACCGCAGCAGCATCACGCCGATTCACCTCGAGGGCACAGTGGGCAACCTCCACGCCGTTGTTGCTCACGGTGCCCTCTTCGACCTCCCGGTCGTAGGACACGATGTCGTTGTGCAGGCTGACGGCATCCACGAACGCGTCCACGGCGGTGCGGAACTCCCGGCTGCGAAGCACGTTCGGAGGGAGCTCGCCCATCGCGTGTTCCATGAGCACGGCGGTGAACTGCAGACCGCCGAAGTCGCGGCGGGCCCCCAGATACTCGATCAGGTCGGTCACGGCACGGTCGACGTGCTCGAGCTCCCACAGCACCCCGTCCAGGAAGCGCCGCACGCTGCTGATGAACCGGTCGCGCCAGACCGGGCTCATGGTGGCGGCCGTGCCGGTCCACAGACCGGCGAAGGCCCGCTCCACGGGATTGCCCGGGCTCAACGGCCGCGGCAGTCCGTCCAACGGCAGGAACAGCATCAGCCGTTCCACCTGAGCTGCAGCCGACTCCTGGTCGTGGTCACGCCGGTAGAGCGGCAGGAACAGATCGTCGACGAACCACAGAGCGACATGCCAAGCAGTGACCAGGTCCAACTCGCGCGCGTCGGCGTCCGGGTGGGTCAAGGCGATGAACAGCGGGAAGTCGGCCTGATCGAACTTCTCCTCGCTCCACCTCTGCGGCCACTCCAAGTACTCCTCATCGAACATGCCCATCTGCCGGGCCCATTCCTTGACATGGGCCCGGGCCTCGTCAACGTGAGGGTTGAGGCGGGACTGGAATGGCATGTGGAACTGCGGTTGCGGAAGGGATCCCATGTTCAGGACACTTCCCGCCCCGAACAGCCCTCACCACACCGGACGGAAGTGGATGGGCCGATCGCCGTAGACGCCGTAGACGAGGTCGATGTAGGCGCGCAGGTCCTGGTCGACGGCGGCGAGGCGGTCGGGGCCGGTGACGTCGGCCAGCTCCTGTTCGACCTCTGTCCGCAGCCGGTCGGCGAGGCGTACGTAGTCGTGGCCTCGTTCGGTGAGGGTGAGCAGGTGGGCGGCGAGGTCGACGGTGGTGGCACCGGGGTGGGTGGCGAGGTAGCGGAAGGTGTAGCCGTGTGCGGGGCGTAGCGGTTCGCGGTCGAGTTCGGCCAGGCGCGCATGGAAGCGGTCGGTCATTGCGCGGTAAGCGATACACCGGTCTTCGACCGCGACGGCTTCACCTTCCGTCCGCTTGCCGTTCCCTCCCGCGACAGCACCGAACTGGCCATCTGAGCCCTGGATTTGGTGCCGGGTGCGCAGATCGGGACGCACCACATGGACCGCGAAGAGGTCTTCGTCGTCACCGCCGGACAGGTATCGGCCGACGTCGCCGGGGAGGAGGTGCTCGCCGGGCCGGGCGACGCCATCATCGTCCCCGCCCACGCCGCCCTGCGGATCCGTAGCGCCTGCCCGCAGAATCCGGCGACGATCACGGCGGGTGACCTCGGCCGGCATGAAGGCGACGGTCGGCGACGCGACCTTCCCGCCGCCCTGGGCCCAGTAACGACCTGTCCGCGGACAGGTCCTGGCAGCGGCTCACGTTGGCGTCATCGAGCTGCGCCAAGGGGGCGGACCATGACGGTCATGAACGGTGCGTCGTCGAAGGGCTGTGTCTGACCAACAGCCCGATACCCCCAGGATTCGTACAGCGCCTGGACTTTGGGGTGTGCACTGTCGACGAGCAGGGTGGCGCGTTCTTCGGGGCGGCCGGTGAGCAGCTCCTGGTGGAGGCGGGCGGCGGCTCCGGTCTTGCGCCACCGGGGGCGGACCATGACTTCGGAGACGGCGAACGTGCGATGGCCGTCTTCCCAGGTGAACACGGGGTCGTCGAGCCCCTCGGCCTTGGACCACCACCGTGAGCCCGCGGGGAGCGGGGCACCGTAGGCGAAGCCCACTGCCTGGTCGCCGTCATAGGCAACGATGCAGGCCCATCCCTGCATCTGCGACCACCGGTCGACGAAGGTGGCGAACCGCTCCCGGCTGGTGAACTCGTCGCGGCCGGGCCTCGCATAGCAGTCGTCGTGCACATCGAGCAGCAGCGTGCGCAGTTCGGTGGCGTGGGTGCGGTTATAGCAGCGCAGGAGCACGGCCAAGGGATCGGTCCCTTCATGCGCGGCGGTGCGGGGGGCCGGAGCGGCCCGATACCAGGAGGCAGGAACTCGCCTTGCCAGTGGCACGGTGAACGCTAGGCAGCCTGGAGGATCCGGACCCGCTCGGTGAAGTCGGCCACGAGCGGGTGCTTGCCGAAGGGGATCATGCGCCGCTGCAGATCCTGTACGGCTTCCACGCTGCGGGACGACTTCACCCGGCGGGCGAGGTCGAGCGTGCGGACTCCCGCCGCGTGGGCGGCTTCGAGGTCGCGGCGCTGCAAGTGGGTGACGGCGAGGGCGGCTTGGGACATGGCTCCGCGGCGGGCCCGGTTCTGCTTGCGGGCGTGCACGATCGACGCGCGGGCGTGTTCCTCGGCATGGTCCGGCTGATCGATGTCCCGGAAGGCGTTGGCCCACTCGCCGCGGAGGTATGCGGGGTCGATGAACTTGGCCCACTCTGGTTCATTGGCCGCGTCCACCTCGGCGAAGCTCTGTTCTGCCTGGTTGATGGCATGCACGGTGGCCTTCTTGTCGCCGAGAACGGCGTGAGCCCTGGCTTCGAGTGTCCACAGGTCGGCGAGGCAGGCAGGGGAGCAAGTGCGCGTGAGCCCCTGGCGACCGGCTTGGGCGAGGCGCTTCCCCTCATCGGGGTGGCCGAGCAGCGTCGCCTGATCCGCCATACCCGCAAGCACGTGCGCGCCGAGCGCCGGGTCCTCGGACTCCTCGGCGAGACGGAGCGCCTGGATCAAGTACCGCTGTGCTGTGCCGTGTTCGCCTGAGTCGAAGGCCATCCAGCCGAGCAGATAGGTCTGCTCAGCAGCGGCAGAGCACAACGCATGCCGCACTTCCTCGGTGTGGGTCCGGCGCAGCAACGGGTACACGTGCTGATTCATGTAGGCCGCGAGCGCGAGCCGGCCACTCCCGCCTCCCTGGAAGATGTCCATCTCCTGGAACGCGCCGAACATGTTCTTGACGGCCGTCACGTCTTCGAGCCGGACTTGCCGACCGGGATCGGACTGCTGGTCAAGGGTGTTGAGGAGCCAGTCACGGGACGGCCCTACTGCTGCGACCGCCGCGAAGGGTGCCCCCGCGAGGAAACTCCGCCTGTCCACGTCCGCTCTCCCTAGCTCTGTGACAGCTTCGACCGTCACGGCCCACGATGGGCTGTAGACGAGCGCCCGGTCAATGTCCGGCGACTCGCCCAGGCCGAGGTCGTAGGTCGTGACCCGGTATCCGAAGCGCGCCGAGAAGAGGTCGGCGAGGATGGCCGGCACGGGGTGCCGGGGCACCTCGCCGAGGGTCACCCAGCGCCGGACGCTCGAGGTGTCGGAGGAGACGTGGGGGTGCCCCCACTCTGCCGCGCGGGATCGAACCTGGCGAGCGAGTTCACCGTTCGACCACCCCGAACGACCGATCCAGTCGGCGAGCTTCGCGTTCGAATTTTTCACTGCGACCGTCCAAAAGATCGACAGGTGTGGCGGGTTCACCACGGTTCACCACCACTCCGGAAGCTACCCGCTGAGGGGCTTCAGATGTTGGCTGTACATGCAGCAGGAAGCAAACGCGAAGGCTGACGAGATGAGCAGCGGTCGGTACGCGGTGGACACCCGAACCAACAAGCTCGGGGAGCGCATGGGCAGCGAGGGCCCGTACGTACAGCTACGGCCAGTCGGCGGCGGAAGGGAATGGGACTGCCCACCGGACGAGCTGCGTGAGGCCACGGAGGACGAGTTGAAGAAGGCAGCGGTCCTGGGCACCCCGGTGGGTGGGCGGAAGACGTGAGCACCCGAAGCGTGACCAGGTACGTGAAGCACGTCATCCGTACGCACCCGAAGAGCGAGGTCACCGTGACGGCCTGCTGCCTCAACGACGCTTGCGGGTGGATGTTGGTCCCCACATCGGACCTGGAAGCGGCAGACAAGGAAATGATGGCCCACACGGGCAAAGAGGGGCAGGGTCACCGCACGTTCGCCCGGACCTTCGAGGACGTGGCCCTTGTGAGCCGCCAGGAGCTGAACAAGGGGCAGCAGGAAGTTCCGCCGCTTCCGGGACGACCAGACGAGGAGCCGCAGCCCGAGCGCGCGGCCCACTGAACCCCCACCCGGTCGCACGCCCCGTGAGGCGAAGACGGCCGGGCGGGTAGCACAGTCCATCAACCCCACTACGAGGGAGCGAACCATGGGAAGGCACGACGGAGGTTCCGGCGACGGGCAGGGCGGAAGTCAGCAGGACGACAGCAACAGTGGTGCCAAGCACGGTGGCGGCGGTTCGGACGAGGGCGGCAACACCTCTGACGGCTCCGGCCCCGCAACGGGTGAGTAGGCGACGCAGGTGACTGGACGCACAGAGGAGGCGGGCCCTGCGAGTCTCGCCTCTGCGCTCATGGAAGCGGGCGCGCTGACTTCTGACTGGCTGCCGACGTTCCGGGCAGTCCCCCGAGAGCTCTTCGTCCCTGATCGGATCTGGCCCGGTATCGCGGACGGCACCCGACAGACGGCGCTGATCGACCGGGCCCAGGACCCGGAAGCCTGGTTCGAGGCGGTCTACTCCGACATACCGCTCACGACGCAGTGGGATGACGGCCGGCACACCGGGGACGGCCTGGGGACCACGCCGACGAGTTCCAATTCCATGCCGCGCATGGTCTTCTCCATGCTGGCCGACCTGGACGTGCGTGAAGGACAGTGTGTACTCGAGATCGGCACCGGAACGGGCTGGAACGCCGGGCTTCTCGCACACCGGCTCGGAGGTGCGCACGTGGTCAGCGTCGAGTACGACGCGGACGTGTCCAAGGGCGCGGTGGAGAACCTTCGGTGCGCTGGCCTGTCGCCCCTGGTCCTCGTAGGAGACGGCCGCTTGGGGTGTGCCGGCCGTGCCCCGTTCGATCGGGTCGTCGCCACATGCTCGATCGGGGAAGTGCCCCGGACGTGGATCGAGCAGACCCGGCCCGGCGGGGTGGTCGTCGCTCCGTGGGGGACGGAGTACGGGGGCGAGTGCATCGTGCGCCTGGTCGTCGGCGACGACGGCCCGGCCCAAGGTCGATTCACCCTCTCCAGCGCCTTCATGCGCCTGCGACAGCAACGCACGGAGCGTCCGCCGTTCGACGCATACTTCAAGGGGCAGGAGTGGCCTGCGAACGGCACCAGAAGCACGACATTGCTTTCCCCCGCTGACATTGGCGGGTGGCTCGAACAGTTCGTGATCGGGCTCCAAGTGTCCGGCGCGTTCTGGCGTGCCGAACGGTACGACGACGGCACATACACGCTGTGGACGTACAGCACCGACACCCAGTCGTGGGCGTCAGCGGACTACGAACCGGGTGCGACAGAGTACGCCGTAGTCCAGTCCGGCCCGCGCCGCCTGTGGGACGAGACGGAAGCGGCTCACCGGTGGTGGAAGAAGAACGACCGTCCTGGCTTCAACCGTTTTGGGCTCACCGTGGACGGAGACGGGGAAAGGGTCTGGCTCGATTCTCCGGACAATCCGGTACCGCGCGCGAGCGTGCAACGGTAGAACGGCCCTGGCGCTGAGGCGCGTTCGAGGATGCCGTCGTTGCGTGTCTGGCCAATGACCCGGCAGACCGCCCTGCTGGATCCGAGATCGCCACCTTGGTGCTCACCTGACGGGAGGGGGTGAGGGGTGCACGTCCGCGGCAATCCAGACGGGGCGACCGCCCCACCGGACTTTGAATTCGTCCCGTCACAGGGGATTGCCGGCCCGGCTCGTCGGAGCACTCCGCCGCATGGAAGCGGACGACGACACAGCCCAGGCCGGTCCGGCCTGGGCTGCGCATCCGCGATGGCTTGCCCCCAGGGAAGGGTCCGGCGTTGCTGATGCCCCTCACCGGGCCGCCGCGAGGATCGACGCGATCACCGACGCGGCAGGCGGCCCGTCGAGGACGTCGCGCAGTTCTGCCACTCCCCCGCGCCGCTGTTCCGGCGTGAGGGCAAGGTACCGCTCGATGCGCTCGTTGAACGTGCCGCGGAAGCGCGCGTAAAGGGTGTCGTCCTCGACGATCCGGCCCGCCACGGCCATGAGGGCCTCGGTGCCGGCGTAGTCGTCCTCCGGCGGCGCATATCCGGGCAGGACGTCCGCGAAGCGGGCGGCCGAGCGGCCGAAGAGGGTGTCCGCGAGATTCCGGACGGTGTACGTGTGCGCGTAGTGCTGTTCGGGGAGCGCCAGGGGCAACCGGCCCAGGAGCGTGGCCTCGTGGAGTGCCGACAGGCCCGGGGCCAGCAGGGAGTGCGGGGTTCGCGCCACGTGCCGCAGCAGCTCGCGCTGGGGCAGGAAGCGGCGGTCCACCGTCCGGTACGTGCCGCCGCGGCGGCCCGCGTACGGGCCACCGCAGAGCAGGACGCGCGTGAACCGGGGCCAGTCCGCGAGGAGATCGGGGATCCAGCGGTCGACGAGCCGGAGGTAGTGGTCGTTCGACTCGAAGTCCAGGAGGAAGTTCTTGAAGCCTCCGACGTTGATCAGTAGGTCGTAGTCCGGTTCGCTCTCCTTCGCTTCGCGCAGGCCTTCCAGGTCGACGAGCGGCCCGGTCGGATGCATCGAGCAGTCCGCGAATTCCGCCAACCGCCGTGACGTACCGGGGAAGTTCTGCACCACACTGTGGTCCGCCAGCAGGTGGGCGGCGAGGATGCGTTCGTGCGGTGTGAGGCAGGACAGGTGGCGGTGCGCCGCCGCGAAGGAATTACGGGGAACGGTCGCGCACAGCTCGCGGATCCGCTCCAGCGGCTGCCGGTGCTGCCAGAAGCCGAACAGACAGTCCACCAGGATCACCGGGCGGCCCGCCACGACAGCGCGCAGGACGAGGTCGGCGTCCATCGCGGAGACGACCCAGTCGCTTTCCTGCAGCAACCGGTCGAGCAGCACATCATGAATGCCATCGAACGCACCCGCGTTACGGCGGGCGAATGCCGCCGCCACACCGTCCCCCACGAACACCCGCTCGTGTCCGGGGAGCAGCCGGGAGACCGCGACAAGCACCGACGCCGGGCCGAAGCCGCAGTTCTGGGCACCCATCAGAATGCGCATGATGGGTCAGCCGGCCAGGATGTTCGCGAGTTGCGCTGCAAAGGCGGCGGGGTGCTTCGCGTAACCCACGTGCCCGCCGGGGAACTCCGCCAATTTCCGCCCGAGTCGCCGCGCGAGGACGGCCACCGGACGGTGCACGTCGTGGGTGCGCGACTCCCGTCCGCCGGCCAGGACGATGCGGTCCGCCACGGCCGCCAGCGCGGTGACGTCGGGCGCGCAGCGGCTGGACGGCAGCATCACATGGGAGAGGAAGAACCGGCTGTTGTCGGTCACTTCGGGGAGTTGCGGGGCAGGCCGACCGCCGAAGATGGCCCCCAGTCTGTCCATGGCTGCCGGGCCACCCTCTCTGCGGAACGTCGCGTACACCTCGTCGAAGAACGCGGCGCACCGTGCCGCGTCCGGCAACAGCCCCATGGCGGGCGGCTCGTGGGCGACGGCCAGCCGGACCCTGCGCGGATCGCGGACCGCGAGCTCCAGGGCGACCAGCCCGCCCGCGCAGCTGCCGAACAGCTGCACCGGCTCCTCGCCGGCCCCGGCCAGGTGGTCGAGCAGCCGCGTGGCGTCGTCGGCCTGGGTGGTCAGCCATGGCTCCGGCGGCGGTCCGTCGAGGAGGCTGCGGGAGATACCGCGCGGGTCGTAGGTGACGACACGGTGGCGGGCGGCGAGTTCGTCGGCCAGGTCCCGGAAGACCTCGGCGTCGGAGGCACCGCCGGGGATGAGCAGCAACAGCGGTCCGGCGCCGTGCACTTCGAAATACAGGCGTGCGCCCGGCACAGCCAGCGTGTCCATGTGGCATGAGGCTACGCGCGGGACGGCCCGCGCCGGTAGGCGTGCGCACCGTGTTGCGCGCGGTTCCCCGCGACCGGGCACCTGTCGTCGCTCCGGCGCGCCGGTCTCCGTGCCATACGGCCGGGGCATGAACTCTCCCATGTCACTCAGTCCACTCGGTGTGAAGAGAGCGGCCGTGGCGGCCGCCGTGGTACTCGGTACCGTCACAGCCGTACCGGCGTCCGCCCATCCCCGCGACTCCGGGCAGGTGCAGTGCCACGGCACGGAGTCCGTCCGCTACCAGCCGGGGGTGACTCTTGAAGCGCGGCCCATCCACATCACGGTCGACGGGCACTTCGGCTCCTGCACCGGTGACGACGGCACGGTGAAGAGCGGCGGCTACCACGAGGAGTTCACCGTCACCACGGGCTGCATCAACCCCCTCGAAGAGTTCCGGGACCACCGGACCTACGTCTGGAACACCGGTGAGTCCAGCACTGCCGACATCGCCGGCAGCAGCACGGTCGTGGCCGGCCAGGTGGTCACCCCGGCCACCGGCACCGTCACCCACGGCCGCTTCCACAGCCGGAAGGTGCTCCAGATCATTCCCATCGTCCAGCCGAGCGCCCTGCAGTGCCTCGGGGAGGGCCTCACCCACGCAACCGGGGCGACCGTCTTGACGATCTCCTAGACCCCCGGCAACACCTTCGGCACCGACACCAACAACGCCCGCTGGTCGGCCAGCACCGCCGCCACCCCCGCCGTGACCCCGGCCGCGTCCTCCGCCCCCACCGCCTTGAGCAGCGCCGTCGCATCGTCGTCCAGCTTCTTCAGCTGTGCCGGCACCTCCGCAGCGCGGTCCGTCGTCTTGACCGAACGCTGCAGCCGTCCCGACGCAGCGCGCAGCCGTCGCTGCAGCTCCTGCAGCTCGGCCGAGTCCAGCGTCTTCGCGCGCGCCCCCGTCCCGATCCGGGACCCCAGCATCAGCGTCTCGCCGAGGCTGCCGACCGTGTCGAGCGATCCCGCCGCATCCGGCGGCGCAGGCGCCACGGCCGTGGGCTCCGGTGCGGCAGGCGGTCCGTCCGACGCGAGTGCAGGTCCGGCGATCAGCAAGGCGAGCGAGCCGCACACGGCGGCCGCGGCAGCGGAGGGAATCGTGTTCAGGCGCATGCCGTCACCCTTGGCGGGCGCCCGCCGGCCCGCAACCGGCAGGCGCCCCCGCCGGGGCCTCGCGGCAGGCCCCCGCGCTAAACCTGACCTGCGGGTACGTCAAGCCGGACAGCCGCGGGCCGGCGTGCGGCCGAACGGGTTCCCGTCCGGCACAATCGGGGGATGTCCAGATCCAGCGCACGCCCCCGGCCGGCCGTCGGCCCCGACTCGCCCTGCCCCTGCGGGCTCGGCGACGCCTACCAGAACTGCTGCGGCGCCTTCCACAGCGGGCAGAAGTCCGCGCCCACGGCCGAACGCCTGATGCGCTCGCGCTACAGCGCCTTCGTCGTCCACGACACCGCGTACCTGCTGCGCAGCTGGCACTCCAGCACCCGGCCCGGCGACCTCGACCTCGATCCCGAGATGCGCTGGACCGGGCTGGACGTCCTGGCCACGACGGGCGGCAGCGCGTTCCATCAGGAGGGCACCGTCGAGTTCCGGGCCCACTACAGCGAGCGCGGGCACCAGGACGTCCTGCACGAGGTGAGCCGGTTCGTCCGTGAGGACGGGCAGTGGGTCTACCTGGACGGTGCCGTCACCTGACGCGGCCGTACCAGACGCTGCCGGTCCAGATCTTCTCCAGGCGGACGGTCGTGCCGGGCTTGGGGGCGTGCCAGATCCTGTTGTTCCCGGCGTAGATGCCCACGTGGTAGACGTTGCTGCCGGAGTGGAAGAACACCAGGTCGCCGGTCTGGCGGGAGCCCGCGGAGAGGTGGCGGGTCGCGTTGTACTGGTCGGCCGCGGTGCGCGGCAGGCTCTTGCCGATCCGCTTGAACGAGTAGAGCGTCAGGCCCGAGCAGTCGAAGCGGTTCGGGCCGGTCGCGCCGTACTGGTAGGGCGATCCCTGCTTGGCGGCCGCGACCTTGAGGGCCTGTTCGCCGGGGGTGGCGGCCTGGGCGCCGGGGGCCATGCCCGGCAGGAGGACCGATGCCGCCACGGTGGCGGCGGCGAGAACGGGGATGCGCGCGGATATGCGCGGCAGTGCAGAAGGCATTGCAGACATGCCGAAGCCCTTCGTCAGCCGCCTGCGAAAGATGACCTGTCGGGTTCGGGCTGGACGAAGGTGCCCGGCCACGGTCGTGGCTTCACCCCAAGGACCACCGCCATCGTGGTCCGTCGTGCTTGGGTCTCCCGCTCCTGCCGGTCCGTCGAATCGGTTCCGCACCCGGTGCGGTGGCAGGACTCGGCGTCCGCCCGGGTGGCCCGCCTCGGTGACGGGGTCTCATGTTCGAGCGTCGATCCTGCACCACCGACCACTCGAATACAGAGCCGAATGAGGCTTCTGTGAACTTCTTCACTTCCGTCCCGTACCTGCAACCACCCCTACAACAGACGCCCCATCAGCACGGCTTGCGCCACGCATCCAGCCCCAGTCGCTTCTGCATCGAGCTGAGCCCGAGCCGGGTCGTCTTGTCGCAGAACTCCTCGGTTTTCAGGTCGTATTCGACATGAAAGACCGCTTTGCCCGCCTTGATGAAGGGGGTCAGGCGGTCGCACTCCCCGTACTGCGCGCACTGTTCGTTCACTGCGAAGTCGAAGTCGCCCACCAGCTGCGGAATCTGCTCCAGGTCGTTCTTCAGCGCCACCGACAGGCCCCGGTCGTGGGCGAGCTTCGCCAGCATCCGGTTGAAGGCCAGCTGGTCGTCCGCGGTCAGCTTGAAGCCCGTGGAGTTGCGGAACCCCTCCGTCAGGTCCGGCTCCACGGCATCGAAGCCCTTCTTCCGGCACATCTCGATCCGTGACGCCATGATGGGCTTCAGGACGTCGAGACGGCGGATGTCCACCCACTTCTCGCCCTCCCAGCCCTTGTTCTTCGCGCCGAGGACGCTCTTGGGGAAGGCCTTCTTGTCGGGCCGGAAGTCCTCCCACGCACCGGCGTTGAAGTAACAGACCACCTTCCGGCCGCGGGCGTGCAGCCCGGCGACCGTCGCGGCATCGTTCTCGAAGCCGTCGATGTCGTAGACGGGCACGTCCACCGAGGTGTCGGCCTTGCCGTCGAGCTGCCACTGCCAGCGCGTGCCCGGCTTCGGCTGCCACCGCTCCCCGGAGACGGGAGCCGAAGGTGCAGGCGCAGATGCCGTCGCCTCCTCGTCCGGACCGTCTCCCTCGTCGGACGAGGAAGACGAGCAGCCCGCAAGTCCCGCCAGCAGCAGCACGCCCACGGCAACCGCCGCACCCCGTACACCCCTCACCACACCGCTCCCGTCGTCAGGGGCGCGCTCTGCCAGGGGTTGGCCCCGTCACCCGGCACTGCACAGTGCACCCCGGCCCCGCGCCGCTCCGCCGTGCGGGCCACGTGCACCGCACCATCGTCCGGCACAGCGTAGACGAGGTGGCAGAACCGGCCCGGCGGATGGTCCGCCGTCCAGGCCGGCACCCCCGCCCGCCGGTACTCCTCCCAGCTGCCCTCGAACGTGACCAGCAGGTCGGCGAGCCGGGCGTAGCCGGGATCCGGGTGGGTGCCCGGGTTGAGCACGACCGTCCGCGCGCCCAGCGTCCTGGCGATCAGCACCAGCCGCCGGTAGTGCGGCAACACCGCGGCCCCCGAGGGCACTTGGTCGAGGAAGACGCCGTCCACGTCGTACCACCTGCGGTGCCGGCGGATGTCCGCGGCCACGGCGCGCGGCCGACGGCGGCCGTACCCGGTGTCGGTGTAGCCCAGCAGCCGCACCCCGGCGTGGCGCAGCCGGCCTGCGGCCGCGGTGAAGGCCGGGTCGGGGCGGTGGCCGGGGCCGTCCGCGGCGTTGAGCACGACCCCGTACAGCAGCGGGGCCGCCGCCTGCAGTTGTGCCCAGGCCTCCGGGTGGGTGGCCGGGTGGGCGTAGAGCGGGACGAGCAGCCGTCGTTCCTCCTGCGGCGACTCCGTCATCGGACGTTCTCCTCCGGTCCCGTGCCCGCCCACACGTCGGAGAGACTCTCGGCCAGCGGGTACCGCGGTGCCCAGTCCAGGGCGCGGGCGGCCGCGGTGACGTCCGCCTGCTGCCAGGGGACGGCGGCCGAGCGGGGCGACCCGTCGCCGTCCTCCTCGATGGTGCCCCGGAAGCCCGCGGCGCGGGCGAGGCCTTCGGCGAGGTCGCGGACGCGGCGTGCCGTGCCGCTGCCGATGTTGAGGACGGGAGGGAGCGGCCCGGAGGCGGTGACGGCGTGGGCGACGGCCCGGGCCACGTCCCGTGCGTCGACGAAGTCGCGGTGCGCGGAGAGGTCACCGGTCCGGATCACGCCGTCGGGGGCGGCGCGGCGCAGCTCGGCGGCGAGCCGTCCGGGCAGGGAGGCGAGGGGCTGGCCCGGTCCGACGGGGTTGAACACCCGCAGCACGACGGCGTCGAGGCCGGAACCGGTCACCGCAAGGGTGCCGGCCAGTTTGCTCGCGCCGTACAGGCCGAGCGGGCGGGCCGGGCCGGACTCGGCGGCGGGGCACTGCCCGTCGGCGGGTCCGTATTCGGCGGCCGAGCCGAGGTGGACCAGGCGGGCCCGGGGGGCGGCCTCGTGCAGGGCCGCGCACAGGACGGCGGGGCCGAGCGCGTTGGCGGCGGTGAGCTCCACCGCGCTGCCGCCCACGGCGCCCGCACAGTTGACGACGGCGTCGGGTGCCGCCGAGCGCAGGACGGACGCCAGCCGGCCGGCCTCGGTGGTGGCCACATCGCACACGAGGTCCGCATCGGGCGAGCGGCCCGCGCAGAGCACCCGCGCACCCGGGAGGGCGCGCAGCTGCCCGGTGGCGTGCCGGCCGAGGAAGCCGGTGGCGCCGAGAACGAGGATGCGCATGCGGGCCGTTCACGCTCCCTTGATCAGCAGGTCGCGGCGGAGGGAGAACTCGGCGTTGGCCCGGTCGTAGTCGTCGGGGCGGCCGATGTCGAGCCAGTAGCCGTCGAACTCGTAGGCGTGCGGCGGGGTGTCGTCGCTCAGCATGTCGAGGACGAGTTCGTCGAAGCCGAGCGGGAGACCGGGGGTGTAGCGGGCGAGGGCCTCGCGGGAGACGCCGTAGACGCCCATGGAGACGCGGTAGTCCATGCTGGGCTTCTCGGCGAAGCCGACGACGCGGCCCGAGTCGGTGGTCAGCACGCCGAAGTCGATGCTGACGCGGCGTGCGTAGGTGGCGATGGTCAGCGGGGCCGCGGAGGCGATGTGGCGCTGGAGGACGTCGCCGAAGTCGAGGTCGGTGAGCACGTCGCCGTTCATCACCAGGAAGTGCTCGGGCAGCCGGTCGCGCATGGTCAGCAGCGGGCCCATGGTGCCCAACGGGCTTTCCTCGCTGGTGTAGTCGACGCGCAGTCCCCACTGGGAACCGTCGCCCACGTAGGCTCTGATGATGTGGCCGAGGTGGCCGATGGCCAGGGTGCAGCTGGTGAATCCGGCGCCGGCCAGCTGGCGCATCACGATTTCGAGGATGGCGTGCTGGTCGCCGATCGGCACCAGCGGCTTGGGCAGGGCGGTGGTGTACGGGCGCAGCCGGACGCCCTTGCCTCCGGCCAGGATGACTGCGTGCATGGTGCCGTTCCTCTCTGCTCCCGGTCCGGGAGCGGTGGGCGGTGGAACGTCAGCGGTGGAACGTCAGCGGTGGAACGTCAGACGTTGTAGATGCCGGTCTTGTAGCGCGCGAGGTTGGCGGGGTCGCGGAAGAAGGCGATGGTGGCGGCGAGTCCCTCGTCGAGGGTGTGGGCGGGGGCCCAGCCGGTGGCGGCCCGCAGCCGGGAGGCATCGGCGAGCAGCCGCATCACCTCGGAGGCGCCGGGCCGGACTCGCTCCTGGTCGGTGCGGATCTCCAGGTCGGTGTCCATGAGCTTGCCGATCAGGCGCACCAGGTCGCCGACGGAGATCTCCTCCCCCGTACCGGAGTTGAAGGTGCGGCCGACGACGTCGGCGGCGGGCGCGGTGCCGACGGCGAGGAAGGCGGCCACGGTGTCCTTGACGTAGCTGAAGTCCCGGGTGGGCCGCAGGTCGCCGAGGGTGAGGGTGCGCTGCCCGGACGCCACCTGCCCGATCACCGTGGGGATCACGGCGCGCATGGACTGGCGCGGCCCGAAGGTGTTGAAGGGGCGCAGGGTGACCACGGGGAGCCCGAAGCTCGCGTGGTAGCTGTCGGCCAGCCGGTCGCCGCCCGCCTTGGACGCGGCGTACGGGGACTGGGTGTTGACGGGGTGGTCCTCGGTGATGGGCACGGTCAGCGCGGTGCCGTAGGTCTCGCTGGTGGAGGTGTGCACCAGGCGCGGGATGCCCAGGTGGCGTACGGCCTCCAGCACGTTGAGGGTGCCGGTGACGTTGGTCTCCACGTAGCTGTGCGGGGCGCGGTAGGAGTACGGGATCGCGATGAGCGCGGCCAGGTGGTAGACGGTGCCGGCGCCGGTCACCAGCGACTGGACGGAGCCGGGGTCGCGGACGTCGCCGAGGACGACCTCGACGTGGTCCATGACGTCCGCGGGCAGGTCCTCCAGCCAGCCGAAGGACGAGAAGGAGTTGTACTGCACCATGGCGCGGACCCGGTGGCCGCGCGCGACGAGCGCCTCGACCAGGTGCGAGCCGATGAATCCCTCGGCGCCGGTGACAGCGACGGGTGCAGGTGCGGACATGCGCGGTTCTCCCCTTTTCAGGAACGTATTCAGGAACGTTCTCGGGAACGGGCGTTCCGGTGCGGTGCTCAGCGGTGCGTGGTGATCCGTCCGAGCAGTGCGGTGGCGGCGGCCAGCAGGGCGGCCGCCGCGCAGGTACACGTGACGAGCTGGTCCTGGGCGGGTGCGGAGACGCGCAGGACGAGGGCGGTGGTCTCGGTCCCGGCCGCGGCGAGGCACAGCAGGGCCGGGGTCCAGGCGATGCCGTAGGCCTGGAGCATCAGTCCGGTCCACAGCACCGCGCCAAGCGCGAGCAGTGCCGCGGTGCGGGTGGGGTCCGGCAACGGGGCGTGGGGCCACAGGAGGGCGACGGCCAGCGACAGCACGGCCAGTGCCGCGAGATAGGCGGCGATGCACAGGGCGAGCACGCGGGCCGCCCCGAGCAGCATGCCGGGGACGGTCGTCGCCCGGGCGAGGGCGTCGAGGGCCCTGCCCCGGCAGCGGTGGAGCAGCCATTCGGCGACGCCCATGCTGAGGGTGAGGGCGAGGACGGCGGGTCCCGCGGTCCCGGTGCCACCGGTGTGCCGCAGGGCGTCGCCGAGTGCGGCGACGGTCGTCAACACCCCGCAGCCCAGGCCGAACAGGCCGTACGGGAGCGAGGCGAGCGGCGAGAGCGACGGTGGCCGCCCCTCGGTGCCGCGGGTCTGCAGGACGGTGCGGACGGCAGCGGCGGCCGCACCGCCCGCCGTGCCGAGCAGCAGCGCGGCCCCGGCCACGACCGGCGGCTTCTCCACCAGGGTCGCGGCTCCCCCGGCTGCGGTGGGCAACAGGGCGTACAGCAGCAGCCGTTCACGCCCCAGCACCAGCAGCGTGGTGGCCGCGGCCAGGTACAGCGCCTGGCCCGCGGCGAAGGCGTGCGCCCCGGCCGGGCCCGGCAGCAGCAGGGCGGCGGCGGTGGCGAGCAGTGCGCCGAGCGGTCCGCCGACGGCCAGGCAGCGCCCGGCCGCGGGGCGTCCGCCGGTGGCCAGCCGGAGGTAGGCGCGGTGGGCGAGGCCCTGGTTCCAGGCCCAGGCCAGCAGGGCGGAGGCGGCCAACGGGCCGGTGCCCGCGGGCAGTCCGCCATCGTGCCGGCCGCCGGTGATCAGGGGTGCGGCGAGGGTGTAGCCGAAGCCGGGCAGGGTGAACACCAGGGAGCGCAGCAGGCAGGCGCCGGGCGACACCCGCCAGGGGTCGGGGCGGGGCGGGGGTTCGGGGTGGCTGCGCGGGACCCGGGCGAAGAGCTCCTCGGCCAGTTCGAACGCGTCGTTTCTGCCGTAGCGTTCGGTGATCTGTTCGCCGGTGAGGCCGCCGGCCTCCAGGACGGCGGCGATCTCGTCGGGGTGCACGGCCGTCGCGCAGACGTCGGCCATCTCCTCGGCGAGGTCGTCGAGCGGGTCGGCCGCCCAGCGCGGCCGGTGCCGCGGCGGGACGGGGACGGCCAGTTCGTGCGCCGGTTCGGGCTCGTCGGGGACGAGGCGTAGGACTCCGCTCATCCCGCACCCCCGGCGGCCATGGCCATGGCGGGGGCGGACTCCCGGTGTTTCCGGGGCAGTTGCTGCACCGGGCGGAGTCCGCCGAGGTCACGGTAGATGTCGCGGAAGGCGCCGATGGTCTGGCGGAGGGTGAACTGCTCGACCACGCGCAGCCGTGCGGACTCCCCCATCCTCGCGCGGGTCCCGGGGTCGCCGAGCAGTTGCAGTGCGGCCTTGGCCATGCTCTCCGGGTCGCGGGGCGGTACGACGATCCCGCTGTCGCCGACGGCTTCGCGGACGCCGCCGACGTCGGTGGAGACGGTGGCGCGGCCGCAGGACATGGCCTCGATGAGGGTGAAGGGGAAGCCTTCGCTGATGCTGGAGAGCATCACCACGTTGCCCGCCGCGTAGGCGTCGCGGATGTCGTCGACGCGCCCCTCGAAGGTGACGGACCCGCCGACGCCCAGTTCCGCGGCGAGCTTCTCGCAGGCGGTGCGGTAGCCCTCGCCCCCGCGCGGGGTACCGCCGAAGAGGCGCAGCCGCGCCTCGGGTATCTCCCGGTGCACCAGCGCGAACGCCCGGATCAGGGTCTCCAGGCCCTTGATGGGGTCGACGCGCCCGGCCCAGCTGAGCGTCGGGATCTCCGGCTCCGGCCCGGCGGGCGGGAACGCCGCCGGGTCGACGCCGTTGTAGACGGTGCGGATGCGGTCGGGCGGGGTGCCCCCGTGCTCCTCCCAGCGCCGGTTGTAGCGGTTGCCCGGGGTGACGAGGGCGGCGCACCGGTAGCTCTCGGCCGCGAGCATCCGGAACAGCCCGAGCAGCAACGCCTTGACCGGCCAGCGGTAGGGCTCGCTACGGAAGCCCAGGTAGCGCTCGCGCAGATAGATGCCGTGCTCGGTGAGCAGGAACGGGGTGCCGTGCCGGTGGTGGGCGACCAGTCCGGGCACGGCGGCCAGGCCCCCGCTGACCGCGTGGGTGATTCCCTCGGCGGGGGCCCGTACGGCGAGCGGGCGCAGGGCGTGCTCCAGCAGGTCGGTGGCGGTCAGCGCATCGTGCAGGGTCGGGCGGGCGGCGGCCGTGCCGAGGCGGGGCCGGTTCCAGAGCCGGGCCAGGAGACGGGCCGCCGCCTCCCCGCGCAGCGCGGGGAAGAGGGTGCCCTCGGTGGCGTGGTCGGCCAGCCGGTGGAAGGTGCGGGCGAAGTGCTGTTCCTCGCCGGGGTCGAGCAGGGCCAGGAGGAACTGCTCGTAGCAGGTGAGGAATGCGCGCAGGGCCCGGCCGCGGGGAGCGCGGCCGGCGGGCGGCGGCCCCCACAGCGGCAGGGTGTCGACCTCCCGGACGTGCCGGGGCAGTTCCCAGGCGAGCTGCTCCCGGCCGGTTCCGGTGACGGCGATGACCCGGAAGTCGACGTCCGGCATCCCCTGGACCAGTTGGTCGCACCACACGCTCACCCCGCCGTGACTGTGCGGGTAGGTCCCTTCGGTGAGGAGGGTCACCGCAGGGATGTCGGATGCCGTTGCGGCATGCGATCCGTGCATGAAAGTCGGTTTCTCCAGGAAATGTCAGGACATAGGCGGAATCTGCACGGAGGTACGGACGCCGGGTCAGCGCCGGGCGGTTGCAGCGGGTCCGTAGGGCACCGGGTGGCTCACGCCGCGCGGCACGGGCAGGGCGGCTGCCGGTGCCGGCACGGTGGCTGCGGCGCCACCGGCCTTGTGGGGAGCGGGAGTTGTCCCGGTGGGCAGGGTGAAGTCGAGCCGGTTCCGACCGGCGGCCGGTGCGACCCAGGCGGAGCGGCTGCCGGCGTAGGCGGTGCCGAAGGCGGTGCCGCCCTGCAGGGTGCCGTCGGGCAGGGTGGCGAGGGCCTGGACCCCGGCGGGTGCGGTGACGGTGACGGCGTTGCCGATGCGGTAGGCGGTCACCTTGCCCGCGGCGAGGGCGGTGTTCCAGGCGGCGCGTTTGCTCAGCTCCGTACCGATGTCCCGCATGCGGAGGTTGACGATCGGCGTGTTGTCGGCGAAGAGCCCGGCGTAGTCGGAGAGGACGTTCTCCAGGACCTTGTAGCCGATCCGCTCCTCGGAGAGGTTGGACTGGTGCATGAAGTGCGGCCGCGGGTCGTTGGCGAGGACGTGGCTCAGGGCGATGCGGGTCTCCAGCGGCGCGATGTACGTGCCGAACCCGGTCCTCACGTCGAGCGGCTTGGGCAGGCAGGTGGTCACCTTGGAGTTCTCGCAGGTCCCGCCGCCACCGTCGGACTTCTTGGTGTAGAGCCAGTTGTATTCGTCCGTCTCCTCCTGCGCCGTCCCCGCGTTGTAGAAGACGTTCATGGGATAGCGGGGCACGGTGAGGGCGGGGCCCACGGGACGCTGCCGGGGTTCGCGCGAGGTGTCGCTGCCGAGCCAGGCGACACCGGACCTGGCGAGAACGGGCCCGAGTTCGGGGTTGTCCTGGGTCTGCTGCGGGAGCATCTTCAGACCGGAGTGCTCACCAGTGATGAGCTCGTCGTTGTCGATGGCCAGGCCTTCGCGGGCGGCCCAGGCGCGGTTGGTATTGATCTCGTCGCCGATCTTCGCTGCGCCGACCCACCGCGTCCTGCCCGCGGCGTCGGTGGCGCACTTCCAGGGCACGACGGTGGTGTCCTGCTCACAGCCCAGGAAGGCGTGGGTGTAGGTGTGGTTGATCCACCGGAAGGACTTCTGGTCGGCGGTGAGCTGCTGGAGCAGCGGGTCGGGCAGGCCGCCGTGCTCCGAGCGGTACTCCTCGCTGCCGACGCCGTTGAAGGCGAAGTCGAGGGGGAGGCGGTGGCTCTGCGACCACTGCTTTGCGTACTGCGCGTCGGCGGCCGTCATCCGCAGCGGCGGGTGCTCGGGGCTGGGGTTGCCGGGGCAGTCGACGTCGCCGGGCGTGCACTTGAGCTTTGTGTCCCAGCGGTCGTCGGAGGCGAAGACGTCGTCGACGTGCACGCCGAAGTAGTTGCGGGAGGCGCCGAGGTGGACGCCCTGGGTGAGCCACTCCACGATGCCCCGGGACACCAGCCGGTACTGCGACTGGTACTGGTTGGCGACGAAGGTGACGACCAGCTCGCTGCGCCCGTCGTGGTCGTACTGGCCGATCAGCGACCCGCGCCCGGTGCCGCCGGGGACGGCGGCGTCGAGGAGGGTGGTGTAGCCGGCGCCGTCGGGCTGCTGGGCCAGCGGCGCGGAAATGTATCCGTAACTCTCGCTGACGTTCGGGTCGTTGTCCTCGAACGGAACGTTTTTCCGGAGGTAGCCGAAGGGACCGGCGACCCCCGCCGGGGTGACCTGGGCCGTCTTCCCGTCCAGGGTGCCCGCGTAACCGGAGTCGGCGGGAACGTTCAGGCCGACGGCCGGACGGGCGTAGGTGCAGGCGTCGGCCTGGCGGATGCCGAATCGTTTCTCGTAGTCGGCCAGCGCGGCCATCTCGGCCGAACCCCCGCCGAAGGGGTTGTCGTTGGGCAGCACTACGCCCTGGTACTTGGCCCGGGCCCGCCCGTCCACGGTGTCGGCGAGGAAGGCGTCGTCGACCTTCTGCCGCGCGGGGTCGGTGAGATCGACCGTGGTGTACGGGGTCCCCGCGGCGTCCAGCGTGCTGCGGATGGCCTCCACCGAGGGACCGCCGTCGTCGACCACCAGCACCTTCAGATCGATGCGCGGCGCGGCGTCGGCGCCGCCGTCGGCCGCGTGCGCGGTCCCGGCCGGTAAGGCCATGCCCAGCAGAACGGCCGCCGCCCCCGCCGCGACCGGACGCGCACCGCGCCCGCTCCCCGTTCTTGCCGTTCTTCCTGTTCCCATGACGTCAACTCCCCCCGGGACACAGGCCACGCATGGGGTGCGCGCCGCCTTGTCGTCCAGGACCAGTGCGAGCGGCGCCGGGCTCGTTCTCCGATGCCGCACGCACAGCGAATGATCAAGCGAATGATCCCCACCATTCGGCCCCGCATCAGCCGGACTCCCCATTCCGGCTGCGACCGCTCCTGCCCTGAAACGGAAGCGGACGCCGATTGCCCGGATCCGGGCCGCGCGGGCGGAGCCGGGACCGCGCGGCATCGATGCGGCGCCGGGGCACGGCCGCGCCCCGGTTCCGGAAGCTCGACCGCCTCCCGACCGCTCAGCCATATAGTGCGCCATGCCCGGAGGCCACGCGGGGCGCACCGGGCAGGTGCCCAGGGCCGTTTATGAATTCCTGTCCTGTTTTCGCTGTAACCCCTCGCGGCTCTTTGCCGTCCGGGCTTCGCTCGCATGCCCGGGCATCGCCCGGGTGACCTGTGTCGACATTGGTATACAACGCCTCTGGACCATCTCTGCCGGAACCCCGTCGCACCTGCCCTTCCCGTATCCGGACGCCCCGAGATCGGCCTGATGCGAGCCGTCCGATTTGCCTGTTGCACACCGCATGTGACGAGAGCGGCCGGCATCTGCCGTTACCGGCAGGCGAATGGGGCCGTCCGGAGACCGGACCGGTCAAGTCGGTTCCGCGTGCCCCATGCGAACCGGACGACTCCGAGGGGCGGTTGAGTTCTGCTGCGGCGGCTCTTGACCGAAAGCCAGGGGGCATGGAGGTTGAGACGCAGACTTGGACTTGTCATGAGCACAATGTCACGCGGCATGGACGCTCGCTCCCACCCCCCCATGGCCCCTGGAGGAGCCACGCGAGAAGACGCCGAACTCCCCTGGCCATCCTGGCCGTTCTGACGGCCCTTCCCGTTCTGGGTGCCGGTCCCGCAGCGGCCCACGGCGCCGGCGCCGTTCCCTCGCCCGACGCGCCCCACCGCGGAGCCGTCACCGCCGCGCACGCCCCCGGCCACGACCGCGCGGTCCGCACCTTCGCCGAGGGCCGCCGGGAGCGCAGCGCCGCCGCCTGGACGCACCGGCCCCCGCCGGAGGTGGCGGGGGCCGGTGGTTGCCGTTATACGTATGCACGCCCTACGAAAGGCACTTCTCCATCCACATCACCGAAACGACTGGCGCGGTGATATCCGCCTGTCAATGCCGCCCTGCTTTGTCGGCCTGCTTTGTCGACCTGCCGGCTATCGACAGCTCAGTAGGTCGGAAGCTGCTTGGGGCTGAGGCCGTACTTGTTGTGCTGCGGGACGGTGTCCAGGCACATGAACACCAGCAGGACGATCCAGCCCACGATCGGAATCAGACCGAACAGCACCCACCACCCCGAACGATCGGTGTCGTGCAGACGCCGGACGGTGACGGCGAGCGTGGGAAGGAATATGGCCAGGCTGAACACGGTCCCGATGATCGAGTTCGTGCCGAGCACGGCGTCGGCGACGGCCAGCACGATGCTGATGACGATGCTGATCAGGGTGAACATCCAGTACTCCTGGCGGCGCGCACGCCCGCTGAACACCGCGTATTTCTTGAGTACATCCACGAACCAGTGCACTGGGTCTCCCAAAGCCGTCGGGTCCCGGAGGACCCGTTTTCCACAAGTAAAGCCGAGGTAAAAACTACACCATGTCGGCGGGGGCGTGTACCAGCGTGCATCCCGGGCGCATGGGAGCACCCGTCGGCGCCATAATTCGCCGGTTCAAGAAACCCCGGTGAACCCGAGCGGAATCAAGCACGCCCTCGACGAAGGCCCGCAACAACGGACGATGGCCTGCTCGAAGGCCATGTCGGAGATCGGCTGGAAGCTCCCCGAGAACGCGAGCGACCAGGAATGCGCCAGCCTCACCAGCCTCGCGGGCAGGACCCTGTCGGGAACCTTCCGCATGCCGCGCGCTGCGCATGACGAGCCCGCACTCGCGCAGCCAGGCCAGATGCTCAGCGGAGAAGTGCGCCTTGTCCGCGCGGAGTTTGACGGGTCGGCGCCGCCGTGGTCCCCGGCGGGACCGGACGGCGAGCATGCCGCGGATGAGCACGAGCGGAGGCCGCGTCGACGATCGCCGAGGTCCGGTCCACCTCGCCCCTGGCCCCGAGTTCGTACAGCATCGCCCGGTGCAGCCGACGCCACAGGCCGGCCTCGGTCCCTACCGTGAAGCGGCGATGCGCGGTGGCGGGCGACATGCCGAACGTCGGCGGCAACGGGGCGGCCGGCTCCCGGAGTTCATCAGGAACGAGACGCTTCGACAGATCAGCACCCACGACCGGCACCATGCCGCACGAACATCAAGTCACGTGAGACAACCCGCTAAGCCTTGATCGGTGCGGCCGACCTGGCGGCCTGCTCGATCTTCGCGCAGTAGGCTGCGCGGGCTTCCTCGTCGATCGGCTTCTCGTATTCGGCGCGCACCCCGGTCCGGCCGTCGAGGCCCTCGCGCAGGATATCGGCGTGCCCGGCATGCCGGATGGACTCGCCGAGGACATGGACCATGATGGCGAACAGGTTCGTGTTGGGATAAGACTCCGGCCACCACGGCACGTGGCCGGGGGCGTCGAGGGGAAGCTCGTTGATCGTCGCGTCCGCGTGTTCCCACGTGCGCCGGTAGAACCCGATGATCTGATCGCGGGTCTCGTCCTCGGTCACCCACAGATCGCTGCCGTTGGAGTCCTGCCATCGGGGCAGCGGTTCCGGGGAAGGGCGGTCGAAGACCTCGCCAAAGTACCTGGCCTCGACGGTGGCCACGTGTTTGACCAGGCCGAGGAGATTGGTCCCGGTCGCTGTCAAAGGCCGGCGGGCGTCGTATTCGGACAAGCCGTCGAGTTTCCAGAGCAGCGCCTTGCGGTCCCGCCGCAGTCTCCCGTGCAGGTTGTCCTTCGCGAATTCATCGATCATGCGGCATGAGCCTGCCATGGGCTGCTCGTGGCCTCAAGATCCCGTCCTCCTGCGTTCCCTGCACCGACGCCTCCGGTGTCCAGCTCGAAGCCGTCGGCTGGCGCGGCCGACGCTGAAGCCCGAGCGGCCGCCTCAACTCTCTCCCAGCACCGCCCGGATGACGTGCCGGGCGGTGCGCGCCATCGTCGGGTTCGTCGTCCGGTAGTACGGCAGCGCGATCAGCGCCTGCGAGAGCGTCCGCCCTCGGCCGCGCCGCCACGTCGCGTCGTCCACGCCGAGCGCTTCGCGGAAGGCCTCACGCGCCCTGGCGGGGAGCAGGTTCCACGCCGGGAAGAGGTCGCAGGCCGGGTCGCCCACTCCCGTGCACCCGAAGTCGATGACGGAGGTCAGCCTGCCGTCGCCGTCCACCAGCACGTTGCCCGGCATGAGATCGGCGTGCAGCCACACCGGTGGCCCGTCCCAGTCCGGGGCCCGCAGCGCGTCTTCCCAGACGGCGGTCACGGCGTCGCAGTCGACGTCCTCCTGCGGGATCCTGCGCAGTTCCTCGATCGCCGCCCGGGTCCCCGCGTCGAGCGAGGCGACCGGCCCACCGCGGTGCGCCGTCGGCGCGCCCGGCAGGGTGATGCTCCGCATCGCCGTCACGAACCCGGCCAGATCCACGGCAAGTTGCCCAGGCGCGCGCAGCGTGTCCGCCTCGGGGTTCTCCCCCGCCAGCCACCGGTACACCGACCACGGCCATGGGTACCCCTCGGCGGGACGGCCGGCCCCGAGCACCTCGGGGACGGCGGCGGGCAACCGGGGCGCGAGACGCGGCAGCCACTCCCGCTCCAGCACCACGTCCCCGGCCCCGCCCGCCACCAACGGCAGCCGGACGACCATGCGGTCGCCCAGCCGGTACATGGCGTTCACCGTCCCGCCGGACGGAACCCGCTCGACCGCCAGCCCGGCCCACTGCGGGAACTGCCCGGCGACGAGCCGCCGTACGAGGTCGTCGTCGATGGGGTGCGTACCGGGATGCATCTGCATCTGCCCTGTGCTCATGGGGCGCCAGTCGACCGCCGGGGGCGGAGGGGCGTCAATCGCTTTTCCCGCGAAACCGGTTCCTCCGACGGCTTCGGCGCGGACCTTCACGGCCTCACGTCCTCCCGCGAAGCCGCCCGTCCCGCCCCCGCCCCGCCCGTGCCGCCCCGCACCGCCGCCCTGTTGAACAGGTAGGAGCCCACCAGCACACCGACGACCACCAGCAGGCCGCCCCACAATTCGTGGAACGTGGGCCCCCGTCCCTCCCACACCAGGTTGAATGCGGCGCCGAACACCGCCTCCATCCCGATGACCGGGCCCATGACCGTGGCCGGCAACAGCCTCGATGCGATGTTCCAGAACCATGTCGCGCACCAGGAGCCCAGCACCGCCAGCGTCACGCACCAGAGCACGAACGGCCACAGTGTGCCTGCGTCCGCGAACGGGGACGGACCGGACGCGGCGTGGGCCAGGGGTACCAGGAACAGCGCGCCGCCGAAGGCACCCAGGCCGATGCAGGCCGTCCATGTGGTGTTGTCCACGGCGAACCGCGCGCGCTTGAGGACCATGCGGTTCGCGACGACGAAGTAGGACCAGGCCACACTCGCGGCGAAGCCCAGCGCAGCACCCAGCAGCAGGTCGCGTTCGCTGCCCGACCGCAGGGCGGATGCGCCGGAGTTCACCAGGAGCAGCCCGGCGGAGATCATCGCGACCGGGAGCAGCAGCCTGCGCCACTCCAGCACCTTCTCCAGCACGTTCGACGCCAGGGTGACGAGCAGCGGGATCAGCCCGGTCAGTGTCGAGGCGAGCACTCCGCCGCCGATCGCGGAGGACATCGACAGCAGGAGGTAGAAGCCGATGTAGCCCACGACCCCCAGGTGGAGGGCCGTCAGGAACGAGCGCAGGCCCAGTGCGCGCAGACCGCTGCGGCGTACGAACAGGACCGTCAGGGACATGAGTCCGAATACCGTGTACCGGCCCACCACCAGGTAATAGACGTTCACCGGGGCGACCGCGGCCGGCCCGAGAAACGTGAAGCCCCACAGGGCCGTTGCCGCGAGCGCCGACGACAGCCCCACGGCGAGCGAGCGGGGCGCCATGACGGTCATGTGTGCACGCACCTCTTCCCCAATTTCCCCAATGATCCATGCGGGCAGGTCAGCCGTGCACCTGCGCCACCGGGGTGAGGACGATGCGGGTGCGGGTGTGCGCCTCGACTGCTTTCCTGCTGTAGTGGAGCGGGAACGACCGGTTCTCGCTCCAGTCCGGATACAGATCATCCCAGTGTGCGTCACCCGGACGCCCGGACTGGCCGGGGCTGTTCATGGCGCGCGAGTCGTCCCAGCCCCCGACGTCCACCACGATGCGGAAGCTCGCTCCCTCGTCCTGGGCGAAGTGCCGGTCGTAGCCCGTGCTCATCACCGTGTCCCCGCTGCCCCCGCGTTCACGGCGCGGCAGCCGCGCCGGGTGCCGGCCGAGTCGGCCGGCCAGCGGGTGCGCCGGGGCAGCGTGGTGCAGGGCTCCCCAGCGCCACCCGCCCGGGTCGTCCCCCAGCAGTTCCCTCGTCTCCCGCAGAGCGTCCCGCAGTGAGCGGGTCAGCAGGGGGTCCAGCGTGCTGCGGTCGTCGCGCAGGGCGTGCAACAGCGCGATGTCGGTCCGGACGTCGACGCCCACGACCTCGTCGGCCGACAACCGGCGCATCGCCTCCGGCACCAGGTCCGGGGCCACGAGCCCGGACAGCGCGTGGCGCAGCAGCGCCGGGCGCAGGTGGCGGCGCGACCAGACCTGGTAGAACGCCGCCGCTGCGGAGCCGACCGTCTCGTCGGCGCCCCAGGAGCGCAACAACGCTACGGCTCCCGCGACTTCGGATCCCGGCCGGTAGCCGTCCAGAACAGCGAGTACCCGGCGCGCGGCGAGGTTCACCGTGTCGCTCTGCAGGCGCAGGCAGTCCTCGACGGTCACGGCCGTCGCGTCGCACAGGACCTCGGCGATGCGGTCGTGGCGGAAGCGGTGGTCCCAGTCGAAGGCGACAGGGCATCGGTCGTGCGGGAAGTCGGCGGGCAGGTTCATCTCGTTGGCGCTGGCGAACCAGCCCTCCGGGGGGTTCCGTACGGACGGCAGCCGGCCGGGGGCGAGGAAGCCGGACCATTCGTACCGCCCGTCGCCGGGGACCGGGAGCGTGCCGTCCCATCCCCTCCGTACGGGGACGAGTCCGGCGGGGCGCCAGCCGATGGTGCCGTCCGGTGTCGCGTAGACGACGTTCTCTCCGGGGGTTCCCCAGCGGTCGAGCGCGTCGACGAACGCGTCGGCGGTGCGCGCCCGGAGGCATGCGAGGCTGCCGAGGTACGGGGCCGCCCCGGGCTCCAGCCATGCGGCCCGGACGGCGAACGCGGTGTGCCGCTCCCCGTCGGTGTGGATCACCGGGCCGTGCCGGGTGAAGCGCAGTTCCACGTCGACCGGGGGCCGGCCCGCCACGTCGATCGTCTCCCGGACGACCCGCATGGGCTCCCAGCGGCCGGCGTAACGGTACTCGTCGGGCGCGTCCGGGTTGGTCTCGTACACGTAGAGGTCTTCCTGGTCGATCGCGAAGATCGTCACCCCGAAGGCGACGTGTCCGTTGTGCCCGATCGACAGGCCCGGCAGTACGGGTTCGCCGGCGCCGATGGCGTCGAGGCCCGGTGCCGAGAGGTGGACGAGGTAGCGGAGGGAGGGCACGGTGATCGCGCGGTGCGGGTCGTTGGCGAGCAACGGCCGCCCGGTGGCGGTCCGTTCCGGGCCGATCACCCAGTTGTTGCTGCCCTCCGGCCGGGTGTGCGGGAGCGGCGGGCCGTCGTCGGTGAAGTTCACGGGTACGGTCGCCAGCCGGTAGTCGGCGAGGACGTCGTCGGGGATCCGGGACAGGTCGAGCCCCTCGGGGACGCTCAGGTGCCGGCGCGGCTCGCGCACGCGGCGCAGTTCCTCCACCGCCGGGCCGAAGTCGCGCAGGGTGCGTGCGCGGGCCGCCTCCTGCTCGACGTTGCCGAACAGGCCGTGGCTGCGGATGACGGCGATGTCCTCCGGCGCCCACCGCCCCGGCCGGTACCCGAGCTCCCGGAACTCGGCGGGCAGCAGCTCGGGCCGCTGCTCGCACAGTTCCACGTACGCGTTGATGCCGTCGGTGAACGCGCAGGCCACGCGCTCGGTCGCCGGGCCGTACGCCGACCATTCGGTGTGCATGTCGCCCCGGTGGAGGAAGAGCCGTGCCGCCCGGTCCCGGGCCACGAACCGCTCCCCGAAGACCTCGGACAGCCGGCCGAGGCCGCGCCGGCGCCACAGGTCCAGCTGGAACAGCCGGTCCCGGGCGGCCTGGAAGCCCTGCGCGCGGAACAGGTCGTCCTCGGAGCGTGCGTACAGGTGCGGTACGCCGTGGTCGTCGACCAGGATCTCCACCGGTTCCGCCAGGCCCGGGACCGGGTACTCCTCGTCGGGCGTCATGTCACCCCTTCCCCTCTCGTTCCAGCGCGGCGCCGGCCGACAGCACCTGCCGGACGAGGAAGTCGAAGTCGGACAGCGTCGAGCGGTGGTTGTTGTCGGCCACGCGGATCACGAACTTCCCGTCGAGCACCGTGTGCGAGGGCATGGCCAGGCCCTCGGTCTGCAGCCGGGTCAGGACGGCCCGGTTGACGCGGTCGAGCTCCTCGGGGGCGGCGCCCGGCCAGACGTAGCGGAAGCACACCACGTTGAGGTCGCTGCGCGAGACGAGTTCCAGGCGGTCGTCGGCGTCGACGAGCTCCGCCAGGTGGGCGGCCTGGGCGATGTTGCCCTCGATGGCCCGGGCGAAGGCGTCGATGCCGTGGGTCTTGAGGGCGAACCACACCTTCAACGCCCGGAAGCGCCGGGACTGTTCGATGCCGCGGTCGGCGAAGGACAGCGGGTAGGACGCGGGCCCGCCGGCCGTCTTGCTGATGTAGTCCGCGCTGGAGGCGAAGGCGGCCTCCAGCGTCCCGGCCCGCCGGGTGAGGACGCAGCTGACGTCGAACGGCATGTACAGCCACTTGTGCAGGTCGAAGACGAGGGAGTCGGCCTCGGTCAGTCCAGACAGCAACGTGCGGTGGGACGGCAGGAGCTGGGCGAAGGCGCCGAACGCGCCGTCGACGTGGAACCAGAGGTCCTCCTCGCGGGCGACCGCCAGCAGTTCGTCCAGCGGGTCGACGGCGCCGGTGTTGACGGTGCCCGCGTTGCCGACCACGCACAGGGGGTGCAGCCCCGCGGCCCGGTCCGCGCGGATCGCGGCCCGCAGCGCCGCGACGTCGACACGGCAGGAGCGGTCCACCGGTATCTGCCGGAAGAAACGGCTTCCGATGCCGAGCAGTTCGACCGCCTTCTCCAGCGAGTGGTGCGTCTCCGTGGATCCGTAGACGGTGAGCTGTGTGCCGCCGGCGGCGGCTCCGTCGCGCCGGACGTCCGCGGCCGGTCCCTTCGCCTGACGCGCGGCGGCCAGGGCGGTGATCTGCCCCATGGACGCACCGCTCGTCAGCAGCCCGGAACCGTCTGCGGGCCAGTGCAGGGCCTCCTGGAGCCAGGAGATCACCTGTTGTTCGACCATCATCGCCGCGTTCTCGCCCGAGCCGAGCGTGCAGTTGACGAGGGAGGCGAGGAGATCTCCGTAGGCGGCGACGGGCACGCCCGACCCGTTGGCCCAGCCCCAGAAGCGGGGGTGGATGTTCCCGCGGGGGAACGGCAGGACGGTGGCCCGGAACTCCTCGTACACCTCCTCCATCGGGGTACCGGCGTGCGGCAGGCCGGTGCCGAGGGCGGCGCGCACCGTGTCGGGGACCGGCTGCCAGACGGGCCGGTCGCGGAGGCCCGAGAGGTAATCGGCCATGTCGTCGACGATGCGTTTGCCGAGGTCCCGGAACTCCTCCCAGTCGGGGTCGAGCGGGGCAGGGTCCGTGAGGTGCAGGTGCCGGTCCATGTCGTCGTCCTCGTCTCCAGGCACGTGGTCAGTTGCCCGCGACCATCAGTTGCCCGCGGCCAGGGGCAGCGGGACGGCCGGTACCGGGGGTTCCTTGTCCGTCATGAAGGCGGAGAAGCGCTCGGGATGGTAGAGCGCATGCATCGGGTGCGGCGCTCCGCTCAGCGAGGCCAGCACGGCGCGGGCGACGGCGGGGGCCTGGGCGAACCCGCCGGTGTTGTGACCGCCGTTGATGACGAACAGCCGCGCCCCGGAGGTCACTTCCGCGTGGTAGAGCCCGAGCGAGGTCGCGGTCCAGGGGCGTATGCAGTACTTGAACGCGTAGTTGTCGCCGGCCGCGGACGACGCCCCGAGTCCGGCGCGGTCCGGGAAGAGCCGTTCGATCGTGTCGAGGATGCCGAGCCGGATGGCGGTGAGTGCGCGCTCGTCCGGCTCGGTGGCGGCCCCGGTGTACCCGTAGCCGGAGCCCACGATGAGGATCTCCTGGCCGTCGGCGTCCCGCCCCACCGTCACGTTGGCGTCCTCGGTCACGTGGCCGCGGCGCCCGACCTTGAGCGAGTTCCCGAGCCGCCCGGCCCGGTTGCTGATCCGTGTCCAGCCGCCGAGGACGCCGTGGATCTTCCCCTCGCACGGCGTTCCCCGCAGCAGCTCCGGGCCGTACACCCCCGGTGACGCGACGACGTGCGCGGTGCCGGGGAGCGGCACGGGGCAGTCGAATCCGGTGACCGTGCCGGCGGCGTCGCGCCGTACCCGCGTCACCTCGGTGTCCCAGTGGAACCGGACGCCCCGGTGTTCGAGCCAGTCGATGATCCGGCCGGTGAACTTGTGCACGTTGAGGGTGAACCCCGGCACGAGGAGACCTCCGGCCAGGGTCCCGTCGCGCGCCGGGCGGGCCAGTGCCGGGTGGTCGCGCGCCAGCTCCGTGGCCGTCTGCTCCCGCAGGACGGCGCCGATGGCGCGGTGCCGGGCCAGTGCCGCCTCGAAGTGGTCCGGGTCCGAGTACACCCGCAGGATGCCGTCGGCGAGGACGACGCCCTCGAAGAGTTCGGGCCGGCGGCGGCGCAGGTGCTCCCACTCCCCCGCCGCCTCGGCGCTGAGGGAGAAGATGTCCTCGTTGTACGTGCGGGCCAGCCAGGACGGGACCCGCTCGAACTCCTCGATCCAGGAGCGCTCTTCGGCGGAGAGGGACCGCGGGTCGCGGGCCAGCCAGCCGCCCAGCTCGACCGGCCGCCGGAAGAGGTCCGGCACGGCGCCGTGGAAGTCCTGATTGTGGTAGTCGTCCATCTCGGTGAACGTGAACATGCGCGCGTCGTCGCCGCCGTGGCTGCAGCCGTACGCGCGCCACGGGGCGGTGCCGGGCGCGGGGGACCTGTCGAGCACGGTCACCCGGAAGCCGTCCTCCGTGAGGCGGACCGCGGTGATCAGGTTGACGATGCCGGCGCCGATCAGCACGACCTCACGGCTCCCCGCACCGTCCGGCGCGGGCAGTTGCTGCACCGGGCGGGCGAGCGCGACGTGCCGCTCGCAGCGGCCGAGAGCCGTGGCGATCGCCTCCAGACTGCTGCCGTCGTGCCGGAACTCGACGATGCCCGCTCCGGCGGGCGGGTAGGCGCAACCAGCCGCGTACGAGAGGCATTTGACTCCCGTGACGTCCTGCGACCAGCGTCGCAGCATCTCCGCGCCGGGGCGCCGCGAGGTGATCAGGCCGGTGGCTCCGTGCAGGACGAGGGCGTCGGTCACCTTCTCGTCGGGGGCGGTGTCCAGCGAGGGGTCGTACACGATGTTGCCGGACCGCAGGAAGTCCGAGGTCTCCAGACCGGCGTTCGCGATGGTGAGCAGAATCTTCATCACGCTTGAGATTCCTGTTCTGGTATGGGGCGTTGCGAGGAGGAGGCTCCTGCCGTCCCACCCGGCACGCGCGCGTGCGGTGGCCCGGCGTCCGGCCCGGCGGCGGCCGTCAGCGCTGCGCGGCGCCGAACGGCGGGGGTCGGCGGTGCATGCGCAGCCGTGCGGGTCCCGGCCCGTCGAGGACGAGGCCGGCACCGGTCCATCCGTCCCGGAAAGCCCCCTCCAGGGCACCGGTGTCCGGGAACGGGACCGTCCGCTCCGGTGTGCCGGCGGGCACGGCGGGCCATCCCTGCGGGCTGGGCCGGTACAGCAGGAAGCGCAGCTTTCCTCCGAATTTCCGTATCAGGTCGATGGGCTGGAATCCGGCTTCCGACAGGGTGCGCACTCCGTGCGGGTTGAGCGGCGAGCTGGTGGCGAACAGGTGCCGGATGCCGGTGTCCGCCACGTCGGCCAGGGCGCGGACGTTCATGAGCCGGGCGAGTCCGTGTCCGCGCCAGCCGGGCAGCACCGCGACGGTGTCCCAGTGGCCGACGGCCGCGTGCTCGTCCGGCGGCAGAGCGCTGTCCTTCGCCAGGTTGAACGGGCGGTCGTGGGGAAAGTAGACGAACCGGTAAGCGACCGTCTCGCCGTGGTGCGTCACGCCGTAGCAGAGACCGCCGTCGGCCAGGCAGTAGGCGATGAACTCGGGTGTGCTGGTCTGGAAGATGCCCGGCTCGGGCAGGGTGGCGGCGATCCGCTCCTGCAGGCCGAGCAGGAGCCCCAGGTCCCCGGGGCCGAGCCGGCGGACGTCGAAGGTCATGGTCCGGCCGCCGCGGAGACGAAGGCCGCGATCAGCGGATCGGGCCCGGAATCGCCTTCGTCGACGGGGAGTTCGGGGTGCCACAGGACACCCACGGTCCACGCCGCGCCCTCCCGCTCGATCGCCTCGGCGAAGGAGTCGTCGGACCGGGCCGTGACCCGCCACCGGACGCCGCCCGGTGTCTGCTCGCCCAGCCCTTGGTGGTGGTAGGACGTGACCTTCAGCTGCCCCTCCCCGTAGGCGTCCGCGACTTTGCTGCCCGCGACGGGGGTGACTCCGTGCCGGGAGGGCTCGGTGAGCGACGTCCGGTGCGCGACGAGCCCGCCGTTGACGTCCGGGAGATGGGGTATCAGCGGATTTCCGGTGGCGGTGTGGAGAATCTGGGCGCCGCGGCAGATGCCGAGGGTCGGCAGCCCCCGGTCGAGCGCCGACCGGGCGAGCCGGATCTCGAATCGGTCGCGTCCCGGCTGGTAGACATATCCGGCCTGGCCGGTGGTGCCCGTGCAGTGCGCGGGGTCGATGTCCTCGCCCCCGGTGAGCAGTAACCCGTCGACGACGGAGAGATACGGTTCGCAGAGTTCTTCGGCAAGACAGGGCACGACCACCGGCAGCCCGCCCGCGCGCGCCACCTGCTCGACATATCCCCGGTGAATGCTGTGGCTCTGTATCGCTTCGCGAAAGCGTGACGTAACCCCGATGCGGGGCCTCATGCACATATACCCAACTCCTCGAAATCGAGCACGCAATGGGTATCGCCATGTGACCGGACGGCACGCTAACCGACCGTTCATGGATCGCGCAAGATCTCCACCGTGAACGTTGCCGCCTCAACACGGCTGTTTTGTCGGGGCATTGACAACGAACAAGCGATGACCTCACCATTATCGGCGTCCGGCGATCAAGGGCACTTGCACACCGCACCCGAATGCGACAACGCCGCCGGTCCCGGAGGAGTTTCCTCCGTTCCCCACGACAGCCCCGCACCCGCCCCGGATTTCCGTTGCACCGGCCGGGACGGAGATTTTCTGCGCCCTCCATCCATACAGGCCGGCCATTGCCCGTGCGCAATGGCGCCGACGGGAGAGGTACTGACACGTGACTGGTCGATCCGTCCGCACGCCGAAAGATCTGCTGGCCAACAAGCTGATCGACGAAGCCGATCTTCCGGAGATCGCCGACGTCGCCCGGCGCTATGCCGTGAGCATCACGCCGGCGATGCAGGACCGCATCTTCGAGACGGACGATCCGGTGGGCAGACAGTTCGTCCCCACCGGCCGGGAACTGATCGTCACATCGGAGGAGAGCGACGACCCCATCGGCGACGACCCCTTCACCCCCGTGAAGGGGATCACCCACCGCTACCCGGACCGGGTGCTGTTCAAGCCGGTGCACGTCTGCCCCGTCTACTGCCGCTTCTGCTTCCGGCGCGAAGTCGTCGGCCCGGGCGATCAGATGCTCCGGGACGCCCACCTGGAAGCGGCCCTGGACTACATACGGGCGCACCCCGAAGTGTGGGAGGTCGTCTTCACCGGCGGCGACCCGCTCGTCATCGCCCCCGTCAAGCTGCGCCCCATGCTGGAGGCGCTCGACGCGATCGAGCACGTGAAGGTGATCCGCTTCCACACCCGGGTACCGGTGGTGGACCCGCGCCGGGTGACGGCGGACCTGGTCGAGGCACTCCGGCTCACGACGCCGGTGTGGGTCGTCGTCCACACCAACCACAGCCAGGAGATCGGCGACGAGGCCCGCGCGGCACTCGGCCGGCTCGTGGACGCCGGCATCCCGCTCGTCAGCCAGACCGTGCTGCTCAAGGGGGTGAACGACACCCCCGAGGCGCTGGAGGAGCTGTTCCGCACCCTGATCGTGAACCGCGTCAAGCCCTACTACCTGCACCAGGGCGACCTGGCCAAGGGCACCAGCCACTTCAGGACCACGATCGGCGAGGGGCAGGAGCTGATGCGGCGCCTGCGCGGCAGAGTGTCCGGCATGTGCCAGCCCACCTACGTCCTGGACATCCCCGGCGGTCACGGCAAGGTGCCCATCGGCCCGGTGTACCTGGCGGACGATGCCACCCGGGTCACCGATCCGTGGGGCGAGGAGCACGTGTACCCCCCGAAGCCCGCGGGAGGACAGGCCGGATGAGCACGAGACCGAGCCGCACGATCCTCGCGAACATCAACAGCGACACCATGGCCGAGCACCCCACGGACCGCTACCTGCGGGCGATGGCGCTGCCCACGCCCCGCATGCTGTGGGAGGCCGAACCGGGCGACTGCGTGGTGCTGCTGGCCCCGTGTCCCCCGCACTTCCGCGACTACGTGGCGCGCACCCTCGGCCTGGACGTGGACCGGGTCGACGTCGTCGCCCCTCCGGAGACCGCCACCGTCCACGCCCTCGACGTCGTCGACGCACTCGGCGCGACCGGCCGCCTCACCGGACGGCCCGTGCTGGAACCCTTCGCCCTGGACCGCCCGGTGCTGGAGTTCGCCCGCCGGACCGGCGTGCAGCTGTATCCGTACTCCGCCTGCCCCGACAACTCCGTCCTGGACACCGTCCGGCGCGTCAACACCAAGAGCGGCATCCGGGAGACGGTGGCCGCCCTGGGACTGCCGGTCGCGGACGGCGGCTTCGCCGCCACCCGGGACCGACTCGTCGAGAAGCTCGTCGCGTTCCTCTCCGACCGCCCGGCGGCGATCGTCAAGACCGACCGGTCCTCGACCGGCTTCGGCAATCTGGTGATCGAGGCCGGCGCACCGGCCTCCCGGGCCCGGCGCATCCAGGAGGTCCTCGGCAACGGTCCGGACCCCGCCTGCGGCTGGACCTTCGAGGAGTACCTGCCCCTCACCGCCTCCCCGAGCATGGAGATGCTCTGCGAGGACGCCGGCGTCCGCGAGTACTACAGCTGCGACCAGCGGACGGTGAACAACGCGTGGACGGGCATGGTGGCCCCCGCCGCCGAGGGCCCCTGGCACGGTGAACTCCGCAAGGCCGCCGTGCTCGTCGGCAACTGGCTGCACGCGCGGGGCTACCGCGGCATCTTCGACGTCGACTGCGGCACGTACGACGGCGGTTACGTGATCACCGAGGCCAATGTCCGGGTCACGGGCGGAACGTACCTGGAGAAGCTGGCGCGCCGGCTGCGCCCCGGCGACGCCCCCGTGCACTGGAGGGCGGACAGCCGGCCCGGCGGGCCGGGCCCCGGCTTCGCCGAGGCGCTGCGCCGCATCGAGGCCGCGGGCCTGGCCGACCCGTCCGCCGCCGCCCGGGCCGTTCTCACGGCGGACACCCGGGAGACCGACGGGAAGTGGCGCTACCTGGTGGTGGGCCGGGACGCCGAGTCGGTCGCCGCGGCCGAACGGGAGACGGAGGCGCTGCTCGGCCTCGACTCCGGGTGACGTGCCCAACCTCCCTCCGCCCACCGCCACATGACCGGATTGCCCATGGACGCGCCGGCCGCCGCCCCGTGATCATTGCTGCCCGGCAGGCACCGCGACCGCCGGCGCTCCCCGACCAGAACGGCCTCCGCATGAACGTCGTCACCCGCCAGCGCGGCGGCATTCTTCCGCTGACCATCGCCTCGGTCCTCTGGGGCGTGTGGACCACGGCCGAGAAGTACTCGCTGTCCGGCCTCCCCGTGATGACCGTCCTCGGCGTCTCCCTGGCCGCCGCCACCGCCCTGCTGTGGGCGGCCCTGCTGAACAAGGGGCACCAGCGGCCCGACCGGGCCCAGTTGAGGCTGCTGGCCGTGCTGGGACTGCTCGAACCCATGCTGGGCTACGCCGCGATCAGCATGGGCCTGGTGCACATCGAGGCGACCCAGGGCGCCCTGCTCTCCGGCACCGAGTCCTGCTTCGTGGTGGCACTGGCGGCGATCGTCGGCCGCCGCCTCCCCACGGTCCGGGGCATCACCGGCGTCCTGCTGGCCACGGCCGGAGTGGCCCTGCTCAGCGGCGCGCACGCGACCCTCGGGCTGACGCCGGGGGACCTGATGGTGCTCCTCGGCTCCCTGGCCGCGGCCACCGCAACCATCGTCGCGGGACGCGCCGTACTGGACCTGGAACCCCTGGTGGTGACGGCCTATCAGTTCGCCTTCGGCTTCCTGTTCACCCTGCCGCTGCTGGTCTGGCAGTGGGCGGCGGGCAGCGGCGGCGCCACCGCCGGGGCCGAGCCGGGGCACTGGATCGTGGTCGTGTTCGTCTGCGGCGGAGGCCTGGCGGCGGCCTTCCTGCTGTTCAACCATGCGATCACCCGGGTCTCGGTGTCGGCCGCGGGCGTCGTCCTCAACATCATCCCGCTGTTCGGCCTGCTGGCCGCGACCCTGTTGCTGGGCGAGAGCGTCAACCGCTGGCAGTGCTTCGGGGCCATGCTGATCCTGGGGGGAATCTTCCTGTTCACGGACTCGGACGTGGAAGGAGGATGAGGCTCGGCGCCGGGAAACGGTACGCCCGTACCGTCCCCCCTCACACCACCGCCAGCACGATCTTCCCGGTCAGGTGCCCCCGCTCGCTCTCCCGCTGCGCGTCCGCCGCCTCCGACAACGGGTAGACGTGGTGGATCGGCAGCTGCAGGATGCCCGACTCGAAGAGGCCGAGGGCCGCCGTGAGGGCGGGCACCGTGCGGGACGCGCCCGGTTCGGACCCGGAGGAGAACCGGACGCCGTGGCGCAGGGCGCCCTCGCTGTCGGCGATCGTCACGACGCGGTCGGGGTCACCCGTCAGCTCGACCGAGACGGCGACGGCATCGCCCTTGCCCGACGCGTCCAGGGCCGCGTGCACGCCGTCGGGGGCCAGTGCGCGGACCCGGTCGGCGAGGCCCTCGCCGTAGGTGACCGGGTGGGCGCCGAGACCGCGCAGGTAGTCGTGGTTGGCCTCGCTCGCGGTGCCGATGACGTGGACGTCGCGGGAGCGCGCGAACTGTACGGCCATCGTCCCCACTCCCCCGGCCGCGCCGTGGATCAGCAGGGTCTCGCCCTCACGGAGCTGCAGCGGCTCCAGTGCCCGCCAGGCCGTCTCGGCCGCGACCGGCAGCCCGGCGGCCTCCTCCCAGGGCATCGAGACGGGCTTGGCGGCCAGCTTGCTCGCGTCCGCCAGGGCGCGCTCGGCGTACGCGCCCGTGACCGTGGGACCGAGCACGGCGTCCCCTGCCTGGACCCCGGTGACGCCGTCGCCCACCGCCTCCACCACGCCGGACGCCTCCCGGCCGGGGACGCAGGGGAACTCGACCGGGAAGAACCCGGCCATGTCACCGCTGCGGATCTTGTGGTCGATCGGGTTGACCCCGGCGGAGCGCACGGCGATCCGCACCTGACCCGGCCCGGGGACGGGCAGGTCGAGTTCGACGGGGTGCAGCACATCGGCGGATCCGTAGGTGCCGAAAGCAATGGCCTTGATCTTGGTCATGGGTTCACGATGCCTTGAAGAGGGTGATTCCGCGCCTCGAGCCCGCGCCTGGGCCGCTTACTGTACACCTGTACAGTAAGGGCTGTTGCCGTACTCCGTCACGGAGTTGACGGCTGCACCACAGCGCACTCGGCGGCGCGGCTGACCTCCTCCCAGCTCCGCCAGGTCGCGATCCGGTCGCGGCAGGCCTCCAGCGCCCCGTCGAACACGGCGCTGCCGAGGATCAGCCGGAGCGGCGGCTCCTCGCTGTTCACCAGCTTCAGCAACGCCTCGGCGGCGAGCCGCGGTTCGCTGTCGACCGAGCCCTCGGCGTACAGCTTCGCCAGCTCGGCGCGCATCGGTTCGTAGGCCTCCATGGGTGCTGCGGTGGTCATGTTGTTCCACAAGTCGGTCCAGTAGCCGCCGGGTTCGACGATGGTGGTCCTGACACCGAAGCGCGCGGCCTCCATGGCCAGCGCCTCGCTCATCCCCTCCAGCGCCCACTTGCCGGCGTTGTACAACCCGCAGGACGCCTGGGCCGCAATGCCGCCGATGCTGGATATCTGGACGAGGTGGCCGGACCCCTGGGCGCGCAGTTGCGGCAGGACGACCTGGCTCACCCACAGTGGGCCGAAGAAGTTGACGTCCATGTGGGCCCGCGCCTCGGCCTCCGTGAACTCCTCGACGGCGCCTGCGGCAATGCTGCCCGCGTTGTTGACGACGACGTCGAGCCGGCCGAACGCCGCGACGGCCTGCTCGACGGCCGCGAAGACGGCGGCCCGGTCGGTGACGTCGACGCGCACCGTGACGAGCCGGCCGGGATGTGCGGCGGCGAGGTCGTCGAGGAGTTCGATGCTGCGGGCGGCGCCGACGACGCGGTCACCCGCGTCGAGGGCGGCTTGCGTGAAGGCGCGGCCGAGGCCGCGGGTGGCGCCGGTGATGAACCAGACACGGGACATGAGGAGTGGTCTCCCTCCGGACGGACGACAGTCTTTGACGAACCGAGACGTTTCGTCTCGCTGCGCCGTGATGAGTGTGCCCCGCCCTCGCCCGAAGATCAAGAGAATTGCGTGCCGCCCGGCCGGGCGGCACGCATTCGGCACCTTCCTCAGCCGCGCAGCGCCTTCAGCACCGCCTCGGCCATCACCCGCTCACCGGTGGCGTTGGGGTGCAGCGACAGGGCCGGCTTGGTGGGCAGGATGCCCTCGATCCAGCGGTCCGAGGAGCAGGCGTCGTGCCCCTTGGTCGCGCTGAGCGTGTCGACGTACGCGGCTCCGTTGGCGACGGCGGTCGTGGAGACCATGTCGTTCAGCTTGCCGATGACGGAGCGCAGGTAGGTGAGGTCGCCGGTCGTGGCCGGCATCTTGAACAGGCACGTCCTCGCGTCGTCGGGGAGCACCGCCGGGTAGCCGGCGACCAGCACCTTCGCCCGCGGTGCCTTCGCGTGGATCCGCTGCAGCGCGGCGGCGAGTTGCGGGGCGGCGGCGTCGAGGCGCTTGTCGAGCGTGTCCCCGTAGTGGTCGCGGCACGGGGCGCCGAACGGGTTGGTCACGGAGAGGGCGGCACAGGTGGCCACGACGTCGACGAAGCCGAGGGCCGAGGTGCCGAGGTTGTTGCCGCCGATGGTGAGGGTGACCAGACCCGTGTCCCGTGTGACGGCGTCGAGTTGGGGACCGTTGACGGGGATCCCGACGTCGGTCTGCGTGGTGGTGAGCGCGTCCACCTTCGCGGCGGCGCAGGTCACGTCCTTGTACGAGGACGTGGCGGCCTCGCGTTTGAGGGTTTCCGCGACCATGTGGCCGTAGTTGCGGGACGAGCGCATGCACAGGCCCGCCGACTGCGAGGGGACTCCGGCACCGGCGGCGTAGGAGTCGCCGAGGGCCACGTACGTACCGGCCGACTCGGCGTGGGCGGGGGCGGCCACGGTGACGAGGGATGCGGCGAGGAGAGCACAGATGGCAGTCGTCGGGACGGCTCTGGACACGGTTCCTCCCGTAAAAGGGCAGAGGGGTGAGGGGTGAGGGAAACTTTTTCGAAACCGGCCGGTAACGTTGCCGGTATCGTCGCCGCCCGCCACCGCACAGGCCATGTGCCGGCACACAGCAGACGCGGAGGCGCGTTGTCCCCGGGCACAACACCCGAACTGGTCGGTAACCTGCGGTACATGAGCCGTGCCCCGTCCCCGCCCGCCGAAGTCGCCCCCGTGGCGGCCCTGCTGCTGCAGCGCACGCAGGAACTGGGCGACCGCATGGCCAAACGCATACGGGCCGAAGTGGCTTACTACACCAGCGAGGAGCGCGTCTCCTCCGCGCTGCTGGGCGACTCGTGCCGGCGCAACGCCGAGCTGGTCTTCGGGCAGCTCGCCGAGGGCTGCGTGCCCGGCATGACCCAGGCGCAGGACACGGGCCGCGAGGCAGCCCGCATGGGCACGCCGCTGGCCGAGTTGTTGCACGCCTACCGCGTCGGCTCCGAGTTCCTGTGGACGGAGCTGGCCGCCGCGGCGGGCGCCGACGACGGGATCAGCGCGGACACGATCGTGGCCCTGGCCGGCTGGTGGGTGAACCAGGGGCTGGCGGCGGCGGCCGGCGACGCCTATCGCGAGGCGGCCGCCGAACTCGCGCTCCAGCACGAGCGCGAGCGCTCCGCGCTCGTCGAGGCCCTCTTCACCGGGATGCTCACCGACCACACCACCCTGTGGGAGGCCGCCGACACGCTCGGCCTGCCGACCGAGGGGCCGTACGTCGTGGTAGTCGCCGAGGTGCCCGCGCCGGGCCGGGAGGCGCTGCCCGGCATCGAGTCCCGGCTGCTGACCGAACAGGCCCGCTCGGCCTGGCGGTTGCTGCCCGACCTCCAGGCCGGCGTGGTCGCGGTCCGCGGCCCGGCCGGCGAGGAGACGGTCCTGCGGCTGCTGGAGAAGTCCGCCGGCTGCCGCATCGGCGTCAGCCCCTCGTACCGCACGCTCCAGGGCACCCCGCGGGCCCTGCGCCACGCGCGCCTCGCCCTGGCCGGGCTGCGCGGCCGCCCGGCGGGCGTCGCGCGCTTCGACGACAGCCCGGTGGCCCTGCTGGTGGCGGCCTCCCCGGACGAGGCCGTCCGCATCGCGCGGACGGCACTCGCCCGGGTCCTGGAGCTGCCGCCCGACGAACGGACCCGGCTGCTGAACACGTTGGAACAGTGGTACGCGGCGGGTGGCTCCGCGGCGGGGGCGGCGCGGCAGCTGTACTGCCACCGCAACACCGTCCGCTACCGCCTGCGCAGACTGGAGGAGCTGACCGGCCGCTCCCTGCAGGATCCCCGCGCGGTTGCCGACCTGGCGGTTGCGCTGCGCGCGCTGCGGCTGTTGCCGGGGACGACCGAGGTCAGGCCTTGACCAGGACGTACGTTCCGGTGCCGTCGGGCATGCCCATGCTGTACTGGCGCAGGGGCTGGCCGTCGGCCACGCGCTCCTGACCGATCATGTATCCCGTAAACTTGTTCTGGACGCCGATCTTGTCCGAGCCGGGCAGGTCCCGGTAGACGTAGAAGCGCTGGAGGTCGTCCGTCTTGCAGTCGGCCTGCTGCAGCGGGGCGCCTTCGTCGGCTGCGGTGTTCTCCGCGACGGCCAGGCACTTGTTGCTGGAACGGTTGATGAAGATGTGCTCGGCGAGGCCGTTGCTCTCGGGGCCGTGACACACCTGCCACTGGTTGTCGTAGCCGAACCAGCCGGGGTCCGCGCGCAGTTGGATGCCGTCACCGTTCAGGAAGCCGGGCGTCGACCAGAACAGGGAGCGTTCCGGCGTGGCGATCTTGTAGTAGCCGTCGTCGCAGGTGAAGCCGGGGGGCACGGCGGGGCCGGGGGGCCAGCCGATCGGGTCCTTGGCCGACTTGGCCTTGTCGGCCGTCTTCGCCGGCGCGGACGCCTTCTTCGCCACGGCCGGTGCGTGCGCGCCGGCCCGCGCGGCCGACGTCCCGCATCCGAGGATGTCCTGCGCCTTCTTCATGATGCTGTTGCCGGGCACGGTGTCCTCGCAGCGGACCGCACCTTCCTCGACTGTGGTGAAGGTCGTGTAGGACCCGGTCGTGGGCCCTTCGACCCAGCGGGTGCCGACGGTGCCGCTGCCCAGGTCGACGCGGTTGCAGTTGAGGCTGCCGTACAGGCCGCTGACCTTGCGCGTGCCCTGATAGAGGCCGTAGTAGCCGGGCTTGGCGAAGTTCCAGGTGACGGTCTGGGACTGGCTGCTGGTGGTGGAGGCGCTCGTCTTCACGTCCAGACCCAGGCTCCCTCCCACCTCGCCCAGCAGCTTGTTCGCGAACTTGCCCTCCACTTTGGCGGAGAAGTCGACCGAGACCGAGACCACGGTCTGCGTGCTGACCGTGACCGTCTGGGATCCCGTCGAACCGTCCGTGACGTACCAGCCCTTGAAAGCGGTGACCGTCGGCTGGATCTCCGCGGTCTTGACGAACGGATACCGCTTCCCGAGGTCCGAGGCCATGCATACGTCCCCGGGTTTCGGGGTCCCGGCCGCAGCGGCGGGTCCGGCGGCGACGGTCAGGCCGGCCAGTGCCGATGCGGCGGCCACGGCGAGGCCGAGCACTCCTCTGGTACAGCGCCCGGACGGTCTTAAGTGGCTCATGACGCCCTTTCCTTTTGCATGGTCGGTCATGCGGTCGGTGGTCGTGCTCAATCGGCGTGAACATATCGGCGACGGCGACGAGTTGACGATGCCGGAATCGGCCAGGCCAAGGCCCGTTCCATGGCCGCCGCACTGGCATTTCGCCAATCATTTCCGGTCCGCTTCATCGGAATTTCATGTCCGGGGCCATAATGTCCCGCGAGGAAATGCATGCCCGCCGAATCCGGCAACGGAATGCGTGCGGGGCAGGGCGCACGACGCGCAACACCGCCGTCCCGTGTGCTCCCGTGAGCCTGCCCGTCCGGGAGGGACCCGGCGTACTCGGCCGACGCGCGGGGAAAGTGTGAGGCGTGTGTGACAGCGGGCGGCGCACCGCGCCGCGCAAAGGAGCTTGCGTGTTCGCGCAGTCGGCCCGGTGAACGCCTCGCAGAGCGGCGGCGGCCCGGGGGCGCCCTTCGTCGTCTCGGTACACGACGTCGCCCCCTGGAGCTTCGAGCAGAGCCGGCACTGGCTGCACGACCTGGACGAGCGCGGCGTGCCGGCCACGCTGCTGCTGGTGCCCGGCAGTTGGCGCGGGGCCCGGCTGCCCGACGACCCGGTGCTGGTCGAGTGGCTGCACGGGGCACGCGGGAGGGGGCACGAGCTGGCTCTGCACGGCTACGTCCACCAAGGTGTGCCCGGCGGGCCGTTGACGCGCCGCTGGGTGAACGCCGTGGTCTCGCGCGGCTGTGCGGAGTTCTGCGCGCTGGACGAGGAGGCGGCGCGCCGCCGGCTGGAGAGCGGGCTGGCCGCGCTGGCCTCGGTGGGGATCGTCCCCGAGGGCTTCACCCCGCCTGGGTGGCTGGCCTCCCCCGGCGCGATGGCGGCCCTGCGCCGGCTCGGACTGGAGTACACCACCAGCCACTTGGGCGTACACGACCTGCGGACGGGGGCCCGGCACGGGATGGTCGCCCTGTCCAACCGGCCCGGCGGGCTCGGCGAGCGGGCCGGGGCGCGGCTGATGCGGGCCGCGGCCCGTCGCTGGGCGGGCCACGGCAGGCCCTTCCGGATCGCCCTGCACCCCGCCGACCTG
This sequence comes from Streptoverticillium reticulum, assembly GCF_047456005.1. Classification (NCBI taxonomy): domain Bacteria; kingdom Bacillati; phylum Actinomycetota; class Actinomycetes; order Kitasatosporales; family Streptomycetaceae; genus Streptomyces; species Streptoverticillium reticulum. The sequence goes on along the minus strand of NZ_CP179755.1, from coordinate 7,274,243 downwards.
GCCCGGCCCGGGCTGCGCGCGTGTGCGCTGGAGGCCATCGACACGGCCCTGGCGGCGGGCGCGCGGCCGTGCACGTACGCCGGGCTGGTGCGCACCCTGCGGGGGTGAGGAGGTGGGATGAGACGGATGCGGATCGTGCAGATCGCCAACTTCTACGGCGCCTCCTCGGGCGGCCTGCGCACCACGCTGGACGCGCTCGGCCGGGGGTACGCGGCCGCCGGGCACGAGCGGGTGCTGGTGGTGCCGGGGCGGCGGTACGCAGCCGTGCGCAACCGGGCCGACGGACTGCGGGTGACGCTGCCGGGCCTGCCGGTCGGCGGCGGCTACCGGATGATGTGCTCGCCCCGCACGCTGCGCCGCCTGCTGCTGCGGCTGGCACCGGATTCGCTGGAGGTCTCGGACAAGCTCACGCTGGTGCACACCGCCGCGTGGGCCCGGGCGCGCGGGGTGCGGGCGGTGCTGTTCTCGCACGAGCGGGCCGATGCGATCCTGGCGCCCCGGCTGCCGGGGTGGGTGCCGCTGGCGCCGCTCGCCGACGGGTGGAACCGGCGGCTGGCCGCGGGGTTCGACGCGGTCGTCGCGGCATCGGCCTTCTCCTGCGCGGAGTTCGCGCGGGTGGCCGCGCCCGCCGTGCACCGGATACCGCTGGGGGTGGATCTGCGGGTGTTCGCCCCGGGCCGCGCGGGCGGCCCTCCGGGCGGCGGGACGCGGCTGGTGTTCGCGGGGCGGCTGTCGGCGGAGAAGTCCCCCGCGCTGCCGCTGGAGACGCTGCGGGTGCTGCTGCGGCGCGGCGTGGACGCACGGCTGGACGTGCTGGGCGACGGCCCGGAGCGGGCCCGGCTGCAGCGGCGGGCGGCGGGCCTGCCGGTCCGCTTCCACGGTCATGTGGCCGACCGCGGGGCGGTGGCGGGGCTGTTGGCGCGCGCGGACGTCGCCCTGGTGCCGTGCCCGGTGGAGGCGTTCGGGCTGGCCGCGCTGGAGGCCCTCGCGTGCGGCACGCCGGTCGTGGTTGCCGATGCGGGGGCGGCCCGCGAACTGCTGGCTCCGGGCGCCGGGTTGGCGGTGGGAGCGTCGCCGGGGGCCGTGGCGGAGGGGGTGAGCACGGTGCTCGGCTGGCCGGAGCCGGTACGCCGTGCGGCGGCGCGGAGGCGGGCGGAGGAGTTTCCGTGGTCGCGAACCGTCGCCGGAATGCTGGCCGTTCATGCCGGGGGCGCCCCGTAAGGGGCGCGGGGCTGTCGCGTGGGCGCGACCGGGCGCCCCGTCAGGGGCGCGGGGAACTGCGCGACAAGCCACGACGCGCCCGCAGTTGACGTCCCGGGGCTGCGCCCCGGACCCCTGGGCTGGTGCGTCGGCTGCGGGCCGGTGGGGGCTGGTCGCGCAGTTCCCCGCGCCCCTGACGGGGCGCCCCCGCGCCCGGGAACGGAATGACGGCCGCCCCCGTCTCAGCCGGTGTGGCCCCGGGGGGAGAGGGCGTGCGACGTGGACACGGACGGGCGGGCTCCGTTGCTGGCCGGGCGGTACCGGCTCGTCGCCCGGCTGGGCAGCGGCGGTATGGGCGTGGTCTGGCGCGCCTTCGACGAGGTGCTCGACCGCGAGGTGGCGGTCAAGGAGGTGCGGGCGCCGGACGTGTTGCGCGAGGAGGACGTCCGCATCCTCTACGCGCGGCTCAAGCAGGAGGCCCGCGCCGCCGCCCGCATCGCCCACCCCAACGTGATCACCGTGCACGACGTGGTCGAACAGCAGGGCCGGCCCTGGATCGTCATGGAGCTCGTGCGCGGACAGTCGCTCGCCGACGTCCTGGAGCACGAAGGAGTGCTCGACCCCAAGGAGGCCGCACGCGTGGGCGCGGCGGTCCTCCGCGCGCTGCAGGCCGCGCACGCGGCCGGCGTGCTGCACCGCGATGTCAAACCGGCGAACGTCCTGCTGGAGGACACCGGCCGGGTGGTGCTGACCGACTTCGGCATCGCCCTGGTCGAGGGCGCGGGCACGCTCACCCGCACCGGGGACCTGATCGGCTCACCCGACTACCTGTCCCCGGAACGGGCGTTGGGGCAGCGCCCCGGCATCCCCTCGGACCTGTGGTCGCTGGGCACGACGCTGTACGCGGCCGTCGAGGGCGTCTCGCCGTTCCGCCGCACCTCGCCGCTGCTCACCCTGCACGCCGTGGTCCAGGACGAACTGCCCCCGCCGCGGCGCGCCGGTGCGCTCACCCCGGTGCTGGAGGGGTTGCTGGTCAAGGACCCGCTGGCGCGGGCGGGTTCGGCCGAGGTGCTGCGGCTGCTGGACGCGGTGGCGGCCGGTACGGTCACGCGGGTGCCGGCAGCGCCGTCGGGGTACGTGCCGACGGTAGCGGCGGGAACAGCACCTGTGCTGATGGCGCCGCCGGACTCCTCGGCTCCCTCGCTCCCCTCCGTCGCCATGGCCCCGTCCGCCCCGCCCCCTGCCCCGCCGCCCACACCCGTCCCGTCCCCGGAGCCGGAACGGCCGCGGCGCGCCTGGCTGTTCGCCGCCGTGCTGGCCCTGCTGCTCCTCGGCGGCGGAACGGCGGCCGCGGTGATCGCCTCGAACGGCTCCGGGGGCACACCAGGAGGCACGGGTTCCACGCCCAGTGCCCCCGTCACGAGCCCTCCTGACACCGGACCGGCCTCGTCCTCACCGTCCACCGTCCCTGCTCCGCCCCTGGGTCCGGGCCCCTCGGACCATCCGACGTCGTACCCGACGTCGACGTGCGGCGGGGGCTGGGTGACCAACTGCGGCTGAACACCGGGGGGTACATCGTGCGAAGGGTTTCTGTCCGGCTCCGTCTCGTATCGCTGCTGGCGGTGCCCGTGCTGATCGGCGGCGCGGGGCTTACGGCCTGTTCCTCGTCCGGGGGGAAGAAGGCTGCGGAGGTGCAGCTGGAACCCGTGGGGGTGGCCGGCGACAAACCGTTCCTCGACGCCTCGGGCAGCGACGTCACGAACGTCGACCCCGCCTACCGCAGCGGAGGCACGACCGCGGGGGACGCCCGCGGCGCCTTCGGCGGCACCCGCAACGCCACCCAGTGCGACAGGGCCCAGCTCGTCAAGAACCTCACCGCCGACCCCGTCAAGGCGAAGGCCTGGGCCAAGGTGCACGACCTCGACTACCGCCGGATTCCGGAGTACATCAACGGCCTCACCTCGGTGGTGCTGATCCGCGACACCCTGGTGAAGAACCACAACTACGACGGCGGCGGCGTGACGACCGCGTATCTGTCGGTGCTGCAGGCGGGCATGGCGGTGCTCGTCGACGGGTACGGGCAGCCGTCGGTGAAGTGCAACTGCGGGAACCCGCTGCTGAAGCCCGACGACATCGACCGCAAGGCCTCGACGTACAAGGGGAGTCACTGGGAGGGCTTCAGCAGCATCGAGGTCACGGTCGTGGTGGCGCGCTCGCAGAGCGAGGGGCCGATGACGAAGATCCCGCTGGTCGACGCCCGGCAGAGCGGGAAGGGGTTCGACCGGGAGGTCGGCAGCGGTGACGGCAAGGGCGACTCGGCCGTGGTGCCGGTCCCCAGGCCGAGCCCGCCCACGGGGGATTCGCGGAGCCCCGGGTCCGCGCCACCGGAGTCGGGGTCGACGGGGTCCGCGTCCCCGGAGACGTCCTCGCCGTCGGCACCGGACACCTCCTCGACGCCGTCCCCGTCGAAGGGTTCGCACGCGCCCGGGACCACGGCCCCGGCCACGCCCTCGGCAGGCGCACCCCGCACTTCGCGCACGCCCACGGAACCGGCGGAGCCGACCGCGCCGACCCGGGCGCCCAAGTCCGCTGCCCCGCCCGCCACGACCGCTGCCCCGGTGGAGCCGACGGCGACGCACGCCACCGAGCGCGAGGCGACGACCCCCGACGTCCCGTCCGGGCACCCCCGGGGCACGACCGCGCACCCCACCGCGCTGTCCTCGCTCACCTCCGGCCCGGAGGAGTCCGGCCCTCCCGTGCTGCCGCGAAGTGAGCCTCCGTCACCTCGTACGTCGCCGACGCATGCAGCCCCCGAGCCGCCTTCTCCGTATCCGGGTGCGGATTCCGGTACAGCCGCTCCGACAGGTCCCGCAGCTCCAGCATCACCGGAACGGACTCCCGCAGCACCGCCGGACACCCCCCGTACGCACGCTCCAGCACCCACAGCAACCGCGCATACACCGAGTTGAAGCGCTCGGCGGCCTCCCGCACGGCGCTGCCCTCGGGGTAGTGCCGCACCTTCGCCTCGGGGTCGACGGGGTACGCGTCGGCCCAGCTGACCTCCATCGCGGGCCCGCTGGGCCCCGAGGCGGGGGTGTCCTGCGGCCCATACGTGCGCTGCTGCAGGATCTCGTTGAAGCGGAAGTAGTGTGCGGGCTCCCGGACTTCGCCGAAGAACCGGTCGTCCGTGTTGAAGATCGTCCGGCTGACGCCCTCGCCCTGGTCGGTGATGACCTCGACGGCCTTGAGGGCCGAGGCCAGGTCGGTGACGGGGAAGACCTCCCCGCCCGAGTTGTAGAAGTCCCGGGGGCCGACCTGGCGGGCCGGGTCCCCGGTGAAGAGTGCGCACTCCCCCGACGCGCGGGCCAGGCGCACCAGGCCCTCGCGGATGGTCGCGTAGAACTGCCCGACCGAGGTCCAGCCCTCGTCGCCGGCCACCGACGGGTGGCCGGGCGGCTCGGCCACGTACGCGGGGTGCTCGATGCGCAGGAACGTCTCCAGCGCCGTGACGCCGAAGTGGCGCAGGGCGACGGGGAACCGGTCCCGGCTGTAGGGCAGCCGCGCGGGATAGCCGGTCACAAAGCGGGAGTTGGCCACCAGCGGGCGGCCGCCCACCGCGTTGAGCAGGTTGGCGACCAGGGTCATGTGGAGCATCTCCTCCAGCACCACGGCCCGGACGGCGTAGAAGGCGGGCCGGTTGGTGCCGGGTCTGAGGGTGTACATCGCGGTGAGGTAGGGCGGGATCGTCAGGTGTTCGAGGGTCAGCGCGGCCTGCAGGAAGAGATGCAGGTCCGCCAGGTCGCGCGGGACGCGGAAGGGCGGCTCGTCGACGACGGCCAGCTCGCCCGCGATGTCGGTGGGCGGTGCGGGTGCGGTCATGTGCGTCCCTCTCCGGTGCGGGCCTGGGCCACGGGGACCGGGCGGATCACCCTCGGCCGGTGCAGTTCCATCAGGTCGCGGTGGATCTGCTCGCAACTGCGCAGCGCGAGGGCGGCCATGGTCAGCGACGGGTTGGAGGTGCCGACGGAGGGCATGCTGCCGCAGCCGACCGCGTACAGGTTGGAGTGGTCCCAGCAGCGCTGCCAGGAGTCGACGACGGAGGTCTCGCGCGAGTCGCCCATGACGTGCGTGCCGGCGCCGTGGCCCGCGCCGTGGAAGACGAAGTCGCGGCCGTCGTGGCGGAAATATCCGGGGGCGAAGGGGCCCGGGGCGTAGACGGTGCGGTCCTCGGCCCCGAGGATGCCGAAGATCCGGTCGGAGACGGCCTTGGCGGCGGCGATGCCGCGCTTGACGTGGTCGGAGAGGTCGTAGGTGATGACGGGCCGCGGGTTGCCGAGGCGGTCGCGGAGGCCGGGGTCGACGGTCACGCGGTTGCGGCTCTCGGCGTCCTGCTCCACGGCGAACTGCAGCGAGATCTGCCGCCCGACCTGTCGGCCCAGTTCCTCGCGCAGTGCGGTGCCGAAGCGGCCCCTGCCGCGCGGCTGTCCGGAGTCGCCGGTGATGCCGAGCATGCGGGCGACGTCGCCGGAGGGGGAGCCGGTGGGCCAGCTCCAGCCCCAGTTGCTGATCTCGATGCGGAAGGGGGCGCGGTCCCGGCGGGCGGGCCCGGTGCGGAAGCACTCCAGTCCGGACGTCGAGCCGGGGCCGCGGAACGGGCCGACGGGCTCGTCCAGCAGGCCCCAGGTGAGCAGGACGGGGTGGTCCATGAGGTTGCGGCCGACCTGTCCGCTGTGGTTGGCGAGCCGGGAGACCAGCAGGAGCTTGGCGTTCTCGACGGCGTGGGCGGCCAGCACGACGATGTCGGCCTCGGCGGTGCGGGTGGTGTGCACGGGGGACGCGGGGTCGTCGTACTGCTGGTACTCGACGCCGAACACGCGCCCGTTCGCATTGGCCAGGACCCTGCTGACCACGGCGCGCGGGACGAGGTCGACCTTGCAGGACCATGTGGCCTGCGTCTTGAGGGGGTTGTACTTGGCCTGCACCGGACAGATGGGCGTGCAGGAGGCGTTGCCGACGCAGCGCTCGCCGTAGTTGGGCAGCCCGGCCGCTCCGGCGGGGCGGTAGCCGCGGCCCCCGTCGTAGCGGAGGTCGGGGGTGCTGTTGCGGGCGTGCGGGGTGGTGACCACGCGCAGCGTGGTGGCCGGGGCGTCGTCCGACTCCCGCACCGGGATCCCGTCGAGCCGGGCGGCCAGGACGTTGTCGAGGTGGCTGCGGGGGATCGCGTGCATGGGGTAGCAGTAGCCCTCGGGGAAGGGCAGGCCGATGGCCTCGCGCTGCTCGGCGGCGTCGCCCGCCACGCCCAGGACCCGCTCGGCGGTGCGGTAGTGGCCCTCCAGGTCGGCGTAGCCGAGGGGCCAGTCGCGGCCGTAGCCGAAGGCGGTGCGCGGGGCGAAGTCCTCGGGGTGCATGCGCGGGGTGAGGCCCATCCAGTGCAGGGCGGTGCCGCCGGCGGCGCGCAGGTAGTCGCTGGAGTAGGGCAGGTTGCCGTTCTGGACGAAGTAGCCGTTCGCACGGTAGCCGCCGCCGGGCAGGCCCTCGAGGTCCAGAAGGTCGGGCGAGGGGGCGGCGGTGTTGCCGCGGTAGGGCGCGTTGGGCACCTTGGCCAGGGATCCGTAGTAGGCGTTCATGGCGTCGAGGTGGCCGGGCCAGGTGTCCAGGGTGCGGGTGCCGGCCTCCAGGACGAGGACGCGCCAGCCGTGGTCGCCCAGTTGCTTGGCGACCAGGGAGCCGGCGAGTCCGGCGCCCACCACGATCACGTCGTAGTGGAGCCCGTCGAGCTGCGGCGAGGGGCTGCTCATGCGGCGCCCTCCGTACGGGGGCCGGCGTCCTGCCGCGGCGCGGCGCCGGGCGGCGGGTCGGCCCAGGTGCCGAAGCCGGGGGGCTTGGCGCCGGGGGCGTGGCCGTGGAAGGTGCGCCAGACGAGCCCTTCGGTGTAGGCCTCGGGCGAGACCATGAAGGCGACGTTGGCCTTCTCGCGGCCGAGTGCGGCGTGCACGGAGCGGGCGAGCTGGGGCCAGACGCCCAGGTACCACAGGTGGGTGATGGCGCGGGCGATGTCGCGCGAGGTCTCGTCGGCGATGCCGTCCGGGTCGCCGCCCGCGGCGGCCAGGTCGTCGATGAACCGCCCGACGGCCTCCCGTCCCACCTGCTCGACGGTGGTGTCGTGGTAGAGCCGCACCATGCCCGTCGCCCTCAGGTCGAACTCGTCGAAGCCGGTGAGGCGGACGGAGATCGCGACGAACCCCCGGCATTCCGGGGGCACTTCAACGGGCTCGGGCGAAGGTGCTGTGTGCCGGGAATCCATCCGTGACCACCCATCTGTGTGACTTCCGCTGTTCTATCGGAGAGTCCACGACGGGAGAAGGAGGCATAAACTCCCTTCACCTGTAAGGGTGTTGTCCGGGAGGTTTGAACCCGGTTCTTGGGTGGAAAGGGGCCGTTTCCCGGTATGGGGGATGGTCCTGCGGTCTCAGTGCTGGACGAGGCCGCCGGGGTCGGTGTTGGCGCCGCAGACTGGCGGCCGGCCTCGCGGCGGGCATGACCCGGAGCGGGCGATCCGCACGTATCGGCGGATGTACCTGCTGACGCTCGGCAGCGCGGCCTTCGTCGACCACCGCAGCCCGCGCGAGACGGTCGCGGCCACGCGCGGGGCGCTGGCCGCGCGGTGGGGGATGCCCCGGTCCCGCCCTTTCGCCGTTTCTCAGGGGGCTTCGCCCCCCGACCCCCCCTTGTCGCGGCTCCGCCGCTCGTCCTCAAACTCCCCCAGCTAACGCTGGGAGGTGCCCCCAACGGGCTGATTTCAGCCCGTCCGCGCCCCGTAAGGGGCGCGGGGAACTGCGCGACCAGCCACGACGCGCCCGCAGCCGCAAAACCAAGGGGGCATCGCCCCTCACCCCGCCAGCACGGCGAGCAGCTCCTCCCGCCCGCTCACCCCCGTCTTGCGGTACACGGCCCGCAAGTGGTCGTCGACCGTGTACGGCGACAACCCCAGCCGCCGCGCGATCTGCTTGCCGGGCAGCCCCTCCAACGCCCGGGCCAGCACGGCCCCGGTGGCCGGCAGCACGCTGATCACCACGTCACCGGGCCCGCCGCCGTCCAGCCGCTCCGCCTGGACGGCGATCCAGCCACGCGCGGTCGGGACCCTGCACAGCGCGGGCCCCTCGATGCGGCGCGCGATGTGGGCGATGTTCCAGGTGACGACGTGCAGTTCGGCGTCGGAGAACTCGAAGTCGGGTGCACACGCCCGGAGCCACGCCCGCCCGCCCGGGGTCACGGCCTTGATCCGGTCGTCACCGCCGACGACGACCACACCCGGCGGCTGCCCGTCCCGCAGCGGGCGCGGTGCGACACGCCGCACGAACCGCTTCATCGCGGCACCCAGCGGCGCCACCAGGGCCTGGGCCCGGACGACTTCGTCGGGCGAGAACGGCGGCCGCCCCCGTTCGCGCCGAGCTCGGGCACGGAGCAGGCCCGCGCGGCCACCTCCGGCACCGAGCACCGGACCGTCTCCACATCCGTCGGCATGCGCCCAGCGTGCACGCACCGACCCCGTCAACCCCCGGGATCCCGGGATGTTCATGCCCCCGGGGGACCCGCGACGCTGATGGTCAGCGGCCCGGGCCGGGCCGCCGCATGAGAGAACGGAACACCACCATGCACCGTTGCATCACCGCACTCCTGCCGGCCCTGGGGGCGACGGCACTCCCCCTCGACCGGGGCCGGTCCCGCACCGGCGAGCGCAGAGACGGCGCCGGGATCGACATGCGGAACTGCCGACACGCCGACTGGCAGATGTGGCACTTCCGCGAGATCTGATCCGGCGACGGATCAGCACGGCTCCGGCGCCGGGAGGGAGGGCGCCGGGGCCTCCAACAACATCCGCGCCGCCTCCCGCGCCTGCCGCGCAGGCAGCGCGGTGCCGGAGACCGCCGCCAGCGCGATCGCCCCCTCGGCCAGCAACGCCAGCTGGCCGCCGAGCCGCTCCGCCGCCGTCCGATCCACACCGGTCTCGGCCACAAGCCCGGTGAGCCACGCACGAAACGCGTCCTTGTGGGCACGCGCCGCAGCGGCCACAGCGGGCGAGCCGGCCCCCAGTTCGCCGAAGGAGTTGACGAACGCGCAGCCCCGGAAGCCGGGTTCGGCGAACCACTGCTCCAGCCAGTCGTAGACCGCCAGGATGCGCTCCCGGCCGGCGGGCACGACGGCCGCATGGCGCTCCAGCTCCCCGCGCCAGCGCGCGTCCCGGCGCACCAAATAGGCCTCGACCAGGGCGTCCTTGGACGGGAAGAGCCCGTAGAGACGCTTGAGCGACACCCCGGCAGCGGTCCGGACCGCGTCCATGCCGACGGCCTGGATCCCCTGCCCGTAGAACAGCTCCTCGGCCGCGTCCAGGATCCGCTCGGTCCACTCCTCCGTCACCACTGCCTCTCCCTTTGCCCTCTTGCGCGAGAACGATCGTTCTCCTAGGCTACCGCACGCTCGGGAGAACGCCCGTTCTCCCCTGCTGGAGGGAAGAGTTGACCGTGCTGTCGTTCACCGCCGAAACCGCCGAGGCCAAGGTCCGCGCCGCCGAGGAGGCCTGGAACAGCCGCGACCCCGAGCGGGTCGCCCTCGGCTACACCGAGGACTCCGAGTGGCGCAACCGCGACGTGTTCCTCACCGGCCGCGCCGAGATCACCGCATTCCTGCGCGCCAAGTGGCAGCGCGAGCTGGACTACCGCCTGCGCAAGGAGCTCTGGGCGTACACCGGCAACCGCATCGCGGTCCGCTTCGTGTACGAGTGGCACGACACCGCGGGCCGGTGGTTCCGCAGCCACGGCAACGAGAACTGGGAGTTCGCCGACAACGGCCTGATGCGCCGCCGCTACGCGAGCATCAACGACGTCGCCATCACCGAGGCGGACCGCCTCCTGCGCTGACGATGCACTGACGACGCAACGACGATGCACTCGTTCGCCTGAGTGCCGGGCGTGGCGGCCCGCATCCCGCCCCGGTCCGGCCGATCCTGACGGCCCGTGCAAGGCGTGGACGTCAGGAGCGGTGTGTCGTGAGACGGGTGTGGGTCGTGATGCTCACGGCGATGGTCACGTTGTCGGCCCCGGGAACAACCGTCACGGCCCAGGCAGGAGGCCGGGGCGGGCGGGTCGCCTCCTCGCCGATCGTGGCGGCCGACCAGGCCACCCGGTCCGTGTACGTGCTGGACGCCAAGCGCGCGCAGTGGGACGCCGGGAGCAACGGCGCGGGGGTGCTCTGGTCCTGGAGCGCCGACGGGAACGACGACCTCGCGGACCTCGACCCCGACAGCTCGTGGGCGAATCCGAGCGAGGCCAAGTTCCGTGAACTGGGCGGTCGCCGCTATCTGCTGGCCACGGCCTCCGGCGGGCTGGCCGCCGTGATCGGCTACCCGGGCCGTTCGGTGTACTGGGCGGCCGACACCGGCAAGGGCAACGCCCACAGCATCGAGCTGCTGCCCGACGGCAACGTGGCGGTGGCGGCCAGCACGGGCGGATACCTCCGGCTGTACGCGGCCTCCCTGGGCTCGCGGGCCACCGAGCACGTGCAGGTGCCGCTCCCGGGGGCGCACGGGGTGCACTGGGACCCGCGCACACGGCTGTTGTGGGCGCTGGGCAGCCGGGAGCTGGTCGCCCTCCGGGTGGGCGGCTCGCCCGAGGACCCGTCCCTGACGGTCGTCCACCGCCGCGCCCTGCCCACCCGCAACGGCCACGACCTGGCCCCCGTGCTCACCCGGCCGGGCCGGCTGTGGGTGACCACGGCCTCGGCCGTCTACCAGTACTCGACGACCGAGCAGGCCTTCGTGTCGTACCCGCAGCAGTCGCGGATCAGCGGCCCGGACGTCAAGAGCATCGGCGACGAACCGAGGACCGGCCAGGTACTGGTCGCCCGGCCCGAGCGGGGCCACGCCTGCAGCTGGTGCACCTCGACGCTGACGCTGTACCGGCCGGACGGCACCCGCACCCTGCTGCACGGCGGGATGTACAAGGCCCGCTGGTGGACCGCGGGCCGCGGCTGACCGGTCGTCACCGCGAGGACGTGCGCGCCGTCTCCCGCATCCTGGCCCGCACGGCGGCAGCCGCCTCGCCGCCGTCGGGGACCTGCTCCCACAGGGCGAGCAGGGCGGGCGCCAGGTGCGGCGCACGGTCGCCGCTGTGCTGCCAGCAGTAGTGCGCCCGCTTGAGCGCCTCGACCGTCTCACCGTCGGCGGCCCCGCCCCGGGCCAGCCGGTGGGAGGCGGCGGACAGCCAGAGCTCGGCGGCGCGCGGGTGGTCGCCGGCGAGCCGGGCGAGGTCGGCCCGCACCTCGACCCACAGCCCGGCCTCGGGGCTGTGCGAGCCGTGCCGGCGCAGCGTCTGCTGCTCCCAGGCGGCGGCCATGGCCGCCGCCTCGTTGTGCCGGCCGGCCTGGGCGGCGGCCAGGATGCCGGGCAGCGGGTCCTCCTCGGGCGCGGCCGGGGCGGGAGCCGGGGCCGGTTCCGGTGCCCGGGGCGCGGGGGCCGGGGCGGCCGGGTTGGCGAGGACGGGGCCGGCGTCGCCCTCCTGCACGCTCAGCGCGCCGTCGGGCAGCGCGGCCTGGGTGAGCGCGAGTTGGTGGAGCAGCACGGGGTCGAGCACGGGCCCCGCGGTGGGGTGGCCGACGGAGAGGGCGGTGAGGAAGGCGCGGGCGTAGGGCCCGGCCTCCGTGGCCGGCTTGTCCGCGGTGGGGCCCACGACCCCGCACACGGGCACGCCCCCGCCGAGCTGCCCCGCGCGGACCGCCGCGGCGACGTGGGGCCGGGCGGCGGCATCGGCCTCGGCGTCGATCACCAGCAGGGTGGGGCCGGGGTGTTCGCCCAGGGTGCGGGTGAGCCACTCCCAGGGCAGGCCGGTGTAGCGGACGGTGGCGGGGGTGCTCTCGCGCAGCGCCAGGTGCAGCTGGGTGCTGCGGCGGGCGGGGATCATCAGGTGGCCCGTCACCCACACCAGCAGCGGGCCGGGCACGGTGACGGCGTCCTGGAGGTAGGCCAGGACGCTCTGCGGGCCTGCCATGGCGGGCAGTTGTACGACATCGGACGAGGCTGCGGCGAGGAAGCGGCGCGGGTTCGCTCCGGCGACGGCGTGCGCGGTCGGGTTCGGCAGGGTGCCCCGCCGCCGGTCCGGGGTGCCGTCCAGCAACAGCACGCAGCCATGGTTCGGGTGGTCCAATGCGTTTCTTCCTTCTCCGGTCACAGACCTGTGCGGGGCACGCGGGAACGGCGCTCCTCGGTGCGGATCCGGCGCTCCTCCGCGGCCTTCTTCACGCCCTCGGCCCGTCGCTCGGCGTAGCCGTTGGGCTCGACCACGTGAAAGCACTGGCCGCAGACGTAGCCCCCCTCGGGGCCCTCGATCACCGGGTTCAGACAGTCTTTGCAGAGCATCGCGGCAGCATTCGTCTGGGGGATGTCGGAGCTGTCCATTATTTACCGGCGGCCCCGCAGTTGTTGCACGACCAGCCGCCGTCCGACCCCTGTATCACGGGCGCGCCGCAGCGAGTACAGTTCACCGGCCCTACCTCCCCCACCGCTCATGATGGCACCCGCCGGATCCGGCCGGAAGGGAGGGGCACTTCGCACTTGGTCACCCCATGGCGGCGCGGGACTCCACACTGTCGTCGAGGGAGCTGTGGCCGAGGTTCCGGCACAGGGGGACCTCGCCGGCGTTGTCGATGTAGCGCGCCGCGATCCAGTCGTTGCGCTCCCGCAGGAGGTACCACAGGGGGTTGCCCCCGACCTCCTGTGCGTGGGCCTTGCAGCGCAGGCCCACCTGGGCGCGGTACTTGAGGACCCCGCGCACGGAGGAGTCGGTGCTCGGGTAGGCGCGCTCGTTGAGCCCCGAGGGGGCGGTGACGGTGCCGTGGGCTCTGGCGGGGACGGCCGTGGGGACCGCGGAGGCGGCGGGTGCGACGAGGAGCAGCGCTCCGCCGAGTGCGGCGGCGGTGGCCAGGGTGGTGGTGGACACGGTTTTCTCCCTCGGGGCGAAGTGGGTACGGCATTGCCCCAGTTCCACGGGGAATCGCGGGATAAACGCGGCGGTTACTTCTTGGCCCTGCTGGGCTGCACCCGCTTCGGCTCGCCCTTCATCTTGGGGTGTTCGGGCGGGTAGGGCAGGTCGCCCAGGCCGTGGTCGTGCTCGTCACGGTCGGCCAGTTCCAGCGCGGCCTCCATCCCGCAGGGCCGCTCGTCCATGCCGGCGTGGACGTCGCCGAGCGCGGCGAACCGGGCGGGCATGGTGGCCAGGTCGAAGTCCTCGGGCACGGCGTCGGGGACCTCCTCCCAGCGCAGCGGTGCGGAGACGGGCGCGTGGGGGCGCGGCCGCAGGGAGTAGGCGCTGGCGATGGTGCGGTCGCGGGCGGTCTGGTTGTAGTCGACGAAGACCTTCGCGCCGCGCTCCTCCTTCCACCAGGCGGTGGTGATCCGCTCCGGGGCACGCCGTTCGAGCTCGCGGGCCACGGCGATGGCCGCGCGCCGCACCTGGACGAAGGTCCACACGGGCCGGATGGGGACGAAGACGTGCAGCCCCCGTCCGCCGGAGGTCTTGGGCCAGCCCGTCAGCCCCAGCTCCCGCAGCACCTCACGCAGTTCGAGGGCGGCCCGTACCGCGTCGGCGTAGCCGGTGCCGGGCTGGGGGTCGAGGTCGATGCGCAGTTCGTCGGGGTGCTCGGTGTCCTCGCGCCGCACCGGCCAGGGGTGGAAGGTCAGACAGCCGAGGTTGGCCGCCCAGAGCACGGCGCCGGTCTCGGTCGGGCAGATCTCGTCGGCGTGCCGGCCGCTGGGGAAGGAGATCCGGCCGGTGGGGATCCACTCGGGAAGGTTCTTCGGCGCGCGTTTCTGGAAGAACGACTCGCCCTCGACGCCGTCGGGGTAGCGCTCCAGTGTGGTGGGGCGGTTCCGCAGCGCGCGCAGGATGCCGTCGCCGACGCTCAGGTAGTACTCCGCGACGTCGCGCTTGGTGAAGCCGCGCTGCGGAAAGTAGACCTTGTCCGGGTTGGACAGCCGGACCGTGCGCCCGCCGACCGTGAGCTCCAGGGCCTCCGTCATGCGCTCACGCTAGGGCCTGTCCGGCGGAACTTCGATGCGGCGCCACGGCGCGCCCCATCAGGGGCGCGGGGCTGTTACTCCCCCGGCTACCTCCCCCAGCTACCTCCCCCAGCTACCGCTGGGGGTGCCCCCAGGAGGTACCCCCAGGAGGTACCCCCAGCGGCTCCGCCGTGTGGGCGCGACCGGCCACCGGCAGCCTGCAGGCGAAGACACGCCGTCTGCGGGTGCATCGTGGCTGGTCGCGCAGTTCCCCGCGCCCCTGGCGGGGCGCTGCAAGCGCACAATTCGGGCATGGACCTTCCCGTGATGCCGCCCCTGGCGCCGATGCTGGCGAAGTCCGCGGCCGCCATTCCGCCCGGCATGCAGTACGAGGCCAAGTGGGACGGCTTCCGCGCCGTCGTGTTCCGCGACGGGGACGAGATCGAGCTGGGCAGCCGCACGGGCAAGCCGCTCACCCGCTACTTCCCCGAACTGGTGGACGCCCTGCTCGCGCAGCTCCCGCAGCGCTGCGTCCTGGACGGCGAGATCGTGATCGTCCGGGAGGGCCGGCTGGACTTCGACGCGCTGCTGGAGCGCATCCACCCCGCCGACTCCCGGGTCCGCATGCTGGCCGGGGCGACCCCGGCCTCCTTCGTGGCCTTCGACCTGCTCGCCCTGGGCGACGAGTCGTTGCTGACGACACCCCAGCGCGAGCGCCGCAAGGCACTGACAGCCGCGCTGCGCGACGCAACCGCCCCGGTCTTCACCGCACCCGTCACCTACGACCTGGACGTGGCCCGCGGCTGGTTCGAGCAGTTCGAGGGGGCCGGCCTGGACGGCGTCGTCGCCAAGCCGCCCGAACTGCCCTACCGGCCGGGCGAACGCGTCATGGTGAAGGTCAAGCACGAGCGGACCGCCGACTGCGTCGTGGCCGGCCTGCGCCTGCACAAGAGCGGCCCGGTCGTGGGCTCGCTGCTGCTGGGGCTGTACGACACCGCGGGCCGGCTCCGGCACGTCGGGGTGTGCGCCGCCTTCCCGATGGCCCGGCGCCGGGAGCTGATGGACGAGCTGGCACCGCTGCGCATGGAGTCGCCCGCGGGGCACCCCTGGGAGTCCTGGGCGGACGCCGAGGCCCAGGCTGCCGGGCGGCTGCCCGGCGCCCCGAGCCGCTGGACCGGCAAGAAGGACCTGTCCTGGATCGCCCTGCGCCCGGAGCGGGTGTGCGAGGTCGCCTACGACCACATGCAGGGCGACCGCTTCCGGCACACGGCCCGGTTCCGGCGCTGGCGCCCGGACCGGGAACCGCAACAGTGCACCTACGCCCAGCTGGAGGAGCCGGTGGGCTACGACCTGGGCGAGGCCCTGGGCGCGACCTGACGGGCTGTCACTCCACTGCCTCCGGACGGAGCAGGCGGATACCCGTACGGCGCAGCAAAACCGGACCTGACGAGGCGACAGATTCCAGCCTGGGAAGACTCATTTCCCCCGGCCGGAAGGGAAGACGCCCATGCAGACGCCTATGCAGACCCCTGTGCAGACGCCGACGCACAGGAGACGTACGCGGCGGAGAGCCGCCGCCCTGGCCTGCTCGAGTGCCGTGTGCCTGCCGCTCTGCGCGGGCGTGGCGGCCGCCACGGATCCCGGGGACGGGCCCGGATTCCCCTTCTGGTCCGAGCCGTTGGGCCGGCCCGCCCGGCAGGAACGGGTCTGGCAGGAACGCGGCCGCGACCGGGACGCGGTCTCGCTGCAGCGCATCTCCGAGGAGCCGACGGCCGTCTGGCTGACCTCCGGCGACCCGCAGCCCCAGGCCGCCCAGGTCACCGGCGAGGCGGCCCTGGCCCACCGCATCCCCGTCCTCGTCGCCTACAACATCCCGCACCGGGACTGCGGACAGTACTCCTCCGGCGGTGCCAAGGACGCGGCCGCCTACCGCGCCTGGGTGGCCCGGGCCGCGGCCGGGATCGGCGACCGCAGGGCATGGGTGGTCCTCGAACCGGACGCCATCGCCCAGTGGGCCACCCACTGCCTCCCCGCCGACGCCGCGGCGGAGCGGCTGGGCCTCCTCGCCGAGGCCGTCCGGGCGTTCAAAGCGCTGCCGGGCACCTCGGTGTACGTGGACGCGGGCAACGCGGGCTGGATCTCCGACCAGAAGATGCTGGCCGACGCACTGCAGCGGGCGGGGGTCGGCCAGGCCGACGGGTTCGCGCTGAACGTCTCCAACTTCCATACGACGGAGGCGACGCGCACCTACGGCGACCGGCTCTCCGCGCTGCTGGGCGGCGCGCACTACATCGTCGACACCAGCCGCAACGGCAACGGCCCGCTGCTCCCCGCGGAGAACGAATCCTGGTGCAACCCACCGGGCCGGGCCCTGGGCACGCCGCCCACGGCGGCGACGGGCTCGCCGCTCGTCGACGCGTTCGTCTGGATCAAACGCCCCGGGGAATCGGACGGCACCTGCCGGGGCGCGCCTCCGGCGGGGTTCTGGTGGGCGGAGTACGCGCTGGACCTCGCGAGGGCGGTGCCGGGGCGCCCGTGAGGGGCGCGGGGAACTGCGCGATCAGCCACCGAGGGCCCACAGTCGACGCACTGCGCTCGTGGCCGGTCGCGCAGTTCCCCGCGCCCCTCACGGGGCGTTACCGCACATGCACCCACACACTCCGCGACGGCGTCCCCGTCCGGTCCACCAAGAACAGCATGTACCAGCCCCCCGGCACCAGCGCCGGATCCTCCGGCACCCGTACCGTCGGTACCCCGCCCCGTACCGCGAACGCCAGCGCGATCGAGCGCTGTTCCACGTCCGTCGCGTGCGTCACCGCGCTCGGCCGCATCAGCCGCACCGCGGCCACCCCGCGTGACGACGCGCCCGGCAGGGCGACCAGCGCTCCCCGCCGCACGTTCAGCGGTTCCGAGCGCAGCGACGGGTGGTGGTCGCGGTAGAGGTACGGCGGGGTGTAGACCTCGATGCGCTGCTCGAAGGAGCCGGGGCGGGTGTCGTCCTTGTCCGCGAAGAGCGGGTTGGAGCCGAAGACCGCGATCCGCCCGTCGGGCAGCAGCAGCGCCTCGGAGTGGTAGTCCCGCCCGACCGTGGGGTCGGCGGCGGCGGTGAACGTCCGCGTGTGCGGGTCGTAGAACTGGGCGCGCAGGATGTCGGAGGCGTGCTTGCCGCGGTAGTCGCCCGATCCCCCGGTCGTGAACACCCGGTCGTCGGGCGTCAGGACGGCGTTGAGGTACCGCGTGCCCTGGGGCAGGTCGGGGCCGGGAGCGTAGCGCGGACGTACGGCCCTCAGGTCGACGACGGCCGTGCGCCGGGTCGACTGCGCCGACTCCCCCACCCCGCCGCCGCCCAGGAGCATCACCCTGCGTTCCTGCGCGGGCGGCAGCAGCACCGACGCCGAGGTCTCGGTCAGTTGCGGGTCCGCCAGCCCGGGGACGGGGGCGAAGGTGTTGTGCGCCACGTCCCACAGGCCCGGCGTCCTGCCCTTGTCGGCGGGCCCGTAGCCCGCGTTGGAGCCGGAGTAGAAGAGCGTGCCGGTGCCGGTGAGGAAGAGGGCGGGGTAGGTGGGGAAGTACCGGTCGGGCGCCCGGGACCATCTCCGGGTGACCGGGTTGAAGAGCTCGTTCCTGCCGGGGATGATCTCGCCCATGTCGTCCAGGCCGGAGACGGCCAGGACCCGGCCGTCCTGCAGGGTCACCAGCGTGGGGTACCAGCGGGCCTCGGCCATCGGGTCGACGGGCACGTAGCGCTCGGCGACCGGGTCGAACTCGTAGGCCTCGCGCAGCCCCTGGAAGTCCTTCTTGTCCAGGCCGAGTCTGGCGGCGAGCCCGTAGAAGACCTGGGAGTCCTTGCCGCGCAGGCCCTGGATGCGGTACTGGTCGGCCGTGTTGGCGATGCCGCCCTCGCCCTCGGTGACGGACTCCACGTAGACCCGCGCCTGGGAAGCGGTCACCGTGGCCCCGCCCTCGGTCGGGGTCTTCTTCGCGCGCGGCAGCAGCACCGGGAACTGGGAGCGGTACCGCAGGCCGGTGGAGCCCTGGAAGACGGTGCCGGCGGGGAAGACCCGGGAGCGGTCGGGGTCCTCGTTCTTCACCAGCATCGCCCCGCCGGCCCGCCGGACGTCGCCGGTGAGCTTCTCGTACCGGGCGGTGCCGCCCGCGACCAGCAGCTTCCCGTCGGTCAGCTGGGCGTGCCCGGCGCAGAACATGTCCTTGGGGGTGGGGATCTCCTTGAAGGTGTCGTCCGACGGGTCCCACAGCACGCTCTGGAAGGTCCCGGCCCGGAAATTCCGCTCGTCGTTGCCGGATCCGGCGATGAGCAGCACCTTGCCGGTGTGCAGCAGCGCGGCGTGGATCGCGTTGATCCGGAACCGGCCGGGGACGTCGACCGTGTCCCAGTGCCCGTAACGGGCCTTGTACGACTCCTGGTTGACGGTGTAGTCGTGCCAGGCGCGCTCCGCGAACCCGGTGGCGGCCGGTGCGTTCGCGGCCAGCAGCGCCAGGACGGCCGCGGTGCCGAGCACCGTCCTGCGCGACTTCGTCGTGGGGCGGAACGTCACGTCGTCCTCCGCTCAGTGTCCGGTCCGCTGCCCCACCGGCCGCGGCCCGGGCCCGGCTTCGGTCCCCTTGGCGGCGGGTCCCGGCGCGGGGATGCCGGTGCGCGGCGCGCGGCGTTCGCGTGCCAGGCCCGTCCGCCACACGCCGACCGGGCCGAGCGCGGTCGCCAGCGCCAGCAGGGCCCAGATCCGCATGGCGGTGTGGTCGTGGCCGAGCAGCGCCGAGGCGCACAGCGACAGGGCGAACAGGGCCGCCCACATCAGGTGGGTGCGGAAGGTGGCCACGCAGTCGGCGCTGGCCGAGTCGCCCTTGGGGGTCACCACGAACCGCGAGGTCCGGCGGAGCAGCGCCTCACCGAGGGAGCGCGCGTAGAGCGGTGCCGAGAGGGCCGACATCACCATGCCGGCGGTGCCCGAGGAGCCGGCGGGCTCGTGGGGGCTGACGTTGTGGCGGCGGTTCCAGACGTAGAGGCCGATCTGCAGGGCCGCGGCGTCGCAGTAGAGCATCAGCCACAGCCGCGGATCGACGTCGATGCCCGCGGCCCCCGGGCCCAGGAAGAGGGCGCAGCACAGGGCGCCCAGCACCCAGTTGAGGGCGGCCATGGGGTAATAGGTGACCATCAGCGTGTAGTTGAGCAGCCGCCCCGGCGACAGCGACCACGGCGCGCGCCAGAACTGGCGCAGCAGCGTCTCGTACGTGCCGCGGGACCAGCGCAGTTGCTGGGAGAAGTAGTCGGTCCAGGTGGACGGCCCCTCGCCGACGGCGAGGACGTCCGGGGTGTACACCGAGCGCCAGCGCCGCCCGGTGGCGGGGTTGCGGCGGCAGTGGATCTCCAGGCCGGTGGCCATGTCCTCGGTGATCGAGTCGTAGAGCCCGCCGACCTGGCGCAGCACGCTGATGCGCACGCAGTTGCAGGTGCCGACGAACATCGGCGAGCCGTAGGCGTTGCCCGCGCGCTGGATCAGGGCGTGGAAGAGGAACTGCTGGCTCTCGGCCGCCTTGGTGACCGCCGTGGTGTAGTTGCCGTAGACCTGGGGACCGACGACGAAGGCCACGTCCGGGTCCCGGAAGTAGCCCATCATGCGCTCGAGGAAGTTGGGCAGGGGCACGTGGTCGGTGTCCACGCAGGCCATGAACTCGTAGTCGTCGCCGTGCGCGTCCAGCCAGGCGTTGTAGTTGCCATGCTTGGTACGGGCCCGGAAGCGCCCGGACGGCCGGTTCCAGCGGTCGACCCCCCTGCGGCTGAAGTGCCGTACGCCCAGCCGCTCGCACAGCCGCCGGACCTCGGGGTCGTCGCCCTCGTCCAGCAGCCACACGTCCAGCAGCCCGTCGTGCTCGATGCGCACCGCGCCCTCCAGCGTGGCGCGCACCATGGCCAGCGGTTCCTTGCCGGGGACGAAGCTGGTGAGGAAGGCGACCCGGGTGCCCGGCTGGGCCCGTACCGGCACCGGGTCCCGGGCCATGAGGGTGGCGTGGGCGTTGGAGACGACGTTGACGACGCGGAACAGTTCGATCAGTCCGATGGAGAACATCATGGCGGCGTCGGCGCCGCGCTCCCAGTCGCTCGCGTACGCGCGGTGCACCCAGTGCTCCGGCAGCATCAGCCACACCATCAGCGTCAGCGACGCCAGGGGGGCGGCGCCGAGGAGCAGCCGGACGCCGAGGCCCCGGCTGATGCTCTTGCTCATCAGCCGCCGGTAGCGCACCCGGTAGCCGCCGGGCGGGGGGTCGGTCAGGCCTCCGGCGAGCCGGCTGAAGCGTGCGTAGTCGTAGTGCCCGGATCCGCGTCCGCCCGGGCCGGTGCCGCCGGGTCCGGGCCGGTCCGGTCCGGGCGGCCCCGCGCCGTCGGCTCCGCATCCCGGTTCCGGCACCCCGCCGGGACGGCCCGCTTCCGCACCGTCGCAGGCCGTTGCCGACCGGGCATCGCTCGCCGAAATCGCCACCACAACACCCCCAGCCACGAACGGACACGGGATCAAGACGCCCAGGGGCACCTCGGGGGAGAAAAACTAACAAAACGGACCTACGATCATGTGACAAACGCACCGAAGGTGACTCCGCATCACTCACATGGCAGCGACGCGTGACCGGTTCCCGCACTTGGAGGGGGCCCGGCGGGCGGAGAGAATGCTCAGCCCGGCGACGCACCGGCGACCCCGGGCGGCGACATGTCCTAGAATTGCGGAATTCTTCAATTCACCAAGTGCGCGAACAGTCGGACGAGCCACACAGGGGGCTGACGGTGAGTGCGTTCGCCGAGGCGATGCGGGAGAGGGTGCGCGCAGCGCGCGCGGCCCTCGCGGCGGCACGGGCCGCCGGGGACAGCTTCGAGGCGGCCCTCGCGGAGGACGAGCTCGACGACGCGCTGCGGCTGGCCCGCGCGCACGCCGTCGAGACGGACACCGTGCCGGACCGGCCGGACGAGCAGGTGACACACGAAGACGGGAGCTGAACGTGCCACGGGTGCCCCTGTACCAGGCGAAGGCGGAGCTCTTCCGGATGCTCGGGCACCCGGTGCGCATCCGGGTCCTGGAGCTCCTGCAGGACCGGCCGATGCCCGTGCGCGACCTCCTCGCCGCGATCGGGGTCGTGCCCTCCAGCCTCTCGCAGCAGCTCGCGGTGCTGCGCAGGTCGGGCATCGTGAGCTCCACCCGCGAGGGCTCCACGGTCGTCTACGCCCTGGCGGGCGGCGACGTGACGGAGCTGCTGGGGGCCGCCCGGCGCATCCTGACCCAGGTCCTCACCGGCCAGGAGGAACTGCTGACGGAGCTGCGCGACCACGGGGAGCCCCCGGAGAAAGCTTGCGCAAAACCTTTTCCGGAATCGAGTATTCCGGAAATTCCGGCCCCCGGAACGGCCGTTCACAAGGACAGGTGACAACGAAAGGCCCACGGCCCGGGAGTTCACCGGGGCCCTCGAATTCCGGCCGTAATACGCCGTTGTCCTATGCCAGTCGGGGCAGTGGCCGCCGGAGCTGCACGAGCGTTTCGCCACCCGCTCCCCGCAATCCCCGCAACACCCCCGGCTCTCCGGTCAACCCGCAGGTCAGCAGCGCCGGGGCATCCTGGGGAACAGGGGTCGCGGCAGGCTTTCCGCTGCTACTGTCCCGCGTCATGGAGCAGCTCTTCACCCATGACGAACTCGCCCGTATCGAGGCCGCCGCACAAGAAGTCGGCCATTCTCCCCGCGAATGGGTCCGCGCGGTCGTGCTGCACCGGCTCAGCGGCGGCCGGCGCGACATCGAGGACGCCGTCTGGCCGCTCACCGAACAGCGCCGCCCCGGCGGCGTCGTCCACGAACTGCACCACGCCGGCTGCTGGGTGCCCAAGGGCGGCGAGGCCACGCTGAGCACCGCCGAGGCCCGCTCCCAGGTGGCCCGGCAGGACGTGCGGCTGTGCGACGCCTGCCAGCCCGAGAGGTTCCTCGGCCCGGTCCGCTAGACCGGCCCGGCAGGCCGCTCCGGCGGACCTGCGGACTTCTGCCGCGAATACCCCCATTACGCTGTCCCCTTGTCAAGATTTCGCAGGTGGCGGGGGAAGTACGAGATGAGGACGGTGACGCGGCTCACCGCGTGGGCGACGCTGCTCGCGGGCTACGCGACCATGATCGCCGGCATGATCCCGTTCCGGGAGCTGCCGCCCAAGCGCCAGCAGCTGTGGCTGCTCGGCGCGACCGCCGCAGGCGCCCTGTGCTGGGTGCTGGCCTCCCTGGCGGTACGGGCACGTAGGCGTGCGGTGTTACGCCGCAAGCAGTGGCGCAGGCGGTACCGGCCCTGGCCCGCACCGCGCTCGTCGCGCGTGCTCTCCTGGGTCCTGGGCTTCGGCATCGCGTTCACGAGCGCGGCCGCCCTGTGCCAGGGCGTGGGCCCCGACGGCGCCTACGGCGCCTGGCTCGCCAAGGTCGAGCGGGCCGGGGGCGGGGTGTACGAGGTGCCCGTCCGGAGCGTCGTCGGCACGCCGCGGCCCGTCGACAACGAGGCCAACGACAACGAGTACAGCTCGACGGTCGTCACCGACATCCCCTTCTCCGCCGGGAAGAAGGAGATCACCCTGCACGACGTGGTCACCCGCGGGCTGCCGGACGAGGGCCGCACGCTCCAGCTGCGTTTCGCCCCCGACCGGCCCGGCCTGGGGGTGCGGCAGGCGCCGGAGACCGACATCGGCTTCATCGCGGGACGGTACGTCGCCCTGCCGGTGATCTGGACCTCCGCGGTCATCGCCGGGTTCCTCACGGGCCTGGCCCTGCGCCGCAACGAACGGCGCGTCCGGCGGGCCCGCCGCTTCGAGCCCTGGGTGCATCTGCCGGCCGCGGCGCTGCTGCTGTGCGGCGCCATGATGATCGTCCCGCTGCTGACCGCCTTCCCCACCACGGCGACGGGCTGGAGCCTGGCGGTCGCGAGCGCGGCCACCCCGTGGCTGGCCCTGGCCTGGGTGACCAGGACGCGCTGAGCCGGCGGAACCGGGCGGCCGGCCGTGACCGGCCGGCCCGCTCCCCGGGTCAGCGGCGGCGGAAGGCCCGCCGGATGAAGTGGACGATCAGCGCGATCACGGCCACCACGATGAGGATGACCACGATCAGCAGGACGATCAGGAAGATGCCCAGCTTCGCGAAGAAGCCCTTCTTCTTTTTCTTCGCCACCGGGTGCGCGGCCGTGGCGTGACCGTGGTGCGCCTGCGCCTGAACCGGGTGCTGCGCCGCGGCCTCCACCGGGACGGCCGTGCGGGCCCCCTCGGCCACGGCGGCCTGCTGCACGCTCTGCACCGGCGAGTTCGCGCTCGCGGCCTGCGCGGGAGCGGCCAGCAGGGCCGCGCCGAGTGCCAGGGCGACGACGGCGGACGCCCTGCGGGCGACGCGCGCTCGGAACCGTCCCTCGTGCTGCTGATCGGTCTTCATACAGGCCCCCTGTTTCGGTGCTTCGGCAGTACTGAGGCCCCGTCGGCGGCCGGGACGGGCGCACCGGGGGCGCCACCATTATCTGCACAGCCCCGCTCCGCAGCGCAGGGCGCATCCCGTGCTGCGCCGTGAGCCGGTGTGCTACCGGTCGTCAGGTGACGGTCTGGTCGCCGTCGGGGACGTCCTGGACGGTCACGGCCGTCCGCGGCACGCCGAGGCCGGCGGCCACCGCCCGCGCGAGGCCCTCGGGGTCGGGCCGCGTCGGGTAGGGGACGGCCTCCCCGTCGCCGTAGGCCTCGATGGCCTTGGTGAAGTAGCCCGGGTCCCAGGCGCCCACGGCACCGCGCACCTCGACCGCGCGCACCGCGCGGGCGCCGACGCGCTGCTTCACCGCGGCCAGGATCGCGTCCGAGCGGTAGGCGCCGGGCACTTGGAACAGGCTGGCGTGGGCGCCGACCTTGCTCCCGTCGCGCAGCCGGACGGTGACGGTCAGGCAGCTGGTGACGGACGGGTAGACGATCGTGCCGCCGGGGCCGGTCTCCGCGACCTGGCCCTCGGTGATCCGGACCGTGGCGGCCGCGGGTGCGGCGGGGGCCGGGCGGGCCACGGCGACGGCGGCCGGGGCCAGTTGGAGGGCGAACGCGGTGCCGAGGGCGAGCAGCGCTCGCCCGGCGCGGACGGAGGGGACGGGCATGGCACTCCAGAAAGAGCGGGGACTTCGGCCCCGCCATCCTAGGAACCGCCGCCGCGGCTCAGACCGTCGGTGCGCCCGGCTCGAAGCGGCTGCGCACCGCCGTCTGCACCTCGGCCTCCTCGGCCGGGTCGGAGGCCAGTCTGCGCAGCTGCTCGACGACCCGCGCATCGGCCGTGGTCGCGTGGTGCGCGGCCAGCTCGCGGGTGGTCTCCTCGCAGTCCCAGAGGCACTCGACGGCGAACCCCGCGGCGAAGGACGGGTCCGTGGCGGCCAGGGCGCGGGCGGCGCGGCCGCGCAGGTGCGAGGAGGCGGTCTCGCGGTACACGTGCCGCAGGACGGGCGCGGCGCAGGCGATCTGCAGCCGCCCGGCCCCGTCGGCCAGCTCCCACAGCACGGGGGCGTCGCAGCCCTCCGCCCGCACGGTGCGGCGCAGGGCGTCGAGGACGAGCGGGGCGTCGTACTGCGCACCCCGGCAGGCGAGCATCCCGGCCGCGGCGCCGCCCAGCGCGTCGCCGCGCCGGACCCAGGCGCGGGCGCGCTCCAGGGCGGCGGCGCCGCGCATGCGCTCGAAGGCGGTGACGGCGGCCTCGGCGACCAGCGGGTCGGGGTCGGCGGCGGCGCCCTCGACCAGGTCGAGGGCCTGCGGGTCGCCGTGCTCGGCGAGGTAGCGCAGCGCGGTGGCGCGGGCGGCACCCTCGCCGAAGGCGGCGGCCTCGATGATCTCCAGCCGGTCCTCGGGGCCGGCCACGGCGGTGAGGCAGCGGGTCGCCGGGACGTGGCGCAGCTGGGCGGGGTGCTGGGCGAGGCCCTCCTGGGCCCAGTCGAGCACCTCGCGCACGCTCCAGCCGGGCCGGGGGCCCTGCGGGCGCAGCTGGCGCTGCCAGCGGTCGAAGGAGCCCTGCTCCTGCGCGGCGCGCACCCGGGCCGCGGTGCGCGGGGAGTGCTGCTCGTCGGCCCACAGCCGCCAGGGGCGGGGCTCGAAGGCGTCGCGGACGGCGGCGGCGAGGGCGCCGTCGCCCTCGGGGGTGCGGGGGAAGCGGGCGAGGACCCGCTCGCCGAGGGCCGCGAGGGCGGCGTCGTCGTCGCGCAGGGCCAGCTCGTCCAGGGCCCACGACCAGTTGGCGCCGTCGGCCGCGTAGCGGCGCAGCAGCCGCAGGGCGTCGTCACGGCCGTAGGAAGCGAGGTGGCCGAGGACGGCGAGGGCCAGGCCGGTGCGCTCCTCGGCGGGGTCGGTCAGGTCCTCCGGGTCGAAGAGGTGCTGCTCTATCTCGCCGAGGCCGCCGTCGAGGTCCAGGTACAGGCGCGCGTAGTAGAGCGAGCGGTTCTCCAGCTGCCAGTCGCGCCGCGGGTCGCGGAGCACGCAGTGGTTCAACACCGCGAGCGCCTCCGCACGCGGCGCCGCGAGGGCATGCAGGGTCCCGTCGCCGCGGCCTCGCTGGAGGAGGCCGAGCAGGGTGCCGCTGGGCGCTATGTCTGGCTCGAACATGGGGTCAGCATCCGGTGCGGGGAGTCGGCTGGCAACGGGATTTCCTTCCGGACGGCATTCTTGCCGCTGTCCGCCCGTCCATGCCGGTGAACTGTGGAAACCGGGGGCGCGGGCGCCCGCAGCCTACCTGGAAGCGGCGGTTCCGCCGACCTGTGCCGGAAACGTCAAGGTCATGTCCACGGCATATGCCGTCAGCACCACCGGATCGGGTATTGCCAAAGCCCTTACAGGCCGTCGCTGCCTGTGCAAGAGTCGTGACAGCAGTCGTCGAAGCGGCCGCTCCACCCGAGTATCCCGGAGCCGGCGCCACCGCCGCGCGTGTATCGGAGTCCTAGATGCCGTCCCCAGTGTCCGCGGACCGTTCCGCCGAGTCCCCCGAGCACGGCGCGGTCGACGCGCTCATCTCCCAGACGCGGCGGCTCAGAGGGGGCATCGACGCCGTGCGCCGGGAGGCCGCGGCGGACGCCGAGCGGTCCGACGACCCGCGGCTGCGCTGGCAGCGCGCCCTGTGCGAGCTCGCCGCGCACCACGCCGACAACCTGGGCGAGCACCTGGACCAGCTCCGCGACGGCCCGCCCGCCGCCACCGCACCCGCCGGGGAGCCGGCCGGCCCGGTGGCCCGGGGCCCGGCGGGCCGCGCGGGCAGCGCCGAGTGGAACCTCCTCACCGACGCGGCCACCTGGTCCGACGAGCTCTACCGGATCTTCGGACGCAGCCCCGAGGACGGCGCGCTGACCCTCGACGAGCTCCCCTCCTGGCTCCTGGAGGAGGACAGGCCGCAGCTGACCGCGATGGTCACCGACTGCCTGGTGGACGGCAGGCCGATCGACGGCGAGTTCCGCATCGTGCGCGGCGACGGCGCCGTGCGCACGGTGCACATGAAGGGCGAGCCGGTGCTGGACGCCGACGGCTGCACGGCCTCCATGTGGGCCGTGCTCCGGGACGTCAGCGAACTGCAGCGCTGCCGGAAGGCGATGCACGAGACCCGTGACTCGCTGCAGCACCAGCGGCACCGGGCGCAGACCGAGCACCGGCTCGCGGTCGAGCTGCAGGAAGCCGTGCTGCCGTCGTGGCGCGGCTCCCTGCTGCTCCCGCCCGGTCCGGACCCCGCCCGCCCGTCGGCCGCGGGCGTGCTCGACCTCGCCGGGCACTACCTCCCTTCCGCCGTGAGCACCCTCGTCGGCGGCGACTGGTTCGACGCCCTGCAACTGCCCGGCGGGCGGACGCTGCTGACCGTCGGCGGGCTCACCGGCCACGGGGTGGCCGCCACCTCCGGCATGGCGATGCTGCTGGGCGCGGTGCGCGGCATGGCCGTCGCAGGGACGGATCCGGGCCCCCTGATGGGCTGGCTCAACCACCTGCTCGACGCCTCCGCCCAGCCCGCCCTGGGCAGCGCCCTCTGCTGCTGCTACGACCCCGGGAGCCGCACCCTGCTGTGGTCCCAGGCCGGGCACCCCGCCCCGCTGCTCTTCCGCGACGGGACGGGCCGGGCGCTCCGGACGCCGGCGGGCGTGCTGCTCGGCGCCGTCGCAGACGCCGAGTACGCCCAGGTCCGGGACGAGCTGCTGCCCGGCGACGTGCTCGTCCTGCACACCGAGGGCCTCTCCCCCGACGCCGGACGGCTGCTGGACCTGGCGCCGCGCTTCGCCGCGGCGCACACCGCCCAGGACTGCGTACGGGCCGTGCTGGAGAGGTTCGGCGGCACGGAGCGCGAGGACGACGGCTGTGTGCTGATCGCCCGCATCGGCTCCTGAGCCCGGTCCGCCCGCGGCTGCGGCAGCAGCCGCGGGCGATCACGCCGGTGCCGTCCGGCCCGTCGCCGAAAGCTTGGGCATCACCCGCCGGAGGTCCTGCCGCAGCTCGTCGATCCGCGAGCTGCCCGCGTACCTCCCGGTGAGCCGGTACATCTCGCGCAGCCGGTCCCAGGTGCGGTGCGAGGACGTGTCGCCGATGGTGAGCAGCGCCAGCCGGGCGTAGCAGTCGGCCTGTTCGGGATCGCCCGCGATGAAGCAGGCCGAGGCGATCGAGATGTGGTCGAAGATCTGCGAGCGCTGGCGGCCGTTCTCCCGCAGGTCGAGCGCCTCCTTGGCGTGCCGCTGGGCCGGGGCCGCCGCGCCCGGCTCGTGCTCGGCGAGCGTGCGGTAGGCGAGCCCCTGCATGCCGTGCATGTCCGCCTCGTTGAACAGCTGCATCCAACTCGGCGGCGGCACATCGCCCTTGTCGGAGACGAACAGGTCCTCGGCCTTGCCCAGGGTGCGGCGCATCGCCTGCCCCTGGCCCTTCGAGGCCTGCGCCCAGGCCTCGATGGTGTGGAACATGGCGCGGGTGCGCGGCAGGGTCTCGTCGCCGCAGCCGGACTGGGCCAGCTTCATCAGGTCCAGGGCGTCGTCCGGGCGGCCCAGGTGCACCATCTGGCGGGCGGCACGGGAGAGCGCCTCCGCGGCCCGGGGCCGGTCGCCGCCCTCGCGGGCCGCGTGCGCGGCGATCACGAAGTACTTCTGGGCGGTGGGCTCCAGGCCCACGTCGTGGGACATCCAGCCGGCGAGCACCGCCAGGTTGGCGGCGACTCCCCAGAGCCTGCGCTGGAGGTGGTCGGGGTGGTGGTACTGGAGCATGCCGCCCACCTCGTTGAGCTGGCCCACCACGGCCTTGCGCTGGAGGCCGCCGCCGCGGGAGGCGTCCCAGGCGCGGAAGACCTCGACCGAGTGCTCCAGGGCGTCGATCTCCGTGGAGCCCACGGGCGTCGCCTCGTAGCGGTCGAAGGCGGCGGGGTCGGCGTGCACGGCGTGCGCACGCAACGGGTCGTCGAATCGGGGGGCGTCTGAGGCGAGGATGGGGTCGGTGTGCAGCCAGTCGTGCATCGCACTGCTGAGTGCCGATCCTGCGGCGAGCACGGCGCCCGCGCCCACCAAGCCGCGTCGGTTGAGCATGAGGTCCATTCCCGTGAATTCGGTGAGGACCGCGGCCGTCCGCTCGGGCGCCCACGGCAGCCCGTCCGGTGTCTGCACCTTGCTGCCGGCCCGCCCGCGACGGCCGAAGCCGAGGTCCTCGATGGTCACGACACGGCCGAGACGCTCGGTGAAGAGGGCTGCCAGCACCCTGGGCACGGGATCGCGCGGGGACTCCCCCATGTCGATCCAGCGCCGCACCCGCGAGGTGTCGGTCGCCAGCTGCGGGTGGCCCATGGCCGCCGCCTGCCGGTTCACAAGTCTCGCGAGCTCGCCCTTGGACCATCCGGCCAGGCCGAACAGGTCCATGAGGCGGGTGTTGGGTTCCCTCGTCACGTCAAGCCCCCAGGTTCCTCGGCTGACTTGAAGGTATCGGCCCGTCATGGGCCAGGCGAGTATTCGCCAGGGTTCGCCAGGGTGCGCCAGATGGTGTGCCACCGGGCCGCGGGTGTGATGTAGAAACGCGCAACCCCGGCCGCCCGGTTGCCGGACCGCATTCCCCAGGGTGCGTGACGGCCCGGGGACCGGGAGCGCCGCATTCGCCGACACGAAGGGATCTGTTCCGCCCATGTATGCAGCATCGACCTCCGTGTCCGCTCCGCCCCGGCCGCTCCGCCCCCAGCAGAGCGGCAGCGGCCCGTACCTCGACCCCTCCCACGCCGTGGGGGCCGCGTTCGGGGGCGGACGGGCACGGAGGGGCCCGGGGCTCGGTGCCCAACCCCTCAGCGGGAGAATCGACTTGTCCGGCCCTCAGGGCGCGCAGCTGCGCACGGCGATCGCCTCGGTGCATCGCATCTGCCCCGAGTTCAACCCCGTTCAGGTGCTGCGCCGCAGCGGCCGCTCGGTCCTGCTGGTCGGCACTACGGGACGCACGACGGCCGTGGCCAAGTGTTTACTTGATCACTCCCCGTCCTGGGCCGAGCGCTTCCGGCACGAAATAGCCACATATCGGGCCTTCGTGCGGCACCGGCCCCCGGTGCGGGTTCCCCGGCTGATCGCCGCCGACCCCGACAACTGCACGCTGGTCATCGAGCGTATGCCCGGGCGCCCTGCCGCCGTCCAGCGGCACCCGGTGGACACGCTCCCCCGCGCGGATGTCAGGGCGGCGCTCGGCGCGGTGTGCCGGGTCAACCTCTGGCGTCCGCCCGCCGGGATGTTCGACATGCCGCTCGACTACGGCAAGCGCATCGCCCGTTACCACGAACTGGGCCTGCTGACCGACCGGGACATGGGCGACCTGCAGAAGCTGCTGCACGGTCTGGCCCATGTGCAGGGGCAGTTCTGCCACGGTGATGCCCTGCTCTCCAACGTCCTGCTCTCCCCCGCCGGTCCGGTGCTCGTCGACTGGGACCACGCCGGCTGGTACCTCCCGGGGTACGACCTGGCCACGCTGTGGGCGGTGCTGGGGGACGCCCCGGTGGCACGGCGTCAGATCAGCCAGCACGCCCAGGCCGCGGGACCCACGTCCCGGGACGCCTTCCTGGTGAACCTGATGCTGGTGCTGACCCGCGAGATCCGGACGTACGAGACGGCCGTGCAGCGCGCCCTGCACGAACCGGCCGCCCCCGGCAGTGCGGAGACGGGCGAGGAACAGCGCCTGCTGCTCCGCCGGCTGCACGACGACTGCGCGCTGGCCAGGCGTGCGGTCAGGGCCGCCGTCGGCACCCGATGAGCCCTGGCGCCCCGTCAGGGGCGCGGGGAACTGCGCGAGCAACCACGACGCGCCCGCAGTCGAGGTTCTCGGGGCTTCGCCCCGGGCCCCCGGGGTGGTGCGTCGACTGCGGGCTGGCGGGGGCTGGTCGCGCAGTTCCCCGCGCCCCTGACGGGGCGCTGCAAGATCCGCCGGACAGGCCCTGGGCGCCGCGCACCCCCTGCGCGGCGCCTCGGCGTGTCGGCTGCACCGGACCGCCGTCACCAATCCGGGTGAGGGCCGTCCGGACGGGCCTCCGGGTCCGCCCGCGAAACGCCTGGCGCGGACGTTGACGTGCGCATTGCGGCCCCTTCAGTCTGATTGACGGATCGTCTGATCCCACAAGGGCTCTTGGTAGGTTCGCTCCATCCCGGTCCGCGTGCGTCTGCTGGTTCCGGCGCACGGCACGGTCCGTCCAGAGGAGGCCGCATTGCGAGGCTCGCAGCACCACCGGTCACGACAGGCGCCCCGCAGGGGGTTCCGAAGAAGCCGCCGAACACTCCGGGCGGCCGGCGCAGTCGCGTCGGCCGCTCTGCTGCTCCCGGTGGTCGCAGCCGCCCCCGCGGTGCCGGCCGAGCAGCTGCAGTCCGCTTCCCTGCAAAGGGAGTTCGCCGAGGCCGCCGCGAAGTACCACGTCCCGCAGAGCGTCCTGCTCGGCGTCGCCTATCTGGAGTCGCGGTGGGACTCCCACGCCGGGGCCCCCAGCGTCACCGGCGGCTACGGCCCGATGCATCTGACCGACGCCGCCACCGCCGTGGCCGCCGCGGGCGGGCGGGACGAGGCCGCCGGGGACGCCCGCGGCGAATCCGACCGGCCGCGCGCCGGCCGCATGTCCGTCCCCGTGTCCGTCCCGGTACCGGCGGAGCTCCCCGCGCGGCTGCGCACCCTGCCCCGCGCCGCCGCCCTCACCGGACTGCCCGCCGGACAGCTGCGCAGCAGCACCGCGGCCAATCTGCAGGGCGGTGCGGCCCTGCTCGCCGACGCGCAGAAGCGGCTGGGCCTGGCGGCCGGCGGCAGCCCGGCCGAGTGGTACGGAGCGGTGGCCGCGTACTCCGGCGCCACCGACTCGGCGACGGCGGCCACCTTCGCCGACGACGTCTTCGATGCGATCCGCGGTGGCCGGCAGCGCACCACCGACGCGGGCCAGGCCGTCTCCCTGCCCGGCGTCCCCGGGCTCGTCCCCCGCACCGATCAGCTCGGCCGGCTCGGGCTGCCGGGCCTGCTCCACGCCGACCAGGTGGAGTGCCCCCGCTCGGTGGCCTGCGAGTCGATCCCCGCGCCGTACCAGAGGCTCGACAACGGCAAGGACTACGGCAACCACGACGTCGCCGACCGGCCCGGCTCGCAGAAGGTCGACTTCATCGTCGTCCACGACACCGAAGGCACCTGGGAGGGCACGGTCAAGCTGGTCCAGGACCCGACGTACGTCTCCTGGAACTACACGGTGCGCTCCAACGACGGGCACGTCGCCCAGCACGTGCCGACCAAGGACGTGGCCTGGCACGCGGGCAACTGGTACGTGAACGCCAAGTCGGTGGGCATCGAGCACGAGGGCTTCCTGGCGCAGCCGGACGCCTGGTACACGGAGGAGATGTACCTGACGTCCGCCAAGCTGGTGCGCTACCTGGCCCGGAAGCTGGACATCCCGCTGGACCGCCAGCACATCCTGGGGCACGACAACGTCCCCGGCACCACCGCGGCCACGATCAAGGGCATGCACACCGACCCCGGCCCCTACTGGGACTGGGACCACTACTTCGGTCTGCTGGGCAAGCGCTTCCGCACCACGGCGAGCCCCTTCAGCGGCATGGTCACCATCGACCCGGACTACGACGAGAACCGCCCGGACTACACCGGCTGCGTCAAGCCCGGCGAGCCCTGCGCCCCGCACGGCTCGGGCGCGGTGCGGCTGCACACCGCACCGGACGAGAAGGCGCCGCTGGTGCAGGACGTCGGGCTGCACGGCGACGCCCCGTCCACGACCGACGTCAACGACACGGGCGCCCGCGCCTCGACCGGGCAGCAGTTCGCCGTGGCCGACCGCCAGGGCGACTGGACGGCCGTCTGGTACCTGGGGCAGAAGGCCTGGTTCCACAACCCGTGGTGGCAGCCGACGGCCCTGTTCGCGAGCGGCGAGTTCGTCACTCCGCGGGAGGGGCTGGACGAGATCCCGGTGTACGGTCGGGCCTTCCCCGAGAAGGAGGCCTATCCGCAGGGCGTCCCCGTCCAGACCGTGGAGCCGCTGCCGTACAGGATCCCCGCCGGGCAGGCCTATGTGCTGGGCCAGCGGTCCCCGAGCGAGTACCTGTGGGCGACCACCTTCGAACCCGCGGGCCACAAGGTGATCCGCGGCAAGGACGTCTACTACGAGATCCAGTTCGGGCACCGGGTGGCCTTCGTCAAGGCCTCGGACGTCACGCTCCGGCCCTCGAACCGCTGAGCCCCCGCCCGGACAGCACGGGAGCCCGGCACGGCCGTCGCCGTGCCGGGCTCCCGTCCGGTCGGAAAAGGGGCTCAGCCCGCCTGGAACATCTCCGCGGGCAGCGGCTTGAGCAGCTGGTACAGGTCGTCGGTGATCGGCCGGTCCCAGCTGGCGATGGTGACGAGCACGCCGTCGCTGCGGTCGAACTGGGTGCAGGAGATGCGGCCCTCGGAGCACTTCAGCCGGCGCACGATGAGGAGGTTGTCCTCGTGCATCACGGGGACGTCCTCGCTCTCCAGCACCTCCACCGGCTCCTCGTTGCCCAGGGCCGCGAGCAGCTGGGCCACCTCGAAGGGCACCTGGCCCTCGGCGAGCTCCCGGGCCGGGGAGCCCTCGGGCAGGTTGCCGATGATCATCGCGGGGCCGCGTCCGCCGAACAGGTCGTAGCGGAGGAAGACGCCCTGGCAGCTCCCGTCGGGCGCGGGCAGCAGCCCGGCCCCGAGATCGCCCGGCCAGTCCCCCGGGTCCATGGCGAGGACGTCGAAGTCCGGCCCGGCGGGGGTGGCGGCGCTGCGGCGGCGGAGGAAGGACATGCCACCATCCTACGGGGGCGCCGACGCCGTGGAGGCCGGGGCACTGCCGCGTACGTCAGGTGAGGTCGAACTCGCCCTCGCGGGCGCCGAGGACGAAGGCGCGCCACTCCCCCGGCGGGAAGATCAGCTTCGGGCCGTCCGGGTTGCCTCCGCTGCGCATGGCGACGAAGCCCTCGACGAAGGCGACCTGCACTCCGCTCGTGCGTCCCTGGCTGCTCGTCTGCCAGGTGGCGTTGGCGAGGTCGAGGTCGGGAGCCGCTCCGCCCGCCCATGCTTCCGTCGTGCCGTTAACCACGTCCGCACTCCTCCCAGCTCGTCGTCCCGGCCCCAACCCTAGCGAGCGATGCCGCTGCCGCACAGGCCGCCCGCACGGGTTCCGTCAGGCGTCGGGCGGCCGGTCGCCCACGAGCCACATGGCGAAGAACTGTGCCCCGCCGCCGTAGGCGTGGCCCAACGCCCGCCGAGCACCGTCCACTTGGTGTTCCCCTGCCCTGCCCCGCACCTGAAGTGCCGCCTCCGCGAAGCGGATCAGGCCGCTGGCGCCGATGGGATTGGTGGACAGGACGCCGCCGGAGGGGTTGACGGGCAGGTCCCCGTCGAGCGCGGTCGCCCCGGACTCGGTGAGCTTCCAGCCCTCGCCCTCGGCGGCGAAGCCGAGGTTCTCCAGCCACATCGGCTCGTACCAGCTGAAGGGGACGTACAGTTCGGCCACGTCGATCTCGCGGCGCGGGTCGGTGATCCCGGCCTGGCAGTAGACGTCGGCCGCGCAGTCGCGGCCCGCGCGGGGCGAGACGAAGTCCTTGCCGGCGAAGAGCGTCGGCTCGCTGCGCATGGCGCCGCCGTGCAGCCAGGCGGGCGGGTACGGCGAACGGGCCGCGCCGGCCCGGCCGGTGAGGACGACGGCGCAGGCGCCGTCGGAGGAGGGGCAGGTCTCGGAGTAGCGGACGGGGTCCCACAGCATGGGCGAGGAGCGCACCTTCTCCAGGGTGATGCCGTGCTCGTGGAGGTGGGCGTAGGGGTTCTTCAGGGCGTTGCGACGGTCCTTGTACGCGACCAGGGAGCCCACGACGGGCGGTGCGCCGGTGCGCCGGATGTAGGCGCGGACGTGCGGGGCGAAGAAGCCTCCGGCGCCCGCGAGCAGGGGCGGCTGGAAGGGGACGGGCAGCGACAGGCCCCACATGGCGTTGGACTCGGACTGCTTCTCGAAGGCGAGGGCGAGGACGGTCCCGTGGAGGCGGGCGGCGACGAGGTTCGCCGCGACGAGGGCGGTGGAGCCGCCGACCGATCCTGCGGTGTGCACCCGCAGCACGGGTTTGCCCGTGGCGCCGAGTGCGTCGGCGAGGTGGAGCTCGGGCATCATGACGCCCTCGAAGAAGTCGGGGGCCTTGCCGAGGACGACGGCCTCGACGTCGGACCAGTCCAACTCGGCGTCGTCGAGGGCGCGTCGGGCGGCCTCGCGGACGAGTCCGGCGATCGAGACGTCGCGGCGGGCGGCGGCGTGCTTCGTCTGGCCGATCCCGACGACGGCGACGGGCTCCTTGTGGACGGCGCTCACGGTCGCTCCCCCTCCAGGACGGCGACGAGGTTGTGCTGCAGGCACGGGCCCGACGTGGCGTGGGCCAGGGCCCGGTCCGACTCGCCGCGCCGGATGCGGTCCGCGGCCTCGCCGATGCGGATCAGGCCCGTGGCCATGACGGGGTCGGCGGCCGGGGCGCCGCCGGACGGGGTGACCACGACGTCGTCGGTCAGCTGCAGCTCCCTGCGCAGGATCACCTCCTGGGCGGGGTGGGCCGCGTGGAGTTCGGCGGTGTCCACGGGCGCCTCGAAGGCTCCGGCGCGTTCGGCGGCGAGGCGGGTGGAGGGCGACCGCGTGAGGTCGCGCACGCCCAGGGCCTGGGGCTCGATGCGGTGGTCGATGCCGTGGATCCAGGCGGGGCGTGCGCACATCGCGCGGGCCAGGTCCCCGGCGGCGAGCACCACGGCCGCGGCGCCGTCGACGACCCTGCCGCCGGGCCCGGGGGGCACGGTTTCGCCCGCGTCGGCGAGGGCCTGTGCCTGGAGGCCGGCGAGGGCGGCCGGTCCGGGCCACAGCGGGGCCACGAAGTACGGGTCGAGCTGCCGGGTGAGGACGTCCTCCAACTCGCCGGCCGTGGGCTTGCCGTAGGCGTAGACGAGGGCGGTGTCCGCTTCTCCGGTGAGCAGTTTGACCCAGGCCTCGTACAGGGCCCAGGCCCCGTCGGCCTCCACGTGGGACTCGGCGATGGGCGGCCAGGCGCCGACGCCGTCGAGGGCCATGGTGAAGGAGAAGGGCCGGCCGGCGAGGTAGTCGCTGGAGCCCGAGCAGGTGAAGTCGGCCTCGCCGGGCTCCAGTCCGGCCTGGGCGAGCGCGTCGGTGAGGACGGGCAGCAGCATCTCGGTCTCCGACAGCCCTGCTTCGGGGGCCACGTTCTGTGCGAAGGCGACGACGGCGATGTCCCGCAAGTGGCCGGTCACAGCAGGTCCTTGTAGGTGTCGTAGGCGGCGTCGGGCTCGCCGGCGGGCCGGTAGTGGTCGGGGTGGCGGCCGTCGCCGGTCCATACGGGCTCGACGCGCAGGCCCATGCGCACCTGCTCGCAGGGGATCCCGGCGATGCGTCCGTGGAGGGCGAGGCCGGCGCCGTCGAGCGCGATGTGGGCGTAGACGTAGGGCACGTCGATGTCCAGGTGCCGCGCCTTGATGTTGACCACGCAGAAGGTGGTGACGGTGCCGCGGGGGCCGACCTCGACCTCTTCGGCGGTGGCGGTGCCGCAGGTGGGGCAGACGCCGCGGGGCGGTACGTACACCTTGCGGCAGGCGGGGCAGCGTTCGCCGGTGATGCGGTGCCGGGCGAGGGCGTCGAGGTGGCGGCTCTGGGCGTGGCCGGGGGTATAGGTGTAGTCGAGGCGGGCGGGGGTGGTGATGCCGGTGACGGGGTCGGCGAACAGCCCGTCGTGCGGCGTGACGTGAGGCCGTTCCGCTGGGCCCTCGTAGGGCTCGAAGCAGGCGATGTCGGTGATGGCACCCGTCCGCTCGGCCGCCCAGCGGATGCGGACGCGCATGCCGGTGCGCACGGCCC
The DNA here is from genome assembly GCF_047456005.1 of Streptoverticillium reticulum. Lineage (NCBI taxonomy): Bacteria > Bacillati > Actinomycetota > Actinomycetes > Kitasatosporales > Streptomycetaceae > Streptomyces > Streptoverticillium reticulum. Next base: position 7,237,621 of record NZ_CP179755.1, on the reverse strand, counting down.
CGGGCCCGGGGACATCGAGGGCGTGCAGCAGGGCGGTGTCGGCGCCGTCGAGGCGGACGAGCACCCAGGCGAAGGGGGTGCGCAGCGGCCGGTTGGGGCGCGGGGCGGGGTCCCAGGACCAGGTGGTGACGGTGCCGGTGCTGCCGACCTGGACGAGGTCGCGGAGTTCCTCGGCGGTGGCGGGGTCGTACTCGACGGGAGGGACGAGCACACGGCCGTCGGCGGTGCGCACGCCGAGGACGGTGCGTTCGCGCAATCCGGTGAGAAAGGCACTCTGCACGGGCCCGAGGGAACGGGTGAAGGGGAACTCGACGACGAGGGGTGCGGAAAGCAAAGGGTCACCTCCTGAATGGGGCTACCGCGCCCCGAAGGGGCGCGGGGAACTGCGCGAGCAACCACAACGCGCCTGCAGCCGAGGTTCTCGGGGCTGCGCCCCGGACCCCTGGGGTGGTACGTCGGCTGCAGGCCGGTGGGGGCTTGTCGCGCAGTTCCCCGCGCCCCTTACGGGGCGCCTGGTCGCGCCCACGCGGCGGAGCCGCACATCGACACAGCCCCGCGCCCCTGACGGGGCGCTCCCGCCGGACACGGCCTAGGCACGCCGGTAGACGGCAACCCGCTTCTCGGCAAAGGCACGGGCACCCTCCTTGGCGTCGGCGGTGCCGAACACCGGCATACCCCGTTCAAGCTCGGCCGCGAGGGCGTCCGGTTCGCTCATCCCGGCGGTCTCGTACACGCAGGCCTTCACGGCCTCGACCGCCAACGGGGCGTTGGCATTGATGAGTTCGGCGGTCTCCAGAGCCTTCTGCAGCGCGGTGCCGTCCGGGACGACGTGCCCGATGAGCCCGATGCGCTCCGCCTCCGTGGCGGTGTACGGGCGTCCGGTGAGCAGCATCTCCAGGGCGTGGGTGTGCGGGATCTGCCGGGGCAGGCGGACGGTGGAGCCGCCGACAGGGAAGAGGCCGCGCCGGACCTCGAACAGGCCGAAGACGGCGCTCTGTCCGGCGATGCGGATGTCGGTGCCCTGGAGGATCTCGGTGCCGCCCGCCACGCAGGGGCCCTCGACGGCGGCGATGACGGGCTTGCGCGGCCGGTGGTGCCGGAGCATGGCCTTCCAGTGCAGGTCGGGGTCGGCCCGGAAGCGGGCCCGCAGGGGGTCGTCGCCGCCCTCGGGGGCTCCCGAGCGGGCCAGGGCCTTGAGGTCCATGCCGGAGCAGAAGGCGCCGCCCGCGCCGGTGAGGACGATCGAGCGGATGCCGTCGTCGGCGTCGGCGGCGAGCCAGCCGTCGTGGAGGCCGGCCAGCATCGGCAGCGAGAGGGCGTTCCTCGCCTCGGGCCGGTCGAGGGTGAGCACGAGGGTCGCGCCGACGCGCTCCACGGTGAGGTGTCCGTTGCCGTCCATGCCGCACAGGGTGCAGGAGGGGGCGGGGCGGTTCAAGGGGTCGCCGACGGGTTTTCTGACAACCCGTCAGTTTTCTTGGGCCGGGCTCTTCCCGCCGCCCCGGCTCGGCGCTCTAATGGCCGCCGTGGACTACAACCTCGCCGATCTCTTCGAGTCCGTCGCCGACACGGTGCCCGCGCGGGAGGCGCTCGTCCACCTCGGCCCGCCCGGCGGCGCCGTACGCCGGCTCACCTACGCGCAGCTCGACGCGGCGGCCAACCGGCTGGCCCACCACCTGCGCGACAGCGGCATCGCGCCCGGCGAGCACGTGGGCCTCCATCTCTACAACGGCGTCGAGTACCTGCAGACCGTGCTGGCCTGCCTGAAGATCCGGGCGGTGCCGGTCAATGTCAACTACCGCTATGTGGCGGACGAGCTGGCCCGCCTGTACTGCGACACGGACCTGGTGGCGGTGGTCTTCGACGCCGAGTTCACGGAGCGGGTGGCGGAGGCGCTGCCGCGGACGAGGATGCTGAGGCACCTGGTACAGGTGGGAACTGCGGAGGAACCCTGCATCAACGCAGTCCCCTTCACGGAAGCCGAGGCGTCCGGCTCCCCCGGGCGGGACTTCCCGTCCCGCTCCGGCGACGACCGCTTCATCATCTGCACCGGCGGCACCACCGGCATGCCCAAGGGCGTGGTGTGGCGGCAGGAGGACCTGTTCTTCTCCGGCCTCGGCGGCGGCGCACCGACGGGCGAGCCGGTCAAGCGCCCGGAGGAGCTGGCGGAGCGGGTGGCCGCGGGCGGGGAGGGCCTGGTCTTCTTCCCCACCGCGCCGCTGATGCACGGCACGTCGACGCTCACCGCGTTCATCTCCTTCGGCTTCGGCCAGAAGACGGTGCTCCGCCGCAAGTTCGTGCCGGAGGACGTTCTGCGGACGGTGGCACAGGAGCGCGTCACCAGCCTGTCGCTGGTGGGCGACGCCATGCTGCGCCCCCTGGTGGACGCGCTCGCGGGTCCGCTACGCGGCACCGACTGCTCGTCGCTGCTGAGCGTGAGCAGCTCGGGGGCGGTGCTGTCGCGCACGGTGCGCGAGGAGTTCGCGGCCCTGCTGCCCTGGGTGCTGCTGCTCAACAACTTCGGCTCGTCCGAGTCGGGCTTCAACGGCACGGCCACGCAGGACGGAAAGGGGTTCCGGATCCGCGTCAACGACCGTACGGCGGTGGTGGATCCGGAGACGCACCGCCCGGTGGGCGTGGGCCAACCCGGACGGCTCGCCCAGCGCGGGCACGTTCCTCTGGGCTACTACAACGACCCCGAGCTGACTGCTCGAACGTTCTTCCGCGAACAGGGGGAACGGTGGGTGCTGCTCGGGGACATGGCGACGGTCGACGCGGAAGGCGTCGTCACGGTGCTCGGCCGCGGGTCGCAGTGCATCAACACGGGCGGAGAGAAGGTGTTCCCGGAGGAGGTGGAGGAGGCCCTGAAGGCGCACCCGGACGTGTACGACGCGGTGGTGGCGGGGGCGCCGGACGAGCGGTGGGGTGAACGGGTCGCGGCTGTCGTCCAGCTGCGCCCGGGGGTCGAGCCGCCGACGCGGGATGCCTTGCAGGCACATTGCCGGGCACGGCTGGCGGGATACAAGGTGCCGCGGCTGGTGGTCTTCGCCGATCGCATTCGACGCTCGCCGAGCGGGAAGGCGGATTACCGGTGGGCGCGGGGGGTGGTGGGTGAGGGGCGCGCCCCGTAGGGGCGCGGGGAACTGCGGCGACCGGCCACAGCCGGCCCGCAGCCGCAGGACCAGGCCCCACCTTGACGCCCACCGCCCCCGCCTGCTTGGTTTGACCGAACGATCGGTCGGCACATCCCCGGAGGCGAGCGCGCCATGGATCTCCGTACCCTCCAGCAGGAGCGCCTCCGTGCCACGCTCCGCCGCGCCTACGAGCACGTCCCCTTCTACCGCCACGCCTTCGACGCCGCCGGCGTCCGCCCGGAGGACTGCCGTTCCCCCGCCGACCTGCCCCGCTTCCCCTTCACCACCAAGGACGACCTGCGCGCCCAGTACCCCTGCGGCATGTTCGCCGTGCCCGGGAAGGACATCCGCCGCATCCACGCCTCCAGCGGCACGACCGGTGCCCCCACCGTCGTCGGGTACACCGAGCGCGACCTCGACACCTGGGCCGACGTGGTCGCCCGCTCCATCCGCGCGGCGGGCGGGCGGCCCGGTGACACGGTGCATGTGGCCTACGGATACGGCCTGTTCACCGGCGGCCTCGGCGCCCACTACGGCGCCGAGCGCCTCGGCTGCACCGTCATCCCCGCCTCCGGCGGGATGACCTCGCGCCAGGTGCGGCTGATCCAGGACCTCCGGCCCCGGATCATCATGGTGACGCCCTCCTACATGCTCACCCTTCTCGACGAGTTCGAGCGCCAGGGCGTCGACCCCCGCACCACGTCGCTCGAAGTCGGCATCTTCGGCGCCGAGCCGTGGACCGAGGAGATGCGGCGGGAGATCGAGGAGCGGTTCGCCCTCGACGCCGTCGACATCTACGGGCTGTCGGAGGTGATGGGGCCCGGGGTGGCCCAGGAGAGCGTGCGGACCAAGGACGGGCTGCACATCTGGGAGGACCACTTCTACCCGGAGATCGTCGACCCCGTCACGGGCGAGCCGCTGCCCGAAGGCGCCCACGGCGAGCTGGTGTTCACCTCGCTCACCAAGGAGGCCATGCCCGTCGTCCGCTACCGCACCCGCGACCTCACCCGGCTGCTGCCGGGCACCGCGCATCCGGAGTTCCGCCGCATGGAGCGGCTCACCGGCCGCAGCGACGACCTGATCATCCTGCGGGGCGTGAACCTCTTCCCCTCCCAGATCGAGGAGATCGTCCTGCGCACGCCCGGCGTCTCGCCCCACTTCCAGCTGCGCCTCACGCGCGAGGGCCGGATGGACCGGATGACCGTGCGCGCCGAGGCCCGTTCCGACGCGACGCCCGACCAGCGCACCGCGGCGGTCGCAGAGATCGCCCGTCACGTCAAGGACGGCATCGGGGTGACCGTATCCGTCGACATCGTCGACCCCGAGACCCTGGAGCGGTCCGTGGGCAAGCTCAGGAGGATCGTGGACCTGCGAAGCGCTCCCTCAGCTCCCGCTTGAGGATCTTCCCGCTGGCGTTCCGCGGCAGTGCGTCCACGAACAGGACCCGCTTCGGAGCCTTGAAGCGGGCCGTTCGTTCCTGCACATAAGCGATCAGCTCGTCCTCGCGCACGGCTCCCCGCGTCACCACGACGGCCGTGACCGCCTCGATCCAGCGCTCGTCCGGCAGGCCGATCACCGCGGCCTCGACGACGTCGGGGTGCCCGTACAACACGTCCTCGACCTGGCGCGAGGCGATGAGCACCCCGCCGGAGTTGATGACGTCCTTCACGCGGTCGACGACCGTGAAGTAGCCCTCCTCGTCCCGGACGACGAGGTCGCCGGAGCGGAACCAGCCGTCGCGGAAGGCCTCTTCGGTCTCCTGCGGTTTGTCCCAGTAGCCCTCGCACAGCTGTGGCGAGCGGTAGACGGCCTCGCCGGGCGTGCCGTCGGGGACCTCCTTGCCCGTCTCGTCCACCACCTTCGCCTCCACGAACAGCACGGGCCGTCCGCACGAGTCCATCCGTCCCTCGTGCTCGTCCGGGCCGAGGACGGTGGCCAGCGGGCCGATCTCGCTCTGCCCGAAGCAGTTGTAGAAGGCGAGGCCGGGCAGCCGGGCGCGCAGCTTCTCCAGCACCGGGACGGGCATGATCGAGGCCCCGTAGTAGGCCTTGCGCAGGGCGGAGAGGTCGCGGGTGGCGAAGTCCGGGTGGTGGGCGAGGGCGATCCAGACGGTCGGCGGGGCGAAGAAGCTGTCGGCCCGTCCCTCCTCGACCAACGCCATGATCCGTTCGGGATCCGGCCCGTCGATGATGGTGTTCTCCGCGCCCACCGCCAGGTAGGGCAGCAGGAAGACGTGCATCTGGGCCGAGTGGTAGAGCGGCAGGGCGTGGACGGGACGGTCCGTCTCCCTGAAGTCCATTGCGGTGATGACGCTGACGTACTCGTGCACGAAGGCGCGGTGGGTCATCATCGCGCCCTTGGGCAGGGCGGTGGTGCCCGAGGTGTAGAGGAGCTGGACGAGTTCGGGGCGGTTCCCGTTCAGCTCGTACAGCGGGCGGGCGGTGGCGCCGTCGAGCCGGTCGAGCAGCGAGCCGGGCGCGTCGCGCAGGGGCAGCGACCGCGGCGTGTCCGGGAGCCGGGGTTCGAGCTGCGGGTCGGCGAGGACGAACGTGCTGCCCGACTGCTCCAGGACGTACCGCAGTTCACCGCCCGTGAGCTGGTGGTTGACGGGCACGTGCACCAGCCCGGCGCGGGCGCAGGCGAGGAAGCCGATCAGGTAGGCGTCGGAGTTGTGGCCGTAGGCGGCGACGCGGTCGCCCGGCTGCAGGCCGTGCTCCAGGAGGACGGCCGCCGCCGCTGTCACCGCCTCGTCCAATTCGCGGTAGGTCCAGGCGCGTTCGCCGTAGCGCACCGCCGTTCTGCCCGGTACGCGCCGGGCGGTGCGCCGGATGATGCCGTCCACGGTGCTCTCGCGTACTCCGACTCCGGACATGGGCCGGATCTTGGGACACCGGTCGACGCGCGTCAAGGGGGCTGGCCGGTGACATCGCCAACGGTCCGCCCAGGGAACCCACTTGACCGTAACTGGCGTTATACAAGACGACCGTTGTCGTCTTGTGACCCCTTAGGAGGTCATGTTGCAACGTCGTCACCATTTAAGAGTGTTCGCGGTCGGAGCTCTCGCCCTGCTGACCGGTGCCACCACGCTGCCCGCGTCGGCCGCCTCGCAGGACCGGGCGGACCGGCCGTCGGGCGACCGCATGTCGGCCGTCATCCGCTACACCGAGTACGGCATTCCGCACATCGTCGCCAAGGACTACGCGAGCCTCGGCTTCGGCCAGGGCTGGGCCCAGGCCACCGACCAGGTCTGCACCCTCGCCGACGGGTTCGTCACGCTGCACGGCGACCGCTCGCGCCACTTCGGCCCCGACGGTACGACCGACCGCTCGCTCTCCAACGCCAGGACCAACTTCTCCAGCGACCTGTTCTTCCGCGGCATCCGGAACGCGAAGACCGTGGAGAAGCTCCTCGACCAGCCTGCCCCGGCCGGGCCCACCCGGCAGTCGAAGGAGCTGATGCGGGGCTGGGCCGCCGGATACAACGCCTGGCTGCGCCAGCACCGCGACGACATCAAGGATCCCGCGTGCCGCGGCGCGGACTGGCTGACGCCGGTCGCCCCCGTCGACGTGGCCATGCGCGGCTACGCGCTCACCATGCTGGGCGGCCAGAGCACCTGGGTGGAGGACATCACCCGGACCACCGGGCCGACCGACGCGAAGCCCGCCCCCGCGGCCGCCGTCCGCAAGCTGTTCGACCGGAGGACCGCCGACATGGGGTCCAACGCGGTCGCCTTCGCGGGCTCCACGACCGCCAACGGCCGCGGCCTGCTGCTCGGAAATCCGCACTACCCGTGGGCGGGCGGCCGCCGCTTCTGGCAGTCGCAGCTGACCATCCCCGGTGAACTGAACGTCGAGGGCGGCTCGCTGCTCGGCACGCCGATGGTCGAGGTCGGCCACAACAACCGCATCGCCTGGAGCCACACGGTCGCCACCGGTGTGCCCATGAACCTGTACCAGCTCAAGATCGCCCCTGGCGACCTGCACTCCTACCTCGTGGACGGCAGGCCCGAGCGCATGACCGACCGCAAGGTCACCGTGCCCGTGCGCGGCAAGGACGGCAAGGTCTCCCAGGTCACCCGCAGCCAGTGGTGGACCCGCTACGGGCCCGTGATCACCGGGGGTGAGCTCCGGCTGCCGTGGAACTCCGGCACGGCCTTCGCCCTCTCCGACCCGAACGCCGCCCAACTGCGCTTCACCGACGCCTCGCTGGGACTGAGCAGGTCCCGCAGCGTCCGGGACGTCCAGGCGGCGCTGCGCCGCACGCAGGGCCTGCCGTGGGTCAACACCGTCGCCGCGGACTCCGCCGGGCACACCCTCTACACCCAGTCGCAGCTGCTGCCGCGCATCACCGACGAACTCGCCGGGCGCTGCTCCACCGACCTCGGCAAGCAGTACTACCCGGCGGAGGGCCTCGCCGTCCTGGACGGCTCGCGCAGCGACTGCGTGCCCGGCACGGACCCGGACGCCGTACAGCCCGGGACCTTCGGCCCGTCGGCGATGCCGACGCTGGTCGACGCCCCGTACGCCGAGAACTCCAACGACAGCCCCTGGCTGACGAACGCGGACCGGCCGCTCACCGGCTACCCGCGGATCTTCGGGGACACCGGCACCGAGCGCTCGGCGCGCACCCGTGGCGCGATCGAGGACGTGTCCGCCATGGCGAAGCGCGGCGGGCTGACCGTGGACGACCTGCAGAAGCAGCAGTTCGCGGATCGTGCACCCTCGGGCGACCGGGCCGCCGCCGACGCGGCGAAGGCCTGCTCCGCCCTGCCTGGCGGCACCGCAACCGGCAGCGACGGCAAGGCCGTCGACGTCTCGGCCGCCTGCGGGATACTGGCCGGCTGGGACCGGACGGTGAAGACCGGCAGCAAGGGCGCGCTGCTCTTCGACCGCTTCTGGCGGAAGCTGACGAACGACCCGAAGGCCACCGTGTGGAAGGTGCCGTTCTCGGCCTCCGACCCCGTGGCCACGCCCAACACCCTGAACACCGCCGACGCGGCCGTGGGCCGCGCGCTGGCCGACACCGTCACCGAGCTGCGCACGGCGGGCATCCCGCTCGACGCACCGCTGGGCGAGAACCAGTTCGTCGTGCGCAACGGCAAGCACATCCCGATCGGCGGCGGCGGCGAGCAAGTGGGCGCCTGGAACATCGTCGCCTCTCCTTGGAACGCGGCCCAGGGCGGCTACGGGAACGTGAACTTCGGCTCCAGCTACATCCAGGCGGTCGGCTGGGACGGCAGCGCCTGCCCGGTGGCCCGTACGCTGCTGACCTACTCACAGTCGTCCGACCCCACGTCGCCCCACTACAGCGACCAGACCGAGCTGTTCTCGGCCGGGCGCATGGTGCAGAGCCGGTTCTGCGAGAAGGACATTCTCGCCTCGCCGCAGCTGAAGGTGGTGCGGGTGAGCGAACGGTGAGCGCTCCGCGCCGGTAGGCGTAGTTCTTCGGGTGCGGGTCGGCTGTAGCTGGTCGCGCAGTTCCCCGCGCCCCTCAGATCGCGCTTGCGCGGCCCTCCCAGTAGGGGTCGCGCAAGCGCCTCTTGTAGAGCTTGCCGTTGGGGTCGCGCGGCATCTCCACGACGAAGTCGAGGGACTTGGGGCGCTTGTAGCCGGCCAGGCGGTCCGTGCAGTGCGCGAGGATCGCGGCGGCGAGCCGCTCGTCCGGGCGGTGGTCCTCGGCCGGTTCGACAACGGCCTTGACCTCCTCGCCCCACTCGTCGTGCGGGATGCCGAAGACCGCGGCGTCGGCTACGGCGGGGTGGGTGAGCAGGACGGACTCGATCTCGGCGGGATAGATGTTGACGCCGCCCGAGATGATCACGTCGGCCTTGCGGTCGCGCAGGAAGAGGTAGCCGTCCGCGTCGAGGTGGCCGAGGTCGCCGACGGTGAAGAAGTCGCCGACGCGGTTCTCCTCGGTCTTGTCCCGGTCCTTGTGGTAGGCGAAGCCTCCGGTGGTCATCTTCAGGTAGACCGTGCCGAGTTCGCCAGGGGGAAGCGGTGCGCCGTCGTCGCCGAGAACGGCGATCTCGCTGATGGGCCAGGCCCTGCCGACCGTGCCGGGCTTCTTCAGCCAGTCCGCGGCGGTGGCGAAGGCGCCACCGCCCTCGCTGGCGGCGTAGTACTCCTCGACGCAGCCGCCCCACCAGCCGATCATCGCCCGTTTGACGTGCTCGGGGCAGGGGGCGGCGCCGTGGATCGCGTGGCGCATCGACGAGACGTCGTACGCGCCCCGGACGTCGTGCGGCAGGGCCAGCAGCCGCTGGAACTGGGTGGGCACCATGTGGGTGTGGGTGCACCGATGGGTCTCGATCAGGCGGAGCATCTCCTCGGGCGCCCACTTGTCCATCACGACCAGCCGGTGTCCGATGTGCAGGGACGCGGCGGCGAACTGCAGGACGGCCGTGTGGTAGAGCGGTGAGCACACCAGGTGGACGTTGCCGTCGAAGGGCCGGATGCCGAAGATGCCGAGGAATCCGCCCAGATGGGCCTCCTCGGGCGGTCTGCCGGGCAGGGGGCGGCGGATGCCGCGCGGGCGGCCGGTGGTGCCGGAGGTGTAGTTCATGACCCAGCCGAGCGTGCGCCCTTCGGGCGGGGTGTCCGGCTGTCCGTCGAGGAGTGCGGTGTACGGGCTGAAGCCGGCGACGTCCCCGACCGCGTAGCACGCGGAGGCGGGCAGGCCGGCCTCGTCCGCGGCGGCCACCGCCGCGGCGGACCAGCGTTCGTGGGCGAGGAGGACCTTCGCACCGGAGTCGGCCAGGATCCAGGCGATCTCGGGAGCGACCAGGTGGTGGTTGACGGGCACGAGGTAGAACCCGGCCTGGGTGGCGGCGAGATGGGCGGTGAGGAAGTCGGCGCCGTTGGGCAGCACGGTGGCGAAGGCGTCGCCCTCGCGGAGCCCGGCGGCGCGCAGCCCGTGGACGAGCCGGTTGGCGGCGGCGTGCAGCCGGCCGGCGCTCCATCCTTTGCCGTCCGGTGCGATGAGGACGGTGCGGGCGGGGTCGGCGGTTGCCTGGGCCCAGAAGCCGTTGGGAGTTGCGGTCATGGCGCGTCGTCCTCCTCAGGCGTGTCCGGCTCAGGCGTGTCCGGCTCAGGCGTGTCCGGCGATGCGGTCGAGCCGGCGTACCGCGCGCTCGAAGCCGGCCGTCAACTCGTCGACCACGTCCTGCACTCCGCGTACGGAGTCCATCCGGCCGACGATCTGCCCGACCGGCGTGCCCAGCAGGGGCACGGTCTCGTCCTGCTGGATGCGGGTGAGGGCCTCGGCGACCAGCAGCCCCTGCAGCGGCATCGGCAGCGTGCCGGGACCTGCCGGGTCCTCCCAGACGTCGGTCCACGCCGTGCGCAACTGCCGTGCGGGCTTGCCGGTGAGGCACCGCGAGCGCACCGTGTCGCCCGAACCGGCCGCCAGGAGCTTGCCGGTCAGGGCGCCGGATCCCAGCCCGGCCTCCTCGGTGGTGAGCCACACGGAGCCGAGCCAGACGCCCTGGGCGCCGAGCGCGAGCCCGGCGGCGATCTGTTCGCCGCTGCCGATGCCTCCGGCGGCGAGCACGGGCAGCGGGTCGACGGCGCGGACGACCTCGGGCGTGAGCACCATGGTGGCGATCTCCCCGGTGTGGCCGCCGGCTTCGTACCCCTGGGCGACGACGATGTCGACGCCGGCGTCCGCGTGGCGCAGCGCGTGCCGGGCGCTGCCGGCGAGCGCGGCGACCCGGATGCCGTGGTCGTGGGCGCGGGCGATGACGTCGGGGGGCGGCGGGCCGAGGGCGTTGGCGAGGAGGGCGAGGGGGTGGTCGAAGGCGATGTCGAGCTGGGCGCGGGCGACGTCCTCCAGCCAGCCGGTGATGCGCCACCCGGAGCGCTCGCCGGCGGGCAGCGGGGGGACGCCGTGGCGGGCCAGGGTCTCCTCGACGAACCGGCGGTGCGCAGCGGGGATCATGGCCTCGATGTCGGCCTCGGTCACGCCCCGGACCTGCCGGGCGGGCATGACGACGTCGAGCCCGTACGGCCTGCCGTCGGTGTGCTCGTGCATCCAGTCGAGGTCCCGGGCGAGCTGTTCGGGGTCGCTGTAGCGCACGGCCCCGAGCATCCCGAGCCCGCCGGCCCGGCTGATGGCGGCGGCCACGGCGGGGAACGGGGTGAACCCGAAGAGGGCGTGCTCGATACCGAGTTGCTCACTCAGGGCGGTCCGCATGGGCGGCAGGATGACGCATGGGAGGCGCAAGGGGAAGAGCGGTGCACGTCCCGTCAGGCGCGCCCCGAAGGGGCGCGGGGAACTGCGCGACAAGCCCCCACCGGCCTGCAGACGACGCACCACCCCAGGGGTCCGGGGCGAAGCCCCGGGAACGTCGACTGCGGGCGCGTCGTGGTTGCTCGCGCCCACGCGGCGGAGCCGCTGGGGTACCTCCTGGGGGCACCCCCAGCGGTAGCTGGGGGAGGTAGCTGGGGGAGAAACAGCCCCGCGCCCCTTACGGGGCGCTAGGCCTGCCGGCTCCCCCGCGTAGCACGCGTCTGCCGCAACGCCGCAACCTGCCGGTAGAGCTCAACCGCCTCGGCGGACCGCCCGAGTTGCTCCAGACAGTGCGCCTCGTCATTACGACTGGCGAGGGCGTCAGGGTGGTCGGCACCCAGCACCCGCTGCCGCGCCTGCGCCACCTCCCGGTAGACGGCGAGCGCATCCGTCCACCGGCCGAGCCACCCCAGCCCGACGGCCACCTCGCGCCGGCTGACGAGCGTGTCGGGGTGGTCGGCGCCGAGCACCCTGGTGCGGATGGCGCAGACGTCCCGCGCCTCGGCCAGGGCCTCCTCCCAGCGGCCCAGGCGGCCGAGGTTGACGCCGAGGCCGTGCCGGGCCCGCAGGGTGTCGGGGTGCGCGGGGCCCTGGGCGCGGGTGCGGTCCTCGACGAGGCCGCGGTAGAGCTCCAGCGCCTCCGCGCTGCGGCCGAGCCGGCCGAGGCAGATGCCGGCCTCGTAACGCGCCGCGAGGGTGTCCGGCTCCAGCGGTCCGAGCACCCGGGCGCGCGCCTCGGCCACTTCGCGGTAGGTGCGCAGGGCCTCGCTCCAGCGGTTCAGCTGGCCGAGCGCGTAGCCCACCTCGTAGCGGGTGACGAGGGTGTCGGGGTGGTCGGGGCCGAGCACCCGGGCGCGTGCCTCGGCCACTTCGTGCGCCATGCGGTACGAGTCCTCCAGGCGCCCGAGGCGGCTGAGGTTGAAGGCGAGGTTGTGGCGGCAGCGCAGGGTGTCCGGGTCGTCGGGGCCCATGGTGCGCTCGCGGGCGGCGAGTACGGAGGCATAGACCTGGTGGGCCTCGAAGTGCCGGCCGAGCTGGCCGAGCACGTACGCGGTCTCCTGGCGTGCGGCCAGGGTGTCGGGGTGGTCGGGGCCGAGCACCCGTTCGCGGCCGGCGGCGGTGCGGGCGAACTCGCGCATGGCCTCGTCGGCCCGGCCCAGCCGGCTGAGGGCGAAGGCGAGTTCGTACCGGCTGGCCAGGGTGTCGGGGTGGTCGGAGCCGAGGGCGCGCTCGCGTTCGGCGACGACGCCGCGGTGCACCTCGCCGGCTTCGGACCAACGGCCGAGGCGGGCGAAGCGCAGTCCCTCGCTGTGCCGCCCGGCGAGTTCGGTGAGACGCGCGGGCGGCGGGCGCTCGGTGCCGGCGGTGCCGCCCTGGGTGGTCCACGCCCGGGTCCACGCGCCGGTGAGCTGGTCGGCGGGGTCGGGGGGCGGCGGCTGGAGGGCGCCGGTGCCCGCGGCCTTGGAGCCGGTGGTCATGTTCCGCGCCCAGCCGGGCAGCCGGGGCGGCTCGTTCTGCCGGGTGCGGTCCCGCAGGCCGGCCCGGGGGGTCGCGCCGGGGAGCGTCAGGTGTCCGGACGTGCCGTCCCGGTACGGACGGTCGGGGTGGCCGGCCAGGACGCGGCGCAGGAAGTCCGCGGCGTCCGCCGGCCGGTCGGCGGGGTCCTTGGCGAGCAGGTCGAGGACGACGCGCTCGAAGGGCTCGGGGAGTTCGGGCCGCAGTTCGCGCGGCGGCTGCGGCGGGGTGTCCCGGTGGCCGACGAGCACGGCCCAGGCGTCGTCCATGTCGAAGGGCGGGGCGCCGGTGGCGAGCTCGTACAGCACGCAGCCCAGCGAGTACAGGTCGCTGCGGTGGTCCACGTTGCCGGCGCCGATCTGCTCCGGCGACATGTAGTGGGGGGTGCCCATGGCGATGCCGGTGCCGGTGAGGCGGGTGCTGAAGCCGATGTCGTGGGCGAGCCGGGCGATGCCGAAGTCGCAGATCTTCACCGTGCCGTCGGCGAGCCGCACGATGTTGGCGGGTTTGAGGTCGCGGTGGACGATGCCCTGCCGGTGGGTGTACGCGAGGGCGGCGCCGACCTGTTCGGCGACGTCGACGACGTCGGGCACGGGCAGGGGGTGGTGCTTGTTGTCCTCCAGCAGCTGGCTGAGGTTGCGGCCGTCGAGGAGCTCCATGACCAGGTACAGCACGCCGTCGCACTCGCCGAAGTCGTGCACGACGGTGATGCCGCGGTGCTGCAGGGAGGCGGCGACCCGGGCCTCGCGGCGGAAGCGCTCGCGCAGCACGCGCAGATAGGACTGCTCGTGCTGGGGGCCCATCGGCTTCAGGCACTTGACGGCCACGTGCCGCCCGAGCGACTCGTCGCGGGCACGCCAGACCTCGCCCATCCCGCCCCGGCCGATCAGTTCGAGCAGCTGGTACCGGCCTTGGATCAGCCTGGTCTCCGCCATCCCCTGCCGCCGCCCCCGTCGATTCGCCATCCCGCCCCCGGCCCCTTCACAGTATGGCGTCCGGTCTGCGCAGCTTGTAGGCCGACGGCGCGCGCGGCACTTCGTGCGCCCCCGGAGCCGCCCATAGCGATATCGCTGAACGATCAACTACAACTTTACTTACTCTTGGTATATTTGAGCGAGCTTTTACACCAGTCTCTTCCGCAACAGGCAGCAATTTCAGGCCCATTGGCATCAGCCGATGGCGTCAGCCTGTATTGCCGCCCCTCCCCCCACGCACGGAGCGAGAGGAACAGACATGGTGAACAACAGAACGCTGCGCCGCGGCACCCGCGCGCTGGCCCTGGGCGCCACGGCCCTCGGCATGGTGACGGCGATGGCCCTGCCCGCAGCGGCCGACAGCAGCCCGACCCGCAAGGAGCTCATAGCCGACTGCGCCTCCGGCCTCGGCAAGTGCAGCTTCAACGACCCGGTGCTCGGCAAGGCCTACCTGGGCGACTTCCGCCAGGTCTCCGACTCGCTCTACAACTGCAGCACCTCGCCCGCGACCCAGTCGATGACCTGGTCCGACACCGTGGGCTCCACCGACTCCGTGGGCGTGTCCGTCACCGCGGGCGGCAAGATCGCGGACATCATCAACCTCAGCGTGACCGCGAACTACAGCCACACCTGGTCGAGTTCCCACTCGGAGACCAGCTCCCTGAACATGACGGTGCAGCCGGGCGAGGTCGGCTGGATCTCCCGCGCCCAGGTGATGCAGACCGTCTCGGGCACCTGGCAGACGCACTACGACAGCCCGAAGTGGGGCCACTACTACTGGTACGTGCCCGACACCGTCACGGGCCCGGCGCCCAACGGCACGGAGGGCGTGAGCAACGCCGTGGTCGTCAAGAGCCGCAAGATGACGGAGTCGGAGAAGACGTCGTGCACGGCGAACGGCCGCAAGACGTTCAAGCGCAGCGCCCCGTAAGGGGCGCGGGGAACTGCGCGACCAGCCACAGCGGACCCGCACGGACAGAAGGCCTCAGCCCTCCGAGCCCTCCGCCTCCTCGCCCGGCATGTCAATGACCGGCACCGGCTCCAGCCCGATCTTCTCCGCGATCCGCGTCAACAGCACGTCCTGCGCGGCAAGATGACTCTGCACATGGGCCACCTCGTGCAGCGTCGCACTGGCGTCGTGGAACGTCGCCTCCGACCGCTTGTCGGAGGCGTCGGCCTGGACGTTCTGGCCGACCATGATGACCGACAGCAGCACCAGCTGCAGGAAGGTCTGGGCCACCCAGGAGACGATCGCCGACGCCCCGCCGTGGATCGCGTCGGGCAGGCTGATCAGGTCGAACAGCGCGAACGCGTAGGCGCACCACATGCTGCCCACGGCCCGCGTGACGAGGATGGCGACCTTGGTGTTGAACCGGGTGACGGGGCTGCCCGTGGCGTGCTGGTCGGCGACCTTCACCGGGCCGACGGCGTGGCGCGAGGCGATGTGCGGGTGGGGGATGTGCTGGTAGATCGTCATGGTGCGGCTTCCTGTCGACCGTGCGACTGCAGCACGCAACTGCAGTGAGGACGCCGGGGATTGGTGCCCCGGCGTCCTCACTGTTATGCCCGCCGGCGGCCGCCGGCGGTGGTTGTCACTCTCAGACTGCTGCGGGCGCCGGCTCCGGCTCCGCGTCCGCGGACTCGTCGGCGGGGCGCGGGACCCGGTGCAGGCCCTTGCGGTCGTAGAAGTAGGTCATGCCGAAGCCGAAGAGCAGGGCGGCGGCCAGGGCGATGCCCATGGAGGCCCAGGCGCGGGTCAGGCCGGCGTCGGCCTGGGCGCCGTAGTAGAGGATCGAGCGCAGGCCGCCGGTGATCTGCCGCAGCGGCTCGAACTCCGAGAGCACGCGGAAGAACCCGGGCAGCGCCTGGAGCGGCACGGTCGAGCCCGAGGACGGGACGGCCATGGCGACGAAGATGATCGTCGAGAACAGCATGCCGGGGGTGCCGAAGGCCCGGAGCAGGGCCAGGGCGCCGATGCCGACGGCGGCGACGGTGGCCACGGAGTAGACCCAGAGCAGGCCGAGGTGGGAGGCGTCCATGCCGAGGATGCCGACCGTGGCGAGCTCGACCAGGGAGCCCATGACCACGGAGAGGCCGAGCATGAGCACGGAGTCGATGGCCAGGGTGCGCACCCGGCTCGTGTGCCGCAGCGGCATGCGCTGGCGGAAGGGGCCGAAGTCGGTGTGCACGTAGCCGAGCGCGGTGTCGACCTGCGAAACGAGCGCGTTGGCGCCGAGCATGCCGCAGACGACCAGGACCAGCGCGTAGTAGAAGGCGCTGAGGCCCATGGCGCTGTGGGTGCCGAGCGGGTGGCCGTCTGCGACCTGCACGGTCACGGGGTCGGCGAGCAGCAGCTGGGAGGCCGGGGTGAGCTTGGCGCCCTGGGCGTTCGCCTGCTTGAGGAGCTGCTGGCCGAGCTGGGCGGAGGCGGCGTGGGCGGCCTTCTGCGTCGCCGTGCCGGCCATGGAGGAACCGAAGCTGCCGGCCGACTGGTTGGTGAGCACGGTGATCGTCGGCCGGACGGGCTTGGTCTGCTGCGGGCTGCTCAGGCCGGCCAGCGAGGCGGTGAAGTTCTCGGGCACGACGATCGCGCCGAAGAGCTTGCCCTGGCCCAGCTTCCTGTCGGTCTCCTCGCGGTCGAGGACCTGCCAGTCGAAGCTGTTGTTGCCCTCGGCGGACTTCTTGATCCCTGAGACGACCTGCTCACCGGCGTTGAGGGGCTTGCCCTGCACGGTGGCGCCCTTGTCGCTGTTGACCAGCGCGACGGGCAGGTCACGCAGGTGGCCCTTGGGGTTGACGTTGCCGCCCACGTAGAGCAGGGAGAACAGGGCGGCGACCACCGCGAGGATGAGGCCCGAACCGATCCACAACCGCGGACTGCGGAGTACGGAAGGGGGCTGGGGGGAAGGCATGGATGCTCCGACTCGATGGCAGGGAGTAGCTGGATACCTAAAGTATCCAGTACTCGATAGTGGCAGTATCTACCTGGGGTGTCCATCCGCGACCGTGGGCGCCCGGCCGCACCACCAGCAAGGAAGCTGCATGAAGATCTCGGAGCTCAGCCGCAGAACCGGCGTCCCGGTCGCCAGCATCAAGTACTTCCGGCGGGAGGGCCTGCTGCCCGCGGGCAGGGCGACGGCCGCCACGCTGGCCGAGTACGGGGACGAGCACGTGCAGCGCCTGCGGCTGATCAAGGCACTGACCACGCTCGGCGGACTGTCCATCGCCGCCGCCCGCGACGTGCTGACAGCGGTCGACCAGTCCGAGAGCGCCGACGGGACCCTCAAGGCGATCAGCTACGCCCTGCCGGTGCCCGTCGCCCAGGCCCCGGCAGGGGACGCCGACGAGGAGGCGGAGGCCGAGGCGGCCGCGGCTGCGGACGTGGCGGGCCTGATCGCGGCCATGGGCTGGCAGGTCCCCGACGACTCACCGCACGTACAAGGGCTGACGACGGCCCTGCGGGAGCTCAGACGGCTCGACGCGGACTACCGGCCGGAGCGGCTCGTCCACTACGCCGAACTGGCGCACTCCGTCGCGCGCTTGGACATGGAGCGCGCGGCCGCCTTCGAGAACTCCCCGACCCTGGCCGAACAGGCGGTCATCGTCCTGGCCCTCTCCGGCCCGCTGCTCGAACTGCTGCGCCGGCTCGCCCAGGAGGACCAGGTCCGCCGCCGCTCCGCGTGACGGGACCGCACGACCTGCATCACCGCCGCACTCGCGGCATCCCCAGCCCGAGCCAGGAGATGATCTCCCGCTGGATCTCGTTGTTGCCGCCGCCGAAGGTGAAGATGACGGCGCTGCGGTAGGCGCGTTCCAACTCGCCGTGGAGCACGGCCCCGGCCGAGCCCTCCTTCAGCGGCCCCGCCGCACCCAGGACCTCCATCAGCCAGGCACACGCGTCCCGGCGCGCCTCGGAGCCGTACACCTTGACGGCGGAGGCGTCCTGCGGGGTGAGCGCGGAGCGCTGCAGGGCGTCCACCATGCGCCAGTTGAGCAGCTTCATCGCCTCCAGCCGGACGTGCGTACGGGCCAGCCGGCTGCGGACCCAGCCGAGGTCGATCACCCTGCGGCCGTCGGCCAGTTCGGTGGCGGCGGCCCAGTCCCGTACGTCGCGCAGGATCCTGATGGCGGAGCTGCCGTGGGCGGCGAGGGTGACGCGCTCGTGGTTGAGCTGGGTGGTGATCAGCCGCCAGCCCTCGTTCTCCTTGCCGACGAGGTGGTCGACGGGGACGCGGACGTTGTCGTAGTAGCTGGCCGTGGTGTTGTGCGAGGCCAGGGTGTGAATGAGGGTGCAGGAGTAGCCGGGGTCGGTGGTGGGCACCAGGAGCATGGAGATGCCCTTGTGGGGCGGGGCGTCCGGGTCGGTGCGCACGGCGAGCCAGACCCAGTCGGCGGTGTCGCCGTTGGTGGTCCAGATCTTCTGTCCGTTGACGACGTAGTGGTCGCCGTCGCGCACGGCCCGCGTCTTCAGCGCGGCGAGGTCGGTACCGGCTCCGGGCTCGCTGTAGCCGATGGCGAAGTCGATCTCGCCGGAGAGGATCCGGGGGAGGAAGTACGCCTTCTGCGCGTCCGTGCCGAACTGCATCAGCGTGGGGCCCACGGTGTTGAGGGCCATGAGCGGCAGGGGCACGCCCGCCTGTGCGGCCTCGTCGAAGAAGATGAACTGCTCCATGGGGGTCGTCCCGCTGCCCCCGTACTCCTTGGGCCAGCCCACCCCGAGCCGCCCGTCCGCACCGAGCCGGCGGATGGTGCGGCGGTAGCCCTCGGGCTCCAGTGCCGCGAAGTACGCGCGCAGTTCGGCCCGCAACGCCTGCTGTCCGGGGGTGTACTGGAGATCCACGGCTCCTCCAAGGTCCCGTTGCCGGCGCATACGGTAGAACGCGTTGCAAAAAACAGGAAGCCCCGCGCCCCATAAGGGGCGCGGGGAACTGCGCGAGCAACCACAGCCGGCTAGCAGCCGACGACGAAACGGCTAACGCCCCGCGTGCCTACGATGCCGCCCACCCGAGGCCCGGGCGGGAGCGGGCACAGAACGGCGGCCACCCCGGGGCTCCTCCAACTCCTCCATCTCGCGAGCCAGCCCAAAGCCGGCGAGCAACGGCAACCGGTCCAGCCGCGGCAGCAGCCAGACGTTCCACACGCCCGTCACGAAGAAGATCGCGGAACCGGCCACCAGCACCGAGCCGAGGGTGTCGGTCGGGTAGTGGGCGCCGATGTACATGCGGGAGAAGGCGACGAGCAGCACCGCGAAGACGCCGATGACGGCGACCTTGCGGCGGTGCCGGGACTCGCGGAAGAGGAAGTACGCGGCGACGGCGGCCGCCACCGTGAAGGCCGTGTGGCCGCTGGGGAAGCTGTTGGAGCCGATCTCCGGGTCGAGCGAGAACTGCCGCGGCGGCCGCTCCCGGGCGACGATCGCCTTGGCGACCTGCGTGCTGTTCCACCCGATCGCGACGACGAGGAAGGTCGCCACCGCCCGCACGGGCCGGCGCCGGATCACCAGCAGCCACCCCGACCAGACCACCAGGATGATCACGCCGGCCACCGGCGACGCGCAGTAGCTGACGCCCATCATCACGTGGTTCAGCCACCCGGTCCTGGCGTTCGTCTGGATCGTGCGGTCCAGGCTCAGGTCGTGGGGCTGGATGACGTTGGTGTGCGCGGCGACCAGCCCGAGCACGATCGCGGCCACGAACAGCAGGATGGAGTTGCGCAACCAGTGGCGCACGTAAGGCATGGGGGTAGGCGTCCTTGTCTCGGTATCGCGGTACCGGGGCGGCAGCACGGTTGTCGGGTGAGGGGATGCGCACCGTGCCGGTCACCGGTACGGAGGCAGTGCAAAAGTACACGCGTGGCCCAGTGCCCCTCGGGGACGCCCCTCAGTGCGCCGATGACACGGAGAGCACATCCCGGTGCATCGCACGGCAAGAAAAGGATCCCGGTCATGGCCTTCTCCTCCAACCCGCTCGGCGCCCCGCTCTCCGGCCCGCCCTCGTCCGGCGGCACGGACCCGCTCGGCTGCGACGTGGGGCTTCTGCTGCTGCGCCTCGTGGCCGGGCTGACCATGGCCGCTCACGGCACCCAGAAGCTGTTCGGCTGGTTCGACGGCCCGGGTCTCGTCCTCACCGGACACGAGTTCACCAAGATCGGTTACCCGGCGGGCAAGGCGATGGCCGTGGTGGCGGGGCTCACGGAGACCCTGGGGGGCCTCGGGGTCGCGCTGGGGCTGCTCACCCCGCTGGCCGCCGCCGGGCTCTTCGGCATCATGATCAACGCCTTGGTCGTCAAGGACGACGGCTTCTTCGCGCCCGAGGGCGTCGAGTACGAGATCCTGCTGGCCACGGCGGCCGTCTGCCTCGCCCTCGCCGGCCCCGGCCGCGCTGCGGTCGACCACTTCCTGCCCGTACTGCGCCGGCACCGCCTCTGGCGGGGAGCGGCCGCGATCGTCCTCGGCGGAGTGCTCGCGGGCGTCTTCCTGCTGCTGCGGAGCTGACGCGGTAGATCGGCTGCGGCTACGACTGCGCCCGCGCCCCGCGGCGCACGAACGGGTACCCCACCCCCAGCAGCACGAACCACACGGCGATGACGTAGAGGGCCACCCGCGTGCCGGAGTCCCAGGCGATGAGCACGGTGATGAAGGCGAAGGCCGCCAGGGCGAGCCAGTTGGTGTACGGAGCCCCCGGCATCCGGTACGAGGACGGGGCCGCCAGGCCCGCCCGTACCGCCTGCCGGTAGCGCAGGTGCGTCACGAGGATGACGCTCCAGACCGTGATGGCCCCGCCGGTGGACACCGCGGTGATGTAGGCGAAGGCGTGGTCCGGGTCGACGGCGTTGACCCACACGCCGATCGCCATGACCACCGCCGACAGGACCACGCCCACGGCGGGCACACCTCTCCCGCTGAGCCCGGCCAGGGCCTTGGGCCCGTCCCCGTTGAGCCCCACGGTGCGCAGCATGCGCGCCGTGGCGTACAGGCCGCCCGCGTTGCACGAGGACAGGGCCGCCGTGAGCAGCACGAAGTTGACGATCCCGGCCGCGGCCGGGATCCCGATCTTCTGGAATGCGGCGACGAACGGGCTCGTCCCCGGCTGGAACTCCTGCCAGCTCACCACGGACAGGATGACCAGCAGGGCGCCGAGGTAGAAGAGGCCGAACCGCAGCGGGAGGCTGTTGATGGCGCGCGGGATGTTCTTCTCCGGGTCCTTGGTCTCGCCCGCGGTGACGCCGACGAGTTCGACGCCGAGGTAGGCGAAGAGCACGATCTGCAGCGTCATCAGGGAGTTGCGCACGCCGCGCGGGGCGATGCCGCCGTCGGCCCAGAGATGGCTGACGGAGGCCGTGTGCCCGGCGTCGCCGAAGCCGATGAGGAGGACGCCGAGGCCGATGAGGATCATGCCGATGATGGCGGTGACCTTGATGAGGGCGAACCAGAACTCCAGCTCGCCGAAGATCTTCACGGAGATCAGGTTGGCGCAGGCGAGCACCACCAGCGAGATCAGCGCGGTCTTCCACTGATCGAAGCCGGGGTACCAGTACTTGACGTACTCCCCCGCCGCGGTGATCTCGGCCATCCCCGTGGTGACCCACATGATCCAGTACGTCCAGGCGGTGGCGTACCCCCAGAACGGCCCGAGGAATTCCCGCGCGTGGTCGGCGAAGCTGCCGGACACCGGGCGGTGGGTGAGCAGTTCGCCGAGCGCCCGCATGACGAGGAAGAGGACGGCGCCGGCCACGGCGTACCAGAGGATGAGGCTCGGCCCGGCCTTGGATATCGCGGTGCCCGCGCCGAGGAAGAGGCCGGTGCCGATGGTGCCGCCGATGGCGATCATCTGCATCTGCCGGGCACCCAGTGCCCGTTGGTAACCGCCGGAACCGGCCGCGTCGGCGCGTGGCCCGTCCGGCGCCTGCTTGCGGTCGGCGGGTTCCCCCGTGGTGTGCGATTTCACGTGCTGAGCACCTCTCTCGTCAATGAGTGGACATGACATCCAGTCAGGGAAAGGTGTACCCGCAATCGGGGGCGGGGCGCTGGTGGATTTACCGATCGGGGTATCGGCCGGTTTTCGTCAGGTGGTGGGTGGTGCTGTCCCCCTCACGGCTGGGGGGTCTGCCGGATTGGCTGTCGCTGCGCTGTGCAGCAAGGTCGACGAGGAGTGACCGGCGAGGGGTTGAGGATGATCAGGGGGCGGCATGCGGACCTGGTGGGCCATGTGTCTGATCGCGGCGCTGGCGGCCGTGGCGACGACGGCGAGCGGGGCGGCGGCCGTGGCGGGCCCCGCCCGGGCGGGGCAGGACATCGAGCCGAGCATCGAACAGAGCGTGGAGTTCCGCAGCGGGGACGTGACACTGCACGGCACGGTCACGGCACCCGCCGGGACGGCAGGACAACGGCGGCCCGGGATCGTGCTGGTGCACGGTTCGGGTCCGGAGACACGGGCGAAGTACCGGGCCGAGGCACAGGCCATGGCCCGGTCCGGGTTCGTGGTCCTCAGCTACGACAAACGGACCGCGGGATACTCACTGACGCAGCGGTCCTATGACCGACTCGCCGACGACGCCCTGGCGGGTGTCCGGTTGTTGAACGGGCGTGCCGATGTGGATCCCGGCAAGGTCGGCCTCTGGGGGTTCAGCGAGGGCGGCTGGGTCGTTCCGCTCGCGGCCTCGCGCTCGGCACAGGTCTCGTACGTGGTCCTGGTCGGAGCATCCGGGGTGTCCCCGGCCCGGGAATCGGCGTGGGCCCTCGGGAACACGCTGCGGCACGAAGGCGTCGCCGGATCGCTGCTGCGGACGGTACCCGTCACCGGCACACGGTTCCTCACGGACGCCGGTCTGCTTTCCGAGGCGGACCACGACCCGCTGCCGGCACTGCGGCGCGTGCACCAGCCGGTCCTCGCCCTGTGGGGTGACGACCACAAGTCGCCCCCGGCGGAGAGCGCCGTCGCCATCGGGAAGGCACTGAGGGACGGCGGCAACACCGACGTGACCATCCGTTTCTTCCCGCACGCCGATCACAAACTGCACACCTCTTCCGACGGTTTCCAGCGGGGCGAGCACCTGACGCCCGGCTACGTCGACACCATGGCGTCCTGGGTCGCGGGACACGGCCACCGGACCGACGATGCCCTGCCTCACCAGGCGAGGCGAAGCCATGATCTGGCCCCGCTCCCCACGTACGAGGCATCCGCAGCACAGGCCGCAGCATTCGTCCTCATGGCCGTCTCGTTCGCTGCCTATCTGCTGACGGAACTGGTACGCCGCCTGCGCAGCCGCCCCTGCGCTCCCGGGGCGGGCCGGGCGCCGCGATGGCTGGCCGCGGCAGAACTGGCCACGTTGCTGGGCTTCCTGGGCTACTTCGGCTTCGTGACGATGACGCTGACCACGGGCCCGATGCTCGGCAACCGTCCGGTGTGCTGGCTCGTCCTGCAATTCCTCACAGCCGGGGCGGCAGTGGCGGCAGTGGCAACAGTGGTGGGCTGGTGGCGAGCCAGGGCTTCGGTCCCGGGCCGGACCCATGCCCGACTCGGGGTACTGGGTCTCACGAGCGCGCTGTTCTTCCCGTGGGCACTGTTCTGGGGGCTGATGACGCCGTAGTCGAAGCCGGCATGGAACGGCGCGGTGGCCGGATCCGATCCCCGGACCCCGCGTGGCCGGATCTCTCCCTGCCGTCCCCGCGAACTCTCCTGCCAGGGTGTGGCGTTCGATCATCGAGCCGAGAGGACCGACCACCATGGCCGACCGCTCCACCCCCTCCGCCCGCGGGCCGGAGACGGACCCGCCGCTGCCCCAGGAGGTGCCCCGGGAGCTGCACGTCTGCATGGGGCTCAACTCGTGCGCGGGACTCGACGCCCCGGGCACGGCCCCCATGGCGGGCATGGGCACCTGCGCGACCGTCCACCACGTCTGTCACGGCGAGGGCTCCTGCCGGGGCCAGGGCGGCTGCGGCTACGCGGGCACGGACTACGAGCAGTTCCACCCGGGCGAGCAGGACTGCCGCTACAACGGCAGCTGTGCCAGCCCGATCAACGAGAGCCGGGTGTTCTCGGCCGGCCCGCTGAAGGGCAAGAGCGTCTGGAAGCAGGCGCGTCGGCTCTTCGAGGCCCGGATGTACGCGGCGGGCAAGGCGTTCGGCCCGTCCCCGGGCGAGGGCATCAAGGACGACAGCATGCCGCACTACGACTACATGTCGCAGCCGCAGTGAGCGAGGCACGGGAGGCACGGGAGGCACGGGAGGTACGGGAGGCACGCCTGGGCATGCCGCACCTCGGCTTCGGGGTCGGCCTGCGGACGCCGCACCTTTCGTACATCCGTCGGCACCTGCCGCCCGTCGGCTTCTTCGAGATCATCTCGGAGAACTTCCTCGGCGCGCACGGCGGCAGGCGGCAGGCCCTCGCGGAGATCGCCGAGCGCTATCCGGTCGTCCTGCACGGGGTGTCGATGTCCATCGGCAGCACGGATCCCCTGGACCTCGGCTACCTGCACCGCCTGAAGCGGCTCGCCGACGAGGTACGGGCGCCGTGGGTCTCGGACCACGTGTGCTGGACGGGCGTGCTGGGCGTGAACACCCACGACCTGCTGCCGCTGCCGTTCACCGAGGAGACCCTGCGCCACGTCGTCGAGCGCGTGCGCGTCGTCCAGGACGTGCTGGAACGGCGGCTCGTCCTGGAAAACCCCAGCAGCTATGTGGAGTTCTGCGAATCCACGCTCTCCGAGTGGGAGTTCCTGGGACGGCTGGCGGAGGAGGCGGACTGCGGGCTGCTCCTCGACGTGAACAACGTCCACGTCTCGGCCTTCAACCACGACTTCGACCCGGTGCGCTATCTGCGGGAACTGCCGCACGAACGCGTGGTGCAGATGCACCTCGCCGGCCACACCCACTACGGCACGCACATCGTGGACACCCACGACGCGCCCGTGTCCGAGCCGGTGTGGGAGCTGTACCGGCTGGCGACCGAGCTGACCGGCAGCGTGTCCACGCTGCTGGAACGGGACGACAAGCTGCCGCCCTTCCCGGAGTTGCTGGCCGAACTGGACAGAGCACGAGAATCGGCGACCGTCCTGGCAGGTGGCCCGCGTGCCTGATGCTTCGCCGCTGGCATCCGTACAGCGCTGGATGCAGTCGGTGATCCTGCACCCGACGGGCGAGGACCCGGGGCACACGATCACCGCGTCCAGCCGGCTGTCCGCGCGCGAACGGCTGCTCGTCCACCAACGCGGCTACCGGCTACGGCTGCTGGAGTGCATGCGCAGCCTCCACCCGGGGTCGGTGCACCTGCTGGGACAGGAGATCTTCGACGGGTTCGCGCTGGAGTATCTGGACGCGCATCCGTCCCGCTCCCCTCTCCTGGCCGGTCTCAGTGCCGGCTTCGCCGGCCATCTGGCCCGTACGCGGCCGGATGCCGAGCCGGGTTCCGAGCCGGGCGCGGAGCGCGAGGCGTGGATCGACCTGCTGATCGATCTGATCCGCTGTGAGCGGGCGTTCACCGAGGTGCTGGACGGGCCCGGCCCGGAGGACGGCGCGGCCCCGGCACCACCGCTTCGGCTGCTGCGGGTCTGCGCGCCCGTCCACACGTACCTGGCGGCGGTGCACCGGGGCGAGGACCCCGAGCCGCCCGAGCCGCGGCAGGTCCGACTGGCCCTCACCCGGCGGAACTTCACGGTCGTCACGAGGGAACTGAGCCCGGCGGCATACGAACGTCTGCGCAACTCTTCCCCACACATACTGGAGGATTCTCGATGAGCACGAAGGCGCCGGTTCAGGAGATCACCACCCTGCCGGACCTGATCGCGCATTTGAAGGCCGCGGCACAGGTGGAACTGTCCACGGTTCCGCTGTACTTGTATGCGACCTACACGATCAAGACGCGCGGCTATTCGCAGTGGGCGGCCGGCGCATCGGCGCAGCGCACGCTGATCGGTATCTCGATCGAGGAGATGCTGCATCTCTCGCTGGTACGCAATCTGCTGATCGCGGTCGGTGACACCGATTTCCGGCTGTACGACGAGAGCGTCATCCCCACGTACCCGGCCCCGATGCTGAAGCGCGAGCCCGAACTGACCCTCCGGTTGCGGAAGCTCTCGACCGACCAGGTCAGGAACACGTTCATGCAGATCGAACAGCCGGCCACCCCGCCGGGGGCGGCGCTGGGCGAGATCGAGCCGTATCACTCCCTCGGCGAGTTCTACGCACGCATCGAGCGGGGCATCCAGACCCTGCGCCCGGTGATCGACTGGGCCAAGGCCAAGAAGGACCTGTGGAAGTTCCAGTACCACCGGGCCTATTGGAACCAGAACGGCGGTTCCGACCACCCGCAGCTCATCGTCGACGAGGCGACCGCGCTTCAGGCGATGCAGGTCATCGTCGACCAGGGCGAGGGCGCGCCGGAGGACAAGGGCCTGCTGCCCGACCCGATCGTGCGCACGGCCGACCTCCCGCCGCAGGAGATCGGCAAATGGCAGGCGTCCCACTACATGAAGTTCTCCGACATCGCGAAGGGCCTCGACGGCATCGGTGTCGTCCTCGACGACAACGGCAAGCAGAAGTACACGATCGACGACGCCGAGGTCATCTGGCCCGTGCTCGACGACCCGGACCTGAGGACCGTGACGGCGGACCAGCCGGTCAAGGACCTGATGGAATTCTCCAACGCGGTCTACTGCTATGTCCTGGCGCTGCTCGACGCCATTTACCGCACCCCCATGGAGGCGCTCGCCCCCAAGGACCGGGACGCGTTCACGGACAGCGTCCGGTACGGCTACGAGCGGGGCTTCATCGCGTCGATGCAGGGGCTGCTGTACCCGGTCTGCGACCTGTTGGTGCAGACGCCGCTGGTCGCGGGACAACCCTCCGTCCACGCCGGACCGCCTTTCCAGTACTACGCGTTCACGACGAAGAAGCCGAAGGCGGAACTCGCGGCGCTGTGCGGGAAGCTGCTCGCGGACTTCCCCGCGCTGGGCGGTGACGACGGGGTGCAGCGGCAGATCTCGCTGCTGCCGGACATCGAACTGCCGTAACGTCCGTCCTGGGTAAGAATCTCCTCCATGACCATGAGGAGAACCGGGTTCGTGCGTGCGGTGGTGGCCGTTGCGGCCGTGACCGTGGTGATGTCGACGACCACGGGAACGGCCGACGCGACGGCCCCGCCGTATGCAGCGGATGTCCGCACCGCACTGGAACACACGGTGGCGGCGGGCGCGCCGGGCGCGTTCGCCGTGATCCGGGACCACGGCAAGGCGGAGATCGAACGCACGGTGGCCGTCGGCATGGCCGACCTCGACGGTACGCCGATGAACGCGAAGTGGCGCTTCCGCGTGGGCAGCAACTCCAAGGTATTCACGGCGGTTCTCGTGATGCGCCTGGCCGAACAGGGCCGTATCGACCTGGACAAGCCGCTGCGCGACTACCTCCCGTCCGGAACCCTGCCGGAAGACTGGAACATGACGCCCCGGCAGGTGATGCAGCACCGTGCGGGTATCTACGACCACACGGACGACCTGCTGGAGCATCCGGGCGAGGAGACGACGGTCGGATTCGAGAAGCGCATCCGCAACACCGTCTACGAGCCCGCCGAACTCGTGGCAATGTCGGTGAAGCACGGTCTGCAGTACCCGCCGGGGACCGGGTACGCGTACTCCAACACGGATTTCGTGCTGATGGGCATGGCAATCGAGCACCTCACGGGCCGCCCGTACCCGGACGTCCTGCGCGAGCAAATCATCAAGCCGCTGGGCCTGAGACGGACGTCGTTCGTGGTCCCGGACAAGACCATCAAGGGCCCGCACGTCACGGGCTACCTGACGAACGACGACCGTTCCAAGCCACTGCTGGACGCCACTGAACAAAACGGCTCGTGGGTCTGGAGCGCGGGCGCCGTCATCTCCTCGGCCACGGACATGGACCGCTTCCTCACGGCTCTCCTGGCGGGGAGTTCAGGCGGGCTGGTCTCGGACGAGTCACTGCGACAGATGACGAGCGCGCTGCCCACGAATTCGGCGAAGGTCGCGTATGGCCTGGGCCTGCGCGAGATCACCCTGTCGTGCGGCAAGGTCTACGGACACGGCGGCATCGTGCAGGGGTTCCAGACGCAGTCGTTTGCGATGCGGGGCACCAGGCGGACGGTGGTGGCCTTCGCGAATGCGTCCAACAACGATGCGGTGACACAGGGGTTGATGGACACACTGGAGCCGGCGTTTTGCGGTGCGGGGGTGGGGGTGCCGAAGTCGCCGAGGACAGCCGCATCTGACGCGGAGTGGCTGCCCGAAATCTTCTTGCTGCCCCGCGTGTCGTGATGGAAGGAGCTACGAATGGGGCGGATCGGGCTGCTGCCGGGTATGAGCCCCCGGCTGTGCTTCCCTCAACCCCCCGCCAGATTCGGGTTCCCCGGCATCGGCGGTGTGAAGGCCACCTTCCCGCTCCCCCACCGTGCCCGGAACTCCCGGGTGCCGCCCGAGGCGCAGCACATCGGGTCCGTCGCCTTGAAGACGGGGTACGAGAGCGTGACCGTCGTCCCGTCCTGGGACAGGATCGAGGATTCGCCGGTGCCGCGTGCGTCATAGCCCGCGTAGTCGTTGCCGTGGAAGAACATCACGATGACGCAGTGACCGTCCGTAGTACCCGTGCAGTGGCTGTGAATGGCGCGGAGCGGGCCCTTGAGGGTTTTCAGTTCGGCCGGCTCGGGGTCGGCTGTGAAGCCCATCCGTTTGATCTGCAGCAACGCGGCATCCACGTCGAACGGGGCGTCCGGTGCCGAGCCCTTTGGTGACTTCCCTGCCGCCGACGGGCTCCACAACGCGACCGAGCGCGTCGGGGTCGGCGCGTCCTTCGACGACACGCACGACACCGTCAGCATCAAGCAGGCACCGATCGCGGCCAACCTGGCCGTTACCCGCGGGATGCGCATGCCGTCACCCCCAGCAGCGACCGTTCCAGAATTCCGTAGTGCACCGTTCCCATGTCGCTCCGTGAAATGTTGCGGGTGACCCGCGAGCACAGGCTCGCGGCCCAGGCGCCGGGGGTCGCCTGGCCGAGGAGGAATCTCACGTCCAGGTACTTGCCGGTGGTCAAGAGCATGTGCTCGCCGTCGGGGGACGGGACCACCGCCCGTACTCGGGCAGTTGGCGGGGTACGGGTGCGGGCGGCCAGCCCATCCGGGCCCCATACCTCGAAGGCGTCGGAGCGCATGCTCACGACCTGGTCGGAATGGGCGAGGAATGCCGTGTAACGGGACGGGGCGGCCGGGATGGCGATGAGTCGGCGTCCGGTTGCCGTGTCGCGGATCTCCGATTCCCCGTTCTGGCCGACCAGCATCAGGCGTTTGCCGTCCGCGCTGTATTGGACGGCCCTGTACCAGTCGAGGAGTTGAGCGGTGAAGCCGGGGACGAGCACGTCGGTACGACGCCGCGACGGCACGTCCCACACCTCGATTCCGCGGCGGTCGGGGGTGGTTACGGCGACCGCACCGGAATGCGGGTTCACCGCCATCGCGGTCGCCGCGCCGCCGAAAAGCAGAGGTCGGCCGATCCGCCGCCCCGTCGTCGTGTCCCATTGGGAGACGGCACCGCCCGCAAGAGTGGTCAGGCGGTTCTGCGGGCCGAAACCCAGCCCGGCGACCGATGCCGCCTCGGGCGGGGTTCCTTCGGGGAGGTCGATGTGCAGTCGGCGGATTACGCGGAGGCCGGGCAGGCTGTAGAGCGTCACCGTCGGCTCCGTCATATCGCTCACGGCGAGGGTCTTCTCCGCCGGGTCGAAGACCGCGTGCACCAGGTTCCCGTCCATCCCCGCGCCGGCCGCGGACAGCCGGCGCCCCGTCGACGGGTCCCAGACCGTGACCGGTCCGCCCACTTCCACGGTCGCCAAATACCGGCCCGAGGGAGAGAATTGCGCCCTTTCCGCATCGCCCTCCTTACCGGTCGGCGGCGAACCGTTGATCCAGCTGACGGTTTCCAGCGAACCGGGCTCCGGGGCGGACACGGTCAGCGCCTCCGTGCCGCGGGCCAGGGCGAAGGTGCGGCTTCCGTTCGTCAGGCAATACCGGGTGTACCGGCCACCCGAAGCCCCGTCCTCCGTGAATTTCGTGAGCGGCTTCCCACTGTGTGCGTCGTACACCGTCACCGTGTCGGCCCGGCGCCCCAGGATCAATTGATCGGACACGGCAGCCACTTCATCGCCCGTGGCACAGGGTACTGTCTGCGCGACGCGCGTGTCGGTGCCGCCGCCGACCGGGTCGGTGAGGTGCCACCGGGTGTCGAGGCACTGGGCCGCGACGGGATGCGGCCCCTGGACGAACCACACCGCCGGGGCATTCGGGTCGCCCACCGTATCGTCCACCTTCAGGAAGCGGCCAGTGCGGGCATCCCACTCCAGACGACCGCCCACATGGTCCGACACGATGTGCTCCCCGCTCGCGTCGAAGGCCAGTTTCCCCGCCGACCCCTCGGTCCCGCTGGGCGGTTGCAGTCTGGTGGCGGGGGTCGTGGGCCGGTCCAGGTCCCAGACCTGTGCCGTGTCCTCCTCGGGCGGATGCGCGACGAGGCGACGGCCCGTGCGGTCGAAGGCCAGCTGGTCCACCTTCTGGTCGGCGCTGGCCGTACTTGCCGCTCCCTGAAGCGTCAGCACGACCTTGCGGCCGACCACGTCCCAGATCCGGATCCGGTTCCCGTCGCCGCCGAGCGCCAGCCATGTGCCGTCCGGGCTGACGGCCACGGCCGATACGCCATCCATCTGTGCCAGCTGGGCCGCTTGCTTCTCGTCAGCCGGTCTGCGCCAGACCGTCAGCCGGCCCGCATCGGTCCGGACGGCGATCAGTCGGCCCGAGTCGTCCAACGCCTCGTCCGCGACCGTCCCGTTCGCGGGCAGGACGGCGTCGTAACGCGCATCGGACAGGTAGCGGTCGAAGAGGTTGTCACGGGCCTGCTGGGTCGACGCCGTCCGCCAGGCCGCGACGGACAGCAGGGCCGCGGGTTCGAGACGGGAGTTCGCCTGGCGCTGTGCCTCCTGTACGAGCCCGCTCGCGAGCTCCGCGGCTCTGTTGTCCCGTACGGAGGAGAGGCTGGCTCCGGCGAGGCCCGCCATGGCCAGGACCACGGCCGTCGCGGCGAGGGCACCGCGGAAACGCCGCCTCCGGCGCCATTCCGCGCTCGCGCGGATGTAGTCGCGCTCGCCCTCGGATATGTCCTCCTGCCGGTCGTGGAGCCACTGCTCCGCCTTCTTCAGCTCCGAGCCGCGCATCAGCAGCGCCCGTTCGCGGCCGTCCGGGTCCCAGCGGGCGATCCGCGCCCGGAGGTGTTCCTGCCAGGTGCGGAAGTCCCGGTCCATGTCGACCCAGGAGCGCAGCGTGGGCCAGTGCTCCAGCAGGGCCTCGTGGGCCAGGGAGACGGTCTCGACCCCGTCGGAGGCGTGGTCGAGGTGGACCAGGCGCTGCACGGCCAGGAGCTGGGCGGCTTCCCAGCAGGCGGGCGGCAGTTCGGGCCGGCGTGCGGTGCGTCCCGTGTCCAGCGGGGAGGCGGTGTCGGCGGCCGCGTCTCCCGGCCGGACGAGCTGCACGAACAACCGTCGCACCTCGTCCGTCAGATCACCCAGTCGCTCCTTGACGGCCCGTTCCGCGTGCGTCGCGAGGGCGCCCGCGACCCGGCCGAGCTCCTCGTAGGCGGCGTGCGTGAGCATCCCCTGGAGCTGGCGCTCCCACAGCAGGGTCAGCGCGAACTCCAGCAGGGGCAGGGCCCCGGGGCTTCTCCCCGCATCGGACAGCAGCCGCTCCGCCAGCCGCTCCTCGAACCGCACGGCGCCGTGGAACGAATCGACCGGTGACAGCACCACCTCGCGGAGCTGTTCGCCGGACAGTTTGTTGACGAAGAACGCAGTCGTTTCGCAGGCGCGCTCGAGCGCCGGGAAACGGCGCATGGAGGTGAGGAAGTCCATCCGCAGTGTGAAGACCAGGCGGACGAGCGGGCCGCCGTCCGCGGTCCGCCACCCGGTCATGTGCAGGGCCTGCTCGATCAGCGCGTCGGCAGCGTCCGGCGCGCAGCGGAAGAGGACCTCGAACTGGTCGATGAAGAGGAGCAGTTGTGAGGTGCCGGTGCGGCTGAGCGCCTCCTTGACCGTTGGCGCAACGGCTTCGGCATCACGCAGCCGGGTCGCCAGGAGGTCCAATTGTTCCAGCCGCTCCCGTGGTTCCGGCTCCTCACCCAGCAGCGGCAGCAGGGCCGAGGCGAGCATGTACTCGGCCCGCACGGCCGGTTCGGGGACGAGCGTCGCCACGCTGTAGTCCCCGCGCCGCCGCAACGCGGGCACGAGACCCGCCTGGACGAGCGACGACTTGCCGACGCCGGACGCCCCGACGACGGGGACGACGACGGACGTCGTCACCGCCTCGGTCAGCTCCGCGGTCTGGACGGAACGGCCGAAGTAGTGGACGGCGTCCTGCTCCCGGAACGGCAGGAGCCCTCGGAAGGGGGACGAAAGCGATGCGTAGCGGCGCAGCTCGGGGTGGGCCTCGATCAGCACGTCGGCCGTGATGGCATAGGCCGCCCGGCCCAGGAACCGCTGGTCGGTGGCAACGACCATGCCGACCACGCACTTGAGACGGTCGTCCCACAGCGGCGTGCCGCTGAACCCCTGCAGGATTTCGCAGGCCCCGGTGCTCTCGATCTGGACCCAGCCCCGGCCGCGGTCGTCGACGATCCGGCCCGACGACCAGACGCCGTCGTCGTCGCCGGCCGGGAACCCGAAGGCCGTGAACGGGTGGTCGCGCACCGTCTGGACGTCCAGCAGCCGTACGGGCTCCACTCCGGCCGGCGGGTCCTCGGCGAGCGCGAGGACCGCGATGTCGCCGGTGCCGTCGGCGGCGACGGGGACGTGCCGGATGAGTGTCGCGGTCTGCCGCCGGGCCGTCGCCGTCGGATCGGCGAGCGGGAAGTCCAGCTGGACCGTCAGCCCGGGCGGCAAGGGCACCGACTCGTGCTCGCCCGCGATGGCCGAGACGACGTGTCCGCAGGTCAAGACGGTACGCGGAGCAGCCAGGAGACCGGCGCCCTGCGGCACGTGGTGCGACCACAGCCGAGCGACGCCGGGGTTGGGCACAGGGCCGGGCATGGTGCGGGGGTCCCTGTCTCGCCGCGCTCAGCCGGCCGCGCCGTTGGCGGCGACGGCTCTGGTGACCGGCAGCGCGTCGGGGTGGTCCGCGTCCCACTCCAGCGTGAGGGTCAGGGATGCCTCGCCTGCGGTCTTGGCGAGGAAGACCCCGGTCTCCGCCGAGAGTTTCATGCCCAGTTCGAGGGTGATCCGGCTCGGCCGGCTCGGGAGGTCGGCGAGCCTGCCGACGACGGCGTGGGCCGCCTCCCGCACGCTGTCCAGTCCGCGCTCCAGAGTCTGTGCGGCGTGCGGGACGGCCCCGTTGCCGCCGCGGGCGACCCGGACGACGGCCTGCGGGTCGTCGTCGATCTCCACGAGCACGGACCCGCCGCTTTCGAGCGGCACACTCAGTAGGTTGGGCATTGGCTGCTCCCCCTCGTTCTGCTCCGTTGCTTTTCCGCCAACGGAACGTGCAACGTGGCAACGTGCGGGGCACGCTAGCGAGCCGTGCGACGCGAGGGGCGGTGTTCGCGGAAGCCTCACCCGTGCGGGCGGCGACGTGGTACGGCTGAAACCGGCTGGGCCGCGGAGCCGTTGTGTTCGCTCGCTGCATGCTCCTCGTCCGCGCCGCGCGGCACTCGTCGCCCCCACAGCCACAGCAGGAGCAGCAGACAGGCGGCCGAACAACCCACTGCGGGGAACTCGCCGTGTTCCGGGCTGCAGCGGCGCGGGCTGCTTCCGACCACCGTGCAACGCTTCGGGCCACGGTGCCACCCTCTTTGCAGGGGCGCCCAAAGGCATACGGAGTGAATAACTCCGCTTGGCGGTACAGCGGGTACCGAAACGCAGGGTTTGCGCCGCCTCTACGAGAGCGCAGAGAACCGCGGGGCGTCAGTGAAGGAGGCGACGACGCCCGAGTCCGGCGCGAAGCATCTGGGGGCGGCCTGTCGGCCGGGATTCCTGGATGCGCGAGTACGGCATCGCCCTCGCCTGATGCCTCTCCGACCTCAGACAGCCAACTGCACCGCCCCCAAGAACTCCGTCCACGAAGACACCTTCCGGCCCGGCAGGGCGCCCTCCAGGCTGAGTTGCAAGGTACGGCGCAACGGATGAGGCGACTGCATGATCGCTGCGTTCCGTGCAGCCAGCCGGCCGAGTTCGGCCGGGGTCGGCTGCCGGTCGCTCTTGGCTCCGTTGCAGGCGGCGTGTGCCGGCGCGAGGTTCCACAGGGCGTCCAGGTCCGGGCCGTGCCACGAGCCGACGCTGCCGAGGCGCTGCATCAGGGAGAACGGAAAGACGTGGTCGACGGCTGTGGCGTCGCCCGGGGACAGGACATCGTCACAGATCAGGCAACGGCCGTGCTGGAAACCGACCGTGGCCTCGACGATTCCCGTCACCGATCGACGGCGGCGCCTGTCGGTGATCTTCATGTCGGCCCAGTCGACGGCGACGCCCTGCTCGACCAGGCTGCGGCCGACGCCCGCGGCGAAGGAGCTCTCCACGATGCTCCACCGCGCACCCAACTCGGCTGCCAGTCCTGCTGCTTGCTCCGACCGGGCCAGACGGTGCAGGTCCGGGGTGAGACGCACCACGCGCTGCCGCCCCGTTCCGGCGAGTTCGTAAAAGGTGTGGGGCACCTTGGTGTCCCCGCGCAGGTTGTGGAACTTCTGCATCACCATCGCCGGCATGGACCGCACGGCGGCCGCCAGCAGTCGCTCGGTGGGGCGGCCGGCCGCCAGTGTCGCGGCGCTCTCCTGCGCGGCGATGGTGAGAAAGTCCTTCTCGCCCAGCTCCGCGGCCTGCGGCGCCTGCGGGTCCTGTGCCAAGTGGCGCACCATGCCCAGGCTGTAGGAGGCGGCGAGCTCGGCGAGCGGGACGTCCTCCCGTCCGTGCCGGCCGAACTCCAGCATGGCCTCGCCCAGGGCGAACTTGTACGTGCGCGAGTTGGCCCCCATCAGCACGGCCAGCCGCCAGGACGCACGCGCCGAGGCGTCCCGCGCGTAGAACTCCCGCCCTCTCACTCTTCCCCCTTGCGCAGGGCGACGGTCTGCCACCACACCTCGGCACGGCCGAGCCGGTCCGTGCCGTCCTCCACGACCCGCACCAGCCGCAGCCCTGCCCGCTCCCCGTCCCGCATCACCTCGTCGGCGGGTATGTCGAACATCGCCCGGTCCGTCGGCGGGTCCCCGCGTCGCAGCGAGACCACCAGCAGCCCTGCCGGAGCCAGCAGAGCGGCCAGCCGCTCCATTGCCCGCCCGCGTGCGGCCGGGGGCAGGTGCATCCACACCGCCGACAGCAGCACCACGTCGAAGGCGCCTTCTGTCCGGGGCAGTTCGGGCAGGCTGTCCTCCATCCAACGGACGTCCCCGCTCGCGTACAGGCGCCGTGCGACGTCCCTCAGCTCGCGCACGGGCTCCACGGCCACCACCCGGTACCCGCGCCGCGCCAGCGCCGCAGCGTCCCGCCCGGTGCCGGCCCCGACGTCCAGCACCGCCGCCGCGCCCGACGGCAGCAGGTCCAGCACCCCGCCGTGCACCTCCTCGAAGGTGACGCTCCCGTACCGCTGCCCGAGGCAGCCGGCGTTCTGCGCGTAATACGGCTGAACGCCTGCGGAGTTCTGGCCTGCCTTGCCTGTCTTGCCTGCCTCGCCCGTACCGACCATGGCTGCACGCTACGGGAGGGGTCTGACACCGCGGGTCACGAGGATTCCCCTGCAGGGCGGACGAGAGGCACGGCTCACGAAGCCGACAGGCCCGGAGTCTCGAACGGGTCGTGATGGATGCGGTGCGGCGCCGTACCGTTGAGGATGAGCTTCGCCTTTGCCGAGGCGACCATCTGTGCCGGGCCGCTGAGGAAGACGTCGTGCTCGTACCACGGGCCGTACTCGGCCAGCACATCCGGCAGCAGTCCCCGGATCCCGGGGATCTGCTCGTGCGAGACCGCGCCCTTGACGGTCAGCCAGTGGTGCCGCTGGGCCAGGCGGAGCATCTCGTCGAACCCGTACAGCTCGGCCACGGTCCGGGCGCCGAGGAACAGTTCGACTTGATGGCGTCCCCCTCGGCGGTCCACCTCTTCGACGAGTGCGCGGATCGGGGCGAGACCGGTGCCGCCGGCCACGAAGAGCAGTTTTCTGTGGCCGGCCGCGTCCAGGACCATGTCGCCCGTCGGGGGCCCCAGCCGGATCACGTCGCCCACCGACGCCCGGTGCACCAGCGCACCGCTGACCGAGCCGCCGTCCACTGCGCGCACGTGAAAGGTGAGGGTGCCGTCCTCGCGGGGCGCGTTGGCGACGGAGTAGTGGCGCCAACTCCTCGGCCACCAGGGCGTTTCGATGCTCACGTACTGGCCTGCGGCGTACGCATAGGGGCTGTGCGGGCGCACCGTGATCTCGGCGATGCCGCGGCCGCGCGACACGCGGTGCACGATGGTGGCGTGCCATACGGCGGGCCGTACCGCCTCGTCCTGCTCGGCCGCATCGATCATCATCTGGGCGACGGCGCCGTACGCCTTCGCCCAGGCCGCGGCGACGTCCGGGGTCCATGCGGAACCGGCGTAGCGGGCCAGGGCGTCGAGGAGGCATTCGCCCACGGCCGGGAAGTGTGCGGGGCGGGTGCCGAATTTGCGGTGGTCACGGCCGAGATGTGCGCAGAAGCGAACGAGGCTTTCGGGGTCGTCGACCAGGTCCACAATGCGCAGGAGCGCGCCCAGGAGACGGTCCCGTTGGGGGTCCATCCCTTCCGGGAACATCGACCGGACATCGGGATAGCGGGCGAACAGGATTGCGTAGAAATAGACCGTGATCTCCCCCGCGAGGGGCTCGACCACCGTCAGGGACGACCTGATGAGCTCTGCCTCGTAGTCCGACAGAGGCGCTTCGACGGTCTCCGGCATTCCGGCGGACAGCGCCTCGGCAGGCGCCGGGGCCTCCCGGGAGGGAGACGCGGGTCTGTTGCCCTGGCGAGTGAACCGGAACCTCACGGGGTCGGCGCTCCCACGTTCTCCGGCTTGCCGGATCTCCGTCTGGAGTGAGCTGCAGGGGAATCGCACAAAGCCAGCATGAATCCTCATCGGAGTGCGGAGGCGACGAAGCGGAGGGAGTGCTTCCGGGTGTCACACGATCCTTGATGAGGGTCACGGGGCGGGGAAGAGAGGTATCCGCCAGAACTCGGGGCGGGAACTTGTCGATTTGCCCAGGCCGAATCCGTCCGGTGTACGGATTTGGGGTATATATCGAGCCGGGGGCGACAACCGCCCCCGGCTTCCGCTTTTCCGGTGTGCTACGAAACCTTTACTTCGGCAATGCCCGTACGGGACCCGGCAGCGGCATGGCCCCGCACCGTGACCCGCAGGTACCGCGCCGCCCCCGGCAGGTCACGGGCATTCCGCCAATGCCGTCCGTCCGCCGACGACCGGACGTCGTACGAGAGCGGCGCCGGCCCGCTCCACGTCGGGGTGACCTTCCCGATCCGCACGGCCTTCCCGAGGTCCACCGTCAGACTCCCCTCCGCCCCGTCCGGCACCCACGCCGTCGCCGGGTTGCCGTCGACCGCCGCGGCCGCGTACATGCCCGGCTCCTCCGAGGAGGCGGTGACCGTGGCACAACGGGCCGCATCGGCAGTCGGGGCCAGGTCCGGGCGGCGGGTCTTGAGGACCACCGGGGCGGCCTTGGTCAGGACGTGTTCGCCCTGCGGGGTGTCGAGGGTCATGGGCGACCCGGCGGTGAGCCGGACCGTCGTCTCGTGGGCGCCGATCGCGATGTCGTACGTGCGGCCCTGCCAGTGCAGCCCGCGCAGGGTGACGCCGCGGCCGAGTT
The DNA here is from genome assembly GCF_047456005.1 of Streptoverticillium reticulum. Taxonomy (NCBI): domain Bacteria; kingdom Bacillati; phylum Actinomycetota; class Actinomycetes; order Kitasatosporales; family Streptomycetaceae; genus Streptomyces; species Streptoverticillium reticulum. The sequence goes on along the minus strand of NZ_CP179755.1, from coordinate 7,199,839 downwards.
GCGGGGGCAGCATCGGGTCGAGGCGGAGCCGGTCCTCGCGCATCCGCATGCCGGCCAGGCCGTGCGTGAAGACCTGCAGGAAGCCGCCCTTGCCCGTGAGGAAGTCGTGCGCCGGCGAGCCGGCCAGCGGGTCCTCGGCTCCCGCCCTGGCGCCACGCGCCTCCGAGAACTCGGCGAACGGGCCGCGTACGAACGGCCTGATGGAGCGCTGCAGGTACGTGTACGTCGAGCAGCCCGGTTCGTCCGCGGCGGCAGCGGCTATGGCGTGCACCGAGTCCGTCATGGCGGGGCCGTCGGGGTCGGTCCGCCGGGCGTAGTAGTCGAGGGTGTTGGCCGCAGCACCCGCCGGCATCGGCCACTCCAGGGGGTACGTGAGCAGCACCGTGTCGGCCTGCTTGATCTTGCTGCCGCGGTAACCGTCGTACTGCAGGAAGACCTTGCGCTGCGCGTCGTACGGGATCCTGATCCGGTCGGCGATCGCCGTCCACTCCCCCGGGGCGCGCTCGCCCAGCAGCTGTGCGGCGCGTGCGGCGTTGCGCAGTGCGGTGACCGCACCGGCGTTGGTGAAGACGGCGTCGTCGACACCGTTGCTGTACTCGTCGGGGCCGGCGGTGTTCTTGACGGAATAGCTTCCGTCCGCGTTGCGGCTCACGCGCCCCGCCCAGAACTCGGCGATGCCCTGCATCACCGGCCAGCCGCGCGTGCGCAGCCAGTCGGTGTCGCCGGTGGCGAGGTAGTACTGCCACGTGGCGAGGGATATGTCCGACTGAAGGTGGATCTGGGTGCGGCAATGGGGTGGGTCCACGCTGTGGCACTCCTGGGCCAGGTCGCCCTTGCTGCCGCTGTTCCAGGGGTAGAAGAGCCCCCGGTAGCCGAGCCTGCGGGCGTTCTCGCGGGCCCCGGCGAGCGTCCGGTAGCGGTAGTCGACCACGGTCCTGGCGAGGTCGGGGGAGGTGGCCAGCAGGGCCGGGTACATCCAGGTCTCGGCGTCCCAGAACACCAGGCCCGCGTAGTTGTCGCTGCTCAGCCCGGTCGGGGCGATGCTGTTCCCGGCGCCTTCCCGGGTGCCAGCCAGCAGCCCGTACCGCGCGGAGCGCACCCACGCCTGCAGGTCGCTCCGGCCCGGGGTCTCGATGTCCGACCGCCAGAGCCGGGCCCAGGCGGCGGAGTGGGCGCGCAGCAGCCCGTCCCACCCGCGCCGGGCGGCGCGCTGTGCGGCGCCGGTGGCGTCCTGACGGGGTGCGTGCGAGGTCAGAGCGGTGTCCACGCCCACGTACTTGGTGAGTTCGTACGCGTGACCCTTGCGGACGGGGAAGGCGAGCGACTGCCGTGCGCTCAAGTCCCTTGCCGTACCGGCGGTTCCGGCCTTGGACGTGTGCACACCGCGCCCGGCGCGCAGGGTGGAGGCGACAGCGCCGTCGGTGTCCGTGCCGTCGGTGCGGAAGGCGACGTCCATGGCCACGTCCATGGCCACGTCCATGGTGCGTCCGTCCCGGCCGGATCCCGCAGTCCGGTCGCCGCCACCGGTCTGCCGGATGCGCCGTGCGCCGCGCCCGTCGATCAGGTCGGTGACGGTGGCCTCACCGCTCCAGCGCGGCGTCATGCTCAGTCGTACGGCGCCCACGTGGGGGTCGTTGCGGTCGGCGAGCACCTCGTAGACCAGGTCGGTCTTCCGTCCGTCGGCGGCGGTCCAGGTCAGGGACGTCCGGACGATGCCGCAGTGCAGGAAGAGGGTTTGGCGGTACCCGGATATTCGGCCCGGTTTCGTCGAAGAGTTGAACGTATCGGCGTGTTCGCCGCCGGTGCCGACGGTGAGCGCGGTCCAGTTGGGCAGGGCGGCGACGACCTGCCGGTCCGCTGCGGTCTGCCGGTTGTGTACGTAGAGCCCGGACACGAACGAGCCGTCGTAGCCCGGGGTGAAGAGCGGCCAGCCGGTCTTGGCACTGCTGTCGGTGTAGCCGGTGCCGTTGGGCGGCACGCGCTGCCCCAAGTAGCCGTTGCCGACATAGGCGTGGTGGGTGTCGTCTGTGTCGATGCGGGACGAGTCGAGGGTCCAGCCGTTGCCCGTGGGGCAGTTGCCGATGGGGGCGGCGGTTGTGGGAGGTTGCGGTGCGGATGCGGCGGCCGCGGGCGGTGCGGGGGCGACGAGCGCGCCCACGAGCAGCAGTGCGGACAGGCGGGCGGGACGCAGCCGCGCACGCGCGCCGGGAGAGTACGTCATTGTTCTCCGTCGTCTTGATCTCCTGCGAGAGTCCCGCGACCTTAAATTTAGTGAACACATAACGTCAACAGGCGCGCGTTTTCATGCGACTTCCGAAGGAGAGGCAGTGACGGAGACCTTGGCGTCCAGGGGGAGTGCATCAGCCTTGCCGCCTGCGCTGGGGCTCGACACTGCGGCGGAACGCGCGCATCGGGGAGGCCGGGTCCGCACGCGGCCCGCCGTGCCGTCCCGCCTCCTGCGTGTTCGACCGCAGGACTGCTGTGGCCCCTTCGATCCGGCATCCTCATGCAATTCCGATCGCTGAGCGACACTCCACCGGAACCTGTGGACGGATTTCTTGCATGAGGGGTCAGTTCAAGCCAACCACCCTGCTGACCACGCTGGTTGGTGGGACGGTCTTCCCTTTCAGGTGACGCTGCGCAAGGGGGAGCGGTATGGGTCGGATTCCGGCACTGGACGGGGTCGAGGATCTGGTAGGTGTGCTGGACACACTGGTGGGACGTCCCGTGGGCAAACGGGAGGTGCCCGTGCTCGTCTTCGAGGACAGTGCCGGGTTGGGGACGGACTTCGTCACCGCTTACCGGGCCCGGCTGCGGGATGCCACCGGGGCCGGGCTGGTTCCGCACGCCATGGTCGACGATGCGCTGCTCGCGCAGGCCGAGGGCGCGGACGAGTCCGACGTCGTGCTGCTCGACGGTCTTGCCGCTCAACTGGAGCAGACCATGCCCGATGGCGCCGGCGGGATGTCGCTGACCACGTACTGGACGTGCCGGAAGATCTTGGACATCCACGTGGGGAGCGGCTCGTCCGCGGCGCAGTGCAACGTGTTGGCCGATGCACTGTGTGCGGCCTGGCAGAGCGGCATCCCCGGGCTCAAGAGGCTGCGTTCGTTCATCGACAGCGGTGGGGCCGGCCAGGTCAGCGCGCGCCTGGGCGCGATGGCAACCGTCCTGGTCGCCTGGCCTCTGGAGTGGGGTTACCGGGTGCGGCTGAACCGTACTCGGCGTCTGCGCTGGTACGCCCCCAAGGTCCGCAACGCAGGCCAGTCCGCCACGAGTTTCCTGGCCGCCGCGACACATCTGAGCCTCAACGGTGCATTGCGCCACAATACGGCCCTGCGCCAGTCCCTGCTTCTGGAAGCCTTGGGAACAGATCTGGTACGGGCCTGCCGCAGGGGCGTTCTCTCTCCCCGTCGGCGCCGCCGCGTCTGGCCAGTCGTCGTGCTCCTGCCCATCGGCAGCCAGGTAACGCCGACCCAGCGGCTGCTCGACGGCTTCGTCAAGCTGCGCCGTCGTGGGCTGCCGCTTCTGGTGCTGGCCGCCCGGACCCCGGACTCTCCCCCCGCAGACGCGCCGGACCGCCCCGAGGGCGCTCGCGCCCTTGCACCGGGTCAGGCGGCTGCTGCCTTGCGGCCACTGCTGGAGCGCAGGCCCCGGCCCGCCCGGGCCGGCCACGACGACGGGCAGGTGGTCGTCGCCCTGGCCGGGCCGGCGCAATCGTCCGTGGGCGACTGGCTGGACACCAACGTGGCCGTGCGGCCGCGTCGGGTGTCCTGGCCGTCCGCCTATCTGGGCACGATCCTGTCCGTCACCCTTGTCGCCGGAGCCGTCCCCGCAGTGGCATGGATCCGGCAGGACGCCTGCCGGGACACGTGGGCGGCCGGGGGCGTCAAGGTCGGCATCGACACCGCATCAGCAGGCTGTTACTTCACCGGCGGCGGCAGCCAGGAGCTGCTGCGCACCCTCCAGGACCGCATCCGTTCCCAGAACGCTGCCGCTCAGCGAGGCGGCGCGTACCGGACCGTAGTCTTCCTCGCGCCCCTGACCGCCGACCCCACCGGCAAGGGCGAACAGCTCACCCCCGCCGGCGTCCTCCAGCTCCAGGGCGCAGCCGACGCCCAGCAGGTGTTCAACGAACAGGTCGGCGTCAACGCCGAACGGCCCCGTCTGCGGTTACTGATCGCCAACGTCGGCTACGCCTACGCCCAGGCGACCGGCGTGGTGGACCGGCTCAACACTCTGGCCAAGGACGACACGAGCATCTCGGCGGTGATCGGCATCTCCCAGAGCCGCCAGGCGTCCGTGGAGGCGATCAACCGTCTCTCCCCCGACCTTCCCGTCATCGGAGCAGGCGTCACCGGCGACTTCATGACCGCCGAGGCAGCCACCTACTTCCAGACCCAACCCACGAACCGCCACCTCGCCCGTGCCATGGTCCACCACGTGGCCGATCTGAAACGCAAGAAGGCCATGGTCCTCTACGACGACAAGGACCGCTACAGCACCAACCTCAAGCACGACCTCGACGCCGAACTCACAGACCGCGGCATCCCCGTGGAAGAGCCTTCCTTCGCCGTCATGCGCGAGGCGGACCAGGGGCAGCGCGGTGCGGTAAGCACCCTGTCCGACCTCGCCAAGGAAATCTGCACGCTGAGCCAGAACGATGGCATCGCCCTGTACGCGGCCCGCGGAAGCCAACTGCCGAAAATCCTCAACGAAGTCCAGGGCCAGTGCGGTGCCGCCGGCAAGCCGCCCTTCCCGCTACTGGCCTCCGACACCGACACCCTCGTCGAATACCCCGAGATTCCCGAGTTCGCGCACCTCGAACGCTACACCGCGGTCGAGTTGTCCTACATCGCCTTCTCCTCCGACCACCGCAGCGACCACGCCGTCGGCAGTGACGCCTTCCGTGCCGCTGCAGCCGCGATCTATCGGGTATGGACCGGATCCAGCACCACTCGTGCCTCCAACGTCCTCCAGCAGCTGCGCTCGGGCGTCGACGTCCAGGACACCGTTGCCACAGACCGCCCCTTCCACCTGCCCGTCGACGACAAGAGTCTCGTGCACCGGCCATTGTTCCTGTGCACCGTCCCCCACACCCCGGGTACTCCTCCCGCCTGCCGAACCGCGGACGCAACGCCGTCCGGCTGAACAAGCGGCCCGTCGGCCTGTGCGCACAGGGCAACACAGTCAGCGACAACACCTGCCGGTGTGACGGCATCCACCTCCGATCTCGGTACTGTCCCCTGGCTCGGCAATGCACTACACAGGTGACGAAGTGGCCAAGGCCGACTACCGCCAACACTGCTGTTGCCCCAAAACCGCAAGCCGGCAGCCCGTCCTCCCATCATCCGAGGAGTCCCCGCATGAAGATGCTCATCAACGTCCCCGAAACCGTGGTCCCCGACGCCCTCCGCGGCATGGCCGCCGCCCACCCCGAGCTCACCGTCGACGTCGAGCGGCGCGTGGTCGTCCGCCGCGACGCGCCCGTCGCCGGCAAGGTCGGGCTGGTGTCCGGCGGCGGGTCCGGGCACGAACCGCTGCACGGCGGGTTCGTCGGGCCCGGCATGCTCGACGCCGCCTGCCCCGGCGAGGTGTTCACCTCGCCCGTGCCCGACCAGATGGTGCGGGCCGCAGCCGCCGTCGACAGCGGCAAGGGCGTGCTGTTCGTCGTCAAGAACTACACAGGCGACGTCCTCAACTTCAACATGGCCGCCGAACTCGCCGAGGACGAGGGCCTCCAGGTCGCCAGCGTGCTCGTCAACGACGACGTCGCCGTGACCGACAGCCTCTACACCGCCGGGCGCCGCGGCACCGGTGCCACGCTCTTCGTCGAGAAGATCGCGGGCGCGGCCGCCGAGGAGGGCGCCCCGCTCGAGCGCGTCGAGGCCGTCGCACGCCGTGTGAACGAGTCCTCGCGCAGCTTCGGCGTCGCGCTCACCGCCTGCACGACGCCCGCCAAGGGCAGCCCCACCTTCGACCTCCCGCCCGGCGAGCTGGAGCTGGGCGTCGGCATCCACGGCGAACCCGGGCGGGAGCGGCGGGCGATGATGACCTCCGGTGAGATCGCGGACTACGCGGTGAGCACCGTGCTGGAGGACCTGCGGCCCGGCGGCCCCGTGCTCGCGCTCGTCAACGGCGCGGGCGGGACGCCGCTGCTGGAGCTGTACGGCTTCACGGCCGAAGTCCACCGCGTACTGCGCGAACGTGGCGTTGCGGTCGCGCGGACGCTCGTCGGCAACTACGTCACCTCGCTCGACATGGCCGGGGCCTCGGTGACGCTGTGCCGGGTCGACGACGAACTGCTGCGGCTGTGGGACGCGCCGGTACGGACACCAGGGCTGCGCTGGGGGTGTTAGGGCCGGCAGGCCTCTCCGAGCGGCAAGGAACCGTCCGGACCAGTTGTGGCGAATCCCCAGGCTGACACGCTACCCGCGAGAGCCGGCCCGGCGCTTTTACGCGGCGGTGGCTGCCGGCGCATCGGCACCGGCGCTGATCCGGCGGCACCGTCCCCACGAACGCCCTCTGCCTCCTCCCCCCCAGGGCCTGTCCTCTGATCCGGCGTCGGCGCCTCCTGGCACCCTCCGCCACCCGACCCGACGCCGAATCAGCCCACAGGCCCGTGCCACACCGTCGTGACGTTGCAGAACTCCCGGATGCCGTGCCCCGACAGCTCGCGGCCGTACCCCGAGCGCTTGACCCCGCCGAACGGGAACGCCGGGTGGGAGGCCGTCATGCCGTTGAAGAAGACTCCGCCGGCCTCCATGTCCTGGACGAAGCGGCGCTGTTCCTCCTCGTCGCGGGTCCAGACGTTCGAACTCAGGCCGAAGGGCGAGTCGTTGGCGACGTCCAGCGCCTCGTCCACGTCCTGCACCCGGTACAGCGAGGCCACCGGGCCGAAGGCCTCCTCGTGGTGGATGCGCATCTGCGGGGTCACGCCGGCCAGCACCGTGGGTTCGTAGTACCAGCCGCGGGGCAGCGCCTCCGGGCGCTTCGCGCCGCACAGGGCCACCGCGCCGTGCCGCAGCGCGTCGTCCACGAGCGCCTCCAGGTCGGCGCGGCCCTGTTCGGTGGCGAGGGGGCCGACGTCCGTGGACTCGGCCATGGGGTCGCCGACCGTGAGGGCGGCCATCAGTTCCGTGAAGCGTGCCGTGAACGCGTCGTAGACGTCCGTGTGCACGATGAAGCGCTTGGCGGCGATGCAGGACTGACCGTTGTTCTGCACCCTGGCCGTGACCGCCGTGCGTGCGGCGCGTTCCAGGTCGGCCGACGGCATCACCACGTACGGGTCGCTGCCGCCGAGTTCGAGGACCGTCTTCTTGATCTCGTCGCCCGCGACGGCGGCGACCGAGCGGCCCGCGGGCTCGCTTCCGGTGAGGGTCGCGGCGGCGACCCTGCGGTCGCGCAGGACCGCCTCGACGGCGCCGGAGCCGATGAGCAGGGTCTGGAAGCATCCTTCGGGGTAGCCGGCCCGGCGGAAGAGGTCCTCCAGGTAGAGCGCGGTCTGCGGGACGTTGGAGGCGTGCTTGAGCAGGCCCGTGTTGCCGGCCATCAGGGCGGGGGCCGCGAAGCGGATCACCTGCCACAGCGGGAAGTTCCACGGCATGACGGCCAGGACCACGCCCAGCGGCCGGTAGTGGACGCGGGCGTGCTCGGCCCCGGAGTCCTTCACGTCCGCCTGCGGGGGACGCTCGTCCGCCAGCAGGGCCTCGGCGTGCGCCGCGTACCAGCGCATGGCCTTGGCGCACTTGGCGGCTTCCGCGCGGGCGGCCGCGAGCGGCTTGCCCATCTCGGTGGTCATGGTGCGGGCGACGGCGTCGCGGTCCTCGTCCAGCAGGTCCGCGGCACGGTCGAGCAGCAGGGCCCGTTCGGCGAAGTCCGTGGCGCGGTAGCGGCGGAAGGCGGCGTGGGCGGCGGCCAGCCGCCGCTCGGTCTCCTCCGGTCCGAGCGGGTCGAAGGTCTCGAGGGTCTCGCCGGTCGCGGGGTTGACCGTTGCAATGGGCATGGGTGAAGTCCTTCCTCCTGCTGCTCCGGATCATGCCGGGTCCGCCGGCCCTCCCGCAGCACCGCCCGCCGAACGGGCTACGTGACCGTCACGCCGGCCAGTCGGGTCACTTCCCCCATGGTGTAGCCGCGTTCGAAGTACTGCGGTGAGGAAAGCATGCGTGATACGAGGTTGATCAGCATCCCCGGGTACTTCTCGCCCTTCTCCTCCGTCTCTTCCGTCTCTTCCGCCTCCTCCTTCTCCCCCGCCGACGTCCCGGAGAGCTTCGCCCCGGATTCCGTGAGGACCAGCGGGGTCAGCAGCCGCGGCGGCGGCACGGCGCCCGGCCGGAAGCGGAACGCCTCGTCCAGGAGCCGGCCGGCCATGGCCCGGTCGGCCCCCTCGACGATCACGGGGAGCGCGCTGTCGCGGACCGCGACCCGCTCCGCGACGTGGCTGCGGTGCAGCGCCGTCAGACCGACGAACGTGTCGTTGCCGCGCGTCACGTCGACCATGTACGTGCCGTGGTCGAGGCAGACGGCCGCGAACCGCGCCCCCCGCGCATCGGCCGACAGCAGCTCGGTGTGCTCGCCGTGCCGCTGCGCCCAGCCGCAGTGCGGGCAGGGCAGGCGCACCGGCACCGAGCCGGTGGAGGGTGCGAGCACCCAGCGCAGCGTGTCCATCAGGCCCAGCGAGGCGAGGAGCTCCTCCCGGAAGGCGGGACGGGCCTGCTGCTCGGTGTACGTCCCCGTCTCGTACGCGACGCCCGTCGCGGCCGACAGGGCGGTGAACAGGGCGTCGTAGTGCGTCCGGAGCAGTTCTGCGGCCCGTTCTGCGGCCCGTTCTGCGGCCCGTTCCGTGCCCAGGACGTCGCGAACGGTGCGTTCGTAGAGCGTGCCGGTGGCCGGGCACTCGCGGGTCTCGCAGGCGAGGTCGTCCAACGCGGTGAAGCGGACGAGGACTTCGACTCCGAAGCGTTCCCGTACGGCCTTCGCCAGCAGGAAGGTGCAGGTCTGCAGCACGTGGACGCCCAGGTGCGGCGGTGCCGTGCGGAGCCGCATCGCTGCGTACAGGACCACGCGTTCCTGGCGGCCGGCGCGCAGCCGGGGGCGGATGAAGTCGCACGGGTGCAGCACTGGTACGGTCATGGGTCCTCTCCCTCTTCACCGGGCAGCTCTTCACCGGGCGACTCTTCACCGGGCGGCGGCCCACTCCAGGACGGCCATCGCACCGGCGGGCTTCATCGCCGCCTGGGTCCAGGCCAGGGACCGCGGTCCGTCGAGGACCCGGCCCGAGACCTCGTCGCCGCGGCGGGCGGGCAGGCCGTGCATGAAGGCCGCGCGCGGCCAGCGGTCCAGCAGGGCCTCGTCGACGTGGAAGGGGCGGAATGCCTCGCGCCAGGCGGGGTCCGGGCGGGCGATGCCGGCGAGCTGCCAGCGGGTGGTGTAGAGGACGTCCACGGCGGGCGGTGCGGCGGCAAGGTCGTGGATCTGGTCGACGGCGGCGCCGACCGTGCAGGCCCGGCGGTCGGCCGTGCGCAGTTCGTCCTGCGGCACCCCGTAGCCGGCGGGGGTGGCGAAGGTGACGCGGGCTCCGGGCACGGCGGCCAGCGCATGGGCGAGGGCGACGGCCGTGCTGTTGCCCTCGCCGACGTAGAGCACGCGAATGCCCGTCAGGTCGCCGAAGGACAGGGCGAGGGTGGCGAGGTCGCACAGGCCCTGGGTGGGGTGCTCCTGTGCGGTCAGGGCGTTGACGACGGGCATCCGTCCCTGCCGGGAGAGTTCGCGCAGCTCGTCCAGCGGGCCCGCGGTGCGGGCGACCAGGGAGTCGAGCATCGCGCCGAGCACCCGCCCGGTGTCCCCCACCGACTCCCCGGTGCCCAGGTGGAGATCGGCCGGGCCGAAGGCGACGGGTGCGGCGCCGAGCCGGATGGCGGCGGCCGTGAAGGCGGTACGGGTGCGGGTCGAGGCCCTGGTGAACAGCAGGCCCGTCAACTGACCGGCCAGCGGGCGGTCATGGGCCCCGTGGTCGTGGAACAGCTCGACCGACCGTGCGGTCAGACGCATGATCAGCGGTGGTGCGAGCTCGGCCAGCGAGAACAGCCCGCAGGCGTGCCCGGGTCCGCGCCCGGGTCCATGCCCCGGCCCCTGCCTGTGCCCGCGGCCGGTGGTGTCGCTGTCCCGGCTGTCCGCACGGCCCGCCACGGCGCCTCCCCGAGACTGCCCGGTACGGGCGTGCGCCGCACCGGATCCCTGCCCCCGGGTCGTCGAATGTATGGGACACGTGACGCGTGCAACAAGGCGGTGAACTCGCCACGTTTGATGCGGAGGTGGTGTGTGGCGGATGCATCGTTCGGGCCGGCAGAAACGGATCGGCGCCCGCCGTGGGGCGGACGCCGTCCTGTCGGAGTGACGGGAGGTGCAGGTGCTCAGCGGGGAGGCTGGTCCGCCGCGTCACCGGCCCCGCGGGCCGGGCCGGAGAGCGGGGCCGGATTCTGCGGTCTGCTCCCCTCCCCCGCCGGGGCGGTCTGGCCCCGGCCGGCGGGCGAGGACGGCGGGTGCAGCGGAGCCGAGGTGTGCTCGGCCCGCAGGCGCCGGGCGACCGCGTGCCGGGGGTTGCCGCCGCGCCGGGCCATGGCCATGCGGCGCACGGCCGTGATCCCCTCGATCTCCACCTCGGCCGCCGGCGCCGAGGTGAGCAGGGTCCGGCCGGGCAGTCTGAAGGTGCGGTAGAGCAGGGAGACCGCGGTCGCGGACGCCAGGCCGAAGCCCAGGCAGACGATCCACGGGAGCCAGGACAGCCCGGTCCGCGACCCCAGGTCCATGGCCCTGCCGACGACGAAGTTGCCGCCCATGGCCGCCAGCCCCGAGAAGACGTAGAACAGGCCGAAGTACGTGCCCGTCAGGGCCTCGCGCCCGAAGCGGGGGATCATCTCCATCACCGTGGGGTGGGCGACCATGGTCCCGAAGTAGAGCATCAGCGAACCGAGGACCAGCACCAGCATCCGCGGCACCGCGTCGGCCAGGCCTCTCGACGGTGCGCCGTCGCAGACCAGCAGCGGCGGTACGAACCCGAGACCCATGACGATGAGACCCCCGCTCACCCAGCGCAGGCCGCCGCCGTGCCGTTCCAGCATGCGGGTGATGCGGAGCTGGAAGAACATGTTCACCAGCGCGCCCATGGCCAGCAGCACCCCGGCCGAGCCCGCCCAGCCGGAGGCCTTCAGGGCCCCGGCCGGCAGCAGCAGGTAGACCTGGTTCTCCACGGTGATCATTCCGGTGGTGGCGAAGGAGAACAGCAGGAACCGCCCGTTGCCGAAGGCCTCGCGCCAGTCGGCGAAGACGGAGCTGCGAGCGGTGTCCGCGACGGCCTCGCGTGGCAGCACCCTCGCCTGGGCCACCGTCAGCACCGCGAAGACCGCGGCCCCGAAGAGCGCGAAGATGCGGAAGTCCATGAGGAACACCACGCTGCCGAGCAGCAGTCCGAGGAACGAGCCGACCGTGGCGTAGACGTTGAGCAGTGCGAACGCCTCGGCGTGGCGGTCGCCCGACTCCAGGGCCACGTAGGTACGGCCGGCCGGGTAGAACATCGCCGCGGCGATCCCGCTGAGCAGGGAGGCCCCGAGCACCAGCGGCAGGGTGTTGCCGAAGGCGAACAGGGCGAACGCGACGGTCCGCAGGGCGCAGCCGGCGATGATCACCATCCGCGGTCCCAGTCGGTCGGCGGCCGAGCCGCCGAGGATGAACAGGCCCTGCTGGCTGAGCGTTCGTGCTCCCAGCACCAGCCCGACCAGTGCGGCGGACATGCCGAGCCCGTGCTCGAGATAGGCGGCGAGAAAGGGCATCAGGAGGTAGAACCCGATGTCCACGCCGAACTGGTTGATGAATAGCAATCGCAATGCGAGGGGGAACTCGCGCGTCGCCCGAAGTGTCATCATGCACGTCCCTGTATTCAGCCCGAGCAGACGGAAGAACACCCTGAGCCGAGTGGGCGCCATGCACCCGGAGGGTTTCGCGGTGCGAGATGGCAGCAGGGACGGCGGCCGGGACGACCTTGCGTTTCTCCCTGTTCAGGAGCCCTGATCACAGGTCAGAACGCCCCGGCGTACAGCGCGTCGGCTCGCATTTCCGTTCTTGGGAACGGTCGCACTCGCTGGATGGAACGAGCGGTTGATCATATGCTTTTGCGGTGCATGGTCAACGACTCCCGACTACGCTCGGAAGATACTCGCCAGATACTTTAGCAAAGCAGCCTCTTTCTCGATAGAGGCAGGAAAGCCTTCAGCCGCTGGAACGGCAGTCCCCACGAACGCACTTGCCCGCCGGGGTCGCATTGCTCCGGATTCCTCCGGCCCGTACGCACGGAACGTTTCAAACAGACGTGAAAAAAGCCGAGTTCGCGTGTCGAGAACGCGAACTCGGCTTCGGCGCAGCCGATATGGGGGTGACCCGTCCCGTCATTCGCGGAACACGCTGGTGGCCACCCACATCAGCCCTGCCCACGAGCCGACCACCACGACGGCGGCGAGGACGCCGCACACCCAGGCGGCAAGGGGAACCGGATCGATCTCCTGCTCGGGCTCCGGTTCCACGGGGCAGCATCGCGAGCAGTGGGCGGAATGAGTGTCAGACATGCACGGCAGCCTGCTCCGCCAAATGCCCTGATCACAAGGCGCGTACCGGCCTGGTACGCACGGTCCTCCAGGGGGCTCCGGGCCCCCTGCTCACGCCTCCCCGAGGCCCTCGAACCAGGTCGGCCCGCCCGCCGCGGCCTGCTTGATCCGCCGGACCGCGAACTCCTCCATCTCCGGCAGCGCGTCCACCGCGAACCAGCCCACCTCCAGCGACTCGTCGTCGTTCACCCGCGCCTCACCGCCGACCGCCCGCGCGAGAAAGCAGGTGTCCATGAACTGGCACACGTCGCCGTTGGGATAGGTGACCCGCTGCAGCGCCTCGACGAGCAGGACCCGTTCCGGGACGCAGTGCACCGCCGTCTCCTCGTACACCTCGCGCACGAGGGCCGCGGCCGGCTGCTCGCCGGGCTCGGGGATGCCGCCGATGATCGACCACTCGCCGGTGTCCGCGCGGCGGCCGAGCAGCACCCGGCCCTCGTCGTCGCGCACGACGGCGCTCACGCCGGGCATCCAGAGCAGGTGGTGGCCCGCCTTGGCGCGGAGGTCACGGATGAAATCGGGGATCGGCATGACGCCGAGCTTAGGCGGTGCGTGTTCGGGTGCGGGCCGGCCGGGGCGCTCAGGTGGTCCGCGGGGGCGTCGTGCCCAGGCGCAGCCGGTCGCGGATCACGCGGACCGCCGTCTCCGCGTCGTCCACGGTGACCGTGAGCGTGCGGCCGTCGCCGAGCCGCAGCACGAAGCCCTCGCCGCGCCGGACGACGACGGCCGTGCCCTTCTCCGGGCGCCAGCGGTATCCCCAGCCGCCCCACTGGCGGGGCGTCACGCGGGGGGCGAAGTCCGCGCCGATCACCTGCGTGAGGGGGATGCGGGTGCGCGGCACGCCGATGTGGCCGCAGCGCACCTCCAGGTTGTCCTGGTCGACCCGCACGGCCACGTGGACGAACGCGATGGTGCCGTAGAGCATCAGCAGCCCGGCCGCGACGCAGCCGACGACCGCCATCGCCAGCGGGGCGAGCCCGGACGTCCAGGAGTTGTCGACGGCGAGCTCGATGCCGAGGGCGAGGCAGGCGGCACCGGCGGCGGCCAGCACCCACTGGATGCGGTTGGTCGCGCGGCCCGTCCAGACCACGGGCGGGGCGGCGCCGGCCTCGTCGCCGTTTCCGGGGGTCCGCGGGTCCTCGGGGTGCTCCCTGGAGTGCTCCCTCATACCGGGCAGCCTACTCACGTTCCGCGACCGCGGCAGGGGTGTGCGGACGGGGGCGGGGGAAACGGGCGGATCGCGTCAGGGGCGCGCGGGGCTCGCCGCGAGCAGGGAGCGGCCCTCGGGGTAGCTCAGGGAGGACGGCTCCAGCTCCGTCTCGCGGCCGCTGGAGAGCACGGTCAGGCCGCCCGTGGGCGCCGCGCCGGGGTCGGGGGCGGCGCCGATGCGGCGCAGCGCCTGTGCGGCGACGGCCTCGGCGGAGCCGAACAGCGCCAGGGGCGGGGCCGAGGGCTGCTGGACGGCGGCGCGGATGCGCTCGGCGACGAGTTCGTAGTGGGTGCAGCCCAGGACGACGGCGCGGACGTCGCGCGGGGTGCGGGCGGCGGCGTCGGCGATGGCGGCGTCGGCGGCGGCCGCGTCGGCCCACTGCACGGCGTCGGCGAGGCCGGGGCAGGCCACCTCGGTGACCTCGACGCCGGCGGCGAAGTCGCGGATCAGCCCGCGCTGGTAGGGGCTGCCGGTGGTGGCCGGGGTGGCCCAGATGGCGACGGGGCCGCCGGCGGCGGCCGCGGGCTTGATCGCGGGGACGGTGCCGATGACCGGCAGCGCGGGCTCCAGCTCGGCGCGTATCGCTGCCAGGGCGTGGACGGAGGCCGTGTTGCAGGCGACGATCAGGGCGTCGGGCCGGTGGTCCGCGGCGGCGCGGGCGACGGCCAGGGCGCGCTCGACGACGTCCTCGGGGGTGCGGGGGCCCCAGGGCATCGTCTCGGGGGCGGCGGAGAGCACCAGATCGGCGTCGGGCCGCATCCGGTGCACGGCGGCGGCCGCCGCCAGCAGGCCATTTCCGGAGTCCATGAGCGCGATCTTCACCCGGTCACTTTAATCGATGCGTCCTGCGGACCGTCCCGCGCGTGCGGTCCGGGTGCGGCAGACTGCGGCGGGTGGGCGTGCTGATGTGGATCACCGTGGGTTCCCTGGCCGCATGGCTCTGGCTGCTGCTGGCGCAGGGCTTCTTCTGGCGCACCGACGTCCGGCTGCCGCCGCGGACGCCGCCCGCGCAGTGGCCGTCCGTGGCCGTCGTCGTGCCGGCCCGGGACGAGGCGGAGGTGCTGTCGTCGAGCCTGCCGTCCCTGCTCGCGCAGGACTATCCGGGCCGGGCGGAGATCTTCCTGGTCGACGACGGCAGCACGGACGGCACCGGCGAGCTGGCCCGCGCCCTGGCGGACGCGCACGGCGGGCTGCCGCTGACCGTGGACGCGCCCGGGGAGCCCGGGCCGGGCTGGACGGGCAAGCTGTGGGCGGTGCGGCACGGCATGGCGCTGGCCCGGGCGCGGACGGACGCCGCGTACCTGCTGCTGACGGACGCGGACATCGCGCACGCCCCGGACAGCCTGCGGGAGTTGGTGGCGGCGGCCTCGTCGGGCGGGCTGGACCTGGTGTCGCAGATGGCCCGGCTGCGCGTGGCGACCGTCTGGGAGCGCCTGATCGTGCCGGCCTTCGTCTACTTCTTCGCCCAGCTCTACCCCTTCCGCCGGGTCAACAGGCCGGGCGCCCGCACGGCCGCCGCGGCGGGCGGGTGCGTGCTGCTGCGGTGCGAGGCGGCCGAGCGGGCCGGGGTGCCGGAGTGCATCCGGCAGGCGGTGATCGACGACGTGGCGCTGTCGCGGGCGGTGCAGCGGTCCGGCGGACGGATCTGGCTGGGGCTGGCCGACCGAGTGGACAGCGTGCGCCCGTACCCGCAGCCGGCGCAGCTGTGGCGGATGGTCTCGCGCAGCGCCTACGCGCAGCTGCGGCACAGCCCGCTGCTGCTGGCCGGGACGGTCGCGGGGCTGGCGGCGGTCTACCTCGTGCCGCCCGTGGCGGTGGTCGCGGGGGCGGTGACCGGCGGCGTCGTCCTGCTCGTCGCCGGGGCGGCCGCGTGGGCGGTGATGACGGGGACGTACCTGCCGATGCTGCGCTACTACCGGCAGCCGCTGTGGCTCGCACCGCTGCTGCCGTTCACGGCGCTGCTGTACCTGCTGATGACGGTGGACTCGGCGGTGCAGCATTACCGGGGCCGGGGCGCGGCGTGGAAGGGGCGGACCTACGCCCGCCCGGAGGCCGCGCCGTAGCGCCCCGTCAGGGGCGCGGGGAACTGCGCGAGCGACCACGACGCACCCGCAGTCGAGGTGATCGGGGCTGCGCCCCGGACCTCCGGGGTGGTGCATCGGCTGCGGGCCGGTGGGGGCTGGTCGCGCAGTTCCCCGCGCCCCTGACGGGACGCGAAGATCCGCCGGACCCGCCCCGTCGCCCACCGCACGGCCTCACTTGCGGCCGGGCGTCCACTGCAGGCCCCAGCCATAGGCGCGGTCGAGGGTGCGCTGCGGGCTGACGCCGCGGTCCGGCACCAGGTAGCGGGCCTCGCGGCGGACGACGAGGCCGCTTCCGTCGTGGGTGAGCAGGGCGAGGGCGCAGACGGTGGACGGCACGGTGCACTCGTCCAGGGCGAAGTCGACGGGCGCGCCCTGCTGCGGCCGGAGGGTGACGGTGGCGTGGAGGCCGGAGAAGGATGCGGCTCCTTCGTAGATCGTCACGAAGACGAGGATGCGCCGGAAGGCGGCGGCGTGGTCGAGGTTGACCGAGAGGTTCTCGCCGTCCGCGGCGGCGCCGGTCCGGTCGTCGCCGTCGAGGTGGATCCAGGGCGGCCGGTGCAGGGAGCCGAAGGAGTTGCCGAGCGCCTGGATCACGCCCTTGGTGCCGTCGGCGAGTTCGTACAGGGCCCCCAGGTCGAGGTCCACGCCGGCGGAGGGGGCCGCGAGGGCCCGGCCGAGGCGGGCGAGCCGGCCCCGGGTCTCCTGGCGCATCTGCCAGTTGAGGTTGACACGCAGGGTGCCGGAGGTGCCGCCCTGTTTGGCGAGCGAGACGGCCGGGGCCTGTTTGGTCAGCGTGACCCGGGCGGGGCGGGCGGGCTGCGGTGCGGGGGCGGCGGGCCCGTCGGCGGCTGCGCCGTAGGCCGCGGCCAGGCCCGCCGGGCCGTCGGCGTAGCCCTGGCCGACCGCCCGGAACCGCCAGCCGCCGTGCCGCCGGTAGAGCTCGCCGAGGACGAGGACGGTCTCGACGGTGGCGTCCCGGCTGTCGTAGCGGGCGAGTTCGCCGCCGTCGGCCGCGTCCAGGACGCGGATGTGCAGGCCCGGTACCCGGCCGAAGTCCCCGCCGTCGGCGGCGGCCGTGAGCAGGACGCGTTCGACGGCGGGCTCGAGTGCGCCGAGGTCGACGGCGAGGGTGTCGGTGACGGTGCCGTCGGCGGAGTGCCTGCCCTCGTGCCGCACGGCGCCGGAGGGGTGCACCGGCCGGCTGCGGGAGACGGCGTCCGCACCGGAGCGGACCCGGCCCTCGGCCAGCAGCAGTGCGCCGGCCTCGGCCTCGGGTGCACCCGGCCCGGCGCCCCGGACCACCTCGACGCGCACCGCCCGCGCGGATATCGGTGCATTGGCGCCCTTGAGCATGCCCATCGTCGACCCCACCCCCTGAAGAAACCCTGAGAGGAACTGTAGGAACTGAAGGAACGGTCGGCTTTTACACGATTCCTACGTACCTTGACGACCGTTTTTCCCAGGTTCGCTCGGGTTGGGGAGCCGCACCTGCTCCGGCCTTGTGAAGGAACCCCCATACCCGTCTCCCCAACCGGAGCACCATGGGCTTAACTTATGCGCTATGACCTCCCCCCGCAGTGCCTACGGTGGCGGCTACTACGCCACGTCGTCGTTCAAGGACACCCCCATCTACGACAGCCTCGTCGCCGAGCGGGGCACCCCGCAGATCGCGCCCATCCGCGTGTCGTCGCCGTACGACTTCAGCAGCAACAGCAATCTGCCGGCGCTGCCCGCTCTGCCCTCCGGGCCGTCCGCGGCCCAGGCCCCGCAGTACGCCGCACCGGCGCCGCAGCCCGGCCCCGTGCAGCCGATGGGCCTCCAGCAGGCGGCCGCTCCGTACATCCCGCCGCAGGCCTCCGCGCCGCGCGGCTACCCGGGCCCGGCCGCGGCCCCCGCGGGCTACGACGCGATGCGTCCCGTCGCGCCGCGCCCCGCCCCGGCGTCGTACGAGGACCCGTACAACCGGCAGTACCCGCAGCAGGGTGGCTACTGACGGACTCCGCCGCCGCATTCGGTCCGGCAGTTCAACTGCCGGACCCGGCTGGCAGACTGGCGGTATGCCCACACCTGTACTGAGTTCGGTCCACGTCTATCCGGTCAAGTCGATGGCGGGCTGCTCGCCGGGGGAAGCGACCGTGGAACCGTGGGGGCTCGCCGGGGACCGGAGGTGGCTGGTGACCGAGCCCGACGGCCGGTTCATCACCCAACGACAGCTCCCGCGGCTCGCGTTGGCCTCGGCGCAGCCGCTGCCGGGCGGCGGGGTCCGGCTCACCGCCCCGGGCGCGGAGCCGCTCGACGTGGCCGTGCCTGTGCCGGCGGAGCAGGGCGGCACGATTCCCGTGACGGTGTTCCGGGACAAGGTGGAGGCGGTGCGCGCGGGGGACGCGGCCGCAGCCTGGGTGAGCGCCTTCCTGGGGACCGAGGCGCAGCTGGTGCACATGGACGACCCGGCCGTCCGGCGTCCGGTCGATCCCGACTACGGGCGCCCGGGCGACACCGTGAGCTTCGCGGACGGCTATCCGCTGCTGGTGACGACCACCGGATCGCTGCACGCGCTCAACGCGCTCATCGCCCAGGACGGCATCGCCGCCGAGGGCCCGCTGCCGATGAACCGCTTCCGGCCGAACGTCGTCGTCGACCACACCGCGCCCTGGGCCGAGGACGACTGGCGCAGGATCAGGATCGGCGAG
Organism: Streptoverticillium reticulum; assembly: GCF_047456005.1. Classification (NCBI taxonomy): domain Bacteria; kingdom Bacillati; phylum Actinomycetota; class Actinomycetes; order Kitasatosporales; family Streptomycetaceae; genus Streptomyces; species Streptoverticillium reticulum. The sequence continues at coordinate 7,181,199 of NZ_CP179755.1, read as the reverse complement.
ATGACCTTCCGCGTCGTCAAGCCCAGCGGCCGCTGCGTCATCACCACCACCGACCAGGCCACGGCCGGGCGCGGCAAGGAGCCGCTGCGCACGCTCGCCCGGCACCACCGGATCGGCGAGCGGCTGGTGTTCGGGCAGAACCTGATACCCGAGCACACCGGAGTGCTGCGCGTCGGCGACCCCTTCGAGGTCCTCGACTGAGGCCGCCCGCACAGGCCGTGCGCACGGCCGCACGTCAACGCGCCGCATGGGCAAGCATCCAGGGAGGGTGATTTTGGTCTCTCCGCCGTCTTCCTCCGCATGCGCCGTCCCCGGTGAGGTATTTACGGACGCGTGAGGGGGTGGGCACTGTGCGCGCAATGCGGTTCGTATGGCGGTGGCGGCGCAATCCTCTGCGCCGCCGGAGCGATGTCCTCGAAGCCTGGGCGGGCGTGGCGGCGGTGCTGCTGATGCTGGCGCTCGGGACGGCGGCGGGCTGGACGGTGGGTTCGTTCGCCCACGGCGCCCTGCGGGAGGCGGTCCGTGAACAGCAGCAGCACCGGCACCTGGTGAGCGCCGAAGTGGTGCGCGTGGTGACGGGCACGGCGGCGGAGCCCGACCACGAGTCGACCACCGGGCGCGAGGGGTACGGCCGGTTCCTGGCCCGCTGGCACGATCCCGGCGGCGTCGAGCACACCGGCCTGGTGGCGCTGCACCAGGCGCCGGGCCCGCAGGAGCGGTTCCCGCTGTGGACGGACGACGAGGGCCGGATCGCCGGGCGCCCCATGGACCGGGCGACGGCCGCCGTGCACGCGGTGCTCGCCGGCGCCGCGGCGGCGGCGGGCGCGGCGGGGCTGGTGGAGGGCGTGCGCCGGGTGGTCGTATGGCGCCTGGTGCACCGGCGGTACGCGCAGTGGGACAGGGAGTGGCGGCAGGCCGGGCACACCTGGGGGCGGGCGGGCGCAGGAAGCTGACAGGACACCTCTTCAAGCGCCGCGCGCGCTACGGTGGTGCGGCCGGTACTCATCCGTCCCGGGTGGACGCATGCACGAGGTGGGGGCACAGCAGCACCATGGCACAGGGCTCGGTCCAGGTGACGCACACCGGCACGTCGCGCTGGCGACGTCGCACGGGAGAGTACGACTCCCTCTCATCGGCCCTGGACGCGGCCGCCGACGGGGACGTGCTGTCCCTCTCCCCGGGCACCTACCGGGAGAACCTGGTGGTCTCGCGGGCCGTCACCCTGCGGGGTGCCGAGGGCGCGCCCGGTGCGGTGCGGATCGCGCCGACCGAGGGCGTCGCCGTCACCGTGCGCGCCTCCGCCCGGCTGGTCGACCTGCACATCGAGGGCCACGACGCCGCGCAGCCGGCGCTCCTGGTGGAGGGCGGCGCACCGGAGTTGGAGGGTCTGCGGGTGGCGACGCGCTCGGCCGCGGGCATCGAGGTGCGCGGGGGCGCCCGGCCGACCGTGCGCGCCTGCACCGTCGACAACCCCGGGGGCGTGGGCATCAGCGTGCTGGACGGCGCGGGCGGGGTCTTCGAGGACTGCGAGGTGGTCGCCGCGGGCCAGGCGGGCGTCTCCGTGCGCGGCGGGGCCGCCCCCCGCCTGGAGCGCTGCCGGGTGCACCACGCCCGGGGCGCGGGGCTGTCGCTGACCGGCGAGGGCAGCACGCTGGAGGCGGCCGGCTGCGAGGTCTACGAGATCAAGGGCACGGGCGTACAGGTCACTTCGCGCGCCACCGGGCGGCTGACGGACTGCCGGGTGCACCGCACGTGCGGCGACGGGGTGTCGCTGGACACCGACGCGGTCCTCGCCCTGGCCGACTGCGACATCCACGACGTCCCCGAGAACGCGGTGGACGTGCGGGCGCGTTCGGTGCTGACGATGCAGCGCTCGACGGTGCGCCGGTTCGGGCGCAACGGCCTGTCCGTCTGGGACCCGGGCACCCGGGTCGAGGCGGGCCAGTGCGAGATCCACGACAGCACCGGCGACTACCCGGCGGTGTGGGTGAGCGACGGCGCCGGCGCCGTCCTCGACGCGTGCCGCCTGCACGACGTGCCGGACGCGCTGTTCGTCCTCGACCGCGGCTCGCGCGTGGAGGTCTCCGGCAGCGACCTGTCCCGGGTGCGGGGCACCGCGGTGTCGGTGAGCGGCGGGGCGACGGCCCTGCTGGACGACTGCCGGGTCCGCGAGGCCACCACCGGGGTCTGGTTCCGCGGTCACGACAGCGGCGGCAAGCTGACCGGCTGCACCCTGGACGCGACGTCGACCGGCGTGATCGTCACCCAGGGTGCGGACCCGGTCGTCGAGCGCTGCACGGTGAGTTCACCGGCGGAGGCGGGCTTCTACGTGTCCGCGGAGGGCCGGGGTACCTTCCACGGCTGCCGGGTGACCGGCAGCAGCGGCTACGGCTTCCACGTCATCGACGGCTGCCGGACGACGCTCACGGACTGCCGCGCGGAGCGGTGCGCGCGCGGCGGCTACGAGTTCGCCGAGGGCGGCCCGGTCAGCGAGGGGTGCACGAGCGACGAGCCGGCGGCCCCCGTGGTGCGCGCCGTGGAGACGGCGCACCGGCCGCTCGTCCCGCCGATCCCGGAGCAGCGCGTCTCCGACTCCGTTGCGGTGTCCGCGCGTTCGTCGTCGACGGTGCTCCGCGAACTCGACACGCTGGTGGGCCTGGACAGCGTCAAGCGCGAAGTGCGCGCCCTGATCGACATGATCGAGGTCGGGCGCCGCAGGCAGCAGGCGGGGCTCAAGGCGGCCTCCGTCCGGCGCCATCTGGTCTTCACGGGCTCGCCCGGCACCGGCAAGACGACGGTGGCGCGGCTGTACGGCGAGATCCTGGCGGCGTTGGGGGTGCTGGAGCGCGGGCACCTGGTGGAGGTCTCCCGGGTGGACCTGGTGGGCGAGCACATCGGCTCGACCGCCCTGCGCACCCAGGAGGTGTTCGACCGGGCGCGCGGCGGGGTGCTCTTCATCGACGAGGCGTATGCGCTCTGCCCCGAGGACGGGGGGCGGGACTTCGGCCGCGAGGCCATCGACACGCTGGTGAAGCTCATGGAGGACCACCGCGACGAGGTCGTGGTGATCGTCGCCGGCTACACGGCCGAGATGCAGCGCTTCCTGACGGTCAACCCCGGTGTGGCGTCGCGCTTTTCGCGCACGATCACGTTCGGGGACTACGCGCCGGACGAACTGCTGCGCATCGTGCAGCAGCAGGCGGACGAGCACGAGTACCGCCTCGGCGAGCGGGCGTCCGAGGCCCTGCTCGCCTACTTCACGGCCGTCCCCCGGGGCCCCGCCTTCGGCAACGGCCGCACGGCGCGCCAGACCTTCGAGGCGATGGTCGAGCACCACGCGGGCCGCGTGGCGCGGCTGCCCTCCCCGAGCACGGAGGACCTCACCCTGCTGGTCGCGGAGGACCTGCCGGCGTTGCCGTGAGCCGTACCGGCGGTGCCGGACCCGCAGCAACCCTTACGTGGGACAATGCAGCCCGCAGGGCGAGCGGTGACGGAAAGGGACGGCCGGGTGGACGACAACCAGAATCTCCTGGCGGAGCAACGGCGCGCCCTGATCCTCGACGAGGTCAGGCGGCGCGGCGGGGTGCGGGTCAACGAGCTGACGCGGAGGCTCAACGTCTCGGACATGACGGTCCGCCGCGACCTGGACGCCCTCGCCCGCCAGGGCGTCGTGGAGAAGGTGCACGGCGGCGCCGTGCCGGTCGCCGAGCCCACCTCGCACGAGCCCGGCTTCGAGGCGAAGGCGGTCCTGGAGCTGAGCGCCAAGGAAAGCATCGCGCGGGAGGCCGCGAAGATGGCCCCGCGCGGCAGCGCGATCGCGCTGGCGGGCGGCACGACGGCCTACGCCCTGGCGCAGCAGCTGGTGGACATTCCGGACCTGACGGTGGTCACCAACTCGGTGCGGGTCGCCGACGTCTTCCACAGCACGCAGCGCACCATGACGGCCTCCGGCCCGGCGGCCCGCCCGGGCGCGGCGACGGTGGTGCTCACGGGCGGGGTGCGGACCCCGTCGGACACCCTGGTGGGCCCGGTCGCGGACGCGGCCATCCGCTCGCTCCACTTCGACGTGCTGTTCATCGGGGTGCACGGCATATCCGTGACGGCCGGCCTCTCGACGCCCAACCTCGCGGAGGCGGAGACGAACCGGCACTTCGTGCGCTCCGCGCGCCGGGTCGTGGTGCTGGCCGACCACACCAAGTGGGGGACGGTGGGTCTGAGTTCGTTCGCCTCGCTCGACGAGGTCGATGCCCTGGTGACGGATGCGGGACTGCCGGCGGAGGCCCGCTCGGAGATCGCGGAACGACTGCCGGAACTGGTGGTGGCGGGACCGTCCGAGACGCCCTGAGCGGATTTCCGGGCCCCGTAAGCCCCGCAAAGGGGCGCGAGGAACTGCGCGACCAGCCACGGACCACCCGCAGCCGCAGTACCGCACTTCCAGCGGAGCGCCTAAGGTTTCCGCGACCACGCGATCCGCCGATGTCCGGGGGTGCCGGGATGCCGCTCAGAAAGCTCCGCCCCGTGGGGCCCGCCTTCGCCGGGACCGCGCCGCTGCGCTTCGCGTTCGCGGCCCGGATGGCGGCCCCGCCGGAAGCGGTGTACCGCGCGCTGGCCGACGAAGTGGAGGCCTGGCCGCGGTGGTTCGGTGCGGTGACACTGGCCCGGCCGCTGGAGGCGGAGGGCCTCGGCGGCCGCGAGATCCGGCTGCGGGGAGGGCTCCGCTTCCGGGAGACGATCACGACCGCGGACGAGCCGAAGCGGTACGCCTACCGGGTCGACCTGACGAACGCCCCCGGTGTACGGGCCCTGTTGGAGGAGTGGCTCCTGGTCCCGGCGGGCGCGGGGACGGTCGTCACGTGGACGGTCGCCCTGGACGCGGCCCCGCTCGCGGGCCCGCTGCTGCGGCTCGTCCGGCCGGGCGTGGCACGGGAGTTCCGCCGGTCGGTCCGCACCCTGGACCGGCGGCTCGCGGCGGGCTGACCCTGCCCTGGCATCAGGGCCAGCGGCCGGTCGCCAGGAAGGTGCTGATGGCCAGGGCGTAGGGCGTGATGTCCAGGCCCTGTTGGGCGAGCCAGGCGTCGGAGTAGTACTTGTCGAGGTAGCGCTCGCCGGGGTCGCAGATGAGCGTGACGATGCTGCCGCGGTGCCCCTCGCCGGCCATCTCCGCAACGATCTTGAGGGCGCTCCACAGCCCGGTGCCCGTCGAGCCGCCCGCCTTGCGCCCGACGGCCCGGTCCAGGGCGCGCACGGCCGCGACGCTCGCGGCGTCCGGGACCTTCATCATGCGGTCGATCACGCTCGGCAGGAAGCTGGGCTCCATCCGGGGCCGCCCGATGCCCTCGATGCGCGAGCCCCGCTCGCTGGTCGCCCCCGGGTCGTGGTCGCGCCAGCCGTCGAAGAAGCAGGAGTTCTCGGGGTCGGCGACGCAGATGCGGGTGTCGTACTGCAGGTAGCGCACGTACCGGCCGAGCGTCGCGGAGGTGCCCCCGGTGCCGGCGGTCGCGACGATCCAGACGGGCTCGGGGAAGCGCTCGTCGCGCAGCTGGCTGTAGACGGACTCGGCGATGTTGTTGTTGCCCCGCCAGTCGGTCGCCCGTTCGGCGTAGGTGAACTGGTCGATGTAGTGGCCGCCGGTCCGTTCGGCGAGGGCGACCGCCTCGGTGTACATCGCACGGGGGTCGTCCACGAAGTGGCAGCTCCCGCCGTGGAATTCGATGAGCCGGCACTTCTCGCGGCTGGTCGTACGCGGCATGACCGCGACGAAGGGCACGCCGATCAGCTGGGCGAAGTACGCCTCGGAGACGGCGGTGGAGCCGCTGGAGGCCTCGATGACGGGGAACTCGGGGCGGATCCAGCCGTTGCACAGCCCGTAGAGGAACAGCGAACGGGCAAGGCGGTGCTTGAGGCTTCCGGTGGGATGGGTGGACTCGTCCTTGAGGTAGAGGTCGACGCCCCACTCCTCTGGGATCGGGAAGCGCAACAGGTGTGTGTCGGCCGAGCGGTTGCCGTCGGCCTGCACCTTGTGGACGGCCTCCTTGAGCCAGGTGCGGTAGGCCGGGTCGCTGCGGTCCACGTCGACGGTGGGCACGGGGCCCCCGGACTGCTGTGTGCTGTTCACGCCGGGCTCCTGACGACGACCCCCACGACCAACATAAAGGGGTACTGGTGCCCGGGCCTCCGCACGGGCAGACTGCGGACGGAGAACCTTCCGGCCGGAGAGGCGGTGTGCCGTGGCAGAACCGGAGTTCACTGCGACGGGGGTGGGGATCGAGTGCGCCCGCAGGTCGCTCACCCGGGCCGGCCAGGTGAAGATCCGTGACGGCAGGCTGGAACTGCTGACCAGCTACGGCCGGGAGATCGACAGCGCGCCGGTGGTCTCGGTCCACGCGAGCAAGCCGTGGTTCGCCTCGCGGGACCGGGCCCGGGCGACCGTCAACGGCACCCGGTACGTGCTCACGCTGGGCCGGCGCGACGCGGACCCCGGCGATGCGGCGGACGCCGCGGTCGACCGCTTCCTGGCGGCAGTGCGGGCGGCGCACGAGGGCACCTGACGGGCGCACGAGTTGCGCACTCGGCCATGAGCACCGACGCTTGTTGCGTACCGGTATCACCGAGAGTCCTGCGCACATCGACAGCCCGTATCGACAGCGCACTTCTGCATCAGGCTAGCCCTACTTCTTCAGGGAGTCGCAGCCGTGATCAGCCGAGTGAACAAGCACTGCACCGTTGAACTCCAGGCTCTCCCCCCGCGGATCCGCCAGGTCCGCAGAATCGTATCTGCGCAGCTTCGCTACTGGCATCTCGATCCGCTCATCGATTCCGCGGCGCTCGGGGTGACCGAGCTGCTGACCAACGTGCACCTGCACGCGCAGCCGGACAAGCGCTGCACGGTCGAGATCGACCTGGTGCCGGAGCGGCTCACGGTCTCGGTGCGCGACCACGATCCGCGGCTGCCGTGCATCAAGGTCCCGGACACGGACGGACTGACCACGCACGGACGCGGTCTGGCCCTGGTGGCGGCGGTGAGCGAGAGCTGGGGCGTACGGGAACGCCAGGACGGCGGCAAGGTCGTGTGGTTCACGCTGCCGGTGCCGATTCTGGAGACCGCCGTGGCTTTGGAGCAGTTGCCGACCCTGAACGAACCGGCATTGACCCGCGCCCCGTAGGGGCGCGGGTCAGCCACTCCCCCAGCTACCGCTGGGAGGTACCCCCAGCGGCTCCGCCGCGTGGGCGCGACAAGTCACAACGGCCCCGCACCCGAACACGCACCGCCCCCGTGGGCTACCCCAGCACCGCCAACGGATCGTCCAGCACCGGCTGCCACGCCGCCTCGGCCGCACCGATGAGACTGCCGTGGTCGAGCGTGCACGCGAGAATCGGCACGCTCCCGCTCCGCCCCCACAGGCTGCGGTCGGCGACCACGGCCCGCAGCCGCTCGGGGTCGGCCTCCAGCAGCTCGCGGTGCAGACCGCCCAGCAGCACCCGGTCCGGGTTGAGGATGTTGACCAGGCCCGCGAGCCCGAGCCCGAGCCGGTCGACGAGCAGCTCGACCGCGGTGCGCACGGCCGGGTCCGCGTACTCGGAGCGGATCAGGTCCCGGGACTGCTGCAGCAGCGACACCGCGGGGCCCGGCTCCCGCCCCGCCGCGGTGACGAAGGCCAGCGGGTCGGCCTCGACGTCGAGGCAGCCGCGGCTGCCGCAGTGGCAGGGCAGGCCCGCGGGGTTGACGGTGAGGTGGCCGACCTCCAGGGCGAGGCCCGAACTGCCGCTGTGCAGGCGGCCGTCGAGGACGAGCGCCCCGCCCACGCCGCGGTGCCCCGTGGCCACGCACAGCAGGTGCCGGGAGCCCCGGCCCGCACCGTGCCGGTACTCGGCGAGGGCGGCGAGGTTGATGTCGTTGCCCGCGACCCCGGCGAGCGGGGCGCCGCCGGGCCCGGTGATCCCGGACTTGGCGAGGGCCTCGGTGAACAGCTCGCGCACGGGCGCGCCCACGGGCCAGGAGAGGTGCAGCGGGTTGAGGGCGGTGCCGTCCGGCTCGGCGACGGCCGAGGGCACGGCGAGCCCCGCGCCCAGGCAGCGGCGCCCGGTCTCGCGCAGCAGCCCGGCGCCCGCGGCCACGACGGCGTCGATGATGTGGGAGGGGTCGGCGGGCACCGTCATGCAGCCCGGTGCCGTGGCGACCGTCCGGCCGCCGAGTCCGACGAGCGAGGCGCGGAAGCCGTCCGCGTGGATCTGCGCGGCGAGGACGACGGGGCCGTTCGGCGCGACGGACAGGCGGTGCGACGGGCGGCCCTGGGAGCCGGCGGCGGCCGCCGGGCGGGCGTCGACCTGGATCAGGCCGAGCGCCTCCAGCTCGGCGGCCACGGCCCCGGCGGTCGCCCGGGTCACGCCGAGTTCGGCGGTGAGGACGGCGCGCGTGGGGGCACGGCCGGTGTGCACGAGCTCCAGGGCGGGGCCGAGGGCGCCGCGGCCCCGCTCCAAACGTGTTGTCCGAGTCTGGGTCACGCCTCTATTCTGACTTTGTGCCGACGCTGAACAAAATACGGACGGCCGTTTTTCCGGGGACGCACCGAGCCCCGGACGCACCGGCACTCCGTATCCTCCGCGCCCGACTGACCGTCTTCTTCGCCCTCGACGGCTTCCTCTTCGCCGGCTGGGTGGTCCGCATCCCCGCGATCAAGGAACGCACCGGGGCCTCCGCCGGAACCCTCGGACTGGCCCTGCTGGGCGTGTCGGCGGGTGCGGTCGCCACCATGATGATCACAGGCCGGCTGTGCCGGCGCTTCGGCAGCCACCCGGTGACGGTCGCCTCGGCGGTCCTGATGTCGCTGGGCATCGCCCTGCCGCCGCTGGCCGGTTCGGCGCTCGCCCTCGGCCTGGTGCTGCTGGTCTTCGGCGCCGCCTACGGCGGGCTCAACGTCGCCATGAACAGCGCGGCCGTCGATCTCGTGACGGCACTGCGCAGGCCCGTGATGCCGAGCTTCCACGCCGCGTTCAGCGTCGGGGGGATGCTCGGGGCGGGGCTCGGCGGCCTGGTCGCCGGGCAGGTGCCGGTGACGGCGCACCTGCTGCTGTTGACCGCGCTCGGCCTGGCCGTCAGCGCCGCGGCGGGCCGCGGGCTGCTCGCGCACCCGGTACCGGAGCGGGAGCGGCCCGCGGCGGCCGCCGCCCGGAGCTCCCGCCCCGCCGGGCGGCTGGTCGCCCTCTTCGGGGTGATCGCCCTGTGCACGGCGTACGGGGAGGGCGCCCTCGCGGACTGGAGCGCCCTGCACCTGCAGCAGGACCTCGCCGCCCCGGCGGGCGTGGCGGCCGTGGGCTACTCCGTCTTCGCCCTGGCCATGACCGTGGGCCGGCTCGCGGGCAGCTCGCTGCTCGCACGGCTCGGCCAGACGCGCGTGCTGGTCGCGGGCGGGGCGACGGCGGCAGCGGGGATGCTGCTGGGCGCGCTGGCCCCGACGGTGTGGGCCGCGCTGGCCGGCTTCGCGGTGACGGGCCTGGGCCTGGCCAACGTCTTCCCGGTCGCGGTGGGCCGCGCCGGGGAGCTGGCGGGCCCGAGCGGCGTGGCCGCGGCCTCGACGTTCGGCTACGGCGGCATGCTGCTGGGCCCGCCGGCGATCGGCTTCCTGGCGGAGGCGTACACCCTGCCCGTGGCGTTGACGACGGTCGCGGCGCTGGCCGCGACGGCGGCGGGGCTGGCGTACGGGGCACGACGGGTCGTCCAGTAGACAGGACCGGTGAACAGGACCGGGAGAATGCACCCCATGCACACCGACTGGCGCTGCACCGGCCTCCGCTGGTCCCCGGCCGAGGGCCCCGCCCTCACCTGGCACCACCCCGTCCACGGCGACCGCCTCTCCCCTATCCCGCCGGAAAAACACCTCGCCTTCACCACCGGCCCCGCCCGCCACTGCATCGGCGTGCGCCGCGCCGGCCGCCACACCCCGTGCCCGACGGAGGCCCTCGTCCCGCCGGGCGCCGTCTCCGCGCAGTGCCCCGAGTGCGCCCGCCTGGACCGCTCGCACTCCGTCGCGGCCGACACGGCCGCCGACGACCCCCGCCCGTACGACGTCTACCTCGCCTGGTTCGCCCCGGGCCTGATCAAGGTCGGCATCACGGCGGCCGAGCGCGAGGGCGCCCGGCTCCTCGAACAGGCCGCGCTCTCCCACGCGTTGCTCGGCCGCGGCCCGCTGATGGCGGCTCGGCGCGCCGAGTCGGTGCTGGGCGCGGCACTGGACGTACCCGACCGGTTCCCGTACGCGGCCAAGCGCGCGGCCCGGCACCCCGTACCGCCGCAGGGACGGCGCACGGCCGAACTGGCGGAACTGCACGACCGCGCGTGCCACCTGCCCGGCCTCCCGGAGTCCCTCGCGGTACGGGACTTCGCCCCGGTGCACCACGACACCGTGTTCCACCTGGACCGGCTGCGCCCGGACCCCGGCACCGTGGAGCTCGCCCCCGGCCGCACGGTGGCGGGCCGGGTGGCCGCCGTGGCCGGGCCGGACGTGTATCTGGACGCCGCGGACGGGCGGTTCCTGCTGCTCGACGCCCGGCAGCTGGCAGGCTGGGACCTCACCGCGGCGACGCCCGGCGCGCCGACGACGGCGGACGTGAGGTCCGCCGGAGCGACGGACGGCCCCGAAGCCCTGTTCTGAGATTCTGAGCATCAATTCCCGAGCATCAGTGCGGAGTCCGAGTGAAGGGTGATGCGCACCGGCACGAAGGCGGTGGCGTCGACCGGCGACTCTCCGGTGCCGGGGTTGCGGGCGTAGCGCGGGTGGGCGCCTGCGCTGATCTGCCAGCGGATGCGGTGCCCGGCGGCAAAGCGGTGGGCGGTGGAGCTCATCGGCACGGAGACCTGCGAGGGCTCCTGCGCGGCCGTCCTCAACCGGCCCGCTCCGTCACAGACGTTGACGGAGCGGCCTTGTGCGTCGACGTCGCACAGGCGGGTGAAGACATCGGCATGACCGGTGTCCGTGGAGATGCTCAGCTGCGCGGAGACCGGGCCGAGCACGTCCACGGGTTCGGTCAGCGGAGGTCCGGTGAACGTGAGGACGTCGTCCCGGACTTCGAGGGCGCTGTTGTCCCGGGGACCGGCATGGCGGGAGAGCAGCGGGCCGCCGAGGGACGGGGTGGGGTCGGCGGGGTCGTAGCGGAAGGACCGCAAGGGTACGGAGTCGGTGGGGGCCTGCCGGGTGAGGTGCCCGTCGGGGGTGGGGAACCACGAGGTGACGTCCGGGGCCGGCGGCCAGGTGTCGAGGTCCCGCCAGGCGTCCTCGCCGCCGACGTGTACGCGTACCCCGGTCGAGCGCAGGCCGGAGGGGTCACCGCACAGGTGCGCGCGCAGCCAGGCGAGGCTCTCGGCGAACACCTCGGGCCACCCCTGCTGCAGTGCGGAGTGGTGGGTCCAGGGGCCGACGAGCAGGGCGGCCTCGCATCCGGCCCGGCGCAACCGGCCGTACTGTTCGAGGGTCTGGTCGAGCAGCACGTCGTGCCACCCGCCGATCAGACTCGTGGGGACCTTGTGCCGGTCCGCCGCCCCGGCCATTGATATGCCGCGCCAGTAAGCATCTTTGGCGTCCGGGTGCGTCATCACGTCGTCCAGCCAGGGCACTTCACCGAGCGCGGACACGTGTGCGCCGCGCAGCGGCTGCGCGGTGGTGATGCTGCGCAGCCGCCTGTGCAGACGCAGGCTCGCCTTCAGCAACGGCGCGATCCCCCGGTGCTGATACGTCATGCCCAGGCCGACGGTGAGGGCGTTCTCGAGATGAAGCACACCACCCGCGTGGAAGAAGGCATGGGGATCGTGCAACCCCACCTGAACCACCATCGCCTTCAACTCCGGCGGCGGATCCAGTGCAAGGGCCCACTGCACGTATCCCAGATAACTGGGGCCGACCGTCCCCAGGGTCCCGTTGAACCAGGGCTGCTCTCGCAGCCAGGACACCGTGGCCTGCCCGTCGGCGGCCTCGTGGCGCCACGGGACGAACTCACCTCCTGACCCGCCAGTGCCGCGGCAGCTCTGCAGGACCACATGAAAGCCCTGTTCGGCGAAGAGCAGGCCGTACATGGGGGACCACGGCACTCCCCTGCCGTACGGCGAGCGCACCAGGAGCGTGGGGAAGTCGCCGTCCGCGCGCGGGAAGTAGTGGTCGGTGACCAACGGACTCCCGCCGGCGGCCGGCACCACCAGCCCCGGCTCCCACCCGACGCCGTACCGCCCGGCCGGGAGGCGGCGCCACGTTGCCCTCATCAGTCGCGAGGCCAGCGGCGGCTTCCCGGAAGGCGGTACCCAGGCGGGCCTCGTCACAGGGTTGTGTGTGCGTGGTGCCATGGTTCCCCTCCTCATTTCCGTACTACGTACGAGAATAGAGGATGCTCCGGTGACGGCTGCAAGGGGCGCTGCAGTCGAGGGCGTTCACGTTCGGTGTCGCGGAGTTCGCACGCGATCGCCCAGACAGGCCGAATCCGCGGGGCCCAGCCGCAGGGGAGGGCCGTCCTCGAACGTCAGCACAACCGCCATGGTCCCCGAGCGCCAGTCCTGGCGGACGCCCTTCACTTCCCTTTCCTCGCCCTCTACGGCGATCACGTCTCCGGGCTTCACGCGTTGCGACCACACTCGTGTCATTGCCGTTCCTGTCCGTCCGGGGCCCTCAACAAGGCCCGTGCCAAATCGATTTGGGGGCGCCGCCTCCCGATCGCGGGGGAGGCCCAGGACGGCAGCGGCCGAACCCCGGCTCTCACACGGACACCCGGTTCGGCGCGGCGCCAGGTCCGCCGACCTGATGTCGCCCCTCCTTGACGCCTGCTTGTCTCCGCTCCTCGACAGTCGCCAGCCTCAGCGCCTCTGGCCGTGCGTCCCACTCACGGCCACCACCGGGCGGGCGCAGCTGGATGTACGGCCCTTCATGTCCCATGAGCCGACCGATCTTGCCCCGCCCCTTGTCCACCACCCAGGAGCCCACTCGATATGTCATCGACACCGACCGACCGTTCATCCCGTTGCTCCTCATCTCGACCATGCCGCACAGCCCACGTGGCAAGGTGAGCTCCGTTGCTCCATTGAACGACCACGACCGGAGCGCGGGTGACCTCCTGAGGTGACGCCAGGATGGAGTCAGGTGCGCCGTCGCAGGTACTGTCGCCCTGAGCCGGGGAGAGGGGTCAGGATGCAGCAGTCGACACCCCGTGAACACGTCGCCGCTGGGCTACTTGACGACGAACAGTTCAGGCACGCGTGCGCCAACCGGGACATGGGCACGGTATTCCGCTTGCTCAATCACCGCGGCTTCAGCACTCGCCTCATCGCCGGACTAGCGGGAATCACGCAAGGCCGACTCTACGACTACATGAACGGGAAGAGGCGGGTGGAGAAGCTGGCGATCTTTGAACAGATCGCCGACGGCTTTCGCATCCCGGGGCACCTGCTCGGGCTTGCAAATCGACCATGGGAGCCTCGACTCAGCCCGCCCGAAGACGCGAGACCACCGCGGCCGGCCGACGCTGATGACCTCACAGCCATGACCACGTTCCGTGACGCAGACAGAGCAACAGGTGGAGGGCGTCTGTACGAGGCCGTCGCGCGCCATTTGAGCAACACCATTGCCCGACGCCTGGTCGATGCCAACAGCGAACCTCAGGTCTTCGCGGCGGCAGGAGCCTTTGCGGAAATGGCCGGTTGGATGGCTCACGACTCAGGCCGTGACGAGCTAGCGGACAAGCACTTCGCACGCGCACTGGCCCTCGCACGGGCATCCGGAGACACGCTGCTCTCCGCCAACATCGCGGCCAGCAGCAGCCACCTTGCCCTCCAGACAGGAGATCCAGCCAGGGCCGTACATTGGGCGCACGCAGGCCTCGACATTGCCAGCCGAGGACCTTCCTCGTCTTCGCTCACCGCAAAGCTCCACGCCATGAAGGCGAGAGCTGCTGCCGCAGCTGCCCAACCGGCCACAGCTTCACGAGCCTTGGACCAGGCGTGCCAGGACTTGGACAAGCAGCCGACCACGGCACACTCTTGGGTGAGTCCCTTCGACACGGCCTCTCTGGCCAGTGAAGCCGCCCTCGCCATGCGGGACATAGGGAGGTACGACGATGCTTTGGAACATGCTGAACAGGCAATCCAGTTGTGCGAGAAGGGCCGAGCACGTTCCCTCGCATTGAGCCGCATCACGCTGGTGACCATCCACGTCTGCCGGGCCGACATGGACGCTGTCGTGCAGTTCGGGCGAGACCTGCTGACCACCGATCCGTCGCTGAGCTCGGTACGAGTCACCAACCATGTGGCGAACCTGAGGAATCGGCTGGCGGACCACCGGTCCTACCCGCCCGTGAGGGATTTTCTGGCATGTCTGGACGACTTCATGCGGACACGGTCGCTGCTGCTCGCCGACCTCATGCCGCCTCGCAGTGAAGGCGCTCCGACATGAAACCGACACCATCAGACCCTGTTGCATGGAATGCGTATTTGGCGGAAGGAAATGCCAAACAGGCCCGCAAGCGCGTCGCCGCTGATGTGCTGCTGCATGATGCAGCCGGTGATTTCTTGCTGGTCAAACCCACTTACAAACCCGGGTGGGATCTCCCCGGCGGCATGGTCGAGGCCAATGAGGCACCTGATCTCGCCGCGACTCGTGAGCTCAGGGAAGAACTCTGCCTGACAACAACGATCCAGGGTTTGCTGGTCGTGGACTGGGTCGCGCCGCACGGGCCATGGGACGATCAACTGGCGTTCATTTTCGACGGTGGCGAGATCGACAGCGACGCGGCCGCTGGAATCCGCCTCGACGACGGCGAGCTGTCGGAGTTCGCGTACTTCCCCGTCGGCGAAGCAGAGAGACTGCTCCGACCGCGCCTCGCCCACCGGTTCAGGGCTGCCATTGCCGCGCTCGCGGACGGGGTGCCGCGTTATCTCCGTGCGGGAGCAAGCGGGACAGCGGCGGCGAAGGCCGGGACGTGAGCGCGCAGCATCGGCACCCTCGGCGCGCGCCGAGCCATCGGATGCGTTCAAGGCTTGCGGCAGAGTGGGTAGGGGCGAGGGCAGAGAATCGCTTCTCGGTGTCGCGGAGCAACTGCCGCCGCTGGGCCGGGGACTTGTCGGCGACGCGGTCGAAGCTGATCCACCGCAGGTTCTTGATGCCTATCTTGCCGAAGGTGCCCTGGAAGAGGATTTTGGTCAGCGGGTCGCGGTACCACCAGCGGTAGGCCCTGTCCGGGGTCCGAGTGGTACCAGTCGTCCATCGACTGGGAATACCCGCCGGACCCGTCGCCGTGGACCGAGGAACAATGGGCCCTGTTCAGGCAGCAGGCGGACACCGCGCTGGACGCTCTGCGCCGTGAACTGGGCAACGGCTGGACGGTCGAGGACAGTCGTCGAGTCTCGTGACACGATGCAGAGCAGCGGGCTGACCATCGAGACAGCCCGCTGCAACAGCTAGGCCCTGTCCGGTGGGTCGGGCGGCCCTCGACCTCGCAGGCACGCCGAGCCTGGCGGAAGGTGTCCGGTGTGTCGTGCGCGCCCTGGGTGGCGCCTGTGCGCCCCTGCACGGGCATGTCGTCGGCGGGCCTGGCGGGCCGACCATGGCCGGTATTCGACGGGGTCACCGCACCCCGCACCGGACAGAAAGGGTCTGCCATGTGTGCGCCGAAGACCAGGAGAACCGCACCCGCCTCAGCAGCAGCGGCACTGCTGCTCGCCGCGGCCATCCCCCTGGCAGGGCCGGCCACCGCCGCCCACGCCGTCACCGTCGACGTCAACTGCACGGGCACGGACCAGGAGAACTACACCCCCGGTCTGACGCTGAAGCCTCAGCTCGTGCACGACCACTCGGTGGACACGTTCCCCCACTGTGTCTCCACGGACCGCACACTGACCAGCAGCCAGCCGGCCATAGCCGACACCGACCTCGTCCTGTCCTGCCTGAAGCCGTTCTTCACCGGCCCGCTCACCTTTACGCTCGTCTGGAACAACGGCAGGACCAGCGCGTTCAGCGGTACGACCGCCACGAACTCGACCGGCGGCAGCCTGCTCAGCACCTTCACAGGCAAGGTGACGGCCGGTGAGTTCCAGGGCGACTCTGCCGAGTTCGTCTTCGACGCCGGCCAGCTGAACATGAAGCAGTGCGCCCAGCCCGGCGGACTGACCCGCGAGAGCGGCCCCGTCACCCTGACGCTCCAGAAACCGTAGCCAACAGCCCGGACGCCGCGCCGCGAGAAACAGGTGCGACGTCCGGCACCGATCGGACAGGCCCTAAGACGCACAGGGAAGTGCACGACCAGCCCTGACAAACCCGCAGCCGAACACCCAACCGTGCCGGAGGCATGCGGTCAGCGCAGCGTGGAAGAGCCCGGGGCGACGCTCGAAGAGTTCGACGGCTGCCTCACCGCAACCGCACGCCGCCCCTGACGACACCGCGCCTGCAAAGTCAGCAGTTGCCCTCGGCGAAGACCCACTCGACCGTGCTCACGACGAACGCCTTGTCGAGCCACCGCTCCAGGGTATCCAGGTCGGAACATCCGGTGACGCGTTCCCTCACCTCATCCGGCACGGAGATCCCTCGCTTCTCCAGCACACGCAACACCAACCGTGCGCGCTCCTCGACCTTGCCCGCGGCCTCGCCTTCCAGGTACTTCTCCTCGACGAGCGTGCCACGCCCGGGGAAGAAAGAGCCCACACCCATCAGATCCCTCCAGATTTCTCTCGCCTGGGCGTCTGCCAGGCCGACTTCCAGCAGTTCCGAGTAGTACGCGAAGGACACGGGGTCGGCTGTGCGCAGTGCACACGCCAGCGCCTCCAGTATTGCCCCAGCATTCCGGCCACGGCTATGTGTCATGGCGGCGAATACTGCCAGAGTAAGGTCCTCGGCAGCCTCCCCCGGGTCGGTGATCACCGGGACGTTCCCCGGCCCCACCACCAGCGGATGCACCGACAGAGCAGCCCAGTAGCCCGGGCCGAGCTCGAACGGCCCGGCCGCCCAGTCGGCGGTGGCCTTGTCGTGGCACACCACCAGCAGGAGCGCCGGACGCTCGTACTTCGCCGTCAAATAGGCCAAGTAGTACGCCCAGCTCGCTTCCTTGTCCGGATCCCGACGCCCCTGCGCCTCGATGGCGAGTACGAACCCCTCGCCCTCCGACGGATCGATGCGCAACACGCTGTCCACCCGCCGCTCCAGCGGACGGATCTCCGTCGCATCCGCGGTGAGCACCTCGACCGTCGCCTTCTCGGGAGGTGGCAGGCCCAGGATCTTGAACACGGGCGCGAGCAGCTTCGGACGGTCCTGGAAGATCCGGTGCGAGGCCTCGTGGTGCGAAGTAACCATGGGCCGACGTTATGAAGAGGCACACGGGCCCGTCCGACAAACGATTGCCAACCACACGTTCGAGTGGCAATGCGCCGATCCGCCCACGGGAGCCCACGAGAGCCACGCCCCACACTCCTGTGCGGGAGGACGTCCTTGCGGCGGGGACGCACGCTCCGGCACCGACCGGCCCCGGCGACCTCGGCACCCCCGCCTCAGGCGGTACGGCCCGTCAGCCCCGGTCCATCCTCGACAACACCCGCCGCGCCAGCGGATGCACCCGCACGACCTCGGCCAGAGACGTGGTCCCCCGCGTGATCTGCGCGAACGCGCGCCACGCAGGCGGGAATCCGGTGATCGCGGCGTGGAAGAGCCCGGGCCTGCGCTCGAAGAGCGCCAGCAGGCGGCGGCCGACGCCCATCTCCACGCCGAGCCCGGCCTTGATGGCGAAGGCGTAGTTGAGCGCCTGCCGACGGGCGTCGACGGCGTCCTGCGCCTCGGCGATCCGTACGGCCCACTCCCCCGCCAGGCGCCCGGAGCGCAGGGCGAAGGAGATGCCCTCGCGGGTCCACGGCTCCAGCAGGCCTGCCGCGTCGCCGCACACGATGACGCGGCCGCGGGAGAGCGGGGAGTCCTCGGACCGGCAGCGGGTCAGGTGGCCGGAGGAGATGCTCGGCTCGAAGCCCGCGAGGCCCAGGCGGCCGATGAAGTCGTCCAGGTAGCGCTTGGTGGCGGAGCCCTCGCCGCGGGCGGAGATCACGCCGACGGTGAGGGTGTCGCCCTTGGGGAACACCCAGCCGTAACTGCCGGGAATCGGGCCCCAGTCGATCAGCACCCGGCCGGCCCAGTCCTCGGCGACGGAGGCCGGCACCGGGATCTCCGCCTCCAGGCCGAGGTCGACCTGGGCGAGCTTCACGCCGACGTGCGCCCCTATCCGGCCCGCGCTGCCGTCCGCGCCGACCACGGCACGGGCAAGCAGGGTGCGGCCGTCGCCGAGCACGACGGCCACCGTGCGGCGGTCGGGCACGGACGGGCCGTGCTGCTCGACGCGGGACACGGCCACCCCGGTGCGCACCTCGGCACCCGCGGCCCGGGCGGCGTCCACCAGGCCGGCGTCGAACTCCGGCCGGTTGACGAGCCCGAAGAGCATCCGCCGGGAGCGGCGGGTGCGGACCATCCTGCCGTTGTGGGAGAAGGTGACGGCGTGGATCCGGTCCCGCAGCGGCAGCCGGAAGCCGGGCGGCAGGGCGTCCCGCGAGGGGCCGATGATGCCGCCGCCGCAGGTCTTGTACCGCGGCAGCTCGGACCTCTCCAGCAGCAGCACCCGGCGGCCCGCGGCGGCCGCGGCGTGGGCGGCCGAGGCCCCGGCGGGGCCTCCGCCCACCACCACGACGTCCCACACCGGCTCCGTACCGGGCGTACCGGACTCGTCCCGGCCCTCTTCCCGGGCTGCGCTGTCGCTGCTCACCGCGTTCTGCTCCCCATCGACCACCGGCTACGACTACGGTCCGCATCCTACGGCCCACCGGCCAGGACACCCGCCGCGGGAACCTCCGGGGCGGTCGTGCGAGGATCGGGACCACAGTCACGATCGCCCGTAACCCACGGACACACGACACCGCGCCCACAAGGAGCGTCCATGGACACGTCCCCGACCCACCGACCGGACCCGGCCGCACTCGCGACGACCGTCGCCTCGCTGCAGCCGCGCGCCAAGGCCGAGCTGGCCGAACTGGTCGCCTTCAAGTCGGTCGCGGACGAGGCGCAGTTCCCGAAGAGCGAGTGCGAGGCGGCCGCGGCCTGGGTGGCCGGCGCCCTGCGCACCGAGGGCTTCGAGGACGTTGCCCTGCTGGACACCCCCGACGGCACCCAGTCCGTCTACGGCATCCTGCCCGGCCCGGCCGGCGCCCCCACGGTGCTGCTCTACGCGCACTACGACGTGCAGCCGCCGCTGGACGAGGCCGCCTGGATCTCCCCGCCGTTCGAGCTGACCGAGCGCGACGGCCGCTGGTACGGGCGCGGCGCCGCGGACTGCAAGGGCGGCTTCATCATGCACCTGACCGCGCTGCGGGCGCTCAAGGAGCACGGCGGCATCCCGGTCACCGTCAAGATGATCGTCGAGGGCTCCGAGGAGCAGGGCACCGGCGGCCTGGAGCGGTACGCCGAGGCGCACCCCGAGCTGCTGACCGCCGACACCATCGTCATCGGCGACGCCGGAAACTTCCGGCTCGGCCTGCCGACCGTGACGGCGACGCTGCGCGGCATGACGCTGGTGCGGGTCCAGGTGGACACGCTGGAGGGCAACCTGCACTCCGGCATGTTCGGCGGTGCCGCCCCGGACGCGCTGGCCGCCCTGATCCGCATCCTCGACTCGCTGCGCGCGCAGGACGGTTCGACGACCGTCGACGGTCTTGAGGCGGACGGCGTCTGGGAGGGTCTGCAGTACCCGGAGGAGGACTTCCGCAAGGACGCGAAGGTCCTGGACGGCGTCTCCCTGATCGGCTCCGGCACGGTGGCCGACCGGTTGTGGGCCCGTCCCGCGGTCACGGTGCTCGGCATCGACTGCCCGCCGGTCGTCGGCGCCACCCCGTCCGTCCACGCGGGCGCCCGCGCCCTGATCAGCCTGCGCGTGCCCCCGGGCATGGACGCGGCCGAGGCGACGAAGCTGCTCACCGCCCACCTGGAGTCGGCGGCCCCGTGGGACGCCCGCGTCTCGGTGGAGCGGGTCGGCCAGGGCCAGCCCTTCCAGGCCGACACCGAGAGCCCCGCGTACGCCTCGATGGCCGAGGCGATGCAGGTGGCGTACCCCGGCGAGGAGATGCAGACCGCCGGCATGGGCGGCTCGATCCCCCTGTGCAACACGCTGGCCTCGCTGTACCCGGAGACGGAGATCCTCCTGATCGGCCTGAGCGAGCCGGAGGCCCAGATCCACGCGGTGAACGAGAGCGTGTCGCCGGAAGAACTGGAGCGGCTGTCGCTGACGGAGGCGCTGTTCCTGGTCAACTACGCGCGCAGCAAGGCCTGATCGCCCTCGTCGATCGAAACGACTCGGCCCCGGCAGGAACTCCCTGCCGGGGCCTTGTCGTGGGGACGGTCGGGCGGTCGGACGGTCAGGGGTTGCTGACCGTCCAGGCCGAGTTGGCGGTGGTGACCTTGGCGTTCAGGTGGGTGCAGCCGAAGATGGCGCCGTTGGCGTCGGCTGCGGAGTCGGAACTGTCCGGCGCCTTCCAGCTGCCGTTCACCAGTTGCCAGATCTGGGTGGCGCTGAAGGAGTCGTTGGCGGTGTCGGCGCAGATGTAGGGCTGGTTGGTGGAGGGGTTGTTGGCGGAGTAGACCTCGAAGGCGTCCCAGCCACCGACGTTGGGGGACTGCGTACCGTTGTTCTTGTCGTAGCCGGCGGACTGGAAGTAGTTGTCCCACTTGTTCGTCGAGTAGTTGAAGAGCCACATCGTCCACTGGTTGGTGGACGCGTTGGTCTTGCTGATCTGCACCTCGTAGGAGCCGTTCTTGGTGTACGTGGCCTGGAAGTTCGCGTCCATCGCCGTGTACTTGCCGACGGTGTAGCTGTTGCACCAGTCCCAGGCCCAGATCACGGCCGTGTTGTTCTCATAGGCGGTGGTGTTCTCGATGCACGCGTTGCCGGCCGGGTACAGGGTCGGCGCGTAGACGACGTCACCGCTGTTGGACGTGCGCAGGCTCGGGGTGACCGTGTGGTGGGCGTCGGTGGCGGTGGGGGTGTCGGTCCCCGAGGGATAGATCGCCCAGAACTGGTGCACCGGAGCCGGCGAGGCCGAGGCGCTCTGCTTGAGGTGGGCGTAGTGCTGCTTCATGTAGTCGTCGCGCTGCGCAGGTGTCAGCAGCTTCGCCGCGGCACTTCCGGTGACACCGGGAACGAGGTGCGAGGAGTACGGTGCGGGGCTGGGCGGGTCGTTCGGGGCGTGGTGGGCAGCGCCGGCCGCGGTGGCCGGGGTGACTCCCGCGGGCAGCAGACCGAGCACGGCGAGCACGAGCGCACTGAACACGGCTGCCATGGTTTTGCGGAGCGGATGCACGGTGGTCTCCCTTCACTCGGCGCAAGCGCGGAGCAGCTGAAGGAACAGCCGAAAGAACAGCTGAGACGCTTGACGCCCGGGCAAGTCACGGCACTTGGGGAAATTCCCCGACATGGCCGACTTGCGATGCGGTGGAGACGCTACGGCCCGGCCGACGCCGGTGGCGTTCAATTTCCGGCAGCGGATTATCTCGTGCACGTCCCGTGGCGCAGCTGCGAGGGCGACATCCCTTGGTAGCGGCGGAACACCGTCGCGAAGTACTGCGACGAGGAGAAGCCGAGCGCGTGTGCCACGGCCGTGATATCGCATGCGGGGTTGCTTTCGAGCAGTGCCCGCGCATGCTCGATCTTGCGGCGCAGTACGAAATCCCGGGGCGTCGTGCCCGTCTCCGAGCGGAAGACTCCGTGGAATTGGCGTTCCGACAGCCCGGCCGCCCGCGCCAGTTCGGCGACCGTACAGCTTTCGCCGAGGTGCGCGTCGAGCCAGTCGAGCGCCCGGCCCACTCTGCGGCTGTAGGCGACGGGAACGGTCCGGTCGGCGGCATGGAAACTGCGGACGAGGAGAAACACGCACTCCGCCAGAGCGTGCGCCAGAAGGCTCTCGCCGATCCAGTCGCGGGCGTCCTTCACCAGGCCGAACGCCGCTTCCCAGCTCGCCTGCACCTGCGCCGGGACGCGCCAGACCACCGGCCCCCGGGAATCGGCCAGCACCTCGACGGCCCGGGGCAGAGAATCCCGCCCGGGGGGCGGCACCGGCCCCAGCATCATCCAAGCCAGCTCACCGCGGGGCAGGGTGGACGTATCCAAGCGATAGGGCGTATCCGGCAGGATGCGCAGCACCTGCCCCGGCCGGACCTGGTGAGCCGTTTCCCCGAGGACGAACGGAAAGGCCCCCTTCAGCGGAAGCACCAGGGTCAGCAGACGCGTATGACGCCGTCCCCCCGCTCTCCCCCGCGCCGACAGGGATTTGTATCTGCCGAGCAGCACTCGGCAGTTGACACCTTCGGACGACGCGATATCGACTGCGGTCTGCTCACTGAACGGGAACATGGGGCAGCATCCCTCGACGAGGCCGGGATTCAGTGCAGCACTCCGCCCGGAACCCCTACAAGAGAAGCGAAAGAACTCGGACGATCCGACTTACCGCCCCAGCTCCCTTCGCCCTCACCCCACGGGAACTCCCGCCTCGAGATTGAGCGCCCTCCCCCGCTCCCGCGCCCGCAGGGCCCACCGCAAGCGGCTCAGCCGCACCGGCGGAAGCATGGACATCGCCTCGTCCTCCGTCACGAACCGCCACCCCCGCAGCTCCGACCCCGGCAGCAACAGCCGCCGCGCATCGGCCCCGGTGAGCCGGCCGCCGTCGAAGAGGAAGCGCAGACCCCCGTACCCCGGCGGCTTCGGCGGCTCCCAGTCGACGACCAACAGCCGGGGCACGGCGGCGAGTTCGATCCCGATCTCCTCCGCCACCTCCCGCATCCCGGCCCGCGCGGGCGGCTCCCCCGGCTCCACGACCCCGCCCGGGAACTCCCAGCCCGGCTTGTACGTGGGATCCACCAGCAGCACCCGGTCGTCCTCGTCGAACAGCAGCACCCCCGCGGCCAGCGTCTCGGTCGTGGGCTCCGGCGTCTGCACGATCTCGCACGGCCCGGCGGCCCCGCTGCGCACCGCCTGCGCGACGCGCTCGGCGGTCTCGTACGGCGTCAGCCGGCTGTTGTCGACGGCGAAGGCGTCGTCCTTCAGCCAGGACCCCAACGCCTCGTGATAGGGGGTGAGATGCTCCCGCGCCCACTGCCGGACGGCCTCGCTCCGCACGGGGTCGTGCGCGAACTCCACCCGCCCCTCGATCCGCGAACGCAGGATCGTTTCCTCGGGCGCCAGCAGCACATGCCGCACCCGGATCCGCCGCGAGGCCAGACCCCCGAAGATCTCGTCCCGGTACGCCTGCCGCAGCAGCGTCATGGGGACGACGAGCACTCCGCCCAGCTCCGCGAGCAGCGCCGCCGCCGTGTCCACCACCATCCGGCGCCAGACCGGCAGGTCCTGGAAGTCGGCCACCTCCGCCATGCGCTGCGCCGGCAGCAGATGACGCAGCGCCCCGCCGGTCACCTCGGGGTCGTAGAGGGTGCTGCCGGGGATGAGTTCGGTCAGCCGGCGCGCCGTGCTGGTCTTCCCCGCTCCGAACGCTCCGTTCAGCCAGACGATCACGGTTCCCCCTTTTCCGTAGCCCCCTGTGTACTGCCCGGTACACCTTGCCACGGAAAGGTGTACGAGCGGCATGGTGCACGGTCAACACCATGCGCTCAGGGCGCGGCAGTTGCCCACAGCCCCAGCGCCTCCGCGGCGGCGGCCGCGGCCCCCACCAGGCCTGCGTCGCCACCCAGCCGAGCAGGCACGACCTCGATGCCCGCCGTGAACGAGAGCGCGGCGTACTCGCGCAGCCGCTCCCGCAGCGGGACGAGGAGAACGTCCCCGGCACCGGCCACGCCGCCGCCTATCACGGCCACGTCGATCTCGACGAGCGTCGCCGTGGCCGCGATGCCCGCGGCGAGCGCCCGCGCCGCCCGTGCGAAGGAGGCGAGGGCGAGGGGGTCGCCGGCGCGGGCGGCCGCGGCGACACCGGCGGCGCTCGCGTCGCCGTCCGGCCCCGGCCGCCAGCCGGACTCCAGCGCGCGGCGCGCGATGTGCGGCCCGCTGGCGATCCGTTCGACGCAGCCGCGGCCGCCGCAGGCGCAGGGGTCGCCGTCCAGGTCGACGCTGATATGCCCGATATGACCCGCGTTGCCCGTGGGTCCGGGGTGCAGTCGGCCGCCGAGGACGAGTCCGCCGCCCACGCCGGTGGAGACCACCATGCACAGCGCGTTGGCCCGGCCGCGGGCCGCGCCCTGCCAGTGCTCGGCCGCGGTCATCGCGACCCCGTCGCCGACGAGCACCACGGGCAGTCCGCCGATGCACCGCGCCACCTCGGCGACCAGCGGAAACCCGCGCCAGCCGGGCACGTTGACCGGGCTGACGGTCCCCGTGGAGGCGTCCACGGGCCCGGCGCTGCCGATCCCCGCGGCCCGCACCCGGGACCAGTCGGCCGAGCGGCGCAGCTCGCCGAGCACCTCGGCCACGGCGCCCATCACCGTGGCACCGTCCTCGTGCGCGGGGGTCGGCCGCTGCGCCCGCAGGAGCAGTCGGCCCCGGCCGTCCACCAGCGCTCCGGCGATCTTGGTGCCACCGATGTCGAGGGCGGCGACGAGGCCGGGCAGTCCGTCGTGCATGGGGGGTGTTCTCTCCTGGTCGAGGGGTCGGGCAGCGAAGGTGAGGACCGCCAGTCTCCCCCGGTCTTGACAACGTTGTCCAGGCTCTATGCTCTAGCACACGCCCCAGCACCCCGCCCCGTTCCGCCCCGCCCCGTTCCGGAGGACGAGCCGTCCGTGACCGACCGCGCCGCCAACCCCCGCACCCCGCAGCAGCCCCGCTACGGCACCCGCCCGACGATGAAGGACGTGGCCGCCCGCGCCGGCGTGGGTCTGAAGACCGTATCGCGCGTGGTCAACGGCGAGCCCGGGGTCACGGCGGACACCGAGCGGCGCGTCCGGGAGGCGATCGGCGCCCTGGGCTTCCGCCGCAACGACAGCGCCCGCATCCTGCGCAAGGGCCGCACCGCCTCCATCGGCCTGGTCCTGGAGGACCTGGCCGACCCCTTCTACGCCCCGCTCAACCGCGCCGTCGAGGAGGTCGCCCGCGACCACGGCGCCCTGCTCTTTAACGGCTCCAGCGCCGAGGACGCCGACCGCGAGCGCGAACTCGCCCTCGCCCTGTGCGCCCGCCGCGTCGACGGCCTCATCGTCATCCCGGCCGGCCACGACCACCGCTACCTGGAACCGGAGATGGCGGCGGGCGTCGCCACGGTCTTCGTCGACCGCCCCGCGGGCCGGATCGACGCCGACGCGGTGCTCTCCGACAACTTCGGCGGCGCCCGCGACGGCGTCGCCCACCTCGTCGCCCACGGCCACCGCCGCATCGGCTTCATCGGCGACCGCCCCACCGTCCACACCGCGACCGAGCGACTGCGCGGCTACCACGCCGCGATGGACGCCGCGGGCCTCCCGGCGGACGACTCCTGGATCTCCCTGGGCCCCACGGCCCCCGAGCGCGTGACGGCCGAGGCGGAGCGCATGCTCACCG
The DNA here is from genome assembly GCF_047456005.1 of Streptoverticillium reticulum. Classification (NCBI taxonomy): domain Bacteria; kingdom Bacillati; phylum Actinomycetota; class Actinomycetes; order Kitasatosporales; family Streptomycetaceae; genus Streptomyces; species Streptoverticillium reticulum. The sequence continues at coordinate 7,155,684 of NZ_CP179755.1, read as the reverse complement.
GCCCGCGCCCGGTCACGGCCCTCTTCACGGGCAACAACCGCGTGACGGCGACGGTCGTCCGCGTCCTCGCCCGGCTCCCCCGCCCCGTCGCCCTGGTCGGCTTCGACGACCTCGAACTCGCCGACCTGCTCTCCCCCGGCGTGACGGTCGTCGCCCAGGACGCGGCACGCCTGGGCCGGACGGCGGCGGAACTCCTCTTCCACCGCCTGGACGGTGCCGGTGAGGAACCGCGCCAAGTGGTGCTGCCGACACGGCTGATCGTGCGGGGGTCGGGGGAAGTGGGGCCGTAGGCCGTGTCCGGCGGATCTTCGTCGCGCGACACCGCAGCGCCCCGAAGGGGCGCGGGGAACTGCGCGACCAGCCACCGCCGGCCCGCAGCCGACGCGCTGCCCCGAGGTCCGGGGCGAAGCCCCAAGGACGGCACGGCACGTCATCTGCGGGCACGTCGTGGCTGGTCGCGCAGTTCCCCGCGCCCCTTCGGGGCGCCATGGTGACGCTGCATCAGAACGAGAACGTCGCGCCGCTGAGCATCCAGAAGAACCCCACCACGCCACAGAGCAACAGGCCCAGCGCCCCCAGGAACGCCCCGGTCGCGGCCCCGACTCCCCCGTGCTTCCCGCGGGCGCCCGCGACGGTCCCGCCCAGGAAGGCCCCCGTCAAGGGCGTGCCGAAGACGATGGCGGAAACCGCCGCGAACCGGACGTGGTTGTCGTGGTTGCTCTTCCAGTCGAACGACGACGGGTGCCGGACCAGGTCGAGGGCCTGCGACCACACCCACAGGCTGGGCGCGAGGAAGAGTGCCGCCAGCACGAGGATGCTGAGAACGAGCACGCCTCTGCCGTCTCTGACACGTACGATGTCGGTTCTTTCGGTCATGCTCCCCATCCTGGACGCCGGGTTCGCGGCTGCCTATCCGTACTCCTACTCAGATCGCCGGACCCGTCCGGCCAGCCGCTCGATCTCCCCCCAGGCCGGCGCGACGACCTCCGGCTCGTCGATCGCCCCGCAGTCGCGCCCGCGCAGCAGATGGCTGCCGAGGGCGCGGGCGGTGGCGGGTTCGTCGAGTACGCCGACGTCCGTCGACTCGGCGACGTAGGCGGCGAGACGGGCCGCGGCCTGCTCCAGGCCCTCGCGGTAGAAGGAGTAGACGGCCGCGTAGCGCGTGGGCAGGTGGGCGGGGTGCATGTCCCAGCCCTGGTAGTAGGCGCGGGCCAACGACCGCCGGACGAGGCGGTGGTGGAGCCGCCAGGCCTCGTGCACGCGCTCGGTCGTCCCGACGGGCAGCACGTTCGTCGAGCCGTCCGACAGCCGCACCCCGGTCCCGGCGGCGGCCACCTGCATGACGGCCTTGGCGTGATCGGCCACCGGGTGGTCGGGCGACTGGTGGGCCGGGCTCACCCCGCATGCGGCGCTGTAGTCGAAGGTGCCGTAGTGGAGGGAGGTGACGCGTCCGCCGCCGGCCTCGATGAGCCGGGCCACGGTGGCGCGTCCGTCGGCGCCGAGCACGGCCTGGGTGGTCTCGATCTGTATCTCGAACCGGACCCGGCCGGCCGCGAGCCCGCGCGCCTTCTCGAACTCCTCGGCCAACTGCACCATGGCAGCCACCTGTTCGGGGTAGGTGACCTTGGGCAGGGTGAGGACGAGCCCGTCCGGCAGCCCGCCGGCCTCCATGAGCCCGGTGAGGAAGATGTCGAGGGTGCGGATGCCACGGTCGCGGACGGGGGCCTCCATGCACTTCATGCGGATCCCCATGTACGGGGCGGCCGTGCCCTGTTCGTACGCCTCGGCCACGAGGCGAGCGGCACGGGCGGCGGCCGCGTCCTCCTCGGTGTCGGGACGGTGTCCGTACCCGTCCTCGAAGTCGATCCGGAGATCTTCTACGGGCTCGCGCTGCAGCTTGGCGCGGACGCGCTCGTAGACCGGGACGGCGAAGCCGTCGGGCAGGCCCAGGACGGCGCCGAATTCCCGCGCATCGGCCGTGTGTTCGTCAAGGGCGGCGAGTGCGCGGTCCCCCCAGGAACGGACGGTGTCGGCCGCGAAGGCGTCGGCGGGGACGTACACGGTGTGCACGGGCTGCCGAGTGCCGGGGTCGCCGGGATAGCGGCGGGCGAGCTCGGCGTCGACGTGGGCGAGGGAGGCGGCGATGCGTGCGGGGAGGTCGGGGACGAAAGTCGTCGTGATCGTGTGCTGCCGTTGCCCCATGCCGCCGCCCTCCAGGTTTCCGCTGCACGGAAATGACCATCCGTGCGGCGAAGTTAACGGCGGGGGCGGAGGGGGTCAACACCGCAGCGGCCGGTCAACTGCTCGGATCCCTGCCACGCCGGTTGCAGCAGAGGTCCGACTACACCCGGTGGCCGCGCCCGGCCAGCAGGGCCGCGATCCGGCCGGTGCCGCACGCGGCGTCCAGGGCGGTACCGGCCGGCAGCGCGTCGACGATCTCCCCGATCACCGGCTCGTCGAGGTCGAACGCCGTGTTGGGTCCGTCGTAGGTCTGTGACCAGACCCGTAGCCGTCCACCGTGCTCACCCGGGCGACGTCCACGGCCGCGTCCGCCGACGACGCGAGCAGCTCGCGGATCTCGGCGATGCGGTCGTCGGCGAACTCGCGGTCACGCTCGCCGGTGAACGAACGCAGCAGGGCGAGGTCTTCGAGGCCGAGCAGGTAGGCGAGCGGACTCTCGTACGTCACGGTTCGACGCCAACGAGACCCGTCTCCCCGGGGCCACCGGATTCATGACCACTGGAGCCGGGCCGCCGGCCTCACCCTTCTTCGATGAACACGGCCAGGCCGTCCAGAATGCGCTCCAGCCCGAACTCCCAGGCCTGGTCCTGCCCCCCGCCGGGTTCCGCCGCCGAGGCGAAGGCCGCGGCGACGGCGGGGAACCGCTCGCCGTGCTCCTGCATCAACTGCGCGAGGACGACACCGAGTTCCTGCTCGGGCCCGGCACCCTCCGGCCCCGCCGCGCGGGCCTGGGCGGCGATGCCGCGCGCATGGTTGACCAACAGGACGACGGCATCCACCCGTTGGGCGCCGCCGAGGCGCGTACCGTCCAGTGCGGCCACGGCCCGCTCCATCCAGGACAGCTCCGCGGGTCCCATGACGCGGGGGCCGACGGTGACGTCCAGCACCCAGGGGTGCAGCCGGAAGGCCGTGAACAGCCGCCGCGCCCAGTCGTCGAGCTGCGCCCGCCAGTCGCCTTCGACGGGGGCCGGGGCGGGGCCGAGCGAGGCGTCCACCATGAGGGCGATGAGCTCGGCCTTGCCGGGCACGTACCGGTAGAGCGCCATCTTGGTGACGCCCAGCAGGGCGGCGACCCGCTGCATGGACACGGCGTCCAGGCCTTCGGTGTCGGCGACCTCGATCCCGGCCTGCGCGATACGACCGAGGTCGAGCGTCCGCTTGGGCCCCCGGGCAGGCCCGGGGTGGGGCCCCCACAGCAACCGCACCGCGTCGGCGTGTTCCTTGCCGCCCATGAACGCCTCTCCCCATCTTCGTGCTTGCCGGACCAACAGAACTGTGTCTAAGGTACACAGTAATTACTGAGTCCGCCGGACACAGTTTTTCGACGCCCAACGGGAGGGGACCCCCATGACCACCAGCAGCAACAACCCCCGAGCCAAGACCGTCCTCATCTCCGGCGCGAGCATCGCGGGCCCGGCCCTGGCCTACTGGCTGGGGCGCTACGGCTACGATCCGACGGTCGTGGAACTGGCCCCGGCCCTGCGGGGCGGCGGCCAGGCCGTCGACTTCCGCGGCGAGACCCACATGACGGTCCTGGAGCGCATGGGAATCCTCCCGGACCTGCGCCGGATCCGGACCGGCGGCAGCCCGATGCGCTTCGTCGACGCCGACGGCCGCCAACTGCTCCACCTTCCCGGCGAGTTCGCGGGCGGCGACCTGGAGGTGCTGCGCGGCGACCTTGCGCGGGTGCTGTACGAGCACAGCCTCCCGCACACGGAGTACGTCTTCGGCGACTCGGTCACCGCCCTCACAGAGACCGAGACCGGGGTCCGCGCCGACTTCCGGCACGGCGCCCCGCGCGAGTTCGACCTGGTGATCGGCGCGGACGGACTCCACTCGAACGTCCGCCGCATCGCCTTCGGCCCCGAGCAGTCGTATGTGAGCCACCTCGGCTACTACGCCGCCACCTGGCAGCTGCCCAACCACCTGGGCCTGACGGAGGGTTCGGTCGGCCACAACGCACCGGGCCGGCTCGCCTCCGTCGGCGTCGACCACCACACCCCGGACCGGGCGGGGGCCTTCTTCCTCTTCGCCGCCCCCGAGCTGACGTACGACCGCCACGACCCGGAACAGCAGAAGCGACTCGTGGCCGACGCCTTCGCGGGCCTGGGGTGGGAGGTGCCGCGCCTGCTGGACTCCCTGCGGGCGGCACCGGAGCTGTACTTCGACTCGATCAGCCGGGCGGACGTGCCCACGTGGTCCAAGGGCCGGATCGCCCTCGTCGGCGACGCGGCGTGCGGCGCGACCATCGGCGGCATGGGCACGGGCACGGCGGTGGTGGCCGCCTACGTCCTCGCCACCGAACTCGCCCGCGCCGACGGCGACCACCGGACGGCCTTCCGCCGGTACGAGTCCGCGCTGCGCACCTACGCCCAGGGCTGCCAGAAGGGCGGCGACCGCACGGGCAAGTTCCTCGCACCGGGCACGACATTGGGGCTGCGACTGCGCAACGGCCTGCTGTCGCGGCGGTTCCTGCTGGACCTGATGCTGAAGGCGGGGCGGGAGGTGAGCAGCGGGGTGGAGTTGCCGGACGCCCCGGCCATGGCAGGCCGGGGCGGCTGCTGAACGGCACCGCGGGCGGGGCGCTTCCGGCTGCCCCGGTTGCGGCAACTCTCCCGGTCTGTGTCTATGCTCACGCGGACTCAGGAGCGGGCAGCAGGCCCGCTTTCACCAGGGAGGATGCAGGATGCGTCGCAAGTCATGGATCACAGTGGGCGCCGGGGCAGTGGTCCTGACAGGCGGACTGGTTGCGGCCATCGTGCTGAGCAGTGACGGAGACGGGGGCCCGAAACCGAGGGCACGTCAGTACACCGACCACAGCGCCTGCCTGCTGACCGGCAGTCAGGGAGTGGCGGGGGCCAATGCGGCCCCGGTCTGGGCCGGCATGGAGGACGCCTCCTCGGCCACCCACACGAAGGTGATGTCTCTCCCGGTGTTCGGCCCGGACACCGTCGCGAACACCGTGCCCTACGTGAACACCCTTGTGCAGCGCCGCTGCGATGTCGTGCTCACCGTCGGCCGGACCCAGGGAGCAGCCGCGGAAGAGGTCGCCTCAAGAACACCTGAAGCCCGATTCGTAGTGGTTGGCGAGGGCAAGGAGGCCGGAAATGTGACGGTGATTCAACAGTCCCCGGACACCCGGTCCGCGGTGATGCGGGCAGTGGAGGATGCGGTGAATAAGTGACCGATTGACGCTGATTATCCGCACATCGAGTCATTTATGCATGTGAGCCTGGATCTAGCACAGATAAAGGATACCTAAAGGCATGTTCATGACTCTGGAATGATGCGCTCCTCATGAGCGAAGGTCAGCAGGTTTGTGTTGATCTTCGATGGAGTCGTCATGTACCCCCGTCAGTACCGCCGTTCCACGCGGTGGAGACAGCTACGCCACCGACTGGCCCGAGGGGTGGTCATCACCCTTCTCGCAACCTTCGCCATGGCCTTCACGTGTGGTCAGGCCTCGGCAGCAGGGGCGACCTTGGATCCCCTGCCCCTGCCCAGCCTCTCGGGTCTGGCTTCCTGGCTCAGGGGGAACAAGGCGCCGCACTGGGGGCACCTGCCGCACCAGTCGTCAGGAACCGCAGCGGGCCGGGGACATGACGCCTCGGCTTCGTCGACCCGTGCCGGGCACGGCGTCGGCAGCAAGCCCGAGCCGGGCAAGGGCGAGCTGCCGCCCTACGCACCGAGCCACCGAAAGGCGGCCAAGGGCCGGAGCGCGGGCGGTCAGGGCTTCGACGCCCGGACCAGCAAGCGCGTCGCGTCGAAGTCCACCGCCACCTCGGACTACTTCGAGAACGCGGACGGCTCGCACACCCAGAGGCTGGCACCGGCTCCCATCAACTTCCGTGACAGCGACGGCAACTGGCAGCACATCGACACGACGATGCGCAAGGGGTCCGACGGCCGCCTGCATCAGGGCGCGAACTCCGTCGCCGTGGACCTGGCCCCGCGCGCCGCGGATCCGGCACTCGTCCGGGTCACTCCCGACAGCCGCCATGCACTCTCGTACGGCCTGCAGGGCGCGGCCGCCGTCCAGCCGGACGTATCCGGCTCGACCACTCGCTATCGCCAGGTGCTTCCCGACACCGACCTCGTGCTCCAGTCCGGTGCCGTCGGTCTCAAAGAGTCCCTGGTCCTCCACTCCGCTCGTGCCGCGAGCGAGTGGACCTTCCCCCTGGACACCCAGGGCCTGCACCCCGTGCTGGCCGATGACGGCTCCGTCAAGCTGCTCGACGCCGACGGCAAGGCCTCGGTCGTGATCCCGGCCGGCTACGCCTACGACTCCCGCACCGACCGGGTCTCGGGCGAGCACACCACCACGCACGCGGTCACCTACCGGCTCGTGGAATCCGGTGGCCGCACCTCACTCCGGATGGCGCTCGACGCCTCCTGGCTCCACGCCCGGGAGCGGGTCTTCCCGGTCACCGTCGACCCGTCGATGATGAACTGGGGCGCCGTCACCACGTACGCGGAGTCCGGCGAGCCCGGCGACCACTCGATGGAGCAGACCATGAAGGTCGGCTCCTGGGACTCCGGTCCCCACTCGGCGGTCTCCTACCTGCAGTTCCCGGCGCTCGCCCAGTCGTTGGACAACTCCAGGGCATCGGTCACCGCCGCCGAGCTCGACCTCTCCGCGATCTGGTCGTCCACCTGCACGCCCGAGCGCTTCGACGTCGCGCCCGTCACCAAGGCGTGGTCACCCCAGCAGATCACCGGCTATCCGGGGCCCTCGTACGGCTCGTCGATCGGCAACCTGACGCCGAACGTCCCGGTCAGCTGTGCCAACAAGAGCGGTGACCTGTCCAAGAGCGACTACCTCAAGGTGCCGCTGTCGACAGGTGTGTTCAACAACTGGGCCGGCGGATCCTCCGGTGACTTCGGGCTGGCCGTCTACGCATCCACATCGGACAACCTGCACTGGAAGCAGTTCGGGGCTGCCTACAACCCGGACGCGGCGCCGGGCCTCTTCCTGACCACCGGCACCGCGCTGCCCCCGTTCGTCGTCTCGACGACACCGGCGAACAACGCCGCCGTGAACTCCCTGACCCCGCAGCTGACGGCAGTGGCCCAGTGGGACACGGCTCTCACGACGTCCGTGAAGTACGACTTCCAGGTGTACGACACCGGGGGCACGAAGCTCGCGGACTCGGGGCTCATCACCGGCAACTCCTACAACGTCCCGGCCGGGAAGCTGAAGTGGGGCCAGTCCTACTACTGGGGAGTCCAGGCGTATGACGGCACCAACTACTCGGCCGGACCCAACTGGCAGCAGCTGACCACCCAGGTGCCGCAGCCCGTCGTCACCTCCGGGCTGTCGCAGAACCCGGACGGACACGGCTACAGCCCGGCCATCGGCAACTACACCACCTCCGCCACCGACGCCAACGTCTCCGCTCCGGGCCCGTCGCTGACGGTCACGCGCGACTACAACTCCCGCGATCCCCGCACCGCAGGTGCCTTCGGCGCGGGTTGGTCGAGCGTCTTCGACGCGCGCGTGGCCGAGCAGTACGACGCATCGGGGGCTGTCGTCAGCGCCCAGGTGACCTACCCCGACGGCTCCGCGGTCGGCTATGGCAAGAACACCGACGGTTCGTTCTCGCCCCCACAAGGGCGCTTCGCCACCTTCCGGTCGATATTCGGTGGGTACTCGCTCACCGACAAGAACGCCACCGTCTACGCCTTCACCCAGAGCCTCGGCTCCGGCAAGTACGGCATCACGTCCATCACCGACGCCAACGGCCGCGCCGAGAACTTCAGCTGGTCCTCGGGGCACATCACGGACATGACGTCGGCGGTGTCCGGCCGGGCACTGCACCTGACGTGGAACACGCCGTCGGGTGCGACCGGCCCGCATGTCGCGACCGTCGCCACCGACGCCGCCGTCGCAGGCCAGTCGAGCACCACCTCGACCTGGACGTACGCGTACAACGGTGATCAGCTCGCCAAGGTCTGCTCACCGGTCGACACCAACGGCTGCGCCCAGTACGGCTACACCGCAGGCTCGCAATACCACAACCAGACCCTCGACCAGGGTCCGGTCTCCTACTGGCCGCTCACGGAGAGCTCGGGCAAGACGGCTGCCAGTGCCGTGCTCGCCCGTGCCGGAGCGGACAACGCCACCTACAGCAACGTGACGCTCGGCCGACCTGGCCCGCTGGCCGGAAGCAGCGCGACGGCCGCCGACTTCGACGGCTCGTCCTCCTACGTGAAGCTGCCGAATCTCGGGCTCGGGGCCGGCTCCGCGCAGTCGGTCTCGTTGTGGTTCAAGACGTCGACCGCCGCGGCCGGTGTGCTGTTCTCGGCCTCGGACAAGGCATTGCAGTCCTCCACCGCCAAGGACGACGCCCTGCCCGCCCTCTACATAGGCAATGACGGCAAGCTCAAAGGCCTGTACTGGTACGGCACGGAGAACCCCGCGCCGATCAGCACGACAGGCTCGGTCGCCGACGGCAAGTGGCACCACGTGGTGCTCACCGGTTCGTGGACCGCGCAGCAGATGTGGCTGGACGGCGGCCTGGTCGGCAGCGCGCCCGGCGCGGGCAAGGTCGGGCTGGACGGCACGGCCCTGTGGCTGTACAGCAGCGTGTACCTCGGCGCGGGCTACCTCGGCGCCGGCTGGCCCGACCAGCCCCACCCCAACTCGGCCACCCTCTACGCCACCTACTTCAAGGGCTCCCTCTCCAACGTCTCCTTCTACGACAAGCCCCTCGCCCAGGACAGCGTCTCGGACCTCTACCAGGCCGGCACCAAGTCCGCCGGCCTCCTGACCTCCGTCACCCGTCCCTCGGGCAAGACGTACGCCTCTGTCTCCTACGATCCCGTCACCACGGCGGTCACGCAGCTGACCGACTCCAACGGCGGGTCGTGGACCATGGGCGCCCCCACGGTTTCCGGCTCCAGCCAGATCTACCGTGCCTCCGCCCTCGGCTCCGGCCCCGCCGCCTACTACCGCTTCGGTGAAGCGGCCGGTGCCGGGCAGGCCGTCAACGAGGTGAACTCCGGTGCCGCCACGTACAACGGTGTGACCCTCGGCTCCGACGGGCCGTTCACCGACAACACCGCCGCAGCCTTCGACGGCAAGTCGTCGTTCGTGCAGCTGCCCACGAACCAGCAGGTGCAGACCGGACCCAACTCGGTCGAGATGTGGTTCAAGACCCCGCCCGGCAACACCGCAGGCGGAGTTCTGTACGGCGAGATGGGCGTCCCGCTGAACGCACCCGACCCGGCCTCCTCGGACTGGACCCCTGCTCTGTACGTCGGCACCGACGGCAAGCTGCACGGCAAGTTCTGGGACACCAACGGCGTCGCGGGCGGCATGACGTCCTCGGCGCTCGTGAACGACGGCAAGTGGCATCACGTCCTGCTGAGCGGATCCAGCAAGGGACAGCACCTGTACCTCGACGGTGTGCAGGCGGGCTCCACCACCGCCGCGCTGCGCGGGTCGGCCGCCGGCTACAACTACATCGGCGCAGGTGAGTCCACCGGCACGTGGCCCGCCCATCCCACCAACACCCTCGGCTATTTCTCCGGTTCGATCGCCGAGGCCGCCTTCTACCGCACCGAGCTCACAGGCCAGGACGCGGCAGCCCACTGGTCGGCCGGGCGCAGCTCCAACGGGCTCTCCCCGCTGAAGACCGTCAAAGTCACCGACCCCGGCACGAAGACGATCACGTACCAGTACGACCTGTGGAACGGCAACCGCGAGGTCGCGCAGACCGACGGCCGCGGCTACCGGACCACGTACGGCTACGACACCGGCGGCTTCCTGCACACCGTCACCGACCCCAACGGCAACGTCGTGACCTCCGGCCACGACGTGCGGGGCAACGAGGTCAGCAGGACCACCTGCCAGAACCAGGCGGGACAGGCGTGTTCGACCACGTACACGAGCTACCTGCCGGACGACACCAGCGCCCAGCTGAGTCCCAACCCGCAGAACGACCTGCCGGCCACCGTCCGCGACGGCCGCTCGTCGTCCGCGACCGACAACACCTACCTGACCTCGTACTCCTACGACGCCGCGGGCAACAAGACCGGCGTCACGACCCCGCCGGTGCCGGGCTTCCCCAACGGGCGCACCACCGCCATCACGTACACGGACGGGACCTCGGTCCCGGCCGCCGACGGCGGCTACGCCCCGAGGGGGCTGCCGTACAAGACCGTCTCACCGGGCGGTGCCACGACGACCGTCACCTACTTCAAGAACGGTGACGTCGCCTCCACCACCGACCCCAACGGCCTGGTCACCAGCTTCACGTACGACAACCTCGGCCGGCCGCTCACCAAGAAGGCCGTCTCCGACACCTTCCCGAACGGCCTGGTCACCCAGTACCGCTACGACGCCGAGTCGCAGGTCGTCCAGCAGACCGACCCGGCCGTCACCGACCGGGTCACCGGTGCCGTCCACCAGGCGCAGACCACCACGGTCTACGACGCGGACGGGCTCGTGACCTCCCAAGCCGTCGCCGACCTCTCCGGCGGAGACGCATCACGCGCCGTCAAGTCCACGTACAACCAGTACAACCAGCTGGCCACCAACACCGACGCGACGAATGCGACCACCACGCTCAGCTACGACGCGTACGGCAACAAGGCCACCGAGCGAGACCCGCTCGGCAACACGATCGTCTACACCTACGACGCCAACGGGCACTTGCTCACTCAGACCCTGCAGGCGTACACGGGCGATCCGGTCAGCCCCTCCATGGCGAAGGACCTCGTGGAGTCCTCACGGGCCTACGACCCGGCGGGGCGGCTGCAGTCCATCACCGACGCGATGGGCAACACCACCTCGTACACCTACACCGACAACGGCCTCACCGCCTCCGTCACCCGTGCCGATCCCACCGGCAAGAACACCTTCGTCCAGCAGGCCAACACCTATGACGCCGCAGGCAATCTGATCCAACAGGTCACCAACAACGGTGCGACGGTCACCAAGTCGACCGTCGACGCCGCGGACCGTGTCACGGCCACCACGGTCGACCCGGCCGGGGTCAACCGCACGACCACCGTCTCCTACACGCCGGACGACAGGGTCGCCACCAGCACTCTGACCGACGGAAGCGGGACCACCCACGCCACCAGTTCCACGTACGACGCGATGGGCAACGTCACCAGCCGCTCCGTACGGCAGGACGGCGTGGGCCACCCGACCGGCTGGTGGCCGCTGAACCAGAGCTCCGGCAGCACGGTCACCGACACGTCCGGCACCGGCAACACCGCCGCGGCAACCGCCGTGACCTGGAGCGACGGCGCGGCCTCGCTCAACGGCACCACCAGTGTCATCGCCACCAACGGGCCCGTGCTCAACACCGGCTCGTCGTACACCGTGTCCGCGTGGGTCCGGCTCGCCGCCCAAGGTGCGAACGACCAGACGTTCGTCGGCCAGGGCGGGAACAACCACCAGGCCCTCTACCTCGGTTACACCGCCAGCACGAAGTCGTGGTCCTTCGCCACCAGCACCAACGACGGCTCCGGCACGGCCTACCCCGCCGTGTTCTCGCCGAACGGCAGTGCTGCCGCGGGTACGTGGACGCACCTCGTCGCCACGTACGAGGCCGGTACCGGCGCGATGAAGCTGTACGTCAACGGCCAGCCGGTCGGCACGGCGACCAACTCCACCCCGTGGAACTCCGCCGGCCCGCTGACCCTGGGCGCGGTGCACACCATCGGCGGCGGCCTCTACAACCAGGTCAACGGCTCGATCGGGAACGTCCAGACGTACTCCCGTCCGATCACCGCTGACGAGGTCTCCCACCTCTACACCGCCGACCGCACCGGCGGCGCCACGGCATCGGGCAGCCAGGCCACCACCCGCTGGCAGCTCGACAAGCGCGGGCTGCCCGTGAGCATGACCGACCCCGACAACAACGTCACCAACTACGTCCACGACGAAGCCGGTCACCTCACCGTGACCAGCGCGCCCGCGGTCAACACCGAGACGAACGGCGGCCCGCCCGCACTCGTCCACCCCACCAACACCGTCGGCTACAACACCTTCGGCGATCAGGCCGAGACCCAGGATCCGAACGGCAACACCGTCACGACCGCCTTCGACGCCGCGGGCCGCAAGACATCCCAGACCTTGCCGAACTACACGCCGCCCGGTTCCTCGGCGCCCATCGCCGGGGCCACCACGACGTGGACGTACGACGGGATCGGGAACGTCACCCAGGTCACCGATCCGCTGCAGCACACCGACCAGTACGTCTACGACCAGCTCGGCGACGTCGCCCAGGTCACGGACGCCAGGAAGGGCGTCACGCGCTCCGTCTACGACGCCAACGGCGAGGCGCTGTCCGTGACCACGCCGTCCGGCGCACAGACCCAGGCCACGTACGACTTCATGGGCCGGAAGCTGACGACCAGCGTCCTCGACCGCTTCCCCAACCCGGTGACGTCCACGACCACCCACTCCTACGCCGCCTCCGCAGCCAACCCCGGCGGGGCCTTCCTCGCCTCCACCACCACCCAGAACGGTGTGACCACCAGCTACGGCTACAACCACGCCGGCGAGACCACCCAGGTCACCGACGGCGCCGGGAACACCACCGAGACCACCTACGACCTGGAGGGTCACAAGGTCGCCGTCAAACTCCCCGACGGCACCCGGAACACCGTCTCCTACAATCAGCTCGGCAACCCCGTCCAGGCCCAGTCGCTGGACACCGACGGGCAGACCGTGCTCGCAACGCGATCCGCGACCTACAGCGCCGCCGGACAGCTGATGTCGTCGACGGACGCCAACCAGCACACCACCACGTTCACACGTGACGCGCTCGGCCAGGTCACCGGAGAGGTCCAGCCCGTCGACGCCGCGCACTCGATCACGACGTCGTTCGGGTACGACGCCGCGGGGCACCGCACCCGATTCACCGACGGCCGCGGCAACGCGCGCTACTACACCTTCAACTCGTGGAACCTGCCCGAGTCGGTCATCGAACCGGCAGTCTCCACGTCCACCTACAGCTACACCTCCGCGGCCGACTCCACCTTCACCACGTCCTACGACGCGGCAGGGCGCGCCGTGACCCAGACCGCCCCCGGCGGCGTCACCGTCACCTCCGGCTACGACGCCCTCGGCAACGTCACCAGCCAGTCCGGCACCGGAGCCGATGCCCCCACGGCGACCCGCAGCTTCAGCTACGACGCGGACAACCGCATGCTGACCGCGGCCACCAGTGCCATCGGCACCACGATCCCGCCAACGTCCAACACCTTCACCTACAACGACCGCGGCCAGCTGCTCACAGCCAACGGGACGGCGGGATCCAGCTCCTTCGCGTACGACGGCGACGGCCTGACCACGTCGCGTACCGACGCTGCGGGCACGACCACCTACGGCTATGACAAGGCCGACCGTCTGTCGACCCTCAACGACCCGGCGACCGGGACCCGGCTCACCTACACCTACAACTCCCTCTCCCAGCCGGCCAACGTCCAGTACGGGGGCAAGGACGGCAACGTCCGCACCTTCGGCTACGACAGCCTGCACCGGCTCGTCAGCGACAGCCTCAAGACGACGCTCGGCGCCACCGTCGCATCCATCGGCTACGGCTATGACACCAACGGAAACCTGACCGGCAAGACAACGACCGGCCTGGCCGGTTCGTCCAACAACACCTACGCCTACGACTGGGCGGACCGCCTGACGTCGTGGAACAACGGGAGCACCACCACTGCATACGGCTACGACGACTCCGGCAACCGCATCCGCATCGGGTCCAACGTCTACACCTACGATGCACGGGATCAACTCACCAGTGACGGCGTCAACACCTACCGGTACACGGCGCGCGGCACGCTGACCCAGCAGGCGACGGGGACCACGACCACCGCCTTCGCATCGGACGCCTTCGACCAGCAGGTCACACAGGGCACCCAGAGCTACGTCACCGACGCCCTGGGCCGCGTGATGACCGGCACCGGTACGGACGGCAGCAAGATCTCCTTCTCCTACTCCGGTACCGGCAACACCCTCGCCTCGGACGGCTCCAGCACCTACACGTGGACCCCCGACGGCGGCCTCGTCGGCATCGGCATGGCCGGCGCCGCCGCGGGTACGGGCAGCCTCGCCCTCACCGACCAGCACGACGACGTGGTGGGCAACTTCTCCGCCACCGGTACGGCGCTGAGCGGCTCCACGGCGTACGACCCGCTGGGCAACGGGGCGGGGACGACCGGCACGCCGGTCGGCAGGCTCGGCTACCAGTCCGGCTGGACGGACCTCGCCACCGGCAAGGTCAACATGGCCGCCCGCTGGTACAACCCGGCCGCCGGCCAGTTCATGAACCGGGACACCATGTCCTTCGACCCGGTCCCGAACTCGGCGACGGCAAACCCTTTCGCCTACGTCGAGGACAACCCGCTGAAGGGCACCGACCCGTCGGGCCACGGCTGGTGGGGAAGCCTCAAGCACGCGGCCTCCAGCGGCTGGCACCACTTCACATCGTGGATGTCGAGTGGATGGCACGCCGTCACCAACGTCTGGGACTCCGTCTCCAGCTGGACGTCCAACACGTACCACCGGGCCAGCTCCTGGATGTCGCGCGAATACGACGACACCATGTCGAGCCTGAGGCGGGAGCTGAACCGCCTGGACCGTGAGATAGCCCAGCTGAATCGGGAAATCCACGACAGCTACCGCTACATCAGACATCGGGTCAGCCACGTCTACCACGCCACCACACGCGCGGTCAGTCACGTCTACCACCACACCGTCCACGCCGTAACCACGGCCTACCACGCGACGGCCAGGGCCGTCCGCACGACGACGACCTACTTCAAGAACCATGCAGCCGCCATCGCTTCCTTCGCAGCCTCCACTGCGGTCTTCATCGGCTGCGAGGCCGCTGTAGGCGCAGCAACGGGTGGCGTCGGAGCGGTAGTCGGCGCAGCCGGCTGCGGTGCGCTGGCCGGCGCGGTCGGCGGTGCGGTGAACCAGGGCGCCAAGTGCATGTCCGGCCAGGCCGGCGGCTGTTCGGTCAGCGCCTTCGCCGGCGCCGCGGCCATGGGCGCCGTGGGCGGAGCGATCGGCGGGGCGCTGGGTGGCGCCCTGGGCGGCAAGCTCGCGGAGTCGGCGCTGGGGAGTGTGCTGCCGAAGGTGGTGGCCAACTCCTTGGAGGGTGCGTCGATCGGAGGGTTGTCCGGGGGCTCCGTCGGGGCCACTGATTATGGGCTCAGCTGTTCCCGTAGTGGAGCGGGGTGCTCGTGGTCGGGGGCGGCCAAGGCCGCGGCAAGTGGGGCTGCGGACGGGGCGATCGGCGGGGCGGTCGGCGGGGCATTGGCCAGCCGGGCCGGATGCGGCAGGACGCATAGCTTCACTGGCTCGACCCGTGTAGCTATGGCCGACGGCTCATCCAAGCCGATCGAGCAGATCAAGGCCGGTGACCAAGTCAGGAACGCGGTGCCCGGCAAGCCCGGTGCCACCGAGGTACACAAGGTCGACAAGGTCATCGTCACCCGCACCGACCACGATTTC
Organism: Streptoverticillium reticulum; assembly: GCF_047456005.1. Taxonomy (NCBI): domain Bacteria; kingdom Bacillati; phylum Actinomycetota; class Actinomycetes; order Kitasatosporales; family Streptomycetaceae; genus Streptomyces; species Streptoverticillium reticulum. Next base: position 7,139,957 of record NZ_CP179755.1, on the reverse strand, counting down.
GTGGACGTATCCGTCGCCCCGACAACCAAGCCGTCCCTCAAGTCCCGAGTCCTGAAGCAGGTCGTCCTCGGCCTGGCTTCTGCGGCCACGGCGATTGCGGCTCTGAGCCCGACCGCTGCTTCGGCCACGACGATCACGACCACCTACCACCACCCGTTCTACGACCAGACGCAGTCCGCGTTCGTGGAGGCCAAGGACCTCCACACCGGCGACCTCCTCGAGACCGACAACGGCACGATCGAGGTCACTGGTGTCCGCCAGTACCACCAGGACGACGTCGTCACGTACGACCTCACGGTCGACGGGCTGCACACCTACTACGTGCTCGCGGGCGACGCTCCTGTCCTCGTCCACAACTGTGGCGGCAGCAACCCGGCACATTCACCGACATGTGGCTGCGCGAACGGAGCCCAGCCGCGGCTCAGTAACGGCACGCTGGGGAGCAATCCCAATGGCCCTGCTGTGCACTCACGTGATACGGAGTACCCCAGCTCGTACCGAACGGAGACCCATGAGCACATGGTGACCAACTTCACAGACGAGGGTCGGGTGGCTGGTGGCTGGCCAACTAGAGCAAACGGAGAAAGGATCCCTCGCAGCGAGCTCACCTGGCGCGACGAGACAGGTGAGGAGATCCCCTTCGGTCAGCTCACCTATGACCATTCGCCAATGGTTGTGGAGCACTGGAACATGGTTGGGTACGATTCACCGCGGTCTGTGCGTAATGACTTCTTCAGTGAAACGGATGGCATGACCGCGATGACCAGATCAGCCAATTCGTCCCACGGTGCCAGCAGTGGCCTTCGGTACCGCCAGGACACCGGGCCAAATTACAGTCGCTAGTTGAAAGCAAGGGAAGCTTGATGATGGACATTGCCGCGAAATTGTCTGCGCTTCCCAACGCAGAGCCACTCTCGGGCATTTCGGGCGCCTGGGAGTGGTCCCCTGCCCCCGGGTTCATGCTGTTGGCGGCCCTGAGTTCGGACCGCCAGCACGTGTTCAGATTGAACACAAAAGATTCGCATGATGCGGAACTGTGCCGCGCCGTCCTTGAGTTCGTACGTGATAGGGAGGCTGAGGTGATTGGGCGATCAGCGCCACTGATCGCCCTGTCAGGCTTCACCTGGCCTGGACGCGAATTCGATATCATCGGCCGCATCAGGCCGGAGGCTCATCGGCTGTTTCCAAGAGACCCGGATCTCAACAGTGTTACTTTCGGGGTGTTTCCGGGATACTCCTCCGAAATCTCCGGTGCCGAATCAACGGATCAAGCTGCCGAGCGATTCAGCCGCATGCTCAAGGCTTCAGACCTGAACCGCAAGCCCAGCCCGTATGTCCTGGTGCGCTTCGACAACCCGCGAACCGGGGCAGGGACGATCGGCGAACTGCCAGTATTCGTCTCGCCGGATTACCTGCTGCACGAGCTGCGCCTCCTTGAGGGTGTCCGAGACGCCTATCTCGATCTGTGGAACCACCGCAATGAGAAATGGACAGTGCAGTGGGACGGGCAGTGGTTCGTTGACAGCGGTGGTCAGGAGCTGCGCATGTCGGCCGACGAAGTCGCTGTCTGGGCAGCAGCAGTCATTGGATGAACCGAGCGGCGAGGCCCTGTCAGAGATGTCTGGCAGGGCCTCGCTGGCGTTGCACGGCAGGAGTTGACGGTAACGCCCTAGGAGCATCGGAGGGCACGGGGTGCGGCCGCCGCACGGCTGTGAAGCCGCATGAGCCGGTGCCTCGTCATGCAGTCGGGGCAGGCGTAGATCTTTCTTGCCACGTGGTCGCCCTCGACGATGTCGACCGCCGTGGCCTCAGTCGTCGGCTTCTTGCACCACGCGCAGTGCTCGCTCACCGAGCCTGCCCCTGCCGCCTCCCGGCCTTGCTGATGAGCAGGCGGACGTTCGCCGGATCGCAGAGCATATGGCTGTCCTCCGGCGCCGGCAGGAGCCAGTGGGCCCCGGGCGGCTCACGGTGCGCGGGGGCTGGTACCCCGAGGTAGTTGGTGGGGTGCTCGCTGCCGATGCACTGCGTACCGGCCTCCGCCCAATCCCGGGCGGTGTTCGGGGGGACGAGCAGGCAGTACCGGGTCTGCGTCCGCGAGACGATCACGGCGCTGGTGATGCCCACTGCGCGGAAGTGGTCTGCAATGGCGGCCTGGTCCTTGATGCCGCAGATGCCGTTCTCCACGATGCCGGAGGGCAGTTGGACGACATCGAAGTGCATACCGACCTGAAGCATGGCGGTCACTCCCCTCGTCCACGATTCCCGTGCGTCACTCGGACGCAGCTCCCGGGAGACGAGCCAGAGGGCTGCTCCCTGACAGAGACGTGGGTCGACGGGCAACGTCGGATAGGTAGCCGACGACGTCGTCATCTCCTCCGCTCCCCGACCGCCGCCCGGCTGAAGTTCCGCGTTCCTGACCTGCACGACACACCTCTCAACTACGTTGAGTCGTTGGCTGATATCACTCGGTACGACCGTACGGAGTGGCGGTGCTCGCCTGCAGTGACTGTCCGTACGGGTAGTCGGCAGGCCCAGGGATTTGAGGACGCTGGTATGGCAGCCGGGCATCGTGAAACCCTCACTGGCAGTCAGGGTTACGCTGCGCGGTCACGCGGCGGGGTGATTTCGGGCTTCGTGTTCCGCCTGGTCCGTGAGCACCTCCACCTGACTCGTGATGTCTTCGCGGAACGGTTCGGGGTCTCGCACGACACAGTGGCCGGATGGGAGACCGGCCGTCGGCCGTTGACAGCGATCCCGGTCGGGCACGCGCTCGCTCACCGTCACAGGCTGCTCCGCATGGGAGCCGATTCGTCCCTGCTGGCTGCGCTCGACCGGGCCATGGAAGCGGACGTTCTCCTGACGGGTGTGCTGGACGGCAGGACCGCAGCCTCCAGCAGTCCGTTGGGGGCCTGGGTGATGCAGCATGACCTTGTCGAGTTCCTCACCTGGCCGCTGAGCGGTCACGCTCCGGCATTGGTGAAGCGCGTGCCCCAGCCGCCCCGTCCGCGCCGCGGGCCGGCACCGAGCAGACCCGAACTCACTGCTGATGAACGGCGTTGCTTCTACGACCGGATGCGCCGCACAGCCGAGGAAGCCCGTGGGTCCGACAGTTTCCTCCTCAGGCGCCAGGCCCTCTACCTGAGCGGCTACGACTCCCAACCCGACACGATCGATTGGCTGGCCCATCAGCAGCACCGGGAGCGCCCTGATGGCTGGCTTCAGGAATGGCTGAATGCACGGTCGGTTGCCACGGTTGCCTGTCGTCACAAAGACCGTGACCGCATTCACCACTTCATCGAACACAAGCTCATTGACAACGACGCAGGTGAAGCCGCCAACCTCAACTACTGGGCCTACTGGGTCGGCGAGTCCACCACCACCGAACTCACCGACGACTTCATCGCTCTCGGCAAGCCCGGTCCCTGGGCCGGGCACCGGCTCCTCCACCACCTGATCGGCCGACTCACCCCTGGCTACGGCTACTTGGACCTGTACGTCCACACCCTCTGGGCCCTGCTCGCTGCACGGCCCAGGCTGCTGCATGACGGAACGGTCGGAGCCGGGGTCCTGCGCGACCGTCTGGAGATCCTGTTGGATGGAGCCCAGAACTCGGCACGCTCACGCCGGGAGCTCGAAGGGATCCGATACGCGGTCCGCCTCGCCGAGGCGTGACCACCCCAGCATGGGAGGGTTACGGGATGGCCGACAACCTCACCGCGGTGGCACATTTCCTGTTCGAAGCCGGCACGCTCAAGCAATCGCGCCGCACCGGCTGGTGGATGGCCGGTGTCCGCGACCCGGAGAGCGTCGCCGAGCATTCCTGGCGGACCTCGCTGATCGCCTCCGTCATCGCCAAGCTCGAAGGTGCCGATCCTGCTCGGGCCGCTCTCCTGGCTGTCTGGCACGACAGCCAGGAGAGCCGCACTGGCGACGTCAATCACCTGGGCAAGAAGTACGCGGATGCCGTGGACCCGCGCAACGTCACCGCCGACCAGGTCGCGGGCATGCCAGAAGCTCTCGCGGAAGCCATCCGTGCAGTCATTGCCGAATACGAGGACAAAGACACGCCCGAGGCCGTCTGCGCCCGCGATGCCGACAAGCTGGAGTGCCTGCTCCAGGGCATCGAATACCGAGCCCAGGGCTACGCCAACGCTCAACGCTGGATCGACAACAGTCGAACCCGGCTCGTCACCAAGTCGGGCATTGCTCTGGCAGACGCACTGCTCGCTTCCGAACCGCTGGACTGGCTTCGCTCAGCCCTCGGCGAGAACGACCACATGTCCTGAGAAACCTGTCCAGCCAGCACATGATGGTCGAGCAGGGCGGCTACGGGAACGTCGATTTCGCGGGCGAGGGAGACCAAGACATCAAGGGTGGGCGTTCTCCGGCCCCGTTCGATCTGCAAGAGGTGGTCCTCGGTGATGCCGCACAGGCGCGCAGGCGAAGCCCTTTCGCGTGACAGCCTGGGGTTCCGCTGGCGGAGGGAGTCGCATGGGACTGCGCCGGGTCGTCCTCTGGGACATCGACCACACGCTGATCGACACGCGCGGAGTCGGCCGAAAGCTGTCAGGGATCGCCTTCGAACAGGTGACAGGGCTGCGGATGGAGCAGCAGGCACGGATCGACGGCATCACCGAGCCGGTGATCTTCCGGGAGACGGCGAAACTGCACGGCCTGGAGACCGGTCGGCGTGACTTCGAGCGTTTCGCGCAAGCGCTGGCCGAGGCCACATGCAGCACGCAGCCGAACTACGGGAACGCGGCCACGCCTTGCCCGGCGCGGCAGCAGCCCTGGACGCCATGGCCACGGTGCCGGGTGTGGCGCAGACCGTGGTGACGGGCAACGTAAGACCGGTCGCGGAGACCAAGCTCGGCGCGTTCGGGCTCGACCGGCACATCCAGTGGGAGCTGGGCGCCTACGGCGAAGACGCCGACGAACGAGCCGAGTTGGTGAGGATCGCACTCCGGCGCTCAGGCATTGGCCCCGCAAACGCCGTCCTCGTCGACGACGCCCCCGCAGGAGTGGCGGCGGGCATCGCGAACCGCGTGAAGGTTATCGCAGTGGCCACAGGGCGCAGCAGCGCGACCGAACTGGCACAGGCCGGCGCGCACTTCGTCCTGGCGGACCTGTCGAACACCGCGGCCGTTGTCAGCGTGCTTTCCGCGTCTCACCCGGAAGGTCCTCCTCCGGTGACACAAACCTCGATTCCAGGACCGCAGGGATGAGGGTTTCTGACACCGGAGTGCAGCGTTCCGCGTGGCGCCCGATCAAGCCGTCTTCGCCGCCGCAGCGCCCAGCTTCTCGGCCGCCTTGGACAGGGCCTTGGTGAACGCCTCCATGCCGCGGTCGCCGTGGTCCGGGTAGTTGTTCAGCACCGTCGTGATCGCGCCGTGGCTGCGGACCGTGCCCATGTCGAAGTCCATCTGCAGGTCGCCCTGGACGACCTTGACGGTGTAACGGAGGGAATCGTCGCCGTACTTCGGCTGCTCGGCAGTCTTCTTCACCGTCACCGTGGCCTTCTTGCCGGCCTGCTTTCCGGTGAAGGTTCCGCACTGCTCGACGGCCGTGCGCAGCCCCGTCATGGCCCGCTCCGCCTGGGCGCGCGGGTAGCCGCTGACGTCCTGTGCCACGGTGGTCCGGTCGCCCTTCTTGGTGAAGACCTCCTGGGCGTTGGCCTTGTAGTCCGCCTCCAGCCGTCCACTGTTGAGGACGGCGGTGACCGGCGCGCACAGCGGCTTGGCGCCCGTCACCATGTCGTCGTCCGCTCCCTGCGACTTGTCCAGGCCCGTGTTCGCCTCCAGCTTCCACCCGGCCGGCAGGTCCCCCGGTGCGACGAGGGCCTGTTCCGCCTGTTCGGCGGAGAGGGAGGCCGGCACGGACGGGGCCGACGGTGCGCCCTTGTTGTCCTTCTTGTCGGCGGAGGCTGAACCCCCGTCGCAGGCGGACAGCAGCAGGAGCGACGAGGCAGCCAGAGTCGCAAAGACGACGCGACGGGGGCGAACGTGCACGAATGGTTCCTTACGCAAAGACCAAAATGTCGAACGCAAGTATGCACAGCCCTGGTAGTGATCTTCCGGCGGGTATCGCAACAGCCGTCATAAACGCCCCAACTGCCCCGCAAGCTCCGCCGCCGACGGCCTGTCGGCCGGGGCGGACAGGAGCGCCGTGCGGAGGAGATCCTGCAGGGCTGTGTGCGGCAGCGGTCCCGTCAGGCGGAAGCTCCGGGTCGCCAGCACGGCGCGGCGTTGTTCCGGGGTGTGGTGCGGGGGCAGCCCGGACGCCCTGTAGTCGACCGGCCAGCGGCCGGCGAGGCAGGCCCACAGGGTTCCTGCCAACGCGAAGACGTCGGTACTGCATGTGCTGGCCGCCGGCTGTCGGCCCTGGGCGATCGCGCGGGCGGTCTCCGGGGCCGTCAGGTGGCTGATACCTCCCCGGTAGGCGGGCCGGTCGGGAGTGCGGACAGCTCGGCGTGCCCAGCCGAAGTCGATCAGGCGGGTGCCGAGGCGGGTGTGGATGACGTGGGCCGGTTGGATGTCGCCGTGGATCCAGCCCAATTCGTGCAGCCGCGCCGTCTCCTGGCACAGTGCCACGGCCTCGGCCGGTAGGGTCTTCTGCTGTCGTGCTCGCAACGGGGCCAACGGGCTCCAGCACGGCACACCCTCGTACCAAGGCGCTACGCACCAGGCGCCCCCGGGCCGGCGGCCCGCGGCGACGATCGCGTACCCGGGCAGTGCGGCCAGGGCCGCCGCCTCCCTGGTGACGGCGTCCGCTCCTGCCCCGTATCCGTACTTGACGGCGAACGCCCCGTCCGGCCCCTCGGCCTTCCATACGGCGCATCCTCGCCGGTGGCTGACCGGCGACAAACGCCCCTGCCCGGACGACACACCAGCCGCCACCAAGGCAGGTGCAGGGCAGTCGGGGAAGCCCCCGCACTCGGCGCTGCACTCCTCGCACGGCCCCGGGCCCGGCGTTCCGCACCCGGCCGCCGCAGGACCGTCGCCGAAGCCGCATGCGCGCCCGTCCACGGCCCTCGTCGGTCCCGTCTTCGTGCCGCCTCGTCTTCGCATGCCGAGGCCCTTGCCCGGGATCCGCCGGAACCACACGCCTGGTTCCGGGCACGCACCGCCGGCCGGGGGCTACAACGGCGCCAGCAGCATCAGCACCTCGTCCCGCGTGTCCCCCTCCACCAGCCGCAACGCCCCCGGCCAGCGGCCGACTTCCCGCCAGCCCAGGCGTTCGTAGAAGCCCTCCAGCCCCTCGCCTCCCCGGGCCGCGAGGTGCAGTTGCTCAAGTTCCAGTTCATCGCGGGCGATTCGGCGCACCTCGGCCACCAGCGCCGAGCCGATGCCCCGTCCCCGGAAGGCGGGGTGGGTCTGGAGGTGGTTGATCGTCGCCCAATGGCCGACCAGCCGGTACGGGTCGCGGTTGAGCGCCACCCATCCGGCAAGTGCGCCGCCCACCCGCGCCGTCACGAGCCGGGTCCGCTCCGGGTCGAGGCGGCCTATGAGTTTGTCCACCACCGGTGCGACCTCTGCGACATCGACCGGCGGGAACGGGAACCCGGCGGCGCCGCCGGCATTCGTGACGGCCACCCAGCAGGCGGTCAACTCGTCCCGGAGTTCGGGGGTGACGGTGCTGGTATCGGTCATCCCGACGAAGTCGACACGGCTTTCGGAAAGCATACGGCGAGACTGCCACAGGGGTCCGACAACGCCCCCTCTACCACCTCACCCCACCCCCACGCCCCGCAAAGATCGGAAATCGACAACGCCCGGCCGACTCCGGCCAACAGCCGTATCGCGCCTACCGTGTCCGATCACCTGGTGGCATGATCACGCCATGAATCAGCACGAACACGGTACGGAGCCGCTTCACCCCACCGACGCCGCCGCCCTGCCGGGCGCCGTGGCCGATCCGGTGGCACGGATGATGCAGCTCACCAGTGGTGCCTGGATCGCCCAGGCGCTCAGCGCGGCGGCGACGCTCGGGGTCGCCGACGAAATGGCCGCCGGGCCGCGGCCGGTGGGCGAGATCGCCAAGGCGGTCGGCGTGGACGAGACCAACCTCTACCGGCTGCTGCGCGCGCTCGCGGACGCGCAGGTCTTCGAGGAGCTGCCGGACCGCTGCTTCGCCCTCACGCCCGTCGGCGAGCTGCTGCGCGAGGACATCCACGGCTCCATGCGCGGCTGGGCGCACAAGTTCGCCCGGCCCTACCACCGCGCCGCCTGGGGGCAGTTGCTGGAGGTGCTGCGCACCGGACGCTCCGGCTTCGACCTCGCCTTCGGCAAGAGCGGGTTCGAGTACCTCAGTGAACACCCCGACGACGCCGAGTCGCTCGATGTCGAGATGACCTCCATCGCGACCCGGCTCACCGCCCCGATCGTGCAGCGCTACGACTTCGGCCGCTTCGGCACGGTCGTCGACTGCGGCGGTGGGCGCGGTGCCCTGCTCGCGGCCATTCTGTCGGCGAACCCCCGGGTGCGCGGGGTGCTGTACGACCTGCCGCACGTTGTCGAACGTGCCGGGCAGCCCCTGGTGGAGGCCGGCGTGCTCGACCGCTGCGAGCTCGTCGGCGGCAGCTTCCTCGACTCCGTACCGGCCGGTGGCGACGCCTATCTCTTCTCCCAGGTCATTCACAACTGGGACGACACGGACGTGGTCCGTATCCTCTCCAACTGCCGTGCGCAGCTGCGGTCCGAGGACAGCCGGGTGCTGTTCGCCGAGTACCTGATCCCCGACGACCCGCGGCAGCCGTCGCTGTCCAAGCTCATCGACCTCGAGATGATGGTCATCTGCGAGCCCGGGGCGCAGCACCGCACCCGCGAGGACTTCCGCCGGCTCTTCGAGCGCGCGGGCCTGCGGCTGATCGGGGTGACGGACGGGCCCGGTTCGCTGGGGCTGGTCGAGGGCGCGCTCGCCTGACGCGCCGCAGTTGATAAATAAAGTGACAAATAAAGGCCCCGCTCCGGCTCTTCGGCCGGAGCGGGGCCCGATGTCAACCTGAAGCGATCAGCCCTTGCGGACCTTGATCTCCTCCGTCAGCTGCGGGACGACCTCGAAGAGGTCGCCGACGATGCCGTAGTCGACCAGCTCGAAGATCGGGGCCTCGGCGTCCTTGTTGATGGCGACGATCGTCTTCGAGGTCTGCATGCCGGCCCGGTGCTGGATCGCACCGGAGATGCCCGCCGCGATGTACAGCTGCGGCGAGACCGACTTGCCGGTCTGGCCGACCTGGTTGGTGTGCGGGTACCAGCCGGCGTCCACCGCGGCGCGCGAGGCGCCGACGGCCGCACCGAGCGAGTCGGCCAGGGCCTCGATGAGCGGGAAGTTCTCGGCGCCGTTGACGCCGCGGCCGCCGGAGACCACGATCGCGGCCTCGGTCAGCTCGGGGCGGCCGGTGGACTCGCGCGGGGTGCGGGAGACGACCTTGGTGCCGGTGGACTTCTCGCCGAAGGCCACGGCCAGCGGCTCGACCGTGCCGGCGGCCGGGGCGGCCTCCGGGGCGGCGGAGTTGGGCTTGACGGTGATGACCGGGGTGCCCTTGGTGACGCGGGACTTGGTGGAGTACGAGGCCGCGAAGACGGACTGCGTGGCCACCGGACCCTCGGCGCCGGCCTCCAGGTCGACGGCGTCGGTGATGATGCCGGAGCCGGTGCGGACGGCGAGGCGGGCCGCGATCTCCTTGCCCTCGGCGGAGGACGGGACGAGCACGGCGGCCGGGGAGACGGCCTCGAACGCGGCCTGGAGCGCGTCCACCTTCGGGACGACCAGGTAGTCGGCGAACTCGGGCGCGTCGGCGGTGAGGACCTTGACCGCGCCGTACTCGGCCAGCGTCGCGGCGGTGGCGTCCGCGCCGGCACCGAGGGCCACGGCGACGGGCTCGCCGATGCGGCGGGCGAGGGTGAGCAGTTCGAGGGTGGGCTTGCGGACGGCGCCGTCCACGTGGTCGACGTAGACGAGGACTTCAGCCATGGTGTTGCTCTCCTGCGGGAAGTATGAGGGCGGTGGGAGGAGTTACCGGGCTTAAATGAACTTCTGGCCCGCGAGGAACTCGGCGAGCTGCTTGCCGCCCTCGCCCTCGTCCTTGACGATCTGGCCGGCCGTGCGGGCCGGGCGCTCCGTGGCCTCGTCCACCGTGGTCCAGGCGCCCTCCAGGCCGACCTCGTCCGCCTCGATGCCGAGGTCGGAGAGGTCCAGGGACTCCACCGGCTTCTTCTTGGCGGCCATGATGCCCTTGAAGGAGGGGTAACGGGCCTCGCCGGACTGGTCGGTGACGGACACGACGGCCGGGAGGGAGGCCTCCAGCTGCTCGCTCGCGGCGTCGCCGTCACGGCGGCCGGTCACCTTGCCGTCCTCGACGGCGACCTCGGAGAGGAGGGTGACCTGCGGGACGCCCAGGCGCTCGGCGAGCATCGCCGGGAGCACGCCCATGCCGCCGTCGGTGGAGGCCATGCCGCAGATGACCAGGTCGTAGCCGACGTGCTCGACGGCCTTGGCCAGCACCAGCGAGGTGCCCAGCGCGTCGGTGCCGTGCAGGTCGTCGTCCTCGACGTGGACGGCCTTGTCAGCGCCCATGGACAGGGCCTTGCGCAGCGCGTCCTTGGCGTCCTCGGGGCCGATCGTCAGAACAGTGATCTCCGCGTCGTCCGCTTCTTCAGAGATCTGCAGCGCCTGCTCGACCGCGTACTCGTCGAGCTCCGAGAGCAGGCCGTCCACGTCGTCGCGGTCGACGGTCAGGTCCTCGGCGAAGTGCCGGTCGCCGGTGGCGTCGGGCACGTACTTCACACAGACAACGATCCTCAAGCTCACGCCGGCTCTCCTACTGCATCGTCTCTATCAAGCTGCCTTGGCAGGCAGCATAGGCGCCTTGTGGGGCGTATTCCGGGCCGGTGCGGTGATCGTCACGATCATCGCCCCGAGCGGAATGTTACTCGTCAGTACATCGAGCGTTCCGACCGAGCGCAAGGGAGGGCGGCTGTGATCTGCCCAACGCACATGGCAGGGACGTATCAGTCCCGCAGACCGTTGAAGCGCCCCTGGTGGTAGAGGAGCGGACGGCCGTCCCCGGTGGGGTCCCCGGCGACCGCCTCGGCGAGCACGACCCGGTGGTCCCCCGCGGGCACCCGGGCCACCACCCGGCACACCATCCAGGCCAGCACGCCCTCCAGCAGCGGCACCCCGTGCGGCCCGGTCCGCCAGCGGGTGGGCGGGGCGAAACGGTCGGCGCCGCTGCGGGCGAAGGTGGCCGCCAACTCGCTCTGGTGCTCGCCGAGTATGTGCACCCCCACGTGCTCCGCGTCGGCGATGACGGGCCAGCTGGAGGAGCCGGTGCCGACGCCGAAGGAGACCAGCGGCGGCTCCGCGGCCACCGAGGTGAGCGAGGTGGCGGTGAAGCCGGCGGGCCGCGGGCCGTGCGCAGTGATCACGGCGACGCCGGCCGCATGCCGGCGGAAGACCGAGCGCAGCAGGCCCGGAGCGTCGGAAAGGGGGCCGGAAGGGTGTGCGCCGAGCTCGGGCGAGGCCGTCATCAAGCCGTCCTTTGGCTGTGGGAGGGGCTGATCGCCGCGCCCAGTGCGGCGATCACATCGGCCTTGCGCGGCAGGCCACTTGCGCGCCGCACCACCCGGCCGTCGACGTCCAGCACGAACACGGTCGGCGTCGCGTCGATCCGCAGGGAACGGACCAGTTCCAGCCGCGCTTCCGCGTCGATCTCGCAGTGCTCGACGCCGTCCACCATGGCCGCCACGTCCGCGAGCACGCGTCTGGTCGCCCGGCAGGGCTGGCAGAAGGCCGTGGAGAACTGCACGAGCGTCGCCCGTTCCCCCAGCTCCGTGCCGATCTCGGCAGCGCTCAGGCGCTCCTCGCTCCGGTGCCCCTCCACCTTCGTCCCTCCCTGGACCCCTCGGGTCCGTCACCGTGTCCGGTCCGTTGCCATCCTGCAGCACCGGACGCGCCGGAGAAATTTCCCGAAAGCGACCGGGGGTGTAGCTTCCGCACATCCGCACAAGCCGACGTGACGAGGATCTCCCGGCCCCGGGGGCGTCCTGGCTGGCCCGCGGGCCGGGCATTCAGGCACGATCTGGCGAAAGCCGGAACCCTACGGCCGCGTAACTTCAGAATCTCAGCCGGGAGCACCCTCCCCTGGCCCCGGAAGGATCTTCCCGATATGGCAGAGCTCGTCTATCCCCCGGTGATCGGCGCCGCCCGCACCATGTTCAAGGCGCTGGACCTGCGCTTCGACATCAAGGGGACCGAGCACATCCCGCAGCGCGGCGGGGCGGTTCTGGTGAGCAACCACATCGGATACCTGGACTTCGTCTTCTGCGGCCTCGCCGCGCGTCCGGCCAAGCGGCTGGTGCGCTTCATGGCGAAGGAGTCGGTCTTCCGGCACAAGGTCTCCGGGCCGCTGATGCGGGCGATGAAGCACATCCCGGTCGACCGGGCGGCGGGCATGGACGCGTACAAGCACGCGCTCGCCTCGCTGCGCGCGGGTGAAATCATCGGCGTCTTCCCGGAGGCGACGATCTCCCAGTCGTTCACGCTGAAGAACTTCAAGTCCGGCGCGGCCCGGCTGGCCCAGGAGGCCGGGGTGCCGCTGCTGCCGATGGCCCTGTGGGGGACGCAACGCCTGTGGACCAAGGGCCACAAGCGCGACTTCGGCCGCAACCACATCCCGGTGACGATACGGGTGGGCGAGCCGCTCACCGCCGATCCGGCGGAGCCGGCGGAGACCGTCACCGAGCGGCTGCGGGGGCGGGTGCAGGAGCTGCTGGAGGCGGCGCAGCGGTCCTATCCGGTGCGGCCGCGGAACTCCGACGACACATGGTGGGTGCCGGCGCACCTGGGCGGTACGGCGCCGACGCCCGCCCACGCCGAGGGCTGCCGCTGAGCGGTTCGTCGAACGTTCCCCCGCGGCCCTGAACGGGGCGCGGGGGAACACCTTCTACTGTCTCGCCGTCTCTTCCTTCACCGCCGCCACGAACGCGTCCACGTCCGCCTCGGTCGTGTCGAAGGAGCACATCCAGCGGACGTCGCCCGCCGCCTCGTCCCAGAAGTAGAAGCGGTAGCGCTTCTGCAGCCGCTCGCTCACGTCGTGCGGGAGCCGGGCGAAGACGGCGTTGGACTGCACCGGGTGCAGGATCTCCACGCCGTCGACGGACCGCACGCCCTCGGCGAGCCGCGCCGCCATCGCGTTGGCGTGCGTGGCACTGCGCAGCCACAGGTCGCCGGCCAGCAGAGCCTCGAACTGCACGGAGACGAACCGCATCTTGGAGGCGAGCTGCATGGACAGCTTGCGCAGATGCTTCATCGCCCGCACCGCGTCCGGGTTCAGGACGACCACGCACTCGCCGAAGAGCAGGCCGTTCTTGGTCCCGCCGAAGGACAGCAGGTCCACCCCGGCGTCGGTGGTGAACGCGCGCAGCGGCAGGCCGAGCGAGGCCGCGGCGTTGGCCAGCCGGGAGCCGTCGACGTGGACCTTCATGCCGCGCTCGTGGGCGTGGTCGCAGATCTCCCGGATCTCCTCCGGCGTGTAGCAGGTGCCGAGTTCGGTGGTCTGGGTGATCGAGACGATCTGCGGCTGGGCCCGGTGCTCGTCGTCCCAGCCGTAGGCCTCGGTGTCGATCAGCTCGGGGGTGAGCTTGCCGTGCTCGGTCGGGACGGTCAGCAGCTTGAGGCCGCCGACCCGCTCGGGCGCGCCGCACTCGTCGACGTGGATGTGCGCGGTGGAGGCGCAGATGACCGCGCCCCACCGCTCCGTCGCCGCCTGGAGGGCGACGACGTTGGCTCCTGTGCCGTTGAAGACCGGGAACGCCTCGGCCGTCGGCCCGAAGTGACGGCGCATCACCTCCTGGAGGTGCGCGGTGTACGCGTCCTCCCCGTACGCGACCTGGTGACCGTCGTTCGCCAGGGCCAGCGCGGCGAGCACCTCCGGGTGCGCGCCCGCGTAGTTGTCACTGGCGAAACCCCGCAGCGCGGGGTCGTGGCGGCGTATGGCGTCGGTGGTCGAGGGGGTGTCGTTCGGGGTGTCGTTCACGCGTGCGGAGTCAGCCACAGACGGGTTCCGTTCACTTCCTGTGCGGGCTTGTCCCAGACGCCGACGATGGCCTGGGCCAGGTCCTTGACGTCCGTGAAGCCGGCGAATTTCGCGTTCGGGCGCTCGGCGCGCATGGCGTCGTGCACCAGTGCCTTGACGATGAGGATCGCGGCGGCGGCCGGCGGGGCACTGTCGCCCCCCGCCTTGCGGAAGGAGTCGGCGAGCGCGAGCGTCCACGCCTCGGCGGCGGCCTTGGAGGCCGCGTAGGCGGCGTTGCCCGCGGTGGGCTTGCTCGCACCCTCGGCGCTGATCAGCAGGTAGCGGCCGCGGCCGCTGCGGGCCAGCGGCCCCTCGAAGGCCAGCGAGGTGTGCTGGACGGTGCGGATGAGCAGCTTCTCCAGCAGGGCCCAGTCCTCGAGGTCGGTCTCGGCGAACGTGGCCGAGCCACGCCAGCCGCCCACCAGGTGGACCAGGCCGTCGACGCGGCCGAACTCCTTCTCGGTGCGGTCCGCCCAGGCGCGGGCCGCGTCGAGGTCGAGCAGGTCCACGGTGTCACCGGTGACGGTGGCCCCGCCGTGCGCGTAGCGGGCGGCGTCCACGGCCTCGGCCAGACGGGCCGCGTCCGCATCGGCGGCGACCACGGTCGCCCCGGCCTCGGCCAGGCGCAGCAGCGTCGCCCGGCCCGCAGGCCCGGCCGCTCCCGCCACCGCCACGACCGCGCCGTCCAGCCGGCCATTGCCGTTCGTCGGAGTGCTCATGATCGTCGCCTCTTTCTCGCTGCTGCTCACGCGGCGACCCGCTCGCCGCTGTCCGCCGTGATCCCCTTCGTGGAGGCGATCACGCCTCGCAGCTTCTTGGCAAGGGCCTCGTAGAACATGCTGAGCGGGAATTCGTCCGGCAGCACGTCATCGACGAGCTTGCGCGGCGGCTGGGTCAGGTCCAGGGCGTCGGGGCCCTTGGCCCATACGGAGCCGGGGTGCGGGGCCAGGTAGGACGAGACGAGCGCGTAGGCGGCGAACCAGTGCACGAGCTTGGGGCGGTCGATGCCGTCGCGGTAGAGCTTCTCGATCTCTCCGCACAGCTGGTTGGTCACCTGCGGGGCACGGTCCCAGTCGATGTGCAGGGTGTTGTCCGTCCAGCGTACGACGTCGTGCCGGTGCAGGTAGGCGAAGAGCAGCTGGCCGCCGAGGCCGTCGTAGTTGCGCACGCGCTCGCCGGTGACCGGGAAGCGGAACATCCGGTCGAAGAGCACGGCGTACTGCACGTCGCGGCCCTGGGCGTAGCCGTCGGCCTCCAGCTTCACGGCTTCCTTGAAGGCGGTGAGGTCGCAGCGCAGCTCCTCCAGCCCGTACATCCAGAACGGCTGCCGCTGCTTGATCATGAACGGGTCGAAGGGCAGGTCGCCGTGGCTGTGGGTGCGGTCGTGGACCATGTCCCACAGCACGAACGCCTGCTGGCAGCGCTGCTGGTCGCCGACCATGCGGGCGATGTCCTCGGGGAGCTCCAGGCCGAGGATGTCGACCGCGGCCTCGGTGACCCGGCGGAAGCGGGCGGCCTCGCGGTCGCAGAAGATGCCGCCCCAGGTGAAGCGGTCGGGGGCCTCGCGGACGGCGATGGTCTCCGGGAAGAGCACCGCGGAGTTGGTGTCGTAGCCGGAGGTGAAGTCCTCGAAGGTGATGCCGAGGAACAGCGGGTTGTCGTAGCGGGTGCGCTCCAGCTCGGCGAGCCACTCGGGCCAGACCACGCGGAGCACGACGGCTTCGAGGTTGCGGTCGGGGTTGCCGTTCTGCGTGTACATCGGGAAGAGCACCAGGTGCTGCAGGCCGTCGGCGCGCTGTGCGGCGGGCCGGAAGGCCAGCAGCGAGTCCAGGAAGTCCGGGACGCCGAAGCCGTCGTCGGCCCAGCGGCGCAGGTCGGCGGCGAGGGCCGTGTGGTACGCGGCGTCGTGCGGCACCAGGGGCGAGAGCTGCTCCACCGCGGTCACGACCTTGTCGACCTCGGCGCGGACCTCCTCGCCCGGGGGTCCGTCCGCCGCGGTGAGGTCGATGGAGCCGTCCGCCGACTGCCAGGGCCGGATTCGCTCGACGGCGGCCTTGAGAGCACCCCAGGCGGGGTGATCGATCACGCGCTCGTCGACCGATATGCCGGTCCTCGCCACCGTCGACGCAAGAATTTCCGTCATCACTACCCCTCCTCAGGAGAACCTCGCGTTAAGACACCGTATCCATGCGAGCTTCTCCGGCTCAAGGGATGTATCGACAAATTATCCTGCCGGGCCCCCGCCTGAGCGCCGATTTTCCTGTGCCGTTCTCTCGTGTGAGGGATCAGGAGCGAAAATCGGCCTCTCCAGCCACTGTGACACCTCCGGCCGTTCTAGGCTCGTTCCGGCCACTGATCGGGCGACTGACCGGGCTGCGGAACCGTTGCCCCGGGCCGCGCCTCAGGCCAGTCCCTTGACCAGCAGCTCGAACTCCAGGTCGGTGCGCTGCGGGATACCGAAGCGCTCGTCGCCGTAGGGGAACGGGCTCATCTCCCCGGTCCGCCGGTAGCCGCGCCGCTCGTACCAGGCGATCAGTTCCTCGCGCTGCCGGATGACGGTCATGTGCATCTCGCGCACGCCCCACTCCTCGCGCGCGACGCGCTCCGCCTCCGCCATCACGGCCTTGCCCAGGCCGCCGCCCTGGGCGGTCGGGCGGACCGCGAACATCCCGAAGTAGGCGTGGCCGCCGCGGTGTTCGACGTGGCAGCAGGCGATCGGTTCGCCGTCGCGCTCGGCCACCAGGAGCCGGCTGCCGGCGTGCGTCACCACGGCCATGACGCCCTCGGGGTCGGTGCGCTGGCCCTCCAGCAGGTCCGCCTCGGTCGTCCACCCGGCACGGCTGTCGTCACCGCGGTACGCCGACTCGATCAGCGCGACGAGGGCCGGCACGTCGCCGGCGGTCGCGGGTCGGAAGGCAAGATCGGCGGTACGGGCGGCGGTCTCCATGGATGACGTGATCCTCTCCGTGCACTTTCGGGCGTATGTACGACCCTAACGGAGCAGTTGTGCGTACAGTCGCGGCATGGTGCACGTACTGAGCAGCAGGGTCCTGCTCCGGCCGGTCGATCCGGAGCGGTCGCGGGAGTTCTACGGCAAGGCACTGGGGCTCGCGGTCTACCGCGAGTTCGGCACGGGGTCCGAGCGGGGCACGGTCTACTTCCTGGGCGGCGGCTTCCTGGAGGTCTCCGGGCGCGCGGAGGGGCCGCCGGGGCCCGGGCTGGAGCTGTGGTTCCAGGTGGCGGACGCGGCGCAGGCGTACCGGGATTTCCTGCAGCGCGGGGTGCAGGTCCTGGAGCCGCCGGAGACCAAGCCGTGGGGGCTGGTGGAGATGTGGATCGCGGATCCGGACGGGGTGCGCATCGCGGTGGTGGAGGTGCCGGAGGGGCATCCGCTGCGGTACCGGCCGGGGATCTAGCCGGGGCCTGAGGGCTCTGCAGGAAGGGCGGTGCGTCGACTGCGGGCTCGTCGTGGCTGGTCGCGCAGTTCCCCGCGCCCCTTCGGGGCGCGATCACGCACCGTAGAGGGTCTCACGGCCGTGCACTCCTGCCGAATGCGCCCCCGTGCGCGGGCGCATGTTCCGCCCGGCGTTGCGCTGCCGCCGTGCGCCTGTGCGCTCCCGTGTGCAGCGGCTGCGGTGGGCAGCCTCCCGTGGGTGGATATGCGTTCGGGGAGGTGTGCTGTGCACGGACCGCCGTTGGTGGGGTGGCTGCTCGTCGTGCTGTGCACTGCCACGGGCGTGTACTGCCTGCTCGGGATGCGGGCCGGCGCAGCGGGGGAGCGCCGGGCCGCGGGAGGAGACGCCCTGATGGGCCTGGGCATGGCGGCCATGGCACTGCCGGCCGGGATGCCGGCGGCCACGTCGTGGGGGGCGATGCTGTTCGCCGTGGTGTTCGGGGCCGCGGGGGGCCGGGCACTGGTCATGGCGCGGCGACGGGCGGAGGGGCACCAACTGCACCATGCCGTGGGGGCGTTGGCGATGGTCTACATGGCGCTCGCGATGGCGGGCGCGCCGTCCGGCGATCATGCGATGCAGGGCGGATCGATGCACGAGCCGGCGGGCACTCCCCTGTTGACCGGGCTGTTGCTGGTGTACTTCGCGGTCTATGCCGTGCGGGCCACGGCGCGCCTCGTGCCCGTGCCGGCGGCCGTCGCCGCGGGCGAGGGCTCGTGGGCGTGCGGCGCAGCGCGGGGGCCGCAGCGGCCGGGGCGGCGCGAACTGACCACCGCGTGCCGGTTGTCCATGGCGATAGGGATGCTGGCGATGCTGCTCACGCTGTGAGCCGGATGCGTCGCCGGGTCGTCGGGCCGCCGTCCACGGTTCCCGTGGTCTGCGTCACTTCGCCGTCCGAGCCGTACCCCCGGACAGGCGTGCGCTCATAGGGTGACGCCATGATGGTCACGCTCGCGTTGCTGGTCCTCGGCGGACTGGCGGCGGCCGTGGCGCCACGCGTGCTGACCCGCGCCGACTGGCCCGTCCGCGAGCCGGTCGTCGCCCTGTGGGTGTGGCAGTGCGTGGTGGCGGCCGTGCTGCTGTGCTGTGTTCTCGCCATGTCGCTGAGCGCTGCCGAGGCCTGGGAGGCCGTCCGCGGCAACGTCTTCGCCCCCGCCCCGCGCGGGGTGGTGGAGGCCTATGCCCTCGGCGCCCACAGCGCGTGGGCGGCGCCGCTGGCCATCACCCTTGCGTCCGGCGCCGTGTGGACGGCGGCGATGCTGACCCGCGAGGTCCGCGGGGCGCGGGCGCGCCGCCGACGCCGACGCGTCGAACTGCGGCTCCGCTCCCCCAGGCTGCCCGGAGAGGCGCCGGGCACGGAGCGGCTCGTGGTGCTGGAGGGCGACCGGCCCGACGCCTGGCTGCTGCGCGGCGGCCCCGCACCCCAGCTGGTGATCACCACGGGGGCACTGCGCCGACTGAAGGGGACGCAGCTCGATGCGGTGCTGGCCCACGAGCAGGGACACGCCCGGGCCCGGCACGACTGGCTGCTGCACTGCTCCTCGGCGCTGGCCCACGGCTTCCCCCAGGTGCCGGTCTTCGCCGCCTTCCGCGACCAGGTGCACCACCTGGTCGAGCTCGCGGCGGACGACTGCGCCTCCCGCCGCTTCGGGCGGCTGACCACCGCGCTCGCCCTGGTCGAACTCAACGAGGACCGCGGGGTGTTCGGCCCCTGCCCGGCCGGTGCCTCGCACCTGCCGGGCCGCGTGGACCGGCTGCTGGCCCCCGCACCCCGGCTCACCGCCGCACACCGGCTGCGGCTGACGGCCGTGGCGGCACTGGTGCCGTTCGTCCCGGTGCTGGTGACGTTCGTGCCGGGCCTCAGCGCCCTGCACTGACCTCCCGGCCGGTCCGGCCGGTCCGGCCGGGAGGTGGCAGGGTGTCGTCATGAGCAACCTCGACCTCCAGCCCACCCCCACCGGGTGCGGCGGCCGCCAGGACATCACGGCGCAGCCGGTGCGCGAGCTGCTGCCCGCCAAGGACGTACCGCTCGGCGAGAGCACGATCGTGCGCCGCCTGCTGCCGAGCATCGGCCGCCGGATGATCGGCGCCTGGTGCTTCGTCGACCACTACGGCCCGGACGACATCGCCGACGAGCCCGGCATGCAGGTCGCTCCGCACCCGCACATGGGGCTGCAGACCGTCAGCTGGCTGCACGCCGGCGAGGTCCTGCACCGCGACAGCCTCGGCAGCCTGCAGACCCTGCGCCCGGGGCAGTTGGGGCTGATGACCTCGGGGCGCGCCATCGCGCACTCCGAGGAGTCCCCGCGCGAGCATGCTCCCGTACTGCACGGCGCCCAGCTGTGGGTGGCCCTGCCCGACGCCCACCGGCACACGGACCCCGCGTGGGAACACCATGCCGAGCTGCCGCGCGTGACGGGCGGCAGCATCGACGCCACCGTCATCATGGGCGAACTCGACGGGGCGTGCTCCCCCGCCACCACCTTCACCCCGCTCGTCGGCGCCGACATCACCCTGCCCACGGGCTCCTCGGCCCGCCTGCCGGTGCAGCCGGACTTCGAGTACGCGGCCCTGACCATGTCCGGCGAGGCCGAGGTCGACGGTGTCCGGCTGGCCCCCGGCTCACTCCTCTACCTGGGCTGCGGGCGACGCGAACTGCCGTTGCGCGCCGACGTGGACAGCGCGTTCATGCTGCTGGGCGGCGAGCCGTTCGAGGAGCGGGTGGTCATGTGGTGGAATTTCGTGGGGCGTTCCCACGAGGACATTGCGCAGGCCCGTTCGGACTGGATGACCGGCTCCCGCTTCGGCACGGTGCACGGCTACGAAGGGGACCGGCTGCCTGCTCCCCAACTACCGCCGGTGGCGCTCAAACCACGGGGAAGGGCGCGCTGAGCTTCGTGCAGGGTGTACCCGCCGTCGACGATCTTCGCGTCGGCGGCGGGTGCCATGCACTTCGTGAGGAGCGGCTCGCCCTTCTTGGTGGCTCCGGAGAGCCCGATACGGGCCTCGCCCTTTCCCTTTTCCGGGACGAAGAAGCTCACGCCCATGCGGGTGTGCGGGTCCAGCACGGTGCGCCAGGGGTGGCCGGGGCTGGTGCGGACCAGGCGGCCGGTGACGGTGGCGGTGGGGCCGCCGGTGGTGAGGCAGTCGACCTTGAACTCGCCCCAGTAGACCTTGCCGTCCTGGGCGTGCGAGATGCGGAAGGTGCCCCAGGAGCGCTGCGGGATGCTGCCGACGGTGTACGTGGAGCGGGCGTCGACGGACACCCGGACCTCCTGGTTCGCCACGGGGTAGTCCATGCGCGCTTCGCCCTTGAGTGAGGAGAGCGAGGAGAGAGAGGAGACGGTAGTGGTCTCCCGCGCAGGCGCCGCGACGGCGACGGGCGCGGCGACAGCGGCCACGACGGCGAGGAGGGCGGTGGCGCGCAGGGTCCTGTTCAGCATGCGGGGCTCCGATCGGAGGGCTTCGGGATGCCCGTTGATCATCGTCAACGCCGGTTCCCACAGGCATCGTTCGCAGGGAGGGTCCCTCTCTGCCGCACGGCGGAGACGGGTGTCGGACCACCGGCGGCCACCCAGACGGTCAGCCCGCAGGCCGCGAAGCCGGCCCCTAGGAGGCTGGAGCCCGTCCAGCCGAGGGACGTGCAGACGGAGGTGGTGGCGGCCGCGCCGAGGGCGGAGCCGAGCGAGTAGAAGACCATGTAGCTGCCGATGACGCTGCTGAGGCGGTCCGGGTGTGCGGAGGTGAGCAGGTGCTGGTTGCTCACGTGGACGGCTTGGACGGCGAAGTCGAGGACGACGATGCCGATGACGAGGAGCCACAGGGCCCACGTCAATTGCCCGATCGCCGCCCATGAGGCGATCAGCAGGACGAGTGCGAGACCGCTGACCGGGATCGCCCGTCCCGCGTCCGCCCACCGTCCGGCACGTGCCGCGCCGAGCGCACCGGCGACGCCGGCGATGCCGAACAGTCCGATCTCGCTCTCGTTCAGGTGCCACGGCGCGTCCGCCAGCGGCAGGGCCACTCCGCTCCACAGCGTTCCGAACGACGCGAACAGGAAGAACGTGATGAGCCCGCGCGTCAGGAAGAGGCGCTCCGTGAACAGTCCGCCGAGTGAGGCGAGAGTCTGCCGATACCCCGGACCCGCGTGTCCGTCGGGGCGTTCGTCCGGCGGCAGCACGGCGAGGACGAGGACCGCGAGCCCGACCGACAGCGCCGCGAGCAGGACGTAGATGCCCCGCCAGCTCCACACGTCGGCGAGCGCGCCGGTGACGACCCGTGCACCCAGGATGCCGATCACGACGCCCGAGGTCACGACTCCGATGTTCCGTCCGCGTTCGGCAGGCGGCGAGACCGACGCGGCGTAGGCCACCGTGGTCTGCACCACCACCGCGAACACCCCGGCCGCCGCGAGCCCGAGGAACGCCGTCCACGCGGCCGACGCCGCGGCTGTCAGGACCATGCCCGCCGCGGTGACGGCCAGGTGCACGGCAATGAGCCTGCGCCTGTCGGCCACCACATCGCCGAGCGGCACCAGCAGCAACAGCCCCGCGATGTAGCCGAACTGGCCGGTCGAGACGATCCATCCGGAGAGATCCGCCGACAGACCGAGATCGCGTCCCATCGGCCCGAGAACCGGCTGCGCGGCATAGATGCTCGCCACCGCGACACCGCACACCACCGCGAGCAGCAGACGCCGCCACGTGTTCATCGCACCCCATCCCCAATCGGTAGCAGATTGCAACCGATTTGACCGTACGGCATGATGGTTTCGATCCGCAACTCATCGGGAGGTGTCATGTCGCGTACCACCGCGTGCGCCCCGAACTCCGAATGGACCGACCCCGACTGCCCCGTCGCCCGCACGCTCGACCTCGTCGGCGACAGGTGGAGCCTGCTCGTCGTCCGCGACGCGATGGACGGGGCACGGTCGTTCACCGAGTTCCAGCGACGCACCGGCATCGCCCGCAACATCCTCACGGACCGGCTCCGCAAGCTCACCGCTCACGGACTCCTCGCCCAGCACACCGCGCCGTCGGGCCGCCGCCGGGAATACGTGCTGACCGATGCCGGGCACGACCTCTTCGCGGTCATCCTCACCCTGCGCCAGTGGGGGGAGCGCCACGCCTACGGCCCGGGCGAGACCCATTCCACCCTGGTCGACCAGCACGGCGCCCCGGTGCCGGACGTCGCGCCGGCCGGGGCCGACGGCGCGGTTCTCGGGGCCGCCACCACCCGCGTACAGAAGTCCCGCTGAGCTCCCACTTGTTGGCTAGGGTGGTACGCAGAGAGGCTACGCAGGCTGACGGGGGGCTTGTCCGTGGGGAGTTGGCGCCAGATCACCACAACCGGCCTGCCGGCTCCCGCGGTGCTGCCCGCATCGCTGCGCGCGCCGCTCGGGCCGATCACGGCCCTCGCCGCGCTGGTGGTCGTCGCGCTCGGGGTCCTGTACGCCGGTCACGGCCAACCCGGCACGGTGGACAGGTGGATCGCCGATCCGACGGCGGACAGCGTGCGGCCGCCGTGGCGGCACGTCGCTCTGGCCCTGGACTTCCTGGGGAACCCCGCCGGGTCGGTGATGCTGGTCGCGGTCATCGTGACGGGCTGCCTGCTGTTGCGGCGTCCTCGGGCAGCGGTGCTCGTCGTTGCCGGGGCCGTCGTCGCCGTGGGTACGGCGACGCTGCTCAAGTCCCTGGTGGGACGCACCATCCACGGCGACGACAACCTGTCCTACCCGAGCGGGCACACCGCCTTCTTCACCGCGCTCACCCTCACGGTGGCGCTGCTCGTGACCGGCCGGCTCGGCCTCGGCAGGGCGGCCGGTACGTTGCTCGTGCTCGCCGCGGCGCTGGTTGCCGGCGCCGCCATGGGCTGGGCGCAGGTCGTCCTGGGCGCGCACTACCCGACCGACGTCCTCGGCGGCTGGTGCACCGCGCTGGCGGTGATACCGGCGACCGCATGGCTGACCGATCGGATGGCCGACGCCGGCCGCCAGAAGGGTAGTTGACGTCACATCACGCCAAGCGGCGGAACACCGGCTTCACCGGCCGTCCACCCAGCCAGGGAGTCGGGTCGGCGGCGTCCAGTGCCTTCCGGTACACCGCACACGCCTGGGCCACCACGTCGACGGTGTGCTCGATGTCGGCGTCGTCGAGTGCGCTGCTCACCACGAACGACGGGGCCAGTACCCCGCCCGCGAGGAGGCGGCGCAGGAACAGGGTGCGGTACTGCTGCGACGGCTGCCGGTCCTCGTCGAGGGTGGCGAAGACCAGGTTGCTGGCCCGGCCCCGGACGAGGACGTGGTCGCCGACGCCCATGCTCGCCGCGGCGTCGCGGACACCGGCGGCCAACCGCTCGCCGAGGGCGTGCAGTCGCGCGGTGATGCCCTCCTCGGCGTAGACGGTCTGCACGGCCATCGCGGCGGCCAGCGAGTGCGTTTCCGCACCGTGCGTGGTGGACAGCAGGAACACCCGGTCACCGGAGTGGCGCAGCCCGCCCCGCTCCATCAGGTCGCGGCGCCCGGCCAGCGCGGAGACGGCGAACCCGTTGCCCAGTGCCTTGCCGAACGTGGAGAGGTCGGGGACGACGCCGTACAGGCCCTGGGCGCCCGCCTCGGACCAGCGGAAGCCGGTGATCATCTCATCGAAGATCAGTACGCAGCCGTGCCGGTCGGCCAGTTCGCGCAAGCCGGCGAGGTATCCCGGCGGCGGCTCGGTGTGGCCGGCAGGTTCGAGGATCAGGCAGGCGACCTCGTCCTCGTACCGGGCGAGCAGTTCCTCCGTGGCGGCCAAGTCCCCATAAGGGAACGCCACGGTGAGCTCGGTGGTCGCCGCCGGGATGCCCGCGGACATCGGCGTGGTGCCGATGAACCAGTCGTCGACGGAGAAGAACGGATGGTCGCCGCAGATGGCCACCCGTGAGCGCCCGGTGGCGGCGCGGGCGAGGCGCACCGCGGCGGTGGTGGCGTCGGAGCCGTTCTTCGTGAACTTCACCATCTCGGCGGTCGGCACCGTGGCCAGGAAGCGTTCCGCGGCCTGGGCCTCCATGATGGACGGCCGGACGAAGTTGCTGCCGCGGTCGAGTTCCCGCCGCACCGCCTCGATCACGCGGGGATGGGCGTGGCCGAGGCTGACCGACCGCAGGCCGGAGCCGTACTCGATGTAGCGGTTGCCGTCGACGTCCCACACGTGGGCACCGCGGCCGTGGCTGATGACCGGGGCCAGGTTCTCGGGGTACTGGTCGTCGCCCTTGGCGTACGTGTGCGCGCCCCCGGGGATCACGGCGTGCAGCCGCTCGTTCGCCTGCCGGGACCGGGGCAGCTGGAACTCTTCGGTGGTCACGGCCGACCTCATTTCTCCGTGTTCCTGACACTGGCTCGCTTTGCGTTGTCCGCACCGGGGACCTCGGCTGACCCGCTTGTCCTGCTGGGGGCCCGGGGGTTGTCCCCCGGGAGATGCAGTAGGGCCTCGGCGAGGCTCGGTGCCTCCCGGTCCCGCTGGGACATCGATGTGACCGGCAGCGGCCAGGGAATGGCGAGCTCCGGGTCGTCGAAGGCGATCGTCACGTCCTCGGCCGGATCGTGCGGGCGGTCGATCCGGTACGAGGTGTCGGCGGTTTCGGTCAGCGCCTGGAATCCGTGCGCGCACCCCGCCGGGATGTACAGGGTCGCCTGTGTCTCGCCGGACAGCTCGAAGAAGGCCCGGTTGCGGTAGGTCGGCGAGTCCGCCCGCAGGTCCACGACGACGTCGAAGATCCTCCCGTACGAGCACCGCACCAGCTTGGCCTCGCCGGCGCCGGAGCGCAGGTGCAGGCCGCGCAGTACGCCCCGGGCCGATCGGGACACGCTGTCCTGGATGAAGGCGTCCGGGTCGAGGCCCACCGAGCGGACGACGTCGGCGTCGAAGGTGCGGCAGAAGAAGCCGCGTTCGTCGGCGTACGGCGTCGGCTCGAACAGGAACGCGCCGTGGATCGCCGGGACTTCGGTCGTCTTCATGAAACCTCCCGTGTGGCGTGGGCGTGGACGTGGTCGGCCGCCGGGAACAGGGCCGTGGTCAACGCGGCGAACTGCTCCTCCAGTTGCCGGGAGGCGGTCGTGTTCCGCTCGGTGAGGGTCCGCCGCAGCTCCGCCGATCGCTGCTCCAACGACCGGAATTGTTCGAGCAGCCGGTCGGCGTCGACGTCGCGGGCCGGGTGGCAGTACGCGCCCAGCCCCATCCGGTCCATGAGCGCGTCGCTCTTCGCCGCATAGCTGAGCGCGAGCGTCGGCGTGCCGACCTTCAGCGCGCAGACCAGGTTGTGGTACCGGGTCGCCACCACGGTGTCGGCGGCCGCCATCTCCTTCATCAGGTCGGCCAGCGAGGCCGCCTCGACGGCGGTGACCAGTGGCGAGTCCACCGCGGCGAGGATCGCGGCGACCACCGGCCCATCGCACTCGTCCCCGGTGACCAGCCGGACCGGCCTGCCGTCCGCGACCAGCGCGCGGACGAACCGGGTTGTCCCGTCGAGGTAGCGCCGGTGGATCTCCTCGGCCCGGGCGCGGTCGTCGTTGCCGCCGTGGAAGTCCATGACGCCGACGCAGACCGGGCCCGGCGTACCCGAAGACGCGCCGGAAGGCGGCGTCGGCAGGGCGAAGGCGAGGTCCGGGTAGACCTCGTCGCGCGCGGTGTCCACGCCCATCGCCCGCATCGCGTCGCGGGACAGGGCGTCCCGGTACGAGCGGTACGTGGCCAGCCGCGCCGACCAGCGCACCAGGGCCCGGGTCGGCCGGTCGCCGATCGCGTCGGCGCCGACGCCGACCAGCGCGACCCGGGTGCCGAACGGCCGGCCGGCCGCGCAGAGCAGGAACAGCGCGTAGGGGAAGCCCCACGGCCGCAGCGGCAGCGTGGCCTCCAGGACGCCCATCCCCGGCACGATCACCACGTCGTGCCGGCGCACCCAGGCAGCGGTGCGGACGGCGTCGACGAGTTTGCCCAGGCCCTTGGCCGCGATCGCGCCCGCACGGGACGCGGTCCGGTACTCCCCGCGGTACCAGTGCAGTCGCGTCGCGGGGATCCGGTACCGGGTCGCGACGACCTCGGGTCCGCCGCACAGCGCGTCCACGACCGCCTCCGGGTGCTCGGCGCGGAGGTACCCGAGCACGGCCTCCAACGACCCGTCGTTGCCGAGGTTGCCGGAGCCGAGCAGGCCGAACACCCCCACACGTGGTGCAGTCTTCATGTCCTCCGCCCCTCACGGCCCGCGACGAGGGCGTCGACGGAGACATCGAGCCGGCCCGGGTCGACGGGGGCGCGGTCCTCGACCCGCTCGCCGACGCCCGGCCGGACCCGGCTGGTCATCCAGTCAGCCAGGTGACGGAAGCACACGCGCCGGTCGGCCGCGGACAACGGCGCCCGCCGGATCGCCGAGGCGAAGCCCCAGACGTACTCGGCGAGCAGCCGGGGCGTCGGGTGCAGCGGGCCTGCCCGGCGCGGGTCCAGGTTGATGCACCGGGAGCGCTTGGAAGGGTTCGCCCGCTCGGCGCGGGTGGGGTGGTCGCGGCGGAAGTACAGCAGCTCCGGCACCTGGTGGAAGGGCCCGTTCAGGACGATCTCGGCGACGAACGTGCGGTCCGCGTGGTGGTAGCTGTCGTGCGGCTTCACCCGGCGCAGCACGTCGGCCCGCATCACCCCGTAGAAGTCGTCGCCGCCGGGCTCGAACAGGAAACTGCGGAAGCGCTCCGGCGCGAACGGCGAGTCGGTGTCGAGCCCGTACTCGTACGGGACCTTCACCCGGCCGTCGCCGTCGATGACCGCCTGGCCGGAGTGCGCGAGGATCACCTTCGGCCGCTCGTCCAGCGCCTCCACACAGCGCCGTAACAGGTCCCGGGCGTACAGGTCGTCGTGCGAGGCCCACTTGAACAGCTCGCCGCGGCACTGGGTGAACACGTAGTTGTGGTTCGGCGCGGCACCGATGTTCCGGGGCAGCCGGAGGTACCGGATGCGCGAGTCCTGTGCCGCGTACGTGCGGCAGATGTCCTGCGTCCCGTCGGCCGAGGCGTTGTCCGCGATGACCAGCTCGAAGTCCTCGTAGGTCTGGCCGAGCAGGGCGTCGAGCGACTCGGCGAGGTACTCCTCGCCGTTGTAGACGGGCAGGCCGATGCTCAGCCTGGGGTGGGCGGTCATGTCGTCCTCACTTCGGGGATGGGATTGCGGTGGTGCTCGCGCAGGGCGGTCCGCAGTTGTAGCCACCACACGGCCGAGCCACAGGCGGTCGCGGTGGCGACGCCCCAGGCCGAGCCGACCGTGCCGGCCGCAGCAGCCCCGCCGATCCCGCCTGCGAGGTAGCAGGCGGAGGCGAACAGCTGGCAGCGCACGCTGCGCCGGGCCGCGGCGAGCGCGCGCAGCCCGGCCGCCGCGCCGCTGCCGAGACCGGCGCCCGCGACGCCGAGCGTGGCCGGCACGATGAGCCGCGAGGCGGAGTGCCAGACGTCGCCGAGCACGAGTTCGCCGGCCCGGTCCGGCATCAGCAGCAGCGCCGAGCCCCACAGCAGCGCGGCGCCGGCCTGCCCGCCGCCCAGCAGGAGGCAGAACCGGCCGAGCCGTTGAGGTGCCTGCCTCAGCACCCGGGCCGCCTCCGCGACGGTGACCAGCGACAGCCCCATCAGCAGGGCGAGGAACGGGCCGAGCAGCAGTTCGGCGCCCCGGACCGCACCCACCGCGCCGACTCCGGCGATCGCGCCGAGCCCGTACGCCCGCAGCTGGCTCGCGCCGCTGAGGCTGACGTTCTCGACCAGGTACCGGGAGCCGAGGTCGCGCTGCTCGCGGAGCCACCCGCGGGCCTGGGTCACCCGGGGGCGGATGCCGGACTGGAGGAAGCCGTATCCGGCCGCCGCCGCGGCGGCGGCGCCCCAGGCCAGCAGGAAGGCGGCCACGGTGCCCACCCGGGCCGCCACGGCCATGGCCGGGACGAGTGCGACGCCCTGCACGAGGTCGTTGGTGAACGCCTTCCGCCCGGCGCCGGCGGCGAAGAACGCGAACCGCCGGGAGTCCTGCAACAGCAGCGCCGGCAGGGCGACTCCGAGGGAGGCGAACGCGGGCCCCACGTCGCCGCCGAGGCCGAGCCCGACCAGCAGGCACACGGCGCCGAGGAAGGCGCCGACGGCGAGCGCGGCCCCCGACGACCGGGCCGCCGCCGCGCGCCAGGCCGCCTCCGGCACGCCGCTGAACCGCACCACGAGCGGGTCGGTGGCCAGCCCGCGGGAAACGTTGAGCACCACGCCGTAGGTCAGCCAGGCCAGGCTGAACACACCGAACGCGGTCACCCCCAGTTCGCGGGCGACGTAGATGCCCACCGCGAAGTTGATCAGGCTGGAGACCGCCTGGTCGCCCAGCCCCCAGGACAGCCGGCCGACGACGCCCCGTTTGCCGGTCCTCCGGGTTTCCCCGGGTCCCTCCGCCGGTGTCGCTGTGGCCGGTGTCGTCGTCCTCACCCCCTCGGTGGTCATCGGCGTCACGCCTTGATCAGCCCGGCGCCCTGCAGGGCGCCGGCCGCGACGGCGATCGTGTCGAACGACAGCCCGGACCGCTCGGCGACGTCCAGCAGACTGTGCTCGCCGTCGGAGAGGCTGAGCACCCAGAGCATGGCCATCTCGGCCTGCTTGGTGTCGCTGCGGCCGCCGAGCGCGTCGTACAGACCGCGCCGGCCCAACTGCGGTTCGCCGTAAGGGCTGAGGTTGACGTACCGCCGGTTGCGGTCCAGCACGGCGCATGCCTCGCGGCAGACGGCGAGCGTGTCCGCCATCGCCTCCGGGGAGACGAAGCCGGGGTTGTCCGCCGAGGTGTGGTACTCGGGGTAGCCGGCGTACGGGGTCCGGCTGAGCGAGCCCACGCCGAGGTCGAACCCGGGCGAACAGTACTGCCGCTCGTCGTAGCCGTACGGGGTGAACTCGGCGATGTGGTGCGGACGTTCGGATGCACGCAGCACGTGCCGCAGTACCCGGTCGATCTCCGCGTCGCCGCGCCTGCTCTGCTTGTACGTCAGCCGGCCCGGGTCCCCGGCACAGGCCAGCACCAGCCCGTGCTTGACCCGGTCGATCCGCTCCGCGTTGCGGGCCAGCCAGGTGATCGCCCCGATGGTGCCGGGCGCGAAGATGAACCGGTAGGTGTAGTGCGGCGTCCGCTCCGCCAGCGCCCGGGCCAGGAACGTCGCCACCGCGATGCCGGCCAGGTTGTCGTTGGCCAGCGACGGGTGGCAGACGTGGCAGGAGACGATCACCTCGTCGGCGACCTGCCCGGGGACGACGTGCTCGGCGTAGGTGAGGTGGCCGTCCGCGAGCGTGGAGTCGATGCGCACCTCGTACTCGCCGTCCGGCAGCGCGTCCAGGGTCTCCTGGGCCAGGCAGAACCCCCATTGCGGCTTGTAGTAGCTGGTGCGGTACGGCACCCAGGCCGGGTGCTCCGGCAGGGTGTGCAGGTGTCCGCGCAGCTCGGCCAGCGGCATGGTCGCCGACACCGGCACGCTGTAGCCGAGCACGTGCAGGCTGGACGCGGCGAAGTCGACGACCCGGTTGCCCGCGGTGTCGGCGATGTACGCGTCCCGGATGTTCCACTCCTGCGGCACCGTCCAGTCGAGCACCTGGGTTCCGGTCGGCACCTCGTGCACCTGCAGCGGGACGTACTCGTCGACGATCTCCAGGGTGGCGCGCACCCCGTCGCCGGTGATGCTCCGGCAGAGCGGGTACAGCCGCTCCACCAGGGCATGCATCTGTTCGCCGGTCGTGGTCATCGACTCCGCCGCAGGGTGTCGTCGACGGTGCCGGCCTCGGACGCCGCGCGCAGCACGGCAAGCCGGGTGAAGCGTCGCTCGAAGTCCTCCCGGGTCAGCCCGTACTTCCGGTAGGCGTCGGCGAGTTCGAGGGCGCCCTGCTTCACGGTCCACTCGCAGTCGAAGCCGGGCACCGCGGTGCGGAACCGGGAGAAGTCCACCCGGTACGAGCGCGGATCGGCACCGGTCTCCCCGGTGATGACCACCCGCGAGCCGGGTACCGCGTCGGCGACCTGCCCGGCGATCTCGGCGACCGTGACGTTGTTGACCTCGCTGCCGATGTTGAACGCCCGGTCGTGCACCGCTTCTTGCGGTGCGGTCAGCGCGGCCGCGAAGGCCCGTGCGATGTCGGCGGCGTGCACCAGCGGGCGCCAGGGGGTGCCGTCGGAGAGCACCAGCACCTCGCCGGAGAGGAGCGCGTGGCCCACCAGGTTGTTCAGCACGATGTCGGCGCGCAGCCGGGGCGAGTAGCCGAAGGCGGTGGCGTTGCGCATGTACACCGGGCTGAAGTCGCCGTCGGACAGCGCGTGCAGGTCGTCCTCGACCCGCACCTTGGACTCCGCGTACGGGGTCACCGGGCGCAGCGGGGCGTCCTCGGTCACCAGGTCGCCACCGCCGGCGGCGCCGTAGACCGAGCAGGTGGACGCGTAGAGGAAGCGCCGGACTCCGGCGTCGCGGGCCAGTCGGGCCAGCTGCACGGACGCGTGGTGGTTGATGTCGTAGGTGAGCTCCGGCGCCAGCGAGCCCAGCGGGTCGTTGGACAGCGCGGCCAGGTGGATCACGGCGTCCACCCCGGCCACGTGTTCGGCCGTGACGTCGCGCAGGTCCACCCGGTGCCCCTGCGGGTCCGCGGGCAGCGGGCCCAGCAGGCAGTCGGCGAACAGGCCGGAGTCGAGACCGACGACTTCGTGCCCGGCGGCCGTGAGGACCGGGGCCATCACGGTGCCCAGGTAGCCCTGATGTCCGGTCAGCAGTACGCGCAAGGTTCAATCCCCCAGGTCGAGAGTGAGTTTGGTGACGGCGAACGCCTCGGCGTAGCGCGCGTGGCATTCGATGCCGCGGATCCGCGCAAGCCCGAGGAACGCCTCCCGGTCGTACCAGGGCCGGTGCCGTTGCGAGGGGTAGTGCTCCTGCAGCAGGCGCACCTTCTGTTCGGCGGTCTCCGGCGACAGCGGCTGGTAGGCCGTCGGACGGCCGAGGTCGGCGTCCCACTTGACGATCTCGTAGCCGAGCACGAGGTGGTCGCGGAACGCGGTGGGTATCAGCTGCGCCAGGCCGCGGTGGTCCTGGTGCGCGTCGTCGGTGCGCGGGGCCAGCACGAGATCCGGCTCGGTCCGCCCGCGCAGCTCCTCGACGGCGCCCTTGGCCTCTTCCCAGTGAGCGGGCAGCCTGCCGTCCGGCAACTTGAGGACGGTCAGGTGCAGTTCGGCACCCGGGCAGAAGGCGGCGAGGGCGGCCCGCTCCTCCTGCTCCCGCTCGCTGCCGCCGCCGGAGAGCACCAGCGCGTCGACGCGGAGGCCCGGCCGCGCGAGGCACATGGCGAGCAGCGTGCCGCCGGCGCCGATGGCGATGTCGTCGCAGTGCGCGCCCACCGCGACGATCCGGTCCGGGCGCCCGGTCCCGAGCCGGATCACGCCCGCGCTCCGGCGCTGTCCCGTTCCCACACGGCCCACGGGCGCTCGCCCCGGGCGTAGCCGGCGTCGAGCGCTGCCCGCTCCTTCACGGTGTCGGTCGGCTTCCAGAAGCCGCGGTGCTGATGTGCCACCAGCCGTCCGCGCTTGGCCAGTTCGGCGCATCCGTCGGCGACCAGGTCGCCGTTCTCCGGGATGTGGTCGAAGACCTCCTGGCGGAGCACGAAGTAGCCGCCGTTCTCCCACAGCGGCAGTTCGCTCACCGCGGTGATGCCCCCCACCAGGCCGTCCTCGCCCAGGTCCACGCAGTGGAACGAGGACTGCGGCGGCACCACCATCATCGACGCACCGGCGTCGCGCCGGGCGAAGGAGTCGATCATCTCCGGCAGCGGGGCGTCGGTGAGCACGTCGGCGTAGTTGGCGAGGAACATCTCGTCGCCGTCCAGGTGGTGCCGCACCCGGCGCAGCCGCTCCCCGATCGGCGACTCGATGCCGGTCTGCGCGAACGTGATCGTCCAGTCCGAGATGTCGGTGGACAGCAGCTCGGTCCGGCCGCCCCGCAGCACGAAGTCGTTGGACGTCGTCTCCTCGTAGTTGAGGAAGAAGTCCTTGATGTGGTGGGCCCCGTACCCGAGGCACAGGATGAACTCCGTGTGCCCGAAGTGCGCGTAGTAGCGCATGACGTGCCAGATCAGCGGCCGCGGGCCGACCATCGCCATCGGCTTGGGCACGTCGTCGGAGGCGCCGCTGCGCATCCGCATCCCGTAACCGCCGCAGAACAGGACGACCTTCATCGCTTGACCTCGACAATGCTCAGTTCCGGGATGGGAAAGACCAGTCGGCCGCCCCAGTCGTGCACGTAGGAGAGCTGCTCGACCAGCTCGGTCCGCAGGTTCCACGGGAGGACGAGGACGTAGTCCGGCCGGTCGGCCGCTATCTGCTCGGGCGGCAGGATCGGGATGCGGGTGCCCGGGGTGAACCTGCCGTGTTTGTAGGGGTTGCGGTCGACCGTGTACGCGAGCAGGTCGGGCCGGATGCCGCAGTGGTTGAGCAGGGTGTTGCCCTTGCCCGGGGCGCCGTAGCCGACCACCGTCTCGCCGCGCTCGGCCGCCTCGACGAGGAACCGCAGGAGGTCCCTGCGCACCTTGGCCACCCGGGCGGAGAACTCGGTGTACCCGGACAGCTCCTGCAGCCCGGCGGCCTTCTCCCGGTCCAGCACCTCGGCCACCCTTCCCCAAGCTCTCGGCTTCGCTCGAGCAGGGGATGCCCCAAGGCTCGGCTCGCCGGCCGCCTCGGCCGGCCTGGCCCACAGCCGGATGGAGCCGCCGTGCGTGGGCAGCAACTCGACGTCGACGAGCGCGAGTCCGCCGCTCGCCAGCGCCCGGATCGCGGACGCGACCGTGTAGTACTGGAAGTGCTCGTGGTAGATCGTGTCGTACTGGTTCTCCTCGATCAGGGTCAGCAGGTGCTGCACCTCGATGGAGACCCAGCCGTCGTCGGCGACCAGGGCGCGCAGTCCCTGGGTGAACCCGACCACGTCGGGGATGTGCGCGTACACGTTGTTGGCCACGACCAGGTCCGCCGGGCCGTGCTCGGCACGGACGGCCGAGCCGGTGTCCGGGGACAGGAACTCCGTGAGCGTGGGCACACCCGCGTCCCGCGCGGCGGCACCGACGTTCACCGACGGCTCGATGCCGAGGCAGCGGATGCCGCGTTCCACCACGTGCTTGAGCAAGTACCCGTCGTTGCTCGCGACTTCGACCACAAAGCCGTCGGGACCGAGATCCACCCGCTGTACGGCGTCGGCGACGAACGTGCGCGCGTGCTCCACCCAGGAGGTCGAGTAGGAGGAGAAGTACGCGTACTGCGTGAACGTTTCCTCCGGGGTGATCAGCGGAGGGATCTGCGCGAGCCAGCAGTCGGTGCAGACCCGCAGGTGCAGCGGGTACGCCGGTTCCGGCCGGTCCAGTTGGTCCGCGGCGAGGAAGCTCTCGCACGGCGGGGTCGCCCCGAGGTCGACCACGCTCGCCATCGCTTCCGAGCCGCAGAGTCTGCATGGTGTCATCTGCTGTTCCTGTCCCCCCTGCTCGCGAGGGTGTCCCCGCCGCGAGCCAGTGCGGACCGCCCCGCGATCGCGGTGCGGTACTCCTTCACCAGGCGCTCCAGCCCGACGGCCGGGCTGAAGGCCTGTTCGTAACGGCGCCGGGCCGCCCGGCCCATCTCCCGGCCGGCGTCCTGCCCGGCCGTGATCCGGCGCAGGCAGGACGCGAGCGAGGCGGAATCGCCCGGCCGGTGCAGCAGGCCCGTCACCCCGTCCTCGACGAGTTCGGTGAAGGCGCCGTGACCGGCGGCGACGGCCGGGACCCCCGCCGCCATCGCCTCCACGACCACCAGGCCGAACGCCTCCAGCCACGTCGAGGGGGCCACCACGGCGACCGCTTGCGCGATGGCCTGGCGGCACTGGGCCTGGTCGTACAGGCCGACGTAGCGCACGTCGTCCCGGCCCGCCGCCCAGGCGGTCACCTCGCGCTCCAGCGGCCCCGTGCCGGCGACCACGAGCGGCACGCCCGCACCGCCGCCCGCGGCGATCTCGTCCCACGCGGCCATGAGCAGCCGCACGCCCTTGGCCTCCGCGAGCCTGCCGAGATAGAGCAGATGCTCGCCGGGGCCGGATCGGCGGACGCCCGGTTCGGGCACGAAGTTGTGCTTCACCGCAAGCCGTTCGGCCGGCATGCCGGCCCGTACCAGGACGTCGCGCTGGGCCGCGGAGATGCAGAAGAACCGCTCCACGCCGGACCACCACCGCCGCCGGTTGACCGACAGGCTGACCGCGAGCGGCACCGTCGCCAGCCGGGAGTTCCGGTAGCAGCCGTGCCGGACGGCGGGCAGCGGCGCCGACCCGACGCACTCGGTGCACGGCCGGCCGTCCCGCTGCAGCGTGCCGGGCGGGCAGACCTGGGTGTAGTTGTGCAGCGTGGCGACGGCGGGCACGCCGGCGTCGGCGCAGGCGGCCAGCACCGCGGGCGACAGGAGCGGGAAGACGTTGTGGACGTGCACCACGTCCGGCCGCTCGGTACGGAGCCGGGCGGCGAGCTCCGCGCGGACCGCCGGGTTCCACGGCACCAGCAGCGGCACCGCGACCTTGCCCGGCAGGGATCGGGCGGCGATGTCGTCGCTGCACCGTTCGAACACCTCGACCCGGTGGCCTGCTGCGCGCAGCAGCTCCACCTCCTGGTCGACGACCTTGTTCTCCCCGCTCGGCTGCGCCGAGGCGTAGCGGTTATGCACCACGAGTACGTGCATGTGTGAGGTCACTTCCGATCCTTGGCCCAGCGTGGGAGTTGTCGTGGACGGACTTCGGGCGTCGGAAGGGGTGCGGCCGCGGCGGGTGCCGCCAACAGCGAGGCGGCCACGGCCAGATGCAGGAGATACGGCGAGGCGTCGCCCAGACCGGCCTCGGTGTACGACGCGATCGCGCAGTAGCTGATCAGGAAGATCGCGCAGGCCCTCGCCAGCGACGGCGGCCGCAGCAACGCGATGCCGCCCAGCACGATGAAGATCGCCGCCACCAGGGCGATGCCGGTCAGACCCTGCTCGTTGTACACGGCCAGCCAGCTGTTGTCGATGGGCAGTCCGCCGAACGACTTGTCGCCCAGGCCCACGCCGAACAGCTGCTCCGTGGTCGTCCGGGGCGCTGCCAGCAGGGCGTCCCAGACCTTGGCCCGGCCGGTGAGGTTGGAGAAGTTCTCCTTGCTCTGTCCGCGCAGGAACCACGTCTGCAGCAGGGGGCCGAGCGCCACCGCGGCCACCGCGCCGCACAGCACCGCCCAGCTGAAGAACCGGCGGGCGGCGGCACTGGTCAGGACGAGCGAGCCGATCGCCAACGCCAGCCCGATGAACAGGCCGAGGGTGGCCGTCCGGGTGTGGGTCAGCGCGAGCAGGACGAGCGACGGCACGATGACCACCGCCGCGCTGACCCGGTCGGTCCTGCGGCCCAGGAGGAGCAGCACGGCGAGCCCGGTGATCACCGCGGCGTACTGCCCGATCTGCGGCGGCGTGAGCGGCCACAACGCACCGACCAGCCGCCCGCCGTAGAGATCGGGCAGGGCCGCGCCCGGGGAGGCGACCAGGCCGGCGGCCACCGACCCGAGCACCGCGAAGTACATCCGGATGTGGTGCCGGACGAACGTCGGGCCGCCGTCCCACCAGCGGCTGAGCAGCCACAGCGTGCCGATGAAGAGGGCCAGCCGGGTGCACCGGAACAGCGCGCCGAACCCGGACTCCAGGTGCGCACTGGAGATCACGCTCGGCACCAGCAGCAGAGTGAGCAGGAACAGGTAGGCGCCGGCCCGGATGCGCAGCCGGAGATTGAGTGCGAGCGCCAGCACGAACGCGGCGACCAGTGCACCCATGGTGGCTATCTGGATGAGGGAGCGGGGCAGCGGGACGATGGTCTTCGCCCCGGCTGAGCCGAGCGTGTTGAGGATCAGCAGGCCCCAGGCGATGCCGACGGCCCTCGGTGTGCCGGCAGGGCGCGGTGCGGCGCCGGGCTGCGGGTCCGCCGTGTCGGGTGCGCCCGGTGGCCCGGCGCGTCTCAGGTCCACGCCCATCTCAACCACCGCCCTGCGGGGCGAAGGTGCTGCCCGCGTCCTGCTGGTACGGCGTGCCCTGCCACTGCCCGGAGTCGAGGATCCGGCTCGGGTCGTGGGCGACGAACTTCCACGGTCCGACGTAGACGTTGTCGTGCCAGCGGTTGTCCTGCTTGAGGGTGATCGCCTCGGCCACCCGCTCGCCCTGGTACGGCGACCAGTCCGGATAGGTGCCGTAGTTGGCCAGCAGCGCCATCCGGTCGCACTTCGTCGTGCACTTGACGACGGACTTGTCCAGCACGAAGCGGTTGTGGTGGATGTCCACCCGCTGGGTCTTCCACCGGCAGTCGGCATAGAGCGGTGCGCTGGCGATCGTGGGCCGTGCACAGCGGTCGGTGTGCCGCACCAGCAACGTGCAGTCGCCGGACGAGGTGTTGGCCGGGCTGTTGCAGAACCGGTCGGCGTTCTCCCACAGGGTGATGCCGGACCAGTTGTTCTCCAGCACGTTCCCGTAGATCTCGATCTTGTCCGTGCGGGCCCGGATCCGTGGTTCGCCGCCGGACTCGGACAGGTAGACGGTCGAGAAGGGGAAGGTGTCGCCGCGGTCGGCGTACTTGCGGCCCTCGACCCAGTTGTTCCGCAGGAACGTGTTGTTCCGGATGACCGCGTTGTAGCTGGTCTCGTAGATCAGCGCGGCGCCGTCGTTGGCCTCGAGCACGTTGTCCTCGATGCGGAAGTCGTTGTTGTTGGTGTCCGCCCACAACCCCGTTCCGCGGTTGTCGTGCACCCAGTTGCCGCGTACGTCGGCGCCGTTGACGGCCCAGAACTTGACGCCTCCGGTGCAGCCGCAGCCCTCCTGCCGCCGCTCCCAGTCATCGGTGTTGTTGCCCACGATCTCGTTGCCCTCGAGCACCAGGCCGCTGACAGGATCGCCGGTCTTGTACGCGTTCATCCCGTACTGTCCGTTGCTGCGCAGGCAGCTGGCGCGGACCTGCTGGCGGGCGCCGGCCATCAGCCCGGCGCCGGAGTTGCGCTGGATCGTCGCGTGCTCGATCACCCACCCGTCGGCCGAATCGTGGTTCACCACACCCTCGTTCTGCGGCGCGACGAATCCCTGCACGGTCAGGTAGCGGAGGGAGACGTTGCGGGCCGCGCCGGAGAACGCGTACTGGTTGGTCTTCCGGCCGTCGAGCACCGCGCCCGGCGCGCCGAGGTAGCTGTCCCCCTCCTTGGGGACGACCTGGGCGTAGCGGTCCGATTCGAGCCTGTGCGTGCCCGGCTTGAGCCAGAACGTGGTGTTCGGGGGGCTGCTCTTGGTCTTTGCGGCCAGGTCGCCGACCACCGCGGGGTCGACCGTCACCGCGCCCGCCGGCGCCTGCTCCGGACCGGCCGCGGGCTTGGTGCACACCCGGGCCACGGACCGGGCCGCGGACGTGGACGGCGCAGCGGTCGGCTCCGTCCCGGCGTCCGACGTGCTCGAACAGCCGGTCGCCAGCACGGCAGGTGCCGCCAGCAACGCCCAGTTCCGCCACATGGTCCCCACACGTCCTCCCTAGCCGCGGAACCCGAGTACGGTGGTGAACTCCCCCGACGGCCCGGTGCCGCCGGCGAAGCCGGTGCCGACCAGCGTGGTGGCGGGTTCCTTGCGCCCGAAGCCGGCGGAGTACCAGCCCAGCGGCGGGTCGGTCTCGCCGCGGTGCGCCCGCCAGCGCAGCTGCCCGGGCAGGTCGAGCACCGCGGAGCGGTCCTCGCCGTCCCGGGTCCAGGTGAGCACCGCGCGGTTCCCCACCAGGTCCGCGGAGATCGCCGGGCCGAGGTGGAACGCCAGGTGCACGGCCCGGTGCGGGCCGCGCACCTCGTCGACCACTCTCAACTCCCGCCTCTCCGCCGCCAGTTCCACCCGGCGGCGGTGCACGGAGGGATGGTAGCCGTCGTGCTCGGCACACCAGCGGGCCGCCCCCTCGCCGGATGCGTCCGCGACCAGGACGCGGCTGCGGGCATGCCGGGTCCACAGGAACGGGCCGCCGGAGACGGACTGGTCGGCGCCGTCCAGTTGCAGGGTGTTGTGGCCGAGGGTCGACCGGAAGTACTGCCGCCACTCGGGCTGCCCGTGGTAGCAGAACGTCCCCGGGTCGGCGAGCACGTCGACCCCGTCGTGGCGGACCTCCACGGACAGCGCGTCCGCGTGGGCGTGCGCGGCGATG
The DNA here is from genome assembly GCF_047456005.1 of Streptoverticillium reticulum. NCBI lineage: Bacteria > Bacillati > Actinomycetota > Actinomycetes > Kitasatosporales > Streptomycetaceae > Streptomyces > Streptoverticillium reticulum. The sequence goes on along the minus strand of NZ_CP179755.1, from coordinate 7,101,206 downwards.
GACAGGAAGCCGTGCGGACCGGCGTCGCAGCGGCACCAGATCCCCTCCGGACCGCGCAGGATGGTCATGCCCGCGTCGGCGAAGTGGCCCGGCCGGGTTGCCGGGCGGCGCACAGCCGGTGCACTGCAGTTGTCAGCGCCGCCGTTCTTCGCGTACGGCCGGACGAGCGCGGCCAGCAGCGGGGTGCGCACATCGGTGCCGGTCACCGCCGGCCACCAGGCGAGCCGGCCGAACACGGCGTCCCCGGTGGCCAGCAGCGAGGCCCAGCGGTCGGTGCCCGCGCCGTCCAGGACCAGACCGTGCCCGTCGTCCGCGTCCCCCTGGCGCGGCGGCCGCAACCGGCTGTCCACGACGGCCGCGAGCGCGTCGGTCATGCGCAGCAGCACCAGCCGGACCGTCGCGGGGACCGGCACGCCGGCGGCATCCGCCTCGGCCACCGCGGCCAGGCCGAGCTCCAGCACCAGTCCGTGGTACTCGGAGGCCAGCTCGCGGTTGAGGCCGGAGAGGAAGGTGTTGCTGCGCAGGTGCCGCTCCAGCGACCGCAGCGCGTCGGCCCGCCAGCGCGCCGAGGAGGGGAACCACCCGAACGCGCAGGCCGCTGCGAACTGCCCGGCGGCCTCGGCGATCACGTGGTTGTTCGCCGAGGACCCCCGGCTGGGGAAGGCGGCCAGCCACCGCTGGTGGTGCCAGATCTGGTTCCGCGCCACCGGGTTGTCCTCGAACAGCCCGGCCGCACCCGGCCAGCCGTCGAGCAGCCGCCGGATCCACACCCAGGACAGCAGCCGGATGCCCAGCTCGATGCCGCTGATCCAATGCACGCCGCGCAGCGGCGGGTTGGCCGCCCACCACGACCTCAGGTGCCCGTCCACCCGCTCGGCGTACCGCTCGTTCCCGGTGATCGCATAGGCGGCGGCGAGCACGGTGAGGTACTGGTGCCGGGACGGCTCCCAGATCTGCTTGATGTCCCCGACCGCCTCCTCCTGCCGGTAGGGCAGGTCGAAGGCGTAGCCCCACGGAGCCCGGCGTCCGGTCTTCGGGTCGTACCACCAGTCCGGGTCGGCCAGGTCGTCGCGGACCACCCCGAAATATTCGACGTGCCCGTACATCAGCCGGTCCGCCTCGGCGATGAGACGTTTCGCGGCGTCCGGCGGCACTGCGGCGATCGCCCCGGCGGGCAGCACCGCGGTGAACCGGGCGCCGGTCACGCCCGGGCAGTCCGGCCGCGCCGACCGCCACCGCCGTCTGCGCACCGCGTCGCCCGCCCGGCCGACGGCCTCCCGCGGCCCCATCCGGGACAGTCGCCGCAGGTACCAGCCCGGACTCCCCGAGATCACCGTCATGGCGTCCTCGCCAGGGTCACCGGCGCGCCGACGGCCAGGCCGGCCTGCACGGCGAGGGTGGCCGCCGTGGTGGCGACCAGGGACTCCAGCGGCACCGGCATCGGCCCGCCGGTCCGCACGGCCTTGACGAACGCGGCGAGTTCGGCGTTCTGGCCCTTGTCCCGGGCCTGGGGCAGCCGCGAGCTGACCCACCGCTTGGAACCGTACACACTGGCGCGGACGAAGTCGTCGAGCCGCAGCACCTTGCCGTCGGCGACCAGGTCCAGCGTCTCCTTGGGGAAGCCGGGCGCGCCGGTGGTGACGTAGCTGATGGTGGCGGTGGACCCGTCCGGGTAGCGCAGCAGGACCTGGAGGTCCTCGTTGCCGGGCGTGGCGACCGCGTACACCGAGACCGGGTCGGCCCCGAGCAGCCAGCTCGCCGTGTCGATGAAGTGCCCGCCCTCACCGGCGAACCGCGAGCCCTCGGTGCCCTGTTGGAGGTACCAGCTGCCGTGCTGGAGCCGGCCCGCGTTGACCAGGTAGCGGAGGTTCGCCGGCCCGGACCGGGCGCCGAAGCGCTTCCTGGCCTCCTGCAGCAGCGGCGCGAACCGGCGGTTGAAGCCCACCTGCAGCCGGTCGTTGCCGGACTCCTCCACCGCCGCGAGCACGCCGGCCAGCTCGTCCTCGGTGAGGGCCAACGGCTTCTCCACGAACACCGCCTTGCCGGCCAGCAGCGCTCTCCGGGTCAGTTCGGCGTGCGAGCTGTGGCGGGTGACGACGAACACCGCGTCGATGGACGTGTCGCCGAGCACGGCGTCCAGGTCGGTGGTCGCCCCGGCGAAGCCGAACTTCCGCTTCGCGTTGGCCGCGGACAGCGCCGTCGTGGTGACGACCGTCGACAACTCGACGCCGTCGCGCTGTGCCAGGTGCGGCAGCAGCATCGACGTCGCGTAGTTTCCCGCGCCGACGAACGCCAGCCGCACCGGCCCCCCGGCGGCCCGGGCCCAAGTCCGCTGCACGTCCACCGTGGGCACCGCGGGCACCGTGACCGCCGGGGCCTCGGCCTCCACCTCGTGTCCGGGGTACCGGAACAGCACGGCCACGGCCTTCAGGTCGCCGTCCTTCAGCCGCCGGTACGTCTCGACGGCGTCGTCGAAGTCGGCGATGTGGGAGACCAGGGGCTCCACGTCCACACGGCCGCGGGCGAGGAGATCGAGGAAGCACGCCAGGTTGCGGCGCTCGGTCCAGCGCACGTAGCCGATCGGGTAGTCCCGCCCCTCCAGCTCGTACTCCGGGTCGTAGCGCCCGGGGCCGTACGAGCGGGAGAACCGGACGTCGAGCTCCTTCTCGTAGTACGCGTTCCACGGCAGGTCCAGGCTGCACTTGCCGATGTCGACGACCCGGCCGCGGTCCCGGCTCAGGCGGGCGGCGAGCTCGACGGGCTGGTTGCTGCCGCCGCCGGCGGCCAGGTACACCTGGTCCACGCCGTGGCCGCCGGTGAGTTCGGCGACGGCGGCCTCCACGGCCGCGGACCCGGGGTCGCCGCAGGCCACGGCGCCCAGGCGCGCGGCGAGTTCGCAGCGCGCCGGGTCGGGGTCGGCCCCGACGACGCGGACTCCCGCGGCGGTGAGGAGCTGCACCACCAGCTGCCCGATCAGCCCGAGGCCGATGACCAGTGCCACCTCGCCGAGCTGCGGCTCGCCCTGGCGGACGCCCTGCATCGCGATCGACCCGACGGTGCCGAAGGCGGCGTGCTGCGGCGCGAGGCCGTCCGGCACCGGGGTGAAGAGATTCCTGGGCACCCAGTTCAACTCGGCGTGCAGCGCGTGCTCGTTGCCGGCGCAGGCCACGAGGTCGCCGGCCTTCACCTCGTCGATCCCGGCGCCGACCTGCTCGACCACCCCGCACAGCGAGTAGCCCAGCGGCGTGTAGGAGTCCAGCTTGCCCATCACCTTGCGGTAGGTGGCGGGCACCCCGTTGACTGCCACGCTCTGCACGACCTTGGCCACCTGGTCCGGCCGGGAACGGGCCTTGCCCAGCATCGACATGCCGGCCTCGGACACCTTCATGAGCTCGGTCCCGGTGGAGATCAGCGAGTAGGCGCTGCGGACCAGCACACCCCCCGGCTTGCACCCCGGCACCGGCACGTCGAGCAGCGCCAGCTCGCCGCTCTTGTAGTTCTGCACAACCTGTTTCACTCGAAGTCCTCTTGTTTCTCTACACCGTTGAGGGGGAGTTCCGGCCGGCCCCGGAGGTCGCGCCGCGGTACCAGTACTCGAGGGTCAGCACGTGCCAGAGATGCTTGGAGTAGTCCCGGTGCCCGGCGGCGTCGTCGGCGACGAGCCGCGCCAGCGCGTCGCGGCGCAGGAACCCGGAGCGGACGAGCAGGCCGTCGTGCACCACCTCGCGCACCAGCGGTGCCAGGTCCCGGCTCATCCAGGCGCGCAGCGGGGCGCTGAACAGGCCCTTGGGCCGGTAGACGATCTCCCGGGGCAGCACCGAGACGGCCGCCTCCTTGAGGACGGCCTTGCCCTGCCGTCCGACGATCTTGCGATCGCCGGGCACCGCGAACGCCGCCCTGACCACCTCGACGTCCACGTACGGGACCCGCACCTCGGTCGACGCGGCCATGCTCGACCGGTCCGTGTAGGCGAGGTTCAGGCCCGGCAGGAACATCCGGGCGTCGCCCAGGCACATGCGGTTGACGAAGTCGTCGAGGTCGTTGTCCTGGTAGACGTCCGCATGCTCGGTGAGCACGTCCTCGACCGTCCCGGCCAGGTCCGGATCGACCAGGGCGAGCAACTCGTCCTGGTCGTACATGGTGTAGCTGCGCCGGAACGCGGTCTCCTCCGGCAGGTCGGCGAAGGAGAGGAAGCGCTTCGCGAAGCGCACCGACCGGTATCCGCGGCGGGAGCCGGCGACCGGCAGCCGGTCCACGGCCCTGGACAGGCCGCGCCGCAGGGGGCGCGGGATGCGCTGGTAGCGCAGCGCGAGCAGGTTGGCCAGGTGCTTGCGGTAGCCGGCGAACAGCTCGTCGGCGCCCATGCCCGAGAGCATCACCTTGACCCCGGCCTCCCGGGCGGCCGAGCAGATCAGGAACGTGTTGATCGCGGCGGGGTCGCCGATCGGCTCGTCCAGGTGGTACGTCATCCTCGGCAGCAGGTCGAGGACGTCCGGGGCGATCTCGATCTCGTGCAGGTCGACGCCGAAGCGCCCGGCCACCTGCCGGGCGTAGCGCAGGTCGTCCGGCATCGCCTCGAACTTGGCGTCCTCGGCGCGGAATCCGATCGTGTAGGCGGAGATCCCGGGCTGGTGGCGGGCCGCCAGCGCGGTCAGGTAGCTGGAGTCCAGCCCGCCGGAGAGGAAGGTCGCCACGGGGACGTCGGAGAGCATGTGGCGCCGGGTCGACTCCTCCACGACGGCGGCCACGTCCGGCTGTTCGCCGCTCCGGGCCCGTTCCCGGGCCTCGGCGGCGACGTCCTTCAGGTTCCAGAACCGGCCGCGCTCCACCCGGCCGTCGGGCCGGCACCGCAGCCAGCTCCCCGGCGGCAGCTTCTCCGCCTCGCGGAACGCGCAGCGCGAGTCCGGCACCCAGTAGTACAGCAGCGAGGCCACCAGCGCCGCATGGTCCACCTCCAGCGATCCGCCGGTCACGGCGGCGAGCGCCTTGAGCTCGGATGCGAACACCAGGCCCGCACCGCGCCGGAGCAGGAACAGCGGCTTGATGCCGAGCTGGTCGCGGGCGAGCACCAGGTCACCGGTCCGCTCGTCGAAGACCGCGAAGGCGAACATGCCGCGCAGCCGGGGCAGGCAGTCCGTGCCCCAGCGCCGCCAGGCCTCCAGCAGCACCTCGGTGTCGGAGGTGCCGCGGAAGCGCACCCCGGCGGCCGCCAGTTCGGCGCGCAGTTCGGGCGCGTTGTACAGCTCGCCGTTGTACGAGAGGGCGAGGCCGCCCGAGACCATCGGCTGGGCGCCGGTCCCGGACAGGTCGATGATGGCCAGCCGGCGGTGTCCGAGGTGCACCTCGCCGTCACCGGCGGGGTGGCTGTACCGGCCCGCCCCGTCCGGACCGCGGTGGGCGAGGGTGTCGGTGAGCCGGTCGGTCACGGCCTTCCCGTCCGGCCACCGGTAAGTGCCTGCGATGCCACACACTTTCTACTGCGCCTCCTGGTCGCTGTCCGGGACCCGTGCGGCCCACATCGGCGGCCGCTCCGTCCGCCGCCGGTCCTCCCCCACTGCCTTGACGGCGTGGGAGGTACCCCCGTCGTTCTGCCGGGCCTGCCGTTCGCCGTGGCCGCGCAGCGCGGTGTGCCGCCCGTCCCACAGCGTGCCGTCGGTCCGGTCCCGCGGGTCGGGGTCGATCAGCACCACTCCGATCACCGGGATGTCCAGGTCCGCGAGTTGCCGTGCCACGGTGTGCAGCCATGCGGCGTTGCCGTGCCCGGCCCGCACGACGAGCACGGTCCGGGTGCCGAGGTACGGGAGGCCGGTCCATGCCGCGCCGGGCGCGACCGAGCCGACGCCGAACCGGCGTTCCTCGTGCGTCATGTCCGCGGCACGCTCGCCGCTGACCACGGTCGGGCCGCCCGGCTTCCGGCTGCGGTCGGCGAGTTGCAGACCGGGCAGGCCGTCGATGATCACCACGGGGCCGTCCGGTGCCAGCGCCTCGGCGAGGTCCAGGGCGATCACGCTCGTGGTGTGCGCACAGCCGAGTTCCAGCAGTGACACCGGTTCCGTGGAGTCGCGCACGGTGCGGGCCAGGAGCGCGGTGAGCCGTTCGCGCGCCGCCCGGGTCCGCCGGCGCTCCCACCGCCCGGCCGGCCGGCGGGGCACGCCGCGCAGTTCCGCGACGACCGAGGCGCCCAGGTTCTCCGCGATCTCCCGGCGCAGCACGGGGCGGTCCGCCACCACCGTGCCGACCGCGGCCAGCGCGAGCCCGAGGACGAGCCCGAGGACCAGCCCGATCGCGGCGTTGGTGGCAGCGACCTTGGGCAGGGAGTGCCGTACGGCGCGCGGGGCGTCCACGATCTGCGTGCCGGCGACGAGCCGGGGCGTGCCGGTGCGCGCCTCCGCGGCGCGCTGGTCGAAATCGGTGATCCGCGAGGTGAGTTCGGCCCGGCGGGCGAAGAGCGACTCGATGCTCGCCGACGCCTTCGGGTCGCTCCCCGGCGACCGGTCCCCGATCGCCTTGTTGACCTGGGTGAGTTCGTCCCGCATGCGGTCGCGCTGGTCGAGCAGGGCCTGGGCCTCTGCCTTCGCGGTCTCCTGCATCCGTGCCACGTGGTCCGCGACGAACGCGTCGGCCAGCGCCTTGGCCCGGGCCACCGCTTCCGCGTCGCTGCCGCCTGTCACTTCGATCTGCAGCAGGTTGTTGGTCAATCCGGTACCCCGGTAGCTCTGTATGAAGTCTTCGGGCTTTTCATGGGACTTGAGGGACTGCAGGGCCTTGGCGGCGATCCGTGTGGTCCCCAGCAGCTGGACGTCGGTACGGATCAGCGTTCCGGTGTCGTTCGGCTGGTCCTCCCGATGCGCGACCAGCACCTTGGTCACAGCGGTCGACGGTGGCGGCAGCAGGACGGCCAGCGCTGCGCCGACCAGCAGGCCCAGCAGTGCCATGGAGCACCAGAGGCGGCGGCGCCTGCGCACCGCTGCCACCAGTGCCTGCAGGTCGAGGAGCGGAGCGGCGGCCGACGGCTCCGGAGTCGTGCTGGTCGTCACGCACAGCCTCCCCTCGCGTGGCCGCGGACCGCGAGCGCCGGAGCGGCGGCGTCCGGAGCATCGCCGGCCGTCCGCGCCGGACGGGCCCGGACCGTGCCGGCGACGACGATGCCGGCGACCTCGTGCCCCGCGTCCGCACACGCCTCGGCGATGCCGGCAAGCTCTTCCGCGGTCCGGCTGCCCGCGCTGAGCACGACCACGGCACCGGACTCGGTGTCGCGGTCCGGCACGATCGGCCGGGACACCGAGACGTCCACCACCCGCAGCACAGGACCGCTCTTGGCCTCGGCGACGAGTTCCCCGGCGGCCCGGCGGGCGATCTCGTCGCCGTCCGGTACGACGACCAGCAGCCGTCGGGGGGCGGGCAGCCGGTCCCGGAGGCGGGCGCACACCCGCCGGTAGCGGATCCGCCTGCCGGCCTCGGTGCCGGACGTCCGCGGGGCCGGTGCGTCCCACCGGGTGTCGACGCCGAGGAGCCGGCGGATCCGGGCCCGCGGGCCACGGTCCTCCGGCCGGTGCGCGGGCCGTTCATCGGGTACGTCGACGGTACCCAGCAGCGTCGAGCCCAGTGCCGCGGCGATCTCCGGTCCGGTGTGCAGCCGGCGGTTCATCCGTGCGGCGACGAGATGGCCGACGACCGCGAGCAGGAAGAACACCAGCGCCCCGGCGCCGATGAGTTGCGCCCTCGTCGGCGGTGCCTGTCCGGTCGGCCGGGCCGCCGGTCCCATGACGACCATGCCGGCCTTGTTGGCCACCGGGTCGGCCTGGCCCAGCTTCTTCATGGCCTCCTGCAGTGCGGCGCGCAGCTTCTCGAGCTCGGTGCGGCCCTGCACGCTCTCCACGGTCCGCCCCGGATCGGCCCCGTTGGCCAGGTCGGTGATGCGGCGGTCGGTCTCGTCCACCTTCTGCCGCAGCGCCTCGGGCCCCGTGGCCGCGTCGGAGTCGCTGGTGTCGCCCGCGATCCGCGCGGCGAAGGTGACGAACTGCCGGGCCACCTGGTCGGAGAGCCGCTGCGCGCGCTCCGGGGTGCCGGCCGTGCCCGAGATCTTGATGATGTTCCCGTCGGAGGCCTCGGCGCTCACCCGGTCCCGCAGCGCGGCGCCGCTGACGCCCGTCCAGCCGAGCGCGGCGGCCGCGCGGTCGACCACCGCCGAACTGGTCGCGATCTCCGCCTGGGTCAGCAGCGCGCGTTCTTCCCACTGCCCCGGCAGCAGTACCGATGCCGACGCCGTGTAACGCGGCGGGAACAGCACCGAGGCGCCGTAGCCGACGAGCGCGCCCAGCACGGTGAGGAGGGCGAGAAGTCGCCAGCGCCGACGGAGAATCCGCCCCATCGTGGCCAGACGTATCGTTTCATCGCTCAACGGTGCGGCCTCCTCCCCGGCCGTACCGGGTCGCCCGCCGGAACCGCGGTGCGGTCACGGCAGGCAACGGCGTAGGCGGCGAGCAGCGATACTTGCGAGTTCCGCCAGGACAGCTCCCCGCTGATCCGCTCCTGGCCGGTCTTTCCCATCCGGGCCCGCTTCTCCGGATCGTCCAGCAACAGCCCGATGAGCCTGGCGAATTCGGCCTCGTCGTTGGCGGGCGCGTAGACGGCGGCGTCACCGGCGGAGACCCGCGCCTCCCGGAGGTCGAACGAGACGATCGGCCGGCCCATCGCCATGTACTCCAGGACCTTGTTCATGGTCGACACGTCGTTGAGCGGGTTGCGGGGGTCGGGGGAAAGGCACACGTCCGCGGTGGACAGGTAGCGCACCAGGTCGGCGTCCGGAATGCGCCCGGTGAACTCGACCTGCTCGGAGAGCCCGAGCCGCCGGGACAGCTTCACCATCGCGTCGAAGGCGTCACCGGCGCCGACGAACACCGCGTGCCAGTCGGTCCGCCCGAGCTCGTCGCGCAGCTTCGCCAGGGCCCGCAAGGCGTAGTCGACGCCGTCCTGCGGCCCCATGACGCCGAGGTAGCACAGCAGATGGGGCTTGCCGCGCTTCAACTCCGGTTCCGGCGGCACCGGTTGGAACCGGTCGGTCTGGGGTGCGCTGCGCACCACGAAGACGTCCGAGGGCCGCTTGCCGCCGCGGCGCAGCGCGACGTCCCGGTAGCTCTCGTTGGTGGCGAGCACGACGTCCGCGGCCCGGTAGGTGAATCGTTCCAGCGCGCAGACGGCGCGGTAGAGCAGGTCCTGGCCGCGGTCGAACCGGGAGAGGTACAGCTCGGGCACCAGGTCGTGCTGGTCGAAGACGAACCGGGCGCCGCGCCGCTTCAGCATCAGGGCGGGCAGGAAGAGCAGGTCGGGCGGGTTGCAGGCGTGGACCACGTGGACCGGGCCGACCTTGCGGGCCAGCCGGGCCGTGTGCCACAACGCCGATCCGTACTCCCGCAGATAGCCGGCCGGCCCGCCGGTGGCGGCGCGCAACGGGTAGCGGTGGATCCGCACCCCGTCGACGACCGCCTCCGGTTCCCTGTCCCGCTTGCTCCCCTGCGGGCAGATGACGTCCACCGTCCAGCCCGCGTCGCGGAGCGTCGTGCACTCCTGCCACACCCGCCGGTCGAACGGCACCGACAGGTTCTCCACCAGGATCAGCGCACGCCGACCCTGCCGTTCACCACTGATTGCATTACCAGACAAGACCCACGTACCCCGGTTCGGCCCGGCGCGCCTCGGCGTCGGGAATGCGGACGAGGTCGATGAGCACGGTGCCGTCGCCATGGGGAAGCTCCGACAGCACGGCGGGGTCCTTGGTCCCGACCAGGCACACCTCGGCGTGGTCGAGCACGTCGCCGACGGAGTCCACCAGGAGCTGCGCGATGTGCGGCAGCCGGGTCTCGATGTACTCGCGGTTCGCGCCGAGCAGCCGGGAGAGGTTCACGTTGGCGTCGTAGATCCGCAGGTCGTACCCCTTGCCGATGAGTCTCTCCGCCAGCTCGACGAGCGGGCTCTCGCGGAGGTCGTCGGTGCCGGGTTTGAAGGACAGCCCGAACAGGCCCGCCCGGCGCCTGCCGGTGCGCTCGACCAGCTCCACCGCGCGTTGCAGGTGGTCGGAGTTGGAGGGCAGCACGTGGGCGAGGATGGGCACCGAGACGTCGGCCCGCTGCGCCGCGTGGACCAGGCTGCGCAGGTCCTTGGGCAGGCAGGAGCCGCCGAAGGCGAAGCCGGGCCGCAGATAGGCGGGGCTGATGTTCAGCTTGCGGTCGGCCAGGAACACGTCCATCACCTGGTGCGGGTCCACCCCGAGCGCCTGGCACACGGCGCCCAGCTCGTTCGCGAAGCCGATCTTGAGGCCGTGGAACGCGTTGTCCGCGTACTTGATCGCCTCGGCCGTCGGGACCGGCACCCGGAACACCTCGCCGGGCAGGCCGTCGTACAGCGCCGCCACCACGTCGCCGCTCGCCGGGTCGAGTTCGCCGATGACGGTCTTGGGCGGGTCGAAGAAGTCCCGCACGCTCGTGCCCTCGCGCAGGAACTCCGGGTTGACCGCGACCCCGAAGTCCACCCCGGCCGTGCCGCCGGTGTACTTCTCCAGGATCGGTACCAGCAGGTTCAGGCAGGTGCCCGGGAGCATGGTGCTGCGGAACACGACGGTGTGCCGCCCGCCGTGCCCACTGCGCTCCGCCAGCGCGGCACCGATCTGCTCGGTGACCCGCTCCAAGTAGGTCGTGCACAGGCTGCCGTTGGGCTCCGACGGCGTGCCCACGCAGACCAGCGACACCTCGCTGCCCGTGATCGCTTCGCGGACGTCGTCGGTGGCGCGCAGCGCTCCGGTCCGCACGGCCTCGGCGGTGATCTCGCCGATCCGCTCCTCGACCACCGGGGCCTTGCCGTCGTTGACCAGGTCCACCTTCGCCCGGTTGACGTCCACCCCGATGACCTCGTGCCCCAGTCCGGCCAGGCATGCGGCCGACACGCAGCCCACGTAGCCGAGCCCCAAGACGCTTATTCTCATGTCCCGTTCCTCCCCCGCATCAGTAGGCCCCCTGGCCTTGGAGCACCGCACGCAGCGTCTTCCACAAAATCACCGAGTCGAGGGCGAGCGACCAGTCCTCGACGTACCGCAGGTCCAGCCGGACCGCTTCCTCCCACGGCAGGTCGCTGCGTCCGCTGATCTGCCACAGGCCGGTGAGCCCGGGCTTGACCAGCAGCCGCCGTCGGATGTCCGGGCCGTACGCTGCGGACTCCTCCGGCAGCGGAGGCCGCGGGCCGACGAGCGACATCGAGCCGGCGAGCACGTTGAAGAGCTGCGGGAGTTCGTCGATCGAGTACCGGCGCAGCACCGCTCCGACCCGGGTCAGCCGTGGATCCCGGCGCAACTTGAACAGCAGGCCGGCGCCCTCGTTCTGGTCGGCCAGCGCGGCGCGTGCCCGGTCGGCCCCGGCGACCATGGTGCGGAACTTGAATATGGTGAACTCGCGGCCGTCCTTGCCGACTCTGCGCTGGCGGTACAGCGCCCCGCCCCGGCTGTCGGCGAGCACGAGCAGCCCGACGAGCACCATCAGCGGCGCGAACAGCACCAGCAGGACCGCCGCGCCCAGGCGGTCGACGACCTCTTTGACCACCCGGCGGCCTCCGGTGAAGGCCGGCATGCTGACCCGCAGCAGCGGGATCCCGAGCACCGCGTCGACGTGCAGCCGCGGGCCGGCCACCTCCATCAGCACGGGGGCCACGACCATCTCGGCGTCGCTGCCTTCGAGGTTCCACGCCAGCCGCTGCAGCCGGTCCGGTGACCAGTGCGGGTCCGGTGTGACCGCGACGACACGGTAGCCGTCGCGGCGGACGTGATTGGCGACGTCCGCCAGCCGGCCGACGACCGGCACTCCGTCCAGTTGGTCGTCGTCGAACCCGAGGCCGTCCGGCGTGCACACCGCCTCCACCCGCCAGCCGAGGTGCGGGAACTTGCGGGTCCGGGTGATCAGGTCGCGCACGGTGGCCGGGCTTCCGGCGGCGAGCACCGGGCGCAGGCACCGGCCTTCCTGCCGCTGTCGGTGCAGCCAGAGGCGCAGCAGATACCGCTCGGTCATGGTGACGAGCGCGATCGCCGGGATCGCGACGAAGATCCAGAGCTTGATGTTGCGCGAGGTGAGGGCGATCCCGCCGAGGGCGAGTACGACGACCGCCGTGGACAGTGAGCGTCCGAGCCGGCGGAATTCCTCGGCGCCCTGGCCGAGTACGGCCGGAGCCCACGCCTTGCTCACCGCGAACGCTCCCAGCACCAGCAGTTCGGTGCCGAAGGCGAGAATGCCCCACTTCTCGTGCCAGTTGGTCGCGTCCCGGGCCCCGAAGAAGATGCCGATCGCCGCCACCACGAAGGCGGTGGCCAGGGTGTCACTGGTGATCACGGCCCGGTGGTACCGCTGTTCCCAGTCGGTCGAGGGCCGGCCGACGGCCCCGTTCGCCAAACGTCTTCGTGTCGATGGAGACGAGCTGACTAAACCCCCCTGAGGCACGGAACCCCCCAGGTCGCCAGTGGTTCGACGTGTTCGCCCGACACTGTTCCTCCCCCCGAGAGGCCCCCGCCCCCCGCACTGTTTTCCCCCTCGGGAGGCTCACGCCCCCCGTGCATGACATCGCGCTGTTTCAGTGCTGTTGGAACAACGTTTCAGTGCTGTTGGAACAACCCGCCGTGGCGGCGGCGGACTCGCATGTCCTGCCGGACTCTCGAGGCGCACGGGAACCCGTCGGAACCCCGGGTGCTCCCGCGCCCAGGTCCCTCTCGGGTCGTTTCGTGCCCGAGCGGCTGAAGCACGCACAACCTAGACCATCCGATGCCCGTGTGTAGAGGGGGTGTGCTCAATTTGTGCTCAAGCTTTGAGGCCGGATCGATCGATCGATGACCATCCGGAGGCACCTTTCTGCACATCCAAGTGGCCTATTCCGTCTGACCATTCACACACGCCCTTGTCGCACAGGTGCCCGTTTGCCAGGATGCGGTCACATGTGCGCCCACAGCCGGGCACGAGCGCGTGCCCACCCACCGCCGCCGCGGTGGGTGGGCACGGTACGGCGACGGTCACGGCGCAGGCCGCTCCAGGTAGCCGGTCGTGTAGAAGTACTCCAGGTACCGGTCCAGCAGCTCCGCATCCACCGGCGGGCACGCCAAACCGCTTCCGGCGAGGTCGCGTTCGACGTTGGCCCGCCCGAGGGCGGGGAAGGTGTCCTCGAAGTACATCTCCTTGACCGACATGTCGGCCTTGTTGCTGCGGTCCACGCACAGCGACACGAACGGCGCCGTGGCGCTCGTCGGGTGCTCCGCCACGTGCCGGACCAGCTCCTCCACCCATTCCGTGTACGGGAGTTCACGCACGGCGTGGCCGGCAGCGCGCATCCGGCCGAGCATGTCGTGGAAGTCCGCCGGGTGCGGGTTGGTCAGGTGGTAGGTGCGGCCGTCCGCGGGGCGCGTCGTGGCGATGTGGACGATCGCGTCGGCCAGGTAGTCCACCGGGACGAAGTCCATCGGCAGCCGGATGTCGGGGGCGAGACCGGTCTCGGCGACGGTCTTGAACAGCGAGCAGATCGCGGTCTCGGTGTTGCAGGCGCCCGTGCTCCGGTCCCCGGTGATCTCGTAGGGGCGGTAGACCGCCACCGGCACGCCCTGGCGCGCGGCGTCCTGCAGCACCTGCTCGGCGACCCACTTGCTCTCGGCGTACCCCATGGTGAGCCGGTCGGCGTGGTCGAGCGGCAGGTCCTCGTCGACGTGCCGGACGCCCGCGGTGCCGAATCCGGACACCACCGCGATGGTCGACAGGAAGTGCACCGGCACCCCACGGCGGGCCGCCAGCCGGACGATCTCCCGCGTGCCGTCGACGTTGGCGCTGCGCAACGCCTCGTACGGGTAGAGGAAGTTGACCTGCGCCGCCGAGTGGACCACGAGGTCGAGGGTCCGGGCGAGCTCCTCGGCGCGGTCCGGGTCCAGGCCCAGGCCGGGCCGGGCGAGGTCGGCGGGGAAGCACACGATGCGGTCGGCGTCCTCGGGCCGGGCGAGTCCGTAACGGGCCAGGTTGCGGAGCACCTTGTGCCGGGCGTGTGCCTCGTCGCGGCTGCGCACGGGGCAGTGGACGCGGGCCCCGGTGGTGCGCAGGAAGCGGTCGAGGAGGAAGGCGCCGACGAACCCGGAGGCGCCGGTGAGCAGGACGTCCCGGGGCTGCTGCCACTGCGGTGCGGGCCCCTGCCGCGGCGGGAGTTCGAAGCCGAGGCGGCCTTCGGCACGGAAGTCGACGGCCCGGTCCGCGGCGGAGCCGTCCTGCCCCTGGACGCCGGCGACGGCGGCGGCGAAGCCCTCCAGCGTGGGCCGGCGCAGCAGGCCGTGGATCAGCGTGGTGCCGTGCCGGGGGTCGAGGTCCAGGGCGGTGAGGGTGCGGGTGACGGCCTCCGCCGCCAGGAGCGAGTCGCCGCCGAGGCCGAAGAAGTCGTCGCCGGGGTCGGGGCGCACGGCGAGGACCGTCTGCCACACCTCGGCCAGCGTCGCGTGCAGGCCGGAAAGCTGCACGGGGGCGGGCCGTCGGGCATCGTCCGAACCCGCCAGGGCGCGCAGCCGCTTGCGGTCGACCTTGCCCGCGGACGTCACCGGGAACTCGGCGATCTCCGTCAGCCGGGACGGCACCGCGGCTGCGGGCAGCCAGGCGGCGAGGTGCTTGCGGACGCGGTCGACGGGCACGGCGGCGCCCGGGCGGGCGGGGGTGACGTACGCGGTCAGCCGGTCCCCGTCCAGCTCGACGACGGCCTCGCCGACCGCGTCGTCCGCGCGGATCCGGGCCTCGACCTCGTCCAGTTCGATGCGGTGTCCGCGGAGTTTGACCTGCCGGTCGGCGCGGGCGCGGTACTCCAGCGCGCCGTCCTCGCGCCGGACGGCGCGGTCACCGGTGCGGTACAGCCGTGCGCCGGGCTCGGAGGGGTCGGCGACGAAGCGTTCGGCGGTCAGTTCCGGGTCGCCGAAGTACCCCAGGGCCAGGCCGTCCCCGCCGACGAACAGTTCGCCCTCTTCGCCCGGTTCCGCGGCGGTGCCGTCCTCGCGCAGCACATGGCACGAGGAGTTCTCCAGCGGGCGGCCTATGGGCACGGTGGTCGCACCGGCAGGCACGTCGTGCACCAGGTGGGCGGTGGACACGACGCTGTTCTCGGTCGGGCCGTAGAAGTTGACCAGCGTGGTGTCCGGGCAGGCGTCCAGCACGGCGCGGGCCAGGTCCGGGGCCATGGCCTCGCCGCCCGCAGAGACGAACCGCAGCGTCCGCAGGGCGTGCGGCCTGGTGCGCGCGACGTGGTGGAACACCCCGGTGGTCAGGTAGGCGATGGTGACCCGGTCCTCCAGGAGCCGGGCCTCCAGTGCGGCGGGGGACAGCAGTTCCTCGCGGTCCACCAGGACCAGGCAGGCGCCGCCGAGCAGGGCGGCCCAAATCTCGATGGTGGAGGCGTCCGAGGACAGGCCGTAGGCGTGGAGCACCCGGTCCCCGGGGCGCGGCCGCTGGGTGACCAGGTCGGACGCGGCCAGCCGGAGCACGCCGCGGTGCGGGATCGCCACCGGCTTGGGACGGCCGGTCGAGCCGGAGGTGAACATCACGTAGGCGCGGTCGTCCGGGCCGGGCCGGTGCGCCGCGTCCGGGGCGGGCGCCGTCCGGGCGGGCGCCGGGCCGTCGAGTCCGACGCGGGTGCGCACCCGCCGGAGGCGGCAGACGCTGCCCGGGAGCGTCACGACCGTGTGCACTCCGGCGTCCTCGGCCATGGCCTGCAGCCTCTGGGGCGGGGACGTGTCGTCGAGGGGGACGTAGGCGGCGTCGGCCTTGAGCACGCCGAGGAAGGCGATCAGCGCCTCCGGGGAACGGCCGCCGTACACACCGACGTTGTCGCCGGGCCGGACTCCGGCGTCGCGCAGCCGGCCGGCCAGTGCGTCGGACCGCTCCTTGAGCTCGCCGTAGGTCAGGGTCCGGTCGTGGTGCACCGCGGCCGTCGCGCGCGGGCGACGTTCCGCGCGGGCGTCGAACACCTCATGCAGAAGTCGGTCCGGAGTGCAGGTGTGCCCTGCATCCCATAAGTCCTGCGGATTTCGCGTTTCTTGTGCGCGCATACCCCGTCCGGCGTGCAGAGCCGGCTCGGGGCAGGCGATCGTGTCGAGCGACACCGTGGATACTCTCCCGTACTGCCTGTTTCCGGTGATGGACTGTGGTGCGTTCCTCGGCTTTACGCCCGCGGCTCAGCTGAACTCCGCCGCGAACGCCGAGAAATCGGCGGTGCGCCATCGCTGCGGCCGCATGCGCAGGAGAATGTCCTCGGCCAGCTGGTGTCCGTTGGCCTCCAGATAGGCGGGCGCCGTCTCCGCGTCCAGGTACCGGTGCGCCAGGGCCTCCCGGTCGGCCGGCGGCACCGGGTCCTCGACGGCCACGACCGGCCCTTCCACGCTCACGTACCGGTACGGCGCCGTCTCGTCCTGCACGCACAGGCTGAACCGCCGCGCGTCGCGGACGAGCCGGCCCTTCACCGAGTCCCGCCCGGTCTGGACGATCACCTCGCCACCGGGGCGGTAGTCGTACCAGACGGGGACGAGCAAGGGCGCGCTCTCTCCCCGCGGGTCGTCCACTCCCAGAACTCCGACGTGCAGACCGGCGAGAAAATTCTCCCGGTCCTCGACGGACATCCCAATGTCCATTGCCAATTACCTCACTTCGGAACGTTGTGCCGATGCATTTCGGGAACCCTTACGGGGAACCTCAACCGTCAACGGCGCATCGGCAGCAGCCCCAAAGCACTGCCCTGCCTCTCCTTTTTCAATCTCCCCCGGAAGCCGATTGTCCGAAAACGATCAGGGGGGATCCGGGGCGGTTACCCGGAGTTCAGTCGACGTCGACCGCCGCCGGCACGGCCGTGCGGCATCCGTCCGGCGTGAGCGCCGCGATGCCGTAGTCGTAGATCCGGCCGGTGAACCACGGCGTGTCCGCCTCGAAGCGGAACCGGTCGCAGACGAGGGCGCGTTGCTCCGCGAAGCGGTCGTTCGCGCCGAGCCCCGCCAGGCGAATCACCCGCCTCGGCCGGTCCGCCGATCGCCTCGGCCAGGTGGGCCGGGGTGGCCTCCCGCACCGGGGATCGTTTCATGGGCCGTACGTCCGGTCCCGCACAGTCGACCGGGGACACTGGTGCCATGACCGTCAAAGGTGTGCTCTTCGACTTCTCCGGAACCCTGTTCCGCATCGAGTCCGCCGAGTCGTGGCTGCGGGCGGCCCTCGACCGGACCGGAATCCCCCTGGACGAGGGCGCGTTGCAGGCGCTGGCCCGGCGGCTGGCCGAGGCCGGGGCACAGCCCGGCGGGCAACTCCCTCGGTCCGTGCCGGCCCACCTCGCCACGGCGTGGGCGCAGCGGGATGCGCGCGCGGAGCAGCACCGCGCCGCGTACACGGGAGTGGCCCGCGGAGTGCCGGTGCCGGACGAGCGGCTCTACGACGCGCTCTACGCACGCCACACGGACCCCGCCGCGTGGGTCCCGTACCCCGATGCGGCCGAGGTGCTGGCCGCGCTGCGCCGACGGGGTGTGCGGATCGCCGTCGTGAGCAACATCGGCTGGGACCTGCGGCCGGTCTTCCGGGCGCACGGTCTCGACGAACTGGTGGACGCGTACGTCCTGTCCTACGAGCACGGCGTGCAGAAGCCCGACCCGCGGCTGTTCGAGGCCGCGTGCGCCGCCCTGCACCTCCCGCCCGCCGAGGCGCTGATGGTCGGGGACGACCCGCGCGCGGATGCGGGGGCGGCGGACGTGGGGTGCGCGGTGCACCTGGTGGAGCACCTTCCGGTCACGGAACGGCCCGACGGGCTGCGGCAGGTCCTGGGCCTGGTGGGCTGACGAACCGGCAACGGCCCCGCTCGGGGGCCGTTGTCAGTGCCCCGCCCTACGCTCGTGAGCATGTCGTCCCCTTCCTCCGACTCCCCCGCGCGCGACGATGCGGCCGCGCTGAACGCCGAGATCCGCGCGTTCCTCTCGGCGCGCCGCGACCGTGCGCTGACGCGCGAGGAGCGCGCCGAGTACGAGGCGCTGCGGGCGCGTTGGGTGGAGGCGGTGCGGGCCGGGCTGGGGACGGCGGCGTGAGCGGCGGCGGATCTTCGCGCCCCGTCAGGGGCGCGGGGCTGTTGCTCCCCCAGCTACCTCCCCCAGCTACCGCTGGGGGTGCCCCCAGGGGGTGCCCCCAGGAGGTACCCCCAGCGGCTCCGCCGCGTGGGCGCGACCGGGCGCCCCGTCAGGGGCGCGGGGAACTGCGCGAACAGCCCCCACCGGCCCGCAGGTAACGCACCACCCCAGGGGTCCGAGGCGAAGCCCCGACACCCTCGACTGCAGGCGCGTCGTGGCCGGTCGCGCCCACGCGGCGGAGCCGCAAATCGAAACAGCCCCGCGCCCCTGACGGGGCACAGGCCCTAGTCCGCCCACGCCCGCAGCGCGGCCCGGCTGCCGAAGTGCGCGACGTTGTGGTCGATGCCGCCGGACTCGCTGTACTGGTGGAACGTCCACGCGTGCTGCACGCCCGGGTGTCCCGCGGAGTGGTCGGGGTCGGCGATCCACAGGCCGTCGCCCGCGTTGTCCGTGGTGTCCCTGTGGAACCAGTAGTCGCGGTTGCAGTACAGCACGACCCGGTGCCCGCGGGCCCCGGCCCTGGCGTCGGCGAGCCAGCGGTCCTTGTCGCGGCAGGAGACGCCGGGGTCCTCCCAGTCGAGGGCGAGGATGTCGCCCCTCCGTAAGGCGATCTTGTCGAGGAAGTAGGCGCACTGGGCGGACATGGAGCCCGGGGTGACGTAGTGGTAGTAGCCGACGACGAGCCCGTGGTCACGGGCCCGGTCGCGCTGCTCCACCCACTTCGGGTTGACGTAGGACGTGCCTTCGGTGACCTTCACGAAGACGAAGTCCAGCCCGCTGACGGAGTAGTTCGCGCTGTTGTGACTGCTGACGTCGATGCCGTGGAGCATTCCGGTCTCCTCCCGGTGGGGCGGACGGAGCGGACGGGGATGTCCGAAGTATCGTTCCTGCACCGGGGGGTGCGGCAATATCTCCGCAGCCTGTTCGATTGTCAACTTCCTTCGCGGCGCGCAGTTTTACGGCCATGACGGCCACCACGACCGCATCCACCGGCTCGACCGCGGCGAGCACGGCGGCCGCGCCGCCGTCCCCCGCACCCCTGCGGCGGCCGGTGCGGCAGGTGGCGGCGGTGGCGGCGTTCACCGTGGCGCTGGCCTGGCGGGCCGACCCCCGGCGGCTGGGGCTGGTGCTGGGGATCCAGCTGGTGCAGGGCGCCGGGCTCGGCGTGGCCCTGCTCGCGACCCAGCGGACCCTGGCCCGGGCCGCCCCGTGGACCGGCGGTGCGGGGCTCGCCGGACGGCTGCTCCCGTCCGCGGGGGCCGTGGCCGGGGTGGCCGCGATGGCGCTGGCGGGCGGGCTGCTGCGCGTGGTCGTCCAGAACGTGCAGCGGGTGCTGCGGCTGAACGTGGACCGGCTGGCCACCCAGCAGGTGCTGGACGCCGCCATGGCCGCCGACCTGGCCACGTTCGAGGAACCGGACTTCCACGACCGCCTGCAGCGCGCCGTGTCCGCCTCCCGCTTCCAGCCCCTGCTGCTGGTGGTCACGCTCACCAGCCTGGTCCGGACCGCCGTCTCCCTGCTCGCGGTGGCCGTGTCGTTCGCGGTCCTCGCGTGGTGGCTGCTGCCCTCGCTGCTGCTGATCGCCCTGCCGGTGCTGCGCAACGCCCGGCGCGTCCGCCGGGCCCGCCACGACCTGCACCTGAGCCTGGCGGAGAACCGGCGGGTCCGGCAGTACGCCGAGCAGCTGCTGACCGGCCGCGAAGAGGCCCCGGAGATCCGTGCGTTCGGCATCGGCCCGGCGCTGCGCCGCCGCTGGTCCGAGCGGTACGAGGCCGAGATCGCCCAGGAGGCCGCGCTCGCACGGCTGTTGACGCGGCGCCAGGCACTGGCCCGGCTGTCCGCCGACCTCGGTGCCGCCGGTCTGCTCGGCCTGCTGCTGTGGCTGGCGCACGCCGGGCTGCTGAGCGGGGCGACCGCGGCGACCGCGCTCGCGGCCCTGATCCTGCTCGGCACCCGGGCCCAGTACCTGGGCGACCTGCTGTCCACGACCGGGGAACAGCTCCTCTACCTCGACGACTTGCGCGCCTTCGCGCCCTCCGGCAGCGCGCCCGGGCCACGGCAGCGCGCCGCCACGGCCGGCCCGGCGTCCGGACCGCCCGCCCTCCGCGCCCTGGAGGCGCGCGGGATCACCTTCACCTATCCCGGCGCGGCGGCTCCGGCCCTGTGCGGGGTCGACCTGACCCTGCCGGCGGGCCGGACCGTCGCCCTGGCGGGAGCCAACGGCTCGGGCAAGACCACCCTGGCCAAGCTCCTCTGCGGCCTCTACACCCCGCAGCACGGCCGGCTGCTGCTGGACGGCGAGCCGGTCGCCGATCCCGCCCTGCTGCGGGAGCGGACGGCCGTGGTCTTCCAGGACTTCGTGCGGTACAAGTTCACCGCCGAGGAGAACATCACCCTCGGCCGCCCCGACGCCCCCGGCGCAGCGGACCGCGCACGGTGTGCGGCCCTGGCCGCCGGTGCCGACGCCTTCCTCTCCGCGCTGCCCGACGGCTACGCCACCCGGCTCGGCAAGGAGTTCACCGGAGCCACCGACCTGTCCGGCGGGCAGTGGCAACGCCTCGCCCTGGCGCGGGCGTTCTACCGCGACGCGCCGTTCGTCATCCTGGACGAACCCACGGCCGCCCTCGACGCAGAGGCCGAGGCCGCGCTGTTCGCCCGCATGCGGGCGCTCTGCGCGGGGCGCACGGTCGTGCTGATCTCGCACCGCTTCTCCAGCATCCGCGCGGCGGACCACATCTACGTCCTCGACCGGGGGCGCATCGTCGAGGACGGCAGCCACCGGGAACTCATGGCGCGAGGCGGCGCCTACGCCCGCCTGTACCTCGCGCAGGCGGCGGCGTACCTCGCCGATGCCCCGTAGGGGCGCGGGGCTGTTCACTCCCCCAGCTACCTCCCCCAGCTACCGCTGGGGGTGCCCCCAGGAGGTACCCCCAGCGGCTCCGCCGCGTGGGCGCGACCAGGCGCCCCGTAAGGGGCGCGGGGAACTGCGCGACCAGCCACCGACGGCCTGCAGCCGACGCACCACCCGGGGGTCGGGGGCGAAGCCCCCGCGCCCCCTTACGGGGCGCCGCGGAAAGCTCGCAGCAACCGCTCCGCGGCCACACTGGCCGGCAACGCACCGTCCCGC
This sequence comes from Streptoverticillium reticulum, assembly GCF_047456005.1. Classification (NCBI taxonomy): domain Bacteria; kingdom Bacillati; phylum Actinomycetota; class Actinomycetes; order Kitasatosporales; family Streptomycetaceae; genus Streptomyces; species Streptoverticillium reticulum. The sequence continues at coordinate 7,079,946 of NZ_CP179755.1, read as the reverse complement.
ACCTGCTGTTCGAGGCCCAGCCGCAGGCGACACACCTCGGGGTGGCCGTGCAGCTCGGACAGCAGCTGGTCGCGGACCATGGACCAGGTCCACTCGACCTGCTGCGCGCGCCGCCGCCCGTCCAGCTCGCCGGTCGCCGACAGCACCCGGCGGTGCTGCTCGATCCGTTCCCAGACGGTGTCGAGCCCTGTGCCCTCGCGCGCGCTGCACGTCAGCACGGGTGGATTCCAGGAAGCGTCCGGCACCTGCAACAACCGCAGTGCCCCGGCCAGCTCACGCGCAGCGGACCTGGCGTCGCGCTCGTGGGGACCGTCCGCCTTGTTGACGGCGACGACGTCGGCCAGTTCGAGCACGCCCTTCTTGATGCCCTGGAGCTGGTCGCCGGTGCGGGCGAGGGTGAGCATCAGGAAGGTGTCGACCATGCCGGCCACGGCGGTCTCCGACTGGCCGACGCCCACGGTCTCCACGAGCACCACGTCGTGACCGGCCGCCTCCATCACCACCATGGCCTCGCGGGTGGCCCGCGCGACCCCGCCCAGGGTGCCCGCGCTGGGCGAGGGCCGGACGAAGGCCGCGGGGTCGACGGCGAGCCGCTCCATGCGGGTCTTGTCGCCCAGGATGCTGCCGCCGGTCCGGCCGGAGGACGGGTCGACGGCCAGCACGGCGACCCGGTGGCCGAACCCGGTGAGCATCGTTCCGAAGGCGTCGATGAACGTCGACTTGCCCACGCCCGGCACGCCCGTGATGCCGATCCGGCGCGCCGCACCGGTGTGCGGCAGCAGCTCGGTCAGCATCCGCTGGGCGGCCGTGCGGTGGTCGGCCCGCGTCGACTCGACGAGCGTGATGGCCCGCGCGACGGCGGCCCGCTTGCCGTCGAGCACGCCCTTGACGTACGCGTCGATGTCAATCGTGCGCGCCATCGGCGCTCACAGCTCGTGGCCGAGGACCCCGGCGAGGGTCTTCAGCAGGTCGTGGGCGGCGTCCGGCACGACCGTGCCGGGCGGGAAGACCGCGGCGGCGCCCATCTCCAGGAGCGTGGGGACGTCCTGCGGCGGGATCACCCCGCCGACGACGATCATGATGTCCTCCCGTCCCTGCTCGGCCAGTTGCTCACGCAGCGCCGGGACGAGCGTGAGGTGGCCGGCCGCCAGCGAGGAGACGCCGACGATGTGCACGTCGGCCTCCACCGCCTGCCGGGCGACCTCGGCCGGGGTCTGGAAGAGCGGGCCGACGTCGACGTCGAAGCCGAGGTCGGCGAAGGCGGTGGCGATGACCTTCTGGCCGCGGTCGTGGCCGTCCTGGCCCATCTTGGCGACCAGGATGCGGGGGCGGCGGCCCTCCTCCTGCTCGAAGGCCTCCACCAGTGCGCGGGTGCGCTCCACTCCGGTCGACGCTCCGGCTTCCTCGCGGTACACACCGGAGATCGTACGGATCTGCCCGGCGTGCCGCCCGTACACCTTCTCCAGGGCGTCCGAGATCTCGCCCACGGTGGCCTTGGCGCGGGCCGCGTTCACGGCGAGGGCGAGCAGGTTGCCGTCGAGCCCCTGTCCGGGGTCCGAACCGGCGGCGCGGGTCAGGGCGTTGAGAGCATCCTGGCAGGCCGCCTCGTCGCGCTCGGCGCGCAGCCGCCGCAGCTTGTCGATCTGCTGGGCGCGCACGGAGGAGTTGTCGACCTTGAGCACCTCGATCTGCTCGTCGCTGTCGACACGGTACTTGTTGACGCCGATGACGGGCTGCCGGCCGGAGTCGATGCGGGCCTGGGTGCGGGCCGCGGCCTCCTCGACGCGCAGCTTGGGGATACCCGCGTCGATGGCCCGGGCCATGCCGCCGGCCGCCTCGACCTCCTCGATGTGCTGCCAGGCGCGGCGGGCGAGGTCGTGGGTGAGCCGCTCGACGTAGGCGCTGCCGCCCCACGGGTCGATGACGCGGCAGGTCCCGGACTCCTGCTGGAGCAGCAGCTGGGTGTTGCGGGCGATGCGGGCGGAGAAGTCGGTGGGCAGGGCGAGCGCCTCGTCGAGGGCGTTGGTGTGCAGCGACTGGGTGTGGCCCTGGGTCGCGGCCATGGCCTCCACGCAGGTGCGGGCGACGTTGTTGAAGACGTCCTGGGCGGTCAGCGACCAGCCGGAGGTCTGCGAATGGGTGCGCAGGGAAAGCGACTTGGCGTTCTTCGGGTCGAACTGCTTGACCAGGCGGGCCCACAGCAGCCGGGCGGCGCGCAGTTTGGCGATCTCCATGAAGAAGTTCATGCCGATGGCCCAGAAGAACGACAGGCGGGGCGCGAAGGCGTCCACGTCGAGCCCCGCGCCGAGCCCGGCCCGCAGGTACTCGACGCCGTCGGCGAGGGTGTAGGCCAGCTCCAGGTCGGCCGTGGCCCCGGCCTCCTGGATGTGGTAGCCGGAGATGGAGATGGAGTTGTAGCGCGGCATCTTCTGCGAGGTGTACGCGAAGATGTCGGAGATGATCCGCATCGAGGGCCGGGGCGGATAGATGTAGGTGTTGCGGACCATGAACTCCTTGAGGATGTCGTTCTGGATGGTCCCGGCCAGCTTCTCGGGCGGTACGCCCTGTTCCTCGGCGGCGACGATGTAGAGGGCGAGCACCGGCAGCACGGCGCCGTTCATCGTCATCGACACGCTCATGCGGTCCAGCGGGATGCCGTCGAAGAGCTGCCGCATGTCGTAGATCGAGTCGATGGCGACACCCGCCATGCCGACGTCGCCGGTGACGCGCGGGTGGTCGCTGTCGTAGCCGCGGTGGGTCGGCAGGTCGAAGGCGACGGACAGGCCCTTCTGGCCGGCCGCCAGGTTGCGCCGGTAGAAGGCGTTGGACTCCTCGGCGGTGGAGAATCCGGCGTACTGGCGGATCGTCCAGGGCTGGTTGACGTACATCGTCGGGTACGGGCCGCGCAGGTAGGGCGCGATGCCCGGGTAGGTGCCGAGGAAGTCCAGCCCGTGCAGGTCCTCGGCGGTGTAGAGGGGCTTGACGCCGATGCCCTCGGGGGTCTCCCAGACCAGGTCCTCGGCGCTGTGGCCGGTGTCCTCCTTCAGGGCGGAGCGCCAGGCGGCGTGGTCCGCGGAGGCGCCGGCCGGGCCGAGGTCGATGCCGGAGAAGTCAGGAATCCGCATCACGCCACTCCCATGCGGTCGAGGACGGAGGAGAGCACGGCGACCGCGTCGCCGCCCGCGAAGACGAACTCGTCGACTCCGGCTCGTACATATGCTTCCCGCTGTTCCGTGCCCGGCCGTCCCGCGAGGAACACCCGCACGGCGCCTGCGGACTTCAGCGCCGCGGCGACGTCCTCGGCCTGCTCGGCGTAGAGCTTGTCGCTCGAACACAGGCAGGCGATGTCCGCACCGCTGCGGGCGAAGGCCTCGGCGACGGTCGCGGCGTCGACGGTGGCCGGCTCGTGGACGGGTTCGATGCCGCCGGCCTGGAAGAGGTTGGCGGCGAAGGTGGCCCGCGCGGTGTGCGCGGCGGCCGGGCCGAGGGCGGCGAGGAAGACGCGGGGCCGGGCGCCGGTGGTGTCCCTGTGGGCGTCGGAGCGGGCCCGCAGGGCCTCGTAGGCCTCGTCGCGGCGCACCCTCGGCAGCCCGCCGGAGGCCGTGGCGGGGGCGGGTTCGCGGTGCACCGGCTGCTCGCCGAGGTTCGGGAACTCGCTGACGCCGGTGACGGGTTCGCGGCGGGTGGCGAGGCGGGCGGAGCGGCTGCGCCAGGTGGCGGCGAGCCGGTCGGCCACCAGGCCCGAGCGCAGGGCGGCCTCCAGTCCCCCGGCGCGCTCGATCTCCTGGAACCAGGCCCAGGCCGCGTGCGCCAGTTGGTCGGTCAGGCTCTCGACGTACCAGGAGCCGCCCGCCGGGTCGATGACGCGGGCCAGGTGGGACTCCTCCAGCAGGACGGCGGAGGTGTTGCGGGCGATGCGGCGGGCGAAGGCGTCCGGCAGCCCGAGGGCCTCGTCGAAGGGCAGCACGGTGACGGCGTCCGCGCCGCCGACGCCCGCGCCGAGGCAGGCGACCGTGGTGCGCAGCATGTTCACCCACGGGTCCCGACGGGTCATCATCACGGCGGAGGTGACGGCGTGTTGACGCTGGGCGCCGGACGCCGCGGCGGCTCCGCCGGCCTCGGCCACCCGGGCCCACAGCCGGCGTGCGGCGCGGAACGTCGCGATGGTGAGGAACTGGTCGGCGGTGGCCGCGTAGCGGAACTCCAGCTGGCCGCAGGCCTCGTCGACGGTCAGCCCGGCGTCGGTGAGCGCACGCAGGTAGGCGACGCCGGTGGCGAGGGAGCAGCCGAGCTCCTCGGCGGCCGAGCCGCCGGCGTCGTGGTAGGGCAGGGCGTCGACGGTCAGGGCGCGCAGGCCCGGGAGTTCACGGGTGCAGCGGGCGGCCAGTGCGGCGGCCTCGGCCATCTGCTGGGCCAGGTCCGCGTCCTGACCGGTACGGGCCAGGGTGCCCAGCGGGTCGGCGCCCAGGTTGCCGGTGAGGGCGGTGCGGGGGACGTCGCGTGCGTCGCAGAGCTGCAGCAGGGCTTCGGCCGCGGGCCCGGTCTCCGCGCCGGCGTCGAGGACGACGGCGGCCAGGTCGAGGTAGACGCCCTCCAGGGCGGTGGCCAGCCCGGAGACGGGAAGTCCCGCGGGCCCGACGGTCAGCCAGAGGGAGGTGGCCCCGTTCTCCAGGTCGGCCAGGACGGCCTCGTTGGCCTTGCGGGGGTCGGGCTCGCGGTGCCGCTGGCGTACGTCCCAGCCGGAGACGGCCGTTGCCCCCGCCCTGCCGCCGCGCACGAAGGGCGGGAAGCCCGGGTGGCCGGCCGCGCCCGTGGCGTTCTCGGCGGTGTAGAGCGGGCGGGTGGTGAGCCCGTCCTGGAGCGCGGTGGCCAGTGCGTCCTCGGCCGCGGGACCCGTCGCGCCGGTGCCCGCTTTGCTCAGCACGCCTTCGACGAGGCGCTGCCACTGTCCGCGGGTCGCGTCCGGGAACTCGGCGGCCAGGGAGAAGCCATCATCAGGCAGGACCGTCATGGCACGAAGGCTAGGCGAGCCATCAGGGCTCGCAGCAGGGGCAACCGCTGTGACCTTGGCCTCTTCCCGGTGTATCCGGATGCGGGCTGTCGGGTGCGGGCTGTTGGTGGCTGGTGCGCTGAGGATCGTGCCCCGTCAGGGGCGCGGGGCTGTTGACATATGCGGCTCCGCCGCGTGGGCGCGACCAGCCACGACGCGCCCGCAGCCGAAGTACCCGGGGCTGCGCCCCGGACCCCTGGGGTAGCGCGTCGGCTGCAGGCCGTCCGTGGCCGGTCGCGCAGTTCCCCGCGCCCCTGACGGGGCGCCCTGGCACCGCCCTAATGTCGTCCCGGGACGACAAACTCGCACCACACCGACTTGCCCGTGCCACGCGGCTCCACGCCCCACACGTCGGCGAGCCGGTCGACCAGCAGCAGCCCGCGGCCCGAGACCCCGGACTCGCCGGGCTCCCTGCGCCGCGGCAGGACGCTGGACTTGTCCTCGACCTCGACGCGGATCCGGCGTTCGGGGCCGGTGAGCATGCGGATCGTCACCACGGCGGCGCCCTCGGTGTGCAGCAGGGCGTTGGTGGCCAACTCGTCGGCGACGAGCTCGATTTCGTCCGAGCGCTCCCGGGCGCCCCAGGCCCGCACGGCGGCGCGGATCATGTGACGGGCGGCGGAGAGGGCCTCGGGGTCGGCGGGGGCGATGTGCTGCTGGAGCCGGCCTCCGCCGCGGACGGGCGCGCCGTGGCGGCGCAGCAGCAGCACGGCCATGTCGTCCTCGCCGATGCGCTCGCCGCTGGTCTCGCACAGCCGGTCGGCCAGGCTCTGCAGCTCGTAGGGCCCGTCGCGGACGGCGGCCACGAGTTTCTGCATGCCCTCGTCGAGGTCGGCGCCGGGTTCCTCGACCAGGCCGTCGGTGAACATCAGCAGGGTCTCCCCCGGGTCCAGCTCCATGGTCGTCACGGGGTAGTCGAGCGGCCCGAACTCGGCCGAGAGGCCCAGCGGCAGCCCGCCGGCGACGGGCAGCCGCCGGCAGGTGCCGTCGGCGTGCCGCAGCAGCGGGTCGATGTGCCCGGCGCGGACGAACTGGACGACGCCGGTGGAGAGGTCGGCCTCGGCGTAGGAGCAGGTGGCGAAGCGGTCGGTGTCCAGTTCGTGCAGGAAGCTGGAGGCACGGGCCATCACGGTGCCCGGGGCGTGCCCCTCGGTGGCGTAGGCCCGCAGGACGATGCGCAACTGGCCCATCACGGCGGCGGCCTGGGTGTCGTGGCCCTGGACGTCGCCGATGACGGCCCCGACCCGGCCGCCCGGCAGCGGGACCACGTCGTACCAGTCGCCGCCGACGTCGCGGCCCATCCGGGCGGAGCGGTAGCGCACGGCGATCTGCGCACCGGGGATGTCGGGGATGCGGCGCGGCAGCATGGCCTGCTGCAGGCCCTCGGCGAGGTCGTGCTCCTGGTCGAAGAGCATGGCCCGGGCGATGGCCTGGGCGAGGCTGCTGCTCAGCGCGATGAGCAGGTTGCGCTCCTGCTGGGTGAAGCCGCGGGTGTCCCGGTAGAGGATGCCGAGGGCGCCGATGGGACGGCCCTGGGCGATGAGCGGCAGGTAGGCGGCGGAGCAGATGCCGATGCCCTTGATGTTGTCCCACAGCCAGGAGTAGCAGGCGGCCCACTCCTCGCGGGACTCGATGAAGCGCGGGGTCATGGTGCGGATGACCTCGCTCATGGGGAGGTTGTCGTCGATGCGGGTGTAGAGGGTGCCGGGGATGTAGTGCTCCGAGGGGCCCTCGGCGACCAGGTGGATGCGCCCGGCCTCGACGAGGCCGAGGACGAGCAGGTCTGAGCCCAGGTGCTCCACGGACCGGGGGTCCTTGAAGAAGTCGATGACGTCCTGGACCGTCCTGGCGTGCGCGAGGGCGGCGGTGGTCCGTTCGACGACGCTGGTCTGGTGGCGGTGGACCTCCTCGGGCCCGGACGGCCGGGCGGAGTGGCCGAGTTCCTCGGTGGCGTCGCGGACGATGCCGATGACGCGGCTGGGGCGGCCCTGCTCGTCGCGCCGGATGAAGCCCTGGGTGTGCGTCCAGCACAGGGAGCCGTCGTCGGTGCGGACGCGGAAGTAGGCGCCGTAGGAGTCGCTGCCGTCCTTGAGGGCCGTGGAGATCAGGGTGTCGAGGCGGGCGCTCTCGGCGCGCGGGACCCGTCCGAGGAGCGTGGTGGGGTCCCCGTCGAACTCCTCCGCGCGCATCCGGAAGACGGCGAGCGCCCCGGGGTCCAGGTGCAGCCGGCCGCTGTCGAGGTCCCAGTCGAAGCTGCCCATGCGGTTGAGGGCGAGGCTCAGCTCCGGGCCCGCGGGCCAGTCGTCCGGCATGGACGCGTCCGGCTTCGCTGCGGCGTCCGGCATCGGTGCGGCGGCCGGTGTCGTGTCCCGGTCAGCCGCTCCCCGATCAACCATAGAGCCACTCTGCCATCATTTGCCCGTTTCTTCGATGCGGCTGCGCAGGGTGACGACACGGTCCGGAGTGACATGGAGTGGTACGGATGCCAGGGAGGGGGCACCGTGGAATCCAGGGCCGCCGGGAGATCCGAGGAGCGCGGGGATGGAGTGGTTCACGGCATCCGGATACTGGCTCAGCCGGCTGGTGCTCCAGCGCATGCTCGCCGTCGTCTACCTGGTGGCCTTCCTGTCGGCGGCCGCACAGTTCCGCGCACTCATCGGGGAACGGGGCATGCTGCCGGTGCCGCGGTTCGTGCGCTACGTGCCGCTGCGCCGGGCGCCCAGCGTCTTCCACCTCCACTACTCGGACCGCTTCTTCGCCGCGTGGGCCTGGACCGGCGCCCTGCTCTCGGCCGCGATCGTCGCCGGCGCCGCCGACGCGGTGCCGCTGGGGGCGGCGATGGCGATGTGGGCGGTGCTGTGGGTGCTGTACCTGTCGATCGTCAACGTGGGGCAGACCTGGTACTCCTTCGGCTGGGAGTCCCTGCTGCTGGAGGCGGGCTTCCTGGCCGTCTTCCTGGGGAACGCCCGTACGGACCCGCCGGTGCCGGTGCTCTGGCTGCTGCGCTGGCTGCTCTTCCGCGTCGAGTTCGGGGCAGGACTGATCAAATGGCGCGGCGACCCGTGCTGGCGCGATCTGACCTGCCTCTACTACCACCACGAGACCCAGCCCATGCCGGGGCCGCTGAGCTGGTTCTTCCACCGGCTGCCGCGGCCGCTGCACCGCGTGGAGACCGGGGCCAACCACGTGGCCCAGCTGGTGGTGCCCTTCGGGCTGTTCCTGCCGCAGCCCGCGGCGAGCGTGGCGGCGGGACTGATCATCGTCACCCAGCTCTGGCTCGTCGCCTCGGGCAACTTCGCCTGGCTGAACTGGATCACGATCGTCATCGCCCTGTCCGCCGTCGACGGCAACGCCGCCGCGGAGCTGTTCTCGCTGCCGCGCCACGCGCCCGGGCCCGGTGCGCCCGTCTGGTACGAGGTCCTCGTCCTCGCCGTCACCGCGTTCGTGCTCGTCCTGAGCTGGTGGCCGGTGCGCAACCTGCTCTCCCGCAACCAGCGGATGAACATGTCCTTCAACCCCTACCACCTCGTCAACACCTACGGCGCCTTCGGCAGCATCAACCGCCGCCGCCACGAGGTCGTCGTCGAGGGCACGGACGAGGAGCACATCACGCGCGAAACGGTGTGGAAGGAGTACGGCTTCAAGGGCAAGCCCGGCGATCCACGGCGCGCACCACGGCAGTTCGCGCCGTGGCACCTCCGCCTGGACTGGCTGATGTGGTTCGCCGGGATCTCGCCCGGGTACGCGGAGGACTGGTTCGGCCCGTTCGTGGAACGGCTGCTCACCAACGACCCGGCAACGCTGCGGCTGTTGCGCCACAACCCGTTCCCCGACGCCCCGCCCACGCACGTCCGCGCGCGGCTGTACCTGTACCGCTTCACGACGTGGCAGGAGCGCCGCGAGACGGGGGCGTGGTGGCACCGGTCGCTGGAACGGGAGTGGCTGCCACCGGTGGCACTGGCGAGACGGTAAGTGGCGCCCCGTAAGGGGCGCGGGGCTGTTGACTTATGCGGCTCCGCCGCGTGGGCGCGACCGGACGCCCCGTAAGAGGCGCGGGGAACTGCGCGACCAGCCACAGACGGCCCGCAGCCGACGCATCACCCCAGGGGTCCGGGGCGCAGCCCCGGGACGTCGACTGCGGGAGCGTCGTAGCTGGTCGCGCAGTTCCCCCGCGCCCCTTACGGGGCGAGCCCCCACCGCTCCCGCTCCGCCGCAGTAATCGGCGGCTCCGCCGCGGGCCGCTGCCCAGGCCCCCGCAGCACATGCACGGCAACGCCCGGGGCAAACAGCGCGGACAGCGGCCGCGACAACGTCATCACCTCCAACAGCGGCCGCGTCACAGCCGGATTGGCGGTGGCCGTCAGCATCGTCCGCTGCACATACCCCCGCAGCAGCCGGGCCGCAGCAGGCGGCCGGGCACCCACCACCCCGGGGTAGTTGACGTCCTCGCCGACCGCCAGGTCCCACGCGGGCCCCGCCGCCGCGGCGGCCGCCCGCTGCACCCGCCGGGCGAACCCGGGACCGCCCGCCCCCTCCGCCCGCAGCACCGCCCGGAGGGCAGCCGCACTGTGCGCGGCCACCGACATGCCGTGCCCGTAGACCGGGTTGTACGCGGCCAGGGCGTCGCCCATGACGAGGAACCCGGCAGGCCACTCCGGGAGGCGCTCGAAGTACCGGCGCCGGTTGACGGTGGAGCGGGTGAGGTGCACCTCGGTCAGCGGCTCGGCGCGGGCGATGAGGTCGGCCACGATCGGGTGCCGCAGCGTGCGCGCGTAGGGCTCGAACTCCCCCGCGTCCCGGGTGGGTTCACCGCCCCGGGTGCCCGCGAGGGTGACGATCCAGCGCCCGCCCTCGATGGGCAGCAGGGTGGTGCCCCGCCCCGGGCGCGGCGTGCCCGCCTCCGCCTGGACGCTGACCACCGGGACGTCCTCCGCCCCGGGCGGCGCACGGAACACCCGCGTCGCGTAGACCAGCCCCGAGTCGACCGTCTCCTCGCGGACGACGGGCAGTCCGAGCCGCGCCAGCCACTGCGGCGCCCGGGAACCGCGGCCGGTGGTGTCGACCACGAGGTCCGCTTCGAGCTCCTCGGCGCCGTCCCCGCCGTGCAGACGCACCCCCGTCACCCTGCGCGCGGTCCCGAGCAGGCCCGCGGCCTCGGCGCCCTCGTGCAGCGTGATCCCCGGCCGGGCCAGGATCTGTTCGCGCACGACCGCGTCGAGCAGGTCGCGGCTGCAGGCGATGAGGTACTCCATCTCGGGCCAGCGCGGCATCCAGCCCTGCGCCAGGAGGGAGACCAGCCCGGTCGGCAGCGGGATCCGCCGGGCCCCCGCCGCCAGCCACCGCTCGGAGACGCCGGGCAGCAGGGTCTCGATCACGCGCGCCCCGCCGGACATCATCAGGTGCGCGTGGCGGGCCTGCGGCACGCCTTTGCGCGCGCGGGCGGTGTCCGGCAGCCGGTCGCGTTCGACGACCACGACGTCGTGGCCGTGGTCCGCGAGCGCCGCCGCGGCCAGCATCCCGGCCATGCCGCCGCCGAGCACCACTGCCCGGCGGCTGTTCGCACTGCTCATCCCGGATCCTCCCGACGGCTGTCTGTCGGTTCTCCCCATACCGCGCCCGGCCCGAACGCATGCGGGCGAACCCTCCGTGGCGCACGGTGGGGTGTGGAGGTGGCTGCCGTGGACACTCCCGGACCGGTGGAGGCCCTGGAACGCATCGCGTTCCTGCTGGAGCGCGACCGGGCGCCCACGTACCGGGTCAAGGCGTTCCGCACGGCGGCCGCGGTGATCGCCGCCATGCCGGAGGAGGAGGTGCGCCGGCGCGCGGCCGACGCCTCGCTCGTCACGGTGCGGTCCATCGGCCCCAAGACGGCCGCCGTGGTCACCGAGGCACTGGCCGGCAGGGTGCCGGAGTACCTGGCGCACCTGGAGCAGGAGTCCGGCGGGCCGCTGACCGAGGGCGGGGAGGCGCTGCGGGCCGCGCTGCGCGGTGACTGCCACCTGCATTCGGACTGGTCGGACGGCGGCAGCGGCATCGAGGAGATGGCCCGCACGGCCCGGGCCCTGGGCCACGAGTGGGCGGTGCTGACCGACCACTCCCCCCGGCTGACCGTCGCCCGCGGCCTCTCCCCGGACCGGCTGCGCGCCCAGCTCGACGCGGTCGCGGAGGTCAATGAGCGGATGGGCGACGGCTTCCGGCTGCTGACGGGCATCGAGTGCGACATCCTCGCCGACGGCTCGCTGGACCAGGAGGAGGAACTGCTGGAGCGGCTGGACGTGGTGGTGGCCTCGGTGCACTCGAAACTGCGGATGGACGCGGAGGGCATGACCCGCCGCCTGGTGGCCGCGGTGGCCAGTCCGCTGGTGGACGTGCTGGGGCACTGCACGGGCCGGCTGCTGGACGGGCGGGGGCGGCCCGCATCGGAGTTCGACGCGGCGATGGTCTTCGCCGCCTGTGCCCGCTTCGGCACCGCCGTGGAGATCAACAGCCGCCCCGAACGGCTCGACCCGCCACGCCGGTTGCTGCGCCGGGCGCTCGATGCGGGGGTGCTGTTCGCGATCGACAGCGACGCCCATGCGCCTGGTCAGCTGGACTGGCAGATTTACGGCTGCGCCCGCGCGGAGGAGTGCGGGGTACCTGCGGACCGCGTGATCACGACGTGGCCGGAGGAGCGGTTGCTGGAGTGGACGCGGTCGCGGTGACCGCGCCCGTAAGGGGCGCGGGACTGTTTCCATATGCGGCTCCGCCGCGTGGGCGCGACCCGGGCCCCGTAAGGGGCGCGGGGAACTGCGCGACCAGCCCCCACCGGCCTGCAGCCGAAGCACCACCCCCGGGGTCCGGGGCGCAGCCCCGGGATCGTCGGCTGCGGGCGCGTCGTGGCCGGTCGCGCAGTTCCCCGCGCCCCTACGGGGCGCACCCTCACGGGAGGTGGCCGCGCGTGGCATCCGCGGTCAGCGGCGCCAGCAGGTCGCCGAACTCCTCGGCTCGGTCGAGGACTTGCTCGGGGGTGAAGGCCAGCTCCGCAGGATCCCGGCAGGCCGCGACCTCGTCCCAGGTGACGGGGGCGGCAACGGCGGGAAGTTCCCGAAGGCGAAGGGTGTAGGGGGCGGCCGTGGTCTTGGCGCTCGCGTTCTGCGACCAGTCGATGAGCACCTTGCCGCGGCGCTCGACGCGCGTCATGGACACCACCACCAGGCCGGGGTGCTCCCCCATCATCCGGGCGGCCAGCCCCTTGGCGTAGCCGCTGACCGCCCGCCCGCAGGCGGGGTGGACGGGCGCGTAGAGGTGCAGGCCCTTGGAGCCGGAGACCACGGCGTGGGCGGTGAGCCCGTCGTCGTCCAGCAGCTGGCGCAGCCGCTGGGCGATGCGGCAGCAGACGACGAGATCGGCGCCCGGTCCCGGGTCCAGGTCGAGCACGAGCCGGTCGTGCCGGTCCGGCCCCGCGGCCGCAGTCCACTGCGGGACGTGCACCTCGTAGGCGCCCAGATTCACCATCGCGACCAGCGCTGCGGTCGAGTCGACCACGACCTGCTCCGTCACCCCCTCCCGGTGCTCCACGGGCACCACCCGAACCCACCCGGGCGCACCCGGAGGCGGGTTCTTGGCGACCCAGCTCTCCCCTTCCGGGCCCTCGGGCGCCCGTACGAACGAGGCGGGGCGCCCGTCGAGGTGCGGCACCATCACCGGCGCGATCCGCGCGTAGTACTGCAGCACCTGCGCCTTGGTGTGTCCCGTGGCGGGGAAGAGCACCCGGTCGAGATGGGACAGCGACAGCCGGCGGCCGTCGATCTCCACCACCTGCCGGTCCGGAGTGACAGGCATAAGGTAGGAATTCCCCGCGGAGGGACAAATCCATGCGCACCATGTGGAAGGGCGCCATCGGTTTCGGCCTGGTCTCGGTGCCCGTACGGCTCTATGCCGCGACCCAGGAACACGGCATCAAGCTGCACCAGGTCCACGCCGAGGACGGCGGCCGGATCCGCCTCAAGCGCGTCTGCGACAGCTGCGGCGAGGACGTCCCCTACGAGGAGGTGGCCAAGGGCTTCGAGGACGACGAGGGCCACACCGCTGTCGTCACCCAGAGCGACCTCGCGGGCCTGCCCCTGCCGAGCAAGAAGCTCATCGACGTCCTGGCCTTCGTCGACGCCGACCGCATCGACCCCCTGCAGCTGTCGAGCTCGTACTACCTCGCGCCGGACAGCACGGCCGCGGACAAGCCGTACGTCCTGCTGCGCGAAACCCTCAAACAGACCGACCGCGTCGCCGTCACCAAGATCGCCCTGCGCACCCGGGAGTCCCTGGCCCTGCTCCGCGTCCACGAGGACCTGCTGACCCTGCACACCATGTACTGGCCCGACGAGATCCGCGACAGCACCGACCTCGCCCCGCCGTCCTCGGTGACCGTGCGCCCGCAGGAGCTGAAGATGGCCACGAGCCTGATGGACACGCTCTCGGAGGACTTCGACCTCACCGCGCTGGAGGACGAGTACCAGGTCGCCCTGGACGACCTCATCGCCGCCCACCTGGACCACCGGCCGGTGGCCAGGAAGGCCGCAACGAAGGCGCCCGACAACGTCATCGACCTGATGTCCGCCCTCCAGGCGTCCATCGACCGCGCCGCCGGAAAGCCGTCGGGCACGAAGGCGGGGACGAAGGCGGGCACGAAGGCGAAGAAGGCGGCGGCAGGCCGGGAGCCGGCCAAGGCGAAGGCCGAGCCGAAGAAGCAGACAGGACGGACAGGACGGACAGGGGCGAAGAAGACGGCGGCGAAGAAGAGCAGCAGCGCGCGGAAGAAGGCGGGCTGACGCCGTCAGACCACCGGCGCCAGCTCGGCCCTGGCCCTGTCCGCCAGCCCCTCCGCCCCGCACTCCTCCGCGAGGTCCAGGCCCTCCCGGAGCTGCCCCGCCGCCTCGTCGACACGGCCTGCCCGGCGCAGCGCGGCGCCACGCTCCACCAAGGCGGTCGCGTACTCGAAGCGGCACGGCGACCTCCGCAGGTACTCCACCGACCGGTCCAGCTTGACCAGGGCGTCCTCCGGCGTGGCCACCCGGGCGGCACGCCGCAGCGCCTCGCCGATGGCGGTGTCGGTGCCGAACCGCATGGCGTGCTGCACGGCCTGGTCGGCGAGGGCACGGGCGCGCTCGGGCTCCTCGGGTGCGACGGCCGCCGCCAGGTCCAGCGCCCACGGGGCCCAGAGCGTGTTGTGACGGCCGCGCTCGCTCAACCGCCGCCCGGCGGACTCCAGTTCCGCGATGGCCTCCTTGGTCCGTCCGACGGCGAGCAGCAGCTTCCCCGCCACGGACGCCGCATCGGGCATCACCATGGCCGGAGGATAGGGCGGGCCGAACGCGTACTTCTCCGCGACGGCCCGGGCCTCGTCGACCCGGCCGCGGGCCAGCAGGGTGTCGACGAGCATGCAGGTCCCGTCCCACTGGATCGGCAGCCCCGGCCCCAGCCGGTCCGCGAGGCGGAGCCCTTCGCGCAGGAACTTCTCGGCGAGCTCCAGCCGGCCGCGGCGGAAGTGGACGAGGCCGAGGTACTCGTGGGCGAAGGCCAGATGGGCGCCGCGCCATCCGGAGATCTCGAAGGCGCGCACGGCCTCGGTGAAGAGCTCCTGGGCCTGGTCGAGACGGTCCGTGAAGGCATAGGTGATGCCGATGATGCTGGGGATCTCGAAGCCCCACTCCGTGTTCGTCCACCCCAGGCCGTCGGGGAGCCGGTTGCCCGTCAGGATGCGGTCGGCACGGTCGACGACCTCCATGGCGTCGTCGCCGCGGATCATGCCGTCGAAGGCGTGGAGCGCCAGCAGGGCCCGTTCGGAGTTGTCGCGCCCGCTGAGGCGGTTGGCGAGTTCGGCGACCTCCCGGGAGCGCTCGTGCGCCCCGTCCTCCTCCAGCTGGATCCCCTTCCAGAGGAAGTGGGCGGCCTGCAACCGCATCCGGTCGGGGCCTGTCGGTGTCCTGGTGGCCTGATCGGCCACGACCTTCGCGGCTTCGGCCAGTTGGCTGTTGTGTGCGTACGCCTGCGACAGGCGGTACGTCGCATCGACGCGCAGGCCGTCCGGCAGCCCCGGCAGGTCGAGTGCCGCCCGCAGGTGGTTGATGGTGGCGGGCGGCGAGGTCAGCAGGGCCGAGCAGCCCAACTCGTACAGCACGCTCGGCTTGTCCTCGTCGGGCGGCGGTTCGGCCAGCGCCCGTTCCAGACATCGGGTCGCGGCCTCGGGGGCGCCGACGGCGAGGTGTTCCCTGGCCGCTCTGCGCAGCTGCCGCACCAGATCCGGGTCGTCGTCGGGGTGGACCTCCAGGAGGTGCCGCGACGCGATGGCGGCGCCCTGCCCCGCGTTGGTGACCGCCCAGGCCGCCAGCCCGTGCATCGCGGTGCGCGTGGCGGGCGGGATGGCCTGGTAGACGGCGGTGGCGATCAGGGGATGGACGAATTCGAGCTCGGTGACGCCGACCAGGATCCGGGCCTCGCGCAGCCGGTCCGCACAGCTCAGGCCCTCCGCGGGGCTCATGCCGGCGACCATGGCGGCCATGCGGGGCGCGATCTCCGTACCGAGCACGGCGGCGGCCCAGGCGAACCGGGTGGTGGACGTGCCCAGTTGTTCGAGTCGGGTGACCAGGCCGCTGCCGCGGGCGGCGGCGCCGAGCTCGCGGAGCAGGGCGGCCGACTCCTCCGTGGGCTTGAGGCCGCGGTCCCGGGACTTGGCGATCAGCTCGACGGCCTCGTACGGATTGCCGCCGGTGACGGCCCAGATCTCGCGGCAGAAGGGGTCGTCGGCGCCCGCGCCCAGGGCGCCGCGCACCAGCACGGCCACGGCTGCCGGAGTGAGCGGGTGCAGGACGACGGGGCGATGGCCACGGCCGTCGACCAGATCCCCGAACGCGGGCACCTGCGGGGGCAGCTCACGCGGACGGTAGGCGGCGACGAGAAGGATCGGCAGCTCTCCGAGCCGCACGGCGAACGAGCTGATCCAGTTCAGCGATTCCGCATCCACCCAGTGCGCGTCGTCGACGACCAGGATCAACGGTCCCCGCTTCATGGCGAATTGGGCAACCATCCAGTCGAGGCCGTCGCGCACACCCTGCGGGTCGGGCTGCGAACCGGTCGGCGGCGCGATCCCCAGAGCCGGTCCCGAGATGTCGCGCCAGGCGCCGAGCAGTTCCTCGCGCTCCGCCGGGGCCATGGGAGCCAGGGCGGGCTGCAGCAGCTGCCGGACGACATGGAAGGGAACGGTTTCCGCACCCTTGCTGCCGCGGGCGGACAGCACGGTGCAGCCGCCGAGCTCGGCGGCGATCCGCCGCACCTCGCCCAGCAGTGCGGTCTTCCCGGTGCCGGCCTCGCCGCTGCAGAACAGCAGCCCTCCGCGGGGCCGTTCGCGCCCGGGTCCGCCGCACAGCTCCTCGACCGCCCGCCGAGCCGCCTCGATCTCGTCCTCGCGCTCGAACAGGGCGGGGCTCGGGCGGTGTTGGTCCTGTTGCCCGGTCATGACACTGCCCTCCCATATGAGTCTGATGAGGCGAGCCTAGCCCGGACGGCGAGCCTTGGGGCGAGGTTCGCAGGACAGCTCACTCGCGGGCCGCTCACGGGCACTCACGGACAGCGGGCCGCCCCCGTCCGCACAGACCGACATCATTCAAATGCCTTTTCGATAACGGCCGGTGCAGGGGGCATTGTGATGCCTTTCGAATTCGGTCGTCAGCCCATTCTGCGAATATGACAACTTCCCGTCGGAGCGTCGCGCGACCGGCTACGCTCCATCTCGCGCAGCGGGTTGTGGCGACTGCAGCACGCTGCCGTCTGCCGCTGCGCTGCCGCGACCGGAGAACCTCCTTCATCCTCATTCGCGCTCGGGCGGCTCCCGTTATTCCCACGTCGCCCCCCGACTTGCTTTTCAAGCGCCCGAGGTTCTCGCATGGTTGGTACTGGATCGTCACATCAAGTCAGGCGGCCCGCCTCCGCACTCATATGGCTGGTCCCCCCTGTCGTGCTGGCGGTCTGCACGGCCACCGCCGCGGTGTTCGCACCTCTCGACGTCCGCGTCCCGGCGGCCTGGTGCGGAACGGCGGCCACCGTGGCCGTCGCGCTCACCTCCTCCGAGGCGGTGCGCCGGGGACGGGTCATCGCCTCCCTGCGCCACCGGTGCGCGGAGCAGGAGGCCGTGCTCCGGCACCGGCTCGTCCAGCAGGAGCGTGAGACCCAGCGGCTGGCCCGTGAGCTGCTGCCGCACACGGTGACGCTGCTGCAGAGCGGCGCCGGCGCCGAGGAGGTCCTCGGCGCCGTCTCCCAGCCGGCCCCGCTCGACCCCGCGTTCGCCGCCGCGCACCGGTCGGTGCTGCGCTCCGTGATCGACGCCGTGCAGGCGGAGGAGGGCCTGCGCGACTCGGCGCACCGCGCGTTCGTCAACATCGCCCGCCGTATGCAGGCCATCGTGCACCAACAGGCCACCGACCTGCGGGAGATGGAGGACCGGCACGGCAACGAGCCGGAGGTCTTCAGCGACCTGCTCCACCTCGACCACGGGACCGCGCTGATCGGCCGCCTCGCCGACAGCATCGCGGTCCTCGGCGGCTCCCGGCCCGGCCGCCAGTGGAAGAACCCGGTTCCCCTCTACAACGTGCTGCGGGGCGCCATGTCCCGGGTGATGGACTACCGGCGCGTGGACCTGCACTCGGTGGCTGACGTCGCCATCACCGGCCCCGGGGTGGAACCGCTGATCCACGCCGTCGCCGAGCTGCTGGACAACGCCACCCGGTACTCCCCGCCGCAGACCCGGGTCCATCTCACCGCCGTCGAGGTCCAGTCGGGGGTGGCCGTGGAGATCGAGGACGCCGGTGTCGGCCTCACCGAGGAGGCACGCCGCCGCGCCGAGGCCGTGCTCGAACTGGCCGACCGCGGTCTCGACCTCAACGACCTCGGCGAGACCCCCCGTCTGGGCCTCGCCGTCGTCGGCAAGCTCTCCCAGATGTACGGGTTCAGGATCTCGCTGCGCTCCTCCGCCTACGGCGGGGTCCGCGCCGTTCTGATCGTTCCGCAGAACCTGGTCACGGCGAGTGCCACGCCGGGCGGCGAGATCGCCCGTGCCGCCACCCTGCCGCCGCCCAAGCCCAGGAAGAAGCCCGGCCGTCCGCTGCCGCCGCCGCCGGCCCTCGAACTGCCGGGCCCGGCCTCCGAGTCTCCGGGAGGACTTCCGCAGCGCCGGCGGCGGATGCCGGGCATGAGCCCCAGGACCGCGCGCGGGACCGCGGCCGACCGGGCGTCGGGCAGCCGCCGGCCGCCCTCACCGGCCGAACCCGTACAGCCGGGCATCTGGCTGTCCGCCTTCACCGACGCCATCAACGGCCGGGAATCCACGGGCGGTCAGGGCACCGAACAGTGATGAATCGTCAGACAAGAAAGAGTGGCCAAGTGACGCAGCAGCGGTTCAACATGGACTGGATGCTCAAGGATCTGGCATCCAGTGTTCCGCAGACCCGCCACGTGATCGTGCTGTCCTCGGACGGCCTGCGCATGGCTCAGCACGGTACGGACACGGACGCCGCGGACCGGCTGGCCGCCGCCTGCGCAGGGCTGCAGAGTCTGTCGGCGGCCGTGGCCGCCGAATTCCCGCAGGGCGACGGGCAGATGCGCCTCGTGGTCATCGAGGTCGACGGCGGCTTCTTCTATCTGATGGCCGCCGGTGCGGGCGCCTATCTGGCGGTGCTGGCCGACGACGACGTGGACGCCGGCCTGATGGGGCAGCAGATGCGCGACCTCGTGGCGCGCATCGGCGAACACCTCACCAGTCCGCCCCGGGTATCCGGGCCGGTGGCATGAGCAAACCCGAAAGGGCATGGGATCCCGGCAATCCGGACCGCCTGTACATCCTCACCAGCACGAGCGACGGTACGGGCAAGGAAGTCAGAATCGATCTGGTCACGCTGGTCGTCTCCCGAACGGAAGGCGACCCCGGCCTGCAGCCCGAGCACTGTGCCATTGCCCGGATGTGCGACTACCCCTTGTCCGTGGCCGAGATATCCGCCTATCTCACCCTGCCCGTCAGCACGGTCACCGTTCTGCTCAAGGACCTGCTGGCACGCGAACTCGTGGAGGCCAGACCGCCGGTCCCGGTCGCCACGGTGCCCGACGCCCGAATCCTGGAGGCGGTGATGCATGGACTACAGAATCTCTGATTCCCCCGCGGGGCCCAGGAGGGAGGACATCCTCCCGGCCTCGACCGCGGCAGCCGTCAAGGTGGTGATCGTCGGTGGTTTCGGGGTCGGCAAGACGACCCTGGTGGGCACCGTGAGCGAGATCAGGCCGCTGACCACCGAGGAGACGATGACCCAGGCCGGTGTCGGCGTGGACGACCTCGCCGGCATCGAGCAGAAGATCGAGACGACCGTCGCGATGGACTTCGGGCGGATCAGCATCAACGAGCAGCTGGTGCTGTACCTGTTCGGCACCCCGGGCCAGGAGCGCTTCTGGTTCCTGTGGGACGGCCTCTTCGAGGGCGCCCTGGGGGCGGTGGTCCTGCTCGACACGCGCCGCCTGGAGGTCAGTTACGAGGTCGTCGACCTCCTGGAGGAGCGCGGCGTGCCGTTCGTCGTCGCCGTCAACACCTTCCCCGGCGCGCCCGTCCACCCCATGCCGGAGCTGCGGGCCGCCATGGACCTGCCCGACGAGGTGCCACTGTTCTCCTGCGACGCCCGTGACCGCATCTCCTGCCGCGACGCCCTGATGACCCTGATGCGCTACCTGTACGCGCTCGCCAACCGATCCCCGGAGCCACAGTGACCCCACCAGACGAACACTCCCGTACCGAGACCGCGACCGCCCCTCCCCCGCAGTGCCCGGCGCACGCCTACGGCACGGGTGGCATGGTGCGGCTGTACGGGCCCGCCGCGGAGGCCGACCCGATGGGCCTGTACGAGCAACTGCGCGAACGGTACGGCGCGGTGGCACCCGTGTTGCTGCACGGCGATCTCCCCGCCTGGCTGGTCCTCGGCTACCGCGAGAACCTGGACGTCATGCGCACCCCCTCGCGCTTCTCCCGCGACTCCCGCAACTGGCGTGACATGCGCGAGGGGAAGCTCACCCCCGAGCACCCGCTGGCCCCGATCTCGACCTGGCAGCCCATCTGCGCCTTCGCCGACGGCCAGGTGCACGAGCGCTGGCGGGGCGCCATCAACGACTCCATGGGGCGATTCGACCGCCGTGGCATGCGCCGGCACATCACCCGGTTCGCGGGACAGCTGGTCGACCGGTTCTGCACCACCGGCACGGCGGACCTGGTCGACGACTTCGCCGAGCACCTCCCCATGCTGGTGATGACCCAACTCCTCGGCATGCCCGAGGAGTACGGCCCGCGTCTGGTCAAGGCCGCCCGCGACATGATCAAGGGCACGGAGACGGCGGTCGCCAGCAACGCGTACGTGCAGGAGACCCTGCGCAAACTGGTGGCGCGCAAGCGGGCCGACCCGGGGCCGGACTTCACCAGCTGGCTGCTGGAGCACCCGGCCGAGCTCACCGACGACGAGGTCCAGCAGCATCTGCGCCTGGTGCTCATCGCCGCGTACGAGACCACCGCCAACCTCATCGCCAACACGCTGCGCATGGTGCTGACGGACCCGCGCTGCCGCGCCAATCTGGCGGGCGGGCACATGACGCTCCCGGATGCGGTCGAGCAGATCCTGTGGGACGAGCCCCCCTTCACCACCATCCTGGGCCGCTGGGCGACCCAGGACACGGAGCTCGGCGGACACAAGATCAAGTCCGGTGACCCCCTGGTGCTGGGCCTCGCCGCCGCCAATCTGGACACGGCGATCCGGCCCGACCCCACCGCACCCGTGCACGGCAACCGCTCGCACCTCGCCTTCAGCGGAGGGGCCCACGAGTGCCCGGGCCAGGACATCGGCCGGGCCATCGCGGACACCGGCATCGAGGCGCTGCTGACCCGGCTGCCCGACATCCGGCTGGCGGTGCCGGAGGACGAGCTGTCCTGGGTGTCGGCGCTGATGTCACGGCATCTCGTCGAGCTGCCCGTGGAGTTCACGCCTCAGCAGCCCCAGCCGATGCCCCTCCCCGAGCTGCCCGCTCCGGCCCCGGCGGCACAGGACGCCGGGGAGTCCGCCGGCCCCGCCACGGACCCGGCGGCTCCGGCCCCGTCGTCCTCCACACGACGGTCCTGGTGGGCCTCGCTCACGCGGTGGCTGCGCAGGGGGTGACAGGAGCATCGAGCTGCTCCCACCACCAGGCCGCCGACGCTATGGGCAGCGGCGCGGTCCCGGAGTCACGGGGACTGTCCCGCCAGGTGATGCCGTAGGTCGCTCCCGGTACCGGAAGGTCGTACCGGTTCCGGGGGCTGGCATAGCGCGGAGCGGCGTCCATCCACCGGATGCAGCCGGAGATGTAGTGCCCCAGTGCCTCCAGATAGCGCCGCAGGTGAAGGCCGGCGTTCCTGGCGATCTGCGCCCGCAGGTCCAGGAAGAGCGTCATGGTGCGGTCCCTTATGGCCAGGGCCTCCTCGAGAGCCCGGTCCGGCGGGCAACGCCGCTCGTGGGCGAGGACGTTGACGATGTTCTGGTCCGTCGTCTCCTGGCTGTCCTCCTTCGCGTACGAGAAGAGGTCGTTGTCGCAGCTGACGATGAAGCCGGCCGCCTCGGTGAGCGCCTGGACCGGGGCCGAGTACAGCTCGTGGTCCGGGATGTGGATACCACTGGCGATCTCGCTCCAGGAGAGGGAGAAGCGGGTGCCGTTGATCGAGGGCCGCATGGCGACGTAGTCGGACAGACTCGGCATCACACCGCGCTCGACATTGCTGACCTGCCATGCGGCGCCGAAGAGCCAGTCCCGCATCCCCTCGGCCACGCGCCGGAGTTGTACGGGCGTGGTCATGGCGCGGGTGCGGGCGGCGAGGTCCTCGAGCGCCGCGTCGAAGGGGGTGCTGCCGAGCATGCCGGAACCCGGCGCCTCCAGGCAGCGCGACACCCGCGCGTTGAGGTCGACGATCGCGGCGGTCTTGACATCGGCGGCACCGGTGTCGTGGCAGATGTCGTCGAGGGCGAAGGCCCAGTGGTTCCACTCGATGAACAGCAGCAGCGGTTCGTCGTCCCCGTAGGGGATGATGCGGCAGCTGAAGTCGGCGCTGTGGGTCGCGATGCTCCAGGCCCGGTCCATGGCGTTCCCGAAGATGCCCATGGAGTCGAGCCAGGCGATGGCCCGTTGCTCGAGCTGTCCGACCCTCGGGTGGACGGCCGGTTCGATCGGGCAGTAGAAGGGGGGCAGCCGCCAGCCGATGGCCGACGGGCGAGTGCGCGTCGAGGTCTCCGTCATGGCGCTCACCCTTCCAATCGGAACAACAGCATCCGCGTCTCCACCGCGTGATCGCGCCACGCGCGGAACAGTTTCCCGTGCGCCAGCGCCGACTCCACCAACCGCTTCTCGTCGATCGGCGAGGCCACTCCGGTGCGCTCCGCTCGGTCCAGCTCCGCCGTCGTCCAGGCCATGGACTGGACCCAGAACTCCGCGACGCGGTCGGTGATGTCCTCGTCCTGCTCCAGCTGGAAGCCGGCCGCCTCGGCCGCCACGATGTACTCGGCGAGGGTGCCGAGCCTGGTCTTGTAGTAGCCGTCGATGAAGGACGTCCACTCGGGACGGCACAGGAAGTGCTCCTGGATGCCGAACCAGCTGCCCGGCCTGAGGGCCTTGGCGACCACCCTGAAGAGCCGTTCGCGGTCCATGTAGCCCGAGCTCTCGATGGCGACGGCCGCGTCGTAGCGCCGCTCCTCGCACAGGTCGTGGATGTCGCCGAGGACGGGGGTCACCAGATCCTCCACGCCGGCCTGCTCGACCAGGTCCGCCATCACGGGGACGTGCTTGGCCGTCACCGTCATGGCCGTGACGGAGCAACCGTACTCCTGGGCCCAGTAGATGGAGCCGCCGCCGAGGCCGCAGCCGATGTCGAAGAGGTGCGACGGCGGGGTGTCCTTCACGCCCCAGATGAGGGCGGCGTGGTCGAGGGCCGCCTCCTGGGACTCGAGGAGACGGCGGCGCAGGACGCTCTGGGCCACGGTGGTGTTGGGCGCGACGCCGGTGTCGAACAGCCCCACATGGAAATGGACTCGTGGTCCGGGTCCGTACTTGTGCAGGATGTCCGCCGTCTTCCTCGAGTAGTACGACGGCACCTGTGTCTCGTCGCGCCCTGTGACAGGAGCGGCGGTCACCTCGGCGACAAGGTTCTCCATGATCCCTCCGAGACATCGGCTGTCGATGGACACAGGAACGACGCCGGGCGCTGTGTGATCACGGACGTGAGTCACGCCGCCGCCCGGCGACAAACGACCAGCATTCCTGTCCACTTTTGTGCGGTACCTGCCCAGGCCCGTCCATCGATAACCCGCATTACGTACCGACCTGCGCCTTTCTGGCGCTTCTTTTGCGGATCGTCTGGGATCAGTTTGTAGCGAAACGCGAAGCTTGAGGACCGCTCGGCGACCGGAATGGCTGAAAGCTGCGCGCCGTTGTCGGAGTTTCGGCCCGTCGGGAGACGAGGATCCGGACGCACGGCATATGGCCGGATTTCGCGTATCCACGAGGTGTACGGACGATCCCGGGGGGCGCCCGACTATGCACGCGCCCCTTGGCCGGAGGGAAACCCGAGCAAGTCGGCGGTTTCCGGGAGTGCCGTGGCATCGTGGGATCCTCACCCAGCCGGAGCGAGGGAGGCGCGGACATGGTTCCGTCGGTCGGCCTGAGGAAGCGGTTCCGGTTCTCCGCCCCGCCCGGGCCCGGGCGCCGGCACGGCCGGCGGCGCGGTGCCGCCGCGGTCGTGGCCGGGGCGCTGCCCGCCCTGGCCTTTCCCGCGCCCGCGTTGTGGTGGCTGGCCTGGGTGGCCCTGGTGCCCTGGCTGCTGCTGGTGCGGTCGGCCGGTACGGCCCGGCGGGCCGCCCTGGAGGGCTGGCTCGGTGGTGCGGGGTTCCTGCTCGCCGTGCATCACTGGCTGCTGCCCAGCCTGCACGTCTTCATCCTCGTCCTGGCCGCGCTGCTGGGGCTGCTGTGGGTGCCGTGGGGACTGCTGGTGCACCGGCTGCTGGGCGGTTCGCCCGGTCCCGGCCGGGTGGCGGCGGCCCTGCTGGTGGTGCCCTCCGGGTGGCTGCTGGCCGAACTCGTGCGCTCCTGGCAGTACCTGGGCGGTCCGTGGGGACTGCTCGGGGCGAGCCAGTGGCAGGTGGCGCCCGCGCTGCGGGCCGCGTCGGTGGGCGGCGTCTGGCTCGTCGGCTTCCTCGTCGTCGCCGTCAACACCGCACTGGCCGCGCTGATTTCGGCCTCCGGCGCCCGGGGCCGCACCACCGCCGTGGCGGGCGGGCTCGCCTGTGCGGCGGCCGTCGGCGGGATCTGGCTGGGCGCGCCGCTGCCGCAGGGCGCCGGGGCGGTGCGCATCGCGGTCGTACAGCCCGGAGAGATCGACGGCGTCGGCAGCGTGCAGCGGCGCTTCGCCCGCGAGGAGGAGCTCACCCGGCAACTGGCCGGGCAGCGCGTGGATCTGGTGGTGTGGGGCGAGAGCAGCGTCGGCGAGGACCTCGGGCAGCAGCCGCAGTTGAGCAGCCGGCTCGCGGCACTGTCGCGTACGGTCGGCGCGGACCTGCTCGTCAATGTGGACGCCCGGCGCTCGGACCGGCCGGGAATCTTCAAGAGTTCGGTGCTGATCGGGCCCGACGGGCCGACCGGCGACCGCTACGACAAGATGCGGCTGGTCCCGTTCGGCGAGTACGTCCCGGCGCGTTCGCTGCTGGGCTGGGCGACCTCGGTGGGCAAGGCGGCGCAGGAGGACCGCAGGCGCGGCGACCGCCAGGTGGTGATGCGGCTGCCGGAGCGGTACGCGGGCGGGCTGCGGATCGGCCCGCTGGTGTGCTTCGAGTCGGCGTTCCCGGACATGAGCAGGCAACTGGCCCGGGACGGCGCCCAGTTGCTCGTCGCCCAGTCGGCGACCTCCACCTTCCAGCACAGCTGGGCACCGCTCCAGCACGCCTCGCTGGCCGCGATGCGCGCCGCCGAGACCTGGCGGCCGATGGTGCACGCCACCCTCACCGGCGTGAGCGCGGTCGCGGACGCGCGCGGGCGGACCGTCGGCCCGTGGTTGGGCACCGGGCGCAGTACGGCCGTGGTCTACGACGTCCCGCTCGCCCGGGGCACCAGCCCGTACGTCGGGGCGGGCGACTGGACGGCCCACGGCGCGCTGGCCGTGCTGGCCGTCTTCTGCGCCGTCGAGGGGGTGCGCACCCGCCGACGGCACGTCAAGCCGACGGCCGCGTCAGCCCGTTGACGTCATCCCGTGATCTCGGTGATCCCGGTGATCTCCGCGACGATCCGCTCGCACAGCTCGTGCGTGCGCAGTGCGTCCTCCGCGTCCAGCACCTTGCCCGCCTCCGCCGCTTCGAGGAAGGCGAGCACGCACTGCTCCACACCACGCTGGCGGGACACCGGCACCCAGTCGCCGCGGCGGCGGATGCTCGGCTGTCCCTTGTGGTCCACGACGTCGGCGAGGTTGAGCACCTGCCGCTTGGTGTCCTGGCCGGAGACCTCCAGGATCTCCTCGGCGGAGCCGCTCATCCGGTTCATGGTGCCGATGGCGGTGAAGCCGTCGCCGGACAGCTGCAGCACCACGTGGTGCACGAGCCCGTCCTGCACCCTGGCCCGGACGCCCACGTGGTCGACGGTCCCCGGCACGAGGAAGCGCAGGGTGTCGACGACGTGGACGAAGTCGTCGAGGACGAGCGTGCGCGCGTCCTCGGGCAGACCGATGCGGTTCTTCTGCATCAGGATCAGGTCGCGCGGGTGCTCCAGGCACTGCGCGTAGCCCGGCGCCCAGCGGCGGTTGAAGCCGACCGCCAGGGAGACCTGCCGCTCCCGTGCCAGGCGGACGAGCCGCTCGCTCTCCGCGAGGTCGTAGGCGAGCGGCTTGTCGACGAAGACCGGCACCCCCGCCTCCAGGAGGCGGGTGACGAGGGCGGGGTGCGCCGCGGTCGGCGCGTGCACGAACGCGGCGTCGAGGCCGGCGGCGAGGAGCGAGTCGAGGTCCGCGTGCCGGTGGGCGGCGGGCACCCGGTGGGTGTCCGCGACCCGGTGCAGGGTGGCGGGGGTACGGGTGTGGAGGTGCGGTTCCAGCCCGGGGCGGGCGGTGAGGACGGGCAGGTACGCCTTCTGCGCGATGTCCCCGAGCCCGATGACGCCGACCTTCACCTGTGACCTCCTTGGTGTTCCACCTCCGCCCCCGCCTCGGCAGCATACGTGGGGGCCGGCGGGCACCAGTCGATGATCCCCTCGTACCCGCGCAGGAGCAGGCCCGGGGCGAACCGGCCGGCCGCGGAGATCAGGGCCTGACGGAGGAACAGGCCGGGAGCGCCACCGGCCATGGCCACCCGGCCGACACGGGCCGACCGGCGGACGACGTCCATCGTGCGCGGCAGCCGGTCGCGGGTGTAGGCGTCGAGGGCTCCCGCTGCTCCGGGCGCCGCGTGGTGGGCGAGGACGACGGCGTCCTCGATGGCCTGGTTGCCGCCCTGGCCGAGGTTGGGGGTCATGGCGTGGGCGGCGTCGCCCAGCAGGGCGGTGCGGCCGCGGTGGTAGGCGGGCAGCGGGCGGGTCATGGAGCGGATGTCGTGGCGGAGGACGTCCGCGGGGGCGACGGCCGCGAGGATGCCGGGGACCGGGTGGTGCCAGGTGCCGAAGAGGCGCAGCAGCTCGGCCTTTTCGTCGTCGGGGGCACGGCTCCCCTCCGGGGCGAGGGCCGAGGCGTAGGCGTAGACCCGTCCGTCCTTGAGCGGCTGGGTGCCCCACAGCCTGCCCCGGCCCCAGGTCTCGTGCGGCGGGAACGGCCGTTCCGGGGCGGGGACGACCATGCGCCAGGTGGTGAATCCGGCGTACGCGGGGCGGGGGTGACCGGGGAACAGGGCGCTGCGGACGGCCGAGTTGATGCCGTCGGCGCCGACGACGAGGTCGGCCTCGAGCTCGCCGTCGTCGGTGGCGACGCGGGCGCACCGGTCGTCGGCGCCGGGGTCGGCCAGGCGTGCGGCGGTGCCGGTGTGCAGCGCTCCGTCGGGCAGCCGGGCGGCGAGCAGGCCGGCGAGGGTGGCCCGGTGCAGGAGGACGAGGGGGCCGCCGAACCGTTCTGCCACGGCGGCACCGTCGGTACGGGCCAGCCAGCGGCCGCCCGGGGTGAGCAGGCCGGCGTCGCCCCGGAAGGCGGCGAGTGCGCGGATCTCGTCGCCCAGGCCGATGAGGTCGAGGGCGCGCTGGGCGTTGGGCATGAGGGAGATGCCGGCGCCGACCGGTTCGAGGGAGGGCGCGCGCTCCAGGACGGTGACGTGCCAGCCGCGCCGGTGCAGGGCGGCCGCGGCGGCGAGACCGCCGATTCCGGCGCCTATGACGACGGCTCGGGGGGTGCGGGATGTGTCCACGGTGGGGCTCCTCGTCACACGACGATGCGGGAACTACAGCTGTAGTTTCCGCAGATGAACTTACTACACCCGTAGTGAGACGTGCCCCGTAAGGGGCGCTATAGGTTGGCCCCCATGAACACCGCACGCCCCGGCCGCCCAGGCCGGTCCCGCGCCGAACTGGTCGCCGACGCCGCCATCGCCCTCCTCGCCGAGCGCGGCCTGCGGGGTCTGACCCACCGTGCGGTCGACGAGGCCGCCGGACTGCCGCCCGGCTCGACGTCCAACGTCGCCCGCACGCGCGCGGCCCTGCTGGAGGCGGCGGTGCGGCGGCACGCGCAGCGGGAGACGGAGCTCCTCGCGCCGGACGAGATGCCGGACCCCGCGGGCGGGCTCGACGCCCTGACCGACGCCCTCGCCCTCGCCCTGCACCGCTCCCTCACCCGCCACCGCGAACTGGCGCTGGCCCGCTACGAACTGGCGCTGGAGGCGAACCGACGGCCCGAACTCCGCGCCGTCTACGACGCGCTGGGCCTGGACATCCGCGCGCCGTTCGTCGCCCTGATGACGGCCGCCGGTTCCGCCGAGCCCGAGCGGCACGCGATGTCGGCGCTCGCGTGGTACGAGGGGATGCTGTTCTCCTGCGTCGCCGGGCAGTACCACACCGAGGTGCCGGAACAGGCGCGGCTGCGTGCGGGGTTCGCCGAGCTGCTGCGCGGCATGCTGGGCGGATGACCTGCGAAGAGGTGGCGGAGAGGCTGCGGGGAGCCCGGCGGATAACCTGTGGCGCGGCGGCGGGCGGGGCGTCAGGATGTCGCGCATGACAACCGCTGAACGCACGTTCCCGCCCTACATCTCCGACGAGCGCAGCAGCCTGGAGGGCTGGCTCGACTTCCACCGCGCCACGCTCGCGGCGAAGTGCGCCGGCCTCGACGACCAGCAGCTGCGCGAGGCCTCCGTGCCGCCGTCGATGATGACGCTGCTCGGGCTGGTGCGGCACATGGCCGAGGTGGAACGCGCCTGGTTCCGCAACGTGTTCGCGGGCGACACGACGGCCGAGCCGCTGTACTACACGGACGAGGACCCCGACGGGGACTTCCGGGTCTCCGCGACGGACACCTGGGACGAGGCCCACGCCGCCTGGCAGACGCAGATCGCCGCCGCCCGCGACATCGTGCAGGGCCGCTCGCTGGACGACGTCAGCACCGGCCGCCGGCACCGGGACGGCGCGCAGGTCGACCTGCGCTGGATCTATGTGCACATGATCGAGGAGTACGCGCGCCACAACGGCCACGCCGACTTCCTGCGCGAGCGCATCGACGGCGCGACCGGCTCCTGACCGGAGCGCGGGCGGGCGGATGCCTCCTCCTCACCCCTGCGGGGCCTTCCCAACTGCCCGCATGCGCAAGCAGGGTTGGGCGAGTGCACCGAATGCCCGCAGCGGCAGCCCTGGTGGCGGTGGCGATGTCGGCCGCCGTCGGCTGCGTCTCCGTATCCCAGCACTCCCCGGCGCCCGGCGGCCGGCCCGGCGCCCGCCCCGGCATGGTCCGGGGAAGCACCCGTGAGGGCCTGACCGTCACCGGCCCCGGCGCCTCCTCGGCGCCGGCGCCGCAGCCGTCGTCCCCGGCGGCCGACGGGGCCCAGGGCAAGGCGCAGGGCCCGCTGGGCGATCCGCGGGACCCACGGCATCCCCGGGATCCGCACGACCCGAGGGAGCCCGCCGAGCCGCGCGAACCGGCCGAACCCGGGGAGCCCGGCGCCGTGTCGCGCCCTGCGGGCTCCTCGCCCGCGCACCCCCCGGACACCTCCGGCCCGGACCGCACCACGGGCCCCGCCGACTCCCGCCCGGCCGGCCCGCCGGCCTCGGCACCCGAGCCGGCGCCGCCGCCGGCTCCCCCGGCACCCCCACCGGCGAATCGGCGCGCCGAGCCCGCGCCCGGCGGGGGCCGGGAGGCACCCGCCCCGGCCCCACCGGCCCGCTCCGGCAAGGGGGTCTGCGGGCTGGGCGACACCTACGGCAAGTGGCAGCAGGGCGGCGACGCCTCGCGGATCTGCCACCAGGTGTACGGCTGACCCGCGGTCTGAGCGGTCCCGGGCCGGGGCCGGGGCCGGGCCGGGGCCGCTCAAACCGCGAGGTCCGGGATCCGCCAGTCGATCGGCTGGTGCCCCTGCGCGGCCACGGCCTCGTTGATCTGCGTGAAGGGGCGGCTGCCGAAGAACTTCTTCGCCGACAGCGGCGAGGGGTGGGCGCCCTTGACGACGACGTGCCGCTCCTCGTCGATCAACGGGAGCTTCTTCTGGGCGTAGTTGCCCCAGAGCACGAAGACCGCCGGGTCGGGCCGGGAGGCCACGGCGCGGATGACCGCGTCGGTGAACTTCTCCCAGCCCTTGCCCTTGTGGGAGTTGGGCTCCCCGCCGCGGACCGTCAGCACCGCGTTGAGCAGCAGGACGCCCTGCTCGGCCCAGGGCAGCAGATAGCCGTTGTCCGGCACGTCGTAGCCCAGCTCCTCGCGCATCTCCTTGTAGATGTTGCGCAGCGAGGGGGGCGTCCTGACGCCGGGCCGCACGGAGAAGGACAGGCCGTGCCCCTGCCCCGGGCCGTGGTACGGGTCCTGGCCGAGGATGAGGACCTTGACCCGGTCGTACGGGGTGGCCTCCAGGGCGGCGAAGACCTCCCCGCGCGGCGGGTACACCGGCGCCTTGGACCGCTCCTCCTCGACGAACTCGGTCAGCTCCTTGAAGTAGGGCTGCTCCAGCTGCTCTCCGAGGACAGCGTGCCAGGACTCGGGCAGCACGTCGGTGACGGTCACGTCGACAACCTCCGGTGTTCGTTCCGTTCTCGAGGGAAGAACTTACCGGCGGCCACTGACAACGCGGACCCGAAGCCCCGGATCCCGAAGCCCCGGATCCCGAAGCCCCGGACTCCGAAGCCCCGGACTCCGAAGCCCCGGACTGCGAAGCTCAGACTCCGGCGTTGAGGAAGAGCCCTCCGTCCACGACGAGGGTCTGCCCGGTGACCCACCCCGCGGCGTCGGACAGCAGGAACGCGGCCGCGCCGCCGATGTCCTCCGGCAGGCCCAGCCGGCCCAGCGGGTACGAGGCCGCCGCCTCCTCCTCGCGACCCTCGTAAATGGCCGCGGCGAAGCGGGTCTTCACCACCGCCGGGGCGATCGCGTTGACCCGCACCGCGGGCGCGAACTCGTGCGCCAGCTGCAGAGTGAGGTTGACCATGGCGGCCTTGCTCATGCCGTAGGCGCCGATGAACGGGGAGGCCGCGACGCCGGCGACGGAGGCGATGTTCACGATCGCCCCGCCGTTGTCCTTCTGCCACGCCTTCCACGTCTGCTGCGCGAAGCCGAGGGCCGAGACGACGTTGGTCTCGAAGACCTTGCGGGCGACGGCGAGGTCGAGCTCGGCGATCGGGCCGAAGACCGGGTTCGTCCCGGCGTTGTTGACGAGGTAGTCGACGCGGCCGTAGGCCTCCATGGCCCGTTCGACGGCCACGGCCTGGTGGGCCTCGTCGTGGGCCTTGCCGGGCACGCCGATGCAGCGGTCGGCACCGAGCTTCTGGACGGCCTCGGCGAGGGTGTCCTCGTTGCGGCCGGTGATGACGACGCGGTCGCCACGGGCCACGAGGGCCTCGGCGATGCCGTAGCCGATGCCCCGGCTGGCGCCGGTGACCAGGGCCACTCTGCCGGTGGGTGCGGGTTCCTGAGCAGTCATGAGTGCGTTCCTCCTGTGGGTCCTCCTGTCGGTTCCGGCGGTCAGTCGAGCGGCCCGCCGGCCACGTACAGGACCTGGCCGGAGACGAAGCCGGCCGCCTCGGCGGTGAAGAACGCGATGGCGTTGGCGATGTCCTCGGGCCTGCCGACCCGCTGCACCGGGATCTGCGAGGCGGCCGCCGTCTGGAAGTCCTCGAAGCTCATGCCGACCCGGGCGGCGGTGGCCGCGGTCATGTCGGTGGCGATGAAGCCGGGGGCGACGGAGTTGGCGGTGATGCCGAACTTGCCGAGCTCCTTGGCCAGGGTCTTGGTGAAGCCCTGCATCCCGGCCTTGGCGGCCGCGTAGTTGGCCTGGCCGCGGTTGCCGAGGGCCGAACTGCTGGAGAGGTTGACGATCCGGCCGAACCCGGCGTCCACCATGTGCTTCTGGCAGGCGCGCGACATCAGGAACGCGCCGCGCAGGTGCACGTTCATGACGGTGTCCCAGTCGCTGTCGCTCATCTTGAACAGCAGGTTGTCGCGGAGCACGCCCGCGTTGTTGACGAGGATCAGCGGGGCGCCCAGCTCCGCGGCCACGCGGGCCACCGCGGCGTCCGCCTGTGCCGAGTCCGAGACGTCGCAGCCGACGGCGAGGGCCCGGCCGCCCGCCGCCGTGATCTTCTCCACGGTCTCCGCGCAGGCCGCCTCGTCGAGGTCGAGGACGGCGACCGCGCGGCCCTCCTCGGCCAGGCGGACGGCGGTCGCGGCGCCGATGCCCCGGGCCGCGCCCGTGACCAGGGCGACGCGCTGCTCGGTGGTGGACATGCGGGTACTCCTCACCTCGAAGGCGGCTCACCCACCGTCCGACCGCCGTCCGACCACAGGTGAGCAACTGCTTAGTAGCTCGGCCGCTCAGACGCTAGAAGCCCCGACACCCCCTGTCAACGCCTCACGGTGCCCCGACGGCCGTCACCGCACCAGCAGGTCGAGGAGGCGTTCCGGTTCGCCTTCCGGATCCGCCGTCAGCCCGGTGTGCACGGGGCCGGGCTGAACGACCGTGCTGCGCGGGGCGATCAGCCAGCGGAACCGCCGCCCGGCGTCGTCGCAGGCCGCCTGCCCGGCCCGGTCGCCGCCCGCGCAGACGCCCTCCACCGCGTGCAGCGCGGCCCGGACTCCCGCGACGTCCACGGTCGGGTCGAGCGCCCGCAGCCGGGCCTCGTCGAGGTGGACCGAGGCCTTCACGAAGGACCTCGCCTGGCAGTAGACGACGACTCCGGCGTTGATGAGCTCACCGCGCTCGACCCGCGGAACGACCCGCAGCAGCGCGTACTCGAACACCTCGCGCCCGTTGTGGCGTCCGTTGCGCCCGTTCACTTCTTTCCAGCCCTTCCGTCCAGCCTGACACGCACCCATTCCGGCGCCTGCGAGGGCTTCACCGCGGTACGCTCGCCGAGCGTGATCCGCTCACCGATTCCGGCGGCGCGCTCCAGCAGCACCTCGACATACGCCCGGCGCACGGCGTCCGGGCCGTCGAATCCCGGTTCCCCCTCGAGCCACTCGTCGGGCACGTCGGCCGCGACCTCGGTCAGCAGCTCCTCGGTCACCCGCGGGGCCAGCTCGGCCGCCGCGGCGGCGATGTCCGGACCGAAGGAGGCCAGCACGTGGTCGGAGGCGTCGTACGCCCTGCCCGCCGCGGCCGCCGCCGTGGGCCAGTTGTGATGCCAGATCATGGTCGCGCCGTGGTCGATGAGCCACAGCTGCCCGTGCCACACCAGCAGGTTGGGGTTGCGCCAGGACCGGTCGACGTTGCCGACGAGCGCGTCGAACCACACCACGCGCCCGGCCTCGGCCGCGTCCGTCTCGAAGGCGAGCGGGTCGAAGCCGAGGGCGCCGGGCAGGAAGTCCATGGCGAGGTTGAGGCCGCCGCTGGCCTTGAGCAGCGCCTGCACCTCGGGGTCGGGCTCGCCGCGGCCGATGACCGGGTCCAGCTCGATCGCCGCCAGCTCGGGCACGCGCAGCCCCAGGCCGCGGGCCAGCTGCCCGCAGACGACCTCGGCGACGAGCGTCTTGCGGCCCTGTCCGGCGCCGGTGAACTTCATGACGTACGTCCCGAGATCGTCGGCCTCGACGATGCCGGGGAGCGAGCCACCCTCACGCAACGGCGTGACATACCGGGTGGCGGTGACTTCGGGAAGCATCGCCCCAGGTTACTCGGCCTGCACACCCGCCCCTGAACGCAACGGCTGAAACGGCTGAACGGAACGGACGGCCCGTCCGTACGACTCCTCGGACTCCTCGTACTCCTCGTCCCTCACCGAAGGAGCGATCGTGTCACCTTCCTCATCCTCGTCATCCTCGTCATCGTCCTCGTCATCCTCGCCGTCCGGCGCCACGAGCCGCCGCACCGTCGTCGTGTCCGCGGGAGCGGCGGGACTCGCCGCCGCGCTGGCCGCGTGCGGCGGCTCGAACAAGAAGACCCAGGAGACGCCGTCCGCACCGGCCGCGCCGCCGTCGCAGTCCTCGGCCCCGCCGAGCTCGCAGTCGTCCTCCGCGAGTGCGCCCGCATCGCCCAAGGGGAAGGCGCTCGCCAAGACCTCGGACATTCCGGAGGGCGGCGGGAAGGTCTTCAAGGACCAGAAGGTCGTGGTGACCCAGCCGGCCAAGGGCGACTTCAAAGCCTTCTCGGCCGTGTGCACCCACGAGGGGTGCACGGTCTCGACCGTGGTCGGCGGGACCATCAACTGCCCCTGCCACGGCAGCAAGTTCGCCGTCGCGGACGGCAGCGTGAAGCACGGTCCGGCGCAGTCGCCGCTGCCGGCGAAGAAGATCACCGTCAGCGGCGACTCCATCACGCTGGACTGACCCCGGGGCCGCCCCGCCGCCTCCGTCGCCAGGTCCGCAGCACCTCCTCCGCCGTGGTGACCGTCGCGACGGGGGAGAGCGTGTGACGGACCATCGCCGCGGTGTAGTCGGCGGGGACTCCGGCTATCGCGTCGGCGGGGACGACGGCCGTGTAACCGAGGTTGACGGCGTCGAAGACGGCGTTGGGGACGGCGATGTTGGCCGAGACGCCGGTAACGATCAGGGTGCGGCAGCCGACGTTGCGCAGCAGCGCGTCCAGGCCCGTGCCGGCCAGCGGCGAGAGCCCGTGCAGCCGGCGCACGACCAGGTCGCCGTCCCCGACCGGGACGGGATCCGCGATCCGGACGGCCGACGTGCCGGTCAACTGCTGGACGGGCAGCCGTTCGGCGGCCCGGAAGAGCCGGGCGTTGCGGCTGGCCCCGCGCCCGTCGGGGCGGCGCTCGGCAACGGCGTGCACGACCTGCACGCCCGCGTCGTGCGCCCCGGCGACAAGCCGCGCGATGTTGGCCAGGGCCCCGGAGGCCCTGGTGACGGCGGCCAGTTCGGGCAGGGCGCTCTCCGGGCCGACGACGCCGCGCTGGCATTCGACGGTCAGCAGCACGGTGGCCGCCGGGTCCTGCAGGTCGCGCAGGTCGTGCTCAGGGTGTGCCATGGTGCCCCCTGATGTGGGTGGGTACGGCCGCGTGTCATGGACCTTGTGCCGTGGAGCAGGAGGCCTCATCCTGCCGCACATGACCGTCGGACAGCCACAGTCACAACCGCAGTCACAGCGACACGGTCGCCGGATCATGATGCCGCCGACGGAGCTGGACACCTTCCTGACCGCTCAACGTACGTGCCGCCTGGCGACGGTCGGCCCGGACGGGTCTCCGCACGTCAGCCCGCTGTGGTTCGCCTGGGACGGCGAGGCGCTGTGGCTGTACTCGCTGGTGCGCAGTCTGCGGTGGACGGCGCTGCAGGGCGAGGCGCGGGTGGCGGCGGTGGTCGACGACGGGCGGGAGTACGGCGAGTTGCGCGGTGCGGAGCTCTCGGGCCGGGCCGTCCGCGTCGGCGAAGCACCCCGCAGGGGCGATCCGTGCCCCGAACTCGACGCGGTGGAGCAGCTGTTCGCGGCCAAGTACTTCGGCCTGGGGGCGATGCCCCACGACGGCCGCCACGCGTGGGTCCGCCTGCGGCCGGACCGGATCGTCTCCTGGGACTTCCGCAAACTCCCTGGCCCGCAGGGACAGTAGAGGTCAGGCGTGGGAGACGGCCTCCCCGGCCGCCCGCAGCGCCCCCACTGCCGCCCGGATCGACGGCCGCCGGTCCGCGTCGGCGCGCCATACGGCATACACGTGCCGGAACATCGTGTGCCGCACCGGCACGATCCGCACCCCCTCCGGGACCGGCCCGCGCCCGAGCCGCGGCGCGACGACGACACCGAGTCCCGCTGCGACCAGGGCGAGTTGTGTGTGGTGCTCGTCGGCCATGTGCGAGATGCGCGGCTCGATCCCCTTGCTGCGCAGCGTGGACATGAGCCAGTCGTGGCAGAACTGCCCGCGGGGCCAGGAGATCCACTCCTCCTCCGCGAGGTCCTCCAGGTCCACCGCGTCCCGCGCGGCGAGCGGATGCCCGGCGGGCACCGCCACGTCGGCGGGGTCGTCGAGGACGGGCGCCCTGGTCAGCGCCTCGTCGATCGGCAGCGGATGGTTGTGCCACTCGAGCACGACGGCGACGTCCATGTCGCCGCGCACCACGCGGGGCAGGGACAGGTCCGGGTCCATCTCCTCCAGCCGGACGCGCAGTTGCGGCTGGCTCGCGCGCAGGCCAGCGAGCGCGACCGGGGCCAGGCCGCGGGCCGCCGTCGGGAAGGCGCCCAGCACCAGCTCGCCCACGGCCTGGCCGCGCTGGGCCTCCAGGTCGGCCTGGGCCAGCTCCACCTGAGAGAGAATGCGCGAGGCGTGCTCCGCCAGCAGCCGCCCGGCATCGGTGAGCCGCACCCCGCGCCCCTGCTTGGCCAGCAGTTGCTGGCCCGTCTCCCGCTCCAGCTTGGCGAGCTGCTGGGAGACCGCCGAGGTGGTGACGTGCAGCCCGTCCGCGGCAGCGCTGACGGAGCCGTGGCGGGCGACGGCGTTGAGGGTCCGCAGGCGGTCCAGGTTCAACATGTAAGCGATGCTACGC
This sequence comes from Streptoverticillium reticulum, assembly GCF_047456005.1. Classification (NCBI taxonomy): domain Bacteria; kingdom Bacillati; phylum Actinomycetota; class Actinomycetes; order Kitasatosporales; family Streptomycetaceae; genus Streptomyces; species Streptoverticillium reticulum. The sequence goes on along the minus strand of NZ_CP179755.1, from coordinate 7,043,758 downwards.
GATGAGCCGAAATTTTATTTGCTTGTCCTAATGGGTGGAACCCGGCATGGTGATCATCATGAGCACCGTGGCCACCCCTGACTCCTCGCCCTCCTCGTCGTCCCTCTCACCCTCCTCACTCGACTCGTCCGCCCCGGCTTCCCCGGCGCCGGCTCCCGCCGACCCGGGGCGTTCCGCGGTGGACTGGCGGATACGCTTCGGCGCTCTCGCGCTCATCTGGGGGTTCAGCTTCCTTTTCATGAAGCTCGGCACCGAGGGCTACGCCCCGGCGTACGTCTCCTTCGGCCGGATGTTCTTCGGCACCGCGGTGCTGCTGGCAGCGCTGGCCGTCAAGCGGCAGCGGCTTCCCCGGGCTCCCCGTACGTGGCTGCATCTGGCCGTCGCCGCCCTGCTGCTCAATGCGCTCCCCTTCACGCTCTTCGCCTACTCCGAGCTGACCATCCCCTCCACGCTGGCCGGCATCTGCAATGCCACCACCCCGCTGTGGGGCATGCTGCTCTCCCTGGTGGCGCTCTCCGAGGACCGGCCGACACGGCGCCGGTTCGCCGGCCTCGGCCTCGGCTTCGTCGGGGTCCTCACCGTGTTGGGAGCCTGGCAGGGCTTCTCCGGCCAGGACCCCGCGGGCACCGTGATGGCTCTGGTCGCCTCCGCCTGCTACGCGATCGGCTGGATCTACGTCCGGCGCACCCTCTCCGGCACGGGCGAGTCCAACCTCTCGCTCACCGGCGGCCAACTGCTCGTCGGCACCGCCCAGCTGGCGGTCGTCGCTCCGCTCAGCAGCCCGCTGCCCACCTCCTTCCACCTCGTGCCCGTGCTGGCGATCCTCGCGCTCGGCGCCCTGGGCACGGGCTTCGCGATGCTCGTGCAGTTCGGGCTGGTCGCCGAGGTCGGGCCGACGACCGCGACGCTGACCACCTACTTCATCCCGGTCGTCGCCACTGCGGCCGGCGTGGCGCTGCTGGGCGAGCGGCTCACCTGGAACACCCCGGTCGGCGCGGTGATCGTGCTGGCCGGAGCGGCCCTCACGCAGAGCAGGGCCCGCACCGGGAAGGCGGCCGGAGGCCGTCAGTCGTAGCGCCGCCCGAGGGAGCCCGGCCCGGTCGCGGACGCCACGGCATCCGCGACCGCCTCCGCCTCCTCCAGCGCCATCGCCGACACGGTGAGCCGCACCCCGGGCGGGGAAGAGAGCCGGAAGCGCGCACCGGGCGCCACGGCCCACCCGGACTGCAGCAGCCGCGCCACCGCCCCCGTCTCGTCCGGCACGGGCAGCCACACGTTCATCCCGCTGCGCCCGTGCGCGGCAATTCCCCGCTCCCGCAAGGCCGTTATCAGCGCTTCCCGGCGCCGCCCGTACGAGGCGGCGACCGCCGCCTCGTCGACCGCCCCCGAGCGCCAGAGGTGCAGCACCGCGTCCTGCAGCAGGTGGCTGACCCAGCCGGGGCCCAGGCGCTGCCGCCCCCGCACCCGGTCGACGGTCACGGCGTCGCCCGTGAGCACCGCTATCCGGAGGTCGGGCCCGTAGGCCTTGGCGAAGGACCGGACGAGCGCCCAGTGGCGGGTGGCCCCGGCGAGGGGGAACAGGGGCAGATCGACGATGCCGTGGCCGTGGTCGTCCTCGACGAGGAGCACGTCGGGGTGGGCGGCGAGCACCGAGCGCAGCTCGCGGGCCCGCGCCTCGCTCACGGCCGCGCCCGTGGGATTCTGCGCCCGGTCGGTGACCACCAGCGCCCGCACCCCCTGCCGCAGCGCCCGGTCCGTCTCCCCGGGCAGCGGGCCGTCGTCGTCGACGGCGACGGGGACGGGTCGCAGCCCGAGCGCCGGGACGAGGTCGAGCAGGCTGCCCCAGCCCGGATCCTCCACGGCGACGGCATCCCCGGGCCTCAGGTGGGCCGCCAGCAGTCGCTCGATGGCATCCAGCGCCCCCGAGGTGACCGCTATCGGCCCGTCCGGAAGACCGTCCGCCGCGAAGGCCGCCCGGGCCGCCCGCTCCAGCTCCGTGTCCACAGGGTCCTCGCCGTAGAGCACGGGGCTGCGCAACGCCCTTGCGGCAGCCGCCGCGAGGGCTTCGCCGAGCGGGGGCAGCAGCGCGGGGTCGGGGCTGCCCGTCGAGACGTCCCGCACGCCCTCCGGCACCTCGACCTGGATGAGATCCCGCGGGGTGCTGGCCGGACGGGGGCGCACCCGGCTGCCACGCCGCCCGGCCGTCTCGATCACTCCGCGCTCGCGCAGCGTCCGGTAGGCGGCGGCCACCGTGTTGGGATTGACGCCGAGCTCGACCGCCAACTCCCGCATGGGCGGGAGCAGTTCGCCCGGCGCAAGTCGGCCCGCCCCGACAGCGCCCTCCACGCTCGCGGAAATCTCCGCTGCGCGACGACCTTCGATCCGATACTCTCCTAGCACAAACACGAGTATGCACTAGTGCAATGGAGATCGCAATGGCTTCTTCCACGGCTGCCGGGCCGGCCACCCGGCCCGCGTCGCACGAGCCGTACGAGCGGACCGAGCGCACCACGCCCTCGCGCTACCGCGACCGCACCTCCTACGACCGGGAGTCGGTCCACGCGATCCTCGACGCCGGTTACGTCTGCCATCTCGGTTTCGTGCGCGACGGCGCCCCCGTCGTGCTGCCCACGCTCTACGGCCGGATCGGCGAGCGCCTCTACGTCCACGGCTCGACCGGGTCCCGGCCGCTGAACGCCGCCGGGCAGGCCGAGGATCCCGGGATGCCGGTGTGCGTGACCGTGACGCACCTCGACGGGATCGTCCTGGCGCGCTCCGCCTTCCACCACAGCCTCAACTACCGCTCGGTCGTGGTGCACGGCACGGCCCGGCGGGTCACCGACGAGACCGAGCTGACCGCCGCTCTCGACGCGCTGGTGGACCAGGTCGTGCCGGGCCGCGCCGCGGACTCGCGGCCGCCGACGGCCAAGGAGCTCGCCGCGACGGCCGTGCTGCGGATCGATCTTGCAGAGGTCTCGGCCAAGGTGCGGAACGCCGGGCCCGGCGACGATCCCGAGGACCTGGCGCTCCCCCACTGGAGCGGGGTGGTGCCGGTCTCCACGCACTACGGCACGCCCATACCCGCGGAGGACCTGGCCCCCGGGATCCCGGTGCCGGGGTACCTGCCCGGGCGCTGAGCAGGGTTCGGGAATGGAGAGGGAGGCGGGGAGGGCTATCCGTTCGAAACCCCCATCCCGTGGCTCTGCGCGTCCGGCGCCGTCCGCCCTCCCCCTGCCACCGGCCCCGGGGACGCCCGCCTCGGGGCCGCAGTCTGCGCGATGAACGCCCCCGTCAGCACCAGGACGCCGCCCACGATCTGCGGGGCGGCCAGGTGCTCGCCCAGCAGCAGCCACGCCAGCACCGTCGCGACCACCGCCTCCAGATAGGCCACGACCCCGGCCACCTGCGGAGAGAGCCGACGCACGGACAGGACGCCGGTGAAATAGGCGACCACGGTCGCCAGCAGCACCAGCCAGGCGACCAGCAGCACGCACGGCACCCGCCTCCCGCCCAGGTCCGCGGGGCCGGAGAGAATCGCCCAGTCCATGTCCCAGGGGTGCGCCACGACCGTCAACAGCACGGCGCCGACGAGCAGTCCGAACGCGATGACGCCGACCGGATCGGCGGCATCGGCGCCGGAGCCGCCGTGGTCGGCCAGGAGGAAGTAGCCGACCATGCAGCAGGCCGCACCCCCTGCCGCCAGCAGGCCGGCCACATCGAAGCGCAGCCCGGACCACACCTCGACGACGCAGCTCAGCCCGACGACCGCGAGGACGACGCCCGCCACCGCGCCCCGGCTCACCGGCCTGCGCCCCACGAACCGCATCCAGCACAGCAGCAGCGGCGGACCGAGGTACTCGACAAGGACGGCCACCCCGACGGGTATCCGGGACAGCGCGGCGAAGTAGCAGACCTGGACGCCCGCGACGCCCAACAGCCCGAAGCCCGCGAGCAGGGCCGGGCGTCGCCGCGCCAGGGAGCGGTGGCGCCAGGCGACGGGCAGGACGAGCAGCGCGGCACCCGCCACCCGTATCCACACCACCTGGAGCGGTCCCAGCCCCGCCTCGATCAGCGGTTTGGCCGCAACTCCCGACCCTCCGAAGGCACATGCGGACACCAGGGCCAGAACCAGGCCCGTCCTTCTGCCACGAGACGCGCGCACCGCCGCATCATGGCAGCAGTGGGCGGGCGAGCGACAGGGGTGTCACCCCCGTTGCTCATGGCGGGTGTTACTCGCACGTGTTACTCGCGGACGTTGCCCACACCCCCAGTCGCGTCCCCAGCCGGTCGGTGTCGACGCCGGCCCGGTGCAGCACGTCGACGGCCCGGCAGCCGGGGTCGCGCACGAGGGCCGCCAGCAGGTCGGTCCCCTCCACCTGCGCGGCGCCCCGCGCGCGGGCCCGGTCGTGCGCTCTGCGCAGCGCGGCCACCGCGGCCGGCGACCAGCCGGACATCCCGCCGGCAGGCAGGGCACCGGACTCCTCCACGGTGCCGCTCCACCGCAGCCCGTAGCCGATGGTGCGCTGGACGAGATAGCCGAGCAGCCGGGCGACCTGCGCCGGCCCTCCGTCGAAGGCGAGCCGTGCCGCGGGGTCCGACTCGAGGAGCGTGTGCAGCAGATGCGCGGTGTCGGTCTGTCGGTCGCCGTCCCGCGCGGCCCGTCTGCGGGCACCCGCGACCGCCGAGGCCAGTTCCGCGCTCAGCGGTCGCTCGCACGTGGCCCCGGGGCGCTGGGTGTCAGGTGTACGGCTTTGCACCCTCCCACCCCATCAGTCCCGTGCCGTCCGGTCATCCCCGAGGGGGAGCATTCGCGCATCCGACGACAGTTGGGGACGGATGCCCGGGCCCTCCTCCTTGAGGAGGACATGTGCGCCGACCGGACTAGGTGACGTCCACAGTCACCGCACGCTCTCCGGCTGTGAACACGTACGCGCCCCGCTCGACGCGCGGCGGTCCGGAACCGTCGATGTCGCCCGGGGTCACCGCCAGCGCCGCGGCCGGGACGGCGAGCCGCACGGTGGCCCGCTCCCCCGCCCTCAGGTGCACTCTGGCGAAGGCGGCAAGCCTGCGCGGCGGGGCGAGCACGTCGCTCACCGGACGGGACACGTACACGGGGACGACCAAGTCGCCCTCGCGTGCTCCGGTGTTGCTCACCTGCACGCTCACCCTCACCGGCGCACCCGTCGGCACCGAGGCCGCGTCGGCACTGATGCCGTCGAAGGCGAAGCGCGTGTAGGACAGCCCGGCGCCGAAGTCGTAGGCCACGTCATGTGCGGACTCGGCGCCCGAGTTCGTCCCGGGCAGCTGCTGGTAGAAGAGCGGGTCGTTGCCGGTCCTCCTGGGCCAGGACACCGGCAGCCGCCCGGCCGGGTTCACCCGGCCGAACAGCACGTCGGCAACCGCGTGCCCGCCCTCGGTGCCGGGCAGCCAGGACATCAGCAGGCCCTCGGTGCCGTCGGCGTCGCCCAGCGTCGGCGGCCGCCCGGCGATCACCACGACGACGACCGGTCTGCCGCTCGCCTTGAGGGACTTCACCAATGCCTGCTGATCCGCCGACAGTTCGGGGCGCGGGCTGTCGGCTCCGCCCTCGGCCCCCGCCCTCTCGCCGACCACGACGACGGACGCGTCGGCCGTGCGGGCCTGCGCCACGGCGTCGGCGTCGTCCTCGGCGCGGACGATCTGCGTCCCGGCGGGCGCGGCTTCCTCGATGCCCCGGAGCACCGTGGTGCCGGGCAGCTTCACCCCGGCGGGCACCCGCTGCCAGCCGACGGTCCAGCCGCCCGCCTGGTCGTCGACGTCGTCCGCATAGGGACCGGCGACGACGATCCTGCGGACCGCCGGGCCGAACGGCAGGACGTCCTTCTCGTTCCGGAGCAGCACCTGCGAGGCGGCGGCAGCGCGCCGGGCAGTCTCCCTGCCGGTGCCGAGAACTTCGGTGTTTGCGCGCGAGACGTCGACAAAAGGATGCTCGAACAAACCGAGCTCGAATTTGAGCCGGAGCACGCGTCCGGCCGCTTCGTCGATGCGCGCCCGGGAGACCAGACCGTTCTGCACTGCCGTGCGCAGTGCGTCACTGAACTCGCGTGCTTCGTACGGCTCCATCGCCATGTCGACACCTGCACCGACGGCGAGTGCGACGGCATGGGGGTAGTCCGCGGCCACCTTGTACTGGTCCCGGAGGGCCCGGACGTCCTGCCAGTCCGAGACGGTCACACCGGTGAATCCCCACTGCTGCCGGAGCACGGTGGTGAGCAGATAGCGGGAGGCGGTGACCGGTACGCCGTTGACCGCACCGGAGTTGACCATCACGGTCCTCGCCCCCGCCCCGACCGCGGTGCGGTAGGGCGGCAGCAACGTGTCGTGGAGCGTGCGCAGGGAGACGTCGGCAGGGACCCGGTCGTGCCCGTTGGCAGGCACGGAGTAGCCGCCGAAGTGCTTGACGGTGGCTGCGATCCGTTTGGCGCCCCGGGCGCCCTGGAGTCCCTGCACGCTCGCGGCGGCGAGCGTGCCGGCGAGGAGGGGGTCCTCGCCGTAGGTCTCGTAATACCTCCCCCAGCGCCGGTCGCGGGCCACGTCGGCGACCGGGGCGAAGTCCCAGTCGATGCCCGTCGCGGCGACCGCACGGGCGGTCGCCGCGGCGGAGTCGCGGACGAGCCCCGGGTCCCAGGCCGCCGCGAGGCTGAGCTGGTGGGGGAAGACGGTGGCGCCGAGGACGTTGTTGTGTCCGTGGACCGCGTCGATGCCGTAGAGGACGGGCACGTGCAGCCGGCTGCGGTCCACTGCGTACCGCTGGACGGCGTCGACCATGCGGGCCCAGTCCGCAGGGGTGTTGACCGGCGGCCCCATCCCGCCGCCCGAGAGCACCGATCCGACCGCGCAGTCCTGCAGCACGGTCTTCATGCAGCTCTCCGTCAACTCCCCTCCGCCGCCCCGGCAGTCGCCCTGCAGGCGGTCCACGGCGATCTGCTGCAGCTGGCCGATCTTCTCGTCGAGCGTCATCCGGTGCAGCAGGTCCCGTACGCGGTCGTCCGTGGCCGCACGGGCGTTGCGGTAGAGCGGTTCGGGTGCGCCGGTCGCTGCCGGTACGAGGGTGACGGACGCGGCGCAGAGGGCGACGGCCGCCAAGGGGACGGCGAGGTGTCTCCGGCGTCTGCAGCGGATGCGCAAGGCCATGGCGGGCGCTCCGTTTCTGTCGGATGCGGTTGCCGGAGTCTGGCCGCGTGCCGCCGCCCGGTCAACGGGACACGGCGAGAGGGTGCCCCCGCGGCGGTCCGCGGGGGCACCCTCATCCGTTCGTCGCCCGGGCCCTCAGCCTTCGTCGGCGAGGATCAGGTAGAGCTTCTTGCGTGCGTCGTTGATGACGGTCATGGCCTTCTGCCGCTGATCGGCACTGCCCGTCCGCCAGACCTGGCCGAAGGCCTCCATCAGCCCGTAGCCGGCCTGCCGGATCTCCTTCATCGTCTCCCAGTCGACGCCGCGCCCGGCCTCTTCCCAGGGCGCCTGGGACCCCGCGTCCGCCTCGGTGCGGCCCTGCTCGGTGAGCGTGAACAGCTTCTTGCCGCCCTCGCTCTCACTGACGATCAGGCCCTCGTCCTCCAGCAGCTGGAGCGTGGGGTAGACCGAGCCGGGGCTCGGCTTCCAGGTGCCCCCGCTGCGCTCGGCGATCTCCTGGATCATCTCGTAACCGTGCATGGGCCGGTCCTTGAGCAGCGCCAGGATCGACGCGCGGACGTCCCCGCGCCGCGCCCTGCCGCCCGGTCCGCCGCGCCCCCGGCCGCCGAACGGCGGGCCCCCGAAGGGCGGTCCGAACGGCCCGAAGGCACGCCGTCCGCCGAAGTCCCCCCGCCCCTGATGGCCGGGTCCACAGTGCTCGTGATGAGAACGCATCCTTACACTTCCTTCCATCGTTGATCTGTCGCGATGTTCTCGCGATGCTTCGACGATATATCGGAACCGATCGCATGACAACACCCTTTCGCGCGCCGACCCCCGGAGGGCGCCCCGCAAACGGGTCCAGATTTCGCGGATTGGCCTTGGCCTGCGGCCCTGCCGGCCTTCTACGCTCCAGCCATGCGGATGCGAATCGTCGACGCCTTCACCGACCGCCCCTTCGCCGGCAACCCGGCCGGGGTCCTGCTCTTCGACACGGGGACCTTCCCCGACGACACCCGGCTCCAGCAGATCGCCGCCGAGGTCAACCACCCCGAGACCGCCTTCGCCCACCGCCTCCCCGACGGCGGCGAGGCCGACTGGGCGCTGCGCTGGTTCACCCCCGCCGCCGAGGTCGACATGTGCGGCCACGCCACGCTCGCCACGGCACACGTCCTGCACACCACCGGCGCCGCCACCGGCACGGTCCGCTTCGCGGCCCGCTGCGGCATCCTGGCCGCCACCGCCCACGAGGACGGCTCGATCACCCTGGATTTCCCGACCTCACGCCTCACCCCGGTCGCCGTACCCGACGGCGTGGCCGCCGCCCTCGGCGCCGAGCCGCTCGGCGTCCACGACACCAGCGAGCACATCGGGGACCTGCTGGTCGAGCTGCCCGACGAGAAGTCCGTACGCGCCCTGGCCCCCGACTTCCGGGCGCTCGGCCGGCACTCGCGTCGCGGCATCATCGCCACCGCCCCGGCCGAGGACCCCACACGCGGCTACGACTACGTCTCGCGCTGCTTCTTCCCCAACGTCGGCATCGACGAGGACCACGTCACCGGCAGCGCACACACCGCACTGGCCCCCTTCTGGTCCGCCCGCCTGGGCCGCGACGAACTGACGGGCCTGCAGGCCTCCCGCCGCGGCGGCCTCGTACGCACCACGCTGCGCGGCGAACGGACGCTGCTGACGGGCAACGCCGTCACCACCGTCGAGGGCGACCTGCTCGTCTGACGCCCCCTGCGGAGGGGCGGGTCAGGGGTGAGGCAGCCAGCCCACCTTGCCCACCAGCAGCGCGTAACCGACGAAGGCCACCGTGTCGATCAGCGCGTGCGCGGCGACCAGCGGCCCGACCCGCCCCCACCGCCGGTAGAGCAGGACGAACAGCACGCCCATCACCATGTTCCCGACCATCCCGCCGATCCCCTGGTACAGGTGGTACGAGCCGCGCAGCGCCGCGCTCGCCGCCAGCGCGGCGGCCGGCGTCCAGCCCAACTGTCCCAGCCTGCGCAGCAGATAGCCGACGACCACGACCTCCTCGAGCACCGCGTTCTGCACGGCCGAGGCGATCAGCACCGGGACCTTCCACCACACGTGCGGCAGCGCCTCGGGCACCACGGTCAGGTTGATCCCCGCAGCCCGGGTGGCCAGGTAGAACAGCAGCCCCGTCCCGCCGACGACGGCCGCGACGGCCGCACCGCGCCCCAGGTCGGACGCCGGACGGCGGCGGTCGAAGCCGACGGCACGCAGGCCGTCGGCACCCTCGCGCTGCAGCAGGTGGGCCACCAGGAGGACCGGCACGAGGGCCGTGGCGATGCCGAAGACCTGCCAGGTCAGGTCGAGCCAGGGGCGGCCGGGGGCGTGCGAGGCGTTGAGGGTGACGGCCTGGTTCGCGAGCCCGCCGGGGCGGGTGACGGAACCCACGAAACTGATCACTGCCGAGACCCCGCTGGCCCCCAGCGACAGGGCCAGGACCAGGAGCGTCTCGGTACGCAGCGTCCGCCGCCCCGGCACGATGTCCGGCCCCGGGCCGGACAGGGCCTCCGGCCGGCCGCCCGCACCGTCCCTCGCGTCCTGCCGCACATCCGCCTCCGCCGTCAGCTGCTCACCACGATCGTCACAGCTTGCCGGACGCGCGGGGGGCCGTACGACAGGGGGGCTTCCGTGTCCGTACCGGCGGGGTCAGGACACGCCCTGGTCCCCGGTCCCCGCGGGCCAGGTGTGGACGGGCTCGCCGGTCCGCATCAGCTCGCAGTAGCGGCGCGTGGTGACGGCGAGGGCCTGCTCGCGGTCCAGCCCGCGCTCCCGGGCCCGGTGGTAGGCGGCCGCCTGCCAGGAGGCGCCGTTCACCCGGCGCCGGCAGCGCTCCTCGATGACGCCGAGGTAGCGGTCGCGGTCGGCGGGCTCGACGCCCCAGGCGTCCAGGCCGGCCGCGGCCAGCGGCAGCAGTTCGTCGAGGACCAGACGGACGGCCGGGACACGGGCGAGCGTGCCGGTACGGCCCGCCCGCGGCCAGCGCAGCGCGGAGTCGATGCCGTGCCGGCAGGCCATGTCGAAGTTGTCGCCGGCAACGGCGAACGGCAGCCGGGACCACACCGGCCGCGGCTCCTCGGCCAGCCCCCTGACCACCCCGTAGTAGAAGGCCGCGTTGGCGATGACGTCGGTGACGGTGGGGCCCGCGGGCAGCACCCGGTTCTCCACGCGGAGGTGGGGGACCCCGTCGGCGACCCCGTAGACCGGCCGGTTCCAGCGGTAGACCGTGCCGTTGTGCAGGGAGAGCTCCGAGAGCCGGGGCACCCCGCCCTCGTCCAGCACCCGCAGCGGGTCCTCGTCGTCGGAGATGGGCAGCAGCGGGGGGAAGAAGCGCAGGTTCTCCTCGAAGAGTTCGAAGGCGTCGCCGATCCAGCGCTCGCCGAACCAGGTGCGCGGCCGCACGCCCTGGGCCTGGAGCTCGGGCGGGCGGGTGTCGGTGGACTGGACGAACAGCGGCGGCCGCGACTCGCGCCACAGCTCCCGGCCGAAGAGGAAGGGGGAGTTGGCGCCGACGGCGATCTGTGCGGCGGCGACGGCCTGCGCCGCGTTCCACACCGCGGCGAACCGGCCGGGAGTCACCTGCAGGTGCAACTGCACGGAGGTGCAGGCGGCTTCGGTGACGATCGACCCGGCCGTGCAGGTGAGCCGCTCGACTCCGTCGATGTCGATGGTGAAGTACTCGCCGCGGGCGGCCAGGATCTGCTCGTTGAGCAGGGAGTACCGGTCGGCCGCGGAAAGATTGGCGGAGACCGCGTGCCGGCGGGTGAGCGTCGGAAGAATACCGATCATCACGATTCCGGAATCGAGCTCCATGGCCCTGCGGTCGGCATAGGCGAGGCCGGTGCGCAGCTCCTCGGCAAGCTGATCGAGAACCCGGCCGGACAGCCGGTGCGGCACAATATTCACTTCCAGGTTGAACTGTCCGAGTTCGGTCTGGAAATCCCGGCTCGCGATCCGCTCGAGCACCTCGGCATTCATCATGCTCGGCATGCCGTCGGAGCCCGCGAGATTCAGCTCGATCTCCAGCCCCATGAGATTCCGGGGCCGGTCGAACCGCTTCTCCTCCAGCAGTCTCGCCAACGCTTCCAGGCACTGCCGGAGCTTGTCCCGGTGGCGCTGCGGGTCGGCGGGGCCGAACCCCTCGGCCGCGACCTTCTCACCCATTCAAGTGTCCCTCCTCAAACGGGTCGCCCGCGACGGCGCCGCCCTTGTCACGGTCGATGATGCCCAGCGGGACGATCGATAACGCCTCGCCGGAGCCGGATACCCGATAGGCTCTGCACCATGCGTACTCCGGCACATTCCGTCGGCATACGGGTGGTCGGCAGTTGCCCGGCAATGCGCTGGTGATAAACACCGACGAGATCCGGCCGACCGCTTCCCGGGAAAAGCCCGAGGCCATGGGTGCGATATCGCGGCATAATCACCGAAATCACCCCGAAAAGAGGCCCTGATTTCCTCTTGCCGGAAATGCCGCGGACAGCTAGCCGAAACACTGCGTGAACACGTGTCGTATAAACTCCGGGGTGAGGCAGAGAGCAGGCGCCCCGGAAGTCGGTCCGGCCCCCCTCTGACCCCTTCCGACAGCGTCGTCGCACCTGCCCAGCACCCCCGCGTGTCTCCGAAGTGTCTCCGGAAGCGAGAGGCGACCCCCATGCCGCTGCACGTCCCCCCTGCCCCCGCGCCCGCCCTCCGCAGTGTCCGCGCGGCCCTCGGTTCCCCGACCGCCGTCCGCGCGGCACGCACCCCGTCGCTGAAGTCCGCACAGACGGCCCTGACCCCCGAACTGCCGCTGCCCGTCCACGTGCTGGAGCCGGTCGCACCCCGCGGCGGAGCGCCCCGGTCCCGGCTGACGGGCTGGCGCTTCCTGGTCCGGGGCGGCGGACGGGCGATCGCCGCGGCCGAGACCATGCTCACCCCGGACGGCTGGGCGTTCTCCCACTTCTTCGAGGGCCCCTACCTCGCCTCCACCGAACTGGCCCTGCACCAGGCGGAGGAGCTGACCTCGCCGTACCAGCCGAGGCTGCTGTCCGTTCCGGGGCTCTACATGCTCACCCTCTGGCTGCACGGCGACATCACGGCCGAGGCCTCGTCGGGCGTGCTCGCCCCGGGCGACCTGCTGGTGCCCCTCGCCCCCGCCCCGCCCGGCATCGCCGCCCACCACCCGCACCGCGTCGCCGACCTGCTGCCCGTGCTCACCCTGCGGCTCACGCCGGCCCCGCTGCTGAAGACCTCCGCCTGACCGGTGCATCCGCCGCAGAAGTGCCCCGCGGGCCCACGGGCCACGGGGCACTGCGCCGTGCTCCCCCGACCGGGCTAGCCCACCGCGGCCATCGCGAACCCCCCGAAGGGACAGCCCTGTTGGCCGCAACCCCCCGCACGGGTGACGCGTCCTCATCCTGTGAGGAGCACCACAGGGAAATGCCTGCGGAATTCCGCTCACAGGGCAACACTGGGATCGACCGACGAATGCAACGGGGGGCGGCATGACCACCGCATCGAGCCGCAGGACAGTCACGACACCACAGCGAAAGATCCCTGCCATGTGCCAGCACCAGCCCACGTGCCCGTCAGCCGACTCCGCCGACCGGGAGGCCGCCCAGCTCGTGGCGCACTTCCCGGAACAGGGCTGGAGCCTGCTGTGCAACGGCGTCCTCTGCTTCGAGGACACCGGTGAGCTGCTGCCGGACGGGCAGATCATCGCCCCGCACCGGCCGCTCGGCGCCGACCACGTGGTGACGGCTGCCTAGCGCAGCACTACCCATCGCACCCGCATATGACACCCGGAGACACATAAGGGGCCGGCCCGGCGAAGATCGCCGAACCGGCCCCGACGCGCATCAGCCGCGCCGCACCGCCGAGTTGCTCAGCCCTCGTAGGCGTCGAGCGGCGGGCAGGAGCAGACGAGGTTGCGGTCGCCGTACGCGCCGTCCACGCGGCGCACCGGCGGCCAGTACTTGTCGGCCGCCGTCACCCCGGCGGGGAAGGCCGCCTCCTCGCGGGTGTACGAGTGCTCCCAGGCACCGGTGACCGAGGCCGCGGTGTGCGGGGCGTTGCGCAGCGGGTTGTCGTCCTTGTCCCACTCGCCCGAGCCGACCTTCTCGATCTCGGCACGGATCTCGATCATGGCGTCGCAGAACCGGTCCAGCTCGACGAGGTCCTCGCTCTCCGTCGGCTCGATCATCAGCGTGCCGGCCACCGGGAAGGACATGGTCGGCGCGTGGAAGCCGTAGTCGATCAGGCGCTTGGCCACGTCGTCGACGCTCACCCCGGTCGCCTTGGTCAGCGGGCGCAGGTCCACGATGCACTCGTGCGCGACCAGGCCGCCGGGGCCGGTGTAGAGCACGGGGTAGTGCGGCTCCAGGCGCTTGGCGATGTAGTTGGCGCCCAGCACGGCCACCTGCGTGGCGCGCTTGAGGCCCTCCGCGCCCATCAGCCGCACGTACGCCCAGGAGATCGGCAGGATGCCGGCGGAGCCCCAGGGCGCGGCCGAGATCGGTCCGACGCCCGTGGCCGGACCGGCGGCGGGCTGCAGCGGGTGGTTGGGCAGGTAGGGGGCGAGGTGGGCGCGGACGGCCACCGGGCCGACGCCCGGACCGCCGCCGCCGTGCGGGATGCAGAAGGTCTTGTGCAGGTTCAGGTGCGAGACGTCGCCGCCGAACTCGCCCGGCCGGGCCAGGCCCACCAGGGCGTTGAGGTTCGCCCCGTCCACGTACACCTGGCCGCCGGCCTCGTGCACGGCCGCGCAGATGTCCGCGACGTGCTCCTCGAAGACGCCGTGCGTGGACGGGTAGGTGATCATCAGCACGGCCAGCTCGGCGCGGTGCTGCTCGATCTTGGCGTGCAGGTCCTGGACGTCGACCTCGCCGTCGTCGGCGGTCTTCACCACGACGACCTTCATGCCCGCCATCACCGCGCTGGCCGCGTTGGTGCCGTGCGCGGAGGAGGGGATGAGGCAGACGGTGCGCTGCGCGTCGCCGTTGGCGCGGTGGTAGGCGCGGACGGCCAGCAGGCCCGCGAGCTCGCCCTGGGAGCCCGCGTTGGGCTGGAGGGACACCTTGGCGTAGCCGGTGACCTCGGCGAGCCGCTCCTCGAGCTCGGTGATGAGCGTGAGGTAGCCCTCGGCCTGCTCGGCGGGCGCGAAGGGGTGCAGCGCGCCGAACTCGGGCCAGGTGACCGGCTCCATCTCGGTGGTGGCGTTGAGCTTCATCGTGCAGGAGCCGAGCGGGATCATGCCCCGGTCCAGGGCGTAGTCGCGGTCGGCGAGGCGGCGCAGGTAGCGCAGCATCGCCGTCTCGGAGCGGTGCTGGTGGAAGACCGGGTGCGTGAGGTACTCGTCGGCGCGCAGCAGGCCCTCGGGGAGGGTGTCCGCGGTGGCCGCGTCGAGCGCCTCGATGTCGGCCTCCACGCCGAACGCGGCCCACACGGAGGCCAGATGAGCCCGCGTGGTGGTCTCGTCGCAGGCGATGCCGACGTGGTCGGCGTCCGTCAGGCGCAGGTTGACGCCGCGCTCGCGGGCGGCGCCGACGACCTCGGCGGCGCGGCCGGGGACGCGCACGGTCAGGGTGTCGAAGTACGCGCCGTGCACGACCTCGACGCCCGCGGCCCGCAGGCCCTCGGCGAGGAGGACGGCGTAGCGGTGGGTGCGGCGCGCGATGGCGGCCAGGCCCTCGGGGCCGTGGTAGACCGCGTACATGCCGGCCATGACGGCCAGGAGCACCTGTGCGGTGCAGATGTTGCTGGTGGCCTTCTCGCGGCGGATGTGCTGCTCGCGGGTCTGCAGGGCCAGGCGGTAGGCCTTGTTGCCGTCGGCGTCGACGGAGACGCCGACCAGGCGGCCCGGGAGGCTGCGGGCGAACTTCTCGCGGACGGCCATGTATCCGGCGTGCGGGCCGCCGAAGCCCATGGGCACGCCGAAGCGCTGGGTGGTGCCGACGGCGATGTCGGCGCCGAGCTCGCCGGGCGGGGTGAGCAGGGTCAGGGCGAGCAGGTCGGCGGCGACGGTGACGACGGCGCCGAGCTCGTGGGCCTGCTCGATGACGGGGCGCAGGTCTCTCACGGCACCCGAGGCGCCCGGGTACTGCAGCAGCACGCCGAAGACGCCGCGGCCGGCGATCTCCTCGGGGATGCCCGCCGACAGGTCCGCGACGACGACCTCGACACCGGTCGGCTCGGCACGGGTCTCGATCACCGCGACGGTCTGCGGCAGGGCGTCCGCGTCGACGAGGAAGACCCCGTCCTTGACCTTGCCCATGCGCCGGGACAGCGCCATGGCCTCGGCCGCCGCGGTGCCCTCGTCGAGCAGGGAGGCGCCGGAGGTGGGCAGACCGGTCAGCTCGGCCACGACGGTCTGGAAGTTGAGCAGGGCCTCCAGCCGGCCCTGGGAGATCTCCGGCTGGTACGGCGTGTAGGCCGTGTACCAGGCGGGGTTCTCCATGACGTTGCGCAGGATCACCGGCGGGGTGAACGTGCCGTGGTAGCCGAGGCCGATCATGGGGGCGAGCACCTGGTTGCGGCTCGCGAGCGAGCGCAGCTCGGCGAGGACCTCGGGCTCGGTGCGGGCGGCCGGGAGGCCCAGCGCCGCGGCGCTCTTGATCACTTCCGGCACGGCGGCGGCGGTGAGCTCGTCGAGGGAGCCGAAGCCGACCTGGGCGAGCATCTTGGCCCGCGCCCCGGAGTCGGGCCCTATGTGGCGGTCCTCGAAGGGAGTGCCGCGCTCCAGGTCGGAGAGGGAGATGCGGTGGGCGGTCATCTGCGGAGGCCTCCTGGTCATTGCGACCTGCGAGGGGTACCACGGCGCGGGTACCCGGACGGCCTCCCCCTCTGTCATCGCAACCTGAGAGCTTCACCGGGCGGTGCAGTACCCGGCTTTCACCGTCGGTGAGGAAGGGCTCGGAGTACTGCCGGACCGGACCCGCCCTGCTTTCCAGAGTGGCCTCGTCCGTGCGGTACGGGGTGCCTGAGAGATTCCGGGGAGGATTTGCTCCTTCGGCGCCTCCGGGACCGCCCCTGGGGGCATCGGAGGACTCTCCCGCACAGGGTCTGCGGCCACTGGCCAGCCTACCAGCGAGAATTTGCCCACGGGAGCGCCCAAGTGGCCGCTTCCCGCTTTGTGGCTTTTGGTTGGTGGCAGGTGCGCCAGGCGGGAGGAAACAGGAGGAAGGCCGTGCAGACGGACGTCGACCCCCGGAGCCTGATCGGCCGCAAGGCCTTCGACCGCGACGGCATGCGGATCGGCACGGTGGACGAGGTGTACCTCGACGACGCGACCGGCGAGCCGGAGTGGGCCGCCGTGCGCACCGGGCTGTTCAGCCGCGACGCCCTGGTGCCGCTGCGGCCGAGCCGGGCCGACGGCGAGGGACTGCACGTCCCCTACGAGCGGGCCCTGATCAGGAACGCCCCGGACATCGGCGCCGGCCGCCACCTCTCCCCCGAGCAGGAACTGCGGCTCTACCGGCACTACGGGCTCGCCATCCCCCCGGACGACGGCGCCTCCGGCGCGTCCGGCGGCTGATCCTCCGCGGGCCGGACGAGCGGCAGCGGATCGGCGTGCTCCAGCGCCGGGTCGTCGACCGCGAACGTGCGCACCCTGCCGGGCTCTTCGGACCAGGGCTCCTCGAAGCGGACCGTGACCCGGCCGACGCCGCTGCCCTGGACCCAGCCGGCCCCGAACTCCGCGTGCCGCACGTCCAGCCCCGGCAGCCACTGGCGGGGCCGTGCCGTCTCCTCCGCGGCCTCCTCCTGCTCCCGCTCCGGCGCCTCCCCGCCCTCGGCCGTGCCGCCGGCCGCCTGGGCGAAGAGGTCCTCCTGGGTGTAGTCCGCGAGCCCGGAGACACCGACCCCCAGCAGCCGCACCCCGGCCGTGGTGTCCACCCCGTCCAGCAGCCGGGCGGCCGCCTCCCGCACGACCACGGGATCGTCCGTCGGCCCGCGCAGCGTCTCCGAGCGGGTGAGGGTCGAGAAGTCGTAGCGCCGCACCTTGATGACCACGGTGCGCCCGCTGCGGCCGGCGCCGCGCAGCCGCCGCACGCAGCGGTCGGCGAGGCGGGCGAGCTCCAGCTGCACCCGGGTGCGGTCGGTGAGGTCCTCGGCGAAGGTGTCCTCCACGGACACCGACTTGGCGTCCCGCTCCGCGACGACGGGCCGCTCGTCGCCGCCGGTGGCCAGCACGTACAGCCCGCTGCCGTGGGCCTTGCCCAGCAGCCTCACCAGCTCGTCCTCACCGGCCTCGGCGATCTCGGCCACCGTGGTGATCCCGGCGCGGCGCAACGTTTCGGCAGTGGCGGGGCCGACGCCCGGAATGGCGCGCACCGACATCGGGCCCAGGATCTCCTGCTCGGTGCCGGGCTCTATGCACACCAGGCCGTCGGGCTTCGCCTGCTCGGAGGCGATCTTCGCCATCATCTTGGACCCGGCGAGCCCCACCGACCCGCTGAGCCCCGTGGCCGCCCTGATGTCACGGCGCAGCCGCTCGCCCACGGCCCGCGCGGCGGCCGAGGAGGGCTCCACTCCGCCCGCCTCCAGGTCCACGAAGGCCTCGTCCAGACTCAGCGGCTCCACCAGCGGCGACAACTCTCGCAGCAGCCCCATGACCACCTCGCTGACCTGCCGGTACAGGGTGAACCGCGGGGTGAGGTAGGCGGCGTTCGGGCAGAGTCTGCGGGCCTGGGCCGTCGCCATCGCCGAGTGGACCCCGAAGACCCGTGCCTCGTACGAGGCCGTGGCCACCACCCCGCGGGGGCCGATGCCGCCGACCACCACGGGCTTGCCGCGCAGACTGGGCTTGGACGCCTGCTCCGCCGAGGCGTAGAAGGCGTCCATGTCCAGGTGCAGGATCGTCGGCGCTCGTCTCACAGCACGATGCTGCCGCACCCCACTGACAATCGCGCCGGCCCGTGGCGGAGCCCCGCCGGGCTGCCGGTCAGCCGGCCCGGTTGCGGCGGCGTGCCAGCTCGTCGGCGGGGTTGTGGCCCGCGAGCGTCTCGCCGGTGTCCACGCGCTCCCCGTGCAGCTTCGCGAGCGCGCTCTCCACGTCGCGCCAGACGACGCCCACGGCGATCCCGAAGACGCCCTGGCCGCCCTGGAGGAGGTCGACGACCTCGTCGGGCGAGGTGCACTCGTACACCGTGGCGCCGTCGCTCATCAGCGTCATCTGCGCCAGGTCGGCCATCCCGCGCGTGCGCAGGTGCTGGACGGCGGTGCGGATGTTCTGCAGGGACACCCCGGTGTCCAGGAGCCGTTTGACGATCTTCAGGACGACGACGTCCCGGAAGCTGTAGAGCCGCTGGCTGCCCGACCCGTACGCGGGCCGCACGCTGGGCTCGACGAGCCCGGTGCGCGCCCAGTAGTCGAGCTGCCGATAGGTGATGCCGGCGGCGGCGCACGCCGTCGGCCCCCGGTAGCCGATGTTCTCCGTGCCGCCCGAGGGCACCGAGCCGTCCGAATCCCGCCCCCGCGGAGTGGTGACCGCCATCGCGGCGGGATGACGGGGCACCGGTTCGACCGTTCCCCCGTGCAGCGGATACGGACTGCCGACCGCTGTACCGTCGCCCGTGCTTCTCACGCCGACCTCCGTCCTTGACCTGCCTTCTCGACGGTAGGCAGTCGCTCGGGGTGCGTCAACGATCGCCACACTCGGCACGCCGAGTGATAATCACCCTGAGAGTGGTTTTACGTGTCCGTGTAGCGGGAAAAGCTACTCGAATGCGCCGCGGCGACCCGCGCGCACCGCCTCACTGGCTGTTGGTGCCGAAGTCCTCCGGCGAGATCTGGTCGAGGAACTCGCGGAACTTCTCCACCTCGTCCTCCTGCTCGTCCGGGATCGCGATGCCCGCGTCGTCGAGCACCCCGTCGCTGCCGTAGATCGGCGTCCCGGTGCGCAGCGCGAGCGCTATGGCGTCGGACGGCCGGGCGCTGACCTCCACGCCGCTGGCGAAGACGAGCTCCGCGTAGAACACCCCCTCGCGCAGGTCCGTGATGCGGACCTCCGAGAGCTGCTGTCCGACCGCGTCCAGCACGTCCTTGAAGAGATCGTGGGTCAGCGGGCGGGCAGGAGCCATGCCCTGCTGGGCGAAGGCGATCGCCGTCGCCTCCCCCGGTCCGATCCAGATCGGGAGGTAGCGGTCGCCTCCCACTTCACGCAGGAGCACGATCGGCTGGTTGGAGGGCATTTCCACCCGGACACCCACGACATCGAGCTCGTTCACACAGCAACCCTAGGCCGTGCCCGGCAGGTTTGGGTAGTCGGGCACTCGCCGTCACCGCTCCCGCAGGTGCAGGGCGCTGCGGACGAGGGCCGCGTGGAGCCGTACGGACAGGCCGGCCAGCTCCCGGGCGGTGGCTTCGGCATGGGCCCTGGTCTGCGGATTGCGGTGCCTGCGCAGTGGGGCGACCACTTGTTCGACCAGACCGGCCTCGCGATCCGCGGCGGCCTTGACGGCACGCAGGTGCCGTGGCTCCAGGCCGAACCGGCCCAGATCCGCCACGAGCCGGGCGACGGCCACGGAATCGGCGTCGAATCCACCGTCCGGGTGGGCGACGACCAGGCCGTAGGACTCCCACTCGGCCAGTTCCCCGTCGGTCGCCCCGGCCGCGGCCAGCAGCTCCTCGCGGCCGATCCGCACCTGCGCCGGAGGCGCGGCCTCCTCGCCGGCGAAATCCTCCGCCAGGCCCTGGGCACCGCCGGGCTGCGCGGGCCCGCTCCGGTCCGGGGCGTCCAGCTGCTCCCGGATGACCTTGAGCGGGAGGTAGTGGTCGCGCTGCATCCGCAGCACCTGTCCGAGCCGCTCCACGTCCGCCGTGCTGAACTTGCGGTAGCCGGACGGCGTGCGCTGCGGCTCGACCAGGCCCTCCGCCTCCAGGAAACGGATCTTGGAGATGGTGACCTCGGGGAATTCCTCGCGCAGCACGTTGAGCACCGCTCCGATGCTCAACAGCCGGCCTTCCGCACCAGCGGTACCGGAGGATCCGGTACCGCCCGACGGTGTCCGAAGCATGGCCCTCCCTCGAGGGTCAGATCCCCGCCGCCTGCTGGCTGGCGTAGAAGACCAGGCGGTACTTGCCGATCTGGACCTCGTCGCCGTTCGTCAGCGCGATCTCGTCGATGCGCTCCCGGTTGACGTAGGTGCCGTTGAGGCTGCCGACGTCCGCGACCGTGAACGAGCCGTCCTGCCGGCGACGGAACTCCACGTGACGGCGCGAGACGGTCACGTCGTCCAGGAAGATGTCGCTCTGCGGGTGCCGGCCGGCCGTGGTGACCTCGCCGTCCAGCAGGAAGCGGCTGCCGGAGTTGGGACCGCGGCGGACCACCAGCAGCGCCGAGCCCAGCGGCAGGGCCTCGACGGCTGCCTGTGCCTCCGGGGAGAGCATCGGGATCTGCGTCTGCCCGGTCACCTCGGAGTCGTACGCCTCGAGACCGGAGATGGAGATGGTCGAGGTCGTCTCCGAGGCGCGCTCCGCGACGGCTCCGGGCCGCAGCGGCGCACCGCAGTTGGAACAGAACCGGCTGGCCTCGGCGTTTCGGTGGCCACACCTCGTACAGACCGGCAAGGCAAACCCTCCACCCGCACTTGAGGTCGCTGGTGCCCCGAAACCTATGCGTCCGGCAGCGGCAGGGTCAACAGAAGACGCGCCCTGTCCGCCCGGAATGTCGCTGCCGGGAGCACCCACCTGGTCCCGGAACAGGGGACGCCCCTCCTGGGCGCCCTGATTGCCTTCCACCGGCCCCGAGGCGCGGTGACGGGCGCTGCCGCCGTCCCGGCGTGCGCTCTTGCCGAACAACTTCGCAAACAACTTCACGGGCGATTCCCCTTGACCGAAACAGACCCGCCCGTGGGGCAGGACAAACCCTCGATGCACACACCGTCCGACCCGGACAACCTGACAACGTCCGAGATCACCAGACAGTTTCCATCACGCACCCCGAACCGGGTGCGCCGACCCCCCGCAAGCCCCCGTCCTCCCCGCGGAGCCCCTCTCCTCGCCTGCCTCACTGCGATGACGACCGAGCGTAGTCAGGCCGCTTCGCCGGGCGCAAGGCGTCGACAACGATCTTCTCAGACCGGGAGACCGAGACACCGGCCTGCTCCTTCTCCAGCGTCTGCACCACTCCGCCAGGGATGTTCAGTGCGGGCTCCAGATCCTGGGGCTTGCCGATGACCTTGAACTTATAGGGCTGCGAGACCTTCTTTCCGTCGATCTCCACCTTCCCCGCGGATCCCGAGAAGTAGGTGTTCGCAGCCACCCGGACGTTGTTGATCTGGATCGCCTCCGCACCCGCGGCCCGCAGTTCCTGGATCGTGTCGAGCAGCTTGTCCGGCTCGACCGCGCCCTTGGCGTCGCTCACCGTGAGCTCGATGCCGGGCCCCTCGGCCGCCACCGTACCGGCCAGCACGCCGAGCTGGTCCTCCTTCTGCTCGGTCTGCTTGCGGGCCTCCGCGGCCTGGTTGGAGCTGCTCTCCAGCTCCGCCTTCTGGCTCTCCAGCTTCCGCTTCTCGTCCTCCAGCCGCTTGGTGCGGCTGTCCAGTTCGTCCAGGATCCGCACCAGGTCCTCCTGCCGCGCCCCGCGCAACGCGCTGTTGTCGCTCGTCGTACGGACCTGGATGGCCAGGCCGAGCCCCAGGACGCACAGCAGCAGGGCGACGGTGAGCTGGGCGCGGGTGAACCGCGGCGGCCACAGGCCCTTCGCGAGCCGTTGACGCCCCGTCAACGGCTCGGCCGGAGCCCCGGCTTCCGGCTCCGCTCCCGGCTCCTGCCGGGGGCCGGAACCGGGCTCGGGGGCGGGCTCGGGCGCAGCCTCAGGGGCGGGCTCGGGAGCCTGCGCCTCGGGCTTCTTCGGCTCCTCGGCGGGCTCGGGCTTCTCCGGCGTGTCGTCCGTGCTCATCGGTCTCACGCCCGGAAGACGTGCCGCCGGATGGCGGCCGCGTTGGAGAAGATGCGGATGCCCAGGACGACCACGACACCGGTGGACAGCTGTGCACCCACGCCGAGCTTGTCGCCCAGGAAGACGATGAGCGCGGCCACGACCACGTTGGACAGGAAGGAGACGACGAAGACCTTGTCGTCGAAGATTCCGTCCAGCATCGCCCGGAGGCCGCCGAAGACCGCGTCGAGCGCCGCCACGACGGCGATGGGCAGATAGGGCTCGACCGCCGTCGGAACCACGGGGCGGACCACCAGTCCGACCACGACTCCCACGATGAGGCCCAATACGGCGATCACGATGTGCCCTTGCCCTTCCCTGTGTTCTGCGGCTTTGCGGTACGTACGATCAGGCTCGGCGCGGCCGGCAGCCGGACCTCGTCCTGAGCGGAGATGCTGGCTCTGATGCCGTAGTTCTGCTGCAGAACATGCAGGTACTGACCGTCGGCACTGTCCTGGAACGCAGTGCTCAGCTTCTGCCCGTCCCCGATCGCCAGCACCGTGTACGGCGGCACCAGCGGCCTGTTGTCGACCAGTATGGCGTCACCGGCGGCCCTGATGGCCGACAGCGCCGTCAACCGCTGGCCGTTGACCGCGATCGCCTCGGCGCCGGACTGCCACAGGCCGTTGACGATGCGCTGCATGTCACGGTCGCGCACCCGGCCCGTGTCCGAGAAGCCCTGGTTCTCCCGGGGGTTGCCGCCGCCCGTCGTGGTCTGTTTCGCGTCGTCGACGACCAGTTTGACCCCGGGCCCCTTCACCGCCGTGGCGCCAGCGAGCAGGGACACCAACTCCGCCTGGTCCCCGCCGTGTTTCTCCAGGGCCTCGCGCTGCTTGGCACCGACGCTGTCGCGCAGGGTGTCCACGTTCTTCTGCAACGTGTCGGCCGCCGAGGTCTCGGCGTCGATCCGGTCGATGAGCTGCTGGCGCTCCTTGGCCAGCGTCGGTGCCGATATCCGCGCCTGCGCGGCTCCGATCGTCACCACCACCGCGGCGAGCAGCAGAGCCGCACCGACCCCCAACTTCGCCCGCAGCGTGCTCGGAAGACCCTTGCCGCCCTCCGCGCGCCGGGCGGCCGCCTCGGCATAGCCGTCGTCGAGGCTGTGGTCCATCACATTGGTCAGCAGCGACATCGACGCGTCGGGGCGCGGAGGCGGCGACGACGTGCTCCGAACGGGGGGCTGCTGCGACATGCCGCACATCGTCGCACGTCGGGGGCGCCGTCTCCCAATGGCCCCACCGGCGTGCCGGATCCGGACCGAGGAGACCACGCCCCCGGGAGCTCAGCGCCCGGCGCCGTCCACCACCGCCGACCACTCGTCGAGCAGCGCCTGCGCGGAGGCGTCGTCGGGGCCCTCCGCCCACAGATGGGTCACGGCCTCCGCCGGGTCGGGCAGCACCAACACCCAGCGCCCGTCCGCCTCGACCACCCGCACCCCGTCCGTGGTGTCGACGAAACGATCCCCCGCGGCCTCCACCACATGCCGCATGACCAGCCCCTTGACCGCCCACGGCGTCGCCAGGTCCCGGCGCAGCACATGCGCCCGGGGAATGCGGGCGTCGATCTGGCTCAGCGTGAGCTGCGTCCGGGCCACCATGCCGATCAGGCGCACGAAGGCCGCCGTGCCGTCGAAGACACTGCTGAACTCCGGGACGATGAAGCCGCCGCGCCCGTCGCCGCCGAAGATGGTCGACTCCTGACGGCCCACGCGGGTCAGGTCGTCGGGCGAGGTCGTCGTCCACTCCACCTGTGTGCCGTGGTACGCGGCCACCTGCTCCGCAACCCGGGTCGTGGTCACCGGAAGCGCCACCCGCCCGCTGCGCCGCTCGGCGGCGACCAGGTCCAGCAGGACCAGCAGGGCCCGGTCGTCCTCGACGATCCGCCCGCGCTCGTCCACCAGCGAGATGCGCTCCCCCACCGGATCGAACCGCACCCCGAAGGCCGCCCGCGCCGACGCGACGATCTCGCCGAGCCGCACCAGCCCCGAACGCCGGGCGTCCGCGGTCTCCGTCGGGCGGGCCTCGTCGAGCCCGGGGTTGATGGTGAGGGCGTCCACGCCCAACCGCCCCAGCAGACTGGGCAGGACGAGCCCCGCACTGCCGTTGGAGGCGTCCACGACGACCTTCAGCCCGGCCTCGGCCACCCCGCTGGTGTCCACGGAGCGCAGCAGGGATCCCGTGTACGAGTCGTAGACGCTGGACGGGAAGGACAGGTCGCCGATCTCGCCGGGGAAGGCCCGCCGGTACTCCTGGCGGGCGTAGACCCGGTCCAGCTTGCGCTGCCCGCCCTGGGAGAGATCGGCCCCACGCTCGTCGAAGAACATGATGTCCACCGAGTCCGGAACGCCCGGCGAGGTACGGATCATGATGCCGCCGGCACTGCCCCGCGCGGTCTGCTCGCGCGCCACGGGCAGGGGGACGTTCTCCAGGTCCCGCACGTCTATGGCACTGGCCTGCAGCGCCGAGATGACCGCGCGCTTGAGCGCCCTCGCACCCCGCGAGTGGTCACGGGCGGTGGTGACCGTCGAGCCCTTCTTGAGCGTCGTGGCGTACGCACCGGCAAGGCGCACCGCGAGCTCCGGGGTGATCTCCACATTGAGGATGCCGGAGACCCCGCGCGCGCCGAACAGGTGGGCCTGGCCCCGGGACTCCCAGATGACCGAGGTGTTGACGAACGCGCCGGCCTCGATGGTCTTGAAGGGATAGACCCGGACATTGCCCTGGATAATCGATTCCTCACCGACCAGGCACTCGTCCCCGATGACGGCTCCGTCCTCGATGCGGGCAGCACGCATGATGTCGGTGTTCTTGCCGATGACACAGCCACGCAGATTGCTCTGCTGCCCGATGTAGACGTTGTCGTGGACGACGGCCTTGTGGAGGAAGGCACCGCTCTTCACCACCACGTTGGAGCCCACGACGGTGTGCTCCCGGATCTCGGCGCCGGCCTCCACCTTGGCGTAGTCGCCGATGTAGAGGGGGCCGCGGAGCACCGCGTCCGAGTGCACCTCCGCACCCTCCGCGATCCAGACGCCCGGCGAGATCTCGAACCCGTCGAGATCGACGTCGACCTTGCCCTCCAGGACGTCGGCCTGGGCCTTGACGTAGCTCTCGTGCGTGCCGACGTCCTCCCAGTAGCCCTCGGCGACATAGCCGTAGATCGGCTTGCCTTCCTTCATCAGCTGCGGGAAGACGTCCTGGGACCAGTCCACGGACACATCGGCCCGGACGTAGTCGAAGACTTCCGGCTCCATGACGTAGATGCCGGTATTGACCGTGTCGGAGAAGACCTGACCCCAGGTCGGCTTCTCCAGGAAGCGCTCGACCTTGCCCTGTTCGTCGACGATGGTGATGCCGAATTCCAGCGGATTGGGCACCCGGGTCAGACAGACGGTGACCAGGGCGCCCTTCTCCTTGTGGAAACGGATGAGGTCGGTCAGGTCGAAATCGGTGAGGGCGTC
Source organism: Streptoverticillium reticulum (assembly GCF_047456005.1). Classification (NCBI taxonomy): domain Bacteria; kingdom Bacillati; phylum Actinomycetota; class Actinomycetes; order Kitasatosporales; family Streptomycetaceae; genus Streptomyces; species Streptoverticillium reticulum. The sequence continues at coordinate 7,018,193 of NZ_CP179755.1, read as the reverse complement.
TCCCGAGATGACCAGGAAGGCATCGTCCCTGAGCGCCTCTTCGGCGTTCTTGACGCTGCCTGCCGTGCCGAGTGGCTTTTCCTCGTTGGCGTAGGTGAGCTCCATGCCCAGCTCCTCGCCGTCGCCGAAATAGTTCTTGACGAGGGAGGCGAGGAACTGCACGGTCACCACGGTCTCGGTGAGCCCGTGCCGTTTGAGCAGGCGCAGCACATGCTCCATGATCGGCCGATTGGCCACCGGCAGGAGCGGCTTGGGCATGCTCGAGGTCATGGGGCGAAGGCGAGTCCCTTCGCCGCCGGCCATCACGACGGCCTTCATGTCGGAAGCGTCCTCCTTGAGAGACGACGGTCTTGCCGACTTCGCACCCGAGGGGGCCCGGCTCCAGAGCCGCCAGGTCAGTCGGCCGTGGCGTCCGCCCTGACAAGCCGGCGGACCTGCACCACATAGAGGATCCCTGCCCACCAATAGAGGGTTGTACCCCATCCGGCGAACGCCCATCCGAAAACCGCGGCGAGCGACGACAACCAGCCGTGCCCGTCACTGAGAAGCAGCAACGGGAAGGCGTACATCAAGTTGAAGGTCGCAGCCTTGCCGAGGAAGTTCACCTGAGGCGGCGGGTAGCCGTGGCGCCTCAGGATCCACACCATGACCAGCAGCATCGCCTCACGCGCGAGCAGGGCCAGCGTCAGCCACAACGGGAGGATGTCACGCCAGGTCAGGCCGAAGAGCGTGGAAAGGATGTAGAGCCGGTCCGCAGCCGGATCGAGCAGCCGGCCGAGGCTGCTGATCTGATTCCAGCGCCGGGCGAGCTTGCCGTCGAGGTAGTCGCTGACACCGCTCAGTGCCAGGACCAACAGCGCCCATCCGTCGTGCTTCTGAAGAATCAGCCACAGGAACAGCGGTACGCCGACCAGGCGCGCCATGCTGAGGATGTTCGGGATGGTGAGGACACGGTCGGTCTGGACTCGCGTCTCCTGGACCTCCACCCGGGGGCCTCCTGTGGGGAAATGTACCGACGATACCCCATGACCTTACCCGCAGACAGACCGTGGACGTGCGGTGGGGTGCGGTGAGGGTGCGGGTAAACGCAAGAAAGCCCTGACAGGGAACCGGAGTTCCCCGTCAGGGCTTTCTTCAACATTAGTTCGGCGGCGTCCTACTCTCCCACACGGTCCCCCATGCAGTACCATCGGCGCTGAAAGGCTTAGCTTCCGGGTTCGGAATGTAACCGGGCGTTTCCCTAACGCTATGACCACCGAAACACTATGAAGATATCGAACCGGATGTTCACACGGGTCGTTACTTCAGAACCTACACAGTGGACGCGAGCAACTGAGGACAAGCCCTCGGCCTATTAGTACCAGTCAGCTCCAACCGTTACCGGTCTTCCACACCTGGCCTATCAACCCAGTCGTCTACTGGGAGCCTTACCCCATCAAGTGGGTGGGAGTCCTCATCTCGAAGCAGGCTTCCCGCTTAGATGCTTTCAGCGGTTATCCCTCCCGAACGTAGCCAACCAGCCATGCCCTTGGCAGAACAACTGGCACACCAGAGGTTCGTCCGTCCCGGTCCTCTCGTACTAGGGACAGCCCTTCTCAAGACTCCTACGCGCGCAGCGGATAGGGACCGAACTGTCTCACGACGTTCTAAACCCAGCTCGCGTACCGCTTTAATGGGCGAACAGCCCAACCCTTGGGACCGACTCCAGCCCCAGGATGCGACGAGCCGACATCGAGGTGCCAAACCATCCCGTCGATATGGACTCTTGGGGAAGATCAGCCTGTTATCCCCGGGGTACCTTTTATCCGTTGAGCGACGGCGCTTCCACAAGCCACCGCCGGATCACTAGTCCCGACTTTCGTCCCTGCTCGACCCGTCGGTCTCACAGTCAAGCTCCCTTGTGCACTTACACTCAACACCTGATTGCCAACCAGGCTGAGGGAACCTTTGGGCGCCTCCGTTACCCTTTAGGAGGCAACCGCCCCAGTTAAACTACCCACCAGACACTGTCCCTGATCCGGATCACGGACCCAGGTTAGACATCCAGCACGACCAGAGTGGTATTTCAACAACGACTCCACACACACTGGCGTGCATGCTTCACAGTCTCCCACCTATCCTACACAAGCCGAACCGAACACCAATATCAAGCTATAGTAAAGGTCCCGGGGTCTTTCCGTCCTGCTGCGCGAAACGAGCATCTTTACTCGTAGTGCAATTTCACCGGGCCTATGGTTGAGACAGTCGAGAAGTCGTTACGCCATTCGTGCAGGTCGGAACTTACCCGACAAGGAATTTCGCTACCTTAGGATGGTTATAGTTACCACCGCCGTTTACTGGCGCTTAAGTTCTCAGCTTCGCACACCCGAAGATGCGCTAACCGGTCCCCTTAACGTTCCAGCACCGGGCAGGCGTCAGTCCGTATACATCGCCTTACGGCTTCGCACGGACCTGTGTTTTTAGTAAACAGTCGCTTCTCGCTGGTCTCTGCGGCCACACCCAGCTCACACTGCAAGAGTGATCACCGGACATGGCCCCCCTTCTCCCGAAGTTACGGGGGCATTTTGCCGAGTTCCTTAACCATAGTTCACCCGAACGCCTCGGTATTCTCTACCTGACCACCTGAGTCGGTTTAGGGTACGGGCCGCCATGAAACTCGCTAGAGGCTTTTCTCGACAGCATAGGATCATCCACTTCACCACAATCGGCTCGGCATCAGGTCTCAGCCTCAACGTGTGACGGATTTGCCTATCACACGGCCTACACCCTTACCCCGGGACTACCACCGCCCGGGCTGGACTACCTTCCTGCGTCACCCCATCGCTTACCTACTACAAGTCTGGGTCGTCGGCTCCACCACTTTCCTTCACCCGAAGGATCCAGAACGGCTTCACGGACTTAGCATCGCCTGATTCGATATTGGGCGTTTCAAAGCGGGTACCGGAATATCAACCGGTTGTCCATCGACTACGCCTGTCGGCCTCGCCTTAGGTCCCGACTTACCCTGGGCAGATCAGCTTGACCCAGGAACCCTTAGTCAATCGGCGCACACGTTTCCCACGTGTGTATCGCTACTCATGCCTGCATTCTCACTCGTGAACCGTCCACAACTCGTTTCCACGGCTGCTTCACCCGGCACACGACGCTCCCCTACCCATCCACACACCCGTTAGGGCTATATATGTGAATGACA
>NZ_CP179755.1:6417500-7010000 GCF_047456005.1 Streptoverticillium reticulum | reverse complement strand
AAGGTGCCGCTGCTGGCGAACGTCGGCGGTCCCGGCGATGTGCCGGCGGCGGTCGAGGCGGGTGCCGAGGGCGTCGGTCTGTTCCGTACCGAGTTCCTCTTCCTGGACGACAGCAAGCAGGCGCCGTCCGAGGCCAAGCAGGTCGAGGCGTACCGCAAGGTGCTGGAGGCGTTCCCCGAGGGCCGTGTGGTCGTGCGGGTGCTGGACGCGGGCGCGGACAAGCCGCTGGACTTCCTGACGCCGGCCGACGAGCCGAACCCGGCGCTGGGCGTGCGGGGTCTGCGGACGCTGCTGGACCACCCGGAGGTGCTGCGCACGCAGCTGACCGCGCTGGCCAAGGCGGCCGAGGGGCTGCCGGTCTACCTCGAGGTCATGGCTCCGATGGTGGCCGACCGCACGGACGCGAAGGCGTTCGCGGACGCGTGCCGGGAGGCCGGTCTGCAGGCCAAGTTCGGTGCGATGGTGGAGATTCCGTCCGCCGCGCTGCGGGCGCGTTCGATCCTGCAGGAGGTCGAGTTCCTTTCGCTGGGGACCAATGACCTTGCGCAGTACACGTTCGCCGCGGACCGTCAGGTCGGTGCCGTGTCGCGGCTGCAGGACCCGTGGCAGCCGGCGCTGCTCGACCTGGTCGCGCTGTCGGCGGAGGCCGCCAAGGCCGAGGGCAAGAGCTGCGGCGTGTGCGGCGAGGCCGCTTCGGACCCGCTGCTGGCCTGTGTGCTGACGGGTCTGGGCGTGACGAGCCTGTCCATGGGCGCCGCGTCGATTCCGTATGTGCGGGCCACGCTGGCCAAGCACACGCTGGCGCAGTGCGAGCGTGCGGCTGCGGCGGCGCGGGCCACTGACTCGGCCGAGGAGGCGCGGCTCGCCGCGCAGGCGGTGCTGTCCGGCGAGTGAGCCGGCCGTGGCCGATGCATGACCGATGAAGGGGTGCCCCACCACACCGGTGGGGCACCCCTTCTCGTCATTCGAGGTCGATCTCCGGTGCTTCCCTGTACTCGACTCCGTGCTCGGGCGGTACGGGCTCGCCCGTGACGATGTCGGTGCAGTAGGCGGCGAAGACCTCGCCCTCGGTCAGCGGCCTCAGGGTGCCGTCCGCCATGCCCCAGCCGCAGACCGTCTCCGCGCCGTGGGCGAGGGTGCGCACGACGATCGCGCCCGAGCGCTCCACGGTCAGGCCGGCCGCCACGACGGTGCAGAAGACCAGGGCGTCGGCCTCGCCCAGTTCAACGGTGCCGCACGCGTCGACGTCGACATCGAGCACGCCGACGAGCGGGACCCCGCCGGGGCCGGGGACGGTGCACACGAGGTGGTGGTGTCTGCCCCATCCGAAGGCCTCGACGATCCGGCGCAGGGCGCGGGTGGCCCGGACGAACGCGGCTTGGCCGACGTCCTCGCCGCAGGAGGTGCAGCCGCCGGAGCGGGCGATGAGGTCGGAGGCGTACTCCCACGTGGCCTGTTGCGCCGTCTCGTCGACGAGGCGGGGCAGCAGGCGGCGGATGGGCTGGCCCTCGTAGGCGACGGTGGTTCCCGCCGCCGCGACCTCGGCCGTGTAGCGGTTGCGGCTGGCGGGGGTGTCGGGGTCGAGGTGCTCTTCCGCGCAGAACTCCTCGTACCCGGCGGGGTCGAAGAGGGCGACGCTGGTGTGCGCGCCCCGGGCGGTGCGGGTGCGCAGCAGCCTTTCCATCTGCCGTAGATACGCAGCGTGGTCGCCGAAGATCGGGAAGCTTCTGTACCGCCTCATGGTGGCGAAGTCGCGTTCGTCGGCCAGGACGGCCACTGTGCCGGTGACTTCCCTGCTCAGCAGCCGTCGGTCCCTGTCCTTGCCCTGGTGCGCCATGTCCGTCATCTCCCCCTCGACGCGAGTGATATGTGCTCACTCACCGTAATCGGGGGCACTGACAACGCCGCCGCGCCCAGGGCTCAGCCGCGGCGTTCGCGCGCCAACTGCTCGTAGAAGTCCAGCAGTCCGACGTTGTCGACCGAGCCCGGATTGATCGCTTTCTCCAGCGGTGTCCCCTGCAGCAGCCGCTTGACCGGCACTTCGATGCGCTTGCCGGTGAGGGTGTGCGGGACGGCGGGCACCTGGATGACCTCGTCGGGGACGTGGCGCGGGGAGAGCTGTTCGCGGATGGTGCGCTTGATGCGGTCGAGGAGGGCGTCGTCCAGCTGTGCGCCTGGGGCGAGATGGACGAAGAGGGGCATCCAGTAGCCGCCGTCGGGCAGTTCGACGCCGATGACGAGGGACTCGCGGATCTCGGGGAGGCGTTCGACGGCCTCGTAGATGTCGGCGGAGCCCATCCGGACGCCCTGCCGGTTGAGGGTGGAGTCGGAGCGGCCGTGGATGACGACGGTGCCGCGCGAGGTGAGGGTGATCCAGTCGCCGTGGCGCCAGACGCCGGGGAACATCTCGAAGTAGCTGTCGCGGTAGCGGCTGCCGTCGGGGTCGTTCCAGAAGCGGACGGGCATGGAGGGCAGCGGGGCGGTGACGACGAGTTCGCCGACCTCGTCGACGACGGGCCCGCCCTTCGGGTCCCAGGCCTGGAGGTCGGTGCCCAGGCAGGGGGCCTGGAGTTCGCCGACGTACACGGGCAGGGTCGGCACCGCGCCGGCGAAGCAGCTGCACACGTCGGTGCCGCCGCTGACCGAGGCGATCCACATGTCCGGGGAGACCTCGTCGTGGATCCAGCGGAAGCCGTCGGGCGGCAGCGGCGAGCCGGTGGTGGCGACGCAGGCGACGCGGGAGAGGTCGAAGTCGTGCCCGGGGCGGATCCCCGCCTTGCGGCAGGCCATCACGTAGGCGGCGGAGGTGCCGAAGAGGGTGGTGCCGGTGCGTTCGGCGATGCGCCACTGGGCGGCGGTGTCGGGGTGGCCGGGGCTGCCGTCGTAGAGGACGACGGTGGTGCCGGTGAGGAGGCCGGAGACGAGGAAGTTCCACATCATCCAGCCGGTGGAGGTGTACCAGAAGAAGCGGTCGCCGGGGCCCAGGTCGCAGTGCAGGGCGAGCTGCTTGAGGTGTTCGAGCAGAATGCCGCCCTGGGACTGGACGATGGCCTTGGGCAGGCCGGTGGTGCCGGAGGAGTACAGCACCCACAGCGGGTGGTCGAAGGGGAGCCGCTCGAAGACCGGCTCGGTGTCCGCGGCGGTGATCTCGTCCCACTCCAGTGCGCCCTCGGGGGCGGCGGTGCCGAGCAGCGGGATGTGCACGACGGCGCGCAGGGTGGGGAGTTCGGCGCGCAGTTCGGCGACGACGTCGGTGCGCTCGTGCCGCTTGCCGCCGTAGTGGTAGCCGTCGACGGTGAACAGGACGACGGGCTCGACCTGCTGGAAGCGGTCGAGGACGCTGCGGGCGCCGAAGTCCGGTGCGCAGGAGGTCCACACGCCGCCGACGGCGGCGGTGGCGAGCAGGGCGACGACGGCGTGCGGGACATTGGGCAGGTAGCCGCTGACCCGGTCGCCGGGGCGGACGCCGAGGCGGCGCAGGGCGGCGGCCAGGGAGCCGACCTGGCGGCGGAGTTCGGCCCAGGTGACGGCCTGCGGCTCGTGGGTCTCGTCCACGTGCAGGAGGGCGGGCTCGTCGGCGCGGGCCGGGTCCTCGGCCGTGCGCAGGGCGTGTTCGGCGTAGTTGAGGGTGGCACCGGGGAACCAGACGGCCCCGGGCATGCCGCGGTCGGCGAGGACGCGCTCGTACGGCGTGGAGAAGCGCACGTCGCACCACTCGGCCACGGCCTGCCAGAAGCGCTCCAGCTCGTCCACCGACCAGCGGTGCAGGGCCGCGTAGCTCGCGACGGGGTCGCCGGGGACGGGGGCGGGGGCACCGTGCTCGCGTGCGGCCCAGGCGTGGAAGAGGGTGACCTGGGCACGGGCGATGCGGTCCTCGCCGGGGCGCCAGAGGGGCTCGGGTCTGTCGGCGGACTGCTGCGGTGCGGTGGTCATCTGGCTGCTCCCGGCTGTACGCGTCGTGGGCGTCTGCGCGCACACGGGCGGGGTATGCGCGCGACGCGGCTGTCCAGGACGATGCCATGTGATCGACTCGGGCACCAGGGGTGTCGTTCGGGCACGCGTCGGACACCGGGTCCGGAGGGGGTGAACGGCAGTTGAACGGAGCACGGTCCCGGCGGCGGCGGTGGCAGGGTGAGCGGCATGGACGGTCGTGACCTGGTGCGAACGGTGAGGGCGGTCGGTTCGGCGCAGGGGCTGCGGTCCCTGCGCTCGGCGTGGCGGCGTCGGCAGGCGGATGCGGCGGCGCTGCCGCGGCCGGGCGGGGAGCGGGCGCGGGTGCCCGGCGAGGCGCTGGGCGCCGATCCCGGTCCGGGCGGCGGGGTGGTGCGGTTCGCGCGGTCGTCGTTGCGGGTGCGGGTGGCGGCGGGGGGTGCGGTGTTCTGCGGCTGGGACGGGGCCGCGCCGGAGCCGTCGTACGCGCTGGCCGGTGCGTGTCCGGAGGCGGACGAGCGGGCGGTGCTGGAGCCGGACACGGACGGCGGCTGGCGGGTGGTGTCGGAGCGGGTGCTGGTGGCGGTCTCGCGGCGCGGCGCGGTGGAGGTGCGCACGCCGGGCGGGGTGGTGCTGCGCCGGGATCTGCCGCCGCGCTGGTGGGAGCCGGTGGCCGGGGGGACAGGGGGTGTCCTGGGAGCCGGTGCGGGTCCTGCGGTGTCCGGCGCGGTGGGTCGCGAGGCGGGGCATCGCCCACCGCACCAGGCGCCGCAGGGCCCGGGCCGGCCTCCAGGACACCCCCCGGGTGCGGCGCGCTGGGTGCAGCGGTCGGAGGTGGCGGCGGACGCGCGGTTCTTCGGGCTGGGCGGCCGGGCGGCCGGGCCGCGGCTGCGGGAGGGCTCGTACCGGCTGTGGAACACCGATCCGGGCGGCGCCTTCGAGCCCGGGGACGATCCGCTGTACATCACGATGCCGGTGCAGCTGGTGGTGGCGGACGCGGGCACGCATCTGGTGTTCCACGACAACTCCTGGGACGGCAGGGTCACGCTGTGGGAGGGCGAGGAGGGGGCGGGCTCCGGGCACGACCGGCCGGGGCGCTGCGAGGTGCGGATGGACGGGGGCCCGGTGCGCTCGTGGGTGCTGGTGGGCACCCCGGCGCGGGTGCTGCACGGGTGGGCGGCGCTGACGGGCGCGCCCGCGCTGCCGCCGGCGTGGGCGCTGGGGCCGCAGCACGCGCGCTGGGGGTTCGGCAGCGAGCGCGAGGTGCGGCGGGTGGCGGCCGGGTACCGGGAGCGCGATCTGCCATTGTCGGCGGTGCACTTGGACATCGACCACTACCGGGGCCACCGGGTCTTCACCGTGGACCGCGAGCGGTTCCCGGACCTGCCGGGGCTGGCGGCGGACCTGCGGGCGCAGGGCGTGCGGCTGGTGTCCATCGTGGACCCGGCGGTGAAGGCCGAGCCGGGGCTGGCGGTGTACGACGAGGGGGCGGCGTCCGGCGCGTTCGTGAAGGACGCGCAGGGGCGGGAGGTGCGCGGCGAGGTGTGGCCGGGCGAGTCGGTCTTCCCGGACTTCACCGACCCGCAGGTGCGCTCCTGGTGGGGCGGGCTCTACGCGGAGCGTCTGGCGCAGGGCTTCTCGGGTTTCTGGCACGACATGAACGAGCCGGTCTCGTTCGCGCCGTTCGGCGATCCGTCCCTGCCGCGTTCGGCCCGGCACGCGCTGGAGGGACGGGGCGGCGACCATCGCGAGGCGCACAACGTGTACGGGCTGTCCATGGCGCGGGCGGGCTACGAGGGGCTGTGCCGGCTGCGGCCGCGGGAGCGGCCGTTCCTCTTCTCGCGCTCGGGCTGGGCGGGGATGCAGCGTTACGGCGGGACGTGGTCGGGCGACGTGGCGACGGGCTGGCCGGGGCTGCGGGCGTCGCTCGCGCTGGTGCTGGGGCTGGGGCTGTGCGGGGTGCCGTACTCGGGGCCGGACGTCGGGGGGTTCACGGGGTGGCCGTCGCCGGAGCTGTACCTGCGCTGGTTCCAACTGGGCGCGTACCTGCCGCTGTTCCGCACGCACTCGGCGATGACGGCCGGGCGCCGGGAGCCGTGGGAGTTCGGGCCGGAGGTGCTGGAGCACGCGCGGGCGGCGCTGCGGGAACGGATGCGGCTGCTGCCGTACTTCGTGACGCTTGCGCACCTGGCGCACCGCACGGGGGCGCCGTACGTGCGCCCGGTGTGGTGGCGCTCACCGGAGGACCGGGCGCTGCGCGACTGCGAGGACGCGTTCCTGCTGGGCGATGCGCTGCTGGTTGCGCCGGTGCTGGAGCGGGGTGCGGACCGGCGGGCGGTGCGGTTGCCGCGCGGGCGGTGGTACGACGTGGCGACGGGGCGGGCGCACGAGGGACCGGGGCAGGTGCTGCTGGACGCCCCGTTGTCGCGCATCCCGGTGCTGGTGCGGGCGGGTTCGGTGGTTCCGGTGGCCTCCGGCGGCGAGGGGCGGGTGGAGCTGGAGGTGTGGCCGCCGGCTCCGGGGCGCACGGGCGGCGGAGTGCTGATCGCGGAGGCGGGCGGGGGCCGGGAGACGCCCGAGGCGGTGCGTTTCACGACGCGGTGGCGGGACGGGGCGGTGACGGTCTGCCAGGAGGGGGCGCCGGAACCGGCGTATCCGGTACGGCTGCGGGGGCATTTGGGCTCTTCCCCCGGTCGGCCCGGGCCTGATAAGCCATAAGGCATGCCGAAGATACCGGTTCTTTCTCTCCTTTTCCGGGCATGCGTTCCGGCCCTTGCCGCGCTTCTCACCGTCACCTCCCTGCCCTCCACGGCGCGGGCCGTGCCGGCCGGGCGCCTGCCCGAGGGGTTCGTCGAACTCGCCGACGTCGACCCCACGATCGTCCAGGAGATCCGCTACGCCACGGTGCACAACTTCACCGGCCATCGCGTCGACGGCTATCTGCGGCCCCGTTGCGTCCTCACCCGCCCGGCCGCCGAGGCCCTGCACCAGGTGCAGCGCAGGCTGCGGCCCGCGGGGTACACGCTCAAGGTCTACGACTGCTACCGGCCGCAGCGGGCGGTGAACGACTTCGTGGCATGGGCGAAGGACCTGGACGACGTGCGGATGAAGGGCGAGTTCTATCCGCGCGTGGACAAGTCCCGGCTGTTCGAGGACGGTTACATCGCGGCGAAGTCCGGGCACAGCCGGGGCAGCACGATGGACCTGACGGTCGTGCGCCGCCCGGCGTATCCGACGCGCCCGTACGTGCCCGGTGAGCCGCTCGTGCCCTGCTACGCGCCGAAGGCGCAGCGCTTCCCCGACAACTCCGTCGACATGGGCACCGGTTACGACTGCTTCGACACGCTCGCCCACACCCTCGACCCGCGTGTCACCGGCCGGCAGCGGGCGAACCGGCTGCTGCTGAAGTCCGCGATGGAGCGGGCGGGTTTCGTCAACCTCGCCGAGGAGTGGTGGCACTACACGCTGCGGAACGAGCCGTTTCCCGACACGTACTTCGACTTCCCCGTTTCCTGACGTATCCGGCCTTGACGCTCCACCGGGCCCGCAGAACACTGCGCGGTGCCATTGCCGCGCCGCTCTCCGGGAGGGGTCATGACGGGCCCGTACGTCGCCGCGATCGATCAGGGCACCACCTCCAGCCGCTGCATCGTCTTCGACAGCCGGGGTGCGGTGGTCGCCGTCGACCGGCGGGAGCACCGCCAGATCCTGCCGCAGCCCGGCTGGGTGGAGCACGACGCGGCGGAGATCTGGGCGAAGGTCCAGGCCGTGGTGGCCGGGGCGCTGGCCGCCGCGGGGCTGCGGGCCGACGAGCTGAGCGCGCTGGGCATCACCAACCAGCGCGAGACGACGGTCCTGTGGGACCGCGCCAGCGGCAAACCGGTGCACAACGCCGTCGTCTGGCAGGACACCCGCACCTCGGCGCTCTGCCGTGAACTGGGCGGCGCCGAGGGGCAGGACCGGTTCCGCCGCACCACCGGGCTGCCGCTGGCCAGTTACTTCTCGGGGCCGAAGGCCGCCTGGCTGCTGGACCGGGTGCCGGGGCTGCGGCGGCGGGCGGAGAACGGCGAGATCGCCTTCGGCACCGTCGACTCCTGGCTGATCTGGAACCTGACGGGCGGCACGGACGGCGGGGTGCACGTCACCGACGTCACCAACGCCTCGCGCACGCTGCTGATGGATCTGGAGACCCTCCAGTGGGACCCCGCGATCCTGGAGGCGATGCGGATCCCCGAGGCGGTGCTGCCGGAGATCCGCTCCTCCGCCGAGGTCTACGGCCGGGCCGTGGGCCGGCTCGCCGGGGTGCCGGTGGCCTCCGCGCTGGGCGACCAGCAGGCGGCGGTGTTCGGGCAGACCTGCTTCGGAGTGGGCGAGGCCAAGAACACCTACGGCACCGGCAGTTTCCTGCTGCTGAACACCGGCTCCCGGCCGGTGCCGTCCAAGAGCGGACTGCTGACGACGGTGGGCTACCGGCTGGGCGGCGGCGCGGCGCCGGTCTACTGCCTGGAGGGGTCGATCGCCGTCACGGGTTCCCTGGTGCAGTGGCTGCGCGACCGGCTGGGCCTGATCCGGTCCGCGGACGAGATCGAGGCGCTGGCCGCGAGCGTGCCCGACAACGGCGGCGCCTACATCGTGCCGGCCTTCTCGGGCCTGTACGCGCCGTACTGGCGCCCGGACGCCCGCGGGGTGATCACCGGGCTGACGGCCTACGTCACCCGGGCGCACCTGGCGCGGGCCGTGCTGGAGGCGACGAGCTGGCAGACGCGCGAGGTCGTGGACGCGATGGTGCAGGACTCCGGGGTGCCCATCACGGCGCTGAAGGTGGACGGCGGGATGACGGTCAACGGGCTGCTGATGCAGCACCAGGCGGACGTGCTGGGGGTGCCGGTGATCCGGCCGGTGGTCTCCGAGACGACGTGCCTGGGCGCGGCCTACGCGGCCGGGCTGGCCACGGGCGTGTGGCAGGACCTGGACGAACTGCGGGCGCACTGGCGGCAGGACGTCGCGTGGCGGCCCCGGATGGCGACGGAGGCGCGCGAGCGGGAGTTTCGCCAGTGGCGGAAGGCGGTGGAGCGGACCTTTGGCTGGTGCGAGGGCGCCCCGTGAGGGGCGCGGGGCTGCTTCGATTTGCGGCTCCGCCGCGTGGGCGCGATCAGCCACGGCACGCCCGCAGTCGAAGTGCTCGGGGCTGCGCCCCGGACCCCTGGGGTGGTGCGTCGACTGCGGGCCGGTGGGGGCTGGTCGCGCAGTTCCCCGCGCCCCTTCGGGGCGCGGATGGCTCAGCCGGCCGCGCGGCGGGCCATGCCGCTGGCGAGGGCGTGCTCAACGACCGACACCAGGACCTCCTTGGCCGACTCGCGCTCGCGGGCGTCGCACAGCACGACCGGTACCTCCGGGTCGAGGTCGAGTGCATCGCGCACGGCCTCCTCGGGGTAACGGGCCGCGCCGTCGAAGAGGTTGACGGCGAGGGTGAAGGGGATGCCGCGGCGCTCGAAGTAGTCCACGGCGGCGAAGCAGTCCTCCAGGCGGCGGGTGTCGGCGAGGACGACGGCACCCAGCGCGCCCTGGGCCAGCTCGTCCCACAGGAACCAGAAGCGGTCCTGGCCGGGCGTGCCGAAGAGGTAGAGCACCAGGTCCTCGCGGAGGGTGATGCGGCCGAAGTCCATGGCGACGGTGGTGGTCGTCTTGCCCTCCACCCCGGCGATGTCGTCCACCGGCCGGCCCGCCTCGGTCAGCAGTTCCTCCGTGCGCAGCGGGCGTATCTCGCTCACCGAGCCGACCAGGGTGGTCTTGCCGACGCCGAAGCCCCCGGCCACCAGCAGCTTGAGGGTCGTCACCGGGGCGGCGGGCCGCCGGCGGGCGCGGTCAGTGCGGCCGAACACCATGGTTTTTCCTCCGATTTCAGGGACGGCGCCCTCGCTCGCCCCCGTGGTACCGATCGTTCCGCATCCCCCGGCGCCGGGACAAGCCCCGGCACCGGGGGGACGGCGGGTGGTCACAACGCCCGCAGGCCGTCGATGACATCCCGCAGGATGCCCTCGTCGGGCAGCTCCGCCGGGGGCACGGGACGGGTGACGCGGACGTGCCCCGCGTCGATCAGGTCGCCCACCAGCACCCGGACGACGCCCACCGGAAGGTCCAGGTCCGCGGCCAGTTCGGCGATGGACTGCGGCGTCCGGCGGGCCAGTTCGGCGATGTCGAGGTGTTCCGGGGACAGCGTCTGGTCGGTCAGGGCGTGGGCGCCGCCCGGGTGGTCCGCCAGGGACTCCTCGGCGATCACCAGGGCGATCAGGTCGAGCCGGTCCTCGGCCGCGCTGCGGGTGCGCCCGCGGGTCATGGCGTACGGGCGGACCACGGGGCCCGCCGCGTCGTCGAACCAGCGGGCCGGCTGCTCGGGGTCCCGGTCCATGCCCGCCGTCACGCGCCGGCGGCGGCGCCGGTGCGCGGAGCGGTGGCCAGGTGTGCGCCCACGCGCTTGACCAGCAGGGTCATCTCGTAGGCGACCTGGCCGATGTCGGAGTCCGCATCGGCGATCACCGCCAGACAGCTGCCGTGGCCCGCGGCGCTGACGAACAGGAACGCCTTCTCCAGCTCGACGACGGTCTGCCGGACCTCCCCGGCGTCGAAGTGCCGGCCCACGCCCTTGGCGAGGCTGTGGAATCCGGAGGCGACGGCGGCCAGGTGCTCCCCGTCCTCGCGGGTGAGCTCCTTGGAGGTCCCCGTCGCCAGTCCGTCGCCGGACAGGACGAGTGCCTTGCGGATGCTGGCGACGCGCTCGACGAGGTCGTCGAGGAGCCAGTTGAGCTCGCCGCCCTCGCCGGCCCGGTCGTTGCGCAGGGCTTCCTTCGGTGCGGTCATCGACCGTCCCCCTCAATCGTCGTTCCTGGTGCTGTCGTTCCTGGCGGGTTCGCCACGTCGTTCTGCTCCCGGCCGCGCTGCCAGCCGCGCTGGAGGGCGGCCATCCGGGCCCGTACCTCGTCGGCGTCGCGGGCGGCGTCCGGACCGGCCGGGTCCGGAGCGGGCCGGGTGTGCACCGCAGTCGGGTCGTCCTTCAGCTGCGGGGCGAGGCTGGCCTGGCGCACGCGCCGGGGCAGGCCCCCGGTGGGCGTACGGTCCTCGTCCGGGCCGGTGCCCGGGTCCTGGGCCGGCGGCCGTCCGGCGGTGCGTTCGGTGACCCTGCGGCCGTGGTCGGAGACCAGGACGGGGGTCCTGCGGCGCGGCAGCGGGAGCGGGCCGTCGGGCGCCTGCTGGTGCTCCTCGCCGGATACGTCCGGCATGTCCTCGAACAGGGCGTCCAGCGGGCCGGGTTCGGTGCCGTCCGGGGCGCCGCGGCGCTCGCGCACCGGGCGGCCGGGGAGCGGGCGGGGGCGGCGGCCGGGCAGCGGCTGTCCTCCGGTGTCCTCGTCCGCTCCCGCACCGCTGCGGCGCGGGGCCTCGGTGAGCAGCGCCGAGGGGATGAACACCACGGCCGTGGTGCCGCCGTAGGGCGAGGTCTGCAGGGAGACCCGGACGCCCTGGCGCTGGGCGAGCCGGCTGACGACGAACAGGCCCAGGCGGTCGGTGTCGGAGAGCTCGAACTCGGGGGTCTCGGCGAGCCTGAGGTTGGCCTCCAGCATGACGTCGGCCGTCATGCCCAGGCCGCGGTCGTGGATCTCCAGGGTGAAGCCGTTGGAGACCCGCTCGCCGAGGACCTGGACCGCGGTGTGCGGCGGGGAGAAGACGGTGGCGTTCTCCAGGAGTTCGGCGACGAGGTGGGTGAGATCGCCGACCGCCGGGCCGTCGACGGCGAGCCGCGGCAGCCGGCGGACGTCGATGCGCTCGTAGGCCTCGACCTCGGCGACGGCGGCCCGGACGACGTCCATCAGCTGGACGGGCTTGCGCCACTGCCGTGCGGGGGCGGCGCCGGAGAGGATGACCAGGCCCTCGGCGTGCCGGCGCATGCGGGTGGTGAGGTGGTCGAGGCGGAAGAGGTCGGCGAGCTCGTCGGTGTCCTCGGTGCGGCGTTCCATGGTGTCGAGGAGCGTGAGCTGACGGTGCAGCAGGACCTGACTGCGGCGGGCGAGGTTGACGAAGACGTCGGAGACGCCGCGGCGCATGTCGGCCTGTTTGACGGCGGCTTCGACGGCGGCGCGCTGCAGGGTGTTCAGGGCCTGGCCGACCTGGCCGAGTTCGTCGGAGCCGTACTCCAGGCGCGGGGCCTCGGTCTCGACGTCGACGGTCTCGCCCGCGGCCAGGCGGCGCATCACGCTGGGCAGCCGCACGCCGGAGACCTCGTGGGCCTCCTTGCGCAGCCGGCGCAGGTCCCGCACGAGGCCGCGGCCGATGCGGATGGAGATGACGAGCGAGCAGACGAGGGCGGCGAGGCCCAGGACCCCGGCGACGGCGGCCTTGACGAGGACGCCGAAGGCGATGGGGTGGACGCGGGCCGAGTAGCGGTCGCTGGCCTGCTTGCCGAGGGTGCCGAGGTCGTCCAGGACGGGGGTGACGGCGGCCTGCCACTGCCGCTGCCCGACGGCCTGGTCGGTGCGGCCGGGACCGGCGAGGATCACGGCGTCCTCGGCGGCGCGCAGCGCCTTGGCGTGCGGGCCCTGCCAGTAGGCGTCGAAGACTCTGCGGTCGGCGGTGGGCAGGGCGGGCAGGCTGATGGAGTAGAGGATCGTGCGCTCGGCGGTGCGGTCGGAGAAGGTGCGCAGGTCCTGCCGGTCCATGCTGCCCGCGACGAACGCACCGGAGAGCAGGGCGTCCTCGCGGGAGACCGACTCGCGGGCCCGGATGAGGCCGGCCAGGGCGCGGCCCTGCCGCTCCATGTCGGCTTCCTGGACGACGCTGAGGCTGCCGAGGAAGTCGTAGTAGGGGTCGACGAGTTCGTTGTAGGCCTGGAAGGCGGCGAAGCGGGTGAGGGTGCTGTCCTCGACCCTGCGGCGCAGGCCCTCGATGCTGTCGAGGCTCGTCTCGATGGCGCGGAAACGATCCTTCGTACCGGAGTCCATGGCGTCGCGCGCCTCGCGGTCGATGCCGGAGCGGTAGTCCGCGACGGCCTTGTCGGTGGCGCGCTGCCGGGCGTCGAGATCGGTGAGGGCGCCGGGGCGCCGGGGGTCGGCCAGGTAGACGAGGGTCTGGCGGCGCTCCTTCTCCAGCGCGAGGATCACGTCCTCGGCGGGGAAGCCCGCCTTGCGCATCACGTCGGCGAAGGAGAACAGCTGGACGGCCTCCTGACCGGTGATCACCGTGGCGAAGGCCCACAGCGCGGTCAGAGAAACCAGCGGCACCAGCAGCAGCGCCACGATCTTCCGGCGGATGGACTTCCCGCGAAAGCGCATGGCCTCCCCTACGTCAACCCCGGTGCACGGGGGTGGTGTTCCGACAACAATGCGGCGTGAGCCTACTACTGCGAGGTAGCGGACCCGAAGGCCAGTACGGACCAAGGACGTGTGAGGGGGCCGGGATTCCCCTCATCACGGGAACCTTCGGGCACTCCTGGCCGCTCTTTTCTTTGTACAAAGAGAGGGGAAGAGTTCCGACCGGGGGAGGTGAGTGGTCTTGCAACGGAACCACGACGCGCATGCCGGCACGGCATCGGCCCGCAGGCCCTTGTGGGTGGAGGAGCCGGCCCGGCGGCCGAGAATGCCGGATCCGATCCGTACGGCCGCGGTGCGTGCGGCCCTGATCGCCGCCGTGACGCTGGTCCTGACGGTGATCACCGTGCTGTTCGCGCTGGCCGGCTCGTGGCTGGCGTTCCCGACGCTGCTGTGCGCGGTGGTGAGCACCGTGCTGGCGACGTGGGGCGTGCTGGACGTGTGGGTGACGCGACAGGTGTGGCGCCAGCGGCACGGGGTGATCTCCGTGCCGAGCAGCAGCGCCCGCGCGGGGCGCGGTATACGGGGGGCGCGCAGCGCCCTTTAGGGGCGCGGGGCCCCTTTTGATATGCGGCTCCGCCGCGTGGGCGCGATCAGCCACGACGCGCCTGCACCGGGCGCCCCGTCAGGGGCGCGGGGAACTGCGCGACAAGCCACGACGCGCCCGCAGCCGAGGTACCCGGGGCTGCGCCCCGGACCCCTGGGACAGTGCGTCGGCTGCGGGCCGGTGGGGGCTGGTCGCGCCCACGCGGCGGAGCCGCATACGTGAACAGCCCCGCGCCCCTGACGGGGCGCCGCCCCTTACGGGGCGCTGGCCGGCACCGGCTCGTCCCCGGCCGGGCGGCGGAACATCCGGGTCGCCGTGATCTCGCCGTGCACCGGCTCCGCGTCCGGGTCCTGCTGCGGCAGGCCCGGTCGCAGGTGCTCCTCGACGCTGATGTACTTCAGGCCCGCCCTCAGGTCCGCGTCGTTGCGCAGCCGGATGACCAGCGGGAACTCCGCCAGGGCCGTGGTGTCGAAGAGGCCGGTGGTGTAGAGCAGCTGCACGCCGAGGGCGTCGGCCACGGCCCGCTGGAGCTCCAGCAGATAGGTGGCGTTGGCGCGGCCGATGGGGTTGTCCAGGAACAGCGTGCCCGCGTGCCGCTGCTTGTCGCGGCCGCGGTCGTTGCTGCGCAGCGCCGCCATCGTGCAGTACAGCGCGATGGCCGCGGTCAGCAGCTGGCCGCCGGAGAAGACGTCTCCCATCTGGCCCACCGGCACCCGCTCGGCGCGCAGCACCGCGTCCGGCTTGAGGATCTCCACCGCGACACCGCGCGGCAGCAGCGCCGCGCGCACGCCGCGCAGCAGCAGCGACATGCCGTCGCGGCGCAGGTCGGAGTTCTTCTTGACGGCGGACCGGGTGGCCTCGTCGATGACCTCGCCCAGGCGCTCGGTGAGCGTGGACTGGTCGGGGTCGTCGAAGCGGATGCGCAGGAACTCCTGTCCCGACCACTCCCCCAGGCCCTCCGGCAGCCGGGACAGCCGCTGGGCCGAGCGCAGCGTGGCCAGCGAGGACTCCACCAGGCCGCGCAGCCGGTCGACGATGCTGTCGCGGTTGCGCTCCAGCTGCTCCAGCTCGTCCGTCAGCACCCGCAGCCGGGGCGCGAACGCCTCGGCCCAGGCGGCTGCATGCTCCGGCAGGGCGGCGGCGGGCAGTTCGCGGATCTGCTGGCGGGCGGGGGTGCGCACCTGCTCGTAGCGCGTGGAGTTGGCGTGCCGGACGAGCACGTCGCTCGCCTCGCGGACCGCGGACTCCGCGGCCGAGAGGTCGCCCGCGCAGCCGCGCAGGGAGCGCCGCGCCTCGGCCGCGGCCTGCCGGGCCTCCTCCAACGTGCCGGAGTACGGCTCGGGTTCGTCGGCGTCCTCGTCCCCGGTGGTGTCGCGCAGCAGGTCGCGCAGGAGGGCGGCGGTGTCGTCGAAGCCGCCGGCCGCGTCCTCGGCGGCCCGGTGGGCGCGCAGCAGGCCCGCGTGCGCGGTGCGGGCGCTCTCCAACGCGTCGGTGCGGGCGGCGAGTTCGCCGGTGGCGGTGCGGAGCAGCTCCTTGGCCTGGGCCGCGTCGGCGGGCACCCGGTCCTCGGGGAGCTCGGTGTGCGCCTCGCCGTCCTCCGGCGCGAGGCGCTCGGCCTCGCCGCGCAGCCGGCCGAGCTGCTCGCTGGCCGCGGACGCGCGGCCCTCCAGCAGCTGCACGAGCTCCTCGGCGCGGGCTGCGGCGGCCTGGCGGGACGGGCCGTCGGCGCCGTCGGTGCCCTCCAGGAGCTGGGCGGCGCGGGTGCGCACCTTGTTGGTGAGGCGGTCGAGTTCGGCGCGGGCGGCGCTCTCGTCGCTCTCGGCGCGGGCCTGTTCGGCGCGCAGGTCGGCGCCGACGCCGACCTTCTCGTACACCTGGGACGCGGCACGGTAGGCCTCGCGCAGCGCGGGCAGCGAGCCGGCCGGGGCCTGTTCGTCCTCCGCGATGTCGTCGGGGGCACCGGCGATCTCGGCGCGCTCGGCGCGCAGCGCGCGGGCGGTGCGGCGGGCGTCGTCGGCGGCGCGCTGGGCGGCGCGGCGCTCCTCGTCGGCGGCGCGGGCGCGGTCGACGCACTCCTCCGCGCGCTCCTCCGCCTCGGCGGCCTCCTCGCCCAGGTCGCGCAACGTGGCCTGCCAGGAGGCGCGTTCGCGCAGCCGGTAGGCGAGACCGGCGAGCGCGTCGGCGACCCGGCGGGCGCGCTGGGCGGTCTCCTGCCGCTCGTCGCGGACGACGACCGCCTCGGCGGCGGTCTCCTCGGCCTCGGCCCGGGCCTCGCGCAGCGCCGCCAGCTCCTGCTGTGCGGCGTCCGCGGCCGTACGGACCCGCCCGGCCTCCGCGGCCAGTTCGGCGAGGCGGCCGGCCGGGCAGCCGGCACGCCACGAGGCGAGCCGGGCCGCGAGCGTGCGGTCGCCGGCCAGCCGGGCCGCGACCGTGCGGATCTCCTCGTCGCGGGCGGCGGCGCGGGCGCGCAGCGCGTGCCGCTCCTCGTCCGCGGCGCGCTCGTCGTGCATGGCCGGGTTCGGCGGGACCAGAAAGACGCCCGCCTCCTGTGCGGACGGCTCCGGCGCGGGGGCCAGCAGGGCGGCGGCCGTGCCGACGGCCACCGTGGAGCGGGGCAACAGCGAGGCCTCGGCGAGGACTTCGCGGGCCCGGGCGTGGGAGTCGGCGTCGGTGATGACCACACCGTCGACGAGCTCGGGGCGGGCGGCCAGCACCGCGGCGTGGTCCGCCGGGTCGACGGCCTGGGCGAGGTAACGCCAGCCGGGCAGCGCGGGGATGCCGTGCTCGCCGAGGAACTCGACGGTCGCCAGCACGTCGGGGCCGGGCGGCAGCAGGCCGCCGTCACCGAGCGCGCCGAGGATCCGGGAGTCGTCGGCGGCGGCCGTGCGCAGGTCGAACAGCTGCCGCTCGGCGGAGGCCACGTTCTCTTCGAGGAGGGCGTGGACGGCGTCGGCACTGCGGTCCAGTTCCTCGGCCGTCAGGGCGCCGGGGCGCGGAGTCGTCGGCGTCCCGTCGTCGTCGGCGGTGCGCTGGCCCGGCACCTGGCCGGAGGCCGCCGGCTGGGGCAGGCCGAGCAGGTCGGCCAGGCGCTGTTCCGATCCGAGGGACTCCGCCGCGCGGCGCTCCGCCTCGTACGCCGATTCGGCGGCCGTGGCCGCGTCCGCGGCACGTGCCGCGGCCAGTTCGGCGCGGCTCTCGGCGCCGGCCGCCTCCTTCGCGCGCTCGGTGGCCTCGCGTGCCGCCTCGCGGGCGGCCTCGTACGCGGCGACGGCCGGCTTCTCGGCGTCGCTCGCGGCGAGCGCGGCGCGGGCGGGGTCGGCGTCGGGGCCCGAGGCGTCGATCCAGCCGGCGCGCACCGCCTCCTCCGTCTCCTGCTCGACCTCGGCGAGGCGCTGGCGCAGGTGGCCGGACTCGCTGCGGGCGCGCTGGGCGTCGGTGGCGGCCGCGGTGGCGTCCCGGTGGGCGGCCTCGCCGGCCTGCTGGAGGGCGGCGGACCGTTCCTCCTGCTCGTTGGCGAGCACTTCGCCCTGCTCGGCGGCGGCGTTGAGGGCGCGCACGAGGTCCGCGGCGGCGCGGGAACGGGCGGCGAGGGCGGGGGCGGCGTCCTTCTCCGCCTCGTGGATGGCGGCGGCCACACGGGCCGAGCGGTCGGCGGCGGCACGGTGGCGCAGCACCGTTTCGGCAGCCTGCCAGGCAGAGTGCAGGGTACGGGCGTCGTTGAGCTCGCGGCGCTGCGAGGCGGCGGCCTTCTCGGCCGCGGCCAGGGCCAACGAGGCGTGCCGGTAGGCGAGTTCGGAGGCAATCAGCGCACTGCGACCGCGCGCCTCCTCGGCGTCGGTGACGGCGTGCCCGGCCGCGGCGACCTGCTCGGCCAGCTCGGCGGCACGGCCGCGCTCCTGTCCCCCGCGCGCGGAGAGACGGCGGGCGAGGGTGCGGGTGCGGCGCTCGGCCCCGGCGTGCACGCCGCGCGCCTGGTCGCGCCGGGCGCCGGCCTCGGCGATGCGCGCGAGCATGTCCAGCGAACCGGCCGTGAAGTCCCGCTCGGCGGTGAGCTCGGCCCGGCGGCCGAGCTTGTGCGCGAAGCCGTGCACGAGGTCGGCGAGGCCGTCGGTGTCACGGGTGTCGGTGACGGCGCGCAGCAGCAGGTCGGTGAAGTCGGAGTCGTTCTTGACGGCGAAGAGGCCGGCGGCCTCGCCCTCGTCGGCGTTCATCTCCCGCTGGTAGCGGAAGAGTTCGGGGTCCAGGCCGAGCTCGCCGAGGTGCTCGTTCCAGCGCTCGTGGATCTCCTCCCACACCACGTCCAGGTGCGGGTAGGCCTTGCCGGCCTCGGTGAGGGCGTCGCGGAAGCCCTTCATCGTGCGGCGGCGTCCCCGGGCGCCGGAGGCGCCGTCGGCGCGCGGGCGCATGGCGGAGGCCATCGGCACAACCGCTGAGACGGGCAGCGCGTCGAGGCTGAGCCCGGGGCCGGGGCGGAAGGAGTACCAGGCCTCGGCGAACTTGCGCGGGTCGTTGGAGACCTGGCGGCCGCGCCACTCGCTGACCTTGCCGACGACGATGCTCTCGCCGGTGAGGACGTGCTGCCACTCCAGGGCGACGTGGCCGCAGTCGTCGGCGAGCAGGAACTTGCGCAGCACGCCGGAGCTGGCGCCACCGAGGGTGTTGCGGTGGCCCGGGAGCATCACCGAGAAGATCAGCTTGAGCAGGACGGACTTGCCGCCGCCGTTCTCCAGGAAGAGCACGCCCGCGGGCGCCGGGCGGCGCGGCGGGCCGACGGGCTCCTCCGCGAAGAACTCCGCCTGCGCGGGCGCGGGGTTCGGCACCGGGGCCCCGACCCCGCGCAGGTCCAGCACGGTGTCGGCGTAGCGCGCACCGGCGGGCCCGATGGAGTAGAGGCGGACCCGGGACAGCTCGTACATGGCGGCGGACTCTCGTTGGATGCGGGGTCGGATGCGGGGACGGGGTCAGGCGGAGTGGAAGGGCAGGCCGGCGTCGGCCACCAGGTCGAGGGCGTCGGCCTCGTCCGGCGGCAGGAGCGTGGCGCCGCCGTCGGCAACGGGCACGATGCCCAGCTCCAGCAGTTCGGCCATGGCCGCGCTGCCCGCTATGTCGCGCACCTGGAGCTGGTAGCGGGCGGTGGTGCGGTAGGTGCCGCCGGACTCGTCGCCGGTGCGCTGGAGGAAGCCGGAGTCGACGAGGAAGGTGACGGCCTTGGCGATGATGCCGGTGGTGGAACCGGCCAGGCGGCGGGCGTCCTTGGTGGCACCGGTCGCGCTGCGCCGCGCGTAGACCCGCCAGGCGGCCTCCAGTCCCGGGGCGTCGGTGCTGGGGTCGGTGTTCTCGCCCTGCTCGGCGGCGCGCTCCTCCAGGCGGCGGCAGGCCTGGCGGACGAAGGCGTCCACGCCGTTGACGGTGACGCGGCCGATGTAGCCGTCGTCGGCGAGGTCCTCGGGGCGGGGGAAGGACATGGCGGCCACGGCGAGATGGGCCAGGCCGTGCAGGAAGCGGTCGCCGGAGTCGACGGTGGCGCGGCGCGCGTAGTCGCCCATGCGGACGGCGAAGACGGAGTCCTCGGCGGCGGTGACGGCCATGCCGGCACGGGTGGAGACCTCGAGCACGACGAGCCCGAGGCCTGCGGCCACGGCGTCGGCGAGGCGGGCGAAAGCGGGGTCCTCGCGGTGGCGGCGGAGGAGTTCGGCGTACTCCGCGTCGCGGGCGGGCTGCAGCTTGGGCTGCAGCCCGTAGGCCACCAGGCGTGCGGCGTCGGCCGCGTCGGCGGGGGTGACGTTCGGGGTGCCCACACGCTCCGGCTCGGCGTCCGGCTGCGCCGGGGCGTCGATGTCCTCGTACTCAGTCACGGTTGCTGCTCCTGCCGGGTGTTCCATGGGCGACGGTGGGTTCGGCACCGCCGGGCCGGATCGTCGTGGTTGCCCGCCGCTGCGGCGGGGGTTTGGCGCTGGCCGGGCACGGCGGCGACTGCCCGTCGGGGGCCTGCCGGCCCGCGGTCGGCTCGGCACCACCGAACCGCGTCATCGCAGTTGCTCACCGCTGCGGCAGGGGTTTGGTGCCGACCGTGCACAGCAGCGACTGCCCGTCGGACGTCCGCCACCGCGCGGCCGGTCCGGCACCGCCGGGCCGGATCGTCGTGGTTGCCCGCCGCTGCGGCGGGGGTTTGGCGCTGGCCGGGCACGGCGGCGACTGCCCGTCCGGCGGCGGGGGTTCCGGGGGGCCTCATACCGCGTCCTTTCTGTCCGCCGCCATGCCCGCCGCGTCCAGCAGCGCCTTGCCGACGATGAGGTCGGCGCCGCCGAATTCCGGATCGTCCAGCTGCGTGCCGTCGTCGACGGCGAACAGCAGCTGCTGTTCGCCCTGGCGGTAGGCCGTGCCGACCGCGGGGCTCGCGGCGTGGACGGCCAGGAGGGCGACCAGGTACGGGAGTTCGGGGTCGCGGCGGCGGGCCTCGGCCAGCAGGCCCGACAGGCGGCGGGGCGCGTCGGCCGGGAGGTCGAGCAGCTCCATCGCGGAGGCCAGCTGCTCCTCGCTGAAGCGGCTGTCGTCCGGGGTGGCGATCAGATCCGGCTCGGGCATCTCCGCGCCGAGGTGCTCGCGCTCCAGCGGCGGCGTCAGCAGCGCCTCCACCAGGTCCGTGATGCGCACCGCGGCCGGGGTGCGCAGGCCCGTGCCCCGCGCGAAGAAGGCGTCGGTGACGCGCGTCGCCTGCTCCACCGGCAGCGGCAGGACGGGCGCCACGAGCTGGCCGTACAGGTCCAGCCCGGACTGCGCGGCGGGCGTGGCGAACGCCTGCCGGTCCTGCTCGGCGCGGAACAGCGGCCCGGCCTCCAGCAGCCGGGACTGCAGCTGGGTGTGCCGGCGGATGCAGTCCTTGACGATGTCGACGAGCTCGGCGGCGCGGCGCTTGTGCTCCGGCTCCTCGGCCTCGTCGCGCGCCTTGCGGATGTTGGTGAGGATCGCGTTCTCGTGGCGGTAGCGGTCGGCGACGTGCTCGAGCGCTTCGGCGATCATGTCGGGGACGGTCTTCAGCCAGTCGACCGCGCGGACGTTGCGCCGGGTGGCGTCGAGGGTCTTGCGGAGGGTCTCCGCGTACTGCACGGTCCGGTAGCGGGCCTGCTCGGCGGCGAGCTGGGCGTCGGCGAGGCGGCCCCGGCTGATGAGGACCTCCAGCTTCACCTCGGCGGCGATCTGCGCGCTGGTGACGTCCGTGTCGAGGGCGCCGACGAGGACGTTGACGGCCTCGTCGGTGGTGCGCAGGAAGACCGTGCCGCCGGGGCCCGGGACCTCCTCGACGAGCTTGAAGTCGTAGTCCCGGCGGACGTAGACGCCGTCCGCGCCGAAGGTGCCGTAGACGGCGCGGAAGCCACGGTCGACGCTGCCGACGTTGATGAGGTTCTCCAGGACCCAGCGGCTCACGCGCTCGTGCTCGGCGTGCGGGCGCTCGGGGGCCTGGGCCGCGACGCGCGGCAGCAGGCGGGCCACTATCTGCTCGTGGTCGGCGCCGGTGTCGAAGTCCATGTTGAGCGTGACGAGGTCGATGGCGGCCAGGGCCACCTCCGCCATGGCGTAGACGCCGTACTCGCCCACGAGGTTGGCCTTGCGTGCGTCCAGGTCGTGCAGCGGCGCCGTGCACGCGAGCGCGCGCAGCCTGCGGGCCAGGCCCTCGTCGGCGGCCGGGCCCGGGGCAGGGCGTGGGGGCCCGTTGAGCTGGGGCGGAACGGCCGCCGGGGCTGGAGAAGTCACGTCGCACAGCGTAGGCGGTCACCCTGACAACGGACGAAACGGCACCGTCGGATCGGCGGTCAGACGGCAAAGACGGACATGATGCCGATATTGCAAGCAAGCAGGACAAACGCCGTCGGCAGTTGTGCCTTGATGGGCCCGTACTGGTCCGTGAGCTCCAGCAGCGCGGCCGGAACCATGTTGTAGTTGGCGGCCATCGGCGTCACGAGCGTGCCGCAGAAGCCGGCCAGCATGCCGACGGCCATGACCCCGGGTGCGCTGCCGTGGGCCTGCTGGACGAGAACCGGCCAGCCGACCGCGGCGGTCATCACGGGGAAGGCCGCGAAGCCGTTTCCCATGACGACGGTGAAGAGGAACATGCCCACGCAGTAGACGACGACCGCCAGGAAGACCGAGCCGTCGGGCAGTACCGCGGTGGTGATCCGGCGGACCTGGTCGCCGACCCCGGCGACGGAGAAGATGGCGCCGAGCGTGGCGAGCAGCTGCGGCAGCAGCAGGACCCAGCCGGCCTTCTCCAGGATGGAACGGCCCTCGTGCACCGGGACCGCGATCCGCTTCTCGCGCAGCATCACCATGGCGACGGCGAGGGCGACGACGGCGCCGATGCCCAGGCCCAGGATGGTCTCGCTGCCTTTCTCCAGCACCGGTTCGCCGCCGGCGTGCAGCCGCTTCACGCCCACCGCGCAGATCAGGGCGACGGCGGGGATGGTGAGTGCGGGCACGAAGAGGCGGTTGCCGAAGCGCGTCGCGTCGGCGGCCCGCTGTGCGGGCGTGGCCGTACGGGGCGTGCCGCGGCCGGTGAAGCCGAAGCCGGCGAGGCAGATCATGACGAGGACGGCGGCACCGAGCGGCTCGGCGGGGGCCGTCTTGTCCGCCACCCACGTGCTGTAGACGAAGCCCGCGCCGAGCAGGCCCCAGAAGGCGGCCGTGCCGTAGCGCTTGGGGTTGGTGCGGTCGGCGAGCATCTGGGCGGCCATGGCCAGGAGGACGCCGCCGACGAGCCAGAAGAACCACTCGGCCTTGATCACTTGCCCGCCTCCTTCGCGACCGCCCCCGCCACGCGCGCGTGCTCCAGCGTGCGGTCCAGGCGCAACAGCCGCCAGCCGTGCACCAGCAGGGCGCACAGCGCGGTCGGGACGGCCCACAGCGCGAGGTCCAGCGGTTCCAGGTGCGTGTGGTACGTGGTGTTGACGAAGCCGGTGATGAGCAGGATCGAGCCGACGGCGAGGAAGACGTCCTCGCCGAAGAAGAGCCCGACGTTGTCGGCGCTCGCCGCGTAGGAGCGCACCTTCTCCCGCACCATGTCGGGGAGTTGGCCGTGGCTGCGTTCGGCCGCGCCTTCGGCCATCGGCGCGGCGAGCGGGCGTACCGTCTGGGCCTGACCGAAGACGCTGTTGAGTCCGAGGGCTGCGGTGAGCTGGCGCAGGAGGAGGTAGAGGGCGAGGAAGCGGCCGACGGTGAGGCCGGCGAACCGTGCTATCAAGTGCCGTGCCTGTTCCTGGAGTCCGTGCCGTTCCAGGAGGCCGATGACGGGGAGGGTGATGGCGAAGATCGTCACCGAACGGCTGGAGGCGAACCCGGTGCCGAAGGCGGCGAGCACCTCCCGGGGCGACAGGCCGCCGAGCAGTCCGGTGGTGATGCCCGCAACACCCACCACCAGCAAGGGGTTGCGCCTCGTGGCGAATCCGGCCACGACCACGAGGACGCCCAGAAGTACGAGCATGCGTCCTGCCTTCCGCATTCTCGGACCTCACTCGACGAGGTGAGGCGGTTGGCGAGGAGGCTAGGATATTGTTGAACAATCCTCAACAGGCAATGCTGAAACCGTCGAAGGCTGAGACAGCTGGAGCGTCAGGAACAGCTGAAGCAGCCACTCCGCCGCAACCCGTGGGAGAGGCCATGGCCCTGTCCACCGCACAGCGTGTCGCCGCAGCACTGCGTGCCCGTATCGAGAACGGCGATCTGCCGCCGGGCCACCGGCTGTCGGAGGAGGCCCTCGGCAGAGAGCACGAGGTCTCGCGCAACACCCTGCGCGAGGCCTTCCGGCTGCTCATCCACGACAGCCTCGTCGTCCACCTGCTCAACCGCGGTGTCTTCGTACGAGTGTTGGAGCCCGCGGACGTCACCGACATCTACCGGATGCGCGCCGCCCTGGAGACCGCGGGCGTGCGGGCCGCGGCGGACGCCCCCCGGACACTGCACGAGACCCTCTCCGCCACGGTCGCCGAGGCCGAACGCGCCGCCGCAGCGGGCGACTGGCGGCACGTCGGCTCTGCGGACCTGCACTTCCACCGCGCGCTCGCCGCGCTGGCGCAGAGCCCGCGCATCGACGCGGCCATGGACCGCCTGCTGGCCGAACTGCGCCTGGCCTTCCACGAGATGCCCTCGCCGCGCCGCTTCCACGAACCCTTCGTGGCCCGCAACCGCACCCTCTCCAAACTGCTGGAGAGCGGGGAACACGCCCGCGCCGAGGCCGGGTTGACCGCCTATCTGGACGACGCCCGGGAGCTGATCCTGAGCGCCATGAAGGAGACCCACCGATGACCCCCGGGACCGCAGCAGCGCCGGAGACCGTCGTCCTCGACCTCAACGCCGACCTCGGCGAGGGCTTCGGGCGCTGGCGCCTCACCGACGACGACGCCCTGCTGTCCGTGGTCACCAGCGCCAACGTGGCCTGCGGGTTCCACGGCGGCGACCCCTCGACCATGCGCCGGGTGTGCGGGACGGCGGCCGAGCGCGGCGTCGGCATCGGCGCCCAGGTCTCCTACCGCGACCTGGCGGGCTTCGGACGCCGGGCGATGGACGTGCCGCCGCAGGAGCTGGCCGACGAGATCGCCTACCAGATCGGCGCGTTGGAGATCTTCGCGCGGGCCGCCGGCGCCCGCGTCGCGTACGTCAAACCGCACGGCGCGCTGTACAACCGCAGCGTGCACGACGCGGAGCAGGCCGCGGCCGTGGTCGAGGGCATACGGCTCGCGGGCGGGGCGCTGCCCGTGCTGGGGCTGCCCGGCTCCCGGCTGCACGAGGCGGCGCAGCGGGCCGGATTACCCGTCGTCGCCGAGGCGTTCGCCGACCGCGCGTACACCGCGGCGGGCACGCTCGTCCCCCGTCACGAGCCGGGCGCCGTCGTCACCGACCCGGACGCCGTGGTGCAGCGCTCGCTCGGCCTCGCCCGGGACCGGGCGGTGACCGCGATCGGCGGCCAGCGGGTGCCCGTCCGCGTCCGCTCGCTGTGCGTGCACGGCGACACCCCCGGGGCCGCCGCCCTCGCCCGCCGGGTGCGCGACGAACTGGAGGCCGCGGGCGTGCGGCTGGAGGCCTTCGCATGAGGGCCCTGCCCGCCGGGGACCACGGACTGCTGGTCGAGCTCGGCAGCACCGAGGAGGCCGAGGCGCTCCACGCCGAGCTGCTGCGCAGGGTGGCGGCCGGCGAACTGCCCGCCGTGCAGGAGATCGTGCCGGCCGACCGCACCGTGCTGATCGACGGTCTGGCCGAACCCGGCGCCCTCGCCGAGAACCTGGCCTCCTGGCACATACCTCCGCTGACCCGCGGCGCACAGCGGGCCGTCGAGGTCCGGGTCCGCTACGACGGCCCCGACCTGGCCGAGGTCGCCGAGCGGTGGGGCGTCACGCCGCGCGAGGCGGCCGCCCTCCACGCGGAGACCGAATTCCGCGTCGCCTTCTGCGGGTTCGCCCCGGGGTTCGGCTACCTCAGCGGGCTGCCCGCCCGCTACCACGTGCCGCGCCGGGCCACGCCCCGCACGAAGGTCCCCGCCGGTTCGGTGGCCCTCGCCGGGCGGTACACGAGCGTGTACCCGCGCTCCTCCCCCGGCGGCTGGCAGCTCATCGGCACCACCGACGCGACGCTGTGGGACGCGGCGCGCACCCCGGCGGCACTGTTCTCCCCGGGCACCCGGGTCCGCTTCGTACCGGAGGACCGCGCATGACGGAACGGACGGTCGCGGTCGTCCGCGCCGGAGCGCTGACCACCGTGCAGGACCTGGGCCGCACCGGCCACGCCCACCTGGGGGTGCCCCGCTCCGGCGCCCTCGACCAGCCCGCCCACCGGCTGGCGAACCGCCTCGTCGGCAACCCCGGCGGGGCCGCAACCCTGGAGACGACCCTGACCGGCTGTGCCGTCCGCGTCCGCCGGGCGGTGACGGCGGCGGTGACGGGCGCGCCGTGCGCGGTGACCGTGGACGGGCGTCCCGCCGCGTGGGGCGCGGCCGTCCGGGTCCCGTCGGGGGCGGTGCTGGAGGCCGGTCCGGCCGTGCACGGCGTGCGGAGCTATCTGGCCTTCTCCGGGGGGCTGGCCGTCCCGCCCGTCCTGGACAGCCGCTCGACGGACGTGCTCTCCGGTCTGGGGCCCGCCCCGCTGGCCGACGGCGCCGTGCTGCCGCTCGGCGCCCCGTGCGGGCCGCCGGCGGGCCCGGACGCGGTGCCGCACCCCGGCCCCGTACGGGAGTTGGTGCTGCCGGTCGTGCTCGGGCCGCGCGACGACTGGTTCACCGCCGGGGCGCTGCGGACCCTGGCGGCCGGCGGCTTCCGGGTGTCGTCCGCGGGCAACCGGATCGGCCTGCGCACGGAGGGCCCGTCCCTGGAGCGGGCGCAGGACGGCGAACTGCCCAGCGAGGGCATGGTCCTGGGCGCGGTCCAGGTGCCGCCCGACGGCCGTCCCGTGGTCTTCCTCGCCGACCACCCCACCACGGGCGGCTATCCCGTGGTGGGCGTCGTGCCCGGGGCCTTCCTGGCCGCGGCGGCGCAGGCGGTGCCCGGCACGCCGGTCCGCTTCGTGCTGCGAAGACCGCGGTTCCGCTAGGGGGCGCCCCGAAGGGGCGCGGGGAACTGCGCGCTCAGCTGCGACGCGCCCGCAGTCGAGGCACTCGGGGCTGCGCCCCGAACCTCTGGGGTGGTGCGTCCGGCTGCGGGCCGGTGGGGGCTGGTCGCGCAGTTCCCCGCGCCCCTTCGGGGCGCCTCCGGTCGCGCCCACGCGGCGGAGCCGCATATGTGAACAGCCCCGCGCCCCTGACGGGGCGCCATGGTCGCGCCCACGCGGCGGAGCCGCACATCGACACAGCCCCGCGCCCCTTACGGCGGCGCCCCGTAGCCGCCGCCTCCGGGCGTGCGGACCTCCAGGACGTCGCCCGCGCCGGCCTCCACCACGGCGCAGCCGGCCAGCCGCTCGACGGAACCGTCGGCGCGCTCGACGAGGTTGGCGCCGAGTGCCCCGGGCTCCCCGCCGGCCATGCCGTACGGGGGCACCCGGCGGTGTCCGGTGAGCAGGGCGGCCGTCATGGGCTCCAGGAAGCGGATGCGGCGCACCACGCCGCATCCGCCCGTCCACCGGCCGCGCCCGCCGCTGCCCCGGCGCACCGCGAAGCTCTCCACGCGCACGGGGTAACGCCATTCGAGGACCTCGGGGTCGGTCAGACGTGAGTTGGTCATGTGGGTCTGCACGGCGTCGGCCCCGTCGAAGCCGTCCCCTGCGCCCGAGCCGCTGGCCACGGTCTCGTAGTACTGGGCGCGCTCGTTGCCGAAGGTGACGTTGTTCATGGTGCCGGAGCCCTCGGCCTGGACCCCGAGGGCCGCGTAGAGGGCGCCCGTGACGGCCTGCGAGGTCTCGACGTTCCCGGCGACGGTGGCCGCGGGGAATTCCGGTGCCAGCATGGATCCTTCGGGGATGCGGATGTCGAGGGGCTTCAGGCAGCCGCTGTTGAGCGGGATGTCCTCGGCGACCAGCGTGCGGAAGACGTACAGCACGGCCGCCTTGACCACGGAGCTGGGGGCGTTGGCGTTGCCGGGCTGCTGGGGCGAGGTGCCGGCGAAGTCGAGGACGGCGCTGCGGGCGGCGCGGTCCACGCGGACGGCCACCTGGATCACCGCGCCGCTGTCGGTCTCGTAGCGGTGGGATCCGTCGCGCAGCCCGGCGACGATGCGGCGCACGGACTCCTCGGCGTTGTCCTGCACGTGCCCCATGTAGGCCCGGACGACGTCCTGGCCGAACTCCTCGGTCATGCGGCGCAGTTCGCGGATGCCCTTCTCGTTGGCGGCGATCTGGGCACGCAGGTCGGCGAGGTTGACGTCGGGGGCGCGCGAGGGGTACGGGCCGGAGGTGAGCAGCTCGCGCGTCTCCTGCTCGCGCAGCCGGCCGTCGCGGACGAGGAGCCAGTTGTCGAAGAGGACGCCCTCCTCGTGGATCGTGCGGCTGAAGGCGGGCATGGAGCCGGGGGTGATGCCGCCGATCTCGGCGTGGTGGCCGCGCGAGGCGACCAGGAAGAGCAGTTCGCCGCTGTGCTCGTCGAAGACGGGCGTGACGACGGTGATGTCCGGCAGGTGCGTGCCGCCGTGGTACGGGTCGTTGACGGCGTACGCGTCCCCCGGCCGCATCGCCTCGCCGTTGCGCCGCAGCACCTCCTTGATGGACTCCCCCATCGAACCGAGGTGCACGGGGATGTGCGGGGCGTTGGCGATCAGGTTGCCGTCGGCGTCGAAGAGGGCGCAGGAGAAGTCCAGCCGTTCCTTGATGTTGACGGAGTGCGCGGTGTTCTCCAGGCGCAGGCCCATCTGTTCGGCGATGGCCATGAAGAGGCTGTTGAAGACCTCCAGCATCACCGGGTCCACGTCCGTGCCGACGGCGGCCGTGCGGGGCCGGGGACGGACGCGGGTGAGCAGCAGGTGGCCCTTGTCGCCCGCCTCCGCCTGCCAGCCGGGGTCGACGACGGTGGTGGCGTCGGCCTCCGTGACGATGGCGGGGCCGGTGAGGACGTCCCCGGGGCGCAGGGCGGTGCGCTGCCGGAGCCGGGTCTCCTGCCAGGCGCCGCCGGTGAACATCCGGACGGTCTCGTCCTGTTCCTCCTGATCCCCTTGGCGTTCCGGCGGCGCGGCCGTATATGCCGTATATCCGGAGGCCCCGCCGGATGCCCCGACCGCCTCGACCGAGACGGCCTCGACGACCAGGGGCTTGTCCATGGTGAAGGCGTAGCGGGCGCGGTGGGCGCGGACGAACTCCGCGCTCATCGCGGCGGCGGAGTCCAGGGCCACGGGGAGGGCGGAGTCGGTGCCCGCGTAGCGCAGGTGCACGCGGGCGGTGGTGGTGACGGTGTCCTCCGGGACGCCGTCCGCGCGGAGTTCGGCGCGGGTGCGCTGCGCGAGCCGGTCGCAGGCCTCGTGCACCTGCGGCATCGCCTGCTCGTCCAGCTCGGTCTCCAGGGCCTGTTCGCGCAGGGCGGTGGCGTCGGCGACGCCGATGCCGTAGGCGGAGAGCACGCCCGCCAGGGGCGGCACGATCACGGTGCCGATGCCGAGCGCGTCCGCGACGGCGCAGGCGTGCTGGCCGCCCGCGCCGCCGAAGCCGGTGAGCGCGTAGCGGGTGATGTCGCGGCCGCGCTGCACGGAGATCTTCTTGACGGCGTTGGCCATGTTGAGGACGGCGATGTCGAGGAAACCCGCCGCGACCTCCTCGGGTCCGCGCCGGTCGCCGGTCGCGTCGGTGATCTCCCGGGCCAGCTGCGCGAAGTGCGTACGGACCACGTCGGCGTCGATCGGCCGGTCGCCGTCCGGGCCGAAGACGGCCGGGAAGCGGCCGGGCTGGATGCGGCCGAGCATCACGTTGGCGTCGGTGAGCGTGAGCGGACCGCCGCGCCGGTAGCAGGCGGGGCCGGGATCGGCACCGGCAGAGTCCGGGCCGACGCGGTAGCGCCGCCCGTCGAAGTGCAGCAGCGATCCGCCGCCGGCCGCGACGGTGTGGATGTTCATCATGGGGGCGCGCATCCGCACGCCGGCGACCTCGGTGCCGAAGACCCGCTCGAACTCGCCCGCGTAGTGCGAGACATCGGTCGACGTGCCGCCCATGTCGAAGCCGATGACCCTGCCGTACCCGGCCTCGGCGGAGGTGCGGGCCATGCCGACCACGCCGCCCGCGGGACCGGACAGCACGGCGTCCTTGCCGCGGAAGTGCAGCGCCTCGCGCAGCCCGCCGCTCGACTGCATGAACAGCAGCCGCACGCCTGGCAGTTCGCGGGCCACGTCGTCGACGTAGCGGCGCAGGATCGGCGAGAGGTAGGCGTCGACGACGGTGGTGTCACCGCGCGGGACGAGCTTCATCAGCGGGCTGACCTCGTGCGAACAGCTCACCTGGGAGAAGCCGGCCGCGCGGGCCGCCGCGGCGACCTGCTGCTCGTGCGCGGGGTACCGGTAGCCGTGGAGCAGGACGACGGCGGCGCTCGCGAAGCCGTCGCCGCGGGCCGCGCGGAGGGCGTCGGCGGTGGCGTCCAGGTCGAGCGGACGGACCGCTTCACCGTGTGCGCCGACCCGTTCGGGGATCTCCACGACCCGGTCGTAGAGCGCCTCGGGCAGCACGATGCGGCGGTCGAACAGGCGCGGGCGGTTCTGGTAGGCGATGCGCAGCGCGTCGCGGAAGCCCTCGGTGACGACCAGCACGGTGGGGGTGCCCGTGCGTTCCAGCAGGGCGTTGGTGGCGACGGTGGTGCCCATCTTGACGACCGCGATCCGGTCGGCGGGGACGGGGTCGTCCGGGCCCAGGCCCAGGGTCTGCCGGATGCCTGCGACGGCCGCGTCACGGTAGCGGGCGGGGTCGTGGGAGAGCAGTTTGCGGGTGACGAGCCGGCCGTCGGGGCGCCGGGCCACCACGTCCGTGAAGGTGCCGCCGCGGTCGATCCAGAACTCCCAGCGTTCTGCCATGGGGCCATTGTGGGACTGCGCCCCGTCAGGGGCGCGCCCCGAAGGGGCGCGGGGAACTGCGCGAGCAAGCACGACGCGCCTGCAGTCGAGTGCTCGGGGCTTCGCCCCGGACCCCTGGGGTGGTGCGTCGGCTGCGGGCCGGTGGGGGCTGGTCGCGCCCACGCGGCGGAGCCGCATATGGGAACAGCCCCGCGCCCCTTACGGGGCGCTGCACGCCGCCGGGCGGGCCGCCCGTTCCGCCAACACGTCGGCATAGTGCCGCAACAGCAGATCCCCCACCACCGTCCAGGTGCGGCCCAGCACCGAGCGGCGGCCGGCGAGCCCGTACTCCGCGCGGCGGCGCCGCCCGGACTCCAGGGTGAGGACCGCCTCGCGCAGCGCCTCCGCGTCGTGCGGGCGGACCAGGAGTCCGGTGCGCAGGTGCTCGACCAGGTCCAGGGGGCCGCCGGCCGCGGGGGCGACCACGGGGACGCCGCTGGCCTGCGCCTCCTGGACGGTCTGGCAGAACGTCTCCTGCGGGCCCGGGTGGACGAAGACGTCGAGCGAGGCGAAGATGCGGGCGAGTTCGCGGCCGGTGCGCGTGCCGAGGAAGCGCGCCCCGGGCAGGGCGGTCCGCAGCCGGGCCGCGTGCGGACCGTCCCCGACGACGACCACGCGCACGCCCGGCAGCGCGCAGACCGGGGCGAGCAACTCCACCCGTTTCTCGGGCGCGAGGCGGCCCACGTAGCCGACGATCAGCTCCCCGCCGGGGGCGAGGGCCCGCCGCAGCTCCAGGTCGCGGTGCGCGGGGTGGAAGCGTTCGGAGTCCACCCCGCGCGGCCACAGCCACACCCGCGGGATGCCATGGCCGATCAGGTCGCGGGCGGCCGCGGTGGAGGGCGCGAGGGTGCGGTCGGCGGCGCGGTGCACGGCCCTGATGCGGCGCCAGGCGACGCCTTCGCCGGCGCCCAGGTAGGTGCGGGCGTAGCCGCCGAGGTCGGTCTGGTAGACGGCGACGGCCGGCACGCCGAGCCGGGCGGCGGCGGCCATGCCGCGCGCCCCGAGGACGAAGGGGCTCGCGAGGTGGACGACGTCGGGGCGGTGCGCGGCGAGCACGCCGGCCAGGCGGCGGCCCGGCAGGGCGACCCGGACCTGTGGATAGCCGGGCAGCGGCAGCGAGGGCACCCGGACGACCGGGCAGGGGGCGCGGTCCTCGTCGCCGCCGTCCCCGGACGGAGCGGGGCCGGCCGGGGTCAGGACGAGCGGATCGTGCCCGCGGCGCCACAGGTGCCGGGCGGTCTGCCAGGCGCAGTGGGCGACCCCGTTGACGTCGGGCGGAAACGATTCGGTGACGATGGCGACCCGCATACGGCTGTTGTCGGCCCTGCGCGCGTGGCGTGGGCCACGTGGATCTTTCCGCCCGGCGAACGTCCCATGAGCGTTGACCCGGTCCCGCCCGGATTCCATACCCCATTCGGGTTAATTCAGGGGGAATTGGGTTAAAATGCAGGCAGGTCCGAATTGACAGCGAAAGAAGGTGGCCGATGTGACCGCCCCTACGTCGCCCCGGATCGACCAGCACCCGGACATCATGGCGCTCCGCGCCCACTCCGAGGAGACGACGGGGACCCCCGCCGCTCAGGCCGTCGAGGCCCTGGCCGTCCTCTGTGGTGTCTATCTGGCCGCTTCACCGTGGATTGTGGGCTTCAACGCCGCCTCCACCCTGACCGTCACCAACCTGATCACCGGTGTCGCCTTTGCCTGCCTGGTAGGCATCGGCCCCGCGTACGAACGCACGCACTCCATGAGCTGGGCCGCGCTGGGCATCGGCGTGTGGGCGATCGTCGCTCCCTTCGTGGTGGCGGGCCATGCGTTCGCCGCCCGTGCCGTCGTCAGCAACGTCATCGTCGGAGCCGTGGCCTGCCTGACCGCTCTGGCGCTGGCGGGCCTGGGCAGCGGCAGGCTGCGCCGCTGACCGCACACCGCGCATACCCGTACCGCGCCCCGTAAGGGGCGCGGGGAACTGCGCGAGCAACCACCGACGGCCTGCAGTCAACCTTCTCGGGGGCCGGGGCGAAGCCCCGGGACTTCGGCTGCGGGCGCGTCGTGGTTGCTCGCGCAGTTCCCCGCGCCCCTTACGGGGCGCCCGGCGTACGGCTCCGGCTCCGGATCCGCGCCACCGGCCGGGGGCGCAGCCGCCCGGCCGGCCCGCTTGCGGAGTTGCACGTTCATGTCCCGGCGGATACGTCGGATCATCTCATCCATGTCAGGCATGCGGCGAAGGTAGAGCCCCCGGTTCCGCAACGCCGCGCCCGCCCGGGGCCGTTCACCCGCGCGGATGAATACTCAGGTGATCTTCGGCTGCCGTGGCTTCGCCCGGCGGGAAGTGGCAATGCTCCCCTCTCCCGACCGGCCCCCACCCCAAGAGGTACGAGGCATGACGTCCGTACGCGCAACCGCCGCCGAGCCGTTGCCGTCCCGCCCCGCCGAACTCGCCCTGCACGCCCGGGACTCCGGGCCCACCGAACCGCCGCGCGCCCCGCGGCCGCCGCACCGCGGGAGGGCCGCCGCATGAGCACGGCGAACGGCGCCCGCGGCGGCGCGGGCCGGGAGGGCGGCCTGCCCGTCGCCTCGGCGGGCGAGAACCTGCGGCTGGCCCTCGTGTACTTCCTCCCCGACCACCTCAAGGGCGTCTTCCGCTGCCGCCCCCGGATGGCCCGGCTGGTGGCCCGGCTGGACCCGGGGCGGCGCCGGCTGGAGGCGATGCGCGGGCTGCGCCGCAGGCACGGCCGCGGACCGGTCCTGGTGCACGGCACCTGCGGCCCCACCCTGCTGGTGCTGGACGCCGAGGACGCCCGGCAGGTGCTCTCCGGGCCGGTGGAGGTCTATGCGGTGGACACCTGGGAGAAGGTGAACGGCTTCGCAGCCGTGCAGCCCGACGCCCTGGTCGCCTCGCACGGCCGGCAGCGCACGGCCCGCCGCGCCTTCAACGACGCGGTGCTGGACGCCGGTTGCGACGTGCACCGGCTGGCGGGCCACTTCCTGCGGGTCGTGGGCGAGGAGGCCCGCGCGCTGCTGGGGCCGGAGGCGGAGGCCGGACTGACGGCCGACGTGGTGCGCGAGCGCTTCGAACGGATCGGGCGGCGCTGCTTCCTGGGCGAAGCCGCCGCCGACGACACGGAGTTCTCCCGGCTCCTGGGCGAACTGCTGGCCGAGGCCAACTGGATGGGCACCCGGCGCTGGCGGACGGGCCGGGCCCGCAGAATCCGGCGGACGATGATGCAGCGCCAGTCCCGCTACCTGTGCGACGCCGACCCGCGCAGCCTGACCGGGCTGTTCCGCAGCGCACCCCGCGGCCCCGAGACCGCGCCCGAGAGCCAGCTCACCCAGTGGTTCATGGCGCTGGCCGTGGTGCACAGCGCCGTCGTGCAGACGCTGGCCCTGCTCGCCACGCACCCGCAGCACCACACGCGCGCCGCGGCCGAGGTCGCCGACGCCGACCGGCGGCACGGCCTGCGCACGGTGGCCGGCTTCCAGGGCATGCCGTACGTGCGCGCCTGCATCCAGGACGCGGCGCGGCTGTGGGCGCCCGTGCCCAGCCTGCTGCGCCGCACCACGGCGGAAACCCGCTGGCGGGCGGCGGTCGCGCCGGGCGGGATGAACGTCCTGGTGCCCGCCGCCTTCCACGCCCGCGACGACGAACGGCTCGACTACGCGCACCGGTTCGCGCCCGAGAAGTGGATGGACGGCACGGCCGAGCGGGACTGGGCCGTCAGCCCCTTCAGCCGCGGCGAGGCCCGGTGCAGCGGAATGGAGCTGGGGCTGCTGCTGGCCACCGGCTTCGTCGCCGAGTTCCTGCGCGACGGCGAACTGGCCGTCGCGGGCGTGCGGTTGACGCACCGGAAGCCGCTGCCGCACAGCTTCGACGCCTCCCGGCTGCGGATCGGCTACCGCGCCCACCGGGCCCCGGCCCGCACCGTCCCCCCGCCCGTCCTGGAGAGCGACCGATGACCCCGGCACCCCGCCCGCGCCGCGAGTGGCATTCCCTGCCCCTCCCCCTGGCGCTCCTGGAGCTGCGCCGGCAGCGGCAGTTGCTGCGCGCCCACAACCTGTACGACGCCCACGGCGGCGCACGGCCTCCTGAGCCGGTCCGCGAACTGCTGCCCCACCGCAGCTACGACGGGTCGGGCTCCTGTCCCTCCGACGCCGCCATGGGCCGCGCGGGCACCCGCTTCGACCGCAACTGCGCGCTGCCGCAGGCCTTCCCCGAGCCCGAGGACGACGGCCTGTTCTCGCCGAGCCCCCGCGAGGTGAGCAGACGGCTCCTGGCCCGTACCGCCGGCTTCCGCCCGGCCCCGATGCTCAACCTGCTGGCCGCGGCCTGGATCCAGTTCCAGCAGCACGGCTGGTTCCACCACGGCACCCGCCCCTCCGGCCCGCCGCTGGACGTCCCCCTCGCCGCCGACGACGACTGGCCGCAGTGCCCGATGCTGCTGCGCCGCACCCTGCCCGACCCAGCGGGCCCCGCCGGCGCGTCCCTGCCGCCCGCCTACGCGAACGCGGTGACCCACTGGTGGGACGGCTCGCAGATCTACGGGTCGAGCGAGGAGCAGTGCCGGGCGCTGCGCACCGGCGAGGGCGGCAAGCTGGCCGTCGTGGACGGCAGGCTGCCGGACGAGGAGCGGGCGGGCCTGTCCGGCATCGACCGCACGGGCTTCAACGAGGACTACTGGGCCGGCCTGTCCCTGCTGCACACCCTCTTCGCCAAGGAGCACAACGCGATCTGCGACCGGATCGCCTCCGCCCGTCCCACCTGGGGCGACGAGCGTCTCTTCCAGACGGCGCGGCTGGTCGCCACCGCCGTGATGGCCAAGATCCACACGGTGGAGTGGATGCCGGCCGTCGTCGACCGGCCGGTGACCCGGGCCGCGATGCACCTCGACTGGTACGGGGTGCTCCCCGCCCGGCTGCGCCGCCGGGTGCGGCGCTTCGGCCGGGGCGAGACGCTGTTCGGCATCCCCGGCTCGCCCACCCGGCACCACACGGCCCCGTACGCGATGACGGAGGAGTCCGTCGCCGCCCACCGGCTGCACCCGATGATCCGCGACGAGTACGAGATCCGCTCGCACCTGACGGGCGACCTCGTCGAGCGGACGGACTTCGATCCGCTCCAGGCGCTGGCCACCCGCAAGGCCGTCGAGCGCTGGGGCACGGCCGACCTGCTCTACTCCTTCGGCACCATGCACGCGGGCGACATCACCCTGCACAACCACCCCGACTGTCTGCGGGAGCTGGTGCGCGTCTCCGGGGAGCGCATCGACCTCGGCACGGTCGACGTGCTGCGCGACCGCGAGCGCGGCGTCCCCCGCTACACCGCCCTCCGCGCGGCGCTGCACCGGCCGCCCGTGCGCAGCTTCGGCGAGCTCACCGGCGGGGACGCCGCCCTGGCCGGCGAGCTGCGCGAGGTCTACGGCGGCCGGCTGGAGCGGGTCGACACCATGGTCGGCCTGTACGCGGAACCCCGGCCGCACGGCTTCGCGTTCAGCGACACGGCGTTCCGGATGCTCGCGCTGATGACGGCGCGGCGGCTGAAGAGCGACCGCTTCTTCACCACCTGCTACCGGCCGGAGATCTACACGGCCGAGGGCCTGGAATGGGTCGACCGCACCTCGATGGGCGACGTCCTGCTGCGCCACCACCCGGAGCTGGCCCCCGCATTGGAGGGCGCGCGCAACGTGTTCGCGCCCTGGAGGCTGCTGTAACAGCGCCCCGTAAGGGGCGCGGGGCTGTGACATGTGCGGCTCCGCCGCGTGGGCGCGACCAGCCCCCACCGGCCCGCAGTCGACGCACAACCCAGGGGTCCGGGGCAAAACCCCGAGAACCTCGACTGCAGGCGCGTCGTGGCTGATCGCGCCCACGCGGCGGAGCCGCAAATCGAAGCAGCCCCGCGCCCCTACGGGGCGCCCTGGCGGCTGGCGTACCAGCGGTCGCCGCGCAGCTCCGCCAGGCCGTGACCGGCCAGGCCCTGCACGTGCTTGAGGATCGTGCGCGCCTGGTAGCCCACGGACGCGCACAGGTCGTCGACGGAGGCGCCCCCGTCCCCGCAGGCCCGCAGGCCGTCCCAGGTGCGGGCCTCGTGGCGGCCGAGGTCGGGGAGCACCCGCGGGTGCTCGGGCCGCGTCTCCGGCCGCGGGGCGTACGGGCGGGATGCGCCGACCGGGCGCGGGGTGCGGTTGACCCGGCGGTGCCGGCGGCCCTTCTGGCGTTTGCTCATGGCTGAGACCACTGCTCCGTCCTGCGTGCGAACTGTTCTTCCACCGTGTTTCGATGCGTCAACTCGACGCGATGTCGGCCGGTTACGGCCGCCACCACCGAGTGTGCGCGACGTCACGCATCGTCATGCAGCACCCACGCCGGAAGGGTGTCATGCCGGATATGTGAGGCTGGGGGCGTGCGCATACTGATAGTCGAGGACGAGGTGGGGCCCGCCGATTCGCTCCGCCGTGGGCTGACCGCCGAGGGGCACTGGGTGGACGCCGTCCACGACGGCCGGCGCGGTCTGGAGGCCGCGCTCTCCGGCACGTACGACGTGATCGTGCTGGACGTGATGCTGCCCGGCCCGGACGGCTACGAGATCTGCGCCCGGCTGCGGCGGCTCGACCAGTGGACCCCGGTGCTGATGCTCACCGCGAAGGACGGCGAGTACGACGAGGCGGCCGGGCTGGACGCGGGGGCCGACGACTACCTGACCAAGCCGTTCTCCTTCGTGGTGCTGACGGCCCGGCTGCGCGCCCTGGGCCGCCGCCGCGGCACCGGCACGTACGGCGAACTGCGCGCCGGGGACCTGATGCTGGACCCCGGCGCGCGGCGCTGCCGGCGCGGCGGGACGGAGGTCGAGCTGACCGCCCGTGAGCTGTCCGTGCTGCGCCACCTGCTGGAGAACGCCGGGCGGGCCGTGGCCAAGCGGGACATCCTCGACGAGGTGTGGGACTCCCCCGCCGAGACCGACCCCAACATCGTCGAGGTCTACGTCTCCTCGCTGCGCCGGAAGATCGACGCCCCCTCCGGGCGCCGCTCCATCCTGACCGCCCACGGCACGGGCTACCGGCTGTCGCCCGACGGCGGCTGAGCGCGTGGCCCGTCTCCTCCCGCGCACGGTCCGCGGCCGGGCCGCC
Source organism: Streptoverticillium reticulum (assembly GCF_047456005.1). Taxonomy (NCBI): domain Bacteria; kingdom Bacillati; phylum Actinomycetota; class Actinomycetes; order Kitasatosporales; family Streptomycetaceae; genus Streptomyces; species Streptoverticillium reticulum. Next base: position 6,972,562 of record NZ_CP179755.1, on the reverse strand, counting down.
GCGGCCGCCGCGCTCGCCATGACGCTGCTGCTGGCCGCGGGCGGCGCCTGGCTGTACACGGTCCTGCGGACCAACCTGCTGGACAACGCCAACAGCCGCACCGAGCTGGCCGCCCGCGAGACCGCCGCCCTGGCCGACTCCGGCGAGCTGCCCGCCCTGCTGCCCGCACCCCGCTCCGGGGTCGACGTGGTCCTCGTGCTCGGCCCGCACGGCGAGATCGTCGCCACCAGCCGCCCCTCGGCCGGCCCCCTGGCCCGCGCCTTCGCCCCGGTCCGCCCGGCCGCCGACGAGGACAGCGCCTCCCGCGTGCTGTGCTGCACCCCGGCCACGGGCGGCCGGCGCGGCGCCGTGGTGGTGGTCCGCGCGACCCCGCCGGGCGGGGAACGGTACGTCTACGCCCTGACCGTGCTCAGCGACGTGAACGACGCCGCACACACCATCGCCCTGGGCCTGGTCGCCGGGGCCCCGCCGCTGATCGCCCTCGCGGCGGCCATCGCCTGGGCCGTGACGGGCCTGGCCCTGCGCCCGGTGACGGCCATCCGCACCGAGCTGGCCGCGGTCGGCGCCCGCGAGCCGGACCGCAGGGTGCCGGAGCCGGCGGACGGCGACGAGGTGGCGCTGCCGGCCCGTACCGTCAACGCCACCCTGGACCGGCTGGAGCAGGCCGGTCGGCCGGCAGCGGCAGTTCGTCGCCGACGCCTCGCACGAGCTGCGCAACCCGGTGGCGGCGGTGCGCTCGCAGCTGGAGGTGGCACTCGTCTCCTCCCCTGCGGGAAAGAGGTGCCCGTCCGCCGAGTCCGTGCGGGCGGCCCTCGCGGAGACCGTGCGGCTGCAGGCGATCGCCGCCGACCTGCTGCTCCTGGCCGGGCTCGACGCGCGGGCGTCGGGCCCGGGCGAACCGGTGGACCTGGCGCTGCTGGCCGCGGAGGAGGCGGCACGCCGCCCGGCGCCCCGCGTACCCTTGACCGTCACCGCCGACGTGCCCGTGCCGATGCGCGGACGCCCGGGGCAGCTGGAGCGCATGCTGGCCGACCTCGTCGACAATGCGCTGCGGCACGCCGCGTCCCGGGTGACCGTGCGCGCGTCCCTGGACAAGCGGGCGCGGGAGGCGGTGCTGGAGGTGGCCGACGACGGTGCCGGGATCCCGGCGGCGGAGCGGGAGCGGGTCTTCGAGCGCTTCGTGCGGCTGGACGCCGCGCGACCGGGAGCGCGGGGGCAGCGGCCTGGGGCTCGCCATCGCCCGCGGGATCGCGCGGGCGCACGGCGGGGAGCTCGAGGTCGCCGCGGGTGCTCCCGGTGCCCGGCTGACGGCCCGTTTCCCGCTGCCTCCGGACCCCGGTTCCTGAAGACGGCTTCAGGAACCTCAGGATTTCTTCAGCCGACCCCGAGGATCATGGACGGTGTGACCGTGGAAACCGTACGAGTCGAGAGCGACGACGGGAGCGGCGTGTCCGCCGAGGCGCGCGCGGCCTCGGCCAAGTGGCGCCGCCACGAGGCGGTCATGCTCGCCTTCGGCGTCGTGATCTGCGTCGGCGGCTATGCGTACACGGGCCTGGCGACCACCGGCAGCGTCCCGGGCGGGCTCGCCGGATTCGCGGCCAGCATGCTGTGCCTGGCCCTGGTGCCGCACCTGGCGGTGCGCCGCTGGGCGCCGTACGCGGACCCGCTGATCCTGCCGCTGGCCGTGCTGCTGTCCGGGTTCGGGCTGGTGCTGCTCTACCGGCTGGACTACTCCTACAAGGAGCGGTTCAACTCCGCGCCGACCGCCTCCGGCCAGCTGATGTGGACGGTCATAGGGGTGGCGGTCTGCGTCGCCGTGCTGGTGCTGCTGAAGGACCACCGCTGGCTGCAGCGCTACATCTACCTGATGATGGCCGTCGCCCTGGTGCTGCTGATGGCGCCGGCCTTCTTCCCCGGCGACACCTACGGCGCCAAGCGCTGGATCTTCCTGGGGCCGCTGTCCTTCCAGCCCGGCGAGTTCGTCAAGACCATGATCGCGGTCTTCTTCGCGGGCTATCTGGTCATCCACCGCGACGCGCTGGCGCTCACCGGCCGGAAGGTCCTCGGCGTCCGGCTGCCCCCGGGCCGCCAGCTGGGCCCGATTCTGGCCGTGTGGCTGCTGAGCCTGTTCGTCCTGATCATCGAACGGGACCTGGGCACCTCGCTGATCTTCTTCGGCCTGTTCGTGGTGATGCTCTACGCGGCCACCGAGCGGGGCAGCTGGGTGATCGTCGGCGTGCTGATGGCCTCGGTCGGCGCGGTGGTCGTGGGCTCGATGGAGCCGCACGTCAAGGGCCGCATCCTGGCGTGGCAGCACCCCTTCGACGCGTACAAGCCGGGCAGCACGGTCTCCACCCAGCTGGCGAACGCCCTGTTCGGCTTCGGCAGCGGCGGCGTCACGGGCACCGGCCTGGGCCAGGGCCACCCGGAGCTGATCGGCTTCGCGGGCCGCAGCGACTTCATCCTCACCACGGTGGGCGAGGAACTCGGCCTGGCCGGGGTGATGGTGGTGCTCATGCTGTACGGGCTGATGGCCCAGCGCGGCCTGAGCGTGGCCCTGCGCTCGCGCGACCCGTTCGGCAAGCTCCTGGCGGTGGGCCTGGCGGGCGCGCTGGCCCTGCAGGTCTTCGTGGTGGCGGGCGGTGTGATGGGCCTGATCCCGCTGACGGGCAAGGCCCTGCCCTTCCTGGCGAAGAGCGGTTCGTCCCTGGTGGCCAACTGGCTGATGGTGGCCGTATTGATCCGGATCAGCGACGGGGCGGGCCGGTCGAGGATCCGCCCCGGCCCCTGACGGGCCCCGTACCGCCCCCTGGAAAGGTCCGCCTCCCGGCGGGCCTTTTCTGCTGTCCGCCCGCCTACGCGGCGTCCGCCGGGAGCTCGACGGGGTAGTCCTCGCCGAAGTCGGCGGAGGCGGAGACGGCCTGCCAGGCTCCGGCCTCGGCGAGCTGCCGCTGCGCGTGGTCGAGCGCCATGCGGGCCGCGTTCGTGCCCAGGGGCAGGTGGGTGGGGAGGTGGTCGCGCTTGACGACGCGGACCAGGATCCCGGCGCCGCGGTCCGGGTCACCGGCGGCCAGGCCGGCACGGGCCCGGTCGTGGAAGGCGCCGACGGTCTCCCGGTACTCCGGCGGGACGTCCTGGACGTCCATGGAGGCGCCGGCCCAGTCGGTGGCGAAGCCGCTGGGCTCGACGACCAGGTAGCGGATGCCGAACGGCGCGGTCTCGGCGGCGAGCACGCGGGTGAAGCCGTCGATGGCGAACTTGGCCGCCTGGTAGGAGCCCAGACCGGGGCTGCCGCCCACCCGGCCGCCGATGGAGGAGAACTGGACGACGATGCCGCCGCCCTGTGCTTTCAGCAGGGGCAGTGCCGCCTTGGAGACGTTGTACACGCCCCAGAAGTTCGTCTCGAACTGGCGGCGGAAGTCGTCCTCCGGAGCCGTCTCGACCGGGGCGACGTTCGCGTAGCCGGCGTTGTTGACGATCACGTCGATGCGGCCGAAGCGGTCACGGGCGGCGTCGAGCGCGGCGGCGGCCGCGGCGGCGTCGGTCACGTCGAGCGCGACCGGGAGGACCCGGTCGCCGAACCGCTCGGCCAGGTCGGCGAGCTGTTCCGGCTTGCGGGCCGTGGCGACGACCCGGTCGCCCGCCTCCAGGGCGGCGACGGCGAGGGAGCGGCCGAAGCCGCGGGAGGAACCGGTGATGAACCACGTCTGGATTGCCATGGGCGTTAGCAAAACATGGTTGCGTTAATAGTGCAACCCGGTTGCGTTAGGATGCGGGCATGGCCGGCAGCAGTCAGTCCACAAGAGCCCGGAGCCCCGAGGCCAAGCGCGCCCGCGAGGCCGCGATCCTCGCCGCGGCGACCCGCCTGGCCACGGCGCACGGCATCCGGTCGGTGACCCTGACCGACATCGCCGCAGAGGTCGGCATGCACAAGTCGGCGATGCTCCGCTACTTCGAGACGCGGGAGGAGATCTTTCTCCGCCTGGCCGCCGCCGGATGGACGGAGTGGTCGCGGGCGGTGCGCGACGCCGTGCACGGCATGGACCGGGAGCCTCCCCTGCAGGCGGTCGCCGGCCTGCTGGCCGAATCGCTCGTGGCGCGGCCCCTGTTCTGCGACCTGCTCGCCCACACGCCGATGAACCTGGAGCGCAACGTCTCGCTGGAGAGCGTGCGCACCTTCAAGGTGACCGCCCTCGCCGAGGTCGCGGCCGTGAGCGAGGCGCTGCGCCGGGCTGCCGCACTGAGCCCGGAGCAGGCCGGCAACGTCGTCGCCACGGCCACGTCGATGGCCGGGGCGCTGTGGCAGATGGCCGCCCCGGGAACGGAGGTGCGCCGCCTCTACGAGTCGGACCCGGACCTCGCCCACGCCGTCGTCGACGTCGCCCCCCGCCTGACCGACATCCTGACCGCACTGCTCCGGGGCTACAGCGCCCCGTAAGCGCCCCGCAGGGGCGCCGGGGCGGTCGACGTGCGCGGCTCAGCTGCCGCCCTGGAACAGCTCCAGCAGATCCTGCCGCCCGAAGACCTGCGCCGCCTCCACAGCGGAAGGCGTCCCGGCGGACGGGTCCGCGCCGTGCGCCAGCAGGATGCGGACGGCCTCCTCCTCGCCCTTGAAGACCGCACCCGCCAGCGGCGTCTGACCGCGGTCGTTGGCCCTGTCGGGGTCGGCGCCGCGGTCCAGCAGTGCGGTGACGGCGTCCGCGTGCCCGTGGTAGGCGGCCAGCATGACGAGCGAATCGCCGCGGTCATTGGTGAGGTTGACCGGCACGCCTGCGTCCACGTAGGCGGCGAGGGTGGCGGTGTCACCGTGCCGGGCCAGGTCGAAGACCTTGGCCGCGAGCTGGAGCACCTCGGGGTCGTGGGCGGGCTCGGTCGACTCGGGGGTCGGTCCGGTCATGATGTGCGGTCCTCCGCTCGGGTTACCAACGGTTGCCGTGGTGACACATTCTGTGAAGCTGGAGGAGCTCATGGTGACCGTCCCCCAGCACCCAGGAGATTCCCATGATCCTCTCCATCTCCGGCGTCGTCCTGCTCGGTGTCGTGGTGTTCCTGTTCTTCCGCAAGGACGGACTCAAGGCTTCGCACCTGATCGTCTGCTCCCTGTTCGGCTTCTACCTCGCCAGCACCGGGATCGCCCCGAGCATCAAGGCCGGTGGAGCCAGCCTGGCGAGTCTGCTGGGCGGGATCAAGTTCTAGCGGCGCCCGCCAGGAGACCGACGTGGGCCGGCGAGGACTTCCGCGCACCCCGCACCGCAGCCCCCGGCTGCCGCAGGGCCGGGAGTTCGCACAGACGGTCGCCGAGAGCGCCCGGGACGTCTTCCACCCGCTGATCGTCATCACCCGCGGCCTGCGGGCGCTGGCGGTCTCCGGGCGGCGGCGGTGGGCGCAGACCCCCCGGGACCGGCGCGGCTCCGCGGTGCTCCTGGCGGCCTCGTGCCTGGCCATCGTGGCGCTGGTGCCCTACGGGCCGCCGCTGGCCACGGTCTCGCTGCTGGCGGCCGGCGCCTGGGCCGGGCGCGCCCGGCGGACGCAGCGGACGCAGGAGCCCGAACCGGCGGAGACGGCCCGGCTGCAGGCGCTCTACGAGGCGCTGGTGCCGTACCTGTCCGATCCGCAGGACCCGAGGCCGCTGTACGAGCACGGGGGCAGCTGGCGGAAGGCGTTCGACGAGTACGTCTTCGACGACCGGGGACGGCTGGCCGCGCTGCAGCTGCGCTACCCGGGCTGGTTCACCGACGGCGAGAACGCCTCCCGCACCCGGATCGAGCAGCTGCTGCACCTCAAGGCCGGGCGGGACCGCGAGTACGGCTTCGACTGGGACGAGTCCGCCAACCGGCTGTGCCTGACCGTACTGCCCCCGCTGCCGACGGAGGTCTGCGCCCAGCGCTTCGTGACCGCCCCCGGGGAGACCGTGCTGGGCTTCACCGACCCCTCGGCGGTCCAGCGCACCCTGCCGGTGGCCGAGGGCGACGAACTGTACGACGCCTCGCCCGTGGTGTGGCGCACGGGCCCGCGCTCCGCCGAACCGCACCTGCTGGCGCTGGGCCGGCCGGGTGCGGGCGTCACCACCCTGCTGCGCTCGGTCCTGCTGCAGGCGCTCCCGCACGGCGACGCGGTGATCCTGGACGGCGGCGGCACCGGGGAGTACGCGGCGCTCGCCGGGCGCCACGGGGTGCTGGCCGTGGAGTCCTCGCTCACCGGGGCCCTCGCCGTGCTGGAGTGGGCGGGGCACGAGACGGAGCGGCGGCTCATGGCCGTCAACTCGGCGCGGCAGCAGGGGCATCCGGTGCCGGAGGACGCCCGCCGCCCGCTGTGGATCGTCGTGGACCGGCCCGCGGCGCTGAGCCGCCTCGCCGCGGCCCAGGAGCGCCCCGACCCGCAGACGCTGCTGCAGGTGCCCCTGTTCAACGGCCGGGTCGCGAACGTGACGGTCGTGATCGGCGAACAGCTCGACGCCGAGGGGCTGTTGGACGCGCAGGTGCGCTCCCAGCCCCTCGCCCGGGTGCTGCTCGGCGCGGTCACCTCCGAGCAGGTACTGGCGGCGCTCGGCGCCCCCGCGCACTCCACGACCGTCAACGACGTGCCGCCGGGCCGGGGTTACGCGCGGCTGGGCGCCGGCCCCGTGCACCGCCTGCAGGTGCCGGCCACGCCGGACCCGTACGACGAGGACGCCGGCGAGGCCCAGCGGCAGGCCGTGCTGGACCTGCTGCCGGAACCGCTGCTCCCGGCGTACCCCGCGGCGGATCAGGCCACGTAGGTGCGCGGCGTCTCGGCCGCCGCGGTCGCGCCGCTGGCCACCAGGTGCGCGGCCTCGGCCAGCCTGGTGGCGGCCTCCTCCGCGACCGCGCCGTTGACGGTGAACGGCAGGCGCACATAGCCCTCGAAGGCCCCGTCGACCCCGAACCGCGGTCCGGACGGCACCCGCACGCCCAGCCGCTCCCCCGCCTCGGCGATCCGCGAGCCGGAGAGCCCGCCGGTGCGCGCCCACAGGGTCAGGCCGCCGTGCGGGACGGTGTACTCCCAGTCGGGCAGGTGCCGCCGGAGCGCCGCGACGAGCGCGTCGCGGTTCTCGCGCGTGGTGGAGCGCCGTATGGCGATGGACTCCTCCCAGCCCTCGGTGTTGAGCAGCCAGGTGACGGCGAGCTGGTCGAGCACGGGGGTGGCCAGGTCGGCCCAGGCGCGGGCGGCGACGAGGCTGCGGACGATGTCGGGCGCGGCCCGCACCCAGCCGATGCGCAGGCCGGCCCAGAAGGACTTGCTGGCCGAGCCGACGGTGATGACGGAGCTGCCGGCGGGGTCGAAGGCGCAGACCGGGCGCGGCAGTTCCACGTCCTCGTCGAGCACCAGGTCCGCCATGGTCTCGTCGGCGATCAGCACGGTGCCCGCGGCCCGCGCCGCCTCGACGAGCTCGCGGCGCTGCTCCTCGGGGGCGAGGGCGCCGGTGGGGTTGTGGAAGTCGGCGATGACGTAGGCCATGCGCGGTGCGGCGTCGCGCAGCACCTGCCGCCAGGCGGCCAGGTCCCAGCCGGCGAGCCCGTCGGCCATGGCCACGGGCACCAGCCGGGCGCCGGCCTCGCGCATCAGCTGCAGGACGTTGGCATAGGAGGGCGACTCGACGGCGACCCGCTCGCCGCGCCCGGCCAGCAGCTTGCAGATGGCGGCGACGGCGCCCATGGCCCCGGTGGTGACCATGATCTGCTCGGGCATGGTGGGGATGCCGCGGGCGGTGTAGCGGTCGGCGAGGGCCTGCCGCAGCGCGGGCAGACCCGCCGGGTAGTCGCCGTGGGTGTGGGCGTAGGGCGGGAGTTCGCCGAGGGCGCCCTGGAAGGCGCGGGTCAGCCAGGGCTCGGGGGCGGTGAGGGCGGCGCAGCCCAGGTCGATCACCGAGCCGGCGGCCTCCGGCGGCAGCGGGTCCAGGCCCCGGGTGGGCAGCGGGTTGCCGGCGGGCACGGCCGTCCAGCTGCCCGCGCCGCGCCGGGACTCCAGGAACCCCTCACCGCGCAGGGCCTCGTAGGCGGCGGCGACGGTGGTGCGGCTGACGGAGAGGGCGGCGGCCAGCTCCCGCTCGGCGGGCAGCCTGGCGGCGACGGGCACGCGGCCCTCGAAGACCAGCAGCCGGATGCCGTCCGCGAGGGACCGGTAGGCGGGCGCCCGGCGGCCGCCCAGCGGGGTCACCGTGCCACCGCGGGAGTGCTGCGAACCGAGGAGGCGCGCCAGTTGTGGCGCCCCCACCGAAGAAGTCCACTGACTCATCTTTCCGGTCCACCTTTCGGGGATTGGCCATGGATCTTGTCTTGACCCAGTCCACAGACTGTCATGCCACAGGCCACTTGCACCACTGCCGGGAGCTGCCCGGAACCGCCGAGGAGGAGTCTTGTCCGCATCAGGGGGGTCGCACCTCGCCCGCCGTCTCGTCCAGCTGTACGGCGGGCTCACGCTGTACGGGATCAGCTGCGCGCTGCAGCTGCGGGCGGGTCTGGGGCTGGCGCCGTGGGACGTGCTCAACCAGGGGATCGCCCGGCACTCGGGCCTGTCGGTCGGCACGGCCACGATCCTCGTCGGGGTCGCCGTGCTGCTGCTGTGGATCCCGCTGCGGCAGCGGCCGGGGCTGGGCACGGTCTCCAACGTGCTGCTGATCGGCCTGGTCATGGACGCCACGCTGAGCCTGGTGCCCGCGCCCGGGTCGCTGTGGGTGCGGGTGCCGCTGCTGCTGTTCTCGGTCGCCCTGTGCGCGCTGGCGACCGGCCTCTACATCACGCCCCGCTTCGGCCCGGGCCCGCGCGACGGACTGATGACCGGGCTGCACCGCAGGACGGGACGCTCGGTGCGGCTGGTGCGCACGGGAATCGAGATCGTGGTGCTGGCGACGGGGTACCTGCTCGGCGGCACGGTCGGCGTGGGCACGGTGCTGTTCGCGGCGGCCATCGGCCCGCTCTCACAGTTCTTCCTGCGGCTGTTCGCCCCGCGCCCGACGGCGCCCGCCGAGCCCGTGGCATCCGGAACAGGGGGCCTGGTGCAGGAGCCGGAAATGCGAACCGGTAGTGTACGCCTTTGATTCACCGGACGGACCGTTACTGCACGTTGAAGCACCTGAATCACAGGGTGACATCTGGTGCCAGATGTGACAAACCGGGCGCTGGTGGGTACAAAAGGGGCGGCACGACGGGCGACGCATGTCCCTCAACGGGGAATCTTCACCGCCGACCGGACGTTGACCGGATGACGACGACAGCGACACCTGTCCTGTGGGCGACAAGCCCGGGAGGCACGATTCATGAGTGAGCGAGCTCTCCGCGGCACGCGACTTGTGGTTACCAGCTACGAGACCGACCGCGGCATCGATCTGGCCCCGCGCCAGGCGGTGGAGTACGCATGCGAGAACGGCCATCGATTCGAGATGCCGTTCTCGGTGGAGGCGGATATTCCGCCGGAGTGGGAGTGCAAGGCGTGCGGCGCCGTGGCACTCCTGGTGGACGGGGACGGCCCCGAGGAGAAGAAGGGCAAGCCTGCGCGTACGCACTGGGACATGCTCATGGAGCGACGCACCCGCGAGGAGCTCGAGGAGGTGCTGGCCGAGCGGCTGGCCGTCCTGCGCTCCGGCGCCATGAACATCGCGGTGCATCCGCGGGACACCCGCAAGTCCGCCTGACGGCGGCGGGTACAGACCCGAATCAAGGGCCCGGGCCGCTGCATTCGCAGCGGCCCGGGCCCTTGTGTGCACGGAACCAGGGGCTCAGCGCGGCAGCTGGGGGTCGTCGTAACGCGGCGCCGGGGGCTCGTCGTTCCGGATGACCTCGCCCTGGACGACCTTGCCGTCCGGCTGGTGCATGCGCGCCTGCCGGAAGGCGTCGCCGAGCGAGCCCGGTGCCGGGGCCGTACGGCCCAGCCGGCGCTCGAAGCCCTTGCGCAGCAGGTTGCGGGTCGGCGGGAAGAGGCACAGCAGCCCCGCCGCGTCGGAGATCAGGCCCGGCACCATCAGCAGCAGCCCGCCCAGCATCGTCAGGGCGTTCCCGCCGCCCGCCCCTTCCCGGCCGCCGAGCTCGTCCCGGCCGGCGGCGGACGGTTCCTGGGCCTGCTGCATCGAGCGGGTCAGCCGCTGCCAGGCGCGCCGGCCCGCGCGCTTGATCACGTACGCACCCGCCACCACGCCCGCGGCCAGCAGGGCGGCGACGGTGAGCCCGCCCGCCGCCCCGGCCACGAGCGTCAGCAGCCAGATCTCCAGGACCGCCCAGACGGCCACTCCCAGCGGGACGAGCCTGCGGGCGCCGCCGCCCTTGGGCGGACGGCCCGCTCGGCTGCGGGCGGACTGCTGCTGTGCTCCGAACGTCATGCCTCAAGTGTGCCTGGGCCGCCGCGGAACGGAGCCGCCGCACCCTGCGGCCGCAGCAGGCCGCCCAGGAACCGGCCCACCGCCCGGGTGCCGGGGCTGGAGGCGACCCTGACGAACGCGTCGCGGGCCAGCTTGCCGACGGTGTTGGCGGGCATGAAGTAGTGCTGCATGTACAGCGCCGTCTTCTGGTGCCTGGCGATCTCCGGGCGCAGCTCCTGCTCCCAGGCGCCGAGGGCGACGGCGATGTCCCCGGGGTGCTCGGTCAGCTTGCGGGCGAGCAGTTCCCCGCCCGCGATGCCCATGCCGGAACCCTGGCCGGAGTGGAGCGTCATGCACCACGCGGAGTCGCCGACCAGCACCACCCGGCCCTGGCTCCAGCGGTTGATGTGGATCTGGCTGACCTGGTCGAAGGCGGTGGACTCGGCGCCGTCCATCGCCGCCAGCATCGGCGGCACGATGCGCCCGCCGAACCCGGCGAAGGCGGCGCGCAGCGCGTCGGCGGGCGGCTTGCGGACCTCGGCGGCGGGCCAGGGGGTGCGGTAGACGAAGAAGGCCACCGGCGGGTGGTCGGCGTAGCCGGTGATCCAGGCGGCGCGCCCGGCATCGGTGGCGATCATGCAGTCGCCGTCCTTCAGCCCCGGGACGGGCCGGTCCATCACACAGGCCGCGACGACGTGGCCGAAGTCCTTGCGGTAGAGGTCCTCGGGCCCGAACACCAGGGAACGGACGGTGGAATGGATGCCGTCGGCGCCGACGAGGAGGTCGGCGCTCTCCTCGCTGCCGTCGCCGAACACGGCCGTCACCCGGTTCCGGTCCTGGGTGATGTGCACCGGGCTCGTGCCGTAGCGGATCTCCACCCGGTCGCGCACCTGCTCGTACAGCACCTGCTCCAGGTCGCTGCGGAGCAGGGTGAGCAGGGGGGTGCCGCCCATGAACTTCGGGAAGGCCAGCCCGCGGGAGAGGCGGCCCCGGTGGTCCACCTCGTACACGCGCCCGCCGGGATGGCGCCGGTCGGGTAACTGCCCGACGATGCCCAGGCGTTCGGCCGCCCGGTAGCCCGGGCCGTTGAAGCGGACGAAGTAGCCGCCGGTGCGGCGCCGTGGGGCGCGTTCGACGATCAGCGCGTCCCAGCCCGCCCGGTGCAGAGCGAGGGCCGTGGTCAGGCCGGAGATGCCGGAGCCGACGATCAGGGCGCGGGGACGGTGTGAACGGTGAGACGAGGGGGGCGTCTGTGGCGTCATATCGGCGACCGTAACACCGCGCAATACCGAGTGACCAAGTTTGAAATTCAGTCATACAGGTCCCGGACGGCGGTTTTCGGCTAGCATCCCGGACGCATGGACGACGAGCGCGCCGAGCGCATTCTGGGGGCGGCCCGCGAGCTGCTGCTGCGCTGGGGCTACAAGCGGGTCACCGTCGACGACGTGGCCCGCCGGGCCCAGGTCGGCAAGGGCACCCTGTACCTGCACTGGAAGACCAAGGAGGAGCTCTTCACGACGCTCCTGCGGCGCGAGTTCGCGGCGATGCTCGCCGACGTGGCCGCCCGGATCGAGGAGGACCCGGCGGGCGTCCTCCCCCACCGGCTGCTGCGCTGCGTGTACTTGGAGCGGCTCCGGCAGCCGATCGTCCGGGCGATCCATGCGGAGGACGACGAGGTGCTGGGCGCGCTGCTGACGAACGCCCCGACCGGGGTGCCGCTGACGGAGGAGCTGCGGATCCACACGACGCTCGCGGACATCGTGTGTGCGCAGAACCGGCACGGGCTGCTGGTTCCTGCGGAGCGGCTGGAGGAGCAGGTGTACGCGATCGACTCCGTGCTGATCGGCTTCTTCTTCACGGCGGACACCGGGGCGCTGCCGCCGGAGCGGCAGGGGGATCTGCTGGCGGAGACGGTGCGCGCGGCGTTCGAGCCGCGACGGGCCGTCGGCGCCGCGGCGGTGCGGGCCGCGGCGCGGGAGGTCCTGGACATCCTGGGCGAGGCCCAGAAGGCCCTTTGCCCGTAACGGGGTTGCCGCGGGTCGGTTGCTGCGCGCCCCGAAGGGGCGCGAGGAACTGCGCGAGCAACCGCCGACGGCCCGCAGCCGACGAACCGAGGGCCGCGCCCCGTAAGGGGCGCGGGGAACTGCGCGAGCGGCCACAGCGGACCCGCGGCCGAAGTACCGCACATCCAGCGGAAGGCTAGACGGCCTCCGCCTCCACGATCGACTGCCAAGACGCCGTCGGGACAACCCGCACCGGCCTGAAGCCCGACTCCCGCAAGAGCGCAGCGAATTCGGCCTCGGTGCGCTCCTTCCCCCACAGGGTCGACAGCATGATGATGTCCGCGGCCTTGCCGTAGTGCGGCTCGTTCCCGGCAGGGAGCACCGCCTCCACCACCAGCAGCCGGACACCCGGCCGCACGGCCTCGCGCAGGCCGCGCAGGATGCGCACGGAGTCCTCGTCGTTCCAGTCGTGAAGGATGTTCTTCAGCAGGTAGACGTCACCGCCCCCGGGCAGCTTCGAGAAGAAGTCGCCCGGCTCGGTGCGCCAGCGGCCCGCCAGTTCGGGCACGTCGAGGATGTGCTCGCGGACCGTCTGCTCCTGGTCGAACAGCACGCCGGACAGACCGGGGTTGCGCTGCAGCACGGTCCGCAGCAGCCCGCCGCGGCCGCCGCCGACGTCGATGACGGTGCCCTCGGCGGGGAACTCGTAGGCCGCGGTCACGATGTCGTCCAGCGGACCGGAGAAGGAGGACATGCCCCGGTCGAAGAGCTTCTGCAGCTCCGGCTGCGTGGCCAGGTAGTCGAACAGCGGCATTCCGTAGGCCGCTTCGAAGGCCGGCACCCCGGTGCGCACGGCCCCCGTCATGCCCGCGACCGAGCGCTGGAAGAGCTCGTTGGTGAGCAGCAGCGCGCCGTCGTGCTGGGAGACGGGCGCGTCCGCGCGCAGCAACTCCGCGGCGGGGGTGAGCCCGAAGGCCCCCTTCTCGTCCTCGCCGAAGACCCCGCGGCCGGCGAGCAGCCGCAACACCCGTCGCAGGGACGGCGCGTGGGTGCCGGTGCGCCCGGCGATCTCCTCGGGCGTGAGCGGGCCGTCGGCCAGGCAGTCGGCGACGCCGAGCTCGACGGCGGTGCGCAGTGCACTGGAGTAGATGTGGCCGAGCATGAGGTCGATCAGGACGGCCCCGGGGTCACCGGTCGGCGTGCTGGAGAACGTCGAGGTGTAGGGCGGGTTGCTGGGCGAAGTGGTCAACGGTCGTCTCCCGTTCATCGGCCGATACTGGTTGACACTTGACCCAATGTGTCAGCCCGAAGTCCGGGCTGTCACCGGTGGTCCCGCCAGGAATGGCGCACTCCGGCGGGTTTCCGCAGTTCATTGGCCGAAACGCGACGGACCCCAACGCGCCGTCCGGGACCGGATTTCGGACATCCGGTCCGGCAACGCCGAGGGGCGGACACCGTCGCGGTGCCCGCCCCTCGCTGCGCTGCTGCCGGTCAGCCCCGGCCCAGCGCCTTTCCGACCTTGGCGGCCCGGGAGCCGATGCCCCAGGACGTCACCCGCCACAGGGCCTCCGCGACGATGTCGCGGCTCATCTTGCTGTCGCCCAGCTCCCGTTCGACGAAGGTGATGGGGACCTCCAGCACGTGGAAGCCTGCCTTGACCGCGCGCCAGGCCAGGTCGACCTGGAAGCAGTAGCCCTGGGAGGCCACCTCCTCCATGCCGAGGCCCTCCAGCGTCTCGCGGCGGAAGGCGCGGTAGCCGCCGGTGACGTCGCGCAGCGGCACGTCCAGGAGGAGCCGCGAGTAGGTGGAGCCGCCGCGGGAGAGGAACTCGCGGGACTTGGGCCAGTTGACGACCCGGCCGCCCGGCACCCAGCGCGAGCCGAGCACCAGGTCGGCGCCCTTGAGGGCGGTGAGCAGCCGGGGCAGCTCCTCCGGCTGGTGCGAACCGTCGGCGTCCATCTCCACCAGCACGCCGTAGCCCTGCTCCAGGCCCCAGCGGAAGCCCGCCAGATAGGCGGCGCCGAGCCCCTCCTTGCCCTTGCGGTGCAGCACCTTGACGTGGTCGTCGTCGGCCGCCAGCTCGTCGGCTATCTTCCCGGTGCCGTCCGGACTGTTGTCGTCGGCGACGAGGACGTGCGCCTCCGGTACGGCCGACCGCACCCGGGCGACGATGGGCTTGATGTTCTCCGCCTCGTTGTAGGTCGGGATGATCACCAAGGTCGTGCCGAGCGGACCGTATCGCCGCTGACCACCGTCGTTCACTCTTGCCCCTTCATGTCCAGTCGTCCTCGCCGGCCGATCAGGATCGCGGCCGCGCAGGACAGAAGGCCCACCATAGCGAGCGCCCATTCGGGGCCCGCACCCACGCGGTCGGCGACGGTCGTCCCGTCCCGCAGCGGGATGCGTGCGGTGATCACGTCCCGGGTGAACTCTTTGCTGCGCTGCAGCACCCGGCCGTCCGGGGCCACGACGGCGCTGATGCCGCTGGTCGCGGCGGTCACCACGGCCCGGCCGTGCTCGACGGCCCGCAGCCGGGACATCGCCAGCTGCTGCTCGGGCTGGCCGGTGCGGCCGTAGGTGGCGTTGTTGGTCTGGACGACGAGTGCCCGGGCGCCGGCCGTGACGGTGTCGTGCACGATCTCGTCGTAGGCCACCTCGAAGCAGATGACGTCCCCGAGCCGGGCCGGGCCGACCTGCATCACGCCCGTGTGGTCGCCGGGGTAGAAGTCGCGGGGCACCCGCTGGAGCCGGGTGATGACCTGGCTGAGCTCGGCCCGGAACGGCACGTACTCGCCGAACGGCACCGGGTGCTGCTTGGCGTACGAGGCCCCGGGGCCGGTCTGCGGGTCCCAGACGATGCCCTTGTTGTCGATGTAGCCCGGCTTGCCCGGGTGGTCGACGAGGGCGCCGACGAGGACGGGCACGCCGACCGACCGCACGGCCGAGTCGATGCGGTCGTAGGCCTCCTGGTACTGGAAGGGGTCCAGGTCCGAGGAGTTCTCCGGCCAGATGACGAGGTCGGGCTTCTTCACCTTCCCCGCCTTGATGTCGGCGGCCAGCTGGAGCGTGGCGGAGACGTGGTTGTCGAGGACCATCAGCGGGCGGCCGAGGAAGTCCATGCCGGGCTTCTCCACGTTGCCCTGCACGATGGCGATGTCCACCGTGCCGTCGGCCTTCGTGGGCACCGGCACGGCGTACCCCGCGACGGCGACGGCCACCGCCAGGGCGGCGGCCTCCACGGCGGGCAGCAGGGCCCGCAGCCTCCGCCCCGCGCCGCGCGCCCGCCAGAGAGCGGCAGCGGCGTACGCCAGCAGCCCGCCCGCGAGCGCGACGGCGAAGGTCACCAGGGGCGCCCCGCCGAGCGCCGCCAGGGGCGTGAAGGGTGAGCCGGTGTTGGCGAAGGCGAGCCGGCCCCAGGGGAAGCCGCCGAACGGCACCCGGTCCCGGGCCCACTCCTGCGCGATCCACAGGCAGGCGCCCCACAGCGGCCAGGCGGGCAGCCGCGAGGTCAGCGCGAGCCCGGCGCCGAGCGCGGCGACGAAGAGCGCCTCGACCAGCGACAGGCCCGTCACGGCGTCGTAGCCGACGACGTGCAGCCAGCGCAGCAGGCAGAAGAAGAAGGGGAAGGCGAAGGCGAAGCCCGTCCACGCCCCCTGGCGGGCCGTGCGCCCCCGGGTGAGCAGCGCGAGCGCCGCGACGGCGACGACGGACAGCGGCCACACGTCGTACGGCGGGAAGGCCGCGGCCAGGGCCAGCCCGGCGGCGGCCGCCAGGCCCGTGCGGGGGGCCTCGCGGCGGGCGAGCCGGGCCAGGCGCGCGCCCCGGCCGGGGCGCGCCGGGGCGGTGGTGTCCGGTGCCGGTGCGGCATCGGTCACCGTGGCTTCGGGAGAGATTTCGGGGCCCGCGGGCACGGTCGCGCCTTCCTGACAGCTTCGGGGTGCAGAAGCCGACCGTACCCGAAGCCGCTGAAGGGGGGCCCGGCGTCCTTCGGGCCGGCCCGGGCACCCGCTGGCTGCGGCGGCCGAGAGCCGTTGTCTACTGAACGTCCGGGCCCCACCCGGGTCGCACCTGCCGGACGGGCGGAACCTTCCCTCGCCCCCGCACGCTGGACCTGGCTCCCAGTGGCGGGGTGCCTGACCGGCATCCCGCCCCATGGCCCAGCGGACGGCGACGACTGCGCGGAGTCTGCCGGCCGGACGTCCTGTGGTGGACTCGGCAGAACCTACCGGCCGCCGCCCGCACCGTGTCAACACCCTCGCGACCTGCGTGGCTTCCTCAAATCAGCAGGTCAGTACGGCAGATGGGGCGCCGGCGCGACAGGCCGACGGCACGTCGTTCGGCGGTACGTGATGATCTCCGCATCACTCGTTCGGGCGCGGGGGGCGCCCAGTAAGGGGCGCGGGGAACTGCGCGATCAGCCACGACGCTCCCGCAGTCGACGTACCGGGGCTTCGCCCCGGACCCCTGGGGCGGTGCGTCGGCTGCAGGCCGTCGGTGGCTGGTCGCGCCCACGCGGCGGAGCCGCACATGTGAACAGCCCCGCGCCCCTTCGGGGCGTGAAGGTCCGCTAAACCCGTCCCTCGTGGACGACCCTGCCCCCGACAACCGTGCGCAAGCACACCGGCAGCGGGGCGCCCGGAGTGAGGTCCGGCAGGCCGGGTGTGCCCGAGCGCGGGTCGGTGGACCAGTTGGCCACCCGGGTGTCCGGGACCTGTACCAGCAGCTCGCCCGTCTCCCACACCGCGTAGTCGGCGGGCGCCCCCGGCACCAGCACGCCCGCGTCGTCGCGGCCGATCGCCCGCCAGCCGCCGCGGGTGTGCGCGGTGAAGGCGGCCCGGACCGAGACGCGGTGCTCGGGGGTGCGGTGGAAGGCGGCGGCCCGGACGGTGCCCCACGGGTCGAGCGGGGTGACGGGGCTGTCGGAACCCAGCGCCAGGGGCACCCCGGCGCGCAGCAGCGCGGCGTACGGGTTGAGCGTGCGGGCCCGCTCGCGGCCCAGCCGCTGCGCGTACATGCCCTCCTCGCCGCCCCAGGCGGCGTCGAAAGCCGGCTGCACGGAGGCGGTGAGGGCGAACTCGGCGAAGGCGGCGATGTGTTCGGGGGTGAGCATCTCGGCGTGCTCGACCCGGTGCCGGGCGGCGCGGACGGCCGCGAGGCCGACCTTGTCGGCGGCGGCCCGCACGCCCTCGACGACGGCGGTGAGCGCGGCGTCGCCGATCGCGTGGAAGCCCGCCTGGATGCCGGCCTCGGTGCAGGCGGCGACGTGGGCGGCGACGGCCGCGGCGTCCAGGTGCGCGGTGCCGGTGTGGCCGGGCGCGGGCGCGTCGGCGTAGGGGGCGTGCAGGCAGGCGGTGTGCGAGCCGAGCGAGCCGTCGACGAAGAGGTCGCCGGCGGCGCCGGCCGCGCCGAGTTCCCGGATCCGCTCCGCGTCCGCGGCGGAGGCGAGGGCCTCGGCCCAGTAGCCGGTGACGCGCGGGCCCGGCTCCCCGGCCGCCAGCCGCAGCAGCCCGGTGAGGTCCTCGGCGCTGGAGATCTGCGGCCCGGCGCACTCGTGGACGGAGCCGATGCCGAGCGCGGCCGCGCGGGCCAGCGCTGCGCGCTGCAGTTCGGTGCGCTGGGCGGCGCCGATGCTGCCGAGCGCGGCGGCGCGCACGGCGTGGTGGTCGTCGCCGGTCAGCGGGGCGCCGTCACCGGCGGCGACCTGCGGGACGAGGTCGAGCAGGGCCGTGGTGACGACGGCGGAGTGCACGTCGGCGCGGGTCAGGTAGAGGGGACGCCCGCCGGTCGCCTCGTCGAGCTCCCGGCGGGACGGGGGCCGCTGCTCGGGCCAGCGGCTGGCGTCCCACCCGTGCCCGAGCAGCACCCGGTCCGCGGGGCGCGCGGCGGCGTGCGCCCGCACCCGGCCGAGCGCCTCGCCGAGGGTCCGGGCGCCGGTGAGGTCGAGGCCGGTGAGCGCGAGGCCGGTGGCGGTGGTGTGCACGTGCGCATCGGTGAACGCGGGCGTGACGAGCGCGCCGTCGAGGTCGACGACCTCGTCCACCCCGTCGGCGAAGGAGTCGGCGGCCCCTTCGGAGCCGACCCAGGCCACGCTGCCGTGCTCCACCACCATCGCCGTCGCGAACGGGTCGGCGGGACTGTGCACGGTGCCGTTGCGCAGGAGAACGGTGCGAAGCGGTTCGGTGGGCTGGCTCATGGGGGCCATTCTGCCCCGGGGCTCCTACCCCACCCGCGGCGGCCGTGCCTCGTACGGGGTCGACAGGACGATGGTCGTCCGCGTGGAGACCCCGGCCAGCGAGCGGATCCGGGCCAGCAGGTGCTCCAGCTCCAGCGGGGTCGCCACCCGCACCTTGAGGATGTAGTTCTCGTCCCCGGCCACGCTGTGGCAGGCCTCGATCTCGGGGATCTCGGCCAGCCGGTCCGCGATGTCGTCGGGAGCGCTGGGATCGAAGGGCTTCACCGAGATGAACGCGGTGAGCGGCAGCCCGACCGCCTCGGGGTCGACCACGGCCGCATAGCCGCGGATCACGCCGCGCTGTTCGAGGCGCCGTACGCGCTGGTGCACCGCCGAGGTGGACAGGCCGGTGGCCTTGCCCAGGTCGGTGTAGCTCATCCGCCCGTCCTTGACGAGCAGTTCCACGATCTCTCTGTCCAACTCCTCCACGCGGATCAACCTACTGGGTCCGCGCGCGCCCGGCACAGTCGGCTGCACCTCTGGCGCACAAAGTATGTGATGAACACCACAGGCATGCACCCGTGTCCTCCCGGGCCGGGCGATTACCGGCCCCGCCACCAGGGAAGTGCTTGCTGTGGCCGAGACGGGGTCCGGCCGGACAGCTGAGGGGGAGAAAGACTATGCCCAGCCTGGAACGCACCGATCACGAGAGCGACGGCGGCCCGTACGAGGGCTACGAGATCACCGAGATGTTCCGGGTCGTCTGCCCGGACTGCGCCCGGCCGATCGCGCTGCTCCCCGACGAGGAGGTGCTTCCCGAGCACGCCCTGTGCCCGTCCCCGTGGAACCCCTTCGGGCTCACGGTCTGCCCGGGCTCGGGCAGCAGCGCGGACGAGGCCGGCCCGGCGGACGACGCGGCGGAGGCGCAGGGGCTCGACACCGCGCTCCTGCTGACGCTGCCGGAGAGTCTGGACTGGCGCACCCAGCCGTTCTCGCACATCGGCGGACCGGGCTCGCGTCCGCTGCGCGTCCGCTAGGGGCCGGGCGCCCCGAAGGGGGCGCCCCATCAGGGGCGCGGGGAACTGCGCGATCAGCCACGACGCTCCCGCAGTTGACGTTCTCGGGGCTTCGCCCCGGACCCCCGGGGTGGTGCGTCGGCTGCAGGCCGTCGGTGGCTGGTCGCGCCCACGCGGCGGAGCCGCATATGTGAACAGCCCCGCGCCCCTTCGGGGCACTACCGCGACTCCGGCCCGGCCAGGTACCGGGCGACCACCATCCGCTGGATCTGGTTGGTGCCCTCGACGATCTGCAACACCTTGGCCTCCCGCATGTACCGCTCCGCCGGGAAGTCCGCGGTGTACCCGTAACCGCCCATCAGCTGCACCGCGTCCGTGGTGACCTGCATCGCGGCGTCGGTGCAGAACAGCTTCGCCATGGCGGCCTGCTTGGAGAACGGCAGCCCCTGGTCCCGCAGCCGCGCCGCGGCCAGGTAGAGGGAACGGCCCGCCTCGATCTGCGTGGCCATGTCGGCGAGCATGAAGCGCAGCCCCTGGAAGTCGGCGAGCGGCCGGCCGAACTGGCGGCGCTGCTCGACGAAGGCCAGGGCCTCGTCCAGGGCCGCCTGGGCCACGCCCACGGCGCAGGCGGCGATGCCGAGCCGGCCGGAGTCGAGGGCGGAGAGGGCGATGGCGAAGCCCTGGCCCTCGTCGCCGATGCGGCGCGCGTCGGGGACGCGCACCCCGTCGAAGTGCAGCTGCGCCGTGGGCGAGCCCTTCATCCCCATCTTGCGCTCGGGCGCCGCCGCGGTGAGGCCCGGTGCGTCGCCCGGCACGAGGAACGCCGTGATGCCGTGGGCGCCTTCGCCGCCGGTGCGGGCGAGGACGGTGCAGAAGTCCGCGATGCCGCCGTGGGTGATCCAGGCCTTGGTGCCCTCGATGGTCCACGTGTCGCCGTCGCGGGTGGCGCGGGTGCGCAGGGAGGCCGCGTCGGAGCCGGAGGACGGCTCGGAGAGGCAGTACGCGCCGAGCAGGCCGCCGCCCAGCATGGCCGGCAGGTGCTCCGCCTGCTGCTCCTTCGTGCCGTACCCGGCGAGGGCATGACAGGCGAGGGTATGCACGCTGACGCCGAGGCCCACGGTGAGCCGGGCGGCCGCGAGCTCCTCCAGGACCTGCAGGTAGACCTCGTACGGCTGGGCGCCGCCGCCGAACTCCTCGGCGTACGGCAGGGCGAGCAGCCCCGAGGCGGAGAGCAGCCGGAAGACCTCGCGCGGGAACTGCCCGGCGTCCTCCTCCTCGGCGGCGCGGGGCTTGATCTCCCGCTGAACGAGCTCGCGCACGAGTGCGATCAGATCGCGGGCCTCCTCGGTGGGCAGCTGACGCTCCACCGGCTGCGGGCCGTGGTCGGTCATGGGGGCGCTCTCCTCCCTGTCAGGGCGCTGCGGCGGACGGCGCGCAAGGGTGGCGGCGCCGTCACCGTGGGTGCCCAGTCGACGATCACGCGGCCGGGTCTCGGACTGGTCGTGACCTGCGGCTGTGGCGCTTCGGAGTATGCCCGATCAGGGGCTCTGCGTCACGGGTTGACGGATCGTGACGAGCTCTCCCCGGGTGTCACCTTCGATTTGGTCCGAACCATTGACCCAACTGGTCTAGTCCTTCTACGGTCTCCCAGCGCTTGATCTCCCACCCCACCGAGGAGAACCCATGCACCGACCGTACGGACCCGCGGCCGCCCTCACCGCCGTCGCGGCCCTGCTCGTCACCGCCCTCACCGCCGCTCCCGCCGGCGCCGACGACTCCGGTCCCGGCGACGCGGGCGCCGGGCACAAGGTCGTCGGATACTTCACCGACTGGGGCGTCTACGGCCGCAATTACCACGTCAAGAACATCGAGACGTCCGGCGCCGCGAACAGACTGACCCACATCAACTACGCCTTCGGCAACGTCACGGGCGGCAAGTGCGCCATCGGCGACGCCTACGCCGACTACGACAAGGCCTACGACGCGGCGGGCAGCGTCGACGGCAAGGCCGACACCTGGGACGCCGGCGCGCTGCGCGGCAGCTTCAACCAGCTGCGCAAGCTCAAACAGCTCCACCCGGGCCTGAAGGTCCTGTGGTCCTTCGGCGGCTGGACCTGGTCCGGCGGCTTCGGCGACGCCGCCAAGGACCCGGCGGCCTTCGCCGAC
Source organism: Streptoverticillium reticulum (assembly GCF_047456005.1). Classification (NCBI taxonomy): domain Bacteria; kingdom Bacillati; phylum Actinomycetota; class Actinomycetes; order Kitasatosporales; family Streptomycetaceae; genus Streptomyces; species Streptoverticillium reticulum. The sequence continues at coordinate 6,950,896 of NZ_CP179755.1, read as the reverse complement.
TCCTGTTACAACCTCGTCAACGACCCGCGCTGGGCAGGGGTGTTCGACGGCATCGACATCGACTGGGAGTACCCCAACGCCTGCGGCCTGACCTGTGACACCGGCGGGAGCGACGCCTTCCGCAACCTGATGGCCGCGCTGCGCGCCCGGTTCGGCGGCAGCAGCCTGGTCACCGCCGCCATCACCGCGGACGGCTCGCCGGGCGGCAAGCTGGAGGCCGCGGACTACGCGGGCGCCGCCCGCTACGTCGACTGGTACAACCCCATGACCTACGACTACTTCGGCGCCTGGGACGCCAAGGGCCCCACGGCCCCGCACTCGCCGCTCACCTCCTACGACGGCATACCCAAGCCCGGCTTCCACAGCGACGCCGCCATCCAGAAGCTCAAGTCCCTGGGCGTACCGGCGAACAAGCTCCTGCTGGGCATCGGCTTCTACGGCCGCGGCTGGACCGGGGTCGGCCGGTCCGCGCCCGGCGGCACCGCGACGGGCCCCGCCGCGGGCACCTACGAGCAGGGCATCGAGGACTACAAGGTCCTCAAGACCAAGTGCCCCGCCAACGGCACGGTGGCCGGCACCGCCTACGCGTCCTGCGGCAGCGACTGGTGGAGCTACGACACCCCGTCGACGATCGCCGGGAAGATGGCCTACAAGGACCAACAGGGCCTGGGCGGAACGTTCTTCTGGGAGCTGAGCGGCGACACGTCGGACGGCGAACTGGTCCGCTCCATCACCTGACGCGGCAGAACGACGCGCCCGGCGCCCTCACGGCTCGCTCCGTGCCGGCGCCGGGCACTCCGGCACGTAGTCCTCGATCATCCGCAGCGTGTCCCCCAGCCCTCGCACCAACAGCGAGCACACCACCTCGCGCGGCAGCCCCTGGTGGTTCAGCCAGTCCAGGGTGACGCCCTCGACGCCGGCGAGCCAGCCGATCAGTGCGGTGCGGGCGACAAGGGGGACGTCGCCGCGGCCCCAGGCGCCGCGGGCGATGGCGAGCACCAGTTGCTCGCGGACGCCTTCGCGCAGCGCGAGCACCTCGGCGTCGAAGCCGACGCCGCCCGTGACGATCGCCCGGTAGGCGGCCTGGTGGTGCTGGGCGTAGCGCAGGTACCCGTCCACCGTGCGCTGCACGCGCTCGGCGGGCGGCAGGTCGTGGGTGGACGCCGCACGCACCACGAGCTCGGCGACCGAGTCCTCGATGATCGCCAGGTAGTAGCCGCGCTTGTTCTTGAAGTAATAGTAGATCAGGCCCTTGGCGACGCCCGCGTGCCGGGCGATGTCGTCCACCGACAGGGCGTCGTAGGACGTGTCGGCGAACAACTTCCGCCCGATGGCGATGAGTTCGGCACGCCGCGAACGGGAACGGCCCGTACCGTGCTGTTGACTATTATTCAAATTCGGCCCTAGTCTCCCAAGCACCGGACGTCCGCAAGTATGACAGAGAGCCCCACCACTCACTCCCTGCGGGAGGAAGCAGTGAGCGGATCCGACCGACGTCTGCCCGAGGGCCGAACGGCCTGGAAGAAGACCGCCGTTGTCACCGTCCCCGCGCTGGCCGCGGTGGCGGCGATGGGCATGGTGATGGCCCAAGGAGCCCTCGCCGCCTCGTTCGCGGTCTCCGGGACCAACTTCCAGGTCTCGTCCGGGAAGCTGACGAGCAAGGGCCTGGCCTCGTACGTCCAGACCGACCACGCCGTGGACGACACGGGACACCCGGTCGCCCTGCTGGGCATCGGGGACGCGACGCTGAGCGACATCTGCCAGTCGGCAGCCGTGGACACGCCGCTGGGCAAGGTCACCTTCCGGCTCACCGCGGGCGGCGACGCCGGGGAGGTGACGGCGAGCAGCCTCGTCATCGACGGCGAGGACCTCGTCGGCGACGCCCGCTTCGGGACCGCGCAGATCGGCCGCGACGCCTCCACCCTGGACCAGGTCCCGGACGCCAAGGGCGAACCGGGGAAGTTCGGCCTGCAGGCCGGGGACATCACCGTGGCCGGGGTGCGCTCGCACGCCTGGTCGGCGACCGGCGGCAACTTCCGCCTCAAGGGCCTGCGGCTCGCGGTCGGTCTGGACGGCAAGCAGTGCTTCTGAGGCCGGACGCCCGCGCCGCGTTCCGGTCCTGGCGGCGGACCCGGCCCTTCTGGGCCGGGCTGCTGCTGATGCTCGGCGGGACGGAACTGCTGGTGGTCCCGCTGTCGCCGCTGACGGTGCTGGTGAGCCTGGGCCTGGGCGGCCTGGCCGCGATCGGGATCGGGCTGGCGCTGATCGCCGCGGGCCAGTTCCTGTGGTGGCTGCCGTCGGCCCGGCACTACGTGAGCATCAACGCGCTGATCCTGTCGGTGCTTTCGTTCGCCGCGACGAACCTCGGGGGCTTCCTGGTCGGGATGCTGCTGGGGATCGCGGGCAGCGCGATGGGGTTCGGCTGGACGCCGGGTGCCTCCGGCGGTTCCGGCGGCTCCAAGGGGCTGGCCGTGCTGCTGCCGTTGGCCCTGCTCGCGGCCCTCGTCCCTGCCGGGACCGGCCGCGCGGAGGCCGCGCCGCAGGGCCTGCGCGCAGCGGCGGTACCGGCAGCCGTCACCACGACGCGCTTCGCGCCCCACGGGTTCGCCTTCGCAGGGGTCGGGCAACTGCCCACGGCCGAGGGCCCGGTGAAGGTCATGATGCTGACGATGGGGGCCGCCTCGCTGACCGACTACCGCATGACCACACGGGACAAGGGAAACCCCGAACTCGCCCTGACCGCCGGGAAACTGGACCTCAGCGGCCATGTGACGCTCTACCTCACGCGCTTCAGCGGCTGCCTGGAGGGGCTGCTGTGCGTCACGTTCTCCCCGGACGGGCTGCCGGTGCCACCGGTGATACCGCCGTTCGTCTTCATGACACGGGTGACGGCGGAACAGGCCCTGGTGACGGCGGATCTGATCGTGGCGGACGGGTTGCGGCTGACGGTCTGAGGGCGGGACCGGGGCACCCCCTACCCTGAACCCCATGACCGTCACGCTCGACCTGGCCTTCTTCCGCCGGTTCCTCGACCGCGCCACCCGCGTCATCACCGCCGAGTCCGCCCGCCTCACCGAGCTCGACGCCGCCATCGGCGACGCCGACCACGGGGTCAACCTCAAGCGCGGCTTCACCTCCGCCGCCCAGGCCCTCGCCGCCGATCCCCCGGCCACCCCCGGCGCCCTGCTCACCGCGGCCGGTGTGCACCTCACCAACACCGTCGGCGGCGCCTCCGGACCGCTCTACGGAACGGTGCTGCGCCGCATGGGCAAGGTCCTCGGCGAGGACCCCGTCGTCGCGCCGGAGGCCCTCGGCCGGGCGCTGGCCGCGGCCGTGGCGAGCGTGCGGCGGCTCGGCGACTCCGCGCCGGGCGACAAGACCATGGTCGACGCCCTGCAGCCGGCCGTCGACGCCTACACCGAGGCGCTGGAACAGGACGCCGATCCCGCGGGCGCGCTGGAAGCGGCCGCCCGGGCGGCCCGCGACGGCGCCGAGGCGACCGTTCCGCTGCAGGCGCGGCGCGGGCGCGCCAGCTACCTGGGCGAGCGCAGCATCGGTCACCTGGACCCGGGCGCCGCCTCCTCCGCCCTGCTGCTCACCGCGCTGTACGAGGCGACGGACCCGGAGCTGTGCGCGGCGGAGGTCCCCGCCGCCGCGGAGCCGGAGCCGGCACCGGAACGGCAGCCGCCCGCCGGGCGCGTCGGCACCGTGCTCGTCTCGCACAGCCGCGAGGTGGCCACCGCGACGGCCGCCCTCGCCCGCGCCCTGGTGGGTTCGGGCGACCCGGCCGCGGTGGCGGTGGCCGGCGGTCTGCCGGACGGCTCCGTCGGCACCAGCGCCGAGCTGGTCCGGCAGGCGGTGCGGACCGTCGACGAGGGCGCGGGCGTGGTGGCGGTGTGCGACATGGGCAGCGCGGTCCTCACCGTCAAGGCCCTGCTGGCCGAGAGCGGCATCGCGGCCGCGGGCATGCGCATCGCGGACGCCCCCTTCGTCGAGGGCGCGGTGGCGGCCGTGGTCACCGCGTCGGCGGGCGGCGGTCTCGCCGCCGTCCTCGCGGCGGCCGAGGACGCCCGCGCCTACCGCAAGATCTGACCGGTGGCCGGGCCGGACCGCCCGTGGAAGGCTGAACGGGTCGGTCCGTCCCTGTCCGCGGAGGTCTGCCCCGGTGCGCTCGCTGTCGCGCGGACTGCCCTTCGCGCTGGTCCTGGGCTACCTCACCGCCGTCGTCTGGATCGACCTGGCGACCCGGGCGGCCCTGCGGCTGGACGTCTACGCCGCCCTGGCACCGGTGTTGGCGGCGGTGCTGTGCACGTACCGCCAGACGCTGTTCGTGGGGGCCGTCGACTTCGTCCTGATGGTGACCCGGCACGGGGTGATGCTGCCCTCCGAGGTGACGCTGGTCGACCGCATCGGGGCGGTCCTCGGCAACGTCCTCATGGTCGGCGCGGCCGTCGCCGTGGCCCGGCTGCGGCGGGACGAGGACGAGCTGCTGGAGCGCGTCCGGGCCACCGGCGAGGCCGCCCAACGGGCCCTGCTGCGGCCGCTTCCGCTGCGCACGCACGGCGTGCTGGTGGACGGCTTCTACGTGTCCTCGCAGCGGGAGGCGCTGATCGGGGGCGACATCTACGAGGTCGTCGACACCCCGTACGGCACCCGGGTGCTCATCGGCGACGTCCGGGGCAAGGGGCTCGGCACCCTGGGCGCGGGGGCCGCGGTGCTCACCGCCTTCCGGGAGGCGGCGTACCACCGGCGGGACCTGGTCAGCGGGGTGGAGGCGATGGAGCAGGGGCTCCAGCGCTACCACCGGTCGGCCGAGTACCAGGCGCGGTCGCAGCCGGACGCCCGCATCCGGCCGGAGGAGGTGCGGATGCGGGCGTCGGAGGAGTTCGTGACGGCCCTGGTCCTCGGCGCGGAGGAGCCGGAGGAGGCGAAGGAGCCGGAGGGGGCCGCGTCGGCCGGGGCGGACGACCGGATCCACCTGGTGCTCGTGGACTGCGGTCACCTCGCCCCGTTCCTGCTCGGCCCGGACGGCGGCGTGCGCGAACTGGAGCCGCTGGAACCCGGCCTGCCGCTGGGGCTGGGGCACCTGGTGGCGGCGCCCCGCACGGCCCAGCGCGTGACGCTGCCGTCAACGGCCCGGCTGCTGGCCTGCACCGACGGGGTGACCGAGGCGCGGGCGCCGGACGGCGCCTTCTACCCGCTCGCCGAACGGCTCACCGCCTGGGCCGCGCTGCCGACCTCCGAGCTGCTGGCCCGGCTGCACGCCGACCTCGCCGCGCACACCGGCGGGCGGCTGCAGGACGACGTGGCCGTGCTGGTGATGGAACGGGCGTCGGCGGAGGTCAGCGCGTGAACAGTTCGAACGCCACGGCGGGGCGGCCGCCGAACCGCTCGGCGGTGCGGGCCATGGCGCTCTCCAGGAAGGACCGGCAGTAGCCCTCCGGTTCGTCCTCGGTGAGCGCCTCGATGTAGGTGCGGTGACAGAGCAGGGACTGCACCGCGCGCTCGAACCCCGCGCTCGCGTCGACCGCGTGGGTCGGCTGCGGGGAGCCCGCCACGGCCACGTAGCGCACCCCGTTCCACGGCTGGAGGCCGTTCCCGTCGAGGTCGGGGAAGATCCACCGGTTGCCGGCGTCGGCGACGGCGTCCAGCGCGGCCCGCCCGACGTTGCGGTGGTCGGGGGTGTTCCAGTAGGTGCCGCCCCAGGTGTCGTGGTGGTTGAGGGTGAGGACGAGGTCGGGGCGGTGGCGCCGGATGGCGGCGGCGATGTCGCGGCGCAGCGCGGTGCCGTACTCGATGACGCCGTCGGGGTGGCCGAGGAACTCCACCTCCTGCACCCCGACGGCCGCGGCGCTCGCCCGCTGTTCGCGCTCGCGCAGCGGGGCGGCCTCGGCGGGGGCCAGGGTGTCGATGCCCGCCTCGCCGGAGGAGGCCAGCACATAGACGCACGCGCGCCCGGCGTCGGTCCAGGTGGCGACGGCGGCGGAGGCGCCGTACTCGAGGTCGTCGGGGTGCGCGACGATCGCGAGGGCACGCTGCCAGTCGGTGGGCATCTCCTCCAGCTGCTCCGCCATGCCGCTCGTCTCCTTCGCTCGAACCGTCCGACCTGGATTGCAGCGTATGCCGCACTTCTTCACGACGTCCGGGAACCGGTCGGGCATTCCGTCCGACTACCTGATCCGGGCCTGCTCCGGCGGGCCCGTCTGTACGTCGGACTTGTCGAACCCTGGAGAGTTTTCTGATGCGCGCTCGTGCGTGGAGCGGTGTGCTGGCCGCGGTGGCCCTGTCGGCGACGGCCTGCGGCGGTGGTGGCGGCAATGCGGAGAAGAAGGACGACGCGGGCGCGTCCGCCGCCGCAACCGGCTTCCCCGTCAGCGTGACCGACTGCATGGGCGCGAAGACCACCTTCGACGCGGCGCCGAAGCGCATCGTCACCAGCAACGCCTCCGGCCTGGAGCTGCTGATGTGGCTGGGCGCGGGCGACAAGGCCGCCGGCACGGGCTTCCCGCCCGGCAACGGCGCCATGCCGCAGCAGTACGCGGAGCAGGCGGCGAAGGTCCCGGTGCTCGGCAAGACGGTGATCCCCAAGGAGAAGCTGCTGGGTTCGGGCGCGGACCTCTACCTCGACTCCTTCTCCTCCATGAAGAACATGGGGAAGATGGGCGACGCCCCCACGGCCGAGGAGTTCAAGGCCGCGGGCATCAAGCACGTCTTCCTGAAGTCCTCGGCGTGCGCGGCCATGAGCAAGTCCCCTCGCACCGACCTGTCGGGCATCGAGGCCGACATCGAGGAGCTCGGCAAGGTCACCGGCACCTCGGCGCGCGCCGCCGAACTCGTCGCGTCCATGCGGAAGAAGACCGGTGCGGTGCAGGGCGCGCTCAAGGACGTCCCGCAGGACAAGCGGCCCACCTACTTCCTCTTCGACTACGACGCCGGCACCAAGCAGCCCATGGCCGTCTGCAACCGGCAGGTCGCCAACGCCGTGATCACCCAGGCCGGTGCGCGCAACGTCTTCGACGGCTGCGACGGCGACTTCAAGCCCGTCGGCTGGGAGGACGTCGTCGCCAAGAACCCCGACTGGATCCAGCTCGCCGTGCGCAACCGCGGCAGCGAGGAGGCCAACCGCAAGGCCTTCGACGAGGCCGCCGACTTCCTGAAGTCCTTCCCGGCCACCAAGGACCTCAAGGCCGTGCAGGAGGGCCACTTCCTGCGCATCGCCTCCGAGCGCACGACCATCGGCGGGGTGCGCAGCGCGGACACCGTCCAGGAGATCGCCCACACCCTGTACCCGGAAAAGGTCAAGTAGGTGACGGCCGTGGCCCCGGCCGCCGCGGAGGGCCGTGAGCGGGGTGCGGGGGTACGGGCCGGCTGGATCGGCATCGCCCTGGGCGTCCTCCTGTTGGTGGCGCTGACCGCCTCGGTGTGCCTGGGCTCGACCCGGGTGCCGCTCGGCGAGGTGTGGTCGGCGGTGGAGCGCGGCATCTCGGGGCAGGCCCCGGCGCCGGGCACGCAGGACCTGATCGTGTGGCGGCTGCGGGTGCCGCGCGCCCTGCTGGCGGCCGTCGTGGGGGCGGGCCTCGGCCTGGTCGGCACGGCGGTCCAGGCCCTGGTCCGCAACCCGCTCGCGGACCCGTACCTGCTGGGCATCTCCAGCGGCGCGTCGCTGGGCGCGGTCTCGGCGATCGTGCTGGGGGCGGGCGCGGGCGGCGCGCTCGGACTGGGCCTGTCCTCGGCCGCGTTCGCCGGGGCGCTCGCCTCCTTCGCGCTGGTGTGGACGTTCGCCCGGCGTGGGGGAGGGTTCCGGCCGTTGCGGCTGGTGCTCGCGGGGGTGGGGATCGGGCAGTTCCTGTCCGGTTTCACCCACTACCTGGTGCTCCAGGCCGGGGACGACCAGCAGACGCACGGCGTGCTGTTCTGGCTGATGGGCTCGCTCGGCGGGGCGCAGTGGACGACGCTCGCCGCCCCGACGGCGGCCGTCCTGCTGGGACTTGCCGCCCTGCTGGCCCGCGCCCGGGCGCTCAACGCGCTGCTGATGGGCGACGAGACGGCGGCCAGCCTCGGCGTGGACGTCACCCGGCTGCGGCGCGAACTCTTCGTCGTGACGAGCGTGCTGACGGGCGTGCTGGTGTCCGTATCCGGGGCGATCGGCTTCGTGGGCCTGATGGTCCCGCACGCCTGCCGGATGGTGGTGGGCGGCGACCACCGCCGCCTGCTGCCGGTCTCGGCCCTGTTCGGCGCGGTCCTGCTGACGGTCGTCGACCTGATCGCCCGGACCGCCCTGCCCGACCAGGAGTTGCCGGTGGGCGTGGTCACCGCGCTGATCGGCGCGCCGACGCTGCTGTATCTGCTGGACCGACGCCTGGAACGGGGCTGATCCGGATGAGGATCTCCGTGGAGGACCTGGAAGTGGCCCTGTCCGGGCGGACGGTGGTCTCCGGTGTGCACATCGTCGCCGAGGACGGCGAGATCGCCGGCCTGATCGGCCCCAACGGCAGCGGCAAGTCGACGGTCCTGCGCACCGTCTACCGCCACCTGCGCCCGCAGGCGGGCCGAGTGCTGGTGGGCGGCACGGACGTACGCACCCTGACGGCCGTCGAGTCCGCCCGCCGGGTGGCGGCGCTGCCGCAGGAACGCGGAACCGACTTCGAACTGTCCGTCCACGAGGTCGTCGCCATGGGCCGCACCCCCTACAAGCGCGCGTTCTCCGGCGAGGACCGCACGGACACCGACACGGTGGCGGCGGCCCTGTCCCGCGTCGGCATGAGCGGCACCGGCCGCCGCCGCTTCTCGGCCCTGTCGGGGGGCGAACGCCAACGGGTGCTGCTGGCGAGGGCCCTGGCCCAGGACCCGCAGGTCCTGGTCCTGGACGAGCCGACGAACCACCTGGACGTGCGCCACCAGGTGGAACTCCTGACCCTGCTGCGCGAGCAGCGCCGCACGACGCTGCTCGCCCTGCACGACCTCAACGCGGCGGCCTCGGTGTGCGACCGGCTGCACGTGCTGCACGACGGTGCGGTGGTGGCGTCGGGGACGCCGCGCGAGGTGCTGACGCCGGAACTCCTGGCGGAGGTGTTCGGGGTGCGGGCGGCGGTGGTGGAACACCCGCTGACGGGCGATCCGTTGATCGCGTTCGATCACCGGGGGGCGGTGGGGGTGGGGGCGGTGTAGGGGGTGCCCCGGTCCCGCCCTTTCGCCGTTTCTCCCCCCAGCTGACGCTGGGAGGTGCCCCCAGGGGGCTTCGCCCCCAGACCCCCTTTTCGGGGCGGAGCCCCGAGAAACGGCGAATCCCGATGCTCCAGAGTTGTAGTTCTGGAGTGGTCGGCCCATGGTGGCATCTTCGCAGGTCAGGGCACGTCGGCAAGGTTTGCTCCCCACAGGAGGTATGGAAAAGCACGGTGTAGCAGGTCCCCGACTCGTTCCCGGCGGGAATCTATCCGTCCCTACGACGGGCGTGGAAGAACAGAGATCAGCCTCAGCGACGCTCGCGGGAGCAGTGCCCACCGAGACCCTGCGGGGCGTGCGGTGTATCCGTCTGTCGGTCCTGACCGACGAAACCACCAGCCCCGAGCGGCAGCGCGAAGCCGACAACATCGCCGCCGCTGCCCTCGGCATCGACTTCGGCAAGGGTGACGACCTTCGTGAAGCGGTCGACCTGGACGTGTCCGCGTCCAAGGTCGGCCCCTTCGACCGGCCACAGCTGGGCATGTGGCTCTCCCTGCCCCACACCTTTGACGCGTTGGTGTTCTGGCGCTTCGACCGTGCCATCCGGTCCATGGCCGATATGCACGAGCTCGCCAAGTGGGCCCGTGAACACCGCAAGGTTCTTGCCTTCGCGGAAGGGGTCGGCGGGGGGCGGCTGATCTTCGACTTTCGCAACCCCATGGACCCCATGGCCGAACTCCAGATGCTCATGCTGGCGTTCGCGGCGCAGGTGGAGTCCCAGAACATCAAAGAACGCGTCACCGGAGCCCAGGCAGCCATGCGCACCATGGCCCTGCGGTGGCGCGGCGGCGGTGCACCCCCGTACGGCTACATGCCTGCCCGGATGCCGAAGAAGCACGGCGGGGCCGGCTGGACCCTGGTCGCCGATCCCGAAGCCGTTGAGGTGATCGAGCGAATCATTGCCCTGCTCCTGGATGGCAAGACCCCCCACGCTGTTGCGCAGATCCTCAACGCTGAGAAGGTGCCGACACCGCGCGAGCACTGGGCAGCGCTGAAGAGGCGTCTCAAGCACGGCAACGACACCGACGAGACCGCCGACACCGAGACCGCCGGGGCGATGAAGAAGCGTCCGGCGCAGTGGCGTTCGACCACCATCGTCAAGATGCTCAAGCGGGAATCGCTGCTGGGCTGGAAGATGCACCAGAGCGCCCCTGTCCGCGACGAGCAGGGCAACCCCGTCATGGCCACCGAAACCCCGGTCCTCGCCCGCGAGGAGTTCGACCAGATCGGCGCACTCCTCACCCCGGAGCCCGGCACCAAGCGTGCTCCGCAGCGCAAGGACTCAACTTCCCTGCTGTTGCGGGTGATCCACTGTTCCGGGTGCCGGGGGCGCATGTACTACAACGCGCACAACGAGAAGTACGGGTGCGGCTCGTACAAGGACGGGTCCTACTGCCCGGCCCCGGTGACCATCCGCGCGGACTGGGTCAACGAGTACGTGACCGAACAGTTCCTCAAGGACGCAGGCCCCGTGCAGATCACGCGGGTGCGGGAGGTACCCGGGTACGACCCCGAGCCGGAGTTGAACGCCACCCTCGTCGAGTACGAAGCCCACATGGAGGAGAAGGCCGAACATGCCGTGAGCAAGGCACTCATGGCCGTGTGGAACAAGCGAGCCAAGGCACTGCGGGCCCGCATCACGGAGTTGGAGGGACGGGAGAAGACCGAGACCCGCCGCATCGCCACCCCCACGGGACGCACCTACGCCGACGACTGGAACGACGCCGACACAGCGGGCAAGCGCGCCATGCTCGTCGACGCCGGGGCCCGGCTGGAAGTCAAGCGCGGAACCAAGGGCGGATGGCGCACCCTCAACCTGCGACGAGTTGAGTTCACCATCACCGGAGACCTTGTCCCCGCTATTGAGGAACTCGCCACCATCGCTGCGGAAGTCGAGCACGAGAACAACCCCGAGCACGCCCCCGCACCCGGCGCCCGCGTGCGACTCCAGCAGGACACGGTGACCACAGCCGCGTAGGGGCCCCTGGGGGCTGCGGGCGCCCCGGACGATCCTTTGCCCGTCCGGGGCTTCGTCGCGCCCGCAGACAGGCGCACGGGGGCTTCCCTCGCCGACTCGAGGCTCCCTCCGGACCGCCCTACAGCGGGCTGAGCGGTGATGGAGTGACGGTTTACACCACTTTTTTAGAACACATAGAAAAAATACAAATAAAGAGAGATCGGTACCTCAAACGGCACCGCATCACCGGACGGTCCCCCGGGCAAGGCTTGCTCCCCACTAGACCCGGGAGAGATATCGGCCCGTCCGCCATCAAGGGCGTAGGAATTCGCCGGTCCCTACTGCTTGCACCGAGAGGGCGGGGTTACGGCACGCCCTCTCCAGGGGAGCACGCAACGACAACGAGCACCAGGCGGTGAATCATGACTAACTGCATAGAGTGCAGCGAGACGGCAACTCGCCGCGGACGCTGCGACGTTCACGATGCCCAGTACCAGGACCGTCCCACGGTTCGGGCTCGACGGTCCCGAGGAAAGCGACGGGCGGCACGGCGTGACGCTGCTGCACGGCTCCGCCGGATCGTTGAGCGCAAGGGACAGGCGTGGTGTGACTGGTGCATGGGCACGTTCCCGGCGTCTGCTGTGGACGTGGACCATGTGCGGCCCCTGTCGCTCGGCGGCGAGGACACAGACGACAATGTGCACGTTCTGTGTCGTGGCTGCCATCGGCTCAAGACGGCAACGGAGTTCGGGACGCTCGATCACCGAGTTGTGAGCCACGCCGTGAATGCCGACCCGCTGCACGTTCCCAGGGCCGCCAAAAGCCGTACGGGGATGTGCTGAAGGGTCATGCGGAATCCGCCGATACGGATGTCTAGTGCGGGGGTGCTGTGGTCGGCTTCCATGGCTGACCCTCCCTGTGTTGTCCGTGGATCGTGCACACACAGTCACTCCCCAAACTAGGGACGGGTGACGCGAGTGGGGAAGAGGAGTTGCCCCTAAGCCCCTTGTGCACCCCCCTCGTACGTAGTTGACGCCGTACGCGCGTAGGCCGCACAGGGTCGCTATATCGATACTTCAGCCCCGCCCCCCTGCTCTACCCTCGGGCGCCCTGAGCTGACCCGTGCCGGCGGTCGCTGCGAGCGGGAATCGGTCCTGCGTTACCGGCTCGTCCACCAGGCGGCCCCAGCTCCGGTTCCGGCTGCTGTGGTCACCAGGGTGACGAGCCAGGCAGGGACGCGCTGAATGGTCAAGTGCAGTCCGCCGCAGCGGAGTTCGAAGTCAGGGCGCTGCCTGGTGCTGCGTGTTCTCGCTGTCATGCGGTCTAGTAAGCAGGGTTTGCCCTGTCCATCTCTACGCCATCTCGCCCTCATTTCTGTCTCATCTCACTCCCGCTCTGCACGTCGTTGCGGTCCGAAAAGTGCGATAGCTCCCGATTCCGCTTCCGCGCCTCAGACTGCAAATGAGGCAGAGATGAGACGGAGATGAGGCAGAGATGAGGCAGATCAACTCCGCGAAGTGCCCCCGCTGCAATGGGCGTCCCTATGCAACCCCGCCCCCTACTCGGAGGTACCCCATGCCCCGCAGACCCCGCCCCCCTTGCTCGATCCCCGGGTGCCCTGAGCTGACCCGGGCCGGCGGCCGCTGCGAGCAGCACGAGCGTGAGGCGAACCAGTTGCGCGGGACGAGCACGGAGCGGGGCTACGGGACCAGGTGGCAGCGCCTGCGTAAGCGGTACCTGTATGCGCATCCGTGGTGCGTGCTGTGCGGTCGTACGGCCACGGTGCCGGACCATTTCCCGCTGAGTAGGCGGCAGTTGATTGCTCAGGGTGTGGCGGATCCGGATGCGTGGAGCAGGCTTCGGCCGCTGTGTACTCAGTGTCACAACCGGGAGACCGCGAAGCATCAGCCTGGCGGTTGGGCTGCCGCGAACGCGAAGCCCATTAGGTCGTGATGTCCGTTTTACCCCCAGGGGGGTACCCCTTGCCCTCCCCGAGCCGAGTCGGCAGGGAGGCGAAAAACTCGCATGGCTCATTTGAGCACTTCTGTGGGTCATGCTGACCGTCAGAAATGATACGCGCTCACGTGACAGCTATTCATGAGCGCTACCTAAAGGAGAAAAATTATGGCACTCACCCTTGCTGAATCTGCAAAGCTCTCTACCGACATGTTGCAGCGCGGCGTCATTGAAATGTTCGTGCAGGAATCCCCGATCCTCGATCGGCTGCCGCTGATTCAGGTGACAGGCAACGCCTTCAAGTACAACGAGGAGTCCACGCTTCCCGGAGTGTCCTTCCGGGCTGTGAACGAGGCGTACCCGGAGAGCACGGGCACGCTGAACCAGCGCATCGAAACCCTGGCCATCCTCGGCGGCGACGCCGACGTGGACAAGTTCATCGTGCAGACGCGTGGTGACCTGAACGATCAGCGCGCTATTCAGACCACACTCAAGATCAAGGCTGCCTCGGTCCACTTCGCAGACCAGTTCTTCAACGGTGACGTGGAGGTCAACCCGAAGGGCTTCGACGGCCTGCGCAAGCGGCTGTTCGGTACTCAGGTGCTGGACGCAAAGGGAGCAGGGCCGATCGCCAACGGCCACGACTTCTTTGACGCCCTGGACGCGCTGGCAGCACAGGTGCGAGGCATCAGCGGCGCCAACGGCGCGCTGTACATGAACGCCGCGATCCGAGCCAAGATCGAGTCTGGGTTCCGCCGACTCGGCGGTGGCGAACTCCTGCGCGAGGAGATCGCAGGCAAGCGCACCGTCACGTGGAAGGGCATCCCGCTCCTGGACGCCGGACAGAAGCTCGATGGGGCCGACGTCCTGCCGCTGACGACGGGCACCGGCGGGAAGCAGACCGGCGACATCTACGCTGTCCGCTTCGGTACGGGCGAGGCCGACGCCGGGGTCTCCGGGCTGACCAACGGCGGAGTCCAGGCAACAGACCTGGGCGAGGCTCACGACAAGCCCGTCTACCGCACCCGCATCGACTTCTACTGCGGTCTCGCCCTGTTCGGCGGCAAGGCCGCCGCCCGCCTGAACAACGTCCTCGTCGGCTGACCACTCACACCCCCGCACTCGTCACCTCACCAGGTCGACGGGCGCGGGGGCTTTCGCGTTTATGCAGCGCTGCCAAGTACGGCCCGGACTTCCGGCACGTCGCGGAACTCCTCAAGCCGGGCCAGTACGATACGGACCCGCTTCGCCGTCCGATCGCTGGCGACATCGGTGGAGAGGGAGATCACCCGCTCTGCGACAGCCGCCGCTTCTTCGGGCTCGTTGGCGTCCGCCAGGGCAACGGCAAGCCAAGACAAGTAGAGCGCTAGTTCTCGTGTGTGCGTCGTGTCGTACCGGCTCAGGACGTCCCGCAGTAGTGGGACGGCGCGAAGTGGGCGGCGCAACTCCGTGTAGACACGGGACTCCATGACCTGAAGTTCGCCGGAATCCACCCAATAGAGGTAGCCCGGGGACTCGATCCCGGCGCTGTCCTGCGCCAGCGCCTCGCCGGCTTCCCCCAGGGCCCGCATGGCACTCTGGGCGTGTTCTGCCCCCATCTTCGTCTCTGCCCACGCCACGCGGTCCAGGTACAGCGCCCGAGCCTTTGGAGGCGCATCCGGTCCTGCGCCGTCCAGGGCAGCGCGAGCAAGGCTCAGTCCTTCGGTCTCTCGTCCGGTGTTGCTGAGCTGGTAGGCCAGTGATCCGCCCAGGTTCCCGGCCAGCGTCATGTTGCCTGCCTGCTTTGCGGCGCTGATTCCAAGACGGTAGACCGTCTCTGCCTCTTCGTGCTGTCCGGCATCGCTGGCGATCCATCCTGCGATCTGGGCCAACTCGCCGATCTGTGCGAGGAGGTTGCAGCCCACTGCTTCGCTGTGGGTGGTCTCGCGGTACAGCCTGATAGCCGAGCGCAGGTCCCGCAGGGCGGGCCGGATCAGATCTCCACCGGCGATCACGTCGTCAGCAAGCCTGAGAGCGTGCACACGCTGTTGCAAGTCGCTGACGGTCCCCATCCCGATGCGTCGCCCCTCTCGGGCATGCAGGGGAGACAGCGGATCACCCGGGGGCAGGTAGTCGGCCAGTGTGGGCCGGGGCGGTTCCGTGGGAACCGTGGGCATCGTGAAGACTTCCGGAGGCACGCCAAGGGCTGCGGCGATGAAAGGCAGCCACTCGCGCGGCGAGCGCCTCCCCCTCTCGTACCGGCTGATCTCTTGACGTCCGAGCGGCTCACCTTGGATACCAGCCGCACGGCATGCCTCATGTGCTAAACGGGCCTGGCTCCAGCGTCGTTGTTGACGTAGACGCCGGATGGTCTGGCCTACGGTTTCCCCACTCATATGCCCATGCTGGCCCACAGCTGGCCTACATGTGGCCGCTAGCCGCTGATCACCGCGACGTCGATGCTTGACGGCACGGCAAGCAGAGGCGGCAGCAGACCGAGTGAAGTCCTGCGGACGCCCGCTCAGATCCTGTTCCGGTCATCGTCCGTAGCCCATCAAAGTGGCGAGATGCGGAGTGGGTTCATGTCCCGGTACCACCCAACAGAGGAGGTAAGACGTGACAACCGTTCAGGAACGACCCGCAATTGACGCGGGAACGCTGGTCAACGAACAGTTGCGGGAGACCATCGCGGCCGACGTGCGGGGCAAGTTCGAACACATCACACAGGACACTGCGCTGCGAGGTGTGAGCCAGATGCTGGCGTTCGTGGCTGCCAGCGCGGCAAGCGAGGATCCGCTGAGCCCGTCTCCGCTCGTGGATGACTTCTGGCATGCCTTCGTCCTGCGCACGAAGGCATACGCCGACTTCTGCCAGGGCACGTTCGGGAAGTTCGTGCACCATCAGCCCGGATTCCTGGACCGGGACGAGCATGGCGGCGGCAAGGCGCTGCGGGCCCGGACCGTCGAGGCCATTCAGGCGGCGGGATACGCGGTTGATCTGGAGTTCTGGCCGGAGCTGGACATCGCCGACTGCTCGCAGTGCCACGCGAACTGCCACAACAGCCCGAAGCACAACACCGCCCCGACCGGTTGAGTACAGCGCAGGCATCAAGGGCCGACCGTACCCGTGTGGTGCGGTCGGTCACCCCGTGAGCGCACGATGGAGTGAGCACGTGACCGACACCACCGCATGGGACACCTACGCCCGCCGGAAGCCCGGCCGTCGGGAGAAGAACGCCAAGGGCGAGTCCACGTGGTTCAACTGGACCCAGTACCCCGACCACGGCCCGGGCATCGAGGTCCTGAGCGTGAGCGAGGAGGCCTCAGTTCTTGAGTTGGGGTGTGGCACGGGCGGGAACCTCGCACACGTTGCCACCCTCGGACACCGAGCCGTCGGAGTCGACGTGTCCCCAGTCCAGCTCAGCGCCGCCCGCGAACGCTGGGGTGACCTGCCAGGGCTGGAACTGCACCAGCGCGGCGCGCTCGCCTTCCTGAGCGAAACCGCCGACCGCTTCGACGCGGTGTTCTCCGTGTTCGGCGCCGTCTGGTTCACCGACCCGGCCCAGATGCTCCCTGCCGTCCGCCAGGTCCTCAAACCCGGTGGCGTCCTAGCCCTCTCCCAGCGGCCGGCGGTCGAAGGCTGCTACGGATGCCAGGCGTCCTATATCAACCAGGCCGACGACCCCAACCCCTTGGTCGTCAAACGCTGGGACTACACCACCGATGCCTGGACCGCTTTGCTGGACCTACACGGGTTCCAGGCGCCAATGGCCGTCGAGATCACCCCACCCGAAGGATGGAAGACAGGCACACTTCTCGTGCGTGCCCTGGCGCCAACGCTCTGAGCCCCGGATCACAGCCGCATTCCATGCGGAGCATGGCCCCTGGACGTGACGTTCGGGGGCTTATTGCTTGGGCCGGTCTCCCCGTTCCTCCACAAAGGAGCCCATGCCCGACGTCGTACTGATCAAGCCCTCTTCGCGCAATGCTTTGGTCGTCTTGCGCATCGTGTCCCGGTTGACGCTGAACTCCCGTGCCAACTGCACTTCAGAGATCAGAAAGTGCGGCGGGTACTCGCCGGTCTTGATCCGCGTACGGATCACGTCAGCAATCTGCTGCCACTTCGGGCGCCTCGGGTCGAACTCCACACCGGAGACCGTACACAAATCAGCCTTGGGCGCTCACCCGCCCCTGGTGACCCCGAGGGGTGGACAGGGGTCAACAGGATTGAGTAGCGTCCCGAACCGGAAGCGCCCCGGAAGACCGGTCCTACGCGGTCAGCCGGGGCTTAGCCGACCAGCTTTCGAGGAGCTGAACGACTCATGCGAGACCTTATCGTCCGCATCCTCTTATGGGTGCTCCGCATACTGCTGCCCGCCCATGGCAAGCACGGCGGGGGACGCTGCACTCCTCCTGCAGCGGACCCGGTGTCGACGCCACCCGCCCCGACGTCGGCCCTGCCAGCTCAACCGCCCTACGAGATCTGCGGCGGCCACAAGCCGATCCCGCCGCATCACCTCGCCCGGTACATCCTCCCGCCCGACACCCGCCCACTCGTTCCGCGGTTCATGGAGGAACACGAGAAGGGGCAGGCGAAGGAGCAGGAACGCGCGGCGGAACGCGAGCGGCAGCGTCAACGCTGCGTGGCTCTCGTAGCGGCAGCACTCGGCTACGACTACCCGAACCCCGAGCGGTACGACTTCGTGGCGGTGACCGCATGAGTGCCGCTATCTGCTGCAACTGCGGCAGGTCCACGGAAGCCCCGGTGACCGTCAGGTACATCCCCAGCGCAAGCGGTCCCGGCTTCTCCCTCTACGCCTGCCCTGACTGCGCCCTGAAGATCGGCGCCGGACCGTCGCCCGAGGACGCGCAGAGCCCGCTAGACCCCCGCTGACCTACAGCGCCCCGCCCCGCCTGGTCACGAACCGGGCGGGGCCCGTAGAACCCCCCGTTACGAGCATCGGGAAAAGGGTGGGACCGGGGCCCCAACACCCCTACCCCACCACGTAATGGCTGGGCCGCTCACCCCGCCACACCAGCCGCCCAACCCCCTCGGCCTCCACTCGCCGCATCAACCGCGCCCCCGGCCAGGGGCCCCTTACCACCACCGAATGCCACGGCGTGGCCCACGCATCCACAGAGTCGAGCAGCCGGATCCCGAACTTCCCCGCCCCCATCGGCTGCGGATGGATCGACAGGCGCACCGACCGCGGAAAGTGATCGGCGATCAGCTCGCCCCACGCCCGGCTCCGGGCGATGACCTCGTACGCCCGCGCCCGGCACTCCCGTTGCAGCGCGGACCGGCTGCCCGCGTGCCCCGCAGGCGTGTCCTCCACCAGGAACCGTGTGATGCCGCGGTACAGCCGCGCGGTCTCCTCGTCCGTCCGCGTCTGTGCCCGCAGCGCATCCAGCGGCGGCGCGTACGCCTCCGTCACCAGCCGCCGCTTCTCCTCGTGCGGCAGGTCCCCGTGCACCTGCCGGAGGTCGAAGGTCTCCAGGTGCTGCAGCCCTTCCTGCCGTATCAGGGCCCGCAGTTCGTCCCCGTAGGCGTCGATGTCCGCATCGGACACCTTGATCTGGTCCGCGAAGATGTGGCCGTCCGAGCAGATCACCATCCGCGCCCCGGGCGCGTAGATCTCGCCGATGCGGGCGCAGAGCCCGTCCAGGAAGGACAGCGAGAGCCGCTCGCCCTCGTCCGGCAGGTGGCCGAGGACCTTCTCGGGGTTGGGGGACTTGCACGGGAAGCCGGGAAGCGTGAACAGAACGGGCTCGCCGCGTTCGGTGAACGTGCGTATCTGGTCGAGCTGTTCCGGATGATCCTGCGGATCGGCGGACGCCGGACCGGTGGTCCGGTGGTACGGCAGGAGCAGGCCGAGGATACGGGCGTCGACCGAGGTCGTCTGCGTGATCACGGGATCACCCGCGCTTGCTGCGGGGGCACACGGCCCCGTCGAAGGCCACGGGCAGTGCGGCCGTGCCCCGGCCGAGGACGGCCGGGATCCAGGACAGCTTCTCCTCCGGCACGGCGAGCCGCAGCCCCGGCAGCCGCCGGATCAAGGTGTCGAGGGCGACCTGGAGTTCGATGCGGGCGAGGGCGGCGCCGGGGCAGAAGTGGATTCCGTGCCCGAAGCCCAGGTGCGGGCCCTGCTGCCGGTCGAGGTCGAGCGTGTCGGGGTCGGGGAAGCGCTCGGGGTCGCGGTTGGCGGCGCAGAGGGAGACGATCACGGAGTCCCCGGCGGGCACCCGGGTGCCGTGCAGCTCGGCGTCCTCGGCGAGGAAGCGCCAGGTGGTGAGCTCGAACGCGCTGTCCAGACGCATCAGTTCCTCGACGGCGGCCGGCATCAGCTCCGGCTCGGAGCGCAGCCGCTCCAGGGCCTCGGGGTGGCGGAACAGCGACACCAGCGCGGTGGTGATCTGGTTGGTGACCGGCTCCTGACCGGCCACCAGCAGCTGGAAGATCATGGAGTCCAGCTCCTCCTGCGACAGTTCGCCCGCGTCGCGCGCGGCGACCAGCCGGCCGAGCAGACCGTCACCGGGGTGCTCGCGCCGGTCGGCCACCACGTCGGCGATGTAGCCCTGGAGCCCGCGCAGCAGTTCCTCGTAGGCGGGCCGCCGCGGGTCCTCCGGGCCGACGGGCGCGACGACGCCGCCCCACTCGCGGCGGAAGCGGGCGGCCAGGTGCGCGGGCAGCCCGATGGTCTCGGCGAGGACCTGGAAGGGGAACCGGGCGGCGAAGCACTGCACCAGGTCGACGGCGTCGGCGCCGGCCGGCATCCCGTCCACGAGCGCGTCCGCCATCTCCTGGAAGCGCGGCCGCAGTTCCTCGACGCGGCGCGGCGCGAAGGCGTCGGTGATCAGCCGGCGCATGGCGGTGTGCTTCGGCGGGTCCTGGTGCAGCAGGTGCACCTGGAGCTGCGAGTGCTGCGGCTCGGGCATGATCGAGGCGCGGGCGCGCCACCGGTCGTTGCCGCGCGCGTGGTTCTTGCCCAGCCGGGGATCGGCGAGGGTGCTCTGGGCGGCGGCGTGGCCGGTGACCAGCCAGGCGGTGACGCCGCTGGGGAAGAGCACCCGGTGGATCGGCCCTTCCTCGCGCAGCCGCGCGTACAGCGGGTAGGGATCGCGCTTGTACGCGGAACCGGAGAGGTGCACGGGTTCGGACGGCGGCACGGCGGGATTCTCCTCAGGAAGTCGTGGACCCCTGAGAAGTCGTACGGACCGGGTTCCGAGTTCCCGGAGGTTCGCAGGAAGCGTTCCGGAACACTCCTCGATCTCCAGGTAGTCGGCCGGACGGGGCCGTTGGTTCCCGGCCGCGAAAGGGACAATCCTCACGTGCCGCGCAACGGGCGCAAGGCGCGGATCGCCCGCCGGACCGTGCCACGATGCCTCGATGACCGCACGTCACCCCCTCAGTCCGTACGCAGCACTGATCGGCTTCGCCCTGCTCCTGACCGCGCTCTTCGGCGTCGCGTACGCCGTCGGCTCCGCGGCCGGGCCCGTCTCCCCCGGCATGCACCGCACCGGCGGCGGCCCGGGCTCCGGGTCAGGCGGCAGCGGCGGCGGCATGGACGGCATGCCGGGGATGGGCCACTGATGAGCAGCACCGCAACAGCCTCTCCGGCCACCGAGACCGAGCTGATCGTCGGCGGCATGACCTGCGCCGCGTGCGTGGCCCGCATCGAGAAGAAGCTCGGCCGCCTGGACGGCGTGAGCGCCACCGTCAACCTGGCCACCGGCCGCGCCCGCGTCAGCCACCCCGCGGCCGTGACGCCGGCCGAGCTGATCGCCGTGGTGGAGGGGGCGGGCTTCACGGCCGCGCTGCCCGAGCCCGAGCGGCCCGCCGCACCCGACGACGACGGTCCCGGCACCGCGGCCCTCACCCGGCTGCTGCTCACGGCCCTGCTGTCCGTGCCGGTGCTGGTGTTGTCCATGGTTCCCGCGCTGCAGTTCCGCAACTGGCAGTGGCTGTGCTTCGTGCTGGCGACGCCGGTCGCGGCGTGGGGCGCGTGGCCGTTCCACGAGCGGGCGCTGCGCGGGCTGCGACACTCGGCCGCGACGATGGACACGCTGGTCTCGCTGGGCGTGCTGGCCTCGTACTCCTGGTCGGCGTACGCCCTGTTCCTCGGCGGCGCCGGGAACCCGGACATGCGGATGCCGTTCACGCTGGTGCCCTCGATGTCGGGCGGTACGGCGGACGTGTACCTGGAGGCGGTCGTCGGCGTCCCGCTGTTCGTCCTGACCGGCCGGCTGCTGGAGGCCAGGGCCCGCCGCGGCACGGGCTCGGCGCTGCGGGCCCTGGCCTCCCTCGCCGCCAAGGACGTGACCGTCCGGGCGGCGGGCGGCGCCGAACGCCGCGTCCCGATCGCGGAGTTGCGGGTCGGCGACCGCTTCGTGGTGCGTCCCGGGGAGCGCGTGGCGACCGACGGCACGGTCGTCGCGGGCAGTTCGGCGCTGGACCTGTCCCTGGTCACGGGCGAGAGCGCGCCCGTGGAGGCCGGTCCGGGCTCGTCCGTGGTGGGCGGCGCGGTCAACTCCGGCGGGCTGCTGGAGGTGCGGGCGGAGGCGGTCGGCGCGGACACCCAACTGGCCCGGATCGCCCGGCTGGTGGAGGAGGCGCAGGCCGGCAAGGCGAAGGTGCAGCGGCTGGCGGACGCGGTCGCGGGCGTCTTCGTCCCGGCGGTCCTCGCCGTCGCCGTCACGGTCCTCGGCTTCTGGCTCGGCGCGGGCGCGTCCCCGCAGGCGGCGGTCACCGCGGCGGTCGCGGTGCTGGTGGTCGCCTGCCCGTGCGCCCTGGGCCTGGCCACCCCCACCGCCCTGCTGGCGGCGACCGGCCGCGGCGCGGGCCTGGGCATCCTGGTCCGCGGCCCGCAGGCGCTGGAGGGCCTGCGGCGCGTGGACACGGTCGTCCTGGACAAGACGGGCACGCTGACGACGGGCTCGATGACCGTGACGGCGGTGACGCCCCGCCCCGGCGGCCTCGGCGCGGAGACCGCGGTCCGCCTGGCGGCGGCGGCGGAGTCAGGCTCGGAACACCCGGTGGGACGGGCGATCCACGCGTTTGCGGGGGCCGGGGGGCTGCCGCCCGCAACGGAGTTCACGGCGACGCCGGGCGTGGGCGTGAGCGCAACGGTGGAGGGGCACCGGGTGGAGGTGGGGCGGCCGGAGGCCGCATCGGCCGAACCGGGGGGCGGGGTGCGGGGCACGGCCCCGGAAATTCCCCGGGCCGAACCCGGGGACGCGGTGCGGGGCACGGCCCCGGAGATCCCCCCGGCCGAACCCGCGGACGGACTGCCGGGCGCAGCCCCGGAAATCCCCCAAGCCGAACCCGCGGACGGAGTGCCGGGCACAGCCCCCGAGACCCCCCGCGCCGAACCCGGAAACGGGCCCCGGGGCGCAGCCCCGGAGAATGCTTCCGCCGCAACGGCGAGCAACCCCGGCGCCGAGGGTTCGGCGGAATCACGACGGCGGCAGCCCGACCACCCCCTGCCGGAGGCCCTCGCCACGGCGCTGCGAACCGCCGAACAGGACGGCCACACGGCCGTCGTCGTCACAGTGAACGGCACCCCCGAAGCCGTCATCGCCCTCGGCGACACCGTACGGGCCGGCAGCTACCGCGCCGTCGACCACCTCAAGCGGCTCGGCCTGCGCCCCGTGCTGGCCACCGGCGACAGCGAGGCCGCGGCCCGCACCGTCGCGGCCGGGCTCGGCATCACCGAGGTCCACGCGCGGGCGACGCCCGAGGACAAGGCCGGGCTCGTGCGCGCGCTGCGCGCGAAGGGCCACCGGGTCGCGGTCATCGGCGACGGCGTCAACGACACCGCCGCCCTCGCGGGCGCCGACCTCGGCATCGCGATGGGCAGCGGCACGGACGCGGCCATCGGGGCCGCCGACGTCACCCTCGTCCGCGAGGACATGGGGGCCCTGGCCGACGCCGTGCGCCTGGCCCGGCGCACCTCGGTGACCGTACGGGCCAACCTCGCCTGGGCGTTCGGCTACAACCTGGTGACCGTGCCGCTCGCCGCGGTCGGGCTGCTGAGCCCGATGGTCGCCGCGGCGGCGATGTCGGTCAGCTCCCTGCTGGTGGTCGGCAACAGCCTGCGGCTGCGCGGCTGGCAGCCGGTGCCGGCCCGGACCGGCCGGTCCCGGCGCCCCGCTCCGACCCGTGAGGAATCGTGATGAAGGAGATGAAGGACTCGTTGCTGCGCACCGCCCGCGCGGCGCTCGTGCCCGTCGCCGCGTGCGCGGTCGCCCTCGGCGGGCTGACCGCCTGGACGGCCTCCGGCGCCGCGGGCCGCCCCGCCTCCGTGACGGTCGAGGACGCGCGCCTCCTGGTCCCGTTCGGGACGGACGACACCGCGGCCTTCTTCCGGCTGCGCAACGACGGGGACACCGACGACGAGCTCGTCGGCGTCGAGGTCCCCTCGGCTCGCGGCGCGATGCTCAGCCGCACGGTCGTGAAGAACGGTGCCGGAACGATGCGGATGGTGCACTCCGCGACCGTCCCGGCGCGCGGCACGCTGGAGATGTCTCCGCACGAGCTGGACGTGATGGTGTCCGGGCCGCCGCGGCTGCGCGTCGGCGACCGGCTCCCGTTCGTCCTGCGCTTCCGCGAGAGCGGCGAGGTGCGGGCCGAGGCGGTGGTCGTCCGGCCGGGGAACTGACCCCCGGTATGCGCGAAGGGGGCTATGGGCACTGTCGCCCATAGCCCCCTTCGCGCGCTTTGCCGCCTACCCAGCCATGGCCGGTACGCGCACCGGCACATCGCGTTCGGCCGTCTCCAGCTGGCCGATCAGCGACTCGCGGGCCCGCGCCACGCGGGACCGCACGGTGCCGACCGGGCAGCCCGCGACCACCGCGGCCTCGGCGTACGGCAGTCCGAGCAGCTGGGTCAGGACGAACGCCTCGCGACGCTCGTACGGCAGCCGGTCGAGCAGCTGCGAGAGGGCCACGCCCTCGTCGAAGCCCGGCAGTCCGGCGGACTGGGCGCGCTCGGCGGCCGAGAGCCAGTCGTCGGTGTCGGACAGCCGCGGCCGCGCCGCCTGGAAGCGCAGCCGGTCCACGACCGTGCGGCGGGCGATGGACAGCAGCCAGGTGCGGGCGGAGGAACGGCCCTCGAAACGGGCCAGCGAGCGCAGGGCCCGCAGGTACGTCTCCTGCACGAGGTCGTCCGCGCCCTGCGGGTCGTTGCTCAGCCGGGCCACGTACCGCCGCACGTCGCTCTGCGTCGCGCGGATGAAGCGCTCCACCGCGTCGGCGTCGCCGCTGCGGGCGGCGAGCGCCCAGGCGGTCACCGTCTCGTCGTCACGCACGGCGGCCTCCTGCGACGATGGCCAGGTGCATTGCAGTGAGGCCCGTACCGCCGTATCCGCCCGCGTCGACCGCGAGGAGCTGCCGCCGGGCACGACCGGCGCGGCGCTCGACGCGCACCTGCGCGGGTGCGCCGAGTGCCGCCGCTGGGGCGAACGGGCGCTGCGGCTCAAGGTGTTGGCCGAGCAGCTGGGCATGAGGTGACAGGGTTGTTCGGGCAGGGGTCATCGCCCTGGGTCCTTCCTGGATTCCGGGCACCCGGTCGTGCGGAGCGGGCGGCCCGGTGACGTGTTCGGCCGGGTGGGTCGCCGTCAGCAGAAGGCGACACGGGCGGCCGGCGGACCACGCGTGGCGATGACATGGGCGTACAGCAGCTGGCGCAGCCGCTGTGCGGCGCGCGACCGGTCGGCGCGGATGCGCGGCGGGCCGGAGCGGGCCGGTACGTCGTGGAAGAGGAAGAGCAGCGGGGCACGCAGCCGCGCGCCGATGGTGCGGCCGAGCCGGAAGGCGGCCTGTTCGCCGCCGGCGAGCCAGATGCCGCAGACGACGGCGACCAGGACGTGCGCGGACCACATGCCGAGGGCACCGTGGCCGGCACCCATGGACATGTGGCCCATGGACGACATGTGGTCCATGGGCATGGGTGTCGCCGTCGCCATCGGCGGGAGCCCCCCGCAGGTGAGGTGGTCCCCTGCGGGGGCCGACGGCACCGTGCCGGCCGCGGCCCGCTGCGCCACGTTCTGCGCCAGCGAGAAGAAGGAGTGCAGACCCGTCTGCGCGCCCACCGTGGCGAGCGTGATGAGCAGTGGCCCGCGTTCACGTCCCGCCAGGAACCAGGCGCAGCTGCCCGTTCCGGTCAGCGCGACGGCGACGGCCCACCAGGGAACCGTGGTCCCCGACATGACGGCGTGGCCCAGGGCGGCGAGCAGCACGCAGACCGCTGCGAACACGGCGGCTCGCAACGCTCGCGGCACTTGTCCCGCCTGCTGCCCACTTTTCATGACCCGCACATCGTTGCACCCGCTCCGTGCGGAGCGAAGGCGGGGTGCGTACTGCACCCGGGTCATGGCCCCGCCCCGTACCGTCCGCCCGGCGGTACGGGGCGGCGGGCCGCCGGCTCGGGGGGATGGACCGGGGCCCGGTCCCGTCGCGCCAAGTGGGACTCGCAAGAGAGAGTCTTCCGCGCGGCGGGCCGGTCCGGGAACGTGTGTGAGGGGGTGTGCGAGGGCGCGCCGCGCACACCCCGTGTGAAGGGAGGGATTCCGCTACGCCGTGCTCATGCCTGCTGCCGAAGCCGCCGTGGCAGCCACGCGGCGCTGTCCTTGTCCCCGAAGCGGCTCCCGATGGCCCCCTTGATCACGGAGAGGGCGGCGGGAATCGCGGCGATGGCGGCGGCCTTGAGGGCGGAGACGCTGGCGAGGTTCGCTCCGTCGGCTATGAGCAGGCCGAGGAACGTGGTGACGTAGGCGGCGAGGGTCCGTTCGACTATGTCGGCGAGCACCTTGGAGGACATGCTTCTTCCGTTCACGGGAGTCCGGGGCGTTCCGGAGCAGGGAGGGGGTGGAGGGGTACGAGTGGGCGGGGTCGCGCGGAGTCGTCCGCGTGACGTGTCCACCACACATTCGTGCCTGTCCCGGATGTACCCGGTACGGACCCGTCCCGCACCATCCGCGCACCACGACCTTCGAGGAGGTGCCTCGTGGCCAGCACCCACGCGGAGTTGGTGGCCGCGTCCTGGCGGCGCTCGGCGGCCGCCCTGGCGGCGCCCGAATTCCTGGCCCCCGTCGAGCTCTCCGGCCCCGACCTGGAGGGCTACCGCCGGGCACATCCCCTGGCCCGGGCGATGCCGCTCTTCCGCGAGCTGCTCGGCTCCCTCGCCGACGACGGGACGCACCTGCTGGCGGTCTGCGACGCGGCGGGCCGCATGCTGTGGGTCGAGGGCCACCCCGGGCTGCGCGGCCGGGCCGAGCGCATGAACTTCGTCGCGGGCGCCCGCTGGGACGAGCGGCACGCCGGCACCAACGCTCCGGGCACCGCTCTCGCCCTGGGCCGCGCGGTGCAGATCGTCGCCGCCGAGCACTACAACCGGCTGGTGCAGCCGTGGACCTGTGCCGCCGCGCCCGTCCACGACCCGCGCACCGGGCGACTGCTGGGCGCCGTCGACATCACCGGCGGCGACCACCTCGCTGCCCCGCACTGCCTGGCGCTGGTCCGCGCGACGGCCCGCGCGGCCGAGGCCCAGCTGGCCGCCGACCGCGGCGGCGTGGCCGGCGGCTGGTCGCTGTCGGCGCTCGGCAGGGACGAGGCGCTGCTGACCGGGGCCGGCCGCCGGTTACGGCTGGGCCGCCGGCACAGCGAGATCCTGGTGCTGCTGGCCGCCCACCCCGAGGGCCTCACCGGCGACGGCCTCGCGGCCGAACTCTACGGCTGCGAACGCGCCGTGCCCCCGGTGACGCTGCGCGCCGAACTGTCCCGGCTGCGGCGCCTGGTGGGCCCGCTGCTGGGCTCGCGCCCGTACCGGCTGTCCGCCCCGGTGGAGACGGACGCGTCCGACGTGGAACGCCATCTGGCGACCGGCGACCTCCGCACGGCACTCGACCGCTACGACGGCCCCCTCCTCCCCCTGTCCGAGGCGCCGGGCGTCCGCAGACTGCGCCGCCTGCTGGAGGACCGGCTACGGCGCGCGGTCCTGGGCAGCGGAGATGCGGGCGCGCTGCAGGCGTGGGCCGACAGCCCGTGGGGCGAGGACGACCTGGAGGTGTGGGAGCGGCTGCTGGCCGCGCTCCCGGAGAGCGCGGCGCACCGCCGCTCGGTCGCGGTACGGGCGCGCCTGCTGCGGGCAACGTTCGCGCAACCTGTCCGGCGCTAGCGTCCTTGGCCGCACAGTCGAACGCCAACCGGCAACTGCCAACCGGAGGACGTCCCATGACCCGCTACGCCAGCCCCGGCTCCCCTGACGCGATCGTCTCCTACCGTTCGCGCTACGACCACTGGATCGGCGGCGCGTACGTACCGCCCAAGCAGGGACGGTACTTCGAGAACCCGACGCCGGTGAACGGGCAGCCGTTCACCGAGATCGCCCGCGGCACGGCCGAGGACGTCGAGGCCGCCCTGGACGCCGCCCACGCCGCGGCCCCCGGCTGGGCCCGCACCTCCCCGGCCGAACGGGCCGCGGTGCTGAACCGCATCGCCGACCGCATGGAGCAGAACCTGGAGCTGCTCGCGGTCGCCGAGTCCTGGGAGAACGGCAAGCCCGTCCGCGAGACCCTCGCCGCCGACATCCCGCTCGCCGTCGACCACTTCCGCTACTTCGCGGGCGCGATACGGGCCCAGGAGGGCTCCCTGTCCGAACTGGACGAGGACACGGTCGCGTACCACTTCCACGAACCGCTGGGCGTGGTGGCCCAGATCATCCCGTGGAACTTCCCGATCCTCATGGCCACGTGGAAACTGGCCCCCGCCCTGGCGGCGGGCAACGCGGTGGTCCTGAAGCCGGCGGAACAGACTCCGGCGTCGATCCACGTCTGGCTCGACCTGGTCTCGGACCTCCTCCCGCCGGGCGTGGTGAACATCGTCAACGGCTTCGGCGTGGAGGCCGGCAAGCCGCTGGCCTCCAGCCCGCGCGTCGCCAAGATCGCCTTCACCGGCGAGACGACGACGGGCCGGCTGATCATGCAGTACGCCTCGGAGAACCTGAAGCCCGTCACCCTCGAACTCGGCGGCAAGAGCCCGAACATCTTCTTCGACGACGTCTCGGCGGCCGACGACGACTTCCTCGACAAGGCCCTCGAGGGCTTCACCATGTTCGCCCTCAACCAGGGCGAGGTGTGCACCTGCCCCTCCCGCGCCCTCATCCAGCGCGGCCACTACGCCTCCTTCCTGGAGGCGGCCATCACCCGCACCGAGGCCATCGTCCCCGGCCACCCCCTCGACACCACCACGATGATCGGCGCCCAGGCCTCCAACGACCAGCTGGAGAAGGTCCTCTCCTACCTGGACATCGGCAAACAGGAGGGCGCCCGCATCCTCACCGGCGGCACCCGCGCCGACCTCGGCGGCGAACTCAAGGGCGGCTACTACGTCCAGCCCACGGTCTTCGAGGGCACGAACCGCATGCGCATCTTCCAGGAGGAGATCTTCGGCCCGGTCGTGGCCGTCACCTCCTTCACCGACTTCGACGACGCGATCACCATCGCCAACGACACCCTCTACGGCCTCGGCGCCGGCGTCTGGACCCGCAACGGCACCACGGCCTACCGCGCGGGCCGCGCCATCCAGGCGGGGCGCGTCTGGACCAACTGCTACCACGCGTATCCGGCTCACGCCGCGTTCGGGGGGTACAAGCAGTCGGGGATCGGGCGGGAGGGGCACAAGATGATGCTGGATCACTACCAGCAGACGAAAAACGTTCTTTGTAGCTACTCCCCCAAGAAGCTTGGGTTCTTCTAGATCGCTTGAGGCGGGCTCTGATCTGGGAAGTCACCGATAGGCGCCTTCATTTCCATCGCGTCACACGGGGACCTGATTGCCCTGTTCATCCCGGTATCACCACCACTCAGGCTGATCTTCCGGACCAGTCACGGACCACATGACGGTCCAGCTGGGCATGATCGGCTTCGTCGTCGACGGCGAAGCCGGTCTATCCGTCCTCTCCGGGAACGACCAAGAAGGGGGAACCGTCAGCTCTGAACAGCGCTCGCGCACGAATACCCCCACCGCCGCAGGATCCGCTCCAGCCCACAACTCGAACCCCGCGGCCCAGGCCAACGCCTCACTGGCACTGCAGCCAGCGTCCATCAGCCGCACCGCCGCTCCGCCACGTCGATCCAGGACGGCCCAGCCGCGGGCAGCGCCCAGTCGACCCGGTACCCGCGATCAGCCGCGACCAGCAGGCTGTGCGGATTCGTGTCCGTGTGCAGCAGCGCGTCGCCCAGCAGCAGCTCCCGCTCCGCCGCCGACACCGAGCTGCCCAGCTCGCGGTCCACGTACTGCGGCAGCTCCACACCCGCCGACGCCTTCAGACCCTGGGCCCGGTCGAGGACCGCGGCTACCAGTGGCAGATCCGGCGACCCCGGCGACAGATCCGTGCGCCGACTTGAACCATCCCGGCCCCCAGCGGGCCGGGAACCCTTTGGGCAAGACCGCCTCACCAGCCAACAGCCCTGCTTGCCACCGGGACACGAGGCGACGCCCTGACCGACCGGGAGCCCACCCGCACCCCCGCCACCAGCACAAACGACCGACCGGGCCACTGACCAAGCGGACCACAAAGCGGCAATTCCTGAGGAATGGGGGTAAAAAAGACCACGCGAACCGTCGCCTGTCCCGAATGCGGTTGGCCCAGCAACTCCGACGAACCCCAGAAGACCGCTGGATCCTCCTCGAACTTGAACCACTCCCCAGCGCCGAAGTCCCTCAAGGGCAACGCTGGCTGATGACACCAGGCGGATGGGCCAGCACCGGACCCGAAGGCGAACCTCTCCCCGGCGGCTACTGCTACATCGCCCACCACTACGTCTGCAGCCGCCGTACCCACACGAACGACATGCCCGACATCTACGCCGTCACCTGGAGCCGCAACCGGGTCCGCGACGGACTACCCATCGAGGGCATCACCTCAGACCCCTGACCTGACAGCCGGGCGACTCACTGTCACCTGGCCCCAGCTCACCCGACGCCGAACTCCGCCCCCCCTTGCCGCCAGCCACGCCAGCACCCCATCCAGCCGATCACCGGCAGCCGTCTGCACCTCGCCTCGTTCGGGCGATTGCCGCGTGACCGTGCGTGCGGAGTCGCGTTCATCGGCTACGCGAAAGATCATCACGCCTGGTCGCTGGATCTGGTGTGCTCCGGGAATCGGCACTCTCGGTAGCGTGACCATCTGCTGCATGGGGTGCCCACGTGTCCGGCTGGTCCGTGCGGGGTCTTTCGACGAAGAGTGATGAGGCTGCAATGAGTGAACTGACGAAGCCCGAGGTCGACGTTCCGGAAGGTGACGCTCCTACCGAGCTGACCATCCGGGACCTGATCGTCGGGGACGGGGCTGAGGTAAAGCCGGGCATGGTGGTCAGGGTCCACTATGTCGGGGTGACCTTCGAGTCCGGGAAGGAGTTCGATGCCTCCTGGGACCGGGGCCAGCCGTTCAAGTTCGCCCTGGGCAGTGGCAGGGTCATCAAGGGCTGGGACCGGGGAGTGAGGGGGATGAAGGTCGGCGGTCGGCGCGAGATCATCGTTCCCCCACGCCTCGGCTACGGCAAGCAGTCGCCCTCGCCGTTGATCCCGCCAGGCTCGACCCTGGTCTTCGTGGTGGACCTGCTTGACTCGTATTCCAGCACAGCCGGGTGGAGCAACGCCAGCAACGCCTAGCGCTGCGCCGTCTACCGGGGTTGACGGACGGCGGGTGTGCAGAGCGGGCGCCGGTACGGCCGTAATGGCGCGACCGATCGGCAGCCGGCTGAGCGGGATCCTCTCGGTCAGTCGCGTGTCGACCTTCCCACAGAGCGCGACTATCCACCCGATCACCGCTGTCGCCGAGCACCGCACACGCCAAGATCCGGACCATTTCCGGACCAGCATCGCCAGAAGCCCGTATCAACCACCGCTTCCCCCGGTCGGCATGGGTGCCACCGCGGCATCATCGGCTTCGGCGGCGACGGCGAAGCCAATCCATCCGTCCCGCATCAGCGCCCTCCCCATGGCTAAGCTCAGCGAGCTCACTGAGCTCACAAAGGAAGAGGACTGACATGCGGCTGCGCTGTGCCGTGCTCGACGACTTCCAGGACACCGCCACCACCGTGGCCGACTGGAGCCCCGTCCAGGACCGAGTGGAGGTCGTCGCATTCACTGATCACTTCGCAACCGAGGACGAACTGGCAGCCGCTCTGGCGGACTTCGATATCGCCGTGACACTGCGCGAACGCATCCCGTTCCCGGCCTCGTTGCTCGACCGGCTGCCCCGGCTGAAGCTGCTCATCGCCTCCGGCATGCGCAACTCGGTCATCGACTACGCAGCCGCCGCCCGAAACGGCATCACCGTGTGCGGCACCCAGAGCACCTCCACCCCGCCGGTGGAGCTGACCTGGGCACTGCTGCTCGGCCTCGCCAGGTCCCTCGTCACCGAGAACAACGCGCTGCGCTCCGGCGGCCCCTGGCAGTCCACCGTCGGCGCCGATCTGCACGGCCGTCGGCTCGGACTGCTCGGCCTCGGCAAGATCGGCAGTCGGGTGGCCCAAGTCGGCCTCGCCTTCGGCATGGAGGTGACGGCCTGGAGCGAGAACCTCACCAAGGAGCGCGCCAACGAGGTGGGCGTCCATCTAGCGGCCTCCAAGGAGGAGTTGCTGGAGACCAGCGACTTCGTCTCGCTCCACCTCGTCCTCAGTGACCGCACCCGGGGCATCATCGGATCCCCCGAGCTGGCACTGCTCAAGCCGAGCGCCTACCTGGTCAACACCTCCCGTGCGGCCCTCGTCGACCAGGACGCGCTGCTGGCCGCCCTGCACGAGGGCCGGATCGCCGGCGCCGGAGTCGACGTCTTCGACATCGAGCCGCTCCCCGTGGACCACCCCGTGCGCAGCACACCCCGCCTGCTGGCCACCCCGCATCTCGGCTATGTTTCGCAGAGCAACTACCGCACGTACTACGGGCAGGCCGTCGAAGACATCGAGGCCTATCTGGCCGACGCCCCGGTCCGCAAGCTCGGCTGACAACTCCTTCCCCCGCCGCGAGGGGCGTCGGCGTACTCCTATGGAACGGGCGGTCAGGACACGTCCCCGCCACTCGCTCTTGCGGCCCGCTCAGTCCTCCAGTACCCGCCAGCGCCCGTCGACCCGCTCCACGATCACCGTGCTCTTCTTCGCGGCACCGCCCCCCGAACTCACCTCGACTCGGGCGGCATTGCCCTCGACTGCGGCCTTCCCCACGTCGATATCGGCGACCCGACCGCGGTCCTTGCGGCTCAGTCGGTCGCCGATCTGGGCGCGCATGGCTCCCGGGCAGCCGCCTTCCGCCCGACCCATGGAGGCGGTCACGCGCGGGTGCAGCAGTCGGCACGCCTCGCCCATGTCGCCGTCGGCGAGCGCGTCGATGTAGGCGATGACCAGTTTGCGAGCTCCCTTCTCGCCCGGCTGAGCTCCGGGGTCCTGGAACCACCACAGGTACGCGCCCCCGGCGACTGCCGACGCGAGCAGTGTGGCCGATGCCACCAGAGTCGACAGCCGGCGTCGGCGTGACGACCACAGCCAGGTGCCCAGGTAGTGCGCGACCTGGGCCAAGCGCTGCCCGATCGCCCCTGTCGTCTGTCCGGCAGGGGAGGATCCCAGCTGATCCGGCACGCTCTTCCACTCCTCTTGGCCTGGCCGTTGAACCCGGCTGCACTCGGCCGGACTCGGCTGAGCCCGGCACGTCTGATAGGTCCGTGAGACGGCCGACCGTGTGCGGCCAGGGTGGCAGGGATCGAGCCCTGCCACCCTCCGTCGTCCTCACCCGGTCACGGACCCGCGCGAGGACTCGACAGCCCTTTGGGCCGGGCTACTTGGCCGCGGGGGCGGTCGGCTTCGTGCCGGACTTGGCCGTCGGGCCGCCGGTGAACAGCGACTCCGGCGCCGACTCCGGCGTGGTGCTGCGCTTCATCCGGGTGTTCGGGGCCGCCATGGCCGCCGACCCGTTGGCCGGGGTGAGCCAGTACATGCGCTCCACGCCCTCGGTGTCGAGGAAGAAGACGCCCCAGCGGCCGTCGGCGAGCTGCACGACCGACGGGTCGGTGGCGGCCTTCCCGGACCAGACCATGGCCCAGTTACCGAAGGAGCCGTCAGGGCGCTGGGCGGAGTAGCGGATGTAGCCCTTGTCGTCGCGGACGAGGACGCCGAGCGCCTTGTCCTTGTTGACGACGGCCACCGGGGAGCCCTCGGTCTTTATGCCCGGGATCACCGTTCCCTCACCGTAGAAGCCATTGAGGGTCTTGCCGCCTGAGGTGCGGGAGGACTCCTTCGCCGCCCAGATCTCCCCGTCCTTGGTGCGGGCGAAGGCCACCATCTTGCCGTCCGCGCCACGGACCGCGGACGGCGTCCCGATCAGGCCAGTGGTGTCGGATACGCCCCACACCCACCAGCCGTCGCGCTTGTCGTCGGCGCGGTTCACACCGAGGCGGCCCTGCTTGTCGATGCCGAGGACGAACGCGCGGTCGCTCTCACCGTCCACCACGGCTGCCTGGCTCGCCCCGGCGAACGTCTGCTTCTCGTAACCCGCCGGGACCGAGGAGTACGCGTCCTGGGTCCGCCACGGGATGAAGTCCTCACTGCTGGCGGTGCGCTGGTTCAGATACCAGAGCTTGCCGTCGCGATCGAAGGCGTCCACCTGGACGACGCCCTTGGAGTTGCGGACGACGGTCGGGGCGGCGACGAAGTTGCCGCCGAGGTCCGTGAGCGGGGACCAGGTCGAGCCCGGCTGCCGCTTGGTCATGTAGATGTGGCCGTCCTTGCCCAGGACGAAGGCCATCGGGGTACCGTCCGCTTGCTCGGTGACGACGGGCTGGTCGACCATATTCTGTGCGCCGGGTACGACGCTGTACACCACGGTGCCGAGGTCGTTGATGTCGCGCTGCGCGCCCTGGATGAGCCAGCCGCGGCCGACCCCGTCCGTGGAAGCGAACCGCTACACGTACGGCAACGCGGATCCGCTGGACTACACGGACCCGACGGGCCACTGGCCCAAGTGGATCAAGAAGGCGGCGAGCAAGGTCTCGTCCGGCGCCAAGTGGGTCGGCAACAAGGTCTCATCCGGCGCGAAATGGGTCGCCAACAAGGCCGTGTCCGGCGCGAAATGGGTCGCCAACAAGGTCGTGTCCGGCGCGAAATGGGTCGCCGACAAGGTCGTGTCCGGCGCCCGATGGCTCGGTAACAAGGTCTCGTCCGGTGCCAGTTATGTGAGGAACCAAGGCGCCAGGATTTACAAGTCCGCGGCACAGATCTACCGCGAGAGCAGGCAGTACATCAGCGACAAGGCGCGCGCCGCGAAGAAGTACATCGCGACGCACAACCCGATTCCGGTGCTGGCCAAGGCACTTCGCCCGGTCTACGCCGGCATGAAGACGGCTGTGCAGATCGCGGTCAATATCCCGGCGGCGATCGTCCAGGAGACCAAGCACTTCGTCCAGGACGTGGCCAAGGTCGCCACCGAGGTCGCGAAGGTCGTGGCCGACGTGAGCGCCCGGATGGTCTCGGCCGTCGACACGGCGATCACAGCGGTGTCCGAGTTCGCTCAGACTGCCGCGCCGTATCTGAAGGCGGGCTTGGAGTTCGCCGCTGAGGTCACCGGCGTCAACGACGCCATCAATTGCGCAACCAAGGGCGACGTCGAGGCGTGCCTGTGGACGGCGGCCACGGTCGCGAGCGTCTTCGTTCCGGGGTCCACGGCGGCCGTGCGCGGGGCGAAGGCCGCGCGGATGGCCGGGAAGGCGGAGCACTTCGTCGAGACTGCGAGCAGGGCGGAGCACCTTGTCGAGAGCGGCAAGGATGTGGAGAAGGCCAAAAAATTCGTCTCTGAAGCCTCCGAAGCCACTACGTGTCCCGTCCCGAACAGCTTCGCCCCGGAAACCCTGGTGGTGATGGCCGACGGCTCCACGAAACCGATCAACGCCATCCAGGTCGGTGAAAAGGTCCTGGCGACCAACCCCACTACAGGCACGACCGAGGCCCGCCCGGTTGAGGACGTCATCGTAGGCAACGGTGAGAAGCACCTCGTGCGCCTCACCGTCGATACCGACGGCGACAAGGGCAATGCCATCGAATACCGGGTCGCGCAGCACGACCGGCAGAACCGTGGGAGATCCCCAGGAGGAATCCGTGACCCCATTGAAGGCGCTCCAAGAGTGGTACGCATCCAACTGCGACGGGGATTGGGAGCATTCGTTTGGAATCCGCATCGAGACATCCGATAACCCCGGATGGATCCTCGTCGTCGATCTCGAGCGAACTTCGCTCTACGGTCGCTTCTGCGACAAGGAGGATTCTTCTGTCGACGGGTCCTGGATTTCAATGAAGAGTGATGGTCGGGAGTTCGTAGCGGCATGCGACCCATGTTCACTCGACAGGGCCGTCGACTCGTTCGTGAAGTTCGCACAGTAGGTCGTTCCTGACATTAGATTGAATCGAGTTGGCCTCGGTCCATCAGCAAGCTCCAACCGCTGATGGACCGAGGCCACTCGGCTTTCTCCCGCCAAATCCCCGACTGCCCAGCGCCTCAGAGCACGCCAAGCCGGAGCGCGGGGCGGACACCTTCGGACTGAGACCTGGATCGGTCGGGGTGTTCAATTCAAGAATCGCCAGATTTGGAAGGGTGGGCGACTGGCGACTTTCCCGAATGGCGAAAACTGTCAGGCCGATCAAGTGGAATCACTTGTGAACGGGTTCCTTACGGAATCCTCGTCGGCTCGGTCCTCGGAGGGCCGGTCTTCGAGGACTCCGGCGAGGGCCGAGGCGGCGAGGGCGACGGCGCGGTCGTCGTCCTGGGTCAGTTGGCGCAGGATGTCCTGCGCGGTGGTTCCCGCGAGCTCGACCAGCGCCTGGGTGAGGCGGATCCGTGTCGCGGAGTCCGCGGTGGGCGCGGCGAGTTCGTCGGCCAGGGCGGTCGTGATCCGGTCCGCGCACCCGGGGTCCTGGGACAGCGTTCCCAGAACCTCCGCCGCGTCCACATCGTTGGAGCCCTCGACCACCATGCCGACGAGCGTGGGCACGGCCGCGGCCACGCCATGCCTGCCCAGAGCCAGAGCGGCGTGCCTGCGCACCGTCGTGTCCGGGTCCCCGAGGGCGTCCGCGAGCACCGCGGTCGCGCCCGGAGCCTCGGGCATCTCGGCGATCGCCAGGACTGCGCGCCGCCGGATGTCGACGTCCTCCGAGTGCGCGCCGGCGTGCAGTGCCGCCACGCCGTCGCCGCCCGATCGGGCGAGCGCCCAGCGCAGGGCGCCTGCGACATGGGGGTCGGATTCGGCGAGGACCGCCCCGGCCAGCAGCTCGGCGGGCAGCGACACGCCCTCCGACCGGGCCAGAACGGCCTGTTGCCGGCGCGCGGCGCTGGTCGAGTTGAATTCCCGCATGAGTTCGACGATGCGCAGGACGTCCTGCCAGCCGGTGGGCGCCGATGCGTCGATCGCACGGAGCCGCTCGAGCAGTTCCTGTTCCCGCGCCAGGCGGTCCTCCGTCCACCGGATGAGGTCGCCGACCAAGGCGGACGGCGTGAAGGCCGGGTCCTCCAGGGCGCGCCCGACCTGCTTGAGCGAGAGCCCGAGGGACCGCAGGCTCTCCACGTGGAAGATCCTGCGGACGTCCTCGGCGGAGTACTCGCGGTAGCCGCCGACGGTGCGGCCCGTCGGCCGCACCAGTCCCAGGGCGTCGTAGTGCCGGAGCATCCGGGTGCTCACCCCGGAGCGGCGGGCCACATCACCGATCAGCAATCCGCGGTCTCCGAAGACTCTGCGGCCCCGGCGGTTTCCGAGGTCTCGGTGTCTGCCGGCGCATCCACGGCAGCAGCCAGTTCCGGGCCGAGGGTGACCATGCGCTTCGCCTCTTCGATGGCCGCGTCGA
Organism: Streptoverticillium reticulum; assembly: GCF_047456005.1. NCBI lineage: Bacteria > Bacillati > Actinomycetota > Actinomycetes > Kitasatosporales > Streptomycetaceae > Streptomyces > Streptoverticillium reticulum. The sequence continues at coordinate 6,913,904 of NZ_CP179755.1, read as the reverse complement.
AACCGGTCTCCGGGTCCTGCCGGAGCAGCTCGGTGGCACGCGCGTGCGCGGCCACCGCCGGGTCGGGATGTTCCGCGGCCTTCTCCAGGGCGGGCTTGATCACGTCGCCGAGGTCGACGAAGGCCCGGCTCAGGCTCAGCTGCATGCTGCGGTCGCCGCGGCCGAGCTGCAGAACCAGTTCGCCGACCAGGTTCTTCTCCTCGTCCTCGGGCACGAGGGAGACCGCGACGCGCCACGCGGTCCGCGCGACCTCGTCGTCGGCGTCGCGCAGCATGTCGCGGGTGATCCAGGCCCACGCGCTCTTGTCGCCGATCTTCGAGAGCGTGTGCAGCGCCTGGCTGCGGGCCTGGGTGCGCTCGGAGTCGAGCTCCTGGCGGATCCGGGGCAGGGTGATCTCCGGCGAGAGGCGGGTCAGCGCCCAGGACAGCATGTCTCGTACGAAGAAGTCCGGCTCGACCGCGCATCGCTCGACGAGCGGCTCCAGGAACACGGGATCCGGGTTCGAGCCGACCGCCAGGGCCGCCTGAAGCCGGACCGACGAATCCTCGGCGCCCAGGGCCTTGGCCACGCGGGTGTTCTGCGGGGTCACGTTGGTCGTGTTGATCGGGACCACCTCCTGCGTCCAAGTGGAAACCCTGACATCGTGTCAAGGTCAAATCCGTGGCCGGCGAATCGGGAAATCCTGGTCACGGAGTCGGTCAGGACGTCCGGCGCGCGAGCACCCGGTAAGTGTTGGACAGGCCGCGGCCGCCCCCGACCGACGCGGAGACCCGGTCCACCAGATAGGCCAGCGCGAGCACCGGGACGCTCGCGTTGAAAGCGACCTTGCGCAGCAGCGCACGGGCGCGTGACGGAGGGGCCGGTCGCCACGCCAGGTCCTCTCCGCCGATCAGCCCCGCGTTGATCGCCAGGACCGCGGCGCTGACGAGGTCCTGCCCGTTGTGCGGCTCGGCCCGCTGTTCGGAGACGACGGTCAGTCCCAGAGCGTTCAGCTCGGCGCGCAGGTTCGCGATCGGGATCATGTGCAGGTGCTGGGGCTGCAGCCAGGAGATCCACCACTTGCCGAGGAGCCGGGCCCAGGCGCACTCCGGGTCGGGCAGTTCGATGGCCAGGTGCCCGCCCACCGGCAGGGCCGCCGCCGCTGCGGCCATCTCCGCCTTGGGGTCCGCGGTGTGCTCCAGGTAGTGGTACATGCTGATCACGTCGTACTCGCCGGCGAACCCGGGTGCGAGGTCGACGAAGCTTCCCTGGTAGGCCTTGCGGACCCGCCCCTTCTGCTGGGCTATCAGCACTCCGTCGGTCCGGTCGAGCCCGTCGAACTCGGTGTCCGGCAGCACCCTCTTCGCGTCGGCCAGGAAGTGCCCGTGCCCCGTGCCGACATCGAGCCATTGCTTCGGCTTGCCTTGCGCGGCGACCATGCGGGTGCGCCCGTCGTGTCCGGCGCTCTTGGTCCCGAAGATCTTGTTCATGTTCTCTTCGCCGAGACCGTCGTAGAAGTCCCGGTAGTAGAACTCGAGTCCGTCGTCGTTCAGCCGGGGGTTCTGGAAGACGTGCCCGCAGTCCTTGCAGGATTCCAGGACGAAGACGCCCGGCTTGTGCTGCATCACATCCGTCGTCCGCAGCAGGACACCGAGTTGCTTGGAGTCGCACCACGGGCAGGATTCCCTGCGCTCGTCGAAGAACCTGCCGGTCCCGGCGGCGAGGTCTGACAGGTAGGCCGGTCGGCGCTCGGCGACCGCATCGCTTCTCGTGGTCATGCGCGCGATGCTAGTCGTTCGCGGTCCAACTCGGCTCGATCTTGGCCGAATTTGCACGGTGATCGACACGTCGAAGGCCGCTCGACGTCTATTCCCGGCCGACACCGCCCCTACTGTTACTGCTGATTGTGGAGGTGTAGTAGTGAAACCAGGCGGCTGATACGGTGCGTTGACGGTGATCACGGCCACCGGCGGGCAGGACCTCGGATCCTGTTGCGCCGCATCGGCGAAGGGCACAACGCGCGACCGCACCGTCCATGACCAGAGTTGTCGGTTTCCAGCGCCATCCGTTCGGTCTCACGATCCGGAAGTCTCCGAAGTCTCCGAGCGCGCGGACGACCTGGTTCCCGTTTCCCGACCGGTGGCAGGTGCCGGTTCTTCACTTGGGGGAAAGATGCCCGCAGCACTCTTGCCATATGACGGTCTTCACCGGCCCGAGCCCGTCGTGGCCGTCGTCGGCGCAGGAGGCTTCCTCGGCAGAAGCGTCATGCGAACGCTGTCCGGAGCCGGAGTCGAGACACTCGGGTTCACCAGCGCGGCACCGGCTGTCGACGGTATGCGGCTCGACCCCGCGCTCCGCCACTGCGACGTGGTCTTCTATCTGGCGACCCGGATCAGCCCGGCCATCGCCCAACGCGAACCGGAGCGCGCCGCACAGGAGGTCGCCGGCTTCCGGACCTTCCTCGACGCGCTCCGCGAGAACCCGCGACGACCGGTCGTGGCGCTCGCGGCATCGGGCGGCACCGTGTACGACCCGCGGTGCGAGCCGCCGTACGACGAGCAGTCACCCGTGGGTCCGAGCAACGTCTACGGCAGGGCCAAACTGGAGCAGGAGGAGGCGCTGGCCCGCGCCTCCGACTGGCTCGCTCCCGTGGTGCTGCGGCTGTCCAACGTGTACGGCCCTGGACAGCGCACCACTGCGGGGTACGGAGTGATCGGGCACTGGATGCAGGCCCTGCTGACGGGCGAGCAGCTCCGCATCCTCGGACACGGCGGGTCGAGCAGGGACTACGTGCACATCGACGACGTGGCGAACTCGATGCTCGCCGTGCTGGGCAGGGCTCCCGCGCTGCGTGCGACGGACCGGCCGACCGTACTGAACATCGGCGCCGGGGCACCGACCTCGCTGAACGACCTGCACAAGTGCCTGGAGGCCACGGTGGGCCGGCCGGTTCCCGTGGAACGCGAACCGGCCCGCCCGTTCGACCGCAGGGACGTGTGGCTGGACATCCGGCGTGCGGCGGAAGTGCTCGGCTGGCGGCCGGAGATCGGCCTCGCCGAAGGGATCGCCGACACCTGGAGGTACCACCTCAGCACGGAGCGGAAGCCCGCCCGTTCGGCGCACCGGCCGGACGGCTGGTAGCCGCCTCAGCCGTGCGAGGGGCGGCGCAGCACCGCGATGATCACCCCGACCGCCGGGTCGTCCTCGATCAGCCAGTGCAGCCGCTTCTCGCCGGGGCCCGCCTGCAGGATCTTCCTGATCTCCGGCGGAACCTCGTTGTGCTTGGCGTACTCGTAGACCGCCCCGTAGAACCGGTGTGCGGTGTACTTGGTGTTCTGGCTGATGTCGGTGACCTCGACGACCTCCAGGCCCGCGGCGGAGGCGAACGACGTGTAGTCCGCCGCCCGGACCAGCGGAGCCGTGTGCCAGGACTCGATGACCTTGGCCAGCGCCGCCTTCTGCACCTTGTCGACCATGCTGCTCTGGATCCTCTTCAGCAGCGAGGGGTTGGGCAGTTCGGCGGCGGCAGCGGGGGTCCGCTCGACGAAGTCGGTGAGCGCCACCGAACCTCCGGGTCGCAGCACCCGTGCGATCTGCTGGAGCACCTGGACGCGGTCCGGCATGTGCACGATGGACTCGAGCGCGAGGACGTGGTCGAAGGAGTCGTCGTCGAAGGGCATCTTCAGAGCGTCGGCGTGCTGGAAACGCGCCCGGTCCGCGCATCCCTCCTGCTGCGCACGGGCGTTGGCCAGTTCCACGTCGCGCGCGCTGATCGAGATCCCGACCAGTTCCGCACCGGTCCTGGTGGCCAGTCGCACGCCCGGTGTGCCGACACCGCAGCCGACGTCGAGCACCCGGTCGTCCGGGCCGGGCCCCAACTTGTCGATCAGGATGTCGGACAGCCGGTCGGACGCCTGCTCGAACGTGCTGTCGTCCTCGGGGCCGTTCCAGTAGCCGTAGTGCATGCTGCCGCCCTGGAAGCGGGCGATCAGGTCGTTGGCCGCATCGTAGAACGCACCCACTTCCTCGGGCTTGGGAAGCGATATACCAGTGCTCATCTGAACCCCTCAGTAGACACGGCTTCACCTGCCGAAACGCGTCGAACGTTACCAGCGGGGCGGCCTGTTGGGCAGCGTTTCAAGATCTTGAACACCGCGCGGGCCGGGAGAGGAAGGGCACTCCCGTGATCTTTCCCTGTTCGGAGCCATCACGCGTAGGGTGTGGCCAACGAGTCTGGGGGAGATCTCGTCACACCACCGGGGTGCCGGAGCCCGAGCGCCGGACACGGGTCCCACCAGGCCGCGTAACGCTTGCTTCCGCCGAACCGACCCGAGGAAGTCCCCATCATGCGCGTGCTGTTCACCGTCAATCCTGAGAAGAACATATTCATGTACCTCGTGCCGATGGCATGGGCGCTGCGCACGGCCGGCCACGAGGTGCTCGTCGCCAGCCAACCGCGCTTCGCCCCCACCATCACCCAGGCGGGGCTCACCGCCGTGCCCGTCGGGAACGACTTCGACAAGTGGCAGTTCGGCCGCCAGTATCCGGAGCTGCTGGAGTCGATCCGCCCCGGGCTGACCCCGCCGTGGGACGTGGCGGAGGACCCGGAGGGCACGACCTGGGAGCGCATCTCGCAGAGCCACAAGGCCGCGGTGGAGGGCGCACACGGCGGGGAGACCTCCGCGGTGATCGACGACCTGGTGGCGTTCGCCCGCCACTGGAAGCCGGACCTGGTGGTGTGGGACTCCTTCAGCTACATCGGCTCGATCACGGCGAAGGCGTGCGGTGCGGCGCACGCGCGAGTGGTCTTCGGCGCCGACGTGTTCGGCGCGACCCGCGACATCTACCGGCGGTTGATGGCGCAGCAGCCCGTGTCGGAGCAGGAGGACCCGCTGGCCGACTGGCTGGCCGGTCAGGCGCGGGCGTTCGGCGCCGAGTTCAGCGAGGACATGACGACCGGACATGTGACGGTTGATCAGTTCCCGCGCAGCCTGCAGCTCGACACCAGCCTGGAGGTCCTGCAGACGCAGTTCATCGGATACGGCGGCCCTGCCGTCGTGCCCGACTGGCTGAAGACCGCTCCGGAGCGTCCGCGGGTCGGCATGACCCTGGGGCTGACCGCGACCGAGGTCTTCAACGGCTACAACATCCCGCTCACCGACATCCTGGACTCGCTGGCCGAGTTGGACATCGAGCTGGTCGCGACCATCGCCGAGAGCGAGCAGCAGAAACTGGGGAAGGTCCCGGACAACATCCGCCTCGTCCCCTTCGTGCCGTGGCACGCCATCGTTCCCACGTGCTCCGCGGTCATCCACCACGCGGGTGCCGCGACCCTCGCGACCACCGCGCGCCACCCGGTGCCGCAGCTGTCCCTGCACTACCACTTCGACCAGCCGATCCTGGCCCGGAAGCTGGCCGAGCAGGGTGCCGGGCTGGAGATCCACACCACGCAGGCCACCGGGCAGAACATCAAGGAGAGCGTCGACCGCCTGCTCACCGAGCCCCGGTTCGCCGAGCGCGCGACCGCGCTGCGCGACGAGATCCTGGCCGCCCCCTCGCTCAACGACCTGGTTCCCCAGCTCGAAGAGGTCGCGGCCAAGCACCGCGCCGGCTGATCGCTACGGGGCCGCCGGGGCCGCGCTGGAGCGCGGCGCCGGCGGCCCCTGTCGTGCCCGGGCTACTCCACGCTGACGCGCACCGGCAGTGCCTGCAGCGCCCGCAGCACCGTACCGGGCTTCCAGCGCACGTCCCCCTCGTCGACGTCCAGTTGGATGTCGGGGAACCGGTCGAGCAGACGGCCGAACGCGATCTCGGCCTCCAACCGGGCCAGCGGGGCACCCACGCAGTAGTGGATGCCGTGCCCGAACGCCAGGTGGCCGCCGGTCTCCCGGGTGATGTCCAGCTTGTCCCCGCCGGGGAACTGGTCCTCGTCGCGGTTGGCCGATGCGATGGCGACCACCACGAGCTGGTTCTCCGGTATGACGACTCCGCCCAGCTCGACCGGTTCGGTGGTGAACCGCAGCGAAGCGGTGTTGACCGGGCCCTCGTAGCGCAGGAACTCCTCGATGGCGCCGGGCAGCAGCGAGCGGTCGGCGCGCAGCGCGGCGAGCTGGTCCGGGTGGCGCAGCAGCGCGAACACGCCGTTGCCGATGAGGTTCACCGTCGTCTCGTGGCCCGCGACCAGCAGAAGGAACGCCATCGAGACCAGTTCCTGGGCGCTGAGCTTGTCGTCCCCGTCGCTTGCGTGCACCAGGTCGGTGAGCAGGTCGTCGGAGGGGTTGGCGCGCTTGCTCGCGACCAGCTCGTCGAGGTACCCGAGCAGGGCGGGCGCGGCTTCGGCGAGCCGCTCCGGGTCGCCGGAGAGCTGCGCGGCGACCCATCCGCGGAACCGGTCCTGGTCGAGCAGCGGGACGCCGAGGAGCTCGCAGATCACCGCGATCGGCAGCGGGGCGGCGAAGGCGCTCATCAGGTCCACCCGGCCTGCCCGCTCCATCGCGTCGAGCAGGTCCGTCGTGACCTCCTCGATCCGGGGGCGGAGCCGTTCCACGGCCCGCGGGGTGAACACCTTGTTGACCAGCTTGCGCAGGCGGGTGTGGACCGGCGGGTCGGAGTTGAGCATGTGCGCCGACAGCTCGGTTGCGAACATCAGCCGCATTTCCTCGCTGTCGGTGTTCTGCTCGATCACCTTCTGTCCGACCTCGACGTTCTTGGACAGCTTGGTGCTGCTCAAGGCGGGACGGGCGTCCTCGTGGCGGGTCACCATCCACACGCCCAGCCCACCCGGCGCGGTCACCTTGCTGACCGGGGCCTCCGCCCGCAGGGCGCTGTACAGCAGGTGCGGATTCTGCTCGAACGCCGCCTGTTCGGCCTCGCTCGGCATCGGGCTGCCGTCACTCATCGGCACAACTCCTCGATCGTCCTCTGTCGACATCGGAAAACCATGCCGAACGGGTGGTGTGGGGGGGCGTCACAGCGCTGCCATGAACGCCTGGAAGTCGTTCATCGACTTCACGTCGTTGCCGAAGCGGTTGACGGCGCTCACGTGGCGGGAGCCGTCGCCCGGTCCGGCGATGTACTTCACGAAGGTGGCCAGCGTGGCGCTGGGGCCGAGGTCGACGAACGTGGCGCCGTCGGCGACGCTCGCCTTCTCGATGGTGCGGGAGAACTCGACGGGCTGTCGCACGGCCGCCCAGATGCCGTCGGCGGACACCTCGTCGACCCTGTCGGCCGTGGCGGACGAGATGATCGGAATCTGCGGCGGCGCGAAGCTCAGGGAGTCCATGAGGCGCCGTGCCTGTTCCTCGACGGGATCGATCAGCCCGGTGTGCACGCCGTAGTCGACGGGCAGCCGCTGGCACAGGACGGACATCGAGTTCAGCGCGTGCTCGAGCGCGTCGATGTCGGCGGCACGCCCGCTCACGACGAAGTTCCCGTCGAAGTTACGTCCCGTCACCCAGCAGCCCGCGAACAGGGTCTCGTGCGTCCGCAGGAGGTCCGGCGAGCCGAAGACCGACAGCATGCCGCAGCGCGGGGTCCGTTGCTCCAACAGGCGCGCGAACTCCACCGCGAAGCCGATGCCGTCCTCCAGGGGCAGTGCCTCCGCGACCACGGCCGCGGTGATCTCCCCCAGGCTGTAGCCGAGGAGGACGTCGCACTGGTGGCCGAGTTCCTGGACGACTCGCGTCAGGCTGTATTCGACGCAGATCAGCGCCGCGCTGGAATCCGGCAGGGAGTCGAACGGGGCGCTCTTGTCCCGCCGGGGATCGAAGACCGTGTCCAGCAGCGATTTCCCGATGAGGGGCGAGGCGATCTCGTCGCAGTGCTCCAGCCAGACCCGGTAGCGCGCGTTGCTCTCGTACAGCTCGCGCGTCATGTGGAAGTACTGGGACCCCTGTCCCGAGTACATGAAGACAACGGGCCTGGTCATCGCCACTTCCGCAGGCAGATCGCCGAACTCAGGCCGCCGAACCCCATGCTGAGGCTGATGGCGGTCTCGAACGCGTACGGCAGCGACTCCTGCCGCACCCACCCGAACGAGGGGTTCACCGGGTCGACCAGGTTGCGGGTGGGGTGCAGCCGTTGCTCCCGCATCTGCAGCAGCGTCGCCACGACTTCCACCGCGCCCGCCGCGGTCAGGCCGTGCCCGGTGATCGACTTGGTGGCGTTGATCCGCGCGTTGCCCAGGCCGCACTCGGCGAGGGCGCGGAGTTCGGTGTCGTCACCGATCACCGAGCCGGTCCCGTGCGGGTTGACGTACTCGATGTCGCCCGCCGACAAGCCGGCCTGCGCCAGCGCTCCCTCGATGACGCTGATCTCCCCCGCCAGCGAGGGATCGGGGTTCCGGTTGCCGTCCACCGCGGTGGCCGTGCCGATCACCCGGGCGTACGGCTCGGGATGGCGACGGGCGCCCTCCCGCTCCACGACGACCGCGCCGCAGGCCTCGCCGAAGACGAACCCGTCCCGCTGCCGGTCGAACGGCCTGCACGCCGAGCCGGGGTCGTCGGCGAAGTGGTCGGACCCCATGGCGCCCATGGACCGGAACGCCAGGAACTCCCAGTACGAGAGGTCCATCAGCGCCCCCAGGGCGATGCACACGTCGACCTGGCCCGACCGCACGGCCTGCACGGCCTGCAGGACGGCGAGCTGTCCGCTGGCCGAGGCGCCGCCCAGCGTGTGGGCGAAGCCCCGGACGGGGAACAGCTCGGTGCACAGCCCGCACAGGTCGCTGTCCATGAACGTCAGGCCGTACGTGGGGCGTACGAACTCCGGATGGTCGGCGTGCCGGGCGTGCGCCTGCGTCAACTCCCGCTGCTGGACGTTGGACCCGCCGACTACCAGACCGATGCGGTGCGGGTCGGCGTCGTCGAGAACCGCCTCGTGCCATGCCTCGGAGAGCGTCGCCAGGGCGACGCGGGCGGACAGGGACGCGGTGCGCAGCACCCGGGCGGGGATCGTCCCGGGTACCGCCAGCTCCGCGATCTCGGCGCCCAGGAAGGATGTCGCCGGCTCGTCGCCCGGCAGCGATCTGCCGGGCCTGCGCATCGGGGCGAAGGCGTGGCGGCCTGCGAAGAGCGCGGCGGTGAAGTCCTCCTTGCCCTGGCCCACCGCGGTGGTGACCCCGAGGCCGGTGATCACCACATCGCGCCGGTCAGGAAGCGGACTTGTCATGGATGAGCTTCGCCAGTTCACCTACGTTGTTCGCGCCCGCCAGCTCGACCAGCGGGATGGTCACCGACAGCGCCTCCAGCGTCATCATGATGATCTCCGCCCGGTCCATGGAGTTGGCCCCCAGCCCCCGCAGCGAGTCGGTGGCGGCGAAGGTGTGGCCGTCGAGTTCGGGCATGACCTCGCACGTGTGCTTCACGACCAGGTCGAACACTTCTTGAATCGTCATGTCGTCAACCGCCTAGATACCGGGCTTGGATGAGGTCGCGAACCTCGGGCTGGTGAAAGGTCTTGTCGTGCATCGCCACCTCTCGCTCGATGTACGAGGGGAGTTCGGCCCGCAGGTCCGACACGAGGTGGTCCTTGAGAGTGATGAGGGAGACCCGCGGCTTCTCGGCGAGGTTCTCCGCCAGCTCCAGCGCATAGGGCAGGACCTCGGCGCGCCGCAGGACGGGGAAGGGGACCCCCCGTTCCTTCAGGTCGCGCCCGTAGAAGGTCCTCGCGGACAGCAGCATCTCCTGCCCCAGGCTGAAGCCGAGCTTCTTGGGCAGGATCAGCGTCGCGCCCATGCCGGGAGTGAATCCGTACTGCATGAAGTTCGTCGTGTAGACGCTCTCCTGGCTGAGGACGACGAAGTCGGCGAAGAGCCCCATGGCGAACCCGCCGCCGATGCCGTGCCCCTGCATCGCGGAGATGACCGGGACGGGGCAGTCCAGGGCCAGCCCGTAGATGTTGGAGTCGGTGAAGCTGATCTGCCGGTCCTGGATCTGCAGCAGGCTTTCCTTGGTGCCGCCGCTGGCGAAGTAGTTGTCGTAGCCCGTGAGGACCACGGCCTTGCACCGCGTGTCGGCCGCCACCCGCTCGAACGCCTCGCTCAGGCCGTTGATGAGCCGGCCGGAGAAGGTGTTCTTGTGTTCCCTGTCCTGCATGGTGATCTGCACCACGCAGTCCCCGAACTTGGTGTAGCCCACCGGATCGTTCTGCATGCGCTACTCCTCCTCCCAGGGGAACTGCCCCGTCCGCACGTAACGCGAGATCTTGGCCAGGTTCTCCGGGTCGGAGAAGACCTCGCGGTTCGCCTCGACCGCCTTCTCGCGGGACGCGACGAGCGTGTCGTCGAGCGCTCCGAGGTATTTCTTGTAGCGCGCGACGCCGGTCTTCGGCAGGTAGCGCAGCCTCAGCAGGTGCTTGCGGAGCAGATTGGCACTGTTGACCTCGCAGGCGTCCGCCAGCTGCCAGTCCAGTGCCTGCCTGGCGGTGACCGGCTGGGTCATCAGCGTCAGGTAGTTGGCCTTCGCGACGCCGACCTTCCTGATGAGGAAGGGCATCACGCACGCGGGCATCAGGCCGAACAGCAGCTCCGACAGGCTGAAGACCGCCTTCTCCTCGCACAGGACGACGTCGCACGCGGCCACGAAGCCCACTCCCCCGGCGTTGACCCTGCCGCGCACGTGCGCGACGGAGACGAACGAGCCCAGGGCGATCGACAGCCAGAGGTCGTACAGCGCCTCGGCGTGCGTCCGTTCATAGCCGTCGCCCTGGGGCGCCGAGCTGATCTCCTGGAAGTCGGCACCCGTGCAGAAGACCTCGGGCAGGCCCTCGAGCACGAGCACCTTCGCGTGCTGCTCGCAGAACTCGACGACCCTCGCGCACTCCTCGACCAGACGGCTGCTGATCCGGTTCTCGGCGTCGGGCCGGTTGATCCGCAGGAAACAGATCTCGTTGTCGAACCGGACCTCGACGGTCCGGTACTCGACGCCGTTCAGGAGACCCACTCGTACTCCCGGTGGAACTCGTTTATCCGCTTCAGGAAAAGCCGCTCGCGGCCGAGCGCGGACCTGGCCTCGGGGACGGTGGAGCCTGCGAGTTCGACGTTGCGCGTACCGAACCGGACCGCGTCGTTGTTCTTGAGCAGCAGGTCGTACTGCGCCATGTCCAGCTCGTACCGGTCGTCGAGTGACGCCGCGATGCCCATCCGGCGCAGTTGTGCCTGGCTCTCCGGCCGCACGACGCCGCTGAAGAACTCCGAGCAGCACCCGGAGCCGTAGGAGAAGCACCCCACGCGCTGGGCGCCGCCGGACAGGTCCGCGTTGTCGATGGTGCTGGCCAGCGCCAGCATCGTGGTGGCCCCCATGACGTTGCCGACCCGTCGGCAGTACGTCAGCCCCGGCCCCATGCGGCGCGTGAAGTCCTCCTCGATGGCCGCCGGGCGCGCCTTGTTCATCTTCCGCATCAGGTTGCGGTGCGCGCCCTTGACCATCCCGCCGAAGGGCGTGTGGAACGCCAGGTACCCGAAGGTGTCGACGAAGTCCACGTCGCCCACGCGCCGCTGGTACTCCAGGAAGGCGTTCTCGCAGCAGTCGAGGTAGGACAGCAGCGACAGCTCGGCGTTGCCCGCCTCGCTGTCGGGCAGCGGCCTGCAGGTGTCCATCACCTCGTGGCCGTAGTAGCCGCTCGCGCCGACATCGATCTGGAAGACCTTCGGGTTCTCGCCGACGAGCATGGCGACCGCGCCGGCCCCTCCGCTGGGCTCGGCGAAGGACCAGTCCTCGGACAGGGCGTCGCCCCCTTCGGCCACCATGAACCGCGTGAGGTCCGTGGCGATCACCAGCGCCTTGGCGCCCGGCGACGTCTGCGACAGCACGAAGTTCACCGCGGTCTGCAGGGCGGCCACGCCCGAGTAGCACGCGACCTTGATCTCCATGAGGCGGCAGTTGCGCCCCAGCCCGAGCAGGCTGTGGAAGTACGTGCTCATCGACTTGCCGAAGTCGAAGGCCGACTCCGTCGCGGTGATCACCAACTCGATCCGGTCGCGCTCCTCCTCGCTGAGCGCGTCGATGATCGGCTTCGCGGCGTTGACCCCGAACGTCACCGGATCCTCGTTCGGCAGCGCGACGGTCTTCTCCTTCATCAGGAGGTTCTCGAACCGGGCGGTGTCGAGTCCGCGGTGGACCGCCAGCTTGCCGACGTCCACGTAGCTCGTACCCGCGAAGACGTTCATCGCCTCAATGCCCACAGGCATCATGAGATTCCTCCCCCTGGCTGACGGCGGCACGGACGCCTCGCGCCAACCCTCCCTGCCCGCCACACTAGTTGACCGACTCGATCTCAGTAAGATCAAAGTAGCCCTGATATCCGATCATGTACACCGCCGCCCGGTGCCCGAACAGCACCGTTGCCGGAGTTGCGGTCTCCAGGTCCTGGTATTCGCCGACCTTGGACCGGACACGGGTGCCGACCGGGTGGCGATCGTTCCACTGCCGCACCAGCTCCTGTGCGGACAGGAGCGGCTGCGCCACGGCGGGCTGTGGCCGCTGCGGTTGCGGCGACTCCCGGCGGATCTTGTTGATCAGCTTGGTCAGGACGTTGCCGTGCCCCAGCTCCGTGAACTCCATCTCACCGAGCCCGAGAAGATACTCCACACTGGACGACCAGCGCACCGCACTGGTCAGTTGCTCGGCCAGAAGTTCCTTGGCCCGGTGGTCCTCGTAGGGGCGGGCGGTCACGTTCGAGATGACCGGGACCTTCTGCGGGGAGAAGTCCACGGTCTCCAGGAAACGTGCGAACTCCCGGCGCGCCGGCTCCATGTACCGGGAGTGGAAGGCGCCACTGGTGTTCAGCGGGGCGAACAGGTGAGTTCCGGACTGGAAGAGCGGCCGGGCGGCCTTGATGTCCTCCGGCGGTCCCGATATCACGATCTGTGACGCGGAGTTGAAGTTCGCCAGGTCGATCGACGTGAGGCCGTTGTCGTCGAGGATGGTCCGGATCTCCTCGGCCGACGCGTTGAGCACGGCCGCCATCGCGCCCTCCTGCGCCCGGGCCATCAGCTCGCCCCGCTTGCGCACCAGCCGCAGTCCGGTCTCGAAGCTGAAGCATTCGGCCGCCAACAGGGCGTTGAACTCGCCGAGGCTGTGCCCGGCGAGGAAGTCCGGCGCCGGCTCCGATTCCTGCAACTTCTTGTAGTACGACAGCGCGTTGACGACGTAGAGGGCGGGCTGGGTGAATTCCGTCCGGTTCAGCCTGTTGTCCGGGTCCTCCAGGCACAGTTCCTTGACGGAGTAGCCCAGGATCGAATCGGCCGCCCGGGTGAGCGACGCGAACTCGTCGAACAGGGAGCCTCCCATCGTCTTCTTCTGTGATCCCTGACCGGGGAATACGTACGTCTTCACGACAAGCCCTCTCTGTTCTTGCCACCATCGCGGTGTGCGTGCGTGTTCACCGGGTCCGGGCCGGCCGCTTGGCGCGGCGGCGGCCCACCCACTTCTTGGCGTTGGTGATCCGGTTCTTCTCCCGACCGCTGGAGTAGAACACCTTGCAGAAGGCGCGGATGGCGGACAGTGAGGACTCGTCGCTGAGCATCAGGAAGTGGTTCGACGAGTCGACATCGGTCCGCTGGAAATCGGGGATGCGCTTCTCCCATTCCCCCCAGTACACAACGTGGTCCAACGCCTTGGCGTCGTCCTGGGTCGACAGCACCGGTTCGAGATCACCGTAGAAAAGACCGCTGCTGTTGCGGAAGTAGAAACAGGTCACCGCCTCGGGACGGGGCAGCGGCAGCACCTCGTACTCCAGCACCTGGTACGCCTCCAGGACACGGATGTTCCGCTCGATGCGTTCGCGCACCGCATCCGTCTCCCCGACCAGCCCCCGCTGCCGGGCCAGCGGGAGGAGTTCGTCCAGCAGTTCGTCGGCGTCGCGGCTCAGGTCCACCTCGTAGCCCGCGATGAACGCCGCGGGCGCGTCGGGTTCCGCGGGCCCGGCCCCGGCCTGCAGCAGCGCGTTCACCTGCTGCAGCACCATGTCCTTGCGCGACATGGTTCTGGCCTTGACCTCGTCGCCGTACATCGTGTCCAGCATGGTGATCGACTCGACGACGCAGTCCGCCTCCTGCAACTGCCGTGCGACCTCGTAGGCCAGCATTCCGCCGAGCGAATACCCGCCCAGGTCGTACGGGCCCTCGGGCTGGACGGCCCGGATGATGGCCGCGTAGTGGGCCGCCATCACGGGGACGCCCGTCAGCGGTTCGCTGTCGGTCATCCAGCCCCTGGCCTGGATGCCGTAGAAGGGCCGCTCGATGCTGTCGGCGACGGCGCCGTACGCCTCGACGCCGCCGAGGCCGCCGTGGAACCAGAAGACGGGCCTGCCCCGGCTGCTCCCGTTGAGGTGGACGACCTCCGGCATCTCCGCCGGTTCGTCGGAATCCGGGGAGGCCGGCCGGGGCGCGGTCCCGAACCGGCGCACCAGGTCCCGCGTCGACCGGCAGTCGGCCAGCTCGTGCAAGCCCGCCCCGGGAGTGAACCGCTGGATCCGCTGCAGCAGTTGGGTCGCCAGGATGGAGCTGAAGCCGAGGTCTTCCAGCGGCGCGTCGAGGTCGAGGTCCGCGGCGGGCAGGCCGAGCAGATCGGCGACGAGGGCCGGGATCCCGTCCGGTGCGGGGCGCGGCGCCGGTTCCCGGGCTTCCGTGTGCGGCGCCACGGCCGCGGTCCCGTCCGGCCGGCCGGGGTTGACCCAGTGCCGCTGCCTGTCGAAGGGGTAGGTGGGCAGCGCCGACAGCACCCTGCGCACTTCCCCTGCGCCCGGGACGCGGTCCCAGGGCACCACTCCTCCCCGTGCCCAGAACAGGGCGATGTCCTCCGGCCGGTTCTCGGCGAGCAGCTGCTGGACGAGCGCTTCGCCGGCCGACCCGGTCAGCAGCGCGCCGATGTCCGCACCGTCACGCCTGGTGTCGCCGGTGAAGAGCGGTACGGGGGCCGTTTCCGCCGCCCCGTCCCGCAGGAAGTGCTCCAGGCCCACGACGAGTTGCTTCGCGTCCTCGGCGACCAGGGCCAGCCGGTGTTCCATTGCTTCCCGCCCGCTCTGCAGCGTGTACGCGAGATCGGCGACGGACACCCCCTCGTGCGTCCTCACGAACTCCAGCACCCGGCCGGCGTGGACCCGCAGCCGGTCCGCGGTGCGGGCCGAGAGGACCACGATGCGCGGCTCCGCGACGTCATCGGCGGGCACCCGCGCGTCGGCTCCGGGCAGGTACTCGTCGACGACCAGGTGTGCGTTGGACCCGCCCGCCCCGAAGGCGCTGATGGTCGCACGCCTCGGATGCTCCTGTCGCACTCCGTCGATCTCGACCACGGGCCGGTCCCACCGCGTGACCTGCTCCGGCAGGTAGAACGCGGTCCCTCCGAGCTCCAGGCCGGGGTTGAGCCTGCCGCGCCGCAGCGGCGGGGGGAGCTGGCCGTGCCGCATCTGCAGGGCGACCTTGCTGAGCTGGGCGACGCCCGACGCCGCTTCGAGGTTGCCGAGCGTGGACTTGACCGTCCCCAGCGCGCAGAACCCCTCGTCCGGCGTGTGCCTGCCGAAGACGTTCTTGAGCGCCGCGAACTCGATGGCGTCGCCCAGCTGTGAGCCGTTGGCGGACGCCTCGACGTAGCTGACGGTGCGGGGGTGCACCCCCGCCCTGCGCAGGTTCTCCTCCACCAGCGCTTCCTGCTGCTCGACGCCGGGCACCATGGGGCCGTTCGTACGGCCCTTGTGGTTGACCGCGCTCGACCTGATCACCGCCAGGACCTCGTCCCCGTCGGCGACGGCACGGGACAGGGGCTTGAGCAGGACGGCGCCGACGCCTTCCGCGGGGACGAACCCGTCGCCGTCGAGGAACGCCCTGCTGTCCGGGCCGCTGCCCATCAGGCCCGTCATGCGCAGCCCCAGGTACTTCTTGGGGTGGAGCGAGAGGTTGACCCCGCCCACGATCATCAACTCGCTGCCGCCCCGGCGCAGTTCCTCGCACGCCATGTGGATGGCCACCAGCGACGAGGAGCACGTGGTGTCGACCGCCATGCTCGGCCCGCGCAGGTCGAAGAAGTGCGAGACCCGGTTCGCGACGGCGCTGCCGGACACCACCGACGTGATGGACTCGTGGACGACGTCGGACGACAGCAGCTGGTACTGCTGGTACATGGTGCCGACGTAGACCCCGACCCGACCGCCGTGCCTGGTCCGCAGCCTCTCCCGGGTGTACCCGGAGCTCTCCAGCAGGGTCCACACGCACTCGAGGAACAGCCGGGTCTGCGGGTCCATGATCGCTGCCTCGCTGGGCGCGACGTTGAACAGCAGGGCGTCGAAGTCTGCGACGGAGTCGAGGAAGCCGCCCCACCGGGGGACTTCGCCCGGCTCGCCGGCGACCCGCTCGTGGTCCCAGCGGTCCGCCGGCACCTCCGTGACGCAATCGCGGGCGGTGACCAGGTTCTCCCACAGCTCGTCCAGGTCCGCGGCCCCGGGGTAGCGGCCCGCGAGGCCGATGACCGCGATCGCCTCCTCTTCGCCGGGTCCGGCCGGTCCTGCGGAGGCTTCGGACACGAAGGGCTCGGACACGAAGGGCTCGGCCGCGGTGCGCGACCGTACGGGCGGTGCGGCGAGCGGCTGTTCCGGTGCGGCAGCCGGCCGCTCCGGTACGGCGCCGATGCCCAGGAGCGGCTCCAGCGCGTCCGCGTGGGCTCCGAGGAAGTACCGGCCCAGATCGTCGATGCACTGGTGCTCGAACAGCAGCGTCTTGGACAGCGAGCCGAAGTCGGCTTCCAGCCGGTCGGTGATGGTCAGCGCCAGCACCGAGTCGATGCCGTACCGCTCGAAGGGCGCGGCCGCGTCGAGGCGGCGCGCCGGGACCTGGATGGCCTCCGAGATGACGGTGCGCAGGTACCCGACGACCTTGGAGTGAGGGGCCTCACGGCCCGTGGCACCGCGGTCGGTCGCACCGCGGTCGGTGCCGGCGTGCGGGCGCTCCGCGGCCGGGAGGGCGGGCGCCCGCTCCGGCCCGGGGTCCTCGCGCAGCACCGTCCGCCTGATCCTCGTGGCGTCGCCCGCGATGACCAGGACCTGGGTGTGGGCGGCGTCGAGGGCGGCGTAGAGCGCCTGCATGCCCGTCGCGGTCGGCATGGGCGCCATGCCCAGCCGCTCTCGCATCACCGACTCGGTGCGCTCGTCGACGCGCATCCCGCCGTCGGCCCACAGCGGCCAGTCGACGGACACGCTGGCACCCGACCGCAGGCCCTGCTCCACGAGGCCGCGCCTGTGGTGCGCGTAGGCGTCCAGGAAGGCGTTGGCGGCGGCGTAGTCGGCCTGCCCGGTGTTGCCGAACACCCCGGCCACGGCCGCGAACGTGACGAAGAAGTCCAGCGGCAGGTCCCTGGTGGCCTCGTCCAGGTTCACCACGCCCGCCACCTTCGGCGCGAGGACCTCGCGGCACTCCTGCGGCGTCTTGCGGCCGACGAAGTTGTCCCTGACGATCCCTGCGCCGTGGACGACGCCGTGCAGGGTGCCGTGGTCCCGGACGATCCCGTCGACCAGGGCCTTGACCGCCGCGGCGTCGCCGACGTCGACGCGGGCGTGGCGCACGTCCGCTCCCTGCCCGCGCCACCGCGCGACGAGCGCCTCCTGTTCGGGGCTCAGCGGTGAACGGCCCGCCAGGACGACGGTGACGTTCCCGACCCCGGCGACCGCATCCGCCGCGACGAGCGTGCCGATGCCGCCGAGCCCGCCCGTGACCAGGTAGACACCGCCGTTCTTCCACGGGACCCGCCGCTCCGGCGGCGCCTTGTGCTCGGCCCAGGCCAGCGTCTCGGCCTCGGCACCGCGGAAGCGTATGCAGTCCCCCTCGGCGCGCCGGCTGCCCTCGAGCACCTGGGAGACCAAGCGGTCGGTGCTGTCGCCCGCGTCGACGAGCACGGCCTGGACCAGCAGGGCGGGATCCTCCGCCCGCGCGGACTTCAGCAGTCCGAGCAGGCCCAGCGCCAGTGCCCGGTCGCCGTCCTCCGGGACGACGAGCTGCACCAGCACGGGCTGCCGCGCGGAGCCGGGCAGGACGCGTCGGACGTGCTCCAGCGTCTGGACGGCGTACTCCGTGAACCGCCCGGCCGTTCCGGCCTCGGCGGAGGTCAGGCGCAGCACCTCGGCGGACGGGCACCGGGCCTCGAACGCGTCGGCCAGCCCGGGCATGTCGCACAGCAGCACCACGTGCCGCGAGGGCTCCGTCCCCGCGCCGCCCTGCGCCGCCCTCTCCCACACGGGCAGGAAGGTGACGCACGTGTCACCGGGTTCCTCGTCCAGAACGCGGTAGGAGATGCCCTTCACGCGGGCGCGCACCGAGCCCTGTTCGTCGCAGAGGTCCATGTCGAGCTTGAAGACCTTGCCGTCCTTCGCCGTGCCCGGGCTGTAGCGGATCCACGCCCACATGCCCTCCGTGCACGGACCGAGTATCTCCAGCTCGTCCAGGGCGAACGGCAGCGACGGCTTCATCCCGGAGACGTCCAGGGCGGATTCCGGCGCGGACGCCGCCCCCATGCCCAGGGAGCCCTGCAGCATCGAGTCGAGCAGGCTGGGGTGCAGCACGAACGCGTCCAGGGTGTCGCGCACCGGTCCGGGCTGCGCGAGCCGCACCAGGACCTCGTCCCGGCCGATGTGCAGGCGCTCGACACCGCGGTGCGCGGGACCGTAGTCGAAACCGATGCGCTCGTACAGCGGGTACAGCTGTGCGGCGTCGAGTTCGGCGCGGTCGCACGCGGCCCTGACCCGCTCGACGTCGAGCACGGCCGGTGTACCGGGCTTCCGGATCACCTGTCCTCGGCTGTGCACGACGGCGTCCGCGCCGGTGATCGCGAAGTCGGTCTCGTCCTGGTGGCCGGGGGTGAGCGTCGTGGTGAGCGTCGCCGGGCTCCGGCCGACCGTCACCGGGCGCGCCCACACGACATTGCGCAGGGTGATCCCCGTCATGTCCCGGTCCGGCTCGGCCAGTTCGGCGGCCGCCCGCGCCATCTCCAGGCAGGCGACGCCCGGCAGGACCTTCCGCCCCTTCACCACGTGGTCGGTGAGGAAGTACTCGCTGCCGGTGAACGTGGACTCGTAGCGCTGTGAACGGAACGTCGAGGCGTTGACGTGCAGCAGCGGATGCGGTGCGGACGGCGTCGGTTCGAGCGCCGCCGGGCGCTGTGCCGCCGCGGGCACCCAGTAGCGGTCGCGTGCGAACGGGTAGGTCGGCAGCGGCACGCGCACGGGCCGCTGCCCGGCGAACAGCCCCGCGTAGTCGAGGTCGTACCCCTGCGCGTAGAGGTCCGCGACGGTCGACAGCAGCTCGGTGAGGGATGCGGCGTCGGCGGCCGAAACCGACCGGCGGACGCAGTCGTTGCCGTAGCCCTTCAACGAGGCCCGCTCGCCCTGTCCGCGCTCGGCAGGCCCGCCGATGTGCACCTGCGGGCTCGCTCCGGTGGCCAGCCACTGGCGAAGCGCGTGGACGGCCTCGTCCTGGCCGCGCGCCACACAGGCCAGGCGGTGCGGGAGGTGCCTGCGCCCGAGCAGCAGGGTGAAGCTCACGTCGCCCATGTCGAGCCCGGGGTGCGCCGCGCAGTGCGCGGCCAGCCGCTCGGCCTGCTCGCGCAGTTGCTCCGCGCTGTCCGCGGACAGCGTGACGAGGTGGACCGGGTGCCCGCCGCCGCGCCGGGCGCGGTGCGGTGCCTCTTCGATCACCATGTGGGCGTTGGTCCCGCTGACGCCGAACGAGCTGACGGCGGCGCGGCGTTTCCCGTCCGTTCCCGCCTCCCAGGGGCGGTCCACCGTGTTGACGTAGAAGGGGCTGTCGGTGAAGTCGATGTGGGAGTTCCCCACTTCGAAGTTGATCGAGGGCGGGATGCGCCGGTGCCGCAGCGAGAGCAGGATCTTGATGACCCCGGCGACACCGGCGGCGGTGATGGTGTGCCCCAGGTTGGACTTGACGGAGCCCAGCGCGCAGAACTCCCGCCGGTCGGTGTAGCGGCCGAAGGCCCGCTTCAGCGCGTGGTACTCGATGGGGTCGCCGAGCTTGGTGCCCGTGCCGTGCGCCTCGACCAGCTGGATGCCTCCGGGGTCGATCCCGAACGCGTCGTAGACGGATGTCTCCAGGCGCTCCTGGGACTTGGCGCTCGGCGCGGTGATGCCGTTGGACGCACCGTCCTGGTTGATCCCGGAACCGCTGATGACGCCGTGGATGTGGTCCCCGTCGGCGAGGGCGTCGCCGAGCCTCTTGAGGACGACCACCCCGACGCCCTCGCCCGGCACGAACCCGTCGGCGCGGTCGTCGAAGGTGTGGCAGCGGCCGCTCGGGGAGAGCATCCCCGCCCGGCCCGCGAGCCGGTAGAACTGCGGCGTGCACTGGACGGAGACGCCGCCCGCCAGCGCCATCTCGGTCTCGCCGCCCCAAAGGCCCTGGCAGGCGAGGTGGATGGCGACCAGCGAGCTGGAGCACGCGGTGTCCACGGCGACCGCGGGGCCCTGCAGGTCGAGGTGGTAGGAGATCCGCGCGGGCAACGCCGACAGCGCGTTGCCCCACATGGCCGGCGCCGGGACCTCGTCGCCGAAGAGCGCGGTGTACCCGCTCTCCTGGCAGCCGACGTACACCCCGCAGCGCCTGCCCCGGGCGGCGGACCCGGCGTAACCCGCGTCCTCCAGCGCCTTCCACGCCTCTTCGAGGAACACGCGCTGCTGGGGGTCCATGTAGGCGGCCTCGACCCCGGAGAGGTTGAAGAACGCCGGGTCGAACCGGTCGTGGTCGTCGATGAAGCTGCCGTGCCTGCACTCCGGGGCGCCCGGGGGCGGGTCCGGCAGGTTCCAGCGGGAGACCTCCTCGACGAGGTCGTCCCCCCGCACCAGGTGCTCCCACAGCGCCTCGACGTCGGGCGAACCGCCGAACCTGCCGCTCATGCCGACGATGGCGATCGGCTCCCGGTCCGAGTCGGACGGCCGCGCGGCACCGGCCGGGACGGCACCGACGGAGTCCACGCCGGAGGAGTCCGCACCGGAGGGCTCCGCACCGGCCGGTACGGGCTCCGACGGGAGCGGCTCGGGCCCGGCGGCGGCGGTCGTCGGCCCGGCGTGCAGCGAGGCGGCGGCCTGCGCCCGGTGCTCGTCGAGGACGTACGCCGTCAGCTGCCGGACCGAGGGGTGGTCGAACAGGTCGGTGGTGGCCAGTTCGACGCCGAGCCGCTCGTTGATCTCGTGGATCAGCCGGACGCCGATGATGGAGTCGACGCCGTAGTCCATGAAGGCGTCGTCGGCGTCGATCCTGGCCCTGTCGACCTTGAGGGCCTGCGCGAGCCGGTCGAAGACGACGTCCTGGACGTGCTGCTCCAGCACGTCGTCGGTGACCGACGCCCCGCGCGCGGGGTTCTCCCGCCGCGGCGCGGGCCGCGCCGCGGCGGCCTGCGGGCTGCGGTCGTCCTGCCGGGCGCCGGTCTGCTGCTCGGCCTCCTGCCGGATCACGCCGTCGCTCTGCGCGGCGACGATCTGGTAGCCCAGTTCGTGCAGGCCCGTCTTGGGGAACGGCACGGCGTCGAAGCCTTCGTCCTCCAGCGCCTCCGACCAGGACTCCGGAGACAGCCCCGGGCAGCCGGGGATGCGCAACTCGGCGTCCTCGTACAGCCACCACCCCGGCAGCAGGCCGAACGTCAGGTGGGTGAAGAGCGAGTTCGCCGACATCTCGTTGGCGAGCAGGACGCCGTTCTCCTTGAGCGCCGCCTTGGCGTTGCGCAGCGTCCTGCGGATGTCCCGCGTGGCGTGCAGGACATTGGTGGCCAGCACGATGTCGAAGCTGCCGAGCTCGATGCCCTGGGCCGCCAGCGGCTTCTCGACGTCGAGGAGTCGGTAGTCCAGGTAGGGGTGTTCCGGTCCGTACTCCTGCTCGGCGTGCATGAGGAACGACCGCGACACGTCGGTGTAGCAGTAGGTCTCCACGTGGGACGCGAACGGCTCCAGCCGCTGGAAGACCTTCCGGCTGCCGCCGCCGGTGCCCGCGCCGATCTCCAGGATCCTGATCCGGGCCTGCCGGTCGCCTTGTACGACGGCACGCACGACGGCGGCCGCGGTGTCGGCCAGGAGGCCGTTGAAGAGGTCGGTGACGGCGTTGCCCTGATAGATCCCCTCGACCAGCTCCAACGAGGAGCCGGGGAACAGGACGTCGGTGGCGGGGACGGCGCCGGTGAGGATCCGGGGCAGTGCCCGGAGCGTGGCGTCGAGGAGCCGGACCTGAGCGCGCAGGTCCGCGTCGGCGGCCCACCGCGCGCTCCGCTCCTCCCAATCCGCCCAGAGGTCACGGCTGCTGTCCGCACCGCCGGGGCGCATGTGGGCCGGGCCGCCGTGAAGATGACCGCGGATCAGGAGCTGTCGTACGGACTCGCCGGCCCAGCGGCGCAGTTCCTCACCTACGGGGAGCCCGGCGATCGCCTCGTCGACCGAGGGAGCACCGCCGCGCGCGAACAGCCCGGCGCCACGCAACTGGTCGAGCAGGAGCCGGCCGAGCAGGTCCTCGTCGATGACCGCGTCCGCGTCCCCGGGAAGCCCGGCGAGGGGGACGTCCACGCCGGCCGCGACGTCCCGGCACAGCCGGTCCAGTTGCACCGGGGCGCCCGTCCGGGCCGTGGTGATGGTCTCCTTGCGGGTTGTGCCCCACATCTACGCGTTACCCCCCATGTCCTTGACCAATCCGAGTTGGTCGAATGCCCCGCCGAGAAGAACGTCGAGAGCGGACATGCCGTCAGCGGGCCCGATCGAGCCCGCTCCCGCCCTGCTCATGCGCTCTTGGTGCTCGGGGGTGGCGACGACGCCGACACTACCCCAGTAACCCCAGTTCATGATCTTCGTGGTGAACGAGGCCTTCCCCGCGAGGCTTTGGGCGTAGGAGTCCTCGAACACCGATCCCGCAACGTAGTTGGACTGCCCCGGCGCCTTCATGAACGAGTTCATCGAGGAGAAGAACAGCATGAAGTCCAGCGGCTCGTCCCCGAACACCTGCGTCATCCGCACACTGACATCGATCTTTGCCGTGACGGCCGCGCGGAAGCGTTCCTCGTCCATCCGCTCGATGCTCTGGTCCAGGAGGACGATCGCGGAGTGGACCACGCCGTGGACGACCGCGTGGCTCCGCCTGATCTCCTCGTAGGCGCGTTGCAGCGACCGCCGGTCGGTCGCGTCGGCCCGCACGTAGCGGGGCGCGGGGCCCAACTTCGCCAGCCTCCGCAGCTTTTCACGGATCGAGGCGTCCTCCTCCCGCCTGCCGATCCAGACGACGTGGGCGCCGTGGGCGCGGATCAGGTGTTCCGTCCACGCCTCGCCGATGCCACCGGCACCGCCGATCACGACGTACGTGCCTCCTCGGCGGTACACCGGACGGCCCGGGGACTCTTCGGGCGTGTCCTGCAGCGGTATCAGCGCCTGCCGGTACCAGCGGTTCCGGCGGTGCGCCCAGATGCTGCCGCGCTCGGCCTGGGGCAGGCTCAGGATCTCCGCCAGCGGCAGGTCGTCCCCGCCCTCCAGGTCGACCAGGCGGACGTTCCAGCCGGGGTACTCCTTGGCCACGGAACCCATCAGGCCGTGCATACCGGAGTGGGTCGGGTCCACCTGTTCGCTCCGCCGCACCCGCTGGCTGCGTTCCGTCAGGACGGTCACCTCGAGCGGACGCTTGCCGTACCCCGTGCGGAGCAGCGCCTTCAGCGTACGGAAGCACGCGTAGAGGCCGCCTTCCTGCGCCTCGACCAGTGCGTCGCCGGCTCCTCCCGCGGCCTCGGCCGGGGCCGGGGCCGGGGCCCAGATGATGTGGCCGATCGGTCCTTCCCACGCCAACAGCCGCTCCGCGAGCGTCTCCACGGTGTCGGCGGCGCCGACCGGGAACCGCTCGGCACCGGGAAGAGCCGCGCGGATCCGCTCCCACTGCTCGGGCCCGCCGATCACGACGACCCGGCCGCCCGGGGCGGCCGTGCTGACCGGTTCAGGCCTGGGCACCGCGTCCCAGACGGGCTTCAGCAGGACGTTCGTGCCAGGGGTCGGGACGTCGGCGGTCGGGGCCTCGGTGGGCAGGGCGTCGGCGAGCAGGGCCTCGGCGGGCAGGCCGAGCCAGTAGCGCTCGCGCGCGAAGGGGTAGGCGGGCAGCGGTACACGGCGCGGCTTGCCCTGCGGGTGGAGCAGGGTCCAGTCGACCGCAGCGCCCCGGACCCAGCGGTCCGCGAGCGCCTCGCCGTCCGCGGTGGTCAGGACACCGCCCGCGGGGACGGACGGCTTCTGCCCCACGTCGGAGGCGGCCTTGCCCCGGCGGGCCTTGACCCGTCCGGTGAACAGGCCATCCGCCGGGCCGCCGGCGAGGTACCGCGTCACCTTCTCGACGAACTCCCCGTGCGTCGCGGCGACGAAGGCCAGCCGCCACGTCATCGCCTCGCGCCCCGTCTGGAGCGAGTACGCCAGATCCGGCAGGTGTACGGACGGGCGCGCTTCGACGTGGTCCTTGATCCGCTCGGCGACCGCCCTGAGCTGTTCCTCGCCCTTCGCCGACAGGACGAAGACCGACGTCCCGGCGGTCGTCACCGGCTCGGTGTCCTCGTCCCCGGCGTCGTACTCCTCCAGCACGAGGTGGGCGTTCGTGCCGCTGAAGCCGAAAGAGCTCACAGCCGCGCGGCGGGTCTCGCCGTCGCCCACCTTCCACGGCGCCAACTCGGTGTTGACGTAGAACGGCGAGTTCTCGAAGTCGAAGTGCTCGTTGGGGGTGTTGAAGTGCAGCGTCGGCACCAGCTGCTTGTTCTTCATGCAGAGCAGCGCCTTCTGGACGGCGGCCACGCCCGCGGCCGCCGAGGTGTGCCCCACGTTGCTCTTGACCGAACCGATGGCGCAGTAGCCGACCTTGTCGGTCTTCTCCCGGTACACGGAGGCCAGGGCCTCCAGTTCGATGGGGTCTCCGAGCTTGGTACCCGTGCCGTGCATCTCGACGTAGCCGATGGAGCCGGGGTCCACGCCGTACCGCTCGTACACGTCGTGCTGGAGCTCCCGCTGGCTGGCGGCGTTCGGCGCGGTGATGCCGTTGGTCCGCCCGTCCTGGTTGATGCCGGAGCCGCTGATGACGCCGTGGATGGTGTCCCCGTCGCGCTCGGCGTCCGCGAGCCGCTTGAGGACGAGCGCGCCCACGCCCTCGCCCGGCACGAACCCGTCGGCGGCGTTGTCGAAGGTCTTGCACCTGCCGTCCGGCGCCAGCATCCCCGCACCGCACATGCTGATGTAGGACTCCGCGGTCAGGTAGAGCGTGACTCCGCCCACCAGCGCCATGTCGATCTCGCCGCTGCGCAGCGCCTGGGTCGCGAGGTGGGTGCCGACGAGCGAGGACGAGCAGGCCGTGTCGAGGGCGATCGCCGGGCCCTTGAGGTTGAGGATGTAGGCGATGCGCGCGGCCGTGATGGCGTTGCTGTTGCCGGTGGCCGAGCTCGCGTCGCCGCCCTGCTCCCGCATGAGCGCGCTGTACTCATTGCTCATGATGCCCAGGTAGACGCCGCACTTCCGGCCGCTCAGCTCCTGGACGTCGTACCCCGCGTCCTCGAACGCGTGGTACGCCTCCTGCAGGAAGAGGCGCTGCTGCGGGTCCATCGCCTCGGCCTCGGCCGGCGGGATGCCGAAGAACAGCGGGTCGAAGACGTCGACGTCGTCGAGCAGCCCCATCCACTTGCAGTAGACCTTGCCGGGCTGGTTCGGCCGCGGGTCGTAGTACTCGGTGACGTCCCACCGGGACGCCGGGATCTCCCGGACGCAGTCGCGTCCGTTCGCCAGGTTGGCCCAGTAGTCGTCCAGGTCGTCGGCGAGCGGGTACTTGCCCGCCATGCCCACGACGGCGATCGCGTCGGCGGAGGCTGCGGGACGGGTCCGCGCCGGCGCGGGCGCCACCACGGGTTCCGGCTCCGCCACCGGCTCGCGCACGGGGGCCTGAGCGGGCGCGGCGACAGGGGCCACCGGTTTGCGGGGCCGCCCGGATCCGCCCGTCCTCGCGACCTCCGCGACGACGCGGGCGGCGAGTTCCTGGACGGACGGGTGGTCGTAGAGCTTGGTGGCCTGCAGGGCGATGTCGTACCGCTTGTTGATCGCCTTGATCCACTCCACGCCGACGATCGAGTCCAGCCCGAATTCGGTGAAGTTGCGGTCCAGGTCCAGCTCGTCCTCCGCCAGGTACAGGGCTTCGGCGAGGCTGCTCAGGAGTTCGGCCCGCACCCGCTCCTCGTCGAGGGCGGGTTCTCCCTCGACGAGGACCTCGTCGACGACCGCGACCGGCTCCTCGGCGGCGTGGTCCGCCGTCGTGTCCGCGGGCGGCTCGACCCGGACCTGCGGCCGCTCCTGAGCGGTGGGCAGCAAGGCCTTGAGGTGGGCGGCCAGCCCGGCGACCGTGGGCGTGTCGTAGAGCCTGGTGGCCGCCAGCTCCAGCCCGTACCGCTTGTTGACGGCCCTGATCCACTCCACGCCGACGATGGAGTCCAGACCGAGGTCGGTGAAGTTCGCCTCCGGGTCGATCTCGTCCTCGGCCAGGTACAGGGCCTGGGCGAGCAGCGTGGTCAGTTCGGCGACGAGCGTCTCCTCGTCCGGGCCCGCGACCGGGGCCACCGGTCGGGCCGGGGCCGGGGTGCGTCCGGTGGTCCTCGGGGGGACCGGCTCCGCGGCGGTGAGGGTCACGGACGGTACGGAACGCCGCGCGGGGGCTTGCGCCTCGACCGTTCCGGGGATCCGTGTCGCACTGCCGAGCGGCGCCAGGCCGATGCCCCGGGGCTTCGACGTCACGGCCGCGCCGGCCGGCGTCGTGGTGCGGGCGGGCTCGGCCGCCTTCCGCTGCGGTGCTTCCTCCGCCACCGCGGAAGGCGCGGAAGGCTTCGGCTCCGCGCGCGGCGGCGCGTCCGCCACGCTCTCCTGACGGGTGCTCCCCGGGATCCAGGACCGCTTGCGCGCGAAGGGGTACGTGGGCAGCGCGACGCGGCGCGGCGGGTTCGCGTAGCAGCCGCGCCAGTCGAGGCTCAGCCCGTTGACCCACAGCTCCAGGAGCTTGCCGAGCTTGCGCTTGCGCAGCCAGGCGTCGACGACACCGGTCAGGTCCTCGTCCTCGAACAACGACGACACGGCGGCCGCCGAGCGCTGGGCCCTGCCCCGGTACAGCCCGGCGGCCTCGCCGCTCTCGACGTGGGCGCGCAGCCCGGCGACGAACTCCGGCACGGAGCCGGCGAGGAACGCCAGCCGTTCCTCCATGTGTTCACGCCCCGCCTGCAGCGTGAACGCGATGTCGGGCAGGTCGGCGTCGGTGATCCGTTCCTCCTCCGCCCAGTCGAGCAGCCGCTGGGCGTACGCCCGCAGCTGTTCGGCGGTCCTTGCGGACACGATCACGACGGACGACAGCGGGTCCGCCACCGGTTCCGGGGCGGTCGTGTCCGCCGGGACGTACTCCGACACGATGACGTGCGCGTTCGAGCCGCCCGCGCCGAACGACGAGATGCCCGCGATGCGCGGGTGCTCCCGCACCTCGCCGTCGGCCGTGGTGACCGTCGGCCGCTTCCACTCGGCGGCCTCGCGCTGCACCCGGAAGGGCGTTTCGGCGAAGTCGATGTGCGGGTTGAGCACCTCCGCGTGCAGCGACGGCACCAGCTTGCGGTGCTGGAGCTGCAGCAGGACCTTGGTCAGCGCGGAGATCCCCGCCGCGCTCTCGCAGTGCCCGATGTTGCTCTTCACCGAGCCGATCGCGCAGAACTGACGGTCGTCGGTGTCCCGGGAGAACGCTTTGGTCAGGCCCGCGATCTCGATGGGGTCCCCGAGCTCGGTCCCGGTGCCGTGCGCCTCGACGTAGCTCACCGTACGGGCGTCGACACCCGCCTTGTCCAGGGCGGACGCGATCGTCGCGGCCTGGGCATTGGGGTTGGGGACCGTGTAGCCGTTGGTCCTGCCCCCGTGGTTGACCGCGGTGGATTTGATGACGCCGTATATCCGGTCGTTGTCGGCGATCGCCCGGTCGAGCGGCTTGAGCAGCACGGCGCCCACGCCCTCGCCCGGCACGTAGCCGTCACCGCCGCTGCCGAAGCTCTCGCACATGCCCCTGCTCGACGCGAACCCGGTCTGCCCGAGCAGCAGGTACTTGGCGGGGTGCAGCGACAGGTTGACACCGCCCGCGACCGCCACCTCGCAGTCGCCGACCCGCAGGCTCTGGCACGCCAGGTGCAGTGCCGTCAGCGACGACGAGCACATCGTCTTCACCGTGACGCTCGGCCCGTGCCAGTCGCAGAAGTACGAGACGCGGTTGGCGATCGAGGCCGAGTTGCCCGGTATCACCTGGGTGCTCTCCGGCCCCTGCCCGCCGACCCCGTAGAGCTGGTACTCGTCGTACATCACGCCCACGAACAGGCCGACGTTGCCGTCGACACCGTTCGAGCGGTACTCGCGCAGGGCCTCCCGCGTGTACCCGGCGTCCTGCAGCGTCTCGTAGACGCACTCCAGGAACAGCCGCTCCTGGGGGTCGACCACCTCGGCCTCACGGGGCGAGATGTTGAAGAACTGGGGGTCGAACCGGTCGATGTCGTCGAGGAAACCGCCCCACTTGCAGTACGTCTTGCCCTGCTGCGAGCCGTCCGTGTCGAGGTAGAGGCTGTGGTCCCAGCGGTCGCGGGGGATCTCGACGATGCTGTCCCTGCCGTCGGACAGGTTGCGCCAGAACTCGCGCAGGTTGCGGGCCTGCGGGTAGCGCCCGCCCAACCCGATGATCGCGATGTCGGCCACGGGCGGCACGACCGCCGCCGGAGCGGCCGCGGGCGCCGTGACGACCGCCGTCCGCGGTCCGGGCCCGGGCTCGGGCTCGGGCACCTGCGTCCCGGCAGCCGCCGTGGTGGCTCCGGCCCCCAGCAGCTCCCGCAGCCGGGCCTCGTGCACGGCGAGGAAGTACCCGGCCAGGGCCGTGATGTTCCGGTACTCGAAGAAGAGCGTCTTCGGCAGACGCCCGAAGACCTCCTCCAGCTTGCTGGTCATGGTCAGCGCCATCACCGAGTCGATGCCGTAGCGGTCCATCGGGAGGTCGGCCTCGATGCGCTGCCACGGCACCTTCAAGGCCGTCGCGAGCAGCGACTTGATGTAGTTGACCGCCGCCGGTGCCAGGTCCTTCTCCTGCGGCGTCGGGGTTGCCGTCCTGCTCTCGGCGCTCATGGGTCGTATGTCCTCGCTCGGGTGCTGTGCCTTGAGGGCGCTTCGGAAGGCCGCCACGTCCCCCGCGACGACGAGCACTTGGTGGTGACTGGTCCGCAGGCATCGCGCGAAGGCCTCGAGCCCCGCCTCGCGGCGCAGCGGGGTGATGCCGAAACGCTCGCGGAGAACCTCCTCGCCGGTGGCGTCGGGGCGCATCCCGCCCTCGGCCCACAGCGACCAGTTGATGGAGAGCGTGCGGCCGCGACGCTCGCCGCGGGTCACCAGGTGCCGGCGGCGATCGGCGTAGGCGTCCATGAACGCGTTCGCCGTCGCGTAGTCGGCCTGGCCCATGTTGCCGGTCACCGCGGCGCCGGAGGAGAACATCACGAAGAAGTCGAGGTCCACGTCCCGGGTCGCCTCGTCGAGGTTGACCGTGCCGCTCACCTTGGGCGGCAGGACGCGGGCGAATTCCTCGCCGGACTTCTTGAGGATGAAGTTGTCCTCCCGCACCCCCGCGCTGTGGATGACGCCGTCGATGCGCCCCGCGTCGCGCAGGGTGTCGGCGACCAGGGCCTCGACGCCGGCCCGGTCGGTGACGTCGAGCCGCGTGTAGGACACCCGCGCCCCCGCCGCCCGCAGCTCCGCCAGGAACCGGCGTGACCGCTCGGTCTCGGGAGAGCGGCCGGTCAGCACGAGGGTGACGTCGTCGGCCTGCCCGGCGATCTCCTCGGCGAAGATGCGCCCGAGGCCGCCGAGGCCGCCGGTGATCAGGTAGACGCCCCCGGTCCGCCACGGGGAACGGGGCCGGTCCGCCGCGCGCTCCTCGTCCCACACGACCATCTCGCGCCGCCCGTCCCGGTACCGGACCGTCGCGTCCTCGGGGTGCAGCCGCTCGGCCGCGAGGCGTGCCCGCAGGGCGGCCACGTCGTCGTAGTCGTCCACGACGACGACCTGTCCCAGGATCCCCGGGTTCTCCTGGCGCGCGCTCCACACCAGCGCGCCCAGGCCGGACAGGGCCGCCGCCTCCGGACGGTCCCGCACCACGATCTGCACGAGCGTCTCGGCTCGCGGACTGTCGCGCAGGATCGCCTTCGTCTTCTCGAAGACCTGCAACGCGTAGTCGGCGTAGCGGCCGTCGGCGGTGGTCGCCCGCGAGGTGAGGACCACCACCTCGCACGTCGGGTCCGAGGCCAGCGCATCCGCGACGGCCCCTTGCTCCACGCAGACCAGCGCGTGCTGCGGACCGTCCGTGCTCCGCGCGGGCTTCGGCAGCTCGTGCCTCTCCCAGCGCGGGAACAGCAGGATGCCGGCGTCCTCCGGCGCGCCGCCGCCCGCGGCCCGGACCGCGAAGCCCCTCACCCGCACGCGGACGCGGCCCGTGTCGTCGCAGAGGTCGAGGTCCAGGCGGCGTGCCGACCCGTCGGACGGACCGTCCGAACCCTCACGGACCCAGGCCCACATGGTGCCCTCCAGGGAACCGAGCACCTCGACGCGTTCCACGGCGAACGGCAGCAGGGGACGTGAGGTGTCCGTGGTGTTCCAGAGCACTCCCAGGGCGGCCTGCAGGGCCGCGTCCATGAGCCCCGGGTGCAGCAGGTAGCCGTCCGGGATCCCCTGCGCGGCGCCGGGCAGCGCGAGCCGCGCCAGTGCCTGCCCTTCGCCGACGACGATGCGCTCGACACAGCGGAACGAGTCGCCGTACTCGATGCCCGCAGCCCCGAACGCGGCGTAGACCTGCGCGGCGTCCAGTTCCCGGGCGCCGCACTCGGCACGGAGCCGGGCGATGTCGATGCGGTCGATGCGGTCGACGTGGTCGATGTGGTCCGCATCGACCACCGCGGCTTCCGCGAGCGGGACGACCGAGCCCTCGCTGTGGACGACCGGATCCGTCGCCTCGCCGTCGGCGTCCGACGCCGGTGCGAGGACCTCGAAGTGCGTGGTCCGTGCGTCGTCCCGGCGCAGGGTGATGTGCAGATCGCGCGGGCGGTCGCCCACCTGGAAGGGCCGGGACCAGACCACGCCGGTCAGCGCCATCCCCGTGGGCCGCGCCGCTCCCGAGGCGTCGGCCACCGCGGCCAGCGCCAGCTCCAGGTACGCCGCGCCGGGCAGGACCTTCCGGCCCTGCACGCGGTGGCCGGTGAGGAAGTCCTCGTCGCCGGTGAACGTCGAGGTGTAGCGCTGGGCCGCGAACCCGGACGTGTTGCGGTGCAGCAGCGGATGCAGCACCGCGGTCGACGTGCTCGTCGCACGCCGCTTCGGCTCGACCCAGTACCGCTCCTCGGCGAAGGGGTACGTCGGCAACGGCAGGCGCAGGGGCGCGGGGTCCGCGTGGAGTGCGGGCCAGTCGACGACGCAGCCGTCGACCCATGCCT
Organism: Streptoverticillium reticulum; assembly: GCF_047456005.1. Lineage (NCBI taxonomy): Bacteria > Bacillati > Actinomycetota > Actinomycetes > Kitasatosporales > Streptomycetaceae > Streptomyces > Streptoverticillium reticulum. The sequence continues at coordinate 6,882,426 of NZ_CP179755.1, read as the reverse complement.
GCGCGAGCCGCCGGAGGTCCTTGTCCGCGGTCCACGCCCGCACGAGCGACTGCTGCCGCTCGTCGTCCTCCTGACGGGCCGACTGGTCCGGCGTCACCCGGCCGCGCACGAGCGCGCCGTCGTCCGCCCGGTCCAGATGCGCCCTGAGCCCGCGCACGACCTCCGTCAGGGAGCCCGCCACGAACGCCAGCCGTTCCTCCATCGCCTCCCGGCCCACCTGGAGCGTGTGTGCCAGGCGTGCCAGGTCGGGCCGGGGCTCGTCGTCGACGAACGCGAGCAGGTTCTCGGCCAGGTCGTCCAGCTGTTCCCCGGTCCTGGCGGACAGGAGGACGACGACGGGCTCCGGCTCGGCCGGGGTGCCTCTCCCCCCGGCGCGGTACTCCTCCAGTACGACATGGGCGTTGGTCCCGCTGAACCCGAACGAGCTGACGGCGGCGCGCCGCGGCCGGTCGCCGGACGGCGTCTTCCACGGCTCGGGGGCCGTGACGACGCGGAAGGGCGAGTTCTCGAAGTCGAAGTGTTCGTTGGGTACTTCGAAGTTGAGGGACGGCGCCAGCGTGCCGTGCCGCATGCTCAGCAGCACCTTGTGCACGCCCGCGACCCCGGCGGCCTCGGACGTGTGCCCGATGTTGCTCTTCACCGACCCGATGGCGCAGGACCGCGCGGGGACCCCCGACTCGCCGTACACGGTGCCCAGCGCGGAGAGCTCGATCGGGTCGCCCAGCTTCGTGCCCGTACCGTGCATCTCGACGTAGTCGATGGTCGCCGGGTCGATGCCGTGGCGGTCGTAGACCGTGCGGACGAGTTCCCTCTGGCTGGCGGCGCTCGGCGCCGTGATCCCGTTCGTCCTGCCGTCCTGGTTGATGCCGGACGCCGCGACGACGCCGTGGACGTGGTCGCGGTCGGCCTCGGCGTCCGTGAGGCGCTTGAGCACCAGGGCGCCGACCCCCTCGCCGGGCACGAACCCGTCGGCGCCGTTGTCGAACGACTTGCACCGCCCCTCCGGGGAGAGCATCCCCGCCTGGCACATGCCGACGTAGGTGTCGGGGAGCAGGTACAGCGAGACGCCGCCGACGAGCGCCATGTCGATCTCACCGCTCAGCAGCGCCTGCCGGGCGAAGTGCAGCGCGACCAGCGACGACGAGCAGGCCGTGTCGACGGCGACGGCCGGGCCCTTGAGGTTGAGGTAGTAGGAGATGCGCGAGGCTGCGATGGCGTTGCTGCTGCTCGTCGCGGACGCGGACGGCCCGTCGCCCCCGGACACCAGGAAGCTGTACTCGCTGCCGCTGATGCCCAGGTAGACGCCGCACTTCCGGGAGGCGAGGGACTGCGGGTCGTACCCCGCGTCCTCGAACGCGCGGTAGGCCTCCTGGAGGAACAGCCTGTGCTGCGGGTCGATCCCTTCGGCCTCCAGCGGGGAGATGTTGAAGAACAGCGGGTCGAAGCGATCGGCGTCCGGCAGGTACCCCAGCCACTTGGAGTACGTCTTGCCTTCCTGGCCGGGGCTGGGGTCGTAGTACCGCGAGACGTCCCAGCGCGACGGCGGGACCTCGGTCACGCAATCGCGGCCGCCGCGGAGGTTGTCCCAGTAGGCGTTGAGGTCCGCCGCCTCGGGGTAGCGCCCGGACATCCCGACCACTGCCACCTTGTCGGTGGCCCGGGCGGCGGGCGCGGGTTCGTCCGCCACCGGTTCGTCCGCCGCCGGCGCGGTGTGCGCGACGGGCTCGCCGACCTCGGCCGGCGCGGGCACGGAGGCCGACGGCACCAGCGTCAGCAGGAAGTCGGTGAGCTCGCGCACCGTGGGGTGGTCGTACAGCTGGGTGGCCGCGAGCGACGTCCCGTAGTTCTTGTTGAGGACCTTCACCCACTCCACGCCGACGATGGAGTCCATGCCGAGTTCGACGAAGTTGCGGTCGGCGGCGATGTCCTCGGGGGCGAGGAACAGCACGTCGGAGAGGCTGGTGCGCACCCCTTCCAGCAGGACGGCCTTCGGGATCCGGGGACGGTCGGGCGCCGCCGCCACGGGTGCCTGCTGGACGGGCGCGGCCTGCTCGGGCGCGAACGCGGGCGCGGACGCGGCCAGTTCGCCCCGGACGAAGTCCGCGAGTTCGCGCACCGACGGATGGTCGTAGAGGTTCGTGGCGGCGAGGTCGGTCCCGTACTTCTTGTTGATGGCCTTGACCCACTCCACGCCGAGGATGGAGTCCAGGCCCAGGTCCATGAAGTTGCGGCCGGGGTCGATGTCGCCCTCCGGCATCTGCAGGACGTCGGCGAGGCCGCTCCTCAGCTCCTGGCGCAGCTCGCCCACGGCCTTCGCCGGGGCCGCGTCCGCCCGTACCGCGGCGGGCGCGGGCGCCGCCACCGGCTCGGCGGGCGGCAGGGCCGGGGAGGCCGGAACCGCCGGAGCGACGGACCGCTCCGGCAGGCCGGCCGGTCCCGTCCGCCCCTCCAGGTCGGTCAGCCGTACGTTCCTCGGCTTGGCGGCCGTCGGCGGCGATGCGGTGATCGCCTCGGCCGGGTTGCGCAGCGTGACCCGGGGGCGTCCGGCGACGGGCCCCGAAGGCCCCTCGTACGCCGGTTCGTTCGCCGGTCGCGCCGCCTCGGCGCCGGACGGCACGGTCTCGTCGGACGCGGGCCGCGTCGATGCGGGGTTCTCCCGGTTCACCCAGTACACCTTGCGCGAGAAGGGATAGCCGGGGACGGCCACCGGCTGCGGATCGTCGCCGGCGAACAGCGCTCGCCAGTCGGGGGACGCGCCCCGGAGGTAGAGGTCCGCAAAACCCAGGAGCACATCGCGGTGCCCGGCGGTGCCCGCGGCGGCGAGCCGCGCGAACAGCGCCTCGCCCTCGGCCTCCCGCGGCCGGTCCCGGCGGGCGCCCGGCACCTCGCCGAAGCGGACCCCGGGGTGCTGCTCGCCGCGTCCGGCGGCGCCCAGCACGGACACGGCCTCGTCGAGGTCACCGACGACGAGCGCACAGCGGTGGTCGAAGTGCTGCCGGCGCTCCAGCAGGGTGTGGCTCACGTCCGTGAGGGAGACGACGGCACGGTCCGCGGTCCGCAGCGCCTCGCCCAGGTCACGGATGCGGTCGCGCAGCGCCCCTTCGGTCTTCGCGGACAGGACCAGCAGGCGGGCGGGGGCTCCGGCGGGCCGCGCCGCGCGGGCACGCCCCCGGTAACTCTCCACGACCATGTGGACGTTGGTGCCGCTCATGCCGAACGAACTCACGGCTCCGAGCCGCGTCCCGGCCGGGTTCTCCGGCCACGCCTTCAGGGCCTTGTTGACGTAGAAGGGGCTCCGCTGCCAGGCGATGTAGTCGCTGTCCTGCTCGCAGTGCAGGCTCGGCGGGATGATGCCGTGGCGCACCGACTGGACGAGCGCTGTCAGGCTGACGATGCCGGAGGCGGCCAGCGTGTGCCCGACGTTGGGCTTGGTGGAGGTGAGCGCGCAGAACCCGGTCCTGTCCGTGTGCTCGGAGAACACCTCGTTCAGCGCATTGACCTCGACCGGGTCACCGAGCCGGGTGCCGGTGCCGTGGGCGACGACGTGGCCGATGTGCTCGGGATCGATGCCGTGCCGCTCGTAGACGGCGCGGTACAGCCGCGCCTGCGCCGCGCCGTTCGGGGCGGTGATGCCGTTCGTACGGCCGTCGTAGTTGATGCCGCTGCCCCGGATCACGGCGAGGACGTCGTCGCCGTCGGCCTCCGCCTGCGCCAGGCGCTTGACCATCACGACGGTGATGGCTTCGCCCAGCACCATGCCGTCCGCGCGCCGGTCGAACGCGTGGCAGGCACCGCTTGCGGAGAGCATGCCCGCCTTGCTCGTCTCGGCGAACACGCGGGAGGAGGCCGCCAGGTTGACCCCGGCGACTATGGCGGCGTCGCACTCGCCGTTGCGCAGGCTGGTGCAGGCCTGGTGGGCCGCGACCAGGCCCGATGAGCAGGCGGTGTTGACGGCGAGCACGGGTCCGCCGAAGTCGAGCAGGTAGCCCAGCCGGGAGGCCAGGATCGCCTCGTGGTGCCCCGTGAGGGTGCCTTCGCCGCCGCCCAGGTGCTGGTAGTCGCCCTGCTCCGCGCCGACGAACATGCCGATCCGCTCGTCGCGCAGCTTCCGCTCGCCGTACCCCGCGGCCTCCAGAACGTGCCACGCCTCCTGCAGCAGCAGGCGTTGCCGCGGGTCCATGGTGCGCGCCTCACGCGGCGATATCTCGAAGAAGGCCGGGTCGAACTCGCCGATCCCGGGGACGAAGCCGCAGCGGACGGTCGCCGGATCCGGGGCCTGGGGGTCGCTCCAGTCGGGACGCCGGTCGTCGGGGACGGCCGAGAGCACGTCGCGCCCCTCCACGAGGATCCGCCAGAACTCGTCCACCGTGCGTGCGGCCGGGAAGCGGCCGGTCATGCCGATGACGGCGATGGGTTCCGGTACGGACTCCGGGCTCGGCGGGACAGCGGTCGCGGCCGGTGCGGGAGCCGGTGCCGGGGCTTCGGGCCGGGGGCCGGCCACGGCCGGCTCCGCTGCACAGTGGTCGTCGAGGTGGTCCGCGTGTTCGGACACCAGGTGCGCCACCAGCGTCTCCGGGGTGGGGTGGGAGAAGAACAGCGAGGGGACGACGTCGACGCCGAAGTGCGTGGTCATCGCGTTCGCGAGCCGCACCAGGGTGATCGATTCGAAACCGAGCTGGGCGAGGTTCTCGTCGGCGTGGATCTGGTCACGAGGCACCTGGACGGTCTCGGCGATCAGCGTCTCGAGGTCGGACAGGACGCGGGCGGCGAGGTGCTCGTGGTCCGGTCCCGCGGCCGGAGTGCCCGGCTGCTGCCCGGGCTCCGCCGACGCGGCAGCCACGGCGGGCGCTGCAGGCACAGCGGGTGCCTCGTCGATCCCGAGCAGACGACGCAACCGCTGCGGTTCGCCCGCCATGACGAGCCCTTGCGGCACGCCCCGGCCGATGAGCTGCTCGAAGAGCCGGATGCCCTCGGCGTTCTCCAGCAGGCGCTGGCCGCTGGAGGTGAGGTACAGCTCGGTGGCCCGCGCGTCGTCGAAGCCCATCTCGCCGTCGCGCCACAGCGGCCAGTTGATGGCCACGGTCGCGCCCGAGCGCGTTCCCCGGCGGACGCACTCGGCGCGGTGGTGGGCGTACAGCGTCTGGAACCGGTTGCCGACGGCGTAGTCGCAGCCGCCGAAGTCCCCGAGCTGCGCGGAGGACGACGAGAAGTAGCAGACGAAGTCGAGGGGTTCGTCCGCGAGGACCTCGTCGAGGACGAGCGTGCCGTCGACCTTGGCGGAGAGCAGGCCCGGGAAGGCGCGGGCTTCGCCGGTGAGCACGCTGCCCGTGCCGGGGACTCCCGCGGCGTGGATGACGCCGTCGATCCCGCCGAAGCGCTCGCGCGCCGACCGGACGACCTCCCGCATGGCCCGCCGGTCGGCGACGTCCGCCTGCTCGTAGTGGGCCTCGCCGCCCAGCGACTCGATCCGGGCGACCCGCCGTGCCCGGTCCGCGTCGAGGGGCGAACGGCCGGTCAGCACCAGCCGTGCCGACCGGGTCCGGGCGAGGTGCTCGGCGAACAGCAGCCCGAGCGCCCCCAGACCACCGGTGATCAGGTAGGTGCCGCCCTGCTTCAGCAGGTCGTCGCCGGAACCGGCGGTGGCCGGGCGGACCCGGCTGACGTGGCGCGTCCCGTCGCGGTACAGGACGCTCACGGGCTCGGCGAGTTCGGCGCTCAGCCGCTCGAACCAGGCGGCCATGGTCGTCGGGGCGCTCGTGCCCCGGGCGTCCTCGATCACCGCGGCGAACCGCACGCCGGGCAGGACCTGGCCGAGGGAGCGGTCGAAGCCCATCCACGACTCGGCGTGGGCGCGCTCGATCCCGTCGCGGAACTCGCCCGCCCGCAGCACGTACCGGACGCCCGGCTCCGCCGTCGCCACGGCCTGCAGCAGCTGGACGGCGTCGGTGCAGGACTGCGGTCCCGCCCCCTCCTCGACCGGCCACAGGTCCAGTACGCCGTCGACGGGGCCGAACCGCTCGCGGATCTCCGTGAGGACGCGGATCCAGTCGGCCCGGTCCTCCGCGTCGACCGCCCAGCGGCGCTGCGCGGCGTCGTCCGGTGCCGGTGTCCGCGCGACGAAGACGAGCGTCGCCCCGGGGTCGGTCTCCCCGGCGGCCCGCTCCAGCTCCGCCTGGTTCGCGGGGACGGAGCACAGGCACACCAGGGTCCTCGGCCCGGCGTGCTGCCGTACCGGAGCAGCCGCGGGCTCCCAGAACTCCTCGAACACGTGGGCCCCGGGGGTGTCCTGCCGCAGGGCACGGGCGGTGGCCGACGTGTCGATCCAGTGCCGCTCCCTGGCGAACGGGTAGGTCGGCAGGGCGATGCGCGGCGGCGTCCCGGCGCCGTGCAGCACGGACCAGTCGACGTCGGCACCCCGCACCCACAGGTCCACCAGCTCGGCGGGGCCGCCGGACACCGCGGCGTCGAGGCGGCTCCCGGAGCCCTGGACCGCCTGGCCGCGCGCGATACCGTCCTCCTCCCCCGCGACGAAGTCCTTGAGCCGGCCGAGCAGTTCGTCCATGGAGTCCGTGACGATGCCGAGCCGCTCCCGCATGGCCTCCCGGCCGATCTGCGAGGTGTGGGCGAGCGAGGGCAGGTCGGCGGAGGAGAGCCGCTGCGTCTCGATCCAGCCGGCCAGGTCGGCGGCCTTCGCCCGCAGCCGCTCCGCGCTGCGTGCGGAGAGCACGACCGCGACGGGTGCTTCGGGCGTACGGACGGCGGGCGGCTCCGCCCGGTACTCCTCGACGACCAGGTGCGCGTTGGAACCGCCCGCACCGAACGACGAGATCCCCGCGATGCGGGGGAACTCCCGCTCCGTACCGTCGACCACCAGCACGGGCCGCTTCCACTCGGCCAGCGTCTGCTGCACGGCGAAGGGGCTGTTCTCGAAGTCGATGTGCGGGTTCAGCTCCGCGGAATGCAGCGAGGGCACCAGCTGCCCGTGCTTCATCTGGAGCAGCACCTTGGTCAGACCCGAGATGCCGGCGGCGCTCTCCGCATGTCCGATGTTGCTCTTCACCGACCCGATCGCGCAGAACCGGTTGTCCTGGGTGTGCTCACGGAACGCTCGCGTGAGCCCGGCGATCTCGACGGGGTCGCCGAGCGAGGTCCCCGTCCCGTGCGCCTCGATGTAGCCGATCGCGCGCGGGTCGCTCCCCGCCTGCCGCCAGGCGTCGGAGACGGACCGGGCCTGCGCCTGCGGGCTGGGAACGGAGTAACCGTTCGTCCGGCCCCCGTGGTTGACCGCGATCCCCTTGATGACCCCGTGGATGCGGTCTCCGTCGCGCACGGCCCGGGCCAGCGGCTTGAGCAGGACGGCACCGACGCCCTCGCCGGGCACGTAGCCGTCGCCGCCCGCGCCGAAGCTCTCGCACCGGCCCTTGCTCGACACGAACTTGCCCTGCCCGAGCATCAAGTACTTGTTGGGGTGGACCGACAGGTTCACCCCTCCCGCAAGCGCGACGTCGCACGCGCCGGACCCGATGCTCTGGCACGCGAGGTGGATGGCGGTGAACGACGACGAGCACATCGTGTCGACGCTCATGCTCGGACCGTGGAAGTCGAAGAAGTACGACACCCGGTTGGCGACGGCCGACGGATTGCCGGACAGCGCGACGGGGTTGCCCAGGACCTGCTCCTGGGCGCCGTACAGCTGGTACTCCTCGTACATCACGCCGACGTAGACGCCGACGCGTGCCCGAGTCCCGTCGCCGGGCGGGGTGTTCAGCCGCTCGGGGGTGTAGCCCGCGTCCTCGACGGCCTCGTAGGCACACTGCAGGAACAGCCGCTCCTGCGGGTCCATCAGCTTCGCCTCGGGCGGCGAGATACGGAAGAACAGGGAGTCGAACTCGTCGACGCCGTCGACGAATCCGCCCCACTTGCTGTACGTCTTGCCGGGCGCGTCCTTGTCGGCGTCGTAGTACACGCTCTGGTCCCAGCGGTCGGCCGGGATCTCGGTCACGCAGTCGCGGCCCGCGGCCAGGTTCGCCCAGAACTCCTCGAGCGTGCGGGCCTTCGGGTAGCGCCCCGCCAGCCCGATGATCGCGATGTCGAGCCCCGTCCCCGTCGTCGGGCCCTGCGGGGCGGGCGTGGCCGGGAGCGCCCTCGGCTCGTCGAACCGCGTCGCCCACCTGCCCGTTCTGGGCGGCTTGCGCGCGAAGGCGGCCCGGCCCGGTGCGACGTCCCCGCCCCGGTGCGCCGGGGCAGGTCCCGCGGACACCCCCGCGGGACCGCTGTCGGGCTCCGCGCCCAGGTGCCGGGCCAGCTCGGGCCCGTGCGTGGCGAGGAAGTGGCCGGTGAGTGCACGGATGTCGCGGAACTCGAAGAACAGGGTCTTGGGCAACGACCCGAAGACGTCCTCCAGTTCGTCCGTCATCTTCATCATCATCACCGAGTCCAGCCCCAGGCTGTCGAACGCCGCACGGGCGTCGATACGGTCGGCCGGGAGCTTGATGACCTCGGAGAGGACGCGCGTGAAAAACGCCGTCGCCTTGGCTTCGAGAGTGCTGGTGTCGTTGTGCGTCACTGATGCGTCCCGGCGGCAGAGGAGAAGAGGGAACTCTGGTACGAAGCGGAGGAGCCCGTGTCATCGGCTCCCGCGCGGCCCGGTCCGGAAGCGACCAGGACCTGGTGGTGCGTCGAGGCGGCGACGCGGTAGAAGGCGGCGACCCCGGCCGCCGTGTCGAGGGGGACGACGCCGTGGCGCGAGCGCAGCATCGACCGGACTTCCGGTGACACGTCCATCCCGCCGTCCTCCCACAGCGGCCAGTTGACGGAGAGGCTGTGCCCGGAGCGCTCCCCCCGGGCCACGAGGTCCTGGCGGTGCCAGGCGTAGGCGTCCATGAACGCGTTGGCCGCCGCGTAGTCGGCCTGGCCCGCGTTGCCGAACGCCCCTGTCGTGGACGAGAACGTCACGAAGAAGTCCAGCGGCAGCGTGGACGTCGCCCGGTCCAGGTTCACCAGTCCGGACACCTTCGGAGCCAGGACTTCCGCGAACTCCTCGGCGCGCTTGGTCAGGATGTATCCGTCCCGCGTCACCCCGGCGGCGTGGATGACGCCGTCGATCCGGCCGTGCTCCTCGACCAGGGTGTCCACCACGGCGTCGACCTCGGCCGCGTTCGCGACGTCGAGCTGCACGTAGTGCGCCGACGCACCGTGGGACCGCAGCTCCCGCAGGGCTTCCCGCACCCGCCGGTCCACCGGCGAGCGCCCGGTCAGCACCAGCGTGACGCTGCCCGTGCGCGTGGCGATCTCCCGCGCGAAGACCAGGCCCAGCGCTCCCGCCCCACCGGTCAGGAGGTAGACCCCGTTCTCCCGCCACGGAACCGGGGCGACGTCGGCGGCGCCGTCGCCGTCCTCGATCCAGACGGGCACCTCGCGCCGCGCGTCGACGTACCGCACGAGCGTGTCGTCGGGGTGGGCACGGTTCTCCCGCACCCGCTCGGCCGCGGTCTCGGGTGTATCCGTCTCCTCCAGGAGGATGACCTGCGTCGAGACGTTGGGGTTCTCGATCGCGGCCGTGCGCAGCAGCCCGACGAGTCCGGCCAGCGGAGCGGACGCGGGTCCCCGGCCGATGACCAGCTGGATGCCGGCCCGGCCCGCCGACGCGCCGCGCAGCACGGAACGCACGTGTTCGAGTGCCTGCAGCCCGTACGCGGTGTACTGCTTGTCCAGTTCCTTGTCACCGGAGGTCAGCACGACGGCGTTGTCGTGCGCCGGCAGCAGCGCCGCCGCCTCCGGCATGTCGACGAGGAGCACGGTGCGCCGCACGCCGTCGTCCTCCGGCAGGGCGTCCGTCACGGGACGCGCCTGCCATCGGGGGTGCAGCAGCGCCCGGACGCCGGCCGGTTCGTCGCCGTGCCCCGGCTGCCCGTCGAGGGCGCGGAAGGACAGGCCGCCGATCCGGACACGCACGCGGCCCCGGTCGTCGGCCAGGTCCACGTCGAGCTTGTGGAGCGCGGCGTCGCCCGGCTGGTCCGCACTGGGGCGGACCAGCGCCCACATGGCGGCGGTGCCGCTGTCGAGGACGAGGACGTCGTCGATCGCGAAGGGCACGAGCACGGCGCCTTCGCGCCGCGCCCCCAGACTGCCGATCACTCCGACGGACGCCTGCAGCGCCGCGTCGAGGAGGCTCGGGTGCACCGTGTACTCGCCCTGAGTGCCGTGGGCCGCGGCGGGCAGCACGAGCTGCGCCAGCGCCTGGTCCTGCCCGACCCAGATGTGCCGGACGCCCCGGTGGGAGGGGCCGTAGGTGATACCGGCGGCGCCGTACGCCCGGTAGCACTGCTCGGAGGTGAGCTCCGTGCGGTCGCAGGCGTCGCGGAGGGCCTGGAGGTCGAGCACCGTCTCCGCGGCTCCCTCCGCCAGGTAGACGGCGCCTTCGCCGTGCACGACCGGTTCCGCGTCATCGGCGGTGCTGTAGACCCGGAACCCGATGTCGCCATCGGCCTGCGGGCGCAGGCCGACGTGCACTTCCCGCGGCTTGCCGGTCACGTGCAGCGGCTGTGCCAGGACGATGTTCTTCAGCGCCACGGGCGCCGCGGGCTCGGCCTGGGTCCGGCAGGTGATGCAGGTCGCGGCGACGGCCATCTCCAGCAGGGCCGCGCCCGGCATGAGCTTCGCGCCGCCCACGACGTGGTCGCGCAGGAACGGCTCGTGCCCGGTGAACACCGAGGTGAACCGCTGCTCCGTCAGGTCCGACGTGTTCTCGTGCACCAGGGGGTGCAGCACGCGCGGCCCACGGGTGTCCACGGCCCGGTCGTCGAACGGGAAGTGGCGCTCGCGGCCGAACGGATAGGTGGGAAGTGCGACGCGTCGCGGTGTCGCGCCGTTGGGGTAGAGGCGGTGCCAGTCGACGGGGACGTCGTTGACCCACAGTTCGAGCAGCTTCTCGTACTTCCCCTTCCCGGCCCAGGTGGCGACCAGGACGTCGGTGTCGGCGTCCTGGGCGAACAGCGCGGAGACGGTGTTCCCGTCCTTGGCCCCGCCGCGCACGACGTCGTCGGCGGATGTGCCCGCGAGGAAGCGGTGGAGCTTCTCGACGAGGTCCGGTGTGGAGGTGGCCAGGATGCCGAGGCGCTCCGGCAGCGGCTCGCGTCCGACCTGCAGCGTGTACGCCACGTCCGCCAGGTCGAGCGGGGCGTTGTCGGGACGCGTCAGCCATGCGGCGAGGTTGCGGGCCACGTCGCGCAGTTCGTCGCCGGTGCGCGCCGACAGGGGCACGGCGGCGGGGCCGGCGGCCGCCGGGGCGCGCTCCCCGGGTGCGGGGAGGTACTCCGAGACGATGACGTGGGCGTTGGAGCCGCCCGCGCCGAAGGAGGAGATCCCGGCGATCCGCGGGGTCGCGGGGTCGGGCGTCCGCCAGTCGGCGAGTTCGCGCTGGACGGTGAACGGGGTGCCGGCGAAGTCGATGTTCGGGTTCAGCGTCTCGGCGTGCAGGGACGGGGCGAGCTTGCGGTGCCGCAGCTGGAGCAGGACCTTCGTGAGACCGGCGATGCCGGCGGCGCTCTCCGCGTGGCCGATGTTGCTCTTCACCGACCCGATGGCGCAGAACTGGTTGTCCTGGGTGTACTCGCGGAAGGCCTTCGACAACCCGGTGATCTCGATCGGGTCGCCGAGCGCGGTCCCGGTGCCATGGGCCTCGACGTAGCCGACCTCGCGGGCACCGACACCCGCGGCCTTCAGCGCGTCGGCGATGGTTCCGGCCTGGGCGTGCGGGTTCGGCACGGTGTAGCCGTTGGTCTTCCCCCCGTGGTTGAGCGCCGTGCCCTTGATGACCCCGTAGATCCGGTCCCCGTCCGCGACGGCTTTCGCCAGCGGCTTCAGCAGGACCGCGCCGACGCCCTCGCCGGGCACGTAGCCGTCGCCGCCCGCGCCGAAGCTCTGGCAGCGCCCGGAGCCGGAGACGAAGTTGCCCGTGCTCAGCAGCAGGTACTTGTTCGGGTGCAGCGACAGGTTGACCCCGCCCGCGACCGCCACGTCGCAGTCGCCCCACCGGATGCTCCGGCACGCCAGGTGGATCGACGTCAGCGACGACGAGCACATGGTGTCCACGCTCATGCTCGGACCGTGGAAGTTGCAGAAGTACGACACCCGGTTCGCGATGGCGGCGGCGCTGCCGCTGACCGCGACGGGATCGCCGAGCGCCTGGCTCTGCGCGCCGTGGAGCTGGTACTCCTCGTACATCACGCCGACGAACACCCCGACCCGGCCGTCCAGCACGTTGCCGGCGCGGGTCTTCACCGACTCCCGGACGTACCCGGCGTCTTCGAGGGTCTCGTACACGCACTGGAGGAACAGCCGTTCCTGCGGGTCCATGATCTCCGCCTCGCGCGGAGAGATGTTGAAGAACAGCGGGTCGAAGTCGTAGGCGCCGTCGACGAATCCGCCCCACTTGCTGTACGCCTTTCCGGCGGCCTGCCGGTCGGCGTCGAAGTGGCTCTCGTGCTCCCACCGGTCGGCGGGGATCTCGGTGACGCAGTCCTTGCCCGCAGCCAGGTTGCGCCAGAACTCGTGGACGTCGTGCGCCTGCGGGTAACGGCCCGCCAGGCCGATGATCGCGATGTCGGCCGGCCCCGACGGGGCCGTGCCGGCCACCGCCGCCCCGGCCCGCGGCCGCCCGGCGCGCTCCCGCCAGGTGCCCGTCTCCCCGGGCTCGGTCCCGCGCGTGACCGGCTCGTCCGGCGCGACGACCCGTGCACCACTGCTCGCGGTGGGGACGAGGGAACGCACCTTCTGCCGGTGGGCGGTGACGAAGTGCCCGGCGAGTGCCTCAATGCTCTGGTACTCGAAGAGCAGGGTCTTCGACAGCGATCCGAAGACCTCCTCCAGGGCCCGGGTGAGGTCCATGGCCATCACGGAGTCGATGCCGTAGTCCTCCAGCGACGCCTCGGGGTCGATCCTGGCGGCGGGCAGGTTGATCACCGACGACAGCAGCTTCGTCAGGTACGCCACCGCCGCGCGCTCGATGCCTTCGCCCGTGGGACCGTCCTCGACCGTGGCGCGCTCGTCGGGGGTCGGGTCGTCTGCCGTCAGGTCCTCGGCGGCGGGCCCGGCCGGGGCGGACCCGTGCCCGGCCGCCGGGGCGCCGATGAGGGACGCGAAGCGCTCGGTGTCGCCCTCCAGGACCATGACCTGGTCCTCGTCGGTGGCGAGCGCCCGGTGCAGGGCGTCGATCCCGGTCCGGGTCCGCAGCGGGACCATGCCGAAGTTCTCGCGCATGCCCCGCTCGGTTCCGGTGTCGACGCCCATGCCGCCCTCGGCCCACAGCGGCCAGTTCACCGACAGCGTCCGGCCCCGCCGTTCGCCCCTGGCCACCAGGGTGTTGCGGTGCGCGGCGAAGGCGTCCATGAAGGCGTTCGCGGCCGCGTAGTCGGCCTGCCCGACGTTGCCCGACACACCGGCGACCGACGAGAAGGGCACGAGGAAGTCGAGGTGGACGTCCCGGGTGGCCTCGTCCAGGTTGACCAGGCCCGTCACCTTCGGCGCCAGGACGGCGTCGAAGTCGGCCTGGGTCTTCTTCAGGATGAAGCCGTCCCGGATCACGCCCGCGCTGTGCAGCACGCCGTCCAAGCGGCCGTACGTGTCGCGGATGCGGCGCACCAGCGCCTCCACCTGGGCCCGGTCCGTGACGTCGGCCTGCTCGTAGGCCGCTTCCGCACCCGACGACCGCAGCTCGGCGACGACCGCCTCCCGGCCCTCGTCCAGGGCCCCGCGGCCGGTGAGCACGATCCGCGCGCCCCGCACCCGTGCGGCGATGTCGCGGGCGAACAGCACGCCCAGCCCGCCGGCACCACCGGTGATCAGGTACACCCCGGCGTCCTTCCACGCCGCCGCCACGTCACCGTCGGCGGCGGCACCAGGCAGTTCGCGCCACCGCAGCACCTCACGGGCACCACCGCGGTAGCGGATCACCGCGTCGCCCGCCGCGGTGCGGTCGGCCGCCAGCCACGGAGCGACCCGCTCCGGGTCCTCCCACGGTTCCACCAGGACGACCTGGCCCACGACACGCGGGTTCTCCAGCCCCGCGGTCCGCACGACACCGGAAAGACCCGACCACACCGACGACTCCCCGTCGGCGCCCACGACCACCTGCACGCACACGTCGTCGTGCGAGCGCTCGGCCAGTATCTGCCGCACCACGCCGAAGACTTGCGACGCGTAGTCCGAGAACTGCCCGTCCACACCCGACGCGTCGGACTCCAGCCGGACGACCCGGGCCCCTCCGCGTGATGCGAGCGCGTCCGCGACCCGGGGCAGCCCGGCGACCACCGTCACCGCGGCGAGGCCGCCCTCGCGCGCGCTGCCCCGGTGTTCGTCACCGACCCAGTGCGGCGCGGCGAGGAACTCCCCGGTCTTCCCTGCCTCCCCGGACTTCCCCGCCCCTCCGGCCGAATAGGCCCGCGAGGACAGGCCCTTGAGCCGAACGGCGACCGTCCCGTCGTCGTCGCACAGGTCGATGTCGAGACGGCGGACCGCTGAACCCTCCTGCGGGCCGGCGCTGGGGCGCACCCATGCCCACATGGACCGCGCGCAATCACCGGTGATCTCCACCTCGTCGACCGCGAAGGGCAGGTGCGGTGTCCCGTCGCCGCTCGCGGTGACCCCCACGGCGGCCTGCAGGGCCGAGTCCAGCAAGGACGGGTGGAGGCCGTAGGCGTCCAGTGTCGCCCCGACGGTGTCGGGCAGCACCAGCCGGGCGACGGCCTGGCCGTCGCCCGCCCACAGCCGCTGGACGGCACGGTGGCCGGGACCGTAGTCGATGCCGTGTGCCGCGAAGGCGGCGTACACCTGATCGGCGTCCAGCTCCGCGTCCCGGCACTCCGACCGCAGGCCTGCCAGGTCGACGGTGGTCCCGGGGGTGCCGCCCGCGGCCGCACGCGGCACGAGCGCCACACCCTCGCTGTGGATCACCGGCTGCGCGCCGGGGTCCTGGTCGGGGTGGCTGCAGATCTCGAAGGCGATGGCGTCCCCGCCACCCGGGCTCAGGCGTACGTGCACCGCCAGGGACGCCTCTCCCACGACGACGGGCCGCGTCCAGGCGACGTTGGTGAGACGAATCGTCCCGTGCGGCTCGCCGTCCAGGGACACCGCCACGGCCGCCCGCACCAGTTCCAGGCATGCCGCCCCGGAGAGCGTCCGTTCACCGCTCACCCGGTGATCGCGCAGGAAGAACTCCTCCCCGGTGAACACCGAGCTGAACCGCTGCCCGGCCAGGCTGGACGTGTTCGTGTGCACGAGGGGGTGCAGCTGCCCGGCGCCCGGCCGCGGCGCCGGCGCCTCGTCCGTGGACGGCCAGTGGCGCTCGCGCTGGAAGGGGTAGGTGGGCATGGAGATCCGGCGCCGTGTGCCGGTCCTGTGGAGCTTCGCCCAGTCCACCGCCAGGCCCGCCACCCAGAGTTCGAGCAGCTTGCCGTACTTCTTCTTCTCGATCCAGGCGTCCAGCGCCCGCGCCAGGTCCTCGTCGGCGGCGAACACGCGCAGGCTGTCGTCGCCACCGCGGCGCTTGGCCTTCGCGCGGTACAGGCCGGGAACGTCCTCGCCCGCGAGGAAGCCCCGGAGCGCCTCGGCGAGTTCGCCGCCGGTGGCGACGACGAGGCCGAGCCGTTCCTCGAACGCGTCCCGGCCGGTCTGCAGGGTGTAGGCGATGTCGGACAGCGACTCCGCCGCCCCGTCCCGGGCGATCCAGTCCAGGAGCTGCTCGGCCTGGTCGCGCAGACCGGGTTCGGTCCGCGCGGACAGCACGATCGCCACCTCGGCGTCCGGCTCGTCACCGGGCTGCCGGACGACGCGGGCGGGGAGGTACTCCGCCACGACGACGTGGGCGTTGGACCCTCCGGCGCCGAACGAGGACACCCCGGCGATCCGCGGCGTCTCGGTGCCGTCGGCGCCGCGGGGGCGGGTCCACTCGGCCAGGGACCGCTGGACCGTGAAGGGGCTGCCCGCGAAGTCGATGTGCGGGTTCAGCACCTCGGAGTGGAGCGAGGGAACCAGCGTGCCGTGCTTCATCTGCAGCAGCACCTTGGTCAGCCCGGCGATGCCGGCGGCGCTCTCGGCGTGGCCGATGTTGCTCTTCACCGAACCGATCGCGCAGAACCGGCCGTCCTCGGCGTACTGCCGGAACGCACTGCTCAGACCGGCGATCTCGATCGGGTCGCCCAGCGACGTGCCGGTGCCGTGCGCCTCCACGTACGAGACGTCCCGGGCGTCCACGCCGGCCTGGCTCAGCGCCCGGCCGATCACCTTGGCCTGCGCCCGCGGGTTCGGAACCGAGTACCCGTTCGTCTTCCCGCCGTGGTTCACCGCCGTGCCGCGGATGACGCCGTAGATCGTGTCCCCGTCCGCCTCCGCACGGTCCAGCGGCTTGAGCAGGACCGCGCCCACGCCCTCACCGGGGACGTAGCCGTCGCCGCCGGCGCCGAAGCTCTCGCACAGCCCGCGGCTCGACGCCCACTTGCCGCTGCCCAGCATCAGGAACTTGTTGGGGTGCAGCGACAGGTTGACACCACCGGCGACGGCCACCTCGCACTCGGCGTTGAGGAGGCTCTGGCAGGCCAGGTGGAGCGCCGTGAGCGACGAGGAGCACATGGTGTCCACCGCCATCGAAGGACCGTGCAGGTCGAAGAAGTACGACACCCGGTTCGCGATGGAGGACGGGTTGCCGGACAGCGCGATGTTGCGTCCTCGCGCCTGCTCCTGGGCACCGTAGAGCTGGTACTCCTCGTACATCACGCCGACGAACACGCCGACGTTGCCGCCGAGCCCGTCGGCGCTGTGGCGGCTCAGTTCCGGCCGCGTGTACCCGGCGTCCTGGAACGTCTCCTGCACGCACTCCAGGAACAGCCGCTCCTGCGGGTCCATGAACTCCGCTTCGCGCGGGGAGATGTTGAAGAACAGCGCGTCGAAGCGGTCCGCACCGTCCAGGAATCCGCCCCACTTGGCGTACGTCTTCCCCACCGCGTGCTTGTCCGCGTCGTAGTAGCGACCGTGGTCCCACCGGTCGGCGGGGATCTCGGTGACGCAGTTCTTGCCGTCCACCAGGTTGCGCCAGAACTCCCGTATGTTCGACGCCCCCGGATACCGTCCGGCCACACCCACGACGGCCACGTCGGCGCGCCCCGTGACCCGCGGCCGCACCACGTCGCGCGCCCGCGCCCAAGGACGCTTCCCCGACACCGCGACCGGCCCGGCGACTTCGGCGGCGGTCGGGGCGGCGGCGTCGGCGGTCACGGCCGCGGTGTGCTCGGTCTCCCGGCCGGAAGACCCGTCGGCCACGCCGAGCAGTACGGCCAGCCGTTCCTCGTGCGCCGTCGCGAAGTACCCGGCGAGGGCACGGATGCTCTGGTACTCGAACCACAGGGTCTTGGGCAGCGAACCGAAGTCCTGCTCCAGCTTGCCGGTCAGGTTCATGGTCATGATCGAGTCGATGCCGTACACCTCGAAGGCGTCGTCGACGTCGATCCGGTCGGCGGGCAGGCGCAGTTCGGCCGCCAGCACGCCGGCCAGGTATGCGCACACGCGCTCGTCCCACGTGCCGTCCTGCCGCCCGGCGCCCGCACCGCGGTCCGGAACCGGCTGCGGCTCGGGAGCCGCGTGCACCACGTCCGCGGCGACCCGCGGCGCAGCCGCCTCACCGGCGCCGTAGGCGCGCGTGGAGAACCCGGTGAACCGGCAGGACACCACGCCGTCGTCGTCGCACACGTCGATGTCGAGCTTGCGCACCCCACTGCCGAGGACGTCGTCGGCGCTGTAGCGCACCCAGGCCCACATGCCGGCGCGGAACGGAGCGAGTATCTCCACCTCGTCCACCGCGAACGGCAGGAACAGCGCGCCGTCTTCGGCATCACGGCTCTCGGCGAGCAGCCCGACGGTCGCTTGCAGCGCCGAGTCCATCAGGCCCGGGTGCACCACGAACTCGCCCAGGGAATCCGCCGCCTCGGCGGACAGGCGCAACCGTGCGAGGGCCTGGCCGTCGCCGACCGCGATGCTCTCCACCCCACGGTGCCCGGGGCCGTAGTCGAGCCCCAACGACCGGTACAGGGCGTAGCAGCGCTCCGCGTCCCACCGCGCACCGTCGCAGGCGGCCCGCACGCCGTCCACGTCCACCGCCGTCACCGCGCCCGGCCAGCCCGGCAGCGCCGTACCACGGCAGTGCACCACGTCGTCGTCCGCCGGTCCGGGGGACGTCGTGACCGCGAAGCCCACCTCTCCCCCGGACTCGACCACCAGCGTCGTCCGCACCCGCACGGGCTCGTCGGCCACCTTGACGGGCCGCGCCCACACCACGTTGCGCAGCCTCAGCCCGCCGGCGTCGTCCACCGACGCCGCGACCGCGGCCCGCGCCATCTCCACGTACGCCACACCGGGCAGCACCCGCTCGCCCTGGACGACGTGGTCCCGCAGGAAGAACTCGTCACCGGAGAACACCGAGTCGAAGCGCTGCACGTCCAGGGTCGAGGAGTTCACCTGCGCCAGTGGGTGCACCGCGCCCACGCTCCGCGCACCGTGGGCGCGTGCCGCCGGCGTACCCACGTCACCGACCCAGTAGCGCTCCTTGGCGAACGGGTACGACGGCAGGGACACCCGGCGCACCGCGCCCGCGCGAGGCAGGGTCTCCCAGTCGAAGGCCAGTCCCTTGACCCAGAGGTCCATCAGCTTGGCGAACTTGCCCTTGTCGATCCACGCCCCGACGGTCGTCGCCATGTCGGAGTCGGCGGCGAGCAGGGTCAGGGTCTCCCTGTGCTGCTTGACGTCGCCCAGGTGCAGGTCCTCGACGTCGTCGTCGCCCGCGGCGAAGGCGGTGAGCTTGCGCGTGAGGTCGGCGAACGAGGCGACGCGCAGCGCGAGCCGCGACTCCATCGCCTCGCGGCCCACCTGGAGCGTGTACGCGACGTCGGCGAGGCGCAGGCGGGCGAGGTCCTGGCGGTCGAGCCAGCCGACCAGGTCCTGTGCCCGCTCGCGCAGGCGGGCGCGGTCCTTCGCCGAGAGCACGACCACCTGCGGGCCGTGGTCGTCCGCAATGGTGTCCGCCGTTTCGGCGCCGCGGTACTCCTCCACGATCACGTGCGCGTTGGAGCCCCCGGCGCCGAACGAGGAGACGCCGGCGATCCGGGGCGTCTCGGTGCCGTCGGCGCTGCGGGGGCGCTTCCACTCGGCCGGCTCCCGCTGGACGCGGAACGGGGTCGAGCCGAAGTCGATTTCGGGGTTCAGCTCCTGCGCGTGCAGGCTGGGGGCGATCATCCCGTGCCGCAACTGGAGCACCACCTTGACCAGCCCGGCGGCGCCGGCCGCGGCCTCCAGGTGGCCGATGTTGCTCTTCGCCGAGCCGATCGCGCAGTACTGACGGGCGTCGGTGTCCTTCGCGAACGCCCGGGAGAGGCCGCCGATCTCGATGGGGTCGCCGAGGGCGGTCCCGGTGCCGTGCGTCTCGACGTAGCCGATGTCGTGCGCCGACACCCCGGCCCTGTCCATGGCCTCGCGCACCGCCTCGGCCTGGGAGGCCGGGTTGGGCACGGTGTAGCCGTGGGTCCTGCCGCCGTGGTTGATGCTGCTGCCGCGCAGCACGGCATGGATGACGTCGCCGTCGCGCCGCGCGTCCGCCAGCCGCTTGAGCAGCAGGACGGCCACGCCCTCGCCGGGGACGAATCCGGTGCCGCCCGCGCCGAAGCTGCGGCACTTCCCGTCGTCGGAGAGCATCCGCACCCGGGACATGAGGACGTAACTCGACGGGTGGGCGTAGAGGTTGACCCCGCCCGCGAAGGCCGCGTCGCACTCGCCGCGGCGCAGGTGCTCCATCGCCTCGTGCACGGCGCTCAACGACGACGAGCACATGGTGTCGACCGCCAGGCTCGGGCCCTTGAGGTCGAGGAAGTAGGACACCCGGTTCGCCACGGCCGCGAACGACGTCACGGGGTGGAGGTTCTCGCCCTGCTCCCACAGCCGCGGCCCGTACAGCTCGAAGCCGGTCTTGGACACGCCGGCGAAGACGCCGACCCGGCCGCCGTGCCGGTCCGCCAGGCGCTGCCGGGTGTAGCCCGCGTCCTCGAGCGCGTTCCACGACTCCTGGAGGAACAGGCGCTCCTGGGGGTCCATGCTCATCGCCTCGTGCGGCGAGATGGCGAAGAACAGCGGGTCGAAGTCGGCGAACCCCTCCAGGAAGCCGCCCCACTTGCCGTAGCTCAGCCCCCGCGCGACGGCCTCGTCGCGGTCCGCGTGGAAAAAGCCCGTCAGGTCCCAGCGCTGCGGCGGGACCTCCGAGACGCAGTCGCGCCCCTCGGCCAGGTTCTCCCAGTACTCGTCGAGGTTGCGCGCCCGGGGGAAGCGCCCGCTCACGCCGATGACCGCGATGGCGTCGGCGGCGTCGGGCGTCTCCCGTGCGACGGCGGCCGGAGCGGGGGCGGCCCCGACGGGATCCCGCTCCACGACGGGGGCCGCGACCGCGGGGCGCGCCGCGCCGGCACCGGTCCAGGTGACGCACTGCTCCCGGTGTTCCGCCACGAAGTAGGCACCGAGGCTGTCCAGCGAGTTGTACTCGTAGAGCAGTGCGGCCGAAAGGCCGGGGAAGACCTCCGCGAGCTTCCGGTTCAGCCGCGTGACGACGATGGAGTCGATCCCGTAGCTCTCCAGGGAGGCGCCGGGATCGATCTGCGCGGCCCGCAGGCCGGTGACGCCGCCGAGCAGTCTGGCGAGCTTGTCGAGCACCCTGTCGCGCAACTCGTCCTCGCCGACGGCCGCCACGGGGACCGCCGCCGCGGTGAGCGCCGGGGAGGACGGGGGCGCGGCGGACCGGGCCGTGGCGGACGGGGCGGAGAAGGCCTCACGGATCCGGGGGCCGTCGCCCTCGACGGCCATCACCTGGCTGTGGGTCGTCAGGAGGAACTCGTGCAGGACGCGTATCCCGCTCTCCGTACGCAGGGGAGTCATGCCGAGGTCCTCGTGGAGCGCGCGCGCCGTTTCCTCGTCGACGGTCATGCCGCCCTGCGCCCACAGGGGCCAGTTGACGGACAGGCTTCGCCCGGAGCGCCGTCCCGCGGTGGCGAGGGCGTCGCGGTGGTGCGCGAAGGCGTCCATGAACGCGTTGGCGGCCGCGTAGTCCGCCTGGCCGGTGTTGCCCGTGACCGCGGCCCCCGAGGAGAACGTGACGAAGAAGTCCAGCGCGAGGTCCTGGCAGGCGTTGTCGAGGTTGGCCGTCCCGGTCACCTTCGGTGCGAGGACCTCCCGCAGCGTCTCCGTGCTCTTGGTGCGGATGAGGCCGTCCCTGGTGACCCCGGCGCTGTGGATGATGCCGTCGATCGAGCCGCACTCCCGCACGGCCCCGGCCACGAACTCCTCGACGGCCGCCGCGTCCGCGACGTCGAGCCGCACGTAACGTATCCGTGCGTGCGGGCGGCCCAGCGCCTCCAGCGCCCGAGCCCGCTCGCCGTCGAGGGGCGAACGGCCGGTCAGGAAGAGGGTCGTGCTGCGGACCGACCGCAGCAGGTCCTCGGCGAAGATCAGCCCCAGGCCGCCCAGACCACCGGTGATGACATAGGTGCCGCCTTCCTTCCAGGGCAGGTCGGCGGGGGCGGGGGCGGGCAGCTCCCGCCAGGCCAGGGCCTGCCGCTCGCCGTCGCGCCACCGCACCGCCGACGCGTCCGCGTGGTCCCGGGCCTCCAGGACCTGCTCGACCACCCGCTCCACGCCCCGGGCCCGGTCGACGAGCACCAGCTGCGGCACGACCTTCGGGTTCTCCAGCGCCGCGGTGCGCAGCATCGCGAGGAGACCGGACAGCGGCGAGTCGTCGCCGGTCTCCGGGCAGACGAGCTGGACGAGCGTCCGGGGCAGCGCCGGGCCGGCCGGCAGGCGCTTGAGCGTGTCGAGCACCTGGCAGGCGAAGTCCGTGTAGCGCGCCGCGAGCCCGGACGCCGGGCTCTCCAGGAGGTGGACATCGGGGGCGCCGCTGTGCGCCCGCAGGGCCTCCGCCGCCTGTCGCGGCCCCGCGAGCAGCACGACGTGCCCGGGGATCCCGGTGGCGGTGCCGTCGGCCGCCCGCTCCCAGACAGGACCGAACCTCACAAGTTCAGGGCCCGTCCCCTCGCCCGCAGGCACCGCCCCGCTGTTCACCGCTTCCTTGAACTGCTCCTTGGAGATGCGGTTCGCCTTGAGGTCCAACAACAACTCGACCAGTGCCTCGTTCACTTGGCCGCCCCTCCGTCTTCCGTTGCGCGCGTCGGCGCGGTGGTGAACGCCGGGCTGAGCATCTCTGCCGCGGCGGCCAGGTCGAGTGAGCCGTTCAGATAGTCGTCGAGGACGTCGTCGACCTGCGGTCGCGGGCCGCCGCCGTCCGGTTCCGCCGGGCCGTCGGGCCGGCCGGCCGCTTCATCGGCGACCCAGTACCGCTCCCGGGCGAAGGGATAGGTCGGCAGGGAGACCGGGCGCACGTCCATGCCGACGTGCAGCGCCCGCCAGTCGATGTCGAAGCCGTTCACCCACAGGTCGAGCACCTTGGCGTACTGGCCCTTGGCGATCCAGGCCGCGACGACCTCGCCCAGGCCCTCGTCGGCGGTGAACGCCGCGCCGCCGTCGCGGTTCACCCGGCTGCGGTGCAGGCCGTCGGCGTGCCCCGGCCTGTCGATGAAGTCGCGCAGCCTGTCCGCCAGTTCGTCGAGGGAGCCGACGACCGTGCCGAGCCGGTCGGGCATGGCCTCACGGCCGACCTGGAGCGTGTACGCGACATCGGCGAGCGGCACGTCTCCCCGTTCCGGGCCGGTCAGCCAGCGCAGGAGCGCGCCGGCCTGCTCCCGCAGCCGCTCCCCGTCCATCGCGGAGAGCACGACCACGGCCGGTCCGTCCGGGGCCTGCCGGGTATCGGGCCCGGCCGGGCGGTACTCCTCGATCAGTACGTGGGCGTTCGCGCCGCCCGCGCCGAAGGACGAGACGCCCGCCCTGCGCGGCACTTCGCGGGCGACCCCGTCGGCCTTGACGACGGGCCGCCGCCACGGGGCCAGCTCGCGCTGGACGACGAACGGCGAGGCCGCGAAGTCGATGTGCGGGTTCACCTCGTCCGCGTGCAGCGTGGGCGCCAGCTCGCCGTGGCGCATCTGGAGCACGACCTTGCACACGCCCGCCAGGCCCGCCGCGGCCTCCGCGTGCCCGATGTTGCTCTTCACCGAGCCGATCGCGCAGAACTGTGTGTCCCGGGTGTCGTGGGAGAACGCGCGCTTCAAGCCGTTGATCTCGATGGGGTCCCCCAGCGCGGTGCCGGTGCCGTGGGCCTCCACGTAGCTGATCGTGCCGGCGTCGATGCCCGCCTTGTCCAGCGTCCGGCGGATCAGATCCCCCTGTGCCACCGGGTTGGGCACGGTGTAACCGTTCGTCGTGCCCCCGTGGTTGACGCCCGTGGCGCGGATGACGGCGTGGATGCGGTCGTTGTCCCGTTCCGCGTCGTCGAGCCGCTTGAGGACGAGCGCGCCGACGCCCTCGCCCGGCACGAACCCGTTGCCGCCGCGCCCGAAGCTGCGGCACTTGCCGTCGTCCGAGAGCATCTGCAGCCGGGAGAGGCCGACATAGCCCGACGGGTGCAGGTAGAGGTTCACCCCGCCCGCCACGGCCAGTTCGCACTCGTCCCTGAGCAGGTGCTCGCACGCCTCGTGCAGCGCGGTGAGCGACGAGGAGCACATCGTGTCGACGGGCATGCTGGGGCCGTTCAGGTTCAGCTTGAACGACACGCGGTTCGCGACCGAGCCGAAGGAGGTGTAGGGGGACGTCGTGTCGCCGCGCCGCCACCTGTCGGGACCATAGAGGTTGTGACCGGCGCGCGTGATGCCGGCGAAGACCCCGACGCGCCCGCCGTGTTCCTGCTCCAGGCGCGCCCGCGTGTAGCCCGCGTCCTCGAAGGCCTTCCACGTCTCCTGCAGGAAGAGGCGCTCCTGGGGGTCGACCTCCACCGCCTCGTTGGGCGTCATCGCGAAGAACAGCGGGTCGAACTCGGCGAAGCCGTCGAGGAATCCGCCCCACTTGCTGTAGCTCTTGCCCTCGTCGGCGGCCCGGTCCTTGTCGGCCTCGTAGAAACCGTCGAGCCCCCACCGGTCCGCGGGGATCTCGGTGATCGCGTCCCTGCCGGACCGCAGGCCGGCCCAGAACTCGTCCAGGGTGTCGGCCTGCGGGAACCGCGCGCTCATGCCGATGATCGCGACGTCCCCGCCGCCGCGCGGCCGCACGGCGCGTTCCCGCCGGCGCGGCTCGGTCACGCGAGCCGGTGCCGTGAGCGCACCGGGCCCGGCGGGCGCCGGCGCGGGACCGTCCTGCGGCTTCGGCGCGAGGCCGACGACGCGCGCGATGTCCTCCTGCCGCTCGGTGACGAAGTGGTCGGCCAGCGCGGCGACGGTGCGGTACTCGAAGAAGAGCGTGCTGCCGACCTCCCCGAGGTCCTTCTGGAGCCCGTTGAGCAGTTGGAGGATCAGGATGGAGTCGATGCCGTACGTGGACAGCGGCTCTCCGGCCTTGACGGAGTCCACCGGGATCATCAGCGTGCGCGCCACCAGGTCCTTGAGGTAGGCGACCACGGCTTCCTTGAGGAGTCCCGGGTCCGTGCCCGTCGCCTGCGGCGCGCGCGTCGGCGCCTGCGGCGCGGCAGGCGTCACGGCAGGCGTCACGGCAGGCGTCACGGCGGACGGTGCTTCGACGGCGTCCGGCCGCTCGCCGCCCCGGGTCTGGTGGATCACTCCGTCGCTGTAGGCCACGACGACCTGCTGGCCGAGCACGTGTGCGTCGGCGGCGGGGAACTCGACCGCCTCGTACCCCTCCCATTCCAGGACGGACTGCCACATCTCGGGCTTGAGCGCGGGGCCGCCGTCGGTGCGCAGCTCCGGGTCGTCGTAGAGCCACCAGCCGTCCAGGAGCGCGAAGGTGAGCAGGCTGAACGGCGTGTACCCGTCGATCTCGTTGATGACCACCGCGGCCCCGGGCTTCATCAGCGCCTTGACGTTGCGCAGCGACTCGCGGATGTCCCGGGTGGCGTGCAGCACGTTGGTCGCGACGACGAGATCGTAGGCGCCCTCGGCGAAGCCCTGCTCCGCCACGGGCTTGCTCGCGTCGAACAACTGGCAGCGCAGGAAGGGGTTCTCCGCGCCGAATTCGCGTGTGCCGTGGATGAGGAATGCGTTCGACATGTCGGTGTAGCAGTACTCGCCGATGTTCCGCGCGTACGGCCCGAGCCGCCGCATCACCGTGGCCGTCGTACCGCCCGTCCCCGCACCCACTTCGAGGATGCGGACCTCGGCATCGGGGTCCTCGGCGATCCTGCGCTCGACCAGCTCGACGACGCAGTCGCCGACGACGTCGTTGAAGTGGTCCGCGATCATGTTCCGCTTGTAGATGCCCTCGACGAGGTCGAGCGAGGACCCGGGGAAGATCACCTCGACGGCCTGTGCCGTCCCCGTCAGGATCCCGGTCAGCACGCGGAAGGTCCGGTCGACCAGGTCGGCCGTGGCCCGGAGCTCCGGGTCGGCGAGCCACACCCGCTTGCCGCGCTCCCACTCCTGCTCGACCTCTCGCGCGTCGAGCCGGTCGCCGACGGCGGTGAAGGACCCGGTACCGGTCTCCTCGATGTGGCCGAAGCGCGTCAGGACCGCGAAGCACTCCCCCACCCAACGGTCGAACCCGTCCAGGACCCCGTTGTCCTGCATGAAGGACGCGACGTCGAAGACGCGCCTGCCGAACCAGCCGCGCTCCCTCAAGTCGCACCACAGCAGCCTGGCCAGAACCTCGTCCAGCTCCATCGCCTTGGCCTTCGTGCCGGTGCGGACGGACCGCACCTGGTCGGCGCGCGACGGCAGTGCCGGGGCGAGCGCGGGCCGGCGCACCGCGGACCCCAGCACGCGGACCGACTCCCGGTCGTCGAACGACTCGAACTTCTCCGGCTTGCGCGTGTTGAGGTGGGCCACCTGCACCAGCGGCGAGCCCAGCAGCCGCTCGACGGTGGACATGCCGAGGGCCGGGTCGATATCGGCCAGCCCCTCCTGCTCGTACAGGCGCTCCCTGATGTGCTGCGGCACGTCGAGGCCGCTGCCCACCGCACCCCAGTACCCCCAGTTGACCACCCGCACGGGGTAGGACCGCTCGGCGGCCAGGCGGTGGGAGAGGGCGTCCTCGACGGCGCTGCCCGCGACGTAACTGCAGTAGCCCATGGCCGGGTTGAGCGAGGAGACCGACGAGAAGAACAGCATGAAGTCCAGATCGTCGGCGTCGAAGACCTCGGCCGTCCACGCACTCGCGTCGAGCTTGGCGCTCAGGCCGAGCCGGAACCGCTGTTCCTCGGTGTTGGGCAGGCTCTGGTCCACCAGGCCGAACACGGAGTGGACCACGCCGTTGACCGTGCCGAAACGCTCCTTGATCCGCGCGTGGGCGGCGGCGAGCGACTCGCGGTCGGCGGCGTCGGCGCGGACGTACCAGGGCGCGGGGCCGAGCGCGGCCAGCCTGTCGATCTTGCGCTGGATGGCGTCGTCCTGCTCCCGCCTGCCGATCCACACGACCTGGGCTCCGAAGCGCCGGATCACGTCCTCGCTCCAGATCTCGCCGAGGCCGCCGGCCCCGCCCAGGACGACGTAGACGCCTCCCCTGGTGTACGGGCTGCCGGACGGCGCGGCGAGCGCGGCGGGCGCCAGCCGCCGGCGGAACCACTGCCCGCCCCGCAGCGCCCGGACCGGCTGTGCATCGGCGCTGAACAGGGTGGACACGGGAAGGGGGTCGCCCGCGCCGAGGTCGAACGCGTTCACCCGCCAGGTGGGGAGCTCCTTGGCCGTCACGCCGATCAGGCCCAGCACGCCCGCGTCGGCGGGGTGGACCCGCTCGCCGCGCAGCACGGGCTGCGTCTGCCGGGTGACGACGGTCCAGGTCAGGTCCGAACCCGCGTGCCCCAGCGCGAGCAGCGCCTTGACGAGGCGGAAGAACGCGATCACCCCGGCATCGGCCCGTCGCAGCAGCGCGGTGGCGTCCGCGTCCTCCCCCGTCCGCGAGATCCAGACGAGGTGCCGGACGTCCCCGACGCCCCGCAGCCGCGCGGTCAGCTCGTCCACGCCGAGCGCGGGGTCGACGTCGAGGAAGGCCGGCGCGCCGAACTCGGCCGCGAGCCGGGCGCGTTCGGTGGCGTCCGCGCCGAACACGACCACGCCGGCCTGCGGGGAGGGCTCCCGCGCGGGTGCCTGGTCCCGGACCCACACGGGGGCCAGCGTCAGGTGGTTCCCGTCCGCCGGGAGCGCCGGGCGCTCCGCGGGTAGGGGCTCCTCGCGGGCGGCGGGGGGCCTGCCGGGGGCCTCGACCGCCTCGGGCAGCCAGTACCGCTCGCGCTGGAAGGGGTACGTCGGCAGCGGGGTCCGCCGGTGCTCGCCGTCGGCGAACAGCTCCGCGTACTCCAGTTCACAGCCCTGGAGGTAGAGGTCGCGGACGACCGCGAGGTGCTCGACGCGCTCGCTCTCCGAGGCGCCGTCGGCGCACTGCCGGATGCGGGAGTTGCCGCGCCGCTCCTGCTCGGCGTCGCCGCCCCGGCGGCTCTCGGACAGGTCGGCGACGCGCACGTGCTCCTCGCGTCCGGTCGACAGCCACTCCCGCAGCCGGTCCTCCAGCTCGTCGGCGGTCCGCGCGACACAGGCCAGCCGGACCGCGCAGTGCCTGCGTCCGAGCAGCAGCGTCAGGCTGACGTCGCCCAGGTCGGTGCCGGGGTGGGCACCCAGGTGTTCCGCCAACTGCCGGGCTTGCGTGCGCAGTTGTCCGTGGGAGAGGGCGGAGAGTGCGACGAGGTGAACGGCCGGGCGCGTGCCGCCGCGCGGCCGCGCGGGCGCTTCCTCGACCACCATGTGGGCGTTGGTCCCGCTGAACCCGAAGGAGTTCAGCGCCGCGAGCCGCGGACGGCCCTCCTCGGCGGTCCAGTCCCGGTGGACCGTGTTGACGTAGAACGGGCTCGCCGCGAAGTCGATGTGCGCGTTGCCCTGCTCGAAGTTGAGGGAGCGCGGGATCTCGCGGTGCCGCAGCGCCAGCAGGATCTTGACGAGCCCGGACACGCCCGCCGCCGGCGACGTGTGGCCGAGGTTGGTCTTGACCGAGCCGATGGCGCAGTACTGCCGCTTGTCGGTGTAGCCGCGGAACGCCCGGGTCAGTGCCTGGAACTCGATGGGGTCGCCGAGCCGGGTCCCGGTGCCGTGCGCCTCGACGAGCCCGATGTCGGCGGGGTCGACGCCGTACTTGTCGTAGACGGCCCGCTCCAGCTGCTCCTGGGACTTCGCGCTCGGCGCGGTGATGCCGTTGGACGTGCCGTCCTGGTTGAGGCCGGAGCCGCGGACGAGGCCGTGGATGTGGTCGCCGTCGGCGAGCGCGTCGCCCAGGCGCTTGAGCACGACGAAGCCGACGCCGTCACCGGGTACGAAGCCGTCCGCCCGCTCGTCGAAGGTGTGGCACCGCCCGGTCGCGGAGAGCATCCCCGCCCGGTGGGCCTGCAGGTAGTAGTGGGGCGCGCACTGGACGGAGACGCCGCCCGCCAGGGCCATCTCGATCTCGCCCGCGCGCAGTGCCTGGCACGCCAGGTGCACGGCGACCAGCGAGCCCGAGCACGCCGTGTCGACGGCGATGGCGGGCCCCTGCAGGTCGAGGTGGTACGAGATGCGGGCAGGCATGATCGACTCGGCGTTGCCCCACATGGCCTGGGCCGGGGTGTCCGCTCCGGGCGACGGCAGGTAGTCGACGGGCTGAGTCCCGATGTAGACACCGCAGTTGGTGCTCCGGGCCCCCGCTCCGGCGTAGCCCGCGTCCTCCAGCGCCCGCCAGGACTCCTCCAGGGCGATGCGCTGCTGGGGGTCCATGTAGGTCGCCTCGACACCGGAGATCTGGAAGAACGCCGGGTCGAACCGGTCGATGTCGTTCATCAGCGACGCGTGACGGGGGACGTCCGCACCGGGCTCGACGAACCGGGACATGTCCCAGCGGGTGATCTCGCCGACCAGGCTGTCCCCGTTGGCGAGGTGCTCCCACAGCCGGTCGACGTTCTCCGCCCGGCCGAACCGCCCGCTCATGCCGACGATCGCGATCGGCTCCAGCTGCGGATCGGCGTTCCCGGCCCGCACCGCGTCGGTGCCCGCCGTGCCCGCCGCGGGTGCCGCGTCCGCCGTGGGGAGCGCGGCCCCCCGGCCCTGCCCGGGTCGCATCAGGCGGGCGCCGGCCTGCGCCGGGAAGTTCTCGGTGACGTGGGCCGCCAGCCGCAGGACCGAGCTGTGGTCGAACAGGTCGGTGGGCTCCAGCACCCCGCCGAGGATCTCGTTGAGGTCCCGGACCAGCTGGACGCCGACGATGGAGTCCACGCCGTAGTCCGCGAACGAGTCCTCGACGTGGACCTCGTGCTCCTCCAGTTCCAGGGCCTTCCGAAGCTGCGCCACGATCTCGCGCCGCACGTGCGCGTCGAGTTCGCGGACATCCCAGTCGGTCGCGTCCCGGTCGTTCGCGTCCCGGTCGTTCGCGTCCCGGCCATGTGCGTCCCGGTCCCGGTGGTCCGTGTCCGGCGCGGGTGCGCCGGCGCCGGTGCGGGCGACGACGACCTGGTGCCCGGCGTCATGGACCGCGGCGGCGGGGAAGGAGACGGCCGCGAAGCCCTCGTCGTGCAGCACCGACCGCCAGCGGTCGGGCTCCAGCGCGGGGCACCCGTCGATCCGCAGCTCCGGGTCCCGGAAGAGCCACCACCCGTCGAGCAGCCCGAAGGTCAGGTGCGAGAACAGGGTGCGGCCGGCCAGCTCGTTCAGCACGAGCGTGCCGTCGTGCCCCAGCAGTGCCCGTGCGTGGCGCACCGCCGCCCGGACGTCGCCGGTCGCATGCAGGACGTTGGTCGCGAGGACGATGTCGTACGTCCCCTCGGCCAGGCCCTGCCCCGCCGGGCTCCGCTCCACGTCGAAGAGCTCGTAGCGCAGGTACGGGTGCCCGGCTCCGAACTCCTTCTTCCCCGCGCGCAGGAAGTGGGCGGAGACATCGGTGTAGCAGTACTCCGCGACGCCGTCCCGGTGACGGCTCAGCGCCCGCAGCACCTTCTCGGTGGTGCCACCCGTGCCCGCACCGATCTCCAGCACCCGCACCCGGCGGCCGCGGTCGGCGGCCAGCAGGGCCTCGACGCGGTCCGCCACCTGCTCCGCGACGACCTCGTTGAGGGCCTCGGCGCTGTCACAGCGCCGGTAGACGCCCTCGACCAGCGCCGTCGAGGCATCGGGGAAGATCACGTCGGTTCCTCTGCGGCGTCCGGAAAGGACGTCGGGGCACCCGCGGATCGCCTGGTCCATGAGGTTGACGTAGGGGTTCGTGCCTCCGCTGTCCCGGCAGACGGCCGCCCAGCGCCGCCACGCGCCGGCACCTCCCTCGGACGCCTTCGGGGTCGGCGTATAGCGCTCCGCGTCCAGCTCCAGGTAACCGTGCTCGGCCAGGAAGCGGAGGCTCTCGTCGAGCCAACGGCCGTGGACCCGGCCCGGCTTCAGGCCGTCCCGGAGCGTGGCGACGGAGGCGCTGCCCTCCGCTGCCATGCCGAGCTCCTGCAACTGCGCGACCAACAGTCCGCACAGGAGGTCGTCGTCGAACCCCCGGCCGCTCCCGGAGTCCGCGATCACCCGCCGCAGCCGGGCGTCGTCGACGGTCCCGCCCCCGACGGCCCTTCCCCCGGCCGCTTCGGCGCGTGCCGCCTCCGGCGGGCACGCGACGTCGGCGGGCCAGCAGTGCCTCTTGGTGAACGGGTACCCGGGCAGCGACACGGGGGCCGGACGCCTGCCGCCGAACAGCTCCCGCCAGTCCAGGTCGTATCCCTGGCAGTAGAGCTTCGCGACGGCGCGCAGCGCCTCCGCGAACGCCTGCCGGTCGTGGCGCAGCAGGTTCGCCTCGCGCACCAGGTCGCCACCGGACTCCAGCACGTCGGCCCGCGGGACGAAGCCCTTGGGCACGCTGCCGTCGACGGCGCCCGGCACCGTCGCGCCGCCCAGCCAGTCGCGGAGCAGGCGCACGGCCTCACCTGTGTCGCGGGCCACCACCGCGCACCGGTGCCGGAAGTGGGCCCGGCCGTCGAGCAGCGTCGCGCTGACCCGGCGCGGGTCGTGCCCACCGGCACCGCCGTCGAGGAAGTCGGCCAGGTCGGCGACCCGCTGCCGCAGCGCCTCCGGGTCCTTCGCCGACAGGGCGAACAGGTGGGCGGGCACCGTCGTGTCGTGCTCGGATTCGGGCGTCACGAAGCTTTCCACCACCATGTGTGCGTTGGTTCCGCTCATTCCGAAGGCGCTCAGGGCCGCGACACGCTCGCGTCCCACCGTGCGCGGCCACTGTCTGTTCGCCCGGTTCACGAAGAACGGGCTGTCCTGCCAGTCGATGTACGTGCTCTCCCGCTCACAGTGCAGGCTGGCCGGGATGGTCTCGTGGTGCATGGCCTGGAGGATCCCGATCAGGCTGACCAGCCCGGACGCCGCGAGCGTGTGGCCGACGTTGGGCTTGGTCGAGGTCAGCGCGCAGTACCGGCGCCTGCCGGTGAGGCCGGTGAAGACGTCGTTGAGCGCGTTGACCTCCACCGGGTCGCCGAGCCGGGTTCCCGTGCCGTGGGCGACCAGGTAGTCGATCTCCGCCGGGTCGACGTCGTACTTCTCGTAGGTCGACCGCAGGAGGTCGGCCTGGGCGGCGCCGTTGGGGGCGGTGATGCCGTTGGACCTGCCGTCGTGGTTGATCCCACTGGCGCGGATGACGCCGTGGATCCGGTCCCCGTCGGCGATGGCCGCCGACAGGCGTTTCAGCACGACGACGGCGACGGCTTCGCCGGCCACCATGCCGTTGGCCCGCTCGTCGAAGGCGTAGCAGACGCCGTCCTCCGACAGCATTCCCGCCTGCCGCATGTCGGTGAGCTGCCGGGGTGTGGTGATCAGGCTGACGCCCGCCGCGAGGGCCGTGTCGCACTCGCCGTCCCGGATGCTCAGGCAGGCCTGGTGGGCGGCCACGAGCCCGGACGAGCAGGCGGTGTTGACCGCCATGACAGGGCCGTTGAAATCGAGGAAGTGGGCGAGCCGCGCGGCGAGCACACCGTCGTGGTTGGCGGTGATGCTGCCCGTGCTCCCGGCCAGGCCCTCGTAGTCACCGTGCTCGACACCCACGAACATGCCGACCCTGCCCGGCGAGCCGGGCTTCCAGGCCGCGTCCTCCAGCGCCCGCCACGACTCCTGCAGGAGCAGCCGCTGACGCGGGTCCAGGCTGCGGGCCTCCTTGGGGGAGATCTCGAAGAACAGCGGGTCGAACTCCTCCGGCCCCGCGAGCTGTCCGCAGCGGAAGGCACCGAGCGGGCTGTCCGCCGCCTCGCCCCACAGCGCGAGCCGTTCGGCACCGACCGGGCCGACGACGTCGCGGCCTTCCGAGAGGACGGACCACAGCTCGTCGACGTCACGCGCGCCGGGGAAGCGCCCGCTCATGCCGATGACGGCCACGGCTTCGCCGCTGCCCGCGGACCGCGCCCGGGGCGCGGAGTCCACCTGCGCGGCCGGCGTCGTCTCCTCCCGGACGGACACGTCGGGCGCGTCGGCGGGTTCGACCGCCGTCGGCGCGGGCGCCGCCCCGTACAGCGCCTCGAGGACGTCCTTGTGCTTGCCGGCGAGGTGGTCCCGCAGCTTCCCGAGCGTGGGGTGGCTGAAGAAGACCGACGGTGTGATCTCGACGCCGATGTGTCTGCCGATGCCGGTGGCCAGTTCGACGAGGCTCACCGAGTCGAAGCCGTACTCGGAGAGGTTGTCGTCCTGGTGGATCCTGTCGGACGGGACCTTGACGACGCGGCTGATGACGTCCCGGAGGTCCTTCTCCAGGCCCTCGTCGACGCCCGTCCCCGACGGCCCGGGACGCGGCGTGGCGGCGGGCTCCGCGTCGGCGGCCGCCGACGGTGGCGGCAGCAGGCCGAGGAAGCGGTGCACCCGGCTCGGCTCCCCGACCACGACCATGTGCTGGACGGCGTCCTGCGCCAACAAGGTCTCGAACAGCCGCAGTCCGTCCTCCGTCTCCAGGAAGTCCTGACCGCTGGAGCGCAGGTACAGATCGGTCGCGTCCTCGTCGAGGCCCATGCCTCCGTCGCGCCACAGCGGCCAGTTGATCACCGCGGTCCTGCCGGAGACCTCCCCTGCGACGCCCTGTTCGCCGCGGTGGGCGGCGTAGGCCGTCTGGAAGCGGTTGCCGAACGCGTAGTCGCAGGTGCCGAAGTCACCGATCACCGCGGAGGTCGAGGAGAAGTAGCAGACGAAGTCGAGGACTTCGCCGGCCAGCGCCTCGTCGAGCGCGAGCGTGCCCGCGACCTTGGCGGCCGCCGTCCGCTCGAACGCGGTCACGCTCTTGTCCAGAACGCTCCCCTGTCCCTCGGCTCCCGCGGCGTGGATGACGCCGTGGACGGCTCCGAACCGCTCACGAGCCTGTGCCAGGGCGCGCTTCATGTCGCCCGCGTCGCAGACGTCCGCACAGACGTACAGGGCCTTGTCCGCGCCGAGTTCGCGCAGCCTCTCCTGGCGCCGTGCGTCCGGTGCGGAGCGGCCGGTCAGCACGGTGTTGGCCCCGTGGGTGCGGATGAGGTGCTCGGCCACGAGCAGCCCGAGGCCGCCGAGACCGCCGGTGATGAGGTAGGTCCCGCCGCGCTTGAAGGCGCTGGGAGCCTCGGTCACCTCCGTCTGCCGCACGCGGCTGACGTAGCGCCCGCCGTCCCGGTACAGGGCGCTGGACGCGGTCTCCTGGCACACTTCGGCGGCCAGCCGCTCGGCCCAGCCCGCGGCCGTGCCGGGCCGCCGCGGGTCGGCGGCGTCCTGCAGCACGACCGTGAACGCGGTCCGCGGCAGGACGAGCCCCAGCGAGCGCTCGAAACCGACGGCCGCTTCGAGGTGGGCGCGCTCGACGCCGTCGCGGTACTGGCCCGCGTGCACGAACCGCCGCACGGGGACGCCGGCCCGGGCCAGCGCCTGGAGGGCGAGGAGGACCTCGCCGACGTCGTCGGGGCGCGAACCCGGTTCCAGCTTCCAGAGGTTCCAGACGGCGTCGACGGCGCCGTGGCTCGCGGCGATGGCGCCGAACGCGTCCGCGTAGTCACCGGCCTCCGCCCTGCGGACCTCGTACGCGTCCGGGGAGATCCGGCGGAAGGCGGTGCCCTGCCCGACGAAGGCGACGCGGGCGTCGGGGTCGAGCGCGCGGACCGCCCGCGCGACCTCGGCCTGGCGCTCGGCACCGCTGCACAGGCAGATGATGCTGCCGAGGCGCCGCGCCGGGCCTTCCGTCAGGGGTTCCGGCTCCCAGGCCTCGGTGAAGACGAGGGGCCGCGCGCGCTCCGCGGGCGCACCGGCCCGGGGCCCGCCCCGGTCGGCCCGCCCTCCCGCGGTGAGCTGCTGGTCGTCGAAGGGGAAGCAGCGCTCGCGGGCGAAGGGGTAGGCCGGCAGCCCGATGCGGCGCGGCCTGCGGCCGTCGTAGAGGACGGTCCAGTCGACGGGCACACCGTTCGCCCACAGTTCCAGGAGCTTGTCGTACTTCCCCTTGCCGGCCCAGGACGAGATCATCGTGCTCAGATCGGCGTCGGCGGAGAACAGCGTCCGCACGCCGCTTTCGCCCCTGGTCGAGCCGCGCACCACGGCCCCGGCGGCGCCGCCGGCCGAGCCGTCCGGGGCCAGGAAGGCGCGCAGCGCCGCCACCAGGTCCGGCACGGACGCGGCGGGAACGCCCAGCCGTTCCTCCATCGCTTCCCGCCCGACCTGCAGCGTGTAGGCCACGTCCGCCAGCTCCACGGCCGCGTTCTCCGGCCGTTCCAGCCACTCCAGCAGGCCCTCGGCCCGCGCCCGCAGCCCGTCCTCGGTCCGCGCCGACAACGGCACCACCGCGCCGAGCGCGGGGTCGAGCCGGTACCCGTCCTCGGGGCCGTCCTGCACGTGCTCCGCGATGACGACATGGGCGTTCGATCCGCCCGCGCCGAAGGACGAGATCCCGGCGATGCGCGGCGCCTGCGCACCCGTGCCGTTGCCGGGCAGGACGGGCCGGTCCCAGTCGGCCAGTTCGCGCTGGACGACGAACGGGGTGTCCGCGAAGTCGATGTGCGGGTTCAGCGTCTCCGCATGCAGGGACGGCGCCAGCTTGCCGTGCCGCATCTGGAGCAGCACCTTGGTGATGCCCGCGATGCCCGAGGCGCTCTCGGCGTGGCCGATGTTGCTCTTCACCGAACCGATGGCGCAGAACTGCTTGTCACCCGTGTGGTCCCGGAAGGCGTTCGACAGCCCCGTGATCTCGATCGGATCGCCCAGCGCGGTCCCGGTGCCGTGCGCCTCGACGTAGCTCACCGCACGCGCGCTGATCCCGGCGGACTCCAGGGCGCGGCCGATCGCCTCCGACTGCGCCTTGGGGTTGGGCACGGTGTACCCCCCGGCGCCACCGCCGTGGTTGACCGCGGTGCCCTTGATGACGCCGTGGATCCTGTCCCCGTCGGCGATCGCCCTCGCCAGCGGCTTCAGCAGGACCGCGCCCACGCCCTCGCCGGGCACATAGCCGTCGCCGCCGGCCCCGAAGCTCCGGCACCGGCCGTCGGTGGAGGCGAACTTGCCCTGGCTCAGCAGCAGGTACTTGTTCGGGTGCAGCGAGAGATTGACACCGCCCGCGACCGCTGCGTCGGACTCACCGGTCCTGAGGCTCTGGCAAGCGAGGTGAACGGCCGTCAGCGAGGACGAGCACATCGTGTCGATGCTCATGCTCGGACCGTGGAAGCCGCAGACGTGCGACACCCGGTTGGCGATGGAAGCCGAACTGCCCGCCACCGCCGACGACTTGCCCAGCAGCTGGCTCTGGGCTCCGTAGAGCTGGTACTCCTCGTACATCACGCCGACGAACACACCGACCCGACCGTCCAGCACGTTGCCGGTCCGGCTCTTCGGGCCGCCCCGCGTGTACCCGGCGTCCTCCAACGTCTCGTGGACGCACTGGAGGAACAGCCGCTCCTGCGGATCCATGATCTCCGCCTCGCGCGGAGAGATGTTGAAGAACAGCGGGTCGAAGTCGTACACGCCGTCGAGGAAGCCGCCCCACCTGCTGTACGACGTCCCGACGGCGTCCTTGCGCGGGTCGAAGAACTGCTCGTGGTTCCAGCGCGATTCGGGGATCTCGGTGACGCTGTCCCTGCCCGCCGCGAGGTTCTCCCAGAACTCCGCTACGTCGCCCGCCTGCGGGTAGCGGCCTGCCAGGCCGACGATCGCGATGTCCATCGGCCCCGCGGTGACCGCCTCCGGAGCGACGGCCGGGGCGGAGGGCGCGGTGGACACAGGCGCGGAGACCCGCCACGTGCGCTGCCGCCCGGCGGCGCTCGTCGACGCGGCGGCGCGGACCGTTCCCCCGGCACCGGGACCGCTCTCCCCTGTGGACAGGAGTTCGCGCATACGGTCGGGGTGGACTTCGAGGAAGTGTCCGGCGAGCGCCTCGATGGTGCGGTGCTCGAAGAACAGGGTCTTCGACAACGGCCCGAAGACCTCCTCCAGGGCCCGCGTCATGTCCATGGTCATCACGGAGTCGACGCCGTAGTCGTCGAGCGTCGCCTCCGCGTCGATCTTGGCCGGAGGCAGGTTGATCACCGACGACAGCCGCTGCTTGAAGTACGCCTCGGCCCGGCCGGCCAGGCCTTCCGCCCGCTCCGGCATCGACGGCGAGGGCGGCGACGACGGGCGACGGTCCTCCGTGCGCCGCGGTGCGGTCGTGGCATCGGGCTCGGGCGCGGCCAGCAGGGTGTGCCTCATCCGGGCCCGCTCGCCCTCCAGGACGAGGACCTGGTCGTCCGGTGCGGCCAACGCCCGGTACAGGGCCCGGACCCCGGTGTCCTCGCGCAGCGGGACCAGGCCGAACTGCGTCCGCAGCCACTGTTCGACGCCCGCGTCGACGTGCATCCCGCC
The DNA here is from genome assembly GCF_047456005.1 of Streptoverticillium reticulum. Taxonomy (NCBI): domain Bacteria; kingdom Bacillati; phylum Actinomycetota; class Actinomycetes; order Kitasatosporales; family Streptomycetaceae; genus Streptomyces; species Streptoverticillium reticulum. The sequence goes on along the minus strand of NZ_CP179755.1, from coordinate 6,845,482 downwards.
GTCGGCCCACAGCGGCCAGTTGACCGACACCGTCCGGCCCCGGCGCGCGCCCTGTGCCACGAGCCCGTTCCGGTACGCCGCGTAGGCGTCCATGAACGCGTTCGCCGCCGCGTAGTCGGCCTGTCCCACGTTGCCGAACGCCCCGGTGAAGGACGAGAAGAGGACGAGGAAGTCCAGGTCCGCGTCCCGGGTCGCGGCGTCCAGGTGCACCAGGCCGGAGACCTTCGGGGCGAGAACGGCGGAGAAGTCCTCGGCCGACTTCTTCAGGATGAAGCCGTCCCTGAGCACCCCGGCAGAGTGCAGGATCCCGTCCACCCTCCCGTGCGTCCGGCGCGTCCAGTCCACGAGCGCGACGACGTCCTCCTCGACACTGACGTCCGCCTGCCGATAGTCCGCTTCGGCGCCCAGCAGCCGCAGCTGCTCCAAGAGCTCCCGCCTGCCCTCGTCCGGCGCGGCACGCCCGGTCAGCACGAGCCGGGGCCGGTCCGCCTTCGTGGCGATGTCCCGCGCGAACAGGGCGCCCAGCCCGCCGGCACCACCGGTGATCAGGTAGACGCCGCCGTCCTTCCACGGCAGCGCGGGCTCGGGTGCGTCCTCGAACTCGCGCCACCGCAGCACCTCGCGCACGCCCGACCGGTACCGGACCGCCGCGTCCTGCGGCGCGGCCCGGTCGGCGTCCACCCGGGACGCGGCACGCTCCGCCCCGTCCTCCGGGTCGATCAGGACCAACTGCCCCGAAACACGGGGGTTCTCCAGCCGGGCCGTCTTGAGGATGCCCGCCAGACCCGCCCACAGCCACGCGTCGGCGTCGGCCGGGACGACCAGCTGGACGCGGACGGCGCGCTGCGTCCGTTCGCCGAGCAGTTCCTTGACCTTCGCGAAGACCTGCCGGGCGTAGTCGGAGTAACGCCCGTCGACGCTCGTCGCAGCGGAGTCCAGGAGCACGACCTGTCCGGTTCCCCGTGCCCGCAGCGCCTGCGCGACCTCGGGAAGACCGATGAGCAGGGCCAGCGCGGCAGGCGTGCCGTCCGCTTCCCCCGCGTCCCGCGTCCGGTCGTGGGCGACCCAGCGCGGCGAGGCGAGCAGCTCGCCCGCGGGCTGCTCCGCCGGGAGCGCCCGCAGCGAGACGCCCCTGAGCCGTACGCACACCTTCCCCGCGTCGTCGCAGACGTCGATGTCGAGACGGCGGACCATGGCACCGGCGGACGCCGGCGTGCCGGCACCACCGCGCACCCACGCCCACATCGACGGGGTGCACGCGCCGAGCACCTGCACCTCGTCCACGGCGAACGGCAGGAGCAGCTGGCGCCGCGCCCCCTCCCCCGGCACCATGCCGACGCAGGCCTGGAGCGCGGAGTCCAGCAGGGCGGGGTGCAGCCCGTAGGCGCGCAGGGTCGTGCCGACGGCGTCCGGCAGCGTCAGCCGGGCCACGACCTGACCGTCACCGATCCACAGGCGCTCGACGCCGCGGTGCCCGGGGCCGTACGCGATGCCCTGCGCCCGGAACCAGTCGTAGACCTGGCCGGCGTCCACCTCGGCGCTCTCGCACTCCGCGCGCAGACGCGCGATGTCCACCTCGACGTCCGTGGGGGCCGCGGCGGGTTCCCGCGGCACCCGCACCACGCCCTCGGCGTGGACCACCGGGTCCGCGTCGGAGTGCAGGCCGACGATCTCGTAGCCGATCTCGTCCTGCCCCCTGGGCAGCAGCCGCACCTCGACGGCCTGGTGCCCCCGGCCCACCGTCACCGGCCGTGCCCACACGGCGTCGGCGATGGTCAGCGCGCCGTGCGGCTCGTCCAGCGAGGCCTCGACAGCGGCCCGTACCAGCTCCAGGCAGGCCGCGGCGGAGAGCACTCGCTCACCGTGCACCCGGTGGTCGGCCAGGAAGAACTCGTCCCCGGTGAACACGGAGGTGAACCGCTGCCCGCTCAGGCTGGACGTGTTCGTGTGCACCAGCGGGTGGAGCTGTCCCGCCGCCCGCGACCGCTGCTCGGTCTCCGTGCTCGTGACGGGCCAGTAGCGCTCGCGCTGGAAGGGGTAGGCCGGCATCGGGATGCGGCGTGGCACGCCCCGCCGGGGGAGCTTGCCCCAGTCGACCGGCACGCCCGTCACCCACAGCTTGAGCAGCTTGTCGAACTTGCCCTTCTCGGCCCAGGCGCCCAGCGTGCGGGCCATGTCGTCGTCCGCGGCGAAGAGTTGCAGCGCGTCGTCCCGGCGCCGCTTGACCGTCCCCCGGTGCAGGCCGGGAACCCCGGGAACACCGCCGTCGCCGAGGAAGCGCGTCAGCTTGGCGACGACGTCGGCGGTCGTGTCCGCCACGAGACCGAGGCGCTCCTCGAACGCCTCCCGGCCCGTCTGCAGGGTGTGCGCGACGTCCGCGAGCGAGGCCCCGGCACCGTCCTCGTCCGCGAGCCACTCCACGAGTTGCCCGGCCCGCTCCCGCAGGGCCTCCGGCGTCCTCGCGGAGAGCACGACGACCGCCGGGCCTTCCTGGGGGTGCTGTCGCGCCGGGTCGGGCACGTACTCCTCCACTATCAGGTGGGCGTTGGAGCCGCCCGCTCCGAAGGAGGAGACCCCGGCGACGCGCGGCAGCTCCGTGCCGTCGGCCGACAGCGGGCGCTGCCACTCCGTCAGCCCGCGCTGCACGAAGAAGGGGCTGTTCTCGAAGTCGATGTGCGGATTCAGCACGTCCGAGTGGAGCGAGGGCACCAGCTGCCCGTGCTTCATCTGGAGCAGCACCTTGGTCAGACCCGAGATGCCGGCGGCGCTCTCCGCATGTCCGATGTTGCTCTTCACCGAACCGATCGCGCAGAACCGGTTGTCGTCCGAGTACTCGCGGAACGCCCTCGTCAGGCCGGCGATCTCGATCGGGTCGCCGAGCGACGTGCCGGTGCCGTGCGCCTCGACGTAGCTCACCGACCGCGCGTCCACGCCCGCTTCCCGCAGTGCCCGGCCTATGACGTCGTACTGTGCACGGGGGTTGGGAACCGAGTAGCCGTTCGTCTTGCCGCCGTGGTTGACGGCCACGCCCCGTATGACGCCGTAGATCGTGTCGCCGTCCTCCTCCGCCTTCGCCAGCGGCTTCAGCAGGACGGCGCCGACGCCCTCGCCCGGAACGTAACCGTCGCCGCCCCGGCCGAAGCTCTCGCACTGCCCCTTGCTCGACAGGTACTTGCCGCCCGCGAGCATCAGGTACTTGTTGGGGTGCAGGGAGAGGTTCACACCGCCCGCGACGGCCAGCTCGCAGCCGCGCGTCAGCAGGCTCTGGCACGCCAGCTGGATCGCCGTGAGCGACGAGGAGCACATCGTGTCGACGGCCATGCTCGGCCCGTGCAGATCGAAGAAGTACGACACGCGGTTCGCGATCGACGACGCGCTGCCCGCCAGCGTGAGGTTGCGGCCCCTGGCCTGCTCCTGGGCGGCGTACAGCTGGTACTCCTCGTACATCACCCCCACGAACACGCCGACGTTCCCGCCGGGGCCGCCCTCGTCGCGATCGCGGCCCAGCGCCGCACGGGTGTACCCCGCGTCCTCGAACGTCTCCTGCACGCACTCCAGGAACAGCCGTTCCTGCGGGTCCATGTACTCCGCCTCGCGCGGGGAGATGTTGAAGAACAGCGGGTCGAAGTGGTCCGCCCCCTCCAGGAAACCGCCCCACTTCGAGTACGTCCTGCCGGCGGCGTCGACGTCCGGGTCGAAGAACCGGCTGTGGTCCCACCGGTCCTGCGGCACCTCGGTGACGCAGTCCTTGCCCTCGACCAGGTTCCGCCAGAATTCCCGCACCGACCGCGCCTGCGGGTAGCGCCCCGCCAGGCCGATGACGGCGACGTCGACGGAACCCGCGGCGTTCTCGGGGCGGGGTCGCGCCACGCGCCGGGCCACCTGCCCGAAGCGCCGGCGGGGCGCCGCGACCGAACGGGCGGCCGCAGCGCGGGTGTCGAAGGAGCCGGTCCCCGGCGCCGGTGCGTCCACACCGAGCAGGTGCCCCAGCTCGTCCTCGTGCGCCTCCAGGAAGTACTGCGTCAGGGCACGGATGCTCTGGTACTCGAAGAACAGTGTTTTGGGCAGCGAGCCGAAGACCTGCTCCAGCTCGGTGGTCAGGGCCATCGTCATGACGGAGTCGATGCCGTAGACCTCGAACGCGTCGTCGGCGTCGATCCGGTCCGCGGACAGGCCGAGCTCCGACGCCAGCAGCCCGATGAGGTACCGGGAGGTCCGGTCGTCGAGCCCGTCCCCGCTCACGGCCGCCCCGGCCGGTGCGGCAGCAGCGGTGCCCGACGGCTCGGGAGCGGCGCGGCCGGGCTGCTCGGGCCGGGACCGCGTGGTCGCGCCCTCGGCATCCTCGGCGCCCTCGGTCCCGTAAGGCCTGGCGGAAAACCCGTTGAACCGGCAGGACACGACGCCCGACCCGTCGCACAGGTCGATGTCGAGCTTGCGCACCCGGCTCCCGGGCCGGTCGTCGGCGCTGCGGCGCACCCAGGCCCACATCACCTCGTGGCACGGCCCGAAGACCTGCAACTCGTCCAGGGCGAAAGGGACATGGGCCGCGTCCTCCGGGCCCAGCCCGATCGCCGCCTGCAACGCCGAGTCCAGCAGGCTCGGATGCAGCACGAACGCGTCGAGCGAGCCGCGCACCTCCGCGGGCAGCCGCAGCCGGGCGAGCACCTGGCCGTCCCCGGCCCAGATGCTCTCGACGCCGCGGTGCGCGGGCCCGTACGCCAGGCCGAGCCGCCGGTAGGCCTGGTAGCAGTGCTCCGCGTCGAGCCGCGTCCCCGCCCACGCGGCCCGCAGCCCCGCCAGGTCCACCGGGTCGGCGGACGCCGGCTCGCCGAGCGACACCACGCCCTGGCCGTGCACCACGGGCACCGCCTCTTCCCCGGCCGTCTCCGGCAGTCCGGAGATCTCGAACGCGACCTCGCCGTCCCCGGCGGGGTACAGCTCCGTGCGGACACCGACGGGCCGCTCCCCGGCCTTGACCGGGCGCGCCCACACCACGTTGCGCAGCGTCAGTCCGACCGTGCGGCTCTCGACGGACGCCGTCACCGCCGCCCGCGCCATCTCCAGGTACGCCACACCCGGCAGCACGCGGTCGTCCTTGACCACGTGGTCCCGCAGGAAGAACTCGTCGCCGGAGAACACCGAGTCGAACCGCTGGGCCTCCAGGGTGGACGTGTTGGCGTGCACCAACGGGTGCAACCGGGCGCCGTCCTGCCCCGCACCTCCCGCCGCACGCGAGGCGGTGACCCAGTGGCGTTCGGGCGCGAAGGGGTACGTGGGCAGGGGAACGCGGCGCGGAGTCGTGGTGCGGGCGAGGAGCTCCCAGTCCACGCTCAGGCCGTCCGCCCAGAGGTCCATCAACTCCCCGTGCGCACCGCGCTCAAGCCGGTTCCGCACCGTGCGCTGCTCGTGCTCGTCGGCCTCGAAGTCCGCGAGCGCTTCGCGGGTGACCCGCGTCCGGCCGTGGCGCACACCGTCGATGTCCCGGACTCCGTCGAGGAACGCCCGGAGCTTCTCGTGCAGTTCGTCCCGGCTCTCCACCAGCAGGGCGAGCCGCTCCTCCATGGCTTCCCTGCCGACCTGCAGCGTGTACGCGATGTCCCCGAGCCGGGCGGTCCGGCCCCCTTCCGGGAGCCAGCGCACCAGCGCACGCACCTTCTCCCGCAGGCGCTCGGCGTTCTTCGCCGACAGCACCACCAGTTCCGGTGCCGGGTCGGGCACCGGCCGGTCGTCCGGCCGGGCGTACTCCTCGATCAGCACGTTGGCGATGGCGCCATGGGCACCGAACGAGGAGACGCCGGCGATGCGGGGCACCTCCGTGGTCACCCCCGCGACGGTCCGCGTGGGCCGCTTCCACGGCTCCAGCTCCTGCTGGACGCGGACCGGCGAGCCGGAGAAGTCGATGAAGGGGTTCAGCTGCCGCGCGTGGAGCGAAGGCGCGATCATCTTGTGCCGCATCTGCAGGACCACCTTGGTGATGCCCGCGATGCCCGCCGCGGCCTCCAAGTGGCCGATGTTCGACTTGACCGAGCCGATCGAGCAGAACCCCGACCTGTCGGTGTCCTCGCGGAACGCCTTGGTCAGAGCGGTGATCTCGATCGGGTCGCCCAGCGACGTGCCGGTCCCGTGCGCCTCGACGTAGCTGACGTCGTCCGCGGAGATCCCCGCGTCCCGCAGCGCGGCGACCATCAGGTCGGCCTGCGCGGACGGGTTGGGCACGGTGGTGCCGTTGGTCTTTCCGCCGTGCCGCGTCGCCACGCCCCGGATCACGGCGTGGATGTGGTCGCCGTCCTCGACGGCCCGGTCCAGGGACTTGAGCAGAACGCAGCCCACGCCCTCCCCGGGGACGTAACCGGTGCCGCCCTCCCCAAACGAACGGCAACGCCCGTCGGTGGCAAGGAAGTTCAGCTGGCTGAGCGCCACGTACTTGTTCGGGTGAAGCGACAGGTTCACGCCCGCCGCGAAGGCCATCGACGTCTCGCCGCTCCTGATGCTCTCGCACGCCATCGCGACCGCGTACAGCGAGGACGCGCAGGCCGTGTCGACGGTGAGGCTCGGCCCGTGGAGGTCGAAGAAGTACGAGACGAGGTTGGCGGCCTCCGCACGGTCGGACACGTCCTGGCCGCTGTAGAGCTGGTACTCGTTCCAGGTCATGCCCAGGTACACGCCGACCTTCCCGGCCCCGTCGGGGTTCAGGCCCTGCCGGGTGTATCCGGCGTCCTCCATGGCGGCCCAGGCCGCCTGGAGGACGAGCCGGGTCTGCGGGTCGGTCGCGGCGGCCCGCTTGGGCGGGATGCCGAAGAACATGGTGTCGAAGTTCTCGGCCCCGTCGATGAAACCGCCCCACTTGCTGACGGTCTTGCCGGGCCTGGTCTCGGGGGCGTAGTACGCGTCCTTGTCCCACCGGTGCGGCGGGATCTCCTCGATGCAGTCCTCGCCGTTGCGCAGCACGTCCCAGAACCGGTCGAGGTCGGCGGCGTGCGGGTAACGGCCGCTGATCCCGATGACGGCCACGTCCCGGGACCGCCCGGACCCGCCCGACGCCTCGCCGCGCGCGGTCACCCGGGCCTGCCCGGTCGTGGCCGCCGGCGCGGCGGGGAGCGTCGCGGCGGCGGTCGTCGCGGCGGCGGGCCGACCGGCGCCGAGCAGCGCCGTCATCCGCTCCGCGTGGTCGCGCACGAAGTATCCGGCCAGGTCGCGGATGGTGCGGTACTCGAAGAACAGCGTGCCCGGGACGGAGTCGAAGTCCTTGCCCAGCAGCCGCAGCAGCTCCAGGATCTGGATCGACTCGATGCCGTACGCGCCGAGTTCGGCGGCGGCGTCGATGCGCTCCGGCTCGATCTTGAAGACCTGGGAGATCTTGTCCTTGAGGTAGTCGACGGTCCTGGTGAACAGGTCGGGGGCGGCCGGCTCGGCGGCCGGGCGCAGCGGCTCGTGCTCGGCGGCCCACTGTGCCGGCTCGCGTTCGGCGACGCGCAGGACGCGTTCGATCCTCTCCCGGTCGCCCTTGGCCACCACGACCTGCGTCTCGTCCGAGGCGAGGATCGTCATCAGCGCCCGGATGCCCTCGGACGTCCCGAGGCCGCGCAGGCCGGAATGGTCGAAGTAGAGGGCCTTCGACGTGGCGTCCTGTGCGATGTCCCCGAGCATTCCGCCCTCGTCCCAGTAGGGCCAGTCGACCGTGATGGTCCGGCCGCGGCGCTCGCCGTCGGCCCGCAGCGCTTCACGGTGGTGGGCGTAGGCGTCGAGGAAGCGGTTGGCGGCCGCGTAGCTGCCCTGCCCGAAGTCGCCGAGGTGAGCGGCGATCGACGAGAACAGGACGAAGAAGTCCAGCGACTCCTCGCGCGTCAACTCGTCCAGGTGGACGGTTCCGTGCACCTTGGGCGCCAGGACCCCGTCGAAGTCGGCCTTCGCCGCGGTCAGTACGTCGCTGCCGCCCATGACGCCCGCGCTGTGGAAGACCCCGTCCAGTCGCCCGAACCGCGCCCGGGCCGCGTCGATCGCGGCGCGCACCGCGTCGCGGTCGGCGACGTCGCACCGCAGGTACGCGACCTGGGCGCCCGCCGCCTCCAGCGCCGCGGTCCGCTCCCGCAGGTCCGCGTCGAGTGCCCTGCGGCCGAGCAGTACGAGCCTCGCCCGGCACTGCTCGGCGAGGTACGTGCCGAGGTGTCCGCCGAGTTCGCCCGCTCCACCGCTGATGAGGTAGACGCCGTTCTCCTTCAGCGGCAGGCCGGACGGCACGGCGTCCACGCTGCCGTTCCACCGCCGCAGCACCCTCGTCGAACGGACGCCACCGGCACGCCGGACCTCCTGCCCGCGTGTGAACATCCCCTGCGTGACGCGGAGTTCGTCGAGCACTCCGGCGACCACGGACTCGGCGTCCGGCACCCCGTCGAACTGGAGGGTATTCATCCGGATCAGGTGGTTCACCGGGGTCATGGCACGCGCGAACCCCGAGAGCGACTGCGCCGCCGCTCCGGCCGGTCCCCGCTCTCCCGGCACGACGGACAGGTGCTGGAGTTCGTGTTCCAGCCCGGTGCCGTGTGCGGCCCGGAAGAAGTGGAGCAGACTCTCCAGTTCGACCGTGCGGTCGACACCGTCCGATGCCAGGGGCCACAGGTTGACGACGGCGAGCGGCGTCCGCCCCGGCAGGTCCACCGCGGTCAACAGCCGGTCGAAGTCCGCCTGGCTGAGCCGGTCGACGACGTAGTGGTCAGCGGCGCGCTCTTCGAACGATGCACCGGACCGCACCTGGATCACGGTTCCCGCGTGGTGCCGGCGGAAGAGCGCGACGCGTGCCGGTTCGTCGTCGAGGACGAGCAGGGTCGAGCCGGAGCCCGTCCCGGCCCCCGGTTCCGCCGTGTTGCCCGCCGCCACCCAGCGCGGCACGTAGAAGTGCAGGTCCTCGCTCCCGTGGCCCGCGCTCTGCGGTTGCGGCGCCTCGGGCTCGTACCGCCCGTCGATCCAGAACTCCTCACGGGCGAAGGGGTAGGCGGGCAGGGACGTGACCGGCGGCACCCGGTCGCCGAACAGGCCCTCCCATTCCAGGTCGTAGCCCTGGCGGTACAGGTCGGCCAGCGCGCGCAGGGTGTCCTGGTGCTTGCGCCGGTCGCCGGCCGGGCCGCCCGCGCGCGCGACCAGCTGACCGGCGTACTCGGCGAGCGCGGCCTGCGGTGCGAAGTCCCGTGGGCGCACGCCCTGGAACGTGTCGGGCGCTTCCTGTCCTTCGAGTACCTGGCGGAGCAGTCGCGCGGCGTCCTCGGGCGTCGCCGCGAGCAGTGCGCAGCGGTGCGCGAAGTGGTGTCTGCCGACCAGGAGCGTGGCGCTGATCCGGGCGAGACCGGCCTGGTCCTGGCCCCTGTTCTCCAGGAAGGCCAGGAGTTCGGCGGCCTTGGCCGTCAGGGCTTCGCCGGTCTTGGCCGAGAGCACGAGGAGGTGGGGCCGTGCGGGGTCACCGGTGTCCGCGGCCTCCGGCGCGTCGTACCCCTCGACGACGACATGGGCGTTCGTCCCGCTGATCCCGAAGGAACTGACCGCCCCCAGCCGCTTCTTGCCGGGCCCGCTCTTCCAGGGACGGGTCTCCTTGTTGACGTAGAAGGGGCTCCGCGCCCAGTCGATGTAGTCGCTGTCCTGCTCGCAGTGCAGGCTCACGGGCAGGGTTTCGTGCCGCAGCGACTGCACCAGACCGATCAGGCTCACCACCCCGGACGCGGCCAGGGTGTGCCCGAGGTTGCCCTTGACCGATGTCAGGGCGCAGTACTGCTTCTTGTCGGTGTACGGGCCGAAGGCGTCGGCGAGGGCGTTGACCTCGATGGGGTCACCGAGCCGGGTACCGGTGCCGTGCGCGACCACGTGCTCGATCCCGCTCGGGTCGATGCCGAACCGCTCGTGCACGGAGCGCAGCAGCGAGGACTGCGCCGACCTGCTGGGCGCGGTGATTCCGTTCGTACGGCCGTCGTAGTTGATGCCGCTGCCCTTGATGACGGCGTGGATCCTGTCCCCGTCCGCCAGGGCCCTGGAGAGTCGCTTCAGCACCACGACGGCGACCGCCTCGCCCACGACCATGCCGTTGGCGCGCTTGTCGAAGGGGCGGCAGACACCGTCGTCGGACAGCATCCCGGCGCGGCCGGCGTGCTGGAAGAACTGTGAGGTCGCGAGGATGTTGACGCCCGCGGCGAGCGCGGTGTCGCACTCGCCGGTGCGCAGGCTCACACAGGCCTGGTGCACGGCGACCAGCCCGGCGGAGCACGCCGTGTTGATCGCGACGACCGGTCCGGAGAAGTTCAGGAAGTACCCGAGGCGCGATGCCAGGATGCCGTCGTGGGCGGAGGTGAGGGTCTCACCGCTGCCGGCGAGCCGCTGGTAGTCGCCCTGCTCGGCACCGACGAACATGCCCACCGTGCTGTCTCGCAGCTTCCCGGCACCGTAGCCCGCGTCCTCCAGCGCCCGCCACGACTCCTGGAGCAGCAGCCGCTGCCGCGGGTCCATGGCCTCGGCCTCGCTGGGGACGATCTCGAAGAACAGCGGGTCGAACTCGGCCGCGCCCGGCAGCCATCCGCCCCTGGGCGCGTGGCCGCCGGGTGCCCCGGCCCAGTCCCGCCGCCGTTCCGCCGGAAGGGGCCCGACCACGTCCCTGCCGCCCGCGAGGATGTCCCAGAGGTCGTCGGCCGTCCGCGCCTGCGGAAAGCGCCCGCTCAGACCGATGACGGCGATGTCGTCCTCGCCGGGAACGGCGGCCGGTGCGGCAGCGGGCCCCGGCCGCGGCGACCTGGCGCTGCTCCGCCGCACGGGCGGCGGAGCCCCGGTCCCCTCGTACGTCCGCGCCACGGCTTCGCCGTGGTCCCGGACCAGGTGGTCCTGGACCATGCCCAGCGTGAAGTGCGTGTAGAGGTCCGCGGGCGTGAGGTCGATCCCGTAGTACGCGCTCAGCTCGGTGGCCAGCCGGGTGTTGCCGACCGAGTCGAAGCCCAAGTCGGCGAGTTTGTCGGCCGGTTGGATGCCGTCCGCCGGCAGCTTGAGCACGCCGGAGGCGATGCGGCGGAGGTCGGCCCGGACGAGGTCCGCGACCTCCGGTCGGTCGCTCCGCTCCGCGGGGAGCTGCTCGGCGGGCGAGTCGGGCGCGGTGTCGGCCGTGATCCAGTACCGCTGCGCGTCGAACGGGTACGTCGGCAGCCGGAGTTTCCCGGTACGGACCGCGGAGAAGAGGTCGCACCCGTGGAGGTCGGCGCCCGCGGCGAAGGCCTCGGCCAGGGCGGAAAGGTGCCGGGCGTACTCGGGGTCGGGGACGTCCGCTCCGAGGTGGAAGCCGGGGAGTTCCGGCCGGGGTGCCTCCCCGGGCGCGCCCCTGTCCTCACCGAGGTTGTGGAAGCAGCCGACGGCGCGGCCCTCACGTGTGAAGTGTTCCAGCGCGTCCCGCAGATCGGCGGTGCTCCGCACGACGAACGATGCGCGGACGTCGAAGTGTTCCCGTCCCAGCAGCAGCGTGGCGCTGAGGTCCATCAGGTCGACGCCGGTGCCCGCACGCCCGAGCCACTCCGCCAGGTCCCCGGCCCGGCGCCGCAGCGCCGTCCCGGTCCTGCCGGACAGGCAGACGAGGTAGGCGGCACGGGGCTGCGGCGCGACCGGCTCGCCGGGCGGCGCCTCCTCCAGGATCACGTGCGCGTTCGTACCGCCGAAGCCGAACGAGCTGACCCCGGCGCGGCGCGGGAGCGGCTCGCCCGCCTCCGAGCGCGGCGCGTCCCACTCCCGCGGGGAGTCCACGACGTAGAAGGGCGTCCCGTCCAGCGTGATGGCGGGGTTCAGCTTCGTGAAGTCCGGCAGGCCGGGCAGCTTCCCGTGCTCCATCGAGAGCAGGACCTTGATGACGCCCGCGATCCCCGCGGCGGGTTCGAGGTGGCCGATGTTCGGTTTGACCGAGCCGAGTCCGCAGTAATTGTGCGGTCCGGAGCCCGTGCCGTCGCCCCGGGCCCTGCCGAAACCTTCCACCAGTCCACGGACCTCGATCGGGTCGCCGGTCGGCGTACCGGTGCCGTGCGCTTCGACGTAACCGACGGTCTCCGGCGCGACTCCCGCCTGGGCGAAGGCCTTCGAGATGACCCTGGCCTGCGCGTCGGCGCTGGGATAGGTGAGGCTGCGGGTCCTCCCGCCGTGGCTGACGGCGCTGCCCCTGATGACACCGTGGATGCTGTCGCCGTCGCGCAAGGCGTCCGCGAGCGGCTTGAGGAGCACCAGGCCGCCGCCCTCGCCGCGCACGTACCCGTCCGCGCGTTCGTCGAAGGTCTTGCAGGAGCCGGTCGGGGACAGCATCCCGACCTTGGAGAACGAGACGGTCCGCTCGGGCGTCAGCACCAGGCTGATGCCGCCCGCGATCGCGACGCCGCACTCCTTCTGCCGCAGGGACTGCACTGCCAGGTGCACGGCGTCCAGCGATGCGGAGGACGCCGTGTCGACGGTCACGCTGGGACCGGTGAAGTCGAAGAAGTGGGAGACGCGGTTGGCGATGACGGCTCCCGCCGTCCCCGTGGCGTGATGCGCGGCGGGCTCTCGTACCTCTGCTTCCTGTAATCCCTTGTAGTCCAGGTTGAAGGCGCCTATGAAGACCCCGACATCGCTGCCGGCCAGCTCGCCGGGGCGCACGGCGGCGTCCTCGAGGCAGGACCAGGCGAGGTGCAGCATGATCCGCTGCTGCGGGTCCATGCTCTCCGCCTCCAGCGGAGACACCCGGAAGAACCCGGCGTCAAAAGACTCCACATCTGTCAGAAAGGCGCCCCACCGACTCGTTCCCGGACCTTCCGTGTCCGCGAACGCCCGCCAGTCCCAACGGCTTCCGGGCACTTCGCCGATGTGCGAGCGACCGCTCTCCACAGTGGCCCAGAACTGCTGGTAGTCGTCAGCTCCGGGGAACCGACAGGCCATGCCGATGATGGCGATGTCGTTGTCGTTGCTCTGCACAGAAAAGCCCTCTTTCAAACCCCGGCTTCCCGATCGAGACAGGCCACAACCGAGAAGGGGCGGCGATCAGGAAAGGACTTCAACTTCGAACTTTGTGAGTGGGTCCGACAGCAGCTCGGGACGGTGGCACCACCACATGCCGCGCAGGCTTCGTCGCCCACCGGCATTCGCCGGATCACGCTCCCGGCGTGATCCCCTGTGAAGCCGCGTCGCGTTCACGTTGGCACCGAAGAGCGAGCAGGCGCCTTACAGGACAACGAACGGCACGTGTCCCGCGAACGAACTCATCGGCGGGGTCGGGGGACTTCCGGACATCCCGCGGCCGAGGCCTCACGGCATAGAGGGGCTGGGGTGTGTGTCCGGACCGATACGCGGAAACTCATCAACGCGCCTACGCGTCTGCCGTTCCACGGACGTGCTCTCATCGCTTCCCCCGCCTACGATGCGTTTCAGACAGCAGGTACACGCTACCCCACGAGAGTCCGGCGTCAAGGCAGTTCAATAAGCTTGATCATTATTCGTGCGGACGGCGTTCCCCGCCCAGGGCCGGTCGGCCCTCCCGGGGGACCGACGAGCGCGTCGTTGCAGGTTGCGGCAGTTGCCCGCACGTCGGCACACCACCCGGCCCGGCGTTGCCGCTAACCCGCGCACGGCCGACGGCGGTTGACCCGCCAGGGGCGCACCGGGATGATCCATTTCCTGGCACGGTTGTTGCCGGGACCGATATTCACCAAGGGGTTCAGACGTGACAGAGGCCGTTTCCTTCCCGCAGGACCGCTCCTGCCCCTATCACCCGCCCACCGGCTACCGGCCGTTGCTCGAAGAGGGGCCGATCTCCCGCGTCAAGCTCTACGACGGGCGCGAAGCGTGGATCGTGACGGGCCACGCCGAGGCACGGCAGCTGCTGACCGACGAGCGACTGTCGTCGGTCCGCGAGAACCCCGCCTTCCCGGTGACCTCCCCGCGCTTCGCGGCCATCCCCCTCGAACAGCGCCGCACCCCGCTGCTCGGCGCCGACGGCCCCGAGCAGCACGCCCAACGCCGCATGCTGTTGCCGAGGTTCACCAACCAGCGCGTGGCCGACCTGCGCCCGCGGATCCAGCAGCTCGTGGACGAGCTGCTGGACGACATGGCCGAGAAGGGCCCGGCCGCCGACCTGGTCACGCAGTTCGCGCTGCCGCTGTCGTCCAGCGTGATCTGCGCGCTGCTCGGCGTGCCGTACTCCGACCGCGACTTCTTCGAGGAGCAGTCCTCGCTCCTGCTGCGCGCCACGACGGGCGAGGAGGCCGCGGGGGCCGCCGTCCGACTCATGGGCTACATGGGCGAACTGATCGCCCGTAAGGAGAGCGAGCCGGGCGACGACCTGCTGGACACCCTGGTCGCCCACATGCGAGCGGGCGAGCTGGAACGCCAGGACGCGGTGAGCCTGGCGATCTTCATGCTCATCGCCGGTCACGAGTCGACCGCCAGCATGATCACGCTGGGCACCCTGACGCTGCTGGAGCACCCCGAGCAGCTCGCCGCCCTACGAGCCGACGACTCGCTGTTCCCGAACGCCGTCAACGAACTCCTGCGGTTCCTCTCCATCGTGGAGGGCCTGGCCCGGGTGGCCACCACGGAGATAGAGATCGGCGAGGTGGTCATCCGCCCCGACGACGCGGTGTTCTTCGCGACCTCGCTGGTCAACCGGGACCCGTCCGTCTACCCGGTCCCCGAGGAACTGGACCTGACGCGCTCGGCGCGCCACCACATCACGTTCGGCCACGGCATCCACCTCTGCCTCGGTCACAATCTCGCGCGCGTCGAGATGGAGATCGCGCTGCGAGCCCTGTTCGCCCGCCTGCCCGGCCTGCGCCTGGCCGAACCGGTCGACCGGATCCCGTTCGCACCGGGCGACACGATCCAGGGGCCGCTCTCCCTCCCGATCGCGTGGTGAGGCCGGCCGTCCGGGGATCCACCATGATCAGGCAGAACCCACACTGGAGGGGCAAGTGAGAGACGAAGTCGTGACCCGCGCGACCACCCGGGTGGTCCCGGTGCCCGGGCTGGCGAAGCCGGTCGCGCTGATCACCCTGGACAACGGGCTCGACCCCACGAAGCCGAACACCTTCGGCCGCGAGGCCATCATCGGCATCGACGCCGCCTTCGACGCGGCGCTGGCCGCGGACCCGGCGGCGATCGCGGTGACCGGCAAGCCCTTCTGCTTCTCCGTCGGCGCCGACCTGGCCGCCGTCGGCATGGACCGCGAGACCACGCTGGCCGTCGGCAAGCTCGGCCACGACGCGTTCCGCCGCTTCACCGACTCCGCGATCCCGACGTTCGCGTTCGTCAACGGGGTGGCGATCGGCGGCGGACTGGAACTCGCGCTGTCGTGCCAGTACCGGACGGTGGCGGCGGACGTCCCCGCGATCGGCTTCCCGGAGTGCGCCCTCGGCCTGTTCCAGGGCTGGGGCGGCACGCAGCTGCTGCCGAACCTGATCGGTCCGGACCGCGCGGTCACCGTGATCATCGAGAACGCGTTCGACAACAAGATGCTCCAGCCCGCGGAGGCCGTCGAACTGGGCATCGCGGACGTGCTGCTGGACCCGGCCGACTACCTCGACGCGTCACTGCGCTGGCTCGCCGGTGTGGTCAACGGCGAGATCGCGGTGCCCCGCCCCGAGTTCGACCGCGGCGCGGGCTGGGACGCGGCGATCGCACGGGCGCACGCACTCGTCGAAGCCAGGACCCACGGCGCGTCGCCGGGGCCGGCGCGGGCCGTGGAACTGCTGGACTTCGCCCGCCACAACGACCTGGACCGCGGCTACCCCGCCGAGTCCGAGGCCATGGCCGACGTGCTGATGCGCGACGAGTCGCGTGCCAGTCTGTACGCGTTCAGCCTGGTGCAGTGGCGCGCGGCCCAGCAGCCGGGCATACCCGACGAGTCGCGGGCGCGTCCGGTGGAGAACATCGGGATCGTCGGCACGGGTCCCGAGGCCCTGCAGCTGGCCCTGCTGTTCGCGCGACAGCTGGACGTCCCGGTCGTGTTGACCGACACCGACCGGACACGCGTGGACGAAGGCGTGGCCCGCGTGCACGCCGAAGTCGGCACGCTGCTCGACAGCGGGCAGATGTCGCGGGACGCGGCGGACCGCGTCAGGGCGCTGGTGTCCGGCTCACCGGACCGGGAAGCGCTCCGGGGGGCCGACGTCGTCGTCGAGGCCCGGGACGGCGATCTCCCGGCGAAGCAACGGGGGTTCGCGGAGATCGAGGAGTACGTGTCGGCCGGATGCGTTCTGGCGACCACCACTTCCCGCACCTCTGTCGCGGAGGCCGCGACCGAACTGCGCCACCCGGAACGGATGGTGGGGTTCCGATTCGCCGAACCGATCGCCGCCATGCCGCTGTTGGAGGTCATGCGCACCGACCGGACCGACGACGCCGCGTTGGCGACGGCCTTCGCGCTGGGCAAGGGCCTGGGCAAGACCTGCGTACTGGTGTCGGACGCGCCCGCGTTCGTGGTCGACCGGGTGCTCGCCCGGTTCCTGGGCGAGGTCGTCGCGGCCCTGGACGAGGGCACGCCGTTCGAGGTGGCGGACCGGGCATTCGACCTGCTGGGGCTGCCGATGACTCCGTCGGGCCTGCTGGAACTCGTCGGCCCCGCAGTCGCCTTGCGCGTCGCCGAGGCCTTGCACACGGCGTTCCCCGACCGGTTCGCCGTGAGCGGGAACCTGCGGCGGCTCGTCGAAGCGGGCAAGGCCTCCGTGTGGCTCCGGGACGCCGAGGGCGGCAAGACCCTCGATCCCGAGGTCGCGGCGCTGTGGCAGGCCGGGTCCGCGCCGTCCACCGGCGCCGAGCTGCTGGACCGTACGTCGGTGGCCCTCGCCGACGAGATCCGGCGGATGCTGGACGAGGGCGTGGTGGCCGAACCGCAGGACGTCGACCTGTGCCTGATCCTGGGCGTCGGCTGGCCGTTCTGGCTCGGCGGGATCACTCCGTACCTCGACCGGGTCGGT
Organism: Streptoverticillium reticulum; assembly: GCF_047456005.1. Classification (NCBI taxonomy): domain Bacteria; kingdom Bacillati; phylum Actinomycetota; class Actinomycetes; order Kitasatosporales; family Streptomycetaceae; genus Streptomyces; species Streptoverticillium reticulum. Next base: position 6,828,539 of record NZ_CP179755.1, on the reverse strand, counting down.
GCGTCGGAGCGGGCGATCGGCCGGCGGTTCCTGCCGCCGGGCGTCGCCGGCGTTCCGGAGGAGTAGCGGCCCCGGACCCGGGCGGCCCTCCTTGCCTCCACCGTGCCGCCCCGGCGACCGCCTCGCGGCCGGCCGCCGGGGCGGTCCCGTGGAGCCTGTGCGACCGGGCGCCGGAGTTGTCACCGGGCGCCCGCTCCCAGCTCGGCGCGCCGCTGCAGCGGCTCCCACCAGTGCCGGTTCTCGCGGTACCAGGAGACTGTCTCGGCGAGCCCGGCGGCGAAGTCCTTGCGCGGCCGGTAGCCCAGTTCCTGGGTGATCTTGGTGCAGTCCACCGAGTACCGGCGGTCGTGGCCCTTGCGGTCGGTGACGTACTCCACCGACTCCCAACCGGCCCCGCACGCCTCCAACAGCAAGGAGGTCAGCTCCTTGTTGGTGAGCTCGGTGCCACCGCCGATGTTGTAGACCTCTCCGGGCCGGCCCTTCGTGCGAACCAGTTCGATGCCTTGGACGTGGTCGTCGATGTGCAGCCAGTCGCGGACGTTGAGCCCGTCCCCGTACAGCGGGACCGTGCGGCCCTGCATCAGCCGGGTGATGAACAGCGGGATCAGTTTCTCGGGGAAGTGGTGGTGGCCGTAGTTGTTGGAGCAGCGGGTCACCCGGACGTCGAGTCCGTGTGTGCGGTGGTGGGCGAGGACCATCAGGTCGGCGGCCGCCTTCGAGGCCGCGTAGGGCGAGTTGGGGGACAGCGGGTGCGTCTCCGGCCAGGAACCGTGCGGGATGGAGCCGTACACCTCGTCCGTGGAGATATGGACGAAGACGCCCCGGCCGTCGGCGTGGTGGCGCAGCGCCGCGTCGAGCAGGACCTGCGTCCCGCCGATGTTCGTCCGGACGAACTCGGCTGCGCCCAGGATCGACCGGTCCACGTGCGACTCCGCGGCGAAGTGCACGATCTGGTCGTGCTCGGCGACCAGCCGGTCCACGACCGCGGCATCGCAGACGTCGCCCCGGACGAAGGAGAACCCGGGGTGATCGCGCACCGGGTCGAGATTGGCCGGGTTGCCGGCGTAGGTCAGCTTGTCGAGCACGGTGACCCGTACTCCGGCCGGGCCGTTCGGGCCGAGCAGGGTGCGAACGTAGTGGGAGCCGATGAAGCCGGCAGCGCCGGTGACGAGGATCCTGGTGACGGTCATGACGAGATGCGCACTTTGCTGTGGTCCCCGAGCACCAGCCGATGGGCCGCCGGCACACCGGTGGCAGGGGTCACCTCGACGTTCCGCCCGATCAGCGAACTCTCGATGCGGCGGACCCCCTGGATCGTGGCCCCGGTCAGGACGATGGAGAACTCTATTTCGCTGGACTCGATCCGGCAGTCCGACGCTATCGAGGTGGACGGGCCGACGTAGGAACCGGCTATCCGTGTGTTCGCGCCGATCACGACCGGTCCCACGATCCGCGAGCCCCGTATCTCGGCGCCGGCTTCGATCGTGACCTGGCCGATGATCTCGCTGGCCTCGTCGACCGAACCCTCGACGCGGCCCCCGATGCCTTCCAGTACGGCGCGGTTGACCTCCAGCATGTCGATGACGTTTCCGGTGTCCTTCCAGTAACCGGAGATGGTCGTGGACCGGACGTCACGTCCGTGGTCTATGAGCCATTGCAGCGCATCGGTTATCTCCAACTCGCCGCGCGCGGACAGCTCGATGCCCCGTACGGCCTCATGCACGGCCGAGGTGAACAGGAAGACGCCGACCAGGGCCAGATCGCTGCGCGGGGCGGCCGGCTTTTCCTCCAGGGCCACCACCTTTCCGGAGATGTCGAGTTCGGCGACGCCGAAGGCGGTGGGGTCGGCCACCTTGGTGAGCAGGATCTGTGCGTCGGGGCGGCTGCCCCGGAACTCGTCCACGAGATCCGCGATACCGCCGACGATGAAGTTGTCACCGAGATACATGACGAAGTCCTCGTCGCCGAGGAACTCCCTTGCGATCAGCACAGCATGGGCGAGGCCGAGGGGCGCCGACTGCTGGATGTAGGTGACGTCGAGGCCGAAGGCGGACCCGTCGCCGACCGCCCGCCGGATCTCGGGGGCCGTGTCACCGACGACGATGCCGACCTCGCTGATTCCTGCCTCCGCGATGGCCTCCAACCCGTAGAAGAGCACGGGCTTGTTGGCCACGGGGACAAGCTGCTTGGCGTAGGTATGAGTGATGGGCCGCAGGCGGGTTCCGGCCCCGCCGGACAGTACGAGAGCCTTCATGTCGGCGCAGTCTAGATCAATAAGTCCGATGTCTTCAGTGCTTGTAGGGGGCTTGTAGGCGAACAGGGAACGTTCGGCGGTGGCACCGGCATTCCGGTTGTGACGGTTCGTCATGACGTCCGTCCGCGCCAGGTGGACACGAGAGGGGGAGCGGCAAATACGGCCGGACGCCTCCGGATTATGCTGGCGGGATGAGGGGGACCGAAAGCGTGTTGCGTGCGGTCGGTGACCTGCACGTGTCGTACGAGGACAACCGGGCGGTCGAGGCGACGGTCGCGGGGAGGGTGAGCGCGTGATCGAGAGCCTGCTGCCGTCGAGCGTGGTGTGCGCCCACAGTTTCGCCGATCGGCTCGACACTCTGCTGTTCCCGGAGGAGGAAGCCGTGATCGCCCGGGCCGTCGCCAAGCGGCGGGCCGAGTTCACCACGGTCCGTGCGTGTGCGCGGGAGGCGCTGGCGAAGCTCGGACACCCGCCGGCGCCGCTCCTGCCCGGGGAGCGGGGCGCCCCCGGCTGGCCGGAGGGCGTCGTGGGCAGCATGACGCACTGTCAGGGCTACCGCGCCGCCGTGGTGGCCCGGGCCGGCGAGGTGGCCGCGCTCGGCATCGACGCGGAGCCGGACGAACCCCTCCCGGACGACGTACTGGAGGCCGTCGCCCGCCCCGAGGACCTCACCGCGCTGGCCGCCCTGCCCTCCGGGGGCCCGGCCTGGGACCGGTTGCTGTTCAGCGCCAAGGAGTCCGTGTACAAGGCGTGGTTCCCGGTGGGCCGACGGCTGCTGGACTTCCAGGACGCTTCGGTCACCATCCTGCCGGACGGCACGTTCACGGCCCGCATGCTGGTGCCTGCACCGGACCTGCTGGGCAGGCCGCTGACCGGCTTCTCCGGCCGCTGGGCCGCCGGGAACGGGCTGGTGCTGACGACGATCGCGGTGGAGCCGTAGCGGGGTGCCTGCTCAAGCGCTGCTTGCGTCCTGCGCCTGACACCTGTCCACGTACTCACCGTTCCGGTCCGGAGGCGAGGCGGTCAATACGCGTGCCGGTCCGGCTTGTTCATCCACGCGCCGTAGGCCTGGGCGCCGAGCTCGGGATGGATCTGCTCGACCTTGATCCTCCACTCACTGAAGGGCTTCGTGTTGCATCACGCAGTCTCCGATCGGCATCACTATGACCGATTCGATGGCCGATTTGCCCGAAAAGTCGTATACGTATTAGCCTAACTCGGGTGGGTTCTCGTGCAAGCCGTGACGCCGGGGCCGACAGCGCCACCGTCGTGATCTCGCAGAAGGTGCGCGCAGACCGCGTCGAGGAGTACCGGCGCTGGCAGGACAGGACGAACGAGGCCGCCCGCGCATTCGCCGGTTTCGAGGGCGCCGAGGTCTACTCGCCCGAAACCGGCGAAGAGAACGCATGGGTGGCCGTCTTCCGTTTCTCCGGGGTCGACCACCTGACCGCCTGGTTGAACTCACGCCGAAGGCAGGAGCTGCTCGCCGAAGGACAGGAGCTGTTCGAGGGGCCCCCGACCCAGGAAGTGCTCCGCGGCGGTGCCGCTCCCGAGCGGGCCCCGGAGGCCATCACGGCCGTCATCTCGCACGAGGTCAGGCCCGGACAGGAACAGCGGTTCCTGCGTTGGCAGGCGAAGACCCTCAAGGCGCAGGAGAAGGCACCCGGTTTCATGGGGTCCGAATTGTTCAAACCGGTCCAAGGGGTTCAGGGAGTGCAGGAGCGCTGGGTCGTCGTCTTCCGCTTCGACACGCGCGAACACCTCGACGCATGGCTCGCCTCCGATGTCCGCGCGGAACTGCTGGAGGAGGGACGCAACTGTTTCGCCTCCTACGACGTGCGCAAGGTCGGCTCGGCGTTCAGCGGCTGGTTCCGTTTCGGCGAGGGAGCGCAGGGCCGTGCTCCGCCCAACTGGAAACAGGCCATGTCCGTGCTCCTGGCCCTCTATCCCACCGTGATGGTGCTGAACCTGACCGAGGGAGCCGAGCTGAACGGTGTCGGCGTTCCCGGATATATCGGGCTGTTCATCGGGAACATGCTGAGCGTCAGCGCGCTGACCTGGCTGCTGATGCCTCTGGTGAACAAGGCGCTCGCCTTCTGGCTGGTGCCCGCGCGCGCATGCGGCCGCCGCGTCGACCTGGTGGGCGCGGCCGTGGTGGTGCTCTGTTATCTGGTGACCATCGCGGTCTTCGGACTGATTGCGCCCTGACCGACCGCTGACCGTTGACCGCTTTCCACACCGGCCGAGCGAGGAGGGGAGGCCGTGATGTCCGAAGGAGCCGTCGAAAGAGCCGTCGAAGGGACGCTGATCCGGCGCGGCGACCCCGGCTACGAGAGCGCCAGGACCGACGCGGCCGCTGTCCGGCGCTCGTACGCCCCCGCCGCCTGGGACCGTCTGCAGGAACTCAAGGCGCGCTGGGACCCGGAGAACCTGTTCCGCTCCTGCCTCGCGCCATGACGGGCCGGGGGCGGGGCAGGCGTCGAGGCCGGCCGGATCAGAGGTGCCGACTGCAGCGCCGGTCTTTTGCCACTCCTTGAGCGACTGCAGGGCGTCTCTTTTCCGCAATCCCCGGCTCAGGGCCGCGACGGGGCGCACCTCTCCGGCCACCCCCGGAGCCGGCCGGCCATGGCAACTCGGCCGACTTCAGGGGTCGTCGACGGGGGATTTGAACCCCTTTCCGGCACTCCATGCATCTTGCAACGACTCCCGTGAGCCATCGCAGGGTGGCTCGATTTCAGTATTGGGTGCAAGATCCATGTTGTTACGCTCGCCGGGTGAACGCGATCAAGGGCAGAGGTCCGCTCTCGGAAAGAGTCGTCGCTGTCGTGGGCGCAGGGGCCAGCGGTATTCTCACGACGACCCAACTCATCACACAGGCCGCCGTTCTGAGCCGCGACCACAAGTTACGCATCCAACTCTTCGACCACACCGGTGAAATGGCGACCGGCCCCGCTTACGGTACGCCGCACGAATGCCATATCCTCAACATGCGTGCATCCACCATGACCATGTACGGCGACCGCCCGGACCACTTCCTCGACTGGATCGACTCACGTATTCCGCACGGGAGTCGACCGACATCCGGAGATGCCTACATACCCCGTGCACAATACGGCGGTTACCTTCGCGAGCAGTTGCGTTCCGCCGTCGAGGACGCCCACCGGCACGGCATCGAAGTGGAGTTCGTGAAGGCCCGCGTCACGGACTGTCTGCCCGGTACCGGAAAAGCACTCGTCCAGTGCGGGGACGTCGTATATCCATGCGACGCCGCGGTGCTGTGCTCCGGCGACCTGCCGGGGAAAGGGCTGCCGCAGCTGGCCGGTTCTCCGGCGTATACTTCTCCACAGCGGCCGGACACTCCGCGCTGCTCAACCTCCACCCGGGCGTCCTGCCCGCCTACCGCGGGGTGCTCACCTACGCCCGGGCGATGGCCAACTCCGATGCGCACGCCGGGTTCACGCTGCACCACATCAACGCCGACTGGGACGCGGGCGATGTGCTGTCCTGCACCACCCAGCCGCTGGACCACGACCGCTCGGTGCTGGAGAACATGATCCGGCACCACCGGGCCGGCGCCGCCCTGATGCACGAGGCGGTCGTCCAGACCCTCGAGGGCGAGCAGTTGCCCGGCGTTCCGCAGCCGACGGCCGAGGCGCGTTACTACACCCACGCCACGCCGGAGGAGCTGACGGCCATCCAGGACAAGGGGATCCGCCTGTTCCGGGCCGAGCCCGTCATCGGGACACTGGTCCGCGCCTTCTGCGCCGACGGCGGCAGCACGGCGCGCGGCGCGCACAAGGTCCTGCGGGACGCCGTCGTCGACGCCGGGATCCTGCCGTGACGCCCCCGGCCGGCCCCCCGAAGAGCGGCGCGGCGGGCGGCGCGCTCGGCCGGACGCTCACGATCGTGCTCACCCTGGCCTGCGCGATCACCTCGTCCAACATCTACATCAACCAGCCCGTCCTGACCGACATGGCGAGCTCCTTCGGGGTCTCCGAGGGCGCGATGGGCTCGGTCCCGACGGCCACGCAGTTCGGCTACGCGCTCGGCATCCTGCTGCTCGTCCCGCTCGGCGACACCCGCGACCGCCGCAAGCTGATCCTGTCCCTGGGGGCCGCGACGACGGTGGCACTGGCCGCCGCCGCGCTCGCCCCCGACCTCGCCGTCCTCACCGTCGTCAGCTTCCTGCTGGGCGCCCTCACCCCGATTCCGCAGATCGTCGTCCCGCTCGCCGTGGCGCTCACCGGCGGCCAGGCCAAGGGCCGGGTCGTCGGCGTCCTCCAAGGCGGCCTGCTGGTCGGCCTGCTCGCCTCCCGCACCTACGCCGGGGCACTGGCCGACCTCGTGGGCTGGCGCTGGGTCTACGGCTGCTCGGTCGCGCTGATGGTGATGCTCCTGGTCCTGCTGTTCTTCACGCTGCCCAAGGGCATCACCGGCAGTGCCGCGATGCCGTACGGCGATCTGCTCAAGAGCCTGCCGAAGCTGTTCCGGGGCAGCCCGCTGGTGCGCCGGGTGTGTACGTCCGGGGCACTGGTCGGCGTCTCCTTCGGCGCCTTCTGGACGACGCTCGCCTTCGTCCTTCAGGACTCCTACGGCTACGGGCCGGGCATCGCCGGGCTGTTCGGCCTGGTCGCCGCGGCGAGCGCGCTCGGTTCGCCGCGGGCCGGCCGGCTGGCCGACCGCAAGGGGGGCCGCTACACGCAGACGGTGCTGCTGGTCGTCTCGCTGGTCGGCTGGGCGACGCTCGCGGGCGGCAAGGAGTGGCTGGTCCTGATGGTGCTGGGCGTCGTCCTGCTGGACGTCGGCGTCTGGGGAAACCAGGTCGTCAACCAGGCCATGCTCTTCAAGCTCGACGCCGGGCAGCACAGCAGGCTCAACACCCTCTACTTCACGACCCGTTTCCTGGGGATCGCGATGGGCTCCCTCCTCGGTTCCCAGATCTGGAACGCGGGAGGGTGGTACGGCGTCTCCGTCCTCGGGGTGGGTGCGCTGCTGCTGGCCGCGCCAATCCTGTGCACCACCCGTGACGTGCGACCGGTGGACGACATCCCGGCCGGCACCAGCGCCGAGGAGGCCGCCTCCCGGGCGGGCTGACCTCACATCGGGAGGGCCTGCGCGGAACGCGCGGGTCCTCCCGGGCGGGACCTCGGTCCGGCCCGGGCCCGGCCGGCATCGGGAGAACCACGGCACCTCCGCCCGTTATGGGGGCGATGGGCCTGCACCGATGGACGGGTGGGCACGCGTGTGAGGTGAGGAGCAGCTGTGGGTGATCTGACGGTCGGTTCCCGGTCCGGGACCGATGAGCCCGAAGAACCGGCGGAGCATGGCCAGTTCGTCCGGCAAGCGGCGGGATCCGTGCCGGAGTCATCGCCACCGTCATCGTCACCATCGTCGTCGGCGGCCGGCAAGGAGGCGAGCGGTGGCCCGGCCGAGCGCAGGAAGCCGCGCTCCTTCTGGAAGGAGCTGCCGGTCCTCATCGGCGTCGCCCTGATCCTGTCACTGCTGATCAAGACGTTCCTGGTGCAGCCGTTCAAGATCCCGTCCGACTCCATGCAGAACACTCTCCAGCGCCAGGACCGGGTCCTCGTCGACAAACTGACACCGTGGTTCGACGCCAAGCCCCACCGTGGCGAGGTCGTCGTCTTCCGCGACCCGGGCGGCTGGGGCGACGACATACCCACCCCGCACCCCAACCTTGTCGAGCGGGCCTTCAGCTTCATCGGCCTGACGCCACCGGCCGATCAGAAGTACCTCATCAAACGGGTCATCGCGGTCGGCGGCGACACCGTCGAATGCCAGGGCACCGGCCTGGTCAAGGTCAACGGCAAGGCCCTGGAGGAAGACTCGTACCTCTACCCCGGCGCGACCGCGTGCGGCGACAACCCGTTCGGCTCGGTCCACGTTCCCAAGGGCCGGATCTGGGTGATGGGCGACCACCGCAACAACTCCGCCGACTCCCGCTACCACCAGAACCTTCCGGGCAACGGCACGCTCCCCGAGGACGCGGTCGTCGGCCGCGCCGTCGTCATCGCCTGGCCCGTCAGCCGCTGGACGAACCTCCCGGTGCCCGGCACCTTCGACCGGTCCGGGATCAACCCGCCTGCTCCGGTCGACGACCGAGGGCCTTCGCGTGCGCGTGAGCCCAGCCCCCGAGGGTGACGCCGGCAGCGATCAGAGCGACGTGCGCGAGGAGCGCCGGGACGAAGCCGCCGGGCAGCCACCCGAGCAGCCCGCGGTCGTCGTGGTGAAAGAGGAGGCGAAAGAGGCCCTGGCTGAAAACCACCATCGCCACCGCGCCGAGGATCTGCAGGACGTCGTATTTCTTCATGGCCTCTTCCCTCACGAGTGAATACGATACGAACGTATCAGCGTCGACATCCTCACACCCGCACACAGCATGGAAATTCCTGCATTTCGTCACACTCTTTCCAGTGCTACGGTGAGAGGTATGCGTGACGAAAACCCGACGGCATGCCTGATGTGCAACACACGCATCGCCCCTTCAACGCGAGGCCGTCCCGCCGTCTACTGCTCCCGCAGCTGCCAGGCCCGGGCATACCGTCGGCGCAAGAACCGGCTGCCCGCACCGGGCACCCCGGTCACGCCCCCGTCGCCGCGGCAGACGGACACCCGGGCACGCCAACGGCGCCGGATCGCGGAGGCGTTGTGGCGCATCGCCGCCGAAGAGGGCCTGGACGCGGCGAGCATGCGCCGGATCGCGGCCGAAGCCGGCGTCTCACTGCGCGTGGTCCAGTACCACTTCGACAGCAAGCACGCCCTCCTGGTCGACGCCCTGCGACTGCTGCACGAGGAGAACGGACGGATTGCGGCGACCCGCGTCCCTTCCGACATGACGGACCCGCACGGGCTGCTGCGTGCGCTGCTGAACGAATTCCTGCCGCTGGACGAGCAACGCGCTTCCGCGCTCCGGGTGTTCGCGGCGTATTACGCGCGCAGCCTCACCGACCCGGCGCTCGCGGCGGTCTTCCTGGCCGCCGAGCAGCCGCTGGAGGCGCTCGTCGGGGACATCATCGAGACGGGCCGGGCGTCGGGGAGCACCGCCCCGGGCCTCGACGTACGGCACGAGGCGGACCTTCTGGTGTCGGGGGCCACAGGCCTGGGCCTGGACGTCCTGCACGGGCGCCGCTCACTGGCGGATGTACAGGCGGTGTTGGACTACCACTTGTCCCGCATCTTTACGGCGGACGCCGCAGCGGGGCGGTGAGGGGGACGGAACCCGAAGATTGATCACGGCCGCACGCAGTCCCTAGGCTGTAGCCATGTCCGGCAAACAGGTTGATGCTTCGGTCATCGATGGCGCGCTGTGCAGTCGTGACGGCGAGGCGCCCTGGACCGTCGCGTGGGGCAAGCTGCCGCCGGGTGTCGAGACCGTCCAGGTGAGTTTTCGTCGCGGCCGCACGTCGCAGCCAGCGGCACGGATCGGTGTGTTGGGGCAGCACTGGGCCGGCGAGGTCGCCGGCCGTTTCGACAAAGTCGTGGTGAGCTTCGCCGGGAAGCGGGAGTCCGGCAAGGTCAAACCACGGGAGAAGACGCCGCAGCCACGTCGTCGGCTGCGGCGGGCGCGTGCCGACGGCACGGCACCCGTCGATCCCTTGGAGGAGATGAAGCAGCATTGGGGCCTGGCTGCGCTGATCCTCCAGCCGGGCGACGTCGAGCTGCCCGAACTACCCGACCTGCGGATCATCGGCGACCAGCTGTGACGGTCTCTGTTTCAGCGGCGCCGCGCCAGCAGGCACCGAGGGTGGACCGGGGGCGCGGCCCGGGAATCGGACGCGGCTCACCGGCTTCGCCCGGCCGGGCCCTCCCCCCCCCTCGTGGGCAAGGGCCCGGTCGGCCCCGTTCAGGAACGGTCCGGCACCGGCGCGGACTTGCCGGCCGGCACCGCCGCGGGATCCTGTTCGGCGTCGGTCGTTCGGCTGCTGCGGTTGAAGACGATGATCGAGACCACGATGACCGCGAACCCGACGATCTCCGACACGGTCGGGCGCTGGCCCAGTACGGGCCAGGCGATCAGTCCTGCGGCGATCGGCACCCCGTAGAAGTACGACGCCACCCGGTCCGCGCTCTCCGAACGCATCAGGACGAACAGGAGGCTGAGTGCACCGATCGACACCCCGACCGACATCCACAGTTCCGACAGCAGGAACTGCGGTGTCCACCGGATGACCCCCTTCTCGAAGATCAGTGCGCCGACGAGCATGACGACGGCCGACGAGCCGGACTGGACGCAGCCGTTGACCAACGGGTGTGCGCCGGGGTTCTTCATCTGGAAGTAGAACTGACCGGTGGACAGTCCCAGCAGACCGAGGAAACCGAAGGCGACGTTGGTCGGAGTGAGCCCGGACGACGACTCCAGGCCCCGGTATACCGTGATGGCGACACCGACCACTCCGCCGATCAGGGCCAGCACGGACAGCAGCCGGACCTTTCTCGCGGTCACGACGGAGACCATCAGCCACACCAGAATGGGCTGCAGCGCGATGATCAGTGCCGAGACCGCGGGGGTCATGCCGCGGTAGAGCGCGTAGAACACCCCGACGGAGAACACGCCTTGCAGCAGGATGCCGCTGATGACGAGGTGGATGTAGCCCGAGCGCGGCCAGGCGACCTTCAAGCACGTGACGAGGACGAACAGAATGACTGCGGTCGCGCCGAACCGGATTGCCAGGTAGTACAAAGGCTCCGCGTAGGGCAGGCCGTACCGGCCGCCCACGAATCCTGATCCGTAGATGGTGATGAACACCAGCACGGTCAGCGAAGCCTTGAGATTCCTGTTCCCGCCGGCCACTAGCGCACGCCGGCCTTGGCGTCGGCCGTGACCATGCCGGTGCGCGGACGCGTCGCATCAGGCGTGTCCGGAGCGTCCGGCGCGCCCTGAGTGCCGACCAGCCGACCCGCCAACTCGTATTCGTTGACCAGGGAGATGATCTCGTTCTTCAGCACCGCGATCGCCTTCGGGAAGTCGGCCTCGTCCACGGCCAGCCGCGTATTGGGGGCGGCCGACCGGGATTCCCTCTCCAGCATGCCGATGCCGTACACCCGGGAAAGAATGCGTCCGAGAATCACGGTCTTGTCCTGGGACGGCACATCGGTGATGTGGCTGAGGTTGATGTCGGTGATGTGGAAGAACGCGTCTTCCAGATAACCGAACCGGCCGACGAACTCCAGCGGCGACCGGAGCCCGGACTCCTGGAACCGGCGCAGGAACAGGTTCGCCAGGTGCTGGCAGAGCAGGTCGTTCGTTCCGTCGAAAATGGTGTAGACGCGAGCGTCGAGGAGCGCGTAGGCCGCTATGTTGTCCGGCGCGTCCGTGCGGTATCCCTCGCCACCGCACAACTGCTGGTAGTCGATGGCCGATTCGAGCATGAGCTCGGAGGACAGCACCTTGGTCGCCAGCGAGGCGAACATGCTGTTCTCGAGGTCCGTGTAGTAGTCCTCCGCCAGCATCAGATGCCGGTAGAGCGCGTTGCACACGACGTAGTTCTGCTTGATGCGGCTGACCTTGTACCGCACGTAGTCGATGTCGTGCAGCGTGCCGTCACCGATCGCCCTCGTGCTGACGTGACGCAGCGCCTCGGTGCTCAACCGGCGCAGGAATCCGCTGCTCATGGCGGCCTTGCTGAACCGGGACGCGCACAGGATCTCGGCGGCGTCGCCCAGGCTCTCCCTGGTCTTGGTGAGTCTGTAGTGGCGGGGCACGCTCAGATCCAGGGTGTTGAGTCCGTATCCGAGGTTCTTCAGCCCCAGGCTGTCATAGACCTCGGTGGTCTCGAACCCGCCGTCCGACCGCTTGTGCGCGAAGTAGGCGAACTCCTTGCGCTCCGGGTGCTTGGCGCAGACGATCCACCAGTCGGCCTGCTCGCTGAACGCCTGCCAGTGCTTGGTGCCGGTGATCCGGTACGTGTCACCGTCGTCGTGGTAAGTGGTCTGCATGCGCGCGAGGTTCGAGCCGCTGCTCGGCTCGGTGAAGGCGAGACCGCCGATGACGGGGTTGTGGAGGAAGTCGTCGAAGACCTCCTTCTTCAGTACGTCGTCACCGCCGGACGCCACGTTGCGGAGGAAGAGGACGGTCACGATCATGGTGTACATGCCCATCGGCAGATTGCGCTCGGACATGATCTCGATGATCTCGCACATCTCCCGGTGGCTCTCCCGGCCGCCGTACTCGCGCGGGATGGCCGGCAGGTAGATGCCCAGATCGACCAGCTTCTGCAGGTTCTCCTTGGACAACGGCTCCTGCGGCAGCCGGGCGCTGTCGAACTCGTCGATACCGCCCCGGAAGTTGTCGAGGAACTCGGTCGAATCGAGGTGGACCAACGGGTTGCGCGACACGCTCATGGCAATAATCCAATCTCGGCAGGCAATTCGGCTCTCGGCTCTGGTGCTACAGCGCGCTCAGTTCGGCCCGCAGGTGGTCCGGGATACCGGCGGTGGCTTCCCGCTCGTAGTCGAAATGGACCATGATGCAGGTGCCGTGGGCGACTTCGGCGCCGTTCTGCGTGGCCGTCTGCTCGATGGTGATCGAGGTGTTCCCGATCTTCGCGACCTTCGTCTCGATGACGACGTCGTCCGACGCGAAGATCTGCCGGGTGAAATCGATCTCGTACCGGCGCAGGATGAGCGCGAGGTCACGCATGTTCGGTTCTTTGCTGAACAGCCGGAAAATCGGCAACCGCCCATGCTCGAACCAGACCGGCACTGCGGAGTTGGTGACATGACCGAGCACGTCGACTTCGGAGAAGCGCGGCGAAATCGTCACCTTCACGTTCTACCCCCGATTACTTCAAATTGGTTCAGTTGTTCGAGTGATCGACAGTGTCTCATCGCTGAGGTTCCGTCATGGGTGTGACGTGCAGCACGCCTTCGGCACACCTGTCACTGCGTCACGAGTCGGCCCGTCGTGAAGCGGAACGACAGGGTCGTATCGAACACGCCGCCCGATGCTGGGCGATACCTGTGGACGAAGTCAACTGCCTTTGGAGAGCTTGAACAGGTGGCTTCGTGAGGCGGAGTTGAGATCCCCGAAGGAAAGTAATGACGGCCGCGGGCACTTCGGGTCGGTGCACTGACCGCAGCGGGGCGGGGATATGGCGCAGGGGTCGGGGACGGAGCGTCAAATGTTCAACTGCAGGCGCGGTGAGCGTCGCATGCGGAACTGACAACGAGGTGTACTCGCGTGGAACGGACATGCAGCCTGCACCCGACTACGGCGCCGCGGGCCTGCCTCCGACAGCGGAAACCCTCGGTCCTGCGTCCGGACATTCGGGGTTTCCGCTGCCGGAGTCACTCACTCCGTCTTCCCCCGTGAACTCCCGTCGGCACCCGGGCGCCGCGCGCTGAGCACGAGGCCCACCGGTTCCGTGTCCGTCGGCAGTCCCGTCATCGGTTCCCAGGACACGTCGGTGAAGCCGCAGTCCTTCAGTACGTCCTCGTACGCCGCGCAACTCCAGTAGTGGACGGCCAGCGAAGTCGGCGGCGTGGTGGGGATCGAGATGGTGAACGGGTCCCCGTCGCGGAGCCTGTCGGGGCGGTTCAGGACGAAGCCGTTGGGCTGGGAGACCTGCGGCTGCAGGCGGGGGTTTCCCACAATGGCGAGCAGACGCCCGTGAGGTGCGAGGTTGACGTATGCGCTGCGGCACATGCGGGCCAGGGTGCTGCGGCTGTCCGCGTAATGCAGAACGAGGGCTGCAGTGACGATGTCGAAGGCGCCCAGCACCGGCAGGCCGACGATGTCGTGCACCTCGTAGCGCACGCCCAGTTGCTCTTGCTGCTCTGTGCGTCGTGCGAGCTCGATCATTGCGGCCGAGGCGTCCACGCCGAGTACGTCGGCCGCTCCCTGTCGGCGTAACGCCCGGGTGAACGGCCCGCCGCCGCAGCCCAGGTCGAGGACCGAGGCGCCGTCCACCCGGCCGAGCGCGTGCAACAGCGAGGGGATTTCCACGTTTTCGCGATAGGGGCCCACGACACGGTCGACTTCACGGTAGTGCGCGGCAATCTCGTCGTACTGGAGGGACACCGGTTCTCCCTGGGGGTGTGGCCGATGAGGCCAATGGTGTGGGTGGTACAGGTTGCGTGATCATGCCAGCAGCGGCAGGAGGCATCAAGAGCCGCAGGAAGGCTCGGCCCGGCAGGCCGACCGCCGTCCGCGAAGCGCCGTATGATGCCCCAACTCACCCCCGTTGGCAAGGAATTCCTCGACGTCAGGCCTTCACCGCTCCGTGCCCGATACGCTTCGGGCAGCAACGGCCCTACCTCTCACAGGGCGCCCTGCCCGTCCGGTGCAGGGCCCCGGTCGTACCGGGAACCGCAAGAGTGAGGAGCCGAAGCTGATGGTGAGGCCGAAGGACAGAAGGAAGCACCGGCGACGGCATCCGCTTTGCGAGTGGGTGACGCTGTCGGCAGCGCTTCTGAACGTGGTTGCCGCCATCGCGCGGTGTTGCGATCAGCTGGTGCGCTGACGGCGTGCCGCTGACGTGGTTTCGGACGATCGGTCGGTCTGCTTGCCAAGTGGGCCCGGCCGCCGGGTAGTCGGCCGGGCCCACGCGATGCCTCGCGCGTGACAGACCTGGCTCCGGGGACCACCGGAGCCGGGTCTTTCGGCGCCGCGCGAGAGACTGCCCCGCCGGCCGGTCCGCGGATTCCCGGAAGTCGACCGTCTGACGTACAGTCATGTACGTTTCCGCAGCCCCGCTGTCCATCGTGCCCATCGGCCGACGACGCGGCCACTGTAGCAACTGCCCTTGCCGCGGACACCCGTGCTGTCCCGGATTCTTGCAGGTCACGGGGATGGCGAATCATGGCGCGCCCTTGCGAACGCCTGGCGACCGCCCCGCCCTCGCCCGCCGTCGAATGCATCTTCGCCGCAGGTCATCGGGGGTGGCGAAGGTGGCCAACAGCCCTGGCGCCAGGGTGGCGCGACCCTGGCGAACAGCATGATGTCGACCACGGCGTCGACCACGATGTCGACCGTCTGTTGAACGGAGTTCGCCACCATCCCGGCATCCCGGCCCCCTCACGGAGATGGATGCCTCATGTATACCGAGCGCCTTGCGCGACTCACTCGCCCCACGCTGCGCGCCGCGGCCATAGCCACCGCCCTCGCCGGCAGCCTGCTGATGCCGACCGCCGCTCTGGCGGCGGCCGTTCCCACCCCGAGCCCCTCCCCCACAACCCCCGGACACAACGGGTACGTATCCGCTGCCCGTTCCGACGCGCAGATCCGCTCGTTCTGGGAGAAGCACGCCCACGACAAGCCCTCCACCCCCACCCTCGACAAGAAGGCCGGGAGCAAGCCCGGCAAAGAAAGACGCGCAACCGAGGGCAGCACGACCGGCAGTGAGCCGGTCAGGATCGCCGGCACCAAGCCGACGGCGTCGGCAGCAGCCACGCCCAAGCGGAGCGCCCTCCGCGGTGCCGCCGACCTCCGCGAGGGCGTCCGCGCCTTCACCGGACGCCTCAACTGGGACGACGGCCCCGGCTACATGGGCCTGTGCACCGCCACCGTCGTCGTGTCCGACAACCACGACACCCTGGCCACCGCCCGCCACTGCATGAAGACGCTCTCCGACAAGGTCACCATCGACCCGAACGCCAACTACCGCTTCGCTCCCGGCTGGTACGTCGACGCAAACGGCGAGCACGCCCCCTACGGCTGGTTCACCTGGCGCGGTGCCGCGGTCACCCCCGAGAACGACCAGCAGAACGACGACACCGCCTTCATCGCCCTCAACCCCCAGAACGGCAAGCACGTGCAGGACGTCGTCGGATCTTCCGGCATCGCCTTCAACGCGGCTCTTCCGTCCAACGTCGCCATCGCCGGGATCCCCGGCGACGTCAACCAGCTCCACGTGTGCGAGCAGCCCGCCCACTGGGGTCAGGAGAACCCCCCGCAGATCCTGCTGCAGAGCTCCTGCGACGGCGACAGCGAACTCGCCGGCGGCGCGTCCGGCGGCGGCGTCTACGATGCCGACGCCTTCCGCAACGGCGGCGGCCTGTACGACATCGGCTCGTACTCCGGCTCCTACCTGAACCAGGCGGCAACCGCCTCCTTCCGCGACGAGGCGGCCAACATCTACCGGGCCGTCGGCGGTTCGCAGGGCAACGGCGACGTCGTCCTCAAGCCCGGCTTCACGATGAACGCCGATTCGTCCGTCACCGCGGGCGGCACCACGCTGACGCTGCAGAAAGACGGGCAGCTGCACCTCAACGGCCCGCGCAGGGACTGGTGGAGCGGCCAGTCCAACATCGGCGGCGCCCGCCTGGACTTCCAGAGCGACGGCAACCTCGTCGTCTACGACGGCAGCGGCACCGCACACTGGGCGCTCAACCTCAACAACCGCGAGGGCGGCACCGCACCCGTGGCGGGTTCGACGGTGAAGCTCCAGGCGGACGGCAACCTGGTGGTGTACGGGCCGGACGGCGCGGTGAAGTGGGCGGCCTTCTGCTACGGCACCGGCCACTGCTGAGCGGGGACGACGATGATGACGGGCGCCCCCGCAGGGTGCCCGTTACCGCACGCGGCTGTACGTCCTGACGATCACGCCGTTCTCGAACGCCCGCACCGACTCCAGCGTGAACTCGGTGACCGAGAAGCCCGAGCCGAACATCGGCATGCCGGAGCCGTACACCTGCGGGTACGTCTTGATGACCAGCTCATCGATCTCGTCCAGCAGCTCGCCGGCCAGCTGCGATCCCCCGCAGAGCCAGATACCCAAATCGCCTTCTTCTGACTTGAGTTCGCGGATCCTGCCGACCAGGTCGTCGGAGATCAGCTCCACGTTCGGGTCGGGCGACTCCGTGAGGGTGCGCGAGGCGACGTACTCGCGCATCTGCGCATACGGGCTGGTGATGCCGGCGTCCAGCGCCAACTGGTAGCTGGCCCGGCCCTGGACGACCGTGTCGAAGTGGCGGTTCTCCGCGGCGTCGAAGCCGAGGAGCTTACGGCCCTCGACGGAGACGGTCTCCGGGTACTCCTCCTTGAGGTACTCCAGGAACTCCGCGGTGGCGTACTTGAACATCGACGTCGCGTCACCGCCCGGGTCGCCGATGAAGCCGTCGATCGTGCAGGCGACGAAGTAGGTGAGCTCGCGCAAAAGGGTCCCCTCCCGTTGGGCGGTTGGACGTCCGGGCGCCTCCCGGCAACAACCACTTCATCTATAGTGCTTCACCTGTAGTGGTTAGGCAAGCAGGTTTTTTGAGGAGGTCCCCATGGCCAGAAATCCGGAGCGCAGGACGGCCCTCGTCGACGCCGCCATCGAAGTGCTCGCGCACGAGGGCGCGCGCGGACTCACCTTCCGCGCCGTCGACGCCCGGGCCGGCGTGCCGGTCGGCACGGCCTCCAACTACTTCGCCGACCGGGACGATCTGCTGACGCAGACCGCCGGCCGCATCCATGTACGGATGACCCCCGACCCCGCACAGGTCGGCCGGGCCCTGCGGCCGGAGCCCTCGCGCGAGCTGGTCACCGAGCTCATGCGGTGGCTGGTGCAGCGCATGTCCGCCGAGCGGACCGGTTACCTGGCCATGCTGGAACTCCGCCTCGAAGCCACGCGCCGCCCGGCGCTCCAGGCCGAGCTCAACCGCGCCGTGCGCGCCGCCTACGACGAGTCCGTGCGCTTCCACTTCGACGCCGGGCTGCCCGGGGACGAGGACACCTTCCTCGTTCTCTACCTCGCGATGACGGGCGTGCTCCTGGAACACCTCACGCTGCCCGACATGCTGCCCGAGCCCGACCTGGACCGGCTGGTGGAGTCGGTCGTCACGCGCGTCCTGCCGCCCCGGTGAGCCGGGCCAGCCGGGTATAGGAGTCCAGCAGCGCGGCGCGGTCGTACGACCCGGTCGTCACCAGCACCTCGTCCGCGCCCGTACGCCCGACCAGCGCCGCCAGTTCCGCCGCGACCTGCTCCTCCGTGCCGTGGATGTGCCCGCGCAGCCCGGCCTCGTAGTACTCGCGCTCCCGGTCCGTCATCGGCAGCGTCGCGATCTCCTCGGCGGACCGCAGCGGCGGGAAGACGCCGCGTGTACGGGACCGGGCGAGCGCCCACGCCTCCGGTATCAGCAGCCGCTCCGCCTCGTCGGCCGTTGCGGCGACGGCCACGTTCCCCGCGACCACGACGTACGGCTCCTGCCACCAGGGGGACGGCCGGAAGGCCGCCCGGTACCGGTCGATCGCGGCCCGCATACCGTCCTTGCCCTTCAGCCCGCCGATGACCAGCGCCGCTCCGGCCGCCGCCGCGACCTCCGCGCCGGCGTCGTTGGCCAGCACGAACGCCGGGACGCACAGACCCTCGGCCGGGTGGGCGTGCACCTGCGGGTAGGCGCGGGCCCCCGTGGTGAACCATTCGGCCAGCTCGGCCAGTTGGGCACCGAAGTCGGCCATGGCCTCCTTCTCCGTGCCCAGCGCCCGCCGGATCCCGTCGGTGAACCCGACGGACCGTCCGAGGCCCATGTCGATGCGCCCGGGGAACAGCGACTCGAGCACACCGAACTGCTCCGCGACGACGAGTGTCCGGTGATTGGGCAGCATCACCCCGCCCGTCCCGACCCGGATCCGCCGCGTCACCGCGGCCACCGCCGCCGCCAGCACGGTGGGCGCGGCCCCGGCAACGCCGGGCACGCCGTGGTGCTCGGCCACCCAGAACCGCCGGTACCCCAGCTCCTCGATCTGCTGCGCGAACCGCACGGTGTCGCGGAGCGCCTCGCCCGGCGGGCGGCCCTGCCGGGTGTGCGAACGGTCGAGGACGGAGAGGGGGACGGGGACGGGAGGGGTGGGAGTGGTCACGTTCAGTGCAACGTGGGTGGTGGGGGCGGGGATTCCTTCCCGGATCCCTCAGAGCCTCCGAGCCTCAGAAGGGGACGTCCAGCCCGGCCGCTCGCAGGCACTGCAGCGCCCTGCCCATGCACTCACCGGCCGAGGCCCCGTCGGCCCGGACGGCGTGCGGCAACGACCCGCCACCGGCGGCGAAGGTCCACGCCGGCTTGCCTTCACGCATGCGCTCGACGTCGACGCGGAGCATGGGCTCGACGCCCTGCTCGCCGAGCCATTCCATGATGAGCAGCGTCACGTCCTCGACACCGCTGTCCGGGTCCGGCTTGGGCCATCGGCGCTTCGTGTTCTTCACGGTTGCAACTGTACGGAGCCGTCCTTTATGCCTCGTTGTGGGGCCGAGGGGCAGCCTCGTGGGCAGCGGCGATGGCATCGATCCGGCCCGCGAGGTCGAAGTCGGCGTCGGTCAGCTTGTGCCCGGCATCGTGGGTCGTGATGGAGAACCGGACGTGGTCCCATCGGAGATCGATATCCGCGTGGTGACCAATGAGCCGCTCGACGTCTGCCACGTGCACGATCATTGCGACGCCGCCGTGGTAGCGGATGCCGAATGCACGGGTGATGGCGTCTCCCTCCCGCTGCCACCCTGGCCTGTCCAGCAGCCGCGCGGCGATCTGCTCGTCCGTCAACGGCAGAGAGTCGTCCGCCATAGCTCCCTCCTTTGCCGCTTCAGAGCTGCCTGACCAGTGACTCGAAAACAGGAGAGTTGCCGAACGGCTGGATGTCACCGAGCTTCTCCCAGCCCCACGCGTAGTACGCCGAGCGGGCCGGGGTGTTCTTCGGGTCCACCAGGATCGTTCCCAGATCCTCACTGCGGCCCGTCAGCAGCTCGTCATGAAGTCTGCGGGCAATTCCTCGGCGCCGCCACGGCGGTCGGACCATCAACTCCGAGATCGCGAATACCTTGCCCTGCCCGGTCAGCACCGAGACATGAGACGGGACCTCCCCGCGGAATCCGCCCCACCAGGTTCCCGACGGAGCGATCCCGAACCCGAAGACGTACCCGACGAGTTCATTGCCTTCCCGTGCCGTGACCAGCTCGAATCCGGGACGCTGCACGTATGCCGCGAGGCGGTCCAGGAAAGCCGGTCGTGATCGAAAGGCGCCGTCCAGCTTCTCCGCGTATGCCTCCTCGTACACGTCCGCCAAAGCCTCGCGCCGTTCGTCGGCCTCCTCGCCGTTCAACCTGCTCAGGTCCAGGTCAGCCATGCTTGTCCTCCCACTGTGCACCTACGCGACGAGAGCTCTCGATCTGTCCAGGAAATCCCGGACCACCGGGGAATCCTGGCGCTGTTCCACTCCTCTTCTAAAGGCGTCGAGGCGGGCGGTGGTGCGGGTCGACGAGACCTGGGCCAGCAGCGGCAGGGCGTCATGGGCCACATGGCACGCGTCGTCCACCTCACCCTTCTGCAGGTGCACTTCGGCAAGGACGACGGAGTACCAAGCCCTGTTGCGACCGTACCGATGGTCCATGGTCGTCAACGCCTTCTCGGTGAGCCTCTGAGCAATCCCGGTCTCGCCGAGGTCGGCATGGCACGTGGCAGCGAGACCGTCCAGCTCGGCCGACGAGTAGAAGTCGATCCACTTGGGGTCTTCGTTCGACGTTCCGTGATCGAACACCTTGTAGGCTCGGGAAAGCGCAGCGTGGCACTCCTTCGCGTCCCCGAGGAGAGACCATCCACAGGCCTCACGCAGGGCAAGCAAGGACATCAGTCTGGGCGGGACGTGCCGGGCGCTGATGCGCTGCCCCATCCGGGCCAATTCCGCTGCATCGCGGGGCATGCCGTTGCGGGCGGCTGCCATGGACATCTGTGCGTAGGCATGAACCTCGACCTCCGGGTCTTCGGCCATGCGCGCCTGGTACAGCGACTGATTGTAGAAACCCCATGCGTCCACTGGGCGGTCTGCGTCGTAGGCCAGCCACCCCGTCAAGACCGCCAAGTCTCCGCAAGCAGACCGCAGATGCCTGCCCGTCGCCTCCGTATAGCGCGCCGTGTTGATAAGCCGGTTCAGCGCACCAAGAGCACGCCGAGCGTCAAGGCTGAGGTTGTCGCCACCCATGCGTTCGTCGAGCTGCTTGAGCTGGCGCACTGTCTTGCGGACGGTCCTCACCTCTGCGGTTCCGATCCTGCGGGGCGTACCGCGTTCCGGGCAGAACCCCAGCGCGGCGAGCCCAGTGACGAAGTGCCGCCGGTCCACTGCCTGCTCCGGGTCGTCGAGTTGATCCAGCGTGACGACCGTACGCCCGGGCAGACGCCGAGCGGAAGAGTGGCAGGTGAAGCCGAGCGCCTCCATGCTCTCGCCAGCCAACGCGGACAGGACCCGCCGGTACACAGGGCGCGGACACGACACGTCTCCGTCCTCCCAGGTGGCGACCACCCGGGCCGTACACCCGGTGTTCTCGCCGGCCTTCCCTGCCTCTCTGTTGATCAGTTCGGCGAACTCGGGACGACTCATCTGGAAGCGTTCTTCGCGTACAGCCCGGATCTTCACGTTCGGGGTCTTCGTCTCGGCCATCGGGCTCGCAGGCTCCATTCATCAGCACTGTGCCAGAGCCGACCGTAGCGCCGTTCCCGACCGCTGATGGAGCGCATGCATCAGGTACTGCATCTGCAAGCGGAAGTTGCATCGAAGATGCATCACAGCGGCGTCGCTCGTGCGAACGCATGGGACCTACGGTCAGTGGCCTGCCCGACCATCCGAACGACACCGGGAGCACGCATGCACTCGAGGACGAACAGCACAACCGCCGCCGCTGACAGCCAGGCCATGTCAGGAGCCTCCTCCCCGCTCAAACTCCCGATCGGCAGCGTGGCACGCGATACCGTCCGGGACAGGGTGGGACGGGTGATGGGCAGGGAGGGACCGAACTATCAGTTGCGCCCCCTCAACGGCGGACGCGAATGGGAAGTGGCTCCAGGCGAGATCGAGCTCGCTCAGCCTTTCGGAAGCGTACGCGGAGGGTGTAACTGATGCGCTTGCTCGCCTACATGGTCGAGAACGGAGACCTGGTGATCGGCCTCGGAGATCCGCGCCGAGTAACTGCCGTCCGCACCGAACGGCAGCCCGATGGCCGTGATGACGTCGTCATGGAGTTCGAGGGCGGCCAGCCGCTGCGGCTCGACGCCGAGGACACGGTCAGCGTCCGGCGCAGCCATCGGCAGACGCCTGCCGACCCGCCCCGCGGCTAGGGTGTGTCCGATGGGCCAGTGCGGGCCCCGCGGCGTCCGGTGCTGGAGGAGTATCGTCCCGGAACAACCGCCTCCGGCAGCGGAAACCCTCGGTCCTGCGTCCGAAAATTCAGGGTTTCCGCTGTCGGAGTCACTCACATCCCAGAACGGGAAGCCCGTCAGCACGTGGTGCCTGGCGCAGGACGCGATAGCGGCCTCCTTCGCCAGGTGCCGTGCCTGGGGCTCGGGTACCTCCCAGCGCTAGCTGGGGGAGCATCACGGGGCCCGTGCCGACCCACCAGACACCGCCTAACCCAGCAACAACCCCCGGTCCCACCCCGTAACCGGCGCCGCATCCGTCGCAAAGGTACGGAGGGCCAACGCCACACCCGTCGCCCCCGTCAGGAAGCCCGCCGGGTCGCTGGTGATGTTGCCGTCCGAGGTAGGCGGGACCAGGCCGAACGGGGCCTCGGGCGCCGCCAGTTCCAGGATGCGGTCGGCCAGCCAGGGCAGTGCCGCGCGCAGGGTCGCGTCGCCGGTGTCGTCCGCCATGCGCCACGTGGTCTGGAGCAGGCCGCTCCAGCCGTGGCACAGGCCCGCGTCCTCCAGGCGGCCGGCGGCCCGGGTCTCGTGGGCCCGGCGGGCTTCCGCCAGTGCGGCCCGCAAAGCCGTCACGGCCGTGTCCCGCCACTCGGCGACGTCCAGCGCGCGTCCCGCCAGGTACAGGGCCCGCGCGATGCCGGCCGTCCCGTAGCACCATGACGGCCTGCCGGGGGTCGTGTCCTTGGCGACGACGGCGCCGTCGGAGTCCAGGACCATCGTGCGGGGCCACCACGGGCCGTCGGCGGCGAACTGCCGGACGGACAGCAGCCATTCGGCCATGCCGCGGATGGCCTCGTCCTGTCCGGCCACGGTCACCCCCGCCTCCCTCGCCAGGGCGAGCAGGGCCAGCGGGCCGGGGATGCCGTGGGCCAGGCCCACGTTGGCGTGGCCGGTCTCCACCGTCGCCCGTGCGAGGCCCGTACGGAGTTGTGCCGTCCACCAGCCGGGCAGGGCGCGGCCGTCGAGGTGCAGCGGCTCGGTCAGTCCGGTGAGCGCGGTCAGGACCTCGGTGAGCGCGTCCGGCCGGCCGGGGTCGTCGAGGAGGTGGGCGCCGAGGCCCGCCAGGCCGGAGATGACATCGTAGGTGCCGATGGTCACGCACACGCCGTCCTGCGGGCGGCGGCGCCGCTCCCAGGCGGCGAGGGCGCGGGCGAACGTCCGGACCTGGTCGGCGAGTCGGTCGGCGGCCTTGAGCGGGCGGCCGGTGATCAGGGCGGCCCGGGTCAGGGCGAACGACAGGGCGGGGACGCCCCGGTAGAGGCCCGGGGTGTCCTGAGGGGCGGTGCGAGCGCGGGTGACGGCCTCGCTCAGCCAGCGGTGGGCGGTGTGCCGGGCGTCCGCGTCGCCGTCGGCGCCGAGTTCGAGGTGGAGCAGGGCGATGCCCGGCAGGCCGTCGCTCAGGGTCAGGGCGTTCGCGGAGTCCAGCGGTTCCGGGTCTGCGAGACGTCGGGCGATGTCCGCGCACAGGGCGGCTGCCGCGCGCTGTTGTCGGTTCACGTGCGTGTCCGCTCCCGGTCGATGTGGGCGCGAACGGCCGTACGCGCCAGGGCGAGCGACTCCTCCTCGGCCCTGCGCATCGTGCCCGCCAGGCGGTTGTGGTGCATGTGCAGCAGTGCCGCGACGGCAGTCTTCTCGCTGCCCCACGCCGCGGCGCCGAGCCCGCGCAGCCGTGCGCCGTAGGCGGCGACGGCGGGTCCGCGGCGGTCCCAGATGTGCAGCAGTTCGGCGCCGCCGGGGAGGCGGCCGAGTTCGCCCCAGTCGCCGTCGGGGTCGATGATCCGGCGGGCCTCGCGCCGGAGGGCCATGGGGGCGGCGCGGTGTCCCTCGGGACCTTCGCCGTCGAGGAGTCGGAGAGCCGCCTTCCGGCCGTCGCCCGCCTCGGCGTGGAAGCGGTGTACGAGGTCCACGTAGTTCGCTGCCGCCAGAACACGGGGGTCCAGGGGCAGGGTGCCGGCGCGGGTCAGCTGAAGCTGTTCCAGGCAGGCGCGGCTGTCGGCCTCGAAGGCCGCCTCCGCGGCGGCCATGGCCTCGGGTCCGCCGTAGCGCTCCCACTCGGGCTCGTAGGCGTCGATGACCATGCGACCGCACAGGCCCTGCTGTTGGAGATCCTGGTGCCACTCCCCCAGCCGCGGCAGCAGACCGGTGCCGCGGAAGCGGAGCCGCAGGTGCGGCGCGGGGTCGCGGTAGCGGAGGAAGAACCACCGGTCGATGCCCTCGGGCAACCGCTCCAGCAGTTCCAGCAGCTCCGGCAACTGCCGGGTGAGCAGGGCGTCCTGGCGCTCCGGGGAGCAGTAGAGCTTGGCGTACAGCCATGACGATCCGGGGCCGTGCACGGTGCGCGGGCGGGCCGGGCCGAAGACCGGGGGCACGGCGGTACCGGCGGTGGTCCGTACGAGCGGGAAGGCGATCTCGGTGGCCCGGCCCCCGGCCCAGCCGTTGCCGTAGGCGCCCCCGGCGGGCGGCTCCTGGAGGAACGCGCCCGGGCGGCGCTGCCATTCGTGGCGCAGGAGTTCCCGCTGTGCGGGATCGTCCAGGTCGAGGGGGATGCGGTGGTCGGCGAACACCGAAGCGACGTGCCGGGGCACTCCCGCCCTCGTACGCCAGTGGGTGAAGCGCCGCTGCCATTCCCCGGGTTCGGTGGCGGGGTCGTACAGGGCGGGGTCGGCGGGGCGCCAGCGGGCCGCGGCCAGGACCGTCCGGCCGTGGCGGACGCGCGGGAGGCAGGGCAGGGCGTCCGCGGCACCCCAGTCCCAGCCGGGCCAGGCGCCGTCCCCGCTGCGGGCGATCTCCTCCAGGAAGCGGGCGAGGTCGGGGGCGTTGCCGCGGGGCAGGAGCATGCTGGGCAGAGTGGGGATGATCTCGCGGCCCAGGGTGACCGACACGAGCGCGAGCCGCCGGGGATCGGCGACGACCGCGAGGTCGGCGAGGGCGAGGGTGTGCGGCGCGGACCGGTCGGCGAACGTGGACACGCTGATGGTGTGGTCGAGCCACTGCGGGACGGTGGAGACGTTCGCGGCCTTGCCCGTACGGGTGCGGAAGGTCAACTGGGCGCGTATCGCCTGCGGGTTGCGGGTGGGGACGGAGCGTACGACGGCGCCGATGTCCTCGGCGGCGTCGCCGAGGAGGTGGCCGAACCGCCCGGCGACCGCTCCCGCGACCGGGGACACGCCGCCGACGACCAGACGGAAGTCACCGGCCGCCATGGCGTCGACCGAGTCGGCCAGCAGCTCGGCGAGGAGGTCGAAGGACGGGGGCGGCCCGGGGTCGGGGTCCGTGGCGGCGGAGGTGCCGACCGCGCTCAGGGCGGTCAGCAGCGCGTCGTCCAGGACGAGTTCGCGCTCGCCCGCCATCGTCGTCTCCGGGGCCAGGGCGAGCAGCAGCCGGTCGCGCGCGTCGATGTCCCCTACGTGGCCGGGACCGGGCGTCGGCCCCGGCCCGTAGCCGGCCGGGAGGCCCAGGCCCCGCTCCGGGTCGAGGAGTTCGAGCAGGGGTACGGCACGGTCGGTGCCGTACCGCTCCAGGAAGTCCGCGTGGAAGGTGCGCAGGTGGCGGGGCCCGGGGCGGCCGGCGGCCAGCGCGGCCAGCGTCCGTGCCGCGGTCTCGGCTTCGGCCCGTACGGACTCGGGCAGGCCGACCTGTGCGTCCAGGGCGAGGTCCACCTGCACCGTGCGCTCGCCCGGCCGGAGGCGCTGCATGCGTGCGGTCGCGGCGGCCAGTTCGGCCCGGCCCTGTCCCGGGGGCAGGGCCGCGTAGCCGGTCAGGGCGCTCCGGATTGCGGTGAGTTCGGCGACGATGTGGCGGCTGTCGGGCGAGAGCGTGTCCTCGTGGCCGGCGAGCAGGCCGAGGACGTGGGCGAGCGGGTCGGTACCGTCCAGCGGCGGGCGGAGCTCCGTGAGCAGCATGCCGCGGCGGACGAGTTCGGCGGGCATCCGCTCCACCGCCGCCGCGGGTGCGTCGGGGTAGGCGTCGTGCAGCAGGGCCAGCAACTCGGTCCAGGCCAGCGGAACGGCGGCGAGTTCGACGGTGCGGCGCACGGCCTCGGTGTGGCGCACCGTCACTTCCTGGAGGGGCTGTCCCTGCTCCGCCCTGGGGACGAAGGGCAGGACGAGCCGGTCGCCGCGGACCGTGCACAGGTCGTTGGCGGTGACGCGGAGCCGGGCGAGTACGGCAGGGTCGCGCTCCAGGCGGTCGACGACGCCGGACGCCCAGCCCATGTCCGCCCGTACGTGCTTGGTGTGGCCGTCGCCCCAGCGGGCGCCGGGCTCGGGCGCGAAGCCGACGGCGCTCACGCCCGCGAGCAGGCCGAAGGGGGTGGCCCGGCCGCTCATCCGCAGCCGGTAGCGCGTCACCGCGCGGGCGGCACGGCGGATCTCCTTGGCGCGCAGGGTCCGGCCCTCGGCCACGGCGTCGAGGACGGCCGAGAGAGAGGGGCTGGAGAGGGCGACCGCCTCCCGCAAGAGGGCGTCGGCGGCGGCCTGTTCGAGTACGGCAAGGTCAGTGGGCACCGGACCGGCGGATTCCGGCCCCGGCGGCCGTACCGCCGCCCGGAGCAGGACGAGGTCGGCGCAACCGAATGCCGCGGGAGCGGGGACCGCGCTCCTGCCGCCGCCGCTGGATCTTTCCTGGTGCACCGTCAACGCCCCTTTCCTCCGCCCACGGTCCGATCCGGTGCCGACGGGTTCGGGGCCCCGCCGGCACCGCGGTCATCGACTAACAGATGCAGCCCGTCTCCGGGTTGCAGATGCGGCCGGTGATCGGGCCGCCGTGCGTGATGAAGCCGAGGGCGTCCGCCGCGCCCGTCTCCTCGAAGGAGGGCACGGCGATTTCTTCCACATCCAGCTCAAACAGGTTTTCCATGGGAACTCCTCCTGTTGCCGATGGGCCAGTCCGCTCGACCGGCCGGCTGTGGACGGGACCCTAGAGGTGTTCCGAACAATCATTCAATAGCCGTGCAATTCCCTGATAAGTGCCCTAGTTCCGCCTCCGCGCCTCTTGCCGGAATGTTCGACAGTCCATACACTCCCCGCGCTCTTCGTACGCCCCGTACCCAACAGCGCGCCCCCCGGGCGCAGTTGAACGCGCCGTCGCCGGGCCGGTTCCCTGGAACGCACTGAGCGGAACCGGCGCGGACCGGCGCGGAAGGGCGGCTCGTGGACATACGTGCAGTGGTTGTCGGCGGCGGGTACGCAGGGCTCGTCACGGCCCGGGTGCTGGCCGGGCGGTGTGCCGGAGTGACCGTCGTCGAGCAGGACGGCCTGGGCCCGGATCCGGGTCACCGCAGAGGCACCCCGCAGAGCCGTCACCCCCATGCGCTGCTGGCCCGCGGCGCGCGCATCCTCGAAGAGCTCTTCCCCGGCCTGCAGGACGAACTGACCGACAGGGGCGCTCCCGTCTCCGACTTCGGGCGGTTCCCGATGCTGTACCCGACGGGCTGGTCGCCCCGGGTGCCGACCGGAATCGTCCTGCAGACCTTCAGCCGTCCGCTCCTCGAAGCCTGCATCCGCCGCCGCGTGCTGGAGGACCCGGCGGTGACCCTGCTCGACGGCACCCTGGTCACGGGACTCGCCCTCGACGCCCGCCGCGAACGGGTCGCCGGCGTACGGGCCGAGGGGCGCGGCACGCTCGAAGCCGACCTCGTCGTCATCGCCGCCGGACGGCACTCCCGGCTGCCCGCCTGGCTGGCCGAGGCCGGGCTCGCCGCGCCCGAAGTCCGCCGCGTCGACGGCAGGTTGTCGTACGTCTCCCGCATCTACGCGCGCGACGCCTCCGCCGACCCGGCCTGGCAGGCCTCCCTGCAGGCCACCCTCGCACCCGACACCGACCGCGGCGGCGCCGTGGTCGCCATCGAGGACGGCCGCTGGCTCGTCTGCCTGCTGGGGGCCGACGGCCGGACGGCCCCCACCGACCCCGACGGCTTCGCCGCCTACGCGGCCGGCCTCGCGAACCCGTACGTCCACGAGATCACCGGGACCGCCGAACCGCTCGGCCCCGCCTACCGCTACGCCGGGCTCGGCAGCGCATGGCACCGCTACGACCGGCTGCGTACCCGGCCCGCCGGTCTCGTCGTCCTCGGCGACGCGCTCTGCTCGCTCAACCCGCTCTACGGGCACGGCATGACCGTCGCCGCACTGCAGGCCGTCCTCCTCGGCCGGACGCTCGACGGCACCACCACGCTCCCCCGCGCCTGCCGCCGTTTCCAGCGGCGGGCGGGCCGGACGCTCGCCCTGCCCTGGCTCATGGCGGCGAGCCTGGACCTGGGCTGGCAGCCGGGACGCACCCCGCTCCCGGCCGCCCTCGCCCGCCGGCTCCTGCACCGGCTGCTGCGCCGCATTCCGGACGACCCGGACCTGTACCGGCGGTTCCTCGGCGTCCAGCACCTGACGGCGTCCCCGGCCACCCTCCTCGGCCCGGCCCTGCGGCCCGCCCGCGCCCGCACCAGGGGGACCGCGGCATGAAGGCCTTCCCTCCCGCCGGGCACCTCCTCTACCGGCTGCCCGCCTGTGCCCCGGCGCCCGGCCGAATACGCGAACTCGACGAGGCTGTCATGGCCTGGGCCGACGGCCCCGCCGCGCGCGACCGCCTGGCGGCCTCGCTCGCCGGGGAGCTCATCGCCCGCGCCTACCCCGGCCTGCGCCAGGACCGGGCGGCCGACCTGGCCGGCTGGTTCGCCTGGCTCTTCCTCGTCGACGACCTCCACGACCCCGACGGGACGGCCGACGCCGGCGTCGCCTCGCGGCTGCTCGGCACGCTCGTCCTGGAACCCGGCCCCGCCCCCGACGGGCCGCCCCTCGTCCGGCACCTGGCCCACGTCTGGCAGCGCATCGCCCGTACCCAGAGCCGGTGGTGGCGCATGCGGTTCCTCACCCACACCATGCATTTCCTCACCGCATTCCGCTACGAGGCCCTGTACCGGCGACACCGGCGCACCCCCGCACTCCGCGAGTACGTCCAACTGCGCCGCGCCTCCGGGTCCGTCACGGCCTGCCTCGACCTCCTCGAATTCGCCACCGGAAGGGAGGTCCCCCCGCTGCTGCACGAGACCGACCAGCTGCGCGGCATGTTCACCAAGGCCACCGACGTCGTGGTGTGGGTGAACGACGTGGTCTCGCTGGAGAAGGAACTGCACCTCCGCGAGAGCGTCAACGGAGTGCTCGTGCTGCAACGGCAGTTCGGGCTCACCCTGCAGGAGGCGGTGAACCGCGTCTACGCCAAAGTGGCCGCCGACGTCCACGCCTTCCACGCGCACGAGCGGGAACTGCAGCGCATGTGCAGCAGCTGGCCGGGGCTCACCGAGCGGGACCTGACGGCCCTGGCCTCGTTCACCGACGGCATGAGGGCGTGGATGCGCGCCAACCTCGACTGGTCGGCGCACTGCGCACGTTACCGGCACCGGCAAGCAGCCCCGTGACCCCGCGACAGGAAGAAGCGTCATGAGCACCTTCACCGCCGGCACCGCCCCCGGAGCGCTCCCCGGCCTCGGCCACATGTGGCCGCTGCTGCGCGACCCCACCGCCTTCCTCGCCTCCCTCCCGGCGCACGGCGACCTGGTGGAGATCAGGCTCGGCCGCGAACGGGCCTACGTGCCCTGCCATCCCGAGCTCCTGCGGCACGTCCTGACCGACGACCGCACCTTCGACAAGGGCGGCGCGTACTACGACCGGGCCCGGGCCATGGCGGGCAACGGCGTGGCCACCTGCCCGCACCGGGACCACCGCAGGCAGCGGCGGCTCATGCAACCCGCCTTCCACCAGGACCAGTTGAAGGCGTACGCGGCGGTGATGGAGCACGAGACGACCGAACTCACCGACTCCTGGGGGGACAGCGAGGTCATCGACGCGTACCCCGTCCTGTACGCCCTCGCGCTGCGCACGGTGACCCGCACCCTCTTCGCGGCGCACGTGGACGAGGGCGTCGTCGGGGAGATCCGGCAGTCCTTCGAGACGGCCTTCAGCGGGTTCTTCCGGCAGATGTTCATGCCGCCGGCCGTGCGCCGCCTCCCGCTCCCCTCCAACCTCCGTCACCGACGGGCGCTCCGGCACCTGCACGACACGGTCGAAGGGATCGTCGCCGCGTACCGGCGCGACGGGGCCCACCGGGACGACCTGCTGTCCGTGCTCTTCTCCTCCCAGGACGAGGACGGCGGCGGTCTCACCGACGCCGAGATCCACGACCAGGTCGTGACCGTGCTGGCCGCCGGGACCGAGACCGTCGCCGCCACCCTCACCTGGGCCCTCCAACTGCTCTCCGGCCACCCGGAGCAGGAACGCAGGCTCCAGGCCGAGGCCGACGCCGTCCTCGGCGGACGGCCGGCCCGCTGGGACGACATCGCCCGGCTCCCCTTCGCCGCACGCATCGTCGACGAGACGGTACGGCTCCATCCGCCCGGCTGGCTGTTCACCCGCGTCACCTCGGCGGAGACCGAACTGGCCGGGCGGCGGCTGCCCCCGGACACCACGGTCGTCATCGCGCCCACCACCGTGCACCGCCGCACCGGGGCGTACGCCCGCCCCCTGGACTTCGACCCGGACCGCTGGCTGGACGACCGGGCCGCCGCCCTGCCGCGCGGCGCCTTCCTCGGGTTCGGCGCGGGGGCGCGCAAGTGCATCGGCGACGGCTACGGCGTGGCCGAGTGCGTGCTGGTGCTGGCCACGATCGCCGGCGCCCGGACCGTGCGCAGCATGCCCGGCGCGGACACCCGGCCCGCGCCTCTGGCGGCCTTCCACCGGCCGCGCCGACTGCTGCTGCGGCTGGACCGGCGGGCGCCATAGGGGTGCGCCCCGCCAGGGGCCCCGTAAGGGGCGCGGGGAACTGCGCGACCAGCCCCCACCGGCCCGCAGCCGACACACCACCCCAGGGGTCCGGGGCGAAGCCCCGAGAACCTCGACTGCGGGAGCGTCGTGGCTGATCGCGCAGTTCCCCGCGCCCCTTACGGGGCCCTTACGGGCCGCCGCCAGGCCTGTGGCACACTTCGCTCACCCAGAACCGGCCACGCCGCACAGGCGTCGTCCGCTGGGAAGCGCAGGACCGACACACGGGGGAGCATGCGGTGAGCGGCACCGAGATCTACTTTGCCGGCAACTACCACGACATGAGCCAGCAGTACGGCACGGCGTCGGGTTTCCAGTTCGAGTTCTACTGCTCCCGCTGCCACGACACCTGGCGCTCGCCCTTCGAGCCCTACCGGGGCGGGCGCCTGGCCGGCTGGCTGAGCAAGGGGGTCGGGGCGGCGTCCGGCCTGCTCGGGTCCGTGGTGAGCGAGGTGTCCACCGCCGCCGACGGGCTGGCGGGCTCCAGCTGGGGCAAGTCGCGCGACGCCGCGTTCCAGCGTGCCATCACCGGGGCCGAGGGGCACTTCAACCGCTGCGCGCGCTGCGCCTCGTACGTGTGCGGACGCTGCTGGAACGCCGAGCAGGGGCTCTGCCTCCACTGCGCGCCCGACACCGCGGGCGAGATGATGGCGGCGCAGCAGCGCGGGCTCAACGACCTGGTGTCGCAGCGCGCCTACGACGAAGGGCAGCGGCGCGGCCAGGAGTACGACGCGCAGACGCCCCGGCAGCTGGTGTGCCCGCAGTGCCGCACCGAGACGCAGGGCGGCCGGTTCTGCATGGGCTGCGGCCACGAGCTGGCGCAGCAGCCGTCGTGCGCGGGATGCCGGACGCCGCTGCCGGACGGCGCGGCGTTCTGCCCGGGGTGCGGGCAGCGGCGGTAGGGGCTGTCGCCCCGTAGGGGGTACGCCCCATAGGGGGTGCGCCCCGTCAGGGGCGCGGGGAACTGCGCGACCAGCCCCCACCGGCCCGCAGCCGACGCACCACCCCGGTACCTGACCGGGGCGCCCCCCTATATCCGAACCGGCCCCGGATCCCGCGGATCTCCGCGCGCCGCTCCCCCGTGTGGCCCTGATTCCTTACCGAATGGAGCAGTAGAACTACGCAGCGGATGCTCCGGCAGGGGCGGCGGGTGAATCTCTGAAGCGAAGGAGGTACACCCAATGAAGTCAATTCGTACCGCTCTCTGTGGAACTCTGACGGCTGTTGCCCTCTGCGCGGCCCCGGCCGCGTACGCCCTCAGTCCCGCCCAGGCCGAGGCCCGCCTCGTCCAGGCGGGCCAGGACCATCGTTGCGACCACGGCTGCGGCGACCACGACCGTGACAACGGCCGTGACGACGAAGGCCGGGACGAGGACCACGGCCGTGACGACAACGGCCGCGACGAGGACCACGGGCGTGAGGACCACGGCCGCGACCACGACCACGGTCGCGGTGAGGACCACGGACGTGGCGAGGACCACGGCCGGGACCACGACCACGGCCGCGGTGAGGACCACGGTCGCGACCACGGCCGGGATCACGGCCGCGACCACGACCACGGTCGGGACAACAGCCGTCCGCACGGTCACAACCACGCGGGCGGCGGCGCCACCGCCATCACCCCGGCCGCGGAGTCCTCTCCCGACGCCTCGACGCTCGTCCTCGCGGGCGGCGCCACGGTGGCCCTGGCCGGTGGTCTGATCTGGAACCGCCGCCGCGCCGCGGCGAAGCGGTGACGGGAAGCGAACCGGCACCATGTCAGAAGCGCGCACAGGCGGTTTCGGCCGCCTGCTGACCGGAGCAGCCTGGACGGCACTGCTGCTGGCCCTGTGGCTACGCGGCCATGACATCGCCGAGGAGCCGATATCCCCGGCTCCGCGGACCGGTGACGCCGCCGCGGCCCGCTCCCCCGCGCGCACCGGCCTGCCCCCGGCACACGGACCGTTGCCGGGGGCGGGCCCCCAACAGCTGGCGATCGACGCCATCGGCCTGACGGCCCCCATCGAGGGCCACGGCCTCGACCCGCGCGGCGGGGTCGAGACGCCTCCGTTCGACAGGCCCAACTCCGTGTCCTGGTACCAGGGCGGTCCGCAGCCGGGCAGTGAGGGCGCCGCCATCCTGGTCGGGCACGTGGACACCGACAAGGCACCGGCGGTCTTCTACGAGATCCGCTTCCTCAAGCCCGGCAGCGCGATCACGGTGACCCGCAACGACGGCACCACCGCCCGGTTCACCGTGGAGGACGTCGCGCTCGTCGACAAGGACCACTTCGACGACGACAAGGTCTACGGGCCGCACGACCCCGGCCGCGCCGAGCTGCGCCTGATCACCTGCGGCGGCGCCTACGACCGTGCCCACCACGAGTACGCGGCCAACGTGGTGGTCTCCGCCTATCTGACGGGGGCGGCCGCGAAGCCGGCACCCGCGGCACCACCGCCCCCGGCGCCGCCCGCACCGCATGCACCGCCCGCACCTCCGGCCCCGCCCCGGCCTCCCCACCCGCCCGGCGGCACGAACGAACAGGGCGAGGAGGCCTGACCTCCTTGCCCGGGAGGCAATTCCGCCGGACCTGACAGACTATCGACCGGCCCCTGACCGCGGCTTTTCTCCAACTGCCGCAGGTCAGGGGCCGGTTCATTGCCATGCGGGCGGCTTGCGCACGGGCAGCGCGCATTCGGCAGCCACGGGGCGGTAGAAGAATCACTCTTCACCCCGTACCGAAGAGCCCCGTGCCGAAAGAGCCGAAAGAAGAGTGCGCATGCTGCTCGAGCAGGTCTATCAGGATGCCCCCACGGTCCGTTCCGGAAGGCACCGCACGACGGTCAACGAATTCACCGACCAGATACCCGCGCTGCGCCCGGAGGTCCTCCGGGAGGCTTCCGAACGGCTCGTGGAACTCGGGAAGTTCGACAGCGACAAGATCCTCGTCGAGGAGGACAAGGGCGCGATCCTCGGCGGTGCCGTCTCCCTCGCGGTCGGCCTCCCGCTCGCGGTGGCCCGCTGGTACACCTACGACGTCGGGCACAGCTCCATCCCGGTGCCCATCGACAGCGAGTACTTCAGCGGAACGCTCTACGTCAACGGCATCGAGCCGGGCGACCGCGTGACGATCGTCGACGACACGATCAGCACCGGCGGCACGCTCATCGCCCTGGTCGAGGCCGTGCAGGCCGCGGGCGCCACGGTCTCCGAGGTGCTCGTCGCCGTGGAGAAGCCCCAGAACGGCGGCCGGGAGAAGGTCGAGGAGCGCTTCGGCATCGATGTCCGGACGCTCGTGAAGATCGCAGTGGACGAGGTCTCCCAGCGCGCCTACGTGCTCGACTGACGCACCGTCACTCCCGCGTCCCCACCGAACCGCCGAAGGAGAGCCCAAGCCCATGCCCAGCCGCCAGGGGCCGGTCAAGCCCACCGAACTCCACGAGCTGACGCACCTCGCGGAGCCGGGAGCCGCCCGGATCTTCGCCAAGTGCGAGTTCATGAACCCCACCGGGAGCCACAAGGACCGCGTGTTCTCCTACATGCTCGACGAGCTGGAGAAGCAGGGCCGGATCAGCCCCGGCATGACCCTCGTCGAATGCTCCACCGGGAACGGCGGGGCCGCGCTCTCCCGCGTCGGCAGGGACCGCGGGTACAAGATCGCCATCATCATGCCGGCCGGCATGACCGAGGAACGCCGCAAGCAGATCGAGACGTTCGGCGCCACCGTCATCGAGACCTCGCAGGACGGCTTCCTCCTGGAGAGCGAGGACACCGCGCGGCAGTACGTCGCGGACCACCCCGGCAGCCACTTCCTCGACCAGTCGACCAACGAGCTGAACTGGCGGTCCTGGCGCAGTTGCGGCACCGAGATCGTCGCCGGGATGACGGAACGCGGGCTCGTGCCGGACCACTTCATCTGCTCCGTCGGCACGGGCGGCACCTTCACCGGCATCGCCGACGTCCTCAAGGCCGAGTACCCGGACATCGTCACCACCGCGGTGGAGGTGGACCGTTCGGCCGCTCTCTACGCCAAGCGCAAGGGCCTGCCCTTCGAGCACCACGCGCACAACATGATGGGGCTGGGGCCGGGCAAGGTGCCGTCCAACCTCCGCGAGGAGCTGGTCGACGAGGTCGAGCTGATCACGGGCGACGACGGCTGGACGACGATGAAGCGCCTGATCGCCGAGGAGGGCCTGTTCACCGGCCCCACGGCGGGCGGCAACATCTTCGCCGCGCAGCGCCTGGCGCGCACGCTGCCGCCGGAACAGGTCGTGGTCACCGTGCTGTTCGACGCGGCCTGGAAGTACTTCAGCATCTGGGACGGCAAGTACCGCGACTACGAGGCCGCCGGGGAGCGCACGCCGTGACGGGGCCGGGAGAGCGGCTCACCGCGGTGGCCGGGCGGCTGCGGGAGGCCTGCGAACGGGCAGGGCGGCCGGCGGACGACGTCGCGCTGATCGCCGTGAGCAAGTTCCATCCGGAGGCGGCCGTCCTCGACGTGCTGGCGACCGGGCACCGGCGCTTCGGGGAGAGCCGGGTGCAGGAGGCGCAGACCAAGTGGCCCGCGCTGCGCGAGCGTTATCCGGATGCCGAGCTGCATCTGATCGGTTCGCTGCAGACCAACAAGGCCGCGGCCGCGGTCGGTCTGTTCGACGTCATCCACTCCGTCGACCGGCCGCGGCTGGCGGCGGGCCTGGCCGCGGCCATGGACCGCACGGGCCGCCGGCCGCGCTGTCTGATCCAGGTGGACACCGGCGCAGAGGCACAGAAGGGCGGGGTCGCGCCCGATGCGCTGGCGGCCCTGGTGAAGGAGTGCCGGGACGTGTGCGAACTGCCGCTCACCGGGCTGATGTGCATCCCGCCCGCCGGGGAGGATCCGGTGCCGCACTTCCGGCTGTTGCGGTCACTGGCGGCCGAACACGGCCTGGCCGAGGTGAGCATGGGCATGAGCGCGGACTTCGGGGCGGCCGTCGCCGAGGGCGCGACGATGGTGCGGGTCGGTTCCGCGGTGTTCGGGCCCCGGCCCCGCGCCGGGGTCTGACCGGGCCTGACCGGGCCTGACCGGGTTCTATCGGGGGCGGGAAGGAGGCGGTGTGGTACCGCTGTTCGTGTTCAGTGCGCTCTCGGCGCTGGTGGACGTGTTCGCGGGCGACCGGCTGCAGCGGGTGGACCCGGGCAGTGTGGCCGCCGTGGCCTTCACCGCCACGGGCGCGGTCTTCTGCACCGCCGCGCTGGTCCGGCTGCGGTGGACGCGGCTGGTGGCGGTGGTGCGCGAGCACGGCAGGGACCTGGCCGTGCTCAACCTCTCCACGGCCGTCACCTGGCTGACCCTGCTCTACGCGCTCAAGCTGATGGAGCCCGCGATCGCCAACGTCGTGTCGATCGCCGTCGGCCCGGCCTGCACCGTGGTGCTGCAGGCGGTGTGGTGGCGGCGGGACCGGGTGCTGCCGGGCGAGGTCGTGTCCTCGTGCGGGATCCTGGCGACGCTCGTGGTGCTGGTGTGGATGTCGCTGGCCGGCCGCAGCGGGGTGGGCGCGCAGGAGCTGGCGCCCATGCTGCTGGGGGTGCTGGCGGCGGTGGTCTCGGGTGCCGCGTCCGCGGCGAACGTGGTCTTCTCCGCGCGACTGGGCGCGTCCGGCCTGGACGTGCCCACGGTGCTGGGGCTGCGGTTCGGCGCGGTGGCGGTGGGCGGCTGGGTGCTGGCCGGGACGGGCGGGGCCGGCGAGCTGCCGCGGGCGGTGACGCCGGGTCTGGTGGTCGCGGTGATCGGGGTGGCCGTTCCGGCGTATCTGGTGCAGCTGGGGGTACGCCGGGTGACCCCGATGACCGCCTCGATGATCATTTCGCTGGCTCCGGCCATGACCCTGCTGCTGCAGATGGCCGATCCACGGCTGTCCTTCTCCCCGTCCTCCGCCGTGGGCATCGCGGTGATCACTGCACTCATCGGCACGGGCCTGCTGGCGCGGCGCGGAGAACGACGGCCGACGGTGGTACAGGAGAAGGGTGACAGCACAGGTGACAGCACACATGCACTGCGTGATCGTTGATGCGTTCTCGACGGGGAGGTACCTGCCGGCCGCGCTGGCGCGGCGCGGCGTGGGCTGCACCCACGTCCAGAGCTCGGAGGCCGTTCCCGGGTTCTACCTGCGGACCTTCCCGTCCGGTGCGTTCGCCCCCGAGGACGCCCTGGTGCACCGGGGCGACCTCGACGGGCTCGTGGCCGAACTCGCCCGGCGGGGACCGGCGTTCGTGGTGGCCGGGGCCGAGACCGGCGTCGACCTCGCCGACGCCCTGGCCCACCGGCTGGGCGTGCCCGGCAACGCCGTCGACGCGGGGCGGGTCCGGCGGGACAAGTACGAGATGGCCATGGCCGTGCGCGGACACGGCCTGCGGGCGCCGGACACCCTGCGCACCCACCGGTTCGAGGCGGCCCGCGCCTGGGCCGAGGCCTACGACCGGTGGCCGCTGGTGGTCAAGCCCGCCGACAGCGCGGGCACGGACAACGTGTTCTTCTGCTCCAACACGGTCGAGATGTGCACGGCGTTCTCCCGCATCCTGGGCTCCTCCAACCTGATGGGGGCGGCCAACAGGACCGTGGTCGTCCAGGAGTTCCTGGCGGGCACCGAGTACTTCGCCAACTCCGTGAGCGTGGACGGCCGGCACCACATCGCGGAGATCTGGCGCTACCACAAGCGCCCGGGGCGGGGCGGTGCGGCCGTCTACGACTACGAGGAGCCGCTGTCCGACGACGATCCGGCGGCCCGGCTGATCCGCCCCTATCTGCTCGGCGTCCTGGACGCGCTCGGCGTGCGGCACGGCCCGGCGCACTCGGAGATCATGCTGACCGGGCACGGGCCGGTGCTCGTCGAGTGCGGGGCGCGGCTGGCCGGGTCGATCCTGCCCGACGTCGTCGACCGCTGCTTCGGCACCAACCACGTGGACCTCACCGCCGAGGCGCTGTCGGACCCCGCCGGATTCCGGACTTGGGCCGACCGGCCCGCCGAGCTCAAGACGCACCTGCGCTACGTGTCGCTGATCTCGCCCGTCTCCGGCCGGGTCACCTCCCTGTCGGGCTTCGGGCGGATCCGGGAGCTGGAGTCGTTCGCGGGGCTCCAACTGGGCGTGGGCGTCGGCGACGTGCTGGCACCGACCGTGGACTCGGCCACCTCGCCGGGCGTCTGCTACCTGCTGCACGACGACCCCGGGCAGATCGAGGCCGACTACCGGGCGCTGCGCGCCGCGGAACTGGACGGGCTGTACGCGGTGCAGTGACGCGTGCGCCTCTGGCGCTCCGGGGCCGGGCGGTGCAGGCTTGTGCGTTGCCCCGTAAGGGGCGCGGGGCTGTTGACATATGCGGCTCCGCCGCGTGGGCGCGACCAGCCACCGACGGCCCGCAGACGACGCACCACCCCGGTACCTCGACTGCGGGCGCATCGTGGCTGATCGCGCAGTTCCCCGCGCCCCTTACGGGGCAACGCACCCGGAACCGCACCGAGGAGGCGCATGCCGTGTCACCGCACCCGCCCGGCCGGCCGCAGGCCGCCCGCATAGCGATCACCCCGGCGGCGGCCGAGGTGCTCCGCCATCTGCGCGCGCAGCACGGCCCGCTGATGTTCCACCAGTCCGGCGGCTGCTGCGACGGCAGTTCGCCGATGTGCTACCCGCGCGGCGAGTTCCGCACCGGCGGCTCCGACGTGCTGCTCGCGGAGCTGGCCGTCGAGGGCGTGGCCGAGCCGACCGGCTTCTGGATGTCGGCCGAGCAGTTCGAGCGCTGGCGCCACACCCACCTCACGGTGGACGTGGTGCCGGGGCGCGGCAGCGGCTTCTCGCTGGAGGCACCCGAGGGGGTGCGCTTCCTCATCCGGTCACGGCTGCTGACGGACGAGGAGGCGCGACTGCTGGACGGGGCGGACGCCCCGTAAGGGTGGGCGCCCCGTAAGGGGCGCGGGGCAGTGTCGATATGCGGCTCCGCCGCGTGGGCGCGACCAGCCACGACGCGCCCGCACTCGACGTTCTCGGGGCTTCGCCCCGGACCCCAGGGGTAGTGCGTCGACTACAGGCCGTCGGTGGCTGGTCGCGCAGTTCCCCGCGCCCCTTACGGGGCACGAAGCCCTAGGACGCAACGTCGGCCAACGACAGCGTGTGCAGCCGCTCCGGCGGCCCGGGGCGCGCGTAGTACCAGCCCTGCGCGGTGTCGCAGCCCAGCGACCGCAGGTGCTCGGCCTGGGTGCCGGTCTCCACGCCCTCGACGGTCACCGACAGGTCGAGCGTGTGGGCGAGGGAGACGATGCCCTCGACGATCTTCACGTCGACGGGATCGGCCGGCGCCTGCTGCATGCCACGGGTGAAGGAGCGGTCGAGCTTGAGGGTGCTGACGGGCAGCCGGCGGAGGTAGGAGAGGTTGGAGTAGCCGGTGCCGAAGTCGTCGAGGGCGATGTCGACACCGAGGTCGGCGAGCCGGCGCAGGGTGTGCAGCTCCTCCTCGTCGGCCCCGATGAGGGCGTTCTCGGTGACCTCCAGGCACAGGGCCGAGGGGTCGAGCCCGGCGTCGTCGAGGACGGCGACGGTGTCGGCGACGAGCGTGGGGCAGCGCAGCTGGGAGGGCGAGAGGTTGACGTTGACCCGCAGCGGCGCGCGCCCGTCCCCCGTGCCGCCCCACGCGCGGGCCTGCCGGGCGGCCTGCTCCAGCACCCAGCGGCCCAGCGGCACGATCAGGCCCGTGCTCTCGGCGAGCGGGATGAACTGGTCGGGCCCCAGCACCCCGTGGACCGGGTGCAGCCAGCGGACCAGGGCCTCGGCACCGCGCACGGTGCCGTCGTCGAGGCGGACCAGCGGCTGGTACTCGATGAAGAACTCGCCGTTGTCGAACGCGGCGGGCAGGCGGTTGGTGAGGCTGTGCCGGGCGATGGCGCGGGCGTCGGAGTCGGCGTCGGCGGTCTCGTAGCGGTTGCCGCCGGCCGCCTTGGCCCGGTACATGGTGATGTCGGCGCTGCGCAGCACCTCGGCGGCGCCGGACTCGCCCGCGGCGCCGGTGACGATGCCGATGCTGGCGCGCACGGCCAGGTCCCGGCCGTCCACGGTCACGGGGCCGGAGAGCGCGGCGAGCATCCGCCGGGCGAGGGCCGCGGCGTCGGTGTCCGCGGCGGGGCCCGCGGTCAGGGCCACGAACTCGTCGCCGCCCAGGCGCGCCACGAGCTCCCCGGGGCCGCAGACGCAGGAGCGCAGCCGGTCGGCGACGGCGACGAGCAGCCGGTCGCCGACGGCGTGGCCGAGGCTGTCGTTGACGGCCTTGAAGCCGTCGATGTCGAGGTAGCACAGCCCGAAGCGGGCGTCCTCCGCGCCGCTCTCCAGGGCCCGGTCGAGGCGTTCGAAGAACAGGGCGCGGTTGGGCAGCCCGGTGAGGACGTCGTGGGTGGCCTCGTACCGCAACCGCTCGTGCAGCATGCGGCGTTCGGTGATGTCCTCCATGAGCGCGAGCTGGTACTGCGGCCGGCCCGCCGCGTCGCGCAGCAGGGCGACGGACATGTCGGTCCACAGCACGCTGCCGTCGCCGCGGTAGTAGGGCTTCTCGACGCGGTAGTAGTCGCGGTCGCCGCGCACGAGTTCGCGGTACAGGCCCCAGATGCCGGGCCCGTCGTCGGGGTGCACCAGCTCGCCGACGTTGCGGCCGGTCACCTCCTGCTCCAGGCCGCCGAACATGCGGATCAGCGCGTCGTTGACGTCCATGATGCGGCCGTCGACGTCCGCGATGCCGACGCCGACGGCCGCTCCCTCGAACACCGCGCGGAAGCGGGCCTCGCTGGACCGCAGGGCCTGTTCGGCCTCGGCCCGGGCGAGGCGGGCGGCGGCCTGCTGCTCGGCGACGGTGTGCTCGTGCAGGGCGCGCGCGAAGCCGGCGGCGACGGCGTGCTGCAGCCGGGCGCAGCGGGCGCGGCTCTCCTCGGGGGAGACGGCGGGGCCCGGCGGGCAGTACAGCACGAGGTAGGCGTCGATGACGCCGAGGACGAGCGGCAGCACCTCGGGGTCGGTGCACTGCGCCCGGACGAGCGCGGTGCCGACCCCGGTGGCGGGCCGGGGGTCGAAGACGCGCGCGTGCAGCGCATCGCGCAGCGTGGCCGCCAGGGGCAGCAGCTGGTTCTCGAACTCGGCGCGGGTCAGGGAGGTCTCCGCGGTCGGGTGGAGCGCACGGCTCCAGATCGCGGCGAAGCGCCGGAGCCGGTCGTCGTGCCCGGTCCGGTCACCCAAGAGCAAACCGGTTGTGCGGTTCGGACCGGTCGGACGGCGCTCCATCAGACTGTCTCTCCAGCTCATCGGAGGGGTGATGACAGGAGGCTACTGATCGCACGTTCGAAGGGAAGTGCCAAACGGAAATGAGCGATCCGCATTCGGCCACTGTGCACCTTCCGCCTCCTGCGCCCGTTTCTGCACAAACGATCACGCTATCGGCAGCATCGTTGGCCGCTGCAAGCAATGATCGCAAATAAATGATCACATAAAGACCCGATGCGCAATACCTCCGGGGTCCCGGATCGGAACGGCACCCTCCCCCGGAGGGTGCCGCGCCGCTTCCGCTCAGCGCACCCCCACCGATGCCAGCGCACGCCGCTGGGCCGGGGAGACCCGGGTCGGGAAGTAGAGGTAGCAGACGCCGCCGGAACCGCTCTTGACCTGCCCCTGGGCGTTGCGGCGCTTCGTCCTCAGCCAGATGGTCTCGAACTGCCGCCGCTGATAGACCCGTTCCACCTCGGCGTCGGACTTCGCCGCCGGGTCGTGGACGACCACGTCCCCGGACCGCGTGAATCCGGTCACGCACATCAGGTGGCCGGCCGTGCCGTAGCCCGCGCCGTCGAGCTCGGAGGCGAGGAAGGACTGCGAGGTGATGACGGGGATCCCCGCCCGCACCAGCCGCTCGGCCTCGTTCAGCGTGCGCAGCCGGGTGATCACGGCCTGCATGTCGTGGTACGTGGCCGCGTAGGCGGCGTTGAACGGCCAGTTGCCGCAGCCCTGGTACTGGTAGTCGTAGGTGAACCGGGCCGCGTGGCAGACCTGGGGATCCGCGTAGGAGGGGTCGACCCAGGCGAGGTCCCGGTGCGTCGGCCTGCGTCCCCAGTACTCGAGGACCATCTGCGAGGAGGTGGGGCTGCACCAGGCCTCCCCGCCGTTGTCGTACTGCGGGTACTGCCCCTTGTGGATCTCCTGCGAGTAGCGCGGCACGGTCAGCCGGTGCCCCGCGCCCTCGCCCGGCCGGGAGGCCGGGACGGTGAAGCGGTCCGGGACCGCGGACGCCATGGCGCCGAGCCGCCAGACGGTGGGCGTCAGCGCGGTGCCGGGCCTGCGGTACAGGGTGAGCCGGAGCTCGTAGGACACCAGGCGCACACCGCTCGCCGGGGCGCCGACGGCGAGGGTGTCGGTCGAGACGCCGCTCTTCCCGTCGCTCTGCCCGTCGACGGAGGTGCGCCGGATGTCGCCGGTCCCGTCGCCCGCCGTCCAGCGGCCCATGACGTACCAGGGCGTCCGCGTGCGGTCGTCGTAGGCGGCGCGCACCTCGGCCTGGAGCCAGGTGCCGGCCGGGGCGTGGGCGTTCCAGGAGACGACGATCTCGGTGGCGGGAGCGGGGAGCGTGTGGACGGGGGAGCTCCAGGTGGCGTACTCCCACTCCGACGTGACGTGGGTGTGCGGGTCCGTGTACGTGCGGGTGCCGAGGGCGTGGGCGATGCACAGCCCCGGGCGCCCGTCGCCGAGCACCCGGGTGCCGGCCCCTCTGCCGCCGGCCCACTGGGGGTAGGTGGTCCAGGCCCGGTAGTCGACGGAGGCCTCCGCGCGCGGCGCGGCGGTGGCGACGGGCGTGCTCGCGGCGGCGAGGGCGAGAGCGGCGGCGAGCACGGTGCGGCGGGGTGTGGCTCTGCTGGACATGTCGGGTGGGCCCCCAGTCGTGGGAAGTCGGACGTGGGTCGCATGCGGGGGTTTCTTTCCCCTGCGCCACGGTCCACCAATCGGGCCGTACGGCCCGTGTAAGCGACACCGGGGCGCCCCGAAGGGGCGGGGGCTCCGCCGCGTGGGCGCGACCAGCCCCCACCGGCCCGCAGCCGACGCACCACCCCAGGGGTCCGGGGCGAAGCCCCGAGAACCCCGACTGCAGGCGCATCGTGGCCGATCGCGCAGTTCCCCGCGCCCCTGACGGGGCGCACCGCACCCGTAGGGTGACCCGGTGAACGACCCGCTCCCCGCCCTCGCCCGCCGGCTCCGGGCCCTGCCCCCCTCCCTCGGCCCCGTCCGCCTCGTGGCCGTCGACGGCCACGCCGGCTCCGGCAAGACGACCTTCGCCGCGCGGCTGGCCGCCGCCCTGGGCGGCGCCCCCGTCCTGCACCTGGACGACCTCGCCACCCACGACGAGCTCTTCGCCTGGACGGACCGGCTCCGGGACGGAATCCTCGCCCCGCTCTCCCGCGGCGAGCCGGCGCACTACCGCGCCTACGACTGGACGGCCCGCCGCTTCGCCGGACCGGAGCATGTGCTCACCCCCGAGCCCGTGGTGATCGTCGAGGGCGTCGGCGCAGGCCGCAGCGCCCTGCGGCCCCATCTCGCCTGCCTGTTGTGGATGGAGCTGCACCACGAGGGCTCCTGGG
This sequence comes from Streptoverticillium reticulum, assembly GCF_047456005.1. Taxonomy (NCBI): domain Bacteria; kingdom Bacillati; phylum Actinomycetota; class Actinomycetes; order Kitasatosporales; family Streptomycetaceae; genus Streptomyces; species Streptoverticillium reticulum. The sequence goes on along the minus strand of NZ_CP179755.1, from coordinate 6,784,755 downwards.
CCCGGGGTCAACTCCGTGACGGCCCCGCACAGGCAGAATTCTGGGACGGCTGGAAGCGAGCGGAGCGCAGGCATTTCGCGGCCGACCCCTCGCGCCCGTATGCCGAACTCCTGGTGCTGCAGTGCACCGAGGGGTACGAGTTGCTGCCGGGACCCATGGCCAGCGCCTGAACTCCCCCTGTCCTCACGTTCGGTGACGATCCCCCGCCCCACCCCTCCCCGGCGGTGTGCGATTCCCCGCCGACTCCCCCAACTCGGCTTGACCCAGGGGCCGTACAGGACTTACGTTCTCAATGTGCGGCCCCCGAGGGCCGCTTGCGGACACGAAGCCCCCGGTTGTTCCCCCGTGATCGGGGGCTTCGTACTGCCCGCCACGCCCGCGATTTGGGCCCTTTGCCCCCTTGCCCCACCCCGCCGGGTCACCCTGGGTGACCGTTCCGCGGATCGCTCTTCCGTCCGCCCCCTGATCACCCGTGCGCCGTGAACTGCGCTCCCCGCACCCTTCGGCCGATCCCGGCCGCGCAGGTACGATGCGAGGCGGCGCACCCTCCGGCGGGCACCCCGCGGGACCTGTTGCCGGGTGTGCCGAGAGCGCTGGTCAACTCCCGTCCACAGCACAGCGGTTCGGAAAGGCGCGGCCAGGCACTCGCCCGGCAGCACGCTACGGGGGCAGGTTTGTGGGGGACGTGATGGATCTCGGGATGCAGGGCCCGCCCGCCCCGGCCGATCTCGCCTGGCTGCGCGCCGTCGACGCCTACACGATGGGCGCCTACGCGCAGGCGGAGGAGGAGTTCCGGACGGCGGTCCGCATCGATCCCGGCATGGCCGACGCCTGGCTCGGGCTGCACGCGCTGCGCGCCGACACCACCACGGCGCTGCTGCGGATGTACCGGCACCGGGACAGGTTCGGCGAACAGCGCGCCCGGCACCGGCGCCCGCTGAACTCCTGGTACTGGCTGGGCTGGTGGGTCCAGCCGGTACTGGAGAACAACCGCGACCTGCTGCTCGCCCACGCCTCGCACTGGCTCGACGGCCGGCACGTCCCCGAGCTGGACCGGGCGCTGGCAGGCTGCCCCCCGGCCGAGACCGACGTCCAGGTGCGCTTCCTGCACGCGTGCCGCTCCTACCTGGTCAAGGACTGGGACCAGCTCGTCCGGCACACCGAACCCCTGCTGGACGACGCCCTGCTGGGCATCGAGGCCGGGCTGTTCGGCGGCATGGCACGGGTGCGGCTGGAGATGTACGGGCAGGCCGAGCCGCTGCTCGCCGCCGCGCTGATGCGCTGCCGCAGCGAGCAGCCGCAGCGCAAGGAGCTGCGCTACTGGCTCGCCCGGGCGCACGAGGGCACCGGCCGCAGCGCCGCCGCCCTGCCGCTCTACCGGGCGGTCCACCGGGTGGACCCGTCCTTCATGGACACCGCGGCCCGGCTGACCGCCATCGCCGACGCGGACGGGCTGGACGATCACCTGGGCCTCCCGACCGTCCCCCTCGGCGGCAGCCCCCCGCCGGAGGCCGACCCGCCGCCCGGCCCGGCGGGCCCCCCGGCGGGGCAGGCCGGCCAGTACGGCCCGGGCGGCCGCACCTCCCCCGGCCCCCTCGACGACCGCGACCTCCTCACGGGCACGGACCCCGAGCCCACCGGCACCGCACCGGTCGACGCCGACGGCGTGCGCGAGAAGTTCCGGGTGCCCGCCCAGCCGCTCCCCCAGCCGCTGCCCGGGCGCTCCGACCCCGTCCTGCTGGCCAAGGCGCTCGCCGAACTGGAGCGGATGGTCGGGCTGGAGCCGGTCAAACGGCAGGTGCGGGCGCTGTCCGCACAACTGCACATGGCACGGCTGCGCGCCGGGCAGGGCCTGCCCGTCCAGCCCCCCAAGCGGCACTTCGTCTTCTCCGGCCCCTCGGGCACCGGCAAGACCACCGTCGCCCGGATCCTCGGCCGGGTCTTCTACGCGCTCGGCCTGCTCGGCGGCGACCACCTGGTCGAGGCCCAGCGGGCGGACCTGGTGGGCGAGTTCCTCGGGCAGACGGCCGTGAAGGCCAACGAACTGATCGACTCCGCGCTCGGCGGCGTGCTCTTCGTCGACGAGGCCTACAGCCTCTCCAACTCCGGCTACAGCAAGGGCGACGCCTACGGCGACGAGGCGCTGCAGGTGCTACTCAAGCGCGCCGAGGACAACCGCGACCGCCTGGTCGTCATCCTGGCCGGCTACCCCGAGGGCATGGACCGCCTGCTGGCCGCCAACCCCGGCCTGGGCTCCCGCTTCACCACGCGCGTCGACTTCCCCAGCTACCGCCCCGCCGAACTCACCAGCATCGGCGAGGTCCTGGCCGGGGAGAACGGCGACGCCTGGGACGAGGAGGCGCTGGAGGAACTGCGCAGCATCAGCGCGCACGTGGTCGAGCAGGGCTGGATCGACGAACTGGGCAACGGCCGTTTCCTGCGCACCCTCTACGAGAAGAGCTGCGCCTACCGCGACCTGCGCCTGTCCTGCTACCCCGGCACCCCCACCCGCGACGACCTGGCCACCCTCCGCCTCCCGGACCTGATGCAGGCCTACGGCGAGGTCCTCTCGGGCCCCGGCTGGGGAGTCACCCGCCGCGAGACGAGGGACCCCCAGGACCCGCAGTAGGGTTCCTCGCCCCGTGGGCGCCCCGTAAGGGGCGCGGGGCTGTCCACATATGCGGCTCCGCCGCGTGGGCGCGACCAGGCGCCCCGTAAGGGGCGCGGGGAACTGCGCGACCAGCCCCCACCGGCCCGCAGCCGAACGCACCACCGCAGAGGTCCGGGGCGTAGCCCCGAGCACCTCGACTGCAGGCGCGTCGTGGCTGATCGCGCAGTTCCCCGCGCCCCTTACGGGGCGCTGGCCGGGCGCCGACGGGGCAACAACCGTCAGCCCGCCAGTACCTCCTGCTCCTGCGGAGCACGCGGCACCTGTGCCGCAACCGGCGCGCCCCGGTGCGCCGGATCCCGCACCTCGCCGACGAGCATCTCCAGCACGTCCTCCAGGGCGACGAGCCCCAGCACGCGCCCCGACGCATCGGTGACGGCGGCCAGATGGGCGGCAGCCCTCCGCATCACCGTCAGCGCATCGTCCAGCGGCAGTTCGGCCCGTACGGTCTCCACCCGCCGCCACACGTGCTGCGGGACGGCCCGTTCCCGGTCCTCCAGGTCCAGTACGTCCTTGACGTGCAGATAGCCCATGAAGGACCCGCCGGGCGACGCGCACACGGGGAACCGGGAGTACCCGGTCCGTACGGTCAGCTCCTCGACCTGCCGGGGGGTGACCGACGGGTCGACGGTCACCAGCGTCGCGGGGTCCAGCAGCACGTCGGTCACCGGCCGGCTGCCCAGTTCCAGCGCGTCCTCCAGCCGCTCCTGCTCGGCGGAGTCCAGCAGTCCGGCCTGCCGCGAGTCCTCCACGAGGTGCGTCAGCTGCTCACTGGTGAACACCGCCTCGACCTCGTCCTTGGGCTCGACCCGGAACAGCCGCAGCACGCCGTGCGCACAGGCGCCCAGCAGCCGGGTGACCGGCCGGCACACCCGTTCGAAGGCGACCAGCCCCGGGCCCAGCCACAGCGCGGCCCGGTCCGGTGCGGACATCGCGAGGTTCTTCGGCACCATCTCGCCGATCACCAGGTGGAAGAACACCACCAGGGCGAGGGCGATGACGTAGCCCAGCGGATGCACCAGCTGGTCGGGCAGCCCCACCGCGTGGAAGACCGGCTCCAGCAGCGCCGCCACCGTCGGCTCGGCGACCGCACCGAGGGTCAGCGAGCACACGGTGATGCCGAACTGGGCGGCGGCCATCATCTGCGGCAGGTTCTCCAGCCCGGTCAGCACCGTGCGGGCACGGCCCGAACCCTCGGCCGCCTTCGGCTCGATCTGGCTGCGCCGCACGGACACGAGCGCGAACTCGGCGCCCACGAAGAATCCGTTGGCCAGCACCAGCACGCCGGCGAAGAAGAGTTGCAGCACGCTCATCGGACGTCCCCCGGGGTGCTGCCGGTGCGCACGATCCGCACGCGCTCGGCCCGGTGGTGGCCCACGCGCCGCACCGACAGCCGCCAGCCGGGCAGTTCCGCGGCGTCCCCGGGCACGGGGATCCGCCCCAGCAGCTCGGCGACGAGTCCGGCGACGGTCTCGTACGGGCCGTCGGGCGCCTCCAGTCCGATGCGCCGCAGCGTGTCGACCCGGCAGCCGCCGTCCGCGTCCCAGGCGGAGCGGCCGTCCTCGCAGACGACGGGCGCCAGTTCGGGCCGGTCGGCGTCCAGCGCGTCGTGCTCGTCGCGGACCTCTCCGACGAGTTCCTCGACGATGTCCTCCAGGGTGACCACGCCGGCCGTGCCGCCGTACTCGTCGACGACCACGGCTATCGGCTGCTCGCTGCGCAGCTGCTCCAGCAGCGGCTGCACCGGCAGGGTCTCGGGGACGAGCATGGGGGACACCGCGATCCGCCCCACGGGCGTGCGCCCGCGGTCGGGCCGGGGCACCGCGAGGGCGTCCTTGAGGTGCACCATGCCGACGACCTCGTCCAGCCGCTCCCGGTAGACGGGGAAGCGCGAGAGGCCGGTGGCGCGGGTGAGGTTGAGTACGTCCTCGGCGGTCGCGGTCGACTGCAGGGCGCTGACCTTCACCCGGGGGGTCATCACGTGCTGGGCGGTGAGGTCGCCCAGCGACAGGGTGCGCACGAACAGGTCGGCGGTGTCCTGCTCCAGGGCACCGGCCCGGGCCGAGTGCCGCGCGAGCGAGACGAGTTCGCCGGGGGTGCGGGCGGAGGCGAGCTCCTCGGCGGGCTCGACGCCCAGCGCCCGGACGAGACGGTTGGCGACCGTGTCGAGCAGGGTGATCACGGGCCGGAAGAGATGGGTGAAGACGCTCTGCGGGCCGGCCACGAAGCGGGCGACCTGCAGCGGCCGGGAGACGGCCCAGTTCTTGGGCACGAGCTCGCCGACGACCATCTGCACCGCGGAGGCGACCAGCATGCCCGCCACGACGGCGACGCCGGAGGCGGCACCGGCCGGCAGTCCGGCCGCGGTGACCGGCCCGGCGAGCAGCCGGCCGAGCGCGGGCTCGGCCAGCATGCCGACCGCCAAGGAGGTGATGGTGATGCCCAGTTGGGTGCCCGAGAGCTGGAAGGACAGCTCGCGCAGGGAGTCGACCACGGTCCGGGCCCGGGGGTCGCCGTCCGCCGCGGCCCGCTCGGCCTCCGGCTTCTCGACGGTCACGAGACCGAACTCGGCGGCGACGAAGAAGCCGTTCGCCAGGATCAGGAGCAGTGCTGCGGCAAGCAGCAGAAGGGACACGGTGACACTCATGACGCCGCCTCGCGAGGGGAGGCGGCGCAGGTACTACAGGACGATCCGTCCATTGCCGGAGGGAGTCACTCCTCGGTTCGCAGGTACCCCGGTCGGGGCGGGCACGTGTGTGCCCGAGGGACCAGAGTAATCAAGAAACCCGGACGATGGACCACGTCAGGCCGTGGAAGCGCCGGTTCCGTGTGCCTCGACCAGGGCCCGCAGCGCCCGGAAGTCGGCGATCGCCCGCTCCTTGGCGACACCGGGCTGGATGCCCATGGCGGGCAGGCTGGTGCCGTCGGAGAGGTCGAGGTGCACCCAGGCGTCGCCGTTGCGCAGGTTCACGCGGACGATCTCCGCCCAGGCCAGCCGGCGGCTGCGGGTGAGGTTCACCACGGTCACCCCGTCCCGGGTGGCGACCACCTTGGGACGGCTGAGCAGGGCGAGCACGCCGAGGCCGAGCAGCCCGGTGGTGATGAAGGTGATCCGGTCCCCGGTGGACAGGGCCTCCAGCATCAGCGAGACCACCGTGAGCACGACGACCAGCGCGACGCCGATGCTCAGCAGGACGACGCGGGTGCGGGTCGGGCGGAAGGTGACGGGCAGCTCGGGCACGGTGTTCTCCTCCGGGCTCTGATACGTGCGTGCGGACCGGAGGTCAGAGGCGGCAGGCGTGGATGCCGGTGGTCAGGATGGCGCGGGCACCGAGCTCGTACAGCTCGTCCATGATCCGCTGGGCGTCCTTCGCCGGGACCATCGAGCGGACCGCGACCCAGCCCTCGTGGTGCAGCGGGGAGACGGTGGGCGACTCCAGGCCGGGGGTGAGGGCGACGGCGCGCTCGACGTGCTCGACGCGGATGTCGTAGTCCATCATCACGTAGCGCCGGGCCACCAGGACGCCCTGCATGCGGCGCAGGAACTGCTGCACCTTGGGGTCGTCGGCCGGGGCGCCGGTGCGCCGGATGACCACGGCCTCGGACTTCAGGATCGGCTCGCCGATGATCTCCAGTCCGGCGTTGCGCAGGGTGGTGCCGGTCTCCACGACGTCCGCGATGATCTCGGCGACGCCGAGCTGGATGGCCGTCTCGACGGCGCCGTCGAGGTGGACGACGGAGGCGTCCACGCCGTTGTCGGCGAGGTGCTTGGTGACCAGGCCGGAGAAGGAGGTGGCGATGGTCATGCCGCCGAAGTCGGCGACGCCCTTCGCGGTGCCCGGGCGGGTCGCGTAGCGGAAGGTGGAGCCGGCGAAGCCGAGCTGCATGATCTCCTCGGCCTGCGAGCCGGAGTCGAGCAGCAGGTCGCGGCCGGTGATGCCGATGTCGAGCTTGCCGGAGCCCACGTAGACGGCGATGTCGCGGGGGCGCAGGAAGAAGAACTCGACCTCGTTCCCGGCGTCGACGAGGACGAGTTCCCTGCGGTCCTTGCGCTGGCGGTAGCCGGCCTCATGGAGCATCGCCGACGCAGGCTCGGAGAGAGAACCCTTGTTGGGGACGGCGATGCGCAGCATGAGGTCGGTTTCCTTCGTGCGTTGGGGTGGTGGTGTGTGGGGGAACTGATCGGCTGATCAGAGATGGGCGTAGACGTCGTCCAGGGAGATTCCCCGGGCGATCATCATCACCTGCAGGTGGTAGAGGAGCTGGGAGATCTCCTCGGCGGTGGCCTCGGCGCCCTCGTACTCGGCGGCCATCCACACCTCGGCCGCCTCTTCGACGACCTTCTTGCCGATGGCATGCACGCCCTTGCCCACCAGTTCGGCGGTGCGGGAGGCGGCGGGGTCGCCGGAGGCCTTCTGCTGGAGCTCGGCGAAGAGCTCCTCGAACGTCTTCCTGTCCATGGTGCCCCCTACCCTACGGGGTCCGCCGCGGCGCTCAGTGCCAGGGCTCGGACACCGAGCGCAGGACGGACGCCGTGGTGACGGCGGCGGTGACCGCCTCGTGGCCCTTGTCCTCGGACGAGCCCTCGAGTCCGGCGCGGTCCAGGGCCTGCTCCTCGGTGTCGCAGGTCAGCACGCCGAAGCCGATGGGGACCCCGGTGTCGACGGACACCTTCGTGAGCCCCTGGGTGACGCCCTGGCACACGTACTCGAAGTGGGGGGTGCCCCCGCGGATGACGACGCCGAGGGCGACGATCGCGTCGTAGCCGCGGCCGGCCAGGACCTTGGCGGCGACCGGCAGTTCCCAGCTGCCGGGCAGCCGCAGCAGGGTCGGCTCGTCGATGCCGTACTCGTGCAGGGCCCGCAGGGCGCCGTCGACGAGTCCGTCCATCGCCTTCTCGTGCCACTGGGCGGCGATCACGGCCACTCGCAGGTCCTGGCAGTTCTTCACACTCAGTTCGGGTGCGCCCTTGCCGCTCACGTCTCTCCTCGGTTCTGGTCGGTTCACTGGTTGCCGCAGGCGGACACCGGGTCGGCGTCGAGCCAGGGCAGGTCGTGGCCCATCCGGTCGCGCTTGGTGCGCAGGTACCGGAGGTTGTGCTCGCCCGCCTGTACGGGCATGGGCTCGCGTCCGGTGACGGCGAGGCCGTGCCGGACGAGGGCGGCGGTCTTCTCGGGGTTGTTGGTCAGCAGCCGCAGCGACCGCACGCCGAGGTCGGCGAGGATGCGCGCCCCGACGGCGTAGTCGCGGCCGTCGGCGGGGAGGCCGAGTTCCAGGTTGGCGTCGAGGGTGTCACGCCCGTCCTCCTGGAGCTCGTAGGCGCGCAGCTTGGGCAGCAGGCCGATGCCGCGCCCCTCGTGGCCGCGCAGGTAGAGCACGACGCCGCGGCCCTCGGCGGCGATCCGCTCCATGGAGGCGTGGAGTTGGGGCCCGCAGTCGCAGCGCAGCGAGCCGAAGACGTCCCCGGTGAGGCATTCGGAGTGCACGCGGACCAGGACGTCCGCTCCGTCTCCGAGGTCGCCCGCGACGAGGGCGATGTGCTCGACGCCGTCCACCGTGGAGCGGTAGCCGTGGGCGCGGAACTCGCCGAAGGCGGTGGGCAGCCGGGTGGTGGCCTCGCGGCGGACGGCGGGTTCGGCGGCGCGGCGGTGGGCGACGAGGTCCTCGATGGAGATGACCGACAGGCCGTGCCGGCGGGCGAAGGGGATCAGCTCGGGCAGCCGCAGCATGGCGCCGTCCTCGCCCGCGATCTCCACGATCGCGGCGGCGGGGCGCAGTCCGGCGAGCCGGGCCAGGTCGACGCCGGCCTCGGTGTGGCCGGGGCGGACCAGCACGCCGCCGGGCTTGGCGCGCAGCGGGAAGACGTGACCGGGACGGACGAAGTCGCCGGGGACGGACGCCGGGTCGGCGAGCATCGCGATGGTGATGGCACGGTCGGCGGCGGAGATGCCGGTGCTGGTGCCGTGCTCCCGGCCGGCGTCGACGGAGACGGTGAAGGCGGTGCCCATCGTCTCGGTGTTGCGCGCGACCATCTGCGGCAGGTCGAGCCGGTCGATGTCCGGCTCCTCCAGCGGCACGCAGATCAGTCCGCGGCACTCGCTCATCATGAAGGCCACGATCTCGGGGGTGATCTTCTCGGCGGCGACGACGAGATCGCCCTCGTTCTCGCGGTCCGCGTCGTCCACCACGACGACGGGCCGGCCGGCCGCGATGTCGGCGATGGCCCGCTCGACGGGATCCAGCACGAGCTCGTCGGCAACTGTCCAGCTCTGCAACATGGTCATGCGCCTACTCCTTTGTTCTCCCCCGGACTCCGTCCGGGGGCACCCCCATCTCCGCCCGCGCGGCGCAGAGGTGCGGCCTTCACCTTCGTCTGCGGCCCGGCGGCCGCGCGCGCGTCGCTCACGCCACTCCTTCCGCAACGGCGGCCGCCGGCACGCTCGCCCGACGCGAGCGCAGCCACCAGTCGCGCATGCCCCATACGACGAGGGCGAAGTAAACGACATAGACAAGACCGGAGAACGCCAGGCCGCTGCTGAACGCGAGCGGCACGCCGACGACGTCGACGAGCAGCCAGGCGAACCAGAACTCCACGTATCCACGGGCCTGGCAGACCATCGCGGTGAGGGTGCCGACGAAAATGTAGGCGTCCGGCCAGGGGTTCCAGGACAGTTGGGGCACGGCCGTGAACAGCCCGCCCACGGCGAGGGTGCCGACGGCGGTGCCCGCGAGGAGCAGGCCGCGCTCGCGCCAGGTGGCGAAGCGCACGGCTATCGAGCCGTCCTGCGCGTCGCGCCGGCCGCGCGTCCACTGCCGCCAGCCCCACACGGCCACGCCGATGACGAGCAGTTGCTTGCCGACGCCGCCGCTGAGGTGGGCGGAGGCGTAGGCGGCGACGAGGATGACGCCGGAGAGCAACTGCGTGGGCCAGGTCCACATGTTGCGGCGCCAGCCGAGCGCGAGCGCGATGAGGCCCACGGTGTTGCCGATCATGTCCGACCAGATGACGTGCTGTCCGGCGACCGTGAAGGCCTCGCCGTTCAGCCAGTTGAGGGCGCTCATGCGAGGGGCTCCCCGGAGGTGCGGGACGAGTGGCCGAGCAGCCGCTCGACGTACTTGGCGAGGACGTCGACCTCCAGGTTGACCGGGTCGCCGGGCTTCTTGATCCCGAGGGTGGTCAGGTCGAGGGTGGTGGGGATGAGGCTGACGGTGAAGTGGTCGTCGGCCGCGTCGACGACGGTCAGGCTGACGCCGTCGACGGTGATGGACCCTTTCTCCACGACATAGCGGGCGAGACCGTCCGGCAGGGCGATCTTCACGATCTCCCAGTGCTCGCCGGGGGTCCGCTCGGTGATGGTGCCCGTGCCGTCCACGTGTCCCTGGACGAGGTGTCCGCCCAGGCGTCCGCCGAGCGCCATGGGGCGTTCGAGGTTGACGCGCGAGCCGGGGGCGAGGGCGCCGAGGCTGGAGCGGTTGAGGGTCTCTGCCATCACGTCCGCGGTGAACTCCCCGTCGGCGTGCTCGACGACGGTCAGGCAGACGCCGTTGACGGCGATCGAGTCGCCGTGCTTGGCGCCTTCGGTGACGATCGGGCCGCGCAGGCGGAACCGGGAGCTGTCGCCGAGCTGTTCGACGGCGACGACCTCACCCAGTTCTTCGACGATTCCGGTGAACACGCTCAACTCTCCTCGGTGGCGGGGACGGTGGCGGGGGCGATGGGGGTGGCGGTGATGCGCAGGTCGGGACCGAGCCGGGCGACGTCGGTCACGTCGAGACGCAACGCCTGGGCGATGGTGCCGATTCCGGCGTCGCCGAGGGCGGTGGGCCCGGCGCCCAGGAGGGCGGGGGCGAGGTAGCCGACGACGCGGTCGACGGCGCCGGCCGCCAGGAAGGACCCGGCGAGGGTGGGCCCGCCCTCCAACAGGACGGAGCAGACGCCGCGTTCGTGCAGGGCGGCCAGCAGGGTGGTGACGTCGAGGCCCGGCCCGCCCGCGGCGCGGGGCAGCCGTACGACCTCGACGGTGCCGAGCCCGGCGAGGTGCCGGGTGTCGGCGTCCTCGGCGACGGCGACGAGGGTGCGGGCCGCCTCGTCCAGGACCCGGGCGCCGGGTTTGACGCCGGCGCGGGTGTCGACGACGACGCGCAGCGGCTGGGTGGCGTCCGGGCGCCCCCGTACGGCGAGGTGCGGGTCGTCGGCGTGCAGGGTGCCGGAGCCGACCACGACGGCGTCGGCCTCGGCCCGCAGGCGGTGCACGTCGGCGCGGGACTCGGCGGAGGTGATCCAGCGGCTGGTGCCGTCGGCGGCGGCGCTGCGGCCGTCGAGGGTGGCGGCGTACTTCCAGGCCACGAAGGGGCGGTGGTGCAGCACCGAGGTGAGCCAGGCGGCGTTGCCCGCCGCGGCCTCGTCGGCCAGCAGGCCGCCCTCGGTGTCCACGCCCGCGGCGGCGAGGGTCGCCGCGCCGCCGGTGGCGACGGGGTTGGGGTCGGCGACGGCGTAGACGACGCGGGCGATCCCGGCGTCGATCAGCGCCTGGGCACAGGGGCCGGTGCGACCGGTGTGGTTGCAGGGTTCGAGGGTGACGACGGCGGTGCCGCCGCGCACGTCGTGGCCCGCTCCGGCGGCGGCGCGCAGGGCCTCCACCTCCGCGTGCGGCCCGCCGGCCCGCCGGTGCCAGCCCTCGCCGAGGGGGCGGCCCTGCGGGTCGAGGACGACGCAGCCGACGACGGGGTTGGGGCTGGTCGAACCGAGGCCGCGGGCGGCGAGCGCGATGGCGCGTCGCATCGCGTCTGCTTCGGTAGCGGTGGCCACCGGGGTCCTCCTGCCTCTTCGGGCACGGACTCCGGGGCCGTCGTCGGGGACGACGAGAAGCGGGTGCACCGCACCGGGGAACCACATCCGGGACGGACTGCGGGGGTCGGGAACGCCCACGAGGGACGGACCGCCCGCGCCGGCCGCGACGATGTGCCGATGCGTACCCGCCGCGCACTGCCTCCCATCCGGACTTTAACCGTCGGTCCAGGAATTTCACCTGGTCAACCGGCCGCTGGCTGCGGACGGGTCGCGGACTGTAACCGCCGGTTCGGACTTTCACCGACCCCGGAGTGCGCTGCGTAAACGATTGTCGTTTGCTGATGAATACTGCCTGACCTGCGGTTTCTCTGAAATCAGCAGATCCGGCGCCTCCGAGCGTACGCCGCGCGACGCCACGGTGTCCACGGGGTCTTGACATGGAGGGAGGGGTTCTGGGTGAGACCCCGGTCACGTGGGGCACTGTGTTCCCCCGCCGTTCCCCCGCCCACGGCGGTCTGGCCGTACCCGGGGTCCGGCTGCTGCACTGGGCCGGATGAGACGGTACGACTGCGCGGCACACCCGGCGCGACGGGCCCTCGCCGCGGTCTTTGCCCTGCACGGCGCCCTGTCCGGAAGCCTCGCCACCCGGCTCCCCTGGATCCAGGAACACCTGGGCCTCGGACCGGGGCGGCTCGGCCTCGCCCTCGTCTTCCCCGCGCTCGGCGCCTCGTGCGCCATGCCCCTCGCGGCGCGGGTGAGCCACCGCTTCGGCAGCCGGGCCGCGCTGCGCGGACTGCTCGTCCTGCTGTGCGCCGCCTTCGCGCTGCCCGCCCTCTCCCCCGGCCCGGCGGTCCTGTGCGCCGCGCTGGCCGGGTACGGGGCGGCGGCCGGAATGGTGGACGTCGTCATGAATGCGCTCGGGGTGGAGGTCGAGGACCGGCTGGGCCGCTCGATCATGTCGGGCCTGCACGGGATGTGGAGCACGGGGACGCTCGCCGGTTCGGCGCTGGGCACGCTGGCCGCCCACCGCGGGACCGACGCCCGCGTCCACCTCGGCCTGACCGCCGCCGGTCTCGCCCTGCTGGGCGCCGCCGTCTGCCGGTGGGTGCCCGACCTGCGCGGCGGCACGGACCCGGCGCAGGATCCGCCGCCGCGCTTCGCCCTGCCGCCGCGTTCCGCGCTGGCCATCGGGGCGGTGGGCTTCTGCGCGGTGTTCGCCGAAGGGGCGGGCCTGGACTGGTCGGCGGTCTACCTCCGCCGGGAGCTGGGCGCCGCTCCGGATCTCGCGGCGGCCTGCACGACGGCGTTCACCTGCACGATGGCGGCGGCCCGGCTCGCGGGCGACACGGTGGTGCGGCGGTTCGGCCCGGTGACGGCGGTGCGGGCGGGCGGGGCGGCGGCGGCCGCGGGCGGCGCGCTGGTGGTCACGGCGCGCGGGCCGGTGGCGGCGACGGCCGGATTCGCGCTGATCGGCCTGGGAGTTGCCGTGGTCGTCCCGCTGGTCTTCGCGGCGGCGGGACGCAGCGGTCCGCAGCCCGCCCGGGCCATCGCGGGGGTGGCGACGATCGTCTACACCTCGGGCCTTGTGGCGCCGGCCGCGGTCGGGCAGATCGCCGCGGCGACGTCCCTGTCGGTGTCCTTCTGCCTGGTGACCGTGCTGGCCGCGGGCCTGGTGCTCGCGGCGGGCGCCCTGCGTCCGGCCGGGGACGCGCCGCGGGCCGTGGAACGGGCCCGAAGGACCCGGTCCACGGCCCGTGGTGGGGGACCGTGAGGCGTGCGAACGTCAGATCAGGATGCCGATCCGGTTGTGTCCCCGGTGGCGGCCGCCCTCGCGGTCGCAGTCACGGTCACGGCCGCGGTCGCCGCGGTCACCGCGGTCGCAGTCACGGCCACGGTCGCCGCGGTCCCAGCCACGGTCGCCGCGGTCGCAGTCACGGCCACGGTCGCCGCGGTCCCAGCCACGGTCCCAGCCGCGCTCACCGCGGTCGCAGTCACGGCCACGCTCGTGGCCGCCGCCACCCCAGCCCCAGCCGCCGCCCCAACCCCAGCCATTGCCCCAGAAGTTGTGGTGGTGGCTGTGCCGGAGGAGGCCTACGATCCAGCCGTGGTCGCCCCAGCCGCCGCCCCAACCGCCGCGGTCCCAGCCGCGGTCGCAGTCGCGGTCACGGCCGCGGTCCCAGCCGCGGTCGCAGTCCCGGTCCCGGCCGCGGTCCCAGCCACGGTCGCAGTCCCGGTCGCGGCCGCGGTCACGGCCCCGGTCACGGTCACCTCTGTCACGGTCGCCGTCGCGACCCCTGTCACGATCGCCGTCGTGGTCGTGGTCCCACGCGTGGTGGTGGGGCGCCGCCGGCGCGGCCTGGGCCACCCCGGCGACCGGAACGACAACGCCCGCGGCGAGGATCGCGGCAGCCGCGGTGCGGCCGACGAACTTACGCATGTATCTCTCCTGGATTGCAGGAAATCGGACAACCCACCCATACCTCGCATCCACCGCCCCCCAGCCGTCGGTCATGGGCATACAGCCCTAAGGGGTGAGAATTGCGCCGATCGCAGCAACGCCGGGCCGCACCGCGGGCCGGGGGGACCGGGCCGGGGAACCGGGCCGGGGGAATCGCCCCGCACCGCCCGCCTAACATGATCCGGACCCCCTCACGGAAACCCCCAGGAGCACACCATGGGCCTCGGCCTCCGCTGGACCCTGCACGGCGACGGCCGCACCCCCGCCCCCGGCGCCGTCGTCAGACCGGACGAGCGCCTCTCCTGGCCCAGGACCGCCGGACTGGGCGCCCAGCACGTGGTGGCCATGTTCGGCGCATCGTTCGTCGCTCCGGTCCTCATGGGCCTGGACCCGAACCTGGCGATCATGATGTCCGGCGTCGCGACCATGCTCTTCCTGCTGGCGACGCGCGGCCGGGTGCCCAGCTACCTCGGCTGCAGCCTCTCCTTCGTCGGCGTCGCCGCGATCATCCGGGCGCAGGGCGGCGACAGCGCGGCGGTCACCGGCGCCATCCTCGTCGTCGGCGCCGCGCTCTTCCTCGCCGGCCTGGCGGTGCGGAAATTCGGGGCGCGGATCATCCACGCGGCGATGCCGCCGGTGGTCACCGGCGCCGTGGTCATGCTGATCGGCTTCAACCTCGCGCCGGTGACGGCCACCACCTACTGGCCGCAGGACCAGTGGACGGCACTGCTGACCATGCTCTTCACCGGGCTCGCCGTGGTGTGCCTGCGCGGCTTCTGGTCCCGCGTGGCGATCTTCCTCGGGCTGCTCTTCGGCTATGCGGTCTCGTGGATCTCCGACCGGCTCTTCGGGAAGATCCACTCGGTGCACGGCGGCCCGCAGGCCGTCGACCACTGGCGGCTGGACCTCTCGGGCGTGGCCAAGGCCGACTGGATCGGGCTGCCGTCGCTGCACGGGCCGAGCTTCGGCTGGTCGGCGGCGCTCGTGGCGCTGCCGGTGGTCATCGCGCTGATCGCGGAGAACGCCGGGCACGTCAAGGCGGTCGGCGAGATGACCGGCGACCCGCTGGACGACCAGCTGGGCACCGCGATCGCCGCGGACGGCGCCGCCACGATGCTCTCCACGGCGGTCGGCGGCCCGGCCAACACCACCTACTCCGAGAACATCGGCGTCATGGCGGCGACCCGCGTCTACTCCACCGCCGCCTACTGGGCCGCGGCGTGCTTCGCGCTCCTCTTCGGCGTCTGCCCCAAGTTCGGCGCGGTCGTGGCGGCGATCCCCGGCGGGGTGCTCGGCGGCATCACGGTGATCCTCTACGGCATGATCGGCCTGCTCGGCGCGCAGATCTGGGTCCACAACAAGGTCGACCTGCGCAATCCGCTGAACCTGGTGCCGCTCGCGGCGGGCATCATCATCGGCGTCGGCGGCGTCAGCCTCAAGATCAGCAAGAACTTCGAGCTGAGCGGCATCGCGCTGGGCACCATCGTGGTCATCACGGGCTACCACGCGCTGCGGGCCCTGGCCCCCGCACACCTCAAGGGGCAGGAGCCGCTGCTGGACGAGGGCACGAGCGCGTACGACAACACCAGGGCCGAGGAGGCGTAGGGCGCTGCCGGGCGCCCGGCGACGCCCGGCGTTCGTTCACCCGTTCGGCTTAACTGTCCGACGGATTCACCTACTCTCCGCATCCGTCTGTCACTCTATGTATATGACGATGACGCGGGGGACGGTCACCGGACTCGACGGTGTCCTGGACGACATGCGGGAACTGGCGGCCGCACTGCCGCCGACGGACGGCGTGGCCGTCTTCAACGAGGTGTATCTGGCGGTCACCGAGGAGGTCGTGCACCGGCTGGACTCCGGCGCCTTCCCGGACCGTCCGGCGGCCGCCGAGCTCGACGTGCTCTTCGCGGACCGCTATCTGAACGCGGTGCACCGCGAACCGGGCCGGCGCCCGCCCGCCTGCTGGCGCCCGCTGATCCAGATGCGCGGCCACCCCGCGGTGCGTCCCCTGCAGTTCGCCCTGGCGGGCATCAACGCCCACATCGGCCACGACCTCGCCCTGGCCCTGGTCGACACCTGCCGGGCCCTGGACGCCGAACCCTGCGCGCTCGAGGGCGACTTCCAGCGCGTCGGCCGGCTGCTCGTCGTTCTGGAGGAGCGGATCCGCGAGGACCTGATGCCGGGCCCGGATCTGCTGGACGTGGCCGATCCGCTGACCCACCTGCTGGGGTCCTGGACCCTGGAGGCGGCCCGCGGCGCCGCCTGGGCCGCCTTCCGGGCCCTGTGGGCCCTGCGTGAACTCCCCGACCTGGCCGAGGAGTTCACGGACCGCGTCGACGCGAGCGTGGGGATGGTGAACCGGTGTCTGCTCACCCCGCTGGGCTGAAGCCCCCCGCGCCGCTCCCCGCGTCAGTCCTCCGGCAGCTCGACCGGAGCGATCTCGTCGTAGACGTCACCGGGGCCGGGGTTCGTCCCGTCCGTCGCCCCGCCAAACTGGTGCATCACGCCCCACACCGCGTTGAGCGCGGTCTGCACGGCGCCCTCGGCCCAGCCGGCCGTCCAGGAGATGTCGTCGCCCGCGAGGAAGATGCCCCGCTTGTCCTCGGGCAGCCGGTCCTGCATGAAGTGGGTGAACAGCCGCCGCTGGTAGCGGTAGTGGCCGGGCAGGTTGGCCTTGAACGCGCCCATGAAGTAGGGCTCGTTCTCCCAGGAGACCGTCACCGGGTTGCCGATGATGTGCTTGCGGATGTCGACCTTGGGATAGATCTCGCCGAGCGACTTGAGCATGACCTCCATGCGCTCCCCCGCCGACAGCGGCAGCCACTTGAGGCTGTCGTCGCACCAGGTGTAGGAGAGGCAGATGACGGCGGGCTGGTCGGGCCCGTTGTCGAGGAGGTAGGTGCCGCGGGTCATCCGGTCGGTGAGCGTCATCGACATCACGTCCCGTCCCGTCTCCTCGTCCTTGTCCAGCCAGAACGGCCGGTCCACAGGCACGAAGAGCTTGGACGACTCCATGTAGTGCGTCCGCTCCATCGCCGTCCAGTGGTCGATGGGGAACAGCTCGTCGTCGCACTGGATCTTGGACAGCAGCATCCAGGACTGTGCGGTGAAAATCGCCGCCCGGAAGGAGCGGATGTCGCCGTCCGCATCGGTCACCGTGATGCGGTTGCCCGACGTGCGGTGCAGCCGGGTCACGGCCGGGCGGTGCGCGCCGCCGTGCAGGGAGGACAGCGAAGTGCCCTGCGGCCAGTGGACGAGCTTCTCCGGCTCGCGCTCCCACAGCCGCAGCGGGAGCTGCTGGCTGCCGCCGACGATGCCGCGGTGGTGGTCGTCCGCCTCGGTGTAGACGACGCGCAGGATCTCCAGGATGGAGTTGGGGAAGTCGGTGTCCCAGCCGCCGGTGCCGAAGCCGACCTGGCCGAAGATCTCCCGGTGCCGGAAGGACTTGAAGGCCGCGGAGTCGCAGAGGAAGCCGTAGAAGGTCTGGTTGTCGAGCTTCTCCACCAGCTTCGCCCAGATCTCGCGGATGCGCGGCACGTCGCGCTCGCGCATGGCGCGGTTCATGTCGGAGAAGTCCGCGCCCTCCTCCAGACAGGCGTTCCACGCCTCGGCCACGTCGCGGTAGACCTGCGGCAGGTCGTCGATGGACTCCGCATAGTGCGACTCGCCCTTGAGATCCACGACGGTGGACGGGGTGGCGGGGGCCAGGGGGTTGGGGAAGGGCGTGGTCTCCAGGCCCACCAGGTCGATGTAGTGCTGGAAGGCGGTGGAGGAGGGCGGGAAGCGCATCGCGCCCATCTCGGCGGTCAGGCCCTCGTCGCAGCCGTCGAAGCCGACGGTGCGCAGCCGCCCGCCGATCCGGTCCGCCTCGTAGACGACGGGCTTGAGCCCCATCTTCATCAGCTCGTACGCGGCCACGATCCCGGACAGCCCGCCGCCGATCACGGCGACCTCGGTGCCGTGCTCGGTCGCCGGTATCTGGCCGAGGCCCGCCGGGTGGGCGAGGAAGTCGTCGTAGGCGAAAGGGAAGTCCGGGCCGAACATGGTGATCGGCGGCTCGACGGGCCGGCCGGACTCGTGCTCGTCGTGGGCGGCGGTGGGCACCGTGGACGTCATCGGCTGGACTCTCCTACTGACAGGGGGTGTTGGGGAGGGGGTGGAGGGCGGGGTGCCGCGGGGATCAGCGCAGCGCGCCGTACAACTCCGGGCGCCGGTCGCTCAGATAGGTGTTCTGGGCACGCGAGGACGCGAGCAGGTCCGGGTCCACGTCGGCGAGGAGCAGGTCCTCGCCGGCCCCGGCCCGCGCCCGTACGGTCCCGTCGGGCGCGGCCAGGCAGGACAGCCCGGCGAAGGGGAACTCGCCTTCGTCACCGCAGCGGTTGACGTAGGCGATGTAGAGCTGGCTCTCCCAGGCGCGGGTCGGCACGATCGTCTGCGGGACGATCTCGAACGGGCGCGCCAGCGCCGTCGGGACGAGCAGCAGGTCGGTCCCGGCGAGCGCATGCGCGCGCACGGCTTCGGGGAACTCCACGTCGTAGCAGATCAGCAGGCCGAGGCGGATGCCGTCGAGTTCGGCCTGGACCACGAGCTCCCGGCCGGGGGCGAAGTGGGCGTTCTCGTAGTCGCCGAAGACGTGCACCTTGCGGTAGTTGGCGAGCCGGGAGCCGTCCGGGCCGAAGAGCTGGAAGGAGTTGAAGACCGTGTCGCCGTCCCGCTCCGGGTAGCCGTAGCCGACGGCCAGCCCGTGCTCGGCCGCGATCCGGGAGACGGCCTCGGCGCCGGGCCCGTCGGCGGGCTCCGCGAGCTCGCCGAACCGGGAGCCGACGGCATACCCGCTCAGATACAGCTCGTTGGCCAGCAACAGCCGCGCGCCCCCGTCGGCCGCCCGCCGTGCGGCGGCCGCAAGAGCGGTGAGGCTGTCATCGGTGGAGGACGGAACGCCGCCGGGGCCCTGGTACAGCGCGATGCGCAGCGGATTCATTCGCGTCCTCTTCAACTGATCGAGCGGGGAGACCCGGCGTGCGCGACAAGGATTTGTTAAACGCCTTGACGGTACGGGCCGGTAACAGGGCCGGACAAGGCGCCGATGTTGCGTGCCAGCGGCACATTCATTGCGCGTTTCTGCAGCATTGCAGCGATTCGTTGCACGCCCCCGCCGACACGGCAGTGACGATCACGGCAGTGACGATCAGGGGTGCGGCCGCCGGAAATTGCGGAAAGGCCCGGTGATCGCGCAGTCCCTCGGCAATCCATGTGCTCGATGAGGAATTCGTCCCCGCACCGGGCCTGCGCCCGGGCCCGGCCGGAGGGGCTCCTCGCCCGGGGGAACTGCGGATCTTGCTGGTAGCGTCTTCCGGGTTTTGATGATGCGTCACCCTCGTGACGCCGGAACGGGGAGAACGACCACGTCATGATGGGCCACTCGCACGCCGTGAGCGGTGCACTGCTGTTCGCCGGCACGGCACCGTACCTGCCGCCGCTGGTCATGCACGCGCATCTGGCACCGCAGGAAATACTGATGGGCACGGTCCTGTGCGCCGGTGCCGCGCTGCTGCCGGACCTCGACCATCACGACGGGACCATAGCCAACTTCCTGGGCCCGGTGTCGAAGACGCTGTGCCGCTTCGTGGCCTGGGCCTCCGGCGGCCACCGGCACGCCACGCACTCGCTGTTCTTCGTGGCGCTGATGACGCTCGGCAGCTGGGCCGGAGTGACCTTCCTGGGGCGGCCGTTCACCCTGGTCATGACGTTCTTCCTGCTGGCCCTGGCCGTCCGGGCGCTCAACATCTGCCCGCCCGGACACGGCTTCCACGCCTGGGGCACCATCGTGGCGATGGCCGGTATCGGCACCGCGGTGATAGCCAAGTTCATCCCCTCGGCGCCGGGCTGGCTGCCGTACGCCGTCGGGCTGGGCTGTGTGGCCCACCTGCTGGGCGACTCGATCACCAAGCGGGGTGCGCCCTGGCTGTGGCCGATCAAGACCCGCTACGAAATAGTGGTGATCAAGTCCAGCGGCAACCGGCTGGAGACGGAGATCCTCACCCCGATCATGGGTGTGGCGACCGTCGCCCTGCTGTGGTTCACGGCGCTCTCGCCGGACGCCACGAACTGACCCATCGGACCCGCCCTAGGACGGCGCCCCGGAGCTGAAGCGCCGCAGCAGCGGAGAGAGGACGAGCACCGACTTCGTTCGTTCGACGAACGGCTCGCCCGCGATGCGTTCCAGGACGCGCTCGAAGTGCCGCATGTCCGAGGCGAAGACCTGGACGATCGCATCGGCCTCGCCCGTGACGGTGGAGGCCGAGGCGACCTCCGGGTAGCGGGACAGCCCCCGGTGGATCGCCTCGGGCGAGGTGTTCCGGCGGCAGTAGAGCTCGATGAACCCCTCGGTCTCCCAGCCGAGGGCCGCGGGGTCCACCCGTACCGTGAACCCCGTGATGGCGCCCTCGGCGCGGAGCCGGTCGACGCGCCGTTTGACGGCCGGCGCGCTCAGCCCGATCTCCGCGCCGATGTCGGCGTAGGAGCGCCTGGCGTCTTCGGCCAAGGCGTGCACGATGCGTTCGTCGAGCTCGTTCAGTCGCACTGCGGGTGGATCACTTCTCTAAGAGGGCCGGTGTAGTGAGAAGTAGATCACGGACGGGGCATTCACGACATCGCAGGCCTACTCCGCAGCAGCGGGCTCCACGGCGGTCCCCTCCGCGGACTCGCGCTCGAGCCGGGAGGACTTGCGCCCGTAGAAGAAGTAGATCAGCAGGCCGACGACCATCCAGGCGCCGAAGACCTCCCACGTGATGACGTCCAGGCTGCTCATCATGTAGATGCACAGCAGGAAGCCGATCGCCGGGAAGAACGGGCTGAGCGGCACCCGGAAGCTGCGCTTCATCGCGGGCCGCGTGCGCCGCAGCACGATGACGGCGACGTTGACCAGGGCGAAGGCGAACAGCGTGCCGATGCTGGTGGCGTCGGCGAGCTGGCCCAACGGGACGGCCGCGGCGAGGACTCCGCAGAAGAGGGAGACGATGATCGTGTTCGTCCGCGGGACGCCGCTCTTGGCGTGGACCTTGGAGAAGGCCTTGGGGACCAGGCCGTCACGGGACATGGCGAAGAGGATGCGGGTCTGGCCGTAGAGCACGGTCAGCACGACGCTGGCGATGGCGATGACGGCACCGGCCGCGAGCAGCACGGCCCAGAAGCTCTGGCCCGTCACGTCCTTCATGATCCCGGCGAGTGCGGCCTCCGTGCCCTCGAACTTCTTCCACGGCAGGGCACCGACGGCGACGGCGGCGACGAGGCAGTAGAGCGCGGTGACGATGATCAGCGAGAGCATGATCGCGCGCGGCAGGTCGCGCTGGGCGTCCTTGGCCTCCTCGCCCGCGGTGGAGGCGGCGTCGAAGCCGATGTAGGAGAAGAACAGCGAGGCACCGGCCGAGCTCACGCCCGCGACGCCGAGCGGCATGAACGGGCTGTAGTTGCCGGCCTTGACGCCCTGGAAGGCGACGCCGCAGAAGAGCAGCAGCGCGGCGATCTTGACCACGACCATGATCGTGTTCGCCCGGGCGCTCTCCTTGGCCCCGCCCAGCAGGAACACCATGCACAGCAGCACGACGATCAGCGCCGGCAGGTTGAAGATGCCGCCGTCGCCCGGCGGGTTGGCCAGCGACGCCGGGATGGTGACCCCGATCGTGCCGTCCAGCAGCTCGTTCAGGTACTGCCCCCAGCCCACGGCGACGGCCGCGACCGAGACGCCGTACTCCAGGATCAGGCACCAGCCGCAGACCCAGGCGACGAGCTCGCCCAGGGTGGCGTAGGCGTACGAGTACGAGGACCCGGAGACCGGGATCGTACCGGCGAGCTCGGCGTAGGAGAGGGCCGAGAACAGCGCCGTGATACCGGCGATGACGAACGAGACGATGACGGCGGGACCGGCCTTGGGCACGGCCTCGCCGAGCACGACGAAGATGCCGGTACCCAGCGTGGCACCGATGCTGATCATCGTCAGCTGCCACATGCCGAGCGACCGGCGCAGGGTGCCGCCCTCGCCCTGGCCGCCCTCGGCGACCAGGCGTTCGACCGGCTTGCGCCGCATCAGACGGGCACCGAGTCCGACGGGCGCCTGCGGGGTGCGCACGTCGTCGGCGGGGGGCGCTGTGCCGTGGTCCAACACTGGGTGGCTCCTTATCGCTGCCGGTGGAGGGCGCGGGCGAACGGCGGTCACCCACGGGTGCGCCGACAGGGCAGAGCAATCCCGTAGCAGGGGGGTACCGCCGAGCAAGCGGTACCCGCCACTCCACGTTCTGCGCAGACCTTATGAGGTGATGACCTGCGCTCGTAATGCACCATTATTGCGTATGCCCGTTCGATCATTGCGTGGGGTGCTTCGAAACGAAAGATCATTGCACCCCGCGTCAGGAATCGGTACAGGCTGAGCAAAAAAGCGAAGCAAAAAGGGGCGCGACCCGGATTCCGGGTCGCGCCCCTTCAGGGCAATGCGGGACTACTGCCAGCTGGCGTGCAGCGGCTTGCCCTCGGCGTAACCGGCGGCGCTCTGGACGCCGACGACGGCACGCTCGGCGAACTCCTCCAGGGAGCCGGCGCCGGCGTAGGTGCAGGAGGAACGGACACCCGCGATGATCGAGTCGATCAGGTCCTCGACGCCCGGGCGGGCCGGGTCGAGGAACATGCGGGAGGTGGAGATGCCCTCCTCGAACAGGGCCTTGCGGGCGCGGTCGTACGCCGACTCCTCGGAGGTGCGGTTGCGCACGGCGCGGGCCGAGGCCATGCCGAAGCTCTCCTTGTAGAGCCGCCCGTCGGCGGTCTGCTGGAGGTCGCCCGGGGACTCGTAGGTACCGGCGAACCAGGAGCCGATCATGACGTTGGATGCACCGGCGGCGAGCGCCATGGCGACGTCGCGCGGGTGACGGACGCCACCGTCGGCCCAGACGTGCTTGCCGTACTTCTTCGCCTCGGCGGCGCACTCGAGCACTGCGGAGAACTGCGGGCGGCCCACACCGGTCATCATGCGGGTGGTGCACATGGCGCCCGGGCCCACACCGACCTTGATGATGTCGGCGCCGGCCTCGATGAGGTCGCGCACGCCCTCGGCGGCGACGATGTTGCCCGCGACGATCGGGACCTGCGGGTCCAGCCCGCGGACGGCCTTGACCGCGGCGATCATGCCTTCCTGGTGACCGTGCGCGGTGTCCACGACGATGGTGTCCGCACCGGCGGCGAGCAGGGCCTTGGCCTTGCCGGCCACGTCGCCGTTGATGCCGACGGCGGCGGCGATGCGCAGCTTGCCGTCCCCGTCCACGGCCGGGGTGTAGAGGGTCGCGCGGAGGGCGCCCTTGCGGGTCAGAATGCCGACCAGCCTGCCGTCCTTGTCGACGGCGGGGGCGAGCTTGCGGTGGGCGGCGTCGAGCTGGTTGAACGCCTCGCGCGGGTCGATGTCGGCGTCGAGGAGCAGCAGCTCCCGGGACATGACCTCGGACAGCTGGGTGAAGCGGTCCACACCGGTCAGGTCGTGCTCGGTGACGACGCCGACCGGGCGCTGGTCCTCGTCGACGACGACGCCGGCGCCGTGGGCCCGCTTGGGCAGCAGGGACAGCGCGTCGGCGACGGTCTGGGCGGGAGTCAGCACGATGGGGGTGTCGAGCACGTGGTGACGGCTCTTGACCCAGGAGATGACCTCGGTGACGACCTCGATCGGAATGTCCTGGGGGATGACGACGATGCCGCCGCGGCGGGCAACCGTCTCGGCCATGCGGCGGCCGGCGATCGCGGTCATGTTGGCGACCACGAGCGGAATGGTGGTGCCCGTCCCGTCCGGCGTGGACAGGTCCACTGCCTGGCGGGAACCGACCGCGGAGCGGCTCGGCACCATGAACACATCGTCGTACGTGAGGTCGTACGGCGGCTTCTGGTCGTTGAGGAAACGCATACTGGCTCTCTCACCTGCGGTTTTGAGTACAAAGCGGGTGGGGAGTCAGCACCGAACCCGCACCGGATCGGGCTGAGGTTCCTGGACCCATCATCCATGATGTCGCCGCGTACTGGCCAATGGGAGTCGCATTCTGTGACTTCCCCCAGGCCCTTCATGTCCGGTCTGTACCTTCGGCCAAGGCCCCGGAGACCCGCTGGTCCGGGGCCCTTGGACGATCTCGGCCCTACAGTCCGGCGGCCTGCTTCAGGGCCTCGACCCGGTCGGTACGCTCCCACGTGAAGTCCGGCAGCTCACGGCCGAAGTGACCATACGCAGCCGTCTGCGCATAGATCGGACGCAGCAGATCCAGATCACGGATGATCGCCGCGGGACGCAGGTCGAAGACCTCACCGATCGCATTCTCGATCTTGTCGGTGTCGATCGTGTTCGTCCCGAAGGTCTCCACGAACAGACCCACCGGCTCCGCCTTGCCGATCGCATACGCGACCTGCACCTCACACCGCGTCGCCAGACCCGCAGCCACCACGTTCTTCGCCACCCAGCGCATCGCATACGCAGCAGAACGGTCGACCTTGGACGGGTCCTTGCCCGAGAACGCACCACCACCATGACGGGCCATACCACCGTAAGTGTCGATGATGATCTTCCGGCCCGTCAGACCCGCGTCACCCATCGGACCACCGATCTCGAAACGCCCCGTCGGGTTCACCAGCAGACGGTAACCCTCGGTGTCCAGCTTGATCCCGTCCTCCACCAGCTCCTTGAGAACATGCTCCACCACGAACTCACGGACGTCCGGCGCCAGGAGCGAGTCCAGGTCGATGTCCGAGGCGTGCTGCGAGGACACCACCACGGTGTCGAGACGGACCGCCTTCGCACCGTCGTACTCGATCGTCACCTGCGTCTTGCCGTCCGGACGCAGGTAGGGAATCGTCCCGTTCTTGCGCACCTCGGTCAGACGACGCGAGAGACGGTGCGCCAGGCTGATCGGCAGCGGCATCAGCTCGGGGGTCTCGTCACAGGCGTAGCCGAACATCAGGCCCTGATCGCCCGCACCCTGCTTGTCCAGCTCATCCTCATCACCCTCGACACGCGACTCATACGCCGTGTCGACACCCTGAGCGATGTCCGGAGACTGCGAACCGATGGACACCGAGACGCCACAGGAGGCGCCGTCAAAGCCCTTCTTGGACGAGTCGTAACCGATCTCAAGAATCTTGCCGCGCACCAGCTGCGCGATCGGCGCATACGCCTTCGTCGTGACCTCACCGGCAACATGCACCAGACCGGTGGTGATAAGAGTCTCGACAGCAACGCGGGACGTCGGGTCCTCACGGAGAAGAGCATCGAGAATGGTGTCGCTGATCTGGTCAGCGATCTTGTCGGGGTGACCCTCGGTCACAGACTCCGAGGTGAACAGGCGGCGGGACACTCCGCGTCTCCTTGCGTGCAGTCGGTCGGCGTTTCCGGAGATCTTGCCGGGAAGGCACTCGAGCGTCGTTGGACTTCCGATAGATCCCCACTCCTTCGGATGTCGGGCAGACCGCACGGAGGTCGTAGCACTCGTGCACGTGCTCGTGGAACGCCGCGTACTGGGCCTCGTTCGCCACGATCCGCTCGGCGAAGTAGCGGTTGTCCGTGAGGTTTTCGAGGAGCATGTTGTGGGCGACGAGCAGGCAGCCCTCGCGCAGTCCCGGGGTCGTGGCGCGCATGATCGGGGCGTAGACGGCCTTGTCGCGCAGCGCGGGGTCCTCGGCGTCCTTCGGCCCCTCCGCGTCGAGCACGCACAGGTCGACGTCCTCGACGGTCCGGCCGTACGGGACGGCGTCCGCGGTCACGTACGCGACATGCCCGGACAGCCCCAGCGCCGCGAAGTTCTCCTGCGCCAGGCGCATGCTGTCCGCGTCGACGTCGACGAGGGTCGCGCGGCCCCCGGCCGCCATGATGCCGGGCATCGCCCACACCGCCCAATAGCCGTAGTAGGAACCGGGGAAGAGCGCATTGCGGGGTGCCAGGATGTGTGCCAGCGCGAAGAGCAGCCGCGCTTCCTCGGGAAAGATGTAGGTCGCGTACGCGCCGTGCCGGAACCGGGCGGACAGCATGGCCCGGAAAGCGGCGAACTCCCCGGCGGGATAGGCCGTCGAGCCGATGAAGCCGGCTTTCTTCAGGCCGTCGAGAATGCGGTGCGCACAAGCCTGTTCGTCGACCGGAAAACGCGTCGAGAGGTTGAACTGGTCCGTGTTCAGCCCGACTTCGGACGGGGTGACGGCGCCGGAGCCGGTCCAGCGGCAGTAGGCGTCCCTGCCGAGGGCGCCGCGGCGGAAGGCGCGGTACTCGGCGTACGGGGCGAGGGCGTTGTCGATGACGACGTGCACCGGGCCGGTGGCCGCGGACGTGCCCTGAAGGAGGGTCATGTCCGCGGAGTATCCGGATTCGCCGCACACAAAAATCCCCATGACGGAACCGGGGAGGTTCCGCCATGGGGCCGGTGCCGTGCTTTGGCCTACGAGCCGTCCGGGTCCGCCCGGTCCAGGGCCGGGCGCGGGCCCGGGCCCGTCTCGTGGAGCAGGTGGTCCGCTGCCGCGGTGTCGGTGACGAGGCTGGTGACCAGGCCGGAGCGGAGCACCGCGCCGATCGCCGCCGCCTTGCGCAGACCGCCCGCGATGGCCACGACCTCCGGGATGCGGCGCAGCCGGTCCGCCTCGACCGTGATGCAGCGCTCCCCCAGGTCACGGCCGATGCGGCGGCCCTCGGCGTCGAAGAGGTGCGCGGACATCTCGGCGGCGGCGCCCAACGAGGCGTAGTGCGCGCGCTCCTCCTCGGTGAGCATGTCGTAGACGGTCGAGATGCCCGGTGCCCAGGAGCCGATGGACACCGCGGCGACGGTGACCTTGTCGAAGTAGTCGAAGGCCCGGGCGATGCCGGTCTGGCCGCGCAGCGCGGCGGCGGTGGCCGGGTCGGGCAGCAGCATCGGCGCGTAGATCGGGTGTGCCTCGCCGCCGGACACCTGGGCCGCCCGGCGCACGGCCTCGACCGAGCCGCGCTCGGCGGTGCCCGCGTCGTACACGCCGGTCAACTGGACGACCGTGCACGGCGGCAGCCGGTGCAGGGCCGCGGCCATGTGGATGGTGGAACGGCCCCAGGCCAGGCCGAGCACATCTCCCTCGTGCACCAGCTCGCCGAGCAGGTCGGCAGCCACCTCGCCGAGGTTCTCGGGGTCGGGCGCATCGTCGGCCGCATCGGCCGGGGACTCGACGACGACCGCGTGCCGCAGTCCGTAGCGGGCGCGCAGTGCGTCCGAGCGCTCCGCGTCCAGCTCGGCCGGCACCCGGATCTCGATCCGCACCAGATCGCGTTCGAGCGCCGTCTCCAGCACCCGGGCCACCTTGAAGCGGCTGACGCCGAACTCCTCGGCAATCTGGATCTTCGATTTGCCCTCGAGGTAGAAGCGGCGGGCCATCGCCGCCGCCTGTACCAGCTCGGCGGGCCCCATGGGCGATGCTGAACGGCCCGTCGACACCGCGGTCTCCTCACTACTTTGCAGAGTTCTGCCAGGACTTGATGGACCCGAATGCCGGACCCGACGTCATCCTGTCAGAAACGACGGTCCTTGATCAGGCCCCGACCTCGGCGCTCAGCAATTCGGGCGAGCGCCGACTGCGGTTCAGTGCCCGCAGGCCCAGGGCGCGGCGGCGGTCGCCTTCTCCGCCTGTGCGCGCAGGCCGCGTACGGCCGCTGCGGGGTCCTCCATACCGTAGACGGCGGAGCCCGCGACGAAGACGTCCGCGCCCGCCTCGGCGCAGCGCTCGATGGTGGTGGCCGAGACCCCGCCGTCGACCTGCAGCCACAGCTCCAGACCGTGCCGCGAGATCAGCTCCCGGGTACGGCGGATCTTGGGCAGCATGATGTCCAGGAACGCCTGGCCGCCGAAGCCGGGCTCGACCGTCATGATCAGCAGCATGTCGAGCTCGGGCAGCAGGTCCTCGAACGGCTCGATCGGCGTCGCGGGCTTGAGCGCCATGGAGGCGCGCGCGCCCTGGTGCCGGATCTCCCGCGCCAGCCGGACCGGCGCGGCCGCCGCCTCGGCGTGGAACGTCACCGAGCCCGCGCCCGCCTCGGCGTACTGCGGAGCCCAGCGGTCCGGGTCCTCGATCATGAGGTGACAGTCCAGCGGGATGTCCGTGGCCTTGCGCAGCGACTCGACGATCGGCACGCCGAGCGTCAGGTTGGGGACGAAGTGGTTGTCCATGACGTCGACGTGGAGCCAGTCGGCGCCCTTCACGGCCTGCGCCTCGTCGGCGAGGCGGGCGAAGTCCGCGGAGAGGATGCTGGGGTTGATCTGCACAGCCATGCCCCAAGCCTGCCATGACGCTGCGCTGTGCGGTGCCGCGGGGCGCCCCGTCAGGGGCGCGGGGAACTGCGCGATCAGCCACGACGCGCCCGCAGCCGAAGTACCCGGGGCTTCGCGCCCCGGACCCCTGGGGTTGTGCGTCGGCTGCGGGCCGGTGGGGGCTTGTCGCGCAGTTCCCCGCGCCCCTTACGGGGCGCAGGTTTCAAGCGGTACGGCGCAGCAGCGCCAGATACATCGCATCCGTCCCGTGCAGGTGCGGCCACAGCTGCACGTCCGGGCCCTCGCCCAGTGCCGGAACGCCCCGCATCAGCGGCCGTGCGTCGATCCACTCCGCGGCCGGGGCGGGCCCGCCCCGCCCCTTCAGCACGTCGTCCACGACGGCCCGCGTCTCGGCCAGGTGCGGCGAGCACGTCGCGTAGCCGACGACGCCCCCGACGCGCACGGCACGCAGTGCCTCCCGCAGCAGACTCCGCTGGAGCGGGGCGAACCCCTCCAGGTCCTCCGGGCGGCGCCGCCACCGCGCCTCGGGACGGCGCCGCAGCGCGCCGAGCCCGCTGCACGGGACGTCGACGAGCACCCGGTCGAAGACCCCCTCCCGCCACGGCGGTCGCGTGCCGTCGGCGGCGATGACCTGGTACGGACCGGGATTGCCGGCCAGCGCGCGCCCCACGAGGCGCGCCCGGTGCGGCTGCTTCTCCGAGGCCAGCAGCGCGGCACCGCGCTCGGCCGCGAGCGCACCGAGCAGGGCCGCCTTGCCGCCGGGCCCGGCGCAGCCGTCCAGCCAGCGCCGGTCCGGCCCGTCCAGCGGTGCGTCGGCCAGCGCGAGGGCGACCAGCTGGCTGCCCTCGTCCTGGACGCCCGCCCGCCCCTCGCGCACGGCGTCCAGCGCCCCCGGCTCGCCGCCCTCGGCCAGCCGCACCGCGTACGGGGACCAGCGGCCGGGCAGCCCGGAGTCCTCGCCGAGCGCCGCCAGGAGCTCGTCCGTGGTGGCCCGTCCGGGACGGGCGACGAGCGTCACCTCGGGCCGCTCGTTGTCCGCCTCCAGCAGGTCCTCGATCCCGGCCCGGCTGCCGCCGAGCGCGTCCCACAGCGCGGAGACGACCCAGCGCGGGTGGGAGTGCACGACGGCGAGGTGCTCCTCGGGGTCGTCCTCGTAGGGCGGGGCGACGCGCTCCACCCAGCCGTCCAGGTCGTGGGCGGTGATCTTGCGCAGCACGGCGTTGACGAACTTCGCCCGGCCGTCGCCGAGCACCACGCGGGCCAGCTCGACGCTGGCCGACACCGCGGCGTGCGGCGGGATGCGGGTGCCGAGCAGCTGGTGGGTGCCCAGGCTCAGCACGTCCAGCACCGGCGGGTCGACCTCGCGCAGCGGCCGGTCGATGCAGGACGCGATGATCGCGTCGTACGTCCCCTGGCGGCGGAGCGTGCCGTAGACCAGCTCGGTGGCCAGCGCGGCGTCACGCGCGTCGAAGCCGCCCTTCTCACGGGCCTTGCGCAGCAGCGGCGGCAGCACGAGGTTCGCGTACGCGTCCCGCTCGTCCACCGCCCGCAGCGCCTCGAAGGCGAGGATCCGCACCGGGTCCTTCTGCGGACGGCGGTGGGGTTTCGCGGGTCGGCTCTGCTGACGGCGGGGCGCGTGGTCGTTCAAAAGGTGCTCCGGAACTGGGGAAGGCGACCCCTCCAGCCTACGCGGGCTGATCGGCCCCGAGCTGCTCGCCTGCGGCGATGCGCACCCCGCGGGCCCAGTCGGCGGCCTGCATCGGTTTCTTGCCCTGCGGCTGGACCCACAGCAGCTCCACCGCGTGCGAGCCCGTGCCGATGTGCACGGAGTTCTTGGCGGCCCCGATCGCACCGGGGGCCAGGTCCGCGCGGTCGGGGGCGAGCGCCGCCGCCATCACCTTCAGGCGCTCGCCGCGGAAGGTCGTCCAGGCGCCGGGGGCCGGGGAGCAGCCGCGCACCACGCGGTCGACGCGGAGGGCGGGGGCGGCCCAGTCGATCCGGGCGTCCGCCACGTTGATCTTGGGGGCGAGGGAGATGCCGTCGGCCGGCTGCGGCACGGCCTTGAGGCTGCCGTCCTCGATGCCGTCCATGGTGGCGGACAGCAGTCCGGCACCGGCGAAGGCGAGCCGGGTCAGCAGGTCGCCGCTGGTGTCGGTGGGCCGGACCTGCTCGGTGAGCACGCCGAAGACGGGGCCGGAGTCCAGCCCCTCCTCGATGAGGAAGGTGGAGGCGCCGGTGACCTCGTCGCCGGCCAGGATCGCGTGCTGCACGGGGGCGGCACCGCGCCAGGCGGGCAGCAGCGAGAAGTGCAGGTTGACCCAGCCGTGCGCGGGAATCTCCAGGGCCGGCTTCGGCAGCAGGGCACCGTAGGCGACGACGGGGCAGCAGTCGGGCCCGATCTCGCGCAGCCGGGCGAGGAAGTCCTCGTCGCGCGGGCGGGCGGGCTTGAGGACCTCGATGCCGGCCTCCTCCGCGCGCTCGGCGACAGGGCTGGCGACCAGTCGGCGGCCGCGGCCGGCCGGGGCGTCGGGGCGGGTGACGACGGCGACGACCTCGTGGCGCTCGGAGGCGATCAGGGCGTCGAGGGCGGGGACGGCGACCTCGGGGGTGCCTGCGAAGACGAGCCTCATGGGTGGCGAACTACCTCTCCTCGAGCGCCGGGTGGAACGGCGCACCAGTCTAGAGGTGCCCGGGCCCCAGGGGGCGTGCGGGTGGATGCGCGCCCCATTCCGGAGTACGTGCGCCCCCATACCGTGACCCGGCGGGCCGTGGCGCGTTGGGTCAAGAGAGATTGACCGGAGCGGGCCGCAGCCACGGGCCTGCTGCCCTTGCCCCGCCAAGGGGCGTCAACTCGCGTCCGTATACGTCACGTTCACCGCCGGTCCGAGAGGCTTGTTCATGCCCGACCACGCAACCCACGACGCCCAGGCACGGGCCAGCCTGCATCTCCTGGTCCGGGACATCGAGAGGGTGCGCCGCCAGGTGGACGCCCTGCGCACCCTCACCGCCCAGCTCGGCAACGTCTACCGCCCCCGCAGGACGGGCCCCTCGGCGGGCTTCGTCGTCTACGGCCGGGCCCCCGCGCCGACCGTGCGCCTGGCCCAGGAGCTGCGGGACAGCGTCGAGACGCTGGTGACGGCCGCGGTGGACTTCGACCGCTCGCTGGGCTTCTCGTGGGACGCGGTGGGTTCGGCGCTGGGCGTCACCAAGCAGGCCGTGCACCGCCGTTACGGGGCACGCCGGGCGAACGGGCAGACCACGACGGAGCCCCCGGCCGAGACGACGGTGCGCACGGCGGAGCCGCCCGTGGTCCCGGCGGCCCGCTCGGTCCCGGTGCCGGAGCCGCGGGCATCGGTGTTCCCGGGGCCGCGTAACGGCTAGGGCCTGTCCGGCGGATTGCGCCCCGTAAGGGGCGCGGGGCTCTGCTGAATATGCGGCTCCGCCGCGTGGGCGCGACCAGCCCCCACCGGCCCGCAGGCAAGGGCACCACCCGGTGGCCCGGGGTGGTACCCCGGGCACCTCGGCTGCGGGAGCGTCGTGGCTGAGCGCGCAGTTCCTCCCCCAGCTACCGCTGGGAGGTGCCCCCAGCGCCCCTTACGGGGCTCTGCACAACCGTCACCCGATATCCGGCGGATCCACCCGCAACCGCACCGGCTCCCCCTCACGCCGCGCGAGGCGAACCGCCTGCGCCGCCTTCAATGCGGCCGCCAACGCAGCGCCCTGTCCAGGGCGCACCCGCAACAGCGCCCGCTCCCACTGCTCCCCGGGCGGCGGCTCCCCTGTCCGGGCCGGGGCACCGGCCCTGCGCACCGGCAACGGCACCGGCCCGAGCACATCCGTCCCCGGAGGCAACTCCGCGGAACCGATCAGCTCGGCCACAGCGGCAGGCGCCCCGGCGACCGACACCATCCGCGAGACGGGCGGGAAGCCCAGCTCCGCCCGGTCGGCCAGCTCCCGCATCGCATGGCCCGCCGGATCCCAGCGCACGAGCGCCTGCACGGGCCGCAGCGTCGGCTCGGCCACGACGACCACCGTGCCGCCCGCCTCCTGCCCCCGCACCAGGGCCGCAGCACCGAGCCAGCGGCGCAGCGCCTCCTCCCCGGCCCGCAGGTCGGGCAGGCCGAGCAGGGCCCACCCGTCCAGCAACAGGGCAGCCGCGTAACCGCGTTCGGCGACCGGCTCGGCGCCGGGCGTGGAGACGACGAGCGCGGGCTGGTCCGGCACGGTGTCCAGCACGTGATTGCGCCCCGAGGTGCGCACCGGCACCGCGGGGAAGGCCCGGCCGAGCTCCTCCGCCGTGCGCTGCGCCCCCACGATCCGTGCGCGCAGCCGGAAGCCGCCGCACTCGGAGCAGTGCCAGTCCGTGGTCTGCTGCCCGCACCAGCCGCAGTGCAGCCCGGCGTCGCGCTCCCGCGCCTCCAGCGGCCCCGAGCAGTGCCGGCACCGCGCAGGCTCGCGGCAGCGCTCGCAGCCGAGCCGGGGCGCGTAGCCGCTGCGCGGCACCTGCACCAGCACGGGCCCGTGCCGGAGCCCCTCCCGGGCGGCCTCCCAGGCGATCGTGGGCAGCCGCGCGGCCCGGGCGGCCTCGTCCCGCGCCTCGTCCTTCTCCTCCACCGTGCGGACCCGGGGGGCCGTCGCGCGCACCCGCTCCCGGTCCGCGGCCAGCGGCAGCGCCCAGCCGGTGTCCACCAGCTGCGCCGCCTCGACGGTGCAGCCGAAACCGCCCAGCAGGAACCCGGCCCTCTCCTGCACCGCGCGCAGCACCAGCACCTCGCGCGCGTGCGGCTGGGGGGCGTTGGTGTCGCTGTGACTGGAGTCGCCGTCGTCCCAGATGGCCACGAAGCCCAGGTTCCACACGGGCGCGAACATCGCGGCACGCGTACCGACGACGGCCCGCACCGCGCCGCGGTTCACGGCGAGCCAGCGGCGGTAGCGCTCCTCGGGGCCGAGGTCGGCCGTCAGCAGCACGTGCCGGCCCTGGCCGAGGAGCGCGGTCAGCTCCGCGTCGACCCGGGCGGCGACCCGCCCGTCCGGCACGACGATCAGCGCGCCCCGCCCGGAGGCGAGCGCGGCGACGGCCGCCCGCGCGAGCTCGGCGGGCCAGTGCGGCCCGGGCAGCGCCGTCCAGAC
This sequence comes from Streptoverticillium reticulum, assembly GCF_047456005.1. Classification (NCBI taxonomy): domain Bacteria; kingdom Bacillati; phylum Actinomycetota; class Actinomycetes; order Kitasatosporales; family Streptomycetaceae; genus Streptomyces; species Streptoverticillium reticulum. The sequence goes on along the minus strand of NZ_CP179755.1, from coordinate 6,751,414 downwards.
GGCACGCGGGGAGTCCCCCCGCGCCAGGGCGTCCAGATACGCGGGCCCGGTCGGATACCGCACCCAGCTGCCCGCCTCGGGCGCACCGGGCCGGGGCAGCAGCCGGGGCGAGGCCTCGGCCTCGATACGGGCGTGCCGCGGCGGAACGGCCAGCTGGAGCACGTCGGCGAGCGACCCGGCGTACCGGTCGGCAACGGCCTTGCAGAGGCTCAGCAGCGACGGCCGGAGCACGGGCTCCGGCGACAGCACCTGGGCGAGCGCGGCCAGCGGCCCCTGGTAGTCGGACTCGGCCACCCGCTCGATGATGTACCCGTCGAGCAGCCCGCCGCCCTCGCGGCGGCCGTCCCGCACCTTGGACGTACCGGCCCCGAAGCGCACCCGCACCCGGGTGCCGGGCTGGGCGTCGGTGTCGAGCTCGGCGGGCACGGCGTAGTCCCACAGCCGGTCCAGGTGCACCGGCCCCTTGTCCACCAGCACCCGCGCCACGGGCAGCTCCCCGGCCAGCGCCGCCCCGCGCCACGTCCGCGGCTTGGCCCGCGGCACCTTGGCCTTGCGCACGCTCTCCCGGATGAGCGCCAGCTGCTCCCCCGCCGGCGACTGCTCGGGCCGCCCTTTCTCGCTGCTCACAGCTCCAGTCCTACCAGAGGGCAACGACAACGGCCCCGAACCGATCCAGCGGTCCGGGGCCGATGTGTGCCTACGGGGCTTACAGTCCGGCGGCCTGCTTCAGGGCCTCGACCCGGTCGGTACGCTCCCAGGTGAAGTCCGGCAGCTCACGACCGAAGTGACCATACGCAGCCGTCTGCGCATAGATCGGACGCAGCAGATCCAGATCACGGATGATCGCCGCGGGACGCAGGTCGAAGACCTCACCGATCGCATTCTCGATCTTGTCGGTGTCGATCGTGTTCGTCCCGAAGGTCTCCACGAACAGACCCACCGGCTCCGCCTTGCCGATCGCATACGCGACCTGCACCTCACACCGCGTCGCCAGACCCGCAGCCACCACGTTCTTCGCCACCCAGCGCATCGCATACGCAGCAGAACGGTCGACCTTGGACGGGTCCTTGCCCGAGAACGCACCACCACCATGACGGGCCATACCACCGTAAGTGTCGATGATGATCTTCCGGCCCGTCAGACCCGCGTCACCCATCGGGCCACCGATCTCGAAACGCCCCGTCGGGTTCACCAGCAGACGGTAACCCTCGGTGTCCAGCTTGATCCCGTCCTCCACCAGCTCCTTGAGAACGTGCTCCACCACGAACTCACGGACGTCCGGCGCCAGGAGCGAGTCCAGGTCGATGTCCGAGGCGTGCTGCGAGGAGACGACCACGGTGTCCAGGCGAACGGCCTTCGCACCGTCGTACTCGATCGTCACCTGCGTCTTGCCGTCCGGACGCAGGTAGGGAATCGTCCCGTTCTTGCGCACCTCGGTCAGACGACGCGACAGGCGGTGCGCCAGGCTGATCGGCAGCGGCATCAGCTCGGGGGTCTCGTCACAGGCGTAGCCGAACATCAGGCCCTGATCGCCCGCACCCTGCTTGTCCAGCTCATCCTCATCACCCTCGACACGCGACTCATACGCGGTGTCGACACCCTGAGCGATGTCCGGGGACTGCGAGCCGATGGACACCGAGACGCCACAGGAGGCGCCGTCGAAGCCCTTCTTGGACGAGTCGTAACCGATCTCAAGAATCTTCGCGCGCACCAGCTGCGCGATCGGCGCATACGCCTTCGTCGTGACCTCACCGGCAACATGCACCAGACCGGTGGTGATAAGAGTCTCGACAGCAACGCGGGACGTCGGGTCCTCACGGAGAAGAGCATCGAGAATGGTGTCGCTGATCTGGTCAGCGATCTTGTCGGGGTGACCCTCGGTCACAGACTCCGAGGTGAACAGGCGGCGGGACACATCGCTCCCTGGGGTTGCAGCGGCTGCTGGCTGATCATTGACGGACCCGGCCGAGAGCTGCGCTCGACCCGGAACCGGTGCCAGTTTATCCGGCGTTCTCGTGCTTCGGGCATCCCGTCTCGGATCGGCACCGGCGTGACCTGCGACACTCACCCCCGGAGTCCCAAGCGGCGCAAGGGAAACCGGAGGGCAGGAGTCCGCCGGAGCGTCAGCCGAGACGGCGGACGACGAGGTCCCAGACGACGTCCGCGAGGGCCTCCTTCGGGCCGTGCGGGACGGGGGTCTCGGAGCCGTCGGGGGCCAGCACGACGGCCTCGTTCTCCGCCGAACCGAAGGTCTTGCGCTCCCCCACCTCGTTGACAACCAGCAGGTCACACCCCTTGCGCGCCAGCTTGGCGCGACCGTTGGCCAGCACGTCGTCCGTCTCCGCGGCGAAGCCGACGACGACCTGGCCGGGGCGGGCGCGGTCCGCGGAGAGCTCGGCGAGGACGTCGGGGTTGCGGACGAGGGCGACGGGCTCGGGGTCCCGCCCGTCCCGCTTCTTGATCTTGCCCGTGGCGTACTGCGCCGGCCGGAAGTCGGCGACGGCGGCCGCCATCACCACGGCGTCGGCGTCGGCCGCGGCCTTGATCACCGCTTCACGCAGTTGAACAGCCGTGCCGACGTGGACCACATCGGCCCCGGCCGGGTCCTGCAGGTCGCTGTTCGCCGCGACGAGCGTCACACGGGCACCACGGGCCACCGCGGTCCGGGCCAGGGCATAGCCCTGGCGGCCCGAGGAGCGGTTGCCGAGGAAGCGCACGGGGTCGAGCGGTTCGCGGGTGCCGCCCGCGCTGATCACCACGTGACGGCCCGCGAGGTCCGGGGCCTGCGGGCCACGGGCCAGCACCCGGCGGCAGACCTCGAAGATCTCCTCGGGGTCGGGCAGCCGGCCCTTGCCGGTGTCGACGCCGGTCAGCCGGCCGACGGCGGGCTCGATGACGACCGCGCCGCGGCGGCGCAGGGTCGCCACGTTCTCCTGGGTGGCCGGGTTCTCCCACATCTCGGTGTGCATCGCGGGCGCGAAGACGACCGGGCAGCGGGCGGTGAGCAGGGTGTTCGTCAGCAGGTCGTCGGCGAGCCCGTGGGCCGCCCTGGCCAGCATGTCCGCCGTGGCCGGAGCCACGACGACGAGCTGCGCCTCCTGCCCGATGCGTACGTGCGGCACCTCGTGGACGCTCTCCCAGACCTGGGTGACGGCCGGGTGACCGGACAGCGCGGACCAGGTCGCCTCGCCCACGAAGTGCAGCGCGGACGCCGTCGGCACCACTCGCACGTCGTGCCCGGACTCCGTCAGCCGCCGCAGCAGCTCACACGCCTTGTAGGCGGCGATCCCGCCGCTGACCCCCAGAACGACCTTCGGCTTGTCCATTGCCGGCTGCTCCCCGCGCTCGCGTTTCCTACAAGCTCTATGACACACCAAGGGCCCGGCAGCCGTGCTGCCGGGCCCTCGGGTAAGAAGGTCGCCGCTTAGGCCGCCGGGGCCTCGATGGCCTCGGAGGTCAGCAGACCCGCGTTGATCTCGCGGAGCGCGATGGAGAGCGGCTTCTCGTGGACGTGGGTGTCCACCAGCGGGCCGACGTACTCCAGCAGGCCCTCGCCGAGCTGCGAGTAGTACGCGTTGATCTGACGCGCGCGCTTGGCGGCGTAGATCACGAGGCTGTACTTCGAGTCGGTCGCTTCAAGCAGCTCATCAATCGGCGGGTTGATGATGCCCTCGGGCGCGGTGATGGAAGAGGACACTCTCTGCCTTCCGTTGCGATCCAGCTGAATTGAATCCGGGATTCTCAGTGAATTCCGAGTTCAGCGCAGCAAGGCTACCAGTTCGCGCGCAACGTCCTCCACGGAGGTGTTGACCAGCGTGGTGTCGAACTCCGACTCCGCCGCCAGCTCGACGCGGGCGGCCTGCAGGCGGCGCTCGATCACCTCGGGCGACTCGGTGCCCCGGCCGGTGAGCCGGCGGACCAGCTCCTCCCAGCTGGGCGGCGCCAGGAAGACCAGCCGGGCCTCCGGCATGGTCTCGCGGACCTGCCGGGCGCCCTGGAGGTCGATCTCCAGCAGCACCGGCACGCCCGCCTCCAGGTGGTCCAGGACCGCCTGGCGCGGGGTGCCGTAGCGGTTGCCCGCGAACTCGGCCCACTCCAGCAGCTCGCCGTTGGCGATGAGCTTGTCGAACTGCTCGTCGTCCACGAAGAAGTACTGGACCCCCTCCTGCTCGCCGGGGCGCGGCTTGCGGGTGGTGCAGGACACCGAGAGCCACACCTCGGGGTGGGCCTTGCGCATATGGGCGACAACCGTGCTCTTGCCGACCCCGGAGGGGCCGGAGAGCACGGTCAGCCGCGGTTGTCTGGCCGGGGGAACGGGGGACGTCCCCCGGGAGACTGCAGTACTCATGCAGCGATTATCCCGGTTCCCGGGAGTGCCTGGGAACGTCAGGCGGCCGTGCCCCCGAACTCACGCTCCAGGGACGCGATCTGGTTGGAGCCGAGACCGCGCACCCGGCGGCTCTCGGAGATCCCCAGCCGCTCCATGATCTGCTTGGCACGGACCTTGCCCACACCGGGAAGGCTCTCCAGGAGGGCGCTGACCTTCATCTTGCCGATGACATCGTTCTTCTGGCCCTGCTCGATGACCTCGTGCAGCGAGGCGCCGGAGTGCTTGAGTCGATTCTTGACCTCGGCCCGCTCCCGGCGAGCCGCGGCGGCCTTTTCGAGCGCGGCTGCGCGCTGTTCAGGGGTAAGGGGCGGAAGAGCCACGCCTACGTCACCTCGGATGTCGAACTGTCGGATACGGACCGGTGAGGAACCTAGTCGGCCCACACCTGGGGAGCAACGAGCAACGCGCTTGCACGTTCGCTCTCGTCGGAGACTAGCGGCCGATCCCGCTCCAGTCAGCGAGAACAAGCGAAAAGTCCTGGTCAGACTCCGTCGACCAGGACTTTTCCGGACATAACAACCAACAATTTCGGCGTTAACGCGCCGCCGGACCGTTCGCCGCGACCGCTTCCTGCACCTCGCCGGCGAACCGCGCGGCACTCTCGCGCAGCGCGGCGACGTCCGGACCGTGACGCAGGACACCCCGGCTGACGTTCGGGACGACGTCGCGCACGGCCGCGCCGAAGACCTTCGGCAGATCCGCGGCGGTCGCGCCCTGGGCGCCGATTCCCGGGGCCAGCAGCGGGCCGTCGATGGCCAGATCCGCGTCGGCCGCACCGAGCGAGCCGCCCAGCGTGGCGCCGACGACCGCGCCGTAGGAGCCCATGGCCCCGGCGGCGGCCTCGGCGGCGTTCTCGGCGCGCAGGTGGCCCAGCATGGTGGCCGCGACCGTCGCGCCGTCGGCGCGCACGGCGTGCTGCACCTCGGCGCCCTCCGGGTTGGAGGTCAGGGCGAGCACGAAGACGCCGGTGCCGCTCTCGCGCGCCAGGTCCAGCGCCGGGCGCAGCGAGCCGTAGCCGAGGTACGGGCTGACGGTCACGGCGTCCGAGAACAGCGGCGAGGAGGGGTCGAGGTAGGTCGCGGCGTACGCGGCCATGGTGGAGCCGATGTCGCCGCGCTTGGCGTCCATCAGCACCAGGGCGCCGGCGGCCCGGGCGTCGGCGACGGCCCGTTCGAGGACGGCGATGCCGCGCGAGCCGAACCGCTCGAAGAACGCGGACTGCGGCTTGAGCACGGCGACCCGGTCGGCCAGCGCCTCCACGACGGTGTGCGTGAAGCGCTCCAGGCCGGCGATGTCGTCGGACAGCCCCCAGTCGGCGAGCAGCGAGGCGTGCGGGTCGATGCCGACGCAGAGCGGGCCGCGCTCGTCCATGGCACGGCGCAGCCGCGCGCCGAAGGGGGTGGGTGAGGTCATGCGGTCACCTTCCGGTGGTCGGCGCCGACGGCGTCGGCGAGGGTGGCGTACGGGCTGGCGGCGAGGCGCTCGGCCAGGCCGCGGTGGATGCGGCGGCACCAGAACGGGCCCTCGTAGATGAAGGCGCTGTAGCCCTGGACCAGCGTGGCGCCCGCCAGGATGCGCTCCCAGGCGTCGTCGGCGGTCTCGATGCCCCCGACACCGACCAGGGTGATCCGGTCGCCCACACGGGCGTACAGGCGGCGCAGGACCTCCAGCGAGCGCTCCTTCAGGGGGGCGCCCGACAGGCCGCCCGCGCCGATGGCCTCGACGGTGCGCTGGGGGGTGCACAGTCCGAGGCCGTCGCGGGCGATGGTGGTGTTGGTGGCGATGATGCCGTCCAGGCCGAGCTCGACGGCCAGGTCGGCGACGGCGTCGACGTCCTCGTCGGCGAGGTCGGGGGCGATCTTCACCAGCAGCGGGACCCGGCGCCCGGTCACCGTGCGGTCGGCGGCCGCGCGCACCGCGGTGAGCAGCGGGCGCAGGTGGTCGACGGCCTGGAGGTTGCGCAGCCCGGGCGTGTTAGGGGAGGAGACGTTGACGACCAGGTAGTCGGCGTGCGCGGCGAGGCGCTCGGTGGAGGTGACGTAGTCGGCGACGGCCTCCGCCTCCGGCACCACCTTGGTCTTGCCGATGTTGACGCCGACGGTGGTCCGGAAGACCGGGTTCCGCGTGGCGAGGCGCTCCGCGACGGCCGCCGAGCCGTCGTTGTTGAAGCCCATGCGGTTGATCAGCGCGCGGTCCGCGACGAGGCGGAACAGCCGCTTCCTGGGGTTGCCCGGCTGCGGCTGGGCGGTGACGGTGCCGATCTCGACGTGGTCGAAGCCGAGCATGCTCATGCCGTCGATGGCGGCGGCGTTCTTGTCGAAGCCGGCGGCCAGGCCGAAGGGGCCGTGCATCCGCAGGCCGAACGCCTCGGTGCGCAGCGCCTGGTGGCGGGGCGCGAGGACGGCCGCGGCGAAGGTGCGCAGGACGGGGATGCGGGCGAGGAGCCGGATCCAGCCGAAGGCCAGGTGGTGGGCCTTCTCGGGGTCCATGCGCTTGAAGATCAGGTCGAAGAAGAGACGGTACATTTCCAGCCTTCGGATCATGGAGAGGGGGACACCTCCCGGTGTCCCCCTCCGTCGCCTTTACGCCTCGCGGGCGGCGGTCAGATGCTCCGCGTGTTCCTGCAGGGAGCGCACGCCCACGTCGCCGCGGGTGAGCGCCTCGATGCCCTGGACGGCGGCCGCGAGGGCCTGGACCGTGGTCAGGCACGGCACCGCGCGGGCGACCGCGGCGGTGCGGATCTCGTAGCCGTCGAGCCGGCCGCCGGTCCCGTAGGGGGTGTTGACGATCAGGTCGACCTGGCCGTCGTGGATCAGCTGGACGATCGTCTTCTCGCCGTTGGGGCCCTCGCCCTCGCTCTGCTTGCGCACCACGGTGGCGTTGATGCCGTTGCGCTTGAGCACCTCGGCCGTGCCGGAGGTGGCCAGCAGCTCGAAGCCGTGGGCGACCAGCTCGCGCGCCGGGAAGATCATCGAGCGCTTGTCCCGGTTGGCCACCGAGACGAACGCGCGGCCCTTGGTGGGCAGCGCGCCGTAGGCGCCGGCCTGCGACTTGGCGTAGGCGGTGCCGAAGACGCTGTCGATGCCCATGACCTCGCCGGTCGAGCGCATCTCCGGGCCGAGGACGGTGTCCACGCCGCGGCCGTGGATGTCGCGGAAGCGGCTCCAGGGCATGACGGCCTCCTTGACGGAGATCGGCGCGTCCAGCGGCAGCGTGCCGCCGTCGCCCTCCTTGGGCAGCATGCCCTCGGCGCGCAGCTCGGCGACCGTGGCGCCCAGGGAGATCCGGGCGGCGGCCTTGGCCAGCGGTACCGCGGTGGCCTTCGAGGTGAAGGGCACGGTGCGGGAGGCGCGCGGGTTGGCCTCCAGCACGTAGAGGATGTCCCCGGCCATCGCGAACTGGATGTTGATCAGGCCGCGCACTCCGACGCCCTTGGCGATGGCCTCCGTCGAGGCCCGCAGGCGCTTGATGTCGAAGCCGCCGAGGGTGATCGGGGGCAGCGCGCAGGCGGAGTCGCCGGAGTGGATGCCGGCCTCCTCGATGTGCTCCATGACGCCGCCGAGGTAGAGCTCGTGGCCGTCGTAGAGCGCGTCGACGTCGATCTCGATGGCGTCGTCGAGGAAGCGGTCCACCAGGACCGGACGGGTCGGGGAGATCTCGGTCGACTCGGCGATGTACGACTCCAGGCGCGCCTCGTCGTAGACGATCTCCATGCCGCGGCCGCCGAGCACGTACGACGGACGGACCAGGACGGGGTAGCCGATCTCGTCGGCAATGGCCTTCGCACCCGCGAACGTGGTGGCCGTGCCGTGCTTGGGGGCGGGCAGGCCCGCCTCGGCGAGGACCCGGCCGAAGGCGCCGCGGTCCTCGGCGGCGTGGATGGCCTCGGGCGAGGTGCCCACGACCGGGACGCCGTTGTCCTTCAGCGCCTGGGACAGGCCCAGCGGCGTCTGGCCGCCGAGCTGGACGACCACGCCCGCGACCGGGCCGGCCTGCTGCTCGGCGTGGACGATCTCCAGCACGTCCTCCAGGGTGAGCGGCTCGAAGTAGAGCCGGTCGGAGGTGTCGTAGTCGGTGGAGACGGTCTCCGGGTTGCAGTTGACCATCACGGTCTCGTAGCCCGCGTCGCTCAGGGCGAAGGAGGCGTGGACGCAGGAGTAGTCGAACTCGATGCCCTGGCCGATCCGGTTCGGGCCGGAGCCCAGGATGATCACGGCGGGCTTGGTGCGCGGCGCGACCTCGGTCTCCTCGTCGTAGGAGGAGTAGAAGTACGGGGTCTTCGCGGCGAATTCGGCGGCGCAGGTGTCGACGGTCTTGTAGACCGGGCGCACCCCGAGGGAGTGCCGGACCTCGCGCACGACGTCCTCGGTCAGACCGCGGATGGCGGCGATCTGGACGTCGGAGAAGCCGTGCCGCTTGGCCTCGGCCAGCAGCTCCGGGTCCAGGCGCTCGGCCGCGCGCAGTTCCTCGGCGATCTCGTGGATCAGGAAGAGCTGGTCCACGAACCACGGGTCGATCTTCGTGGAGTCGAAGACCTCCTGCGGGCCGGCCCCGGCGCGGATGGCGTCCATGACGGTGTTGATCCGGCCGTCGGTGGGCACCGCGGCCTTCTCCAGCAGCGCGGCCTTGTCGCCGGGCTCGCTGACGAAGTCGAACTGCGAGCCCTTCTTCTCCAGCGAGCGCAGCGCCTTCTGCAGCGCCTCGGTGAAGTTGCGGCCGATGGCCATGGCCTCGCCCACCGACTTCATGGTGGTGGTGAGGGTGGCGTCCGCGGAGGGGAACTTCTCGAACGCGAAGCGCGGGGCCTTGACCACGACGTAGTCGAGCGTGGGCTCGAAGGAGGCCGGGGTCTTCTCCGTGATGTCGTTCGGGACCTCGTCCAGCGTGTAGCCCACGGCCAGCCGGGCGGCGATCTTCGCGATCGGGAAGCCGGTCGCCTTGGAGGCCAGTGCGGAGGAGCGCGAGACGCGCGGGTTCATCTCGATGACGATGACCCGGCCGTCGTCGGGGTTGACCGCGAACTGGATGTTGCAGCCGCCGGTGTCGACGCCGACCTCGCGGATGATCGCGATGCCGATGTCGCGCAGCACCTGGTACTCGCGGTCGGTCAGCGTCATCGCCGGGGCGACGGTGATGGAGTCACCGGTGTGCACGCCCATCGGGTCGAAGTTCTCGATGGAGCAGACGACCACGACGTTGTCGTGCTTGTCGCGCATCAGCTCCAGCTCGTACTCCTTCCAGCCGAGGATGGACTCCTCCAGGAGCACCTCGGTGGTCGGGGAGAGCGTGAGGCCCTGGCCGGCGATGCGGCGCAGCTCCTCCTCGTCGTGCGCGAAGCCGGAGCCGGCGCCGCCCATGGTGAAGGAGGGACGGACGACGACGGGGTAGCCGCCGAGCGTCTCGACGCCCGCGAGGACCTCGTCCATGGTGTGGCAGATGACCGAGCGGGCGGACTCGCCGTGGCCGGTCCTGGCGTTGACGGCCTCGACGACGCCCTTGAACAGGTCGCGGTCCTCGCCCTTGTGGATGGCCTCGACGTTGGCGCCGATGAGCTCGACGCCGTACTTCTCCAGGACGCCGTTCTCGTGCATGGAGATCGCGGTGTTGAGCGCGGTCTGGCCACCGAGGGTGGGCAGGAGCGCGTCGGGGCGCTCCTTGGCGATGATCTTCTCGACGAACTCCGGGGTGATCGGCTCGACGTACGTGGCGTCGGCGATCTCCGGGTCGGTCATGATCGTGGCCGGGTTGGAGTTGACCAGGATCACCCGCAGGCCCTCGGCCTTGAGGACCCGGCAGGCCTGGGTGCCGGAGTAGTCGAACTCCGCGGCCTGGCCGATGACGATCGGGCCGGAGCCGATGACCAGAACGGACTGGATGTCGGTGCGCTTAGGCACGCTGGCCCTCCATCAGGGAGACGAAGCGGTCGAACAGGTACGCGGCGTCGTGCGGGCCTGCTGCTGCCTCGGGGTGGTACTGGACGCTGAAGGCCGGCTGGTCGAGCAGCTGGAGGCCTTCGACCACGTTGTCGTTGAGGCAGACGTGGGAGACCTCGACGCGGCCGTAGGGGGTGTCGGTCGCCTGGTCGAGCGGGGCGTCGACGGCGAAGCCGTGGTTGTGCGCGGTGACCTCGACCTTGCCGGTCGTACGGTCCTGCACGGGCTGGTTGATACCGCGGTGGCCGTACTTCAGCTTGTAGGTGCCGAAGCCGAGGGCGCGCCCGAGGATCTGGTTGCCGAAGCAGATGCCGAACAGCGGCGTCCTGCGCTCCAGCACGCCGCGCATCACGGAGACCGGGTGGTCGGCGGTGGCCGGGTCGCCCGGGCCGTTGGAGAAGAACACGCCGTCGGGGTCGATGGCGTAGACGTCCTCGAGGGTCGCCGTGGCGGGCAGGACGTGCACCTCGATGCCGCGCTCGGCCATCCGGTGCGGGGTCATGCCCTTGATGCCCAGGTCGATCGCGGCGACGGTGAACTTCTTCGCACCGATCGCCGGGACGACGTACGCCTCCTTGGTGGCGACCTCGGCGGAGAGGTCGGCGCCCTTCATCTCGGGGGCCTGGCGCACCTCGGTGAGCATGGTGCCCTCGTCGGGCAGGGCGTTGCCGGAGAAGATGCCGACGCGCATGGCGCCGCGCTCGCGCAGGTGGCGGGTGAGGGCGCGGGTGTCGATGCCGCTGATGCCGACGATGCCCTGGTGGCGCAGTTCCTCCTCCAGCGAGCGCCGGGCACGCCAGTTGGAGGAGACGCGGGCGGGGTCGCGGACGACGTAGCCGGCCACCCAGATGCGGGCGGACTCGGGGTCCTCGTCGTTGACGCCGGTGTTGCCGACGTGCGGGGCGGTCATGACGACCACCTGGCGGTGGTAGGAGGGGTCGGTCAGGGTCTCCTGGTAGCCGGTCATGCCGGTGGAGAAGACCGCCTCGCCGAAGGTGACTCCGTGGGCCCCGTAGGCACGGCCGCGGAAGGTTCGGCCGTCCTCCAGGACGAGTACGGCGGGAACCCTGGCGGCTCCCCTGCTGGAGGTCGTCATCGTGCGCCTTCCGTCGTGCTGTCGTTCGTGGTGGGGGTCATGGTGGTGAGGGCCTCGACCCAGGCCGCGTGCTCGGCGGCCGTGTCGGAGCGGAAGCCCGAGTCGATCGTCTTGTCGCCGTGCTGCCAGGTGATCACGAGCAGGCCGCCCTCGGTGAGGACCTTGCCCGCGATGCCCTTGTCGAGGCGGGCGCCGCGCAGGGCGGCGGCGGGGACGAAGAAGTCCTGCGCCCCGGGGCGGTCGACCCGGACGCCTTGCTCCGTCAGGGTGAGTTCCGCCCGGCTGCGGGTGCCCAGGCCCTGCGCGACGATGCGGTCGAGCCACTGCCCGGCGGTGGTCGAGCCGTGGTACCGCCCGGTCATCGTGAGCGTGCTCGCGCCGGGGTCCGCGGGGACGGCCGGCAGCTCGGGCAGGTCGCCCTGGAGCGTGCCGCGCCACTTCCAGCCCTCGCGCATCAGCCAGTAGAGCAGTGCGATGAAGAGGAGGAGTCCCACGACCCAGCCGATCCGGCCGGCCCAGTGGGTGACGGCCTGGGACTTCTCCTCGGCCGCCAGAATCATCAGTGCAGGTGTCACGCCAGCTTCCCGTCCACGACCGTTGCCCGGCCCCGCAGGAAGGTGTGGGTGACGCGACCCGGCAGCTCGCGGCCCTCGTAGGGGGTGTTGCGGCTGCGGGAGGCGAAGCCCGCGGGGTCCACGACACCACGGTAAGCGGAATCGACCAGCGTGAGGTTGGCGGGCTCCCCGGGGGCGATGGGGCGGCCGTGACCGGCGAGGCTGCCGATGCGCGCGGGCTTGAAGGACATGCGCTCGGCGACCCCGGCCCAGTCCAGCAGCCCGGTGTCGACCATCGTGTGCTGGACGACGGACAGGGCCGTCTCCAGGCCCACCATGCCCATCGCCGCGGCGGCCCACTCGCAGTCCTTGTCCTCGTGCGGGTGCGGGGCGTGGTCGGTGGCCACGATGTCGATCGTGCCGTCGGCCAGCGCCTCGCGCAGCGCCATCACGTCGCGCTCGGTGCGCAGCGGCGGGTTCACCTTGTAGACCGGGTTGTACGAGCGCACGAGCTCGTCGGTGAGGAGCAGGTGGTGCGGGGTGACCTCGGCGGTGACGTCGATGCCGCGCGACTTGGCCCAGCGGACGATCTCGACCGAGCCGGCCGTGGACAGGTGGCAGATGTGCACCCGGGAGCCGACGTGCTCGGCGAGCAGGACGTCGCGCGCGATGACCGACTCCTCGGCGACGGCCGGCCAGCCGCCCAGGCCCAGCTCCGAGGAGACGACGCCCTCGTTCATCTGGGCGCCCTCGGTGAGCCGCGGCTCCTGGGCGTGCTGGGCGACGACGCCGCCGAAGGCCTTCACGTACTCCAGCGCACGGCGCATGATCACGGCGTCGTCGACGCACTTGCCGTCGTCGGAGAAGACGGTGACCCCGGCCGCGGAGTCGTGCATGGCGCCCAGCTCGGAGAGCTGCTTGCCCTCCAGGCCGACGGTGACGGCGCCGATGGGCTGCACGTCGCAGTAGCCGTGCTCCTTGCCGAGCCGCCAGACCTGCTCGACGACGCCGGCGGTGTCGGCGACGGGGAAGGTGTTGGCCATGGCGAAGACGGCGGTGTAGCCGCCGCTCGCGGCGGCGCGGGTACCGGTCAGGACGGTCTCGGAGTCCTCGCGGCCGGGCTCGCGCAGGTGGGTGTGCAGGTCGACCAGGCCGGGCAGCAGGATCCTGCCGTCGGCCTCGATCACCTGGGCGCCCTCGGCGCTCAGGCCCGTGCCGACCTCGGAGACGGTCTCGCCGTCGACGAGGACGTCCTGCGGCTCGCCGCCGAGGATCTTGGCACCACGGATCAGGATCTTCGACATGGTTACTTGTTCTCCTCGGTGCGGGCGTTGTTCGTGGTGACGGCCGGCTCGGAGCCGCCGAGCAGCAGGTAGAGGACGGCCATCCGGGTCGAGACGCCGTTGGCGACCTGCTCGACGGCCGTGCAGCGGTCGGAGTCGGCGACCTCGGCGGTGATCTCCATGCCGCGGTTCATCGGGCCGGGGTGCATCACGACGGCGTGCTCGGGCATCTTCGCCATGCGGTCGGCGTCCAGGCCGTAGCGCCGCGCGTACTCGCGCTCGGTCGGGAAGAACGCGGCGTTCATGCGCTCGCGCTGGACCCGCAGCATCATCACGGCGTCGGACTTCGGCAGCACCTGGTCGAGGTCGTAGGAGACCTCGCACGGCCAGCTCCCGACGCCGACGGGCACCAGGGTGGGCGGCGCGACGAGGGTGACCTCGGCGCCCAGCGTGGTCAGCAGGTGGACGTTGGAGCGGGCGACCCGGCTGTGCAGCACGTCGCCGACGATCGTGATCCGGCGCCCGGACAGGTCCTTGCCGAGGCCGGTGTCGGGGCCGACCAGGCGGCGGCGCATGGTGAAGGCGTCCAGCAGGGCCTGGGTGGGGTGCTCGTGGGTGCCGTCACCGGCGTTGACGACGGCGCCGTCGATCCAGCCGGAGTTGGCGAGCCGGTAGGGGGCGCCGGAGGCGTGGTGGCGGATGACGACGGCGTCGGCGCCCATGGCCTCCAGGGTCAGGGCGGTGTCCTTGAGCGACTCGCCCTTGGAGACCGAGGAGCCCTTGGCCGAGAAGTTGATGACGTCGGCGGAGAGTCGCTTGGCGGCGGCCTCGAAGGAGATGCGGGTCCGGGTCGAGTCCTCGAAGAAGAGGTTGACGACGGTGCGGCCGCGCAGGGTGGGCAGCTTCTTGATCGGCCGGTCGGCGACGCGGGCCATCTCCTCGGCGGTGTCGAGGATCAGGACGGCGTCGTCGCGGGAGAGGTCGGCGGCCGAGATGAGGTGACGCTTCATCCGGTTTGCTCCGTGGTTGAGGAGATATGCGGGGGTGAGGTGCGGGCGTGCGACCGCGCGGTCCCGGACAGGCCGGGTCCGCCGAGGGGTCGCTACTGCCCGTCGGCCGGTGCGGTCGCGCGCGTGCCGAGGAGCACGCTGTCGCGGCCGTCCTCCTCGGTGAGCTGGACCTTGACCGTCTCCCGCAGCGACGTGGGGAGGTTCTTGCCGACGTAGTCGGCACGGATGGGAAGTTCGCGGTGGCCGCGGTCGACGAGGACCGCGAGCTGGACGGCGCGGGGGCGCCCGATGTCGTTCAGCGCGTCGAGGGCGGCACGGATGGTGCGGCCGGAGAAGAGCACGTCGTCGACGAGGACCACCAGGCGGCCGTCGATGCCCTCGCCGGGGATCTCCGTGCGGGCCAGCGCCCGGGCGGGGCGCATCCGCAGGTCGTCGCGGTACATGGTGATGTCGAGGGAGCCGACCGGCATCGTCCTGCCGGTGATCTGCTCCAGCTTGACCGCCAGGCGGTGGGCGAGGAAGACGCCTCGCGTGGGGATGCCGAGGAGCACCACGTCGTCGGCGCCCTTGGCGCGCTCGTCGATCTCGTGGGCAATGCGCGTCAGGACCCGGGCGATGTCCGGTGCTTCGAGCACCGCACGCGCGGGTTCCGGCGCAGGAATGACTGCGTCCATGAAACGGACCTCCTTCTCCGCCTCACGGGACGGACATTAAAGGACGTCGGATTTACCTGTTCACCGTATCAGGCCCCACGGCGGGCACGGGCCGCGACCACCGACGGCCCAGCCGGTGGACCATTCGGCTTGACGAAGTGAGATTACGCTGCGTAACCTCACAGTGAGTTACCAGACACGCGGCGGCAGCCGCACGTCATACAGCGTCCGGGGAGCTTTATGTCCAGCGAATACGCCAAACAGCTCGGGGCCAAGCTCCGCGCCATCCGCACCCAGCAGGGCCTCTCCCTCCATGGCGTCGAGGAGAAGTCCCAGGGTCGCTGGAAGGCCGTCGTGGTCGGCTCGTACGAGCGCGGCGACCGCGCCGTGACCGTGCAGCGCCTGGCCGAGCTGGCCGACTTCTACGGTGTGCCCGTGCAGGAGCTGCTGCCGGGCACCACGCCCGGCGGTGCCGCCGAGCCCCCGCCGAAGCTGGTCCTGGACCTGGAGCGGCTCGCCCACGTCCCGGCCGAGAAGGCCGGCCCGCTGCAGCGTTACGCCGCCACCATCCAGAGCCAGCGCGGCGATTACAACGGCAAGGTGCTCTCGATCCGCCAGGACGACCTGCGCACCCTTGCAGTGATCTACGACCAGTCGCCCTCGGTGCTCACCGAGCAGCTCATCAGCTGGGGCGTGCTCGACGCGGACGCCCGCCGCGCCGTGCAGCACGAGGACGTCTGATCTTCTCGTTTTTCAGGGAGAAACGTAAAACCGCCGGGGGCGGGAAGAACCGTTCGGTTCTTCCCGCCCCCGGCGGTTTTCGTGCCTGCGGCTACGCGTCGTCGTCGCGGCGCAGGCTCGGCTTGAGCTCCTTGAAACGGCCGAGGAGGCCGTTCACGAACGCGGGCGAGTCGTCGGTGGAGAACTCCTTGGCGAGCTGCACCGCCTCGTCGATCGCCACGGCGTCGGGCGTGCCGTCCTCCCAGATCAGCTCGTACGCGCCGAGCCGCAGGATGTTCCGGTCGGCGACCGGCATCCGGTCCAGGGGCCAGTCGACCGAATAGGCGGCGATCAGCTCGTCGATCCGCGCGACATGCTTCGCGTAGCCCTCGACCAGCTGCATCGTGTACTCGTTGACCGGCGGCTGCCGGTCGTCGGACCGGGAGTGCCGCACCCAGTCCGCGAGGACGCCGAGCGCGGTGCTGCCGCGCTGGTCGGCCTCGAAGAGGATCTGGAAGGCACGCTTACGGGCCTTGCTGCGGGCGGCCACGGTTAGCTGTTCACCCGACCGAGGTAATCACCGGTGCGCGTGTCGACCTTGATCTTCTCGCCCGTGGTGATGAAGAGCGGGACCTGGATCTCGTAACCGGTCTCCAGCTTGGCGGGCTTGGAACCACCGGTGGAGCGGTCGCCCTGGACACCCGGCTCGGTGTGCTCGATGACGAGCTCGACGGCGGCCGGCAGCTCGACGTAGAGCACCGAGCCCTCGTTCGAGGCGACGGTGGCGGTGAAGCCCTCGATCAGGAAGTTGGCGGCGTCGCCGACGGTCTTGCGGTCGACCATCAGCTGGTCGTAGGTCTGCATGTCCATGAAGACGAAGTACTCGCCGTCCATGTAGGAGAACTGCATGTCGCGGCGGTCGACAGTGGCCGTCTCGACCTTCACGCCCGCGTTGAAGGTCTTGTCGACGACCTTGCCGGAGAGCACGTTCTTCAGCTTCGTACGGACGAAGGCGGGGCCCTTGCCGGGCTTGACGTGCTGGAACTCGACGACGGACCAGAGCTGGCCGCCTTCGAGCTTGAGCACCATGCCGTTCTTGAGGTCGTTCGTGGATGCCACGGTTGCGGTATCTCCTGGGCTGGTGGAACCAGAGAGTGCGATGCGCTCCGTCAGAGCGCGAGCAGCTCTTTGGTCGTAATGGTGAGTAGCTCGGGTCCGCCGTCCGCCTCGGGGCGGACGACGAGCGTGTCATCGATCCGGACGCCGCCCCGCCCCGGGAGGTGGACCCCCGGGTCTACGGTGACCGGCACGCAAGCGTCCAGTTTACCCATGGCCGACGGCGCCAGCCGCGGGTCCTCGTCGTTTTCCAGACCCACGCCGTGTCCCATCCTCGGTCCGGTGCGTTCTCCCAGGCCGGCCGCCTCCAGTACGACACGTGCGGCCCGGTCCACGTCGCGGTACGGCGTGCCCGGCGCCAGTGCCTCGCGGCCCGCGCGCTGAGCGGCGAAGACCTGGTCGTACAGCTCGATCTGCCAGTCCGCGGGCGAGGTGCCGATGACGAAGGTGCGGCCGATCTCGCTGCGGTAGCCGCGGTAGTCGGCTCCCAGGCAGACGCTGAGGAAATCGCCCTCCTCGACCCGGCGGTCGGTGGGCACGTGCCCGGCGAGCCCGGAGTTCGGCCCGGCCCCCACCGAGGTGGGGAAGGCCGGGCCGCCCGCGCCGTGGTCGACCAGGCGGCGCTCCAGCTCCAGCGCCAGGTGCCGCTCGGTGCGTCCGACCAGTATCGACTCCAGCAGCTCGCCCAGGGCCTGGTCGGCGATCTCCGCGGCGATGCGCAGGCAGGAGATCTCCTCGTCGTCCTTGACCACCCGCTGCTGCTCCACGGCCGGGCCCAGGTCGCCCAGCCGCAGCCCGGGCGCCACGGAGCGCAGGGCGCGGTGGCGGGTGACGGTCAAGTGGTGCTCCTCGACGGCCAGCGAGCGGGCCCCCGCGGCACCGGCCCGCTCGGCGGCGGCCACGGCCGGGTCGCCCTCGGGCGCGGTCAGCACCTCGACCTGGACCTCCTCGCCGGGCCGGCTGCGGCCGGTGGCGTCGGTGTACGGGTCGGTCGTGCAGACCAGCAGGTCGCGGTCGGGGCCGAGGAGCAGGACGGCCCCGGACGGCGCGCCGCCCGACAGATACCGGACGTTGGCGTCGCCGGACACCAGGGCGGCCTCGCTGCCGCCCGCCGCACAGCGCTCGCGCAGCCGCGCGCGGCGTGCCGCGTAGACCTCGGACATGGCTCCGAGCGTACGTTCGGCGGCGGTGACCGGCCGGTTCAGCGCGTCCGACCGGGCGGTTCCGGCGGCCCCGCGGGCCCCGGGCCGTCAGCGGGCGGCGGCACCGGCCAGGACGCGGGCCACGGCCTCGTCCAGGAGCCGGGCCGTGGTGGCCACGTCCTGCTGGGAGTTGTCGATGATCGGCAGCCCCGAGCCGTACCAGCCGGCCATCCGGCCGTGGATCCGGGCGACCTCCTCGTCGGCGAGGCGGCGGTTCCCGGTGCGCTCGGCGTTGCGCTCCAGGACCACGTCCAGACCCGGCAGCAGGACGACCGGCAGCAGGCCGGGGCCGACGTGCCGCTTCCAGCCGCCGAGGCCGACGACCGGGCGGTCGGGGAAGACGGCGTCGTCGAGGATGCAGGAGATGCCGTTGGCGAGGAAGTTGCGGGCGGCGAAGCCGCAGGTGCGGCGGGCGAGGCGGTACTGCGCCTCGGAGTTGTCGTTCCACCCGGACTGCGGGTCGGCGAAGCCGGAGCGCACCCACTCGCGCACGTCGTCCAGGCTGATGTGGGCGGTGGGCACGGCACGGCGGTCGGCCCAGTGCCGGGCGACCGTCGTCTTGCCCGCCCCGGCCGGGCCGATGAGCAGCACGGCCACGGCGGCGTGCGCCGCGTCGACGGGCGGCGGCACGGGCAGGCCGGGGGCGAGGGCGAAGTGCCCGGTCGCACCGTCGGACGGCACGGGCGGCGAGGACGGCGGCGGTCCCGGCGGCACCGCCGGAGGGGGCGCGGGCGCGGACCAGCCGGGCGCCGGGGCGGGGCCCGGCGGCATCGGGGGGTGGGGCGGCGGCAGCGGCGCTCCCACTGCGTGCTGCATCCGGTGGCACTCCAGTCTTGTGAAGGGGCCGCAACTACGGCCGGACGAGAGTACCGGAGCGCGCCCGCCCGCCCGGCCGCAGTGGGGTCAACGGCCGGGGCGGGCGCCAAGTGCCCGACGCGCCGCGCGGGTCAGGCCAGTTGCTCCGCGAGGGCCCGCAGTGCGAGCCGGTACGAGCCGATGCCGAACCCCGCGACGGTGCCGCTGGCGACCGCCGCGATCACGGAGGTGTGCCGGAACTCCTCGCGCGCGTACGGGTTGGAGATGTGCACCTCGATGAGCGGCGCGGTGCGCTGGGCGGCCGCGTCGCGCATGGCGTACGAGTAGTGCGTGAACGCACCGGGGTTGATGACGACGGGGACCGAGCCGTCCGCGGCCTCGTGCAGCCAGCGGATCAGCTCGCCCTCGTCGTTGGTCTCCCGCACCTCGACGGCGAACCCGAGCTCGGCGCCGAGCTCGGCGCACTCCTTGACGAGCCCGGTGTAGGACGTGGACCCGTAGACGTCGGGCTCCCGGGAACCGAGACGGCCCAGGTTGGGGCCGTTCAGCACGAGCACCCGGCGGCCGCTCACGCGGCGATCTCCGCGTGCGCGGCCAGCAGCATGGCCGGGTCCGGCGCCTCCAGAACGACCGGCTTGGCCAGGCCGTCCAGGACGATGAAGCGCAGCCGGTCGCCGCGGGTCTTCTTGTCGACCTTCATGGTCTCCAGCAGCTTGGGCCACTGGTCGCCGCGGTAGGTGACGGGCAGGCCCACCGCCTGCAGCACCGTGCGGTGCCGGTCGGCGGTCGCGTCGTCCAGCCGGCCTGCGATCCGGCCCAGTTCGGCCGCGAAGACCATGCCGACGGCGACGGCCGCGCCGTGCCGCCAGTTGTAGCGCTCGTTCTTCTCGATCGCATGGGCGAGGGTGTGCCCGTAGTTGAGGATCTCGCGGCGGCCGGCCTCCTTGAGGTCGCCGGAGACGACCTCGGCCTTGACCCGGATGGCGCGCTCGATCAGCTCGGCCGTGTGCGGGCCCTGCGGGGTGCGGGCCGCCTCGGGGTCCGCCTCGATCAGGTCCAGGATGACGGGGTCGGCGATGAAGCCCGCCTTGATGATCTCGGCGAGGCCGCTGACGTAGTCGTGGACCGGCAGCGACTCCAGCGCGGCCAGGTCGCACAGCACCCCGGCCGGCGGGTGGAAGGAGCCGACGAGGTTCTTGCCCTCGGCGGTGTTGATGCCGGTCTTGCCGCCGACGGCCGCGTCGACCATGCCCAGCACCGTGGTGGGCACGGCGATCCAGCGCACCCCGCGCAGCCAGGTGGCGGCGACGAAGCCGGCCAGGTCGGTGGTGGCACCGCCGCCGACGCCGACGATCACGTCGGTGCGGGTGAAGTTCGACTGGCCCAGCGCCTTCCAGCAGTAGGCCGCGACCTCGGCGGTCTTGGCCTCCTCGGCGTTGGGCACCTGGATGGCGATGGCCTCGTAGCCCTGGGCCGCGAGGTCCTCGCACAGCGCCTCGCCGGTCGCGGCGAGGGCCTCGGGGTGCAGCACCGCGACCCGCTTGGCGGGGCCGACGAGAGTGGGCAGCTCGCCCAGCAGCTGCTGCCCGACCAGGACCTCGTACGGCGCGGTGCCCGCGCTGCCGGCGACCTGGATACGGGTGGGGGCGTCCGTCATGGGTTCCTCACTGCGTGATGTCCGGTGTGGGGCCGGCGGGGAGTCCGAGCGCCTCGAGCACGGCGTCGGCGACCTCGGCGGGGGCCCGGCCGCCGGTGGCCACGACGGCCCTGGCGACCTCGGTGTAGAGGGGGCGGCGCTGTTCCATCAGCTCGCGCCAGCGCTTGCGCGGGTTGACGGCGAGCAGCGGGCGCGGGGCGTCCAGGCCCACGCGGTGCACGGCGTCGGCGAGTTCGACGTCGAGGAAGACCACGGGCAGGCCGGTGAGCAGGGCGCGGGTGGTGGGGTCCATGACGGCGCCGCCGCCGAGGGCGAGCACCCCGGGGTGCTCGGCCACGGCGGTGCGCACGGCCTGCCGCTCCAGCTCGCGGAAGTACGGCTCGCCCTCGTCGACGAAGATGTCCGGAATGGGCTTGCCGGCCGTCCGCTCGATGTCGGCGTCGGTGTCCCGGTAGCCGGTGCCCAGCCGCTCGGCGAGCAGGGCACCGACGGTGGACTTGCCGGCTCCCGGCGGGCCCACCAGGACGACGGACGGTGTCACTTGACGGCCAGGTTGTCGAGGTAGCCGCGGACGTTGCGGCGGGTCTCGGCGACGCTGTCGCCGCCGAACTTCTCCACCACCGCGTCGGCCAGCACCAGCGCCACCATGGCCTCGGCCACGATGCCGGCCGCGGGGACCGCGCAGACGTCGGAGCGCTGGTGGTGCGCCTGGGCCGGCTCGCCGGTGGTCACGTCGACGGTGGCCAGCGCCCGCGGCACGGTCGCGATCGGCTTCATCGCGGCGCGCACGCGCAGCAGTTCGCCGGTCGTCAGGCCGCCCTCGGTGCCGCCGGAGCGGCCGGTGGCGCGGCGGAGTCCGTCCTCGGTGGGCACGATCTCGTCGTGCGCCTTGGAGCCGGGCACCCGCGCCAGCTCGAAGCCGTCGCCGAGCTCGACGCCCTTGATGGCCTGGATGCCCATCAGCGCGGCGGCCAGGCGGGCGTCCAGGCGGCGGTCCCAGTGCACGTGCGAGCCCAGGCCGACGGGCACGCCGTAGGCCAGGACCTCGACGACGCCGCCGAGGGTGTCGCCGTCCTTGTGGGCCTGGTCGATCTCGGCGACCATCGCCTTGCTCGCCTCGGCGTCCAGGCAGCGCACCGGGTCGGCGTCCAGGCGCTCGACGTCCGAGGGCTTCGGGTACACGCCGTACGGGGCCTTGGCGGCGGCGAGCTCGACGACGTGGGAGACGATCTCGATGCCGGCGGTCTCCTTCAGGAAGGACCGGGCGACCGCGCCCAGCGCCACCCGCGCCGCCGTCTCCCGGGCCGAGGCCCGCTCCAGCACCGGCCGGGCCTCGTCGAAGCCGTACTTCTGCATGCCCGCCAGGTCCGCGTGGCCCGGACGGGGCCGGGTGAGCGGGGCGTTGCGGGCGAGCGCGGCGAGCTCATCGGGGTCGACGGGGTCGGCCGCCATGACCTGCTCCCACTTCGGCCACTCGGTGTTGCCGACCATGACGGCGATCGGGGAGCCGAGGGAGAGGCCGTGCCGGACGCCGCCGAGGAAGGTGATCTCGTCCCGCTCGAACTTCATGCGCGCGCCGCGTCCATAGCCGAGGCGCCGTCGGGCCAGGTGGTCCGCCACCATGTCGGTGGTGATCGGCACGCCGGCGGGAAGGCCCTCCAACGTCGCCACGAGTGCGGGGCCGTGCGACTCTCCTGCGGTCAGCCAGCGCAACCTGCTCAACGGGACTCCTCCTGCTCACGCCTCGGATCGTGGCGGCCGCGGCAACCCGGTCCGCCACCCCCGATCCTCCCATGCCGCGGGTTTTCCCCCGGTTACCGGTCCAGCTTGTGGACCTACTGCGTCAGGTTCCGAGACGCCGTCAGCGGCCGCGGGCGGCCAGCGCCGCCTCGCCCGCGGCGCGCATCGCGGCCAGCGGGGCCGGGGTGCGGCCGGTCATCTGCTCGACCTGGAGGACCGCCTGGTGCACCAGCAGGTCCAGGCCGCCGACGACCGCGCCGCCGCGCTGCTGCCACGCGGCGGCCAGCGGGGTCGGCCACGGCTCGTAGAGCACGTCGAAGAGCGTGCCGGGCCGCTCGGGCACGGCGGCGGCCAGGGCGTCGGTGGCGCCGGCGGGGGTGGTGGCCACGACCAGCGGGGCGGCGAAGGCCTCGGCGGCGTCCGCCCAGTCCGCCGTGCGCACGGCGACACCGAGCCGCTCGCCCCACTGCCGCATCTCGGCGGCGCGCTCCGCGCTGCGGACGTAGACGGTGACCTCGCCGGTGCAGATGCGGGCGAGCGCGGCGAGGGCGGAGGAGGCGGTGGCCCCGGCGCCGAGGACGGCGGCGCAGCCGGTCTTCTCGATGCCCCGCTCGCGCAGGGCGGCCGCGATGCCGGGGATGTCGGTGTTGTCGCCGAGGCGCCGGCCGTCCTCGGTGAACACGACGGTGTTGACGGCCTCCACCGAGCGGGCGGTGGCGCTGACCTCGTCCAGCAGCGGGATGACCGCGCGCTTGAGCGGCATGGTCAGCGACAGCCCGGCCCACTCGCCGCCGAGCCCCGCCAGGAACGCGGGCAGCGCGGCCTCGTCGACCTCGAAGCGGTCGTACGTCCAGTCCTGCAGGCCCAGTTCCGCATAGGCGGCCCGGTGCAGCACCGGGGAGAGCGAGTGGGCGATCGGCGAACCGAGCACCGCCGCGCGGCGGCGGTGCTGCGTCAGGTCACTCATCCCTGCTTCTTCTTTTTCTGGCTGTCGTTGAACTCGCGGACGAGCTTGTCGTGCTCGGCGAGGGTGTTGGCGAACTGCGTCTTGCCGTCGATGGAGACGAAGTAGTACCAGTCCCCCGGCTCCGGGTCCATGGCCGCCTGCAGGGCCACCATGCCCGGGTTGCCGATGGGGCCGGGCGGCAGGCCCTTGTGCACATAGGTGTTGTACGGGTCCTGGTCGGAGTGGATCTCTGCCGTGCCGATGTTGATCTTGCTCTGGTTCTTGAGGTAGTTGAAGGTCGAGTCGAACTGCAGCTTGCCGTTCGTCTCGGTGTTGGTGGGCTTGAGGCGGTTGTAGACGACCCGCGCCATCTTGCGGAAGTCGTCGTGCGTCACGCCCTCCGCCTGGACCAGGCTGGCCACGGTGACGAGCTGCATCGGCGATTTCAGGCCGAGTTCCTTGGCCTTGCCGTCCAGGTCCTGCTGCGCGTAGTTGTCCTTCGCGCGGGCCACCATCTGGCGCAGGATGTCCTCCGGCTTGGTGCCCTTGCCCGCGTTGTACTGCGACGGGAAGAGGAAGCCCTCCAGCGGGTCCTTGATCTTCGGGTCGTCGTTCGCCCAGGCCGGCAGCCCCAGGTTCTTCGCCTGGTCCTTCGCGACGTCCTTGGTCGTGCCCGGCTTGAGGTCGAGCTTCTTGTCGATCGCCGTGTAGACGTCGACGGCCCGGGTGCCCTCGCCGAAGGTGAGGAAGTTGGTGTTGTCGCTCATCATCTCGATGGCCGCCTGCGCCGACATCTCCTTGCGCAGGCTGTAGGTGCCCGGCTGGATGCCCTTGCCCTTGGCGCTCTTGTCGGCCGCCTCGGCGAACCCTCGGGCGCTCTTGACGACGCCGTTCTTCTCCAGGATCTGGCCCATCTGGGTCAGGCTCGACCCCTTGGGGATCACCACCTGGACCTGGCCGTTCCCCTCGCCCTCGAAGTCGGGCGCGGGGCCGAAGTTGGCCTGCCAGTAGTCGTACCCCAGGTACCCCAGGCCGCCCACGCCGCCGACCAGCACCACGGCGACCAGCAGACAGGCCGTGCCACTGCGGCGCTTCTTGGGCTGCTTGGTGCGCCGCTCCCGGCCGCGCTTGCGCCCCCCGGCCCCCTCGTCCCCGTCCACGTCCTCGTCGCCGGCGGGGACTGCCGGGGCCTCGGCCGGGTCGTCGAAGAGGGAGATCCGGTCGTCCGCGGGCTCCGCCTCGGCGGTGCGCTGCTCGCCCACGTACGGGACCTGATGCTGTCCCGTCTGTTCCTGGTGGGGCACCTGTTCCTGGTGCGGCACCTGCTCCTGGTGCTGCGGCGGGTAGGGGTCGGTGTGGCCGTAATGGTCCGCCTGCTCCACGGCATGGCCGACCGGGTACTGGCCGGTGTGCTGCTCCTGGTACTGGCCGGTCTGCTGTTCCGTGTACGGGGCCGCGCCGGGCTGTGCGGCGTAGGGACCCCCCGTGTCCTGCGAGGGGTCCCAGCCGTACTGCTGCTGACCGGGGTAGTGCTGCTGACCGTAGGGGGGCTGCTGCACCTGCTGCTGCGCGGCGTACTGCTGCCCGGCGTACCCCTGGTCCCCGTACAGGGGGTCCTCGGGGTGCCACGGTTGGGAGCCGGGACCCCGGCCGTACTCAGTCATCTATCCCCTAGAGCCGCACAGCGGCAGCCGATGAGCGCCCTTCGATGCCTCGCGGAGCGCGAGTCCGATATCTCGTCCTGCCCGGCAGAGATTCGAACAGCTGCCATGTCGCGCGGAACGTTACCGTATTGCGATCAGATGACCACGTCGACGGTCTCGCCCGGGGGACGCCCCGAGACCTTCTCGGTCTCCAGGGCGTTCTGGAGAATCACCACGGCTGCGGCCTGATCCACCACCGACCGGCCCTTCTTGGAACTGACGCCCGAGGCGCGCAGGCCCTGTGCCGCTGTGACGGTTGTCATCCGCTCGTCGACCAGCCGGACCGGGACCGGCGCGATGCGCCGGGCCATCTCCTTGGCGAAGGTCCGCACCTTGGCGGCCGCCGGACCCTCCCGCCCGCTGAGCGAGCGGGGCAGGCCGACGACGACTTCGAGGGGCTCGTACTCGGCGACGATCGCCGCCAGCCGCTTGTGGGCCTGCGGGATGTCCCGGCCGGGAACGGTCTCCACCGGGGTGGCGAGGACCCCGTCGGGGTCGCACGAGGCGACCCCGATCCGGGCGTCCCCGACATCCACGGCGATACGCCTGCCGCGTCGCACCGCGATCAGGCCGCTTCCGTGACGAGACGCTCGACGGCGGCCATGGCCTCGCCGACGGCCTCCGGGTTCTGGCCGCCGCCTTGGGCGACGTCCGGCTTGCCGCCGCCACCGCCGCCGAGGGTCTTGGCGGCCGTGCGCACCAGGTCGCCGGCCTTCAGACCGCGCTCGCGGGCGGCGTCGTTGGTGGCGATCACCGTCAGCGGACGGCCGTTGGCCACCGTGAACAGGGCCACCACGGCCGGGCGGCCGCCGTTGATCCGGCCGCGCACGTCGAGGACCAGCTTGCGCAGGTCGTCGGCGCCCGTGCCGTCGGCCACCTGCCCGGTCACCAGGGCCACGCCGCGGACGTCCTTGGCGCCCGCGGCCAGACCGGCGGCGGCCTGCAGGACCTTCTCGGCGCGGAAGCGCTCGATCTCCTTCTCGGCCTCGCGGAGCTTGGCGAGCATCCCGGAGATCTTCTCCGGCAGCTCCTCCGGGCGGCCCTTGACCAGCTCGGTCAGCTGGGCGACGACCGTGTGCTCCCTGGCCAGGAAGTTGTAGGCGTCGGCACCGACCAGGGCCTCGACGCGGCGCACGCCGGAGCCGATCGAGGACTCGCCGAGCAGCTTCACCAGGCCCAGCTGGGCGGTGTTGGCGACGTGCGTACCGCCGCACAGCTCCTTGGAGAAGTCGCCGATGGTCACGACGCGCACGCGCTCGCCGTACTTCTCGCCGAACTCGGCGATGGCACCGGCCTTCTTGGCCTCGTCCAGGCTCATGACCTCGGCGTGGACGTCGAGTTCACGGGAGAGGACCTCGTTGATCTTCTGCTCGACGTCGGTGAGCACCGTGCCGGGAACGGCGGCGGGCGAGCCGAAGTCGAAGCGGAAGCGGCCGGGCGAGTTCTCCGAACCGGCCTGGGCGGCCGTCGGGCCCAGGGCGTCGCGCAGCGCCTGGTGGGTGAGGTGGGTGGCGCTGTGGGCGCGGGCGATGGCCCGACGGCGCGTCACATCGATGGCGGCGTAGGCGGATGCGCCGAGCGTGACCTCGCCGACCTGGACGACGCCCTTGTGCACGCTGACGCCCGGAACCGGCTTCTGCACGTCGCGGACCTCGATGACCGCGCCGTTGTCGAGCTTGATGCGGCCCTGGTCGGCGAGCTGGCCGCCGCCCTCGGCGTAGAAGGGGGTGCGGTCGAGGACGACCTCGATCTCGTCGCCCTCGGTGGCGGCGGGCGAGGGCACGCCGTCCACCAGCAGACCGACGACCGTGGCCTCGTTCTCGGTGTGCGAGTAGCCCGTGAAGGCGGTCTCGCCGGACTCGTCGGCCAGGATGCGGTAGGCGGAGAGGTCGGCGTGGCCGCTCTTCTTCACCATGGCATCGGCCTTGGCGCGGTCCCGCTGCTCCTTCATCAGGCGGCGGAAACCGGGCTCGTCCACCGAGAGGCCCTGCTCGGCGGCCATCTCGAGGGTGAGGTCGATCGGGAAGCCCCAGGTGTCGTGGAGCAGGAAGGCCTTCTCGCCGGCCAGGACGGTGCCGCCGGCGGCCTTGGTCTCGGTGACGGCCGAGTCGAGGATGTTGGTGCCGGCCTTGAGGGTCTTGAGGAAGGCGGCCTCCTCGGCGAGCGCGACGGTCTCGATGCGCTTGCGGTCCGTCTCCAGCTCCGGGTACTGCTGCCCCATCGTCGTGATGACGGTGTCGACGAGCTCGCCGACGACCGGGCCGGTGGCGCCCATCAGGCGCATGTTGCGGATGGCGCGGCGCATGATGCGGCGCAGGACGTAGCCGCGGCCCTCGTTGCCGGGGGTGACGCCGTCGCCGATGAGCATGGTGGAGGTGCGCATGTGGTCGGCGACCACGCGCAGGGAGACGTCCGTGTCCGGGGCGGCGCCGTAGCGGACGCCGGTCAGCTCGGTGGCCTTGTCCATCACGACGCGCAGGGTGTCGGTCTCGTACATGTTCTGCACGCCCTGCAGGATCATCGCCAGGCGCTCGAGGCCGAGACCGGTGTCGATGTTCTTGCTCGGCAGGTCCCCGAGGATCGGGAACTCCTCCTTGCCGGCGCCCTCACCGCGCTCGTACTGCATGAAGACCAGGTTCCAGATCTCCACGTACCGCTCGTCGTTGACGGCCGGGCCGCCCTCGACGCCGAACTCGGGGCCGCGGTCGTAGTTGATCTCGGAGCAGGGGCCGCAGGGGCCGGGGACGCCCATGGACCAGAAGTTGTCCTTCTTGCCCAGGCGCTGGATGCGCTCGGCGGGGACGCCCACGACGTCCCGCCAGATCTGCTCGGCCTCGTCGTCGTCCTGGTAGACGGTGATCCAGAGCTTCTCCGGCTCCAGGCCGAAGCCGCCGTCGGCGACCGGCGACGTCAGCAGCTCCCAGGCGAGCTTGATGGCCCCTTCCTTGAAGTAGTCGCCGAAGGAGAAGTTGCCGCACATCTGGAAGAACGTGCCGTGCCGGGTGGTCTTGCCGACCTCCTCGATGTCCGGCGTGCGGACGCACTTCTGCACGCTCGTGGCGCGCGGGAAGGGCGGCTTGACCTCGCCCAGGAAGTAGGGCTTGAAGGGCACCATGCCCGCGGGGACCAGCAGCAGGGTCGGGTCGTCCGCGATGAGCGACGCCGACGGCACGACGGTGTGCCCGCGCTCCTCGAAGAAGCGCAGCCAGCGGCGGCGGATTTCAGCCGACTCCATCAGTGGTCCTCATTCCGAGTCGAGTTGGTCGAGTTGTAGGTGTGCTGCGTGTGGTGCTTGGGGTACTGCCGGCCGAGGGCGGCCTGCGGACGCTGGCCGGGCAGCGCACGGTGCCCGGGCTCCGGCTCCGGGGCGCTCAGCCCGAGCGCGTCCTTGAGCGCCGCCTCGCGGTGCGCCATGCCGTCGGCGACGTCCAGCGCGAAGAGCTTGACCCGGCGGCCCGCGATGACCGCGCGGTCCGCGGCCTGCAGGGCCAGGCTCTCCGGCGTGAGCTTGTTCAGCGTGCGGTTGACCTTGGTCGTGGCCCACACACCGGCGGCTACACCGGTGGTGAACCAGAAGGCGCGGCGAAACATTTCTGGGGTCAACCCTTCCCACGGGTACGGCGGCTGCCGCGCCGGGCGGACGGCAGGCTCTTGCCGACGAAGACGGTGCTCTGCGGTGCGTCACGGTCACGGCGGCCCATCGCGCGGCGGACGCCGTAGCCGAAGGCCGCGACCTTGACCAGCGGCCCGCCGAAGGCGGAGGAGACGGTCGAGGACAGCGCCGAGGCGTTGGCCGTGACCTCCTGGACGTCCGCGGCGATCGAGTCGACACGAGCCAGCTGGGTGTTGGCGGAGCGCACGGTCGCGGAGGCGTCGGCCAGCAGCGGCACGGCCTGCTCGGTGACCTCGGCGACCAGCGCGGTGGCGGCCTTCAGCGTCTGCGCGAGGCGGACCAGGACCAGGGCGATGAACGAGACGAGGATCGCCCAGAAGACGGCCACGAGGATCCCGGCCACTTCTCCACCGGACACGCTGCACCGCTCCCTGCTGTTGCATCTCACCAAACGTCGGGTTCCGACCTTATCGCGCCGGACCTGCGGGCCCGTACCGCATTACCGCGCGCTCGGGGCCTGCGCGAAGAGCTCCGGGAACGCACAAGCCCGCCGGCTCGCCGGCCACAGGGGCCGGAGAGACGACGGGCTGAGCAGAAGGAGAGCTCTACGACCGGATCAACGGGCGTAGTACTCGACGACGAGCTGCTCGTCGCAGATCACGGGGATCTCCTTGCGGTTCGGCTCACGGTCCAGGCGGAAGGCCAGCGCGGCCAGGTTGACCTGGAGGTAGCGCGGGGTCTCACCCTCGGCGGCGAAGCCACCGGCGCGGGCCGTCTCGAAGAGGGCCTTGGCGCGGCTGCGCTCGCGGACCATCACGACGTCGTCGGGACGGACGCGGAAGGACGGCTTGTCGACCTTGCCACCGTTGACCTCGATGTGGCCGTGGACGACCATCTGACGGGCCTGGTAGATGGTGCGGGCGATGCCCGAACGCAGGACCAGGGCGTCGAGGCGGCGCTCGAGCTCGACCACCAGGGCCTCACCCGTCTTGCCCTCGGCCTTCTTGGCGCGGTCGTAGGCGCGGGCCATCTGGCGCTCGCTGATGTCGTACTGGGCGCGCAGACGCTGCTTCTCGAGCAGACGGACCTTGTAGTCCGAGTTCTGCTTGCGGCCACGGCCGTGCTCGCCCGGCGGGTAGGGGCGGGCCTCGAAGTACTTGACGGCCTTCGGCGTCAGGGCGATGCCGAGCGCACGGGACTTCTTGACCTTGGGACGCGACTGGTTAGGCACGTTCTCCAGACCTCCGTTGTAGGTTAGGTTAGGCTCACCTTACTCAAGGAGATCGCATGTCTCGCCCGGGGAACACCAGCGACATCACGGACAGCACGAAAGAGGCCGACGCGCTCGATGGCGTCGACATGACGGAGGTCCGATCAGATCGTGGTCAGCCGCGTCCCAGCGGACTTGAAATCGCGCGGATGCCGTCAGCAGCCGAACGCACACGAACTCTCGTACAGAGTACATGCTCCGGAGCACTGCTGATCCCCGGCCTCGACGCCATGCGCCCCGACCTGCTCGTCCCCGAGGCCCGCACGGTGGGCCCCGACGGCGAGGTCCTGCTGGTGTTCCCCGCCGACTCCCCCGTCGTACGGGCCGCCACCCACGCGGTGGACGACGAGCTGACGGCCGTGCTGGAGCTGACCGACGTGGCCCCCGTCTCGGTGCCCAACCGGATCCGCGGCCGCGCCTGGCTCTCCGGCTGGCTCACCTGCCTGCCGGGGGTCGCCGAGCCGGGCCGGACGATGCTGCGGCTGGAACTCGGCGACCTCTGCGTGGACGACCTGTGGGGCGTGGAGCAGACCGAGCCGGAGGAATTCGCCCGGGCCGACGCCGATCCGCTGGCGGAGTACGAGACGGAGCTGCTGCAGCACCTGCACGCGGCCCACGGCGAGCAGGTGCTCGGCCTGTACTCCCTGCTGGGCGAGCGGGCCGAGGGGGCCCGCACGGCGGGCGACCGCGCCGTGCCGCTGGCCCTGGACCGCTTCGGCCTCCGCGTGCGCTTCACCCGGGCCCGGGGCGGCGGTACGGCGGCGGAGCGCTCCTTCGACGCCCGCTTCGAATTCCCGCGGCCGGTCCGCGACATCGCGGGGCTGCGCAGGGCGATGCACACGCTGTTCGAGGCGGCGCTGGAATAGGAACGGGGGCCGTGCCCCTTCCTCAGCCCTCCGCCCCGCCGCGCAAGCGGCCCCGCACCCGCTCGACGACATCGGCATACCTCGCCTCGGCCCCGTACCGCGTCGGCTCGTAGTACCGCTTGCCGTGGATCGCGTCCGGCGCGTACTGCTGCGCGGCGATACCCCCCGGCACGTCGTGCGGATACACGTACCCCTGCGCGTGCCCCAGCTTCTCCGCGCCCTTGTAGTGCCCGTCGCGCAGGTGCGGCGGCACGGGCCCGGCGAGGCCCGCCCGGACGTCGGCGAGGGCGGCGTCGATCGCCAGGTACGCGGCATTCGACTTCGGCGCGAGGGCCAGCGCCACGGCGACCTGGCTCAGGATGATGCGGGCCTCCGGGAAGCCGATGAGCGCCACGGCCTGGGCGCCGGCCACGGCCGTCTGCAGGGCCGTGGGGTCGGCCAGGCCGACATCCTCGCTCGCCGAGATCATCAGCCGCCGGGCGATGAACCGGGGGTCCTCCCCCGCCTCGATCATCCGGGCCAGATAGTGCAGCGTGGCGTCGACGTCCGAGCCCCGGATGGACTTGATGAGCGCGCTGGCGACGTCGTAGTGCTGATCGCCGGCGCGGTCGTACTTCACCGCCGCGCGGTCGACGGAGTCCTCCAGGGTCTCCAGCGTGATCTCGGACTCGCCCTTGGCGATGGCCGAGCCCGCGCCCGCCTCCAGGGCGGTGAGGGCGCGCCGGGCGTCGCCGCCCGCGATGCGCAGCAGGTGCGCCTCCGCGTCCGCGCCGAGGGTCACCGCGCCGCCGAGCCCCCGCTCGTCGGCGAGCGCGCGGTGGACGAGGCCGCGCAGGTCGTCGTCCGTGAGGGCCTGGAGCGTCAGCAGCAGGGAGCGGGACAGCAGCGGGGAGATGACCGAGAAGTACGGATTCTCCGTGGTCGCCGCGATGAGGGTGACCCAGCGGTTCTCGACGGCCGGCAGCAGGGAGTCCTGCTGGGCCTTGCTGAAGCGGTGGATCTCGTCCAGGAAGAGGACCGTCTCCTTGCCGTACCCGCCGGAGGCGCGGCGGGCGCCGTCGATGACGGCCCGGACCTCCTTGACGCCGGCGGTGATCGCGGAGAGCTCCACGAAGCGCTTGTTGGTGGCCTGGCTGACCACGTAGGCGAGAGTGGTCTTGCCGATCCCGGGCGGACCCCAGAGGATCACCGAGGACGGCCCGGCGGGGCCGCCGCTGCCCTCCCCCACCAGCCGCCGCAGGGGCGAGCCGGGCTTGAGGAGATGGCCCTGCCCGACGACCTCGTCGAGCGAGCGGGGACGCATACGGACGGCCAGGGGACTGCCGGCCGGGTCCTTCTCCTGGCGGTCCTCTGCAGCTGCGGTGAACAGGTCGGGCTCCACTCCGGAAACCCTAAGCCACGGTACTGACAACGCCGCCGGGCCAGGAGGTCCGACGGCGTTGATCAAGACATCTGCGGGAGGCGGGCGGTCAGGCCGTGCCGCCCGTCCAGAACCACCACCACTTGGTGAGGATCAGCATCCCGATGATGCCGACGTGCAGCACCGGGAGCACCCAGTGGAACTCCAGCAGCATCCGCTTGAGCCCGGCCGGAGCCGGGATGAAGCCGTGCCGGACGTTCTGCACGGTGACGTACCAGAACATCACGATCGTGGCGACCCAGGCCAGGCAGCACCACAGGCACAGCGACCCGATGACGTACAGCGACTCGTACTGCAGCCACGAGACGAAGCCCACGCCGAAGAGACAGCCGGCCTCCATCCCCAGCCAGTACCAGCGGCGGTAGCGGGCGCCGGACAGCAGCCCCAGCCCGATCGCGATGATCGCGCCGTAGCAGACGAGCCCCAGCATCGGGTTGGGGAACCCGAAGGCCTTGGCCTGCGCGCTCTCCATGATGTTGCCGCAGGAGACGATGGGGTTGAGGCTGCAGCCGGGGGTGAACGTCCTGCCGTCGACCTTGGCCTCAAGGATCTTGAACTTGTCGAGCGTGATGACCCAGGACGCCAGCAGGCCCATGGCACCGGTGATCACCAGCATCAGGGCGAAGGCCCGGCTGCCGCCCACGGCACCCGAGGCGGGTCCGTCCCGCTCCACGCCGTCGGTGTCGGAACGATCCAGTGCCGAAGTGGTCATAGTGCCGTGGGTCCCATCAGTCGGTCGTTGCACCCATTGTGCCTCAGGGGCCTGACAATCAGCCCTGTGCAGCCAGGAGTTCACTCACGACGGTGTCGAAGGCGACGGGCCGCTGCTCGCCGCTTTCCAGATCCTTGAGCTGCACCACACCTTCCGCCAGGTCACGCTCGCCCGCGACGAGCGCGAAGCGCGCGCCCGAGCGGTTGGCCGACTTCATGGCGTTCTTCAGGCCCTTGCCGCCGAAGGCGAAGTCGGTGGCGACGCCCGCGCGACGCAGCTCCGTCACGAGGCCGAAGAGCTTCGTGCGGGCCTCCTCGCCGAGCGGCACCGCGAAGACCTGGGTGGCGGCGGGCAGTTCGAGCTCGATGCCCTCGGCCTTGAGCGCCAGGACCGTACGGTCCACGCCCAGCGCCCAGCCGACGGACGGCAGCGCGGGGCCGCCGATCATCTCGGACAGGCCGTCGTAACGCCCGCCGCCGCCGACGGCGGACTGCGAGCCGAGGCCGTCGTGGACGAACTCGAAGGTGGTCCGGGTGTAGTAGTCCAGGCCGCGGACCAGCTTCGGGTCGTCCTCGAAGGCGACGCCCGCCGCGGTCAGCAGCTCGCGCACCTGCTCGTGGTAGGCCTTGCAGGCCTCGCACAGGTGGTCGCGGAGCATGGGTGCGCCCACGAGCTGCTTCTGCACGGCCTCGCGCTTGTCGTCCAGCACCCGCAGCGGGTTGATGTCGATGCGGCGGCGGGTGTCCTCGTCCAGGTCGAGCCCGCGCAGGAAGTCCTGCAGCGCGGCGCGGTAGGCGGGGCGGCACTCCTTGTCGCCGAGCGAGTTCAGCAGCAGGCGGAAGTTCTTCAGGCCCAGCGACTTGTAGGCGTCGACGGCCAGGATGATCAGCTCGGCGTCCAGTGCCGGGTCCTCGGCGCCGATGGCCTCGGCGCCGACCTGCGAGAAGTGGCGGTAGCGGCCGGCCTGCGGGCGCTCGTAGCGGTAGTACGAGCCGGAGTACCAGAGCTTGACGGGCAGGTTGCCGCCCTTGTGCAGGTTGGCCTCCAGCGCGGCGCGCAGCACGGAGGCGGTGCCCTCGGGACGCAGGGCGAGCTGGTCGCCGCCGCGCGTGGTGAGGGTGTACATCTCCTTGGTCACGATGTCGGTGGACTCGCCGACGCCGCGGGAGAACAGCTCGACCTGCTCGAAGCCGGGCGTCTCGATGTAGCCGTAGCCGGCGCGCCGGACCGGCGCGGCGATGGCCTCGCGCACGGCCAGGTAGACCGCGGAGTCGGGCGGGGTCAGGTCGTAGGTGCCCTTGGGGGCCTTGAAGGTGCTCACGGAAACTTTCGTCACATTCCTCGTCGCGGAGCCGGGGAAACGGCTCCAGGGCCGGCGGCCACTTCCCGCAGGAAGGGGTTGGTGGCGCGCTCCTGGCCGATGGTCGTCTGGGGGCCGTGGCCGGACAGCACCACGGTCGAGTCATCGAGCGGCAGGCACACACGGGCCAGCGACTGGAGGATCTCGGCGTGGTCACCGCCGGGCAGGTCGGTGCGTCCGATGGAGCCGGCGAACAACAGGTCGCCCGAGAAGAACACCGAGGGGATCTCGGCGGTCTCGGGGAGCCGGAAGGTCACCGACCCCTTGGTATGGCCCGGTGCGTGCGCGACGGTGAACTCCAGGCCCGCAAGGTCGAGACGGGCGCCATCGGACAGCTCCTTGAGGTCGTCCGGCTCCCCCACCGTCAGCTCGCCCATGAGGTGCGCCCCGATGGAGCGGCCGAGCGCCTTCTCCGGGTCGCTCATCATGTAGCGGTCGGCGGGGTGGATCCAGGCCGGGACGTCATGGGCGCCGCACACCGGGACGACCGAGGCGACGTGGTCGAGATGGCCGTGGGTGAGGACGACGGCGACGGGCTTGAGCCGATGCTTCTTCAGCGTCTCCTCGACTCCCTGGGCCGCCTGGTGGCCCGGGTCGATGATCACGCACTCCTCGCCTGCGGCCGGGGCGACCAGGTAACAGTTGGTCCCCCAGGCCCCGGCGGGGAACCCGGCAATCAGCACGTTCGTCCTTAAAAAGTCGGCCAGCAGAGATCCGGCGGGAGCCCCGGCGAAGGGGTCCGGCCCTCTCAGAGCCTACCGGCGCCACTCCCGCAGCCGCGAACCCGTATACGGTACGGACACACCTGCGATTCGCGGCTCAGTGGCACGACAGACGGACAGCGACACCGACAGTCACGGACGAGACGGTACGAGGAGACGACCCGGTGGTCAGTAACGAGCAGCGGCGACGGCAGCTCGCCCGTGAGAAGTTCGAGCGGCAGCAGCAGCGCCGCGAGGAGAACCGGCGCAAGGCCCGCCGCCGCAACGCGGTGATCGCCGCGGGCCTCGCCGCGATCCTGGCCGCGGGTGGCGGCGCGTACGCCGCGGGTGCCTTCGAGGGCAACAAGAAGGACAGGGTCGACGCCGCCGAGTCCTCGCCCTCCGCGAAGCCGGACCCGTGCGCCAAGCCGGCGTCTGGCTCGCCCTCCACGAAGACGTGGAAGTCCGAGCCGGAGATGAGCATCGACAAGTCGGCGTCGTACGCGATGAAGCTGAACACGACCTGCGGCGCCATCGACGTCAAGCTCGACGCCGAGAACGCCCCGCACACGGTCAACTCGTTCAACTTCCTCGCCGGCGAGGGCTTCTTCGACCACTCCAAGTGCCACCGCCTGACCACCGGCGGGATCTACGTCCTGCAGTGCGGCGACCCCAAGGGCACCGGCCAGGGCGGCCCGGGCTACACGCTGCCCGACGAGAACCTCAAGGACGCGAAGCTCAAGGGCAAGGTCTACCCGGCGGGCACGGTCGCGATGGCGAACCAGTACAACGCGCAGACCGGACAGGGCCGCAACACGGGCGGCAGCCAGTTCTTCCTCGTCTACCAGGACAGTCCGCTGCCTCCCGACTACACGCCCTTCGGCACGATCGGCGAGGAGGGCATGAAGACCCTCAAGAAGATCGCCGGCGCCGGTGAGCAGTCGGGCGCGGGCGACGGCGCGCCGAACGCGACCGTGGTGATCGACAAGGCGTCCGTGACCAAGTCCTGATGCGCGGAAGGCGAAATTTCGGTCGCGCGGGATACGGACAGCCGGGCCGCCGTTCGCCTATGTTGGCGTTGTGTAGGGTGCCTGCTCCGACGGCTGCCCGCACCCAGATGATCAAGCCGTCGGACCGGTCGGGGCGCGGCCCCGCCCGGAACAACTGTGGACGATGCGCGAGGGCCGCACGCCGGCCCCGGCATCATGTGGAGGAGGCGCTGTGAGCAGCGACCCATGGGGCCGCGTCGATGAGACGGGGACCGTGTACGTGCGTACCGCCGACGGCGAGAAGGTCGTCGGCTCGTGGCAGGCGGGTTCCCCGGAGGAGGCTCTCGCTTACTTCGAGCGCAAGTACGACGGCCTGGTCGTCGAGATCGGCCTCCTCGAGCGACGGGTGAGGACCACCGACCTGTCGGCCAAGGACGCGATGACCGCCGTCGAGCACCTGCGCACCCAGGTCGACGAGCACCACGCCGTCGGTGATCTGGCCGCGCTGCGCGAGCGGCTGGACGCCCTCGTCGCGGTCGTCGACTCGCGCCGCGAGGAGCGCAAGGCGGCGAAGGCGAAGCAGTCCGAGGAGGCCCGTACGGCCAAGGAGGCGCTGGTCGCCGAGGCCGAGGAGCTGGCGGCCAGCGAGCAGTGGCGGTCGGCCGGCGAGCGGCTGCGCGCTCTGGTCGACACCTGGAAGGGCCTGCCGCGGCTGGACCGCAAGACGGACGACGAGCTGTGGCACCGCTTCTCGCACGCCCGCTCGGCGTTCTCCAAGCGGCGCAAGGCGCACTTCGCCTCGCTGGACGCGCAGCGCGAGGACGCCCGCAAGGCCAAGGAGAAGCTGGTCGCCGAGGCCGAGGCGCTCTCGGGGTCCACGGACTGGGGCCCCACGGCCGCCCGTTACCGCGAGCTGATGCAGGACTGGAAGGCCGCGGGCCGCGCCCAGCGCGAGGCCGAGGACGAGCTGTGGGCCCGCTTCCGCGGCGCCCAAGACGTCTTCTTCCAGGCCCGCAGCGGGGTCTTCGCCGAGCGCGACGCCGAGCAGGCCGGCAACCTCACGCTCAAGGAGGAGCTGGCCGCCGAGGCCGAGAAGCTGCTCCCCGTCACGGATCTGAAGGGGGCGCGGGCCGCCTTCCGTTCGATCAACGAGCGCTGGGAGGCCATCGGCCACGTGCCGCGGGACGCCCGGCCGAAGATCGAGAGCCGGATGCATGCGGTCGAGCGCGCCATCCAGGACGCCGAGGAGGCGGAGTGGCGGCGCACGAACCCGGAGGCGCGGGCCCGTGCGGCCGGTCTGACCGGGCAGCTCCAGGCCGCCGTCGACAAGCTCCAGGAGCAGGCCGACAAGGCGCGTGCCGCGGGCAACACCGCCAAGGCGGACAAGCTCACCAAGGAGCTGGAGGGCCGCAAGGCGCTGCTGGACCAGGCCCTGAAGGGTCTTGAGGAGTTCGGCGGCTGAGCCGTCAGCACATGAGTAAGGGGCGCCGGCCATGGGCCGGCGCCCCTTACTCACGTCCGCCTACGGTCTGCGGGCCGAGGTCACGCGGTAGACGTCGTAGACGCCCTCTACACCGCGCACGGCCTTGAGGACGTGCCCGAGGTGCTTGGGGTCGCCCATCTCGAAGGTGAAGCGCGAGGTGGCCACCCGGTCGCGGGACGTCTGCACGGCCGCGGAGAGGATGTTGACGTGCTGGTCCGACAGGACGCGCGTGACGTCCGACAGCAGCCGCGACCGGTCCAGGGCCTCCACCTGGATGGCGACCAGGAAGACCGACGACTGGGTGGGCGCCCACTCGACGTCGATGATCCGCTCGGGCTGCTGGGAGAGCGAGTCGACGTTGACGCAGTCGGCGCGGTGCACGGAGATGCCGTTGCCGCGGGTGACGAAGCCGATGATGGGGTCGCCCGGGACGGGGGTGCAGCAGCGGGCCAGCTTGACCCACACGTCGTCGACGCCCTTGACGACCACGCCCGGGTCCGCGGTGGAGCGGCGCTTGGAGCGGGTGCGGATCGGGGCGGTCTCCTCGATGTCCTCGGTCGCCGCGTCCTCGCCGCCGAGCGCCTGGACGAGCTTCTGCACCACGCCCTGGGCGGCGACATGGCCCTCGCCGATGGCGGCGTAGAGGGAGGAGATGTCGGGGTAGCGCATCTCGTGCGCGAGGGTGACGAGCGAGTCGCCCGTCAGGATCCGCTGGATCGGCAGGTTCTGCTTGCGCATGGCCCGCGCGATGGCGTCCTTGCCCTGCTCGATGGCCTCGTCGCGGCGCTCCTTGGAGAACCAGGCGCGGATCTTGTTGCGGGCGCGCGGGGACTTGACGAAGCCCAGCCAGTCGCGCGAGGGGGCGGCGCCGGGGGCCTTGGAGGTGAAGACCTCCACCAGGTCCCCGTTGTCCAGGGTCGATTCGAGCGGCACCAGGCGCCCGTTGACCCGCGCGCCTATGGTGCGGTGGCCGACCTCGGTGTGCACGGCGTAGGCGAAGTCGACCGGGGTGGCCCCCGCGGGCAGCGCTATGACGTCGCCCTTGGGCGTGAAGACGAAGACCTCGTTGCGGGAGAGGTCGAAGCGCAGGGACTCCAGGAACTCGCCCGGGTCCTCCGTCTCCTTCTGCCAGTCGAGCAACTGCCGCAGCCAGGCCATGTCGTTGACGGTGTCCTGGTTCTTGCCGGCGTGCTTGGGCACATCGGTACGGATCTTGGAGGCTCCGGCGACGGCCTCCTGCTTGTACTTCCAGTGCGCGGCGATGCCGTACTCGGCGCGGCGGTGCATGTCGAAGGTGCGGATCTGCAGCTCGACGGGCTTGCCGCTGGGCCCTATGACCGTCGTGTGCAGCGACTGGTACATGTTGAACTTGGGCATCGCGATGTAGTCCTTGAACCGCCCCGGCACCGGATTCCAGCGGGCGTGGACGGTGCCCAGCGCCGCGTAGCAGTCGCGGACGGTGTCGACGAGGACGCGGATGCCCACCAGGTCGTAGATCTCGGCGAAGTCGCGGCCGCGCACGATCATCTTCTGGTAGACGCTGTAGTAGTGCTTCGGGCGCCCGGTGACGGTGGCCTTGATGCGGGCGGCGCGCAGGTCGGACTGCACCTCGTCGATGACGGTCGCCAGGTACTCGTCCCGCTTGGGGGCCCGCTCGGCCACCAGCCGCACGATCTCGTCGTACATCTTGGGGTAGAGGATCGCGAAGGCGAGGTCCTCCAGCTCCCACTTGATGGTGTTCATGCCCAGCCGGTGCGCCAGCGGGGCGTAGATCTCCAGCGTCTCGCGGGCCTTCTTCTCCTGCTTCTCCCGCTTGAGGTAGCGCATGGTGCGCATGTTGTGCAGCCGGTCGGCGAGCTTGATGACCAGGACGCGCGGGTCCTTGGCCATGGCGACGACCATCTTGCGCACGGTCTCGGCCTGGGCGGCCTCGCCGAACTTGACCTTGTCGAGCTTGGTGACGCCGTCGACGAGCAGGGCGACCTGGTCACCGAAGTCGCGGCGCAGGGTGTCGAGGCCGTACTCCGTGTCCTCGACGGTGTCGTGCAGCAGGCCCGCCATCAACGTGGCCGGATCCATGCCCAGTTCGGCGAGGATCGTGGTGACGGCCAGTGGGTGGGTGATGTACGGGTCGCCGCTCTTGCGCTTCTGGCCGCGGTGCCAGCGCTCGGCGACCTGGTAGGCGCGCTCGATCTGGCGCAGGGTGGCGACGTCGGCCTTCGGGTCGTTGCTGCGGACGATGCGCAGCAGCGGTTCGAGCACGGGGTTGTACGGGCTCTGGCGCTGGACGCCGAGGCGGGCGAGGCGGGCGCGGACCCGGCTGGAGGAGCCGGGGCGGGGCGCGGGGCCCTGCACGGGGGCGGACCGGACCGGGGCGGGGGCCGGGCGGGCCTCGCCGGCAGCGGTCTTCTCGCTGCGCCCGTCCGGGGCGGGAGTCGGCGCGGACCCGTCCGCGCCCTGCGGGCGGCCCGTGGGCGTGCCCGCGGCCGCCGCGGCCTCGCGAGCCGTTTTGTCCTGCTGGGCGGCGGTGAGCGGCTGGGCCTCGTCTGGCAAGAGCACTCCTCAGGGGTGTCCGGCCCCCCGATCAGGTCCGGACGTCCGGACTGCCATGGTATCGATCCCGGCCGGGGGTACGCCGCTCGCCCGGCGACCGGGGGGGACGACGAAGGCGGGCGCCGGGGTGCTCCCCGGTGCCCGCCTCCACCTCCGTACCGGCCGGTCAGACCGTGATCAGGACCTCCAGCGGCGCGCCCTCCAGGACGGCCTCCAGACGCTCCCGGCCCGGCAGGAAGCCGAGCTCCATCAGCATGGCGACGCCCGCGACCTGGGCGCCCGCCCGGCGGATCAGCTTCAGCGAGGCCTCGGCCGTGCCGCCGGTGGCCAGGACGTCGTCGATGACGAGCACCCGGTCGCCGGGCTGCAGCGCGTCCGCGTGTATCTCTATCTCGGCCGTGCCGTACTCCAGCTCGTACGCCTGGGCCAGGGTCGCGCCCGGCAGCTTGCCCGCCTTGCGGACGGGGACGAAGCCGCGGCCGGCCCGGACGGCCACGGGGGCCGCCAGGATGAAGCCGCGGGCCTCCAGGCCGACGACCTTGTCCGCCTGGAAGCGCTCGCACAGCTCGGCGAAGGCCTCGGTCAGCGCGCCGAACGCGGTGGCGTCGGCGAGCAGGGGGGTGATGTCCTTGAACATCACGCCCGGCTTCGGGTAGTCGGGGACGTCGATGATGCGGCTGAGCAGCAGGTCACGCAGCTCCTGGCCGGTGCCCTCGGGGCGGACGGTGCTCACTGGCGCCTCCCCGAGGGACGGCCGCCGCGATTGCCGCGGCTGCGGCCGCCGGCCTGGCGGCGCTGTCCGACGACACCGGCCGGGGACGCGTCCTCCGGCTCCTCGCCGTCGTCGTCATCGGTGTCCTGCAGGTCGGCGCCCTCGCCGGAGTCGGCCTTGGCGGCCGCGGCGGCCCGGCGGGCGAGCACCCGCTTGGACAGGGCCCGCATCTGCGGGTCGCGCTCCTTGAGGTCGGCGACCAGCGGGGTGGCGATGAAGATCGACGAGTAGGCGCCGGCCGCGAGGCCGACGAACAGGGCGAGGGAGATGTCGTTGAGCATGCCCGCGCCCAGCACGCCGCCGCCGATGAACAGCAGTCCGGCGACCGGCAGCAGGGCGACCACCGTGGTGTTGATCGAACGCACCAGGGTGCCGTTGAGGCTGCGGTTGGCGAGCTCGCTGTAGGTGAAGCGGGTCTGCTTGGTGATGCCCTTCGCGCTCTCCTTGAGACCGTCGAAGACGACGACGGTGTCGTAGAGCGAGTAACCGAGGATGGTCAGCAGACCGATCACGGTGCCCGGGGTGACCTCGAAGCCGACCAGGGCGTAGATGCCGACGGTGATGGTGAGGTCGTGGATCAGGGCGATCAGGGCGGCGAGCGCCATGCGCCACTCGAAGGCGATCGCCAGGTAGATCACCACGAGGACCATGAAGACGCCCAGGCCCGTCCAGGCCTTGTTGGCGATCTGGTCGCCCCAGCTGGGGCCGACGATGTCCGTGTTGATCTTGTTCGTCGAGACGTCCAGCTTCTTGGCCAGCGCGTCCTGGGTCTTGCGCGACTGGTCCGTGCTCAGCTCGCTGACCTGGACGCGCAGGGTGCTGTCACCGAGCTTCTGGACGGTGGCCGTGTGCCCGGAGGCGTTCTGGGCCGTCAGCCGGGCCTGTTCCGCCGAGACGGAGGTCTTGGGCGTGGTGAAGACCGCGCCGCCCTTGAACTCGATGCCCATGTTCAGGCCGCGCACCGACAGGCCGACGATGGCCGTGATGGTGATGAGGATCGAGATGCCGTACCAGATCTTCCGCTTGCCGACGAAGTCGTAGCCGACCTCGCCGCGGTAGAGCCGGGCGCCGAGAGTGCCGAGTCGCGACATCTCACGCCTCCTTCGGGTCGACGGTGGCGGAGGGACGGCGGCGGGAGGACCGCAGCGGCGGCCTGACGCCGAGTCGCTGGGGGTCGAGCCCGGACCACGGGTGGCCGCTGGCGAAGAACTTGCGGCGGGCGAGGATCGTCATCAGCGGCTTGGTGAAGAGGAAGACCACGACGACGTCGAGCAGCGTGGTCAGGCCGAGGGTGAACGCGAAGCCCTGCACCTTGCCGACGGTGACGATGAACAGCACCGCGGCGGCCAGGAAGGAGACGAAGTCCGAGACGAGGATGGTGCGGCGGGCGCGCGGCCAGCCGCGCTCCACGGCCGGACGCAGGGTGCGGCCCTCGCGGATCTCGTCACGGATCCGTTCGAAGTAGACGATGAACGAGTCGGCGGTGATGCCGATCGCCACGATGGCACCGCACACGGCCGGCAGGTTCAGCGCGAAGCCGATGGCCGGGCCCAGCAGAACCATGATCGTGTAGGTGAGCACCGCCGAGCACAGGAGGCTGGCGAGGGCGACGAGCGCGAGACCGCGGTAGTACGCCACCAGGTAGATGATCACCAGGCCGAGACCGATGGCACCGGCGATCAGACCGGCGTTCAGCTGCTCACCGCCGAGCGCGGCGGTCACGGAGGTCTCGTTGACCACGTCGAAGGACAGCGGCAGGGCACCGTAGGACAGCACGTTGGCCAGGTCC
Organism: Streptoverticillium reticulum; assembly: GCF_047456005.1. Classification (NCBI taxonomy): domain Bacteria; kingdom Bacillati; phylum Actinomycetota; class Actinomycetes; order Kitasatosporales; family Streptomycetaceae; genus Streptomyces; species Streptoverticillium reticulum. The sequence continues at coordinate 6,709,067 of NZ_CP179755.1, read as the reverse complement.
TGGGCGCTCTGCTGGGTGAAGTTGCCGGAGATCTCCGCCTGGCCGCCCGCGATCGAGGTGCTGACCGACGGGTCGGAGACGACCTCGCCGTCGAGGACGATCGCGAACTGGTTCTGCGGCGGCGCCTTGCTGGCGAGCTGGCCGGTGACCTCGGCGAACTTCTTGGAGCCGTTCGAGGTGAACTTCAGCTGGACGAGCCAGCCCTTGCCGGTCTGGCTGTCGAAGGCGGCGTTGGCGCTGCTGACGCCGGTGCCCTCGACGGACACCGGGCCGAGGATCTCCTTGACCCCGCCGTCCTTGCGGCACGCGACGATGGTGTCGGTGGGCAGGGCGTTGGCCGCCGCCTTGGCCGCGTCGGAGCGGCCCTCCTTGGTGGAGCAGTCGACCGCTTCGAGCTTCTTCTGCAGGGAGGCCATGTCCGTCGCGGACGGGCTGGGCGTGGGCGACTTCTGGTCGTTCTTCTTGCCGTCGCTCTTGCCGTCCTGCGAGGCGGAGGCGGACGGCGTCGCCGAGGGGCCGGAGGCCTTCAGGGCGTCGGTGACGGCACGGCCCTGGGTGCTGGCGCTCGCGGACGGCGAGGGCGAGCCGGAGGGCTTGCTCTTGTCACCCTTGTCCTTGGCACCGCCCGAGGCGCTGGGCGTGGGCTCGGGGGCCTTGGCGCCGGAGGTCGACACCAGCACGGGCCGGAAACCGAGCTGGGCGGTGGTGCCCACCTGCTCGCGGGCCTGCTTCGCGTTCGTCCCGCGCGGGATGTTCACGATGATGTGCCGGCCGCCCTGGGTCTGGACCTCGGCCTCCGAGACACCCAGACCGTTGACACGCCGCTCGATGATGCCGACGGCGGTGTTCATGTTGGTCTGGTTGATCGCGTTGGGCCTGCCGGGCTGGTTCTTGGCCTCCAGCGTGAAGCTGGTGCCGCCCGCGAGGTCGATGCCCAGCCGCGGCGTGGTGTGCCCGGAGGCGAACATCCCCCCGGTCAGCGCCACCATGGCGATCAGGATGAAGGCCAGGACTCTGCCCGGCCTGCCCTGGCCGCCCGGGGACCTGCGGCCCTTCTTCGGTGCTGCCACCTTGTCGTTTCTCCCTGTCCAACCGCCGGGCGTCGGGTGTGCGCCGGGCGGCCACGAAGTCTTGTGGGGACGTGCCCCCGCCGGAGCCTAGACGACCGCAACGGAACCGCGGTGCACCGCTCCCTGGGTGCTCCGCGGTTCCGTGACACGGTTACTTCGCGTCGGCGTCGCCGTCGCGCTTGGCGTCCTTCGTCCCCTCGGCGGACTCGCCGGGCTGGTCGGCCTTGTCGGCCGGGTTCTCGGAGCCGGCCTCGGCGGCGGCCTCCTTGCCCAGGTCGGTCTTCTTGCTCAGATCCGTCTTCTGCTCACCCTCGGCGGCCCCGGCCTCGGCCTCGGTCCCGGTCAGCGAGGAGACGTCGTCCGGGACGACCGTCTCGTCGGGCTCGATGCCGTGGACGATGCGGTTGTACTCGGCGTCCTCCAGGACGGCGCCGATGGAGTTCTTCGCGTAGATCGCGTGAACGCCCGGGGCGACCTCCAGGAGGACCGTGTCGTCGCTGACCTCCTTGACGGTCGCGTACATGCCGCCGATCGTCCGCACGCCGGTGCCCGGCTGCATGTGGTCGCGCATCTGCGCCGCCTGGCGCTGCTTGTTCTTGGCCGACCGGGTCATCAGGAACATGGCCCCGATGAGCACGATGAACGGCAGGAGACTCACGATATTCACGGGACGGGGTTTCCTTCACACGACCGCGATGGGGACACGGCCTGGTCTACGGGGGTGGTATGCCGCACCGATAAGGACGGCATCGGCGGAGTCTAAGCGAGCCCGCGCCTATGGAACAACGCTCAGCATGGCACCGGGGTTCCTGACGGGACCAGTCCCCGCGCCGTCACCCGCCGAAGAGCGCGGACTGCCCGGGGCCCCCCGAACCCTGCTGCGGAGGCACCAGGCCCAGGTGCGCCCAGGCCGCCGGAGTGGCCACCCGGCCCCTGGGCGTGCGGGCCAGCAGCCCCTCCCGCACCAGGAAGGGCTCGGCGACCTCCTCGACCGTCTCGCGCTCCTCCCCCACCGCCACCGCGAGGGTGGACAACCCGACGGGACCGCCGCCGAAGAGCTTGAGCAGGGCGCCCAGCACGGCGCGGTCCAGCCGGTCCAGGCCGCGGGCGTCGACCTCGTAGACCTCCAGGGCCTGGGCGGCGATCTCCCGGGTGACGATGCCGTCCGCCTTGACCTGGGCGTAGTCGCGGACGCGGCGCAGCAGGCGGTTGGCGATGCGCGGGGTGCCGCGCGAGCGCCCGGCGATCTCGGCCGCGCCGTCCGCCGCGATCTCCACGTCGAGCAGCCGGGCCGAGCGGTGCACGACGCGCTCCAGCTCGGCGGGGGCGTAGAACTCCATGTGCCCGGTGAAGCCGAAGCGGTCGCGCAGCGGGGGCGGCAGCAGTCCGGCGCGGGTGGTGGCGCCGACGAGGGTGAAGGGCGGCAGCTCCAGCGGAATGGCCGTGGCTCCGGGGCCCTTGCCGACGACGACGTCGACGCGGAAGTCCTCCATGGCCATGTAGAGCATCTCCTCGGCGGGCCGGGACATGCGGTGGATCTCGTCGAGGAAGAGGACCTCGCCCTCGGTGAGGGAGGAGAGGATCGCGGCCAGGTCCCCGGCGTGTTGGATGGCGGGGCCGGAGGTGATGCGGATGGGGGCACCCATCTCCGCGGCGATGATCATCGACAGGGTGGTCTTGCCGAGGCCGGGCGCACCGGAGAGCAGGACGTGATCGGCGGTGGCGCCGCGGGCGCGGGCCGCCCGCAGGACGAGGTCCAGCTGCTCGCGGACGCGCTCCTGGCCGATGAACTCGCCCAGGTCCTTGGGCCGCAGGGCGGCTTCGACGGCCTGGTCCTCCCCGTCGGCGACGCCGCCGACGATCCGGCCGCCCGCGGCGGGCAGGCCGGTCGTGCTCGCGGGTGCGGAATCGTCGTACGGGTTCACGGGTGGGACCTCATGGTTCGTGGCGGGTCGGGGTACGGGCGGGCCGCCCGGTGCACGCGATCATGCCGCACGGCACCGACGGCGCGGCGGGGCGCCCGGGCGGGCGGCGCGGTGCGGCCGGTGGGCGGCGCCATCGGTCAGCGCGCCCGGTTGAGCGTCTGCAGGGCGGCCCGCAACAGCTGGCCGACCTGGGGCTGCGCACCCTCGGCGAGGGCGGCCTCCGCCTGCGGGGTCACGGCGGCGACCGCCTCGTCCGCCTCGCGGGTGGCATAGCCCAGGCCCACGAGCGCGGCGTGCAGCTGGTCGCGCCAGCCGGCGCTGACCGGGGTGCCGATGCCCGCCTGCGAGCCGCCGGAGGCGACCGGCTCGCCGAGCCTGTCCTTCAGCTCCAGCAGCAGCTTCTGGGCACCCTTCTTGCCGATGCCGGGCACGGCCGTGAGGGCCTTCTCGTCACTGGAGGCGAAGGCGCGGCGCAGTGCGTCCGGGCTGTGCACGGCGAGCATGGCCTGGGCAAGGCGGGGGCCCACGCCGCTTGCGGTCTGGAGCAGTTCGAAGGTCTGCCGCTCGTCGTCGTCGGCGAAGCCGTAGAGCGTCAGGGAGTCCTCGCGGACGACGAGGGAGGTGGCGAGGCGGGCGGGCTGTCCGATCCGGAGCGTGGCCAGGGTGGCGGGCGTGCACTGGACGGCCATGCCGATGCCACCGACCTCGACCACGGCGGTGTCGGGGGCGAGGGCCGCGACCGGCCCGGAGACGAAGGCGATCATCGGGTGCCCTTCGGGAGTCGTGCGGGAACGGTGCTGCGGTGGGCGGCGGCGATCTCCTGCAGGCGATTGGCCGCGGGCGCGCGCCAGATGTGGCAGATGGCCAGCGCGAGCGCATCCGCGGCGTCGGCCGGCTTCGGCGGGGCGTCGAGCCGCAGCAGGCGCGTCACCATGGAGCCGACCTGGGCCTTGTCGGCCCGGCCGGAGCCGGTGACGGCGGCCTTGACCTCGCTGGGGGTGTGCAGCGCAACGGGCAGTCCGCGGCGGGCCGCACAGAGCATCGCCACGGCACTGGCCTGGGCGGTACCCATGACCGTGCGGACGTTGTGCTGGCTGAACACCCGCTCCACGGCGACGTATTCGGGCCGGTGCTCGTCGAGCCACTGCTCTATGCCGCGCTCGATGAGGACCAGACGCTCGGCGGTGTCGATCTCGGCCGGGGTCCTGACGACACCGACGCCGACCATGGTCAGCCGGCGGCCGGCCGCCCCCTCGACGACCCCCACGCCGCACCGGGTCAGCCCCGGGTCCACGCCCAGCACCCGCATGGCGCCCCTCCCTTCGATCACCTGCGCGCAGGCTATCGGCTGCCTCTGACAACGCCCGGTCACGCCGACGGGCCGGCGGGGAAACCACCCCGCCGGCCCGTCGGCCGAGCACATCGCACGTCTTACGCGTCGACCTTGGCCATGACCTCGTCGGAGACGTCGAAGTTGGCGAAGACGTTCTGGACGTCGTCGCTGTCCTCGAGGGCGTCGATCAGCCGGAAGATCTTGCGCGCGCCCTCCTCGTCGAGCTCGACCTGCATGGTGGGCACGAAGTTGGCCTCGGCCGAGTCGTAGTCGATGCCGGCCTCCTGGAGCGCGGTGCGCACCGCGACCAGGTCGGTGGCCTCGCTGAGGACCTCGAAGCTCTCGCCGAGGTCGTTGACCTCCTCGGCACCGGCGTCCAGGACCGCGCCCAGCACGTCGTCCTCGGTGAGCTCGCCCTTGGGGACGATTACGACGCCCTTGCGGTTGAACAGGTAGGACACCGAGCCCGGGTCGGCCATCGAGCCGCCGTTGCGGGTCATGGCGACGCGGACGTCACCGGCGGCGCGGTTGCGGTTGTCGGTGAGGCACTCGATGAGCACGGCGACACCGTTCGGGCCGTAGCCCTCGTACATGATCGTCTCGTAGTCGGCGCCGCCGGCCTCGAGACCGCCGCCACGCTTGACCGCGGAGTCGATGTTCTTGTTCGGAACCGACTGCTTCTTCGCCTTCTGGATGGCGTCGTAGAGCGTCGGGTTGCCCTCGATGTCGACACCGCCCATGCGGGCCGCGACCTCGATGTTCTTGATCAGCTTCGCGAAGAGCTTGCCGCGCTTGGCGTCGATCACGGCCTTCTTGTGCTTCGTCGTAGCCCATTTAGAGTGGCCGGACATCTCGCCTGTCTCCTTCGCGTAACCAAATCAGAAACGAACGACAGAGATCCTACCGGGATCCCGTCACTGCGCTGCGCGCACCATCTCCACGAAGAGCCCGTGCACGCGGTGGTCGCCGGTGAGCTCCGGATGGAAGGACGTGGCCAGGACGTTGCCCTGCCGGACGGCGACGGTGTGACCGTCGTGGGAGGCGAGCACCTCGACGTCGGCTCCGGTGGACTCGACCCACGGGGCCCGGATGAAGACGCCCTCGACGGGGCCGCCCGCTATGCCGCGGACGTCGACGGCCGCCTCGAAGGACTCGTTCTGCCGGCCGAAGGCGTTGCGGCGGACGATCATGTCGATGCCGCCCAGGGTCTCCTGGTCGTCGCGGCCGTCCAGCAGCTTGTCGGCCAGCATGATCATGCCGGCGCAGGTGCCGTAGACGGGCATTCCGGAGCGGACGCGCTCGCGCAGCGGCTCCAGCATGCCGAAGACGACCGCGAGCTTGGACATGGTGGTGGACTCGCCGCCGGGGATGACCAGGCCGTCGACCTCGGCCAGTTCCTCGGGACGGCGGACCGGGCGGGCCACGGCGTCCGCCGCCGCGAGGGCGACCAGGTGCTCGCGGACGTCGCCCTGGAGGGCGAGAACGCCGATGGTGGGGGTGGACACGGGATACTCCCTCTTCGCTCTGCTTCCGGTGCACGTGCCGGCGGGCGGCCGCAGGAACCCCTGCGCACCGCCCACCGGGAACGGCCGTGTCACCAGCCGCGGTTGGCGTACCGCTCGGTCTCGGGGAGGGTGTCGCAGTTGATGCCGACCATGGCCTCGCCCAGGTTGCGGGAGGCGTCCGCGATGATCTTGGGGTCGTCGTAGAAGGTGGTGGCCTTCACGATGGCGGCGGCGCGCTTGGCCGGGTCGCCGGACTTGAAGATGCCGGAGCCGACGAAGACGCCCTCGGCGCCGAGCTGGCGCATCAGCGCGGCGTCGGCGGGGGTGGCCACGCCACCCGCGGAGAACAGCACGACGGGCAGCTTGCCCAGCTCGGCGACCTCCTTGACCAGCTCGTACGGGGCGCGCAGCTCCTTGGCCGCGGCGTACAGCTCGTGGTTGTCCAGGCCGCGCAGGCGGGAGATGTCGCCCTTGATCTGGCGCAGGTGACGGACGGCCTCGACGACGTTGCCGGTGCCGGCCTCGCCCTTGGAGCGGATCATGGCCGCGCCCTCGGCGATGCGGCGCAGCGCCTCGCCCAGGTTGGTGGCACCGCAGACGAACGGGGTGGTGAAGGACCACTTGTCGCTGTGGTTGACCTCGTCGGCGGGGGTGAGGACCTCGGACTCGTCGATGTAGTCGACGCCGAGGGACTGCAGCACCTGGGCCTCGACGAAGTGGCCGATGCGGGACTTGGCCATGACCGGGATGGAGACGGCGCCGATGATGCCCTCGATCATGTCCGGGTCGGACATCCGGGCCACGCCGCCGTCCTTGCGGATGTCGGCGGGCACCCGCTCCAGGGCCATGACCGCGACGGCGCCGGCGTCCTCCGCGATCTTGGCCTGCTCCGGCGTGACGACGTCCATGATCACGCCGCCCTTGAGCTGCTCGGCCATGCCGCGCTTGACGCGCGCCGTGCCGGTCTCGGGAGTCTGCGGGGTGCTGGCGGTGGACACGATGTGACCTCACTAAATCAAGGGCCGGTGATGCTGGCAGGTTCATCCAACCCAGTGCCCGGAAGCCGAAAAAGGGCCAATCCGAGGTCAGTGGCCTGTCCGGTCCGCCAGTGCCACGGGCGGCTCGTCGTCCATCTCGAAGGCCAGGGGGAAGGGCGCGTGGCCCGCGAGACGGAACCAGCGCACCACCCGGTGCCGGCGCACGGCCCGCGCGGCCCGCACCGCGTCGTTGTGGAACCGGCGGGCCATCGGCACCCTGCGAACCGCCTGCGCCAGCTCCTCCAGCGACTCCTCCCCGCCGGGGGCCTCGCGCACGGCCTCCACCTGCGGCCCCTCCGTGAAGACCGCACGCAGCGCCTGGCTCAGCTCGCTCTCGGCGACCTCGCGCTGTTCCTCCTCGGCCTGCCGGGCGGCGTGCGCGGCCTGGTAGAGGAGGATCGAGGCGGCGGGATCGAGCACCCCTGCGGTGCCGAGCTCCTGGGCGACCGAGGCACGCCGCAGCAACTGGGCGTCCAGGGCCGCGCGGGCCGCGTCGATACGGCTGTGCAGCCGGTCCAGGCGCCCGGCGGTCCAGCTCAGGTAGACGCCGACCAGGACGAGCGCGGCCGCGATCCAGATCAATGTGGTCACGCCGGGTCACAGTACCGGCCCGCCCGGCGGGGCCCTCTCCACCCGAGGGTGGAGAGGACAGGGTGGAGCCGCCCGGGCCGAGGACCCACCCCCGCTCCGATCCGTCTCCACCCGGCCGGTTCCTACCGTCGAGATGTCGATGCAGACGGAGGAATCCCCATGCAATCCCGTTCCAGGCACACGCTGTTCACCGCCCTCGCGGTCAACGTCGCCCTGCCCCTCGTGCTGTTCTACGTACTGCGCGGCGCGGGCATGGTGCAGTGGCAGGCGCTCCTGCTCAGCAGCGCCCCGCCGGCGCTCCACGCACTCGGCGAGGCGGTGATACGACGCCGGGTCGACCCCTTCGACATGTTCGTCCTGGTCCTGCTGCTGGTCTCCGCCGGCACATCGGTGATCAGCGGGAGCCCGCGGGTCCTGCTGCTGAAGGACGCGGCGCTGCCCGCCGCCCTGGGCCTGTGGATCCTGAGCACGCTGACCATGGCACGCCCCTTCGCCTTCCAGTTCGGGGCCCGGCTGCGCGGGCCGGAGGCCGCCGCGGTCGCGGAGCGCGCATGGCGGGAATCGGCCGAATTCCGCGGCGCGCTGAGGGGGTTGACGGCGCTGTGGGGCGGCATGGAGCTGCTGGACGCGGCGCTCAGCACGGTGAACGCACTGGTACTGCCGGTGGACGTGGTGCCGCTGGTGGGCCGCATCGCATCGCTCGGCCTGATCGGCCTGTCGGCAGTGATCAGCATCCACCGCAGCCGCAGCTTCCGCGCCCGGCACGGCATACCCCTGTTCGGGGCGCGCCCCGAAAGGGGCGCGGGGCAGCCACACATGCGGCTCCGCCGCGCGGGCGCAACCAGCCACGGACGGCCTGCACCCGCAGAACGGCCGTAACCGGCCGGGGCCTAATCCCTGGCAAGCCCGAACCGCGCCCGCAGCCCGGTCCGTTCATCGGTGGCGACGGAAGCCGCGCCGGCGGCCACGGTCTCGTACACGGCCAGAATGTCCGCCCCGACCGTCACCCAGTCGAAGCGCCGCACATGCCGGCGACCCCGCTCGCCGAGCTCCGCCCGGCGGGCGGGGTCGCCCAGCAGCCGCACGGCCGCCGCGGCCAACGCATCCGCGTCCTCGTTGGCGAACAGCTCGCCCGCCGCCCCCTGGTCCAGGACCTGGGCGAAGGCGTCGAGGTCGCTGGCGAGGACGGGCGCGCCCGCCGACATGGCCTCGACCAGGATGATGCCGAAGGACTCGCCTCCGGTGTTGGGCGCCACATACAGGTCGACGCTGCGCAGCAGCCGCGCCTTGTCCTCGTCGCTGACCATGCCGAGGAACTCGACGTTGCCGCGCATCTCCGGCGGCAGGCCGGCGACGGCCTCCTCCTCGTCACCGCGCCCGGCGACGAGGAGCCGGGTGCCGGGGCGCTCCGCGAGGATCCCGGGCAGGGCGCGCATCAGGACGGGCAGGCCCTTGCGGGGCTCGTCGATGCGGCCGATGAAGCCGATGGTCCCGCCCTGCCACTCCGGCCGCGGCTCGGCGGAGGCGAAGAAGCCGACGTCGACGCCGTTGGGGATGACCACCGCGTCGCCCCCGAGGTGCTCCACCAGCGTCCTGCGGGCGTACTCGCTCACCGCGATCCGGGCGCTGATCTTCTCCAGCGCCGGCTGGAGGATGGGATAGGCCGCGATCATCGCGCGCGAGCGCGGATTGGAGGTGTGGAAGGTCGCCACGATCGGGCCCTGGGCGGCCCAGCAGGAGAGCAGGCCCAGCGACGGGGTGGCCGGCTCGTGGATGTGGATGACGTCGAAGTCGCCCTCGTGCAGCCAGCGGCGCACCCGTGCGGCCGAGAGGAAGCCGAAGTTCAGCCGGGCCACCGAGCCGTTGTACGGCACGGGCACGGCCCGTCCGGCCGAGACGACGAAGGGCGGCAGCGGGGTCTCGTCGTCGGCGGGCGCGAGCACCGAGACCTCGTGGCCCAGCCGGATCAGGTGCTCGGCGAGGTCCCTGATGTGGAACTGGACGCCTCCGGGGACGTCCCAGGAGTAGGGGCAGACGATCCCGATCCTCAAGGCTTCTCCGTTCCGGAGCATCCGGAGCCCTCCGGTTGCGCGGGGCTCGTGTCGGGGCGGGGTTCGGCGGGCCGCTCGAGGTCGGCGAGCCACAGCCGCTGGAGCATGTGCCAGTCCTGCGGGTGCGCGGCGATGCCGGAGGCGAAGGCGTCGGCCATCTCCTGGGTCAGCATCGCGGCCTTCTCGGCGCGGGTGCCGGTCGCCGGCACCTCCAGGGGCGCGTGGACGCGGCCCTTCTGCACCCGCGTGCGGTCGTACCAGAGCGTCACCGGCAGCAGCAGGGCACCGGTCTGCACGGCCAGCATGGCGGGTCCGGCGGGCATCTTGGTGGCCTCGCCGAAGAAGGAGACCTCTATCCCGGAGGAGGACAGATCGCGGTCGGCGACCAGGCAGACCACCCCGCCGGAGCGCAGCCGCCGGGCGAGCGTGCCGAAGGCGCTGCCGCCGGAGTGCGGCAGGACCTCCATGCCCAGCCCCTCGCGGTAGGCGACGAACCGGTCGTAGAGGGTCTCGGGCTTGAGCCGCTCGGCGACGGTGGTGAAGGGCACCCCGAGCCGGGTGGTGAGCCAGGCGCCGGCGAGGTCGTAGTTGCCCATGTGGGGCAGCGCCAGCACCACGCCCCGCCCGGAGGCCAGGGCCTCCTCCAGGTGGTGCACGCCCTCGGGGTCGAAGCCGGTGCGGATGCGGTCCTTGCTCCACGAGGGCAGCCGGAAGGACTCCATCCAGTAGCGCATGTAGGAGCGCATGCCCTCCCGGGAGAGCCGGGCGAGCTCCTCCGGTCCCGCGCCGGGGACCACCCGGGCGAGATTGGACTCCAGGCGCAGCACCCCCTTGCCGCGCCGTCGCCAGGCCACGTCGGCGATCTGCCGGCCCAGCACGGTGGCGACGGGCTCGGGGAGCGTCCGGACCGTGCTCCACCCGAGCCCGTACAGCGCGTCGGTCAGCTGTTCCCTCACCCGGCGCCGCCCGGGCCCGCCGTCACGGACGCGTCGGCCTCGGCGGCCTCGCGCCGCACGGTCACCACCCGCTGGACGAGCGTGACCAGGCTGCCGACGGCCACCAGCCACAGGGCGACGGGCAGCAGGATCTGGACGTGCGGGACGCCGAAGGCGTGCAGCCCGGAGAGGCCGCAGGCGACCAGCGAGACGACGAGCCGTTCGGCGCGCTCGACCAGGCCGTTGACGTTCACCGGCAGGCCGATGCTCTCGCCGCGGGCCTTGGTGTAAGAGACCACCTGGCCGCTGGCCAGGCAGAAGATGGCCACCGCGCACAGCGCGAGGTCGTCGCCGCGCCCGGCGTACCAGAGGGCCAGGCCACCGAAGATCGCCGAGTCCGCCACCCGGTCGAGGGTGGAGTCGAGGAAGGCGCCCCAGCGGCTGGAGCGGCCGAGCTGACGGGCCATGTTGCCGTCGACGAGGTCCGAGAAGACGAACAGGGTGATGACGATCGTGCCCCAGAAGAACTCGCCCCTGGGGTAGAAGGCCAGCGCGCCCGCCACCACACCACCGGTACCGACGAGGGTCACCGCGTCGGGGCTCACGCCCAGTCGGATGAGCAGCGCGGCGAACGGCGTGAGAACACGCGTGAAGAACGCACGCGCGTACTTGTTCAGCATGGCCTTCCCGGAGGGTCGTATGCGGGCCGGAGGTCGGAAGGCCACCGGCTGGCCCATCGTAGCCAGGCCGCCGGAACCCGCCGCGCACACCACCCCCGCTGCGCCCGCCGGGGCGGAGGGCGATTGCCGGCCACTCAAACGGTTGCGCCCCCGTGTGCGACGTATGGACGCAGCGTGACCACGGTGGAAAGCTCGAAGGACCGCAGGTGTCGACCGGAGAGGCGAGACACATGGGCGAAAAGACGAATGCGCATCCAGGGGCCGCCGGCAGGGCAGTGACGGCCGACCGGCCGCAGAACATCCGCAACGTGGTGCTGGTCGGCCACAGTGGGTCCGGGAAGACGACCCTGGTGGAGGCACTGGCCCTGACCACCGGTGCCGTCAACCGGGCCGGCCGGGTCGAGGACGGCGCCTCGCTCTCGGACCACGACGAGATCGAGCACCGCCAGCAGCGCTCGGTGCAGCTGTCCCTGGTCCCCGTCGAATGGGGCGGGATCAAGATCAACGTGTTGGACACACCCGGCTATGCCGACTTCGTCGGCGAGCTGAGGGCCGGTCTGCGGGCTGCGGACGCGGCCCTCTTCGTCGTCTCGGCCGCGGAGGGCGCCGAGGGCATCGCGGGGGCGACCCGCATGGTGTGGGAGGAGTGCGCGGCCGTGGGCATGCCCCGCGCGATCGTGCTCACCCACCTGGAGGCCGCACGGGCGGACTTCGAGCAGCTCACGGAGACCTGCCGCGCAGCCTTCGGAGGGGACTCCCCCGACGGTGTGCTCCCGCTCTACCTCCCGGTGCGCGGGCCGGAGGGCCCCGACGGGCACCGTCCGGTCACCGGGCTCGTCGGGCTGCTCTCGCAGCGGGTCTTCGACTACTCCGGCGGCGAGCGCACCGAGTCCGCGCCCTCCGCCGACCAGCTGCCGCTGATCGAGGAGGCACGCAACCGGCTCATCGAGGGGATCATCGCCGAGAGCGAGGACGAGACCCTCATGGACCGCTACCTCGGTGGCGAGGAGATCGACGTCAAGACCCTCGTCGAGGACCTCGAACGGGCCGTGGCCCGGGGCAGTTTCCACCCCGTGCTCGCCGCCGCCCCGGCAGCCGAGGGCGCCCGCCAGGGCCTGGGCACGGTGGAGCTCCTGGAACTGGTCACCGGCGGCTTCCCGACCCCGCTGGAGCGCGAGGCACCGGCCGTCACCGCCCCGGACGGCGGTGCCCGTCCCCCGCTGTCCTGCGACCCGGAGGGTCCGCTCGCCGCCGAGGTCGTCAAGACCGCCTCCGACCCCTACGTCGGGCGCCTCTCCCTGGTCCGGGTCTTCTCCGGCACCCTGCGCCCCGACGAGACCGTGCACGTCTCCGGGCACGGCCTGGAGGACCGCGGGCACGAGAGCCACGACGTCGACGAGCGCGTCGGCGCGCTCTCCTCCCCGTTCGGCAAGCAGCAGCGCCAGCTCGCCCAGGCCATCGCCGGCGACCTGGCGTGCGTCGCCAAGCTCACCCGCGCCGAGACGGGCGACACCCTTTCGGCCAAGGGCGATCCGCTGCTGATGGAACCCTGGCTGATGCCCGACCCGCTGCTGCCCGTGGCCATCCAGGCGCACAGCAAGGCGGACGAGGACAAGCTCTCCCAGGGCCTGGCCCGGCTCGTCGCCGAGGACCCCACCATGCGGCTGGAGCAGAACCAGGACACCCACCAGGTGGTCCTGTGGTGCCTGGGCGAGGCCCACCGGGACGTCGCCCTGGAGCGGCTGCGCACGCGCTACGGCGTGCAGGTCGACGTCGTCCCGCACAAGGTGTCCCTGCGCGAGACCTTCGGCGGCAAAGCCGCCGGCCGCGGCCGGCACGTCAAACAGTCCGGCGGCCACGGCCAGTTCGCGATCTGCGAGATCGAGGTCGAGCCGCTGCCCGGCGGCTCCGGCATCGAGTTCGTCGACAAGGTCGTGGGCGGCGCGGTGCCCCGGCAGTTCATCCCCTCCGTGGAGAAGGGCGTACGGGCCCAGGCCGCCCGCGGGGTGGCCGCCGGCTATCCGCTCGTCGACGTCCGGGTCACCCTCCTCGACGGCAAGGCGCACTCGGTGGACTCCTCCGACGCCGCCTTCCAGACCGCCGGTGCCCTGGCCCTGCGCGAGGCGGCCGCCGAGACCCGCATCCACCTCCTGGAACCGGTCGCCGAACTCCGGGTCCTGGTCGCCGACGACTTCGTCGGCGCGGTCATGAGCGATCTGTCCGGACGGCGCGGGCGCGTCGTCGGCACCGAGCAGTCCGGCGCGGGCCGCACCCTGGTGCGCGCCGAGGTGCCCGAGATCGAGATCGGCCGCTACGCCGTGGACCTGCGCTCCCTCTCGCACGGCACCGGGCGGTTCAGCCGCGGTTACGCCCGGCACGAGCCGATGCCGCCGCAGCTGGCGGACCGCATCCGCGAACAGGCGGATAACGGGGCATAGTTGGCAAGCCGCCCGTCCCAACTCAGCCAGGACGGGCGGCTTTCCGATCTCCGGCGACAGCCGGCACCCCGCACCACTACGCTGAGCATGCGGCCCATGACGCAGAACGCGGGCCGGGGGGCGGGAGCAGGCCGGAGCACCGGACGCGCGCGGCATTGGGGGGCTTAAGTGGCAGGGGATGCGTTCGACTTCAGCCCGGGGGCACAGATCCCGGTCGCCGGCGGCGCCGGACAGACCGCCGCCACCCAGGCACTGGCCTCGGCCGCCTACCGCGACGGCCCGGTGGACGAACTCCTCAAGGCCAATTCGGACTGGGCCACTTCCGAGGTCAAGCCGCCCCGCATCTCCCTCTTCGAGCCCAACCTGGGCGAGGCCTTCGCCCGTGCCGTGCAGAACCGGATGCTCGCCGGCGGCCGCAAGCCGCTCATCCAGTCCTTCGGGCTCGAACCCCAGGTCATCGTCGAGCACTGCCTGGCCGCCTCCCGCATCCGCAAGGAGCGCGACGCCCGACTGACCCTGATCATGGTCCTGTTCGGGCTGCTCTTCCTGCCCGGCGTCCTGCTCTGGCTCGGCGCCTTCCAGCTCCGCCGCACCCTCGCCGGTTCCCAGGACAAGCGCGCCGGCGCGCTGGGCGTGGCCCTGTTCGGCGTGCTCGGCCTGGCCATCGTCGTCCTCTTCGTCAAACTGCCCTTCACCGGCTTCTGGTACATCTACCTGCGCGCCATGCTCGTCGCCCCCGTGATCGGCGGCCTGTGGGCGCAGCAGATCTGCGAGCGCACCGCCAAGGACCTCCGCGAGCGCTGGACGGGCCTGCTCGACGGCGGCGGCATCGGCGCCAAGATCCCCGAGGCCGTGCCCTCCACCCCCGGCGAGAGTGCCGCCGAACAGCTCCGCCAGAACCTCGAACGCCTCGCCGCCGAGCAGCACAGCAACGTCGTCTTCTACGCCGGCCCCAAGGGCATACTCGGCATGGGCACCCGCTGGGGCAGCTGGCAGCTCGCCGAGGACCTCGTCCCCCTCGACCCCGGCAAGGACATCAACCCCTTCCGCAGCTGGGACATCGTCCGCGCCATCCACGACCAGCTCAAGCTGCTCGAGCGCACCCCCATCAACACCGGCGGCCTCACCGCCCCCGACGTCGAGCACTGGGTGGTCTCCCCCATCGGCGAGGGTGCCGGCGCCGTCTCCCGCCCCGCCGGCACCGACTCGGCCACGTACCAGATAAGGGGTCCCCGGCTCCAGGAGATCTGCGACAAGCAGCACTTCGGCAGCGGCGACCGGCACTACCTGGGCGTCCAGTTCGTGCTCTGGGACGGCCAGTTGGTCATCACCCTGCTCATCAACGTCACCGTGCTGCACAAGACGCTGCGCATCGAGGTCACCGGCCACGCCCTCGGCCCCACCCACGCGGTCTTCAACGGCCGCCCCAAGACCCGGACCCGGACCTTCCGCAAGGCCCTCAAGTTCTGGGAGACCTGGGAGCGCACCCTGCGCGTCGTCGAGCCCCGCGAGGTCGTCCGCCTCTCCGTGCGCGCCCCGCTCACCTGGTACCCGCCGCTCCTGGAGTACTGGGGCGGCAAGCTCGTCCTCCCCGAGCCGTTCGGGCTGCGCCACGCGTGGGCCGACAAGCCGTGGCGGCACCGCTTCATGGCCGACGACGCCCTGCGCGCGGCGACTCCGGTGCTGCGCGTGGTGCATCAGGCCGCCTTGCGTGTCCTCGCCGAAAATGGCGTGAACACCGAGAAGTTCGGCAACCGGGCCAATACGTTGAGCGGGGCGATTCAGGATCCGACGCCGCGTCAGGCCGATGTCTACAACGCTTGACGTTCTCTGACGGTTGTCTGTGGTTGATCGCGCAGTTCCCCGCGCCCCTTACGGGGCGCGGCACCGCGCCGAACCTCACCTGAAGATGCCCGTGTGTCCCAGCGAGTAGCGCCCCGGTTGCGGGTAGAAGGCCAGGCCGTGCGGCCCTGCCCCCACCGGGATGCGGGCGATCTGATGGCCGTCGTTGGTGTCGATCACATACACCTCGCTGTTGTAACGCCCCGACAGCCACAGCTCCTTGCCGTCCGCCGACACCCCGCCCATGTCCGGGCTGCCGCCGTCCGGCAGCTCCCACTTCTTCACCAGCTTGCGGGTGGCCAGGTCCAGCACCGAGATCGAGCCCTCGCCCCGGTTCGAGATGTACATCGACTTCGAGTCCCGGCTCACGTAGAGGCCGTGCGCCCCCTTGCCCGTCGGCATCAGCCAGGGCTCGGTGAACTTGTCGCCGTCCAGCACCCACACCCCGTCGGCCATCATGTCCGCGACGTACCAGGTCTTCCCGTCCGAGGCGATCTTCACGTCCTGCGGCATCGCCCCGTCGAACGGCAGCTTCTGCTGGCCGATCACCTTCATCCGGGCCGTGTCCACCTTCAGCAGTTCCCCGGAGAACTCGCAGGAGACGATGAAGTACCGCCCGTCCGGCGAGAAGTCGGCGTGATTGACCCCCAGGCAGCTCACCGGCTCGGTCTTCATCCGCTTCATGGTGTGGGCGTCCCGGAACACCAGCTCACGGTCCATCGACGCCATCACCACCGCGTACTTGCCGTCCGGGGTGAAGTAGAGGTTGTAGGGGTCGTGGACGTCGACCGGCTTGCCCGCCTTCCCCGTGGCCGGGTCGATCGGGGTGAGCGTGTGGCCGCGGTCGTTGTTGACCCACAGCGTCTTCAGGTCCCACGACGGCACCACGTGCTGCGGCTGGTTGCCGACCGGGATCGTCTCGATGACCTTGTACGTCCTGGGGTCGATGACGCTGACCGTGTCCGACTCGGTGTTGGGCACGTACACCCGGGACGGGAAGTTCCGCACCACCGGCGACAGGGCGTTCGGCCGGTCCGCCGCGTACACGTCGTTCGGGTCCAGCAGCGGCGGCATCCCCGGCAGCCCCTGCGGCACCCCCCGCGCCGCCCCCTGGCCGTGCCCGCCCGGATGCGTCTGCCGTGCGGCCGGCCCCTCCTTGCCGCTGCTGCCCCCGCCGCAGCCGGCGACGGCCGCCAGGACGAGGCAGAAGGACGCCGCCAGCACGGCGGGACGGCGCAGCGGACGCGAACGGACCGGACGGAAGGGGTGGCGAGGACCGGGACGAACGGGCGAGAACGGGATCATCGGGTCAGCAGCTCCGTAGTCGTCACCGCACGCAGACCGCGGCGGTGGAGGCCGTCGAGGATCGCGGGCAGCGCGGCGACCGTGCCGGGATGCCCGAAGTGCAGACTCACCACCGACCCGGGCCGCACCGCATTCAGCACGGTACGCCGGACCGCCTCGGCGCCGGGGTCGGTGAAGTCGAGGGAGTCCACGTCGTACGAGAGGACGTGCGGGTAACCGGCCTTTCGCGCCAGCTGCGCCACCTGGTCGGTGGCCCGCCGCGCCCGGGACGGCCGGAACCAGCGGCCGATGCCGCCCGTGAGCCGGCGCAGCCGGTCGGCACACTCGGTGATCTCGGCATAGGCGGCCTTCGCGCCCATCGAGCAGATGCTGAGATGGCGCATGGTGTGATTGCCCAGCTCGTGCCCGCCGTCGAGCACCCGGCGGGCCATCTGGGGCTGGGCGTCCAGCCAGTCGCCGACCGCCAGCACGGTCACCCGGGCCCCGGCCCGCTCCACCTCGGAGAGCAGGGCGAGGGCCGACTTCGCATCACCGCGGCCGTGGAACGTCAGGGCGACGCCGTGCCCCTGCCGCGGACCGTGCTCGATCTGGGCGGGCAACCCGGCCGGCAGCCGGGGCAGTACGGGCGGCGCGCCCGGTGGTACGGACACCCGGGGCTTCGCCGCGGGCGGGCGCGAGGGCTGCGCGTGGGGCGGTGTCCCGTCCTCGTGGCAGCCGGAGACACCCGCCCCGGCCGCTCCGGCGAGGGCGCCGCCTGCGGCTGCGCGCAGCACGGTGCGACGGTGAAGAAAAGTCACCGTCCCATTAGATCTTCTTTAGTAGGAATCGGGGCGATTTGCCCTATTTACCCCGTTCCGTGTCCTCCCGGAGAGGCCGGTACAGCCGAATATCCGGTTTACCGGTTCATACGGTCGGCCAGACGTCGGCGAGCATCTTCCGGGTGTCCGCGAGCAGTTGCGGAAGCACCTTGGTGTGCCCGACGACGGGCATGAAGTTGGTGTCCCCGCCCCAGCGGGGAACGATGTGCTGGTGCAGGTGGGCGGCGATGCCGGCGCCGGCGGTCGCCCCCTGGTTCATGCCGATGTTGAAGCCGTGGGCCCCGGAGGCGGCGCGCAGCGCCCGCATGGCGCGCTTGGTGAACCCGGCCAGCTCGGCGGTCTCGGCCTCGTCCAGTTCCGTGTAGTCGGCCACGTGCCGGAACGGGACGACCATGCAGTGACCGCCGTTGTACGGGTAGAGGTTGAGCACCGCGTAGACGCGCTCGCCCCGCGCGATGATCAGCCCGTCCTCGTCGCTCTTGGCCGGGATCGAGCAGAACGGGCAGCCGTCGTCCGCGCCCGTACCCGTGGGCTTGTTCTCCCCCTGGATGTACGCCATCCGATGGGGCGTCCACAGGCGCTGGAAGGCGTCGGGAGCGCCGACTCCGAACTGCTGCTCCGGCTCACTCGTCATGCTGAGAAGCATATTCCCCGGCAGGGACGCGCCGAGGGGCGGCCCTGGCGGGCCGCCCCTCGGGCTGTTCGTACCGCGGAACGTCAGACCTGGACGCGGCGCTCCACCACGTCGACGATCTTCGCGATGGCCTCTTCGCGCGGGATGCCGTTCTCCTGCGAACCGTCGCGGTAACGGAACGACACCGTGCCCGCGTTCATGTCCTCGTCACCGACGATGATCATGAAGGGGACCTTGAGCTTCTGGTGGTTGCGGATTTTCTTCTGCATCCGGTCCGAGGAGGCGTCGACCTCCACCCGCAGGCCCTGCTTCCTCGCCTCCGCGGCGAACTCCTGCAGGTACGGCACGTGCGCCTCACCGATCGGGATGCCGACCGCCTGGACCGGGGCCAGCCACGCCGGGAACGCGCCCGCGTAGTGCTCCAGCAGCACGCCGAAGAACCGCTCGATCGAGCCGAACAGAGCCCGGTGGATCATGACGGGCTGCTGGCGCGAGCCGTCCGCCGCCGTGTACTCCAGGCCGAAGCGCGCGGGCTGGTTGAAGTCGACCTGGAGGGTCGACATCTGCCAGGAACGGCCGATCGCGTCACGCGCCTGCACCGAGATCTTCGGGCCGTAGAACGCGGCGCCGCCCGGGTCCGGGGTCAGCGGCAGGCCCTGCTTCTCGGCCGCCTGGCGCAGCGCCTCGGTGGCCTCCTCCCACGCCTCGTCCGAGCCGATGAACTTGTCCGACTCGGGGTCGCGGGTCGAGAGCTCCAGCTCGAAGTCGGTCAGGCCGTAGTCGCGCAGCAGGTCGAGCACGAAGGTGAGGAGCGTGTCGAGCTCCTCCGGCATCTGCTCCTTGGTGCAGTAGATGTGCGAGTCGTCCTGGGTGAAGCCGCGGGAGCGGGTCAGGCCGTGGACGACGCCGGACTTCTCGTAGCGGTAGACCGTGCCGAACTCGAAGAGGCGGAGGGGGAGCTCACGGTAGGACCGCCCGCGCGACTTGAAGATCAAGTTGTGCATCGGGCAGTTCATGGCCTTCAGGCGGTAGTTCTGCCCGTCGAACTCGATGGGCGGGAACATGGCCTCGCCGTAGTGCGGCAGGTGCCCCGAGGTCTCGAAGAGGTGTTCCTTCGTGAGGTGCGGGGTGTTCACGAACTCGTAGTCCGCGTCCTCGTGCCGGCGGCGCGAGTAGTTCTCCATCTCCTTGCGGATCACCCCGCCCTTGGGGTGGAAGACCGCCAGGCCGGGGCCCAGCTCGTCCGGGAAGGAGAACAGGTCGAGCTCGGCGCCGAGCTTGCGGTGGTCGCGCTTCTCGGCCTCGGCCAGGAAGTCCAGGTGCGCCTTCAGCTCGTCCTTCGTCGGCCACGCGGTGCCGTAGATGCGCTGGAGCATCGGGTTCTTCTCGCTGCCGCGCCAGTACGCGGCGGCGTTGCGCATCAGCTTGAACGCCGGGACGACGCGGGTCGTCGGCAGGTGCGGACCCCGGCAGAGGTCCTTCCAGCACAGTTCGCCGGTCTTCGCGTCCAGGTTGTCGTAGATGGTGAGCTCGCCCGAGCCGACCTCGACGTCCGCGCCGTCGTCGTGCGACGCGGAGCCCTTGAGGCCGATCAGCTCCAGCTTGTACGGCTCGTCCGCGAGCTCCTCGCGGGCGGCCTCGTCGGTGACCACGCGGCGGGAGAACTTCTGCCCCCGCTTGATGATCTCCTGCATCTTCTTCTCGATGGCCTTGAGGTCATCGGGGTGGAACGGCTTCTCGACGTCGAAGTCGTAGTAGAAGCCGTCCTTGACCGGCGGGCCGATGCCCAGCTTGGCCTCCGGGAAGAGCTCCTGGACGGCCTGGGCCATGATGTGCGCGGTCGAGTGGCGCAGGATGTTGAGACCGTCCTCGGAGGAGATCTCGACGGGCTCGACCTCCTCGCCGTCGGCGACGACGTACGCGAGGTCCTTGAGCTCGCCCGCGACCCGGGCGGCGACGACGGTGCGCTCGCCCGCGAAGAGCTCGGCGGCCGTCGTGCCCGTGGTCACCACGCGCTCTTCCCGCTCGGAATCGCGTTGGATGGTCACACGGACGTCTGACACCGGTCTCTCCTGACTCACGGGATGCCACAGCGGTTCGCTGCGGCCTGAATCGTACCGAGCCGGGCCCACTGCCCGCTAAACGGTCAGCCGTCGCCGTCCCTCTCCCCCAGGGCCTCGAGATTCTCCTGGAGCGATTTGAGCAACCTGTCCCGCTCCGCCTCGTCCACCTCCGCGGGCATCACACCGCCCGCGTCGGCCAGCCGCCGGAAGCCGCTGCGGCTCTCCAGCCGCCCGGTCACCCTGACCGGCAGGCCGAGCAGGTGTGCATAGCCGGCGATGCGGTAGTCCTCCGCGCCGAGCACGGCCCGCACCTGGGTGACGTCCGCACCGGCCAGCACCCGCAGCCGCACCGTCCCCGCCCCGCCCTGTGCCTCGCGGCGCATCCGCACCACCGCCGCGGTGAGCAGGACGGGCACCGAGGGCTCGTCCCGGACGTACCGGGCGCCCGCCTCGCGCAGCGCCGGGAGGTCGCCCGGGCTGAACTCGACGGGCTCGGGCCGCGCGGCGAAGCCCCCGGGCGGACCGGCGGCGGGCGCCCACTCCACGCCGATGCGGATGCCCTCCGAGCCGCCGACGAGCGCGACCACGGCCTCGGTCAGCTCCCTGCTCACCCCTGCCGCGACGGCCGCGTCGAGGGCGTCCCAGCGCCCCGTGGCCCGCTGGTAGTCGCAGCCGTCGCGGGCCGCCTGCAGGGCGCGCAGCAGGGCGGTGACGACGGCCCGGGAGCCGTCCGCCGGGGCGAACACGGTCAGTTCGCGGCCGCCCGGCGCGGGGCCCACCAGCAGCGGTTCCAGGGCGGCCTCGGCCTCGCGGCGGCGCCGGGCGCCGTGGTGGCCGGCCGGGCCGCGGGCGGCGAGGGCGCCGGCGAGGAGCATGGCGCGGACTCCTGCGCGCAGCCGCTCCTGCGCGGTCCAGGCGGCGGCCGGGACGCGGGGTTCGGGGATCCCGCGCCACCAGCGGACCTCGTCGCTGGGCAGGTGCAGGGCGACGAGGACGGCGCGCGCGGAGGGGGCGGCGCTGCGTTCGAGCGCGGTGAGGGCCTCGGCGAGCAGGTCGGCACTGTCGGGGAAGGCGCTGCTCTCCGGGACGAGGAGGCTGGTGCCGGCGCCGGCGCCCTGGGGCGGTGTCCAGCGGCTGTAGCGCCCGTGGCTGCCGCCGCGGCGCCGCCAGCCGTGCCGGGCGAGCAGGGCGGCGAGGACGCGGGGGTCGGGCGGCGGGGCGGGCCGGGCCGCGACGGTGCGGTGCTCGGGCCGTTGATGCATCAGGGTCTCCCTCCCGCCCCGACCCGGTTCATGATGGCGCAGAGGGCGCGGTCGTCGAAGACGTGCGAGGTCGGTATCCGCACGGTGGTCCGGCGTCTGCCGGTCACGGGGTGCCCGGCGAGGTTGGTCCAGTAGCAGCAGTGCCGCAGTTCGAGGCGGTCGTGGCCGGCGCGGAGCCAGTCGTCCGGGCTCCGGGGCACGATCATCACGACGAGGATCTTGTGCACGGAGACCGGGGTGCGGGCGAGCTTGACCAGGTGGTCGTTGTCGAGGGTGAACGGGACCGACGTGCGGGCGCCGGGCACGGCCGCCCAGGGGCCGAGCTGGTAGGTGCACTTGAGCTGCACCTTGATGGTGACCTCGTCGTCGGCGATGTGCCCGGGGGCGCTGTGGCTGACGTGCCAGTCGATGCCGTTGTCGGGAAAGGGCTGGGCGAGCGAGCAGCCGGCTGCGGCGGCCACCGCGTGCAGATAGCCGATCTGCAGGGTCTCCATGCAGGCCGTGACGGCGAGCGTGCCGCGCACCGGCCCGGGCGGGGGAACCGGTGGGGTCAGCAGGCCGCCGGTCGGTGCGGCGGGGTCGGGCTGCGCGAGCGCCATGTCCGAAAGCCTTCCGGGCTCGCCTGTCCTGTGGTCCGTACAACTGTGTTGTCTCCGCACGAACTCCCCGCCAAACAGGGGCGGTTCGGTCCGGACTACGGCCGGGTATCACCTGGCGGGGAGGGGAAACACGCCATTTGCCGGACAAGCGCGAGGAGTTGTGACATGCCGTGCTGGTTCGAAGGAGCACTTGCCGCCTTCGACACCGAGACCACCGGTGTCGACGTCGAACACGACCGGATCGTGTCGGCGGCGGTCGTGGCGCAGTCACAGGCGGGGGCCTCGCCGGTGGTGACGCGCTGGCTGGTCGACCCCGGGGTCCCGGTCCCCGAAGGGGCGACGGCCGTCCACGGTCTGACGGAGGCCCATCTGCAGCGGCACGGCCGGTGGCCGTCCCCCGTGATGGAGGAGATAGCCCGGGCGCTGGCCGGCCATGCCGCCCGTGGCGTGCCGCTGGTGGTGATGAACGCGCCGTTCGATCTGACGCTGCTGGACCGGGAGTTGCGCCGGCACCGGGCGTCGTCGCTGGCCGGGTATCTGGCCGGGTCGCCGCTGTGCGTGCTGGATCCGTGGGTGCTCGACAAGCACCTGGACCGCTACCGCAAGGGCCGCCGGACGCTGACGGACCTGTGCACGCACTACGGGGTGGAGCTGTCCGGGGCGCACGACGCGTCCGCGGACGCGGTGGCGGCGCTGGAGGTGGTCCGGGCGGTGGGGCGGCGCTTCGCCTCGCGCCTGGACCGGCTGAGCCCGACCGAGCTGCACGCACGACAGGAGGTGTGGCACGCGGCGCAGGCGCGCGGCCTGCAGGCGTGGTTCGCGCGCAACGGCTCCGACGAACAGTGCGACCCGGCATGGCCGCTGCGGCCGGAGATCCGCGCCGCAGCGTAGGGCCCGGCCACAACGCACAAGGCCGGTCCGTCAGTTGACGGACCGGCCTTGCCCTGGTGGGCGATACTGGGATCGAACCAGTGACCCCTTCGGTGTGAACGAAGTGCTCTCCCGCTGAGCTAATCGCCCGGGCCGTTCTCGCGGTTTCCCGCGGGAACGCACTGAACAATACAGGTGATCGCGCCGTTCCTTCAAATTCCCGGGGCCCCGCGCTCCAGGCGGGCACGCAGCCCGCGCCGGCCGGCGCGCATCATCCACGCGTGGTTGGCGAGGAAGAAGGGGCGGCCGGGCAGGGCCAGGCGCCGCATCACGGGCTTGCGGACCTCCACTTCCTGATCGAAGCGGGCCAGGCTGCCGGCCGTGCCGCGGTCCAGGACGGTCCAGCGGGCCCAGCCCTCGAGGTCGCCGGTCATGGCGATCTCGAGGACGCGGGCGGCGGGGTCGCGGCGGGTCTCGCGGGCGGTGACGGTGAGCTCGTACGGCAGGAACGAGCGGAAGCGCGCGGTGCCGCCGGTGTCGTCGACGGGATCGACCCGCCGGACCTGCGGCCACCAGTCGGGATACTCCTCCGCGGCCTCGAGGACGGCGTAGACGGCGTCGGGGGGCGCGGGCAGCGGCCAGGCGTCGCGGAAACGGTAGCGGTGCAGGGAGCGCCGGGGCATGCCGCCAGGGCACACCAAAAGACCGAGGGCCCGCAAGGTGGTATTCCTTGCGGGCCCTCGGTACCAGGGTGGGCGATACTGGGATCGAACCAGTGACCTCTTCGGTGTGAACGAAGCGCTCTCCCGCTGAGCTAATCGCCCGGGCGCACCGCAAACATTACCGCATGTCAGAGGGTGCGCCGAACCGCCTGCGCGGGGTCGGCGGCGCCGCTGCGCCCACGTCGTCACGCTCCGTGTCCCCGCTCTCCGCGCCCGGCGCACCGCGACGTCCACCGGCGCGTTCCGGAAATGACCGGTTCGGCGGTATACACGGCGTTCCGACTGGGCCGTACGAGGTATCCGAAGAGCCTCAAAACGGTCAGAGGGGTTTACAACGGCACCGTAGGTGGCATGTCGATTTCGCCGACGTGCGAATCCCCGAGCGCACACTGAGCGAAAGGCCCTGGCGCTTATGAACACCACGGTCAGCTGCGAGCTGCACCTGCGCCTCGTTGTGTCGAGCGAATCCTCACTGCCTGTACCCGCAGGCCTGCGGTACGACACGGCCGATCCGTATGCCGTGCACGCCACCTTCCACACCGGAGCCGAAGAGACGGTCGAGTGGGTCTTCGCCCGTGACCTGCTCGCCGAGGGCCTGCACCGGCCCACCGGCACCGGCGACGTCCGCGTCTGGCCGTCCCGCAGCCACGGTCAGGGCGTCGTCTGCATCGCGCTGAGCTCTCCCGAGGGCGAGGCACTGCTGGAGGCCCCGGCCCGGGCGCTGGAGTCCTTCCTGAAGCGGACCGACGCCGCCGTCCCGCCGGGCACCGAACACCGTCACTTCGACCTGGACACGGAGCTTTCCCACATCCTGGCCGAGAGCTGACCTCCGGAGCGCACCAGCCCACTCGGGGAGGCAGTGCGCAGCATCTTGCACATACGGCACGACACGGCGTCGTCGCCGCGGATCCTCCGCGGCGGCGGCGCCGTCGCGTTGCGCCCTTGCGGGCGCCGGTAAGGTCGGTGCCCGCAGTCGAACAGGTGCCGCCCCGGAACCATCCGCCCCGCCCGTCCCATCCGCCCGGCAAGGGAGCGTCCGAATCCGTGCTGATCAACCATGACACCCGGTGTGCGCTGGATGCCGTCGTCGATCTCCTCAACAGCGGCCCCGGCGACCCGCAGGAGCTGCAGGGCTTCGTCGAGCGCCATGGGATCAGCGGGATCGGGGTGCTGCAGGACGAGGACCTGCGGGCGGTGCTGGCCGTACGGGACCGGTTCGCGCAGGTCTTCGACGCCGAGGCCGTGCCGGACGCGGCGGAGCTGCTCAACGTGCTGATCGCCGGAGCGGGCACCACGCCACGGCTGACCGACCACGACGGCTACGACTGGCACGTGCACTACTTCGCGCCCGGCGCCTCCGTGGCCGAGCACCTGGCGGCGGACGGCGGGATGGCACTCGCCTTCCTGCTGGTGGCCGGCGAACGCGAGCGGCTGCGGCGCTGCGCGGCACCGGACTGCGGGCGGGCCTTCGTCGACCTCTCCCGCAACCGCTCGCGCCGCTACTGCGACGGCCGCACCTGCGGGAACCGGCTCCATGTCGCCGCGTATCGGGCACGCCGCCGGGGAGCGGCGGACTGAGCTTCACCATCGGTAGAGATCGTGGACCGCGGTCACCAGGATCAGGGTGGCTATGAAGGTCAGGAAGAACATCAGGGGCGGTTGCGACAGTGCGAAGAGGCAGCCGCGCGGTTCCTCGGTGATCTCGGCCGGTTCGTCGTTCATCTCCGCCGATCATGGCGCAGCCGGGACCCGGTGCACCGGCGAACGCGCAAACTCGGCAGGGGAGTTCGTCAGATCCCGTGCTTCTTGAGGATCGCCTCGATGTCGGAGAAATCCTCCCCGTCCTGCGCGGGGGCCTTCTTCGTCCTGCCCGTGGGGCGCTCGGTGCGGGCGGGGCCGAGCGAGGGGGCGGAGGCGGCGGGGGCCACGGCGTCGGGCCCTGCGGCGGCGGCCGCCGCCCGGCGCTCCTTGCGGCTGCCCCCGCGGCGGCGCTCGACGGCCCTGCTCGCCGCGAACAGCACGGCCGAGAGCGCGAGCACGGCGAAGCCGGCCCAGACGGAGGGCTTGAGGACGAGACCGGTGAGCCAGTCGACGACGCCGGTCAGGACCAGCCCGACGGGGATCAGGGCGTAGGCGGCGATGCGGGTCGCGGCGAGGAAGCGCTTGCGGTAGGCCGTCAGCACGGCGATGCCGAGGCCGGCCGCGGACACCGCGGCACATACGGTCGAGGTCAGCATCCGGTCCTCCTGTCGTGACGGTCTTCTGCCTCCATCCTGCACCGGCCCGGACGGCGCGGGCCACGGCCCGGCGGGGGCTCAGGGAGATCTCCGGGTCGTCTCGGGGGCGTTCTCCTCCCCGGGACCGAGATCTCCGCGCCCTGTGCGGGCTGGGAGACTGGTCCCATGAGCGACACCGACACCACCGCCCCCGTCGTCCTCGACGTCTGGTGCGAGCTCCAGTGCACCGACTGCCGTACCGCCCTCGACGACCTGCGCGCACTGCGCGCCCGGTTCGGCGAACGGCTGGAGATCCGGCTGCGGCACTTCCCGCTGGAGAAGCACAAGCACTCCTACGCCGCCGCGCAGGCCGCCGAGGAGGCGGCCGAGCAGGGACAGGCGTGGCCGTACGCCGAGGCGGTGCTGGCCCGCGCCGAGGAACTGGAGAAGCGGGGCGAGGCGCTGCTGACCGAGATCGCGGCCGGACTCGGGCTGGACGCCGAGGAGATCGACACCGCGCTGATCGACGGGCGGCACATGCTGATCGTCGACGCCGACCAGGCGGAGGGCAAGGCGATCGGGGTGACCGGTACGCCCACCTACGTCATCGGCGGGGAGCGGCTGGACGGCGGAAAGAGCCAGGACGGCCTGCGGCAGCGGGTCGAGGAGATTGCCGAGCGGCTGCTGGCCGGCTGATCGCCGCGGGGCTACAGCAGTTCCTTCGACAAGTGGTACTCCTCCGGCTCGTAGCCCAGTGACTCGTACAGTCGCCGTGCCGGGGGGTTGTCGGCGAAGACGTTGAGCCGGAGGCGTTCCGCTCCGGCTGCGCGGGTCTCGGTCTCGGCCAGGAGCATCAGCGAGCGGCCGTGACCCCGGCCCCGGTGGGCGGGGTCGACCTCCACGCGGTAGACGAAACCGCGCAGGGCGGCCCACAGGGTGCCCACCTGGGTGCCGCGGTGGGTGAGGACGCGCAGCAGCATGCCGTCGGTGCAGGGGCCGTCGGGGAGCAGGGCGCGGTGATCGGCCTCGGCCTGGGCGTGGGCGCGGTCGGCGGGGACGCCGTATGCGGTCCAGCGCTCCGCGTACTCCGCCTGTGCGGCCGGTTCCCAGGCCGCGAACTCCGCCTCCGTCATGGGCCGTCCGCCGGTGCCGTCCGGCAGGGACGGCGGCTCGGCGGACAGGAGCTTGCCCATGGTGCGGTGGCGTTCGGTGTAGCCGAGCGCGGTGGCGAGCGGCAGGCCCGCCGCGGCCTGTTCGGCGGCGACGCAGACCTCCACCCGCCGGCAGCCCCAGCCGCGCAGCACCTCCTCGGCGGCGAGGGCCGCGACCGTGCCCCGGCCGCGGCGCCGGTCGGGCGCCTGGACGCCGAGCCGGACGATCCGTCCGACGCCGGGTCCGAAGCGCCGGTCGGTGGCGAGGTCGATGCTGCCGACCGGGCGGCTGTTGACACGGATCTCGTACCGGCGGGACCGACCGCCGTCGTCGGTGCGCTGTTCGGGGGCCGCGGGGCGCAGGGTGGTGGTCACGTTGGTGTTGTACCGGCCACGCGGCCGTACGTCACCGGCTTTACGGATCGGGAACGGTCGCCGCGTGCTCGTCGAAGACCCGCATCGCCTCCGCCGTCACCGGGCCGGGCGCGGCGGGGAGCCCGCGGCCGTCGAGGGTGTGGACGGCCTGGACGTCGCGGGTGCTGGAGGTCAGGAAGACCTCCTCGGCACGTTCCAGGACGTCGAAGGGCAGGTCGGTCTCCTTGGCGCCGACCCATTCCAGGACGAGGGCCCGGGTGATGCCGGCGAGGCAGCCGGAGGCGAGCGGCGGGGTGTGCAGCGCGCCGTCGAGGACGACGAAGACGTTGGAGCCGGTGCCCTCGCAGAGCCGGCCGGCGGTGTTGGCGAACAGGGCCTCGGAGGCGCCCTGTTCGCGGGCCCGGGCCAGGGCGACGACGTTCTCGGCGTACGAGGTGGACTTGATCCCGGTGAGGGCACCGCGCTCGTTGCGGGCCCAGGGGACGGTGACCACGGCCGTGGCGTCCGGACGGCGCGAGACCTCGGTCAGGGCGACGAGGAGGGTCGGGCCGCCGTCGCCGCGGTCGGAGCCGAGCGGGGCGAGGCCTCCGGTGAAGGTGATGCGGAGTCTGCCCCGGGGCGCCGGGTTGGCGTCGAGAACGGCCGTGCAGGCGGCCCGCACCTCGTCGAGGTCCGGCTCGGGCAGGCCGATGCCGCGTGCCGACGCGGCGAGCCGGGCCAGGTGCCGGGTGAGCGCGAAGGGCCGGCCGTCGGTGGTCTTGAGCGTCTCGAAGACGCCGTCGCCGACGGTCAGGCCGTGGTCGAAGACCGAGACCCTGGCGTCCGCGGGGTCGCACAGGGATCCGTCGAACCAGATCTTCACCGGGTTCTCCCTCCGAGCGGCTGGTACGTACCCGACGCTATCGCCAGCAGCCGGGCCGCCTTGAGTTCGGTCTCGGCCCACTCCCCCTCCGGGTCGGATCCCCAGGTGATCCCGGCGCCGGTGCCGAACCGCAGGACGGGGCCGCCGGCGGCGGCCCGGTCGATCCAGAACGTGCGGATGCCCACCGCGAGTTCACCGGTGCCGCGGTCGGCGTCGACCCAGCCGACGCCGCCGCAGTAGGGGCCGCGGGGTGCGGTCTCCAGGGACTCGATGATCTGCAGGGCACTGGCCTTGGGGGCGCCGGTGACCGAGCCGGGCGGGAAGGTGGCGGCGAACAGCTCCGCCCAGGCCCGTCCCCGGTGCTCCTCCGCCGTCTCACCGCGGACGGTGGAGACGAGGTGCACCAGGCCGGGGTGCGGCTCGACCGCGCAGAGCGCGGGGACGGTGACGGAGCCGGTGGCGCAGACGCGGCCGAGGTCGTTGCGGACCAGGTCCACGATCATGACGTTCTCGGCGTAGTCCTTCTCCAGCAGTTCGTCCGCGGTGCGGGCGGTGCCCTTGATCGGCCCGGACTCGACCGTGGTGCCGGTGCGGCGCAGATACAGCTCCGGGGAGGCGGTGGCGACCTCCACCCCGTGGGCGGGCAGCCGCACCGTGCCCGCGTGGGGGGCGGGGTTGCCCCGGGCGAGCAGCGCGGTGAGGGCGTCGACGTCGGCGGCGGCCGGGTCGGGCAGGGGCGCGCTCAGCACCCGGCAGAGGTTGGCCTGGTAGACCTCGCCAGCCGCGATGTGCTCGCGGATGCGGCGGACGCCCGCGATGTAGGCGTCCCGGTCCAGCGAGCTGGTCCAGGCGTCCGGGGCGGGCCCGCGCCAGCGGCCGGGGACCGGGGCGGGGGCCGGCGCGGGCCGGACGTCGGCGAAGCGGGCGCAGTGCAGGCCGCCCTCGAAGTCGGCGACGACCGCCCACCAGCCCGTGGAGTCCAGAGCGGCGGGGTCGCTGGTCACGTCGCGCAGATCGGTCGCGAGCAGCCCGCCGAAGCGGGCCATGGGGGTGAGGTCGTGCACGTCAACGAGTCTATGGCGCGGTCCTCCGGGCGACCCGGGGACGGGATCAGCGCAGCACGCTGCGGAAACGGAATTTGAGCTGGAGCCGGAATCCGCTAGAGTTCAACACGTCGCCGGGACGCGGAAGCGGGCCGGAGAAACGACAACTGCGGACGTGGCTCAGCTGGTAGAGCATCACCTTGCCAAGGTGAGGGTCGCGAGTTCGAATCTCGTCGTCCGCTCGATGTGGGGGATCTTCCCGACCCCCCGCTCCTGGTGGAGTGGCCGAGAGGCGAGGCAACGGCCTGCAAAGCCGTCTACACGGGTTCAAATCCCGTCTCCACCTCCAAGGACGATTAGCTCAGCGGGAGAGCGCTTCCCTGACACGGAAGAGGTCACTGGTTCAATCCCAGTATCGTCCACTGGATCCCCATGGATCTTCCCCGCGCGATTAGCTCAGCGGGAGAGCGCTTCCCTGACACGGAAGAGGTCACTGGTTCAATCCCAGTATCGCGCACGCAGCACTGCCCGGACGATTAGCTCAGCGGGAGAGCGCTTCCCTGACACGGAAGAGGTCACTGGTTCAATCCCAGTATCGTCCACTGGATCCCCATGGATCTTCCCCGCGCGATTAGCTCAGCGGGAGAGCGCTTCCCTGACACGGAAGAGGTCACTGGTTCAATCCCAGTATCGCGCACCATGATCGGCCGGAGGCCGGAGCACCACGGTGTTCCGGCCTCCGGCCTTTTGCGGCGTCGGCCCGCACACACGCCTTGGCCGGGTACCTCCCCAGGTACCCGGCCAGCCGTGCCGTCCGCCGCACCCCCGTCCCCACGGGGTTCAGTTGCCGGTCTGTCCCCGGCCCGGGCCGCTCTCCCGGGCCCGGGGCGCTCAGCGCCCCAGCATTCCGGCCACGGACGACGCCTGAGTGACGACGGCGTGCCAGCCGCCGAAGACCACCGCGAGGAGGGCCGCCAGGGGCAGCACCATCACCGTGGCCACCAGCGGGTGGCGGGTCGGGGAGGATCGGTCGCCGAAGATCTCCGCGGCACCGGGCGGCTGCGCCCGGCCGGCCGTGGTGCGCCGTGCCGTGTCCGACATGCTCTCTCCTCCCTCCGTTCCCTGCCCGTGCGTCCCGCTGCAAGGGCGGCGGGCGTCCGACCTCGGGGGACGAGTACTGTCGCCCGCCGCTTGTGTTCCACAGTAGGCGCGGGCCGGGGGCCGGACGTCATGCCCGCGTACCGATTGCCGGGCCTCCCCGAGGATGAGGCTGCAGCCCGGGTGCTACTCCCCTGGGTGGAGAACACGGGTCCGCGCCTGGGGGACTTCCCGGAGGCGCACCCCGGCGCGGGCTCGCGGCCGCGGGTGACTTCGATCACTCGGGCCCGGCCGGGCCACGGCTCCGGCCCGTCCCCGGCCGCTTCCCGCGCCCGCACCGCCCGGCCCGTCCGGCGGGCCCGTCAAACCCCCTTCCGCCATGGCTTCTTGGCCTCTCCCCCAGGTCCGGAGGCCCACAACCGCCGCCCCGCGCACCCGCTCAGGGACCCCGGCGGGGCACCGGCAAACCCGTTGCCGACGCATGCGCGGCCTCTCAGCGCGCCCGGCCGTCAATCCGTAAGCTGTGCCACGTCAGACGCCGGGCGTACGGCGGGCGGCCAAGTGGGGCGGCCCCACCGGAGGTAGGGGACGAAGATGACGATGATGCGGCTCCGGCGCGAGGACCCGCGTGTCGTCGGCTCGTTCCGGCTGCACCGGCGGCTGGGCGCGGGCGGCATGGGCGTGGTCTACCTCGGCTCCGACCGGCGCGGCCAGCGCGTCGCGCTGAAGGTGATCCGGCCGGACCTGGCCGAGGACCAGGAGTTCCGTTCGCGTTTCGCCCGCGAGGTGTCGGCCGCCCGGCGCATCCGCGGCGGCTGTACGGCGCGGCTGGTGGCCGCGGACCTGGAGGCGGACCGGCCCTGGTTCGCCACGCAGTACGTCCCCGGCCCCTCGCTGCACGACAAGGTGAACGAGGAGGGGCCGCTGTCGGCCGCTCAGGTCGCCTCCGTCGGGGCCGCGTTGGCCGAGGGGCTGCTGGCGGTGCACGATGCCGGAGTGGTCCACCGCGACCTCAAGCCGTCGAACATCCTGCTCTCCCCCAAGGGCCCCCGCATCATCGACTTCGGGATCGCCTGGGCCACCGGCGCGAGCACCCTCACCCACGTGGGCACGGCCGTCGGCTCGCCCGGCTTCCTCGCGCCCGAGCAGGTGCGTGGCGCCGCGGTGACGCCGGCCACGGACGTCTTCGCCCTCGGCGCCACGCTGGCCTACGCCGCCACGGCCGACTCTCCGTTCGGGCAGGGCAGTTCGGAGGTCATGCTCTACCGCGTGGTGCACGAGGAGCCGCAGCTCATGGGCGTGCCCGATGCGCTCGCGCCGCTCCTCCACGCATGTCTGGCCAAGGATCCCGAGGACCGGCCGAGCACGCTGCAACTGTCGCTGCGGCTGAAGGAGATCGCCGCGCGCGAGGCGCACGGGCTGTCGGAGGTCCGTCCGCCGGCGCCGCGGCGCGAGCCGGACCGGCCGCAGGGGCGGCGGGCCGAGGAGTACGAGCGGCAGCGCACCGAGCGGCAGCCGGGCAGTTCGCCCACGCCCCGCCCGCACGCCCCCGCGCGTCCGCAGGCCCGGCAGCATCCGCAGCCGGCCGAGACGGTCCGCGCCCCGCGACCGCCCGCAGCGGGGCGCACCGGCACGCGTCCCGGCCCCCGGCGCCCGGGGCCGGACCGGCGGCTGCTGCGCCAGCGGCTGATCGTCTTCGTGGTGGTGACGCTGCTCGTCGCCCTGGGCATCGCGGCGGCACAGGGCTGCCAGGGCCCGGCCCGCACCACGAACGGCCAGCCGGCGACGGTCGTGCGCCCCGAAGGGGCGCGGGGAACTGCGCAACCGGCCACAACCGACCCGCACCTGCCCCACAACGCTCAGCTTGCCGGGCGCCCCGACGTAACCGCGTAAAACGCAACAGCGGCGGCCGCACCCACGTTGAGCGAGTCGATCCCGTGCGCCATCGGGATGCGGACCCATTCGTCCGCAGCCCGCAGCGCGCGTGCCGACAGTCCCTCGCCCTCCGCCCCGAGCATGAGCGCGACGCGGTCCAGGCGGTGCGGGGCCGCCGCGTCCATGGGCGTGGCCTTCTCGTCCGGCGTCAGGGCCAGGACCCGGAAACCCGCCTCGCGCAGCGTCTCCAGGTCGCGCGGCCAGGTCTCCAGGCGCGCGTACGGCACGGAGAAGACGGCGCCCATCGAGACCTTCACCGAGCGCCGGTAGAGCGGATCGGCACAGTCCGGGGAGAGCAGGACCGCGTCCATGCCGAGGGCGGCGGCGCTGCGGAAGATGGCGCCGATGTTGGTGTGGTCGTTGACCTTCTCCATCACGGCGACGCGACGCGCCCCGCGCAGCAGCCCGGCGGCGTCCGGCAGCGGCTTGCGCTGCATGGACGCCAGGGCGCCGCGGTGCACGTGATAGCCCGTCACCCGCTCGGCGAGCTCGGGCGCGACGGCGTACACCGGGGCGGGGGACTCCTCGATGACGTCCCGCATCGTGTCGACCCACTTGGCCGAGAGCAGCATCGACCGCATGGCGTAGCCGGCCTGCCGGGCGCGCCGGATCACCTTCTCGCCCTCGGCGATGAACAGGCCCTCGGCCGGTTCGCGGCGGCGCCGGAGCTCGACGTCGGTCAGGCCGGTGTAGTCGTGCAGGCGCGGGTCGTCGGGGTCGTCGATGGTGATCAGGTCGGCCATGCTCGTGTGCTCTTCTCGGTTGTGCTAGGACGCGGTACCGGCCGTGCAGCGCACGACCTCGCCGATCACGATGACCGCGGGCGGGCGTATGCCCTCCGCCTTCACCCTCTCCCCCACCGTGGCGAGCGTCGCGTCGACGCGGCGCTGCGCCGCCGTGGTGCCCTCCTGGACGACGGCCACGGGCGTGTCCGCGGGGCGGCCGTGGCCGATCAGGACCGCGGCGATCCTGCCGATGTTCTCCACCGACATCAGGAGGACGAGCGTGCCCTGCAGTTGGGCCAGGGCCGCCCAGTCCACCAGGGAGCGCGGATCGTCGGGAGCCACGTGCCCGCTGACGACGGTGAACTCGTGGGCCACGCCGCGGTGGGTGACGGGGATGCCGGCCGCGGCCGGCACGCTGATCGAACTGGAGATGCCGGGGACGACGGTGCACGGGATGCCGTGCTCGGCCAGGGCCTGCACCTCTTCCATGCCGCGGCCGAAGACGAACGGGTCGCCGCCCTTGAGGCGGACGACGGCCTTGCCGGCCTTCGCGTGCTCGATCAGGGCGTTGTTGATGGCCTCCTGGGCCATGAACCGGCCGTACGGGATCTTCGCCGCGTCGATGATCCCGACGTGCGGCGGGAGTTCGTCCAGCAGGTCGCGCGGGCCCAGCCGGTCGGCGATGACGACGTCCGCCTCGGCGAGCAGGCGGCGGCCGCGGACGGTGATGAGGTCCGGGTCGCCGGGGCCGCCGCCGACGAGGGCGACGCCCTTGTGCCGGGGGCGGTGGTGCGGGGCGGCGAGCGAGCCGTCGCGCAGCCCCTCGACGATCGTGTCGCGCAGGGCCGCCGAGCGACGCGGGTCGTTGCCCGTGAGCACGGCGACGGTGACGCCCTCGCTGCGGCCGGTGGCCGGGGTCCAGGCGGAGGCGGCCGTTGCGTCGTCGCTGCGCACGGCCCACACGCGGCGGGCCTCGGCCTCGGCGGAGGCGGCCGCGTTGGCGGCGGGGTCGTCGGTGGTGATCAGGGCGTACCAGGCACCGTCGAGGTCGCCGTCGCGGTAGCGGCGGCGCTCCCAGCGCAGTTCACCGGTCTCGGCCATGGCCTCCACGGACGGGGTGGCGGAGGGCGACACCAGCAGGACGTCCGCACCGGCCGCGATCAGCGCGGGCAGCCGGCGCTGGGCGACCTGGCCGGCGCCGAGGACGACGACGCGCCGCCCGGCAAGACGGAGTCCGACGGGGTAGGGGGCGTGCTCGGCCATGGCGGTGCGGCCTCTCGTAGTGCGGTACGGGTTCGTCGGCGCACACGCCGTTGTGTGCAGGGGAGGCGGGCGGACGGGGTACGTCCCCTGGGGGCGCACCCCGCCTGCGACGGGTCCGTCAACCCTTCTCCGTCACACCCGCGGTGTCAAAGGTGGCCACCTCGTGCATCGCGCGGGCGGCGCTCTGCACCACCGGCAGCGCCAGCAGGGCACCCGTGCCCTCGCCCAGGCGCAGGTCCAGGTCCACCAGCGGGCGCAGCCCCAGCTTGGTGAGCGCGGCCACGTGGCCGGGCTCCGCGCTGCGGTGTCCCGCGATGCACGCGGCGAGCGCCTCCGGTGCGATGGCGCGGGCGACCAGGGCGGCCGCGCCCGCGCTCACGCCGTCCAGGATCACCGGCGTGCGCAGCGAGGCGCCGCCGAGGATCAGGCCGACCATGGCGGCGTGCTCCAGGCCGCCGATCGCGGCGAGCACGCCGATCGGGTCGTCCGGGTCCGGCTGGTGCAGTTCCAGGGCGCGGCGCACGACGTCGACCTTGCGGGCGTGCATCTCGTCGTTGATGCCGGTGCCGCGGCCGGTGATCTCGGCCGGGTCCGCGCCCGTGTAGACGGAGATGAGGGCGGCCGACACCGTGGTGTTGGCGATGCCCATCTCGCCCGTCAGCAGCGCCTTGTTGCCCGC
Source organism: Streptoverticillium reticulum (assembly GCF_047456005.1). Taxonomy (NCBI): domain Bacteria; kingdom Bacillati; phylum Actinomycetota; class Actinomycetes; order Kitasatosporales; family Streptomycetaceae; genus Streptomyces; species Streptoverticillium reticulum. The sequence goes on along the minus strand of NZ_CP179755.1, from coordinate 6,674,040 downwards.
CGTGACCAGGTCGCGGGCCGTCTCGATGCCGGTCTCGACGGCGCGCAGCGCCTCTTCACGGGTCATCGCGGGCCCGGTGGTGAAGTCGTTGGTACCGGGCCGGATCTTGCGCGGCAACAGGCCGGGGGTGCTGGGCAGTTCGGCCGCCACGCCGACGTCCACGACGCAGACCTCGGCGCCGACCTGGTTGGCGAAGGCGTTGCAGACCGCCCCGCCGCCCAGGAAGTTGGCGACCATCTGGGCCGTGACCTCCTGCGGCCAGGCCGTGACGCCCTGGTGGTGCACGCCGTGGTCGCCCGCGAAGATCGCGACGGCGGCCGGCTCCGGGATCGGCGGCGGGCACTTGCGGGACAGGCCGCACAGCTGCGCCGAGATGATCTCCAGCATGCCGAGCGCGCCGGACGGCTTGGTCATCCGCTTCTGGCGCTCCCACGCCTCGCCGAGCGCCTTGGCGTCCAGCGGGCGGATGCCGCGCAGGGTCTCGGCGAGCAGGTCGTGCGGGTCCTCGCCGGGCAGGGCGCGGCGCCCGTACGTCTCCTCGTGCACCACCCACGACAGCGGGCGGCGCTTGGACCAGCCGGCCTGCATCAGCTCGGGCTCGTCCGGGAATTCGTCGACGTAGCCGATGCAGAGGTAGGCCACGACCTCCAGGTGCTCCGGCAGGCCGAGGGCGCGGACCATCTCGCGCTCGTCGAAGAAACTGACCCAGCCCACGCCGAGGCCCTCCGCGCGGGCGGCGAGCCAGAGGTTCTCCACGGCCAGCGCGGAGGAGTACGGGGCCATCTGCGGCTGGGTGTGCCGGCCGAGGGTGTGCCGGCCGCCGCGGGTGGGGTCGGCGGTGACGACGATGTTGACGGGCGTGTCGAGGATGGCCTCGATCTTCAGTTCCTTGAACTGCTTGGCCCGGGCCTTCGGCAGCGACTTGGCGTAGGCGTCGCGCTGCCGGGAGGCCAGCTCGTGCATCGTCTGCCGGGTCTCGGCGGAGCGGATGACGACGAAGTCCCAGGGCTGCGAGTGCCCGACGCTCGGTGCGGTGTGCGCGGCCTCGAGGACGCGCAGCAGCACCTCGTGCGGGATCGGGTCGGTGCGGAACCCCTTGCGGATGTCGCGGCGTTCGCGCATGACGCGGTGGACCGCTTCGCGCTCGGCGGCGGCGTATCCGTCGGCCGGGGGGCCGGCCGGTACGACGGGCTCGGGCTCGACGGGCTCGGCCGGTTCGGCGGCCTCCGCCTGCGGCTGCGCCTCGGCGTCCGGTGCCGGGGCGTCCTGCTCGGGCGCGGCCGGTTCGGGGTGCGCGGGGGCCTCGGCCTCCGGCGCGACCGCCTCGGCCGCCACCGGCGTCACGGGCTCGGCCCGGACCTCGGCAACCGGCTCGGGCTCGGGCGCGACGTGCTCCGCGGGCTGGTCGGCGGCGGGCTGAGGAACCGTCGGCACTGCGGGCTCGGCCTCGACCTCGATCACGGCAACCGGCTCGGGCTCCGGCTCCACCGGTGCCGGCTCGGGCGCCACGGGCTCGGGGTGCGGGGCAACGGCCTGCTCGGGCGCGGCCGTCGGGGCAGCCGGCTCGGCCTGGACCTCGGCGACCGGCTCCGGTGCTGCGGGCTCGGCCGGCGCCACGGCGACCGGCTCGGGAGCGGGCGCCTCGACCGTCACGGGCTCGGACACCTCGGCCGGTACCGGAGCCTCCGGTTCGGCGGGGGCGGCAACGGCCTGCTGCACCACGGCAACCGGCTCCGGCGCAACGGCCTGGGCGGCCACCGGCACGACGGGCTCGGGCACGACGGGCTCGGGGGTCGCCGCAACCGCCTCGGCCTGCGGCACCGCGACCGGCTCCGGCACCACGGGCTCGGCCTGCACCGGGGCGGGGTCGGCCGGCGCGGCGGGCACCGGCTCCTGCGGCGCGAGGTCCTGAGGAACCGTCGGGGCCGGGGCGGGCTCCTCCGGCGCCGGGGCGGCTGCTGCCGGGGCGGGCTCGGGCTGCACGGGGGCGGCCTCCTCCGCGACGGCGACCGGCTGCGCCACGGGCTCGGGGTGGACGGACCCGGCCTGCGGGACCGACTCGGCCGCCACGGGCACGACCTGATCCGGCGCCACCGGGGCCACGGCCTGCTGCGCAGGCTCCTCGTGCACCGGGGCGGCCGGAGCCGCGGGCTCCTCCGGGACGACCACGGCGGCGGCCGGCACGGCGGCCGGCTCGGGCTCCGCCGGCTGTACCGGCTCCTCCGGGGCAGGCGCCGCCTGCTCCGGCACGGCAGCAACCGGCTCCGGCGCCTGCTGCACAGGAGCGGCCTGTGCAGGAACAGCCGCCTCGGCCGGCGGCTGCACCGGCTCGGGAGCAGCGGCAGGGGATCCCGCACCGGCCACTATCGACTCGGCGGCGCCCCCGGCCGGGGTGCTCTGGGGCGGCACGCCACCGGTGTTCTGCGACGGGACGAAGGCCACAACCGGCTCCGCGGCGGGCGCAGTCGGGGCCGCGTCGGCCTGGGGCACGGGCGGGCGGACCGGCGTGGCGGCCGGCGGCTGCGGCGCGGCCGGGCCGCGGTCCGCGAGGGAGCGGACGACGCCGCCGCTCGACGGGTCCGGCACGGGCGGGCCCATGTGCAGCGGACGGCGGGCCGCCGAGGGAGCGGTGGGGGCGGCGGGCGCCGCCGGGGTGGCGGGGGGCGGGGTGCGGACGCCGGTGAAGTCGACGGATCCGGTGTCCCGGCCGCCCGACTCGTGCGTGCCGCCGCCCTGGAGGGTCGGCTGTTCCATCCAGGCGCCCTGGGCGCCCGGCATCAGCAGCAGGTCGTCCTCGTCGGCGGTGTCCGCCTGGTCGAGGAAGATGTACGGAGCCGGGCTTCCGGTGTCGGCAGGAGCCGGCGCATCCGCGGGGAGCGGGTGCCCGGGCAGTGCGCCTGCGTTCTCCGGCTGTCCCTCGTCCGGGAACCGGCCGGTGTCGGTCATGCGTACCCCTCGCCCATCGGTAGTGCTCCTTCCAACCGCTGACGCCCATACACACAACGAGCGTCCATGCCTCGCGGCACGTGCGTGCCACCGCTGCCACCCTGCCCTGTGCCCGCCAAAAGGGGGACGCGTTCGGTGCATTGATGACTGTGGTGTCCGACACCGGGCGGCCGCACAACGGTCCGCCAGCCTACCCCGGTCGGGTGTACGTCCGCGATCTCACCCGTGGGGGCGATGGCCGCTGAGCAGGAAGGTTACGGCCCGTTCGCGCTCGGTCCAGGCGCTTGTGTCCAACTCCACTGCCTGCAGCAGAGTGCACTCCACCGCGTAGCCGCCCTCGGCGAGCACGCGGCCGACCGCCTCGGCCTCGTCCCGGGTCGCCGCGTGGCTGACGATCCGTTCGGGACGGCGCGCCGCGCACGCGGCGACGACCGGGGCGCCGCCGCCGGCGACGCGCACGACGTCGGGTTCGGGGAGGTCCTCCAGGACGTGGGGTGCGGTGCCGCGGACGACCTGCAGTTGCACGCCGTGGCGGCGCGCGGCGGCGGCGGTGCGGGCGCAGGCCTCGGGGTCGCGGTCGACGGCGATGACGGCGGCGCCGAACCGGCCGGCCTCGACGGCGGCCGCGCCGCTGCCGGAGCCGATGTCCCAGACCAGGTCGCCCACGCGGGGCCCCAGCCGGGCGAGTTGGGCGGCCCGCAGCTCGGTGGACTCGCCCTCGCCGAGCGGGGCCCCGTAGGCGTCGGCGGGCAGCGCCCAGCCGCGGACGGCCGGCGGGTAGCCGGGGTCGCGCCCGGCGATCCAGCCGCCGCCGGTGGCATGGGTGCCGGAGCCGCCGATGACGATGACGACGTTCGGGTCGCGCCAGGTGTGGTCGGCGGCCCGGTCGGAGGTGAGGACGGTGACGCGCTCGCGCTCGGTGCCCAGTTCCTCGCAGATGACGAAGGTGCGGTGGACGGGGCCGAGCAGCAGGGCGAGTTCGGCGGGGCCCGCGCCGGGCGAGGTGAGGACGGCGACCTTGGGGTGGGCGCGGCAGACGTTGACGGCGCGGCGCAGGTCGCGGGCGTGGGCGACGACGACCTGGGCGTCGTCCCAGGGCATGCCGGCCCGGGCGAAGGCGGCGGCGACGGCGGAGACGGCGGGCACCACCTCGACCTCGAGGCCGTGTTCGGGGGCGCGCAGGGTGCGGACGACGCCGAAGAAGCCGGGGTCGCCGTCGGCGAGCACCACGGCCGAGCCGCGGTGCTGGGCGATGCGGCGGGCGGCGAGGTCGACGCTGCCCAGGCGGATGCGCTCGGCGCCGGGCGGGATCTCGGGCAGGGCCAGGTGGTGTGCCGCGCCGGCGACCAGGGTGGCGGCGCCCACGGCGGAGCGGGCCGCGTCCGTCAGCGGTGAGCCGTCCCACCCGATCACCGTGACCCGGTCGGCCATCGTCGTCTGTCTCCTGGACTTGTCTCGGGTCGGGCCGCGCACGGCGGTGCGGGCAGGGTGAGGGTACCCCGGGCTGGTCCGGACCAGGGCGGGGCGGGGGCCTGCGGGGCTAGGGCGGGGCCGATGGGTCAGTGCGGGTCCCGCGGCGTCTGGTGCGGTGGATCGCAAGGCGGAGCATCATCCGCGTACTGGGCGTACTCGGGTGATGCGACAACGCGGCGAGGCGCCGTGCCAGACGTCGCGGGGCCTGTGCTGACCCATCGGCCCCGCCCTAGCGCCAGTCCGGGAAGGCGGCGGCGTAGTCGGAGTAGCCGTAGCCGCCGGTGTGCTGTTCGCGCACCTCGTCGAGGTCCTCGGGGAGCAGGCTCCAGACGATGAGGTCGGTGCGGATGTCCGTCCAGCCGCCGTCCTCGGTGCGGCTGCGCGCTATCCAGGCGTTGCGCAGGACGCCCTCGCTGATGCAGCCGATCTTCTGGGCGACCTGCTGGGCGGCGGTGTTGTCGGCGGCGGTGCGCATTTCGAGGCGTTCGAACTTCTGGTCGCGGAACAGCCACTGCGCGGCGGCGAGCACGGATTCGCACGCGTAGCCCTCGCCGCGGGCCCAGGGCGCGGTGACGTAGGAGGCCTCGGTGCACAGCGTGCGCCAGTCGGTATTGCGGAGGTACACGGCGCCGACGAGGCGGGAGGTGAGGAACTCGGTGACCGCAAAGACGATTCCGCGGCCGGAGGTGCGTTCCTCGGGGGCGCGGCGCAGGGCCCAGTCGCGGGCCTCGGCGGTGGTGTAGGGGTGCGGGGCGGTGGTCCAGGCGGTGATGAGCTCGTCGTTCATCATCTCCGCGAGGGCGGGCACGTCCCCTGCCTCGAACGGGCGCAGCACCAGCCGGTCCGTACTGATGGAGATGTCCGGAAAGGTGGAAGTCATGCGCTGCTCCAACGCCGAGGGAGGGTGGGCTCGGGTTCGCTCGGGTGCACCAGCATGCAGCATCGGCAGGTGAGTGCGCCAAGCGCGTGGGCCCCGCGCACGCCGGGGCGCGCGCGGGGCCTGCGACCGTACGGACGGCCGAGATTACAAGGTGTCAGCTCTTGACGGGGCCGAAGGCGGGGATGACGGCGCCGTTGCTGAACTTCTCCTGGATGAACTTCTTCACCTCATCGGAGTTGAGGAGCTTGGCCAGCTTCTGGATCCGCGGGTCGGCCTCGTTGCCCTTCTTGACGGCGAGGAAGTTGGCGTACGGGTTGTTCTCGGCCTTCTCCAGGGCCAGGGAGTCCTTGGCCGGGTTGAGCTTGGCGGAGATGGCGAAGTTGCCGTTGATCACGGCCGCGTCCACGTCGCCCAGGCGGGCCGGGATCTGGGAGGCCTCCAGCTCGGTGAACTTCACGCCCTTGGCGTCCTCGACGTCGGAGAGCTTGGCCTCGGCGCCGACGCCGTCCTTGAGCTTGATGATGCCGTTGTCGGCGAGCAGCTTGAGTGCGCGGCCCTCGTTGGTGGCGTCGTTGGGGACGGCGATGGTCGAGCCGGAGCCGAGGTCGGCGACCTTCTTGTCCTTCTTGGAGTAGAGGCCGAGGGGCTCGATCTCGACGTTGACGACGGGCACGATGTCCGTCTTGTTCTTCTTGTTGAAGTCGTCGAGGTAGGGCTTGTGCTGGAAGAAGTTCGCGTCGACCTCGCCGCTCTGGGTGGCGGTGTTGGGCAGCACGTAGTCGTTGAACTCCTTCACCTCCAGCTTCAGGCCCTCCTTGGCCGCGAGGTGGTCGCGGACGAAGTTGAGGATGTCGGCGTGGGGGGTGGGGCTGGCGGCGACGACGAGCTTGGCCGCCGGGTCGGCGTCCTTGCCCTTCTTCTCCGAGACGGAGCCGGTGTCGGAGGGGGCGCTGCAGGCGCTCAGGCCGAGGGTGAGCGCGGCGGCGGCCGCGACGGCGGCGGTGAGCTTGACGGTGGTACGCACGAAGAGTGCCTCTTTCCTGGATCACGAGGTGATGCCGCCCGGCAAAGGGTCCGGGCTCGTGGGGGTTCCGCGGGGCCGCCGGCCCCGGGGGTCAGGGGGTTTCCGCCGCCTCGGCCGGCTCGGCCCGCACGGGGACGGACTGTGCGGGAACGGGGGCGGTGGCGGCTTGGCGGCGCAGGCGTCGCAGGCCCACGGGGGCGGACTGACGGCCGCCGCGCCGGGAGAGGCTGCGGACGACGAGGTCGCCGGCGAGCTGGACGAGCGTCACGATGACGATGAGCAGCACGATGGTGGTGTTCATCAGGCCGGTCTCGTGGCGCATGTAGCCGTAGGTGATGGCGAGGTTGCCGAGTCCGCCGCCGCCGACCGCGCCGGCCATGGCCGAGTAGCCGATGAGGGCGATGACGGTGGTGGTCAGCCCGGCGACGAGGGAGGGCAGGGCCTGCGGGAGCAACACCTTGAGGACGATGGTCCAGGTGCCGCCGCCCATCGACTGCACGGCCTCGACGAGGCCGTGGTCGACCTCGCGGACGGCGGTCTCCACCAGGCGCGCGAAGAACGGGATGGCGCCGATGGTCAGGGCGACCACGGCCGCGCTGGGGCCGATGGAGGTGCCGATCACCAGGCGGCTGAAGGGGATCAGCCAGACCAGGAGGATGATGAAGGGCAGCGAGCGGCCGAGGTTGACGACCGCGCCGAGGACCTTGTTCACCACGACGTTCTGCAACAGCGAACCGCGGTCGGTGAGGACCAGCAGGATGCCCAGCGGCAGTCCGCCGACGACGGCGTAGACGGTGGACCACCACACCATGAAGAGGGTGTCCAGACAGGCGTCGCGCAGCAGTGGCTGCATCTCGGTCCAGGTCACTTGGCACCTTCCTTCAGGGCAGCGGCGGCGGGTGCCGGCGTGTTGACGTCCGCGACGTCCACCTGCAGGCCCTGCTCGCGCAGGAAGCCGATGGGGACGACGTTCTCCTCGAAGCGGCCGGGCAGCTCGATGCGCATCCGGCCGATCTGCTTGCCGGCGACGGTGTCCATCGCGGCGCCCAGGATCGAGATGTCGACGTTGTAGGTGCGCGACAGCTGGGAGATCACCGGCTGGGTCGCGGCCTCGCCGTGGAAGGTGACGTCCACGACGGTGCGGTCGGGCCCGGAGGGCTCGCCGCCGACGGGGAAGAGTTCGGCCGCGAGCTCGGAGCCGGGGGTGGCCAGCAGCTCGGCGACGGTGCCGGACCCCACGACGCGGCCGCCCTTCATCAGGGCCGCGGAGTCGCAGATGGTCTTGACGACGTCCATCTCGTGCGTGATGAGCAGGACGGTCAGGCCCAGCTGCTGGTTGAGGTCGCGCAGCAGCTGGAGGATCGAGCGGGTGGTCTCCGGGTCCAGCGCGGAGGTGGACTCGTCGGAGAGCAGCACCTTGGGGTCGCCGGCCAGGGCGCGCGCGATGCCGACGCGCTGCTTCTGGCCGCCGGAGAGCTGGCCGGGGTAGGCCTTGGCCTTGTCGGCGAGGCCGACCAGGTCGAGCAGTTCGAGGGCCTTGCGGCTGCGCTCCTTGCCGGAGACGCCGAGGATCTCCAGCGGCAGCTCGATGTTGGCCTGCACGGTGCGCGAGGAGAGCAGGTTGAAGTGCTGGAAGACCATGCCGATGCGGCTGCGTGCCCGGCGCAGTTCGGCGCCGGCGCGCGGGCCGCGCCCGGCGAGGGCGGTGAGGTCCTGGCCGGCCACGGTGACCGTGCCGGAGCTGGGGCGCTCCAGCAGGTTGACGCAGCGGATGAGGGTCGACTTGCCGGCGCCGCTCTGGCCGACGACGCCGTACACCTCGCCCTCACGGACGTGCAGATCGACGCCGTCGAGGGCGGTGACCTCGCGGCCTCGTGAGCGGTAGACCTTTGTCAGGCCCGTAGTGGTGATCACAGAGTTTCCGTCACTGTCGAGTGCGCGGCGATGGTGACGCCGGCGCACGGGCATGCATTGCGGAATGCGGCATCAGGGGGGATCGTCCCCGGGGGCGCTGGAGCGCGGGTCGGGGGGTCCTGGTGACGCGGGGCCGAGCGGTCCGGGCGGCGGGAAGGGGCCGACTCCGGGCTCAGGTGGGTCTCGCTTCGGGGCGCGAGGCAAAGGGGCCCTCAGCAGTCACACATTCGACACATGCAACGAGCACCGGGCGTCGTCATCGCCTCGGTCGCAAAGGTGCGGCTGCTCGTCGTGGTCATGCGGGCCAGTAAAACAGAAGTGCGTGCGAATCGGCCACGCCTGTCCGAATACCGGACAGTGGTGATCACAGCGTGGACCCCCAGGGGTCGCCGGGGGTACCCCCAGGGGTCGCGCGCGGGGGCCCGCCAGGGGGCCACTACAGTCGTCCCATGCCTGTCATGCCCCATCCGTCCGTCCGCGCCGCCCGGGAGCCGCGGTGATCGACGCGCTGACGCTCGCCGTCGGTCTGACCGCCCTCGTGCTGGCCGCCTGGTGCGGCTTCGCCTTCTCGCGCGACCAGGCCACCAAGGACTGGCACTTCATCGGCATGGCCGTGGTCACCCTCCTCGCCGTGATCCAGCTCGTGGTCGGCGTGGTGCGGCTGGCCGGCGGCGACAAGCCGCACCAGGGCACCACGATCTTCGTCGCCTATCTGCTGGGCTCGGCCGCCGCGATCCCGGCCGCGGCCTTCATGTCGCTGGCCGAGCGGACCCGCTGGGGCTCGGCCACGGTGGCGGCGGGCGCCGTGATCCTCGCCGTGCTGGAAGTACGGCTCTACGACATCTGGGGAGGCTGACGTGACCGAGGCCGACGTGACCGAGCCCACCACCACCGCGTCCAAGGGCGGCTTCGACCTCGGCCAGGGCCCGGGCCGGCTGCTGGTCTGGCTGTACGGGGTGTTCACCGTCGCCGCCGCGTCCCGCTCGATCGTCCAGATGATCCTGGACTTCGGCCGGGCCCCGCTGGCCTACGTCCTGTCGGCGGCCGCCGCCGTGGTGTACGCCTTCATCACGTACTCCCTGGTGCGCGGCGGGAACACGGCCCGCAGGGCGGCGCTGGTGTGCTGCGCCGCCGAGCTGGCCGGGGTGCTGCTGGTCGGCACCTGGACCGTCGTCGAGCCGTCCGCCTTCCCCGACGCCACCGTGTGGTCGGACTTCGGGATGGGCTACCTCTTCATCCCGGTGATCCTGCCGCTGACCGCGATGATGTGGCTGCGCCGGGCCGGCCGACTGCCCGCAGGCGGCTAGGGCGTTCGCGCCCCGTCAGGGGCGCGGGGAACTGCGCGACAAGCCCCCCACCGGCCCGCAGCCGACGCATCACCCCAGAGGTCCGGGGCGCAGCCCCTGGGGGCACCCCCAGCGGTAGCTGGGGGAGGTAGCTGGGGGAACCTCGACTGCAGGCGCATCGTGGCTGAGCGCGCCCACGCGGCGGAGCCGCATATCGAAAACAGCCCCGCGCCCCTTCGGGGTGCCCCGGCTAGGCGCTCGTCACATAGGCGGGCGCCGCGTCCTTCTCCAGGGTGATCAGGGTCAGGGTGCGGGTGACCTCTTCGGTGCCGACGGGCGCGTAGCCGCAGCGGCGGTACAGCCGCAGGCCGCCCTCGCCGCGGCGGCCGGTGGCCAGCCGGTAGCGCTTGGCGGAGCACTCCTCCGCCAGCCGCTCCTCGATCGCCGTCAGCAGCCGGCCGCCCAGGCCGTGCCGCCGCATCCGCGGGTGCACGATGAGCCCCGTGATGACCGCCGTGCCGTCGGCCCCGGCGGTGCCGCGCACCGAGCCGACGACCTCCGCGCCGAGCCGGGCCACCAGGACGCGGCTCCCGGCCAGTTCGGCGCGCAGGGCGTCGAGGCTCTGGGTCAGCGGCTGGATGGACCAGTCCCCGTGGAGCTCGGCCTCGTCCTGGTAGCAGAGGTACTGCAGTTTGAGGATCTGCTCGGCATCGCTGTCGCCTGCAGCCGAGATGGTCACGCTCATGCCCATGCGCACGCCTCCCGAATTCGGTCCGCCCTAACAGGAGCCGCCGCAGATGCACGCCGCTCCATGGCGCCGGTTGTCTAACGCTCCTCTCCCCCGCGTCCAGGAGCCGCAATCTCCGCCATGAGCATTCTGCGCAGACATCCCAGGCAGCGGGAACGTACGGGCCCCAAAGATCCTTGTGAGATACCCAACTCCCCTGCGATTTCTCGGTACGTCGGATCGCGGGAGGAGAGCAGGGCCGAGAGCAGCCCGGGACAGCGGCCGGGCAGGCGGCGGACGGCGGCCCGCAGCTGCCGCCCGGTCTCGGCGGCCAGCACGGCCTGTTCCACCCCCGACTCCAGCCGCTCGCCGGACGGTTCGGCGGCGACCGGGTCGTAGGGCACCTCGCGCCGGGCACGGCGGCGCCAGGCGCGGGCCTCGGCGCGCACCGCCGTCCGTATCCGCAGGGCGGTGTCGGCCGTCCGGGACAGTGCCCCGGCGCCGCTCAGCAGCCGGAGCCAGACGGCCTGTTCGAGGTCGGCCGCCTCCATGCCCGCCGCGTGGGCCTCGGCCGCACACTCGGCGGCCAGCAGGGGGCGCAGCCGGGTGAGGAGATCGTTCGGCGTCATGCGGGACGGGACATCCGGCCCCGCCCGGGCGGTTTCCGGAACGGTGGGTAATCACTCGTCCGAGTGGTTACCCACCGCCAGAAGGAGACCAGAGGTCACTTCTTGAGGAAGTCCGCCCGTGCGAACGCCGCCGTGTCGCAGTTGTCCGAGAAGATGCCGTCGATGCCGGTGGCGTAGTAGGCCTTGAAGGCCCCGAAGGCGTCGCCGTAGGCGTTCGGGTCGCTGCCGCGCTGGAAGTCCGCGGGCAGGAAGGTGTTCTCGTTGCGCATGGTGTACGGGTGCAGGATGAGCCCGGCGGCATGCGCGTCGCGGACGAGCGTGGTGGGCTTGCCGAGCTTGCCGTTCGCGTCCCGGGGGATGATCTGCTGCACCCACGGCCCGATGCCCTCGGCGAAGCCGGCTATCCACTTCAGGCCCTGCGGCGTGATGAGGTCGGCGACGGTGCGCGGGTCGCCCGCCTCGACGAAATCCCAGGGGCGGGTCTTGAGGTCGTCCAGGAGGAAGATCTTCGGGGCGTGGACGCCCAGCTTCGTCAGCCTCTGCAGGCTGCTCGGCTCGAAGGACTCCAGGAACTGCGGCGAGTCGGCGCGGTGCCGGCCGTACCGGCGCAGCAGCTTCGCCAGCGGCTCCTCCAGGCCGAGGCCCAGCTTGCGGAAGTAGGTGGCGTGCTTGGTCTCCGAGTGCAGCCAGACCCGTCGGCCGCGCTTGCGGCCCTGCTCCTCGGCCCACTTGAGGACCTCTTCGAAGGTGGGCACGTCCCAGCGGCCGTCGTAGAGGGTGTTGTGCTGCCGGTTGCCCGGTATGCGCTCCTTGGCGCGCAGCCGCTTGAGCTCGGCGAGGGTGAAGTCCTCGGTGAACCAGCCGGTGTGGGACTCGCCGTCGACGACCTTGGTGGTCTTGCGGGAGGCGAACTCCGCGTGGTCGGCGACATCGGTGGTCTGCGTGATGTCGTTCTCGTGACGGCAGACCAGGTGCCCGTCCTTGGTGGGGACGAGGTCCTGCTCGATGACGTCCGCGCCGTTGTCGAGCGCGAACTGGTAGGAGCCGAAGGTGTGTTCCGGCCGGTAGCCGCAGGCACCCCGGTGCCCGATGACCGTCGGCACCGGGAGGTCCTTGTAGGAGCCGCCCTTGCCGTGACCGCCCGCGCTCCGCTGCTGCGCCGCTGCCGCCGGGCCCGCCCCGCTGCCCAGGACGACCGCTCCCGCGCCGAGGGCCGCCGCGGCCCCCAGCAAAGAACGCCTGCCCGGACGCTGCTCCTGCTGCATGTACGCTCCTGCTCGTTGTTCTTCCGGCGCCTGTCCGGCACCTGTCAGACGGGGTGATCGTAAAGTCGTCCGCCCCTCGCACAGAAGGGTGTAGAGGGAACAGAGGGACAACTCACGTCAACACTCTGTTCCGCCTTGCCGAAACCCGGTGTGCGCATGCCACGTACTCGCGAGTATCCTCGGCGCCCTGCCCCGCCTGACCACCACGACCGGAGGACCCGTTGTCCCGCATTGTGCTCAAGGCGATTCTCGGATTGCTCATGCGCGTCCTGTACCGCCCGAAGGTCGAGGGGGCCGAGCACATCCCCGGGACCGGGCCGGTGATCCTCGCCGGGAACCACACGACGTTCATCGACTCGCTGTTCGTGTCCCTGATCGTCAAGCGCCAGGTCTACTTCATCGGCAAGAACGAGTACGTCATGGGCAAGGGCCTCAAGGGCCGCCTGATGGCGTGGTTCTTCCGCTCCTCGGGCATGGTCCCGGTCGACCGCGACGGCGGCAACGGCGGTGTGGCCGCGCTGATGACCGGCCGCAGGATCCTCGACGAGGGCAAGGTCTTCGGCATCTACCCGGAGGGCACCCGCTCCCCCGACGGCCGGCTCTACCGCGGCCGCACCGGCATCGCCCGGCTGACGCTGATGACGGGCGCGCCCGTGGTGCCGTTCGCGATGATCGGCACGGAGAAGGTGCAGCCGAGCGGCAAGGGGATGCCCCGCATCGCCCGGGTGACGGTCCGCTTCGGCGAGCCGCTGGACTTCTCCCGCTACGAGGGCATGGACCGCGACCGCTACGTGCTGCGCGCCGTCACCGACGAGGTGATGAGCGACGTCATGCGGCTGTCGGGCCAGGAGTACGTGGACATGTACGCCACCAAGGCCAGGGCGGCCTGACGGTCGCACATTACGCGCGAGGCGCCGCCGCGGGATTCCCGCGGCGGCGTTTCGTGCTGTCCGGACTATCCGAAGCAGTGCGGCTGGAAGTCCGGGTCCGCCGGGCCCTTGCGGCCGAGCGCGTTGAGCACCCACTGGGCGACGACCGGGTCCTTGGTGGCCTGGTCGTGCATGAACGGGTCCAGCGGGCACTTGTCCTGGAGCACGACGTTCGTCAGGTGCTCGGACGGGCCCGTCAGCAGGGCGCTGGTGTAGGGGATGACGACCTCGTCGTGGCGGGTCGTGATGACCGTGTAGTCCGGCCCGGCCGGGGTCTCGTCGCCCGCGTTGAGCTTCTGCATCAGGTCCGAGCCCCAGCGCTGGTCCAGGCAGGACGGGCAGAAGGTGTAACCGGCGGGAATCGCCAGCGGGTTCTTGGTCCCGTGGTTGGACGGGACGATGCCGACGAGGTCGTTCACCTTGTCCGCGCCGCCGAGGAACTTGACGTAGTAGCGCGGCATCATGCCGCCCTGGCTGTGGCCGACGATGTCGACCTTCGCGGCGCCCGTCGCGCCGCGCACGGCCTCGACGAAGTCCCGCAGTTCGGCGGCCGCCTGGGGTATCGGGTCGGTCTCCATGTGCCCGTAGTTGAAGGCGAAGACGCAGTAGCCCGCCTCCTTGAGCTTGGGCGAGAGGGCCTGCCAGTTCTCGGCCATCAGCTTGAACGTGCCGTTGACCAGCACGACCGGCTGCGGGTGGGCCGAATCCGGCTTGCAGGACCAGTCGTTGGCGCCCTTCGGCGGGATGTCGAGCGGCGAGGCGGAGGCCGGTGACGCGGCGAGGCCCGTGAGACTCAGCGCGGCGGCGGCCGCGGCGGCGATCAGAAACCGTGCTGTGGTGCGCAGGCGCGTGTGACGCATGGGGGGATTCCTTTGACACAGGGGCGTCCCGGGCGGACGCCCTCGTCCGAACCACGTTCGACAATGTCGACCGGTGGACGAGATATTCCCGGGTGCGTCAGGACCGCGTCAAGGTGGTTACCGACCGGTAAACATCACACGGCCCGGGACTTGAAGCCCCGGGCCAGATGATGCTGGGATGGCTCATCCGAGCGCGTCGGCTCAGCCGCCCGCGCCCTCCGCGAGCCGCTGGCCGCGCAGCAGGAACCAGGCCGCGACCGCGGTCCCGGTCAGCACGAACGCACCCACACCCGAGGCGATCCGCAGCCCCTCGACGAAGGCGTCCTGCGCCGAGGAGAGCAGGGCCGCCCCCGTGTCCGCGGGCAGCTGCGCCGCGGCCTCGACCGCGCCGCCGAGCGACTCGTGCGCCCCGGAGGCGGCGTCCGCGGGGACGCCCACGGGGATCGCGAAGCCGCGGTAGACGCCGGTGACGATCGAGCCGAGGAGGGCGATGCCGAGCGCCGCACCGAGCTCGTACGCCGTCTCCGAGACGGCCGCGGCCGAGCCCGCCTGCTCCTTGGGCACGCTGGAGAGGATCACGTCGGCGGTGACGGTGAACGAGAAGCCCGCGCCCACGCCCACGACCAGCAGGACGGCGCCCAGCAGCGGATAGGGGGTGGTCGTCTGGAGCCAGGAGAGCACCGCCAGCGCGATGCCGATCGCGCCGAGCCCGCCCGAGACGACCGTCCGCACCGAGAGGCGCCGGGCGGCCTGCCCGGCCAGCAGGCCGGCCGTCACCGCGCCCACGGCCGCGGGCAGTTCCGCGAGCCCCGCCTCCAACGGGCTGCGGTCCTGGACCAGTTGGAGGAACTGGGAGAGGAAGAAGACCAGCCCGGACAGGCCCAGGATCGTCAGCAGGTCGGCGAGCACCGCGCCGGAGAAGCCGCGGTGGTGGAAGAGCCGCATGTCCAGCAGCGGCGAGGGCAGCTTCAGCTGGCGCCGGACGAACCACACCAGCGTGACCACACCGACGACGGCCGCCACCGCGACGGGCAGGCCGAAGCCGATCGTCGCGCCCTCCTTGATCGCATAGACCACCGCGATGATGCCGACCATCGACAGGGCCACGCTGAGCAGGTCCCAGGGGCCGGGCGAGGGGTCGCGCGACTCGGGCAGCAGCTTGAAGCCGACCAGGACGAGCACCGCCATCACCGGCAGGTTGATCAGGAAGACCGAACCCCACCAGAAGTTCTCCAGCAGGAAGCCGCCGACGACCGGCCCCACGGCCGCGCCCGCCGAGGCCATCGCACCCCAGATGCCGATGGCCAGGCTGCGTTCCTTGGGGTCGTGGAAGAGGTTGCGGATGAGCGCCATGGTGGACGGCATCAGCGTCGCGCCCGCCACGCCCAGCAGGGCGCGGGCCACGATCATCATCTCGGGGCTGGTCGCATAGGCGTTGAGCACCGAGACCGCACCGAAGGCCACGGCGCCGACGAGCAGCAGCCGCTTGCGGCCGATGCGGTCGCCGAGGCTGCCCATGGAGACCAGCAGACCGGCGATGACGAAGGAGTAGACGTCGCCGATCCACAGCAGCTGGGTGCCGGAGGGCTTGAGGTCCTCGCTGAGGAAGGGCGTCGCCAGGCCGAGCACGGTCGCGTCGACGGCGACGAGCAGGACGGCCAGGACGAGCACGGCCAGCGCGAGCCAGCGACCCGGGCGCGGGGCGTCCGCCGCGTCCGGCGCACCGGACGGCGGGGAGACGGTCTCATGGCTCACGGTTCCATCCTCCGTCGCAGGGCGCCGCCGAGCAGCAGCTCGGAGACCATGTGGCTGATGTCCCGCGCGGCCACCCTGCCGTCCTGGACGGCCCAGGCGCCGGAGGCCACGAGGCCGTAGAGGGCCTCGGTGAGCCAGGCCGGGGAGAGGTCGAGGCGGAAGGCACCCTCCTCCTGGCCGCGCCGGAAGAGCCCGGTGATCCGGGCGTCGAGGCGGTTCCAGCCCTCGTTCATGCCGCCCTCGTAGAGGGCGTTCTCGCCGTAGAGGAAGGCGATGATCCCGGCGACGGACTCGGTGCACGCGATCATCCGGCGCACGGCGTCCGCCGCGTCGCCCTCGTCCAGCCGGGCCTCGTCCAGGGCGCGGCCGAGCCGCTCGATGCCGTGGTTCTCCAGCGCGCGGACGAGGGCGTCCCGGCCGGAGAAGTGCCGGTGCAGGGTGGCCCTGCCGATGCCGGCGGCCCTGGCGATCTCGTCCATGGAAGCGGTCGGCTTGCGGGTGAGCAGGCCGGCGGCTGCTCTCAGTACCTGGTCTCGATCCACGCTCATGAGACGACGATAACCCGAATGAGACATGGACGTCTCATTCGGGTTATCGATGTCTCATTATTGGGCGCGTTTGGCGTCCGCCCACTCCCGCTGCACGGCCAGGTCCGCCTTGACCTCCTGCAGCTGGGCCACCACGGCCGACGGAGCAGTGCCGCCGCGGCCGTTGCGGGAGGCGAGGGCGCCCGGCACCGTCAGGACCGAGCGGACCTCGGGCGTCAGGTGCGGCGAGATCGCGGCGAACTGCTGGTCCGTGAGGTCGTCCAGCTCGATGCCCTGCGCCTCGCACTCCTTGACGCAGGCACCCGCGACCTCGTGCGCCACCCGGAACGGCACGCCCTGCTTGACCAGCCACTCCGCGATGTCGGTGGCCAGCGAGAAGCCGGCCGGGGCCAGCTCCTCCATGCGCGCCCGGTTGACCGTGAGGGTCGCCATCATCCCGGTGAAGGCCGGGAGCAGGACCTCCAGCTGGTCGCAGGAGTCGAAGACCGGCTCCTTGTCCTCCTGCAGGTCGCGGTTGTACGCGAGCGGGAGGGCCTTGAGCGTGGCCAGCAGCCCGGCCAGATTGCCGATCAGCCTGCCGGACTTGCCGCGCGCCAGCTCGGCGATGTCCGGGTTCTTCTTCTGCGGCATGATCGAGGAACCGGTGGAGAAGGCGTCGTGGAGCGTCACGAAGGAGAACTCCTTCGTGTTCCAGATGATCACCTCTTCCGCGAGCCGGGACAGGTCGATGCCGATCATCGCCGTGATGAAGGCGAACTCGGCGGCGAAGTCCCGCGAGGCCGTGCCGTCGATGGAGTTGCCGGAGCTGCCGCGCTCGAAGCCGAGGTCGGCGGCGACCGCCTCCGGGTCCAGCCCGAGGGAGGAACCGGCCAGCGCCCCCGAGCCGTACGGGGAGACCGCCGTGCGCTCGTCCCACTGCCGCAGCCGCTCCGCGTCCCGCCCGAGGGCGTGCACGTGGGCGAGGACGTGGTGCGCGAAGAGCACGGGCTGGGCGTGCTGCAGGTGCGTCCGCCCGGGCATGGCCACGTCGGGGTGCGTCTCGGCCAGCCCGACCAGCGCCTCCTGGAGGTCGGCGATGAGCCCGCCGATGATCCGCGCGTGGTCGCGCAGGTACATCCGGAAGAGCGTGGCCACCTGGTCGTTCCGGGACCGCCCGGCGCGCAGCTTGCCGCCGAGCTCCGGACCGAGCCGCTCCAGCAGGCCGCGCTCCAGGGCGGTGTGCACGTCCTCGTCGGCGACGGTGCCGGTGAACGTCCCCGCGGCGACGTCGGCCTCCAGCAGTCCGAGGCCCTCGGTCATCCGCTGGAGCTCGCCTGCGCTGAGCAGCCCGGCCTTGTGCAGGACGCGGGCGTGGGCGCGGGAGCCGGCGATGTCGTACGGGGCGAGCCGCCAGTCGAAGTGGACGGAGGCGGAGAGCTTGGCGAGGGCCTCGGCCGGCCCGTCGGCGAACCGGCCACCCCAGAGCCGTACGCCTCCGGCGGGGTCCTGGTCCTGCGTTCCGGTGGTCATCGTCGGTTGCTCCTCGTCTGCCCCCGCCCAGCGCCGGGGCGGGGGATGGTCGTCGGTCGTCAGTGCAACCGCGGCCTACAGGGCCAGGTCACGCTTCGCGGCGATCTTCGAGGAGAGCCCGAAGATCTCGATGAAGCCCTTCGACATCGACTGGTCGAAGGTGTCGCCGGTGTCGTAGGTGGCGAGGTTGAAGTCGTAGAGCGACTGCTCGGACTTCCGGCCCGTGACCACGGCCCGGCCGCCGTGCAGCGTCATCCGGATGTCGCCGGAGACGTGCTCGTTGGCCTCGGCGATGAAGCCGTCCAGGGCCCGCTTGAGCGGGGAGAACCACAGGCCGTCGTAGACGAGCTCGGTCCACCGCTGCTCGACCTGCCGCTTGAACCGGGCGAGCTCCCGCTCGACGGTGACGGCCTCCAGCTCCTGGTGCGCGGTGATCAGAGCGATGGCGCCCGGCGCCTCGTAGACCTCGCGGGACTTGATGCCGACCAGCCGGTCCTCGACCATGTCCAGCCGGCCCACGCCCTGGGCGCCGGCCCGCTCGTTGAGCTGCTGGATGGCCTGGAGCACGGTGACGGGCTTGCCGTCGATCGCGACCGGGACGCCCTGCGCGAAGGTGATGACGACCTCGTCGGCCTCCCGGGGGGTGGCCGGGTTCGCCGTGTAGTCGTAGACGTCCTCGATCGGGGCGTTCCAGATGTCCTCGAGGAAGCCGGTCTCGACGGCCCGGCCGAAGACGTTCTGGTCGATGGAGTACGGCGACTTCTTGGTCGTCGCGATCGGCAGGCCCTTGGCCTCGCAGAAGGCGATGGCCTTGTCCCGCGTCATCGCGTAGTCCCGGACCGGGGCGATGCACTTCAGCTGCGGGGCGAGCGAGGAGATGCCGGCCTCGAACCGCACCTGGTCGTTGCCCTTGCCGGTGCAGCCGTGGGCGACGACGCTCGCGCCGTGCTTCTCGGCGGCAGCCACCAGGTGCTTGACGATCGTGGGCCGCGACAGGGCGGAGACGAGCGGGTACTTGTCCATGTACAGCGCATTGGCCTTGATCGCCGGGAGGCAGTACTCCTCGGCGAACTCGTCCTTGGCGTCCGCGACCTCGGCCTCGACCGCACCACAGGCGAGCGCGCGCTTGCGGATGACGTCCAGGTCCTCGCCGCCCTGGCCGACGTCCACGGCGACGGCGATGACCTCGGCGCCCGTCTCCTCGGCGATCCAGCCGATGGCGACGGAGGTGTCAAGGCCGCCGGAATAGGCGAGTACGACGCGCTCGGTCACGGGGTTCTCCTTACGGTGCAGTGCGCTGCGTTCTGCTGCTCTCATGCGCTGGTAGGCATAACTATGCAGTGCGCCGTATGTTTCGTCAATAGCTCGGGGGGGTGAATCGTTCGGGTGTGGGTGTCGGCCGGGCGTTCTACGATGCGACTATCGACGAGTCCGAGCAGGGGAGGTTGCCATGACCGTGCAGGACGACTTCCTGCGGGAGACCATCGAGCGCGCCGCGGCAGTGTTCGAGGGCTTCAAGATCGAGGCTGTGGGGGACCGGATCGTCATGACGCCGCAGAGCGACATTCAGGGGTGGACGGTCCGCCGCATCCTCAATGCCATCGAGGACAGCGGTATCGACGAGGACCGATTCCTGGCCGACGTCTTGATCCGATTCCCGGGTGAGGCGCCACGCTGCCCTGACGTCGCAATCATGGAAGAGGGGGCAGAGAAGCCCTACTCACACGAGGCCTTGTTGGCTGCCGTCGAAGTTGTCTCCACGAAGCAGGATGCCAACGACTACGAGATCAAGGTGCGGCAGTACGCCCGCTTCGGCGTCCCGGCCTACCTCATCGTCGACCCGTTCGAAGGCGTATGCCACCTGCTCAGCCTCCCTGAGGGTGACGAGTACACCAGCTGCCGAAAGTTTACGTACGGCGCGACAGTGACTCTCAACCTGGCGGACGGCAGCAAGGTTGAGATCCCGACAGACAAGTTCAAGCGCTGGAACTGAACAGCCGGACCGGCCTGGCCACATAGCCGCCGAAGCCGCCCGGTCCGGACGCGCGCTCCCGTCGGACATCGCCACGGCCGAGGACTGGGTCGCCCTCGACCCCGCCGTGCGCCGGCTGTGGGTCCTCCCCGACACCGAAGGCGAGTCGTCGCCGGCCATAGCCCTCTGCAACCCCAACGGCCACATACGCCAGGCCGCCCCCGGCGCCGCCGCCCTCCTCCCCCTCGTCACCATCCGTTGCGCGGACTGGGTGGCCCCGGTACGCGAGCAGGCGCGGGAGCTGCTCCGCAGCGCACTGCCCGACACGCGCCTCGAAATACTGGCCGCGGTCACCGCCGTCGCCCTGCGCACCGCGCAACGGCAGCACGGCGGCTTCGCCCACGAACTCGTGGTGGCGGCGGCACGGGAACCCGGCGCCGTCGACGCCCTGTTGACCTGCAAGGACAGGTCCGCCCGGCGCCTCGGGCACCGGATCGCCGTCGAACAGGGGCGGTTCTCCCCCGCCCGCCTCGCGGAGATCGCGGCCGCCGACAGCGACATCGTCGTCCAGGACCTCTGCGCGAACGCGGCGCTCGCCGCCACGCCGCAGGACGACCAGATCATCGAGCCGCTCCTCGGCTCCCGCCAGTCCCGCATCCGCGCGGCCGGCGTGACCGCGCTCAACCGCACCGGCGACACCGGGCGGGCCAGCGCCTTCCTCGCCGACCGCTCCGGTCTCGTACGGGCCTGCGCGCGTTGGGTGCTGCGGCAGCACGGCATCGACCCGGTGCCGTACTACCGCACCGCGTGCGCCTCCCCCGGCGCCGTCGCCGGCCTCGGCGAGTGCGGCACTCGCGCGGACGCCGCGCTGCTCCGGCCACTGCTCGCGCACCCGCGGCCGGGGGTACGGACGCGGGCGGTCGCGGCCTTGCGTGCACTGGGTGCGGACGACCCGGAACAGCTGATGCCGCTGCTGGACGACCCGTCGGGGGCCGTGGTCCGCGAGGCCGCCGTCAGCCTCACGCCCTCCGCCGACCGCCTCCCCGAGGCGTGGCTGCGGGAACGCCTGACAGCCGACCGCCCCGACCACGTACGGAAGGCGTCCTTCCGCCTGCTGTCCGCGCACCGCTCCATGGCCCGGCTCCGCTGCTTCCTCGACCTGCTGGACGACCCCCACCCCACCCTGCGCGCGGCCGCCCGCACCTCCCTCGCCCGCTGGGCTCCGGCCGACGCGGCGGCGGGGTACCGGGCCCTTGCCGACGAGGACCGCGCCCGGCTGGACGCGCAGCTCGACAGTGCCGCCGCGACCATCGGCGAGCGGAAGGTGACCGTGCTGCACTGGTACCTGCAGGCATCCCGCTGACCCCGGATTTGGATCACGGGGCGGAACAGGATATTTTCTTTCTGCACGCCCCACCGGGAACAACCCGGAGGGAACGGGCACCGGGACGTGGCGCAGCTTGGTAGCGCACTTGACTGGGGGTCAAGGGGTCGTGGGTTCAAATCCCGCCGTCCCGACACGGTGGCGAAGGGCCGCCGAGGATTCTTCCTCGGCGGCCCTTCGCATGTCCGGCAGACAGCGGCAGAGGGGCGCCGGACCCCGGCGCCCCCGCCCCCTCACCGCTCCTTCTGCGCCAACCTCAGCAGATGGTCCGCCAGCGCCTGCCCCCCACTCGGATCCCGGCTGATCAGCAGGAGCGTGTCGTCGCCCGCGATCGTGCCGATGATCTCGTGGACGCCCGCCTGGTCGATGGCCGAGGCGAAGAACTGGGCCGCGCCCGGCGGGGTGCGCAGGACGACCAGGTTGGCGGAGGCCTCGGCCGAGATGAGGAGTTCGGCGGCCAGGCGGCCCATGCGGGCCTCCGAGGCGGATTCGCCGAGGGGGGCGCGGGGGGTGCGGTCGCCGCCCTCGGAGGGGACCGCGTAGATCAGTTCGCCGCCGGTGTTGCGGATCTTGACCGCGCCCAGCTCGTCGAGGTCGCGCGAGAGCGTGGCCTGGGTGACGGAGAGGCCGTCGTCGGCGAGCAGCTTGGCCAGCTGGCTCTGCGAGCGCACCGGCTGCCGGCCGAGGATGTCGACGATCCTGCGGTGGCGTGCGGTGCGGGTCTGCGGCACGGCCGGTCCGCCGCCGGCGTGGAACGGCTCGGTCTCCTGCGCCTCGGGCATCTTTACGTCAGTCTCCGGATCATCTCGTTCCTCGTGCGGCGTCCAGGACACCGGGCAGGGCCTGGAGGAACGTCTCCACGTCATCCTCGGTGATGATCAGCGGAGGTGCGAGGCGCACCACGTCGGGTGCGACCGCGTTCACCAGGAGGCCGGCTTCCTGTGCAGCCTGCTGCACCGTCGGTGCGAGGGGCTCGGACAGGACAATACCCAGCAGCAGGCCCGCACCACGGACGTGGTCGACGAGCGGGTGGTCGAGCGCAGCGATCCCGTCACGCAGCAGGGCGCCCGTGTGCTTGACGCGGTCGAGGATCCCGTCCGTCTCCAGGGTGTCGAGGACGGCCAGGGCGGCCGCGCAGGCGACCGGGTTCCCGCCGAAGGTCGAGCCGTGCTGACCTGCCGTCAGCAGGTCGGCCGCGGTGCCGAAGGCGACGGTGGCGCCGATGGGCAGTCCGCCGCCCAGGCCCTTGGCAAGGGTGATCACATCCGGTTCGATCCCGTGCCCAAGGTGGTCGAACCAGTACCCGGTACGGCCGATACCTGTCTGGATCTCGTCCAGGACGAGCAGGGTCCCCGTGGCCCGGGTGATCTCGCGGGCGGCGGCCAGATAGCCGGGCGGCGGGACGACGACGCCGTTCTCGCCCTGGAGCGGTTCCAGGATCACCATCGCCGTCTCCGTCGTGACCGCCGCGCGCAGCGCCTCGGCGTCCCCGTACGGGACGTGGGTGACGTCCCCCGGCAGCGGCAGGAACGGCTCCTGCTTCGCGGGCTGGCCGGTCAGGGCGAGGGCGCCCATGGTGCGGCCGTGGAAGCCCCCGGCGGCCGAGACCATGTGCGTCCGGCCCGTGCGCCGCCCGATCTTGAACGCCGCCTCGACCGCCTCCGCACCGGAGTTGGAGAAGTAGACGCGCCCGGGACGGCCCGCGAGGGCGAGCAGCCGCTCGGCGAGGGCGACGGTGGGCTCGGCGGTGAAGAGGTTGGAGACGTGGCCGAGGGTCGCGATCTGCCCGGTCACCGCCCGGACGACCGCGGGGTGCGCATGGCCGAGGGCGTTGACGGCGATGCCGCCCACGAAGTCCAGGTAGCGCTTGCCGTCGGCGTCCCACACCGCCGGGCCCGCGCCGCGCACGAGGGGGATGCGCGGGGTGCCGTAGTTGCCCATCAGGGCGCCCTGCCAGCGCCGGGTGAGCTCGTCGTTGGTCACGCCTGCCCCTCCTCCGTGTCCGGCACGACCATCGTGCCGATGCCTTCATCCGTAAAGATCTCCAGCAGGATCGAGTGCTGGACCCGCCCGTCTATCACGCGGGCGGTGGTGACGCCGTTGCGGACGGCGTGCAGGCACCCCTGCATCTTGGGCACCATGCCGCTGGCCAGCTGCGGCAGCAGCGCCTCCAGTTCGCTCGCGGTGAGCTTGCTGATGACCTCGTCGCTGTGCGGCCAGTCCTCGTACAGGCCCTCCACGTCCGTCAGGACCATCAGCGTCTCCGCGCCCAGCGCGGCGGCGAGGGCGGCCGCGGCCGTGTCGGCGTTGACGTTGTAGACATGGCCGTCGTCGCCGCTGCGGGCGACGGAGGAGACGACGGGGATGCGGCCGTCGTCCAGCAACGTCTCGATGGCGCCGGTGTCGATGTGGGTGATCTCGCCGACGCGGCCGATGTCGATGCGCTCGCCGTTCAGCTCCGCGAAGTGCTTGACGGCGGTCATGGTCCCGGCGTCCTCGCCGGTGAGGCCGACGGCCAGCGGGCCGTGCTGGTTGAGCAGCCCGACCAGCTCTCGCTGGACCTGTCCGGCGAGCACCATGCGCACGACGTCCATGGCCTCGGGCGTGGTCACCCGCAGCCCGGCCTTGAACTCCGACTCCAGGCCCATCCGTTCCAGGGCGGCGCTGATCTGCGGGCCGCCGCCGTGCACGACGACCGGGCGCAGCCCGGCGTGCCGCAGGAAGACGACGTCCTTCGCGAAGGCCGCCTTGAGCTCGTCGTCGACCATGGCGTTGCCGCCGAACTTGATGACGACGGTCTTGCCGTGATGGCGCGTCAGCCAGGGCAGCGCCTCGACGAGGGTCTGCGCCTTGGGCAGGGCGGTGTGCTTGCGGGTCGGGGTGCTCATGAGGAGTAGGCGCTGTTCTCGTGGACGTAGTCGGCGGTGAGGTCGTTGGCCCAGATCACGGCGGACTCCGTGCCCTCGGCGAGATCGGCGGTGATGCGGACCTCCCGGTAGCGCATGTCCACCAGGTCGCGGTCCTCGCCGACCGAGCCGTTCTTGCAGACCCATACGCCGTTGATGGCGACGTTCAGCCTGTCCGGGTCGAAGGCGGCCGAGGTGGTGCCGATGGCGGAGAGCACCCGGCCCCAGTTGGGGTCCTCGCCGTGGATGGCGCACTTGAGGAGGTTGTTGCGGGCGATGGACCGGCCCACCTCGACGGCGTCGTCCTCGGTGGCCGCGCCGACGACCTCGATGCGGATGTCCTTGCTGGCGCCCTCCGCGTCCCCGATGAGCTGGCGCGCCAGGTCGTCGCAGACGGTCCGGACGGCCTCGGCGAAGGCCGCCGGGTCCGGGGCGACGCCGGAGGCGCCCGAGGAGAGCAGCAGCACGGTGTCGTTGGTGGACATGCAGCCGTCGGAGTCGACCCGGTCGAAGGTGGTGCGGGTGGCGGTGCGCAGCGCCTCGTCCAGGCCGGCGGCGTCGACGTCGGCGTCGGTGGTCAGCACGACGAGCATGGTGGCCAGGCCCGGGGCGAGCATGCCGGCGCCCTTGGCCATGCCGCCCACCGTCCATCCCTCGCCCTGGGCGAAGGCGGTCTTGTGGACGGTGTCGGTGGTCTTGATGGCGATGGCCGCCTTCTCGCCGCCGTGCGGGGACAGCGCGGCGGCGGCCTTCTCGATGCCGGGCAGCAGCTTGTCCATCGGCAGCCGGACGCCGATCAGGCCGGTGGAGGCGACAGCGATCTCGCCCGCGTTGTGGCCGAGCACCTCGGCGGCCTTCTCCGCGGTGGCGTGCGTGTCCTGGAAGCCCGCCGGGCCGGTGCAGGCGTTGGCGCCGCCGGAGTTGAGGACGACGGCGGAGACCTCGCCGCCCTTGAGGACCTGCTGGGACCACAGGACGGGCGCGGCCTTGACGCGGTTGGCGGTGAAGACGCCGGCAGCGGCCCGGCGGGGGCCCTCGTTCACCACCAGGGCCAGGTCGGGGCTGCCGCTCTCCTTGATCCCTGCGGCGATGCCCGCCGCCGTGAATCCCTGTGCTGCGGTGACGCTCACTGCATCTCCTTGTCGGCTTCCTGGGGGGACGGGTCCCGGTGGACGGCACGCCGGGGGCGGGCCGGGGTCTCGCACGGCGCCAGCCGCGCGAGGACGGTGGCGACGATCTTGCGCACGCTCATGGCGCCACCCCCGTGGCCGGCAGGCCCAGGTCCTCGGGGAGGCCGAGGGCGAGGTTCATGCTCTGCACGGCGCCGCCCGCGGTGCCCTTGGTGAGGTTGTCGATGGTGCTCACCACGACGATGCGGGACGCGTCCTCGTCGAGGACGGCCTGCACCAGCGCGGTGTTGGAGCCGAGGACGGCGCCGGTGGCCGGCCACTGGCCCGCGGGCAGCAGGCGGACGAACGGCTCGCCCTCGAAGGCC
The DNA here is from genome assembly GCF_047456005.1 of Streptoverticillium reticulum. Taxonomy (NCBI): domain Bacteria; kingdom Bacillati; phylum Actinomycetota; class Actinomycetes; order Kitasatosporales; family Streptomycetaceae; genus Streptomyces; species Streptoverticillium reticulum. Next base: position 6,648,538 of record NZ_CP179755.1, on the reverse strand, counting down.
TTCTCGTACGCCGCGCGCAGGGCCTCGGCGGTCACGCCCGGGCGGGCCTTGGCGCTGCAGGTGGCGAGGATGCCGCGGGGCATGGGCGCCAGGGTGGGGGTGAAGGAGACGCCGACCCGCTCCCCTGCGACGGCGGAGAGGTTCTGGATCATCTCGGGGGTGTGCCGGTGGCCGCCGCCGACGCCGTACGGGCTCATCGAGCCCATGACCTCGCTGCCGAGCAGGTGCGGCTTGGCCGCCTTGCCCGCGCCGGACGTGCCGGAGGCGGCGACGACCACGGCCTCGGGCTCGGCGAGCCCGGCCGCGTACGCGGGGAAGAGCGCGAGCGAGACGGCGGTCGGGTAGCAGCCGGGCACGGCGATCCGGCGGGTGCCGCGCAACGCCTCGCGCGCGCCCGGCAGTTCGGGCAGACCGTACGGCCAGGTGCCGGCGTGCGGGGAACCGTAGAAGCGTTCCCACTGCGCCGCGTCGGTGAGCCGGAAGTCCGCGCCGCAGTCGACGACCAGCGTCTCGTCGCCGAGTTCCGCGGCGACGGCGGCGGACTGCCCGTGGGGCAGGGCGAGGAAGACGACGTCGTGCCCGGCGAGCGCGGCGGTCGTGGTGGGCTCCAGCACCCGGTCCGCCAGCGGCGACAGGTGCGGCTGCAGGGCCCCGAGGGGCTGGCCGGCGTTGGAGTTCCCGGTCAGGGCGCCGATGCGGACGCCGGGGTGCGCGAGGAGCAGGCGCAGCACTTCGCCGCCTGCATATCCGCTCGCTCCGGCCACCGCCGCGCGTATCGCCATGGGTCCGTCCCTCCTCCTGGGTTGGCATGACTATACGGAGAGCTGCACGTTTATGCAATACCTGGAATAGGTGTGCGGATACGGCCGCGTCGATGGCCGAACCCTCCAAATCCCGGCAGCCCGTCTCCGTGGATCACGGCATTCGCCGTGCGCATCTGCGCTGGCAGAGTCGTTGGCGAGTTGTTCGACCACAACAAAGGGGGTTGCAGATGAACGGCATGGAGGACGTGGTGGTCACCGGTCTCGGGGCCACGACGCCGCTGGGCGGGGACGTCGCCTCGACCTGGGCCGGGATGCTGGCCGGGGAGTCGGGCATCCGCGCGATCGAGGAGGACTGGGCGCAGCAGCTGCCCGTCCGGATCGCGGGACGGCTGAAGACCGAACCGGCCGAGGTGCTGGACCGGGTGCAGGCCCGCCGCATGGACCGCTGCGAGCAGATCGCGCTCGTCGCCGCGCGCGAGGCGTGGGCGGACGCGGGGCGCCCGGAGGTCGACCCGGAGCGGCTGGCCGTGGTGATCGGCACCGGCACCGGGGGTGCGCTGACGCTGCTCGGCCAGGACGACGTCCTGGAGGCCTCGGGGGTGCGGAAGGTGTCCCCGCACACCGTTCCCATGCTGATGGCGAACGGTCCCGCGGCCTGGGTCAGCATCGAGCTCGGGGCGCGGGGCGGCGCCCACACGCCGGTGAGCGCGTGCGCGTCCGGGGCCGAGGCGATCGCCATGGGCCTGGACCTGATCCGCCTCGGGCGGGCGGACGTGGTGGTGGCGGGCGGCACCGAGGCCTGTGTCCACCCGCTGCCGCTGGCCGGCTTCGCCCAGGCCAAGGCGCACTCGACGCGCAACGACGAACCGGGGCGGGCCTCGCGGCCGTTCGACGTGGACCGGGACGGGTTCGTCATCGGCGAGGGCGCCGTGGTGGTCGTCCTGGAACGGGCCGGGTTCGCCGCGGCACGGGCCGCGCGGGCACATGCGGGGCTGGCCGGGGCCGGGGTGACGTCGGACGCGTTCCACATCACCGCGGCGCATCCCGAGGGGCAGGTGCGGGCGATGCGGGGCGCGTTGGAGAGTGCGGGGGTCTCCCCGCGCGATGTCGGGGTGGTGCACGCGCACGCGACGTCCACGCCGCAGGGCGACCTGGTGGAGGCCGAGTCGGTGGCCGAGGCGGTCGGGCTGCACGCGGCCGTGACCGCGACGAAGTCGATGACGGGCCATCTGTTCGGGGCGGCGGGGGCCGTGGGGGCGCTGGCGGCGATCCTGGCGGTGCGGGACGGGGTGGTTCCGGCGGTGCGGAACCTTGAGGCGCTGGATCCCGAGGTGAAGCTGGACGTAGTGGCCGGGGAGCCGCGACCGGGGCGGTACGAGGCTGCGTTGGCCAACGCGTTCGGGTTCGGCGGGCACAATGCGTCGCTGGTGTTCACGCGGGTGGGGTGACGGTGTCATTGCGAGTGCGGGCCGGTTGTGGCCGGTCGCGCAGTTCCCCGCGCCCCTGAGGGGGCGCAACCCGAGGGCGGGACCGCGGCGCCCCACCCACCACCGCGCCACCCGCTCCCGGGTGCATGCGCACCGCGCCCACCAGCGCCCCCACCGACACCAGCGCCAGCAGGCAGAAGGCCACCGCGTACGCGGACCCCGGCCGTACCCACTCCCCCGCCCGGAGGGCCACCGTGGCCGCCGCCACGCCCAGCCCGGCGGCGGCCTGCTGGGCCGTCGACTGGAGGGTGTTCGCGTGGCCCATCCGCTCCTGCGGGACGTCCGCGAAGGCGATGACCTGGTAGCACGTCAGCCCCAGCGAGCGTGCGGCGCCGCTCACCACCGCGAGAGCGGCGATCAGTGCGATCGGCGTGCCGGCGGTGAGGAACCCGCAGAGGACCGTCGTCGCGACGACGCCCGCCGCGGCGGTCACCAACAGGGGCCGGAAGCCGAACCGTTGGAGGAGCCGGGTCGTCGCCGGCTTGATGCCTATGTTGCCGACGAAGACGAACAGCACCATCGCTCCCGACTTCACCGCGCTCCAGCCGAAGGCCTCCTGGAAGAGCAGCGGCAGCACGAACGGGACCGCCGCGACAGTGATCCAGAACAGGGAGCCGCCGGACACCGACGCCCGGAAGGCCGGGATCCGCAGGGTGCGCAGGTCGACGAGCGGGTGCTCGGTGCGCAGCAAGTGCCGTGCCGCAGCGGCCAGCAGCGCCACGGACAGCACGCCGAAGACGGCCACGGGCGTCCCCTGCGCGTGCCGGTCCGACAACAGATGGGCTGTCCAGGTCAGCGCACCCAGCCCCGTGGACGTCAGCAGGACACCGGTCCGGTCCAGCCGCGGCGGAGCCGCACGGCCCGGCCCGTCGTCGACCAGGCGCCACGCGACGGCGAACGCCACTGCCCCGAGCGGGATGTTGACGAGGAACATCCAGGGCCAGCTCGCACACGTGGTGATCAGTCCGCCCAGCAGCGGCGCGATCACCGGTGCCACCAGACCGGGCCAGACGACGTACGAGATGAGCCGGGGTATGTCCGGCTTGTCCACCCCCGACACCACCATCAGCCGGCCCACCGGCACCATCATCGCTCCCCCGGCGCCCTGCACGACCCGCATGGCCACGAGCCATCCGAGGCTCGTACTCAGCGCGCAGGCCAGCGAGGCCGCGGTGAAGACGGCGATGGCCGTGAGGAAGACGCGCCGGGGGCCGAAGCGGGCGGCCAGCCAGCCGCTGAGCGGTATCAGGACCGCCAGCGTGACCAGATAGGCCGTCACCACCAGGCCGATCGCCGTCGGTGCGACGCCCAGTGCGGCACCCATCCGGGGTGCGCCGGTCGACACGATCGTGCCGTCGAGGTTCTCCAGGAAGAAGCATCCTGCGACCAGGAGCGCGGTGTTGCGGTGTTTGCTGTCGATCACCCGTTCATGGTGCGCGGCACCGACCCTTGACCACAAGTTCCGCGTCGGAACACTAGAGTTGCGCCCCATGCAACTCCCCGACATGAACCTCCTCCCCGCCCTCCACGCCCTGCTCCGCGAGGGCAGCGTCACCGGTGCCGCCGCCGAGATGCACGTCTCGGCCTCCGCCATGAGCCGCACCCTGGGGCGGCTGCGCCGGGTGGTCGGGGATCCCCTGCTGGTGCCCGCGGGGCGCGGGCTGACGCTCACGCCGCGGGCGCTGGAGCTGCGGCCGCAGGTCGAGGCGGCGCTGCTGGGGGCGCTGACCGCGCTGCGGCCGCCGCAGCCCGTCGACATCGCCACGGTGGAGCGGGAGTTCACGCTGCGGACCAACGACGCGATGGCCGTCGTCCTCGGTCCCGCGCTCACCGAGCGCATCGCGCAGCAGGCGCCCGGCATCCGGCTGCGGATCCTGCCCGAGGGCGACGAGGACCCCGCGGACCTGCGCGACCGCATCGACCTGGACCTCGGCTCCCTGCCCGCCCTCCCCCACGACGTGCGCAGCACCCCGCTCTCCCGGCACCGTCACGCCGCGGTCTCCCGCGCCGCCGCCGCGCATGCGGACGAGCCCCTGACCGTCGAGCGCTTCGCCGCGATCCCGCACATCACCGTCTCGCGGCGCGGCAGGGCCCACGGCGTCGTCGACGAGCGGCTGGCCGAACTCGGCCTGAGCCGCCGGGTCCTGGCCACCGCGCCGTCCTTCGTCACGGCCTGCTTCCTCGTGCTGCAGTCCGACGCCCTGGCCCTGCTGCCGGAGGCGGTGGCCGTCCGGGCGGCCGGCGTGATGCCGTTGCACGTGCGCGAGATCCCGCTGGACCTGCCGGCGGTCACCGTCGGCATGGCCTGGCATCTCCGCGTCGACGCCGACCCGGCCCACCGGTGGCTGCGGGCCGCGGTGGCCCGGATCGCGGCACAGGAGGAGCCGGGCCTCAACTGAGCGCGGAGCGCAGCCGGTTCACCCCCTCCGTCAGCTCCGCCGTGCCCGCCACGCCCGCGAAGCTCAGCCGGACGTGCGGCGCGGGCGGTTCGGCGGAGTAGTACGGGCGGCCGGGGGCGACGGCGACGCCGGCTCGCAGGGCGGCCGCGGCCAGGGCGTGTTCGTCCGTGCCGTCGGGAAGGCGCGCCCAGAGGTGGAAGCCGCCGGGCGGCACGAAGTCCACGGTGGTTTCCGGGAGTTCCCGGCGCAGGGCGGCGAGCAGCGCGTCGCGGCGGGTGCGCAGGGCGGCGGCGACGGCGCGCCGGTGGCGGGGCCAGGCGGGCGAGCCGACGAGTTCGAGGGCGGCCTCCTGGAGCGGGCGGGGCACGAAGAAGCTGTCGACGACCTGGATCGCCCGCAGCCGGTCGAGGACCGGGCCCCGGGCGGCGAGGGCGCCCACCCGCAGGCTGGGCGAGGTGAACTTGGTGAGCGAGCAGACGTGGACGACGATGCCGTCGGGGTCGTCGGCGGCGAGCGCGGGCGGCAGCGGCGGGGCGTCCTCGTGGGCCAGGCGGCGCGCGAAGTCGTCCTCGACGACGAACGCCCCGGCCTCGCGGGCCGCCCGCAGGACCTCCTGCCGCCGCTCGGGGGCCAGCACGGCACCGGTCGGGTTGGCGAAGAGCGGCTGGCAGACGAACACCCGGGCGCCGCTGGCCCGGAACGCCCGCTCCAGCAGGTCGGTCCGCACGCCCCGGTCGTCGGCCGGCACGGGCACGGGGCGCAGCCCGGAGGCGCGGGCGGTGGCGAGCATGCCGGGGTAGGTGGGGGACTCGACGAGCACGGGTGCGCCGGGCGGGGCCAGGGCGCGCAGGGCGACGGCGAGGGCGCTCTGGCCGCCCGCGGTGATCAGGACGTCGGAGGGGGCGAGGGTGCCGGAGGGCCCGCCGATCTCGCGGGCGAACCAGGCCCGCAGGTCGGCGACGCCCTCGACGGGCGGGCGTCCCCACACTCCGGGCCGGCGCCCGGCCCGGCCGAGGGCGGCGGCCAGGGCGCGCTCGGGCTGCAGGGCGGGGTGGAGGTAGCCGCTGTGCAACTCGATGACGCCGGGCGGGGGTTCGGCGAGGGTGTCGAGCACGCCGGAGGCGTCCACGGAGCGGGGGACGGCCTCCTCGCCGGTCTCCGCGCTGAGCGCGATCTGCTGCCAGGAGGTGTCGCCGCTCCGGGAGGGCGGGCCGGTGCGTTCCGCGCGGAAGGCGCCGGCGCCGGGCCGGGTGACCACCAGGCCCTCGGCGGCCAGGGCGGCCAAGGCGCGGGTGACGGTGACGGGGCTGACCCGGAAGCGTTCGACGAGGGCCCGGCTGGACGGCAGCTTCTCACCCGGCGAGTAGCGGTCGAGCTCGCCCCGGAGAGTCCCGGCCAGTTCCGCCACGCTGTTACTCTCGTGCATGACAGTACAAGATAGCGCTATCGGTCGCAGTGCGATAGCGGTGAACGGGGGAACGCTGCTGGCCGCGCTCGGCGTGGTGGCGTTCTCGCTGACCTTCCCGGCGACCGCCTGGGCCCTGGAGGGTTTCGGGCCCTGGTCGGTGACCGCGTGCCGGATGACCCTGGCCGGGCTGACGGCGCTCGGCGCCCTCCTGGCGCTGCGCGCGCGGCTGCCCCCGCGCCGTCACTGGGGCGGGCTGTGCGTCGTGGCGGGCGGTGTCGTCGTCGGCTTCCCGCTGCTGACCACGCTGGCCCTGCAGACCTCGACGACCTCGCACGCGGCGGTGGTGGTCGGCCTGCTGCCGCTCACCACGGCGGCGTACGCGGCGGTGCGGACCCGCACCCGGCACGCGTGGACGTTCTGGGCGGCGGCGCTGGCCGGGGCGGCCGTGGTCGTCGCCTTCGCGCTGCTGCAGAGCGGCGGGGCGCCCTCCCGGGGCGACCTCCTGCTCTTCGCGGCCCTGGTGGTCTGCGCCGCGGGCTACGCCGAAGGGGGCCGGCTCGCCCGGGAGATGCCGGGGTGGCAGGTCGTCGGCTGGGCGCTGGTCCTCTGCCTGCCCGTGGCCGTCGCGGGGGCGGCCGTCGCGCTGTCCGCCGAGCCGGCGCGGCTCGGCTGGCACGCGGTCTCCGGGCTGCTGTGGCTGGCGCTGGGCTCGCAGCTGCTGGGCATGGTCGTCTGGTACCGCGGCATGGCCGCGATCGGGGTGGCCCGGGCCAGCCAGCTGCAGCTCGCGCAGCCGCTGCTCACGCTGGTCTGGTCGGTGGCGCTGCTGGGCGAGCGGCTGTCCCCGGCGGCGCCGGCCGCCGCGGTGGGCGTGCTCGTCTGCATCGCGGTGACGCAACGGTCACCGTAAACTTGGCAGCGTTCCCACAGTGCACGTGTCCAACCTCATCGGAAGGGGCACCGTCGATGCATGCGAGCAAGGGCGACCGGCTGGTGGTGCACGGCAGGGTGGTCGGGCAGCAGGACCACACCGTCGAGATCGTCGAAGTGCTGGGACCCAAGGGCAACCCGCCGTACCGGGTCAAGGACGCCAAGGGGCACGAGACGATCATGTCCCCCGGCCCCGACTCCGTCGTGGACCACCGCAAGGCCGCGGACAGGACCTGACAGCCCCCTGCAGACCCCTCGGCTCACCGCGGCGGGCGCGCGCGGTGCGGGTAGTGGTCCCGCACCACGCGCGCCATCGCCCCGATGGGGTCGGAGACGACCTGCTTGGCCGAGAAGTAGGCGTTGCCCTGCACCTCCGGGTGGGCCGCGTCCAGCGTGAGGTGCCGGGAGAGCTCGGCCGGGTCCTGCCAGGGCGCGGGCTGTGCGGGGTCGCCGGCCCGGTAGAGGGCCTCGCCGACGTAGAGGTGCACGCCCGTGCCGCGGACGGTCTCCGCCCACCAGGGCACGAGCTTCGCGTAGTCGGCGGCGCGGTTGCCGATCTCCCAGTAGATCTGCGGAACGATGTAGTCGATCCATCCCTTGCGAACCCATGAGCGGGTGTCCGCGTACAGGTCGTCGTAGGTCTGCACCCCGGCCCGGGTGTCCGAACCCCGGGGATCCGTCGTGCGGTTGCGCCACACGGCGAACGGGCTGATGCCGAACTGCACATGCCGCTTGCGGCGCTTGATGCGCTCGCCCGTCTCCCGGACCAGCCGGTCGATGTTGTCGCGCCGCCAGGCCGCCCGGTCGGGGAAGCCGGCGCCGTGGCGCTCGTAGGCCGCCGTGTCGTCGAAGGCCTGGCCGGAGACGGGGTAGGGGTAGAAGTAGTCGTCGAAGTGCACCCCGTCGAGGTCGTAGCGCCAGACGGCGTCCAGCATCGCGTCCTGGACGAAGCGGCGGACCTCGGGCAGGCCGGGGTTGTAGTAGAGCCTGCCGCCGTAGGGCAGCACCCAGTCCGGGTGCACCCGCGCGGGATGGCCGGGCACCAGCCGGCCCGGGTCGGTGTGGTTGGCCACGCGGTAAGGGTTGAACCAACCGTGCAGCTCCAGGCGGCGCTTGTGCGCCTCGCGCACGGCGAAGGCCAGCGGATCCCAGCCCGGGGAGCGTCCCTGATGGCCCGTCAGGTACTCCGACCAGGGCTCGTAGCGGGACGGCCAGAAGGCGTCCGCGGTCGGACGGACCTGCAGGATCACGGCGTTGAGCCGGCGGGCCACGGCGGTGTCGAAGAGGGCGAGGAGCTCGGCCCGCTGGAGGTCCGGGGCCAGGCCGGGCCGGGAGGGCCAGTCGATGTTGGCGACGGTCGCCGTCCACATGCCACGGAACTCCCGCTTCCGCCGGGTCCGCCCCTGGGGTTCGGGTTCCAGGGCCCCGGCCTCGCCGGTCGCCAGCAGGGCCGTCATGGCTCCGGCGGCTGCCACGGTGAAGCCTCTTCGGCTGATTCGCCCCATATGGACGCCTCCTTGAATGCACCCTGTCAGAACAGTCACACCGTCTGCATCAGCATGCCCACCCAGGGGCCCTCCGCACCGCACGCTTGCGGAGGTAACGTCGTGAGCAGAGTCCGGATCAGTGCAGTGCAGGATCAGCGAAGACCGAAAGGCACGACGTGAGCGACATCGAACGCGTGGGAGTGGTGGGCTGCGGCCAGATGGGCGCCGGTATCGCGGAGGTGTGCGCCCGCGCCGGCCTGGAGGTCAAGGTCGCCGAGACCACCGGCGAGGCCCTGGAGCTGGGCCGCACCCGGCTGACCAACTCCCTCGCCAAGGCCGCCGAGCGCGGCAAGATCACCGAGGAGGAGCGGGACGCCACCCTGGCGCGGCTCAGCTTCACCACGGACCTGGGCGAGTTCGCCGACCGCGACCTGGTCATCGAGGCGGTCGTGGAGAACGAGCAGGTGAAGACGGAGATCTTCCAGGTCCTCGACCAGGTCGTGACCCGGCCCGACGCGATCCTGGCCTCCAACACCTCCTCCATCCCGCTGGTCAAGCTCGCCGTGGCGACCTCCCGCCCCGACCAGGTCATCGGCATCCACTTCTTCAACCCGGCCCCGGTGCAGCAGCTCGTCGAGCTGATCCCGGCGCTGACCACCTCCGAGGAGACGATCAAGCGCGCCGACACCCTGGTCGGCCAGATCCTCGGCAAGCACGCCATCCGCGCCCAGGACCGCTCGGGCTTCGTCGTCAACGCCCTGCTCATCCCCTACCTGCTGTCCGCGATCCGGATGTTCGAGTCGGGCATCGCCAGCCGCGAGGACATCGACAACGGCATGGAGCTCGGCTGCGCCCACCCCATGGGCCCGCTCAAGCTCTCCGACCTGATCGGCCTGGACACCGTCGCCTCGGTCGCCGACAGCATGTACGCCGAGTACAAGGAGCCGCTGTACGCCGCTCCCCCGCTGCTGCAGCGCATGGTCGACGCGGGCCGACTGGGTCGCAAGACCGGTTCGGGCTTCTACACCTACTGAGACATCTGCCGAGCCGTCCGCCGGGCCGGCGCGCGCCCCCTTCACACGGGGTGTGCGCCGCTGACCCGTGAACACCCTCCGCACACGCTCCCGCCCCGCCCCACGAAGCGGTTGACTCGCCTCAGCAGGCAAGCAACGGATTCACCTTCCGGAAGGGGTACGGACCGTGACCATCCATCCCGAGCACACGGCCGCGAAGGCGGCTGAGCTCGCGGAGCTCCGGCGCAGCTTAGATGTGGGTGTCGTCCGCATCGACGGCCGGCTCGCTCTGCTGACCCAGCGCAGCGAACAGGCGGAGCACGAACTGGAGGAGATGGCCGAGCGGCTGCGGGCCCTGGAGCACGGCCGGTGGCCCCTGCCGTCGCTGGCCGCGCTCACCGGCCTGGCCGGCCTGGCGGTCGCCGTGTGGCAGGCGTCCGGCCGATGAGCGCGGGGTGCGCGTGATTCATTCTGCGACCCCCGTGGTCCCCGTTGTCCCCGTTACCGGATCGGTCAGCCGAGCCGGATGTGGTGCAGCAGGAGCAGGGCCGCCGCCATGTTGGCCGCCGGCACCTCGCCCCGGGCGATGAGGTCGGGCGCCAGCTTCAGCGGCACCCACTCACGGCGGTCCGACTCGAAGGCGTCCTCCGGGTCACCGATGTACTCCGCCTCGTCCGCCCAGTAGATGTGATGACGGGCGTCGGTGAGCCCGTTGGACGGCTCGACGGACATCAGGTGCCGCAGGGGACCCGGCCGCCACCCCGTCTCCTCCTCCATCTCCCGGGCCGCGGCGCTCGCGATGTCCTCGCCGTCGTCGACGACGCCGGCCGGCAGCTCCCAGCCCCAGTTGTCCGTGATGAAGCGGTGCCGCCACAGCAGCAGGACCTCATTGGCCGCATTGACCACCGTGGCCACGGCAACGGGCCGCAGCCGGATGAGGAAGTGGTCGAGGTGGCGGCCGTCGGGGAGTTCGACGTCCGCGAGATTGACCCGGAACCATCGGTTCTCGTAGACGGTCAGCTCCCTGAGATTCTTCCAGCGCACGTGTCTGCCACCTTCCGCCGAGGTGGCCACCTCCCCGGGGGCTGTCCTCACCAGGGTCACAAGGGCACGCGCAACGCCCCGTCGATCATCTCGGCGGCCTCGGCCGTGGCCGCGCACCCGCTTTCGATCAGGTGCTCGCGCACCGCCCGGAGCCGGTCCCGTAAGCGCTGCGACTCCATGCCTCTCGCCTGCTCGGTCATCTCCCGTGCGGTGGCCACCGCCTTGTCCGCGTCTCCCTGACGCAGCTCGATGTGCGTGAGCATGGCGAGCCGGTGGACACGGCCCCGGTCGTGCGCGGGGGTGTCGACGGCCCGGTCCGCGTGCTCACGGGCGGGTCCGAGGTCGCCGAGGCTCAACAGGGCCTCCGCCACCTGCACGTTCACCAGTCCCGGCTGCACGTAGCCGGTCTCGGCGGGCTCCTGGCCGCGGTGGATGCGCTCGGCGGCGGACTCGGCGCGCCGGATGCAGGCCAGCGCCCCGGCCCCGTCCCCCAGCCGGGCATAGGACTTGGCCTGCATGGCGTAGAGATCGGCGGCGAGCGCCGGGGTGAGCTGCGGGCCCGCGGCCCGCAGCGCCGACTCGGCGAAGGCGACCGCCTGCCGGTGCTCCCCCATGAAGAGCGACTGGTTGACGAGGAGCGCTATCACATACGCCCCCAGCCCCCGGTCCCCGCTGGCCTTGGCGAGCCGCAGCGCCTGGTGGAAGTAGCGCTGGGCGAGTCCGTGCGCGTCGGAGTCGTAGGCGCAGATGCCGGCGACGGCGACCAGGCCCCCGGTGGCCCGGTGCAGCTGCCGCCCCGTGGCGTCGGAGTAGCTGCCGCGCAGCAGGGGCGCGGCCTCGGCGTTGAGGAAGCCGACGACCCTGCCGCGGGTCGCCACTCCCCCGGCCTTGCGGTACATCTGCTCGTAGTGCGCGCGGGCGGCGCGCAGCATCTCGATGTCGTCCATGGAGACCCGGGTCAGGCCGCGCCGGGAGACGTCGGCGTCCTCGGGCGGGTTCTCCCACTCCCAGACCGGGATGACGGCGGGGGTGCCCGTGACGGCGGGGGCCCGCACGACGTGTTCCCGCTGCTGTTCGTCGGAGCGCCACAGGGCGGTGGCGCGCTCGACGAAGCCGGACAGCGGGGTCCCGGGCACCCGGGGGGTGCCGGGGGTGCCGAGGCCGATGTCGTCGAGGGTCAGCGCGCGGTGCAGCCGCTCGCCGAGGACCTCGCAGATCAGGTCCGGCACCTGGCCGCGCGGCCGCTGGCCCTTCAACCACCGGGCGACGGCGGTGTGTTCGTAGCGCAACGCCAGTCCCCGGGCCCGGCCCGCCGCGTTGATGTGGGCGGCCAGGCCGGCATGGGAGATGCCCGCCTCGTCGAGGACGGCGTCGAGCAGTGTGTTGGGCTCCATCCTGCCCTCCGGTGCGCTCGGTGGGATCAGCGTAGTGGGGATCCGTTCGCACGGGGTGTGAACGGGCCATCGCCGCCGGAGCGTTCAGGACCGGCCACAGGGCAGGGCCAGGGGGCCGGGCAGGGGCGGGCCGTCGCTGCCGATGGCGAGCAGGGCGAAGTCGTCGGCGAGCAGGCCGCGGGTGTGGCGCAGCAGGGCGGCCTTGACGCGCTCGACGATCGCCGCGGGCACCAGCGGGGCGCTGCGGACCGCGTCGGCCAGGGCCCCGGCGAGCGGGAAGAGCCGGCCGGCCCGGTCCCGGGCGTCCTCGGCGCCGTCCGTGTGCATGACCAGGGCCTCGCCGGGCGCGAGCGGCGGCAGGGGCACCAGGGGAAGCCGGGCGGGGAGCGGGAACAGCCCCAGCGGGGGCAGCGGGTCGCCGGGCTCCAGGGCGACGACCCGTGCGGTGCCCTCCGGGGTGCGGGTGAGGTGGTGCGGCCAGGGGTGCCCGCAGTTGAGGGCGGCGACGTGGCCCTCCCCGCGCACCTCCAGGAGCAGGACGGTCGCGAAGTCCTCGGTCTCCGACGGGCCGGGCGGCCCGGTGCGCGCCTTCTCGCTCAGGTGCCGCTGCAGTGCGCGCTCCAAGCGGCGCAGCACGTCGGGCAGTTCGGCCTCGTCGTGCGCGGCGTCGCGGAAGGAGCCGAGCAGCGCGGCCACGGTGGCGATGGCGGGGATGCCGTGCCCGCGCACGTCGCCCATGACGAGGCGCACGCCGTGCGGGGTGGCGAGCACCTCGTAGAGGTCCCCGCCCATCAGGGCTCCCTCGCTGGCCGACAGGTGGACGCCGGCCAGCGTGATGCCGTCGATCCGGGGCGGCAGCGGGCGCAGCACGGCCAGTTGGGCGGCGGCCGCCACCTGCCGGACCTGCTCCAGCTGGCCGAGCAGCCGCAGCCCGCGGCCGCTGGTGAGATAGCTGGCGCCGACGACGGCGAGGATCGCGCAGCACGTGCCGAGCCGGGCGGCGGCCCCCGCCCGGGCGACCGGACCGATCGGCAGCAGGGCGAGCAGCGCGCAGAGCCCTCCGAGCAGCACGCACCGGCGACGGCCGGTGCCGGCACAGGCGATGGCGGGTGCAGCTGCGAGCAGCTGCATGAACTCGGTACCGAGGGGGCTCACGCACTCCCAGGCCAGCACTCCGGAGACCCAGAGCCCGGGCAGGACGAGGACGAGAGCCCGCCGGAACCGCAGAAGAGCCCCGGTACGGATCATTCCGTCGGTCCCCCTAGCGCAACGACGGGCCGATTCTCGCCGACAGGTTCCGGCCTGGGGAAGGTGACGTCGCCCCGGTTCCACCCTATTGAGTGATATTCGGCAGGCGTTGCCTGACAGCGGTGCGATAGAGGCGAAGGGCGCCCCGGAGAAGCGGGGCGCCCTTCGGCACTGCGTCGGAACGCGGGCGTCAGCCGCGCAGGACCGCGCCGGTCCGCTCGACGGCCGACTGCACCGCGGCCTCACGGGCGGCCGTGGCCTCCTCGGCGGTCAGGGTGCGGTCGGAGGCGCGGAAGCGCAGCGCGTAGGCCAGCGACTTCTTCCCCTCGCCCAGCTGCTCGCCGGTGAAGACGTCGAACAGGCGCAGCGACTCCAGGAGTTCGCCCGCGCCGTCCTTCAGCGCCGCCTCGACGTCGGCCGCGGGGACCGAGGCGTCCACGACGAGCGCGACGTCCTGCGTGGCCACGGGGAACGCCGACACGTGCGGGGCCTCGACCGGACCGGTGCCCGCCCGCTCCAGGAGGTCGAGGTCGATCTCCATGGCGCAGGTGCGCTCCGGCAGGCCGAACGCCTTGGTGACGCGCGGGTGGAGCTCACCGGCGCCGCCGACGCGCACCTCCTGGCCGCCCACCACGGCGAACAGCGCGGCGCAGCGGCCCGGGTGGAACGGCGCCGCCTGGCCCTGACGGACGATCAGCTCGACACCGGCCTCGCGGGCGACCGTGCGGCCCGCCTCGACGGCGTCCGCCCAGTCGGCCGGGCGGCCCTTGCCCCACCAGCCGGCCTGCTCGCGGGCACCGGCCAGGACGACCGCCGCACGGCGCGGCTGCCGGGGCAGCGCGGCGTCGAGGGAGGCGAGCTCCTCGTCGGTCGGACGGCGGTCGATCGGCAGCCGGGCCGGGGTGACCTCCGCGCCGGTGGGCAGGAAGACCAGGCCCGTCTCGAAGAGCGCCAGGTCGTGCTCGCCGCGGCCGTCGTTGCGGCGCAGGGCGGCGAACAGCCCCGGCAGCATCGTCGTGCGCAGGGCGGGCTCGGTGTCCGAGAGCGGGTTGGCCACGCGCACCACGGTGCGGCGTGCGTCGTCCGCCTCCAGGCCCAGGTGGTCCAGCGCCTCCTCCCCGATGAAGGGGTAGTTGAGCACCTCGGTGTACCCGGCACCGGCCAGCGCCCGGCCCACCCGGCGGTGCAGGCGCTGACGACCGGTCAGGCCGCGCCCGGCGGGCGGCTGCGGGAGGGTGGCGGGCAGGTTCTCGTAGCCCTCGAGCCGGATGACCTCTTCGGCCAGGTCGTTCGGGTCGGTGAGGTCGGGCCGCCAGCTGGGGACGGTCACGATCAGCTCGTCCTGACCGTAGACGTCGCAGCCGACCTGCTGGAGGCGGCGGACGACGGTCTCCCGGCCGTACACGACGCCGGCCACGCTGTCCGGGTGGTCGGCACGGATGGCGATCGTGCGGGGCGCGCTCGGCGCGGTGATCTCGGTGACGCCGGCCTCGGCCGTGGCGCCGGCCAGCAGCACCAGCAGGTCGACGGTGCGCTGGGCCGCGGCGGACGCGGCCTGCGGGTCGACGCCGCGCTCGAAGCGCTTGGACGCCTCGGAGGTCAGCTTGTGACGCCGGGCGGTACGGGCGACCGGCACCGGGTCGAAGTGCGCCGCCTCGATGACGACCTCGGACGAGCTCTGCGCCGCCCCGTGGTCCGCGATCTCGGTGTCCGCGCCGCCCATCACACCCGCCAGGCCGATGGGGCCGCGGTTGTCGGTGATGACCAGGTCCTCGGCGTCGAGGACGCGCTTGGCGCCGTCGAGCGTGGTGAGCTTCTCGCCGGGCTGCGCACGGCGCACGCCGATCGGGCCGTCCAGGAGCGAACGGTCGTAGGCGTGCAGCGGCTGGCCGAGCTCGAGCATCACGTAGTTGGTGATGTCGACCGTCAGCGAGACCGGGCGCATGCCGGCCTTCTGCAGCCGGCGCTGCAGCCAGAGCGGCGAACGGGCCTCGGCGTCGATGCCGGTGACCGTGCGCGCGGTGAAGCGGCTGCAGCCGACCGGGTCGGCGATCTGCACCGGGTAGCCGTGGGCGTTGGGCGCCGGGACGTCCAGCAGGGCCGGGTCGCGCAGCGGCAGGCCGTAGGCGATGGCGGCCTCGCGGGCGATGCCGCGCATCGACAGGCAGTAGCCGCGGTCGGGGGTGACCGCGATGTCGAGGACCTCGTCGACGAGCTGGAGCGGCTCGATCGCGTCGGTGCCGACCTCGTGCTCCGGGGTCAGCACGATGATGCCGTGCGTGCCGTCGTCGCCCATGCCGAGCTCGTCGCCCGAGCAGATCATGCCGCGCGAGACCTTGCCGTAGGTCTTGCGCTCGGCGATGGCGAAGTCGCCGGGCAGGACGGCGCCGGGCAGGGCCACGACGACCTTGTCGCCCACGGCGAAGTTGCGGGCGCCGCAGACGATCTCCTGCGGCTCGCCGGTGCCGTTGGCCCGGCCGACGTCGACCGTGCAGAAGCGGATCGGCTTGCGGAAGCCCTCCAGCTCCTCGATGGTCAGCACCTTGCCGACCACCAGCGGGCCGGTGAGGTCGCCGCCGAGCTGCTCGACGCGCTCGACCTCGAGGCCCGCGGCGATGAGCTTGGCCTGCACGTCGCGGCCGGTCTCACCGGCCGGCAGGTCGACGTATTCCCGCAGCCAGGAAAGCGGGGCGCGCATCAGATCTCCATCCCGAACGGCCGGGTGAAGCGGACGTCACCCTCGACCATGTCTCGCATGTCCTCGACGTTGTGGCGGAACATCAGCAGTCGCTCGATGCCGAAGCCGAACGCGAAGCCGCTGTACTTCTCCGGGTCGATGCCCGCAGCGGTCAGCACCCGCGGGTTGACCATGCCGCAGCCGCCCAGCTCGATCCAGCCCTCGCTGGAGCAGGTGCGGCAGGGGCGCTCGGGGTCGCCCGCCGAGGCGCCGCGGCACACGTAGCACTGCATGTCCAGCTCGGCCGACGGCTCGGTGAACGGGAAGTAGTTGGGACGCAGCCGGGTCGTCAGGCCCTCGCCGAACAGGGAGCGCACCATGTGCTCGATGGTGCCCTTGAGGTCGGCCATGGTCAGGCCCTCGTCGACGGCGAGGAGCTCGACCTGGTTGAAGACCGGCGTGTGCGTCGCGTCGAGCTCGTCCATGCGGTAGACGCGGCCCGGGCAGATCACGTAGATGGGCGGCTCGCGGTCGAGCATCGTGCGGACCTGCACCGGCGAGGTGTGCGTGCGCAGCACGACCTCGGACTCGGCCTGCTTCTCCGGTCCCTGGACGAAGAGGGTGTCCTGCATCGCGCGGGCCGGGTGGTCCTTGGCGATGTTCAGGGCGTCGAAGTTGAACCACTCGGCCTCGACCTCGGGGCCCTCGGCGACCTCGTAGCCCATGGCCACGAAGACGTCCTCGATGCGCTCCGAGAGCGTGGTGATCGGGTGACGGGCGCCCGCGGGGATGCGGTCGTAGGGCAGCGTGACGTCCACCGCCTCCTCGACCAGCACCCGGGCGTCGCGCTCGGCCTCCAGCTCGGCCTGCCGGGCGGCGAGGGCCTTGCTGACGGCACCGCGGGCCATGCCCACGCGCTTGCCGGCCTCGGCCTTGGCCTGCGGGGGCAGGGCGCCGATCTCGCGGTTGGCGAGAGCGAGCGGGGAGGTGGGTCCGGTGTGCGCGACCTTGGCCTCGTGGAGGGCGTCGAGGCTCGCCGCGGCGGCGAAGGCGGCGAGCGCCTCGTCCCGCATGCGCTCGATCTCTTCCGGTTTCAGTGCCTCGACCTCGACAGGGTCGTACGACTTATTGGGTGCGGACATCTCTTCCCGTGCTTCCGATTGGCTTTGGCTGGCTTCGCTGCGCTGCGCGGCTTCGCCCCGACGGCTTTGGACCGAGGCGGTGCCAAAGGTGCCAAAGGTCGAGTCTAAGGGGCGCGTGGAGGGGGACGGCCCGTGGGCTTGGGTCAGAGCCGGTCCAGGAAGGCCGGGGCGCCCACGGGCAGGGTAAATCGGAACTGGGCACCGCCGCGGGCGGCCCGTCCGACCGTGATCGTCCCGCCGTGGGCGTCGATGATGCCCTTGACGATGTACAGGCCCAGGCCCGTGCCGCCGCGCTTGCTGCCGCGCCAGAAGCGGGTGAAGACGCGCGTCATGGACTCCTCGGGGATGCCGGGGCCCTCGTCGCTCACCGTCACGGCCGTCCCCTCCCTCCGCGCGGTCAACAGAGCCGGTGCCACCTCTATGGTCACCTGTCCCTCGCCGTGGCGCACGGCGTTTTCCAGGAGGTTGCCCAGGACCTGGTCCACCTTGTCCGGATCCGCCCACAACGCGGGCAGCGGCTGCTCGGCGACCTTGACGACGAACCGCTCGCGCGGCTGGCCCGCCCGGGTGTGCGCCTCGACGTGCCGGTGCACGGCGGCGACCATGTCGACCGGCTGGCGGTGCACCTCCAGCCGCCCCGAGTCGATGCGGGAGATGTCGAGCAGCTCGGCGATCAGCCGGGTGACCCGGTCGGCGTCGGCGTCGACCGTCTCCAGCATCAGCCGCTTCTGGTCGTCGGTGAACCGCTCCCACTTGGCCAGCAGCGTGGCCGTGAAGCCCTTGACCGAGGTCAGCGGCGAGCGCAGCTCGTGGGCGACGGTCGCGATCAGCTCGGCGTGACTGGCCTCGGTGCGGCGGCGCGCCTCGGTGCCGCGCAGCTGGACGACCACGCTCACCACGCGCCCGGTCGGCCGCTCGCGCACGTACCGGGCGGAGACCAGCACCTGGCGGCCGCCGGGCAGCAGCAGATTCCGCTCGGGCTGGCCCACCCGGGTGGTGAGGCCGCCGTACGGGTCGGTCAGGGCCCACCAGCGGCGGCCGTCCAGATCCTCCAGCGGCAGGGCCTTCTCCAGCGGCCGGCCGAGCGCCTCGGCGGAACCGAGGCCGGTGATCCGGGCCGCGGCGGCGTTGAAGCAGGTCACGCGGCCGGTCTCGTCCGCGACGACCAGGCCGTCCGGCAGGTCGTCGGGATGCGGCAGGGGCCCGTCGGCGACCGCGGGCGCGGAGCGCCCGGCCGCACTCCCGGACGTCCTGACGTTCATCACCCGACACCCCTCCCGAGCCCCAGGAGCGCCACCCTACTAGCTGGAGGTCACGGAGCGGCACCCTCCGGACGCGCGCTGCGCACGGGCGGAGGCGTACAGGCACACGGCGGCGGCCGTGGCGAGGTTGAGGCTCTCGGCCTTTCCGTGGATCGGAACGCGCACCACGGCGTCGGCGAGTGCGCGGGTCTCCTCCGGCAGGCCCCAGGCCTCGTTGCCGAAGATCCAGGCGGTGGGGCCGCCCATGGTGCCCTGGTCCAGCTCGTCGTCCAGGTCCTTCTCGCCCGCGCCGTCGGCGGCCAGGATCCGGGCCCCGGCGTCCTGCAGCCCGCGCACGGCCTGCTCGACGGGGACGCCGACGGCGACCGGCAGGTGGAAGAGGGAGCCCACGGAGGCGCGGACCGACTTGGGGTTGTAGAGGTCCACCGAGGCGTCGGTCAGCACGACGGCGTCCGCACCGGCGGCGTCCGCACAGCGCAGCACCGTGCCGGCGTTGCCGGGGTCGCGCACGTGGGCCAGGACGGCCACCAGCCGGGGCCGGGCGGCCAGGATCTCCTCGAAGGGGGTGTCCAGGAACCGGCAGACGCCGACCAGGCCCTGCGGGGTCACGGTCTGCGAGATGTCGGCCACCGTCTCGTCGGTGGCGTGGTGCACCCGGACCCCGGCGGCCAGCGCCGCCTCGATGATCTCGGAGTGCCGCACGGCGGCCTCGACCGTGGCGAAGAGCTCGATGAGGGTGGGCTCGCCCGCGGTCCGGTGCTCGATGGCCTCGCGGACGGCCTGCGGGCCCTCGGCGATGAACCGGCGCTCCTTGACCCGGAAGTTTCTCCTGGCCAGCCGCCGGGCGGCGACGACGCGGGGGGAGCGCGGGGAGATCAGCTCGGGGGTGCCCATGGGCGGCGGCTCACTTCACTGGGTGGGGCGTACGGGCGCGGGCGCGCGCCGGGTGACAGACGGCAGCGGACCCGCAGGCCTCGAAAGGCCTGCGGGTCCGCTCGGAAGCCGTGGGGCGCCGGATCAGGCGGCGGCCTTCGGGGCGTTCACGTCGGCCGGCAGCGCCTTCTGGGCAGCCTCGACCAGCGCGGCGAACGCGTTGGCGTCGTTGACCGCGAGGTCGGCCAGGATCTTGCGGTCCACCTCGATGTTGGCGGCCTTCAGACCCTGGATGAGGCGGTTGTACGTCATGCCGTTCTGGCGGGCAGCGGCGTTGATGCGCTGGATCCACAGCTGACGGAAGTCGCCCTTGCGCTTCTTGCGGTCGTTGTAGTTGTAGACCAGGGAGTGGGTGACCTGCTCCTTGGCCTTGCGGTACAGGCGGGAGCGCTGACCGCGGTAGCCGCTGGCCTGCTCGAGGATCGCCCGGCGCTTCTTGTGGGCGTTGACTGCCCGCTTGACGCGTGCCACTTGTTAACTCCTTGTAGCGGGGTCGCGGTGGATTCTCACGCGACCCGGAAATCGATGGGGTCCCGGTCGGACGCGCACCCCGCGGTGCGGGGTGCAGGGCGTCACTTGCCGAGAAGCTTCTTGATCTTCGCGGCGTCGCCCGGGGCCATCTCGGCGTTGCCGGTGAGGCGACGCGTCAGCTTGGACGACTTGTGCTCGAGCAGGTGGCGCTTGCCGGCGCGCTCGCGCAGGACCTTGCCGGAGCCAGTGATCTTGAAGCGCTTGCTGGCACCGGAGTGCGTCTTGTTCTTCGGCATCGCGCCGTATCTCCTCGTCGGTGGCGCTCCCGCCCGCCGGGGCGGGCACAAGGGAGCGTCAGCTGTGTTCGATTGCGGTCCGGGACTCTCGCCCCGGGGGCGATCCGGGGCACAGGGCCCCGGAATCACGCCTCTGCAGGCTCCTCGGCGGCGTCCGCGGCGTCCGCCGGTCCGCCCTCGCGAGCGGCCTTGCGGGCGGCCTGCGCCTCGCGGGCCTCGGCCATCGCCTCGGTCTTCTTCTTGTGCGGACCGAGGACCATGATCATGTTGCGGCCGTCCTGCTTGGGGTTCGACTCGACGAAACCCAGCTCCTGGACGTCCTCCGCGAGACGCTGCAGCAGTCGGTAGCCCAGCTCGGGCCGGGACTGCTCGCGACCACGGAACATGATCGTGATCTTGACCTTGTCGCCCTGCTTGAGGAACCGGACGACGTGACCCTTTTTGGTGTCGTAGTCGTGCGGGTCGATCTTCGGCCGGAGCTTCATCTCCTTGATGACCGTGTGCGCCTGGTTCTTGCGCGCCTCACGGGCCTTCATGGCCGACTCGTACTTGAACTTCCCGTAGTCCATGAGCTTGCAGACCGGCGGGCGTGCGTTCGCCGCCACCTCGACCAGGTCGAGGTCGTACTCCTGCGCAAGCTCCAGGGCCTTGGCAAGCGGCACAATGCCGACCTGCTCGCCGCTGGGACCGACAAGTCGCACCTCGGGAACGCGAATCCGGTCGTTGATGCGGGGCTCGGCGCTGATGGATCCTCCTCGGTAGCACCACACGGCCGTCCGGCGGACAGCCGCGTCTGTTGTACGTACGGACCAACCGCGCCGGTGCACAAAAAATGCCCCGGACGGCACAGGCGGGGCTCCAAGAAACCGGAACACCGCCACGGAAAGCCGCGGGGCGCAATCGGGCGGCTCCATCGTCCGTACGGAACGATGGCCACCACCTGACCGGAAACGACCTGCCGACCCGGGGTCGGCGAGGTGGGAGTTCGGAGCCTCCACTTGTTGGGCCGGGCACGCACGTGTCCAGCCGGTCGATCCACCACATTACCAGCTGTGGAGCAGAGGGCCCAACCCGTGGCGAACCGATTCGGTGACGGCACGTATCGTGTGCGGCATGAGCGACGCAAGCCCCACCGGCGAGACCCCCGACTTCGACTCCCTGACCCGTGACATCGCGGAGGTGCCCGCGGTCGAGGTGATCACCACGGTGGCGGTGCACCTGATGAGCTCGGCGGCGGTCAACCTGGGCCTGGCCGAGGAGGGCGAGGCGCACAAGGACCTGGACGAGGCGCGGAAGCTGATCACCGCACTGGCCGGCCTGGTCACGGCGAGCGCCACCGAGATCAGCAACTTCCATGCGGGGCCGCTGCGCGACGGGCTGAAGTCGCTGCAGCTGGCGTTCCGCGAAGCGTCTGTCGTGCAGGACGAGCCCGGGCAGGGGCCCGGCGAGAAGTTCACCGGGCCCGTGTACGCCTGACCGTTCTTCGGGTGCGGGTTCGCTGTGGCCGGTCGCGGCCACGCGGCGGAGCCGCTGGGGGTACCTCCTGGGGGCACCCCCAGCGGTAGCTGGGGGAGGTAGCTGGGGGAGTAGCTGCCCCGCGCCCCTTCGGGGCGCCCCTGTTACGGGGCGCTCTCGGGCTTGCCCGTCAGGTGGCCCGGCGGGGCCTCGTAGCTGCCGGAGGCGATCTCGTCCGCGATCAGGACCGGCGCCTGCGGCGGATGGGTGAGGCGGTGTGCGTACGCCGCCAGCACGGCGCCCACCAGGGGCGCGATGACGAACAGCCACAGCTGCGAGAGCGCGCTGCCGCCCGCGAAGAGCGCGGGGCCGATGCTGCGCGCCGGGTTCACCGAGGTGCCGGTCAGCGGGATGCCGACCAGGTGGATCACCGCGAGGGCCAGGCCGATGGCCAGGCCGCCGAAGCCCACCAGGGCGATCTTGTGGGTCACCGCGAGCACGACGAAGACCAGCAGGAAGGTCAGGACGACCTCCGCGAGGAACGCGCCGCCCGTGTTGATGTGCACGGCGGAGCGGTCGCCGAAGCCGTTGCTGCCGAAGGAGCCGCTGGTCTTCAGCCCCGGCACCTGCTTGGCCAGCAGGAACAGCACCGCCGCGCCGACGATGCCGCCCAGGATCTGGGCGATCCAGTACTCGATGGCCGTATGGAGCGTGATGCGCCGCTCCACCAGCATTCCCAGCGTCACCGCCGGGTTGACGTGGCACCCCGAGACCGGGCCCAGCGCGTACGCCAGGGCCAGAAGGGTGAAGCCGAAGGCCAGCGAGATGCCGAGCACCCCGATGTAGTCGGCCGCCAGGACGGCGGAGCCCACGGCGAAGAAGACCAGCAGCAGGGTCCCGAGGAACTCGGACGCGACGGCGCGGGTCTTCACGGGATTCAGCTGCAGGGTTTCCAGCTTCAGGGCGACCATGGCGACCTCCTGGATCTCGCGGACCGTCCCTCTCGCATTGTCGGACGGTCCGCCCCGGGTCGCCTGTCGGAGATCAGCGGCCGGATCAGCGGCTGAAGAGCGGCTCCCCCGGGACCGCCGCCTCCGGCGGCAGCAGGGCCAGGTCCAGACCCCGGACCAGCCGGGCGCGCAGCACCTCGTCGGCCGCGAGGGCCTCGGCCACCCGCGGCACCGTCTCGCCGGGTGCCGTGCCGGGGACCAGGGCGAGCGCCAGGGTCCCGTCGGCCTCGGCGGACGGGGCCAGGTGGGCGCGCAGCACGCCGGGCTCGGCGGCCAGCACCGCGCGGAGCGCCTCCGCGACGGCCGGGTCGGCCAGCGGGTCGGTGCTCTGCCGGCCCTCGGCGAGGGCGAGCAGGGCGTGGCCGGTCAGCGGGTACGTCACCGGGCCGGCCAGGTCGAGGACGATCGTGTCCGCCTTCTCGTGCGCGGCGGCCTGCAGCGCCTGGTGCAGGGGCACGGCCACCGGGCGGGCGTCGGCCCGCCAGCGGGCCAGCGTCTCCAGGGAGGTGAAGGCGGGCAGCGCCTTGCGGCCGTCCGGGGCCTGCAGGGTGGGGACGGCCATGTCGCTGGTCTTCTCGCGCTTGAGCCCGTCCGGGCCGGTCTCCACCTCGCCGAGCACGGCGACGACGGGCACCAGCAGGCGGGCGCCGCGCAGGGCGGCGAGCACGCGGGGCTCGCCGGTGGCCGGGTCGGCCGCCCATGCGGCCAGGGCCGCGGTCAGTTCGGCGTCGGCGGAGCCGTCGTCGTCGGCGAAACCGGGGTCAGGAATGTTCTTGAGGGCCACGGGGGCAGGGTATCGGGGGCGTCTTGGCCGCGTTTGTCGGGGGCTGCGGGCCGGTGGGGGCTGGTCGCGCAGTTCCCCGCGCCCCTGACGGGGCGCGCCCCCGTCACCGCCGCCTCAGCGCAAACGCGGTACCCAGCAACAACACCCCCGCCGCCCCGGCAAGGACGGCCGCCGTGCGGGGCCCGGCACCCCGCGAGCCGCCCGGGTGGGGCCCCGGCCCCGCCCCGAAGTACCGTGCCCCGTACGCCCGCGGCGCCAAGGCCTCGCGGCCCGGCCGCGAACCCTCCGCCACGGCCGCCGCAGGATCCACCAGCCCCGCCCCCACCCCGTCGTTGCGGCCCCCGGCCGGTGCGTCCTGGGCCGTTGCCGTCAGGAGGCGGCGGACCTGCACGGGGGTCAGCCCGGGGTGCGCGGCGCGGATCAGCGCGACGCACCCGGAGACGAAGGCGGACGCCGCACTCGTGCCCCAGCCCTCGTAGTAGCGGCGGTCGGGGTCGGCGATCACCACGTCGACGCCGGGTGCGCTCACGGCGGCGTACCACCGGCTGGTGGAGAACGCGGCGTGGTTGCCGTAGCGGTCGACGGCGGTGACGGCGACGACGCCGGGGTAGGCGGCCGGGTAGGAGACGTGGTCGCCGTGCTCCCCGCCGTTGCCGGCCGAGGCGACGACGACGGCGCCCTTGGCGAGGGCGTACTGGACCGCGGCGTCCTCCCCGGGCTCGGGGTGCGCGGTGTCGCTGTCGTCGCCGAGGGACAGGTTGATCACGTCGGCGCCGTGGTCCGCGGCCCAGCGGATGCCGTCCGCGAGCGCGCCGCCGCGCGAGCTGCGGGCCTTCGGCCGGGCGGGGTCGGTGTCCTCCAGGATGACCCTCACCGGCAGGATCCGGGCCTCGGGCGCGACGCCCACGACCCCGTCGCCGTCGCCCTGGCCGTGGCCGCGTCCGGCGATGATGCCGGCCATGGCGGTGCCGTGCCGTGCCCAGGCGCGTTCGCCGGGCGTGGCGCCGAAGCCGACGAAGTCCTTGCCGGGCAGCACCCGGCCGTGCAGATCGGGGTGGCCCTCGTCGACCCCGGTGTCGAGGACGGCGACGGTGATACCGGCGCCCTTGGTCGTCCGCCAGGCGTCCTGGACGTGCAGGGCGTCGAGCGCCCACTCCTGGTCCCGTATCGCATCGGCGCCGGCCGGCCCGGCGGACAGCGCGACGAGCGCGGCGGCGGTGGCGACGGCGGTCAGGGCGCGGGCCCTCACGGGGTCTCCCCGTCCGCCGTGCGGGCCGCGTCGCGGTAGCCGCGCTCGATCCGGGCGGCCAGCGCGGTGGCGTCGTTGCCGAGCCCGGCCTGGGCGGCGGCCGTCGTGGCGCCGGGGGCGACGGCCGCGGGGGCGGGCTGGGGCGGGACGCCGGTGCGGCCGTCCGCGAAACCGGTGACCGCGTACACCACGGCCGGGACGTCCGTGAGGACCGAGATGCGCCAGCTGGCGCGCTGCGCGTCGCCGAAGTTCCCGGCGACGGTGCCGGCGGGGGCGTAGGGGCGGGGCATCAGGTCGGTGCGTTCGTCGAGGTGTTCGTCGGAGAAGCGGTGGTTCAGGGCGCGCATGCCCGCCCGGCCGGTGTCCGTGATCAGGAGGCCGACCGTGGTGACGCGGGTGGAGGTGGCGTCGGCGTATGTGGCGCGCAGCAGGCGCCGGCAGCCGGCCGGGGCCAGGGCCCGGGCCAGCAGCGGGTCGAAGGCGTCGGTGCAGCCGCCGTCGGGGGCGACTCCGAGGCGCG
The DNA here is from genome assembly GCF_047456005.1 of Streptoverticillium reticulum. Taxonomy (NCBI): domain Bacteria; kingdom Bacillati; phylum Actinomycetota; class Actinomycetes; order Kitasatosporales; family Streptomycetaceae; genus Streptomyces; species Streptoverticillium reticulum. Next base: position 6,623,565 of record NZ_CP179755.1, on the reverse strand, counting down.
TCCAGTCGCGGGCGGCGCCGCCGGGTCCCGCCGCGTCGCTGTGGATCGCCGGGGGGAAGAGGCGGTCGACGGGCTCCTCCTGCCAGCGGGTGGCGCCGTGCGCGTAGGCGGCCTCGGCGGCGGAGGGCGCGTCCGGCCCGTCCACGAGCCAACTCCCGGCGAGGGCCCCGGCGATGAGCCCCGTGCCGAGCACCGCGCACACGGCCGCCGCGACGGTGCGCCCGGTGGTGCGCCGCGGCGGGCGGGCGGGGTACGGCGGGATGCTCCCCCAGCTACCTCCCCCAGCTACCGCTGGGGGTGCCCCCAGCGGTGCCCCCAGCGGTGCCGTCGGGCAGGGCGGGGCGTCCGCTTCGGTGCTCACCCTGTGCGCTCCCCCTCGCGAACCGGCTCGCCGTATCGCCCGATCGCCTTTCGGGGCAGGCCGGTTCGTATCACGACATCTCGCCGCCACGGCTCCGCGGCCGGGCGTCCGCGCCACTCTACGGGTCCTCCGGCGGCCCCGGCCATCCGCCCTCTCCCGGCCCCTGGTCAGCGGTGATCGGCTCTGGCAAGCTGCGCCCATGCCGTTAGCGACCGCTCCCCGCGTCACCGGCTCCACCGCCGACCGGGCCCGCTACGACCGGGCCACGGGCGGTCTGACCGCGCCGCTGGCCGTGGTCGATCTCCGGGCCTTCGACGCCAACGCCGCCGACCTGGTGCGCCGGGCGCGGGGCAAGCCGGTGCGGGTGGCGAGCAAGTCGGTGCGCTGCCGGGCGCTGCTGGAGCGGGTGCTGGCCCGGGACGGGTTCGCGGGGGTGCTGGCCTTCACGCTCGCCGAGGCGCTGTGGCTGGCGCGTTCGGGCGTCGACGACGTGCTGCTGGCCTACCCGTCGGCGGACCGGGCGGGCTTCGCGGAGCTGACCTCGGACGCGAGGCTGGCGCGTGCGGTGACCGTGATGATCGACGACCCGGCCCAGCTCGCCCTGGTCGAGGCCGCCCGTGCGGGGCGCGAAGAGGTGCGGGTCTGCCTGGAGTTGGACACCTCGCTGCAGCTGCTCGGCGGCCGGGTGCGGCTGGGGGCGCTGCGCTCCCCGGTGCGCGACCCGGAGCGCCTGGCGGAGCTGGCGCGCTCCGTCGGGCGCCGGCCGGGCGTGCGGCTGGTGGGGCTGATGGCGTACGAGGCGCACGTGGCCGGCGTCGGCGACGCCCCGGCCGGGCACCCGGTACGGGCCCGGGCCGTGCGGCTGGTGCAGGCCGCCGCCCGCCGGGAGCTCGCGGTCCGCAGGGCGGAGGCCGTGGCGGCGGTCCGGGCGGTGGTGGACCTGGAGTTCGTGAACGGCGGCGGCACGGGCAGCGTGCAGCACACCGCGGCCGAGGCGGCGGTGACGGAGGTCGCCGCGGGGTCGGGGCTGTTCGTCCCGCGCCTCTTCGACGACTACACGTCCTTCCACGGCCGCCCGGCGGCCCTGTTCGCCCTGCCGGTGGTGCGCCGCCCGGGCGTGGGCGTGGTGACCGTGCTCGGCGGCGGCTACCCCGCCTCCGGCGCGCCGGGCCGCGACCGGCTGCCGGTCCCGCACCTCCCGGCGGGCCTGCGCCTCGCCCCGCAGGAGGGCGCGGGCGAGGTGCAGACGCCGCTGCTGGGGCAGGCGGCCGACGACCTGCTGATCGGCGACAAGGTGTGGTTCCGGCACGCCAAGGCGGGCGAACTGTGCGAGCGTTTCGCCGTGTTGCACCTGGTGGACGGGGACCGGGTGACGGAGACGGTGCCGACGTATCGCGGCGAGGGCCGCACGTTCTTGTGAGCGCCCCGTCAGGGGCGCGGGGAACTGCGCGAGCAACCACGACGCGCCTGCAGCCGAAGTGCTCGGGGCTTCGCCCCGGACCCCAGGGGTAGTGCGTCGACCGCGGGCCGGTGGGGGCTGGTCGCGCAGTTCCCCGCGCCCCTTACAGGGCACCTGGTCGCGCCCACGCGGCGGAGCCGCACATCGAAACAGCCCCGCGCCCCTTACAGGGCACCTGGTCGCGCCCACGCGGCGGAGCCGCACATCGAAACAGCCCCGCGCCCCTGACGGGGCACCCCTGACGGCGTCAGAACGCCCTGTCCACCTGGTCCGGCACCACAGAACCGTCCGCCCGCCGCACCGGCCCGTGCGAACCGTCCGGCGCGGTGTACGCGCTCGTCGCGCACGGGTACGCGCCCGACTTGCGCGGCATCGGGTCGATGAACATCGGGTTCGTCACCCAGCGCCCGTCCGCGTCGTCGTACGCCCGGCACATCAGCTCGGCCTTGTTCCGGTTGATCGCGACGTGCGCGCCGGTCGCGTCGCCGACGAAGGTCACGTCGGTGTCCGCGTCCCCGGCGCCGAGGGCGATGCGGTGCGCGGCGTCCTGCCGCTCCCACGCCTTCGCGCCCTTGATCTTGAAGATCTCCTGGTTGATCAGGCACCGCTTGCCGTCCATGTACGGCAGGGCCTCGCCCTTCCCGTCCGGCACGTCGCCGCAGCCGCGGATGCCGGCGGTCAGGCGGCCCTTCTGGACGATGCTGCGGATGCCGATGGTGTGCTTGCGGTCGATGCCCACGCCGCCCGACCAGGCCTCGGCGATCGGCTCGGACGAGGCCGAGACGATGTAGACGTCGAAGCCGGCCGCCTTGAGCGTGCGGATCAGGTCCTTCTGCTGCTCGTAGTAGCGCACGTACCCGGCGAGCTTGTGCGTGCCGACCGTCTGCGTGCTGCCGACGGGAGCGGCCAGCTGCTCCGCACGGGCCTTGCGGGCGAAGGAGGTCAGGGCGGAGGGGGTGTGCCCGGCGAAGAGCTGCGGGATCCAGGCGTACGCGGGCACGGTGCGGCGGTGGTTCCAGTCACCGGCGAAGGCGGCGGCGCCGCTCATGGTCTGCGACTTCTCGCGGATCTCGAAGATCTCGTCGGCGCAGGCGGTGTTGCGGGAGGTGGGCAGCGGGCGGCCGGCCGGCACGGCGGTGCCGCAGGCCCGGGTGAGGGCCTCGTCGGCGGCCGGGGTCAGCCACTTGCTGGTGTCCTTCCAGGACTTCGGCCGCAGGATCTTGTCGTGCTGCAGCGCCCAGGCGAGCGTGGCGTCGGTGATGTCGTTCTTGACGACGGTGTTGTCCCAGTCGAAGGCGGCGACGGGACGGGGGCCGCCCTGGCCGGAGCACGTACCGCGCTCGTCGATCATCTTCTGCAGCTTGGCGCGGTTGTCGCCGAACCAGGCGAGGCTCTTGTCGAGCTGCGGGCACGCGGCCAGCGTGCCGTGGGCGGGGGCCGCTCCGGCGGGCAGGGGGGCGGCGAGGGTCGCGGCGGCAGCGAGGCCGACGACTATGGCGGTCTTCTTGCGCATCAGAACTCTTCGGTGCAGGAAACGGGCAGGGCAGGACACCGGAACCGACCGGACGGCCGGTTCCGTATCCGATCATGGACCCTACAGCGGGGTCACATAGGCGCCCGCGATGCCTCCGTCCACGAGGAACTCGGCGGCGTTGACGAAGGACGAGTCGTCGCTGGCGAGGAAGGCCACGGCGGACGCGATCTCCTCGGGCTCGGCGAACCGGCCCACGGGCACGTGCACGAGCCGGCGCGCCGCCCGCTCCGGGTCCTTGGCGAACAGCTCCTTCAGCAGCGGGGTGTTCACCGGCCCCGGGCACAGCGCGTTGACGCGGATGCCCTCGCGGGCGAACTGCACGCCCAGTTCGCGGGACATGGCCAGCACGCCGCCCTTGGAGGCGGTGTAGCTGATCTGTGAGGTGGCGGCGCCCATGACGGCCACGAAGGAGGCGGTGTTGATGATGGAGCCGCGGCCCTGGCGCTGCATGTACGGCAGGGCGGCCTTGCAGCAGAGGTAGACGGAGGTCAGGTTGACCTCCTGGACGCGCTTCCAGGCGTCGAGGCCGGTGGTGAGGATGGAGTCGTCGTCGGGCGGGGAGATCCCGGCGTTGTTGAAGGCGACGTCGACCGAACCGTAGGTGTCGAAGGCGGCCTTGAACAGCGCCTCGACCTCCTCCGGGCTGGTGACGTCGACCTTGACGAACAGGCCGCCGACCTCCTCGGCGGCGGCCTTGCCGGCCTTCTCGTCGATGTCGGCGCAGACGACGTGCGCGCCCTCGGAGGCGAGCCGCCGCGCGGCGGCCAGCCCGATGCCGCTGCCGGCTCCGGTCACGACGGCCGTGCGGCCCACGAGGCGGCGGCAGACGGGGGTACCAGGGGAGGTCTGGTCGGTCACTTGCTCTCCTCCGTGCTGATGAAGACGTTTTTGGTCTCGGTGAAGGCGGACAGGGCGTCGGGGCCGAGCTCGCGGCCCAGGCCGGAGCGTTTGAAGCCGCCGAAGGGCGTCCAGTAGCGCACGCTGCTGTGGGAGTTGACGGAGAGGTTGCCCGCTGCGACGGCGCGCGAGACGCGCAGGGCGCGGGCGACGTCCCGCGTCCACAGCGAGCCCGACAGCCCGTACTCGGTGGCGTTGGCGAGGCGTACCGCCTCCTCCTCGTCCTCGAAGGGGATGACGACGGCCACCGGCCCGAAGACCTCTTCGACCGCGGCACGGTCCTCCGGGCGGCCCTCCAGCACGGTCGCGGGATACCAATAGCCCTTGCCCGCCGGTGCGTTGCCGCGGATGGCCGCGGGCGCGGTCTCGGGGACGTAGGAGCGGACGCGCTCGCGGTGCGCGGCGGAGACGAGCGGGCCCATCTGCGTGCCGGGGTCGGCGGGGTCGCCGGTGACGAAGGACAGCACCGCGGGCTCCAGCAGCTCCATGAAGCGGTCGTACACGGAGCGCTGGACGAGGATGCGGCTGCGGGCGCAGCAGTCCTGGCCGGTGTTGTCGAGGAACGAGCCGGGGGCGGCGGCCGCGGCGCGTTCGAGGTCGGCGTCGGCGAAGACGATGTTCGGGTTCTTGCCGCCGAGTTCGAGGGTGACGCGTTTGACGTCCGCCGCGCACTTGGCCATGATCTGCCGCCCGACGGCGGTGGAGCCGGTGAAGACGACCTTGGCGACGCCGGGGTGCTCGACCAGGGCGTTGCCGGTGACCGGCCCGGCCCCGGGCAGGACCTGGAGGAGCCCTTCGGGCAGCCCTGCCTCCAGGGCGAGTCCGGCCAGCCGCAGGGCGGTCAGCGGGGTGGTCTCGGCGGGCTTGACGAGCACCGCGTTCCCGGCGGCCAGCGCGGGGGCGAAGCCCCACGCGGCAATGGGCATGGGGAAGTTCCAGGGGGCGATGACGGCGACGACGCCCAGCGGCTCGTGGAAGGTGACGTCCAGGCCGCCGGCGACGGGGATCTGGGCGCCGAGGAGCCGTTCCACTCCCCCGGCCGCGTAGTCGAGCAGGTCGCGGACGTTGCCCGCCTCCCAGCGGGCGTTGCCGACGGGATGGCCCGCCTCGCGGACCTCCAGGAGGGCGAGTTCCTCCAGGTGCCCGTCCACGGCCGCGGCGAAGCGGCGCAGCGCGCGGGCGCGGTCGCCGGGGGCGAGGGCCGCCCAGTGGCGCTGTGCGGCGGCGGCGCGGCGGACAGCTGCGTCCACCTCCTCGGGAGAGGTGCCGGGGACGACGGCGACGGTCTCCTCGGTCGCCGGGTTGACGATCTCGTGCTGGTGCACCTTGGTTCCTTTACAAGCGCTCGAAGGAGCGGAACCGCTCCCAGTCCGTGACGGCGGTGTCGTAGGCCTCCTGCTCGACGCGGGCCATGTGCCGGTAGTGCTCGACCACGTCGTCGCCGAAGGCGGCGCGGGCTATCGGGCTGGCCTCCCACAGTTCGGCCGCCTCGCGCAGGGTGGCCGGGACGTGCACGGCGTCGCCCGCGTACGCGTTGCCCGTGCACACCTCGGGGAGTTCGAGCTCGTGCTCGATGCCGTACAGCCCGGCGGCGACCATGCCGGCGACGGCGAGGTAGGGGTTCACGTCGCCGCCCGGCAGCCGGTTCTCGAAGCGGTGGGATTGCCCCCGGCCGACGATGCGCAGGGAGCAGGTGCGGTTGTCGGGGCCCCAGGCCACGGCGGTGGGGGCGAAGGAGCCGGGGCGGAAGCGCTTGTAGGAGTTGATGTTGGGGGCGTAGAGCAGGGTGAAGTCCCGCAGGGCGGCGAGCTGTCCGGCCAGGAAGTGCTGCATGACGCGGGACATGCCGTACGGGCCGCCGTCGTCGGCCAGGACGGGGTGCCCGGCCTCGTCGCGCAGCGAGAGGTGGATGTGACAGGAATTGCCCTCGCGCTCGTCGTACTTGGCCATGAAGGTGAGCGCCATGCCCTCCTGGGCCGCGATCTCCTTGGCACCGGTCTTGTAGACGGCGTGCTGGTCGCAGGTGGTGAGGGCGTCCGCGTAGCGGAAGGCGATCTCGTGCTGGCCGAGGTTGCACTCGCCCTTGGCCGACTCGACGGTCATGCCGGCCGCGCCCATCTCGTTGCGGATGCGGCGCAGCAGGGGCTCGACGCGGCCGGTGCCGAGGACGGAGTAGTCGCAGTTGTACTGGTTGGCGGGGGTCATGTCGCGGTAACCGCGGTTCCAGGCCTGCTCGTAGGTGTCCCGGAAGACCATGAACTCCAGCTCCGTGCCCGCGTACGCGGTCCATCCGTGCTCGGCCAGCCGGTCGAGCTGGCGGCGCAGGATCTGCCGCGGGGAGGCGAGGACGGGCGAGCCGTCGTGCCAGGCGAGGTCGGCGGTGAGCAGGGCGGTGCCGGGGTTCCAGGGGGTGCGGCGGAGGGTGGCGAGGTCCCCGTGCAGGGCGAAGTCGCCGTAGCCGTGCTCCCAGGACGACATGGCGTAGCCGTCGACGGTGTTCATGTCGGTGTCCACGGCGAGGAGGTAGTTGCAGCCCTCCGTGCCGTGGTCGAGGGCGTCGTCGAGGAAGAACCGGGCGGCGAACCGCTTTCCCTGGAGCCGTCCTTGCATGTCCGTGAAGGCGAGGACGACGGTGTCGATCTCCCCGGTGTCGACGAGCCGGCGTAGTTCCTCGACGGCGAGCGGGGGTGTGCGGTCTGCCACGGTGGTGCCTCCCTGTCGGGCCTTCGGCGGTGCGACCGGAGGTCTTAAGGTAGGCCGGTAGACCATTGATTGGGAAGGGGTCCGATGAACGAGGATGCGGATGCGGCGGAGCGGCTGGCGCCGGTGCTGCGGCCGGTCCGTGCGGGCAACGGCTTCGAGGAGGCCCTGCAGCAGATACTCCAGCTCCTGCGCCTGGGCCTGGTCGCGCAGGGCGAACGGCTGCCCGCCGAGCGGGAGTTGGCCGACCTGCTGCACATCAGCCGGGTGACGCTGCGCGAGGTGCTGAAGGTGCTCCACGACCAGGGGCTGGTGGAGAGCCGGCGCGGCCGCTACGGCGGCACGTTCGTACTGGCCCGGCCCGCGGCCCACGGCGAGGCCGAACTGCGGCGCCGGGTCGCGGCGGTGGACGTCGAGGACACGCTGCGCTTCCGCGAGGTGCTGGAGACGGGCGCGGCCGGGCTGTGCGCGACGCACGGGCTGACCGGGGAACAGGCGCACCGCCTGGAGGAGGCGCTGGCCGCCACGCACGACGCGCCCCTGCACGACTACCGCCGCCTGGACACCAGGCTCCATCTGACATTGGCCGAACTGTCGGGCTCCCCCTCGCTGGCCGCGCAGTACGCTGCCGTGCGCGCCACGGTCAACGACCTGCTGGACTGCATCCCCCTGCTGGTGCGGAACCTGGAGCACTCGCAGCGCCAGCACACCGCACTGGTGGCGGCGGTGCTGGAGGGGGACGCGGACCAGGCGCGCGAGGTGATGCGGGAGCACTGCTGCGGCACGGCGGCGCTGCTGCGGGGGTTTCTGGCGTGACGGCGCGACGGCGCGACGGCCGGAGTTACGCGGGATTAACGCAGGGGGGTTGCCTTTCTGCTGCCCGCCCGGCAAAGGTATGGCGCAAAACCATTGCCCGAAGGAGCGGCTCATGGCCGATCGCACTGCGCCCGCCTGTCCGCCCGCCCCCGAGGATGCGTACCTGGAGAAACGCACCCTGCGCCGGGGCAGCGCCGGCCCCCTGCTGCTCACCGGCCTCGGCGTGGCCTACGTCGTCTCCGGTGACTACTCCGGCTGGAACTTCGGCCTGGCGCACGGGGGGTTCGGCGGACTCGCCGCGGCAGCCGCCCTGATGGGCGTGATGTACACCTGCATGGTCTTCGCCCTCGCCGAACTGGCCGCCATCCTGCCCACGGCGGGCGGCGGTTACGGCTTCGCCCGGCGTGCGCTCGGCCCGTGGGGCGGCTTCCTCACGGGGACGGCAATCCTCATCGAGTACGTCCTGGCACCGGCTGCCATCTCCATCTTCATCGGCGACTACGTCGCCTCACTGCACCTGTTCGGGCTCACCTCCGGATGGCCCGTCTACCTGGCCTGCTTCGCCGTCTTCATAGGCATCCACCTGTGGGGCGTGGGCGAGGCACTCCGCTTCTCCTTCGTCGTGACCGGCATCGCGGTCGCCGCACTGCTGGTGTTCGCCGCCGGGGCGTTCACGCACTTCGACGCCGGACGCCTGAACGACATCCCCGTCGACCACTCCGCCCTCGGGGCCTCCTCCTGGCTGCCGTTCGGGGTGCTGGGCATCTGGGCGGCCTTCCCGTTCGGCATGTGGTTCTTCCTCGGCGTCGAGGGGGTGCCGCTGGCCGCGGAGGAGACGAAGGACCCGGCGCGCACGCTCCCGAAGGCGATGGCCACGTCCATGGGCATCCTGCTGCTCCTCGCCCTGCTCACGTTCGTCGCCGCCGGCGGGGCGGGCGGCGCCGACGCGATCAAGGACGCGGGCAACCCGCTGGTCACCGCGCTGCAGCCGGACGGGCACGCCACCACCCTGAGCAGGATCGTCAACTACGCCGGCCTGGCGGGCCTGGTGGCCTCCTTCTTCTCCCTCATCTACGCCGGCTCGCGCCAGCTGTTCGCCCTCTCCCGGGCCGGCTACCTCCCCCGCTTCCTCTCCCTCACCAGCCGCCGCAAGGCCCCCTGGCTCGGCCTGCTGGTACCGGGCACCCTGGGCTTCGCCCTCGCCGCGGCGACCGGGGACGGGGCGCGCATGCTCAACGTCGCGGTCTTCGGCGCCACCATCTCGTACGCCCTGATGTCGCTTTCCCACATCGTGCTGCGCCGCCGGGAGCCGGGGCTGGCGCGCCCGTACCGCACACCCGGCGGCACGGTGACATCGACGGCGGCTTTCCTGCTGGCCTGTTCGGCGCTGGTGGCCACGTTCCTGGTGGACACGACGGCAGCCTTCATCGCACTGGGCGTCTACGCGGTCGCGGCGGCCTACTTCGGGTTCTACAGCCGCCACCGGCTGGTGGCGAACGCACCCGAGGAGGAGTTCGCGGCGCTGGCGGCGGCGGAGGCGGAACTCGAATGACCCGCGCAATCGAAAGGACCGTGCAGAACATGCCCGTTCAGCCCCTCATCGGCGTCACCACCTACCTGTGCCGGGCCCGCTGGGGCGTCGCGTGGGACCTCCCGGCGGCACTGCTGCCGGACGCGTACCCGCAGTACGTCCGGCGCGGCGGCGGCCTGGTGGCGATGCTGCCGCCGGACGACCCCACGGCGGCCGGCCCGTTGCTGCGCCGCCTGGACGGGCTCGTCCTGGCGGGCGGCGAGGACTTGGACCCGGCCCTGTACGGGGAGGAACCGCATCCGCGTGCGGGCACACCCGTACCGGAACGGGACCGCTGGGAACTGGCGCTGCTGGAGGCGGCGTTGGAGCAGGGTGTGCCGGTGCTGGGCATCTGCCGGGGCATGCAGCTGATGAACGTCCACGCGGGGGGCACGCTGTGCCAGCACCTGCCGGACGAGGTGGGGCACGAGGGGCACAACCCGGTGGTGGGGGCGTTCAGGGAGCATGCGGTCACGGTGGTGCCGGGAACACGGACGGCGACGTTGGTGAAGGGCTCGGCGGTGGCGACGCATCACCATCAGGGGGTGGCGCGGCTCGGGGAGGGGCTTGTCGCCTCGGCGCATGCGGAGGACGGGACGGTGGAGGCGGTGGAGTTGCCGGGCGCCGCGTTCGCGGTGGGGGTGCAGTGGCACCCGGAGGTGGGGGACGAGTACGGGCTGGTGCGGGGGGTGGTGGAGGCGGCGAGGGGGTGAGGCGCGGGTGACGCCCCCGGCCGCATCATCAACCACGGAAGGACCCCTTAGGGCCTCTGCTCACAGACCAACTCCTCCAGCCAGGAGAGTTCGACGAGAGCGATCGGATCACGTCGCACCTGGACCCGCAGGCGCACTGGTGTACACGCGCCGAATTGACGGCAGTTGTATCGTCGGTCAAGCTCATGTTGACGCACGCTGCCGAACACGGAGTGCGCAGCATCGCAATACCCCGGATCGCTGCCGGGCTCGGCGGGCTGGAGTGGCGTGACGTCGAAGCAGTCATTGCGCCCGCAGTTGCTGCCGCTCAACCAGCGGGTCCCATGACGGACATTCCGGCTTCTGCGGACGCAAATCTTCACCACCACGGGCCTGTCGCGATGATGTGCGCCTGCGCAGGGCGGCGGCGCCCCAAGGTGCCGGGCAATCCCCTGGTGTCACACGAGCTGTGCTGCGCATCCTGCGCCAAGAACTCCGGGCCGTGCGGACGACTCGAAACCGCCCTTGACTGGGCCAAGCGGCACTCGGACACCAACCCCTCCCACACCGGCTACCGAGAGACCACACATCGGACCTGGGAAACAACATTGGTGGAGTTGACCGCCACATAGGCGCCTGCCCCGGACGGGCACCGGGCCCCGCCACCACCCCGGCGTCAGCCGGGGGCGAAACGGCTAGTGGCGGGACCCGCGCGCGTCAACCCCAGCAAATCACGCGCCGGCCCCGTCGGCCGCTGACCGTGCGGCCACACCGCCCGCAGCGCCCGCCGCAAAGCGAGCCCCGCCACCTGGATCTCGACCAGCCGCCCCGAGGCCAACTCCTCCCCCACCGCCAGCTCGCTCAGCACCGACGGCCCCGCACCGCCCACCACGGCCGACTTCACGGCCGTGGTCGACGCCAACTCCAGCAGCGGCGCAGCCGTCACGCCCCCCAGCGCCGCATCCAGCACCTGCCGCGTCCCCGACCCCCGCTCCCGCAGGATCAGCGGGGTCGCCGCCAGCTCCCCTGCCCCCAGCGGGGACCGGCGCCGTGCCCACGGATGTCCCGGCGGGGCCACCACCACCAGCCGGTCGTGTCCCACGACCACCCCGTCGAGCCCGGCCGGCACGTCGAGGCCCTCGACGAAGCCCAGGTCCGCCTCCCCCGCCAGCAGCCGTTCCGCCACCGCCGCCGAGTTTCCGGCCAGCAGCGACACCGCCGTGCCGGGCCGCTCCGCGCGCAGTGCGACCAGCCAGCCGGGCAACAGATATTCGGCGATCGTCATGCTCGCCGCCACCCGCAGCCGCGAGTCGCGCCGCCCCCGCAGCGCCTGTGCCCCGGCGTCGAAGGCCTCGGCCGCCTCCACGATCCGCCGTGCCCAGTCGGTGACGAGCACCCCGGCGTCCGTCAGCCGCGAGCCGCGCGGCGAGCGCTCCACGAGGGCCACGCCGAGCAGCCGTTCCATGCTGCGGATGCGCCCGCTGGCCGCGGGCTGGGTGATGCCCAGCTCCCGCGCCGCCCGCCCCAGGCTGCCCAGCCGGGCCACGGCGAGCAGCAGCTCCAGCGCCCCGAAGTCGGGCACCCGGTGCGCCAGCGGCGCCTGTGGACCGTTCCCCTCGCTCATAACTCCAGCTTATGCCGTCATAGCTACAACGTCCCTGGTGGGAGCCCCGGCCTCGGGAGACCGTGAACCCATGAGACACCTCGGCCCCAACTGGTACGCCTCGGTCATGGGCACGGCGATCGTCGCCGCGGCCGGCGCCGCCCTCCCGCTGCACGCGCCCGGACTGCGCGGCGCGTACGAAGCCGTCTGGGCACTGGCAGCGCTGATGCTCCTGACGCTCCTGACCGCCCGGGCCGTGCACTGGACCCGCCACACCGACCAGGCCCGCCGGCACCTGGACGACCCCGCCGTCGCCCCCTTCTACGGCTGCCTGGCCATGGCCCTCCTCGCCGTGGGCGGCGCCACCCTCTCCGTCGGATCCGGCGTGATCGGGCAGGGCCCGGCCGTGGCCGCCGACGCCGTGCTGTGGACTGCCGGCACCGTCGTCGGCCTGGTCGCCGCGGCCGGCGTGCCGTACCTGATGGTGACCCGGCACCGCATCGAGCCGGGCCAGGCCTCCCCGGTGTGGCTGCTGCCCGTGGTGGCGCCGATGGTGTCCGCCGCGCTGGGCCCCGCGCTCGTACCGCACCTGCCGGCCGGGCAGTGGCGGGACGCGATGACGCTGGGCTGCTACGCCCTGTTCGGCATGAGCCTGCTGACCGTCCTCCTCATCCTGCCGCTGGTCTTCTCGCGGCTGGTCCACCACGGGCCGCTGCCGCTCGCCCTCACCCCGGCGCTGTTCCTGGTGCTGGGCCCGCTGGGCCAGTCCGTGACAGCCGTCAACAACCTCGCCGACGCCACCGCGGGCGGCCCGTACGCCTCCGCCACCGCCGCGTTCGCCGTGCTCTACGGCGTCCCCGTGATCGGCTTCGCCGTGCTGTGGCTGCTGATCTCCGTGGCGATGACGGTACGGGCCTTCCGGCAGGGCATGGGCTTCGCGATGACCTGGTGGGCGTTCACCTTCCCCGTCGGCACCTGCGTCACGGGCGCAGCCGCACTGGGCCGCCACACCGGACTGCACGCCTTCACCTGGCTGGCCGCAGCCCTGTACGTGCTGCTGGTGACCGCCTGGGCGGTGGCCGGGACCCGCACGCTGGCCGGGCTGGTCAGCGGACGGCTGCTCGCAGCGCCCGCCCCAGCACCGCTGGTGCCTGTGCCAGCGACGGTCCGTACCACGTGAGATGACGCCCGCTGACGAGCGCGGACGGCAGCCCCGGGAACGCCTCGGGGCCGTCGTCGTGCGTGAAGCGGTAGGGCTCGTCGGGCAGGACGACCAGCTCCGCACCTGATGCGTTGAGCTCGTCCAGGGGGACGCGGGGATAGCGCTCGGCGTGCGCGGCAAGGACGTTGACCACGCCGAGGCGGGCGAGGAGGTCGCCCGCGAAGGTGTCGCGGCCGAGGAGCATCCAGGGCCGGCGCCAGACCGGTACGACGGCCCGCACCGGGGGCCCTGCGGGCGGCAGTTGGTGCCAGGCGGTGCGGGCTGCGTCCAGCCAGGCGGGGCGCGGCAGTCCGCAGGCGTCCACCAGGACGCGTTCCAGTTCTCTGAACGCCTGGTCCAGCGTGCGGATTTCGGTGACGAGAACGGTCAGCCCCGCGGCCCGCAGGGCGGCCAGGTCCGGGGCGCGGTTCTCTTCCTCGTTGGCGATGACGAGGTCGGGCGCGAGGCGCGCGATACGGGCCATGTCGGGGTTCTTGGTGCCCCCGACACGGACGACGTCCAGGTCTGCGGGGTGGTCGCACCAGTCGGTTGCACCGACGAGGAGTTCGGGTGCGGTGGCGGCTACCGCCTCGGTGAGGGACGGGACCAGGGACACGACGCGGCGGATGGTCATGGGGTGATGATGCGCCCCGTAAGGGGCGCGGGGAACTGCGCGACCAGCCACGACGCGCCCGCAGCCGACGTACCCGGGGCTTCGCCCCGGGCCCTCAGGGCAGTGCGTCGGCTGCAGGCCGGTGGGGGCTGGTCGCGCAGTTCCCCGCGCCCCTTACGGGGCGCCTGGTCGCGCCCACGCGGCGGAGCCGCATATGTGAACAGCCCCGCGCCCCTGACGGGGCGCCCCCTGCGGGGCGCCCCCGCAGGGCCCTACCGCACCGGCGCGATCTTGTCCTCAAGCCCCGGCCGCGCGTCGAGCCATCGGCGCGCGGACTCCTTCTCCTTGCCCTTGCCGCCCTTCTGGATCTCCGCCTCCAGCGACGACAGGTCCTTCTCCGACATCTTGAAGTTCTTCACCCACTCCGCGATCTTCGGGAAGTCCTTGGCGAAGTCCTTCTTGCCCACCGCGTGGATCTGCTCGCCCTCGCCCCAGGCGCCCTTGGGGTCCTTGAGCTTCTTCAGGTCGTAGGTGCCGTAGGCCCAGTGCGGCGACCACAGGGTGGTCACGACGGGTTCCTTCTTCTTGATGGCCCGGTCCAGGTCGGCCAGCATCGTGGCCGTCGAGGAGGAGACGACCTTGTACTCGCCGTCCAGGCCGTACTCCTTGAGCACCTTGTCGTTGAGCTTGCCCATCATCCCGGCGCTGGCCTCGATGCCGACGATCCGCCCGCCGAACTCCGAGCCCTTGCCCTTGAGATCGGCCAGGGAGTTGACGTCCTTCACGTACGACGGCACGGTCAGCTCCAGCGAGGTCGGCCCGTACCAGGAGCCGAGGTCGGAGAGCTTGTCGCCGTAGCGGTCCATGTACTGCTTGTGCGTCGTGGGCAGCCACGAGTCGAACTGGACGTCCATCTGGCCCTGGGCCAGCGCCGTGTAGAGCGGCCCGGGGTCGAGCTGCTTGACGTCCGGCTTGTAGCCGCGGTCCTCCAGGATGTTCTGCCACAGGTAGGTCGAGGCGACGGCCTCGTCCCACGGGAAGTAGCCGAGCTTCACGGTCTTGCCCTGGCCGACATTCTTGCCCGCGGCCACGGTGTCCCTGCCGCCGTCGCCGCCGGCGATCCGCATGCCGCCCGCGACGAGTGCGAGGACGACGACGCCCACGGTGGCCACGGCCGTGCCGGGCCGGTAGCGCAGGACGCTCGCGGAGCGCGAGAGGCCCACGGCACCCTGCGCCGCGGCGGCCCGGCGGCCCAGCGCCGAGACCCGGCGGCTGAGCGCGCCCGTCATCCGGTCCAGGTACATGGCGAGGACGACGACGGCGAGGCCGCTCTCCACGCCGCGGCCGATGTCGACCTGGGTGACGGCCGCGTACACGGCCTCGCCGAGGCCGCCCGCGCCCGCCATGCCGGCGATGACGACCATGGACAGCGCGAGCATGATGACCTGGTTGACGCCCGCCATGATGGTGGGCAGCGCCAGCGGCAGCTGGACCCGGGTGAGGGTCTCGCGCGGCGGCGTGCCGAACGCCTTGGCCGCCTCGACGAGTTCGCCGTCGACCTGGCGGATGCCGAGCTCGGTCATCCGCACGCCCGGCGGCATCGAGAAGACGACCGTGGCGATCAGGCCCGGCACGGTGCCGATGGAGAAGAACATCACGCCGGGGATCAGGTAGACGAAGGCCGGCATCGTCTGCATGACGTCCAGGACGGGGCGCAGCACTCCGCTGACCCGCCGGTTGCGGGCCGCCCAGATGCCCAGCGGCACGGCGGTCAGCAGGGTGATGGCGCTCGCGACGAGCACGAGGGACAGCGTGGACATGGCCTCGTGCCACAGCCCGAAGGAGTCGATGAGCGCGAGGCCCGCGAAGGCGAGCACGGCGGCGAGCAGCCCGCGCAGCCACCAGGCGATCACCGCGAGGATGCCGGCCATGAGCAGCGCGTTGGGGGCGCCGAGCACCGCGTCCACGCCGTCGTACATGCCGCTCAGGACGGTGCTGATGGCGTCGAAGAGACCGCCGAGGTGGGCCTGGAGCCAGTCGACGGCGCTCTTGGCCCAGCTTCCGAGGTGGATCCTAGGCACCGGCGGCCACCTCCTCGGCGGGCTGCGCGGGCCGGTCGCTCAGGGCCGCCATGAGGCGGTCCCGGGTGACCACGCCGGTGGGCCGTCCGGCCTCGTCCGTGACGACGACCGGGTCGCCGTTGCACGCGAAGGGGGCGAACAGCTCGGCGACGGGCGCCTCGGCGCTCACGGTCGCGGCGCCGTCCGGCACGCCGGCCGTCCGCTCCATGATCGATCCGGCGGTGAGGACCCGGGAGCGGTCGACGTCCTGGATGAAGGAGGCGACGTAGTCGTCAGCGGGCCGGACGAGGATGTCCTCGGCGGTGCCGTTCTGGACGATGCGGCCGTCGCGCATGACGGCGATCCGGTCGCCCAGGCGCATGGCCTCGTTGAGGTCGTGGGTGATGAACACGATCGTCTTCTTGAGTCGCCTCTGCAGGTCGAGCAGCTGGTCCTGCATGTCGCGGCGAATGAGCGGGTCGAGGGCGCTGAAAGACTCGTCCATCAGCAGCAGGTCGGCGTCGGTGGCCAGCGCGCGGGCGAGGCCGACGCGCTGCTGCATGCCGCCGGAGAGCTCGTCGGGCCAGGACTTCTCCCAGCCCTTCAGCCCGGCCAGGTGCAGCGCCTCGGTGGCCCGCTCCTCGCGCTCCGCGCGGGGCACGCCGCGCACCTCCAGGCCGTAGCCGGCGTTCTCCAGCACGCTGCGGTGCGGGAAGAGGGCGAAGTGCTGGAAGACCATGCTGATGTTCCGGGAGCGGACCTCGCGCAGCTCGCGCGGGGACAGGGCGGTCAGGTCCTGTCCGTCGTAGCGCACCCGGCCTGCGGTGGTGTCCTCCAGCCCGTTGAGCATGCGCAGCAGCGTGGACTTGCCGGATCCCGAGAGACCCATCACCACGAAGATCTGGCCCGCCTCGACCTCGAACGAGGCGTCGATGACCGCCGCCGTGGTGCCTTCCGCACGCAGCTCCTCGCGGCTCGCGCCGCTCTTGAGCCGCGGCACGGCGGCTTCGGGTCGTTTACCGAACACTTTGTACAAGTGCTCGGCCTGCAGCCTGATCACATACACCTCTCGGGTCGAACTTGCTCGCACCCGGCCTCCCCCGACGGGCCGGGCGTACAACGGACCGCGCCTGCCCCGGGCCATTCCGGTCAAACCGAACAGTGAGCCAGTTCACATGTCGGTGGCATACGGCATCATCTGACCCGTGACGCGACGCCTGATGCTCCTCGACACCGCCTCCCTGTACTTCCGCGCCTACTTCGGCGTGCCGGAGTCGGTGAAGGCCCCGGACGGCACGCCCGTGAACGCGGTGCGCGGCCTGCTCGACTTCATCGCCCGGCTCGTCGCCGACCACCATCCGGACGACCTGGTGGCCTGCATGGACGCCGACTGGCGCCCGCAGTGGCGGGTGGACCTGATCCCCTCGTACAAGGCGCACCGGGTGGCCGAGGAGGTCGAGGGCGGGCCGGACGAGGAGGAGACGCCGGACACCCTCTCCCCCCAGGTCCCGGCGATCGAGGCCGTGCTCGACGCGCTGGGCATCGCCCGCATCGGCGCCGCGGGGTACGAGGCGGACGACGTGATCGGCACCCTGACCGCGCGGGCGCGGGGCCCGGTGGACATCGTCACCGGCGACCGCGACCTCTACCAGCTCGTCGACGACGCGCGCGGCGTGCGCGTGCTGTACCCGGTCAAGGGCGTCGGCACGCTGCAGACCGTGGACGAGGCGGTGCTGCGCGAGAAGTACGGGGTGGACGGGCCGGGGTACGCGGACCTGGCGCTGCTGCGCGGCGACCCCAGCGACGGGCTGCCGGGCGTGCCGGGCATCGGCGAGAAGACGGCCGCGAAGCTGCTGGCGGCGTACGGCGACCTCGCCGGGATCACGGCCGCCGCGGAGGACCCGGCGTCCCGGCTGACGCCCGCGCAGCGCAGGCGGCTGCTGGAGTCCCGCCCGTACCTGGAGGTGGCGCCCACGGTGGTGCGGGTCGCCTCCGACGTGCCGGTGCCGCCGTGCGACATCGCCCTGCCGGCCGGGCCCCGCGACCCGGATGCGCTGGAAGTGCTCGCGGCGCGCTGGGGATTGGGCGGATCCCTGCAGCGGCTGCTCACCGTCCTCGCCGGGTGAGCTGTAAAGTTAGGTACACCTTACCAATCGTTGCATCGCGCCCCAGGGAGACAGCCGTGACAGAGCGTCCCGTCCGCAAGAAATCGCAGGTGACCCGCGCCCGCGTGGTGCGCACCGAGCGCCTCTCCCCGCACATGGTCCGCGTGGTGCTCGGCGGCGAGGAGCTCGCCGGGTTCGGCGCCGGCGAGTGCACCGACCACTACGTCAAGCTGCTCTTCCCCGTCGAGGGCGTCGACTACCCCGAGCCGTTCGACATCGACGCGATCCGCCGCGACATGCCGCGCCACGCATGGCCGCGGACCCGCACGTACACGGTCCGCGCCTTCGACCGCGCGGCGCAGGAGCTCACGGTCGACTTCGTCGTCCACGGCGACGAGGGCCTCGCCGGCCCGTGGGCCGTCCGCGCCGAACCGGGCACGGAGATCCTCTTCCTGGGCCCCGGCGGCGCCTACGCCCCCGACCCGGCCGCCGACTGGCACCTGCTCGTGGGCGACGAGAGCGCACTGCCGGCCGTCGCCGCGGCGCTGGAGCGGATGCCGGAGGGCGCCGTGGTCCACGCCTTCGTCGAGGTCGCCGACGAGCGGGAACGGCAGGAGCTGCAGCTGCCCGCCGGGGTGGAGGTCTCCTGGCTGCACCGCGACGGCGCGCCGGTCGGCAAGGCCCTGGTGGAGGCGGTGCGTTCGCTCGACTTCCCGCCGGGTGACGTGCATGCCTTCGTCCACGGCGAGGCCGGTTTCGTGAAGGAGCTGCGCCGCCACCTGCGCATGGAGCGCGGGGTGCCGCGCGAGCGGCTGTCGATCTCCGGCTACTGGCGCCGGGGCCACGACGAGGACGGCTGGCAGGCGTCGAAGCGCGAGTGGAACCAGCAGGTCGAGGCCGAACAGGAAGGCCCGGCAGCCGCCTGACGCCCCGTATCCTCGCTGCATGATTCTTGCCCGGACAGCCGTGGCCGCGACCGCCGCGGCCGCGCTCGCCCTGTCCTCCCCCGACTCCGGCTCCGGCGACTCGTCGCTGGTGCACGAGGGCAGCGCCGCCCAGCGCGGCCGGGAGACGGTCTTCACGGTGACGGCCGACCAGGGCCACGGCAGTCTGACCGTGGAGTCGGAGGCGTTCGTGAAGAAGCTCACGCTCCGGGAGAAACGGTTCCGTACGGGCAAGGACGGCGAGCTCTACACCAGGGTGGCCGGCATGGTGCCCTGCGACATCGAACCGGGCACGTACCCCGTGGAGTTGAAGGAGGACGACGAGACGGTGGACACCGCCGAACTGACCGTCACCTCCGACATGGACCCGGGGAACCGGGACTTCTGTGCGTCGCACGCGAGTTACGACGACGCGGTGGACCGGACGAGCGAGACGGCACCGGATCCGGACGAGGACGGCGGCGGGGGCGTCGGCCTGGGCGAGTTGGCGGCGGTGATCGCGGGGACCGCGGTGCTGTCTGCCGTGCTGGCGTCTGCGGCAACGTACTTGGTGACGCGGCGCAGGAGGAGGAGCCCCTGACCCTCCCCCAGCTACCGCTGGGAGGTGCCCCCACTTTCGCCGTTTCTTGGGGGGCAAGCCCCCCAACCCCCCTGGTTTTGCGACTGCGGGCCGACTGCGGCTGGTCGCGCAGTTCCCCGCGCCCCTGACGGGGCGCGGTTTCAGCCCGTCCGGCGTTTGAGGACCGGGGTTCGGGGCGGAGCCCCGAGAAACGGCGAAAGTGGGGGCACCTCCCAGCGGTAGCTGGGGGAGGGACCGGGGCCTCCTCACCCCACCGACGAATACGCCACGACACCCCGCAGCAACCCGTCAACCGCCTTGCGTGCGTTCCGCGCCACAGGACTCCCGGCCGGCGCCGCCGCGGCGATCTGCCCCAGCACATCGATCAACTGCTTCGACCACCGCACGAAGTCACCCGCCGGCATCTCGATCTCCCGCAGCACCTCGTCCAGCCCATGGCCGGAGGCCCACCGGTACGCGGCCCACGCGAAGCCCAGGTCCGGCTCGCGCTGGCCGACGCCCTCGGCCTGGTTGATCTTGTGCTGTTCCTCCAGGGCGTCCAGCCGGCCCCAGATGCGGACCATCTCCGCGAGCGCCTCCTTCGCGGCGCCCGACGGCAGCTTCGGGGCCACCGCCTCGTCCGCGGCCCGGGCCTCGTAGACCAACGCCGAGGCGCACGCGGCCAGTTCGGCCGGATTGAGGCCTTCCCAGACGCCGTCGCGCAGGCACTCCGAGGCCAGCAGGTCCAGCTCACCGTAGAGGCGGGCCAGCCGGCGGCCGTCCTCGGTCACCTCGTCGCCGTGCAGATAGCCGAGGTCGGTCAGGAGCGCGCAGATGCGGTCGAAGGTGCGGGCGATCGTGTTCGTCCGGCCCTCGATGCGCCGCTCCAGCTGGCGCGTGTCGCGCAGCAGCCGGTGGTAGCGCTCGGCCCAGCGGGCGTGGTCCTCGCGCTCGTCGCAGCCGTGGCAGGGGTGCGCCCGGATCGCGGTGCGCAGGCGCGCGATCTCGGTGTCGTCCACGGCGGCCGAGCGGGACTTGCGGTGCCGGTCCGGCTCGATGTGCCCGGCCTTCGTGCGCAGCGCGGAGGCCAGGTCGCGCCGGGACTGCGGGCTGCGCGGGTTGAAGGACTTGGGGATGCGCATCCGCTCCAGCGGCTCGACCGGCACCGGGAAGTCGATCGGGGCCAGCCGCTTGACCTGCCGCTCGGCGGTGAGCACCAGCGGGCGCGGCCCCTCGTGGGGGTCGAAGCCGCGGTGCCGGTCCGTGCGGCCGGGGGCCGTGCCGGGGTCGAGCACGAGTGCCAGGCCGGCGAACTTGCCGGTGGGCACGTGGATGACGTCCCCGGGCTTGAGCCGCTCCAGCGCGGCCGCCGCCGCGGCCCGCCGCTGCACGGCGCCCTGCTTGGCCAGCTCCGTCTCGCGGTCCTTGAGCTCGCGGCGCAGCCGCGCGTACTCCTCGAAGTCGCCCAGGTGGCAGTCGATGGCCTCACGGTACCCGGCCAGGCCCTCCTCGTTGCGCTGGACCTGGCGCGAGATGCCGACGACCGACTTGTCGGCCTGGAACTGGGCGAAGGAGGTCTCCAGCAGCTCGCGGGAGCGGTGCCGCCCGAACTGGGAGACCAGGTTGACCGCCATGTTGTACGACGGCTTGAAGCTGGATCTCAGCGGGTACGTGCGCGTGCCGGCCAGGCCGGCCAGGGCGGCCGGGTCCATGGCGCGCTGCCACAGCACGACCGCGTGGCCCTCGACGTCGATGCCGCGCCGCCCGGCGCGGCCGGTCAGCTGGGTGTACTCGCCGGGGGTGATGTCGGCGTGCTGCTCGCCGTTCCACTTGACGAGCTTCTCCAACACCACGGAGCGGGCAGGCATGTTGATGCCCAGCGCCAGCGTCTCGGTGGCGAACACGGCCTTGACCAGGCCCTTGACGAAGAGCTCCTCCACGACCTCCTTGAAGGTCGGCAGCATGCCCGCGTGGTGCGCGGCGATGCCCCGCTCCAGGCCCTCCAGCCACTCGAAGTAGCCCAGGACGTGCAGGTCCTCGTCAGGGATGGCAGCGCAGCGCTCCTCCACGATCGAGCGGACCCGGGCGCGCGCCGCGTCGTCGTTGAGCCGCAGGCCCGCGTAGAGGCACTGCTGGACGGCGGCCTCGCAGCCGGCCCGGCTGAAGATGAAGGTGATGGCGGGCAACAGGCCCTCGGCGTCGAGCCGTTCGATGACCTCGACCCGGCTGGGCGTCCAGATCCTGCTGCGCTGGCGGCGGTCGCGCTCGCGGTCGGCCTCGCGCAGGTTCCGCCCGCGGCGGCGGTCGCGGCCGCCCATGGGGCGACTGTTCTCCATGCGAGCCAGGCGCACCAGGTCGGGGTTGACCTCGCGGCGGCCCGTGCCGGGGGCGCCGGCGCGGGCCTCCTTCTCCTCGAAGAGGTCGTACATCCGCCGCCCGGCCAGCACGTGCTGCCACAGCGGGACGGGCCGGTGCTCGGAGACGATCACCTCGGTGTCGCCGCGGACGGTGTCGAGCCAGTCGCCGAACTCCTCGGCGTTGGAGACGGTGGCGGAGAGGGAGACCAGGGTCACCGACTCCGGGAGGTGGATGATGACCTCCTCCCAGACGGCGCCGCGGAAGCGGTCGGAGAGGTAGTGCACCTCGTCCATGACCACGTAGCCGAGGCCGATCAGCTCCGTCGAGCCCGCGTAGAGCATGTTGCGCAGCACCTCGGTGGTCATCACGACCACCGGGGCTTCGGCGTTGACACTGTTGTCGCCGGTGAGCAGGCCGACCTTGGTGGCGCCGTAGCGCTTGACGAGGTCGCTGTACTTCTGGTTCGACAGCGCCTTGATGGGCGTGGTGTAGAAGCATTTGCGGCCCTGGGTGAGGGCCAGGTGGACGGCGAACTCGCCCACGATGGTCTTGCCCGAGCCGGTCGGGGCCGCGACCAGCACGCCCTTTCCGGCTTCCAGGGCCTTGCACGCCTCGATCTGGAAGGGGTCCAGCTCGAAGTCGTACATCTCGCGGAACGGGGCAAGCGCAGTGGCCTGCTCGGCGGCGCGCTGCCTGGCCAGGGCGTAGCGCTCAGCAGGGGACATGTCGTCGGTCATCTTGGCTACGAGCCTACCGGGCACGTATGACAGACACCTGATCTTTAACGGGCCGGGGGTCCGGGGGGTGCCCCCCGGGGAACACAGCAACCGGCCGGGGGTCCGGGGGGTGCCCCCCGGGGAACACAGCAACCGGCCGGGGGTCCGGGGCTGCCCCCGGGGAACACAGCAGGGGCAGGGGTCTCAGCGGGCGGCCCCCAGCAGGCGCACGGCCCCCGGCACCGTCTCGGCGGTGAGCGGCAGCGGGCCCAGCGGTTCGCCGTCGGCGTAGCCGGTGATCCCGTCCGCCGCCAGGGTCACCCTGGCGGCCCGGTGGACGGTGACCGCGGGGTGGCCGAGGTGGGTGCCGCGGTAGACCCGGGGGAAGACGGCGAGGAGGGTGGAGCGGCTGCAGGGGCCGACGACGGTGATGTCGAAGAGCCCGTCGTCCAGGCGGGCGCTGCCGCAGATGCGCATGCCGCCGCCGTAGGAGTCGGCGTTGCCGACCGCGACGAGGGTCGCCTCCAGCTGCTGCTCGGGGCCGTCGTCGAGGCGGATCCGGTACGGGATGGGCCGCAGGGCGGCCAGTTCGGCGATCATCGCGGCGTCGTAGCGCAGCCGCCCGGTGGGGAAGCGCAGCCGGTTGCCGCGGTCGTTGACGCGGGAGTCGAAGCCGGAGGCGAGGACGGTGCCGAACCAGGTGTCCCCGGCCCGGCCTCGGACCCGCCCCAGGTCGACGGCCCGGCCGCCGTCCCCCTTGAGCGAGCGGGCGACGGCCCGGCCGGCGGCCGCCGGGTCGCGCACGGGCAGCCGGTTGGCGCGGGCGAAGTCGTTGCCGGTGCCGACGGCGACCACGCCGAGCGGGGTGGGGGTGCCGGCCACGGCCTGGAGGGCGAGCGAGACCATGCCGTCGCCGCCGACGGCGATCAGTGCGCCCGTCCCGCCCGCGACCGCCTCCCGCGCGCGGCGCAGCGCGTCGGGGGCGTCGGTGCCGACGACGGTACGGACGTGGAAGCCGGCGTCGCGGAGCACCGCGGCCGCGGGCCGGGCGGCGCGGGCGCCGCGGCCGCGGCCCGCGGAGGGGTTGACGAAGAGCGTGATGTCGCTGGTCACGCGGGGACCCTACCGGCTGGTCACCGGGCGGCCGCACCAGTTCGGACAACGGCGGAGGGGCGGTCGCCGGTGCCGGCGACCGCCCCTCGTCAGGGCCTTGTGCGTCAGGTCACGTCGTCGTACCCGGACCGGCCGGTGGAGTGCGCGCCGTCGGCGGACGGCTGCTCCGGCAGGGCGGGCAGCGGTTCGCTGTCGCCGATGGACTGCGGGGTGAGGTCCAGCGGGGCCGCCTCGTCGTCGTCCAGGTCGCGGTCCGGGTTCGCCTTCTGCTTGCGCTTGTCGTTGACCAGCGCGATGCCGACGGCGATGAAGTAGAGCACGATGATCGGGCCGGCCAGCAGGAACATCGAGAACGGGTCCACGGTCGGCGTGGCCACCGCGGAGAAGACCGTGACGCCCATGACCATGGGCCGCCACCAGCCGAGCATCCGGCGCCCGGTGAGGATGCCGCCGAAGTTGAGCATCATCAGCAGCAGCGGCAGCTCGAAGGAGAGGCCGAAGACGACCACCAGGCGCGTGACGAGGTCGATGAGCTCGTCGAGCGGCAGCAGGTTGGTGACGCCCTGCGGCGTGAAGTCGATGAGGACCTTCGCGGCCGCGGGCAGGGCCCAGTACGCGAAGTAGGCGCCGGCCCCGAAGAGCGGGACACCGGCGGCGACGAAGCCCAGTGCGTACTTCTTCTCGTTCCTGTGCAGCCCGGGCGCCAGGAACGCCCACAGCTGGTACAGCCAGACCGGGCTGGACAGCACCAGGCCGGAGACCAGCGAGACCTTCACCATGAGGGTGAAGGGCCCGACGAGGCCCGACATGGTGATGTTGCCGCAGGTCTTGGTGGCGTCCTTCTGCGACAGCTCGGAGAAGGAGACCTGGCAGCCGATCGCCTGCTGGATCGGATGCTTGAAGACCTCGATGATGTCCTTGTAGTAGAAGGCCGCCACCACGGCCACCACGACAATGGCGACCACGGACTTCGCGAGGCGATTGCGCAGCTCGCGCAGGTGCTCCACGAGGGGCATCCGGCCCTCGGGGTCCTTCACCTTCTTGCGGGCAGAGTTGGCCAACCCACGTCCCTATCTCGTGCGGCAGACGGCGGCAGACGGCGCCGTCCTGATCGTTGCCCGGTTCAGTGCTGCGTCGTGCGGTCGCTCGGCTCGGTCACCGGGCGGGAGCTCACGTCGCCGGGGGCAGCCTTGATGGTACGGGCGCTCTGGGTGTCGGCGGGCGGGTCGGCCGGGGCGGAGGCGTTGTTCTGTCCCTCGGAACGCATCGCCTTGGCCTCGCTCTTGAGGATCCGGGCGGACTTGCCGAGGGAGCGCGCCATGTCGGGGAGCTTCTTCGAGCCGAAGACCAGCACGACCACGACGAGGATGAGGATGATCTCGGGGGCGCCGAGCCGTCCGAACATATGCGTGTACCTTCTCACCGAAGCGGGATGGGGGTGGGACAGACGACTGACCGGACAAATGTCCACCAGACGTACCGCAGCGATCGTAACGCGCAGCAGTGAACGCCGGGCAATCCCTCTGCATACTCCCAGTTGCGGCCCTCCGCCTCGTCACCAGGGCCACCGGAACCAGACTACCCGTCCCGTTCCGGGCCTCAGCAGGGCGCCGGGCGGGGGCCGTTTCAGTCCCGGTGGAGCGCCTGGGCGGTCTGCGCGGCGAGCGGGACCGCGGCCCGCTCCAGCTCCTCGGCCGCGCGGGTGATGCGCTGCGAGCTGTCGGCCACCTGCCGGGCCAGCCGCCTCACCTCCACGAAGACACGCACGGAGAGCACCCCGAGGACGGCGATGCCGCAGAAGGCGAGGACGACGGCGATCATGGGCCACAGCATGGGACGAGCCTAACGGGGGAAACGGGCAGGTCAGGCGGTTCGGGCGGGGGTCAGGCAGCTCAGGCGGTGATGTGGAGCCGCAGTGTCCGCACGCCGCCGCCGGTCAGCAGCGCGACGATCCGCTCCCCCGCGGGCTTGCGCACCGCGGAGCCGCAGTCGGGGCAGGTGAAGGAGTAGAAGGTGGTGCGGTCGCTGGCGCCGATCGCCAGCCGCAGTGCCCCCGCGGCCAGCTCGAAGCTGCTGCGGCAGTCGGGGCAGGCGGCCTTGAAGACCGCGGCAACCGTCGTGCACCCGTCCATCACATCCCCTTTCACACCGTTCACCGCGGCTCCCTCCCGCCGTCGCCCCTCACTCGCCGTAGCCCGCGAGGGCCTCGCGGGCCGCGTCCCGCGCGCTGTCCGCCAGCTCCTGCGGGGAGACGATCCGCCCGTCGCGGCCCAGCCGCAGTGCCAGCCGCCGCAGCGAGGCCGGGTCGGGGGCGCGCAGGGTGATCCGCAGCCCGCCCTCGGGCAGCTCCTCGGCGCTGTCGTGCGGGTAGTACTCGGCGACCCAGCGGCCGCCGGGGCCGACCTCGATGACGACCTCGGGGTCCTCGGCGGCGGGCTGGACCAGCGCCACGGACAGGTCGCGCAGCTCGACGGGCGGCGGGTCGGCGGGCGCGTCCAGCAGCCGGATCTCGGCCACCCGGTCCAGTCGGAAGGTGCGCCGGGCCTCCGTGAGCCGGCACCAGGCCTCCATGTAGGTGCGGCCCACGGCGAACAGCCGGATCGGGTCGACCTCGCGCTCGGTGAGCTCGTCGCGCGCGGGCGAGTAGTAGCGCAGCCAGAGCCGGCGGCGCTCGGAGATGGCCCGGTCGACCTCGGCGAAGACGCCGCCCTCGGACTCGAAGCTGACCGAGAGCCGCGAGCTGGCGCCCGCGGCCTCCCCGGCCGCCGCCTCGATCTTGGCGGTGGCGCGGACCAGCGCCTGCCGGTCGCCCTCGCGCAGCCCGGGCAGGGTGGCGACGGCGCGGGCGGCCACCAGCAGCGCGGTGGCCTCGTCGGCCGCGAGCCGCAGCGGCTCGCCGGTGCTGGTGCCCGAGGCGTCGGGGTTGTGCCACCAGATGCGGTCGCCGTCGGTGTCGATGTCCAGCAGGTCGCCGCCGCGGAAGCTGGTGCCGCACATGGGCAGCACGTCGAGGTCGCCGATCAGCTCGTCCTCGGTGATCCCGAAGGCGCGGGCCACGTCGGCGACGCGGGCGCCGGGGCGCTCGCGCAGATAGGTGACGAGCGACAGCATCCGCCGGGTCTGGTCGATGGCGTTGGTGGCCATGAGTAGTCGGTCCTGTTCCTCTCAGCCCTTGGCCACGGCACGCAGCCGGTCGATCACATCGGCCCGCAGCTCGGCCGGTTCGAGCACGATCACGTCCGGGCCGAACTCCACCAGCCAGGCGTCCAGTCCGTGGCCGTAGGGGATCTCCAGCTCGTCCCAGCCGCCGCCCAGGTCACGGGTGGCGGTGGCCCGGGCGCGCAGCGGATAGCCGTGCCCGGCCCGCACCTTGATCAGGGCGGTGCCGGTGGCCGTCTCGCCGGCCCAGCTCTCGACCGTCTCGCGCACGGTGACGTGGTCGGGCACGGGCGCGGTGAAGGGCAGCGCCCGGGAGCGGACCCGGCCGGAGATGCGGGAGAGCCGGAAGACCCGCTCGGCCTTGCGGTCGCGGTCCCAGCCGGCCAGGTACCAGTGGCCGCGCCAGCACTCCAGCGTCCACGGCTCGACGTGCCGCTGCTCGGGGCGGGCGGCGTTGGCCTTGCGATAGTCGAAGGTGACGGTCCGACGGTCGCGGGCGGCCAGCATCAGCGGCTCGAAGGCCGACTCGTGGACGGGGATGCGCGGCTCCAGCGCGAGGTGCCCGTAGGAGTCCTCGGCCACCGGCATCCCGGCGGCGCGCAGCTTCTGCAGCGCACCGCTGGCCGCACCGGCCAGGCGGGCCTGCTGCCAGACCTTGGCGGCAAGGCCGAGGGCGGCGGCCTCCTCGACGTCCAGGGTGACCGGGGGGAGGCGGTTGCTGTCCCGGCGGGCGAGGTAGCCGAAGTCGCCGTCGGCGCTCTCCACCGTCTCGATGATCAGGCCGAGTTCGCGGAGGTCGTCCTTGTCGCGCTCGAACATCCGGTTGAAGGCGTCATCGCCGCCCTCGGAGACACCGTTGCCCGGCCCGAACGCCTCGAGGTAGGCCTCGATGGACCCCCGCAACTCCCGCTTGCTGAGCGGCCGGCGGGTGCCCAGCAGGCACAGCGCCAGGTTCATCAGCCGCTCGGCCTTGGCAATCGCCATCGACGCCCTCTCTACTTGTGCTCTCAACCGCTGACCGTACCGCTCGCCGCTGCCACGGCAAAAGCCGAGGGCCCGCGCCCGCAGGCACGGGCCCCGGGCCCTTCACATCACGACGCGTCTCAGACGGCGACCAGGTCGCAGACGAAGATCAGGGTCTCGCCCGGCGCGATCTTGCCGCCGGCGCCGCGGTCGCCGTAGGCCAGGTGCGGCGGGATGATCAGCTGGCGGCGGCCGCCGACCTTCATGCCCTGGACGCCCTTGTCCCAGCCCGCGATGACCTGGCCGGCGCCGAGCTTGAACTGCAGCGGGGTGCCGCGGTTCCAGCTGGCGTCGAACTCCTCGCCCGAGGAGAAGGAGACGCCCACGTAGTGGACCTTGACCATGGCGCCCGCCGTGGCGACCGCCCCGTCGCCCTCCCAGATGTCCTTGATCTCGAGGTCGGCCGGCGGCTCGCCGCCCGGGAAGTCGACCTCGGGCTTGTCGATGTTCACGAAAGTGCTCCTACGAACGGTTCTTGCGGACAGCCGTGCAATTCTGGCAGATCGCGATCTGTTCTCAGACCTTGCCCACGATGTCGACGACGAAGACCAGGGTGTTCTTGTCCAGACCGCTCTGCGCCTGGCCCTCGTAGCCCAGCTTCGGCGGGATCACCAGCTCCACCCGGTCCCCGACGTGCTTGCCCACCAGGCCCTGGTCCCAGCCCTGGACGACCGAACCGGTGCCGATCTGGAAGGCCGTGGCGCCCGAGTGGTCCCAGGAGGAGTCGAACTTCTGGCCGTCCTCCCACTTCACGCCCGTGTACTGGGCGATCAGGCCGTCACCCGCCTTGATCTCCGGACCGTTGCCCTTGATCAGCACCTGCTGCTTCAGGTCCGTCGGGGGCTTGGTGTCCTTGGGGATGCTGATGTCGGCGGCCTTCTGGGAGTTCGGCTTCACCTCGGGCATGCCCTCCTCCGGCTTGGCCTGCTCGCCCTTGGCCTCGCTCTTGGAGTCGACCTTCTGCGCACCGACCACGTCGATCACCCACACCAGGCCGTCCTCGGGCTTCACCCCGGCCTGCGGGTTGAGCTGGTCCCCGATGAGCGCCTTCGCGGTGCCCTCGACCTCGATCCGGCTGCCGGCCTTCTGGCCGACCACGGCGTCCAGCACCTTCGCCGGCATCTCCTGGCTCGGCTGGCCCAGCTGCTGGACCATCTGCCGGCGCGGGCCCTTGCCCGACTTGTCCTGGGTGGTCCACGTGCCGCCGAGGGGCTTGTCGTCCTTCATCGTCTGCCCGGCGAAGTCCAGCCGGACATAGGAGCCCTTCTCCGCCTTGTCGCCCGTGCCCTCGGTCAGGGTCTTGACGACCAGCTTGTCCGACGGCTTGGCGCCCTTCGGCGTGGAGATCTTGGGCTGCTCGCCGAACTTCCCCTCCACCGTGACCTTGGCGTCCGACGATCCTCCGCCGTCGCCCCCGCACGCCGCGGCGGCGAGCAGCAGGACGGGCACGGCCAGAGCCGCGGCGAGGCGACGCGTGTTCTTCGTGTGGTTCATGAAGTCCAACTCGGGCTAGGGGGGTCGCTGGGCAGTGCCCGTCACTCTACGGCCTGTGCCGCACCGATCAACCCTGCCCGACACGGATGTGCGCCGGGTCCGGCGGACCCGGCGCACATCCGTGCCCTTTACGCACCACCGGACTCTCACATTCCGGCGATCAGCTTCTCCACCCGGTCGTCCACCGACCGGAACGGGTCCTTGCACAACACGGTGCGCTGCGCCTGGTCGTTGAGCTTCAGATGCACCCAGTCGACGGTGAAGTCCCGCCGCTGCTCCTGCGCCCGCCGGATGAAATCACCGCGCAACCGGGCCCGGGTGGTCTGCGGCGGCACCGACTTGCCCTCGAAGATCTTGACGTCGTTGCACACCCGCGCCGCCTGACCGCGCTTCTCCAGCAGGTAGTACAGCCCCCGCCGGCGATGGATGTCGTGATAGGCGAGATCTATCTGCGCAATGCGCGGATGCGACATCGTGATGTTGTTCTTCGCCCGGTACCGCTCGATGAGGCGGTACTTCATCACCCAGTCGATCTCGGTGTCGATGCGGTCCAGATCCTCGTCCCGGATCGCCTCCAGGGAACGCCCCCACAGCTCCAGCACCCGCTCGACCGTGCCCGTGCGGATACCGCGGCGCTCGCAGAAGTCCACGGCCTTCTCGTAGTACTCCTGCTGGACCTCCAGGGCCGAGGCCTCCCGCCCACTGGCCAGACGCACCTTGCGTCTGCCCGTGATGTCATGGCTGACCTCGCGGATCGCCCGGATCGGATTCTCCAGCGTCAGATCCCGCATCACCGTGCCCGCCTCGATCATGCGCAGCACGAGATCGGTCGCACCGACCTTCAGCAGCATGGTCGTCTCGGACATGTTCGAGTCGCCCACGATCACATGCAGGCGGCGGTAGCGCTCGGCGTCGGCGTGCGGCTCGTCCCGGGTGTTGATGATCGGGCGCGAGCGCGTGGTGGCCGAACTGACACCCTCCCAGATGTGCTCGGCACGCTGGCTCACGCAGTAGACCGCGCCCCGCGGCGTCTGCAGCACCTTCCCCGCGCCGCACAGCAGCTGCCGCGTCACCAGGAAGGGGATGAGAATGTCCGCAAGACGCGAGAACTCCCCGTGCCGCGCGACGAGATAGTTCTCGTGGCAGCCGTAGGAGTTCCCGGCGGAATCGGTGTTGTTCTTGAAGAGATAGACGTCGCCCGCGATCCCCTCCTCGTGCAGGCGGCGCTCGGCGTCGACGAGGAGACCCTCGAGAATGCGCTCGCCCGCCTTGTCGTGGGTGACCAGCTCGGTCACGCTGTCGCACTCGGGAGTTGCGTATTCCGGGTGCGAGCCCACATCGAGGTAGAGGCGGGCGCCGTTGCGCAGGAAGACATTGCTGCTGCGGCCCCAGGAAACGACACGGCGGAAGAGGTACCGCGCCACTTCGTCAGGGGACAGCCGGCGCTGTCCCCTGAAGGTGCACGTGACGCCGTACTCGTTCTCCAGCCCGAAAATGCGGCGGTCCATGCCTGAACACTACGCCTGATGCTCCGCGCTGAAACCGGGTTCGACAGCCCCGTTCCGATCATTTTCCGACCGCGCCACGACCGTCGAGACGGACACCGGAGCCTGCAGGAAGCGCCGGGCCCCGACCAGGACGGCCGTCGCAGCCGCACCACCGCCCACGGCCACCACGAACCCGGCCATGGCACCGCCGTATTCGACCGCCGGACCGACGAAGGCCGTGCCGATGGCCGCACCCACGCCGAACGACGTCACCAGCCAGGAGAACGCCTCCGTCACCGTGCCCTGCGGCGCATGCCGGTCGACCACCACGAACGCACAGGCCAGCGACGGCGCGAGGAACACACCCGCCACACCCGCGAGCACCGTCATCGGCACCACGCCCGGCACCAGCAACAACGGCAGGTAGCACACGGCCATCGACGCCGCGAGCACCCGCAGCCGCTGCTCCGGAGTCCCCGGCCACTGCCGGGCCCCGTAGACGAAACCACCGATCAGAGCGCCGACACCGACGGCCGACAGCAGATAGCTGGACACCATGCCGCCACCGTGCCCGTCGCCGTAGGCCACCGCCGCGACCGCGATCGAGCCCATCGCCGTACCGATGAAGAAGAACGCCGCCAGCACCACGCGCAGCCCGGGCGAGCGCAGCGCGCCCAGCCAGTGCGCGTCGCGCGGCTCGCTGCGCCACTGCCGCGAGGGCTGCGAGGTGACCACGGCCAGCGTGCCGAGCACACCGAGGACGTTGATGACGAACAGCGAGCCCGCCTCGGACCAGCAGGCGATCAGCCCCGTGACGATCAGCGGCCCGAAGACGTAGATGAACTCCTGGGCGACGGCGTCGAGGGCGTAGGCGGCGTGTATGCGCTCCTCCTTGCCCTTGAGGACCGACGGCCACAGGGCCCGCAGCCCGCCCTCCATCGGCGGCGTGAAGAAGCCCGCCACGATCATGGCGGCGTAGGCCAGCGGCAGCGGGTCCAGGCCCACCACGGCGAACACCGTCATGCCGAGCGCCGCCAGCAGCGACGCGGGCAGCATCACCCGGAGCTGGCCACGGAGGTCGACGGCCCGGCCGAGCAGCGGCTGACCGACGGCGTTGGCCACGCCGTAGACGGCGGAGAGCCCGCCAGCCAGGGCGTAGCTGCCGCCCTGGGCACGGACGAAGAGCACGATCGCCAGCGCCGCGGTGGCGTTGGGCAGCCGTCCCACCAGGGTCCCGGTGAGCAGCCGTACCGCGTACCGCGTTCTGAGCATGTCGCCGTAGCCGCCGCCCGCCGCTGCCATGGCCCGCCTTCCCTGTCAGCGCTCGGTCGCGTGAACGCTGTGTTGCCGAACCGCCGGTTACCGGCTGGTTTTACGTATAACTGAAGCAGTTATACGTACCATGGCCGCAACCCCCGGGTCCAACCGCGGGTCGGCAGGAAAGGGACACCCCACCCGTGACGGACAAGGTGCCGGACAAGCCCACCAGCCGGGACGTCGCACGCGCAGCCGGGGTCTCCCAGGCGACGGTCTCCCTGGTCATGGGCGACAAATGGCGCGGCCGCGTCTCCGAACGCACCGCCACGGCCGTCCGCACCGCCGCCCGCGAACTCGGCTACCGCCCCAACCTCGCCGCCCGCAACCTCCGCCTCGGCCGCACCCGCACCGCCCTCCTCGTCGTCCCCGCCCTCACCAACGAGATCTTCGCCCGCGTCCACACCGGCGCCGCCCGCGTCGCCGCCGAACACGGCATCGGCGTCCTCCTCTACCCCTCCCCCGACGGCACCGGCCCCGCCCGCGACCCCTTCGCCTCCGCCCGGGCCACCCTCGACGGCGTCATCGCCTCCTCCATGGCCGCCGACGCCCTCGACGCCCTCCGCGAAGGAGGCCTCCCCCTGGTCATGCTCGACAGCGACCCCAAACACCCCGAAGCCTCCGCCACCGTCAACCTCGACATCGCCGACGGCATGCGCCAGGTCGCCCACCACCTCCTCGACCTCGGCCACCGCCACTTCGGCCACCTCGCAGCCGACGTCGACTCCTGGACCTTCCGCGTACGCGCCCGCGCCCTCGCCGACACCCTCCGCACCGTCCCCGGCGCCACCGTCGTCCGCACCGAAACCGCCACACTCGACGTCACCGCCGGACGACAGGCCGCCGAACGCGCCCTCACCGGCCCCGGCCCCCGCCCCACCGCACTCGTCTGCGACGGCGACGTCCTCGCCGCCGGCGCCTGCAAAGCCGCCCGCAGACTCGGCCTGCGCATCCCGGAAGACGTCTCCGTCACCGGCTTCGACGACCTCTCCCTCGCCACCGCCGTCGAACCCGAACTCACCACCGTCCGGCTCCCCGCCGAAGCCGTCGGCGAAGCCGGCATGCGCGCCCTCATGACCGTCCTCGACGGCCGCACCCCCACCGCCGACGCCCTGCCCGTCCACCTCGTCACCCGCGGCTCCACCACACACAACGCCGCGCGCCCCGCGGGCAGTTGACCCAGCGGGGCGCGCGGCGCAAGCACCACGGAGAAACGGCGGAACTCAGTCCCCCGAACCCTGCTCCTCCGCATCGGAATCGGACTCGTCCTTCGTCAGATCGGAGGCCTCCGCCCCGGCCCCCGCCTCCAGCAGCCGGGACAACTGGCGGCCCAGCAGTCTCTTGAACTTGCGCTGCTGCGGCCGCGTCCGGTCCAGCACCGCGACCTCCAGCTGCTCCGCGGTCAGCGTCCGCTCACTGCCGTTGGTGTCCCGCGCGAGGGACTCCACCGCCAGCTTGAGCGCCTCCGCCAGCGTCATCCCGTCCCGGTGACGCTGGTCGAGATAACTGCTGATCTGATCCGCATTGCCGCCCACCGCGACCGAACCGTGCTCGTCGACGATCGAGCCGTCGTGCGGCAACCGGTAGATCTGATCGTCCTCCGGACCCGCACCCACCTCGGCGACGATCAGCTCGACCTCATACGGCTTCTCGGCCGCACTGGAGAAGATCGAACCCAGCGTCTGGGCATAGACGTTCGCCAGACCACGCGCCGTCACGTCGTCACGGTCGTAGGTGTAACCCCGCAGATCCGCGTACCGGACGCCGCCGATACGCAGATTCTCGAACTCGTTGTACTTCCCGACCGCCGCGAACGCGATCCGGTCGTAAATCTCGCTGACCTTGTGCAGCGCACGGGACGGGTTCTCGGCAACGAACACCACACCGTTGTCGTACTGAAGCACCACGACGCTCCGGCCGCGCGCAATGCCCTTGCGGGCGTACTCGGCACGGTCGGCCATGGCCTGCTGAGGTGAAACATAGAACGGCGTCGACACCGGCTATCCGTCCCTTTCTGTCAATGGCGAAAGCATGCAAGAAGCCCCGGACGAGCCCTAGAGCAGCGCGGCCCGCGGACCGTCCGGCTCCTCCAGCCGCCGCTCGTGAATCGCCCGGACGACCTCGGAGCACTCGGCCTCGGTGAGCCTCCGGAAACCCTCGTCCGTGATCACGGTGACGATCGGATAGATCCGGCGCGCCAGATCCGGCCCACCCGTCGCGGAGTCCTCGTCGGCCGCGTCGTACAACGCCTGCACCACCAGCGTCGTCGTCTGCTGCTCCGTCAGGTCCTCGCGGAACAGCTTCTTGAACGACCCGCGCGCGAAGAGCGAACCCGACCCCGTCGCCGCGAAGCCGTGCTCCTCCGAACGCCCGCCCGTCACGTCGTAGGAGAAGATCCGCCCCTTCTGGCGGTCCACGTCCCACCCGGCGAACAGCGGCACCACGGCCAGGCCCTGCATGGCCATGCCCAGATTGCTGCGGATCATCGTGGAGAGCCGGTTGGCCTTGCCCTCCAGGGAGAGCTGCACGCCCTCCACCTTCTCGAAGTGCTCCAGCTCCAGCTGGAACAGCTTGACCATCTCCACGGCGAGACCCGCCGTGCCGGCGATCCCGACCGCCGAGTACTCGTCGGCCGGAAAGACCTTCTCGATGTCCCGCTGCGCGATGAGATTGCCCATCGTCGCCCGCCGGTCACCGGCGAGCACCACGCCGCCCGGGAACGAGGCCGCGACGATCGTCGTCCCGTGCGGCGCCTCGATCACACCCTGCGCGGGCAGCTGCCGGTTGCGCGGGAGCAGGTCTGGCTGGTGGGCAGCCAGGAAGTCCATGAACGACGAGGAGCTGGGCGTCAGGAAGGCAGCTGGTAGACGCCCGATGCTACGAGGGTTGGCTTCCACACGTTTCCTTCCAGGTACGCGATGGCCCGGCGCATGGCGCCGACGTCATCTCTCAACTTTCCGAGTGCTGAGTTGCAGTTGAAGCACAGCACGCCACGGACCTTATCCGTCTCATGGCAATGATCCACATGCACTGCAGGAGCCGACAGGCAGATACAGCAGACACCTGCTTGCGCCGTGATCATCTCATCGCGCTGAGCCTCTGTGATGCCGTACGTCCGCTTGAGGTGGCCGGCACGCCCTTGGAGAGCACGGCATGCCTTGCAGCGCGTCGACAGCCCATCGGAGGCCGTTGCGTTCCGATGCCATTCCGAGTGCGGCTTGATCTCCCCGCACTGGCGGCAGTACTTGTGCCCGTCCGGAGCGTCCACTCTGGGGCGGACGTTCTTCCCCTTCGACTTCTGCCGCTCCTGGTGGTACTCGGCCGCACATGCTCTGCAGTAGCACTGCAACCCGTCAGGCATTGATCGATTGGCAGCGAACGCCTCGCGCGGCTTTTCCTGGCGACACCGCGCGCAGCGCTTCACGTCCTCCGACACCACCAGCCACCCCACCCTTTCACCTTCAATTCGAAGGTCATTGCCCCCCTTTCTGAACGAAACTTCGAACGAAGTCCTCCGCATTCTCCTCGAGCACATCATCGATTTCGTCCAGCACAGAGTCCACGTCGTCCGACAGCTTCTCGTGCCGCTCCTTGAGGTCCTCGGACGCCTGCGCATCCTGCGCCTGCTCCTCGACCTCCTCCGTCGAACGCGTGGCCTTCTGCTGCCCGCCGCCGGTGTCCTTTGTCGCCATGCCCCTCACCCCGCTCGTGTGTCGACGAAAGTTCCGTGTGCGATTGCGATCCCCGCGCAAGATCGACCCTACAAGCCGGATCCCGCCGGGGCCCTGCACTTGCTACAACGTCCCGGAACCACCGGGATGATTCCCGGTTCGCCCGGTTCTTAAGACCCTGCTCTGGCCTTGCTCAGCCCCCCGACAGCACCCGCACCAGCTCCTCCGCCGTGCGGCAGCGGTCCAGGAGTTCCTTGACGTGGTTGCGGGTGCCGCGCAGCGGTTCCAGGGTGGGGACGCGCTGCAGGGAGTCGCGGCCGGGGAGGTCGAAGATCACCGAGTCCCAGGAGGCCGCGGCCACGTCGTCCGCGTACTGCTCCAGGCAGCGGCCGCGGAAGTAGGCCCGGGTGTCCTCCGGGGGGGCCGTCCTGGCGCGGGCCACCTCGGTCTCGTCCAGCAGCCGCCGCATCTTGCCGCGGGCGGCGAGGCGGTTGTACAGGCCCTTCTCGGGGCGGACGTCCGCGTACTGCAGGTCCACCAGGTGCAGCCGGGCCGCGTCCCAGTCCAGGCCGTCGCGGCGGCGGTAGCCCTCCAGGAGCTCGCGCTTGGCGACCCAGTCGAGCTCGCCGGACAGGCTCATGGGGTCGCGCTCCAGCCGGTTGAGCACGTCCTCCCAGCGGCCCAGGACGTCCTTGGTCTGCTCGTCCGCGTCCGCGCCGAAGCGGTCCTCGACGTACTTGCGCGCCAGCTCGAAGTACTCCATCTGCAGCTGCACGGCGGTGAGTGTGCGGCCGCTGCGGAGGGTGATCAGGCGGCGCAGCGTGGGGTCGTGGCTGACCTGGTGGAGGGTGCGGACGGGCTGTTCGACGGCGAGGTCGGAGGCGATGAAGCCGTCCTCGATCATGGAGAGGACGAGGGCGGTGGTGCCGAGCTTGAGGTAGGTGGAGATCTCGGAGAGGTTGGCGTCGCCGATGATCACGTGGAGGCGGCGGTACTTCTCGGCGTCGGCGTGGGGCTCGTCGCGGGTGTTGATGATGGGCCGCTTGAGGGTGGTCTCCAGGCCGACCTCGACCTCGAAGTAGTCGGCGCGCTGGCTGATCTGGAAGCCGTGTTCGTGGCCGTCCTGGCCGATGCCGACGCGGCCGGCGCCGGTGACGACCTGGCGGCAGACGAAGAAGGGCGTCAGGTGGCGCACGATGTCCGAGAAGGGGGTTTCCCGCTTCATCAGGTAGTTCTCGTGGGTGCCGTAGGAGGCGCCTTTGTTGTCGGTGTTGTTCTTGTAGAGGTGGATCGGCTGGGCTCCGGGCAGCTGGGCGGCGCGCTCGGCGGCCTCGGCCATGATCCGTTCGCCGGCCTTGTCCCAGAGGACGGCGTCCCGGGGGTTGGTGATCTCCGGGGAGCTGTACTCGGGGTGCGCGTGGTCGACGTAGAGCCGTGCCCCGTTGGTGAGGATGACGTTGGCCAGGCCGATGTCCTCGTCGGTGAGCTGGCTGGAGTCTGCGGCCTCGCGGGCGAGGTCGAAGCCGCGGGCGTCCCGCAGCGGGTTCTCCTCCTCGAAGTCCCAGCGGGCACGGCGTGCCCGGTGCATCGCGGCCGCGTAGGCGTTGACGATCTGGGACGAGGTGAGCATGGCATTGGCGTTCGGGTGACCGGGGACGGAGATCCCGTACTCCGTCTCGATGCCCATTACTCGCCGTACGGTCATGCGGCCCTCCTTGCCCGGCGGCGCCCCGGGATGGGGTCCGCGCTCAAGTACCGCTGCGCTTCCGGTCCGTGTGCGTCCCCCACGCGCTGCGCGGCGGTACCAGAGAGCCTAGAACGGCTTTGCGGCGCTGGGGAGATCATTACAGTCATTGCTCCGGTTCGTGCCGTGCCGGGGCCCGCGGGGCGCGGGGCGCGGCCGGCAAAAGCACGACCGGCCGCGGACGCCCTGGGAGCCCCCCGCCGGGAGGGGCGGGGGAAGGACATCCGCAGCCGGACGGCGGTGCTACAGGTACTGGCCGGTATTGGCCACGGTGTCGATGGAGCGGCCGGTGTCGGCGCCCTGCTTTCCGGTGACGAGGGTGCGGATGAAGACGATCCGCTCGCCCTTCTTTCCGGAGATGCGGGCCCAGTCGTCGGGGTTGGTGGTGTTGGGGAGGTCCTCGTTCTCCTTGAACTCGTCGACGCAGGCGGCGAGCAGGTGGGAGACGCGGAGGCCCTTCTGGTTGTGGTCGAGGAAGGCCTTGATGGCCATCTTCTTGGCCCGGTCCACGATGTTCTGGATCATGGCGCCGGAGTTGAAGTCCTTGAAGTAGAGGACTTCCTTGTCACCGTTGGCGTAGGTGACCTCCAGGAAGCGGTTCTCCTCGGATTCCGCGTACATCTGCTCGACGACGGACTGGATCATGCCGTCGACCGTGGCCCGGGCGTCTCCCCCGTGCTCGGCGAGGTCGTCGGCGTGCAGTGGCAGGGTTCGGGTGAGGTACTTCGAGAAGATGTCCTTGGCGGCCTCGGCGTCCGGGCGCTCGATCTTGATCTTCACGTCGAGCCGGCCGGGGCGCAGGATCGCGGGGTCGATCATGTCCTCGCGGTTGGAGGCGCCGATGACGATGACGTTCTCCAGGCCCTCCACGCCGTCGATCTCGGAGAGCAGCTGGGGGACGATGGTGTTCTCCACGTCCGAGCTGACGCCGGATCCGCGGGTGCGGAAGAGGGAGTCCATCTCGTCGAAGAAGACGATGACGGGGGTGCCCTCGCTGGCCTTCTCCCGGGCGCGCTGGAAGATCAGCCGGATGTGCCGCTCGGTCTCGCCGACGTACTTGTTGAGGAGTTCGGGGCCCTTGATGTTGAGGAAGAAGCTCTTCCCCGCGGGCTTGCCGGTGACCTCGGCGACCTTCTTGGCAAGGGAGTTGGCGACGGCCTTGGCGATGAGCGTCTTGCCGCAGCCGGGGGGGCCGTAGAGCAGAACGCCCTTGGGCGGCCGGAGTTCGTGCTCCTTGAAGAGGTCGGGGTAGAGGTAGGGGAGTTCGACGGCGTCGCGGATCAGCTCGATCTGGTTTCCCAGGCCGCCGATCTTGGAGTAGTCGATGTCCGGGACCTCTTCGAGGACGAGTTCCTCGACCTCGCTCTTGGGGATGACCTCGTAGACGTAGCCGGAGCGGGTCTCCAGGAGCAGGGCGTCGCCGGGGCGGATGGTGGCATCCAGCAGTGGCTCGGCGAGCCTCACCACCCGTTCCTCGTCGGTGTGTCCGATGACGAGGGCCCGTTCGCCGTCCTCGAGGATCTCCTTGAGGGTGACGATGTCGCCGTGCCGCTCGAAGGCCATCGCGTCGACCACGTTGAGCGCCTCGTTGAGCATGACCTCCTGGCCGCGCCTGAGGTCCTCGAGTTCGACGCTGGGGCTGACGTTGACCCGGAGTTTGCGGCCTCCGGTGAAGATGTCGGCCGTGCCGTCCTCGTTGCCCTGCAGGAAGACGCCGAAGCCTGCGGGCGGCTGGGCGAGCCGGTCGACTTCTTCCTTGAGGGCCACGATCTGATCGCGGGCCTCACGCAGGGTGTTCGCGAGCCGCTCGTTCTGTGCGGAGACGCCGGCCAGGTTGGTCTGGAGCTCGACGATGCGCTCTTCGAGAATCCTCGTGTGGCGCGGAGAGTCGGCGAGCTTGCGTCGCAGGACGGCGATCTCCTGCTCAAGGTAGGCAACCTGGCCCGCGGGGTCGTCGGACCCTCGTCCCGGCCGGATGCCGCGGTTCATGTCGTCGTCGTGGGCTGCCACGGTCCTCACCTCCTCCAAGGGGAGCTGGACGCTTCCTGACCCTACCTGGGCCGGTGCAGGTTGAAACCCCTAGATCACAAACCCGGTCGGAGTGTGTCCGATCTTCACCCTTGCGCACGTCCTCACGGGAGGGGGATACCCACCCATCAACATCGGAAAGCGGGCGGTTGTATCGTCGACTCGGTCAACACCCGTCAGGGCTGGCTCCATTTGATTCACGTACGCAGGAAACGGCAGGCGAGACGACCGTGCAGAACGAAGGCCTCAGCGAGCTGGAAGTCTGGATCGACCAGGACCTGTGCACCGGTGACGGTATCTGTGTGCAGTACGCGCCCGAGGTCTTCGAGCTGGACATCGACGGCCTGGCGTATGTGAAGAGCGCGGACGACGAACTGCTGCAGGACAAGGGTGCCACGACTCCGGTTCCGCTGACGTTGCTGAACGATGTCCGGGACTCGGCGAAGGAGTGCCCCGGCGAGTGCATCCATGTGCGCCGGGTGTCCGACAAGGTCGAGGTGCACGGCCCCGACGCGGAGTGACGGGTCACACACTCCCTGCGACGGGAAGTGCGGTGAGGCCGAACTTCCCGTCGGCCCACCGCCATTCGACGGCCCGGCGCAGATCCGGGCAGCATCGCGGCACGCTCGCCCCGGAGTAGCCGAGCAGGGTGGCCGAAATCCTGTCGTCCGTCGCGGTGAAGGCGGTGACGCTCATCTTCTGCCGCGGGTCGACGAGCGTGGCGACGACGCGGGGCGGTTCGCCCTTCGCGGCCGGTGCGCCGAGGACGTAGACGCCGCTGGGCGGTGTGCCTCCGCCGGCGCGGCAGCGCACGACGGCGGCCGTCTCGGGGCGGCCGTCCCCGTCCAGGTCCGCCGCCTCCTGCTTGACGACCTCCACGGGCGTCCGGCCGCAGTCCAGGGGGAAGTGGGCGGCGCGGGCGTCGGGTGCGGGGGAACGCATCGCCACGGGTGCGGTGGTGTCGCCGGGGCCCAGCAGGGCGGTGCCCGCGATGACCGCGGCGAGCGCGGCGGCGGTGCCGAGCCAGTGCGCGGGGCGGGGGCGGGCGTGCGGGAGGGGCTGCGGCCCGGCAGGGTGCACGTGACTCCTGAGGATGCGCAAGGACGTGGATCTTCCGCATCGTGCCATACGACTTGTCGCCGGGGAACAGCGGCTCGCCCTCAACGCAGCGGCGCCGCCGCCGAGTTCCGCGGTGTGCGGGACCCGGTGGCGGCGCCGGTGGCGTGGCACCAGGGGCTCAGCCCTTGTTGGGGCCTTCGTAGTCCTCTCCGTACGCGCCCTTCGCCGGACGGCGGCGGCGCATCGGCGGCTCGACGCCGTCGGCGAGGCGGCGGGCGGTGACGAGGAAGCCGGTGTGGCCGATCATCCGGTGGTCGGGGCGGACGGCCAGGCCCTCGACGTGCCAGTTGCGGATCATCGACTCCCACGGCTGCGGTTCGGCGAAGCAGCCGATCTCGCGGATGGACTCGACGGTGCGCGCGAGCTGGGTGGTGGTGGCCACGTAGCAGCAGAGGATGCCGCCGGGCACGAGTGCCTTGCGGACGGCTTCCAGGCACTCCCAGGGGGCGAGCATGTCCAGGATGACCCGGTCGACGTCGGTGTCGGAGAGGTTGTCCTGGAGGTCGCCGACGGTGAGCTGCCAGGCGGGGTGCGGGCCGCCGAAGTAGCGCTCCACGTTCTGCTGGGCGATCTCGGCGAAGTCGGCGCGGCGCTCGTAGGAGTGCAGCATGCCCTGGTCGCCGATGGCGCGCAGCAGGAAGCTGCTCAGGGAGCCGGAGCCGACACCGGCCTCCACGACGCGGGCGCCGGGGAAGATGTCGGCGAATGCCAGGATCTGCCCCGCGTCCTTGGGGTAGACCACGGCGGCTCCGCGCGGCATGGACAGGACGTAGTCGGGGAGCAGGGGGCGCAGCGCGAGGTAGGCGACGTTTCCCGTGGTACGGACAACACTGCCCTCGGGGGCACCGATCAGCTCGTCGTGCGGGAAGGCACCCTTGTGGGTGTGGAACTGCTTCCCGGCTTCGAGCGTGAAGGTGTAGTGGCGTCCCTTGGGGTCGGTGAGCTGGACCTGGTCCCCGACCTGGAAGGGGCCGCGACGGCGGGCGGCACCGGTCGGTTCGGACATGTGACCAGCCTACCGGGTGGCCTGCGGCCTGCCGACCACGAGTGCGGTGCGGGGCGCCTCGTAGGGGCGCGGGGCTGTGCACATGTGCGGCTCCGCCGCGTGGGCGCGACCGGGCGCCCTGTAAGGGGCGCGGGGAACTGCGCGATCAGCCACCCACGGCCTGCAGCCGACGCACCACCCCAGGGGTCCGGGGCGAAGCCCCGGGGACGTCGGCTGCGGGTGCGTCGTGGTTGCTCGCGCAGTTCCCCGCGCCCCTACGGGGCGCCCGGCCTCGCCATCGCGGCCACGAAGGCCCGTTCCACGTCCGCCGTGGACAGGACGCCGTAGATCTCGCCGCTCTCCTCCGTCACGAGGTACTCGGTCGCGGGGTGGGCGCGGAGGGTCTCCAGGAGGTCCTCGCCGGTGAGCTCGGCGGAGACGTGCATCTCCGCGGTGAGGTCCTGGGCGAGGCCGCCGACGGCGACCCAGGGGCGGCGGTGCTGGGGCACGGCGACGATGGCGGCCTCGCGGACGAGCGCGGTCGGGGTGCCCTGGCCGTCGACGACCACCAGGGCCCGGGCGCCCGCCTCGTTGGCGCGGCGCAGGGCCTCGGAGAGCGGGGTGGCGGCGACGACGGGGACGGCGCGGCGGGTGAGGGTGCGGGCGCGCAGGCGGGGCAGGTGCTCGCGGAGGCGGGCCATGCGGAGGCTGTTGCCGGCGCCGGTCCAGATGATGGCGGCGAGGATGGCGGCGAGCAGGGCGTCGGTGAGCGAGTCGACGCCGCCGAAGTCGGCGGGGGCGTCGCCGAGGCCGCCGTGGGTGAGCAGGGGCAGGCCGACGAGCACGGAGACGGCGAGGGCCCGTCCGACCCAGGCGGCGGCGATGGTTCCGGTCATGGCCCGGCCGCTGATCTTCCAGACGACGGCGCGGAGCATCCGGCCGCCGTCCAGGGGCAGCCCGGGCAGCAGGTTGAAGACGGCCACGAGCAGGTTGGAGATCATCAGCCCGGCGAGCAGGACGCCGGGGACGGTGGCGGGCTCGACGGCGAGCCAGCCGAGGTAGAACAGGCCGGCCAGGACGAGGGAGAGCAGGGGGCCGACGAAGGCGAGGACGAATTCGCGGCCCGGGGTCTCGCTCTCCTTCTCGATCTCGGAGACGCCGCCGAAGAACTGCAGCTGGATGCGGCGCACCGGGAGCTTGAAGCGCAGGGCGGCCACGGTGTGGGCGAGTTCGTGGACGAGCACGGAGGCGTAGAAGGCGACCGCGAAGAAGAGGGAGACCAGGTAGCGGGCGCGGCCCAGTTCGGGCAGCACCCGGTCGAGCTGGCCGCCGAAGACCCAGGTGATCAGGGCGGCGACGAGGAACCAGCTGGGGGCGACGTAGACGGGCACGCCGAAGGGCCGGCCCATGAGGATGCCGCCGCCGGTGCCGCGCGGGCGCGGCGGCCTGCGGTCCCCGGGGTCGCTCTGCCCGCCGGCTCCCCCGCCGTCGGATCGGCCCTGGCCGCTTGTCTCCACGGTGTCGGTGTCCCCTCGTCGGATGCGTTCCCCCCGCACCCGCCCGGTGCGCTGTCTTTTCACACGATCATGCAGTGCGGGGACCCCTGCCGTCGATGGTATGCGCCCGGCTGTCGGTGACGGGCCGTAGGGTTCTGTGTCATGGATACCGCCACCGAGCATTCCGCCGTTCCGGCCCCGGAGGGGGCGGGCGGCCGTATTCCCGCGCAGTCCCGGCCGTCGCGCCCGGTGTCGCTGTCGCCGTCGCGGGCGGCGGACTTCATGCGGTGTCCGCTGCTCTACCGCTTCCGGGTGATCGACCGGCTGCCGGAGAAGCCCAGTGCGGCGGCGACCCGGGGCACGGTGGTGCACGCGGTGCTGGAGCGGCTCTTCGACGCCCCGGCGGCCGAGCGCACCGTGCCGCGGGCGCGCGGGATGGTGCCGGGCGCGTGGGAGGAGCTGCTGGCCGCGCGTCCGGAGCTGGCGGAGCTGTTCGCGCAGGAGGACGGCTCGCAGGACGCGCAGCAGCTGGGGAAGTGGCTGGCGGACGCCGAGCGGCTGGTGGAGCGCTGGTTCACGCTGGAGGATCCGGCGCGGCTGGAGCCGGCGGAGCGCGAGCTGGTGGTGGAGACGACGCTGGACTCGGGCCTGCTGCTGCGCGGCATCGTGGACCGGCTGGATGTGGCGCCCTCGGGCGAGGTGCGCATCGTGGACTACAAGACGGGCAAGGCCCCGGCCCCGCAGTACCGCCAGGACGCGCTGTTCCAGATGATGTTCTACGCGCTGGTGGTGTGGCGGCTGCGCGGGCAGGTGCCGCGCCGGCTGCAGCTGGTCTATCTGGGCAGCGGGGACGTGCTGACGTACGACCCGGTCGAGGCGGAGCTGCTGGCGGTGGAGCGCAAGCTGCGCGCGCTGTGGGACGCGATCGTGCTGGCCACGGAGACGGGTGACTGGCGTCCGCGGCCGACGAAGCTGTGCGGCTGGTGCGACCACCAGGCGGTCTGCCCGGAATTCGGCGGCACTCCCCCGCCGTATCCGCTGGCCGTGGAGGCTCAGGGCAGAATGGACCCGGTCTAGCAAAGGAGTTCTCCTGTGGCGATCCGTGTCCTGTTGGTCGACGACCAGCCGCTGCTGCGCACCGGCTTCCGCATGATCCTGGAGGCCGAGCAGGACCTGGCCGTCGTCGGGGAGGCCGGGGACGGCCTGCAGGCGCTCGACCAGGTGCGTGCGCTGCAGCCCGATGTGGTGCTGATGGACATCCGGATGCCCCGGATGGACGGCGTCGAGGCGACCCGGCAGATCACCGGCCCGG
Source organism: Streptoverticillium reticulum (assembly GCF_047456005.1). NCBI lineage: Bacteria > Bacillati > Actinomycetota > Actinomycetes > Kitasatosporales > Streptomycetaceae > Streptomyces > Streptoverticillium reticulum. The sequence continues at coordinate 6,579,432 of NZ_CP179755.1, read as the reverse complement.
AGCGCAACGGCCCGGCCAAGGTGCTGGTGCTGACGACCTTCGATCTCGACGAGTACGTGGTGGAGGCGCTGCGCGCGGGGGCCAGCGGTTTCCTGCTCAAGGACGCTCCCGCGCACGAACTGGTGCAGGCGATCCGGGTGGTGGCGGGCGGCGAGGCGATGCTGGCGCCGAGCATCACGCGGCGGCTGCTGGACAAGTACGCGGGTCATCTGCCGTCGGGCGAGGAGCCGTTGCCGGACACGCTGCACACGCTGACCGACCGTGAGGTCGAGGTGCTGAAGCTGGTGGCGCGGGGTCTGTCGAATGCGGAGATCGCGGCGGATCTGTTCGTCAGCGAGACGACGGTCAAGACGCACGTGGGGCATGTGCTGACGAAGCTGGGCCTGCGGGACCGGGTGCAGGCGGCGGTCTATGCCTACGAGAGCGGGCTGGTGCGCCCCGGCGCGCAGTAGGCGGCACCGGGGCGCGGGAGGGGGATCGGCGGGTCAGCTCTTGTTGGCGGACTTGCCGATCTCCCAGAAGCGGAAGACGGTCGAGGCGTCGAGCGTCCATTGCAGGCCGGAGATGCGGGAGTTGGCGACCACGTACTGCTTGCCCTGCCACAGCGGCAGGACGGGCAGGTCCTGGGCGACGGTGTTCTGCAGTCTGGCGAAGTCGTCGACGGTGGCGGAGCGGCTGCCCTGTGCGGCGGTGGCCGGCAGGATCTTCTCCGCTATCTCCTTGGACTCGTAGTTGTTGGCCAGTTCGCTGTCCTCGCCGAAGAACGGCGCGGTGAAGTTGTCCGGGTCGGGGTAGTCGGGGATCCAGCCCTTGACGTAGACGCCGTAGGCGCCGGCGTGGACGCCCTTCTCGTACTCCTCGAACGGGACGCTCTTGACGTCGGCCTCGAACAGACCGCTGTCGTTGAGCTGCTTGGCGATCTCCTGGAACTCGGCGACGGTGCCGGGCCCGTAGCGGATGGGCGTGGCCCACAGGGTGAGCTTGACCTTGCCGTGGATGCCCTCGGACTGCAGGGCCGCGGCGGCCTTGGCGGGCTGGGGGCGGTCGCCGTAGAGGTCGAAGTACGAGGTCTTGTGGCCGGTGATGCCGCTGGGGACGACCGAGTAGAGCGGTTCGGCGGTGCGCTTGTAGACGTCGCGGACGAGTGCGCTGCGGTCGACGAGGTAGGCGATGGCCTTGCGGACCCCGGCCTTGCCGGCCACCGGGTCCTTGGTGTTGAAGACCATGTGCTGGATCTCGGCGCTGGAGCCCTCGATCACATTGAGCTTGTTCTTGTCGTCGGCGTCCACCGCCTGCAGGTCGGCGATGTCCTTCATGGCCAGGCCGCGGTAGGCGAGGTCCACGTCGCCCTTCTGGACGGCGTCCTTGAGTTCCGCCTGCTCGCCGTGGAAGAACTTCAGCGTCATGCCGCTGTTCTGCACGGTGGCCGGGCCCTTGTAGGAGCCGTTGACCTTGAAGACGGCCTTGGACTTGTCGAAGGAGTCCAGCTTGTAGACGCCGGAGCCGACGGCCTTGCCGTCGGTGCGCAGCTTGTCCATCGGGTACTCGGTGTGGTCGACGATGGAGCCGGCACCGGAGGCGATCTTCTGCGGGAAGGTGGCGTCGGGGCGCTTGAGGTGGAAGACCACGGTGGACTTGTCGGGCGTCTTGATGTCCCCGATGGTGGAGAGCATCGCGGCGGCCGGGCCGTCCTTGTCGTTGATCTTCATCGTGCGGCGGAAGGACCAGGCGACGTCCTCGGAGGTGAGGGGGTGGCCGTTGGTGAACTTCAGCCCGTCCTGCAGCGTGCACTCGTAGGTCTGGCTGGAGTGGTCCTTGAAGGTGCAGCTCTTGGCCGCCTCCGGGGTCGGGACGGTGCTGCCCTTGGGGAAGCTCATCAGCGACTGGAAGACGTTGTTGAACAGCAGCCAGGATCCGGGGTCGTAACCCGAGGCGGGGTCGGTGGTCACGACCTCGTCGGTCATCCCCATGACCACCGACTGCCCGGTGCCGGCCGCCTTGCCGTCCTCCGATCCGCACCCGCTGAGCAGGGCGGCGGCGAGCCCCGCGCCGAGCGGGGCGGCGAGCCACTGGTCACGTTTCTTCACTTGCACGTTCCTCACAGTTCTCGACTGAGGCGGTGACGGGTGACGGCCGCCGTGGGGCTGCTGAGATCGTTCTGTGGAGCTGTGGTGCTGGTGGAGCTGCCCCGCGGGCGGGGGTGAACCGCTAGGCGCCGTGGGCGAGTTCCCAGGGCTGCAGTTCCGAGGCGGAGTTGAGGGCCCACTCCGCTCCGGTGAGGCCGTTGCGGACGGCGACGTACTGCTTGCCCTGCCACAGCGGGAGCACCGGCACCTCGTCGGCGATGATGTCCTGGGCCTGCTGGAAGTACTGGTTGGCCGACTCGCGCGCGGCCGTCTGGCGGGACTGCGGGAGCAGTTCGCCGCTGATCTTGTTGTTGCGGTAGGGCGAGTGGAGGAAGTTGTCCTTGCCGATGAACGGCGCGATGAAGTTGTCGGGGTCCGGGAAGTCGGGGAACCAGCCCATGCCGTAGACGGCGTACTTGCCCTTGGCGGCCTCGGGGCGGAAGTCCGCCCACTTGACGCCCTGGACCTTGGCGTCGAACAGGCCGCTGTCGTTCAACTGCTTCTGCAGCACCTTGAACGCCTTCTCGGTGGCCTCACCGTAGTGGTCCGTGGTGTAGGTGAGGGTGACCGGTACCGGCGAGGTGATGCCGGCGCCCTGCAGCAGGGTGCGGGCCTTGCTCGCGCTGGGGTCCTGGTACCGGTTGGAGAAGGAGTTCTGGTGCCCGCCGATGCCGGAGGGCACCAGCGAGTACAGGGGGTCGTCGGCGCGGTTGTAGGCGTCGCGGGTGAGCGCCTGGCGGTCGACGACCTGCGCCATGGCCTGGCGCACCGCCTTGTTCTTCACCGTGGGGTCGTCGGTGTTGAAGGCGAGGTAGCTGATCTCGGCGCCCGGGTTCTCCAGGAGCCGTACGCCGCTGGGCGGGTTGTCGCGCAGCCTGCTGATCTGCTCGGGCAGCATGGTGCGGTTCATGAGGTCGATGTCGCCGCCCTCGAGCGCCTTCTCCATCGACGCCGAGTCGTCGTAGAAGCGCATCTCGACCTTGTCGTTCTGCAGCTCCACCGACCCGTGGTAGTCGGGGTTCCTGGTGAGGACGGCCTTGGTGACGCGGTCGTCCTTGACGTCGGTGCTCAGCGTGTACGGGCCGGAGCCCACGACCTTGAAGCCGTCGCCGAGGCCGTCCTTCTTGTACGCCTGGTGGTCGACGATCGAGCCGGCCGGGGTGGCGATCTTCTGCGGGAAGGTGGCGTCGGGCGACTTGAGGTGGAAGACGACCTCACGGTCGGTGGGGGTCTCCACCTTGTCGATGTTGCTCAGCAGGGAGGCCGGGCCGTTCTCGAAGTTGATCGCCGTCACGCGGTCGAAGGAGAACTTCACGTCCGCGGAGGTGAGCGGGTGCCCGTTGGAGAACTTCAGGCCCGCGCGCAGGGTGCACCGGTACTGCTCGTTGTTGCGGTCGCCGAAGCTGCACGTCTCGGCGGCGTCTCCGACCGGGGTGGCGCCCGAGCGGGGCAGCCGCATCAGGGTCTGGAAGGTGCTGTGCAGGACGTTCCAGGCGCCGATGTCGTACGCGGCCGCGGGGTCGAGGGGCGCGGGTGCGTCGGTGGTCTCCTCGAACCGGTCCGTGGTGCCGATGACGACGGCCTTGCCCGTACCGGATCCGCTGCTGCCGCCACAGGCGGCGAGGGCGGGGGCCAGCAGGGCTGCCACGGCCGGCAGCACCAAGGTCTTGCGGTTCATTGTGCGGGGTTCTCCCTGTGGTGCGTCAGTTCCCGGAAGAGATTAGTCCGGACCGCCACGGCCCCCGGAACACGGCGAAGTTGATGCGATATCACACCGTGATAACAGTCGACGACGGACCGATATCCGGACGCGGGAATCTTCCACGCACTCGGTGATCAATCGGGACACAAGGGTGCGCTTCCGCTCGCGCGGGAGCGCTTCCCCACCCCGTGCGGCCACCCCCGGACCCCCGCGCCCGGTGACGAACGTCACTCCGCCCCGCCGCGGGGCACCCGGTGGAATTCGGCCGCCGCATTCGGCGCGGAAAACCGGTCCTCCGACGCCCAGCGTTTCCGTCCTCTTACACCCCGTAATTCGGGCCCGGGATCAGACGCTGCAGAAATGAAAGATCGACTTCCTCCAGCGAGCCCACCACCGTGCGCCCGGCGGCCGGCGGGATGGGCGCGACCGAGGGCACGGCCACCACCCGGCAGCCCGCGGCCTCGGCGGCCGTCACGCCCGTCAGGGTGTCCTCCACCACCGCACAGCGCGCCGGGTCCGCCCCGAGCCGGGCCGCGGCCAGCAGATACGGGTCCGGGTGGGGCTTGGTCCGGGTCAGCTCGTCCCCCGCGACCGTCAGCGCGAAGTGCTCCGGGCCGAGGGTGTGCAGCACCCGGTCGATGATCTGCCGGTGCGAGGCCGAGACCAGCGCCGTGGGCACCGAGTGCGCGGCCAGCTCGGCGAGCAGCCGCCGGGCGCCGGGCATCAGCGGCACGCCCCCGCCGATCATCTCGGCGAAGCGGGTGTTCAGCAGCACCGTCAGCTCGGCCAGGGCGATCCTGGCGCCCGTGGCCTTGATCAGGAAGGAGGCGCTGCGCGTCATCGGCCCGCCGACGACGACCTCGCGGTACTCCTCCAGGAGCTGGTGGCCGAGCTCGGCGAAGACCGCGACCTCGACCTCCCACCAGAATCCCTCGGTGTCGACGAGGGTTCCGTCCATGTCGAGCAGGACCGCCTGCAGGGCCGGACCCGTGGACTGACGGCTGTCGACCGCCGGGATGCTGCTGGTCATCGGCGCACCTCCTGAAGGGACGAGAAGGCCGGTCCGCACGGTCCCCTGCGGGACGGCGGACCGGCCTCCACCGGGCCGACAAGTGTACGTCCGTTCAGCACGGCACGTCGCGTCGATATCCGGGGCCTACGGGCCGTACGGGCCGCACGGTCAGTCCGAGGCCTCCGGGCCGGGCCCCTCGGTGCGGTCCTCCGTGCGGTCCTCGGCCCGGTCCTCCGGCCGGTCCGCGCGGTCGGCACGGTCCTCCTCGCCCTCCTCCTTCGCCTGCGGCTTCGGCGGGCGGGTGCGGCCGCCGGCCGTGTCCCGCAGGTACGAGCCGTCCCGGCCGCCCCCGTCGATCCCCGGCTCGGCGGCCAGGCCGCCCGGCTGCGGGTCGCGGCGGCGCAGGTAGCGCTCGAACTCGCGGGCGATGGCCTCGCCGGAGGCCTCCGGCAGGTCCGCGGTGTCCCGGGCCTCCTCCAGCGACTGCACGTACTCCGCGACCTCGCTGTCCTCGGCCGCCAGCTGGTCCACGCCCAGCTGCCAGGCCCGGGCGTCCTCCGGCAGCTCGCCCAGCGGGATGCGCAGGTCGATCAGGTCCTCCAGGCGGTTGAGCAGCGCCAGGGTGGCCTTCGGGTTGGGCGGCTGGGAGACGTAGTGCGGCACGGCCGCCCACAGGCTGACCGCGGGGACGCCCGCGTGCGTGCAGGCCTCCTGGAGGATGCCCACGATGCCGGTCGGGCCCTCGTAGCGGGACTCCTCCAGATCCATGGTCCGGGCCAGGTCGGGGTCGGAGGTGACCCCGCTGACCGGGACGGGTCTGGTGTGCGGGGTGTCGCCGAGCAGCGAGCCCAGCACCACGACCAGCTCCACGCCCAGCTCGTGGGCGAAGCCCAGGATCTCGTTGCAGAACGAGCGCCAGCGCATGCTCGGCTCGATGCCGCGGACCAGGACGAGATCGCGCGGGGCGGGGCCCGGGGTGCGCACCACGGAGAGCCGGGTGGTGGGCCAGGTGATCTTGCGTACCCCGCCGTCCAGCCACACCGTGGGGCGGTTGACCTGGAAGTCGTAGTAGTCCTCCGCGTCCAGCGCGGCGAAGACCTCGCCCTTCCACTCCCGGTCCAGGTGCGCGACCGCACTGGACGCGGCGTCACCCGCGTCGTTCCAGCCCTCGAAGGCACAGATCATGACCGGGTCGATCAGCTCGGGTACCCCCTCAAGCTCGATCACCCAGCGCCTCCTTCCGACCGGGGCGGATCTCCGTCACCGCCGCCGGCTGCCGTTCCGTGCAGTTGACTTGCTCAGTCCCCCAAGCCTACGGCCTTCCCGGCCCCCGTTCGCAGCCCTTGTCGGGCAGTTGATTGCACGGTGCAGGGTCATTCGCGGTCGCCCCATCCTTCGCGGTAGGCGCGCCAGTCGTCCGCGGTGGCGGCGAAGTCCACGTAGAGGGCCACCCCGAAGGCCTGCCGCCCGCGGTCCTGCCGGGTCAGCCCGAGCCGGGCGCCGCGCACGGCGGCGTCGGCGGTCTCGGCCGTGCTGTTGTGGCCCAGGTTGTCCGAGTGGTAGAAGGGCAGGCCCATCAGCAGGTCCGTGGTGCTCGGCGTCACCTGCAGGGCGAGGGCCGTCTGCCGGGCGACGTAACCGCCGTAGAGGCTCTCCCACGGCAGTGCGGTGTCGTACGACATCACGGCGATCTGGTCCGTCCGCCGGGCCACCTGTCCGAAGTAGTGCTGCGTCCACCACTTCGGGCTGCCCAGCGTCTTCGCCGCGCGGTGCATCGAGGGCAGCGGGTCGATCTGCTGGGCGGCCACCGACAGCACCCCGCCGCCCGCGCGCACCGCCGGGTGCAGGGCGTCCAGCAGCGCGAGGTAGCCGGTGTCGCCGGTGCGCACCGGCTCGACGTCCAGGTGCACCCCGTCGAAGCCGACCCGCAGCACCTGCCGGGCGCTGGTCACCACGGCGTCGCGGGTCGCGGGTGCGTCCAGCCGCAGTCCCCCGCCGCCCCCGCGCACCACCACGTCGCCCAGCCAGGCCTGGACGCGCACGCCGGGCAGGTCGCGGTGGACCGCGTCGATCAGCCACCGGGCGCCCGCGTAGTCCCGGGCGGGCAGGGTGCCGTCGTGCTCCAGCGGGCCGGCGTGCAGATAGAGGTCGCGGATGCCGGTGCCGGCAACGCGCTGTTCCAACTGCGCGAGGTCCGCGGCGGAGTGCCGGCCGTCCACCCAGGCGTGCCCGAGCCACAGGGCGTCCCGCCCCCGGCTGACGGCGTCCTTCGCGGGCACCCCGGCGTACGCGGCCCGCAGCATGCCGGCCGTCACCACGACGGGTACCAGCAGCAGTGCGGTCAGCACGACGGCGGCCCGCGCCAGCAGGCGCCGCGACGGGCGCAGTCGGCGCAGATCCGGCCTCTTCATGGCGTCCCCCTCCCTACGGGTGACGGGAGAACAGGCGTTCCGGTTGCGCCCCGAAGGGGCGCGGGGCTGTGTCGATATGCGGCTCCGCCGCGTGGGCGCGACCAGCCCCCACCGGCCTGCAGCCGACGCACCACCCCTGACGGGGCGCACGCCCGAGGGGAGGGGCACCGCCCGGTGCCCCTCCCCTCGTCGGCGATCCGCAGGATCAGCCCTTGTCGTGCAGCACGTCCTTCACGCGCGCGCGGACGTCCTCGGTGTCCAGGCCGCGGATGGTCAGCGTGGTGCGGCGGCGCAGCACGTCGTCGACCGTCTCGGCCCACTCGTGGTCGCGGGCGTAGACGACCTGGGCCCAGATCTCCGGGCCGTCGGGGTGGATCCGCTCGCCGAGCTCGGGGTTCTCGTTGACCATGCGGGCGATGTCGAAGGACAGCGAGCCGTAGTGCGTGGCCAGGTGACGGGCAGTCAGCGGGTCCATGCGGCTGCCGGGCTCGCGGTCGACCAGCAGGCGGTGGGCGACGGCGTTGGGGTTGGCGACACCGGGCAGCGGGGTGCGGCGGACCAGGCTGGAGACGGGCTCCATGTCCTCGGTCAGCGGGCTGCCGGGCACCTTGGCCAGCTTGGCCATCACCGTGCGGCCGATGTGGCGGTAGGTGGTCCACTTGCCGCCGGCGACGGACAGCATGCCGCCCTTGCCCTCGCTGACGACCGTCTCGCGCTTGGCCTGGGCGACGTCGCCCGGGCCGCCGGGCAGCACGCGCAGGCCGGCGAAGGCGTAGGTCATCAGGGAGCGGTCGAGGTCGGCGTCCTGGATGGAGAACGCGGCCTCGTCCAGGATCTGCTGGATGTCGGCCTCGGTGGCGCTGACGTCCGCCGGGTCGCCCTCGTACTGGGTGTCGGTGGTGCCCAGCAGGAGCTGGTCCTCCCAGGGCAGGGCGAAGGTGATGCGGTACTTGTCGATCGGGGTGGCCATGGCAGCCTTCCACGGCGACTTGCGCTTCATCACGATGTGCGCGCCCTTGGAGAGGCGGATGGAGGGGGCCGCGCCCTTGTCCTCCATCTTGCGCAGGTGGTCGACCCACGGGCCGGTGGCGTTGAGCACCACGCGGGCGTCGACACCGAACTCGGTGCCGTCCGTGCGGTCCTTGAGCTCGGCACCGGAGACCTTGCCGTGGGTGAAGCGCAGGCCGGTGACCTCGGCGTGGTTGAGGACGACCGCGCCGGACTCGACGGCGGCGCGGACGGTCATGACCGCCACGCGGGAGTCGTTCATCTGGTGGTCGTAGTAGACCGCCACGGCCTTGAGGTTGTCCGTGCGCAGACCGGGGTTGTCGGCCTTGGCGCGGGCCGGGGTGATCACCTTGCCGACGCCGTCGCCGAAGGCGGACAGCGCGGAGTAGGCGAAGACGCCGGCGCCCAGCTTGGCGGCGCCGACCGGGCCGCCCTTGTAGACCGGCAGGTAGAAGGTGAGCGGGTTGACCAGGTGCGGGGCCACGTCCTTGGCCAGCACCCGGCGCTCGTGGTGGTTCTCCGCGACCAGCTTGACGGCACCGGTCTGCAGGTAGCGCAGACCGCCGTGGACGAGCTTGGAGGAGGCGGAGGAGGTGGCGCCGGCGAAGTCGCCGGCGTCCACCATGGCGACCCGCAGACCGGCCTGCGCTGCGTGCCAGGCCACCGAGGTGCCCAGAATGCCGCCACCGATCACCAGGAGGTCGTACGTCGCCTTCGACAGCCGGTCCCGGGTCTCTGCGCGGCCCGGGTTGGCACCGGCGGCCGGGTGCGTTCCCAGGGTCGGAACGCTCTGCGGGGTTGTCATGATTACTCCTCGTCCTCGATCCAGCCCATGGTCCGCTCGACGGCCTTGAGCCAGGACTTGTACTCGCGGTCACGCGTGTCCGCGTCCATGCGGGGGGTCCACTCGGCGGCCCGGCGCCAGTTGGCGCGCAGCGCGTCGGTGTCCGGCCAGAAGCCGACGGCCAGGCCGGCGGCGTAGGCAGCGCCGAGGCAGGTGGTCTCGGCGACCATCGGGCGCACCACGGGGGCGTCCAGGAAGTCCGAGAGCGTCTGCATCAGCAAGTTGTTGGAGGTCATGCCGCCGTCGACCTTGAGCGCGGTCAGCTCGACGCCGGAGTCCTTGGTCATGGCGTCGGTGATCTCGCGGGTCTGCCAGGCGGTGGCCTCGAGCACGGCGCGGGCGATGTGCGCCTTGGTGACGTAGCGGGTCAGGCCCGCGATGACACCGCGCGCGTCGGAGCGCCAGTAGGGGGCGAACAGGCCGGAGAAGGCCGGCACGAAGTAGGCGCCGCCGTTGTCCTCGACGGAGCTGGCGAGCGTCTCGATCTCGGCGGCGCTCTTGATCAGGCCCATCTGGTCGCGCATCCACTGCACGAGGGAGCCGGTGACGGCGATGGAGCCCTCGAGGGCGTAGACCGGCTTCTGGTCGCCGATGCGGTAACCGACCGTCGTCAGCAGGCCGTTGTAGGACTGGACGGGCTCGTCGCCGGTGTTCATCAGCATGAACGTGCCGGTGCCGTAGGTGGACTTGGCCTCGCCCTGGTCGAAGCAGGTCTGGCCGAAAAGGGCCGCCTGCTGGTCGCCGAGCGCGGAGGCGACGGGAACGCCGGCCAGGGCGCCGCCCTTGGCGGTGCCGTAGACCTCGGCGGAGGAGCGGATCTCCGGCAGCACGGCTGCCGGGATCTCCATGGAGGACAGGATGCGCTCGTCCCAGGCCAGGGAGCGCAGGTTCATCAGCATGGTGCGCGAGGCGTTGGTGACGTCGGTGACGTGCACACCGCCGTCGACACCACCGGTGAGGTTCCAGATGACCCAGGAGTCCATGGTGCCGAAGAGGATGTCGCCGCGCTCCGCGCGCTCGCGCAGGCCCTCGACGTTGTCCAGCAGCCAGCGGACCTTGGGGCCGGAGAAGTAGGAGGCCAGCGGGAGGCCGGTCTCGCGGCGGAAGCGGTCCTGGCCGACGTTGCGGCCGAGCTCCTTGCACAGGCCGTCGGTGCGGGTGTCCTGCCAGACGATGGCGTTGTGGACGGGCTCACCGGTGTTCTTGTCCCACATCAGCGTGGTCTCACGCTGGTTGGTGATGCCGATGGCCTTGACGTCGGCGGCGGTGATGCCCGCCTTCTCGACGGCGCCGGCGACGACCTCCTGGACGTTGCGCCAGATCTCCGCGGCGTCGTGCTCGACCCAGCCCGGCTTCGGGAAGATCTGCTCGTGCTCCTTCTGATCGACGGAGACGATGCGGCCGTCGCGGTCGAAGACGATGCAGCGGGAGGAGGTGGTGCCCTGGTCGATCGCCGCGATGAACGGGCCGTGACCGTGGCTGTCGGTGGTGCTCATTGGTGTCTGCTCCTGGGGGTCTGAAGGTCTCGGCGGGTGCGTCAGAACGCGAGCTGGTGGATGCCTGCGGCGAGGGCGCCGCCGACGATCGGGCCGACGACGGGGATCCAGGCGTAGCTCCAGTCGGAGCCGCCCTTGTTCGGCAGCGGCAGCAGCGCGTGCACGATGCGGGGACCGAGGTCACGGGCGGGGTTGATCGCGTAACCGGTGGGACCGCCGAGCGAGAGGCCGATGCCGACGACCACGAGGGCGACCATCAGCGTGCCGGTGCCGCTCGTGGCCAGGCCCTTGGTGAGGCCCATGGTGAGGATGAAGAGCACCAGCACCGTGGTGGCGATGATCTCGGTCACCAGGTTCTGCACGACATTGCGGACCTCGGGGCCCGTCGAGAAGATGCCCAGCACCGGGCCGGCCTGCGGCTCGGCGGTCTGGTCGACCATGCCCTCGTGGGGGTTGAGGCTGCCGACGATCTCGTCGTCGGTCAGGTGCGCCTTGAACTGCCCGTGGTAGGCGAGCCACACCAGCGTGGCGCCGATCATCGCGCCCAGCATCTGGGAGCCGATATAGAGGGGCACGTCGCTCCACTTGACCTGGCCGTCGACGGCCAGGCCGATGGTGACGGCCGGGTTCAGGTGCGCACCGGACTTGCTGCCGATGTAGGCACCGGCCAGCACGGCGAAGCCCCACCCGAAGGTGATGGCCAGCCAGCCCGCGTTCTGTGCCTTGGAACGCTTCAGAGTGACGGCGGCGCAGACGCCGCCGCCGAGCAGAATCAATACCGCGGTACCGATGGTCTCACCGGTGAAGATGTCGGAGCTGGACACCCGCGACTCCTTTGTCCTTCGTCCAGGGGAAGGCGAACCCCGGGTCCATCCGGTGGTCCGCACCCTCCGAGAGGGTGGTGATCGGTCCCGTGGCACTGCACACCATAGCGAATATGTCGGTAGGTGTTCGACAATGCCGACCGATGAACGGCAGTTTTCTGGACGGTTAAGGGCACGTCAAGGGAGGTGTGACGGGAAACTCTCGGCCAGCTGGCCGGAAATCTACGTTCGGATACCGACCGGTAACGAGGGGGTCTCGGGAGGCCCTCCGAGAGCCCCGCCGGGAGCCTCCGGAAGCGCCCCCGGAAGGGCCCCTCAGAAGCGTCCGGCGCCCAGATCGCGGGAGACGGCCCGCGCACAGTCACGCACCGCGGCGACCAGCCGCGCCCTGAGTTCACCGTCTTCGCATACCCGCTCCACGGCCCCCGTGATCCCCACGGCACCGACCGGCATCCGCCGCCGGTCGTGGATCGGCGCGGCCACCGAGGCCACCCCGGCCCAGGTCTCCTCCACGTCCGCCGCCCAGCCGCGCGCCCGGGTCAGGTCCAGCACGCCCTCCAGATCGGGCATGGCGGTCACGGTCTGCGGGGTGAAGGCCTCCCGCTCGGCCTCGGCCAGCTCGGCGTGCGCCACCGGGTCGTAGGCGCACAGCACCTTGCCCAGGGCGGTGCTGTGCAGCGGCTGCATCGCGCCGACCTCCAGCACCTGGCGGCTGTCGTCGGGACGGAAGACGTGGTGGATGATCAGCACGCCCTGCTGGTGGAGCACGCCCAGATAGACGCTCTCGCCGCTGGAGCGGGCCAGGTCGTCGGCCCAGACCAGGGCGCGCGCCCGCAGCTCGTGCACGTCCAGGTAGCTGTTGCCGAGCCGGAGCAGCTCGGCGCCCAGCTGGTAGCGGCCGGAGGCGGGGTCCTGCTCGACGAAGCCCTCCTGCTGGAGGGTGCGCAGGATGCCGTGCGCCGTACCCTTGGCCAGTCCCAGTGCGGAGGCCACGTCGGACAGGCCCAGCCGCCGCTCGCCGCCCGCGAGCAGCCGCAGCATCGCCGCTGCGCGTTCGAGCGACTGGATGGTCCGTGCCATCGGGGAAACCTCCTCCACCAGCATGCCGTTCGGCATTGCTGAACACTATCGGCCGATGCCGACCAAGAGGTAGCGGACAGCGACGTGATCATGATCGCGGAGCCGGTTCCTCCGGGTGGCCCCGGACGTCGACCGGAACACCGACCGGAACATCAACCAGAACACCAACCGGAACGTCAAGCTCCGGCATAGCGCCGGGATAGCGCGGCTGTAGCGCCCTGTCCACAGCATGGAATGCCCTCGGCTTCCCGCCTCCCCTGCAGCTACGCTTGCGGCGTGCGCCCTCTGCAGGAGAGCGCAAAGCCGACAGCCGTCGCACACCCGGGAGCATCCCCATGGCCTCGCATACGCCATCGTCCGTCCGTGTCCCCCGAGCCGAGCAGTTGCGCGAGGCCCTCGCCACCCGAGTGGTGGTGGCCGACGGTGCGATGGGCACGATGCTCCAGGCGCAGGATCCGTCGCTCGACGACTTCCAGCAGCTCGAAGGCTGCAACGAGATCCTCAACGTCACCCGCCCCGACATCGTGCGCTCGGTGCACGAGGCCTACTTCGCGGTGGGCGTGGACTGCGTGGAGACCAACACCTTCGGCGCCAACCACGCGGCGCTGGGCGAGTACGAGATCCCGGACCGTGTCTTCGAGTTGTCCGAGGCCGGTGCGCGGATCGCCCGCGAGGTGGCGGACGACTTCACCGCCGCCGACGGCCGCACCCGCTGGGTGCTGGGCTCCGTCGGCCCGGGCACCAAGCTGCCGACGCTGGGCCACGCCCCCTTCACCACGCTGCGCGACGCCTACCAGCAGAACGTCGAGGGCCTGGTGGCCGGCGGCGCTGATGCGATCCTGGTGGAGACCACCCAGGACCTGCTGCAGACCAAGGCCTCGGTCATCGGCGCCCGGCGCGCCATGGCGGCGGCGGGCGCCGACCTGCCGCTGCTGGTGCAGGTGACGGTGGAGACGACGGGCACGATGCTGCTCGGCTCGGAGATCGGCGCGGCGCTCACGGCGCTGGAGCCGCTGGGCATCGACATGATCGGCCTCAACTGCGCGACCGGCCCGGCCGAGATGAGCGAGCACCTGCGCTACCTCTCGCGGCACGCCCGCACCCGTGTCTCGGCGATGCCGAACGCCGGTCTGCCGGTGCTGGGCAAGGACGGTGCGCACTACCCGCTCTCCCCGGCCGAGTTGGCGGACGCGCACGAGACGTTCGTGAGGGAGTACGGGCTGTCGCTGGTGGGCGGCTGCTGCGGTACGACGCCGGAGCACCTGCGCCAGGTCGTCGAGCGGGTGCGCGGCCTGAACCCGGCCGAGCGCAGCCCGCGGCCCGAGCCCGGCGCCTCCTCCCTCTACCAGACCGTGCCCTTCCGCCAGGACACCTCGTACCTGGCGATCGGTGAACGCACCAACGCCAACGGCTCGAAGAAGTTCCGCGAGGCCATGCTGGACGGCCGCTGGGACGACTGCGTGGAGATGGCCCGCGAGCAGATCCGCGAGGGCGCCCACCTGCTGGACGTGTGCGTGGACTACGTCGGCCGCGACGGCGTGGCCGACATGGCCGAGATCGCCGGCCGCTTCGCCACCGCCTCCACCCTGCCGATCGTGCTGGACTCCACGGAGCCCGCGGTCATCCAGGCGGGTCTGGAGAAGCTGGGCGGCCGCGCCGTGATCAACTCCGTCAACTACGAGGACGGCGACGGCCCCGACTCCCGCTTCGCGCGCATCACCCGCCTCGCGGTCGAGCACGGCGCGGCGCTGATCGCCCTGACCATCGACGAGGACGGGCAGGCCCGTACGCCCGAGCACAAGGTGGCGGTCGCGGAGCGGCTGATCACGGACCTGACGGGCAACTGGGGCGTGCACGAGTCGGACATCATCGTCGACTGCCTCACCTTCACCATCGCCACCGGCCAGGAGGAGTCCCGCAAGGACGGCATCGCCACCATCGAGGCCATCCGCGAACTCAAGCGCCGCCACCCGGACGTCCAGACGACGCTGGGCCTGTCGAACATCTCCTTCGGCCTCAACCCGGCCGCCCGCATGGTCCTCAACTCGGTCTTCCTCAACGAGTGCGTCGAGGCCGGCCTGGACTCCGCGATCGTGCACGCGAGCAAGATCCTGCCGATCGCCCGTCTGGAGGACGAGCAGCGCGAGGTCGCCCTGGACCTCATCTACGACCGGCGCCGCGAGGGCTACGACCCGTTGCAGCGGTTCCTGGAGCTCTTCGAGGGCGTGGACACCAAGTCCATGAAGGCCGGCAAAGCGGAGGAGCTGGCCGCGCTCCCGCTGGACGAGCGCCTGCAGCGGCGCATCATCGACGGCGAGAAGAACGGCCTGGAAGCCGACCTCGACGCGGCGCTGGCCGAACGTCCGGCGCTCGACATCGTCAACGACACGCTGCTGGCGGGGATGAAGGTCGTCGGCGAGCTCTTCGGCTCCGGCCAGATGCAGCTGCCGTTCGTGCTGCAGTCCGCCGAGGTCATGAAGTCGGCCGTGGCCTACCTCGAACCGCACATGGAGAAGAGCGACGCGGAGGGCAAGGGCACGATCGTGCTGGCCACCGTCCGCGGCGACGTCCACGACATCGGCAAGAACCTCGTGGACATCATCCTCTCCAACAACGGCTACAACGTGGTCAACCTGGGCATCAAGCAGCCGGTCTCGGCGATCCTGGAAGCTGCGGAGGAGCACAGGGCCGACGTCATCGGCATGTCCGGGCTGCTGGTGAAATCCACCGTGATCATGAAGGAGAACCTGGAGGAGCTCAACCAGCGCAAGCTGGCCGCCACCTACCCGGTGATCCTGGGCGGCGCCGCGCTCACGCGCGCGTACGTCGAGCAGGACCTGCACGAGATCTACGAGGGCGAAGTCCGTTACGCGCGCGACGCGTTCGAGGGTCTGCACCTGATGGACGCGCTCATCGCGGTGAAGCGGGGCGTTCCGGGAGCCACGCTCCCGGAACTGAAGCAACGCCGGGTGCCGAAGCGGGAGACGGCGGCGGTGGTGGAGGCGGACGAGCCGGAGGGCTCGGTCCGCTCGGACGTGGCCACGGACAACCGTGTTCCCGAACCGCCCTTCTGGGGCACGCGCGTGGTGAAGGGCATCCAGCTGAAGGAGTACGCCTCCTGGCTGGACGAGGGCGCACTGTTCAAGGGCCAGTGGGGCCTGAAGCAGTCGCGTACGGGCGGGCCGACCTACGAGGAGCTGGTGGAGTCCGAGGGCCGCCCGCGCCTGCGCGGCCTCCTGGACAGGCTCCAGACCGAGAACCTGCTGGAAGCGGCCGTCGTCTACGGCTACTTCCCGTGCGTGAGCAAGGGCGACGACCTCATCCTGCTGCACGAGGACGGCACCGAGCGCACCCGCTTCACGTTCCCGCGGCAGCGGCGCGGCCGACGCCTGTGCCTGGCGGACTTCTTCCGCCCGGAGGAGTCGGGCGAGACGGATGTGGTCGGCCTGCAGGTCGTGACGGTGGGATCGAGGATCGGCGAGGAGACGGCGAGACTGTTCGCCTCCGACTCCTACCGCGACTACCTCGAACTGCACGGCCTGTCCGTCCAGTTGGCGGAAGCGCTGGCCGAGTACTGGCACGCACGCGTCCGCGCCGAACTCGGCTTCGCGGGCGAGGACCCGGCGGACGTGGAAGACATGTTCGCGCTGAAGTACCGGGGCGCCCGCTTCTCGCTGGGGTACGGGGCGTGCCCCGACCTGGAGGACCGCGCGAAGATCGCCGACCTGCTCCAGCCGGAGCGGATCGGGGTGCAGCTGTCGGAGGAGTTCCAGTTGCATCCGGAGCAGTCGACGGATGCGATCGTGATTCACCACCCGGAGGCGAAGTACTTCAACGCGCGGTGAGGCGGCGTTGACCGGCCGGGGTCCGGGGGCGGTGCCCCCGGACGGCGGCCTCACGGGCGGACCGTGAGGCCGTCCAGGGTGAGGTCGAGCAGGCGCTCTGCCTGCTGTCGGTGTTCAGCACCCGCCGAGGTGAGGGCGATGCCTTCCAGGGCGGCGCCGATGTCGGTGGGCTGGATGTCCGTACGGATCGCCCCGGCGGCCGTGCAGGCGTCCATGAGTGAGGTGATGGCGGCCTGGATCATCTCCCGGCTGTGACCATAAGGGTTGCTTCCCGTCGCGGCGATGGCACGCAGGGCGTCGATCATGCCGTATTTGGCGGTGACGTAGTCCAGGAACAGGCGTGTCCATGCGCGCAGGGCCTCTGCCGGCGGCTTCTGCGCGAGCAGAGCGGGGGCGGCATCGCACAGGCGGGACACCTCGTTGCGGTAGACCGCCTCGATCAGGGCCTCCCGGGTGGGGAAGTTGCGGTACAGGGTCGCACTGCCCACGCCCGCCTCCTTGGCGATGCGTTCCAGGTGCGCGTCCAGCCCCTCCGCCGTGAACACACGTGCAGCGGCCGTGAGGATCTTCTCCCTGTTCCGCCGTGCGTCAGCCCGCAACTCGCCATCCCCTCATCGAAACCCTCCGGACTTGCTAACCGGAGGCGCCCCCACTTAACGTGAACCAACCGGGGACGCCTCCGGTTTCACTGTAGGTCGCGGCACCGACCTGCGCACATCCCGGGAGAGGAAGCCGTTCATGTCGGGCATCCAGGGCAAAGTCATCGCGATCACAGGCGCCAGCAGCGGCATCGGTGAGGCGACCGCGACCTACCTCGCCGAAAGGGGCGCCCAACTCGTGCTCGGAGCCCGGCGCGAGGACCGGCTGAACGCTGTCGTGGACGGCATCACGGCGAAGGGCGGCACCGCCGTCGGCGTCGTCGTCGACGTCACGTGCCGCGAAGACCTCCAGCGCCTGACGGACACGGCCCTCGACCGGTACGGCCGGCTCGACGTCCTCGTCTCCAATGCGGGCACGATGGCCGTCTCGCCGTTCGACGACCTGCGCCAGGACGACTGGGACGCCATGGTCTCCACCCACATCACCGGCCTTCTCAACGGCATCGGCGCAGCCCTGCCCGTCTTCCGCCGGCAGCGCTTCGGCCAGTTCGTCAACGTCGGCTCCACTGCGGCCTACGTCGTCAAGACCCCGCAGGCGGTCTACGCGGCCACCAAGACGACGGTGAAGGTGCTCACCGAGGGCCTGCGCCAGGAATCGGGACCCGACCTGCGCGTCACCCTCGTCTCGCCCGGCTTCACCCATACCGAGGGCGTCGGCAAGGGGGCCAGCCCCGAGGCAGCGGCCGCGATGACCCGACAGCGCGACGAGATCGCCATGCCGCCCTCGGCGGTCGCCTCCGCCATCGGCTACGCCATCGAACAGCCCGACGGCGTCGATGTCAGTGAGATCGTCGTCCGTCCTACGGTGCAGGCCTGATCGCAGCTGCCCGGGAAGGTGGTGGTGGGCACCGAGGTTGATGACGGGGGGCGGCGGCCGCCGCCTCCCTGGCACGCTGGTGATTGCCAGAAGGAGGTGACGGACCCATGGGCGTCGCCCATCAGAACGGCGAGCCGTGGACGCTGGACGATGTCCTGGCCTTGCCGGAGGACACCAGTCAGCGGGTTGAGCTTGTAGGGCGAGCGCTGATGACGAGTCCTGCGCCGGGGAGGCCCCACCAGCGGGCGTCGTACCGGTTTCACGTGCTGCTGGAGCGGGCGGCCGAAATTGCTGACGCCCCGGTCGAGTTGTTCGAGGGGATCAACGTCATCGTCCCGGACGGGCTGCTCATCCCCGACCTGGTCGTCCTGGATGCCGCTGCCGACCCCGATGGGGGCAACGGTGGAGCACCCTCACCTCTCCCGACGACCTCGTCGAAGCGATCCGAGCCGCCCGGGCGGAGCCGGATGAGACGGCGGACCGGCCCCGCCTCACACCCCGTCCACCAACTGCGCCACCCCCTTCCCCACCGACCAGTCGATGCGCTCGTTCTCGACGAGTGTGATGACCACGTCCTCGGGGCGGATGCCCGCATCCGCCCCCAGGTTCGCGACGATCCGGCGGTACAGCTCCTTCTTCCGCTCCTCCGTGCGGCCCCGCACAAGCGTGATCTGGACGAAGACGACATCCTGCCGCTCCACGCCCATGTAGTGCCGGTCGAAGACCAGTTCACCGTCACCGTGCGTGCTGATGATCTGGAACCGGTCGTCGTCGGGGATCCCTATCGCCGCAACGAGCGCGCGGTGCACGCCGTCTGCGATGGCCTGCAGTACGGCCGCCGGCTTGTCGGAGCGCGCGTCGATCCTTACGAGGGGCATGGCAACCTCCATTGTTCGAGAGATCACGTACAACGCGCCCGGCTGCCAAGATCTTCCCTCAATCCTCCAGCACCACCGTGAACCCCCGATCCGTCGGCAGCGCAGCCGTCTTGACGTGCGCGACCCCGCCCCGGTCATCCGCGTCGTACCACCAGCCCTGCGACGCGCTCGCAAAGGCCTCCGGCGACTCCAGGCGCGGCAGTACGCACCCGTCCAGCGTCACCGCGTCCGGTCCCGCACCCATGTGCACCGTGAACTCGTACGGGCGTTCCGTCTGCTTGCCCCGGAACTCGCCCTTCGACGCGCCCACATGGAGCGTCGTGTCACCGTCGCCCCGCTCCCCCGGCCCGCGGACCGTCAGCGTCTGCTGCGCGTACGCGCCCGCGCGGTGGGCGCGCGTCACGCCGTCGTCCTCGTACAGCGTGAAGGAGGACTTCCCCTTCGACGGGTAGACGTCCCACGCCAGCGGCGACGCCGCCGTGCGGTCGCGGTACGACCTGATGCCCGGCCACATCGGCACGTTCGCACCGGACTTCACGAACAACGGCAGCGTGTCCAGCGGGGCCCGGTAGCCGTTCACCACGGTCGGGCCCTCGTACGTGCGGCCCGTCCAGTAGTCGGTCCAGGTGCCCCGCGGCAAGTAGATGCCGTCACGCACCTCCTTGTCCTCGTACACCGGTGCCACCAGGAAGTACTCCCCCGCCAGGAACTCGTACTTCGCCGCGTCCGACGCCGCCTTCGCGTCGTGCGGGTACTCCAGGGCCAGCGGCCGCACCGGGCCCACGCCCGTGTGCGCCGCCTGCGCCGCGTACGTGTACATGTACGGCAGCAGCGCTTCCTTCAGCTTCAGGTACTTGCGGTTGATGGACGTGTACGGATCGCCGTAGCGCCACGGCTGCTTGTCGCTCGGCGCCCAGCCGTCCATCGTCATCACCGACGGGAGGAACGTCTTCCACTGCAGGTCGCGGACATACGTCTTCGGGCTGCCGGCGAAGATGCCGTCCACGTCACCCGTCGTGTACGCCAGGCCCGACATCGTCGCCCCCGCATACGTGGGGATCTGCCAACGGATGTAGTCCCACGAGCCCTTCTGGTCACCCGACCACTGCACCCCGCACCGCTGTGCCCCCGACCAGCTCTCCGGCGCCCACGTGAAGCCACGGGCGTCGCTGTTGTCCTCGATGCCCTTGTACGCGTCCTTGCAACCGTCCAGCGCGAACTTGTAGCCGTCGCCGACCCACGCCACATCCAGCTTGGCCACCCGCTGGCCGGACTTCACCTGGTCGGCCAGTTTCGTCAGGCCGTCCTCGGTCCACAGGCCCATCGCCGCCTTGCGGTCGCCCAGGCCCTTGTCGGCCTCGCCCAGGTTCTCGTAGCCGCAGCCGTAGCCGTCGTTGACGAGCATCCAGCCCAACGGCATGTCGGCGGCCTTGTAGCCGTCGGCCACCTTCAGGGCGTCCAGCGTGTGCCGTTCACCGCGGTTCTTGTTGTGCAGGTAGCAGTCCGAGTCGCCGATCTCCAGGCCGTAGAGCGGTGGCAGGAAGGGCCGTCCGGTCAGCTTCGTGTACTGGCCGATGACCTCCTTCGGCGTCCTGCCCGCGAAGTAGTAGGCGTCGAAACGGTGTTCCTTCTCCGTCGTCGTCACCGGGTCGGTGAAGGCGTACGTGCCCGGTGCGTATGTGTTGCGGAAGACTCCGTATCCCGCCGACGACAGGTAGAACGGCACCGAGTTGGGGTGGCCGCCGTCGTCCCAGTTGTAGTCGACGCCCGCCTCCACCGTCTTGCCCCGGTGCGAGGTGTTGCCGCGGCCGTTCTGCATGCCTGCGCCGTAGAACTGTTCGTCCGCGCCGCGTGCGAGCGTCTGGGTGGTGCTGTCCTTGTCCCACGTCAGACCCTTGGTCTCCGACCACACGCGCGTGCCGTCCGCGCGGTACAGCGCGAAGCGCAGCGGTGCCTTGTACGCGCGCAGGGTGACCGCCGACGTGGACAGTTCGTAGCGGTCGCCCTTCTCCTTCCAGCGGGTGCGGGGCGGTGCACCCTGCGGCAGCACGATGTCCTTGCCCGTGGGGTCGGTGAAGGTGCCGTCCGGCGCGAGTTCGACCCGGAAGGTGTCCGGGGAGACGAAGGTGACCCGGGCCGCCGCCCGGCCCGCCGTCAGCCGGTAGGCCGCCGAGCTCTCGGCCTCGAAGCCCGTGACGTCACCCACCGTCGTGCGCTCCGGCGGGTCCGGCGGGCCGGCGTGCGCACTGCCCGCCGGGCCGGCCGCCGCGGCCGCCAGGCCGAGCAGGGTGCCTGCCACCACTGCCCTCAGTCGTCTGCGAAGTCTGCGTGTTGTCATGCTCGCGTGCATAGTGCGCCCGGCACCCCGACGACCATGGACTCGCGTCACACGCTCCTGGACTTTCCCGCACATGCGTCCGGGACGCCCCTGCACAGCAGAGAGCGCCCCGGAAAGCAGTTCAGTCGGCTACAGCGCCACGCCCAGCAGCGCGTCCACGGCCCGCGAGACCAGGCCGGGCGCACCCGGGTCCGTCCCGCCGTCCGCGGCCTGGGCCGCGGCCCAGCGGTCGACGGCGGCCAGGGCGGCCGGGGCGTCCAGGTCGTCGGCGAGGGCCTCGCGGATCTCCTCGACGAGCGCGTCCGCGGACGGGCCGTCGGGGCGCGAGACGGCGGCGCGCCAGCGGTCCAGGCGCTCCACGGCCTCGTCGAGGACCGAGTCCGTCCACTCCCAGTCGGCGCGGTAGTGGTGGGCCAGCAGGGTGAGGCGGACGGCGGCCGGGTCGACGCCGTCGCGGCGCAGCTTGGAGACGAAGACCAGGTTGCCCTTGGACTTGGACATCTTCGCGCCGTCGAGGGCGACCATGCCGGCGTGCACATAGGTCTTGGCGAAGGGGTGCTCGCCGGTGAGCGCCTGCGCGTGCGAGGCGCCCATCTCGTGGTGCGGGAAGATCAGGTCGGAGCCGCCGCCCTGCACGTCGAAGCCCATGCCCAGGTGGTCCAGGGCGATGGCGACGCACTCGATGTGCCAGCCGGGCCGGCCCGGGCCGAGCGAGGCGCCGTCCCAGCTGGGCTCGCCCGGGCGGGCGGCCATCCACAGCATCGGGTCGACGGGGTTCTTCTTGCCGGGGCGCTCCGGGTCGCCGCCGCGCTCGGCGGACAGCAGCCGCATCGCCTCGGCGTCGAGGTGGGAGACGCCGCCGAAGGACGGGTCGGAGGCGACGGAGAAGTAGATGTCGCCGTCGAGCTCGTAGGCGGCACCGGCGTCGCGCAGCCGCTCCACCAGGGGAACGATCTTCGGTATCGACTCCACGGCGCCCACGTAGTGCTGCGGGGGCAGCATCCGCAGGGCGGTCATGTCCTCGCGGAAGAGGGCCGTCTCGCGCTCGGCGAGGGCCGTCCAGTCCTCACCGTCGCGCACGGCCCGCTCCAGCAGCGGGTCGTCCACGTCGGTGACGTTCTGGACGTAGTGAACCTGCCGCTTGGTGTCGAGCCACACGCGCTGCACGAGGTCGAACGCGTTGTAGGTTGCCGCGTGCCCCATGTGGGTGGCGTCGTACGGCGTGATGCCGCAGACGTAGATACGGGCGACGGGACCGGGGGCGAGGGTCACCCGTCCGCCGGTCGCGGTGTCGTGGATCCTGAGGTCGCGGCCACTGCCAGGCAGGGCGGGCACCTCGGAAGCGGGCCAGGCATGCATGCCCCGAGCGTAACCGGACGCGGCTTCCGGATACGAACCGGATCCGGTGGTTGGCCGAACCGGCCCTCTTGCGGCAGTTGAACACTGCCGCTAGTTGAACGCGCCTTGAACGTGGGCGACGGTCACCACGGCGCCCCCGTCAGGGGCGCGGGGAACTGCGCGACCGGCCACGACGCGCCCGCAGTCGAAGTCCCCGGGGCTTCGCCCCGACCCCGGGGTGGTGCGTCGGCTGCAGGCCGTCGGTGGCTGATCGCGCAGTTCCCCGCGCCCCTGACGGGGCGCTACTGGTCGCGCCCACGCGGTGGAGCCGCATATGTCCCTTCGGGGCGCTCACACCGGCGGCCAAGGGATCGCG
Organism: Streptoverticillium reticulum; assembly: GCF_047456005.1. Lineage (NCBI taxonomy): Bacteria > Bacillati > Actinomycetota > Actinomycetes > Kitasatosporales > Streptomycetaceae > Streptomyces > Streptoverticillium reticulum. The sequence continues at coordinate 6,556,678 of NZ_CP179755.1, read as the reverse complement.
GGCCACTGTCCGCTCGGCTCGCGGTGCCGTCCCGTGCGCAGGAGCTCCGCGACCCGCTCCCGGAGGGCGTCGATCTCGGCCGGGGTGATCAGCTCCGCCAGCCGCCCGGCCAGGGGGCTCCCCTCGGCCAGATCGGCCGAAAGCCGTCGCAGCGCCTCCACCGCCTCCTCCGGCAGCGGCTCCCCCGCCCAGCCCCACAGCAGGGTGCGCAGCTTGTCGTCCGCGTTGAAGGTCACACCGTGGTCGATGGCGTAGAGCCGGCCGTCGGCGGCGGGCAGCAGGTGACCGCCCTTGCGGTCACCGTTGTTGATGACGGCGTCGAGCACGGCCAGGCGGCGCAGCCGCTCGTCGTCCGCGTGCACGAGCAGCGCCGTGCGGTCCTCGCCGACGTCCGCGTAGCCCACGGCCTTCCAGCCGGGCCCGGGCTCCTCCCCCTCGACGAGGGCGAGCAGCGCGGGCTCGTCCGCCTCCCCGTCGGAGGACCCGTCGGAGGCCTCTATCCACAGCTGGCACATGCCCGGCCCGTACGGCCCGTCCCGCAGCACGGTGGGCGGGACCAGGCCCCAGCCCATGGCCTCGGAGAGCTCGTACGCGGCGACTTCGCGCTGGGCCAGCGTCCCGTCCGGGAAATCCCAGAGCGGCTGTTCCCCCGCGACCGGCTTGTAGACGCAGGCGGCGCTGTGGCCCGCGTACTCGACCGTGCAGTACAGGACCGCGTTCGAGGCCCCGCGCACCTGCCCACGCACCGTCAGCTCGCCCTTGGAGAGCAGCTCGTGCGGGGTCACGCTCCGCGGCGGTATCCGTTCTGGCGCGGGCATACGTGTCCCTCCGGGTCGAGCGGCAGGCTGCACAACGGGCACGGCGGGCGGCCGGCGTTGACGACTTCCAGGGCGCGCTTGGCGAAGGACCGGGCCATGGTCCCGGTGATGCGTACGCGCAGCATCGGCGGCCCGTTCAGCTCGTCCTGCAGCAGCCGCTCCTCGGCCTCGGCGAGGTCCTCGTCGGTGTCGGCGTCCAGCTCGACGAGGGCCTGCGCCTCGACGACCATGCGCTCGCTCTCGCCGTCCCAGGCGAGGGCCATCGTGCCGACCCGGAACTCCTCGTCGACGGGGGTCTGCAGGGGAGCCGCGTCGGCGAGCTCCGCGGGGGCCACGGCGGGTACGGGGGCGCTGCCCCCGGTGCGCCGGACCACTTCGTCCAGCAGCTCGTCGATGCGCTCGGCGAGCGCCTCCACCTGGGCCTTCTCCAGGGCTACGGTGGTGACCCGGCCGGCCGCGCTGGCCTGGAGGAAGAAAGTGCGGCGGCCCGGCAGCCCGACCGTACCGGCGATGAAGCGGTCCGGCGGGTCATAGAGGAACACCTGACGGGACAACGTCCTGCTCCATGGGGTTCGGTGGTCGGAAGGTACGGATCCGGGTGTGGTGCCGGCGGCCCCGCCTCACCACGTCCCCACCCTACTGCGCACGGCGATCACGGTGCCCCCGCACCGCCCCCGACGGCCGCGTCCCCGCTGCCGGCCCCGGGCACCTCCTCGTGCGGGGCCAGGCCCGCGAGGTCCCCGGTGTCGCCGAGGCGCAGCAGGAACGGCCGCAGCCGGGTGTAGCGGACGGCGCTGACCGAGCAGGGGTCGACGGCGATCCGCTGGAACTGGTCGAGGTGCAGGCCGAGCGCGTCGGCGACGATCGCCTTGAGGATGTCGCCGTGCGAGCACATGAGGTAGACCGCGTCGGGCCCGTGCTCCCGCTCGATGCGTTCGTTCCAGTCGCGCACGGCGTCGACGGCGCGGGTCTGCATGGCGCGTACGGACTCGCCGCCGGGGAACGCCGCGGCGGAGGGATGGCGCTGGACGACCTCCCACAGCGGCTCGCCGGCGAGTTCGGCGATCTTGCGGCCGGCCCAGTCGCCGTAGTGGCACTCGCCGATGCGCTCGTCGGTGTGCAGCGGCAGCTCCGGACGGGCGGCGAGCAGCGGGGCGAGGGTCTCCCGGCAGCGCTGCAGCGGACTGGTGACCACGGCGGCGAGCGGCAGGGCGGCCAGCCGGCCGGGGAGGGCGGCGGCCTGGGCCGCGCCGCGCTCGTCGAGGGCGACACCCGGGGTCCATCCGGCGAGCACGCCCCCGGTGTTGGCGGTGGACCGGCCGTGCCGGACCAGGATCAGGGTGGGCATGGGGGCCAGCCTAGGGGGTGTCCGATGGGTGGCCCCCGGTGTGCGGGAGAAAGGAGAGGCGCGAGAATGCCCGCGTGATCGTGGACTGTGCCATCTACCGGGACGGGCGCCGCACCGAGGGCCCGGCCGACTTCTCGGACGCGCTGGAACAGGCGCGCAGCCAGGGGGACTCCTTCGTCTGGATCGGGCTGTACGAGCCCACGGAGGACGAGTTCGCGCTGGTGGCCGAGGAGTTCCGGCTGCACCCGCTGGCCGTCGAGGACGCGCTCAAGGCGCACCAGCGGCCGAAGCTCGAGGTGTACGAGGACTCGCTGTTCCTGGTGCTCAAGCCCGTGGCGTACGACGACGAGCGGGACACCGTCACCGCCGGTGAGCTGATGCTGTTCGTCGGCGACTGCTTCGTGGTCGCCGTCCGGCACGGCGAGGGCGGCACGCCGGCCCGGGCGCGGCAGCGGCTGGAGCGGGACCCGGAACTGCTGCGGCACGGGCCGACGGCGGTGATGTACGCGATGAGCGACGAGGTCGTGGACCGCTACACCGAGGTGGCGGCCGCCCTCCAGGCGGACCTGGACGAGCTGGAGGCGGAGGTCTTCGCCCCGGTGGGCACGGACAACAAGAACACCGCTGCACGGATCTACTCCTTCAAGCGGCAGCTCGTGGAGTTCCGGCGCGCGACCGTCCCGCTCACCGTGCCGCTCGCGCGACTGTCCGGCGCGGGGCTGCCGTTCGCGGACGAACGGTCCCGGCCGTTCTTCCGTGACGTGAGCGACCACCTGGCGCGCGCCAACGAGTCGGTGGAGGGCCTGGACCGGCTGCTGTCCGACATCCTCTCGGCGCACCTGGCGCAGATGGGCGTGCAGCAGAACGACGACATGCGCAAGATCTCGGCCTGGGCGGCCATGGCCGCGGTGCCCACGATGATCGCCGGGGTCTACGGGATGAACTTCACGCACATGCCCGAACTGCGGCAGCCGTGGGGCTATCCGGCGGCGGTCGCGGTGATGGCGGGGCTGGTGGTGTGGCTGTACCGGATGTTCAAGCGGCGCGGCTGGCTGTGACGGCCACCGGGGGACAACCACCGGGTGACAACCGCCGGGCCGGTCAGACGAATTCGGGGTGCCTGGGCGCCGGACCGCCCAGGGCGTTGCGCCGGCGCGGCATGCGCAGCGTGACCATCCGCCGCCAGCCGCAGAGACGTTCGTAGGCGTACAGCACGTGAATGGCCGCCACGAGGGCGGCGGTCTTGCTCGGGGGCCAGCGCAGGATGCGGCCCATGTGGCCCGCCACGGCGAGGCTCACGTCGCGGTGGACGGCGATCTCGGCGAGGGCGCTGCGGCGCAGGATCCGGCGGATCGCCCGGCCGTGCCCGGCGGCGGTCAGGCGCAGCAACTCCTCGTGGCAGTAGGAGAGATGATTGCTCTCGTCGTGACGGATCACGGTGACGGCCCTGCCGACCTCGGGGTGGTCGCCGAAGTGCTCGACGAGCATCTCCATGTGCTCGGCCGCACGTTGCTCGGTGACCCTGCTGTGCGCGAGGTAGATGACGATGTCCCGTTCGGTCAGCCGGGTTTCGCCGCGCAGCCTGGTGTGCGGGAGGCCGATGCCACGCCGCTCCAGGATCCCGGTGTAGTCGGTCTCGGGGGGCACCTCGACGGGCTCCAGGCCGCGTTGGTGCAGCAGGGACCGGAAGATGCGGCCGTGTCTGTCCTCGTCGGCGCCGTGCCGGGCGATCTTGGGGGCGAGGGCGCGGTGGCGCTCGGGGACGAGGGCCGCGATCCGGCCGTTCTCCCAGCCGCCCCGGTCCTCGCCGCCGGCGGCGATCGAGCAGAAGAGCCGGAAGGATTCGTCGTCGCCGAGGATCTCCTGGAACAGACTTCTGGCCGAGAGCATCACGACCGCCTCCGTCTCCACTCCACCACCACGACATTCGCGAAATCCCAGTCAAATGCCCTGCAGGAGCAGCGGCAACAGGGGGCGGCGCGCACTCGGCCGAACGAAGGACGCACGCAACCTGCCCCCGGCCCGTAACCCTTGGCCCGTACGGGCGTTGTGCTGGTGTCGGCCGTGGCGGGGAAGCCACCCCCGAGCCCCCACCACGGCCGCAGAGCCCCCTCCGGCTACGCCAGCCCGGCCCGCTCCAGCGCCTCGACTCCGGTCCGCAGCGCCGTGATCCGCTCGTCCAGCGTGAAGCCCGCGGGGGCGAGGGAGAGCGTGGTGACCCCCGCATCGGCGTAGGCCTGCATACGGTCGGCGATGCGCTCCACCGGGCCGAGCAGCGTGGTGGAGTCGATCAGCTGCCGCGGCACGGCGGCGGCCGCGCCCGCCTTGTCCCCGGCGAGGTACTTCTCCTGGATCTCGGCCGCCTCCTTCTCGTAACCCATGCGCTGCGCCAGCTTGTTGTAGAAGTTCTGCTTGGCGCTGCCCATGCCGCCCACGTAGAGGGCGGTGTACGGGCGGAAGAGGTCGGCGAGGGCGCCCGGGTCGTCGCCCACGGCCATCGGGACGGTCGGCACGAGGTCGAAGCCGTCGAGCTCCTTGCCGGCCTTGGCGCGGCCCGCGCGCAGCGCGCCGAGCGTGGTCTCCTCGGCGTGCTCGGGGGCGAAGAAGACGACCAGGGCACCGTCGGCGATCTCGCCGGTCTGCTCCAGGTTCTTCGGCCCGATCGCCGCGATGTACAGCGGGATGTGCTCGCGCACCGGGTGCACGGTCAGCTTGATCGGCTTGCCGGGGCCGCCGGGCAGCGGCAGGGTCCAGTGCTCCCCCTCGTGGGTGAGCCGCTCGCGGGACATCGCCTTGCGGATGATCTCGACGTACTCGCGGGTGCGGGCGAGCGGCTTGTCGAACTTCACCCCGTACCAGCCCTCGGACACCTGCGGACCGGACACGCCCAGGCCCAGCCGGAAACGGCCGCCCGAGAGCGAGTCGAGGGTCGCGGCCGTCATCGCCGTCATGGTGGGCGTGCGGGCGGGGATCTGGAAGATCGCCGAACCGACGTCGATCCGCTCGGTCTGCGCGGCGACCCACGACAGCACGGTGGGGGCGTCGGAACCGTACGCCTCGGCCGCCCAGCAGACGGCGTAGCCGAGCCGGTCGGCCTCGCGGGCCACCGCCAGGTTGTCCGCATCCATCCCGGCTCCCCAGTAGCCGAGGTTGATTCCGAGCCGCATCCGAGCCATCGGGGCACTCCCTACCGATCAGTAACGTCGTCGTTGCCGGGACTGTAGCGTGCCGGCCGGGGATACGTCACCGGGCGTCGGCCGCGGGGCGGGCCGCGGCCAGTAAGGTCACCCGCTATGGAGCTAAGGCATCTCGGGCGCACGGGCCTGCGCGTGTCCCGGATCGGGCTCGGCACGCTGACCTGGGGCCGGGACACCGACGAGCACGACGCGGCGGAACAGCTCAAGACGTTCCTGGAGGCGGGCGGCACGCTCGTCGACACCGCGGACGTCTACGCGGACGGCGGCGCGGAGTACCTGCTCGGGCAACTGATGGAGGAGCTCGTCCCGCGCCGCGACCTGGTCATCGCGACGAAGGCGGGCAGCGTGCCGGACCCGGACCGGCGGTTCGACGGTTCGCGCGGGCATCTGCTCGCCGCGCTCGACGCCTCCCTGGAGCGGCTCGGCACCGACTACGTCGACCTGTGGCAGCTGCACGCCTTCGATCCGTTCACCCCGGTGGAGGAGACCCTCCAGGCCCTCGACCTCGCCGTCGCCAGCGGCCGGGCCCGCTATGCGGGGGTCTCCAACTTCTGCGGCTGGCAGCTGGCCAAGGCCGCCACCTGGCAGCTCGCGGCACCGGGCACGCGCACCCGGCTGGCCAGCACACAGATGGAGTACTCGCTGCTGCAGCGCGGCATCGAGCGCGAAGTGCTGCCGGCCGCCCGTGACCTGGGCATCGGCATCCTGCCCTCGTCGCCGCTCGGGCGCGGCGTGCTGACCGGCAAGTACCGCCGCGGCACCCCGGTGGACTCGCGCGGCGCCTCGGACCACCTGGCCGCCTTCGTCGAGCCGTACCTGGACGAGGCGGCGGGGCACATCGTCGACGCGGTCGCCACGGCGGCGGACGGGCTGGCGACGACGCCGCTGCAGGTGGCCCTGGCCTGGGTCCGGGACCGCCCGGGCGTGGTCGCCCCGATCGTCGGGGCGCGGACGGCGGAGCAGCTCGCGGCGGCGTTGTCAGTGGAGACCCTTACGCTTCCGGACGAGATCTGCAGGGCTCTCGACGACGTGTCGGCGCCCGTGCACCGCTACCCCGATCAGGACTGGAGCACGCTGTGACGACCGATCACCCCGCCGAGGGGGCCGATTCCGCCGCCGCGGAGGGCGGGCGGCGGTCCGCCGCCGCCGAGGCGCTGGCGGCCGCCGTGCGGGCCGTCGAGAGCGGGGAGCGGTCGGCCGCCTCCTTCTTCAACGAGCCTGCTGCGCGGCCCGCGGCGCGGCCGGCGCCGAAGCCTGCCCGGATCCCGGCGGCTGCGCCGGCGCCCGCACGGCGGCAGCCGGTCCCTCCGGGGGCCGGGGTGCGCGAGGTGCTGGCGGCGGGCGGGGCGCCCGAGTCGCTCGCCGGGCCCGCGACCGAGGTTCTCGGCGAGCAGGCGGCCGACGTGCTGCGCGAGGACCCGTGGCAGCTGCTGGCGGTGCCGGGTGTGCGTCCCGAGCAGGCCGACGGCTTCGCGCGGGCGCTGCTCGGTGCGGAGTGCGGGCCGGGGGACGAGCGTCGGGCGCAGGCCCTGGTCGTGTGGCTGCTGGAGCGCGCCGCCCTCGCGGGGCACACGGTGCTGGAGTCGTCGGTGCTGCGTGCCGAACTGGCCCGCCGTTCCGTGCCCGACGCGGACGCGGACGCGGCGCTGCAGGCGGCCATTGCCGAGGGTGCGGTGCTGGTGTTCCAGGAGGGCGAGCAGGGGGAGGCGGCGGAGGAGTCGGAGGAAGCCGCCGACGTCCGGCTGCTGTTGGGGCTCGACCGGTACGCCATGGCCGAGGAAAGCCTCGCCGACGGGCTGGCCCGGCTGCTCAACAACGGCCCGGCGGAGGCCGGTTCGGAGTGGGAGGAGGCGGCGGCCGCCGCTCCCTCGCCCTCCGCCGCCGAGCTCGTGCGCGCCACGGCCGGGGCCGGTCTCGTGACGCACAGCGGCGGCGAGACGGCCCGCGCGGAGCCGGCTGCGCTGGTGGCCGCCGCCCGTTCGCTCGGGCTGCGCGCGTGGGCCGCCGCGCACACCGAGAACGGCAGGCGCCGTCTCGTCGAGCAGGGCGAGGCGGACGCGGTGACGGTGGCGGGTCTGCTGGCGGGCCGGGAGGGTCCGGGGCGTGACGAGGACGGTTCGTTCGCGCTCGACCTGCTCGCCGTCCTCGATGCGCCCCAGCTGGACGTGGAGACGACCGCCCTGCTGGTGGAGTCGCTGGCGGACGGCACGCGGCTGGTACTCAGCGGCGACCCGGGCGTGCTCTGGTCGGCCGGTGCGGGCCGGGTGTTCGCGGATGTGGTGGCGTCCCGCGCCTGCCCGGTCGTGGTCTCGCGCACCCCGGACCCGGGTCCGGTGGGCGAGTTGGTCTCCGGCATCGGCATCGGCGAGCTCAACCAGGTGGACGCCCCGGGCAAGGAGGTCGTGATCGTTCCCGTGCGGGACGCCGGTGAGGCGGTGCACCGCACGGTGCAGCTCGTCGCCGACTCCGTGCCGCGCGCGATCGGTGTGCCGCCGGAGCAGACCCAGGTGATCACCCCGGGCCACGGCGGTGCCGCGGGAACGCGGGCGCTCAATGCGGCACTCAAGGAGCGACTGAACCCGGGCCCCGGCCGGTTCGGCGGTTTCGACCCGGGCGACCGGATCGTGCACGTTCCGGCGCCGGGCCGGGCGGTCCCGGGCACGGTGGTCTCGGCGGATGCCGAGGGGCTGCGCCTGGAGTGCGGCGGTGCCCCGGTCGTCGTGGCGCCGGACCGGGTTCCGGAGGAGGTGCGGCACGGCTGGGCCGTCACCGCGCACCAGGCGGCCGGGATGCGCTGGCCGGCCGCCGTGGTGGTGCTGCCGGGCGATGCGGCCGGGGAGCTGACCCGGGCGTGGGTCTACACCGCGTTCAGCCGTGGCGAGCGCCATCTGTCGGTCGTGCACGGCGTCGACCAGGCGCTGCCCCGGGCGGTCGCCGAGGTGCCGGCGAAGGAGCGGACCACCCGGCTGCGGTCCCTGCTGGAGGCGCAGACCCGCACTGCCGGGTGACCAGACGCTCCGCGGGGAGTGCGGTGCGTCGACCTGCGGGCTCGTCTGGGGGCACCTCCTGGGGGCACCCCCAGCGGTAGCTGGGGGAGGTAGCTGGGGGATGGTCGCGCCCACGCGGCGGAGCCGCACATCGAAACAGCCCCGCGCCCCTTCGGGGCGCCCGGCAGGGGGAGGGCTCAGCCCTTCCCCTGCCGGGCGCGGGTCCCGCTCGCGGACTCCTCGTCGCCGCCGTCCTCGTCGATTCCGTCGTCGATCCCGTCGTCGCCGTCGTCGCCATCGTCGAAGGCGTCGTCGCCGAGGTCGTCGAGCTCCTCGTCGAAGACGGCGCTGACGTCGAACCGGCAGATCACCCGCTGCGCTTCGGGCTGTTCGAAGGGTTCCGAGAGCCAGTCCCCCGGCTCCGCGAGTCCGTCGGCCGCGGCCACCCACAGAGTGGAGTCACCCTCCTCCAGGCCGAACTCCTTGTGCCGGGAGGCGATTTCATCCGGTTCGTACTCCCCGAAGAGCACCGTGACCGCCGCGTGCACGCTGCTGCCCACGATGCCCGCCGCCGTGCCGGGCGCCCCGGCGTCCGCCTCGACGTCGGGGTCGAGGTCGGCGACGCGCTGGGCCTGGGCGAGCAGCCGCTGGGGCTCGGCCACCGCATAATCCCTGCGGATCAGCACGCTGAGCGCGCTCGGCTCTTCCGGACCCGCGTAGCCGGGCAGGGAGTCGTCGCCGGGGATCTCGAAGGGGGTGACCTCGTCGTAGACGTCGTAGAGCAGCTCGTCGTAGGCCTCGGCTGTCGCGGCCAGCTCGTTGAACGCGGCGTAGACGGCCGGGTCGTCCTCCCCCGAGCGGCGTTCTACGGCCTCAAGGTGGCGGTCCAGAGCGGCTTTGACCGCCTCGGCGGCGGCCCGTACCTCGGCAGCGGTCGGCTGCGCAGCATCAGACATACTGCAGACGCTATCCGTACCGGGGCTGTTCCCGCACAATAGATGCGATGCCGGAATACGAATTCTGTGATGTGTATGTGCCGCGGGGGGTCTCCCGAGGGGCGGCCACGCGCCTGCTGACCGATCATGCCGAGTACGGACACTGGGAGTTGGACCGCCTGCGCCTGTACCCCGACGGCAGCCGCAGGGTGCGGCTGCGGCGGCGGATCATCCGCCAGCTGCGCGCCACGTGGTGACCGCACGGACGACTGCGATGACACGGAAGGAGCGGGCCCCGCGATCCGCGGGACCCGCTCCGTACTGCCGTGACCTACGGGCTCAGCCCTGCGCGCCCTGCGAGCGGCGGTAGAGGACCGCACCGCCGAGCAGCAGCGCGGCGCTGGCCGCGCCGGCCATGCCGATCTGGCCGGCGCCGGTGTGCGCGAGCTGGGCGGCCTTGGTGCCGGCCTGCGCCATCGTGGACGGCTGCTCGGGCGCACGGTGCACGCCCTTCACGGCCGTGACGGGCTTGACCTCGTGCGTGCCGGGCGCACCCGGGGCGTGGCCGCCCGGCTGGTGCTGCGCGGGCTGCTGCTCGTGGCCGCCCGGCTGACCGCCCTCGGAGGGCGGGTTGCCGTGGTGCTGCCCGTGCCCGGGGTGGTGCGGGCCGTGGTCGTCGCAGTCGTCGGACGGGGGCTGCCCGTGGTGGCGGGACGGCTCGTGCTCCCAGGGGCCGCCCTGCTCGCGGTCGCCGCCGACGTCGTTGAAGCACCCGTTGCCGGTGGCCGAGTTGCCGACGCCGACGGCGCTGACGTTGTCGCCGCAGGCGTTGACCGGGACGCTGACCGGGACCTGCACGACGTTCCCGGAGGCGATGCCGGGCGAGTGCTCGGCCTTGCCCGCGGCGAGGGCGACGCCGGTGCCGCGGCCCTCGTGGCCTTCACGGCCCTCGTGCCCGTTGCCGCCGTGGCCCTTGTGGCCCTCGTGGCCCCGGTGGAAGTGGCCGCCGCCGTTGATGCAGGTGTTGCCCGAGGCCGAGTTGAGCAGACCGACCACGTTCACGGTGTTGCCACAGACGTTCACCGGTGCGTGGACCGGGACCTGCACGGTGTTGCCGGAGGCGACACCGGGGGAATGTGCGGCGACGCCCTCGGCGCCGGTGTCCGCGTGTGCGTAGCCGCCGGTGACGGCGAGTACCCCGCTCGCCGCCGCTACGGTGAGCAGGCCCTTCTTGGAGACCTGTCGCATTGCTTCTGCCCCTCTGCTGCTTTTTGCGCTTCTTGCCATGTCGAAAACCGAGCGGCCCAGCCGACGGCTCATCGAAACCCCGGCGGCTCCGAAGCGCATGGCGCGCGCTTCGGAGCCGCCCTCCTTCAAACCCTCATGGAAGGGGGCACAACGTCACTTGTTGATGCAGGTGTTGCCGGTGGCCGGGTTCAGCAGCCCGACGACGTTGATCGTGTTGCCGCACACGTTGACCGGGACCTCCACCGGCACCTGCACGACGTTGCCGGAAACGACTCCGGGGCTGTTCACGGCAGCGCCCTCGGCGCCCGAGCTGGCAGCAGCCACCCCCGCGCCCGCGAGCACGAGACCGCCGGTGGCAGCCGCAGCAGCGGCGACCTTCTTGAGCATGGATTCCTCCTTGTTGGCATGCGGTCCCAGCCGCGGACCGCACACCTGTAACGACACGGAGGCAATCGGGCTACGTAGCCATGAGGGCATTCACTCTTTCCGGCTACGAAAGCGCCAAGATCGAGCAGAGTGGCTTTTGTTCAGTACCCGAGTCAGCACTCATCCAGGAAGCGGTCGAGCACCCGCGCCCCGAATTTCAGACCATCCACCGGCACCCGCTCGTCCACTCCGTGGAACATCCCGGCGAAGTCCAGCTCGGGGGGCAGCTTGAGGGGCGCGAAGCCGAAGCAGCGGATGCCGAGGTCGGCGAAGGACTTGGCGTCGGTGCCGCCGGAGAGCATGTAGGGGACGGCGCGCGCGATGGGGTCCTCGGCCTTCAGCGCCGACTGCATCGCCTCCACGAGGTCGCCGTCGAAGCTCGTCTCCAGCGCCTTGTCCGCGTGCACGTCCTCGCGCCGCACGCGCGGCCCGAGGATCCGGTCGAGGTCGGCGAGGAACTCCTCCTCGTACCCGGGCAGGTAGCGGCCGTCGACGTGCGCCGTGGCCTGCCCGGGGATCACGTTGACCTTGTAGCCCGCGCCGAGCATGGTCGGCGCCGCGCTGTTGCGCAGCGTGGTGCCGATCATCCGGGCGATGCCGCCGAGCTTGGCGAGGGTCGTCTCCATGTCCTCCGGGTCGAGCGGGGTGCCGAGCGCGTCGGAGAGCTCGTCGAGGAAGGACCGCACGGTCTTGGTCACCCGCACCGGGAACTCGTGCCGCCCCAGCCGGGCGACCGCCTCGCAGAGCTCGGTGATCGCGTTGTCCGTGTTGGTCATCGAACCGTGGCCCGCCGTGCCGTCCACGGTGAGCCGCATCCAGTGCATGCCCTTCTCGGCCGTCTCGATCAGATAGAGCCGCAGGTTCTCGTTGACGGTGAAGGAGAAGCCGCCCACCTCGCCGATGGCCTCGGTCACGCCCTCGAAGAGCCCGGGGTGCTTGTCGACCAGGTGGCGGGCGCCGTAGGTGCCGCCCGCCTCCTCGTCGGCGAGGAAGGCGAGCACGACGTCGCGCGGGGGCTTGCGGCCCGAGCGCATCCGGTCGCGGACGACCGCGAGCGTCATCGCGTCCATGTCCTTCATGTCCACCGCGCCGCGTCCCCAGACGCACCCGTCGGCGATCTCGCCGGAGAAGGGGTGGTGGGTCCAGTCGTCGGCGTTGGCCGGGACGACGTCGGTGTGCCCGTGGATGAGCAGGGCGGGGCGGGACGGGTCCTCGCCCTCGATGCGGGCCACGGTCGAGGCGCGGCCCTTGTGGGACTCGAAGATCTGCGGCTCGAGCCCGACCTCGGCGAGCTTCTCGGCCACGTATTCGGCGGCGGCACGCTCTCCCGGTCCGGAGTGGTCGCCGTAATTGCTGGTGTCGATCCGGATCAGATCGCGGCAGAGGTCGACGACCTCGCTCTCGGCGCTCCCCGCCCCCGCGCCCCCGCTACGGGCCGGCTTCGACTCGCTCACGCTGCCTCCTCGTGGTTCATCGGCCGGGGCCCGACTGCGGACGGACCCCGGCTCTGGGTCCTCCGCCATCCTCTCTCGCCCGTTCCCGCAGCCCAAGGCCGCAATGCTGCCGACATACGGCCGCAACGAACGGCCCCGCACGGGCCCCGGGGCCCCAGGACGGGCCCTGGTCCGGCAGGGTGATCGAGCACCCCCGGATGTTTGCTATTGTTTTCTCTGTCGCCGCGGGGAACACCCCGCAGAGACAAACACCTAGTCCGGGTGGCGGAATGGCAGACGCGCTAGCTTGAGGTGCTAGTGCCCTTTATCGGGCGTGGGGGTTCAAGTCCCCCCTCGGACACTCACAGAAAAAGAAACCCCAGCTCAGCTGGGGTTTTTCTGTGTGTTCGGATCCACTTCACACGGGCGTCAAGGCATGAACGTTTCTCTCACCGACCGGCCCACCGGCACCCCGGCGACGGGCCGCACCGTCCGGGTGGGCGTGCTGGTCACCGCGCTCCTCACCGCCTGCATTGCGTTCCAGCTCAATGCCAGCATGCTCAGCCCCGCGCTGAAGAGCATCCAGGACAGCCTCGGGGCCAGCTCCGCGGAGGTCGGCCTCACCCAGACCGCCTTCTTCACCTCGGCGGCGCTGTTCTCGCTCTTCCTGCCGCGGCTCGGCGACGTCGTCGGGCGCCGCAAGGTGCTGGCCGGAATGCTGGCCCTGATGGCCGTCGGCTGCGTCGTCGCGGCGCTGTCGGACAGCGTGCCCATGCTGTTCGTGGGCCGCATCCTGCAGGGTGCGTCCGGCCCGACCGTCCCGCTGTGCCTGATCATGCTGCGGCAGGAGGTCACCGAGCCCAAGCGGTACGGCACCCTGCTCGGCATGATCACCGCCGTCAACGGCGGCGTCGCCGGCGTCGACTCCCTCGCGGGCGGCTTCCTCGCCGACAAGCACGGCTTCCAGGCCGTCTTCTGGGCCATGGCCGCGGTGGCCGTGATCGCGACCGTGCTGGCCGCCACCATGACGCCGGAGTCCAAGGTCGAGGGCGCGCACCGGATGGACTGGCCCGGCGTCGGCCTCCTCGTCGTCTCGGTCGGTTCGCTGCTCGTCGCCCTGAACGAGGCCGGCAAGCTCGCCGCCGCCAACTGGGGCCTGGTCGCCGGGCTGGTCGTCGTCGCCGCGGCCGCGTTCGCCGTGTTCTGGCGCATCGAGGACCGCTCCAAGCACCCGCTGGTCGCCACCCGGCACCTCAAGCAGCGCGGCACCTGGGCCACGCTGCTGACCACCACGCTCACCATGACCGGCGTGTTCGCCGTCATGAACGGCCTGATCCCGGCCTTCGCCCAGGACGCCAAGGCCGGCCTCGGCATGACCGCCGAGCAGTCCGCGTGGTGGACCCTCACCCCGTACGCGCTCGCCGGCCTGGCCATGGGCCCGGTCGCCGGCCGCCTCGCCGCCACCTTCGGCTACGGGCGCATCCTGCGGATCGGCCTCGTCGGATCGGTGGCCTCCGTCGTCCTGATGATCGTCACGATCCCGGCGCACTCGCGCCTGATGCTGCTGGCGACGTCGATCCTCGTGGGCATCGCCTACGCGGGCGTGGCGAACATCGTGCTCAACGGGCTCGGCATCGTGCTGTCCCCGAACGAGAACCCCGGCTTCCTGCCCGGCCTGAACGCGGGCGCGTTCAACCTGGGTGCAGGCCTGAGCTTCGCCCTGCTGTTCGCCGTGCAGACGGCGGCCCAGCCGTCCGACCCGGCGTCGGCGAGCGGGTACGTCACCAGCATGATCGCCGGTGTGGTCATCATGGCCGCCGCGATCGGGACGTCCTTCCTGATCCCGAAGCCGGTCGCGGCGGAGGCACAGGAGTAACGGCGCCGCGCCGCCCGTACCCGTCCGAAAGCCCCGGCTGTGCCGGGGCTTTCGGTTTTCCGCGGTGCGTATCATCGGCCGGATGATCACCAAGAAGGCGTCCGCCGCCCCCTGCCGGATCACCGTGTGCCGCGGCTGCTGCTGCGGCGACCCGGCGAAAGTGCCCGGGGTCGATCACGGCGGGCAGATACCCCGGCTGCGCGCGGCGCTGGGCGGGGCGGCGGAGGTAAGGGCGTCGGAGTGCCTGGACGTCTGCGACCAGGCCAATGTGGTCGTGGTGCAGCCGTCGGCCGCGGGGCGGGCCGCCGGGGGGCGGCCCGTGTGGCTGGGGCTCGTCAACGACGACGAGGCGCTGACGGACATCGCGGCGTGGGTCCGGGCCGGGGGTCCGGGGCTGGCGGAGCCGCCGGGGGTGCTGGACCTGTACGAGTTCACCGTCTCGCGACGGGTGGGGAAGGCGCTGGAGGGCTGAAGCCCTCGCCCCGAAGGGGCGCGGGGAACTGCGCGCTCAGCCACGACGCGCCTGCAGTCGAGGTTCCCGGGGCTTCGCCCCGGACCCCTGGGGTAGTTGCCTCAACTGCGGGCCGTCGGTGGCTGGTCGCGCAGTTCCCCGCGCCCCTTACGGGGCGCGATCACGGCAAGTCCAGTGCCGGGTTCCGATCGAAGAAGCCCGTCGGCTTCAGCGTGAAGCCCGTCGCATCGGCCGGCATGACCGGCCACTCCTCCAGGCGCGGCAGGTGCGTCGGCCCGAACGTGTGCCACACCGTCAGCTCCGTGTCCCGCAGGGACTCGCCGCCCGTCGTCCACTCCGGCAGGCCCGCGCCCCCGGGGTGCTGGTTGGGGTGTTCGCCCGCCGGGTAGCGGCGGTCGGGGCGGTGCCGGGTGACCCACACGTGCTTGGTGCCGTAGGTCATGCGCCGGGCCACCGGGGAGCCGGGGCGGGCGAGGACGGCCGGGCCGGGCTGCGGGACGAGCGTGTAGGCGACCGGCTGTCCCATGCGGTTCCGCGCAGCGGAGTTGGTGATGCGCCAGCGGCGGCCGACGGACGTGTCCGCGAGGCGGCCGCCCTCCGCGCTGTCCGTGAGCACGGTCGTCCGGGTCGTGAACGCATTGCCGTTGGGGTTGCCGGGCCCGTCCGGCAGCGGCACCACGTCCACCTCCTCGACCGTGTTGGCCGGTCCGTCGACGGCCGCGTCGAGCCGTACGCAGAACAGGTGCTGGTGGTACGGGGCGAGCAGCCCCGGCGCCACCTCCGTGCCGAACGGCGAGCCCTCCCCCGGCTCGACGGCCGAGGTCTGCACGATGCCGGTGGACTTGGCCTCGAAGGCGATGGTGCCGTCCTGGTGGAAGTACCAGTAGAAGCCGTAGTCGTAGTTGCCGACGGTGGCGATGAACGAGACGACCAGGCGCCGCGAACGGCGGCTCTCGACGGCCATGTCGGCGAACACGTCGGTGTGCTTCCACAGGAGTCCGTGGTCCTCCTCGTGGATGCAGACCGCGTTGGGCAGCGTCCGCGGCCTGGCCAGGTCGTCGGCGACGACGGCGTCGAGGTAGCGGATCTCGCCGAGGCAGTCGCAGCCGAGGCGGAGGGCGTTGGCGTTGGCGCCGAGGCCGTACTCGCCCGCGTCGAGGAAGGCGACCCAGTTGCGGGACGCGTCCGGTTCCCCGTAGGCCACGGCCATCTCGGCCAGGGAGGCGCGGTGCAGCACGGAGCGTTCGCGGTCGCCGTCGCGGTGGGTGATGCGGTGCAGGACGAGGCCCTCGCGGGCGTTGAAGTCGACGCGGAAGCTCCAGTTCTGCCAGGTGAGCAGCGGGCCGTCGAGGCGGAAGGAGGGGCCCTCGGGCTGGGTGATCTCCAGCGGGCGCAGGCCGGTGCGGGCGGGACCGGTGAACTCGCGGGCGTAGCGCCCGCATTCGGCGGGTACGGGCACTGCCCCGGTGTCGACGAGGCGCACGACCCGCCGTTCGGTCACGTCGACGTCCGCCACCAGCCCGCCCACCGGGTGGGCCCACGGGCTGTCGGAGGCGTCGCAGCGCAGCCAGGTCAGCGAGCGCACCAGGCGGCGGCCGGGCCGGGCGTCGGGCGCGCAACCGGCCGCCAGCGGTGCGCAGATGGCCAGTTCCAGGGCTTCGTCCGGCACGCCGCGGGCGGCCATCGCCGTGCGCCAACCGGGGTCCGCCTTGACGATCGCGTCGACGACGCCCTGTTCCTCGAAGGCGAGTTGGGGCTGTCCGTCCTTGGCCGGGTCGAGTTCCCGGTGGGCGAGGAGCAGTCCGGCGGTGACGTCGACGACGGCCTCGGCCGCGGCGCCGGTGGCCGCGTCGAGGAGGGTGACCCGCAGTCTGCGGACCACCGGGTCGCCGGGGCGGTGGGCGGCCGCGGTGTGCCGTTCGGGCTCGTCGAGCAGGACGAGGGGGAAGCGGGTGGTGTCGTGCACCTTGCCCGCTTCCTCGAGTATGCGGCGGGCCTCGGTGATCTCCTCGGCGCTCAGCGGGTCGAGGGGGTGCGGGAGGGCGGGCCCGGCGGGGGGTGTGGGGGCGGGGTGGCAGCAGGAGGTCATGAGGAAACCTTTCTGTCGGCTCGATCGGCTCAACGGGCCCTGTGCGGCGGCGTGGTGGAGCCACCCGCCGCCTTCTCCAGCTGGAACGCCTCGTTGCCCAGGCCGATCCGCGCGTGCACCTGCGGGCGCACCACCTTGAGCACCAGGCCGTAGCCGAGCCCCAGCAGCACGGCCGCGCCGATGATGCCCGGCAGGATCCAGCGCAGCGCGGAGTCGGGGGCGGCACCGAGCAGGACGTGGAAGTCCGTGACCGCGTAGCAGGCGATGACCACCAGGGCCGCCCCGGCGACGCCGGAGGCGAGCAGCCGCGGGGCCTGGGCGCGGGCCGCACCGCGCCGGACGAAGAAGGCGATGACGGCCGCGCTGGCCGCGGCCATGAGCACGATGATGCCGAGGGCGCCGACGTTGCCCATCCAGGTGAACAGATGCAGCACGGGCGCCGTCGGGTCGCCGTGCGGCCGGTCGTCGGTGACCGCGAAGGCCGCCACGGCCAGCAGCGAGACGGCGCTCTGCAGCAGGGAGCCGTGGGCGGGCGCGCCGCTGGTCCGCGCGGTGCGGCCGACGGCCCCGGGCAGCAGGCCCTCGCGGCCCATGGCGAAGGCGTAGCGGGCGACGACGTTGTGGAAGCTGAGCATGGCGGCGAACATGCCGGTCACGTAGAAGACGTGCATGACGTCCGTGAAGGCCGTGCCCAGATGGTTCTGTGCGAGGGTGAAGAGGAGGTCGGGCCCTTCCTTCCGGGCGAGTCCGACGATCTGCGAGGGGCCGGCCGCGACGCCCAGGGCCCAGGAGCCAGCGGCGAAGAGCACGGCGGTGAGGCCGACGGCCAGGAAGGTGACCCGGGCGACGGTGACCTGCGGGCTGCTGGTCTCCTCGGCGTAGACGGCGGCCTGTTCGAAGCCGACGAAGGCGGCGATGGTGAAGCAGAGGGCGGTGCCCAGCCCGGCCCCGGAGAGGGTGGTGGGGTCGAAGGCCTGCAGCGAGAGGCCGTCCTTCCCGGGGCTGCCGAGACCGGAGATGTCGAAGACGGCGACCATCGCGCACTCGACGATCAGCAGGACGCCGAGGACCCTGGCGTTGAGGTCGATCTTCAGCCAGCCGCAGACGCCGATGACCACGACGCCCGCGAGGGCGGGCACCCACCAGCCGACGGCCACCCCGAAGTACTTGTCGAGCAGGCCGGCGACCTCGAAGCCGAAGATGCCGTAGATGCCGAACTGCATGGTGCTGTAGGCGACCAGCGCCACGACGGAGGCGGCCGTTCCGGCGGTGCCGCCGAGGCCGCGGGCGATGTAGGCGTAAAAGGCACCGGCGTTGTGGACGTGCCGGCTCATCTCGGCGTAGCCGAAGCAGAAGAGGGTGAGCACGCAGCCGAGGATGACGAAGAGCAGCGGCTGGCCGACGATGCCCATCGTCCCGTAGATGGTGGGCATGACGCCGGCCGTCACCATCAGCGGCGCGCTGGAGGCGGCCACCGACAGCAGCAGTCCCGGCACGCCGATCCGGTCGGCGCGCAGGCGTCTTTCCAGGCCCTTGAACGTGCGGATCTCGCTGGCTGTGCCCGTCGGCATGGCGGGGTGGTCCTTCCCGTGGGGATGGGCGGTGCGGCCGCGCCAGTCGGGCTGCGCGCCGGCGTCGGTCATGCGGCTCCCAGCACGGCGCGCCGCGCGGCCTGGAAGGCCTGGCCGGGGTCCCGGTCGGGGTAGGACCAGGGGGCGCGGGTGGCGTGCGGGCCGATCCGGGTGAGCAGGGCGGCCGCCTCGGCGGGGCGGCCCTCGTGGAGCTTGGCGTGGGCGAGGTAGTTGAGGTCGACCTTGCGGCGCGGGTGGGTGACGGCGGGTGCGGTGTCGGCAGCGTCCGCCGCGTCGTCAGCGTCGTCGTCGACGTCCCATTCGAGCCACCAGTCGAAGGCGGCCTTCATCACCTGCCGGGCCCGGCGGGTGGTCCAGTGGCCGGAGCGCGCGGGGTCGGCGGGCTCGACGCCGGCGCGGGCGAGGACGCGGAAGCGCTCGGCGTGGGCGACGACGGGCAGCACGGCCAACGGCGAGTCGGCGGGCGCCTGTTCGGCCGCCCAGGAGGCGAAGTCGTAGACCTCGTGCAGCGGGTCGTCGCGGTCGCCCTGCTGGTGTTCGGCGAGGCAGGCGGCCATCAGGTGGTGCGCGTGGTGGTGGTCGCGGTGCCGGGCACGCACCTGGTCGAAGGCGCGTACGCGCTCGTCGTCGGTGCCGGTGCGGCGGGCGAGGATCAGCAGGCAGAGCCAGGGGGTGGGGTCGCGGGGCGCCATCCGGGCCGCGGCGAGGCACAGGGTGCGGGCCTCGTCGGGGCCGTCCTGGCCGCGCACGGCCCGGAAGACGGCGGCGCAGGCGAGGAGGGCGGCGGCGTCGGGGCTGTCGGGCTCGGCCAGTTGCCAGTCGCGGGCCCAGGCGGCGCTGGCGGCGCCCTCGGCGAGGACGACGAGGCGGTGGCCGCGGCGGTCCCAGTCCTCGCCGGTGCAGGCGAGCAGCTTGCGGGTGGCGTCCCAGCGGCCGCGGGCCAGGTCGTCGCGGACCGCGGCGAGGCGGGTGTCGTCGAGCGCGGGGTCGAAGGTGGGCCCGTCCTTGTGCCGGGAACGGCCCAAGGGGGGTGGAGGCGTCATCGGCGTACGTCCCTCCGGTCGCCTCGGCGCTGCGCGCGTAATCGTTATCAGTGACGCACAGCAAACCGGTAGTCACTGCTCCGAGTCAAGACCCGATCTTGGACCTGACCAAACGTCAACTGACGTATCGTCAGGAGTGGTTACCTCCGGTTGCCGGTTCCCGTGCGCGCCGGCAGCCGCGGGCCTCGCCCTAGCCGAGGTCCCGCGCCGCGGCGCGCCCCGCGGCGCGGCCCGAGAAGAGGCAGCCGCCCAGGAACGTCCCCTCCAGGGAGCGGTAGCCGTGCATGCCGCCCCCGCCGAACCCGGCCGCCTCGCCCGCCGCGTAGACGCCCGGCAGCGGCTCGCCGCCGGGGGTGAGGACCCGCGCCGAGAGGTCGGTCTCCAGGCCGCCGAGGGTCTTGCGGGTGAGGATGCTCAGCCGCACGGCGATCAACGGGCCTGCGGCCGGGTCGAGAAGGCGGTGCGGGGCGGCGATGCGGGTGACCCGGTCGCCGAGGTAGCCGCGGGCGCCACGGAGGGCGGCGATCTGGAGGTCCTTGGTGAAGGGGTTGGCCATCTCCCGGTCGCGGGCGGCGATTTCGCGGCGCAGCCCGTCCGCGTCGATCAGCTCCTTGCCGGTGAGGGCGTTCATGCCGCGCACGAGCGCGGACAGGTCGCGCTCGACGACGAAGTCGGCGCCGCGGTCCAGGAACGCCTGCACCGGCCCCGGCACCCCGGCCCGCGCGCGGCCCAGGACGCCGCGAACGCTCCGGCCGGTCAGGTCGGGGTTCTGGTCGGAGCCGGAGAGCGTGAACTCCTTGCCGATGATGCGCCGGTCGAGCACGAACCAGGTGTGGTCGTGGCCGGTGTGCATGATGTGTTCGAGGGTGCCGAGCGTGTCGAAGCCGGGGAACAGCGGCACGGGCAGCCGCTTGCCGGTCGCGTCGAACCAGAGCGGGGACGGGCCGGGCAGGATCCGGATGCCGTGCCGGGCCCAGACGGGGTTCCAGTTCTCGATGCCCTCGGTGTAGTGCCACATCCGGTCACGGTTGACGAGGCGCCCGCCCGCCGCCTCCGTGACGCCCAGCATCGCGCCGTCCACGTGCGCGGGGACCCCGGAGAGCATCCGCTCGGGCGGTTCGCCGAGGCGGCGCGGCCAGTGGGCCCGGACCAGGCCGTGGTTGCCGCCGATGCCGCCGGAGGCGACGATCACCACGGGGGCGCGGAGGGTGAACTCGCCCGCCTTCTCCCGGCTGCTCGCCGCGCCCCGGGCCGCCGTGCTGGGGGCCAGGACCTCGCCGCTCACGGTGTCGACGGCGCCCGCGGTGCGGGAGAGGGCGGTGACGCGGTGCCGGAAGCGCAGGTCCGCCAGGCCGCGGGCGGCGGCCTGGCGCACCTGCCGCTCGAAGGGCTCCAGCAGTCCCGGCCCGGTGCCCCAGGCGATGTGGAACCGCGGGACGGAGTTGCCGTGGCCGGTGGCGTCGTAGCCGCCGCGCTCGGCCCAGCCGACGACCGGGAAGAGGCGCACCCCGAGGCGGCGCAACCAGGCCCGTTTCTCGCCCGCGGCGAAGTCGACGTACGCCTCGGCCCAGCGGCGCGGCCAGTGGTCCTCGGGGCGGTCGAAGGCGGCGGTGCCGAGCCAGTCCTGCCAGGCCAGGGCGTGGCTGTCGCGGATCCGCAGGCGGCGCTGCTCGGGCGAGTCCACGAGGAAGAGACCCCCGAAGGACCAGAACGCCTGACCTCCGAACGATTGTTCCGGCTCCTGGTCCAGGAGGATCGTCCGCCGCCCCGCCGCGGCGAGCTCCGCCGTGGCGGCCAGGCCGGCCAGACCCGCCCCGATCACGATCGCGTCCGCGTCGTACGTCGTCACATCCGCACATCCGCCCTGGTCGGAGAGGTATCGAAAGGACCCTTCGGAAGGGTGTTCGTGCGCGTCCGATCCTCGGGGCACCCCTGATCACAGTCAACCGTTTGACCGGATGAACGGCCGAAAGAGGGGTACTCGACGGTCATCCCGCCCACCGGGCGGCTATCGTTTTTCTGTCAAGTCTCCTACGACCGCCCGGTCTTGAGGTGCGCGACGTGATGGTCTTCGCCTTCGGCGTGAGTGCCGCCTGCTGCCTGGGCGTGGGGTTCGTGCTCCAGCAGAACGCCGCGCAGCGGGCACCGATGAGCGACTTCCTCTCGCTCCGGCTGCTGCTGGACCTCATGCGGATGCCGCGCTGGCTGGCGGGCATCGCCCTGATGGTGGCCGGAATGATCCTCGGCGCCGTGGCACTCGGACAGGGCGAGATCTCGCTGGTCGAACCGCTCCTCGCGACGAACCTGCTGTTCGCCATGGCCCTCTCCCGCTGGCAGACCAAACAGCCGCTCGGCCTCACCGGCTGGGGCGGACTGGTGCTGCTGGCGTGCGGGGTGACCGCCTTCATCGTCGCCGGGCAGCCGCACGGCGGCGACACCGTCACCGACCCGCTGCGGCACTGGCTGATCATCGGGATCATGGTGGGCACCGCGATGCTGCTGGCCGCGGTCTCCAAACGGGTCCGGATGAGCACGGAGGCCGCTCTGCTGGCGGTGGCGGCCGGGCTGCTCTACGGCGTGCAGGACGCGCTGACCCGGGTCAGCGGCGAGCGCTTCGGGCACGGCGGCTGGGCCGCCCTCGTCACCAGCTGGCAGCCGTACGGGGTGCTGGTGATCGGCGTGACGGGCCTGGTGCTGGTGCAGAGCGCCTTCGAGACGGCCCCGCTGCGGATGTCGCTGCCCGCGCTCACCGCGGCCCAGCCGCTGGCCGGCATCGCCTGCGGCGTGGGCTTCCTCGGCGACCGGCTGCGGACCACGCCGGGGGCGCTGGCGTGGCAGGCGGCCGGGCTGGCGGCCATCGTGGTGGGCATCGTGCTGATCGGACGGCATCCGGCGATGCCGTCCGGGATGACGGAGGAGGGGCACATGCGGGATCTTCAGCCGCACTGAGGTTTCATCTCGGTATGACGGATCAGCAACCGCTCTCCGCGGATGAAGTACTGGACATCGTCGACGAGCACGACCGCGTCGTGGGGCAGGCCCCGCGCGGCGAGGCCTATGCGCGGGGCCTGCGGCACCGGTGCGTCTTCGTCCTGGCCCGGGACGGTGAGGGCCGGATCTTCGTCCACCGGCGTACGGACCGCAAACTCGTCTTCCCGTCGCACTACGACATGTTCGTGGGCGGTGTCGTGGGCACCGGCGAGTCCTACGACGAGGCCGCACTGCGGGAAGCCGAGGAGGAACTGGGCGTCAGCGGGCTGGCGGCGCCGACGCCGCTGTTCCGGTTCCTGTACGAGGGGGACGGGGGGAGCTGGTGGTCGGCGGTGTACGCGGTGCGGTGCGACCTGGCGGTCAGGCCGCAGGAGGAAGAGGTGGCGTGGTGGGCCTTTCTCCCCCAGGCGGAGCTGGAGGAGCGGCTCGGGGAGTGGGAGTGGGTGCCGGATGGCCTTGAGGCGTTCCAGCGGCTGCGGAAGGGGAGTTTCCTCTGCCCCTGACCCGCCCCTTCCCGAAACCGGGGCTCCGCCCCGGACCCCGGGCCCCGTAAGGGGCGCGGGGAACTGCGCGAGCAACCACCGACGACCCGCAGCCGACTCACCCCACCGTCACCACGACCTTCCCCCGCACATGCCCCTCGGCAGAGAGCCGCTGCGCGTCCGCCGTCCGTTCCAGCGGAAAGACCTGGGCCACCTCCACCCGAAGGGCCCCCGCCTCCGCCAGGTCCGCCAGAGCGGCGAGGTCCGCCGCGTCCGGGCGGACCCACAGCAGGCGGCCGCCCAGTTCCGCCACCGCGGGGTCCGCGATGGAGACGAGGCGGGCGCCCGGGAGCGTCAGCTCCGGGGAGGTGCGGATGACGCCGCCGCCGACCAGGTCCAGCACCGCGTCCACGCCGCCGGGCGCCAGCGCCCGGACCCGGTCGGCGAGCCCGTCCCCGTAGGTGACGGGCTCGGCCCCGAGCATGCGCAGGTAGTCGTGGTTGCGGGCGCTGGCCGTGCCGATGACGCGGGCGCCCAGGTGCCGTGCGATCTGGACGGCCATCGAGCCCACCCCGCCCGCCGCGGCGTGGATCAGGACGGTCTCCTCCGGGCGCACCCGGAGCGCCTTGACCAGGGACTGGTAGGCGGTCAGCCCGGCCAGCGGGATCCCGGCGGCCTCCTCGAAGGTGAGGTTGCCCGGCTTGCGGGCCAGGGTGCGCACGGGGGCGGCCACGTACTCGGCGAAGGTGCCGCGGGAGAGGAAGTCCTCCCGGACGTAGCCCATGACCTCGTCGCCCTCCGCGAACTCGGGAACGTCCGGCCCGGTGGCGACGACGACGCCCGCCATGTCCCAGCCGGGGACGACGGGGAAGACCGGCTGGAGCGCCCCGTCCAGGTAGCCGGCCTGGGCCTTCCAGTCGACGGGGTTGACTGCCGCGGCCCTGACCCGGACCAGGACGGCGTCCGGGCCGACCTTCGGCTGCGGGAGGTCGCCGTACTCCAGGACCTCCGGGCCTCCGTAGGAGCGGTAGCTGACGGCCTTCATCGCGCCTCCCTCACTGCCTTCGTACCAGCGTCTGCCGCTCCGGCCGGTGCCGCCACCGCAGCGTCCCGGAGCGTGTGGATCTTCCGCAGGCCCAGTCCGGCCACCACGGAGACCAGCAGGAACGCCGCTCCCGCGATGACGAAGGTGAGCGTGAACTGGCTCTCGGCGGGCAGCTTGGGGGCGCCCGGCGGCAGGTGCTCGACGCTCTTGGAGGCCAGCACCGTGGTGATCATGGCGCTGCCGATGGCACTGCCGGTCGAGCGGGAGATGGAGTTGATGCCGTTGGCTATGCCGGTCTGGTGGTGCGGCACGCTGGCGACGATGACGGCCGGCATGGCCGCGTAGCCGAAGCTGATGGCCGCGCCGACGAACATGCCGGCGGCGATGACGGCGTAGGCGTGCTCGTGGTCCAGCGCGATCCACACGAAGCCCGCGGTGCCGATGAGCGAGGCGAGCAGCATGACGGGCCGGGGGCCCTTGTGGCGGACGAGCTGGCCGCCGACGGGGGCGGCGAGCAGCGAGACGACGGTGCTCGGCAGCAGGAACTCGACGGAGGCCCGCAGCACGCTCGCGTCGAAGCCGTAGCCCGCGATCTTCGACGGCATCTGCACCAGGTAGGAGACGCCGATGAAGAGGGCGAAGGAGCCGAAGCCGACGAGCAGGCCGGAAAGGTTGGCGAAGAGCACCGGGCGGTGGGCGAACATCCGCATGTCGACGAGCGGTTCGCGGACCTTGCGCTCGACGAGCGTCCACACGGCGGCCATCACGGCGGCGCCGGCGAAGCAGCCG
Organism: Streptoverticillium reticulum; assembly: GCF_047456005.1. NCBI lineage: Bacteria > Bacillati > Actinomycetota > Actinomycetes > Kitasatosporales > Streptomycetaceae > Streptomyces > Streptoverticillium reticulum. Next base: position 6,531,907 of record NZ_CP179755.1, on the reverse strand, counting down.
ATCGTGCGGCCGGAGGCCCAGCCCCACTCGTGGCCCTGGGTGATGGGCAGCAGGAGCAGGACGAGGGTGGCGGCCAGGCTGAGCGCGCCGAGGACGTCGGTGCGTCCGCCGGTGGTCTCCCGGGTGGCCGGGACCAGGGCGGCGACGGCGATCAGGGCGAGCGCGGCGAGGCCGGTGGCCAGCCAGAAGGCGCTGCGGTAGTCGGGGTCGTCGCCGGAGGTGAGCAGGCCGGTGGCGACGAGCGCCAGGCCGCTGCCGAAGGCGAGGGTGCCGCTGACCATGGCCATGGCGCCGGGCAGCCGGGCCGGGCGGACCTCCTCGCGCAGCACGGACAGTGCCAGCGGGAAGATCGCGGTCGCGGCGCCCTGCAGGACGCGGCCGACGATGAGCCAGGTCAGGGAGTGGGTCACGGCGGCGAGGACGGAGCCCGCGACCATGACGACGAGCACGCCGACCAGGGTCTGCTTCTTGCCGTGCTGGTCGCCGAAGCGGCCGAGCAGCGGGGTGAAGACGGCAGCGGACAGCAGGGTCGCCGTGGTGACCCAGCTGACATCGGCGGACGTGGTGTGCAGGTCACGCTGGATGAGGCCGAGGATCGGCACGACGAGCGTCTGCATCATCGAGACGACCATGGCGGCGAGGCTCAGGGCGAAGACGATGACCGTCTCGTTTCTGGATTTCACGGGAGTCCTTCGGAACCTTCTCGTTACTTCACGACTTACTTCACGACGTGGATGCTTGAGGTCGTCAAGCAACTGGGGAAAGGTACGCCCGATACTTCAGGTGGTCAAGTTAATAGTTCAAGTGATGAAGCTCTCGGTCCCCCGTATTCTGACGGCCGGTCAAGGGAGGATCATGAGCAACAGCACCACCCCGCACACGGGCACCGAGCCCTACACCGTCCCCCTCGCACCGGGGGTGAGCGCCTACGTCCAGCCCGACGGCGGCTGGTGCCTGAACAACGCCGGGTTCGTGACCGACGGCACGACCACCCTGCTGATCGACACCGCCGCGACCGAGCGGCGCGCGCGGCTGCTGCGCGACGCCGTCACCGGCAGCGGGGCTCCCCTGCCGTCCCTCGTGGTCAACACCCACCACCACGGCGACCACACCTACGGCAACTGCGTCTTCCCCGGGGCCACGGTGATCGGGCACGAGGCCTGCCGCCGCGAGACCCTGGCCGCGGGCCTGCAGCTCCACCTGGCGTGGCCGGATGTCGACTACGGCACCATCGAGATCACCCCGCCCGCCCTCACCTACACGGACACCCTCACCCTCCACGTCGGGGAGACCGAGGTGCGGCTGCTGCACCCCGGGCCCGCGCACACCGTCGGCGACACGATCGTCCATCTCCCGCAGCAGGGCGTCGTGTTCACCGGCGACCTGGTCTTCAACGGCGGCACCCCGTTCGTCATGATGGGCTCGCTCAGCGGCTCGCTGCGCGCCCTCGGGACCCTGCGCTCGCTCGACGCCGAGGTGGTCGTGCCCGGCCACGGCCGGGTGACCGACCCGGGCGTCTACGACACCCTGGAGGCCTACCTCCGCTACGTCGCCGACCTCGCCCGCACCTCCCACGCCGCCGGCCTCACCCCGCTGGAGGCGGCGCAGAAGGCGGACCTCGGGGAGTTCGCCGCGCTCCAGGAGAGCGAGCGCCTGGTGGCCAACCTGCACCGCGCCTACGCCGAACTGGACGGGCTCCCCGAGGGCTCGCCACTGGACCTGATCCCCGTCCTGGGCGACATGGCGGTGATGAACGGCGGCAAGCCGCTCGCCTGTCACGCGTGACGTGCCCTCGGACGGGCCCCAAGGGCCCTGGACGTCATACCGACTGGTCGGCATCATGATCCGCGGCGACATCGACATCGACCACTGAACGACCACTGAACGTCCCATCTTCCCTGCGAGGAGCGAGCGATGAGCAGAGGCGGCACCCCCGGAGTTCCCGGAGTCCCCGGAATCGACCCCGAGCGGCTGAGGGCCTGTCTGGAGCGCGCACGGCCCGGGCTCGTCCGGGGGCCGCTGTCCGCCGAGCTGATCCAGGGCGGACGGTCCAACCTCACCTACGCCGTCACCGACGGCACCGGCCGCTGGGCGGTGCGGCGGCCCCCGCTGGGCCACGTGCTCGCCACCGCGCACGACATGGCGCGCGAGCACCGCGTGATCGGCGCCCTGCACGGCACCGCCGTGCCCGTGCCGGAGCCGCTGCTGCTGTGCGAGGACGAGGACGTCATCGGGGCGCCCTTCTACGTCATGGAGTTCGTCGAGGGCACCCCGTACCGCTCGGCCGCGGAGCTCGCCGCGATCGGCCCCGACCGGACGCGCAAGGTGGTGCTGCAGCTCGCCGACATACTCGCCGACCTGCACGCCGTCGACCCGGCCGCCGTCGGGCTCGCGGACTTCGGGCGCCCGGAGGGGTTCCTGGAACGACAGCTGCGGCGCTGGGAGAAGCAGCTGGAGTCCTCGCGGAGCCGGGAGCTGCCCGGCATCGAGGAACTGCGCGCCGGCCTGGCCGAGGCGCTGCCCGACTCCCCCGCGCCCACCGTCGTCCACGGCGACTACCGGCTCGACAACGTGCTCGTCGGGGCCGACGACACCGTACGGGCCGTCCTGGACTGGGAGATGTCCACCCTCGGCGACCCGCTCACCGACCTCGGTCTGCTGGTGATGTACAGCGAGCAGCGGAACGTCCCCGGCTCGCCGCTCGCCACCACGCGCGAGGCACCCGGCCACCCGGAGACCGGTGAACTCATCGAGCGCTACGCCGCGTTGTCCGGGCGCGACGTCTCCGCGCTGCCCTGGTACACGGCCTTCGCCTACTTCAAGCTCGCCGTGATCCTGGAGGGCATCCACTACCGCTACACCCTCGGCCGCACGGTCGGCCCCGGCTTCGGGGGCATCGGGGCGCTGGTGCCGCTCTTCGTGGGCAACGGCCTGACCATACTGACGAAGGGCTGAGCCGTGGACTTCTCGTTCGACGCGCGCACCGAGGAACTGCGCGGCAGGCTGCTGGAGTTCATGGACGAGCACGTGCACCCGGCGGAGGCCCTGGCCGAGGAGCAGCGGGCCGCGCTCGCCTCGCCGTGGGAGACCCCGCCGGTCGTCGAGGAACTCAAGGCGGAGGCACGCCGACGGGGCCTCTGGAATCTCTTCCTGCCCGATGAGGAGTACGGAGCCGGCCTGACGAACCTCCAATACGCTCCCCTCGCCGAGATCACCGGCCGCAGCCCGCAACTCGCCCCCACCGCGCTCAACTGCGCCGCCCCCGACACCGGGAACATGGAACTGCTCGCCGAGTTCGGCACCGAGGAGCAGCGCAAGCGGTGGCTGGAGCCGCTACTGGACGGCCGTATCCGGTCCGCCTTCGCGATGACCGAGCCGGAGGTGGCGTCGTCCGACGCCACCAACATCGGGACGCGGATCGAGCGGGACGGCGACGCGTACGTGATCACCGGCCGCAAGTGGTACATCTCCGGGGCGATGAACCCCGACTGCGCGGTCTTCATCGTCATGGGCAAGACGGATCCGGACGCGGAGGACGTGCGGCGGCAGCAGTCGATGGTGCTGGTGCCGCGGGACACCCCCGGCGTCGAAGTGCGCCGCGCCATGCGGGTGTACGGCTACGAGGACCACTACCACGGCGGGCACGCGGAGGTCGTCTTCGACGGGGCCCGGGTGCCGGTCTCGCACCTGGTCGGCGAGGAGGGCGGCGGCTTCGCCATCGCCCAGGCCCGCCTGGGCCCCGGGCGCATCCACCACTGCATGCGGCTGATCGGCATGGCGGAATGCGCGATCGAGCTGATGTGCCGCCGGGCGGTGACCCGGGAGGCCTTCGGCAAGCCGCTGGCCCACCAGGGCGTGGTGCAGGAGTGGATCGCGGACTCCCGGGTGGCCGTGGAACAGTTGCGGCTGCTGGTGCTCAAGACGGCCTGGCTGATGGACACGGTGGGGAACCGTGGGGCGCACACGGAGATCCAGGCGATCAAGATCGCGACGCCGCGGACGGTGGTGCAGATCATCGACCACGCCGTGCAGTTGCACGGCGCGGGCGGGGTGAGCCAGGACTTTCCGCTGGCGGAGCTGTGGGCTGCGGCCAGGACGCTGCGCTTGGCGGACGGGCCGGACGAGGTGCATCAGCGGTCGCTGGCGCGGCGGGAGTTGCGCAGGTACGCGTAGGGGGGTGGGGCCTCGGCCCCACCCTTTTCCCGATGTTCCAGGAGAGCTAAAATTTGATGTCGGCTCGCTTCGCAAGCCGGGTCAGCTTCGGATTGCTGCGTTTGTGCAATGTCGTGAGCACCCGCAGGAGTTCCTGGCTTGTGGGATGCACCTTCGCCATCTGCGGAGCAAGGGCCCAAGCCTTCTCCAGGTCCTCCAGAGCGCCGTCACGGTCACCGAGAGCCAGCTTCGACCTCGCGACGTTCATGTGCATGGGGCTTGTTCGAGTTGCCGGCAAGGTCAGTCGACCGCTTGCTGCCAACTCTTCCATGGCTTCGATGGCGTTAGCGTGTCTACGGAGATCGCCGGAAGTGGCAATGACGTGAACGGCTGTGTTCTGCGGGCCGAAATGGATGCCCAGGCGGTTGGCATCTGTGTCGAAATCCTCAGACAGCTGCCAGGCCTTCGCAATGTGGAGATCCGCTGTTCGATGGTCCCTCAGTCGGCCGGCCAGTGTCAGCCCGCGGAGGTGAAGAATCCCCAGGGCGTACGAACGGCCCGTTCCCTTCGTCTTCCCGCTCTCGACCTGTGTAATCGCGCGGTCCACCACGGCCAGCCCGTCCTCGAACTCTCCGTGGTTCAAGTAGACCCCGGCTTCGTCTCGTGCGGCGATAGCCAGCGAGACGGGGCCAGCCTGTTGCGCGGCCAACTTCTGCTTCGTGACAGCGAGGTCGGCAAGCGTCATCCACCTGTGCCTCGCTGCGAGCCAGTACACCGCGGAATACGCCTCCGCGACCATCGCCCACGCTTCCGGGGTCCCAGCCGAGTGGGCATGATTCGTCACGCCGGAGACGAGGCCGGGCAACTTGAGCAGCACCTGACCGAGGTCGGCCTTTCCCCGGATGACGACCATTTCGGCCAGGTCCGCCTTGAGTTTCCTCTCTGTCGCCTCCGGCTCCCGTGGCAGGTCAAAGCGCCTGATAGCTGCGTTGAGAGCCTTCAACGAGTCCTCAGCCCCGACAACAGGGGTGGTCCCGAGGACCACCTCCAAGCTGACGCCGAAGGCTCGGGCCAGTGCTGCAGCCACCCCTTGGGTGAGAGCGCGTTCCCCGCGTTCGATCTTCCCCACGTGGGGACGCGAGAGACCGGCTCGTAGCGCGAGCTCTTCCTGCTTCCACCCACGCTCGTTCCGGAGAACCTTCACGTTCGCCCCCGGCCCGGGGACATCGATGATTGCGCTCATGCCTACCGCCTGCGGCTCCGAATCGGTCTTCCTCACTCCATGGTGCAGCCAACCCCCCGGTTGACGCGGGGCGTTTGGGTACACGCTGGGTACCTCGATCGCTGGCCACACCCGTTGTACAGGTCCAGCCTGTCAGCAAGAAGCGACGAGGAGCGAGCCGTGAACGGTGAGACGCGCAGAATGATTCGGCGGCACCCCGCCAAGGCCACGGATGGGGCACTGGACACCATGCTCGGCGGTGGGAGCCGGTGAGGAGCGCGGCACGCGCCCACCTTGACCTGATGATGGCCGCTCGGGGAAAGGACGGCGCCCTGCTGCTGGAAAGCGCCAAGCTCCAGCCGCTGGCGTGCCGGAGCGACTTGGGCGAGTTGGCAGACGGCGCGGACCTCGCGCCGGGCACGATGCAGTACCCCGACTGCATCTGTGCCGAGCACCGCGAGGGACGGGGCCGGCCGGACTCGACAGTCAGGCTGTCGGCAGCCCAGGGGACGGAGAGCCAGAAGCGCACGGCAACACCGCCCGGCAGTCACTTTGAGGCGGGTGGCAACAGAACTCGATTCGAAGGGGGTTCGACATGTGGCACACGCTGAGCAACGACGACTGCGACCACGATTGGGTGCAGTGGAGCGGAGCCACGCGCTGCCGTAAGTGTGGCGCGACACAGTAACAACGCCGAAAGCGGGAAGGGAGAACCCGTGATCGAACGAGTCGACTGGGAAGAGCTCCCCGCCGAACTGCGCAGCACGGTGGAGGAGCATGCAGGGCGGGTGATCTCCTCGGAGATCGTCGCCGAGGGGCTCAACTGCGCCGCTGCCCTTGTCCTGACCACGGAACGCAGTGGACGTCTGTTCTTCAAGGGTGTGCGCGAAGCCGATGTCGAGGCCGTCGCGGCACTCGGCTGCGAGGCACGCATCAACGGTGTGGTGAAGGACGTCTGCCCCACGGTCCGCCACCGCTTCCGGGCCGGCGGGTGGTCCTGTCTCGCCTTCACGTTCGTCGATGGTCGACATGCCGACCTCGGACCCGGAACGAGTGACCTGACAGCCGTGGCGTCCGCTCTGCAGCGCATGCAGGCGTTCGACGGTTCCGCCTTCCCCGCCCCGCCCTTCGCCGACCGGTTCACGTCGCATCTGCTGCCCGGTGAAGCCGAGTTCCTCGGCGGAACCGCATTGCTCCACACGGACACGAACCCGCACAACATGCTGATCGACAACCGCAACGGCTCCGCCTGCATCGTGGACTGGGCCATGCCGGCAACCGGCCCCGCGTGGGTGGACCCTGCGTGTACGGCCGTGCGGCTCATGGAATGCGGACAGGAACCTGCTGACGCGTTGGCGTGGCTCGATGGATTCACCAGCTGGCGGAACGCGGACCCGAAGGCGATTCAGGCGTTCGTCGACGTCACATGCCGGCACTGGACAGCAACCATGGGCGAACGAGCCGCAAAGCCGAGCAACACCAGATTCCGGCATCTGCTCGGCTTCTCGCGCGAAAGCCGCTGATGTCCCCCTACGGCCGCAACGCCCGCAACAGCAAGTCCGCCAGATGATCCGCCACTTCCCGAGGGCTCAGTGAGCCCTCGGGCCGGTACCACGCGCTCAGGTGGTGCACGGACCCGAAGTGGTAGTCCACCACCAGGTCCGCGGGGGTCGCCGCGGTGAAGACCCCCGCGTGCTGGCCCTCCTCCACCAGGGCGCGGAAGCGTTCGTGGTAGCGGCGGCGCTCCGCGCGCACCTGTTTGAGCTTCTCCTCGCCCAGGTGGTGCATCGACCGGAAGAAGATCGTCGTGTCGTCGAGGTTCTCGATCGTCGTCACCACGACGTCCGCCGCCGCGTCCCGCAACCTCCGTTCCACCGGCGCGTCCGAGCGGGCGAACGCGTCGAGCCGCTCCTGCTGGAGGCGCAGTACGCGCCCGTAGATCTCGTGCAGCAGGTCGTCCTTCGACCCGAAGTAGTGGTAGAGCGCGCCCTTCGTGACGCCCGCCGCCTCCACGATCTCCTGGACGGAGGTCCGGTCGTAGCCCTGTTCCGCGAACAGGCGGGTGGCCGCGGCCAGCAGGCGCCGCGGGACGGGGCGTACGCAGTCGTCCGCCCCGGCGGCGCTCACGAAACAGCTCCCTTCTCCTCCATCGTGCGCTGCAATCGGCTCATGCCGTCGAGCCAGCGGTCCGGGTCGGTGGCCCGGCCCGCGTAGAACGCCGCGGCCTCGGGGTGCGGGAGGATCAGGAAGCGGTCGGCGGCCATCCCGTCGAAGAGGGCGTCGGCCACCTGTTCCGGCTCGACGGCCGTGGGGGCCAGCAGTTCCTCGCCGACCGCCCCGGCGGCGCGCAGCATGTCCGTGCGCACGCCCAGCGGGCAGACGGCGTGGACGGCGATGCCGCGGTGGCGGTAGGTCGCCGAGAGCCACTCGGCGAAGGCGAGCGCGGCGTGTTTGGAGACGCTGTAGGGCGCCGAGCCGAGCATGGTGAGGAGCCCGGCGGCGGAGACGGTGGCGACGAAGCGGCCGTTGCCGCGCTCCAGCCACTCGGGCAGCAGGGCGCGGGCTGCGCGGACGTGCGCCATGACGTTGACGTCCCACGCGGAGGCCCAGGCGTCCTCCGGCGCCTCGGGGCCGCCGGAGGGGGCGACGCCGGCGTTGGCGCAGTAGATGTCGATCGTGCCGCCGAGCGCCGCGCGGGCGGCCGGCACCACCTCGGAGGCGTCGCCGGGGACGGCGGTCGCACCGGTCTCCGCGGCGACGGCCGCGGCCTTGTCCGCGTCGAGGTCGTTGACCACGACGCGGGCGCCCTCGGCGGCGAAGCGCCGGGCGAGCGCGGCACCGATGCCGCCCCCCGCTCCCGTGACCACAACTCCCGCGTCCCGCACGCCATTCACTGTCGGCCTCCTCGGCTCGGCTGCACCGGCACACCAACCATTCGGTATGCGACGGTGCTTAGCACACCCGTACCCCTCAGGTTGAGCGAACATATGAACCCGTCACAGAACGGCTGGACACACCCCCTTGACAGCAGGACGATGCGCCCACATCTGACCTTCTTCAGGGGGACGCCATGGCGGGCATAGGCGTGCAGCCGTACTGGGAGCTGACCTTCGACGCGGAGGGGGATGTCGACCCCCACGAGCGCGAACTACTGGTCCAGGGCGTCCTGGAGCGCAATCTCACCGATCTGGTGCTGTTCGCGCACGGCTGGAACAACGACCGCTCGTCGGCCACCGCCCTCTGCGGCCGCTTCTACGCCCCCTTTCCCGGCCTGCTCGGCCACGCCTCCCGTGACGTCCGGCTCGGCTACGGCGGAGTGATCTGGCCGTCGATGCGCTTCACCGACGAACCCATTCCCCACTTCCCGCCGCAGGCGACCGGCACGGCCGCCGGGCCCGGGCTCCCGCCGGGCACCCGGGAGGCCCTGCTCAAGGTCTTCCCCGGCAGCCGGACCGTGGTGAACCGGCTGGCCGAACTGGCCGAGGAGCAGCCGGAGGACCGGGCCCGGCTGGTGGAGTTCGTCTCCCTCGTGCGCACCCTGGTCTCCGAGCAGCGGCGCGGGGTCGCGGTGGCGGGCACCGCGCCCGACGCGTTCGTCCCCGACCTGGAGCCGCCCGCCGCCGAACCGCCGGGCGCGGAGCCGCTGATGCTCACCGAGGACGTCGAGCGGGTGTGCGCCCGGTTCGCCGACGCCCTGGAGCGGACCGGGGCGCGGACGGCCGCGCTGTTCGGCAGTGCGCTGCAGCGGCTGTGGGGCGGGGCCCTCGAAGTGCTGCGCCAGGGCTCGTACTGGGAGATGAAGCGCCGGGCCGGCACGGTCGGCCAGTGCGGGCTGGGCCCGGCGCTCACGGTGCTCGCGCATTCGGCCCCGGGGTTGCGCGTGCACCTGGCGGGGCACAGTTTCGGCGCCCGGCTCGTGTCGTTCGCGCTGCGCGCCCTGCCGGACGGTGCGGGCGCCGTCCGCTCCGTCACCCTGCTCCAAGGCGCCTTCTCGCACTACGCCTTCGCGCCCCGGCTGCCGTTCGACCACGACCGGGCCGGCGTGCTGCGCGGCCTGGAGCACCGGGTCGACGGGCCGCTGGTGTGCTGCTATTCGCGCCACGACACCGCGCTCGGGGTGTTCTATCCGCTCGCCTCGATGATGGTGGACGACACGGCCTCGCTGTTCGGCCGGGACGACGACCGCTGGGGGGCGCTGGGCCACGACGGCGTCCTGTCCGTGGCGCCCGTCGCCCGGATCCCCCTGGAGCGGGCGCTGGCAGGCGCGTTGCCGTCGCACGGCTTCGCCAGCGTCGACACGTCCGGGGTCGTCCGGCACGGGGGTCCGCCGACGGGTGCGCACGGCGACATCTGCCATCCCGAACTGGCCCGTCTCATCCTGGTCGCCGGGCGGATCGTCCGCTGAACGGAGGGCGAGGATCCGCCAGGTTCGCCCGCACCCCACATCGCCGCGCGCATCGGGGGTAGCAGAGCCGAGTCGGCCGTGACCGCGGCGGCGGCCGACGGGTCCGAATTTCCGATGGATCCGATGGGCGACGTATTACGTCCCTTCCATGTCGATCCGAGTCCGCGCTGCCGGAGGTGGGATGCAGTGGCAGGTTTCAGAGCTCTGGCCCGAGAGGTGCGCAATCCACGGAACACGATCGCGCTGCGACGTACCTCCTTGCGCAAGTGTCTTGAGCGTTTCGCCCCGTACGGGCACCGCGCCACCTGGCGCCACCTGTGCACCCGGGCCGGCCTGGCCCCCGACGACCGGTCCCCGGACCCGGAGCGGCTCGTCGCGGCGCTGGCCGAGCTCGAGGAGGCCCGTGAGGTCTGGCTGGCCTACGAGGTCGAGTTCGCCGTCCGGCGGCGGCGCGAGAAGCACGACGGCATCCGCCAGCCCAGTGCCGTCGACGACTGGCACCGCAACACCTGGGGCGGCTGCGACATCGTGCCCTGCGCGTCCCCCGACGTGCAGCCGGCCGCGAGCCTCGCGGAGGTGCTGCGCCGGGTGATCCGGGCCATGGAGTCCGCACCGGGCAACGCCTGCCCGGTCTGCGCGCAGGAGCGCATCGAGTGGCGCACCGACCTGGAGCGCTACCCGCTGCAGGGACCCGTCTGCACCGACTGCGGCATCGTGGTGCCGGAGTCCGTGCTCACCACCCCCGCCCTGTCGGCGGCCCGCCGCTACGCCCTGGCCGGGCGGTACGCGGTGGTGTGAGAGAGAGCGCCGGGGGCTTGCGGGCGTCCGCGCCGGAGCTCCCCGGCGCACAGTGCCCGCCAGGTCTCAGGACGGCGCCCCGTCAGGGGCGCGGGGAACTGCGCGAGCAACTACGACGCACCCGCAGCCGAAATACTCGGGGCTGCGCCCCGGACCCCTGGGGTGGTGCGTTCGGCTGCGCGCCGGTGGGGGCTTGTCGCGCAGTTCCCCGCGCCCCTGACGGGACGCCCGGTATGGGCGCGTCGTGGCTGGTCGCGCCCACGCGGCGGAGCCGCAAATCGAAACAGCCCCGCGCCCCTTACGGGGCCCTACGGCGCCGGCTCGCCGTAGAGCCGCGAGCCGGTGACGAGGCCTCCGAAGCGGTCGTCCGGGTTGGACAGGGCGCACTTGTCGAGCGAGAGGCAGCCGCAGCCGATGCACTGGTCGAGGCTGTCGCGCAGCGCGCCGAGCTGCTCGATCCGCCGGTCCAGCTCCGCGCGCCAGCTCTCCGAGAGCCGTGCCCAGTCCGCACGGTTGGGGGTGCGCTCGTCGGGCAGCCCGGCCAGCGCCTCGCGGATCGTGGCGAGCGGGATGCCGACGCGCTGGGCGGCCCGTATGAAGGCGACCCGGCGCAGCGCGTCGCGGTCGTAGCGGCGCTGGTTGCCGGAGGTCCTGCGGCTGCTGATGAGGCCCTTGGACTCGTAGAAGTGCAGTGCGGAAACCGCCGCGCCGCTGCGGGCGGAGAGCTGGCCCACGGTGAGTTCCTGGACCTTCTGGGGGATCTGCGGCACGTGCAGACTGTACGCTCTCCGGCACTGTGCCCTGGTGAGCGGGAGGCGACGCGGACATGACCGAGCCCCGGATCTTCACTTCGCCCGAGGCCCTGCGGGCCGCCGTCGGCGAGGAGCTCGGCCCGAGCGGCTGGCTGGAGGTGGACCAGCGGCGGATCGACCTCTTCGCGGAGGCGACCGGGGACCACCAGTGGATCCACGTGGACCCCGCGCGGGCGGCCGCCGGTCCGTTCGGCACGACGATCGCGCACGGCTATCTGACGCTGTCGCTGCTGCCGTCGTTCGTCCCGATGCTGCTGCGGGTGGAGAACGTCCGGATGGGCATCAACTACGGCGTGAACAAGGTCCGTTTCCCCGCCCCCGTCCCGGCCGGCTCCCGGCTGCGGGCCCGGGCGCGCCTCGCGGGGGTGGCGGAGACCGAGGGCGGGGTGCAGCTGACGACGGTGGTGACCGTCGAGCGCGAGGGCGGCGAGAAGCCGGTGTGCGTGGCGGAGTCGGTCAGCCGCTACCTCTGGGCGTAGCCGGCTCGGCGTGGCCGACCATGCGCAGGGCGAGGTCCGCGTAGAGCTCGCCCACCTCACCGGGAGTGTGCCTGCCGTCCTCGCGGAACCAGCGGGCCACGTCGATGCACAGGGAGAGCACGGCACGGGTCGTGCCGCGGACGTCCGGGACGTCGAACTCCCCCGCCGCGACGCCGTCCTCGACGATCGAGCGGACCGCGGCGTCGGTCTCCCGGCGCAGGGCGACGATCTCGGTGTGGTGCTCCTCGCCGAGCGCGCCGAGCTCGTACTGCACGACGCGGGCGGTGGTGTGGTGCTCGGCGTGCCAGCACACGAAGGCCCGGACGGCGGCGGACAGCCGTGCGGCCGGGTCGCCCGCGCCGTCGCGGGCCCGGCTCACGATGTCGAGGGCGAGGCGGTGGCCGATGCCGCTGATGCGGTAGAGGAGTTCTTCCTTGGTGCGGTAGTGGATGTAGAGGGCGGCGGGGCTCATGCCGGCGCGGCCGGCGATGTCCCGGGTGGTGGTGGCGTGGTAGCCGCGCTCGGCGAAGGCCTGGACGGCGGCGGTCAGCAGCCGCCGGGCGGCGTCGGGGGTGACGTCGGCCCACTCCTCGGCCCGGCCCGCGTCCCGCTGCGTCTGCGCATCCATCCCGCGCCCTGCCCTCCCGGCCCGCCGCGGGCCCTCCGCCGACAGAACGACCACCATACCGCCGAAGCTGAGCAAGCGCTTAGGGGGTGTCCGATGGAGTGGCACACCGGTGGCGCGGGCAGCATTCCCGCAGGTCCGCAGCACAGGAGGTCCTCGCATGCCCGACAAACACCCCGGCGGCCTGCCCGTGGCGGCCGCCGCGCTGACCGCGACGGTGGCGCTCTACATATCGCTGGTCGTCTTCGGCAACATCACCGACTTCGACACCAACCGGCAGTTCGTGCGGCACGTGCTGGCGATGGACACGACGTTCCAGGACAAGGCCCTGATGTGGCGGGCGATCACCAACCACGCGCTGCAGGACATCACCTACGTCGCCGTGATCGTCTGGGAGGCGGTGACGGCCCTGGCGCTCCTCCGGGCGACGGAGCTATGGGCCCGGGCGCTGCGGCGGGCGCGCCGCGGGGGCACGGCGGAGTACGGTGCGGCGCGGCGTGCGAGCACGCTGGGGCTGGTGCTGCTGATGCTGCTCTTCGGGGCGGGGTTCATCGCCGTCGGCGGCGAGTGGTTCGCGATGTGGCAGTCGGCGAAGTGGAACGGGCTGGCGGCGGCCGCGCGGAACTTCTTCCTGGCCGGGTTCGTGCTGCTCCTGGTGCAGCTGCCGTCACCGCAGTGGGGCAAGGAGCGGGCCGCCGCACGCGTCTGATCCGATCCATTGACTCCCACCGCCGCGAATCCTACGGTCATCCATAGGAATCCTCGGCGGGTGGGAGTCATGCCATGACCAGTACGGGCGGCGAGCAGGCGCGCAAGACGGCGGAGGGGCTGGAGTACCTGTCCGGCTTCGGCAACGAGCACAGCAGCGAGGCCGTGCCCGGAGCCCTGCCGCACGGGCGCAACTCTCCGCAGCGCGCGCCTCTCGGGCTGTACGCGGAGCAGCTGAGCGGCACCGCCTTCACCGAGCCCCGGCACAGCAACCGCAGGTCGTGGCTGTACCGCATCCGCCCCTCGGCGGCGCACCCGGCGTTCACGCGCATCGACAACGGGGCGCTGCGCAGCGCCCCGTTCCCGGAAGGCGTAACCGACCCCAACCGGCTGCGCTGGAACCCGCTGCCCGAGCCCGCCACGGGCACGGACTTCCTGGCCGGGCTGTGGACGCTCGGCGGCAACGGCGACGCCGCCCAGCGCTCGGGCATGGCCGTGCACCTGTACGCCGCCAACGCCTCCATGACCGGGCGGGTGTTCAGCGACTCGGACGGCGAGCTGCTGATCGTGCCGGAGCGCGGCGGACTGCTGCTGCGCACCGAGTTCGGCCTGCTGCGCGCCGAGCCGGGGCACGTGGCGCTGATACCGCGCGGGGTGCGCTTCCGGGTGGAGCTGCTCGACGAGACGGCCCGCGGCTACGTCTGCGAGAACTACGGTCAGCCCTTCGTCCTGCCCGAGCTGGGGCCGATCGGCGCCAACGGGCTGGCCAATGCACGGGACTTCCTCGCTCCGACCGCCGCTTACGAGGACGTCGAGGGACCGGTCGAGGTGGTCACCAAGTACTGCGGCAACCTCTGGTCGGCCACGTACGGCCACTCGCCGCTGGACGTCGTCGCCTGGCACGGCAATCTGGTCCCGTACGTCTACGACCTGCGCCGCTTCAATGTCATCGGCTCGATCAGCTACGACCACCCCGACCCGTCGATCTTCACGGTGCTGACCTCGCCGTCGGACACCCCGGGGCTGGCCGGCGTCGACTTCGTGGTCTTCGCACCGCGCTGGCTGGTCGGCGAGGACACCTTCCGGCCGCCGTACTTCCACCGGAACGTGATGAGCGAGTACATGGGCCTGATCGAGGGCGCCTACGACGCGAAAGCAGAGGGCTTCCTTCCCGGCGGCGGCTCGCTGCACAACATGATGTCGGCGCACGGCCCGGACCGGGACACCTTCGAGAAGGCGAGCGCGGCCGGGCTGAAGCCGCAGAAGCTGGACGACGGGCTCGCCTTCATGTTCGAGACCCGCTGGCCGGTGACCCTGACGCCGCAGGCGGCGCAGGCCGGTCACTTGCAGCGGGGCTACGACGGGGTGTGGCAGGGTCTGGAGCGTCACTTCCGGCCCTAGGCGGCAGCGCCCCGTCAGGGGCGCGGGGAACTGCGCGACCAGCCCCCACCGGCCCGCAGCCGACACACCACCCCAGGGGTCCGGGGCGAAGCCCCGAGAACCTCGACTGCAGGCACGTCGTGGCTGAGCGCGCAGTTCCCCGCGCCCCTGACGGGGCGCGAAGATCCACCGGACACACCAGGAGCCCTCGCCGTGAGCACCTTCGCCCCCGACTCCCTCACGCTCAACCGCAAGCTGCCGCTGTGGTACCAGGTGTCGCAGTCGCTGCGCGCCTCGATACTCGGCCGCCGGCCCGAGGACCCGCTGCGGCTGCCCACCGAGGACGCCCTCGCCGCTCACTACGGCGTCAGCGTCCTCACCATGCGGCAGGCGCTCAAGGAGCTGGAGGCGGAGGGGCTCATCACCCGGCACCGGCGGCGCGGCACCTTCATCGAGCCGAGCGCCCGCAGCAGTGCGCCCGTGCGGCTGCTGGGCTCGGTGGACGCGATCGTCGCCCAGCAGTCCGGGGAGCGCACGGAGGTGCTGAGCCACGGCCCGGTCCCGGTGCCGGGCGCGCTGGCCGAGCACTTCCCCGGCCTGGCCGAGGCGGTGCACTACCGGCGGCTGCGCTGCGACGAGACGACCGGCGAGCCGGTGAACTGGGCGGAGAACTTCGTCCGCCCCGAACTGGCCGGGCGCATCGGCCCCGCGGACCTGGAGCGCTGGCCGATGACCAAGGTGCTGCGGGACGTGGCGGACGTGCGCATCGGCCGGATCACGGACACGGTGCAGGCGCGGCTGGCGGACCCGGAGACGGCGCAGCTGCTCCAGGTGCCGCTGCTGAGCCCGATCCTGCACTACACGGGCGTCACGAGGGACGAGAGCGGCCGGGTGGTCGACGTCGCCCTGATCCGCTACCGCGGAGACCGTTTCTCGTTCAGCGTCACCGTCGAGGCGCCGTAGCGACGACGGCCACGTGGGCGGGTGTGCCGGAGGATCCGGCCGGCCCCGGGGAAAGGGCGGGCCGTGCCGTACGGGCCGGGGCCGGGCTCAGACGGTGTGGCTGCGGTTGCCGAAGAGCGAGCGCCGCAGCCGGCGCAGCGGGGCCAGCAGGGAGACCCGGGCGGTACGGCCCCGGCTCTTCGCGGCGCGGGCGTGATCACGCGACGTGAGCTCGCGCATCAGCACGGTCGCACCCTCGACCTCCCGCTGCGGCAGGGCGGGGCCGCCCAGTACCGCGAGATGACGGTCGAGGCGCGCACTGGACGCACTGCTCCCGTAGCTGATGGCAGGCACACGAGGCCTGCTGCGCATTGCTATCTGGTCCATTGAGACTCCCCACCCGTACGAGGCACCCGGCCAAGGCAGAGTAACCCTATCGCCCCATCGCGTCACCCGCGCATCGGCGGGGCGGATTCACCACCCCGTCAAGGGCGTTGACGCACCTGGCGTGAACCTGTCGTAACAGCCCGCGAGTTGGCCGGTACGAACAGAAACCGGAGAGGAGGCAATCACGCTCCGTTGCGGTACATTCACCCCGAATTGCTCTCTCGGCGGAGGGACGCACATGAGCGGGGAACCGGGTGCCGGGCGGCTTCTGGCGGGCCGTTACCGACTGCTGGACGGGCTCGGACAGGGCGGGATGGGGACGGTGTGGCGGGCGCGGGACGAGGTCCTGGACCGCGACGTGGCCGTCAAGGAGGTCCGGGCGCCGGACGGAATGCCTGATGAGGAGGTGCGCACCCTCTATATCCGGCTGGAGCGGGAGGGGCGCGCGGCGGCCCGCGTGGCGCACCGCAACGTCGTCGGCGTGCACGACGTGATCACCGAGGACGGCCGGCCCTGGATCGTCATGGAGCTGGTGCGCGGGCTCTCGCTCGCGGAGATCCTGGAGGCGGAGGGCCCGCTCACGCCCGCGCGCACCGCGCACATCGGCGCAGAGGTGCTCGCCGCGCTCCGGGCGGCGCACGCCGTGGGCGTGCTGCACCGGGACGTAAAACCGGGAAACGTACTCGTCTCCAACGACGGGCGTGTCGTCCTCACCGACTTCGGCATCGCGACGGTCGCCGGGAGCTCCACGCTGACGACGACCGGACAGCTCCTCGGCTCGCCGGAGTTCCTGGCCCCCGAGCGCGCGCTGGGCGGCCCGCCGGGGCCGGAGTCGGACCTGTGGTCGCTGGGGGTGACGCTGTACGCGGCGGTGGAGGGCTACTCGCCGTTCCGTCAGGACACCGCGCTGAGCACGCTGCGCGCCGTGGTGGACCAGGAACTGCCGCCGCCGCGCCGGGCCGGCGGGCTCGCGCCCGTGCTGGAGGGCCTGCTGCGCAAGGACCCGCGGCTGCGCATGGGAGCCGAGGAGGCGGCGCACCTGCTGCGGACCGCGGCCGCGGGCGGTGCGCCGCGCGCGGTGCCGGCCGCCTACGCCCCGACGGTGGTGGCGCCGCCGCCACCGGAACCCCCGCAGGAACCCGGACCGGCCACCACGACGGCCGTTCCCGCGCAGCCGCGCCGGGGGCGGGCGGCGCTGCTCGTGGCCGGGGTGCTCGTCGCGGCGCTCGCGGTGGGCGGGCTGGTGTGGGCGCTGGCGGACCGCGGGAGTTCGGGGAACGAGGGGAAAGAAGGGAGCACATCGTCGGCGGGCAGTTCGGCGCCGGGCGACGACGGGAACAGCGGGAACACGGAAACACCGTCGGGCGGGAAGTCCGCCTCCCCCGGCGCCTCCGTCGGCGTCGCCCTCACCGCGGTGCGCGACCACTACAACGGGCCCTGCCCGCCGCCGGACGCCGCCGCCCCCTCCTTCACCGCGGCCCTCACGGTGACCCGCGCCCCGGTGGACGTGGTCTACCGCTGGGTGACGGACAGCGGGGGCGGCGACTGGCAGACCGTCAGGTTCGCGGACACCCGGCCCCGGGTCGTGCAGCATGCGGAGACGGGCAGGAGCTCGGGCAAGGGCTGGGTCGCCGTCGAGGTGAAGAGCCCGCAGCAGGTGACGTCCCGTCATGTCTCCTTCACGCTGACGTGCCGGGCGACGCCGCCGACGAGCGGCACCCCGTCGGCCGGTTCGTCGGGTCCGACGAGTTCGGCGTCGCCCTCGGCGGGCCCGGCGACCGGCTACACCTCCAACGGGTCGTACGGCTCAGGCGGCCGATGAGAAGACCGGCAGGAATCCGCCGGACTGTCCGGCGGCGGTGGGGTGGTAGGACTCGTCGACGGGGAAGGTCAGGCTGTTGAGCCAGGGGTCGTCGGAGCAGATCTCGTGCCCGGCGAAGGTGGAGTTGGCGTCACCGTAGGCGAAGCCGTGGTCGGCGGCGCGCTTGGCGATGACGGAGTCGAGGACGTCGGCCGCGTCGTTGATGGCCGTCCGCTTGGTGTCGCTGAGTCCGACGCAGTCGACGCCGGTTCTGTAGAAGCGGGGGTAGCCGAGGACGACCACGTGTGCCGAGGGCGCCTTGGCGCTGATGGCGGAGTAGACGCGGTCGAGCTGTGCGGGCAGCTGATTCTGGACATACGTGCGGGCCTGGGCGATGCGGTCCAGACAGGAGCTGTCGGAGCCCAGCACGCAGCTGGACATGACGTCCGAGAAGCCCGCGTCGTTGCCGCCGACGGTGATGCTGACGAGCCCGGTGGAGGTGGAGAGCGGGCCCAGCTGGCTGGTGAGAACGTCACCCGTCCGGGCTCCGGAACAGGCGGTGAAGGCGAAGTCCGCGGGGGAGTTCGCGGCGGCCCAGAGCGCGGGGTAGGCCTTGGTGCTGCGCTTGCAGTCGCCGCTGGACGCGTCGTAGTCGCCCGCTCCGACGCCGGACGAATACGAGTCACCGAGCGCCACGTAGGCGGGAGTTGCGTCCTGCGACGCGGCATGTGCGGTGCCGGCCCCGCCGAGGGCGAGGGCGGCGGTCAGGGCCAGGGCGGTGAGGGCGCCCTGGAGCCGGGACGGATTCATGGAACCTCCTCTACCAGGCTTTTCTCCTACCTCGGTGGTAGCAGCGACCTGGCGTCGCTGGAAGTGTCCATGCCAAAAGTGGTCCTTGATCGGTCTCTTCGGCGGGCGTGGCGCAAACAGAAGGCGACGAATCGGTGGCCGGAAACACGCCGAACGCGGATTCCCCGGATGTTCATCCGACGGACGTCGTCCGGTTGTGGCGGAAGCGCCGCCCGGAAGCTGCTTGCGTGGTCTTCACACCTTGACGGGCCTCCGGCGACTGCGCGACATTGAAGCCCGGCATCCGGCGCTTCGGGGGGCAAAGTCGCCAATGCAGAGCTTCACAGATCTCCACGGTCCCGCCGAACCTGCGGAATCCGGCGGCACGGACGAGCACGCCGGGGGGAGGCAGCCGCTCGGCGACTCCCTCCCCGTGATCGCGGGTGCCGCCGCGGCCATCGCGGGAGCCGGCTGGGCCCTGGCCCTCGCCGACATCGGTTCGCCGCTGCGCGCGCCGTTCACCCTGTTCTTCCTGATCATGGCGCCGGCGTGCGCCGTGGGGGCCGCCCTGCACGGCCTCGACCCCCTGAGCCGGTCGGTGGTGGCCGCCGGCGGGGCCGTCGCCCTGGACCTGCTGGTCGCGCAGACCATGCTCGCACTGCACGCCTGGACCGTGCGGGGCGGTGTCGCCGCGGTCGCGGCCGTCAGCCTTCTCGTGTTCCTGCTGGCCCACGCGCGGCGCCACCGGAGCCGCACGACGAGAAGCCGGGCTTCCTGACGTGGACATCAGCGTGTACCGGCCCGGCGAACTCACGGCGGCCGACCGGGCTGCGTGGTCCGCCCTGCAGGCGCGGGCGGTGGAGGACGGCTCCCCACAGCTCGCGAATCCTTTCCTCGCACCGGAGTTCGCCCTCGCGGTGGGGCGCACCCGGCGCGGCACCCGTATCGCGGCCGTCCGGGAGGACGGCGAACCGGTGGCGTTCTTCCCCTTCCAGCGCACACGTCTGGGCGTGGGCCGGGCCGTGGGGCTGGGCGTCTCGGACGCCCAGGGGCTGGTGCACCGGCCGGGCTTCCAGTGGGACAGCCGCGAACTGCTGCACGCCTGCGGGCTGTCGCTGTGGGAGTTCGACCACCTGGTGGAGGGTCAGAAGCCGTTCGAGGTCGCGGCCTCCGGCTCCTTCGCCTCCCCCGTCATCGACGTCGACCAGGGCTTCGCCCACTATCTGCAGGCCCTGCGCAAGCAGTCGCCCAAGTTCACCCGCACCACGCTGGCCAAGGAGCGCCGGCTCGGCCGGGACGTGGGCGAGGTGCGCTACGTGCACGACGAGCGCGATCCGGCCGTTCTGCGCGTCCTGACCGGATGGAAGTCGGCGCAGTACCGAAGAACGGGACGCAGCGACCGCTTCGCCCGCCCCTGGATATCCCACCTCGTCGACCAGCTCTTCCACACCCGCACGGCGTCCTTCTCCGGGCTGCTGTCTGTGCTCTACGCGGGTGACCGGCCGGTCGCCGCGCACTTCGGGCTGCGCACGCAGACGGTGCTGGCCTGCTGGTTCCCCGCGTACGACCTGCGGTTCGCCAAGTACTCGCCGGGGCTGGTGCTGCACCTGCGGATGGCCGAGGGCGCGGCGGCCGCGGGAATGGCCTATCTGGACCTGGGCCGGGGCGGCAAGTCCTACAAGGACTCCCTGAAGACCCGTGAACTCAGCGTCTCCGAGGGCTGGGTGACGAGGCGTCACCCCGTTGCGCTGGGGTACCGGGCGCGCCGTGCGCCGGTGCGTGCGCTGCGCAACACCGTGCTCGCGCGGCCCGAGCTCTTCGACCCCGCCGACCGGCTGCTCAAGCGCGTGGGGCGCATCCGCGAGGGCGGCTGAACCCCCTCGGGTGCCCTGTTCCGCGCCCAACTGACCGTGCAACCATGGGTGGTTGCATCGGGCATAAACACACCAAAGGAGGAGTCTCCGCCTCAGCTCTTGCCATTCAGTCGCAAGCTTCAATACCGTCGTACATCTACCCGCATCGGCCCATCATGTCCAAGCGGCTCGGGGAGGGCTCACAGCGCCGCCATGATGTCCGGCGCGGGGCGCGGCAGGGGGTGCCGCGCTCGGCCGTCAACACTGCCGAGTCGCGTGCCGCGCGGCCGGTAACACATGCCAACTCGCCCGGGACCGACGGCGGTTCCCCGCCGTGCGGACGGGGCGAGTACCCCCTTTTCGCACCGGACAACCACCGGACCGCTCTTGGGCGGGCGGTCCACCGGACGAGAGGGAAACAGGACTCATGAGTGCGTTCCTGCGCCCGCCGGCGAGTCAGGACCAGGATCCGGACCCGGAGACATCCGGACGCCGATACCGCCCGGTGACCTCGCAGTTCGCGATAAGGCCACCGGTGAGCGTGGTGATTCCCGCCATGAACGAGGCGGAGAACCTTCCGTACGTCTTCAAGACGCTTCCCGACTGGATCCATGAAGTGGTCCTGGTCGACGGCAACTCCACCGACGACACGGTCCGGGTCGCCCGCGACCTGTGCCCGGACGTCAAGGTGGTCCAGCAGCTGGGCAAGGGCAAGGGCGATGCGCTGATCACCGGCTTCGCCGCCTGCACCGGCGAGATCATCGTCATGGTCGACGCCGACGGCTCCGCGGACGGGGGCGAGATCCTGCGCTACGTCTCCGCCCTCGTCGGGGGCGCCGACTTCGCCAAGGGATCCCGCTTCGCCAACGGCGGCGGCACCGACGACATGACACTCATCCGCAAGCTCGGCAACCGTGTGCTGTGCTCCATCGTCAATCACAAGTTCGGGGCCCGCTACACCGACCTTTGCTACGGCTACAACGCGTTCTGGAAGCGCTGCCTGGACGAGATCGCCCTGGACTGCGCCGGTTTCGAGGTCGAGACGCTGATGAACATCAGAGTGGTCAAGGCGGGCCTGCGGGTCCAGGAGATTCCCAGCCATGAGTTCGTCAGGATCCACGGCACCAGCAATCTGCGGGCCGTGCGCGACGGACTGCGGGTGCTGAAGGTGATCCTCCGCGAGCGCGGCGAACGCCGCGGCCGGCCCCGGCAGCAGCCCCGGCTCGCGATCGCACCGGCCGCCAACCGCGGGGACGTCTCTTGACCACCGCGGACACGGACCCGGAAGGTCGCCCCGGGGGACGGGCTGCGGGCCCGTCCGTCTCGGTGGTCATCTGTGTCTACACCGAGGACCGCTGGGGCGACATCCTCGCCGCGGTGGCCTCGGTGCACGGCCAGTCCCACCCGGCGCTGGAGACGCTGGTCGTCGTCGACCACAACCCGGCCCTGCTGCGCCGCCTGGCCAAGGCCTTCGGCGACGACGGCGCCGGCGCGGAGCCGGGCCGGGTGCGCGTCCTGGCCAACTCCGGCCCGCGCGGCCTGTCCGCCGGGCGCAACACCGGTACGGAGGCCGCCGTCGGCGAGGTGGTGGCCTTTCTCGACGACGACGCGGTGGCCGAGCGGGACTGGCTGCTGCACTTCGCCGAGGGCTACGCCGACCCCCGGGTCATGGCGGTCGGCGGGCGCACCATGCCCGTCTGGGCGTCCAGGCAGAGGCCCGCCTGGTTCCCCGAGGAGTTCGACTGGGTCGTCGGCTGCACCTATCGCGGCCTGCCGCCCGGCCGGGTGCAGGTGCGCAACGTCCTCGGCGGCAACGCCTCCTTCCGCAAGTCGGCGCTCACCGCGGTCGGCGGCTTCGCCAGCGGCATCGGGCGCGACGGGCAGCGGCTGCCGCTGGGCGGCGAGGAGACCGAGCTGTGCATCCGGCTGACCCGGGCCGTGCCGGATGCGGTGCTGCTCATCGACGACCGCTCGGTGATCCACCACCGGGTGCCCGCCGCCCGGGAGCGGTTCGGCTACTTCCGCACCCGGGCCTACGCCGAGGGCCTGTCCAAGGCCCTGGTCGCGCGAAGTGTCGGCCCGCAGCAGGGACTTGCCTCCGAGCGCCGCTACACCACGCGGGTGCTGCCCGCGGGTGTGGCCCGTGGGCTGCGGGACGCCCTGCTGGGCCGGCCCGGGGGCGCGGGCCGGGCCGGGGCCATCGTGGCCGGGGTGGCCGCCGCCGCCGGGGGCTACGCCCTGGGCAGCCTGCGGGCGCGCCGGGGCGGGCAGCGGTTCGCGGTGGCACGGCCGGCGCCGCCGGGGGCGAGAGCCGGGGAGGAGGGAGCATGAGCGGCAGCGCTGTCCCGATCCTGATGTACCACGCCGTGGGACATGCGCCGGCCCGCGCGGCCTACGGCCTCTCGGTCGCCCCGGAGGCCTTCGCCGAGCAGATGCGGCTGCTGCACGGCTTCGGCTTCACCCCGGTGACGGTCGCGATACTGGCCGCCGCCTGGCGCGAGGGGAGCGCGCTGCCGCCCAAGCCGGTACTCATCACCTTCGACGACGGTTATGAGGGCGTGCACCGTTACGCCCTCCCCGCCCTCGCCGAACACGGCTTCGCCGCCACGCTGTTCGCCTCCACGGGCTGGCTGCGCGGCGAGCACGACACGGGCGGCGCGCTCGATCTCATGCTCGGCTGGGACCAGGTCCGCGAACTCGCCGCGGCCGGGGTCGAGATCGGCGGCCACAGCCACACGCACCCCCAGCTCGACCAGCTGCCCGAAGAACGACTGGCGTTCGAGGTGGAGCGCTGCCGCGAGCTGATCACCGCCGAACTCGGCCGCCCGCCGGTGTCGTTCGCCTATCCGTACGGCTATTCCACCCGGCGGGTACGCGGGGCGGTGCGGGCGGGCGGCTTCTCCGTCTCGCTCGCCGTGGGCAACGGCATGGCGGCGCGCCGGCAGGGACCGTATGCGCTGCAGCGGGTGACGGTGCGGCGCACGACGGGTATAGCCGACTTCGAGCGCATGGTGGAGGGCCGGGCGGTGGGCCGGCTGTTCGCCAGGGACCGGGCTCTGACGAAGGGGTACGCCATCGTCCGCAGGAGCCGCCAGGCCGTCAGGAAGGCAAGCGAAGCACGTGTCTGACACGTCCACCCGGACCGAGGAGCGGGCAGCGGAGCCGAGCGGCCGGAGGCTGCGGCTGCCCGGGAGAGGAGGCGGCAGCCCGCTGTTCCGCAATGCCTTCGCACTGATGCTCAACACCGGCATCAGCGCCGTCCTGGGCCTGGGCTACTGGCTCGTGGCCGCGCGCTACTACACGGAGTCGGCCGTCGGCCAGGGGTCGGCGGCCATCGCCGCGATGAAGCTCCTCGCGGGGATCACCGCGGTGACGCTCACCGGCGCGCTGGCCCGCTTCATCCCGGTCGCGGGGCGCACCACGGGCCGGCTCGTCTTCCGTACGTACGCGGCCAGTTCGCTGGTGGTGGCGGCCGCGGCGGGCGTCTTCCTGCTCACGCTGGGGATGTGGGGTCCGTCGTACCGGTCCCTGCACGGGCTGCTGCCCGGGATCGGCTTCGTCGTGGCCGTCGTGGCCTGGTCGGTCCTGACCCTGCAGGACGGGGTGCTGACGGGGCTGCGCAGCGCGCCGTGGGTGCCGGTGGGCAACACCGCCTTCTCGGCGGTGAAGCTGGCGCTGCTGGTCGGGCTGGCGGCGGTGCTCCCGGTGTCCGGAGTGTTCGTCTCGTGGGTCGTCTCGATCGCCGTGTCGGTGCTGCCGCTGGGCTGGCTGGTCTTCCGGCGGCTGGTGCCCGCGCACGTGCGGGCCACGGAGCAGACGGCCCGGCCCGCCTCCTACCGGGAGATGGGCCGCTTCCTCGCCGGGGACTGCACCGGCTCGCTGTTCTCGCTGGCCGTGGTCTACCTGATCCCGGTGATCGTCGCGGCGCAGATCAGCTCCACCGACAACGCCTACTTCTACATCACCTCCACCATCGGCGGCACCGTCAACCTGCTCGCGATCAACATGGGCGCCTCGCTGACCGTCGAGGGCTCGCACGACCCGGCGCGGCTGGCGGACAACTGCCGGGCCGCGCTGCGCCGGATGGCCAAGATCATGATTCCGGTCTGTCTGGCGATGTTCCTCCTCGCGCCGTACGTCCTGCAGGTGTTCGGGCCGGGGTACGCCCACGCCGCGACGCCGCTGCTGCGCTGGTACGCGGTCGGGGCGGCGCTGCGCGTGGTGATGGAGGTCTACTTCGCGGTGCTGCGGGCGCAGAGCCGCACCGCCGGGCTCGCCTATCTGCAGGGGCTGCTGTGTGTGCTGGTGCTCGGGCTGACGCTGCTGCTGCTCCCCCGGATGGGGATGACGGGCGAGGGCGTCGCGGAGGTCTCCAGCCTGGCGGTGATCTGCTCCGTCGCCGCGGTACGGCTGCGGGCCGTGCTGCGGGGCGCCGCGCCCGCGCCGGACGCCGCGCAGCGTGCCGACGGGGCCGCCCCCGACGGCGACCTTGCGGACCTGGCCGTGGACGGCGACCGCCACGACGTGCACCCCCCTGCGGAGAACGAGGAACCGCCCGCCGAGCGCGAGCGGTTGCGCGACAGCACCGTCCGGGTGCTGCGCGCCGCGCTCGACGTGGACACCATGCCGCTGGGCGTCCGGGTGGACTTCGACCACCCGGAACGGCGCCCGGACATATGGCGGATGCCGCCGCCCGCCGCTTCGCCCGAGCCCTCTGCCTCCTCCGAACCGTCCGAACGCCCCGAGCAGCCGGAGCAGCCCGAACCGCCCGCCCCGCGCGAGCAGCAGAAGCGCACCCGGCCCCGGCCCGGCCCCGAGGCCGCCGTCTGGGGACTGCTGGTCTCCGCCCTGGCGCTGTACTGGGTGCCGCTGTGGGCCGCCGGCCGGGTGGACCTGGACGGCATGGGCGGGCTCGGGCTGATCTCCGTCCTGCCGGTGGCGACGCTCGTGGGCGCGGCGCTGCTGGTGCTCTCGTTCGTCTCCGCCCTGTGGCTGGACCGGCCGCGCACCCGGCTGCTGACGGCCGTCCTGCTGCTGACGGTCGTCTCGCTGCACGCGGTGCCCGCCCTGCTGGAGGGACAGCCGCGGTTCGCCACGGCCTGGCAGCACGCGGGCTTCATGGACTACATCGACCGCACCGGGGTGGCCGCGCCCGATCTCGACGCGCGCTGGAGCTGGCCCGGCTTCTTCGCCCTCGCCGCGTTCGCGGCCCGCGCCTGCGGCGTCACCGACCTCACCGAGGTGCTGCGCTGGTGGCCGCTGGCGATGCAACTGCTGTGCCTCGCACCGCTGGCGCTGCTGCTGCGGGCGGTGCGCGCGGACTGGCGGGCGAAGTGGACGGCGCTGTGGCTGTTCGTGCTGTGCGGCTGGGTCGGGCAGGACTACTTCTCGCCGCAGTCGCTCAACTACGTGTTCTACCTGCTGTTCATGGCCGTGCTGCTGGTGTGGTTCCGCTGGCCCGGGCAGCTCCGCGGGAAGCTGCTGCCCGGCGAGCAGGAGGTCGCCCCCCTCGGGCACGGACAGCAGGCGGTGCTGCTGGCGCTGCTGGTCGCCCTGTTCGCCGCATCGGTCTCCAGCCACCAGCTGACGCCGTTCGTGATGCTGGGCGTGCTGACCGTGCTCGTCCTGGTGCGCCGCTCGACCCTGCGCGGGCTGCCGCTGCTGTGCGGCGTGATGCTGGCGGTCTGGATCGGCTTCCTCGCCGAGCCCTACTGGTCCGGTCACTTCAACGAACTGTTCGGCGGCCTCGGTTCGCTCGGCGGCAACGTCTCCTCGTCCGTCTCGGGCCGCATCCAGGGCGGCAGCAGCACGCACAAGCTCGTGCTGTACGTACGGGTCCTGCTCGCCGGCGGCATGTTCGCCTTCGCCGCCCTCGGCTGGTGGCGGCGGCGCCGCGCCGGGATCGGCGACCTGTCGCTGCTGGTGCTGACCTGTGTGCCCTTCCTCGCCTTCGGCATGCAGTCCTACGGCGGCGAAGTCGCCCTGCGCGTCTTCCTGTTCGCCGTGCCCGGCGCGTGCGTCCTCGCCGCGCTGGCGCTCTTCCCCCGCACGCGCACGGGGAGGGGGCGCGGCCCGGCGATCCCGACGGCGGCGGCCCTGCTCGCCGGGCTCGTCCTCGTCTTCGGCTTCCTCGTGGCCCGCTGGGGCAACGAGTCCTTCGAACAGGTCCGCCCCGGCGAGGTCGCCGCCATGGACTATGTCTACGCCCACGACCAGCCGACCGTGCGGCTGCTGTGGATGAGCAGCAACACCGTCAACGACGTCACTCCCGCCATGCCCTGGGGTTCGCGCGACATGGAGCGGGTGTTCTACGACCCGGTCCTGGCGCCCCGCACGCCGGTCGACGTCCCCGGGCTGGTGACACGGCTGCGCGAGGCCGGGCCGAACGCGTACCTCATGATCAGCACCGGCCAGTCGACATACCTCGAACTGAGCGCCGGCTACTCCCCCGGCTGGCAGCGGGAGATGCGCAGCGCCCTCGACAAGCGGTCGGAGCTGCGCCGGGTGCTGTCCAACGAGGACGCGGTGCTGTACGAGCTGAAGCAGAAGCCGTCCGGGGAGGCGGCCCGGCCACGGCCGGGCCCGGCGGGGCCGCGGGTGACGTGGACACCGGCGTCGGTGATCGGCGGGCTCGCCGCGGCGGCCCTGCTGGCGCTGCTGACGGCACGCGAACTGGTACGGGTCGGCCTCCGGCCGGGGGTGCGGCAACTGCGGTGGATGCAGGGGTCGTTCTGGTTCGCGTTGCCGTTGTTGGGGGTGCTGGTGGCGGTGCTGGTGCAGCGGCTGGTGACGATGTCGTAGCCCCGTAAGGGGCGCGGGGCGGTTACATAAGCGGCTCCGCCGCGTGGGCGCGACCAGTCATCTGCGGGTGCGTCGTGGCTGGTCGCGCAGTTCCCCGCGCCCCTTACGGGGCACGCCCTCTCAGTAGAAGGCGCGATAGCAGAGCGCGGCCACCGCGTTCAGACCCGGAGCCGGCCCGCCGGGCCGGTGGTGCGGGACGCGGTGCCCGTTGAGGGCGGCAACCCCGGTCGCCGGGTAGGAGACGGCGACCCCACCGGCGCGGTCCCAGCTCGGATCGCTCTCCAGCGATCCGAGCTCCGCCGCAGTCCGGCCGGCCAAGTCCGGGTGCACATGCAACGGACCCACCTCGCCGCAAGCCGTGGTGAGCAACGTGAGGTCGCACTGTGCGGTGTCGGTGTGCAGATACACCGCGTCGTCGCCCTCGTAGTAGCCGTAGGCCGCGAAGGTGGGCACCAGGAGCCGTCCGCTCAGGGCCCGTGCCGTGCCGGTCAGGGCCAGGTGGAGCCGGGCGAGCAGCGGGCCGTTGGCGGCCGGGGTGCCGGGGCGTCCGGTGCGCCGCCGGGCGGTGACGGGGGTGCGGGGACCGTTCTCGGGTATCCGGGCATAAGGCCGACAGGCGCGGGCCTCCGCGGCGAGCCCGCCGGTCAGGTCGCGGTCCCACAGGCCGGGGAGGCGGACGAATCCGTCGGCGGCGAGGGCGCGTTGGTCGGCTCGGGCGACGGTGGCCGTCACGGGGCGTCGGCGGCGTTCGGCCAGGACACGTCCGGCGTGTAGTGGGCCAGTTCGCTCTCGGCCGGGACGGTCAGCACGCCGGCGAAGCAATAGCCCTCGGCCAGCGGCACCTTGGCGCGGTCGGCCAGCCGCTCGGCTATCGCGTCCCTGGCCTCGGGGGCCGCCTTGGCCAGGGAGATGACCTCCCCGGGCAGCACGTAGTAGTTGTCTTCCGCATCGACGATGACCAGCGCCTTGGTCGCGCTTTCGCACATGGGTGGAGCCCTTTCGGACACGGCAGGGAGCGGTGGGGGCGGTCCGGACGCCGCTCGAAGTGTTGCGGCGCCCGGGGCCGTAAGGCAACCGCCGGGACGGTGCCCCACCCGGCGCACGGGAGGCGCCCTAGGTCAGCCAGCGGACCTCGTACGCCCCCAGCCCGATGTCGTGCCCGTCCACCGTGGCGGTGATGGGCCGGTCCAGCGTGTTGACGACCAGCGCCGTCCGGTCCGAGGCGAGGGCGCGCACATGCGCGGCGTCGGACCCGCCGACGTCGGGCGTGCGCAGGCGGGTGCCCGGGTGGAAGGCCGTGACGAAGCGCTGCAGCAGGTCCATCATCGGCAACTTGCCGCCGCCGCTGCCCAGTTGGGTGGCGCTCCACAGACAGCCCGGGCAGTCGGCGGTCTGCTCCTCGGGGTTCCAGTAGAAGGCGGTGGCCACGCCGGCCCCGGCGAGCTCCATCATGGCCGTGGCCTGGACGGCGATGCGGTGCGGCTCCGTCCAGCCGCGGCGGTTGTCCTGGGCGTCGGGCGGCTCGACGTACCACTCGGCCCACCACACGGGCAGCCCCGTGGTCTTCGTCAGCCATGTGCTGACGTCGGCGAACTTGCGGGTGGCCGCGAACTCGTCGGGCAGCATCCGGTTGCCGTCGCGCGTGTAGCTGGAGCCGTCGACCACGACGAAGTCGGCTCCCGCCTTGTGCTTGTCCCAGTACTCCAGGGCGTCGACGGACCGCTGGTCCACCACCCCCCAAGGCCCTTGCAAGGACGAGGCGTTGGAGGCGTTCCCGGGCGTCTCGGTGTCCATGACGACGTACGGACCGCCGACGAGGGCGTTCCTGTTCTGTTTCTTGATCTCCGCGTAGACGAGGTTGTAGAGCTCGGTGTACCCCTCGTAGTCCCAGCGCTTCCTGGAATCGTCGTAGAAGCCCTTGAACTCGTTCCACACGACGAAGTGCCGCACGTCCGGATAGCGTTGGGCGATCACGCCCGCGAGGTGGGCGAAGTCCTTGTAGTGGGCCCGGTCGGGGGCCGTCTCCAGGGACTTCTGGGACCAGTTGGTGCGGTTCCCGCCGCCCTTCATCCAGTCCGGGGCGCAGCACAGCGTCAGCACCGGCGTGGCGCGGGTGCTGCGCATGAGGGCGACGCGGCGGTCGAGGTCGGCGAAGTTGTAGGACCCCGGTCTGGGCTCGGGGTTGTCGGCGCCCCAGCCCATGATGTGCTGGTTCTGCGGCATGGGGTCGGCGGAGAGCACCCCGGCGGCGTTGCTGCGGGCGCCGTCGTTGCCGAGGTCGGCGCTGTACTGGGTGTGCGTGAACCCGAAGCCGAGGTAGGCGGGGGTGCCGCCGCCGGTGTTGCCGGGCACGCCCTGGGCGCCACGGGCGCGGCCGCCGGACTGGCAGCCGCCGGCACAGAGCAGCAGTACGAACGCGGCGACGACGGCCGCGACCAGGGCGACGAGGTGCGCCCGATTTCCGTCATGACGTCCCATCACGGGCCAGGGTATCGCTCGCGCTTCCGGTGCCGGGCACAATCGCGCCCCGTAAGGGGCGCGGGACAGCTACATTTGCGGCTCCGCCGCGTGGGCGCGACAAGCCACGAACGCCCCGCAGCCGAAAGGCGACCAGGACGGTCAGCCCTCGTACACGGCCCGCAACGCGTCCTCGGCGGCGGCGAGGGCCGCAGCCCGGTCCAGGCCCAACCGATGGGCCCGCTCGGCGAACGCCCGCGCGGCGTCCGCAGCCGCACGGGCCCCCGCATCCCCTTGGGCCGCAATGAACGTCCCATTGCGGCCCCGGGTCTCGATCACTCCGTCCGCCTCGAGCGCCCGGTACGCCTTGGCCACCGTGTTGGCCGCGAGTCCCAGGTCCTCCGCGAACCCCCGTACCGTCGGGAGCTTGTAGCCCACCGGCAGTTCGCCGGAGCGGGCGCGCTCCGCGATGCGGGCGCGGATCTGCTCGTAGGGCGGTTCGGCCGCTTCCGGGTCGACGGTCAGGTGCAACGCCACGGTGGAACTCCAGGCTGTGGGATGTGGTCGCACCTATTGTGCGTCAGGACGCTACAGCTCGAGCGCCGTTCCGTACGAGCCGAGCCACGTGTTGAGCCCCAGCACGAGTTCCGTGCTCGTCCGGAAGCCCTCCCCCGCGTCCTCGGAGAGGGCGCGTGCGACGGCTGCGGTGTCCAGCAGCGGCCGTACGGGGGCGTCCTGGTCGGCGAGCACGCGCCGCAGCTCCGCGCCGAGGGCGTCCGCGTACCGCGGGTCCTGGGTACTGGGGTACGGGCTCTTGACCCGGTCGGCCACGATGCCGGGGAGCACGTCGCGCACGGCGGCGCGCAGCAGGGACTTCTCGCGCCCGTCGAAGGTCTTGAGCGCCCAGGGGGTGTTGTAGACGTACTCGACCAGCCGGTGGTCGCAGAACGGCACCCGCACCTCCAGCCCGACGGCCATGCTGGCGCGGTCCTTGCGGTCGAGCAGCAGCTGCACGAAGCGGGTCAGGTGCAGATAGCTGACCTCGCGCATGCGCCGCTGCAGTCCGCTCTCGCCGGGCAGGTACGAGATCTCGGCGAGGGCGTCCCGGTAGCGGGTGTCCTGGTAGCCGGGGAGGTCGAGCTTGGCGAGGACGCCCGGGTCGAGCAGGGCGGTGCTGCCGCCGCTCTGCTCCCCGGCGAAGCTGTCGAAGATGCCGCCCGCGATCCACGGGAAGGTGTCGGCGTGCACGGCCTCGGGGTCGTGGAACCAGCGGTAGCCGCCGAAGACCTCGTCCGCGGACTCCCCGGACAGCGCGACCGTGGACTGTTCGCGGATCGCCTTGAAGAGGAGGTAGAGCGAGGTGTCCCCGTCGCCGAACCCCATGGGCAGGTCACGGGCGTTGAGGACGGCGTCGCGGTTGGCCCGTTCCATCAGCGCGGCGGTGTCGAGAACGATGTCGCTGTGGTCGGAGCGCACGTGCTCGGCCAGGGCGTGGGCGTACGGCCCGTCGGGGGTGGGCCGCAGCGTGTCGGCCTTGAAGTTCTCCGTGTAGCCGGTGAAGTCGACCGAGAAGGACCGCACCGGGCCTCTGCCCGCGTCGGCCAGGCCCTTGGCGGAGAGGGCGGTGATGGCGGAGGAGTCGAGCCCGCCGGAGAGCAGGGTGCACAGCGGGACGTCGGCTATCAGCTGGCGGGCGACGATGTCGTCGAGCAGTTCGCGGACGTGCCGGACGGTGGCGGCGGTGTCGTCGGTGTGCTCGCGGGCTTCGAGGGACCAGTAGCGCCGGACGGTCAGCCCGGCGCGGCGGACGCGTGCGGTGTGGCCGGGACGCAGTTCGTACATGCCCCGGTAGACGGCGTGGCCGGGCGTCTTGGTCCAGCCGACGAGCTCGGCGAGGCCCTCCGCGTCGACGGCGGGGCGCACGGCGGGGTGGGCGAGGATGGCCTTGGGCTCGGACCCGAAGAGTACGCCGTCCGAAGTGGGCCAGTAGTAGAGGGGTTTGATGCCCATGCGGTCGCGGACCAGGAGCAGTTCCTCGGTGCGCGGGTCCCACAGGGCGAAGGCGTACATGCCGTTGAGGCGCTGCGTGAAGTCCTCGCCCCATTCGAGGTAGGCGTGCAGCACCACTTCGGTGTCGCTGCTGGTGCGGAAGGTGTGGCCGTGGGACTCCAGTTCGGCGCGCAGCTCGCGGTAGTTGTAGACCTCGCCACTGTAGGTGGTGGCGAGCAGGGTGCGCCCGTCGTGTTCGACGAGCATCGGCTGCCTGCCGCCCTCGATGTCGATGACGGCCAGCCGGCGGTGTCCGAAGGCGGCGTGGGTGTCGAGCCAGATGCCTGCGGCGTCCGGGCCGCGACAGGCCATGGTCCGCGTCATCGCGTCAAGGGTGCCGCGCTCGGTGGTGAGATCCCGGCCGTAGGAAACCCATCCCGCGATACCGCACATTGCTGTACCCCTCTCTTCGACGGATCGGGGCATGACGCTACGCCGATATAGATGCACACACCATCTATGAGGAGGTAAAACCTTTTGATTCAGGCCAGTTGAGCCGCCTACGGTTCCCGCCATGACATCAACGACACACATCCTGGTCCGCGACCTGCGCCCCGGCGACCCCGAGGACGCGGCGGCCGCGGCCGAGACGCGGCGCGCGGCCCTGCCGTTCATGCTGGTCACGCCCGAACTCCTGGCCTGGGAGGCGGAACACTCGCCCGCGGAGGCGCACTACCGGCTGCTGGTGGCCGAGGTGGACGGCACGGTCGTGGCCACCGCACGGACCGGCCTGTTCTTCGACAGCCCCGAGCCCGGAAAGGCCTATTGCAACCTGTACGTCCATCCGGACGCGGCCGGCCGGGGCGTCGGATCGACGCTGCTGGCGGCAGCCGAGGAACACCTGGCCGGGCTGGGCGCCCGGTCCGTGTACGCGTGGGCCCTGGAGGACGGCCACTCCGTCGCCTGGGCCGGCCGCCGTGGCTACGAACCCCGCCGCCGGGCCCGCTTCCTGCGCCTCGACCTCGCCGCACTGCCGCCGGAGACGGCGCCGCCGGCCGGGATCGAACTGCGGACGGTCGCGGACTTCGCGGACGATCCGCGGCCGTTGTACGAGCTGGACGCGGCGGTGTCGCTCGACGAGCCGGGGGAGGTGGAGACGGAACCGATCCCGTACGAGGAGTGGCTGGCCGCCCACTGGGAACGGCCGGGCATGGACCGCGACCTGTCGGTGGTCGCGGTGGCCGATGGCACCCCGGTCGCGTTTTCGCTGGCGCGGACGGACGGTCGGGGGCGGTACATGTCGGCCATGACCGGCACTGCACGCGAGTGGCGGGGCCGGGGGTTGGCCAGGCTGACGAAGAACCGCTCACTGCACCTGGCCCGCGAGGCGGGGTGCATGGAGGCGTTCACCGGTAACGATGCCGGGAACGTACCGATGTTGGCCGTGAACCGATGGTTCGGGTACGAGCCGGCGGCGGATGAATGGCACTGCGTGCGGGTACTGGGGTGACCGTGGGGTGGTGCGCCCCGTAAGGGGCGCGGGGCGGTCACATTATGCGGCTCCGCCGCGTGGGCGCGATCAGCCACAGCGGACCCGCAGTTGCTCACAGGCGCCGGTACCGCGCCCTCCGCTCCGCGCGCAGCGCGACACGGTCGCGCACCCGCAACGCGCTCAGCTCCGCACCGGCCACCCGCCCGAGCCGCGGCAGGAAGTCGTCGTCCCCCTCCTCCACGATCCGGTCCACGATCCCCCGCCCCAACAGGTCGGCGGACCGCACCCCTTGCCGGTCGGCCACCTCGAACGCCCGCTCCGTGGTGCGGTGGAGGATCGCCGAGGCGCCCTCCGGCGGCAGCGGTGACAGCCAGGCGTGCCGCGCCGCGACCACCCGGTCGGCCGGGAGCAGGGCGAGCGCGGCGCCGCCCGCGCCCTGGCCCAGCAGCAGGCACAGGGTCGGCGCGTCCAGGGTCACCATGTCGGCGAGGCAGCGCGCGATCTCGCCCGCGAGCCCGCCCTCCTCGGCCTCGCGGGACAGTGCGGCCCCGGCCGTGTCGACGACGGTGAGCAGCGGCAGCCCCAGTTCGGCCGCGATGCGCATGCCCCGCCGCGCCGCCCGCAGCCCGGCGGGCCCGAGGGCCTGCCCGTGCTCCGGGACGCCCGCGGCGGGCGTGGCCCGGCTGCCGCGGTCGTGGCCGAGGACGACGCAGGCGGCACCGCCGACCCGGGCGAGGGCGAGCAGCAGCCCCGGGTCACGCTCCCCGGCACCCGTACCGCTGAGGAGCGTGACGTCATCGGCGGCGACCGCCAAGAACTCCCGCACACCAGGCCGTTCGGGCCGGCGCGACCGCCTGATCGACTCGGCGGTGGACGGCGGCTCCCCGGCAGAGGGCTCCACCACAGCGGGCAGCGACACCGGCTCCGCACCGTCGTCGCACAGCACCGACAGCGCCCGCGCCGCAACCCCGGCCAGGCGTGCCGCAGGCAGCACCGCATCGACGAGCCCGTTCGCCAGCAGGTTCTCCGCGACCTGCACGCCCTGCGGGAACTCCTCGCCGTACAGCGCCTCGTGGACCCGGGGGCCCAGGAAGCCGATGAGCGCGCCGGGTTCGGCGGAGGTGAGGTGGCCGAGGGAGCCCCACGAGGCGAGGACGCCGCCGGTGGTGGGGTGCCGGAGGTGCACCAGGTAGGGCAGTCCGGCGGCCTTGTGCTCGGTGATCGCGGCGGCGACCTTCACCATCTGCAGGAAGGCGATGGTCCCTTCCTGCATCCGGGTGCCGCCGGAGGCGGGCGCGGCCAGCAGCGGCAGCCGCTCGGCCGTCGCCCGCTCCACGGCCCGCACCAGCCGCTCCCCCGCCGCGACCCCGATCGACCCGGCCAGGAAGCGGAATTCGCAGGCCACGACGGCCACCCGGCGGCCGTGCAGCAGTCCTTCGCCGGTGATGACGGACTCGTCGAGCCCGGTGCGCCGGCGCGCGGCGAGCAGGTCGGCGCGGTAGTCCGGGTCGTCCTCGGTCAGCGCGAGGGGCTCGTCCCAGCAGCGCCAGCTGCCGGGGTCGACGACGGCCGCGATGAGGTCGAGCGCGGGGGTGTGCATGGGGTCACCCTGCCACGGGGAGGCGGAGCAGTTCCTCGAACCCGCCTGCGGTGCGGGCGAGGTCCTCCAGCTCGTCGAGCGCCGCGACGGCCCGCGCCGCTGCGACGGGGTCGCGCTCGGCCAGGCCGCTCTCGGCGAACTCGTCCTCGTCGAGGCGGAGGACGGCGGTGCCGTCCGCGGAGCGCCACAGGTCGAGGTCGAGGTCGGTCACGACGAGCGTGCCGTCCTCGACGCGGGCGGGCCGGGTGATGTCGCAGTACCAGCCCTTGAGCGTGCCGCGGGCGTCTCGGACCTCCTTGACGGAGTACCAGCGGTCGCGCCAGTAGTGCTCGGTGAACACGTCGCCCTCCTCGAAGCGGACGAACCCGAAGTCCCGGGCGGCCGCGCCGGCCCAGGGGGCGCGGACGACGACGCGGGTGCCGTCGT
Organism: Streptoverticillium reticulum; assembly: GCF_047456005.1. Taxonomy (NCBI): domain Bacteria; kingdom Bacillati; phylum Actinomycetota; class Actinomycetes; order Kitasatosporales; family Streptomycetaceae; genus Streptomyces; species Streptoverticillium reticulum. Next base: position 6,496,789 of record NZ_CP179755.1, on the reverse strand, counting down.
CGTGGACGAGGGTTGCGGGGTAACGGGTGTCGGGGCGGGGGGTCTTGACGAGTCGCACGGTAGTGATCATGTGTGCAGCCTCTCGCGCTGCCGCGCGGCCGGGCCAATGGTTTTCGCCCCGTCAGGGGCGCGGGGAACTGCGCGACCAGCCACAGCCGGCCTGCAGCCGACGCATCACCCCAGGGGTCCGGGGCCGAAGCCCCGGGGCTTCGACTGCAGGCATGTCGTGGCTGATCGCGCAGTTCCCCGCGCCCCTATGGGGCGCAGCCCCTAACCCCGGACCATCGCCGAGCAGTCGCTCGGGGTGGCGTTCTCCGGGTCCAGCGCATTGGCCGCCTCGTGGAACGCCACCCGGTCGATCGTGCCGATGGCCAGGTGCTCCGAGATGTCCACCGGGCACAGGTCCTGCAGCAGGACGTTCTTCACGTCGGGCCCGGACAGGAACTGCGTCTGGTACGGCGTGACGACCTCGTCCCACTTGGTGGCGATCACCGTGTAGCGGATCCCGGGCAGCGTGTCCCCGCCCTCGTTGAGCTTCCGCATGAACGGCGAGCCCACCACCTGGTCGGTCAGGCCGGGTGCGGTCGCGTTGATCACCTTCCGCGCGGCGGGGCCGATGCCGGGGACGATGTCCATCAGCCTGGCGATCCCTGACAGCGTCGTCCCGTGGCTGTTGGGCGCGATGCCGACGATCGCGTTCACCTTGTCGGCGCCGCCGAGGAACTTCGTGTAGTAGCGCGGCAGCATGCCGCCCTGCGAGTGCCCGACCATGTCGACCTTCGACGCGCCGGTCTCGGCGAGCACCTTGTCGACGTACGCGGCGAGCTGCTCGCCCGACTTCTCGATCGAGCCGAGCCCGTAGAAGACCGGCACGCCCGGGAGCTGGCCGTAGTCGAAGGAGAAGACGCAGTAGCCGCGGCTGGTCAGGTAGGGGGCGAAGGACCACCAGTTGGTGGAGCCGTTCTCCATGGTGCCGTGCACGAGGACGACGGGGCGCGGGTGCGCGGCGGACGGCTTGCAGGAGTAGTCGTTCCAGCCGCTGGTGACGGCGGGCGCGGCGCTGCCCTGCGGGGCCGCCACGGCCTCCGGTGCGGCGGCGGCCATCGTCGTCAGGGCGACGACGGGCAGCAGGGCACGGAGGGATCTCCAGCGCATCTTCGGGCGCAGCTTCACAGGGACTCCTTGCTGGTGTGGGGAGTTCGGCGGGGGAAGGCATGGCGGAGCAGCGGAGTGAGCCGGTTCACTCGCGTGTGAAAAGTTGGTTAACTTACCTGCGAGTAGGTTGCGGGTGATCTTTGCTTGCGTCAAGGAAAATTTCCGAGATTCCCCCAAGGAAATACGACGTAACGCCGAACGTTTCAGGCCACGTTCAGGCCACGTCGGTCCAGGTCCGGTCCAGGGTCGCCGCGGGACCCGCCGCACCCGGGCCGAAGAGCTCCCGCACCCTGTCGACCGCCTCCTCGACGCGGCGCGCCTTCTCGTCGGCGGGGTCGAAGGTCAGCTGGTGCGCGGCGTGCCCGGCGTCCGTCAGCCCCTCGGCACGCAGCGCCACGGCCCGCACCCGCGCCCGCTGCAGACCGAGCGCGGCGTGCAGGGCGTAGGCCGCCGCGGTCAGTTCGGGCGTGTGCGCGGTCGGCTCGGCGAAGGTCCGCGCGCGGGTGGTCGACGAACCGTCCGCGTACCGGACGGTGAGCCTCAGGCCGTGCGCGACCCGGCCGCTCTCCCGCAGCCCGGCCCCGAGCCCGTCGGCGAGCGTGAGCAGCGCACGGCGCCGGTACTCCGGGTCCAGTTCGTCGGCGGCGAAGCGGTGTTCCGCGCCCATCGAACGGGCCCGCGCGGCCGGGCCGACCGGGGTGGGGTCGATGCCGTGCGCCAGTTCGTGGACCCGCCGCCCGGCGGCCGCACCGAGGATGCGTTGCAGCACGGGCAGCGGTGCGGCGGCGATCCTGCCGACGCTGTCCAGCCCGTAGGCGCACAGCGTACGGGCGGTGGCGGGCCCGACCCCGTACAGCGCGGCGGCCGGGCGGCGCGCCAGGAAGGCGGCCGCCGCCCCCGGCCCGGCCGGAACCGTCCGCACGCCCCCGGCCGGACCGTCCTGGGCGGCCATCCGCGCCAGCATCGGGTTGCCGCCGATCCCCACCGTGCAGTCGGCCCCGTACCGGGCGAGCGCGCGCACCCGCAGCAGCGCGGCGAGGTCCTGCGGGCCGTGGCCGAAATAGCGCAGGGCGCCGCGCACTTCGGCGAGCGCGGCGTCCGGCGGCAGCGCCTGCACCAGCGGCGTCAGGTCGCCGAGCAGCGCGAGCAGCCCGTCATAGGCGCCCTCCCCCAGGGAGCCGCCCGCGACGGGGTGGAAGTGGACGTACAGCACGGTGGGGGCCGGCGGCTCCGGTTCGTATACCGCCGGGACCGTGGAGAGGTGCGCTCCGCCGTTCATCCCGCGCTCCCCGGGCTCGCGTGCCACAACTTGCGCCCGGTGGCCGGGCCTTCGCCCGCGGGCTGCAGGTCGGACCAGGGGTGCAGGGTGTAGCCGGTGGGCAGTTCGATGCGGCGGCCGTCGACGGCGTCCGGCCCCGTCGCGAGCGGCCGCGCCAGCTCCGCGGCCACCGCGTCGAGCCCGCCCTCCGCCCGCAGCCGGGTCAGTTCCCCGAGGTCCCAGGCCGCCGAGCCGACCACACTGAGGCTGCGGGGGCCGCGGCGCTGGACGACGCCGCGCACGAGCAGCAGCCAGGAGTGGAAGACGGTACGGGCGCAGGCCGGGTGGCTGTCGTCGAAGAAGGCGCAGTCGACCAGGCCCGTGCCGTCGTCGAGGGTGGTGAAGATGACGCGCCGGCCCGACCGGACCGGCGGGGTCTGGGTGGCGGCCTTGGCGCCGGCCACCAGCACCGTCTCGCCGTGCCGCGCCGCGCGCAGCCGGCTCGCCGGGATCGCGCCCAGCTCCGCCAGGAACGCCCGGTGGTCGGACATCAGGTGGCGCGAGGCGTCCATGCCGAGCACGCTCAGCTCCGCACCGAGCCGTTCGGCCGCGTCGAGGTCGGGCAGGCCGATCGGCTCGGCGCGGGCGCTGTCGACCAGCGTGGGCTGGGCCGGGGACACCGGCCCGTGGTGCCGCCGGTGCAGCTCGGCGATGTGCAGCAGCAGGTCGCGGCGGTTGGCGCCGAAGGCGTCCAACGCACCGACGCGGGCGAGCCGTTCGGCGACGGGCCTGCGGGGGCGGCCGCGCTGCCACAGGTCCTGCAGCGAGGTGTACGGGCGCCCCTCGACGATGCGCCGGGTCTCGGCCTCGGTGATGCCCTGCACCTCGGAGAGGGCGAGGCGGATGCCCAGCACCCCGCCATCGGACACCAGTTCGATCCGATAGGCGGCGTCCGAGCGGTTCACGTCCAGCGGCAGGATCGGCACCCCGCGCCGCCGCGCGTCCGCGAGCAGCAGCCGCTTGGGGTACATCCCCGGGTCGTGCGTGAGCAGCCCGGCGTAGAAGGCCGCCGGATGGTGGGCCTTGAGCCAGGCCGACTGGTAGGTCGGCACCGCGAAGGCCACCGCGTGCGCCTTGCAGAACCCGTACGAACCGAACGCCGCGACGATCTCCCAGGTGCGCCGCACGACGTCCGCGCCGTACCCGCGCGCGGCGGCGCGCTCGGCGAACCAGGCCCGTACCCGGCCGACCAGTTCGGGGTCCGACAGGGCGCGCCGGGTCTCGTCCGCGAAGCCGCGGTCGCAGCCGGTCATGATCCGCAGGATCTCGATGATCTGCTCGTGGAAGACGACCACGCCGTACGTCTCGCGCAGGGTGTCCTCCAGATCGGGGTGCGGGAGGCGGACGGGCGCGCGGCCGTGCCGGGCCTCGATGAAGGGCCGCACCATGTCGGCCGCGACCGGGCCGGGCCGGAAGAGCGAGATGTCGACGACGAGGTCGTGGAAGGTCGCGGGCTGGAGCCGCCCGATCAGGTCGCGCTGGCCCGGCGACTCGATCTGGAAGCAGCCGAGCGTCTCGGCGGACCGGATCAGCTCGTACGTGGCCCGGTCCCCCGGCGGCACCTGCGCGGGGTCGTCCAGGTCGAGGCGGCGGCCGGTGGCCCGTTCGAGCTCGCCCACCGCGTGCGCCATCGCGGACTGCATCCGCACGCCGAGCACGTCGAGTTTGAGCAGTCCGAGCCGTTCGACGTCCTCCTTGTCGAACTGCGACATCGCGAACCCCTCGCCGCTGGTCGGCACCACGGGCGTACGGGCCCGCAGCGAGGCGTCCGACAGCAACACCCCGCACGGGTGCATGGCGACCCCGCGCGGCAGCGCGTCCAGCGCCTCGACCAGCTCCCACATCCGCCGCCCGTAGCGGGCCGCGTCGATGCCGCGCAGCTCGGGCAGTTCGGCCAGCGCGGCCCGGGCGTCGCGGGCCCGGATGTGCGGGAAGGCCTTGGCGAGCCGGTCCACCTCGGCCGGGTCCATGCCGAGGGCGGCGCCCACGTCGCGGATCGCGTGCCGCACCCGGTAGGTCTCGGGCATGGCGACGGTCGCGACCCGGTCCTCGCCGAAGCGGGCGAAGACCGCGCGGTAGACCTCCAGGCGGCGCGCGGACTCGACGTCGATGTCGATGTCGGGCAGCGCGCGGCGGTGCGGCGACAGGAAGCGCTCCATCAGCAGGCCGTGTTCGACGGGGTCGGCGTGCGCGATGCCCAGCAGGTGGTTGACGAGGGAACCCGCGCCGGAGCCGCGGGCGGTGACGCGGATGCCGAGCGCGCGGGTGTCGTCGACGACCTGCGCGACGGTGAGGAAGTACGAGGCGAAGCCGTGCCCGTCGATGATCCGCAGCTCTTCGTCCAGCCGGTCCCAGTACGTGCGGTCGCGGTCGTGGCCGCTCAGTACCAGGGCCGCCGCGCAGCGGGACCGCAGCACCCGCGCCGCGGTGCGCGGCCCGGCGCTGACCAGGTGCGGCTCGGGGAAGTGGACGGTGCCGAGGCCCAGGTCGCCCTCGGGGTCGACGCGGCACTCGGCCGCGGTCTCCTCGGTCGCGGCCAGCAGCCGGCGGGCGGCGTCCCGGCGGAGGCCGGCGGCCTCCGCGATCCGCTCGGCCACGGCGGCCATGGCCTGCGGCCCCTTGAGCCAACGCTCCCCGCTGTCGCGCGCCCCGGGCCGGCGGCGGTCGACGGGCACCAGCAGGCGGGCCGCGTCGAGCACGTCGGCGACCGGCCCCTGCCCCGGGTCGGCGTAGCGCACGGCGTTGCCCAGGACGGCCCGCACCCCCTGCTCGGCGGCGAACCCGGCGGTGCGCGCGGCGAGCCGCAGCGAACCCGGTCCGGTGCCGGTGCGCCCGTGGCAGACGACCTCCAGCCGCAGCGCCGTGTCACCGAACATTTCCCGCCAGGGCGCGAGCAGCCGGGCGGCTCGGTCCGGGCGCCCGGCGGCGAGTGCCCGGCCGACCTCGGAGTCCGGCCCGAGCAGCACGGTCAGCGGGGCGCGGATCCCGGCGGCGGCGCGCGCCAGGTCCTCCCGGTCCAGCTCGGGCCGCGGCGCGGCTCCCGCGTGGGCGGCGGAGACGAGCCCGCACAGGGCGGCCCAGGCGGCCGCCCCGTCGCGGGCGAGGAAGACGGCGCGGGGCGCGGACTCGTCGACGAAGGCACCGCCGCGGACGGGGTGGCGCGGGCGCGGCCCCTGTTCTCGTACGGCTTCCCGCACGGCCAGGTCCACCCCGAACAGCGGCCGCACCCCGGCCTGCGCCGCGGCGTCGGCGAAGCGGACCGCGCCCGCGAGGGTGTCGCGGTCGGTGAGGGCGAGCGCGTCCATGCCGCGCTCGGCGGCCCGGGCGGCCAGCTGCCCCGGGTGCGTGGCGCCGTACCGCACCGAGAAGCCCGATGCGGTGTGCAGGTGCGTGAACGCCGCCATCGCACCTCCTGCGCTTGCCGTGCTGTTGTCCGCCGCTCCCCCCTGGCCGGATTTCGACCCTCCGAGCTCCACGATAGACCACTTCTCGAAAATTAGTTCGAGTGCATGTTCGAGGAGGCCTTGCGTACGGTGCCTCCGTGACGCAGGACGGGCACGGCGGCCGCCACGACTGGCAGCCGCGGACCTTCATGGCCCGGCTTCCCGAAGACGCTCGCCGCGAGCTGCTCGCCATGGCTCGCACCGGGCATCACGACGCCGGCGAACTCCTCATGATGCAGGGCGACATGACGGATCACGTCCTGGTGCTCGGCTCCGTCCGGGGCGCGGGATCATCCGCCTGCGCCAAGATCAGCTCGATCCTGGCGGACGGCACGGAGGGGATCCTCGGCATCAGGGTGAGCGGGGACGTCGTCGGCGAGGCGGCCGCCGTCCGCGGGTCGGCACGCTCGGCGACGGTCACGTGCTGCAGCCCCGTACGCGTCCACGTGCTCGCCCGGGACGCCTTCCTGGGGTTCCTCGACCGGCACCCCGTCGCCTGGCGGGCCCTGCTGTGCATGACCTTCGACCGGCTCGACGCCGCCAACCGCCGCCGGCTGGACTTCGCCGCCTTCAGCGTGGTCGTCCGGCTGGCGCGCGTCCTCGTCGAGCTCGTCGAACGGCACGGCTTCCGCAGCGCGGACGGCCACGAGCCGGGCGTCCACCTGTCCCAGGCGGAGCTGGGCCGGCTGATCGGGGCCCGCGAGGACGCGGTCGGCCTGGCGATGCGGCAGCTGAAGCGGGACGGCCTGGTCGTCACGCACTACTGCCGGGTGACCGTGACCGACCTCGACGGGCTCCGCAGCCTCGCCCAGCTCCCCTGACTCACCCGCCGGGTCACCCGCCGACGACGGCCGCGACGACCCCCAGGCACAGCATCAGCGCCGTCCAGGGCACGGCCCGCTGCACGTGCCGGTTCTTCGCCAGCGCGATCTCGCCCAGCAACTCCGCCATGGCCCACGCCTGTTCGCACTGGGCCCGCCGGCAGGGCGGGGGCGGCAGGCCGACCCCCGTGATGCCGAAGGGATTCGGCGGGGTGGGCGCGTGCAGCCGCGGCCTTATCGCCTTCGCGATATGGAAACCCGAGGCGCAGAATGCGACCGCGAATGCCAGGAGCAGACCGTCGACGACCGGCGTCCAGCGAATGGCCGCCCGGCCGCCCAGCGCGGCAACGGCCGCCACCACTCCGCCGGTGTGCACCATGAGCAGCGTGTTGACCTTGGCGTCCGCCTGCTGGACGTAACCCTGGAATGCGGTGAGCGCTCCGAGCGCGACCTTGACCGAGATCTCGTCGGCTTCCCTCTGTTCGACTTCCCGGGACATCGCTCCGAACCTCCTCTCCGGAAACGGCAATGAGTCCATGAGATACCCGGCGGTATCACGTGGACGCCGTACGGATCAGGCATTGTCGGTGTGGCCGCCGTCACTGCGGGTGAAGCCGGATCCGTACGGAATCCGGCGTCCGGACCCCGTGCGAGCGTGTCCTGTGGAGTTCCGGCGCACGGGAGTGATCGCCTTGCTTGAAGACAACCTCGAAGACAACACCGGGCGGGGCAACGCCGAGCGGAGCAACGCCGAGCGCCGTCTGTGGCTGGCCATCGACGCCGTCGGCTACGGAAGGCGCTCGGACACGCAGAAGAACGCTGTCCAGACAGCGCTCAGGAAGACCGTGGGCAAGGCCGCGGACCAGGCCGGTCTGCACAGCGCGACGTGGGACACCCAGGTCAGCGGGGACGGCCAGATATCCGCGATCCCGGCCGGTGAGTCCGAGCAGCGGGTGGTCGACGACTTCGTCCGGCACCTGGTGGCGCAACTCCATCGCCACAACGAGCCGTTCCGCCCCGAGGAGCGCCTGCGCCTGCGCATCGCGATCCACCACGCGCCCTATCTGCAGGGCCCGAACGGCTGGAACGGGCGGGCGCCGGTCGAGGTGACGCGGCTGGTCGACAGCGAACTCCTGCGCAGCGCCCTGGACTCGAAGCAGGGGCCCGACGTGGCGGTGGCCCTCTCCGACCCCGTCTACATGGACCTCGTCGCGGCCGGTTCGACCTCCCTCGACACCCACCGCTTCCGGCCCGTCGAGGTCAGAGGAAAGAGCGGCGAGGCCTCGCACAGGGCGTGGCTGTGGGTTCCCGACGGCCGGGCCGACGGCGGGGTCCGCAGGAGGCCGCGCATTCTCGTCCTCGTCCTCGTCGTGGTCCTAGTCGCCACGGCCGTGACCGCACTGTTCGTCGCACACTCCCTCGGCGCGGGCGGCGCACCCGTGCCGGCGGCGCGGGTGACCATCGAACCGGGCGCACCGTACGGCGACGGCAGCAGGGCAACGGCCCGCCTCACCACGGCCCGTGCGGCCCCCCGGCCCGGCACGCGCCGGCTGCGGCTGGCCGTGTCCGACCACTTTCCCGACCAGGTGCTCTGCCGGCACAACACCACGGTGTCGGTGACCCTGCACAAGAACGGCATGCAGTCGACCACCGGCGCCCTGCACGACGGGGACACCTTCGGCGTCCCGCTGGAGGCCGGACGGACCGACGCGGCTCTGGACCTGGTCATCGCCTCGAACCCGGGGTGCGCCATGGATCTGAGCTTCGACGATGTCACCCCGGACGAATGAGAGTTGGGAGTGTTGAGGGTCATGCAAAGGAAACCCGGCCCGTGCACCAAAGCCGCCCTGCAGCTCGCCACGCTCGTGGTGCTCACCGTGCTCCCCCTGACCGCCGCCTGCGACAGCACCGGCGGCAGCGCGCAGTTCCTCGGGCGCGACGCCCGCGGCTCCATCACCATCGGCGTGAAATCGGACCAGCCCGGCACGGGCTGGCAGACCGACGGCTACAAGTACTCCGGTTTCGACATCAAGGTCGCCGACGCCCTGACCAAGGACCTGCACCTCGGCAGGACCTTTTCCAACGTCCCGTCGGAGGACCGGGTCGCCGCACTCACGCAGAGCGATGCGAACCATGTCGATCTGGTGATCGCCACCTTCTCGATCACACGGGAGCGCACGAAACGGATCTGGTTCGCGGGCCCGTACGCCGAGACCCAGCAGGGATTCCTGGTGCGCAAGAACGGCCCCGTTGTGAAGTCCCTCGACGATCTGCGCGGCAAACCGGTCTGCGCATGGACCGGCACCGTCTCCGCAGAGGCATTGCAGAACCGCGCCCAGGGCCTGGGCACGTACGAGGCCCCCACCGCCGCCCAGTGCGTGGACGACCTGCGCAGCGGCCGGGCCGCCGCATTCTCCACCGACCAGCTGATCCTCTACGGTTTCGCCTCGCGGTACGACGAACTGGAGGTCGTCCCCGACGTGGTGATCGGCTCCGCGAACTACTACGGAATCGGCATGGCCAAGAAGGACCAGAACGGCCGCTCCAACCTGCGGGACTGCCGACGGCTCCGGGACGCCCTGAAACGGTATGTGGGCACGAGCGCATGGGACTTGGACCTGAAGACGGAACTCCCTCTGGTCGAGAAGATCCCGGACTGGAAGACGCGGTACCGGCCGAGCCTGGCCAATGTCGACCGGTTGTCCTGCACGGACGACGTGGAGGGGTGAGGGGGGTTCTCGATCAGCGGCAAGCGCGTTGACTCAGCAGCCAGTCCTTTGCCGCCTCCAAGGCGTCGCGGCCGCCGTCCGGAATCTCCTCGTCGGGAGAAATGCGCCCGTCGTAAATCCGGCCGGTGCGGTCGGCGTCCTTGCCCTCGGTGAGGATCAGCACGGCCCCGTCGGAGAGGCGGTGGGCGTTGTTTCCCGTGGGAAGACCAAGGGTCCGCTGCCCGAAGAACCGCGTGTCCGGCCGCCCCCGAAAAGCAATGGCAACCGCCTCGCCCGCACTGGCGGTTGCCTTGCCGGTCAGCACGGCGACGGGCGCGTCGGGGTGGGCGACCGGGGCGCCGCTCCCCCAGGACGCCTCACCGTCGCGAGGGTTGCCGTCCTCGACCGTCCACACGGACTTCTTGCCGTCGGGCCCGACGAACATGCCGACGTCCCCGTCCCCCAGGACCCGCCCCAGGACAGCAAGGGGCGCCCACATGCCTCCGCCGTCCTCCTGACGCAGATCCACCACCCACCCACAGGCCCGGTCCCGGTCCGCCTCCGCCACTGCCGCGCGACCTTGCCGCACGTACTCCGCGAACGCCGCTTCGGACCGCACCCCGGGCAGGGATATGTAGCCGATGCGGCCTTCCAACGACCGGCCCTGCAGGCCGTCGAACGTCTTGGCCGGGGCTTCGAATTCCCCTTTCGCCCGCTGCGGTTCGTGGAAGGAACTGTGATTGTCGTTCAGTGAGTTGACGGCAAAGCGGATCGCCTCGTAGGTGTCTTCCGGCTTCTGCGCGGAGCGCGCCAACGAGAACGCGGTGCGGCGCACCCGGGGCCAGTCGACCTTGTCGCGGCGAAGGGAGTTCTTCTCCATGATGTCCAGCGCCGCCGACAGATAGGACCGGGCGTTGGGCGACATTCCCTCGTTCGCCCGCTGCGTGCATCCGGTTCCTGCCACAAGAACACCAACCAGCCCGGCACAAGCAACCAAACGCGACGCGCGTCCCCGCCCCATCGATCCCCTCATGGTCTTGGGTTTGGCCTTCCTGGTCACGGCTCGGCCAGAACTGCAGCAGCCAGTGCTCGACGGGGCTTTCGGTGGGCCCATCGAGTTCGTCTTCTTCCTGGTGGAGTGCTTTCCGGAGCCTGGGAGAGGTGCTCGAGTCTCATCGCCGGACAGAGCGATGGATCGTGGCTGCTGAGGCGCAGCCCTGCCCACAGAGGACACCAGTGACATGCTGACGCACCCTACATTCTTTGGTGTGTCGGTCGATGCCGCTGAGCAACTAGGGGACTGCCTGATGGGTCGGTGACGTGCCGGGCTGTCGGTCGTTCAGGGCCGTGTGGGGCGGGGTGATCCGACCGAGTCCGAATGGGCCCAGTTGGAGCCGCACTTGCCGACCACCGCGTGCCGCGCTCATCAGCACGCTTCCGGCGCGCCAGAAGGAGCCGCGCAAGCCCGGCAGGGGTTTCACCATTGGCACAGTCAGGATCACCATTCGACCGGCCAGGGGTGTCCATGCAAGTCCTAGATTCAGGTGGTGTCTCGGAGGATTTCTCCGGTGTCAGGCCATCTATTTCTGCCGAGGGCGTGAATGAATACCAAGCGTGTCATGATCAGCGCGACTGTCGTCGCTGCCACAGTCGGATCCCTTGTTGCCGGTGCGTCGAGCGCGTTCGCGCATGGTTTCGTCACCCCGGACCGTTCGCCCGGGAACAGCCCCACTTGCGCGTCGGGGAGCACGCCCGGAGGTGACCTCAGGGCGCGCCAGGACGTCGCGCAGAACGTTCAGAACGGGTATGTGGGCGACGCCCTCTACAACAAGCAGTCCTTCGAGGCCCCGAAGACCGCATTCGACACGGGAAGCCTTGACGGCAAGATCGCCTCGGGCGGAACGTCCTTTCCGGGAAGCCGGCTGAACGAGCAGACGTCGACGATGTGGGCGAAGCAGGATTTCCAGCAGGGCCAGACCGTCACGGCCGGCTGGTGCCTCACCGCCGCGCACAAGACGGCCAGCTTCCAGTACTACATCACCAAGAAGGGCTGGAACCCGGACAAGCCGCTGACGCGTGACTCCTTCGAGAAGGAGCCGCTGTCGACGGTCGACGGAAACAACCAGGCGCCGGTCTCGGGCCTGCACCGGATCCCGCTGCCCGCTGACCGCACCGGGTACCACGTCATTCTCGCCAAGTGGAACGTAGGCGACACTGCGAACGCCTTCTACAACGTCATGGACGTCACCGTTAAGGGCGACAGCGTGGGGCAGAAGCCGTCCGCTCCGACCGGCCTGCACGACATGGGCGTCACCGCACATCAGGTCGACCTGATGTGGAACCCGGCCCCCGGGCAGGACAAGGTCACGGGCTACGAGGTCTGGCGCGACGACAAGAAGATCGCCGACGTCAAGAACGGCCTGGATTACCCGGTGTTCAAGGACGCGCCGGTATCTCCCGACACGCGGTACACCTACAAGATCCGCGCCGTGAACACGGCGGGCGAGTCGGCCTTCTCCAACACCCACACCGTGACCACGGCCAAGCCGTCGTCCGGGACGCCGGTGGTGTCGCAGGCGTGGCTGGTGAAGAAGGACGACGGGCAGACGCTGGTCTCGGTGAAGGGCACCGGCGAGCCGGGGGCGCAGGTGTTCGTCAAGGCCAAGGACGGTTCCTGGAGCGACCGCAAGGTCACCGTCGGCCGGAACGGCGAATTCGCGTTCGTCAGCGGCTACTTCGAGCAGGACGGTGTGACCGTCCAGCTTCGCAAGGACGGCCAGGAGTACACCTCGGCGAAGGCGGCCCTGCAGGCCGCCCCGGCGACGATCACCACTCCTGCCGACGGCTCCGAGGTCGGCACCGCCTTCACCGTGACGGGCACGGGCGAGGCAGGTGCCGAGGTCACTGTGAAGGCCGGCAGCACCGAGACCAAGGTCAAGGTCAAGGCCGACAAGACCTGGACGGCGACGCTGACGAACGTGACCGCCGGGGCCCAGCAGCTCACCGCTGTCCAGACCATCGACGGCGCCAAGTCCACGGCGACCACCCGCGCGGTCACCGTCATCGACCCGGACGCCCCCTCCCTGCCCGCATGGGACTCCCGTGCCGCCTACACCAAGGGCGACCGAGTCACCCACGACGGCGCCGCTTACGAGTGCGTCCAGTCCTACCAGGGCGTCGGCGACCCGAACTGGATCACCGCGCTCTCCCTGTGGAAGCCGGTGACGGCTTAGTACTGCAACAACAGTGGGGCTGCCGGCTCCTCTTGAGCGCAAGAACGGGTGGACGCCGGCGGAGCAGGCCGGTGAGCGGGGGCCGACGCCCGGACCATGGCGGCGGTCCTCCCCGCAGACGCCTTCGAGACCCGCTCCGCCGGCCCGGGTGCGCACGGCCCGCGCGAGCACGCCGCGCGGGCCGGCTGGGCCCAGCCCTCAGACGGTCAACTCCCCGCCACCGACCGCGACTCGGCCACCGCGAGCCCGACGATGGCGGCGAGCAGCACCGCAGTTCCCGCGACCGTGGCCGCGGTGAGGTGTTCGCCGAGCAGCAGCGCGGCCAGTGCCGCCGCGCTGACCGGTTCGATCAGCATCACCACCGATGCCGTGGTCGCCCGCACCGCGGCGGTCCCGGCGAAGTACAGCGGGTAGGCCAGTGCGGTGGTGACGGCGGCGACGTACAGCAGCATCAGCACCACCCGGCCGGGGTGGGCCATGTGCGGCACGAGGCCCTCGCCGCAGGCGAACGGCAGCAGCACCGCCGCTCCGATGCCGAACGACCACAGCGTGAGGGTGTACGGGTCCTCCCCCGCGCCGTGTCGTCCGGCCCAGCGGCCCAGGAGGCTGGACGCGGCGAACCCGGCGGCGGACAGCAGCGCCAGCGCGACCCCGAGGGGACGTACGACGCCCTGCTGGTTGCCCAGGACCAGGACCGCGAGGCCGGTCAGCGCGCCGCCGACCGCCAACGCCCCGCCGCGCCCGGTGCGTTCCCCCAGGAACAGCCGGCCTCCGGCGGCGGTGAGGACCGGGGCCGCTCCCAGGGCAACGATGGTGGCGACGGCCAGTCCCGTCTCCTCGACCGCACCGAAGTAGGCGGTCTGGAACACGGCCAGGGCGATGCCGGTGCCCGTGAACAGCAGCATCCGGCCACGGGGAGCGCGGCGGGCGGGGCGCAGTGCGGCGCCCGCGATCAGCAGCGCCATGCCGCCGAGGAAGCGCCAGAACGACACGGCCATCGGCCCGAAGTCGCTCGACCGGTAGACGATTTCCACGGCGGCGCCGGTCGTTCCCCAAGTGGTGCCGGCCATCGCCAGACAGGCGAGCCCGCGCAAGGCAGTTGTGGACACAGTGCGTTCTCCAGATGTCATGGAGCAGTTGGTCGTCGTGATCTCCCGTGTGCGGGTACGACCAAGAAGCGCGCCGGCCCTGTCGAGGGCCGGCGCGCCGGCGTCCCGCTCTAGACGGCGGGAGGCGCGAGCACTGTCGAACGCATGGTCACTACTGTACGGACCCGGTGAGAGCGGTGTCCTCGGACTGCGCCACGGTGCGGGATGCGACCGGGACCGGGGCCGGACGGCGCTGCCGGTAACGGCGTTCGGCCAGCCACGTCGCGGTGAGCAGCGCAGACAGGGCGGCGCCCAGCGTGCACACTCCGGTCCAGCCCGCCGCGCCCCAGGTCGCCGAGGTGAGGGCGGATCCCAGCGCGCCGCCCGCGAAGTAGCTGGTCATATAGGCCGAGTTGAGGCGGTTGCGGGCTTCGGGGCGCACCGCGTACACCAGGTTCTGGTTGCTGATCTGCACGCCCTGCACCGCGGCGTCGAGCACGAGGATGCCGGCCAGCAGCGCGGCCAGCGACCAGTGACCTCCGGAGCCGCCCAGGGCGAGCAGGCCCCAGGAGCCCAGGAGCAGGAGGGCCCCGGCACCGGTCACGTGGTGCACGAGTCCCCGGTCGGCCAGGCGTCCGGTGACCGATGCCGCGAGCGAGCCCGCCGCGCCCAGCAGGCCGAGCAGTCCGATCGCCGATTCGGACCAGCCGTAGGCGGGGCCGGAGAGCAGGAAGGCCAGGGCCGTCCAGAGCACGCTGAACGTGGCGAAGGACAGCGCGCCCAGCGCGGACCGCCACCGCAGCACCGGTTCGCGGGCGAAGAGCGTGACGGTCGACCCGAGCAGCTTGGGGTAGCCGAGGCCGGCGTCGGTGCGCAGACGGGGAAGGACGCAGCGCAGCAGGACCGCCATGGCCGCCATGAGCACGGCGTTCACCCAGTACACGGTGCGCCAGCTGCCGAGGTCGCTGAGCAGTCCGGCGGCCGTGCGGGCGAGCAGGATGCCCAGCAGCAGGCCCGTCATGACGGTGCCGACGGTGCGGCCGCGCTTCTCGGGAGCGGCGAGCGTCGCCGCGTAGGGGACGATGACCTGGGCGGCGACCGAGGTCAGCCCGGTGAGGGCGGTGCCGATCAGCAGCACCGCGGTGTTGGGGGCGTTCGCCGTGACCAGCAGGAAGACGGCGGTGGTCGCGCACAGCGTCACGGCAAGGCGCCGCCGTTCCAGGAGGTCGCCGAGGGGCAGGAGCAGGATCAGCCCGAGCGCGTAGCCGGTCTGGGCGGCCGTGACGACCAGCGCGGAGACGGCCGTGCTCATATGCATTTCGCGGCCTATCACCCCGAGCAAGGGCTGCGCGAAGTAGTTGCCCGCGGCGGACAGTCCGCAGGCGACCGCCATCACGAGGAGCGTGCCACGGCCCAGTTCGCCGCCGTCTTTCCGTGCGTGTGTCATGGAAACAAGTGTCCCGGCCAGGCACTCATGAAGCCAATGCATTGTTTTCATCGAGCCATCGCGTTCTACGATGGATGCATGGAGCTGCAACAGATGCGCTATGTCGTCGCGGTGGCGGAGACCGGTGGTTTCACGCGCGCGGCCGAGCGGTGCCACGTGGTGCAGTCGGCGCTCAGCCACCAGGTCGCCCGCCTGGAGAAGGAGCTGGGAACGCGGCTGTTCGACCGCACGAGCCGCGCGGTGCGGCTCACGGCGGCGGGCGAGGCCTTCGTCCCCGTCGCGCGGCAGGCGCTGGACGCCGCCGAACGCGCCCGCGCCGAGGTCCGGGCCGCCACGGGCAAGGTGTCCGGGAATCTGGCCGTCGGCGCCATCTCCACCGTTGCCGCGGTCGACCTCGCCGACGCGCTGCGCCGGTACCAGACCCGTTATCCGGACGTGCGGATCTGCCTGGTCGGCGGCGTCAGCGAAGAACTCATCGAGCGCGTACGGGACAGCTCGCTCGACGTCGCCTTCACCGGCCTGGACCCGGGCACCGTGCCGAAGGGCGTCCGGTACCAGGAGCTGGCCCGCGGGGAGCTGGTCGCCATCGTGGCGCCGGAGCATCCCCTCGCCGGCCGGAAGCGGACGGATCTGCAGAGGCTGGCGCGCGAGCCCTTCATCGACTTCCCGGCCGGTTCGGCGGCCAGGCGGCAGCGCCAGTCGGCCTTCGAGGCCGCGGGCCTGACCACCGATGCACCGTTCGAGGTCACCACCGTGGAGTTCCTCGCCCGGCTGGTGCGCGCCGGCCTGGGCGTCGGCATGGTGCCGGAGGCCATCGCGGCCGAACTGCCCGGCGTGCACATCCTGAAGGTGAAGACCCCGCCGACCCGCGTGGAGATGCTGGTGTGGGGCAAGCTCGGCCCGTCCCCCGCCGCCGCGGCCTTCCTGTCCCAACTCGGCGTCGGCACGGCACAGTAGGTCCATGGACTCCATGGACCACATCGCCCAATTCCACAGCGACACCGGCGCGTTCGCGGCCGCCGTCCGCCGGTCCGCCCCCGAGGGCACACCCGCACCCCCCGTTCCGTCCTGCCCCGGCTGGTCCGTGGGCGACCTCGTCGTGCACCTCGCCACCGTGCAGCGGTACGTGGCCCGGCTGCTCAGGGAACGCCTCACCGAGCAGCCGGACCACTCCGACCTCTCCTTCCTTCAGCTCCCGCCGGACACCGACGGCTGGCCCCACCCGGACAACGCGCCGAACCGCACCCCGCTCCCGGCGACCCTGGTCGACTGGTTCACGGACGGGGCCGCCGCGCTGGAGGAGCTGTTCCGCAGCAGCGCACCGGACGAGCCGGTGTGGACCTGGGCACCGGACCGGACCGCCGGTTTCTGGATGCGGATCCAGGCCATCGAGGCCGCCGTGCACCGCTGGGACGCCGAGAACGCCACCGGGACCGCCCGCCCGGTCGCCCCTGCGCTCGCGGCCGATGCCGTCGGCCAGAACTTCCGGGTGATGGCACCGTTCCGGCGGACCCTGCGGCAGGCACCGCCCGGCTCGGGCGAGCGCTTCCGGTTCCGCCGGACCGACGGGACGGACCTCTGGACCGTGCACTTCGACGGCGACGTCGTCCGGCTCGACGAGGGCGGAGACGGCGACGGCCCCTGCGACGTCGAGCTCGCCGGCACCGCCTCGGACCTGATGCTGTTCCTCTGGCAGCGCATCCCCGCCGGGCAGCTCGCCGAGGTGAAGGGAGACCGGGGCGTCCTCGACCGCTACTTCACCCTCGTTCCGCCCGTATGAGCCTCTCGCAGGCGTCACTCCGGCACCGGCTAGAATTGAAGAGTTCTTCAATTCACGATGTGCGGTGACGGCTGTGGAGGAGGGTGGAGAGTGGCGGGGAAGCCGGTTCCGCTGTACCAGGCGAAGGCGGAGTTCTTCCGGATGCTCGGGCATCCGGTGCGCATCCGGGTGCTGGAGCTGCTGCAGGACGGGCCCATGCCCGTACGCGATCTGCTGGCCGCGATAGAGATCGAGCCCTCCAGCCTGTCGCAGCAGCTGGCGGTGCTGCGCCGCTCCGGGATCGTCACCTCCACCCGCACCGGGTCGACGGTCGTCTACGAGCTCGCCGGGGGCGACGTCGCCGAGCTGATGCGCGCCGCGCGCCGCATCCTCACGCAGATGCTCAGCGGACAGAACGAGCTGCTGGAGGAACTCCTCGAAACCGAGACCGGAGCGAAGGCGGCGCGGCGATGACCGAGAAGGCCAGTGAGAAGACCAGTGAGCGGTGGGCCGAGAAGCAGCTCGCCCTGCGCGTCGGCGTCTACGTCTTCGTCACCCACCTCATCGCCGGGTTCATCTGGCTGCTGTTCTACCTCGGCGATCACGCCAACAAGTAGACAGACCCCTACCCCGAACGGCCCGCACCGCCTGCGGCAGCACCCGGTACCCCGCACGCTCGGGGCATGCCCTCATTCCCCGACGAGGTCAGAAGCGCGGTGACCGGCCGCGCCGCGCTCCTGGTGATCGGCGCGCTCGTCCTCCAGCTCGCCTTCATCACCTCGTACATCGGCGCCTTCCACGACCCCAGGCCCACCGACATCCGCCTCGGCGTCGTCGCTCCCCCGCAGGTCCGTGGCACCCTCGTCGAGCGGCTGGGCAGCCTGCCGGGGAGTCCGCTGGATCCGCGCGCGACGGACGACCGGGCCGCGGCCGTGCAGCAGCTCCGGGAGCGCGAGCTGGACGCCGCGCTGGTGGTCGACCCGCGCGGCACCACCGACACCCTGCTCACCGCGGGCGCCGCGGGGGCCTCGCTGGGGCAGGCCGCCGAGGCGGTGCTGGTCCGCGCCGAGGCAGACGGGAAGCGGTCGGTGAAGGTGACCGACGTGAACCCGGCGAGCGGCGGCGACGCCCGCGGGCTGAGCTCGTTCTACCTGGTCGTGGGCTGGTGCGTGGGCGGCTATCTGTGCGCGGCGATTCTCGCCGTCAGTGCGGGCGCGCGGCCCGCCAACCTCCACCGGGCCGTCATCCGGCTCGGCTCGATCGCCGTCTACGCGGTCGTCGCCGGACTGCTGGGCGCGGTCATCGCGGGCCCGGTGCTCGGTGCGCTGCCCGGGAGCGTCGCGGGGCTGTGGGGGCTGGGCGCCCTGGTGGTGTTCGCGGTCGGGGCCATGACGCTGGCGCTGCAGGGGCTGGCCGGCGTCGTCGGGATCGGGCTGGCGATCGCGATCGTCGTGGTCCTCGGCAACCCGAGCGCGGGCGGCGCCTACCCGTACCCGCTGCTGCCGCCGTTCTGGCGCGCCATCGGCCCGTACCTGCCGCCGGGCGCGGGCACCTGGTCCGCGCGCTCCGTCGCCTACTTCGGGGGCAACGCCCTCACCGGCCCGCTCCTCGTGCTGTCCGCCTGGGCGGTGGCGGGTGCGGCGGTCGCCGTGGCGTCCGCGGTGCGGAAGGCCCCGTAAGGGGTTCCACGGCGCCCCGTCCCGCGTCGCCGCCCGCCCCCTCCACGGGCGGCGACGCGGACGTCTCATGTGACGGAGGGGACTCCCGTGCACAGACCGACCGTTCGGTCTGAGAAGTGTTCGGCCATTGCTGCCGCCTTCCCGGATCGCCCCGCCCGCCGCGCGCACGCACGGCGGGCCATTTTCGGCCGGTCCGCGGGGTCTCCCGGGCCGCACACAGGGATCATTAGATCCAATGGTCATCGACCACGCAAATCGCAATTTCGAAGGCTCATTTGATATTTCAACAATGAATCCACGGCATATCCGCTGGTCAACACTCCCGTAACATCAATTGCCCCCTTTCTCGTACAAGTCGGGCGTCGATGTAAGCGCGACGTTTCACGCCCTCCCCTTCCGGGACATTCCGCCCGCCAGTTCGAGCCAATTACCGAGAGCTTTCAAGCGGCGACTGAAAGTGTTCGATCGGTGTGCGTTCATGCCCAACTTGGGCAAGACTGCCGTCCGTTATCTGACCCGCGAACAAGGGAGTGTTCGGAATGCGGTACATCACTCGGGGGATCGCGCTGGGCGCCGCGCTGGCACTGGGCGGCGGTCTGGCGGCGGCCGGAACGACGGCCGCGAGCGCCGCGCCCGCCACCGGGGCGCACACCCAGAGCCTGTACGCACCGTCCGCTCTGGTCCTGACCGTCGGCCAGGGCGACGACGCGGCCAGCGCCGGCATCCAGCGCGCGGTCACCCTCAACTGCACGCCGGGCCCCAGCGGCACCCACCCGGCCGCCAAGGCCGCGTGTGCCGATCTGCGGTCCGCGGGCGGCGACTTCGAGAAGCTCACGACGGTGAAGACGGGCGTCCTCTGCACCAAGGAGTGGAACCCGGTCATCGTCACCGCGCAGGGCGTATGGGAAGGCCAGCGCGTGAACTTCGACAAGGTCTTCGGCAACCCGTGCGAGATGAAGGCGGCCAAGGGCACGCTCTTCGAGTTCTGACCGGTCCCGCACACGCGGCGGCCCGCACGAGCAGCGGCCCCCGGACACCGTGGAGGTGTGTCCGGGGGCCGCGTCCATGGGGCCGGGGCACGCTCAGGGAATCCGCGTACCGGTCGCGGCCAGGGCAGCCGTCACCGGCTGGTAGTAAGTCGTCCCGCCCAGCGTGCAGTTGCCACTGCCGCCCGATGTGAGACCGAGGGCCTTGTCCCCGTCGAAGAGGGGGCCTCCGCTGTCGCCGCCCTCGGCGCAGACGTCGGTCTGGATCAGCCCGCGGACCGTGCCCTCCACGTAGTTGACCGTGGCGTCGAGGCCGGTGACCTTGCCGCCGTGCACCCCGCTCGTGGAGCCGCTGCGCTGCACGGCCTCGCCGATCCTGGCGTCGGCCGCCTGCTTGATCTCCTGGGCGCCGGCGCCCAGGACGCCGTGGAGGTTCACCTGGCTCGGGTGGGGAACGTCCTCGGTGTACTTGACGAGGGCGTAGTCGTGGTCCGGGAAGGCGTAGGACTCGGTGGTCCCGATCGGCCGGCCGCCCTTGCTGTCGGACCAGCCGTTCTCGACCGCGCCGCAGTGCCCCGCGGTCAGGAAGTAACCCCCCTCCCACTGGGGGGCCGTGCCGTCCTTGCTGACGTTGAACCCCAGCGAACAGCGGTACTTGGCACCGTAGATCCCGTCGCCGCCCGCGATGAACCGGGTGAGCCTGGTGGCCGTTCTGTGCACGACGGCCTTCTCGCCGAGCCCCGAGACGACCCGGTTCAGCCGTGCCATCCGGTCACCCGTGACCGTGGGGTCGGCGGTCACGACGACCTGGTTCAGTCTGGGGTCGGTCACCCAGGCGGTGCCGGGGATGGCGGCAGACCTGTCCAACTCGACGCGCGCCGCATCCAGTTGCGGGAGGGAGTACCGTACGGACCGGGCCTCGGCGCCGGACGCACGGACGGCGTCCCCGGCGCCCGGGTCGAGGACGTCGACGACGAGCCTGTGGGTCTTCGTGTCGTAGTACGAACCTGCCGTCGCGCCCTTGAGGCGGTCGACGAGGGTCGCGGCGAGCTGCCCGGCGGCGGACTCGGAGAGGACCTCCGAGACGGGGCGGGGAGCGGCTTCTGCGGGCTGCGGTGCGAGGGTGACGGCCGCGAGAGCGGCCGCGGCGGCACCGCCGAGGGCGGCGCGCGCGAACGACCAACGGTTCTTCAACTCGGCACCTCCAGTGGGGGGTTGGGCCGCACGCACGGACGCCGGGCCCGGAGGACGAACGACACAGCCGCACCCCCGATAGGAGGTCGCGTCCATGCCAAGTTGTCCGTCGAGTGTCCCGAGCGGAGGAGGGAGTGCACAAGGGCGAATTTCAGTAGCGCGCAAATCTATGCGCACGCCGGTGCGCCCCGTCAGGGGCGCGGGGAACTGCGCGAGCAACCACGACGCGCCCGCAGTTGACGAAGTGCATCGGCTGCAGGCCGTGGGCGGCTGGTCGCGCCCACGCGGCGGAGCCGCATAATGTCACAGGCCCGCGCCCCTACGGGGCGCTACGCATGTCCGATGCCCGTCTCCTCCTCACCCCCCGTTTCAGGGGACGACGGCTCGACCGGGATGTGCTCGCTCTCCACCGAGGAGGTGCCCCGCCCCGCCCGTTCGAGGAAGCGCAGCAGCTCCACCGGGAACGGCAGCACCAGCGTCGAGTTCTTCTCCGCGGCCACCGCCACGATCGTCTGCAGCAGCCGCAGTTGCAGGGCGGACGGCTGGTCGGACATCGTCGCCGCCGCCTCCGCCAGCTTCTTCGACGCCAGCAGCTCCGCGTCCGCGTTGATGACCCGGGCCCGGCGCTCCCGCTCCGCCTCGGCCTGCCGGGACATCGAGCGCTTCATCGTCTCCGGCAGCGAGACGTCCTTGATCTCGACGCGGTCGATCTGCACGCCCCAGCCGATGGCCGGGCTGTCGAGCATCAGCTCCAGGCCCTGGTTGAGCTTCTCCCGGTTGGAGAGCAGATCGTCCAGGTCGCTCTTGCCGATGATCGAGCGGAGCGAGGTCTGGGCCATCTGCGAGACCGCGAAGCGGTAGTCCTCGACCGCGATCACGGCCTCCGCCGGGTTCACGACCTTGAAGTAGACGACCGCGTCGACGCGCACGGTCACGTTGTCCCGGGTGATGCCCTCCTGGGCCGGCACCGGCATGGTCACGATCTGCATGTTGACCTTGCGCAGCCGGTCCACCGCGGGAACGATCATGGTGAATCCCGGCTGCCGGATCTCCGGGTGCAGCCGTCCCAGTCGCAGCACGATGCCGCGCTCATACTGCTTGACCACCCGGGCCGCCGCCATCAGATACACGAGCCCGACGGAGCCCGCGGCCACCACTGCCACCACGAGGTCTTCGACCATCACGGCCCCCTGCCGTCACACGTCAGGTGATACGTCCACGGTATGCCCGTGCCCGGGCGTGGTCGAGCCCCCGGCCGTGGGGCCGGGGGCTCTGTGCTGCTGGCCGCAGGCGATGGGGAAGGGCGGAGCGCGCTCGCGGTCAGACGGCGGGGAGGGGCGGGCGAGTCAGAAGACGCTCACCCCGTAGGCGCCGAGCGCCTGGGTGACGGGCTGGAAGAAGGTCGTCCCTCCGGAGCTGCAGTTGCCGCTGCCGCCGGAGGTCAGGCCGAGGGCGGTGGAGCCGGAGAAGAGCGCGCCGCCGCTGTCGCCGGGTTCGGCGCACACATTGGTCTGGATCAAGCCGCGCACGATCTGTCCGTTGCCGTAGTTGACGGTGGCGTTCAGACCGGTGACCTTGCCGCCGTGCACCCCGGTCGTGGAGCCGCTGCGCTGGACGCTCTGCCCGACGCGGGCGTTGCCCGCGGAGGTGATGCGCTGCTGGCGGCCGTTGTAGAGGTCGACCGCACTCGGGTGCGGCACGGCGCCGTTGGTGTACTGCACGATCCCGTAGTCGTTGCCGGGGAAGCTGGTCCCGACGGTCGGGCCGATGCTCGTGGAGTGGTTCGCGTTGGCGTAGTAGGGCGGCTTCCCCTGGGTGCAGTGGCCTGCGGTGAGGAAGTAATAGGTGTTGCCCTTGCGGACGTTGAAGCCGACGGAGCAGCGCCACGAGGGCGCGTAGATCGCGTCGCCGCCGGCGAGGAGCGTGCGGAAGGCTCCGGGGGTGCGTTCGATGCGTATCGCCTCCGCGCCGGAACCGGCACGGTGTCTGAGTCTGGTCAGGTCGCCTGCGGAGACGGTGGAATCGGCCGTCACCACAAGGGTGTCGGTCGCCGGGTCGACGGCCCATGCCGTGCCCGCGACGTCCGCGGACTCCACGGCCGCACGCGCCGCGGACAGTTGCGCGGCCGAGTGGACGGCCGCGGAGGCGCCGTCGGCGTGGGCGCTGCCGACGGCGAGGACGGAGGCGGCCAGCAGGCCGCCGGCCACGGCGAGCACCGAGGTGGGGCGCTTGATCCTCACGTTCTTCCTCCCGTGGGGGGTCGGAGGGGCGCAGCCGAAAGGGCACGCCGCATTCCGATTTCGCCGTGCCCCTGACAAGCGCCTGTGCTCGGGAGTATTCGGGCCGGGAGGCGCAGGGCGCAAGAGCCTCTTTCGGACGCCGTCCTGTCTGCGGGGCACGCCCGCAGACAGAGGCAACCGGGTGTGCGGTGGGCGGCCCGCACGCCGGGAGCGGCTCCACGCGGGGGCCGCACGCGGCAGTGCGTCGACTGCGGGTCCGCCTTGGCTGGTCGCGCAGTTCCCCGCGCCCCTTACGGGGTGCTGATCACGTCCCGCTCCCCCGCCGGCACCTCGAACGGCAACGTGTTCCCCGGTGGCGGGAAGGGGCAGATGAAGTGTTCGGCGAAGGCGCACGGCGGGAGGTGGGCGCGGTTGAAGTCGACGGTCACGCCGCCGTCCGCCGCCGGGGCGGGCGGGCGCAGGAAGCGGAAGCGGTAACTGGAGCCGCCGCTGGTGCCGTCGGCGAAGACCGCCCACAGCGAGCCGTCCTCCTCCGCCGCGACCTGCAGGCTGTACTCACCGCCGCCGAGGGCCAGTTCACCGGCCAGGCTCAGGCCGCGTTCACGCCCGTCCGCGTTCACCACCGGCACGACCGTGCGGCCGCCCGCGTACGGCCGGAACGTCCCGGGCAGCACCCAGCGTTCGTCGTAGTCGAAGGCGTCGATGCCGCCGAACTCCTGCCGGGCCGCCGACTGCGGGTCGAAGACGCGCACCGCCCACTGGCCCTCGCGCCGCAGCACCAGCAGCCGGCGCTCGCCGTGCGCGACCCACACCGCACCGGCCGAGGCGTCGGGGCCGAGCCGGATCCATCCCTCGAACGGCTCCCCGTTCACGGTCAGTCCGTCCTCGGCGAGGGCGGTGAGCAGGACGGCGTCATCGGTCCCGGGATCCTCGGTCCAGCGCCCCGGAACGCCCGGGATCCGGCCGTCGGGGGCGTCGGCGAGCCAGTACGTCCCGGTCAGCGCCAGCGGCCCGTACGGCGCCGAGACCGTCCTGGTGCGCTGCTCGCGCCACGCGGCCCACTGCTCTTCGGCATCAGTCGTGCTCATGGCCGCCCACTGTTCCATACGGGGGCGGGAAGACCGAGGTGCTCGCGCAGCGTCGCGCCGCTGTACTCCGTACGGAACGCCCCGCGCTCCTGCAGCAGGGGCACCACCCGGTCGACGAAGTCGTCCAGCCCGCCCGGGGTGAGGTGCGGGACGAGGATGAAACCGTCGGCGGCGTCCCGCGTCACGAACTCGTCCATCCGCGCCGCCACCTCCTGCGGCGTGCCGACGAACGACTGCCGGCCCGTCGTCTCGATGACGGTCTCCCGGATCGACAGCCCCTTGGCCTCCGCCAGCGCGCGCCACTGCGCGGCGACCGCCGACGGGTCGCCGATCCGCACGCGGCCCTGCGCGAGTTCGCCCCCGGGGTCGGGGTCGACGTCCGGCAGCGGGCCGTCGGGGTCGTAGCCGGACAGGTCACGGCCCCAGACCTGCTCCAGCGCCAGGATCGCGTTCTGCGGCGAGACCTGCTGCCGGCGGATCTCCGCGGCCCGCTCCTGGGCCTCGGCGGCGGTGTCGCCGAGCACGAAGGTCACCCCCGGCATGATCTTCAACTCGTCCGGCCCGCGCCCGTATGCGGCCAGCCGCCGTTTGACGTCGGCGTAGAAGGCGCGGCCCGACTCCAGAGTGCCGTGCCGGGTGAAGACGACGTCGGCGGCCGAGGCGGCGAACTCGCGGCCCTCGTCGGAGTCGCCGGCCTGGATGACCACGGGGTGGCCCTGCGGACTGCGCCGGACGTCGAACTCGCCCGCGACGGAGAAGTGCCGGCCGTGGTGGGTGAAGGGACGCGCCCGCCCGCACGGCGTCCAGGAGTCCCACAGCTCCCGCGCTGTGGCGACGAACTCCGCGGCGCGCGTGTAGCGGTCGGCGCGGTCGAGGTAGCCGCCGCGGCGGAAGTTCTCGCCCGTGAACGCGTCGGAGGAGGTCACCACGTTCCAGGCGGCGCGCCCGCCGCTGAGGTGGTCGAGCGAGGAGAGGCGCCGGGCGAGTTCGTAGGGCTCGTTGAAGGTCGCGTTCACGGTGGCGGCCAGGCCGAGCCGTTCGGTGACGGCGGCCAGCGCGCTCAGCACCGTGATCGACTCGGGCCGGCCGACGACGTCCAGGTCGTGGATGCGGCCCTTGTGCTCGCGCAGCCGCAGCCCCTCGGCGAGGAAGAAGAAGTCGAACAGGCCGCGTTCGGCGGTGCGCGCGAGGTGCTCGAAGGAGGAGAAGTCGATCTGGCTCCCGGAGCGCGGGTCTTGCCAGACCGTGGTGCTGTTGACGCCGGGGAAGTGTGCGGCGAGGTGCATCTGCCGACGGGCGGTGCGGGTCATGCGGTCTCCCTTGCCGGTGCGTAACGGTTGGCGGGGCGCGGCAGTCCGAGGTGCTCGCGGAGCGTGCCGCCCGCGTAGAAGCGGCGCAGCAGGCCGCGGTGCTGGAGCACGGCCACGGTGCCGTCGACGAGCAACGGCAGATCGCGGCCGGGCTCCTCGGGCCGGAGGTGGAGGCCGTCGACGACGCCGTCCTCGTACCAACGCCCGGCCAGGTCCGCGAGCGCGACCGCGTCGGCGGCGGCGTGCAGGGCGACGGGCACGGAGGCGAGGACGCGGAGCCGGCGCGGGTCGCGCCCGTGGGCGCGGGCGCGGCGGTGCAGTTCGTCGCGGACGGCGGCGAGTTGTCCGGGGTCGCCGGTCCGTTCGGTCCGCACCAGGGCGACGTCTGCGTGGCGGGCCGCGGTGTCGCGCGACGGGCCGGCGGTGGCGTCGACGGCGACGACCGGCCGGCCCTGCGGGGGCCGGGGCACGATGGACGGGCCGCGGACACGGAACCCGGGGCTCTCGAAGTCGACGTAGTGCAGTTTGTCGCGGTCGACGAAGCGGCCGGTGGCCCGGTCGCGGATCTCGGCGTCGTCCTCCCAGCTGTCCCAGAGCCGGGCGACGACGTCGGCGACGGCGTCCGCCTCGCGCCACAGCACGTCGTCGGGCGCCGCGGGCCGCCGGCCGAAGAGCCGGGCGGCGGTCTCGCCGGCCGACACGTCGACGGTCCAGCCGGCCCGGCCGCGGCTGACCCAGTCCAGGGTGGAGACGGCGGAGGAGACGTGGAAGGGCTCGGTGTGCGTGGTGGTGACGGTCGGGACGAGCCCGATCCGCTCGGTCGCGGGCGCGACGCGGGCCAGTACGGCGAGCGCGTCGATCCGGGACTCCCGCGGGGTGCGCGGCCCGAAGGCGTCCCCGAGCGTGACGAAGTCGAGCCGCCCGCGCTCCGCGAGACGGGCGGCGTGGAGGTAGGGCCGGGGGTCGGTGGTGCCCGGCTGGTCGATGGCGACGGCGAGGTGCAGCATGCGAACTCCTGTGTAATCAGGGGGATTTCAGACGGATTACCGCACCCCGTCAGGGGCGCGGTACCTCTGCCGGACATGCGGCTTCCGCCGCGTGGGCGCGACCGGCCACGGACGGCCCGCACCCGTCGAACCGGCCCCCGGCCAGCACCCCCAGCACCGCCCGCGCCACGGCGTCGTTCTGCCGGAACCCGGCCGACCCGCTGTGCGGCCGCGCGAACGCGGGGGCCCGCGCCGTGGTGTGCGGTCCCAGGGCGAACCGGCGCGGGTGCGGCCGCCCGTCCCGGCCCACGACGCGCCCGTCGTCCGGGCCGACGACGAGCAACCCCGAGGCGTTGACGGCCACTTCGCCCGCCAGCCCCCGCAGCAGCGGATCCGCCGACCTCCCCACGCTCGCCGCAGGCAGCCTCGCCTCGACCAGCGCCCGCGCCTCGACCACCCGCCCCGGCACGCTGACGCTCTCGGCCCGGAACACCCCGCGCCCCGCGTCGGCGGTGATGCGCACGTCGGCGCCGAGGAAGCGCACCACTCCCGCCCGGGAGAGCGCGAGCAGCTGCCGCAGCCGGGGCCCGGGCGGGCCGGACGCCAGGTAGTTGAACAGGCCCTGCCACTGGTCCCCGGCGTCGCCGAGGCGGGCGAGCTGCCTGTGGACGGAGAGCAGCCCGAGGAAGACGGCCAGGTCCGGGCTGTGCCGGGGGTCGTGGCGCCGCGCCACGTCCGCGGCAATGTGCGCCCGCACGCCGTCCTGCAGCGCTTCCGCGTCCGGGAAGCGCAGCCCGGCGAGCGGCAGGTCGAGGGCGTCCAGGTCGAGCCGGTCGGCGGAGTCGGGCACGGAGGAGGCGACGAGGACGTCGAGTTCGGCGCTGCCGGGCTCGCAGGCCGCGTACTTCTCCTCGAAGTCGGGCCAGTCGACGCGGGTGCGTTCCGGATGGGCGGCGAAGAGCCGGTGGTAGTGGGCGAAGCCCAACTCCTTGGCGACGAGCGGCCGCACGTCGCGCTCGAACTCCGGCGGGCCGGGCCGGCGGCGCAGTTCCCCGGTCTCGGGCGGCCCGAGGAAGCGGGGCAGCGGGGGCCGCTCCCCCTGCCACCGGTATCCCGTCTTGGAGCGGTACGGGACGCCGCGGCGCGAGCCGACGTGCAGGACGGGTTCGTGCCCGGAGGGGTGGTACGTCAGCGTGCCGGTGCCGTCGTCGGTGTACCGTCCGCCGCGGCCTTCGGTGAGCAGCACCATCAGGTCGACGAAGGCGAGCCCCATGCCCCGGACGAGGACGGGCTGCCCGGGCCGTAACCCGCTCAGGTCGCTGTCGGCGGTGAACTCGGGCGGCAGATGGACGAGTCCGTGGGCGGCGGCGAAGGCGGCGAGCGCCTGCTGTTCCGGGTCCGGCTGGGCGGGGAGGTGCCCGAGGGTGAGCACGACGGCGTCGGCGAGCAGGGGTTCGGCCCGTCCCGCCAGCCACACGCGTTGCTGCCCGTCGCGTGGGCCGGAGAGCCGCACGGCCCGGCGGCGGTGCTCGTGGACGGTGACGCCGGGCGGCAGCGCGGCCACCGCACGCCGGTGGAACCAGCGGAGGTAGGCGCTCTGCAGCCGCCGTCCGGCGAAGCTGCGCGGGGTCAACGCACGGGCCTCCGCGGCGACTTCGGGATCGCCGGGCGGTTCGACGACGCCGTCGCGGACCTGCGCGGCCCACTCGGCGAGCGAGGGGCCGGGGCGGACCGGGCCCGCGGTCCCGACGGTGTCGTCGGTGAACATCGTGACGTCCTCGGCCATGGAGTTCATCCACAGCAGCGGCGACTGGCCGTGCCGCCAGATCCGTCCGGCGCCGGGCGGGTACGGGTCGACGAGGTGCAGGTCGAGACGGCGGTCCCCGAGCAGCGCGGGGGCGTTGGCGGCGATCCGTTCGACGAGACCGGTGCCGCGCGGGCCCGCGCCGACGACGACGAGCGACGGGACGGGCAGGGCGGGAGAAGGCATGCGAAGGCACTCCGTGGATGCGGGGATCGAACACGGACGGTGCTGCCTTCGCACGAGCCGCGCCCCTCAGCGCGGACCCGTCGTCGAGGCTACGTCGGTTGACGCGGAAACGGAAGGCTGCTCCACTTGGGGCATGGCAACGACGCAGCGGCTGGTGACGCGCAGCCACATCGACTTCGGTCGGGTGTGGTCGGCGTCCTGTACGGGTTGAGGATTCCCCGCCGCGCTGCCTTCGCCTTGCGGCCGGGGTCGTTCGACCCCGGCACCGCACTCCCCCTCAGTGCTCAACTCCCCCTCAGCACTCAGCAGTCACAACAGCTGCAATCACAGTCGCACCCGTCGCCGCAATTGCTGCAGCAGTCACAGCAGTTGCAGCAGTCACCGCAACCTCCGCATCCATCACAGCTGTCGCAGCAGTCGCACTTGTAGCACCAGCCCTCCCTCGGCCAGCCCGTCCACGGGTCGGTGTAAGGGTCCTTGCAGCACACCTGGCACGTGCAGAACAGCCCCGTCCACACCAGGCACCCCGACAGCAGGTCCCGCTGCGGACCGCGCGGCGGCCCCGGCGGGGCGGGCGGCGGCGGCATCACCGGCGGCGGGCCGAAGGACGCCTGCTGTTTGGAATGAGCCGATTGCCCTGAATGCCCGCCATGTCCGCAGGCGTTGCCGCTGCCGAACGCACGGTCCACCGCCCGCTCCAGCTCATGGACCAGCAGCACATGCGCCAGCCTGCCCTGCGCCTTGCTCCCGAAGTCGGCCTCGCGCAGCGCCAGCCGCACGCCGTGCACCGCGTCGTCGCACAGCCGCCGCACCTCCACCAGGTCCGTACCCGTCGCGGCCACCGGGTTCCACGCGCCCGTGCGCGCGTCCTCCGCCAGGTCCTCGACGGCGTCCAGCAGGTGCGCGAGCCGGCCGAAGAGCCGGCCGGCCTCCTCCAGCGGAGCCTTGTTGGCGGGACGTCCGGCCAGAACGGCCGTGTAGCCGAAGGCCGCTGCGGTCGCCGTCTCCGTCGGCTCGGTCACCGCCAGCAGCGGCGTGCCGGCCCCGGCCAGCGCCTCGATGCCCGACTGCCGTTCGACCGCGTCCACCAGAACGGCCGTGTCGAAGCCGAGCTCCGATCCGGTCCGCGCCCCGGCCCTGTCCCACCGGGCCGCCATCCGGCGGGCCGCGGCCGCGACCGGACGCCGCGCCAACAGCCCGTCACGGTCCTCGACATGGTCACGCATCTTCGCCGAGGCCAGCACGAGCGAGACGGACGCGGCCAGCCGCGCGCCCTCGCCGTGCGCCACGGACGCGCTGCGCATGCCGCGCAGCGCACACGGACCGGCCGTGCGGCGCCAGGCGCCCACGCCCTCGGTGCGCGGCGACTGCGCCTCCACCAGAACAGATATGACCAGTCCGTCATAGTTCGTGGCGATCCGGGCCATTTGCCCGTGATCCCCCTTCAACGCCAGGCAGAGGCCGCACAGATGAGCCATCCACTCCGTCCGCATCGCCTCGGACAAGCGGTGCCTGCATGGCCTGATGATCCCGAACAAAATGTGCCCCCGTGGTGTGGCGACGTGTGTGGTGCCGATGTGCCCGGGCATCCTAATCACCGGGGCAGGACACCGGGCCGGGGCCCGCCCGTCCCTCGAAGAGACCGCATATGCCCAGGTCCAGCGCCTACGGCCGACTCCGGGAGTTTCTGACGCAACGCCAACCGCTTTGCACCAGATGCGTCACGAAATCCTCGCTCGGCGGCCATCCACTTGGCACATCATCCGCATCATGGACGACCATAGAGGGCGCGGGCGGAACACACCGCGTGTGAGAGGAGGCGTCCATGGGATCGGTGCGCAAGGCGAGTGCGTGGCTTGGCCTCGTCGACGACAACAGCGATGACGAGCGCTACTACGACGACGAGTACGCCGAGGGGCCCGAGCCCGGAGACTCCTGGGTCACCAACCCCAAGGTGCGGGTGGCCGACGAGGTCGCCCAGGAGCAGGGCACCCGTATCGCCACGGTCACCCCGGACGGCTTCCGGGACGCCCGCGGCATCGGCGAACTCTTCCGCGAGGGCGTCCCGGTCATCGTCAACCTCACCGCCATGGAGCCGAACGACGCCAAGCGCGTCGTGGACTTCGCGGCCGGTCTGACCTTCGGCCTGCGCGGCTCGATCGAGCGCGTGGCCACCCGCGTGTTCCTGCTCACCCCCGCCGACTACCAGGTGGTCAACGGGGAGCCGGTGGGGCGGCGCGGGGGGTTCTTCAACCAGAGCTAGGCAGAATGGGTTGTCGGCCGGGGGTCCGGGGGTTGTCCCCCGGGAAAGCACAGCAACCAGAGCTGACCCTTTACGGGGTCGGGGTGCTCACCGGAACGCGTCGATGCCGGTGAGCGCCTTGCCCAGCACCAACTGGTGCATTTCGACGGTGCCCTCGTACGTGAGCACCGACTCCAGGTTCGTGGCGTGCCGCATCACGGGGTACTCGAGCGAGATCCCGTTGGCGCCCAGGACCGTGCGTGCAGTGCGGCAGATCTCGATCGCCTCGCGCACGTTGTTGAGCTTCCCGAAGCTCACCTGCTCCGGTCGCAGCCGGCCCGCGTCCATCCGCCGGCCCAGGTGGTGCGCGAGCAGGATCCCCTTGTGCAGCTCGACCGCCATGTCGGCCAGCTTGGCCTGCGTCAGCTGGAAGCCGGCGATCGGCTTCCCGAACTGCTCGCGCGTTCCTGCGTAGTCGAGCGCCGTTTCGAAGCATGTGCGCGCGGCACCCATGGCGCCCCAGACGATGCCGTAGCGGGCGTGGCTCAGACAGCCGAGCGGACCGCGCAGCCCGATCGCCTCCGGCAGGACGGCGTCGGCGGGCAGCCGCACCTCGTCCAGGACCAGTTCGCTGGTGACGGACGCGCGCAGCGACCACTTGTGCCGGATCTCCGGCGCCGAGAGGCCCGGGCTGTCGGTCGGGACGACGAAGCCCCGGATGCCCTCGTCGGTCTGCGCCCAGACGACGGCCACCCCGGCGACCGAGCCGTTGGTGATCCACATCTTGCGGCCGGTGAGCACCCAGTCGCCGCCGTCGCGCCGGGCGTGGGTGCGCATGCCGGCGGGGTCCGAGCCGTGGTCGGGCTCGGTGAGCCCGAAGCAGCCGATGACCTGGCCGGACGCCATCTCCGGCAGCCAGCGCTGCCGTTGCTCCTCCGAGCCGAAGCGGTGGATCGCGTACATCGCGAGGGAGCCCTGGACGGAGACGAGGGAGCGGATGCCGGAGTCGGCGGCCTCCAGCTCCAGGCAGGCCAGCCCGTACTGGACGGCGGTGGCCCCCGCGCACCCGTACCCGTCGAGCTGCATCCCGAGGGCGCCCAGGGCGCCCAGTTCCCGGGCGAGTTCACGGATGACGGGGAGCTCGCCGCTCTCGTACCACTCCGCGACGTGCGGCAGCACGCGGTCGGCCGCCCACTGCCTGACGGCGTCCCGGATGGCGCGGTCCTCGTCGGACAGGAGGTCGTCGATCCCGAGCGGATCACGGGGATCGAAGGCAGGGAGGGCGCGAGTCATGCGCCTGACGTTACGGGTGAGTAACCCGTAACGTCCAGTGCCGGCTTGGGGCTTGCGCCCCGTAAGGGGCGCGGGGCTGTTACTCCCCCAGCTACCTCCCCCAGCTACCGCTGGGGGTGCCCCCAGGAGGTACCCCCAGCGGCTCCGCCGCGTGGGCGCGACCAGCCACGACGCGCCCGCACCGGGCGCCCCGTAAGGGGCGCGGGGAACTGCGCGACAAGCCACGACGCACCCGCAGTTGAAGTCCCGGGGCTTCGACTGCGGGCCGGTGGGGGCCGGTCGCGCCCACGCGGCGGAGCCGCATATGTCAACAGCCCCGCGCCCCTACGGGGCGCCGCTCTCCGCAGAGCGCGGCAGCCGCAGCGCCGCCAGGCCTCCCGCGAGGAGCAACCCCGCGCTCACGGCCAACGTCACGTGCAGACCGTGCACAAACGCATCCCGCGCCGCCACCCGCAGCGCGGCCCCGGCCGGCCCGCCGAGCCGGTCGGCGACCTCGTACGCCTCCCCCACGGAGTGCCCCGCCGCGACCCCGGCCGCACTCGGCACACCCGGCACCGCCGCAACTCCCGGCGCGTACGCCGCATTCATCACGCTGCCCAGCAGGGCGATGCCGATGCCCGCGCCCAGCTGGTACGACGTCTCCCCGATCGCCGCCGCGCCCCCGGCCGACTCCGCAGGAGCCTCGCTGAGCATCGATTCGTACGCCCCGAACAGCGTGGTCTCCAGGCCGAAGCCGAGCAGGACGAAGCACGCGACCATCAGGGCCGGCCGGTCCTGGCGGCCCAGGGCGGTCAGGGACAGCACCGCCACCGCCGTCAGCGCGAAACCCGACGCCACCATCGCCCGCGGTCCGACGCGGTGCAGCACCCGGGAACCGACAAGTCCCGCGGCCATGGCGGCCAGCGTGAGCGGCAGCAGCCGCATCCCGGTCTGCAGCGGGGTGAGGCCCAGCACGAGCTGCAGGTACTGCGCCGCCACCAGCTCCAGGCCGACGAGGGCCAGCATGGCCAGCACGATGCAGCCCACGGAGGTGCCGAACGCCGGGCGGCCGAACATCCCGAGGTCGACCAGCGGATGGGTCCGGCGGCGCTGCCGCCGGACGAAGAGGACGAGCAGCGCGGCGCCCAGCGCGGCCGGCACCAGCGTGCCCAGCGACAGCGGCTCGGCGGTGCCGATCCGTTTCACCCCGAGGACCAGGCCGAACAGCCCGCAGGCCGCCATCAGTGCACCGAGCACGTCCCAGGGCCCGTTGCGGTCGCCGGTCGACTCGGGCAGCAGCCACCGCCCGACGGGAAGGCTGACCGCCATCAGCGGCAGGTTGATGAGGAAGACCGAACCCCACCAGAAGTGCTCCAGCAGGAAGCCGCCGAGCAGCGGCCCGACCGCCGCGCCTATCGCGGCCACCGCGCTCCAGATGCCGATGGCCAGGGCCCGTTCCCGGCGGTCGGGGAAGACCTGCCGGAGGATGGAGAGCGTCGCGGGCATGATCATCGCGCCGCCGGCGCCGAGCAGCGCCCGCGCGCCGATGAGGACCTCCGCCGAGTCGGCGAAGGCCGCCACGGCCGAGGCCACGCCGAAGAGCGCGTAGCCGAGCAGCAGCACCCGGCGCCGCCCGACGCGGTCGCCGAGGGTGCCGAAGAGGATGAGCAGCGAGGCGCAGACGAGCGGGTAGACGTCGACGATCCAGAGCAGCTGGATCGCGCCGGGGCGCAGGTCCTCGGTGACGGCCGGCACCGCGACGTGCAGAACGGTGGCGTCGACGGCGACGAGCAGCAGGCTGACGCAGAGCACGACGAGCACGGTCCAGCGGCTCGCGCCGCTTCCGTTCCCGCCGTACGGCAGCCGGTCCCGCCGGGAGCGCTGCCGGGGAACGCCCGAGGACCGCCGGTGGTCGGCGGTGGTCGTCCCGGACATTCACACACCTCCGTGTCGTGCGAGTCGACAGAGTACGCGAGTCCCGCCCGTGCGCACGTGGCCCGTCTCACCTCAGGGGGCTGGGACAATCGGTCGGGTGACTGATCTCGTTTCGCCCTCCGGCATACGCACCGGCGCCCCCGCCGCCGCGTACGGCGGCCCGCTGCGCGGCCGCGCGGTACCGGGGGTGCTGCGCAGGGCCGCCCCGGCGCTGCTGGTGTACGCGGGGGTGCGGGCGCTGGGGGTCGTGGTGCTCGCGGTGTGGGGACTGTCCGACGGCAAGGACCCGCTCACGCTGCTGTCGGCGCGCTGGGACTCGCTCTGGTACGCGCGGATCGCCGAGCACGGCTACGGGTACACGCTGCACCTGAGCGGTGGGCGGGTCCATTCCGACCTGGCGTTCTTCCCGCTGCTGCCCTCGCTGGAGCGGGGCCTGTCGGCGGTGCTGCCGCTCTCCGCGGGCGAGGCGGGCCTGGTGGTCAGCGCGGTCGCGTCGCTGGGCGCGGCGGGGGCCCTGTTCGCGATCGGCGAGCTGTGCCACGGGCGGCGGGCGGGCATCGCGCTCGCGGCGCTGTGGGCGGCGCTGCCGGTCGGGATCGTGCAGTCGATGGCGTACTCGGAGTCGCTGTTCACGGCGCTGGCGGCGTGGAGCGTGTACTGCGTGCTCACCGGCCGCTGGGTGTGGGCGGGTTCGCTCGCGGCGCTGGCCGGACTGACCCGGCCGGTGGGGGCGGCGGCGGTGGCGGCCGTGTGGATCACGGCGGCGGTGCTGCTGTGGCGCGGGGCTGTTGCATATGCGGCTCCGCCGCGTGGGCGCGACCAGCCACCGACGGTCCCCAGCCGACACACTGCCCAGGGGTCCGGGGCGAAGCCCCGGGGACGGCGGCTGCGGCGGATGCTGCTCGGGGTGGCACTGGCCCCGCTGGGCTGGCTCGGCTACGTGGCCTGGGTCGGGGTGCGGACGGGCAGCGTGACCGGCTACCTCGACGTGCAGGGCGGCTGGGGCAACGGCTTCGACGGCGGGCTGGCCTTCGGCCGGTTCGTCGGCGGGCTGCTGGGCGGCCCGGGGTTCGCGGGCGGACTCGCACTGCTCGTCGGCGTCGGGCTGGTGCTCTGGCTGTACACGGCCGGGGTGCGGCGGCGCCAGCCGCTGCCGCTGCTGGTCTACGGGGGCGTGGTGCTGCTGCTCGCGCTCACCGCGAAGGGGTACTTCGGCTCCAAGCCGCGCCTGATGCTGCCGGCGTTCCCGCTGCTGCTGCCGCTCGCGGCGGCCGTGGCGCGGCTGCGCACGGTGCGGGCGGCGGCGACGGTGGGGGCGGTGGCGCTGGCGTCGGCGGTCTACGGAGCGTTCTGGCTGCACGGCTCCGGTCCGCCATGATCGATTATCGGGCGTTCCCGGGGCTTTCCCGGGACCGGCCGCGGCGGGCCGCCCACAAACACCGCGGAACGCGGCGACCACGGGCCGGCGAACGCCGGGGAACGAATGGGGAATTGCCCCGGAAGCCGCCGGACACTGCTCGGCGGCTTTTTTCCTGCGCGCATTTTATGCGGCCCTTATCCGGCGGATTCAAACACGCCGGAGGTCAGGATTGAGACGCATTCCACATCACATCGTCATCACAAAGAGGCCCGATCGGCCAAGCCTCCCCGTCACGCAATGTAACGTCGATTGAGTGCCTACCAATGACGAGCTCCTGCCCACGCAGGAGCGCCGGACCGAGCCCCCGCGCCCGCGGATGACCCGCGCCCGCGTGGGGATCCTCGCGGCGACCTCCATGGTCTACGCGGCGATCGTGGTCGGCGTGCTCACCACTTCCTGGCCGGTGCGGTTCGACTGGCAGGTCATGCTCTTCCGGCCGTACAAGCAGTGGCCGGAGATCCACGCCTTCCTCGACTACTTCGTGGTGCTGGGCCAGCGCGGCCCGACCGCCGTGGCGGTGGCCGCCTGGCTGGGCTGGTGCGCCTACAAGCAGAAGACGCTGCGTCCGCTGCTGGTGCTGGGCGTCTCGCTGCTCCTGCTCAACGCCACGGTGGGCGCGGCGAAGATAGGCATGGGGCGGCTCGGGCCGCACTACGCGACCAACGTCGGCTCCAACGAGATGTTCGCCGGCGGCGACATATTCCCCTCGGGCCACACCGCGAACGCCGTGGTGACCTGGGGCGTGCTCGCCTACCTGGCCACCACGCCGCGCACCCGCCGGATCGCCTCGGTGGCCGCCGCGCTGCTGGCGCTGGGCGTCGGCATGACGACGGTGTACCTGGGCACGCACTGGATGAGCGACGTGACCCTCGGCTGGACCGCGGGCCTGATGATCCTGCTGGTGCTGCCCTGGTTCGAGGCGCCCATGGCGCGCACCGACGCCTGGCTGCTGGCCCGGTACCGGAAGCTGCGCGACCGCCGCGCCCCCGTGCCGGCCACGGTCGCCGCTCCCGTCCCGCTGGGCGCGCCGCGCTCCCCGGCGGACGACGAGGCGCCGGTCCTGGAGCCGGTGGGCGCCGGGAGCCGGGCGGGCGGACGCCCGCACCTGCCGCAGCGGCCGCACACGGCCCGCTCGGAGCGGACGCCGGTCACCCCGACCGGCAGCCGCCGCCCGCCGCACGCGGACCGGGCGCAGCGCACCACACCGCTGGGCCCGGCCACGGGCCGCGGCCGCACGGTGGGCTGACGGCAGGACGGCAGAACGCACCGATGGCGGCGGTCCCGGGTTCCCGGGGCCGCCGCCATCGGCGTGTCCGGGCTCCGCTCAGCCCTTCCAGCAGCGCCGCACGATGCCGTCGACGACCTCGAAGTTCAGCCGCCCCGCCAGGTATTCCATAGTGATGACCACGCCGGGCGGCAGCGCCCGCACGGTCGTCCAGCCGCGGGCGCGGGCCCGTTCGGCGGCGGTGTCGGCGTCGAGCCCCACGTAGTCCTCGGGGGCGTCGTCGGGGTCGGGCGGAAGCTGCGGTACGGGCGCCATGGCAGCCACCGTAGGGGGCTCCGGGCGGGGTGGGAAGCGGGGGACGGGCACGCTCCCGTCCGGTTCGGGTCCGCCACTGGTCACACTTCTGTCACAGAGGGCGTACGCCGGTTTACTCCGGCCCGGCAGGCCCCGTACGGCAATTCCGCACCCCCGGCACCGCCCCCGTAATCACCCCCGGGGAAATTCACGACACCTTTTCCGAATACCCCCGGCAACTCCGCGGAACGCACCCGGAATTCCCGGCACCGCGGCCGCACCGTTATGCGCCGCCGGGAATTCCGGGGCGGCACCCTGCACGGCTCCGGCACATCCGGAATATAAAGTTCCAGCCTCTTGGGGGACCCTGCGCCGCGCACGATTGACGGACGGTCGGCGAGGCACCCTCGCGCGCCGGGCGGCGGGCGAGCATCATGGCGGGTGCCCGGGGGAGCCCATGTGCACGACAGGCCGTACGAGCCGAGAGCGAAGCGAGGGGGCACGGATGGGGACCGACACCGCGCAGGCGACCACTGCGCCGGCCCGGGAGCGCCGGCCCGGCGCCGTCGTCGTCGACTGGCTGACGACCACCGACCACAAGAAGATCGGCCACCTCTACCTGATCACCTCGTTCGCCTTCTTCCTCGTCGCCGGGCTGCTCGCCATGCTGATGCGGGCCGAACTGGCCCGTCCCGGGCTGCAGTTCCTCACCAACGAACAGTTCAACGAGGCGTTCACCGCCCACGGCACGATCATGCTGCTGCTCTTCGCCACCCCGGCCTTCGCGGGCTTCGCCAACGAGATCATGCCGCTGCAGATCGGCTCGCCGGACGTGGCCTTCCCCCGGCTCAACATGCTCTCGTACTGGATGTACCTGTTCGGCGGCCTGATCGTGGTGAGCAGCCTGCTGATGCCCGAGGGCGGCGCCGCCTTCGGCTGGACCGGCTACGCCCCGCTCAACAGCGCGGTGCGCTCGCCGGGGATCGGCACCGACATGTGGATCCTGGGCCTGGCCCTGTCGGGCTTCGGGACGATCCTGGGCGCCGTGAACTTCCTGACCACCATCATCGGGATGCGCGCCCCCGGCATGACGATGTTCCGGATGCCGGTCTTCACCTGGAACGTCCTGTTCACCTCGATCCTGATCCTGATGGCCTTCCCGGTCCTGGCCGCGGCCCTGCTGACCCTGGAGGCGGACCGCCGGTTCGGGGCGGTGGTCTTCGACTCGGCGAACGGCGGGGCGCTGCTGTGGCAGCACCTGTTCTGGTTCTTCGGGCATCCCGAGGTCTACATCATCGCGCTGCCGTTCTTCGGCATCATCACCGAGATCATCCCGGTCTTCTCCCGGAAGCCGATCTTCGGCTACGTGATGCTGATCGGCGCGACCATGGCCATCACCGCCCTGTCCGTGGTGGTCTGGGCGCACCACATGTTCGCCACGGGCGCGGTGCTGCTGCCCTTCTTCTCCTTCATGTCCTTCCTGATCGCGGTGCCGACGGGCGTGAAGTTCTTCAACTGGATCGGCACCATGTGGCAGGGCTCGCTGTCCTTCGAGGCGCCGATGCTGTGGTCGGTGGGCTTCCTGGTGAGCTTCCTCTTCGGCGGGCTCACCGGCGTGATCCTGGCTTCGCCGCCGCTGGACTTCCACGTCACGGACACCTACTTCGTCGTGGCGCACTTCCACTACGTGGTGTTCGGGACGGTGGTGTTCGCGATGTTCGCAGGCTTCTACTTCTGGTGGCCCAAGTTCACGGGGAAGATGCTGGACGAGCGGCTGGGGAAGATCCACTTCTGGACCCTCTTCACCGGCTTCCACCTCACGTTCCTCGTCCAGCACTGGCTGGGCGCCGAGGGCATGCCGCGCCGGTACGCCGACTACCTGGCGGCCGACGGCTTCACCGCGCTCAACACGGTGTCCACGATCGGCGCGTTCCTGCTGGGCCTGTCGACGCTGCCGTTCTTCTACAACATCTGGAAGACCGCGAAGTACGGCAGGCAGGTCGAGACCGACGACCCCTGGGGCTACGGCCGCTCGCTGGAGTGGGCGACCTCCTGCCCGCCGCCGCGGCACAACTTCCTCACCCTCCCCCGCATCCGCTCCGAGTCGCCGGCCTTCGACCTGCACCACCCGGAGACGGCCCGCCCGCCGGTGCCGACGGCCCCGGCCGAGCCGGGACCGGCCGGCGCCTGACGGGGCGTCGCCGGGGGTTCAGCGGGCGGTGGGGGGCCGCTCGTCGATCCGTACGGAAAGGTCGTTGTCGGCGGTGTAGTACGGGCTCACCCGGGCAGGGGCGTAAGAGGCGTCGACGTCCTGCGGGGGGTAGGTGAATATCTGTTTCTTGTCGGCGACGTCGTCGAGGATGCGGGCGATCCGGGCCGGGGCGCCCTCGGCCGGCCGCAGCCACAGGTCCCAGACGTCCAGGCCGCCCCGCCACTCCTCGCACAGGCCGGCGAAGGGGAGGGTGAAGGTGAAGTCCGGGCCGTCGGCGGTGACCGGTGCGGTGCTCATGACATCGCTGTCACGGCGCAGCCGCGCCTCCACCACGGCGTCCTTCA
The DNA here is from genome assembly GCF_047456005.1 of Streptoverticillium reticulum. Taxonomy (NCBI): domain Bacteria; kingdom Bacillati; phylum Actinomycetota; class Actinomycetes; order Kitasatosporales; family Streptomycetaceae; genus Streptomyces; species Streptoverticillium reticulum. The sequence goes on along the minus strand of NZ_CP179755.1, from coordinate 6,457,400 downwards.
GCCAGGCCTCCGGGTCGCCGACGCAGTAGAGCGTGCCGTGACCGGTGAGGCCCGAGGGGTCCAGGAGGAGATCCCCCGCCTCGGCGTGCGGGGAGCGCAGCCAGCTGCGCAGCGAGAGGTTGCCGTGCTTCGTCGCGTACGGGATGCGGACCGCGAGCGGCGAGGTGCTGGGGCCGGGTCTGCGGTCGACCAGGGAGCGCAGGTCGGCCAGGCCCGGCACCAGCCGCCGCGGGGCGTCCTCGCCGCAGGCGGCATGGACGTCCCAGCGGCCCTCCGGGAGGGCGACGGTGCTCGGCAGGACGGCGCGCACCCGGCCCTCGCCGTTGGCCGTGAGCGGCAGACGGACCTCACCGGACTCGTCGCCGCCCCTGCGGCGCAGGACGAGCGCTGCGGACCAGGTGGCGCAGGCTTCGGAGAGGCCCGGGGCGTCGAGGTCGAAGGTGAGTCCGCCCGCGGAGTCCGCGATGCAGTCGGCAGTGGGGTTCCCCATGCCGAAGGCCATGGGAGGGGCAGACACGATGGTGCACTCCTCGGGGGTGGTGGAGCCGCCGGGACCGGCGGCGTCGGCGGGCACGGTGGAAGGGGTCATGCGGCACGCACCCGGCGGAAGGCGGCGCGGCTCGCGTCCCTGGTCTTGAACGCGCTGCTGAGCAGGGCCCCCCGGGTCCGGTGCAGCGAGCCCCGCAGGGCGCCGCGGCCGGTCAGGTCGGCGAAGAGGGCCTCGTAGCGCTCGGCGACGTGCACGGGGTCGAACCGGGCCGCGTTCTTCAGCGCCTCCCGGCCCATGCGCCGCCGCAGCTCGTCGTCGTCGATCAGCTTCAGCAGCCCGGCCGCGATGGCGTCCGTCTTGCCGACGGGCACCAGCAGGCCGTCGGTCCCGTCGGTGATGATCTCGCCGGGGCCGTGCGGGCAGTCGGTGGAGACCACGGGCAGGCCACAGCGCATGGCCTCGACGATGGTCATGCCGAAGGACTCCAGGCTGGAGGTGCAGACGGCGATGGAGCCCTTGACCCACTCGGGGTCCAGGGGGTTGGCGGGGCCCATGAGGAACACGTGATTGTAGAGGCCGAGCTTGTCGATCAGGGCCCGTAGCTTGGCGCGCTCCGCGCCGGCGCCGTAGATCCGCAGCCGCCAGTCGGGACGCTCGGCGGCCACCTTGGCGAAGGAACGGATCAGCACGTCGTATCGTTTCGCCGGAGCGAGCCGGCCGGCGGCGATCACCCACTTGCCGGTGCCGTCCGCCGGCTCCAGCGCCGGCGCAGGAACGCCGTTGGGCACCGCCTCGATCCGCACCCCGGGCAGCCGCATCAGCTTGCGGTAGGTGCGCGCGTCGGCCTCGGTCACGGTGGTGACCGCGTCCAGCCGCGGGTAGTGGGTGCGCAGCTCCAGCTTCAGCGGCCCGCTGTGGGTGCCCAGCGTCAGGTGCTCCTGGCCCACCCGCACCGGACCGCGCCGGGCCTGCCGGGCGATGTGCACGTTGAGGCCGGGACGGGTGCCGACGACCACGTCGCAGTCCAGGCCGCGCAGGTGCCGGGCGATCCGCTCGTCGGTCAGCGCGCTGTACTGCCCGTAACGGCCCTCGGCGGCGGGGAAGGCGGAGGCCGGGACGGCGTACTCGGGAAGCTCGCCCGCGTACTCCGGGCTGTCCTTGCGCAGGTCCACCAGGTGCCGCAGGCGGACCTTGCCCCCGGGGGCGAGCATCGGCTCGTCGCGGTGACGGAAGACGGAGACGATCTCCACGTCGTGCTGCTCCGCGAGGGTGCTCGCGAGGTTGTACGTGGTGCGGATGGTGCCGCCGATCCCGTACGCGTTGTGAATCAGGAATGAGATGTGCATTCGTCCCCATGCAGCCGGTGTGCCGTGGTCATCACCCGATGACCCGCCTCCTGAAGGTTAGACCGTGGCCGGTGCCGCCGGGTTGGCCGTGATCGTCAACTCGTTGTCCGAGCGTTGGCGAATCGGTAGCGGGGACGGGAACTTTTCCGGGGCGTGACCCCGGCCACGGATCGTCCGTTGTCTTCTTGTGGGCCGGGAAGAGCCCGGCACCGCGCACCCCGTGCACCACAGCTGCACCACCGTTTTGCCCGCACCAAGTTCGAGGAGCTCCCCGTGCCGCGCATGCTCGATGTCAGCGACGAAGTACGCGCCGAGATCGGCGACGAAGAGGCGGACCGACTGCTCGGCGGCGACAGCGCCCCGGGCGTGTACGACTGCACCTCCTGCCGCACCCAGGGCGACATCGAGCGCGAGCGCACCAGCACGGTGCTGTTCGTCGGCGATGAGACGGCGGTGCTGGCCTTCGCCCACGCGGCCTGCATCCCCTCCCAGGTCGTGGAGGTCTCCGAGGAGCAGCTCCAGGGCGCCGTGAAGTCCATCACCGCCGGCGAGGGCGGGCAGCCGGTGCCGGAGGTGCCGCTGCAGGCCGAGCTGGGCGTGACCAGCGGCCTGGTCCTGGTCGACGGGGACGTCCACCCCGCGCTGGTCGTCGAGCCGCTGGGCCCGATCGCCCGCCCCGGCACCACCGGGCCCGTCGACGTCTTCCTCGACCTGCTCCGCGAGCAGGGCTTCAAGGAGGTCCCGGGCATGGACCGGGTGCCGGACCCCATCAAGGGCTGGTCGGTGCTGCTGGCCATGGGCCAGCTGCACGCGATCCTCCAGCCGGGCCCGGGTGCCGGCGCCGCCGTGGCGTGGTGGCAGGCCCACCAGCCGATGGAGGTGGCCCCCGAGTGGCGCGCCGCCGTCAACAAGCAGCGTCGCGTCCTGATCCTCTGCTCCCCCGCCGGAACGATCGGTGCGCAGCCCCGCGAGGACCTGCTGCGCGATGCCCTGGACCGGGCCGCCGCGGCCGGACGGCTGGTCGGCGCGAGCATGCCGCTCGCGGGCACCTGATCCACCGTGCACGCCCGGCGCACACCACCCCGGCGGGGCATTCCCGCGCCGGGCCGCATCCCCGCGGCTCCGGAGTCGTTGGCAGGGATGTGTACTCATACGAACCCGTTTCCCGGATCTCGTATCCGAACTACATCCCCGGCATGCGCCCACCCCGCGATGCCTCCGCGGAGAGTCAGCCCGGCTCGGTCACCCCGATCTACGACGCTCTCTGCTCCGAGTACCGCCGGTCCTTCCGGACGCTGCCGGGTGACCGCGCCGGGGAGGAGGAGCTGAGGTTCAGGGGGTTCGGCGCCAGCCAGCCCGCCGGCAGCTATCAGCAGCCGTATGCGGGGGCCTATCAGGGGACCGGGTACAACCCGGCCTGGGATTCGTACTACGGGCGGCAGCGGAGCGGCAGTTCGCTGCCTGCGCTGCCGCCCGCGCCGCGGCGCAATTTCTAGCCTGCGGCAGTCCCGCGCCCCTGACCGGGGCGCGGAAAACGGCTGCTACTTCCTCTTCGGCTGCTACTTCTTCTTCGAGCGCTTCTCCCGGACCCGCACCGACAGGTGGATCGGGGTGCCCTCGAAGCCGAACTCCTCGCGCAGGCGGCGCTCGACGAAGCGGCGGTAGCCGGCCTCCAGGAAGCCGGAGGCGAAGAGGACGAAGCGCGGCGGCTTGGTGCCCGCCTGGGTGCCGAAGAGGATGCGCGGCTGCTTGCCGCCGCGGATCGGGTGCGGGTGCGCGGAGACGAGCTCGCCCAGGAAGGCGTTCAGCCGGCCCGTCGGGACGCGCGTCTCCCAGCCCGCCAGCGCGGTCTCGATCGCCGGGACCAGCTTCTCCATGTGCCGGCCGGTGCGCGCCGAGACGTTGACCCGCGGCGCCCAGGAGATCTGCTGCAGCTCGGTCTCGATCTCGCGCTCGAGGTAGTAGCGGCGCTCCTCGTCCAGCGTGTCCCACTTGTTGAAGGCGATGACCATCGCGCGCCCGGCCTCGACGGCCATGGTGATGATGCGCTGGTCCTGGACGCTGATGGTTTCGCTGGCGTCGATCAGGATGACGGCGACCTCGGCCTTCTCGACCGCGGCGGCGGTGCGCAGGGAGGCGTAGTAGTCCGCGCCCTCCTGGAGGTGGACGCGCTTGCGGATGCCCGCGGTGTCCACGAACTTCCAGGTCGTGCCGCCCAGTTCGATCAGCTCGTCGACCGGGTCGCGGGTGGTGCCGGCCAGCTCGTTGACGACGACGCGCTCCTCGCCCGCCACCTTGTTCAGCAGCGACGACTTGCCCACGTTCGGGCGGCCGATCAGCGCGATGCGGCGCGGGCCGCCGACGACCCCGCCGAACGTCGCGGCCGGGGCCTCCGGCAGCGCCTTGAGGACCTCGTCCAGCATGTCGCCCGTGCCGCGGCCGTGCAGCGCGGACACCGGCATCGGCTCGCCGAGGCCCAGCGCCCACAGCATCGCGGCGTCGGCCTCGGCGGACGGGCCGTCGACCTTGTTGGCGCACAGCACGACGGGCTTGCCGGCCCGGCGCAGCAGCTTGACGACGGCCTCGTCGGTGTCGGTGGCGCCGACCGTGGCGTCCACGACGAAGACGACCGCGTCGGCGGCCTCGATGGCGTACTCGGCCTGGGCGGCGACGGAGGCGTCGATGCCGAGGACGTCCTGCTCCCAGCCGCCGGTGTCGACGACCTTGAAGCGGCGGCCGGCCCACTCGGCCTCGTAGGTCACGCGGTCGCGGGTGACGCCCGGGCGGTCCTCGACCACGGCCTCGCGGCGGCCGATGATGCGGTTCACCAGCGTCGACTTGCCGACGTTGGGACGGCCGACGACGGCGAGGACGGGCAGCGGGCCGTGCCCGGCGGCCGCGAGCTCGCTCTCGACCTCCTCGGCGTCGAAGCCTTCCTGGGCGGCGAGCTCCATGAACTCCGCGTACTCGGCGTCGCCAAGCTCACCGTGCTCGTCGCCGGTGTGGATCTGGTCGTTCATGAAGTCCGTTCCTCAGTTCTTCGTCGTCGGCGGACCCTGACGGTCCGCTACTCAGTCTCGTTCAGCGCCCGGTGGAGCGCCTGGCGTCCGCCAGGTGCGCGCTCAGCCGCTGCTGGATGCGCACGGTCGCCTCGTCCAGCGCCTTGCGCGTGCGCCGCCCGCTGCCGTCGCCGGCCTGGAAGGGCTCGCCGAAGACCACGTCCACGCGGCTGCGCAGCGGCGGCAGCCCCCGTATGAGGCGGCCCCGGCGCTCGGCGCTGCCGAGCACCGCCACCGGCACGATCGGCGCGCCCGAGCGTACGGCGAAGTACGCCAGGCCCGCGCGCAGCGAGGCGAAGTCGCCCTCGCCGCGGGTGCCCTCGGGGAAGATCCCCAGCACGCCGCCCTGGTCCAGGACCTCCAGCGCCGCGGTGATCGCAGTGCGGTCGGCGCCCGTGCGGTCGACCTTCAGCTGACCGATGCCCTGCAGGAACGGGTCCAGCGGGCCGACGAACGCTTCCTTCTTGATCAGGAAGTGCACGGGCCGGGGCGCCGTGCCCATCACCATCGGGCCGTCGATGTTGTGGGTGTGGTTGACGGCCAGGATGCAGGGCCCCGCGGCGGGCACCCGCCAGGCACCCAGCACGCGCGGCTTCCACAGCCCGTACATCAGGCCGATGCCGATCCGCCGCCCGACGGCGGCACCGGAGGCGGACCCGGTCACGCCGATCGCTTCTCCTCGATCAAAGTGACCACACACTCGATGACCTGGTCCAGCGTCAGCTCGGTGGTGTCGACCTCGATCGCGTCGTCGGCCTTGGCCAGCGGCGAGGTCTTGCGGCCGGAGTCGGCGGCGTCGCGCTTGACCAGAGCGGCCTGGGTGGCGGCCAGGTCGCCCGCCTCCTTGCCCTTCAGCTCGCCGTTGCGGCGGGCGGCGCGGGCCTCGGCCGAGGCGGTCAGGAAGATCTTGACGTCGGCGTCCGGGAGGACGGTGGTGCCGATGTCCCGGCCCTCGACGACGATGCCGGCCGGCGCCTCGGCGGCGATCGCCCGCTGCAGCTCGGTCATCCGGGTCCGCACCTCCGGCACCGCGCTGACGGCGCTGACCGCCGCGGTGACCTCCTGGGTGCGGATGGGACCGGACGCGTCCGCGCCGTCGACCGCGATGGCCGGGGCGGCCGGGTCGGTACCGGAGACGATCTCGGGCTTGCCCGCGGCGTCGGCGACGGCCTGCGCATCGTTCACGTCGATGCCGTTGCTGAGCATCCACCAGGTGATCGCCCGGTACTGGGCCCCGGTGTCCAGGTAGCGCAGGCCCAGCTTGGCGGCGACGGCCTTGGAGGTGCTGGACTTGCCCGTGCCGGAGGGGCCGTCGATGCCGACGATCACGGCTGCCGGAGCGGTCCGGGCGGCGGTTTCCACGGTGTTGGACACCTTCCTCTGTGCACGGGGCGGAGAACATGGGCGGCTACGAGCCTCACACAAGGTTACTGGCTCGCCCGACCGCCCCGTGCAGCCGCTGCCTCGCTGCCTGCGGCCCGCCACGACGCGCCCGCAGTCCAGGAACTCCCCCAGCTACCGCTGGGGGTGCCCCCAGGAGTGCCCCCAGGGGCTGCGCCGCGAACCCCTGGGGTCGTGCGTCGGCTGCCGGCCGGTGGGGTTGATCGCGCAGTTCCCCGCGCCCCTTTCGGGGCGCCTGCAGGATCCGCCGGAACCGCCCCTACTGCCGCACCGACCAGCCGCGATCGCGCAGCGTCGCGGCCAGGCCGGCGACCGCGCCCGGCTCGACCATCAGCTGGATCAGGCCGGCCTGCTGGCCGGTGGCGTGCTCGATGCGGACGTCCTCGATGTTGACGCCCGCCCGGCCGGCGTCGGCGAAGATCCGGGCCAGCTCGCCCGGCTGGTCGCCGATCAGCACCGTGATCGTCTCGTACACCGCCGGGGCCGCACCGTGCTTGCCGGGGACGCGGGAGCGGCCGGCGTTGCCGCGGCGCAGCACGTCCTCGATGCCCACCGCGCCCTCGCCCCGCTTCTCGTCGTCGGCGGACTCCAGGCCGCGCAGGGCCCGTACCGTCTCGTCCAGGTCGGCGGCGACGGCGGAGAGGATGTCGGCCACGGGGCCGGGGTTGGCGGAGAGGATGTCGATCCACATCCGCGGGTCGGAGGCGGCGATCCGGGTCACGTCGCGGATGCCCTGGCCGCACAGCCGCACGGCCGTCTCGTCCGCGTCCTCCAGGCGGGCGGCGACCAGGCTGGAGAGCAGCTGCGGGGTGTGCGAGACGAGGGCGACGGCGCGGTCGTGGGCGTCGGCGTCCATCACCACGGGCACCGCCCGGCACAGGGCGACGAGCTCCAGGGCGATGTTGAGGACCTCGGTGTCGGTCTCGTGGGTGGGGGTGAGCACCCACGGCCGGCCCTCGAAGAGGTCGGCGCCGGCCGCCATGGGCCCGGAGCGCTCGCGCCCGGCCATGGGGTGCGTGCCCAGGTAGCGGGACAGGTCGCAGCCGAGCGCCTCCAGCTCGCGGCGCGGGCCGCCCTTGACGCTGGCGACGTCGAGATAGGCGCGGGCCGTCCCGCTGCGGATGGCCTCGGCGAGGGTCGCGGCGACGTGCGCGGGGGGCACGGCGACGACGGCGAGGTCGACCGGTCCGTCCGGTTCCTGGTCGGTGCCGGCGCCGCGGGCGGCGGCGGTGCGGGCCTGGGCGGGGTCGTGGTCCCGGAGGTGGACCTGGACGCCACGGCCCGCGAGGGCGAGGGCTGCGGAGGTGCCGATCAGGCCGGTGCCGATGACGAGGGCTGTTCTCACCGGACCCAGCCTAGTGCCGCCCTGCGGGACGGGGAGCGCGGTGTCCGGTACAACGAAGGGCATGATCTATCACGTGGTCCCCCTGGACGACTGGCTCGCCCTGCCCGACCGCCCGTACTCCCCCGCCTCCCTGGCCGACGACGGCTTCGTGCACTGCTCCCCCGACGAGGCCACGACGCTGGCCGTGGTCTCGGCGTTCTACCGGGAGACGCCGGGACCGCTGATGGCGCTGCTGATCGACGAGCACAAGCTGGACGTCATGGTCCGCTGGGAGCCGGCGGACCCGGCCCCGCCGCCGGGGGTCGCGCCGGGGACGCGGTTCCCGCACGTCTACGGGCGCATCACGCGCGACGCGGTGGAAGGGATGATGGAGGTCCAGCGCGACGACGCGGGCCGGGCGACCGGCATGACCGTGTGGTCGTAGCGGTCGTTCGGTGGCTGCGGGCCGTCCTGGGCTGGTCGCGCAGTTCCCCGCGCCCCTTACGGGCGCGGGGTGCCGCGTTTAAAGATCGACCTCGCGCATGAGCATGCCGACCTCCGTGTTCGTCAGGCGGCGCAGCCAGCCCGACTTCTGGTCGCCCAGGGCGATCGGGCCGAAGGAGGTGCGGACGAGCTTGTCGACCGGGAAGCCCGCCTCGGCCAGCATGCGCCGCACGATGTGCTTGCGGCCCTCGTGGAGGGTGACCTCCACGAGGTAGTTCTTGCCGGTCTGCTCGACGACGCGGAAGTGGTCCGCGCGCGCCCAGCCGTCCTCGAGCTCGATGCCCTTCTTGAGCTGCTTGCCGATGTCGCGCGGCAGCGGGCCCTGGATGGCGGCGAGGTAGGTCTTCTTGACGCCGTAGCGCGGGTGCGTCAGGCGGTGGGCCAGCTCACCGTGGTTGGTGAGCAGGATGATGCCCTCGGTCTCCGTGTCGAGGCGGCCGACGTGGAAGAGCCGGGTCTCGCGGTTGGTGACGTAGTCGCCGAGGCACTGACGGCCGTCCGGGTCCTCCATGGTGGAGACCACGCCGGCCGGCTTGTTGAGGGCGAAGAAGAGGAAGGACTGGGTGGCGACGGTCAGGCCGTCGACCTTGATCTCGTCCTTCTCCGGGTCGACGCGCAGGCCCTGCTCGGTGACGATCTGGCCGTTGACCTCGACGCGGGCCTGCTCGATCAGCTCCTCGCAGGCACGGCGCGAGCCCATGCCGGCCCGGGCCAGCACCTTCTGCAGGCGCTCGCCCTCCTGCTCCCCGAAGGTCTTGGGCAGGTTGAGCTTCGGCTTGTTGTGCCGCTCGCGGTTGCGCTCCTCGATCTGGGCGTCGTACTCGCGCGGGCGGGCGGGGGGCTGGGTGCGGCCGCCGCGCGGCGCACCGGCGCCCGTCCTGCCGCTCGTGGGGCGCTTGGGGCCGCCCTTGGCGCCGCCACGGGCCGCGGCGCCCCGGCTGCCGCCGCTGCGCTCCGCGTCGGGGCCGACGTCGTAACGGCGCTCCTCCGGGCGCGGCCGGCGCGGGCGCTGCTCCTGCTGCCGGTCGTCGCGCCGGGCGCCGGAGCGGCCGTCGTCGTACCGTCCGCCGCCGGAGCGGCCGCCCTGGGAGCGCCCGCCGCCCGAACGCCCGCCGCCGGAGGACGGACGGGGCGCCCCGCCCCGTGCGCCGCCCCGGTTGTCCCGGCTGCCGCTACCGCTGTTCCTGCCGCTGCTTCGCATCAAAGTTCCGTCTTGTCGTCTGCGTCGGTGTCCGGTGCGTCCGGATCGAAGGACGGGACCCCCTCCTGGGAGTCCCCCTCGACCGCTTCCGCCTCGGGGAGGAACGGTGCGAGCTCGGGAAGCTCGTCCAGGCCGCGCAGGCCCATCCGCTCCAGAAAGTAGTTCGTCGTCCTGTACAGGATCGCACCTGTTTCGGGTTCCGTCCCCGCCTCCTCCACCAGACCCCGCTGGAGGAGGGTGCGCATGACGCCGTCGCAGTTCACGCCGCGGACGGCCGAGACCCGGGAACGGCTGACCGGCTGACGGTACGCGACGACGGCCAGGGTCTCCAGCGCGGCCTGGGTCAGCCGGGCCTGCTGGCCGTCCAGGACGAAGGCCTCGACGGCGTCGGCGTACTCGGGCCGGCTGAAGAAGCGCCAGCCCCCGGCCACCTCGCGCAGCTCGAAACCGCGCCGCTGGACGGTGTACTCGTCGGCCAGCTCCCGCAGCGCCAGGGCGATCTCGCGGCGGGGCCGGCCGAGGACCCTGGCCAGGTGCTCCTCGGTGGCGGGCTCGTCGACGACCATCAGCACGGCCTCCAGGGCCGGCCCCAGGTCGAGCTCCGCCACGGCGGACGTCCCGGCGGGCGGCTCCGCCGGGCTCTCGTGCGTCGCCTCGGTCATTCCGTCGTCTCCTCGGGCTCGCGGTCGAACTCGTCCGTCACCGCCGGGGCCCCCTCGGCGCCCGTCCAGCGCACCGTCAGCGCCCCCAGCGCCTCGTCCTGGTCCAGGGCGACCGCGCGCTCGCGGTAGAGCTCCAGCAGGGCGAGGAAGCGCGCGACGACGGTGAGGGTGTCGGGCGCGTCCTCGATCAGCTGTCCGAAGCTCGCCTCGCCGGCCGTGCGCAGCCTGGTCACCACGACCTCGGCCTGCTCGCGGACGCTGACCAGGGGGGCGTGGATGTGGTCCACGTACACCTGCGGCTTCGCCTTCGGCTGCATCGCCTTGGCGGCGAGCCGGGCGAACGCCTCCGGGCCCAGGCCGAGGACGACCTCGGGCAGCAGCTCCGCGTGGTGCGGCTCCAGGCCGACGGTGCGCGGCCGGCGGCGGCCCTCGTACGCCATGCGGCCGCTGAGGATCTCCGCGATCCGTTTGTACGCGCGGTACTGCAGCAGCCGTGCGAAGAGCAGGTCGCGGGCCTCCAGCAGGGCCAGGTCGGCCTCGTCCTCGACCTCGGCGGCGGGCAGCAGCCGGGCGGTCTTGAGGTCCAGGAGCGTCGCCGCGACGACGAGGAACTCGGTCGTCTGGTCCAGGTCGAAATCCGGTCCCATGGCCCGGAGGTGGGCCATGAACTCGTCGGTGACCTTGGACAGGGCCACCTCGGTGACGTCCAGCTTGTGCTTGGCGATGAGCTGCAGCAGCAGGTCGAACGGGCCCTCGAAGTTGTCCAGCCGGACGGTGAACCGCCGGTCGTCCGCCGCTCCCCCGGTCTCCCCGGCGGCCGGCTCCGCGGGAGCGGTCTCCTCGGGAGGCGGCGGGGGCTGCCCGGCCGGGCCGTGGCCCAGGGTACGGCGGGCCGGGGCGGCGGGGGCTGGGGGCATGAGGGTGGTCCAGGTGCGGTGGCGGAGGGGCCCGTCGAACGGGCGGGCGGAGCTGAGGGGCAGGCTACCGGCGAACCGGCTCAGCGGCCCCGCAGGCGCCGCACGAGAATGCTCGCGTCGCCGCGCGACTCCAGGTCGGCGAGGACGACGGCGACGGCCTCCCGGACGATCCGGCCGCGGTCGACGGCGAGCCCGTGCTCACCGCGCAGCACCAGCCGCGCGTGCTCCAGGTCCATGAGCTCCTCGGCGGAGACATAGACGGTGATCTTCTCGTCGTGGCGTTCGCGGCCGCTGGGGCGGCGGTTGGCGGTGCGTGCGCGGCGCTTGCCCGGGGCGGTGGCCCCGTCCGTCCGCGCGGGGGCGGCAGCGGGGCGCTCGCGGCCTCCGTCCGGGCGGCGCGCCTCCTCCTGCTCCTGGCCCGCGGCCGGAGCGGCCGCGGCGCGTGCGGTGCCCTCCTGCGCGGCGGTCCGGCCCGGCTGCGCGGCGTCCGGTCCGTCACCCGGGCCGGGCACCCTCGGCGGCGTCTCGCCGTTCAGCTTCCGGCGGGGGGAGGAGGACTGGAGCCCCGACCCTCCGGTGGTGCGGAACAGTTCGTCGGCGCCGGGCAGACTCACTCGGCGTGACACCGGGCGAGCACCTCCCTGGCGAGCTGGCGATAGGCGGCGGCGCCGACGGAGTTGGACGCGTAGGTGGTGATGGGCTCGCCTGCGACCGTGGTCTCGGGGAAGCGCACCGTACGGCCGATGACCGTGTGGTAGACGTGGTCGTCGAAGGCCTCGACGACGCGCGCGAGGACCTCGCGGCTGTGCACGGTCCGCGAGTCGTACATCGTGGCGAGGATGCCGTCCAGCTCCAGCTCGGGGTTGAGCCGCTCCTGGACCTTCTCGATCGTCTCGGTGAGCAGGGCCACTCCGCGCAGGGCGAAGAACTCGCACTCCAGGGGGACGATCACCTTGTGAGCCGCCGTCAGGGCGTTGACGGTCAGCAGGCCGAGCGACGGCTGACAGTCGATCACGATGTAGTCGTAGTCGGCCATCAGCGGCTTCAGGGCGCGCTGCAGGGTGGACTCGCGGGCGACCTCGCTGACGAGCTGGACCTCGGCCGCGGACAGGTCGATGTTGCTGGGCAGCAGGTCCATGTTGGGGACCGCGGTCTTCAACAGGACCTCGTCGGCCGACATCCCGCGCTCCATCAGGAGGTTGTAGACCGTCAGGTCCAGCTCCATCGGGTTGACGCCCAGTCCGACGGAGAGCGCGCCCTGCGGGTCGAAGTCGACGAGCAGCACCCGGCGGCCGTACTCGGCGAGTGCGGCGCCCAGGTTGATGGTCGAGGTGGTCTTGCCGACCCCGCCCTTCTGGTTGCACATCGCAATGATTTTGGCCGGGCCGTGGTCCGCCAGCGGTCCGGGGATGGGGAAGTACGGCAGGGGACGCCCGGTGGGGCCGATGCGCTCGCGGCGCTGGCGCGCGGCGTCGGGGGCGAGCGTCGCGGCGTACTCCGGGTCCGGCTCGTATTCGGCGTCGGGGTCGTAGAAGTGACCGTCCGGCACTTCCTCGTACTCGGCGAGGCGTGCGGGGTCCGTGCTGTCCCGGCCGCCGGCCATGGCGTTCACGTGTTGACCGTCCATGCTCTGGTGGGCTGTCGTCATGGTCTGGATGTCGTGGTGTGCTGCGAAGGTGCGGACAGCGACGGAGCCGACAGCGTGAAGTCCCACGGGACTCCCGTTCTGCATAGGCATTCCTGGGTGACCACCCCCGGGAGCAAATGTCGACTCATTCACAAGTCGTCCTACCTCCTTGGTGACCAGGAAACATCTAGATAGGTCAGCGTGGCACCATGCCGACGGTTGGCGACTCTATGGCGTGTCGGCGGTCCGCAGCAACACAATCCGCCGGAGACGGCACGATGTGTCGGCAATCGAACACCCTTCTGTCAAGGGCGTACGCCCGGTAACCCGGAAGTTTCACAGGCGGCTGCACCGGAGGCGGAAACACCCCGGCCGGGCCTTGCTCGGCAAGGCCCGGCCGGGGTGCACTCCCGTCGTACGGGGTCGTCGGTTCAGCCGAGCAGGGTGCTCAGCTCGACCTGCGGCAGGCCGTGCGCCTCGGCGACGGGGCCGTAAACGACCTGTCCCTCATGGACGTTGAGGCCCTTGGCCAGAGCGGCGTCCCGGCTCAGCGCCTCCTGCCAGCCGCGGTTGGCCAGCTCCACGATGTAGGGCAGCGTGGCGTTGGTCAGCGCGTAGGTGGAGGTGTTCGGGACGGCGCCGGGCATGTTGGCGACGCAGTAGAACACGGAGTCGTGGACCGTGAAGGTCGGCTCGGTGTGGGTGGTCGGACGCGAGTCCTCGAAGCAGCCGCCCTGGTCGATCGCAATGTCGACAAGTACACTTCCGGGCTTCATCTTGGCGACGAGCTCGTTGGTGACCAGCTTCGGGGCCTTGGCGCCCGGGATCAGCACCGCACCGATGACGAGGTCGGCCTCGGTGACGGCCTTCTCCAGCTCGAAGGCGTTGGAGACGATCGTCTGCACCTTGGTGCCGAAGACCTTGTCGGCCTCGCGCAGCTTGTTGATGTCCTTGTCGAGCAGGGTGACGTGGAAGCCCATGCCGACGGCGATCTGCGCGGCGTTCCAGCCGGAGACGCCGGCGCCGATGACGACGGCCTTGCCCGCGTGGGTACCCGGGACGCCGCCCGGCAGGACGCCGCGGCCGCCGGCCGAGCGCATCAGGTGGTAGGCGCCGACCTGCGGGGCCAGCCGGCCCGCGACCTCGGACATCGGGGCGAGCAGCGGCAGCGCGCGGTTGGCGAGCTCGACGGTCTCGTACGCGATGGCCGTGGTGCCCGACTCCAGCAGCGCGTCGGTGCACTCGCGGGAGGCGGCCAGGTGCAGGTAGGTGAAGAGGGTCTGGCCCTTGCGCATGCGGTGGTACTCCTCCGCGATGGGCTCCTTGACCTTCAGCAGCAGGTCGGCCGTGGCCCAGACCTCGTCGGCCGTGTCCAGGATGGCGGCACCGGCGCCCACGTACTCGGCGTCGGTGATGGAGGAGCCGAGACCGGCCCCCTTCTCCACGAAGACCTGGTGGCCGTTGCGCACCAGCTCCAGCACACCGGCGGGGGTGATGGCCACGCGGAATTCGTTGTTCTTGACCTCGCGGGGGATGCCGACCTTCACGTCGATCACGGTCCTTGAATCAGAGAATGACAGGCTAATCCCGACATGCAGGGCACGCCAGGGCAGACCGCGTCGCTCGCGGCTCACCCAGTCTAATGAAGGATGGTTCGCTGTCTAGCCTTGCAATGCACCAATCTTTGCGGATACTGCCACTGATTTCGTAGGCGGCTCGCCGGTAACTGTGGGTCACCCCGAAGCAGCGGAACGAGCCGTCCCGAGCACCTCCGGAGCGGGCTCCTCCACCGCGAGGAGCTCCCCGGCCGCCTGCCGGTGCTGCTCCGCCGCGACCGCGTCGCCGCGCCGCTCCAGGGCGTCCGCGAGCCGCAGCCGCGTCACGGCCTCCAGCCGGGTGTCCCCGGACTGCCGCGCGCACTCCGCCGCCTCCCGGCTGATGCGCAGCGCCTCCCGGGCGCGGCCCGCGTACTCCAGCACCAGGGCCGCCTCGCTCAGCGCCCGCGCATGACCGGGCAGGTCCCGCAGCCGGCGGCACACCGCGGCCGCGGCCCGCCAGTCGCGCAGCGCGTCGTTCCACTGCCCGGCCTGGGTGTGCACCGTGCCGAGCCGCCCGTACAGCCGTGCCTGCTCGGCGAGTTCACCCCGGGTCAGGCGCAGCTCCAGGCCCCGCCGGAACCAGTCGGCGGCCCGCTGCCAGTCGCCCAGCTCCTGGTGGGCGGCGGCGACGGACTCCAGTGCACGGCTGATGGCGTACGGGTCGCCGGCCTCGCGCGCGGACTGGAGCGCGTCCCGGTACCGGCCGAGCGCCTCCGCGGTGCGCCCGGCCCGGGTGTCCAGGTCGCCGAGGTTCAGCAGGGCGGCCGCCTTCTCCAGCGGCATCTCGCAGCGCCGCGCCACGTCGAGGACGAGCTGGTGCAGCCCGTAGAGCTCGGGGGCCGCGGCCTCGGCGCCCAGGTGCGCGGTCAGCGCCCGGGTCAGCGCCGAGACCAGCCGCCGGGCGAGGGTGTCCAGACGGCCGTCCTCCACGGCCATCCGCGCCGCCGCCAGCAGCGCCGGGAGCCGGGCGTCGAGCCACTGGCCGGCGGCCGCGGGCGACGGGAAGCGCAGCGGCCGGGGCAGCTGGTCGATCCTGCGGCGCACCGACGGGTCGTCACGCTCGGTGGCCGCCCGGCAGGAATGCAGCTGCCGCACGGTCCGCTCCAGCATCCGCGCCCTGGCCAGTTCCACCTCCGTCTCCCGCTCCTGGGCCTCCAACAGGGCCCGCAGCAGCGGCGTCAGACAGCCCGGCACCCGGTACTGCGGCGGCAGCCCACCGTCGGGCGCTCCCCCGGGAGTCTCGGGGCGCAGCATGCCCCGCACGGTGAAGTCCTCCAGGAGACTCTCGGCCGTGGAGAGCGAACAGCCGGCCAGTGCGGAGGCGGTGTGCGCGTCGACGAGCCCGGCGGGGGCCAGGGCGAGCAGGTGCAGGGTGCGGGCGGCGGCCGCCGGCAGGGACTCGTAGGCCAGCCAGAACGCCCGCGCCAGCGGCCGCCCCGCGTTCTCGGCCCCCTGCTCGCGCAACCGCTTGACCACCTCGAGCACCGACATCTTGGGCCGGGCCGCCAGCCAGCCGCCGACCAGGATCAGCGCCGCGGGCTGGCTGCCGCACTCCTCGGCGACCGCCGCCGCGGCCACCGGGTCGCAGGTGATGCGGTGACCGCCGTACCGCTCCAGGAGTTTGACGGCGGCATGGGTGTCCAGCCCGCCGAGGGTGCACGGCCGGACGTCCGGCACCCCGGTCAGCGGGCCGCGGGAGACGGCGACGACGAGGCAGTCGGACTCGTCCGGCAGCAGCGGGTCGACCTGTTCGGCGCCCGCCGCGTCGTCCAGCACGATCAGCGCGCGGCGCCCGTCCAGGGCCCGGCGCAGGGCGGCGGCGAGCACGTCCTCCTCCGCCCCCGCGGGGACGGGCGCCCCGAGCGCGGCGAGCAGGGCCCGGGCGGTGCGCTCGGTGGGGACGGGCTCCCCGTCTGCACCCGTGAGGCGGGCGCGGAGTACTCCGTCCGGGTAGTCCCCGGCCAGCTGCCGGGCCAGCTCCTCGGCGAGGGCGGTGCGGCCGGAACCGGGCTGGCCGGCGATGAGCAGCACCCGGCTGCGGGGGCGTTTGCGACCCGAAAGAGTGTCGAGCCCGGCGCGCACGATGTCCTCGCGCAGCTCCTTGATCTCACGCGCCCTGCCGACGAAGGGGTGAGAGGGAGGCGGGGCCTGACGCCCCCTCACCCCGGTCTGCTGCGCTCTCCCGGCCTCCGCCACGGGTCCACTCCCGTCCACCTGCCGGCCGCGGATGCGGCCGTGACGCGACGAGCCTAGTTCACTGCGTGAGGCGCGAACGGATGCCGGGAGCCCGGCCCCGGAGAAGATCACCTATTCGGGTCGACTGATGGTAGGCCCGGAGCGGGCGCGCCCCGTCAGGGGCGCGGGGAACTGCGCGAGCAACCACAGTGCACCCGCAGATGACATGCCGTTCCCGGGGGGCCGTGCGTCGACTGCAGGCCGTCGGTGGCTGGTCGCGCAGTTCCCCGCGCCCCTGACGGGGCGCAGCCCTACGCCTCGAACGGCCGCGCCGGCCACTCCGCGTCCGCCGGGCGCAGGGCGTCCAGCCCTGCGCCCGTCCGCGCCGCGACCAGTGAAAGGACGCCCACCACCAGGCAGTTGTTGTGCAGCTCCCCCGCCAGCACGCCCCGCACCAGGTCCGCCACCGGGACCCTGGCGAGCTCCATGTCCGCCTCTTCCTCCTCGACGTCGAAGCGCTCGCCCTCCGCCTCGGAGATGCCGCGGGCGAGGAAGACGCGGACGGCCTCGTTGCAGCCGCCGGGCGTCGTGTAGACGTCGGTCAGCACCCGCCAGTCCTCGGCCTTGACGTGGGCCTCCTCGTACAGCTCGCGCTGGGCGGCCCGCAACGGGTTCTCGCCGGGGACGTCCAGCAGGCCGGCCGGGATCTCCCACAGCTTCTGCCGCACGGGGTGCCGGTACTGGCGCAGCACCAGCACCCGGTCCCGGTCGTCCAGGGCGAGCACGGCGACCGAGCCGGGGTGCACCTGGTAGTCGCGCTTGACGACGGTGCCGTCCGGCATCACCACCTCGTCCGTGCGCACGCTCGTCTTGTTGCCGGTGAACGGCGTCTCGCCGGCGACGACGCGCCATTCCTCGGCGGTGTCCTTGATGACCGTGCTGCCCATGTCCGTCTGTCCGTCCTTACGTCTCCGGAAAGCAGAAACCGGGGCGAGAGGCTCCCGCAAGGGAGTCCTCACCCCGGTTCCACCGTACAGATCAGCCCTGCTGGCGCTGCACGGCCGCCTTGATCAGGCCCGCGAAGAGCGGGTGCGGGCGGGTCGGGCGCGAGCGCAGCTCCGGGTGGGCCTGGGTGGCCACCAGGTAGGGGTGCACCTCGCGCGGGTACTCGACGTACTCGACGAGCTTGTTGTCCGGGGACGTGCCGGAGAACTGGATGCCGGCCTTCTTCTCCAGCTCGGCGCGGTAGGCGTTGTTCACCTCGTAGCGGTGACGGTGGCGCTCCTCCACGTACGGCTGGTCGTCGTAGACCTCGCGGACGATGGAGCCCTCGGCGAGCTTGGCCGGGTACATGCCCAGGCGCATCGTTCCGCCCATGTCGCCCTCGCCGGCGACGATGTCCATCTGCTCGGCCATCGTGGAGATCACCGGGTGCGCGGTGGCCGCGTCGAACTCGGTGGAGTTCGCGCCCTCGATGCCGGCCAGGTTGCGGGCGGCCTCGATGACGACGCACTGCAGACCGAGGCACAGGCCCAGCAGCGGGACCTTGTTCTCACGGGCGTAGGTGATCGCGCCGACCTTGCCGTCGACACCACGGTCGCCGAAGCCGCCGGGCACGCAGATCGCGTCCACGTCCGCCAGCTGCTTCTTGGCACCCGCGGGGGTCCTGCAGTCGTCGGAGGTGACCCACTTGATCTTCACGCGGGCCTTGTTGGCGAAGCCGCCCGCGCGGATGGCCTCGGTCACCGACAGGTAGGCGTCCGGCAGGTCGATGTACTTGCCGACCAGCGCCACGGTGACCTCGTGGTCGGGCTGGTGGACGCGCTCCAGCAGGTCGTCCCACTGCGCCCAGTCCACGTCGCGGAACGGCAGGTCGAGCTTGCGCACGACGTAGGCGTCCAGGCCCTCGGTGTGCAGGACCTTCGGGATGTCGTAGATCGACTTGGCGTCGATCGCGGCGACCACGGCATCCTCGTCCACGTCGCACATCAGCGAGATCTTGCGCTTGATGGCGGTGGGGACCTCGCGGTCGGCGCGCAGCACGATCGCGTCGGGCTGGATGCCGATGTTGCGCAGCGCGGCCACGCTGTGCTGGGTCGGCTTGGTCTTCAGCTCGCCGGACGGGCCGATGTAGGGCAGCAGGGAGATGTGCACGACGAAGACGTTGTCCCGGCCGACCTCGTGGCGGACCTGGCGGACGGTCTCCAGGAACGGCAGCGACTCGATGTCGCCGACGGTGCCGCCGACCTCGGTGATGACGACGTCGACGTCGTCGGTGGCCATGCGGCGGATGCGGTGCTTGATCTCGTTGGTGATGTGCGGGATGACCTGGACGGTGTCGCCCAGGTACTCGCCGCGCCGCTCCTTGGCGATCACCGAGGAGTACACCTGGCCGGTGGTGACGTTCGCGGAGCCGTCGAGGTCGACGTCAAGGAAGCGCTCGTAGTGGCCGATGTCCAGGTCCGTCTCGGCACCGTCGTTGGTGACGAAGACCTCACCGTGCTGGAACGGGTTCATCGTGCCCGGGTCGACGTTGAGGTACGGGTCGAGCTTCTGCATCGTCACCCGCAGGCCCCGCGCCTTCAGCAGCGCGCCCAGGCTGGAGGCGGTCAGCCCCTTGCCGAGCGAGGAGGCGACACCCCCGGTGACGAAGAGGTGCTTGGTCGTCGTGGGCTTTGCGGCAATGGCCAAAGGGGGGCTCCCGTGGTCGCGAGTGGAGGATGCGTACCGGCGATCACCCGGTTGTTTTCGGGGGTGCCGTCGCTGCGGTTGGGGGGTCTTGCGCCCTCCGGTCCACGGGGTACCAGGGTATCAGCGCCCGGAGCCGGGCGCGCCCGGTGACGCGGTGCGACGGCCTCGCGCCCCCTGCGTCACAGGCCACCCATTCGGCACAGATTCCGCCGCCAACCGTCGCGCGTGTCCCAACTCCGCGTCGTATCCTGCTCGGACACATGCAGCGAGCCGGCCGGCACGGCACCGTCTCCCCCCAGCCACCGCTGGTCAGGTGCCCCAGGAGATGCCCCCATCTGGATTCCGGAAGCAGAGCTCGACGAAAGATCTCTTGACCGCCAAGGACCCCCCGGGGTCACGATGCCGTTCGACTGGAGATGACGTGGCCGGGCGTATCGAGGACTACGCACTGATCGGCGACATGCAGACCGCCGCCCTGGTCTGCCGGGACGGCACGGCCGACTGGCTGTGCCTGCCGCGATTCGATTCCCACGCGGCGTTCGCCGGACTGCTCGGCACGGAGGAACACGGCTACTGGCGGATCGGCCCGGCACACCCCTCGGGGGCGGCTCCGCCGCGCGCCGACCGCCGCCGGTACCGGGGGGATTCCCTCGTGCTCGAATCCGAGTGGGACACTCCGCGAGGTACCGTCCGGGTGATCGACTTCATGCCTCCCCGTGACGGCGCCCCCCAGCTGATCCGGATCGTGGAGGGCGTCAGCGGCCGGGTGCCGATGCGCTCGGCGCTGCGGATGCGGTTCTCCTACGGGCGCGTCGTGCCGTGGGTGCACAAGGTGGGCGACCGCACGGTGGCCGTCGCGGGCCCCGACTCCGTCTGGCTGGACACCGCGGCCGACACCTTCGGCAAGGACCTCACCACCTACTCCGACTTCACCGTCTCCCCCGGTGAGCGCGTCGCCTTCACCATCAGCTGGCAGCCCTCGCACCGCGAGGCGCCCGCGCTGCCCGACCCCGAGGGGGCGCTGGAGGCCACGGAGGAGTTCTGGCGGGAGTGGGTGACCCACTGCACGTACCACGGCCCCTACCGGGACGCGGTGGTCCGCTCGCTCATCACCCTCAAGGCGCTCACCTACGCCCCCACCGGCGGCATCGTCGCCGCCCCGACGACCTCCCTGCCGGAGGACATCGGCGGCTCCCGGAACTGGGACTACCGGTTCACCTGGCTGCGCGACGCCGCGATCACCCTCTCCTCCCTGCTGCGCACCGGCTACCGCGAGGAGGCCCGGGCCTGGCGCGAGTGGCTGCTGCGCGCGGTCGCCGGCGACCCCGAGAACCTGCAGATCATGTACGGCATCGCCGGGGAGCGCGAGCTGGGCGAGAGCGAGCTGGACTGGCTGCCCGGCTACGAGAACTCCCGGCCCGTGCGCGTCGGAAACGGCGCCGCCGGCCAGCTCCAGCTCGACGTCTACGGCGAGGTCACCGAGGCCCTGCACCTGGCCCACATGACCGGGCTCGCCCGCAACGACTACGCGTCCCTGCTCCAGCTGCGGCTCATCGGCTACCTGGAAGACCACTGGACCGAGCCCGACGAGGGCATCTGGGAGGTGCGCGGCCCGCGCCGGCACTTCGTCCACTCCAAGGTGATGGCCTGGGTCGCCGTCGACCGCACCATCAAGCTCATCGAGTCCGGCGACGTCGACGGGCCGCTGGAGCGCTGGCGCGAGCTGCGCGAGGACATCCACCGGGACGTGTGCGACAAGGGGTACGACAAGGAGCGCAACACCTTCACGCAGTCCTACGGCTCGAAGGAGCTGGACGCCTCCCTGCTGCTGATCCCGCAGATGGGCTTCCTGCCGCCCGACGACAAGCGCGTCATCGGCACCATCGAGGCCATCCAGCGCGAGCTGTCCACCCCCGACGGCTTCGTCCTGCGCTACCCGACCACCGGCTCCGAGGCCGGGGTGGACGGACTCGAAGGGGACGAAGGGGCCTTCCTGGCCTGCTCGTTCTGGCTCGCCGACGACCTGGCGATGATCGGCCGGGTCGACGAGGCCCGCCAGCTCTTCGAGAAGCTGCTGGCTCTGCGCAACGACCTGGGCCTGCTCGCGGAGGAGTGGGACCCGCGGCTGCAGCGGCAGGTCGGCAACTTCCCGCAGGCGTTCAGCCACGTGCCGCTGATCGACACCGCGCTGCGGCTCACCGCGTCGAGCGCGTTCGGAGGCTGAACCACAGCGCGAGCGCCCCGACGGGGAGGGCGAGGACGGCTGCGGCGGCATTGAGCCCGCCGTAGCCGTACACCGCGGTCAGTGCTCCGGAGAGCGCGCCGCCCGCCGCGCCGACCAGGTTCATCAGGGTGTCCGACATCCCCTGCACCTCCGGGCGGTGCGCGGCGTCCACGGACTCGCTCAGCAGCGTCGACCCCGCGACCGTGGCGCAGGACCAGCCGGCGCCCAGCAGGAACAGCCCCGCCGCCACGGCCCATTGACGGTTCCCCGCGGTGCCGGCCAGCAGGGTGGCGGCCACGTAGACCACCTGTCCCAGCAGGATCACCGGCACCCTGCCGAACCGGTCCGCCGCCCGGCCCACCAGCGGCGAGAGCGCATACATCCCGGCCACGTGCAGGCTGACCGTGAGGCCCACGATGCTCAACGAGGCGCCCTCGTGGGCGAGATGGACGGGCGTCATCGTCATCACGGAGACCATCACCGCGTGCCCCAGCACCAGGGCGGCCAGGCCCGTCAACGCGGCCGGGGACGCGGCGACATGGCGCAGCGCGGTGCGCATGCGGGCCGCGAAGCCTTCCTTCCGCTCGTGAGGGGCGGAGGGCGCGGGCTGCTCCTGCTCCTGGGCCAGCAGGAGCGGGTCCGGGCGCAGGCCGGTGTGGATGATCAGCCAGCCGAGGAGGAAGGCCACCACCGAGAACACGAACGTCCCCGCCGCGTCCGGCAGTCCGAGCGGCCGGGCCAGCACCGCCCCGGGGCCGCTGAGGTTGGGGCCCAGCACACTGCCGAGCGTCGTGGACCACACGACCAGGGAGAGCGCTCCCGCACGGGCGCGGGGCTCCGCGAGGTCGGTGGCCGCGTAGCGGGACTGCAGGTTGGCGGCGCTCGCCGCGCCGATCAGCAGCATCCCCAGCAGGGTCACCGGCAGCAGACCCGCCCCGGCCGCCAGTGGCACCGTCAGCGCCCCCGCGGCCGCGATCAGCCAGCCCGCACCGAGGCCGGTCCGGCGCCCGCGCGCCCGGGAGAGAGCGGCCAGCGGCACGGACAGCAGCGCCGCGCCGAGCGTGGCCAGGGTGGTGGCGAGGCCGGCCGTCGCCTGGGAACCGGAGAGGTGCTCGACCAGCAGCCCGCCCGAGGAGATCATCGAGCCCATGCCGACGCCGGCGACCACCTGTGCCGACATCAGCACCCTGAGTGTGCGGCGCTGGACCGCCGCCTTCGGGATGCGGGCCTTCTGTTGTTCTGCCGATATACCGGATATCTCCGGTGAGTTGGGCGAGGGGCCGGGGGCTGCGGTCATGCGCGACAGCGTAGGGGCGCAGGTCCCCCCGCGGGACGGTAGGTTCCGGGCATGGAACAGCACGACCTCCCGCCGGGCCCGCAGGGGACGATCACGGTGGCGCGCGCCCTCGAACTGCCCGCCCTGCGCCGGGGACTGCCCGAGGTCGTGGCCGCCGCCGACCGGCTGCACCGGCCCGTGCGCTGGGTGCACGCGGGCGAGGCCCCCAACATCGCCGCCCTCCTCAAGGGCGGCGAGCTCCTGCTGACCACCGGGCTGGGCCTGGGCAGCCGCCCCGCCGAACAGCGTGCCTTCGTCCGGAGGCTGGCCGAACGGGACATCGCGGCCCTGGTCGTCGAGCTCGGGGCCCGGTTCCCCAGCCTGCCCGCCGCCGTGGTGGACACCGCCCGTTCGTGCGGGCTGCCGCTGGTCCAGCTGCACCGGGAGGTCCCGTTCGTCGCGGTCACCGAGGAGATCCACACCGAGCTCGTCAACCAGCACTACGCCCTGCTGCAGCGCGCCGAGGAGGTCCACCGGCAGTGCACCGAGGTGCTGCTGGGCGGGGGCGGGGTGCCCGAAGTGCTGCGGCTGTTCGCCGACTTCACCGGCAACCCGGTCTTCCTGGAGACCGCGGAGGGACGGCTGCTGTACGCCGCCGGGCCGGGCGGCGGTGGCGGGGGTCGGGGCGGGGGTGCCGATCCGCTCCAGGTCTGGGACGGGCTGCGGGGGGCCTCGCTCGCGGGCAGCGTCGTCACGGACGTGCCGGGGCAGGGGCCCGGGGCCGGTGCCGTGCGGGCCCGGCTCGTGGTGCTGCCGGTGAACGTGCCCCTCGCGCCCGTGCACCGCATCGCCGCCGACCGGGCCGCCGGGCTGCTCGCCGTCGTCCTGCTGCAGGCCCGCCAGGAGGAGGAGCTCGCAGCCCGGGGGCGCGGCGACTTCCTCACCGACCTCGCCGGGGAACGGCTCGACGCGGCGGACGCGCCCGCGCAGGCCCGGGTGCTCGGCTTCCGGCCCGGCGACGGGCCGTTGCTGCCGATGGTGATGCGGATGGCCACCGGCCCGGTACCGGCGGACAGTTGGGCCGCGCTGGCGTGCGCGGTGCAGGAGGAGCTGCGGGCGGTGGGGGTACCGCTGCTGCTGGGCGTACGACTGCCGGAGGGCCGGGTTCCGGTGCTGGCCGGTCTCCGGGACGAGGCCGAACGGGCCGCGGTGGCGGGGCGGGTGGCGACCGCGCTGCGGTCCGGGGCGGAGCGGGCGGGGTTCCGGACGCCGCCGGTGGTGGTGGCCGGGGTCGCCTCGACGTGGGAGTCCGTGGGGGGCGCGCTGCGGCATGCGGCGGAGGCTGCGACCGCTGCGCAGGGGCTGCCGGACAGGGAGTGGCACGACGTGCGGCGGCTCGACGTGGACGTGTTGCTGTGGCGGCTGCGGGCCGATGGCGATTTGGCCTCCTTTGTCGGACGGGTTCTCGGGCCGCTGCTTGTGCATGACCGGTCTGCGCGGCCCGCGTTGCTGCCCACGCTGCAGGCCTATCTGGCGCACGCGGGGCGCAAGGCGGAGACGGCGCGGGAGCTGCACGTCAACCGGCAGACGCTGTACGACCGGCTGGGGCGGATCGAGCGGCTGCTGGGGGTCGAACTGGAGGATCCGGACGCGGCGCTGGCGCTGGGTGTTGCGTTGCGGGCGCGGCGGCACGTCGTGGGTCGGGGGTGGGGCGGGGGCGGGACGGGTCCTTCCGGGGACTGAACTTTTTGCGGCGGTCCGTTCCGCGCGAGGGTGCCCCGCACTTTCGCCACAAAAAGTTTTTACGTCCCTCTCCAGGACCCGCCCCGCCCCCGCCCCACCCCCTCGCGCCCGTTGTCGGTCGAGTCAGTCGCGCCGGCCCAGTTCGTCGTACACGCTCAGGACGTGCGCCACCGTGTCGTCCTCCGACGGCCAGCCCGCCGCCTGGCGGCGTCCCGCTCGTACCAGTCGGTCGCAGCGGATCGGGTCTTCCAGGAGCCTGACAACCGCCTCGGCCAATGCTGTCGCGTCCCCGCAGGGGACGAGTTCGGCCGCGTCGCCCACCAGCTCCGGGACTCCACGGGCCTCCACCGCGACCAGTGGCACTCCGGCATGGAGCGCCTCCTGGGCCAGGAGTGAGCGTGCTTCCCAACAGCCCGGCAGCACGGCCACATCGGCCACCGCCAGCAGTTCGGGCACGTCGTCGCGCCGTCCCACCAGCTGCACCGGCAGGGCTTCGGCCTCGATCCTGCGCTGCAATTCCGGGCGTTCGCGGCCCTCTCCCGCGACGATCAGCAACGGCTCCGGGTCCAGTTCGCGCCAGACCCGGGCCGCGTCCAGCAGCATCCCGTAGCCCTGTCCGGGCTCCAGCCGGCCGACGGTCACCAGCAACGGCCTTGCCACCGCGCCCAGTTCGGCCCGCGCTTTGAGGCGCAGGGTGTCGTCCGGCTCGGGATCCGGCACGGGCCGCGGCGCCGGCACCGCCACCGGCGCCAGCCGGGCGTCGCGCGCCCCGCGCAGCCGCGCCTGGTCCACGAGCTCCGACGAAGCGCCGAGCACCACCGCCGCGGTGCGCGCGGCACGGCGCTCCATCAGGCGCACGACATGGGCCCGCGCGCCCGCGGCACGCACCCGGGTGTGCCAGGTGACCACCAGCGGCGTCGGACGGCCGCGCAGCGCAAGCGCAGCCAGCACACCCGACTTCAGGCCGTGCGCGTGCACCACGTCCGCGCCCTCGCTGACCGCGCGGATGTCCGCGACGGCCAGGGCGTCCGTTCCCGGGCGCAGCGGGGTGAACACGGCACCGGAGTCCGGGATTCCGAACTCCTCGCCCGTCCGCGGCGGCGCGCACACCGTCACCCGCAGCCCGTGCGCCACGAGCCCGGCAGCCAGCGACCGCACGTGTGCGCCGCTCCCGGCACTCCCGCTGCCCAGGACTTGAACGGCGTGCAGGGGCGGCCGGGCCGGTGTGCTGCTCACGCGGGGGAAGCTCCTGGGTCGTCGTCGGGCAGAGGCGTACGGCGAGGTGCTGCGCCCAGGATGCCAGCCCCCGCCGACATCCCGGCACCGCCGTACCGAGGGTCGGCCGCCCCACCTCGCCCGCACATCAACGGATTCACCCGCTTTGGGGACTCTTGACCTCCACGACCAGGGCCACGGCCACCAGCGCGGCGGCGTGCAACGCCAGCCCCGTACGGCCGTTGCCCGCCACCACGGCCGTCCCGAGCCCGGCACCGAGGGCGTGTGCGCCGGTGTCGCCGAGCATGGTGCGCGCGGCCAGGTCGTCCCTCAACAGGGCCACGGCGGCACCGACGGGAGCGGCTGCCGCGTCCACACCCCGCACCATTCCCGGCAGCCCGAGCGCCACCACGGCACCGGCGGCCCGACCGGGCCGGACGTCCAGCAAGTTCACGAGGTGCGCAGACCCGGCAATGACGACCCCCGCAAGCACCTTGTCAACCACCCGCGGCCGCAACACGGCCCCGGCGACGAGCCCGGCACCCCCGATCCCGAAGAGCTTGACCGCCCCACTGGTGACTTCCCCGCCCCGCAAGGCAGCGAGATGAGCCCGAAACCCCCGACGAGGATCACCGGCACCGGCATGATCGTCATAGGCCCCGCACACGGCAGAGGTCACAACGGCCAACGCCCCGGCCCCCCGAACCGGCGAAGGGAGGGGGGAGAGACCCGCAAGAACCCCCGCGGCCGCCGCAGGCCCGGCGCACAAGTCAACGCCCCGCCCAGCGCGATTGACCCGTTCCCACACCCGAGACCCACCAGGCTTACGGGCACGCAAAACCCCGTAAACCCCGAACGAAACAAGGGCAGCAGCCCCGAACCCCACACCCGTCCATCTCCGCTGCATGATCATCCAGCCCACGCTACAGAACTGGTCACCGGGGCGAGGGGGCGTGCCGGGAGCGGCGCGTGCCCTGGAGAGGGACGTAAAAACTTTTTGCGGCGATGAGAAGAGAGCACCCCCGCGTGGAACGGCCCGCCGCAAAAAGTTCAGTCCCCGGAAGGGCCCGCCCCGCTCCCGGCCCGCCCCCGACCCGAACGACGGACGGCACCGGCCACGGCCAGCAGCTCCTCCGCATGCGCCCGTGCCGACTCCGAGTCCTCCTGGCCCGCCAGCATGCGGGACAGTTCCCGCACCCGGGCCTCGCCCTCCATGGCGCAGACCCCACTGCGCGTGACCGAGCCGTCGTGCGTCTTCTCGACGACGAGATGGCGGTCCGCGAACGCGGCCACCTGCGGCAGGTGCGTCACCACCACGACCTGTGCGGACTCGGCGAGCTTCGCGAGCCGCCGCCCGATCTCCACGGCGGCCTTGCCGCCGACCCCCGCGTCAACCTCGTCGAACAAATAGGTAGGCACAGGATCCGTACCCGCGAAGACGACCTCGACGGCCAGCATCACCCGCGAGAGCTCACCCCCCGAGGCCCCCTTGGCGATGGGCCGCGCCTGCGCGCCCGGGTGCGGGGTGAGGAGCAGCTCGACCTCGTCGGCCCCGTACGGGCCGTACTCGACAGCGCGCCCCGCGACCTCGATGCCGGACTCGGCATCCCCGGCCTCGGACTGCTGGACGGCAAAGGCCACCCGCGCATGCGGCATGGCCAGTTCCGCCAGCTCCTCCGTGACCGCGTCAGCGAAACGCTTCGCCGCCTCGGCGCGCGCCTCGCTCAGCTCCTGTGCCAGCGCCCCGAGTTCGGCCCGCAGGGCATCCCGCTCGGCGACGAGCTCTCCGATCCGGTCGTCGTCGCCGTCCAGCTCGCCCAGCCGCGCAGCGCTCTGCTCGGCCCACGCGAGGACCTCCTCGACGTCCGCGCCGTACTTGCGCGTCAGGTGGCCCAGGGCGGCCCGCCGCTCCTCCACGGCGGCCAGCCGCCGGGGGTCGGCGTCGAGGTCGTCCGCGTACCCCGCGAGCTCCCCGGCCACGTCGCCCAGCAGGATCCCGATCTCCCCCAGCCGCTCCGCGAGCGCCGCGAGCACAGGATCATGGGACCGCACAGCCTCCAACGCCCGGTGCGCCCCGGCGACGAGCGTCGCCGCATCGACGCCTTCGGGATCCTCGGGGTTCCCGACAACGGCCGCGTGCGCGGCCGTCGCCGCAGCGGCGAGCGCCTCGGCGTGCCCGAGCCGCTCGGCCTCGGCGGCCAGTTCGGCGTCCTCGCCGGCCACCGGCTCGACGGCGGCGATCTCGTCCAGGCCGAAGCGCAGCAGATCCGCTTCCTGGGCGCGCTCGCGGGCCCGCGTGGTCAGCTCCGTCAGCTCGGCGGCGACGGCGCGCAGCCGGCGGTAGACGTCGGTGTACTTGGTCAGCGGCACCGACACCGCGGCGCCCGCGTACCGGTCGAGGGCCTCCCGCTGCCGGGCGGACCGCAGCAGCCCCTGCTGGTCGGTCTGCCCGTGGACGGCGACGAGCTCCTCGGAGAGCTCGCCCAGCAGCCCCACGGGCACGCTGCGCCCGCCGAGATGGGCGCGCGAGCGCCCCTCCGCGGAGAGGGTGCGGCTGATCAGCAGCATGCCGTCGTCGAGTTCGGCACCCGCCTCCTCCGCCCGTACGGCCACGGCCGAGCCGCGGTCGACGGCGAGCCGGCCCTCGACCACCGCGGCCTTGGCCCCGACCCGCACCAGCGCAGGGTCGGCGCGCCCGCCGAGCAGCAGCCCCAGGCTCGTGACCACCATGGTCTTGCCGGCACCCGTCTCGCCCGTCACCGCGGTGAAACCGGGTGACAGCTCGACCACCGCGTCGTCAATGACGCCCAAGGACCGGATCCGCATCTCCTCCAACACGGATACGACCATACGAGGTTCCGGGGCCGCCTCGCGACGGCCTCCCCCACTCACCCTCCTGGGGGCAGCCCCACCACCGGTCCGGGTGACCGCTCCATGGCCCCGGCAGCCCTTGCGGGGCCAGGCTCGGAGCATGACCACCCGAGTCCGCGGCCGCCGCGGCGCCGCCACGATCGTGCTCGCCACCGCCGTCACCCTGGCCACCGTCGCGGGCGCCACGGCCACGGCCGCCGGCTCCCGCTCCCCGGGCTCCCTGGACGGCGTGTGGCGGACGGACGGCTACGGAACAGTCGTCTCGGTCGACCAGGACGGCCGCCGCCTGCGCAGCTACGAGACCACGGCCGCCGGCTGCCTCCCCGGCGGCATGGACGCGTCCCGCCCCCACGCCGACGGCCCGTTCCGGCAACAGGGCGAGGCCCCGGTCACACTGACCGCCGCCGGTCCCGGCCGCGCCCGGATGGGCCAGGCGGACGACGCCGGCCACCGCACCCTGCGGCGCATCGCCGCCCTGCCCGCCGCCTGCCGCGACCCGCATCCCGCCCAGGACCCGCGGGCGGTCTTCGACACCTTCTGGCAGACGTACGCCGAGAACTACCCCTTCTTCGCCGCCCGGGGCATCGACTGGCAGGCCGTACGCGACCGCTACCGCCCCCGGGTCACCGCCCGGACCACCCCGGACGAACTGTTCGCCGTCCTGCAGCAGATGATCGAGCCGCTCCACGACGGCCACACCTACCTGAAGAACGGCACCGGCGACGACTTCACCAAGCTGTACGCGGGGCACCGCGCGGACACCGCCACGCCGACGCGCGAGTCGATCGCGCGCATCGACAAGGCGGTCGCGCACGCCGTCGGCGTCCCCCTGCGGTCCTGGGCCCAGGGCGCCGTCTCCTACGCCGACCTCCCGGACGGCACCGGCTACCTGCGCATCACCCGCTTCGAGGGCTACACGAAGGACGGCACGTACGAGGCGGACAGCGCCGAACTCGACCGCGCCCTGGACGCCGTCTTCACCCCGGAACGCACGGCGTCCCTGCGCGGCCTGATCCTCGACCTCCGCTTCAACGGGGGCGGTTCGGACCGGCTGGGCCTGCGCGTGGCCGAGCGGCTGGCGGACCGTCCGTACACCGCCTACCTCAAGCACGCGCGCAACGACCCGCAGAACCCGGGGAGTTTCACGCCCGCCGAGCCGGTGCCGGTCGCCCCGCACCGCGGCGGCCCGGTCTGGACGGGCCAAGTGGCCGTCCTCACCGGCCGCCTGACGATCAGTGCGGGCGAGACCACGACACAGGCCCTCATGGGCCGCACACCCGCGCCCGTCCGCATCGGCGAGAACACGCAGGGCTCGTTCTCGGACGTCCTGGGCCGCCACCTCCCGAACGGCTGGACCTTCGGCCTGCCGAACGAGGAGTTCGTGGACGCCCGGGACGGCAGGACGACGTACGACATCCGGGGCATCGCCCCGGATGTCGCGACTCCGGTCTTCACGGAGGAGGAACTGGCATCGGGCCGCGACTCGGCACTGATGGAGGCCACGAGGCGACTGGGCCAGCCCCGTAAGGGGCGCTGCCGCACCAGGGGCGTGTCCGGCGGATCTTCGCGCCCCGTCAGGGGCGCGGGGAACTGCGCGATCAGCCACGACGCGCCCGCATTCGAGGTTCTCGGGGCTGCGCCCCGGACCCCGGAGGCAGTGCGTCGGCTGCAGGCCGTCGGTGGCCGGTCGCACAGTTCCCCGCGCCCCTGACGGGGCGCCGCACTAGTGCGGCGCCCCCCGCCACCCGGCAACGGGCAACGCGAACTTCGCGACCAACCGGTCAGTGAACGACGCATGATGCAACCGCGCCAAGCGGACGGGCACGGCTCCCCGCCGCACCTCCACCCGCGCACCGGCCGGCAGCTCCACGCTGCGCCGGCCGTCGCACCACAGCACCCCGTTCGGCGTCTCCGGCTGCACCTCCACCGCCAGCACCGAATCCGGCGCCGTCACCAGCGGCTTGGCGAACAGCGCGTGCGCGCTGATCGGCACCATCAGCAGCGCCTCGACCTCGGGCCACACCACCGGCCCGCCGGCCGAGAACGCATAGGCGGTCGACCCGGTCGGCGTCGCGCACACCACACCGTCACCGCCGAACCGCGACACCGGCCGCCCGTCCACCTCGGTGACGACCTCCAGCATGCGCTCGCGCGCCGCCTTCTCCACGGACGCCTCGTTCAGCGCCCAGTCCCGGTGCACGATCTCGCCGTCGGTGCGCACGAGCACGTCGAGGGTCATCCGCTCCTCGACCTCGTAGGCGCGCGTCACGACGCGGTCGACGACTTTGTCCAGATCGTCCCGCTCGGCCTCGGCCAGGAAGCCGACCCGTCCGAGGTTGACGCCCAGCATCGGCACCCCGGACACCCGGGCGAACTCGGCACCGCGCAGCAGCGTGCCGTCACCTCCCAGCACGACCAGGAGTTCACAGCCCGCGAGGGCGTCCGGGCTGCCGGGCCCCGTCTCCACGCGCTCGGCCGAGGCCGGCAGCGGCAGGTCGGCGGCCTCCTCGGCGAGGACCCGCACCCCGATGCCGCAGCGCAGCAGCCCGTTGACGACGAGTTCCGCACTCCGGATGGCCGCGGGCCGTCCCGTGTGCGCGAGGAGGAAGACGGTACGTGAGCCCGTCCCGGACTGTGTTGCTGCCGATGGTGCTTCTGAAGTGGTCAACGGGGCCCCTCCGCCACTGCACGGTCAACGTCCGCCGGGTCCAGTTCGGGCGCACCGGCGCGCAGCCACAGAAAGTACTCGACGTTGCCGGAGGGCCCCGGCAGCGGGCTGGCCGTAACCCCGAGTACGCCCAGTCCGAGCTCGGCGGCGCGCCCGGCGACGCCGCGCACGGCCTCGGCGCGCAGCTCGGCGCTGCGCACCACGCCGCCGCTGCCCAGCCGCTCCTTGCCCACCTCGAACTGCGGCTTGACCATGAGCACGAGGTCGGCGTCAGGGGCCGCGCAGCGCACCAGCGCGGGCAGCACCAGGCCGAGCGGGATGAAGGACAGATCGCCGACGACGATGTCGACGGGCACGTCGTCGATCTGCTCCAGCGTCAACTCGCGTACGTTCGTGCGGTCCTTCACGGTGACCCGCTCGTCGCTCTGCAGCGACCAGGCGAGCTGCCCGTAGCCGACGTCGACGGCGACGACGTGGGCGGCGCCGGACCGCAGCAGGACGTCCGTGAACCCGCCCGTCGACGCTCCCGCGTCCAGCGCCCGGCGGCCCTCCACCACGAGGCCCTGGGGCACGAAGGCGGCCAGCGCGCCGGCGAGCTTGTGCCCGCCGCGCGAGACGTAGTCCGGGTCGCTCTCGTCGCCGACGACGACGAGCGCCGCGCTGGTCTCCACCTGCGTGGCGGCCTTGGTCGCGGTCGCCCCGCCGACGGTGACGCGGCCGGCCGCGATCAGCTGGCTCGCGTGCTCGCGCGAACGGGCCATTTTGCGGCGCACCAGCTCGGCGTCCAGTCGGCGGCGGGTCACTGCCACGTGCGGTTCAGCTCCTGTTGTCGTGCGGGTGCGGAGGCCCGGGCGGGCCGGGGCGCTGGTCGAGCGCGGCGAGCGTCTCGCGCAGCCCCTTGTGTACATCCTCGTACACCTCCAGGTGACCGCTCACCGCGAGGTGGTCGGCGTCGGCGAGCCGGGCCAGCCCGGCGTCCACCTCGGGGTGGCCGGTGGGGGTGCACACGACGCCGAGGGGCTGCGTCGGGTCGGTCACGTCGGTCATGACTCCGACGCTACCCCGGAACGGATGTTTCCCGGCGTTGCCCTCTCCCTGCGGTACCGTCCATGACGATGGCGACCATCGAGGAGTGCCGTGACGCACTCGAACGGCTGGCGGAGCACCTCGCGGGGGCGAGCGGCGAGTTCCGCGCCGCCGCCGCGCCCGACCGCTCCCTGAGCTGCCATCTCACCGACCTGGGCGTCACCTTCGTGGGCCACCTCAGGGAGGGCCGCATCCAGGACGTCCGCACGGTGCAGGACGTACCGGAGCGGCGCGCCGAGATCGGCCTGGAGATGACCGGCGACGACCTGGTGGCCCTGGTCGACGGCCGGCTGAACTTCGCCCGCGCCTGGGCCGGCGGCCGCGTCAGGATCCAGGCGAGCCTGCGGGACGTACTGAGACTGCGGTCACTGCTCTAGGGCGTGTCCGATGGGTCGGCACAGGCCCTAGTACCGCGCCCCGAAGGGGCGCGGGGCGGTTTCATATGCGGCTCCGCCGCGTGGGCGCGAGCAACCACAGCGCACCCGCACCCGACTCACCTCAAAGCCCCAGCCGGGCCAGCGCCTTCCCGGCGTCCAGCCCGCACACCCCGTCCCCCGCGGCGCTCCAGCCCGCCGCGCACAGCGCCCGCAGCCCGTCGACGGGCTCGCCCTCGCCGTCCAGCACCAGCTCGTCGCCCCGCACGGACGCGGTCCAGCCGCCGCAGCGCCCGTCCTCCGTCACCACGGGGTGCGGGACCAGCAGCCCCCGCAGGTCCTCGGCCACGAACGTCGGCCGGTGCCGCGGCTCCGCCGCGATCAGCTCCGCCGCCGACGTGACCCCGGTGAGGACCAGCAGCGAGTCCACGCCGCCGACGTACGCCCCCTCGATGTCCGTGTCGAGCCGGTCCCCGACCACCAACGGCCGCTCCGCGCCGGTCCGCAGGATCGTCTCCCGGTGCATCGGGGGCAGCGGCTTCCCCGCCACCTGCGGCACCACACCGGTCGCCAGGCTCACCACACGCACCGCCGCGCCGTTCCCCGGCGCGATCCCCCGGGCGCTCGGAATCGTCAGGTCCGTGTTCGACGCGAACCACGGCACTCCCCGCGCCACCGCGTACGAGGCCTCCATCAGCCGCCCCCACGGCATCTCCGGCCCGCCGAACCCCTGGGCCACGGCGGCCGGGTCGTCGTCCGCCGACTCCACCGGCACCAGCCCGCGCTCGCGCAGCGCGACCCGCAGCCCCTCCGCGCCGATCACCAACACCTTCGACCCGGCGGGCAGTTGGTCCGCGATCAGCCGGGACACCGCCTGCGCCGAGGTGATCACGTCCCCCGGTTCGGCGGGCACCCCGAGCTCCGTCAGGTGAGCGGCCACCGTGTCCGGCGTCCGGGCCGCGTTGTTGGTCACGTAGGCGAGGTGCATCCCGCCCGCCCGGGCCGTCCCCAGCGACTCCACGGCGTGCACGATCGCCTCGCCGCCCGCGTACACCACGCCGTCGAGATCCAGCAGTGCGGTGTCGTAGGCCTCGTTCAGCCGCAGCTCACTGGCGCTCGGCCGGGTCCGGACGGTCGGCTGGTTCATGCTGTGATCGCTCCTTGTGCTGTATGTCTCTTCCTCGATCATTTCATTGCCGCACGGGCCCCGGGACATAGCATTTCCCAATGAGCACTCCAGGGCGTGGCCAGGACGGCCACACAGGACAGGGGCTGCAGCTCGCTCCCTTCCGAGGGCTGCGCTACGTGCCCGAGCGGGTGGGCAGCCTCGCAGCCGTCACCTCGCCGCCGTACGACGTCGTCGTGCGCCCCGACGGCCTGCGCCTCCTGGAGACCGCCGACCCGTACAACATCGTCCGGCTCATCCTCCCCCAGGCCGCCACCGCCGCCGACCGGCACCGCCTGGCCGCGGAGACGCTGCGCCGCTGGCAGGACGAGCGCGTCCTGGCCCCCGATCCCGAGCCCGCGCTCTACGTCTACGAGCAGCGCGGCGAGGGCATTCTGCAGCGCGGTCTCATCGGCGCGCTGCGCCTCACGCCCCCCGAGGAGGGCGTCGTCCTCCCCCACGAGGACGTCATGCCGCACATCGTCGAGGACCGGGCGGCCCTCATGCGCGGCACCGGCGCCAACCTCGAACCCCTGCTGTTCTCCTACCGCGGCAACGGCGACGGCATGACGGGCGCGGCCGGCGTCATCGAACGGGTGATCCGCACCGAGCCGCTGCTGTCCACCGCCACCGACGACGGCTACGCCCACCGCCTGTGGTCCGTCACCGACCCAGGCGACCTGGCACGCATCGACGAGGACCTCTCCCACCAGCAGGCCCTCATCGCCGACGGCCACCACCGCTGGGCCACCTACCTGCGCCTGCGCGCCGAGCAACCGGCCCCCGGCCCCTGGGACTTCGGCCTCGTCCTGCTCGTGGACACCGCCCGCTACCCGCTCCGCGTCCGGGCCATCCACCGCCTGCTACACCGCCTCCCGGCCGCCGACGCGCTGGCCGCCCTGGGCGGCTCCTTCCGGGTCCGCACCGTGGATGGCCCCCTGCCGCGCGCCCTGGAGGCCCTGGCGGAAGCGGCGGTGGGCGAGGAGCCGGGCAACGCCTTCGTCCTCGCCGGCGACGGCCGCTACCACCTGATCGACCGGCCCGACCCGGACCTCCTGGCCCGAACGATCCCCGCCGACCGCCCCCGGGCCTGGCGCGAACTCGACGCCACGGTCCTGCACTCGACGCTCCTGGAGCACGTCTGGCGGGTGCCGGACGACCCCGAGCACATCGGCTACATCCACGACACGGCGGCCGCGGTCGAGCAGGCGGAACGCCACGGCGGCACGGCCGTGCTGATGCACCCCGTCCGCGAGGACGTCGTGCGCGAACTCGCCGAGCAGGGCGTCACGATGCCGCGCAAGTCGACGTCGTTCGGCCCCAAGCCGGCGACGGGCCTGGTACTGCGGAGCCTCGCGCTGAACTGACGAAGGGCGGAACTCCCGGAATCGATCCGGGAGTTCCGCCCTTCGCATGATCAGCGATCAGCTCTCGCTGCTCGTGTCCTTCTTGTCGCCCTCGGCCTCAGCGGCCTCAGCGGTCTCAACAGCCTCAGCGGCCGTGTCGCCCTGCTCCTCGGCCTCCGTCTCGGCCTCCTCGAGCGCGTCCGTGAACTCCACGCCGTCCAGCTCGGCGAGCCGGTCGGAGGCGTTCGTCGTGCCGCCCTGGTCGGCCTCCAGAGCCTTGGCGAACCACTCGCGCGCCTCGCTCTCGCGGTCCACCGCGAGCAGCGCCTCGGCGTACGCGTAGCGCAGGCGGGCGGTCCACGGCTGGACGGAGTTCGACGCCAGCTCGGGGCTCTGCAGCGTGACCACCGCGGCCTCGGCCTGGCCCATGTCCTTGCGGGCACCGGCGGCGACCAGGCGCATCTCGACCTGGCCGGCCTTGTCCAGCTTCTGCACCTCGGGCTCACCGGCCATCGCCAGCGCACGCTCCGGGCGGCCCATGCCGCGCTCGCAGTCCGCCATGACGGGCCACAGCTCGACGGAACCGGTCATCCGCCGCGCGGCACGGAACTCGGCCAGCGCCTCGGAGTACTTGCCGACCGCGTACGCGGCGAAGCCGGCGGCCTCGCGCACGGCGGCGACACGGGAGGCGAGACGCAGGGCGATCCGCGCGTACTCGTAGGCCTGCTCCGGCTCCTCGTCCAGCAGGTTGGCCACCATGACGAGGTTGCGGGCGACGTCCTCGGCAAGCGTCTTGGGCAGGCTCATCAGCTCCTGCCGGACGTCCTTGTCGATCTCCTCGCCGGTCACGTCGTCCGGAATCGGCAGGCGCTTCACCGGCTCGCGGTCGCCACGGTCCCGGTCACGGTCCCGCGTGCGGTCGTCGCGACGGCCGTAACCACCCGAGCGGTCGTCGCGGCCACGGTAGCCACCACGCTCGTCGTCACGGCGCGGACCACGCGGGCCACGGTCGTCGCGGCGGAAGGAGGGGCGGTCATCGCGACGCTCGTCGCGGCGGAAACCGCCACGGTCGTCGTCACGGCGGGGACCACGGTCATCACGGCGGAACGAGGGACGGTCGTCGCGGCGCTCGTCGCGACGGAAACCGCCACGGTCGTCGTCACGACGCGGACCACGGTCGTCACGACGGAACGACGGACGGTCGTCGCGGCGCTCGTCGCGACGGAAACCGCCACGGTCGTCATCGCGACGCGGACCACGGTCATCACGGCGGTCATCGCGACGGAAGGACGGACGGTCATCGCGACGGGGGCCACCGCGATCGTCGTCGCGGCGGAAGGAAGGACGGTCGTCGCGGCGCTCGTCGCGACGGAAACCGCCACGGTCGTCGTCACGACGCGGGCCACGGTCGTCACGACGGAAGGACGGACGGTCGTCACGACGGTCATCACGGCGGAAACCGCCACGGTCGTCATCGCGACGCGGACCACGGTCATCACGGCGCTCGTCGCGACGGAAGCCACCGCGGTCATCGTCACGGCGACCGAAACCACCGCCGGCCGGACGGCCACCACGGTCGTCGCGGCGGAAGGAGGGGCGGTCGTCGCGGCGGGGGCCACCGCGATCGTCGTCACGGCGCGGGCCACGGTCATCACGGCGGAAGGAAGGACGGTCATCGCGGCGCTCGTCGCGGCGGAAACCGCCACGGTCGTCATCGCGACGCGGACCACGGTCATCACGGCGGTCATCGCGACGGGGGCCACCGCGGTCGTCGTCGCGGCGGAAGGAAGGACGGTCATCGCGGCGCTCGTCGCGGCGGAAACCGCCACGGTCGTCGTCACGACGGCCGGAGCCACCACCAGTGGGACGGCCGCCGCGGTCATCGCGACGGAAGCCGCCGCGCTCGTCGTCGCGGCGGAAGCCGCCACCGTCGCGACGCGGGCCGCGCGGGCCACCGCGGCGCGGGTCGCCGCCCGATCGATCGTCGCGAGAGTTGGTGGGCATCGACGTGACTCCTGTCTTGAGGTACGCAGTCATTCTCGCGCACCCGGTCGACAGGCGCGCTTCGACATAAAACAAAAAGGACCCTTGGTCCCAGCGTGAACGCTGGGACCAAGGGTCCTTGAAAGATTGTTCGGCGGCGTCCTACTCTCCCACACGGTCCCCCATGCAGTACCATCGGCGCTGAAAGGCTTAGCTTCCGGGTTCGGAATGTAACCGGGCGTTTCCCTAACGCTATGACCACCGAAACCCTATCGGGTTCGAGCGAACAAGCACACTCTTTAATTTAAGTGAAACTGGTTCAACCGGTGCGACTGTTCGCAACCCGGGAACCACACAGTGGACGCGAGCAACTGAGGACAAGCCCTCGGCCTATTAGTACCAGTCAGCTCCAACCGTTACCGGTCTTCCACACCTGGCCTATCAACCCAGTCGTCTACTGGGAGCCTTACCCCATCAAGTGGGTGGGAGTCCTCATCTCGAAGCAGGCTTCCCGCTTAGATGCTTTCAGCGGTTATCCCTCCCGAACGTAGCCAACCAGCCATGCCCTTGGCAGAACAACTGGCACACCAGAGGTTCGTCCGTCCCGGTCCTCTCGTACTAGGGACAGCCCTTCTCAAGACTCCTACGCGCGCAGCGGATAGGGACCGAACTGTCTCACGACGTTCTAAACCCAGCTCGCGTACCGCTTTAATGGGCGAACAGCCCAACCCTTGGGACCGACTCCAGCCCCAGGATGCGACGAGCCGACATCGAGGTGCCAAACCATCCCGTCGATATGGACTCTTGGGGAAGATCAGCCTGTTATCCCCGGGGTACCTTTTATCCGTTGAGCGACGGCGCTTCCACAAGCCACCGCCGGATCACTAGTCCCGACTTTCGTCCCTGCTCGACCCGTCGGTCTCACAGTCAAGCTCCCTTGTGCACTTACACTCAACACCTGATTGCCAACCAGGCTGAGGGAACCTTTGGGCGCCTCCGTTACCCTTTAGGAGGCAACCGCCCCAGTTAAACTACCCACCAGACACTGTCCCTGATCCGGATCACGGACCCAGGTTAGACATCCAGCACGACCAGAGTGGTATTTCAACAACGACTCCACACACACTGGCGTGCATGCTTCACAGTCTCCCACCTATCCTACACAAGCCGAACCGAACACCAATATCAAGCTATAGTAAAGGTCCCGGGGTCTTTCCGTCCTGCTGCGCGAAACGAGCATCTTTACTCGTAGTGCAATTTCACCGGGCCTATGGTTGAGACAGTCGAGAAGTCGTTACGCCATTCGTGCAGGTCGGAACTTACCCGACAAGGAATTTCGCTACCTTAGGATGGTTATAGTTACCACCGCCGTTTACTGGCGCTTAAGTTCTCAGCTTCGCACACCCGAAGATGCGCTAACCGGTCCCCTTAACGTTCCAGCACCGGGCAGGCGTCAGTCCGTATACATCGCCTTACGGCTTCGCACGGACCTGTGTTTTTAGTAAACAGTCGCTTCTCGCTGGTCTCTGCGGCCACACCCAGCTCAGGAAGTAAATCCCATCACCAGACATGGCCCCCCTTCTCCCGAAGTTACGGGGGCATTTTGCCGAGTTCCTTAACCATAGTTCACCCGAACGCCTCGGTATTCTCTACCTGACCACCTGAGTCGGTTTAGGGTACGGGCCGCCATGAAACTCGCTAGAGGCTTTTCTCGACAGCATAGGATCATCCACTTCACCACAATCGGCTCGGCATCAGGTCTCAGCCCCAATGTGTGACGGATTTGCCTATCACACGGCCTACACCCTTACCCCGGGACTACCACCGCCCGGGCTGGACTACCTTCCTGCGTCACCCCATCGCTTACCTACTACAAGTCTGGGTCGTCGGCTCCACCACTTTCCTTCACCCGAAGGATCCAGAACGGCTTCACGGACTTAGCATCGCCTGATTCGATATTGGGCGTTTCAAAGCGGGTACCGGAATATCAACCGGTTGTCCATCGACTACGCCTGTCGGCCTCGCCTTAGGTCCCGACTTACCCTGGGCAGATCAGCTTGACCCAGGAACCCTTAGTCAATCGGCGCACACGTTTCCCACGTGTGTATCGCTACTCATGCCTGCATTCTCACTCGTGAACCGTCCACAACTCGTTTCCACGGCTGCTTCACCCGGCACACGACGCTCCCCTACCCATCACAGCAGACGTTGGTCCTTATGCTGCAATGACACGACTTCGGCGGTACGCTTGAGCCCCGCTACATTGTCGGCGCGGAATCACTTGACCAGTGAGCTATTACGCACTCTTTCAAGGGTGGCTGCTTCTAAGCCAACCTCCTGGTTGTCTCTGCGACTCCACATCCTTTCCCACTTAGCGTACGCTTAGGGGCCTTAGTCGATGCTCTGGGCTGTTTCCCTCTCGACCATGGAGCTTATCCCCCACAGTCTCACTGCCGCGCTCTCACTTACCGGCATTCGGAGTTTGGCTAAGGTCAGTAACCCGGTAGGGCCCATCGCCTATCCAGTGCTCTACCTCCGGCAAGAAACACACGACGCTGCACCTAAATGCATTTCGGGGAGAACCAGCTATCACGGAGTTTGATTGGCCTTTCACCCCTAACCACAGGTCATCCCCCAGGTTTTCAACCCTGGTGGGTTCGGTCCTCCACGAAGTCTTACCTCCGCTTCAACCTGCCCATGGCTAGATCACTCCGCTTCGGGTCTAGAGCGTGCAACTCTGGTCGCCCTGTTCGGACTCGCTTTCGCTACGGCTTCCCCACACGGGTTAACCTCGCTACACACCGCTAACTCGCAGGCTCATTCTTCAAAAGGCACGCAGTCACGACATCAAGTGCAAGCACTTGATGCGACGCTCCCACGGCTTGTAGGCACACGGTTTCAGGTACTATTTCACTCCGCTCCCGCGGTACTTTTCACCATTCCCTCACGGTACT
>NZ_CP179755.1:5070000-6415000 GCF_047456005.1 Streptoverticillium reticulum | reverse complement strand
ATAGTCTGGCGTTGACTTTTGGCACGCTGTTGAGTTCTCAAGGAACGGACGCTTCCTTTGTACTCACCCTCTCGGGCTTTCCTCCGGGCGCTTCCCTTCGTTGTTTCCGACTCTATCAGATCCTTTTCCGTGCCGTTCCCGGCTCGAATTCGTTTCCGATTCCCCGTCGGAGGGGGGTGGCCACTACGTTAGCGGATTTCCCGTCCCGCTCATAATCGAGCCGATCGAATCCCCATTTCGGCACAGCGAAACAGGACCCCGATCCGGGGAGTTCCTCGTGAGTAGTGATTGTGCCGCTCATCGGACACGCACGACGGCGCAGCCCGGCTCAAGCGGCTCGGGCTACGTTAGGCCCTCGTGGCCGCGGAGTCAAGCACCGCTCAAGCGCGGCTCGTCCGTGGCGTCTTCTCCGTCCTCTGCTCCGTCCCCTGCTCTGCCTTCTGGCCGCGGTTGCGCGGCACATGGGCCCGGTAGGGGCTGACCGTCGGGTCGCCGTCGGCCCAGAAGCGCCAGGGGTGTGCCGCGCCGTCGCCGCCGACCCCGGTGCGGGGACCGCTGCGGATGCGGGGGCGGGGAACGAGGTGGCCGGCGAGGATGCGGAGCGGGGCTCCCGGGCCTGCGCAGACGTCGGTGCCGTTGAGGGAGCGGTCGATGTCGAGTGCCGTGGCGAGGCGGGCCGGGCCCTGGGCGAGTTCTCGGTCGGCCCTGGCCTTGGGGCGGTGCTTGCGGGCGAGGTCCGCGCCCCGGATCACCTCGCCCCCGCGCAGCAGGACGCCGCTCGCAGTGCCCTCGGGGCCGCAGACGAGGTTGAGACTGAACCACATGCCGTAGATGAAGTAGACGTACGCATGGCCCGGGGGTCCGAACATCGATGCATTCCGCTCGGTACGGCCGCGGTAGGCGTGCGAGCCCGGGTCGGCCTCTCCCGCGTAGGCCTCGACCTCCGTGATGCGGAGCTCGATCGGCCCCTCGGGGGTCGTACGGACCAGAGTGCGGCCGAGCAGTTCCGGGGCGACCTCCAGGACGGGGCGGTCGAAGAAGTCCCGGTCGAGCGGCGTGCGGTCAGGCGCGGGGATCATGCCGCTCGAGCGTAGTGGACTCCGGTGACCCGGCGGGGCGCGCACGGCATCTGGATGCCGCGGAGGGCGCGCCCCGCCGGGTCGTCGTCGGAGCCGTCACGACAGGAGGACGGTCAGGGGCGCCTCCCGGTCCGCCCAGAAGTCCACCGCGTCGGCGAGCACCGATTCCGCCGTGCGGGCGGCGCCGGGGGCGGCCTTGGCGAAGGCGTCCCAGTCCTCGGCGATCAGCAGGTAGCCGCGGAACTTGCCGGTCTCGCGCCACCAGGACAGGTCCATCAGACAGTCGGCGAGGGCGTCCCAGTTGCGGCCGAACCATTCGGGGAGGTCGAGTTCGGCCGCGCACCGCTCGAGGAAGGCCGTCTTGTCCTGGACTCCTTCGAGGCGCAGGCGGGCCACCCGCCAGTCGGCCTCGGCGGCCGCCGCGGCGACGTGG
The DNA here is from genome assembly GCF_047456005.1 of Streptoverticillium reticulum. Classification (NCBI taxonomy): domain Bacteria; kingdom Bacillati; phylum Actinomycetota; class Actinomycetes; order Kitasatosporales; family Streptomycetaceae; genus Streptomyces; species Streptoverticillium reticulum. The sequence goes on along the minus strand of NZ_CP179755.1, from coordinate 6,413,488 downwards.
GCGGGGGAATCGGAGGGCGGGAGCCGGTAGACGCCCGGCCGGGTGGGTCCGTTGAGGAGTGCGGGGAGCCCTGGAGCGGGCAGGGGGCCGGTCATTGCACCACCGCCTCGAAGGTTTTGTAGTGGTCGTCGGTGTAGTAGCGCTCGTCGTGGCTGCCGGTGATGATGCGGCGGGCACCGCGGTTGCCGGCGCCCGGGGTGGGGACCGTGTACTCGTGGTAGTAGCCGCGGGTCTGCTTGGGCAGCTGGTTCTCGTAGTTGCCGAAGACGATGCCGTCCCTGTCGTACGGGAAAGGGCCGCCCTTCTTGATGAGTTCGAGGGTACGGCGTGCCTCGGGGGGCAGCTTGTCCTCGGTGACGGTCTTCATGCCCTTGGCCCACGACGGCGTTCCGCCGGACGGCTGCTGAGGCGCCGTCGTACGGGAGTGGGACGCGGACGAGGACTTGTCCGCCTGGTGGCCGCTGTGGGAGGAGCAGGCGGGCAGGAGCAGCAGCACGGCTCCGGCGAGGAGCGCGGTCAGTGCGCGCATGACACTTCTATACACACTTCGATGCACACCTCGTATGGTCGCAGCCGTTACCGACATGCCCTCGTTAGGCTGGCACTCTCATCTACCCGCGCGTACAGGAGGTGTCCTGCGTGTCAGGCGTATCCGAGCAGAACCGGCGGCCGCTGCCCCACGATTTCCATCCGCCGGTGCCGTCGTTCACGGTGGTCAGTGATGACGTGAGCCCGGGGGCGACGCTCAGGAGCGATCAGGTCTTCAGCGGGGGCAACGTCTCGCCGCACCTGCGCTGGGAGGGCTTCCCGGAGGGCACGAAGAGCTTTGCGGTGACGTGTTTCGACCCGGACGCGCCGACCGGGAGCGGCTTCTGGCACTGGGTGCTCTTCGACGTCCCGGCGGACGTGACCGAACTGCCGGCGGGCGCCGGGAGCGGGGAGATGAAGGGGCTGCCGGCGGGCGCGGTGCACGTGCGGAACGACTACGGGACGCGGGACTTCGGCGGTGCCGCGCCGCCGCCCGGGGACGGTTCGCACCGCTATGTCTTCACGGTGTACGCGGTCGACAAGGAGAAGCTGGGGCCGGACGAGGCCGCCTCGCCGGCGGTCGTGGGCTTCAACCTGCGGTTCCATGCGCTGGCCCGGGCGCAGCTGATCGGCGAGTACGAGAACCCCGCGAACGGCTGACGGCCGTTCGCGGGCTGCGGCGACCGGAAATTCCGTTGCGCCCCGCTGCTCCGGATCGCACAGTGGTGCATGGCTGACGGCTTCTTTCCGGGCCGTCGGGCAGCGGACACCGCAGTGGCGGGGGCGGCGGGGCGCGCGCGTGCCGTGCGTCGGCCGTCTGCCGGAGGCCGGTTCTCCGGGACCGGGTGGCCGCGTCCGCTGCCGTGCGCTCCGGGCCCGCGTTTCGCACGGGGGAAGGGCCCGGAGCGTTCCCCCGTTTCCCCATGCGTCGCCGCCTCTTCACGTCGGCGTCCCGTGACGATCAACTTCCCTTTCCCGTAACGAAATTGCGTTGTTCCCGTCCCACTGCCCCGGCAGAGTTGAGCCATCTTTGCCGCGGGGGTGAAGAGCGGTCCGGGAGGTGGACGGGATGCGGGAGACGCTGGTGCTCAATGCGAGCTTCGAGCCGTTGGCGACGGTTTCACTGCGGCGTGCGGTGGTGCTCGTCCTGCAGGGCAAGGCCGTTGTGGAGCGGGCGCACCCCGGGCTGCGGGTGCGGGGGTCGGCGGTGGAGATACCGGTGCCCCAAGTGATCAGACTCTGCCGGTACGTACGAGTGCCGTTCCGACAACGGGCGCCGTGGTCGCGGCGCGGGGTGCTGGTGCGTGACCGGCACCGGTGCGCGTACTGCGGGCAGCGTGCGACCACGGTCGACCATGTGGTGCCGCGGTCGCACGGGGGCCAGGACACCTGGCTGAATACGGTCGCCGCCTGTGCGGCGGACAACCACCGCAAGGCGGACCGCACTCCGGAGCAGGCGGGGATGCGGCTGCTGAGCCGTCCGTTCGAGCCGACGCCCGCCGATGCGTTGGTGCTGGCGCTCGGCCTGCAGGAGGGGGACTGGCTTCCGGCCGTGGCGTGAGTGCTTCGGCTGCGGGCCGGTGGGGGTTTCTCGCGCAGTTCCCCGCGCCCCATCGGGGCGCTGCCCCTACCTGAGCAGCATCTGGGCGATTGCCACGATGCCCACCGCGACGATGACTCCGCGCAGCGCGGTGGGCGGGAGGCGGCGGCCGATCCTGGCGCCGAGCTGGCCGCCGAGCGTGGAGCCGGCGGCGATGAGCAGGACGGCCTGCCAGTCGAAGTGGGCGACGCAGAGGAAGAACAGCGCGGCCACGCCGTTGACGATGAGCGCGAGGACGTTCTTGAGGGCGTTGATGCGCTGCAGGTGGTCGCTGAGCAGCAGGCCCATGAGCGAGAGGTGCATGACGCCCTGGGCGGCCCCGAAGTAGCCGCCGTAGGCGCCGGCCAGCAGGAGGCCTATGAGCAGGGCGGGCCCGCCGTCGGTGGGGGCGGCGGTGCCGTTGCGCTCGTGGCGGCGGGCGAGGGCGCGGGCGAGGCGGGGCTGCAGGACGACGAGCACGAGGGCGAGGCCGATGAGGGCCGGCACGATGGTGTCGAAGGCCTTCGACGGCAGCGCGAGCAGCAGGACGGCGCCGGTGAGGCCGCCGACGAGTGCGGTGGTGCCGAAGAGCGCGATGCGGCGGCCCTGTCCGCGCAGTTCACGGCGGTAGCCGACGACGCCGCTGATGTTGCCGGTGACGAGGCCGAGGGTGTTGGAGACGTTGGCGGTGACCGGCGGCAGTCCGGTGGCGAGGAGCACCGGGAAGGTGAGGAGGGTGCCCGAGCCGACGATGACGTTGATGGTGCCCGCGCCGATACCGGCGGCGAAGACCGCGAGTGCTTCCCAGATGGACAAGGCCATCTCCTTCTGATCAGTGTGTCGCCTCCCCGCCGTGAGAGGTCGGGGGGCCGCACTGATCATGGATCAGGAAGGAGGCCGGGGGAAGCGCCTGCGCTGGTCAGTCGATCGGCGGCTCTTCGCGGCGCGGGGTCTCCTTGGTCAGCTTCGCGCCGCCCATCGGGCCGAAGTTGCCGACGGCGCCGCTGAGGCCCTTGAGGGCGTCGCCGATCTCGCTGGGCACGATCCAGAGCTTGTTGGCGTCGCCCTCGGCGATCTTGGGGAGCATCTGGAGGTACTGGTAGGAGAGCAGCTTCTCGTCGGGGTCGCCCGCGTGGATGGACTCGAAGACGGTGCGGATCGCCTGGGCCTCGCCCTCGGCGCGGAGTGCTGCGGCGCGGGCCTCGCCCTCGGCGCGCAGGATGGCGGACTGCTTCTCGCCCTCCGCGGTGAGGATCTGGGACTGGCGGATGCCCTCGGCGGTGAGGATGGCGGCGCGCTTGTCACGGTCGGCGCGCATCTGCTTCTCCATCGAGTCCTGGATGGAGGTGGGCGGCTCGATGGCCTTGAGCTCGACGCGGTTGACGCGGATGCCCCACTTGCCGGTGGCCTCGTCGAGGACGCCGCGCAGGGCGGCGTTGATCTCCTCGCGGGAGGTGAGGGTGCGCTCCAGGTCCATGCCGCCGATGATGTTGCGCAGGGTGGTGACGGTGAGCTGCTCGATGGCCTGGATGAAGCTGGAGACCTCGTAGGTGGCGGCCCGGGCGTCGGTCACCTGGTAGTAGATGACGGTGTCGATGTTGACGACCAGGTTGTCCTGGGTGATCACCGGCTGCGGGGGGAACGGGACGACCTGCTCGCGGAGGTCGATCCGGTTGCGGATGGAGTCGATGAAGGGGACGACGATGTTCAGGCCGGCGTTGAGGGTGCGCGTGTAGCGGCCGAAGCGCTCGACGATGGCGGCGCTGGCCTGCGGGATGACCTGGACCGTCTTCATGAGGGCGATGAAGACGAGCACCACCAGGATGATCAGGACGATGATGATCGGTTCCATCGAGGCTCCCCACGCCTTGGTCGTTGATCGCGGTCTTTGATCGTGATGCGGAGTCTTTCAGATCCGGTGCCCGTGTGCAGGCGTTGGGCTCACATCCCGGTCACATCACCACGGCTGTCGCACCGTCGATCTCGATGACGTCGACCTGCTGGCCCACCTCGTAGCTCCGCTCGGTGTCGAAGGAGCGGGCGGACCAGATCTCGCCCGCGAGCTTGATGCGGCCCCCGGCGCCGTCGACCCTTTCCAGCACGGTCGCCTGACGGCCCTTCAGGGCCTCGATGCCGGTCGCCAGCTCGGGCCGCCGGTCGCGGTGCCGGTTGGCGATGGGGCGGACGACGGCGATGAGGGCGACGGAGACGACCGCGAAGACCACGAACTGGATCACGGTGCCGCCGCCCAGCTTCGAGGTGACGGCGGCGGCGACGGCCCCGGCGGCCAGCATGCCGAACTCGGGCAGCGCGGTCACGATCAGCGGAATGCCCAGTCCGACGGCGGCCACGAGCCACCACACCCATGTGTCCACGTGGTCATGGTAGGCGTGCGGCCCGCGCCCGGGACAGAGCGCGGGCCGGTGGCCGGGCGGACGGGGGTCAGGAGAGCGGCAGGCCCCGGGCGGTCCAGCGGTCTCCGTTGCGCTCGACGACCAGCGGGAGGCCGAAGCAGTGGGAGAGGTTGCGGGAGGTGAGCTCGAGCTCGATGGGGCCGGCGGCGAGCACCTTGCCCTGACGGATCATCAGGACGTGGGTGAAGCCGGGGGCGATCTCCTCGACGTGGTGGGTGACCATGAGCATCGAGGGCGCGAGGGGGTCGCGGGCGAGGCGGCCGAGGCGGCGGACGAGGTCCTCGCGGCCGCCGAGGTCGAGGCCCGCGGCGGGCTCGTCGAGCATCAGCAGCTCGGGGTCGGTCATCATCGCGCGGGCGATCAGGGTGCGCTTGCGCTCGCCCTCGGAGAGGGTGCCGAACTTCCGGTCCAGGTGGTCCGTCATGCCGAGCACGTCGAGGAACGCGCGGGCGCGCCGCTCGTCGACCTCCTCGTAGTCCTCCTGCCAGGTGGCGGTCATGCCGTAGGCGGCGGTGAGGACCGTCTGCAGCACGGTCTGGCTGCGCGGCAGCTTGTCGGCGAGGGCGATGCCGGCCACGCCGATGCGCGGGCGCAGCTCGAAGACGTCGACGGAGCCGAGCCTCTCGCCGAGGATCGTGGCCGTGCCCTTGGTCGGGAAGAGGTAGCTGGAGGCGACATTGAGGAGGGTGGTCTTGCCGGCGCCGTTGGGGCCGAGGATGACCCAGCGCTCGCCCTCCTTGACCGACCAGGAGACCTGGTCCACCAGAGCCCGGCCCTCGCGGACCACGGATACGTCCACCAGTTCCAGCACTTCGCTCATGAGCGCGTTGTCTCCCATTGCAGTCTCGATCGTCGCTTGCGCCTGTGGACGCAGCCCCCGAGGAAAACCTACGCCACCGGTCGAGGGTGCCAGTCCTTAGGCTGGGGGCATGCTCGTCGAACATCGCTCAGGGCGGCTCGCCGCGTGGGGAAACGCCCTCCTTGCCGGGTTTGTCGCGCCCGATGATGCGGCACACCACATCACCGGGGACGACTCCGTCCACCGCGTCGCCGGACTGCCCGGGGAATCCGGCCCGGTCGGCCTGACCCTCGCGCTCGGCCGGCTGCGGGCGCTCGGCGCCACCGGGCTGCGCCTGGCGCTGCCGGTGCCGGGGCACCCGCTGGGGCTCAGCGGGCCGCCGGAGTTCAATGCCCGTGCCATGGAGGCCGAGGAGGCCGTCGTCGTCTCGGGCGTGGCGCTCGGGCTCGTGCCGGAGGTGTCCGAGGCCGGGCCCGCGGGCGATGTGCACGTGGAGGTGGTCTGGCACTGCCTGCCCGTGCGGGAGGCGCCCCCCGCGGACGTGCCCTCGCTCGGGGAGGCCGAGCGCGAGCTGGCCGAGGCGCTGCGCGAGGCGACCGAGGTGCTCACCCGGCTCGACGTCGCGGGCTCGGGGCCGGTCGCACAGGCCGCCCTGGAGGCCTACCGGGCGCGGGCGGAGGCGGGCCGCGAGGTGCTCGCCCCGGGCTATCCGCCGCGGGCGGTACGGGTGCTGGAGCTGGCGCAGCGGGTGAGCGCGCTGGTGTCCATCGCGTACGAGCCCGGCGACCGCGAGGGCCGGGAGCACGGCGGCGCGGTGAGCGCCTCGGAGATCGCGGCACGCGCCGCGGCGCTGCGACCGGTGGAGCGCACGGCCCGGCGGGCCCAGGTGGCCGCGTACAACGCGCCGGTGGAGGAGCGGGAGCGCGGGAGGCACTGACCACCCCGGAGACAGCGGAAGGCCCCGCGGACCGATGTCCGCGGGGCCTCTCCTGTGTGCCGACGGAGTGACGCGAGGGTCAGTCCTCGTGGTCCTCGCCCTCGTGGTGACGGCCCTCATGGTGATGGCCCTCGTGGTGGACGTGGATGTGGCGCACCTCGTGGTGCTCCTCCTCCATCTCCGCGTTGACGCACGTGTTGCCGAAGGTCGGGTTGAGCAGCCCCACGATGTCGATGCTGTTGCCGCACAGGTTGATCGGGATCTGGATCGGAAGCTGGATGACGTTGCCCGAGATGACACCGGGCGAGCCCTTCGCGACCCCGACTGCGCCCGCACCGCCGGGCCCGCCGCCGGTGGCAAAGGCTGCGCCGACGGAAGCGGTGACGGCAGCGCCTGCTGCGGCCAGAACGAGGGCGGCCTTCGTGGCTCTGTTCATAAGGTGTCTTCCTTTTGCTGAGACCTGTCGACCCCAGCCATGGGGGCCGTGCACTGATGAACGCCACTGTGCCGCCGACGGCACGGCCGTCGGCGGTATTTGCCCTCGTTCGGACGATTGACTCACCTCAGAATCCGCCGGTCGGCCCCGCCCTGGGAGGGAGCGGGGACGACCGGCGGACGAGCCGGGCCTCGGGGGGCCTTACTCGTTGACGCAGAGGTTGCCGTGCGCCGGGTTCAGCAGGCCGACCACGTTGATCGTGTTGCCGCAGACGTTCACCGGGACCTCGACGGGGGCCTGGAGGACGTTGCCCGAGACGACACCGGGGGAGTCCTTCGCCACGGCCTCGGCACCGACGTGCCCGGCGCCGTGGGCGGAGGCGATACCGGCACCCATGAGGGCAAGGCCGCCAGCAGCGATGGTGACAGCAGCGGCCTTCTTCATGTTCTTCACTCTTCCTGTGACCTTCCTGGAGCTTTCGCCACGGCCAGCCGCCGCGGTTACGCCATGGAGAACGGGCCGCCGCCGGTCGAGTTGCGCCCCCGGACGGGTTATCACACGACCGCATGAACCGCCGATCAGAACGTGACGTTCCGCTACGACCCCCGTCAGGCGCCCAGCCCCTGGCGGACGGCCCAGAGGGCCGCCTGTGTGCGGTCGGCGAGGTCGAGTTTCATGAGGATGTTGGAGACGTGCGTCTTGACGGTCTTCTCCGACAGCACCAGGGCCCGGGCGATCTCCCGGTTGGACCGGCCGTCCGCGATCAGGGCCAGCACCTCGCGCTCCCGTTCGGTGAGCGCATTGCCTCTCCCCTGCCCGTTGCCGCCCTCGTCCTGCGACAGCAGGGCCCCGGCCACCTCGGGCTGCAGCAGGACGTGCCCGGCGTGCACGGACCGGATGGCGCCGGCGAGCGCGTCGGGGTCCACGTCCTTGTAGACGTAGCCCGCCGCCCCGGCCCGCAGGGCGGGGATCACGGTGCGCTGCTCGGTGAAGCTGGTGACGACCAGCACCCGGGCCGGGTGCTCCAGCTCCCGCAGCCTGCGCAGCGCCTCGATGCCGTCCATGCCCGGCATCTTCACGTCCATGAGGACGACGTCGGGGCGCAGTTCCTCGGCGCGCTCCACACCCTCGGCGCCGTCGGCGGCCTCTCCGACCACCTCGATGTCGTCCTGGACCTCCAGGAACGTCCGCAGCCCCCGGCGGACCACCTGGTGGTCGTCCACCAGCAGTACACGGATGCTGCTTTTCTCCGGGGGGCAACCCCCGGACCCCCAGCCGGATGCACGGTCCTCAGCCACCGGGCACCTCCATTTCGATCGTGGTGCCCTTGCCGGGCTCCGAGACAACGGTCAGCCGGCCGCCGACCCCGCCCGCCCGGTCCCGCATGGAGACCAGGCCCAGGTGCCGTCCGGCCCGGCGGACGGCGGACGGGTCGAAGCCCTGCCCGTCGTCCGCCACCCGCAGGGCCGCGCCCTGGCCGCAGCGGGCCAGGGTGACCTCGACGGTGCCGGCGCCGGAGTGGCGCAGCGCGTTGTGCAGGGCCTCCTGGGCCACGCGCAGCAGTGCCTCCTCCTGGGCGGCCGGCAGGGCCCGTACGCCGCGGGAGGTGAAGGTGACGCGGGCGGTGTGGGCCCGGTCGAGGACCTTGATCTGGGTGCGCAGGGTGGCGACGAGTCCGTCCTCGTCCAGCCCGGCGGGGCGCAGTTCCACGACGGCGGCGCGCAGTTCGTCGGCCGCCTCGGCGGCGAGCCGGGCGACCTCGTGCAGCTCCTCCTTGGCACGGGCCGGGTCGCGGTCCACGAGGGCGGTGGCGGCCTGGGCGGTCAGCCGCAGGGAGAAGAGCTTCTGGGAGACGGCGTCGTGCAGCTCGTGCGCGAGGCGGGACCGTTCCCCGGCGATGGTCAGTTCGCGGCTGCGCTCGTAGAGGCGGGCGTTGGTGAGGGCTATGGCGGCGTGCTGGGCGAGGACGCGCAGCAGTTCCTCGTCCTCGGCGGTGAAGCCGCAGCCGCCGGCCGGCTTGGGGCAGCGCTTGTTCGCCAGGAAGATCGCGCCCAGGATCTCGTCGCCGTCGGCGACGGGCATGCCGAGGAAGTCGGACATGTCGGGGTGGGCGGCGGGCCAGCCCTCGAAGCGGGGGTCGAGGCGGACGTCCGCCAGGCGCTGCGGGGTGGCCTCCTGGAGCATGGCGGCGAGGATGCCGTGCTGGCGGGGCAGCGGGCCGATGGCCTTCCACTGCTCGTCGCTGATGCCGTCCACGACGAACTGGGCGAAGCCGCCGTGGTCGTCGGGGACGCCGAGCGCCGCGTACTCGGCGTCGAGGAGTTCGCGGGCCGAGGCGACGATCGTGTGCAGGACGTCGCGCACCTCCAGATGCCGGCTCATGGCGAGGAGGGCGCTGCTCACGGCGGTCAGTCCGGAGCGTGGGCCAGTGGTCATGGCCTCACCGTACCCACGGGTCACTCACGGCGGATCGGCCCGGCGGCGGCCTGCGGCCGGGACCCGGGGCCTAGGCCGAAAGGCCCGCGCGGGCCAGACTCGGGCCATGACGTCACCGATGCAGTGGACACCCATCCATGGCGAGCCCTACCGGCCGGTGCCCTACCGGCCCGCGCGGATGCCCGCCGCCGAGTCCCTCGTGCGGGCCGCGGAGCTGCGCGAGCGGATGGACCGGCGCAGGACCGTCCGGCGGTTCTCCGCCGACCCCGTGCCCGATCAGGTCGTGCGGGACGCGATCGCGTGCGCGGCCACGGCGCCGTCCGGAGCGCACCAGCAGCCGTGGACGTTCGTGCTGGTGAAGGACCCGGAGGTGCGGCGGCGGATCCGGGCGGCCGCCGAGGAGGAGGAACGCGTCTCCTACGAGGGGCGGCTGGGCGAGGAGTGGCTGGCGGCGCTGCGCCCGCTGGGCACGGACGAGGTCAAGCCGCACCTGACGGACGCCCCGGCGCTGATCGTGGTCTTCCAGCAGCGCTACTGGCTCGGCGCGGACGGCGAGCGGCGCAAGCACTACTACGTGGACGAGTCGGTCGGCATCGCGGTCGGGATGCTGCTCTCGGCGCTGCACCTGTCGGGGCTGGCGGCGCTGGTGCACACGCCGAGCCCGATGCGGTTCCTGGCGGAGGTGCTGGGGCGGCCGGTGAACGAGAAGGCCTTCGCGGTGATCCCCGTCGGCTATCCGGCGGCGGACTGCGAGGTGCCGGACCTGGTGCGCAAGAGCCTGGACCAGGTGCTGGTGGAGGTCTGAGCCCGTCCCCACGGAGTGCACCGCGGCGCTCACACCGGGTGATCCCCCAGGGGTCCCGGTGTGAGCCCGCTCATGGGACGCAGATCACTTACGAACCTGCCTAGTGGAGGCATAAGCCCGCCGTAAGCGGCGGCGCACACAGGGGCCGGACAGGTTTGCCGGGGCGTCGGCAGCCCCCTCTGCAACGAAGCGGGATAGTACGTCACACCTTTGCCACAGCATTTTGCGAGCGCTAAGAATTTCCCCCGTCGCACGGCGCCGTCGAGAGACGCGGCGCTGTTTTTTCAGCCCAAAAAACGGCCGCTGCGGCTCACGCGATCGGAAGAGGTTCAGCTCACTATGCGCTCCCCCATCTCTGGTTATACCCGCCTGACCAAGGTCCACAAGTTCTCCGCCGCCGGCGTCGCCGCCGCGGGCGCCGCCGCTCTGGCCTTCGCGCTCGTGCCGACCGCCGACGCCAAGAGCGACGCGCAGTCGATCGGCGTCAAGCAGGTCGCCTGGAACACCTCGGCCTTCGGCGAGACCCAGCAGGACGAGCTGAACAAGCAGTCGGACTCCGCCGCCGCGCAGGCCAAGACCGCCGCCGAGGCCAAGAAGAAGGCCGACGACGAGGCGAAGGCCAAGGCCGACAAGGAGCACGCCGAGCAGCAGGCCGCGAGCCGTTCCGAGGAGCGCAAGCCGGTCCAGGCCACGCCCGTCGCCCCGGCCCCCAAGGCCTACGCCAACAACCTGGACGGCTGGATCCGCGAGGCCCTGGACATCATGGCCGCCAAGGGCATCCCCGGCACCTACAACGGCATCTACCGCAATGTCATGCGGGAGTCGACGGGCAACCCCAACGCCGTCAACAACTGGGACTCCAACGCTGTCGCCGGCACCCCCTCGAAGGGCCTGCTGCAGGTGATCGACCCGACCTTCAAGGCGTACCACGTCGACGGCACGTCCTGGAACATCTACGACCCGGTCGCCAACATCACCGCCGCCTGCAATTACGCGGCCAAGGTCTACGGTTCGATGGACAACGTGAACTCGGCCTACTGATCCTTTTCTTCGGCACGGCCGCAGAAACGCCGGAGGGCGGTGTTCCCGATATTCGGGAACACCGCCCTCCGGCGTTATACGTGAGCAATCGTCACTTGCGCATGACTTCCGGCTCGTGACGGCGCAGCAGGCGCGAGACCGCGAATCCGCAGATCACTCCGAGCGCGATGAGCACGACCACGTCGATGCCCCACTGCGCGGCGCTGTGCGTCCAGAGCGGGTCGAGGTTGTCGTGGTTGCTCTTGTCCATCGGCGCCATGATGTGCGACAGGTCCAGCGTCGCGGCGGCGGCGCCGATCGCCCAGCGGGAGGGCATCAGCCAGGCGACCTGCTCGACGCCCGGCGAGTCGTAGATCTTGAACATGATGCCGGTGAACACCACCTGGACGATGGCGAACATGACCAGCAGCGGCATGGTCTTCTCGGCGGTCTTCACCAGCGAGGAGATCACGAGGCCGATCATCATCGACGTGAAGCCGAGCGCGATGATCACCAGGCACAGCTCGACGGCCGGAAGGCTCTTGAGGATCACGCCCTCCTTCGGCATCTTGCGGATCGAGAAGCCGATGGCGGAGATGATGACGCCCTGCAGGGCGGTGATCAGTCCGAGGACGATGACCTTGGACATCAGGTACGCGGAGCGGGAGAGGCCGACGGCCCGTTCCCGTTCGTAGATCACCCGTTCCTTGATCAGTTCTCGGACGGAGTTGGCGGCGCCCGAGAAGCACATGCCGACCGCGAGGATCAGCATGATCGTGCCGGCGTCCTGGTTGAAGTGCCGTGGGTCCGGGGCGCCGAGGCCGTAGTCGGAGGGGATCACACAGCTCACGCCGCCGAGCACCGCGGGGAGCACGAGCATCAGGCCGATGAAGCCGCGGTCGGAGGCGATGACCGAGACGTAGCGGCGCATCAGCGTCCACAGCTGCGAGCCCCAGCTCTGCGCCTTCGGCGGGCTCTGCGGCTGGACGTGCACGGACTGCGGGGCGACGGCGTCGATGTCGGCCGCGTACATCTGGTAGTGCTGCGAGCCCTTCCAGCGGCCCGCCCAGTCGTAGTCGCGGTAGTTCTCGAAGGCCGAGAAGACGTCGGCCCAGGTCTCGTAGCCGAAGAAGTTGAGCGCCTCCTCCGGCGGGCCGAAGTAGGCGACCGAACCGCCGGGCGCCATGACCAGCAGCTTGTCGCAGAGCGCCAGCTCCGCCACGGAGTGCGTGACCACCAGGACGGTGCGGCCGTCGTCGGCCAGGCCGCGCAGCAGCTGCATGACGTCGCGGTCCATGCCCGGGTCGAGGCCGGAGGTCGGCTCGTCCAGGAAGATCAGCGACGGCTTGGTCAGCAACTCCAGGGCGACCGAGACGCGCTTGCGCTGGCCGCCGGAGAGGGCGGTGACCTTCTTGTCCTTGTGGATGTCGAGCTTGAGCTCGCGCAGCACCTCGTCGATGCGGGCCTCGCGCTCGGCGGGCGCGGTGTCGCCGGGGAAGCGGAGCTTGGCCGCGTAGCGCAGCGCCTTCCGGACGGTGAGCTCCTTGTGCAGGATGTCGTCCTGCGGGACCAGACCGATGCGCTGGCGCAGCTCGGCGAACTGCTTGTAGAGGTTCCGGTTGTCGTAGAGGACGTCGCCCTGGTTGGCGGGGCGGTAGCCCGTGAGCGCCTTGAGCAGGGTGGACTTGCCGGAGCCGGACGGGCCGATGACGGCGATCAGCGACTTCTCCGGGACGCCGAAGGAGACGTCCTTGAGGATCTGCTTGCCGCCGTCGACCGTGACGGTCAGGTGGCGCGCGGAGAAGGAGACGTCGCCGGTGTCGACGAACTCCTCCAGCCGGTCGCCGACGAGGCGGAAGGTGGAGTGGCCGACGCCGACGGTGTCGTGGGGGCCGATGATCTGCCGGCTGACCGGCTGACCGTTGACGAAGGTGCCGTTGTGGCTGCCGAGGTCGACGATCTCGAAGCGGCCGTCGCTGGTGGCCCGGAACTCCGCGTGGTGGCGGGAGACCTGGAGGTCGGAGACGACCAGCTCGTTGTCCAGGGCACGACCGATGCGCATGACCCGGCCGACCGCCATCTGGTGGAAGCTGGTCGGGCTGCGGTCGCCGCCCTGCGCGGGCGCCGCGCCCGCGGCACCGGCGGACGGCTGCTGCGGCTGCACGGCCGGGGCCGCCTGCTGCTGCGGAACGTAGGCCTGCGGCTGCTGGTGCTGCTGGGCCTGCGGCTGCACCCAGCCGGACTGCTGCGGGTGCTGCGCCTGGTGGGACTGGGCGGCCCAGTCGTGACCCGGCTGCTGCACCGGCGTCTGGTACGCCTGGTGCTGCTGCGGCGCGGCCATGGCCGTCTGCGCGTTGTAGAGGTCCGCGGCCGGGGCCGCGGCCACTGCCGCGCTCAGGTGCATCACCGGACCGTCGGTGGCGTTGCCGAGGTGCACGGCGGAGCCGGGGCCGATCTCCATGTGATGGATGCGCTGGCCCTGCACATAGGTGCCGTTGGTGCTGCCCTGGTCCTCGATGACCCAACTGTGGCCGCCCCAGCGCACGGTGGCGTGCCGCCACGACACCCGGGCGTCCTCCAGCACCATGTCACCCTGCGGATCACGACCCAGGGTGTACGACCTGGACGGATCGAGCGTCCAGGTCTGTCCATTCAATTCCAGTACGAGTTCCGGCACTCCATGCCCCACTACTTGTCCCCCGATGAGCCCCCTGCACAGGGAGTCTAGGGATGGCGAACATCGGGAGGAACTATTTCAGGCACAGTCCCCCGACCGAAAGTCGGGGACTGAAGCAGCCGTGTAACAGGCACCGTTGACCGATCCGAAAGTCGCCCGGAGAGTAGTAACAGCCCATGGATGGTACGGATCACCAGCATCCGGGCAACTGGTATGGACCGGGGGGCGCAATGACCATCACCAGTGGCAGGCGCGCAGCTTTCGGCGCAGATCTGCTCCTTACTTCCATAGCGGCTGTGAGCTGGGCTTTTCTCGCCATGGCGGGAATTGCGGCACTCGGTCTGCATCTGCTCGGGGCGGACGCCGCGGGACGGCTGGGGCCGATGACCGCCGCCGTGGTCGTGCTGGCGGTCGGCGGCTCGGTCACTCCGTCGGGCTCGGTCGAGGCCTTCGGGCTGACCGGCACCGGTGCGCACACCACCATCGATTTCGCGCCACTGGGCGTGAGTCTGGTGGGGGCACTGCTGCTCGGCGGCATCTTCGCCCGCTCCCTGCGCCCGGCCGGGGCCGCCCTGCGCGGCACGGAACTGGCCGCGCGGGCGGGCGCGGTCGCCCTGCTGTTCGTCCTGCTGCTGGGCGGGCTGGCCTGGGCCGGATCGTCCACGGTCACCTTCGACGGCAGCAGCATGGGGCTGGGCTCCACGGGCGGCAGCGGGGGCCTGCAGATCCCGGGCCTGGGGGACATCGGGAACATCGGCGGCGGGCTGGCCGACCGCATCTCCGGGCTCGCCAAGGCCAAGGCCTCGGTCGGCTTCTCGGTGCGCACCGGGCCCTCGCTGCTCGGCGGTGCGGTGTGGGTGCTGGCCGTCCTGCTGATCGCCGTGCTGGCCTCCCGCCGGGCCCGGCTCCCGGTGGCCTGGTCCGCGCTGCACCGCAGCGTCCGCCCGGCGGCCTCGGCGGTGTGCACGGTGCTGGTGCTGGCGGTCGTGGCGGGCCTGGCCGCGGCGGTGGCCGCGGCCGCGGCCGACGGCCACCCCCGGCGGGTGCTGGGGGCCGCGCTGCTGGGGGCGCCGAACGGGGTGTGGACCGGGGTGCCCCTGGGCCTGCTCGTGCCCTGGCGCGGCACGGCGAGCGGATCGCTGCTGCAGCTGCTGCCCGACCCGCTGGACAAACTACTGAAGGGGCAGGCCGACGCGGCGATTTCGGTCGGCCGGCTCGCGGATCTGGATCCGCTGGTGTGGCTGCTGACCGTGGGGAGCGTGCTTCTGATGCTGACGGCCGGGGTGCTCACGGCCGTCCGCACCCCGCGCGACGGTGCACGGACCGCCGCCTTCGCGGGACGGTGCGCGCTGTCGCTCGGGGCGGCCACAGCCGTGGCCCTGCCGCTGCTGGTGCTGGCGACCCGGCTGACGGCGGACGCCGGTCTGTCGGTGCTGGGCATCGACGCCGCCGGGGCCGGCCTGGAGCTGGCCGGAAGTGTGCCGTCGGCGCTGCTGCTGGGGGCGTTCTGGGGGTGCGCCGCGGGGGCGGTCGGGGCGCTGCTGGCCTGCGTGACGGGCACGGCGGGCCGCAGGGCCGTACGTTCCGCGCCCGGGAGCCGTGCTGCACGGACGTACCCCGATCTGGCCCATCTGCCGGGCCCGTACCACCCGTCCTCGTCGTACCGCCCCTCAAGCGGCGACACCAACCCGTACCTGCATCCGCCCGGCGAGGCCCCGTCCGACCTCCCGACCCGCACGGGGCAGCCGATGCCCCCGCCCCGCAGGCCCCGCCGCCCACCGGGCGAAACCCCGCCGCCGTCGCCTCCACCGGGCGCCCCGTAAAACCGGGCCCCGTAAGGGCCGCGGGGCTGTCAGATGATGCGGCTCCGCCGCGTGGGCGCGAGC
The DNA here is from genome assembly GCF_047456005.1 of Streptoverticillium reticulum. Taxonomy (NCBI): domain Bacteria; kingdom Bacillati; phylum Actinomycetota; class Actinomycetes; order Kitasatosporales; family Streptomycetaceae; genus Streptomyces; species Streptoverticillium reticulum. Next base: position 6,397,971 of record NZ_CP179755.1, on the reverse strand, counting down.
AACCACAGCCGACCTGCAGACGCAGTACAGGCGCTCCCGCTGCGCGGGGCCCGCTGGGGGCCGGATACCGTAGGGGGCACCATGAGCGCATCGCAGACACCGCCTGCCAACGCCGTCCCCGGTGACGACGCCCCCACTCTGCTCGTCAAGATCTTCGGCAAGGACCGGCCGGGCATCACCGCCGGCCTCTTCGACACCCTCGCCGCCTTCGCGGTGGACGTCGTCGACATCGAGCAGGTCGTGACCCGGGGCCGGATCACCCTGTGCGCCCTGGTCACCGCGCCGACGGCAGAGGGGGCGACGGAGGGCGAACTCCGTTCCACCGTGCACAGTTGGGCGGACTCGATGCGGCTGCAGACCGAGATCATCTCGGGCCGGGGCGACAACCGGCCGCGCGGCGTGGGCCGTTCCCACGTCACCGTGCTCGGGCACCCGCTCACCGCCGAGTCGACGGCCGCCATCGCGGCCTGCATCACCGGCACCGGCGGCAACATCGACCGTATCTTCCGGCTCGCCAAGTACCCGGTGACGGCCGTGGAGTTCGCGGTGTCCGGCACCGAGACCGAGGCCCTGCGCACCGTCCTGGCCCTGGAGGCCGCCAAGCTGGGCGTGGACGTGGCGGTCGTCGCGGCCGGGCTGCAGCGGCGCGCGCAGCGGCTGGTGGTGATGGACGTCGACTCGACGCTCATCCAGGACGAGGTCATCGAGCTGTTCGCGGCGCACGCGGGCTGCGAGGCCGAGGTCGCGGAGGTCACCGCGCGGGCGATGCGCGGCGAGCTGGACTTCGAGGAGTCGCTGCACGCCCGGGTGGCGCTGCTGGCCGGGCTGGACGAGTCGGTCGTGGACAAGGTGCGCGCCGAGGTGCGGCTCACCCCCGGCGCCCGGACGCTGATCCGCACGCTGAAGAAGCTCGGCTTCCAGGTGGGCGTGGTCTCGGGCGGCTTCACCCAGGTCACCGACGATCTGCGGGAGCGGCTGGGGCTGGACTTCGCGTCCGCCAACACCCTGGAGATAGTGGACGGGAAGCTGACCGGCCGGGTCACCGGGGAGATCGTGGACCGGGCCGGCAAGGCCCGGCTGCTGCGCCGGTTCGCGGCGGAGGCCGGGGTGCCGCTCGATCAGACCGTGGCCGTCGGCGACGGTGCGAACGACCTGGACATGCTCAACGCGGCAGGCCTGGGCGTGGCGTTCAACGCCAAGCCCGTGGTGCGGGAGGCGGCGCACACCGCGGTGAACGTGCCCTTCCTGGACACGGTGCTCTATCTGCTCGGCGTCACCCGCGAAGAGGTCGAGGCGGCCAACACCCACGAGTGAGGCCGCACGCGCAGCCGGGGCAGCGTCCTGCGGCGACGTCCTACTTGGGGTGCGGCGTCCAGAAGGAGACCAGGCGGGCGCTGCTGTGCTCCACGGACTTCCAGGAGCCGGTGACCGCGAGCACCGCGATGGCGGAGGTGGGGAAGCCCGAACGGTTCATCCGGGCCAGGGCGTCGCCCTCCGCGCTGCCGGCCAGGGCGTCGGCCACCGCGTGCATGCCGGGGTTGTGCCCGATGAGCAGGACGTCGCCGACCTCGTCGGGAATCTCGTTGACCAGGGCGATGAGCTCGCCCGCCGAGGCCTCGTAGATCCGCTCCTCGTAGACCGTGCGGGGGCGGCGCTCCAGCTCGTGGGCGGCGAGCTTCCAGGTCTCGCGGGTGCGGGCGGCGGTCGAACAGAGGGCCAGGTCGAGGGGGATGCCGGAACCGGCGAGCCAGCGTCCGGCGGCCGGGGCGTCCTTGCGGCCGCGCTCCGCGAGGGGGCGGTCGTGGTCGTCGACATCGGGCCAGTCGGCCTTGGCATGCCGGAGAAGGACGATCCTGCGGGTCGGTTCGGCGCTCATGGCGTCCAGCTTCGCACGAAACGGGCGGCGAGGCGCGGGGTGTTGGGAGGCTTGCCCCCACAGGGTGGCGAAGCGCCGCTGAGCGCCGGAGCTCACGGCGCGCGGTGTTCGACTGCGTGCTGTACGAGCTGGACGACGCGTATGAGCGAGCCGCTGCCCGGCCGGCCCGCCCCCTCCCCGGTGTTCGCCGAGGCGCTCGGGGCGAGCAGGGAGAACAGCGCCAGGAAGGCGACCGCGGGCAGCACCAGGGCCCACCACGGCAGTCCGGCCTGCGTCGTGCCGGGGGTGTGCGCCTGCCGTCCGGCAGCCATGGGATCGCCTCCGTGTGTTCGGTCCACCGCCGTGTCGCGGTGTACTACGAACCTACGGAGCGCCGCCTCGGTCTCCCATCCGGTACCCCACCCACTCGACCCTGGGGCTGTCCCCACCATCCCCTAGGGGATCAGGGCGACCGGGTCGGGGTCGGGGGCTCGGGGCCGGGCCGGCACCGGGGTCAGGGAGAGGCGAGCGTCGCGACGATGGCGATGACCACGGTGATGCCGAGCATCACGCCGAGGATGGTCAGCAGGGCCTTCTGGCCGTTCTGGGGATTGGGCTCGAGCACGGGCATGCGCACAGTGTCCCATCCCTTCGCGCGGGGTCCTCACCCGGGCAGGTGACTCACCCAGGCCTGGCGTATCTCCAGCCAGCACCGCTGTGCGAGGGAGACGTGCCGGGCGGGCTCCACGGTGACGGTGGCGGTGTCCATGCCGGGGTCCCACCACCGGGCGCACTGGACGTGCAGCTGGACCCGGTCGGGGGTGGCGTTGGCGTTGAAGCAGTCGGCGACGGCGCGGGAGCCGTCGATGCGTGCGCTGCACTCCGCCTCAAGTGGTTGCCCGGCCCGTACGGAGCGGTGCGGGGCGACGGGCACGGCGGCCGCGGCGCCGGAGCCGGCCACGGCCCAGGCCGCCAGCAGGAGCGCCGCCGTCCGGCGGAAGGGGAATGCGCAGGGGGATGCGGAGCGCGATGCGGAACGGGATGCGGAACGGGATGCGGAACGGGATGCCATGCCGCACCTCCTCGCCACGGATGCCCGTCGGAACCTTCCGGTCCCCCCAGTGTGCGGGCCGCGGGCGCAGTTCTCGACTCGAACGGCTCTCGAATCGAACACACGCAGCGGCAGCACGGTCTGCAACGGCCGCGGGGCCGTCCACCGAGCGGTGGACGGCCCCGCGGCCGTTGCAGACCTCCCCGGAGGGGGTCAGGCGCCCATCATGTGCACGCCGCCGTCGACGTGCACGATCTCGCCCGTCGTGCGCGGGAAGAAGTCGGACAGCATGCCGACCACGCCGCGGCCCGCCGGCTCCGGGTCGGCCAGGTCCCAGCCGATCGGGGCGCGGTGGTTCCACACGTCCGCGAGCTCCTCGAAGCCCGGGATGGACTTGGCGGCCATCGACTTGATCGGGCCGGCCGAGACCAGGTTGCAGCGGATGCCCTTGGGGCCGAGGTCGCGGGCCAGGTAGCGGTTGGTGGACTCCAGGGCCGCCTTGGCCACGCCCATCCAGTCGTACTTCGGCCAGGCGATCTGCGCGTCGAAGGTCAGGCCCACGATGGAGGCGCCCTCGCCCATCAGCGGCAGCAGGGCCATGGCCAGCGACTTGTAGGAGTACGCCGAGACCTGCACGGCCGTGGAGACGTCCTCCCAGGTGCCCTCGAGGAAGTTGAAGGCGCCCTGCGGGCCGAAGGCGATCGAGTGCACGATGCCGTCGAGGCGGGCGTCCTCGCCCAGGTGCTCGCGGACCTTGTCCGCCAGCCCGTCGAGGTGCTCCTGGTTGGTGACGTCCAGCTCGATCACCGGGGCCTCCTTGGGGAGGCGCTTGGCGATGCGCTCGACCAGGGAGAGCCGGCCGAAGCCGGTGAGGACGACCTCGGCGCCCTCGTTCTGGGCCACCTTGGCGGCCTGGAAGGCGATCGAGGACTCGGTGAGGACACCCGTGACGAGGATGCGCTTGCCTGCGAGGATTCCACTCATGTCGATCAGTGACCCATGCCCAATCCGCCGTCGACGGGAACGACGGCTCCGGTGATGTATGCGGCGTCCTCGGAGGCGAGGAAGCGGACCGAGGCGGCGATCTCCTCGGGCTGCGCGTAGCGCGCGAGCGGCACCTTGCTCGTGATGCTCTCCCGCTGCTCGTCGGTCAGCACACGGGTCATGTCCGTGTCGACGAAACCGGGGGCGACCACGTTGACGGTGATGTTGCGGGAGCCCAGCTCGCGCGCGAGCGAACGGGCGAAGCCGACCAGGCCGGCCTTGGAGGCGGCGTAGTTGGCCTGGCCCGCGGAGCCCATCAGGCCCACGACGGACGAGATCAGCACCACGCGTCCCTTGCGGGCCCGCAGCATGCCCTTCGACGCACGCTTGACGACCCGGAAGGTGCCGGTCAGGTTGGTCTCCAGCACCGAGGTGAAGTCCTCCTCGGACATCCGCAGCAGCAGCTGGTCGCGGGTGACGCCGGCGTTGGCCACCAGCACCTCGACCGCGCCCTGCTTCTCCTCGATCTCCTTGTAGGCCTGCTCGACCTGCTCGGGGTCGGTGATGTCGCACTTCACGGCGAGGCATCCCAGCTCCGTCAGGGCGGCCGGGGGCTCTCCCGAGCGGTACGTGAAGGCGACCTTGTCGCCCGCCTCGGCGAAGGCGCGGGCGATGGCGAGGCCGATGCCCCGGTTTCCTCCTGTGACGAGAACCGAGCGGCTCAAGGGATCACCCTTCCGTTTCGTTCGATCGGTAGTGCTGGATACAACGAATACAACGAAACGTATCGGGTGAGATCGCCGGAGAGACAATCGAGCAGCGACAGGGGCGCGCGGGGGATGCTGTTGGATCTCTACAGAAGCGCACCGGTCCACGCGCCGGTCCGGGGGAAGCGCCCCGCACACGACGGCCGCCGCTGCCTCGTTGTGTACGGTGCCGTGAGGCCGGAACGGGGGAAACGGGGGGAGAGCCGAACGTGTTGCCGTCACAGTCGCCGTCGCCACCGCGGACAGGGGTGCCGGCAGGGGCGCTCGTCGAGCAGGTTGCCGCAGTCCACGCCGGGCAGGGCCATCCGGCCGCCATGATCGGGGAGCTGCGGCGCACGGCCGTTCTCGTGCCGCTGGACGAGGCGGGCGGTCTGTGGTCCGTGGAGTTCGGCGGCATCCGCTGGATCTGCGCGTTCACGGACGAGACCGCCCTGGCACGCTTTGCCGCCGCACACGGCGCGGCTGCCGCGGGCACGCCCGCGGACCGGGAGTACCGCTCCGTCCTCGGCGCCCGCCTGCTCGACGTCGTCGTACCGGCGGTGGACGGCCCGGCCGGTGTGGCCTTGGACGTCGCCGGCGAACGCCCGATGCTGTTCCCGCCCGTGGCGGGCATCGTCCCCGAGCACGCGGCAGTGGACGGCGTGGACAGCCCGGAGGGCGCGCAGTGAGCGGGGACCTGGAAGCGAACAAGGAAGCTCTCGACGGCATCACACGCGGCATCAACGCGACGATCGGCGAGCTGAAGTCCATCGGCACGCCGGGCGAGGCGGCAGTGGGGCGCGGCTTCTCCGAACTCTCCCTGTCCGGTCTGGAGTCCGGCCACGAAGGTCTGACCTCCGCCCTCGACGACTTCTGCGACCGCTGGGAGTGGGGCATCCGGGCTCTGCTGCAGGACGCAAACGCATTCGCCGAGCGCGTGCACCTGTCGGCGGGCTATTACCACGAGGTCGACTCGTACCTCTCCGGCACGATGAAGGTCGTCGCCAACGCCGGTATGGGCAACCCCCACTTGAGCGAGGAGCAGGTGGAGAACATGTCCTGGGGCCAGGTGGCCTCGGACAACGCCTTCACGCAGGCCCGCGACGCCGACTTCAGTGCCGGTTCCGTCAAGCAACAGGCGCAGAACGCCGAACGGGTCTGGTCGCGCACGGCCGACGACCTCATGGACAGCGCCGAGACGGGCGGCGCGACGCCCATGGGCGTGGCGTTCCGCACGGCGAGGAAGCTGAACGGCGGCGGGGAACAGGGCTGATGGGCGTTTTCGACGGCATCGAGCACGGCATCGGGCACAGCGTCGACAAGGCGGGCGACTGGCTCGAGGACAAGTGGGACCGGGGCGGGAAGAAGGCCGGTGAGGCCGTCGAGTGGACCACCGACCATGCCGCCGAGGTCCTCGACAAGGCGGGCGCGCACTCCATGGCGCGCAAGGTCGAGAGCCTCGGCGATCACGTGGCCTCCGACCTGGGAGCGACGGTCGGCGAACAGGAGCTCGGCCGCACCGAGGACCCCAGACAACTCGTCCACGGCGACACGGCGAAGATCAACGCCACCGCGAAGCACCTGCGTTCGTTCCACACGTCCCTGGACTCCGTCCACGGAGGCCTGCAGAAGATCCGTGCCACGGGGTGGAAGGGCGAGGGCTCCGAGGCGTTCACGGCGAAGTTCGTGGAGCACTCCCAGCAGTGGGCGCACGCGGCCGACGCCTGCGAGACGGCGGCGGGGGCGCTGGAGGCGTACGCGCACACGGTCGAGTGGGCGCAGCGCCAGGCCGAGGAGGCGATTCGCCTCCACAAGAAGGGCCGCGAAGCGAACAAGAAGGCCGTTGACGACTACAACGCCAAGGCCGATGCGTACAACGCGAAGCTCGACGCGCACCAGGACCCCGGCCCCCGCCCGTCCGACCCCGGCAAGCCGGGCAAAGCGGACATGGCGGAGGCTCAGCGCATCCTGACCGAGGCGCGCAAGCAGCGCAATACGGCGGGTGCGGAGGCGCAGGCGAAGGTCCACGCCGCTGTCGGGCAGGCGCCGCGGAAGCCGGCTTTCACCCAGCGCATGAATGCGGATGCGCTGGATCTGAAGGACGGCGGTGCCATCGAGTACATGCACCTCGCAGGGGGCGTCGTGCGCTCGGGCACGGACATGGTGAAGTTCGCCCGTAGCCTCAACCCCACCGACCCCTATAACATCACCCACCCCGCGGAATTCCTGGGCACCGTCTCCAACGCAGCTGCGGGCATCCTCTCGTTGGCCTCCCATCCGGAACGCCTGCCTGCCACGCTCGTCGGGGACGGCTGGGGCAAGGACTCCTCAGAGGCCGGTGGCCGCCTGGTCGGCAACGTGGCCATGGCTTTCCTCAGCGGCGGCGGCAGCGCGGGCGCCTCGGCAGGCGAACGCGTCGCGATCAGCGCGGCCAAGCACGGAGGCGAGGAAGCGGCGGAGGCCGGTGCCCGGAAGGCCGCGCAGAACGCGGGGCGCGAGGGCGCGGAGAGCGGGGCGGCGCGCGGGCACGTATCGGACGGCCCGCACGGCGCGCGCGATGCCGGGCGCGAGGAGAAGGCCAAGTGCACCGACGGCACCGACCCGGTGGATCTCGCCACGGGCCGGATGTTCCTGCCGCAGACGGACGTCACGCTTCCGGGCGCGCTTCCCCTGCGTTTCCACCGCAGGGTCCAGTCCGGCTACCGGGCAGGCGTGTGGTTCGGCCCGAGCTGGTCGAGCACGGCGGACCAGCGGCTGGAGACCGACTCCGAGGGCGTCGTCTTCGTGGGCGAGGACGGCATGCTGCTGTCCTACCCGCACCCGGCGCCGGGCGTACCGGTGTTGCCGACGGCAGGCCCCCGCTGGCCGCTCACCCGGGAGGCGGACGGCAGCTCCGCCATCACCGACCCCTTGCGGGGTCTGACGTGGCACTTCATGCCGTACGACGACGAACTCGCGCTCCTGGAACAGATCTCGGACCGCAACGGCCACTGGATCTCCTTCGAGTACGCGGCGGACGGCACGCCGCTGGCCATCGCCCACGAGGCGGGCTACCGGATCCGCATCACGACGGACCGAGGCCGCATCACCGCCCTGCACTTGGTGGGCGGTGAGCCTGGTGGCGGCGGCGATGCCGAACTGATCCGCTACGAGTACACCGACGGCAACCTCACCGGAGTCGTCAACTCCTCGGGCGAGCCCCTGCGTTTCGCCTACGACGATCGCGGCCGCGTCGTGTCCTGGACCGACCGCAACGGCAGCCGTTACGACTACGCGTACGACGACCGCGACCGCTGCGTGTACGAGTCCGGCGTCGACAGCCACATGCGCTGCAGTATCGACTACGCCGAGCCGGACCCGGCAACGGGCCTGCGGGTCACCACCGTCACCGACGCGTTGGGTCACGCGACGCGCCACGTCTTCAACGACGCCCTGCAACTCGTCGGTCAGACCGACCCGTTGGGCGCCGTCACCCGCCTGCGCTGGGACCGTCACGACCGGCTGCTGTCCCGCACCGACGCGCTGGGCCGCACGACGGAGTACCGCTATGACGGCGACGGGCGGACAACGGCCGTCGTCCGCCCGGACGGCCGCGAGGCACAGGCGTCGTACAACGCGCTCGGCCTGCCGGAGACGGTGACGAATCCGGACGGATCGGTCTGGCGGCAGACGTACGACGAGGCGGGCCGCCGCACGACGGTGACGGACCCGGCGGGGGCCGTCACCCACTACGCGTACGACGACCGCGGCCGGCCGGCTGCTGTCACCGACGCGCTGGGCAACACGACGCGGCTGCGGTGCAACGCGGCGGGCCTGGTCATGGAGGTGACCGACCCGCTGGGCGGGGTGACCAGCTACCGCCGGGATCCGTGGGGCCGCGTGACGGCCGTCGTCGACCCGCTGGGCGCGACGACCCGCATGAAGTGGTCGGTGGAGGGCCGGCTGCTGCGCCGCGTCGCCCCCGACGGCGCGGAGGAGTCGTGGACGTACGACGGCGAGGGCAACTGCACTACGCACACCGATGCCATCGGCGGCGTGACGCGGTACGAATACACCCACTTCGACCTGCTCAGCGCCCGGACGGGCCCCGACGGCGTGCGCCACGAGTTCACGCACGATGCGCAACTCCGGCTCACGCGGGTCACCAACCCGCAGGGGCTGACGTGGTCGTACGCGTACGACCCGGCGGGACACCTCGCCTCCGAGACGGACTTCGACGGCCGCACGCTGACGTACGGGCGTGACGCGGCGGGCCAACTCACGGCCCGGACGAACGGGCTCGGTCAGACGACGACATACGAACACGACGTGCTGGGCCGCGTGGTGGCGAAGACCGCCGACGGTGCGGTGACGACGTACGTGCACGACGCGGCCGGGCGCCTGTTGGAGGCGACGGGCCCGGACGCGACCCTGGTCCACCGCCGCGACCGCCTGGGCCGCATCAAGTCGGAGACGACCAACGGCCGCACGCTCACGTTCACTTATGACGAGCTGGGCCGCCGCGCCCGACGTATCACGCCGAGCGGCGCAGTGAGCAGGTGGACGTATGACGCAGCAGGCCGCCCCACGTCCCTGACAGCGTCGGGCCACACCTTCGACATCGAACACGACGCGGCGGGCCGCGAGGTCGCTCGCCACTTCGGCGCGAACGTCACACTCACGCACTCGTGGGATGCGGCGGGCCGCGTGACGACGCAATCGCTGACGGCGGGGCTTCACCGCGCGTACACCTACCGCCGTGACGGCTACCTGACGACGGAGAACGACCGCCACTTCGAGCTGGACGCGGTGGGCCGGGTGACGTCGGTCGACGAGCCGGGCTGGCAGGAACGTTATGCGTACGATGCGGCGGGCAACCAGACGCAGGCGAGCTGGCCGGCCGCACACCCGGGCGCGGAGGCGCAGGGTACGCGCGCGTACTCCGGCACGCTCATCAAGCGCGCGGGAACGGTGCGCTACGAACACGACGCGCAGGGGCGGGTGATCCTGCGCCAGAAGGTCCGCCTGTCACGCAGGCCGGACACGTGGCGCTACGAGTGGGACGCGGAGGACCGCCTCCGCGCGGTGACCACACCGGACGGCACGCGCTGGCGCTACCTGTACGACCCGCTGGGCCGCCGAATATCGAAGCAGCGCCTGACGGATACGGGCGAGGTGGCGGAACAGGTGGACTTCACCTGGGACGGCCCGACGCTGACGGAACAGACTACGGTCTCCCGCGACTTCCCCAACCCGGTCACGCTGACGTGGGACCACGACGGCCTGCGCCCCGTCGCGCAGACGGAACGCATATCGGCTGCCGACGCCCCGCAACGCGAAATCGACAGCCGTTTCTTCGCGATCGTCACCGACTTGGTGGGCACCCCGAGCGAACTCGTCGACGAATCGGGCACGATCGCCTGGCACACCCGCACCACCCTCTGGGGCACGACGACTTGGGCCCGCGACAGCACGGCATACACGCCCCTGCGCTTCCCGGGCCAATACTTCGACCCGGAGACGGGACTCCACTACAACTTCCACCGCCACTACGACCCGGAGACGGGGCGGTATACGTCTCCGGATCCACTGGGGTTGGTGGCGGCGCCGAATCCGGTGTGGTATGTACACAATCCGCATACTTGGGCGGATCCGCTGGGGCTCTCGGCATGCCCACAAAACGTTGCGCTCGGAATCCGCGAGGAGGGCCTTCGCGATTTTGCCGACAGTAACGGATTCACACACTACCTCGACGACTGGCAGGGATTCGAGTCGCAGGTACGGGCTGCCGCACATGATCCGAACGTGCACCTGCACATCGTCATGGACGGATTCTCTGGGTCGACCCCTGCAGAGCGATTCATGAACGCTTACAAACAAGGCATGGGAGATAATTGGTTTGCAACAGAGCGAGAAATGTACCATGTCGGAAAGGCGGTACGCCTCCAAGACCGCACATGGGATAGCATCACGTTCTACGAGAACGGAAAACCGGTGAAGGTACCAGAGCCTGATCACTGGCCGAGGAGATAACATGCAAGAAATTGCTTCATGGAATCGAAAGTTTCAGGTGTGGCAGTACTCGGTGAGCCACTCCGTTCTCCTGCTGAGGAGCTACCACTCGCAACGCTATTCGACACGAATCGATGTCGCATTCCCTGCCGTCGACTTGATGCACCTCAAACCTAGCTACGAGCGACTGAGCATCCGTCATGCAACACAAGGGGAGCGCGACGAAATCCTGGGATCCGACGCCTCGCAACTTAAGCATGGTTCCCTGTTCCTGCTAAACGACGGTGAAGGATACGTACTCGCAGCACAATGCCTTTGGCACGAAGACACAGGAGACCATCACTCTCCCTCGCAGTTCGGACCGCTGCGCGGCACCAACTAGCTATTGAATCGGTCCGAGTCCAGTGGTTTCGACACATCTGGAGGTTATGATCGAGGTTTTCGGTTCCGTGCGATGAGTACGGAACCAGCAATGGCCAAGGCAGCCGCTACAGCGATTCCTGCCGCCAGGAGGTTTCGCCGCGACAACAGGCCATCATCCTCTGAACCGTTGGCCGCGGCGGACCGCTCATGCTTCGCACCGCCAGCACTGGTGCCGGGAATCACCGCGGAGGCGTCCGGCAACGGGCTCACATCGGGTGGTCCCGGGTCGCCCGGGTTTTGGAGGGCGATGCGGGGGCGGACTACGCCGTAGCCCAGGGTGTCGCTGCGCTTTTCGCCGCTCTTGGGGCCGCCGGCCGTGTTGATGAGGACACGGAGGACCTGGTTGCCGGTCCAGTTCGGGTGGGCGGACCAGATGAGGGCGGCGGAGGCGGCGGCGATGGCGCTGGCGCCGCTGGTGCCCTTGACGATGCAGACATCAGATGTCCCGTCAGCGCAGGGGGCCACCATTTCCGTGCCGGGAGCGGCAAGATCGACCTCCGGCCCGCTCTGCGACCATGACGCGGCTTTGATCTCTCGATCGACCGCGGCCACACCCACGACGCCGGGGTAGGCAGCCGGGTATTCTACAAGATTGCCCTTGTCCCCTGTGTTACCGACAGAGGCGAAAAGGAGCTTGCCCTTACCCAGAGCGTATTTAACGGCTTCCGCCACTGCAGGGTTGTAAGTCGGGCTCCCAAGGGACATGTTGATGATCTTTGCGTCCGAGTCGGCAGCGTAGCGGATGGAAGAAGCAAGCGCGGAATCTGTCTTGAAGATGTCGGAGCCCAGGGCGCGCACTGGAAGGATCCTTGCACCGGGTGCCAGACCGAGCGTCCCCGCACCCTTACCCGTACCCGCAACGAACAAGGCCATCTGCGAGCCGTGGCCGCTGGTATCGGTGTGTGCGTTGCCTGGCAGACCCGAAAAATCCTTACCGTCAAGGACTTGACCTCGTAGGTCGGGCAGATCAGCGTCGACGCCAGAATCGATCACTGCAACAGTGACTCCGGACCCCGTGCTTGTTTTCCACATCTCTTCCGCGTGCATCGCGTCGAGGTACCACTCCTTGGAGCGAATCGTGTCGGCCTGAGCTTGTGCACCAACTACGCCGACAAACAGCAGAGCCGTTCCCGCGACGAGCCAACTCCTGGTGTGCCTCATGGTGATGCTAAGCATGCAAGTCCTCATGGTGGCCCGTATTCAGGCTCAATCGATGACCGGTGGAACCGAGCGCCGGTCACCGCTCGCCCAAGTCTCTTCGTCTTCGACCAGGTAGTCAGGGCGTCGGCCTGTCCGCCCTTGCTGCTGTTTAGGCCGCCGGTCTCCTATCAAGCCCGTCCCGCCCGGAGTGAAGGCGCGGTTGTCGCCCTGGGCACGTTGCTGTTGCGGGCGACCGCCCACGATCCCGCCGGGCTCGCTTGCCAAACGCCTGCCCTCACGATTGGCAGCCCGGTTGCCCGCACTTCCTGATGCTGGAACCCCACCTGGTGCGTGCGGCACGGGGCCACGAGCCTGGCCTTTCCCTGCTCCCGGCACCGGTTCAGTACCGATGACCGTGCCTTTCGGCAGCGCTCCGCCCTGTTGCCCCGTCCCCCGAGGAGACGGACGGCCTCCGATGATGCCGTCGGCAGAGCCACCGGGAATACGGCTGATCGGTGCGCTGGGCAACGGCTGGCTTGGAGAAACACGTCCCAATGCACCACCCGGTTCAGCAATTGCTTTGCCCAGTGGCCCCGCCGCACCTTGGCCTGGTCGAACAGCTTCTGTCCCGCGGGCCCCTACGGGCGGCGGGGCAACTATGGGAGGCAACGGCGCCGTCCTGGGGGCAACGCCGCCAGGCAGTGGCGCCAGCACGGTGTCAGGAACGCCCGTTGGGGCGTGGGGCAAACTCGCTACGCTGTCGATACGACTAGAGCTCGGCTGATCAGGCATGCTGACGGCTGGCAGGGTCGCCCCGGCCTCATATCCCACGTGAGCTGGAGATGCATACCCCTGGCGCGCGGCAGGCATGTGCCCTCCTGTACTGGACAAGTCCCGGGTACCCATGGCCGAAGCCGCTGTCACCGTGCCCGCGCCTGTTTGAGCCGTGGCCGCCTCACCCTCACCCGATGGGATGCGTTGGACGTCGAAATTCCTCGACCATTCCCCCGGCATCGGCGGAAACGTAACCCCCGGCAACGACTGGATCTGGTGCGCCGACCACGCATACGACCCCGCCAGCTGTCGCATCAGCCGGGCCGCCTCCGCGCGGTCCGCGTCCAGGCGCTGCTGGGCCTGGTAGGCCTGCTGCTGGGTGGGGCCGCCGCGGTCCAGGCCGCCGGTCTGGTCGGACTGCGTCGGCACAGCGACACGATTGCCCGGCCCGGCCGGATTGCAGGTGAGGAAGGCGTCGAGAGTGGTGCGGGAGTCGGTCGAGACTGCCGGCATGGCCGAGTGGACGTGGCTCAGCGTGTCCGCTGCATGCCCCATCCATTCGCCCGACCCCCGGCTGAAGTTGCCCAGGCGCATGGTCGCGTTGCCCAGGTCGGCCATCCAGGTACGGAAGGCCTCGCCGCCCTCTCCCTCCCACGTCATGCTCAGGGCCTCGGTCTGCAGAAGCGTGCCGAATTCCTCGATGGCGGCGGCTGCCGTCTTCAGCTTCTCGGCCACTTCGGCAGCCCTCGCCGGCTGCGCGTGTTCGACCATGGCGCGCAGTTCTACGTGGGACTTCGCCTCGAAGTCGGACATGACCGTGAGGCCGCTCACCGGCTGGTTGACGAGCGGGGCAGGCAGAGCCGGAGGAGGAGTGGTCATCAGATGGCTCCTTCGCTGCTGCTGTCCGAACCGTGGGCCCCATGGGCTTCGTTGGACGTCGTCCCCTGCTGTTGGACGACCCGCTTCGGATGCGGGTCCAGTGCCGGGTTGTACAGCTCCTGCGTGCGGCGCTGGATCGCCACCAGACGGTCACGCAGGTCGGCGTCGACGTTCTCGTATCCGACGCCCGCGCCCAGAACGGCCGTCCCCAGGGCCTCGATCTGGTCGGCGAAGAGCTGGGAGAGGGCCTTCAGGCGTTCGTGGGCAGCGTTGTACGCGCCGTAGAGGGCAGTCACCTCGGCGAAGTTCTGCCCCATGTGTCCGGTTCCGGGAGTGGCCTCGGCGATGCGGCCAGGGGCGCCTTCCGAGTCCAGGTAGTTGGCGAGAATGGCGTCGGCACGACGCTTGAACGCCTTCAGCACCTCCGCTTCGGCATGCAGCTTCCCGCCCGGAGACTCCCCGCCCACGGCTCCCTCTCCCCCACCCTCGTTTCACCCTGCTTTGTCTTGGCCAAGATTACTCAGCGGGCCCGACCGCGTGTGGAACTGTCCTGGGCGAGCAGAATGAGCTGCTCCTCAAGGCCGCGCAGCTGCTGCGCGGCCTGGGCGAGGCTCCGGCAGTAAGCGAACGCGCTCAGCAATCCGCTGCCGGGATCGCCGTGCTCGGCCAAGTACAGGGCTTCGTCAACGGCCTTCGCTACAACGCATCGGCGTGCGTCGCCCTCGGGGAGCTGCTTGGCAGCGGCTCTGACGGCGCGAGCCGTCTTGCCGATGAAGCTTCTGAGCTTGTCGGTCGAGGAGCTGACCTGCCCAGGCGGCGGTGGGACGCGTCCGGCTTCCAGGATCACGCTGATGACATCCGCGATCTCGGACTCACCCTCCTTGCGCCGGTGCAGGGGAGAGCGGAGCCCTCCGTCGGTCATGCCGGTGTAAGGCCATACGGGCATGAAACAGCTCCTGGGGATGAGCAATGGGCGGCGGTCGGCTTGCAGTTCAACCACCGTCTTGCAGCGGCGACTTCCTTCGCAAGCTCAATAGACAGGTCGACAGAAATTGGCATATGACAAACATCGGCAGAGCTTGCCAGGAGATGTGCAAGCGGTGGAAGACTGCCGACATGCGAGCTCCGATCATCAACAAGGGCTTGCCAAGGGCCAACAGGGATGCGCCGACGGTGTACACACACGCATCAGCGGGGAACAAAGCTTCGAGGAGGGGTCAGTGGCAGCACGACGCGGTCCGACGTTCCGGCGGCGAGAGTTGGGCAAGGAACTCCGGCGCCTGCGGGAGAAGAGGGGTTACAGCGTCAAACAAGCCGCTGCTGCCATCGAAAGCTCCGAGTCGAAGCTCAACCGCGTCGAGACGGGTCACAACCAACTGCCCCGGGTCCGCGACCTGGAGGACCTGCTGGAGCTGTACGGCGTCACCGACAAGATCGACCGGGAACTCCTGCTGGCGCTCCACCGCGAGTCGCTCAGTCACGACTGGTACAGGCCCTACCGGAACGTGATGCCGTCAGGGGCGACGATGTACGCCGGGCTGGAGACCGACGCCCGCACGATGCGCGCCTGGCACTCGCAGGTTGTTTTCGGTCTCCTGCAGACCGAGGCATACGCCCGGGCGCTGTTCACGACTGCCAAACCAGTAGAGGAACGGACGACTGAGTTCGTCGACGAATCCGTCGCACTCCGCATGGAACGCAAGGGCATCCTCGAAGGAGACGACCCCATCGAACTGCGCGTGATCATGTGTGAGGCCGCGCTGCGCCGCATGATCGGCAACTCGGACATCATGCGTGACCAGTACCTGGAGATCGAGCGGATCGCGGAACTCGACCACGTGACCGTCCAGATCCTGCCGCTGAACATCGCCACCTTCAGAGCAAACGCAAACTTCGTACTCCTGGACTTCGACGACCGCCTCGACTCCGTGGCCATGGAAGACGGCCCACAGGTCATGACCGTGTCCGACAAACCCCGCGAGGTGGCGAAGTACGGCCGCCGGTTCGACGCGATGCGCGACGGCGCCTTGCGCCCGGCCAAAACACCAGAGTTTCTGCACCGGCTGACGAGAGAGATCGAATAACCCCCAGCCTCCACCCGGAAGGTCTTTGAAATGCCCGATGCCAAGCCCTGGTTCAAATCCTCCTACAGCGGTGACAACAACGGAGCCGGCTGCATCTCGATAGCAGCCCTCACCAGTCACGTCGGCATACGTGACTCCAAGGACACGGCCCGCCCCCCGTTCGCGGTGCCGATACCGTCCTGGGCCGCGTTCCTCACCGAGGTGAAGGCCGGCCGGCTGGACTGACAACGGCCATCCCCGGACCGCGACTGCGCCGCGCTGCTTCGCCAAGCACCCCGAAACGAGAAACCCCCTTCACCCACCGCGCCCCATGATTGACTTCCCCGTGGCGGTCATCACTCCTCGGTTACGAGGAAGCACACGGCAGAAGGGGAGGCCACTCGTGGCCCACGAAGTGGATCAATCGTTTCTTGCGCTGCCGCTGCGGGCGCTCGCCGACGCGGCGTTGGCCCGTGCCCGGGCGCTGGGCGCCGAGCACGCGGATTTCCGCCTCGAACGGGTGCGCAGCGCCTCGTGGCGGCTGCGCGACGCCCGTCCCTCGGGGTCGGCGGACACCACCGAGCTGGGGTACGCGGTGCGGGTCGTGCACGGCGGGACATGGGGCTTCGCCTCCGGAGTCGACCTGACGATGGACGCCGCCGCGCGGGTGGCCTCGCAGGCCGTCGCGATGGCGAAGCTCTCCGCCAAGGTGATTGCCGCCGCCGGGTCCGACGAGAGGGTCGAGCTCGCGGACGAGCCCGTGCACGCCGACCGCACCTGGGTGTCCGCCTACGACATCAATCCCTTCGACGTGCCCGACGCCGACAAGACCGCCCTGCTCACCGACTGGAGCGAACGCCTGCTGCAGGCAGCGGGCGTGGCGCATGTCGACGCCTCGCTGATGACCGTGCAGGAGAACAAGTTCTACGCGGACACCGCGGGCACCACGACCACCCAGCAGCGGGTGCGCGTGTACCCGCAGCTGACGGCCGTCGCCGTGGACGAGGGCACCGGCACCTTCGACTCGATGCGCACGCTCGCACCCCCCGCCGGCCGCGGCTGGGAGTACCTGACGGGCACCGGCTGGGACTGGGACGCCGAACTGGCGGAGATCCCCGCCCTGCTGGCGGAGAAGATGCGCGCGCCGAGCGTGCAGGCGGGCGCGTACGACCTGGTGGTCGACCCCTCCAACCTCTGGCTGACGATCCACGAGTCGATCGGCCACGCCACCGAACTGGACCGCGCGCTGGGCTACGAGGCCGCCTACGCGGGCACGTCCTTCGCCACCCCCGATCTGCTGGGCACCCTGAAGTACGGCTCGGAGATCATGAACGTGACCGGCGACCGCACGGCCGAGCACGGCCTGGCGACCGTGGGCTACGACGACGAGGGGGTGGCCGCCCAGTCCTGGGACCTGGTCCGGGACGGCGTGCTCGTCGGCTACCAACTGGACCGGCGCATGGCCCGGTTGACGGGCCGGGACCGCTCCAACGGCTGCGCCTTCGCGGACTCCCCCGACCACGTGCCGGTGCAGCGGATGGCGAACGTCTCGCTGCAGCCGGCCGCGGACGGCCCGTCCACCGAGGAGCTCATCTCGGGCGTGGAGCGCGGGATTTACGTGGTCGGCGACCGGTCGTGGTCGATCGACATGCAGCGCTATAACTTCCAGTTCACGGGTCAGCGCTTCTATCGCATCGAGAACGGCCGACTCGCCGGGCAGTTGCGCGATGTCGCCTACCAGGCGACCACGACGGACTTCTGGGGCTCGATGCGGGCCGTGGGCGGCCCGCAGACGTACGTGCTGGGCGGGGCGTTCAACTGCGGCAAGGCGCAGCCGGGGCAGATCGCGGCCGTTTCGCACGGGTGCCCGTCCGCGCTCTTCGAAGGGGTCAACATTCTGAACACGACGCAGGAGGCGGGGCGATGAGCGGTACGCACGCAACCGGCCGGGGGTCCGGGGGTTGTCCCCCGGGAAAGCACAGCCTGAACACGACGCAGGAGGCCGGGCGATGAGCTCTCGTACGACCAAGCCCTACGAGATCGTCGAGCGCGCCCTGGAGCTGTCCCGGGCCGACGGGTGTGTGGTGATCGCGGGTGAGCGGTCGACCGCCAATCTGCGCTGGGCCGGCAATGCGCTCACCACCAACGGTGTCACCCGGGGGCGCAGCGTCACCGTCGTCGCGACGGTGGACGGGGCCGAGGGGACGGCGTCCGGGGTCGTGTCGCGGTCGGCCGTGACGGCCGACGAGCTGGAGCCGCTGGTGCGGGCCGCCGAGGCCGCGGCCCGGGAGGCGGGGCCCGCCGAGGACGCGCAGCCGCTGGTGACGGGGGTGCCGCACTCCCCCGGGTTCGAGGGCGCCCCCGCCGAGACCTCGCCCGCGGTCTTCGACGCGTTCGCCCCCGCGCTGGGCGAGGCCTTCGCGCGGGCCCGTGCCGCGGGCCGGGAGCTGTACGGGTTCGCGCAGCACGAGGTGCTGTCGAGCTATCTGGGGACCTCCGCCGGGCTGCGGCTGCGGCACGACCAGCCCACCGGCACGCTGGAGATGAACGCCAAGTCCCCGGACCGCACGCGGTCCGCCTGGGCGGGGCGGGCCACCCGGGACTTCACCGACGTGGACCCGGGGGCGCTGGACGCGGAGCTGGCCGAGCGGCTCGGCTGGGCGGAGCGCAGGATCGAGCTGCCGGCGGGGCGGTACGAGACGCTGCTGCCGCCGACCGCGGTGGCGGACCTGCTGATCTACCAGCAGTGGTCGGCCACGGCGCGGGACGCGGCGGAGGGCCGTACGGTCTTCTCCCGGACGGGCGGCGGCACGCGGCTGGGCGAGAAGCTCTCGCAGCTGCCGCTGACGCTGCGCAGCGACCCGCACGCGCCGGGCCTGGAGTGCGCGCCGTTCGTGCTGGCGGGCAGCTCCGGCGACGACGCGTCGGTCTTCGACAACGGTCTGCCGCTGGCGGCCACGGACTGGATCCGCGAGGGCGTGCTGGAGCACCTGCTCACCACGCGGCACACCGCGGGGCTGACGGGCCTGCCGGTCGCCCCGTTCACGGACAACCTGATCCTGGAGGGCGGCGGCACCCGGTCGCTCGCGGAGATGGTGGCCGCGAGCGGGCACGACGGTCCCGTCCTGCTGCTGACGTGCCTGTGGTACATCCGCGAGGTGGACCCGGCGTCGCTGCTGCTGACCGGGCTGACCCGGGACGGCGTCTACCTGGTGGAGAAGGGCGAGGTCGTCGGCGAGGTCAACAACTTCCGCTTCAACGAGTCCCCGGTGGACCTGCTCTCCCGGGCCACCGAGGCGGGGCGCACCGAGCGCACCCTGCCGCGGGAGTGGAACGAGTACTTCACCCGGACCGCGATGCCGGCCCTGCGCATCCCGGACTTCAACATGAGTTCCGTGAGCCAGGGGGTCTGACCGGGCGGGATCGGGAGGGACGGACAGCGTGGGCGCGGGAGCAGGCCGAATAGACTGGTCGCGTCCATGTTGTCCGTCTCTCTTCCGTCAGGAACGCCATGACACGCCTCGGCGAATCCGTCGCCCGCGCCAGCGAGCTCCTCGCACAGGATCTCTCCTCCGACTCGACCGTGCAGCAGTTGCTCACCGAGACCAAGGCGCGTCGCTATCTGGACCTGTCGGACCTGGCGGCGAAGGAGCAGGCGGAGCTGATCGCCTCGCGCACGGTCGAGGTGCTGCCGGGCGTCGCCAAGCTGGCCGAGCGGATCGAGGCGCGGGCCGCCGAGGGCAAGGGCCTGCACATCAAGCTGGGCATCGACCCGACGGCCACGGACGTGCACCTCGGGCACGCCGTGCCGCTGATCATCCTCAGCCGGTTCCAGCGGCTGGGCCACGACGTCACGCTGATCATCGGCGACTTCACGGCCAAGATCGGCGACCCGTCGGGCCGCACGGCCGAGCGCCCGCCGCTGACCGACGAGGACATCGCGCAGAACCTGGCCACCTACCGCGAGCAGGTGCGCCCGTTCTTCGACTTCGAGAAGGTCAGCTTCCGGCAGAACAGCGAGTGGCTGGCGCCGTACACCTTCCCCGAGCTGCTGGGGCTGCTGTCCCAGGTGCCGGTCTCGCAGCTGCTGCAGCGCGACGACTTCCGCAACCGCCTCGCCTCCGGCTCCGGTCTGACCATGACGGAGCTGCTCTACCCGATCGCGCAGGGCCTGGACTCCGTGGCCCTGGAGTGCGACGTGGAGCTCGGCGGCGCGGACCAGCTGCTCAACCTGCAGATGGGCCGCAAGCTGATGGAGGTCCACCGGCAGAAGCCGCAGCTCGTGGTCACCATGCCGCTGATCGAGGGCACGGACGGCACGGGCGCGAAGATGTCCAAGTCCAAGGGCAACTACGTCGGCCTGTCGGCCCCGGCCGACGACGTCTTCGGCAAGATCATGTCGGTTCCGGACCGGCTGATGGAGCCGTACCTCAAGGCGTGGACGGAGTGGACGGACGCGGAGATCGCGCTCGTCGCCTCCCGCGTCGAGGACCGGTCGCTGCACCCGATGGACCTGAAGAAGGTGCTGGCGGGCGAGGTCGTGGCCGCGCTGTACGGCGTCGAGGCCGCGATGGCGGCGCGGGCCGGGTTCATCGCCCAGTTCTCCAAGAAGAACTTCACCGACGTCGAGACGCCGGTGGTGGAACTGTCCGAGCACGGTGCGGAGCCGGCCACGGCCGTGCTGAGCAAGGTGCTGGGCTTCCAGCCGAGCGCCTCGGCGGCGCGCCGGGTCGCCAAGCAGAACGGGCTGCGGCTCGTCATCGAGTCGGATGGCGGGCAGGAGGCCGTGGTTCTGCCGGAGGCGGAGGCGATCCGCCCGTTGGGCGAGGTCGTTGCCGAGGCGGTGGCCAAGGTGGACGGGGCCGCGCGGGTGTACCTGAAGGCCGGGCGCAAGCTCGCCGAGTTGCGCTGAGCTCGTTTGGCGGCTGCGGGTTCGTCCTGGGCTGATCGCGCAGTTCCCCGCGCCCCTGACGGGGCGCGGGTACGGCGCTCGGCGCAGCCTCGCGTACGCCGTTTACGCACGTCGGGCGCCTCTCCACGGACCACCCCGAGGGTGCCCCGGTCTCGTGCGGGGCCGGAGCCCGGCGTAACGTGGAATACGTCCCGGGGTACGGGGTTTCGGCTCGGCTGTCGGGTGGTGGAATGTGATGCGGAAGCACGGCGGTACGGAGACCTTCCGGATCACGGGGGCCCGGCATGGGCTGACCGAGGACGTGCGGGGGCGGCAGCGCCGGTACGTCATCTCGATGGGCATCCGCACGATCTCCGTGGTGCTGACCGTGGTGCTGTGGAACGTCGAGCGCTACGTGGCGATCGGCACGCTGATCCTGGGTGCGCTGCTGCCGTACGTGGCCGTCGTGATCGCCAACGCGGGCCGGGAGAACGCCCCTTCGCTGCCGGGGACCATCATTCCGCGGCCGATGCGGCCGATGCTGACGGAGGGTCACCACGGGCAGGGTCCGGGGATGGCGGAATCCTTCCCGGAAGCCGGGCAGCCCGAATCCGGCGATCAGCGCCGTGACCACGGCTGATGCACTGCTTCCGGCCAACGGGGGCGTCGGCAATCCGACAAGCTCAAGAAAACCTCAGATCAATCATGTGGTTCGGTGCCGCGCGCCGGGCCCCCCGTGACATACTTCGTAGGCGCTCCGCATCCCCCGTCGGAGCGACAGACCGACGCCGGGCGGCTCCCCCCGTGGCTGCCCGGCGTCGCCGTGTCTGCGGGCGCCTCCCGTAGGGTTCGGGTGTGAACTCCCCCGAAAATTCCGTGATCTGTTCCGCGAAGGGCTGCCGCGCGGCGGCCGTGTGGGTACTCGCCTGGAACAACCCGAAGTTGCACACCCCCGATCGCCGCAAGACGTGGCTCGCCTGCGGCGAGCATCGGGATCATCTGTCCAACTTCCTTGCGTTGCGGGGGTTTCTGAAGGAAGTGGTGACGCTGGAGGAGTGGGAGGGGCGCGACGCCCTGTAAGGGGCTAGCCGCCGATCGCCGACATCGGCCGGGCCGGCTGAAGGAACTCCGGGGCGTCCAGCCCCGACCCCGCCTTCTTGCCCCGCATCGCCGCGCGCCACAGGTGCGCCAGTTCCTCGTCGGACGCCCCGTCCCGCAGCGCGCCGCGCAGGTCCGTCTCCTCCGTCGCGAACAGGCACGTGCGCACCTGGCCGTCCGCCGTCAGGCGGGTGCGGTCGCAGGCCCGGCAGAAGGGGCGGGTGACGGAGGCGATGACGCCCACCCGGGCCGGGCCGCCGTCGACGAGCCAGCGTTCGGCGGGGGCCGAGCCCCGCTCCGCCGCCCCTTCCGGGGTGAGGGTGAAGCGCGTGCGCAGGCTCTCCAGGATCTGCTCGGCGGTGATCATTCCGTCCCGGCGCCAGCCGTGCTGCGCGTCGAGCGGCATCTGCTCGATGAAGCGCAGCTCGTAGTCGTTCGCCACGGCCCAGGCCAGCAGGTCGGGCGCCTCGTCCGCGTTGTGCCCGGGCATCAGCACGGAGTTGACCTTGACGGGCGCGAGTCCGGCGGCACGGGCCGCGGCCAGGCCGTCGAGGACGTCCTGGTGGCGGCGGCGCCGGGTGAGGGCCGCGAAGACCTCGGGGCGCAGGGTGTCCAGGGAGACGTTGACGCGGTCCAGGCCGGCGGCCTGCAGCGCCTGTGCCGTGCGGGCCAGGCCGATGCCGTTGGTGGTCAGCGAGAGGCGCGGGCGCGGCTCCAGGGCGGCGCAGCGCTCGACGACGGAGACGAGGCCGGGGCGCAGCAGCGGCTCGCCGCCCGTGAAGCGGACCTCGGTGACGCCGAGCAAGGTGACCGCGACCCGGACGAGGCGGACGATCTCGTCGTCCGTCAGCAACTCCGGCTTGGCGAGCCACTGGAGGCCCTCTTCGGGCATGCAGTAGGTGCAGCGGAGGTTGCAGCGGTCGGTGAGGGAGACGCGGAGGTCCGTGGCGACCCGGCCGTAGGTGTCGATGAGCACGGTGGGGCCCCCTCGCGGAACTGGAACGCTCGTTCGTTCACTCGTTTCGCAGCGTACGCGATGCCCGGAGGCTTCAACACTTCGTCGAAGAAGCCCCCGGGCTGCGGGGAGGGCCTCAGTGGGCCCCGTATCCGGTGAGGGCGCGGACCTCGAGCTCCGCGTACTTCCTGGCCACCGGCTCCTCGGCGGACAGCACCGAGCCGAGCCAGCCGAGGACGAAGCCCAGCGGGATGGAGACCAGACCGGGGTTGCCCAGCGGGAACCAGTCGAAGCTCATTCCGGGGAAGAGCGCCTTGGGGTTGCCGGAGACCACCGGCGAGAGGATCACCAGGGTGACGGACGAGATCAGGCCGCCGTAGATCGACCACAGCGCGCCACGGGTGGTGAAGCGCTTCCAGAAGAGGCTGTAGAGGATGGTCGGGAGGTTGGCCGAGGCGGCCACGGCGAAGGCGAGGGCCACCAGGGCGGCGGCGTTGAGGCGGTGGGCGAAGATGCCCAGCGCGATGGAGACCACGCCGATGACGACGGCCGCGATCTTGGCGGTGAGGACCTCCTCCTTCTCGGTCGTGCCGCCCTTCTTGATCACATTGGCCCACAGGTCGTGGGCGAAGGACGCGGAGGAGGCGAGGGTGAGGCCCGCGACCACGGCGAGGATCGTCGCGAAGGCCACGGCCGAGATCACCGCGAGGAGCACGGCCCCGCCCGTGGAGCCCGCTCCGCCGCCGACCTCCTGGGCGAGCAGCGGGGCCGCGGTGTTGCCGGACTCGTTCGACGCGATGATCGCCTTGGGCCCGACCAGGGCCGCGGCGCCGAAGCCCAGCGCGATGGTCATCAGGTAGAAGGCGCCGATGATGCCGATGGCCCAGTTCACGGACGTCCGGGCGGCCTTGGCGGTCGGCACGGTGTAGAAGCGGATCAGGATGTGCGGCAGGCCGGCCGTGCCGAGGACGAGCGCCAGGCCGAGCGAGACGAAGTTGAGCTTGGAGGTGCTGTCCTTGCCGTACTGCAGCCCGGGCTCCAGGAAGGCCCTGCCCTTGCCGCTCTTGTCGGCGGCGTGGCCGAGCAGGCCGGAGAGGCTCCAGCCGAACTTGTTCAGCACCAGGACGGTGATCAGCAGGGTGCCGGCGATGAGCAGCACGGCCTTGACGATCTGCACCCAGGTGGTGCCCTTCATCCCGCCGATGGTCACGTACAGCACCATCACCAGGCCGACCAGGACGATGATCCAGCGCCGGGAGGACTCGCCGCTCGCGCCGAGCAGCAGGGCGACGAGCGCGCCGGCGCCGACCATCTGCGCCAGCAGGTAGAAGATCGAGACGACGATGGTGGACGTGCCGGCCGCGGTCCGCACCGGCCGCTGCTGCAGGCGGTGGGCGAGGACGTCCGCCATGGTGAAGCGGCCGGAGTTGCGCAGGGGTTCGGCGACGAGCAGCAGGGCGACCAGCCAGGCGACGAGGAAGCCGATGGAGTAGAGGAAGCCGTCGTAGCCGAAGAGCGCGATGGCGCCCGCGATGCCCAGGAAGGACGCGGCGGACATGTAGTCGCCGGAGATGGCCAGGCCGTTCTGGAAGCCGGAGAACGAGCGGCCTCCGGCGTAGAAGTCGGTGGCGTCCTTGGTCTGCCGCCCGGCCCAGACGGTGATGCCGAGGGTGATGGCGACGAAGACCGAGAACAAGGTGATGATCAGGGTGCGGTGTTCGCCCGCACCGCCGGCGGCCAGGAAGGGGTGTGCTGCGATGTTCATTCCCCGGCCTCCAGCTGGGCCTTGAGGGCCTCCGCCCTGGGGTCGAGCTGCGCGGCGGCGTGCCGCGAGTACCACCAGGCGATGAGGAACGTGGTCAGGAACTGGGCCAGGCCGAGGACGAGGGCGACGTTGACGTTGCCCGCGACACGGGTGCCCATGAAGCCGCCCGCATAGTTGGACAGCAGGACGTACAGCAGGTACCAGGCGACGAAGGCCAGGGTGAGCGGGAAGGCGAAGGAGCGGTGGGCCCGGCGCAGTTCGCCGAACTCGGGGCTCTCCTGCACCTGGGTGAAGCGTTCGGCCTGGGCGGGGATGGCGGGGCGGGCGGCCTCGCCCTGTACCTTGCTCTTGGGCTTGGCCTCCTCCTGTGACTCGGGCGGCCTCTTGGGGGTGGTCGATGCCGCGTCGACGGCTTCTTCTGAGTCCACTGCCTCTCCTGTACGGGTGCGTGCGGTGGCGCGAACCGCATCTGTGACGCAGGTCACGCGCGTAGAGGGACACCGCAGTATGCGACAGAAAGCGGTTCTCCGAATGACGCAGCTCGGGCCCGAGGTGCACTACCGCCCGACCGCGGCCTCGTTGACCTGGTGTGAGCATCGAGCCACCGCTTTCACCGCCGTCCCCCGGCCGACGACCGTTCGGGGTCGTCAGGTTGACGGCGCCCGTCATCGCCGAGCGCACGGGGCGCCCGGCGGCCCTGCTCGCGGCGGGCCGCTGGTACGGGCCCAGGATCCCGCTGCAGCCGCTGAGCATCGACGCCCTGCGCCGGCCCGAAGTGCCCTCCTGAGAAGCTTTCTTGGGGAATTCATTGCCCGATTCCGGTGAACGGCGCTAGTTTCACTCGCCCGTGCGTTTTCCGGATGATGTGGAGACCCCATGGATCGTCTGCGTTCCAGACGTCGGCACGCCCTGCTGGCCGTGCCCGTCGGACTTGCGCTCACCGCCTCCCTCGGCCTGCTGCCCGCCGCCGCCTCGGCCGCGCCGCAGGGCCCCGGCGCGGCGAAGGCAGCGGCCGCTGAGGACGGCCCGCTGCTGTCGTACGTGGTCAACACCGACCGGGAGCGGGGCACGCTCGCCCGGGTGAAGAAGGCGATCACCGAGGCGCGTGGCACCGTCGTGGTCGCCTACGAGCAGATAGGCGTCGTCGTCGCCCACTCCGCGAACCCGGGCTTCGGCGCGGCCCTGCGCGCGGTGCCCGGGGTGCAGTCGGCCGGCGCCACCCGCACCGCGCCGATCACGCCCGCGGCCACCACGGACGTCGGCAAGCCCGAGAAGCTCAAGCTGTCCGGTCCCGCCGCGCTGGCCGCCGCCCGCTCGGCCGAGCCCGGCCAGGAGCCGCTGGAGGGCCTGCAGTGGGACCTCCGCGCCATCAAGGCCGACCAGGCCGCGAAGGTGAACCCGGGCAGCAGGGACGTCACGGTCGGCGTCATCGACACCGGTGTGGACGACACCCACCCGGACCTCGCCCCGAACTTCTCCCGCAGCCAGTCCGCGAGCTGTGTCACCGGCAAGGCCGACACCAGCCCCGGCGCCTGGCGCCCCTTCGACCCCGCGCAGGACTACCACGGCACGCACGTGGCCGGCACGATCGCGGCCGCCCGCAACGGCACCGGCATCGCCGGGGTGGCCCCGGAGGCGAAGGTCTCGGCCATCAAGGTCTCGACCGCGAAGGGCGCCTTCTTCTACGCCGAGAGCGTCGTCTGCGCGTTCGTCTTCGCCGCCGACCACCACATAGCCGTGACGAACAACAGCTACTACGTCGACCCGTGGCTGTTCAACTGCTCCGACGACCCCGACCAGAAGGCGATAGCCGACGCGGTCGGCCGGGCGGCCTCGTACGCCCAGCGCAGGGGCACGCTCAACATCGCCGCGGCCGGCAACTCGAGCATGGACCTGTCGGCCAAGCAGCTTCCCGACGCCTCCAGCCCCAACGACACCACGCCGAAGAACCGCACGATCGACCCGGCCAAGTGCCTGGACATCCCTGCGGAACTGCCCGGCGTGGTCGCCGTCTCCGCGACCGGCGTGAAGTCGCTGAAGTCGTTCTACTCCAACTACGGCCTCGGCCGCATCGACGTGGCC
The DNA here is from genome assembly GCF_047456005.1 of Streptoverticillium reticulum. Taxonomy (NCBI): domain Bacteria; kingdom Bacillati; phylum Actinomycetota; class Actinomycetes; order Kitasatosporales; family Streptomycetaceae; genus Streptomyces; species Streptoverticillium reticulum. The sequence continues at coordinate 6,371,274 of NZ_CP179755.1, read as the reverse complement.
GCCCCCGGCGGCGACAACCGCCAGGTGCCCGACCTGCCCGCCAAGGACGGCCGCATCCTCTCCACGCTGCCCGGCGGCGACTACGGCTATCTGCAGGGCACGTCGATGGCGAGTCCGCATGTGGCCGGTGTGGCGGCGCTGTTGAAGAGCGCGCACCCCGACGCCAGTCCGCAAGAGCTGCGGTGGCTCTTGCGGGCGCAGGCGAGCAATCCGGGGTGCCCGGTGGCTCCCGCCGATGCCGCATGTACCGGTACGCAGCACGTCAACAGCTTCTACGGGTACGGCATCGTCGATGCGTTGGCTGCGGTGCAGGACTCCGACGACGACTGAGCGGTCTTTTCGGCTGCGGGTTCGTTGTGGCTGATCGCGCAGTTCCCCGCGCCCCTTACGGGGCGCGGGTTTCCGTAGCGTGCAACACGCCTTCTGCCAGCAGGTATTGGGCCGTCAGGTACGTGAGCATGATCCAGAACTGCTGTTGCGGCCGACTCGCGATGAGCGTGTCCGACAGGAGGAACAGCGCGCCGCCCACTGCCGGCCGCACCCCGGCGCGCGTCGCGCCCAGCGCCATCGTCGTCAGCAACAGGCTGTAGAGCGCCACCGGAACACGGAGTTCCGCGTCCAGGCCCGGCCATAGCAGGGCCAGCGTGCCTGCCCACGCCGTGCCGTAGACGGCGGTCAGGCGGCGGCTCGGTCTGCCGTGCTTCGCGAACTGGGCGAGGTAGCACAGGTGTCCGGCGGCGAACGCGCCCATGCCGAGCAGGAACGGCACGTCCCCGCCGGCCTGCAGCAGCGTGTCCCCCGCACACCCGAAGAGCAGCGCCAGCGCGAGCGGACGGGGGCCGCCGCGCAGCAGCACGTACTCGGCGAGCAGCGGCATCAGCACCGGCTTGGTGGCCCGTTCGATACGCGTCCGGCCGGTCAGCAGTGCGCCGAGGTGGACGCCTGCGGCCGCGGCGAACGCTCTCATGCGACCCGCTCCGGGGCCCTGCGCCGGCGTGCCGGTTTCACGGCCGCGGGGCCCGGCTGCCACCCCGGCCCGCGGAAGACCCGCCCGGCCCGTTCCCGCCAGCTGTGCGCGGCACGGATGTCGCGGGCGATGGCCGCGTACTCGTGGGTGGCCACGCGCAGCGGGTTGAAGGTGTCGATGTTCTTCGTCAGTCCGTAGACCGGGCGTTCGCCCTCCGGGACGAACGAGCCGAACATCCGGTCCCAGACGATCAGGATGCCGCCGAAGTTGCGGTCCAGGTATCCGCCCTGCGATGCGTGGTGCACCCGGTGATGGGAGGGGGTGTTGAGGACGTACTCCAGCGGCCGGGGCAGCCGGCGGACGCGCTCGGTGTGCACCCAGAACTGGTAGACGAGGTTCGTCCCCGAGCAGAAGGCCACCGCCGCCGGGTGCACGCCGGCCAGGATCATCGGGACGTAGAACGGCCAGACGGTCCAGGTGGTCCAGGGCTGGCGCAGCGCGGTGGTGAAGTTGAACTTGCGGCTGGAGTGGTGCACCACGTGGCAGGCCCACAGGATCCTGACGACGTGGTGGCCGCGGTGGGACCAGTAGTAGAAGAAGTCCTGGGCGAGCAGCATCAGCGGCAGCGTCCACCACAGCACGGGCACGCGCAGGGGCGTGAGTGCGTAGAGCGCGGCGTAGACCGCCACGATCGGTATCTTCCACAGCGCGTCGAAGACCAGGCTGCCCAGCCCCATGCCGATGCTGGTCGCCGCGTCCCGGGTCTCGTACCCCTCGGATTCCTCGTCGGGGTGCAGCCGGTAGCTCACCAGCTCCAGCACGGTGAGCACGGCGAAGGCCGGTACGGACCACAACACGACATCCGGAAGGTGCGGCATGGCGGCACCATAAACGCGGCAACCCGGCCGCGGCTAGGGGTTGTTACCGTCGGGTACTCGCCTGGGGTTACCTGGGGTTCCAAGGTCACCGGAGAGTCACCACGCCCGCACCGGTGCGTCGCGGACGAAGACGGGGCTGGTGGCGTCCGGCGGTACGGCCTCCAGGGGCTCGGCGATCTCCGCCGCCTCCGGGCCCACGCGGGCGGCGATCGTAGCGAGGAAGGCGAGGTCGAAGCCGTACACGCGGGCGGCGTTGCCGCCGAGCATGGCGGCGGTCTCCTCGGCGGGCAGCCCCGCGTAGGCCAGGCGCAGGGCCTCGCGGGAGTGGGGGTGGGTGCCCTCGTCGTGCGGGTAGTCGCTGCCCCACATGATCTTGTCGATGCCGATGCGGTGGCGCAGCGGCACCTCGTGCGGGCGCATGAAGCTGGCGCCCGCCGCGCAGTTGGCGTGCCAGTACGCGCTCGGGCGGCGGCGCACCGAAGTGGCCAGCCCGGCACCGAACTTGGCCTCGGCGGTGTCCGTGCGGCCGTCGCCGGAGACCAGGCGGGCGTAGTAGTGGTCGAGAGTGTCCAGGACGCCCGGGATCCAGGCCGTGCCCTGTTCGGTGAGGACGAGCCGCAGGTCCGGGTGGCGGTCGAAGGCTCCGCCGAGGATCAGGTGCCACAGGGCACGGTGGGAGAACCAGGTGGTCTCCACCATGAACACCGCGCGGGCCGCCGGGTCCTCGCCGAGCGGCGGCGAGGCGGAGCCGGCGTGGTGGTTGACGGGGACGCCGAGTTCGGCGCAGACGGCCCAGAGCGGGTCGTAGCAGGCGGAGTGGAGTTCGGGCAGGCCCGAGCCGGGCGGGGTGCCGGGCAGCAGGACGCCGCCGGTGAGTCCGGCCTCCTTGGTGCGGCGCACTTCGCGCACGGCCTCGTCCACGTCGTTCAGGAGGATCTGCGCGACGCCCGCGCGGCGGCCGGGGGCCGCGGCGCAGAAGTCGGCGAGCCAGCGGTTGTGGGCGCGCAGGCCGGCCCAGCGGAGCTCGTACTCCTCGCGGGTGGGAGCGGGGGCGACGAGGGAGGCGCTGGGGAAGAAGGGCGGGATGGTGTTGGGGAAGACGACTTCGGCGACGATGCCGTCGGCCTCCAGCTCGGCGAGCCGGAGGCCGGAGTTCCAGTTGCGTTCGGCGGCGTCGGCGAGCAGGTCCTCGTGCGGGTTGACGTACGCGGCCGCCCAGGCGTCGAAGGCCCCGTGGTGCCGGCGCTCCAAGTACGGCCGGTAGTCGAGGAGATCGGCGCCGGCGTGGCAGTCGGCCGAGACGACGGTGTGGCGGTCAGGCATCGTTCACCCCGGTGCGCGGGAAGTCCTCGCCGGTCAGCCAGTGCCGGCCGGTCTCCCGGGACCGGGCCCAGGAGGCCTCGACGGCCCGCTGGTCGGCGGGCTGGCCCAGGTCGTCCGGGGTGGGGCCGATGCGGGCGGCGAGCGGGGCGAGGGCGCGGGCGTCGAAGCCGAACGCCTCGGCGGCGGACAGGCCGAGCATCCGGCGGGTCTCGGCGACGGGGATGTCGTGGAAGGTGGTGCGCAGCCAGGCGCGAGTGTCGGGCCAGGTGCCCTCGGGGTGGGGGAAGTCGGAGCCCCACAGGATGTTGCCGACGCCGATCTCGTAGCGCTGGGCGAGCTCGCGGCGCTTGGTGTTGGTGGCGCAGACGAAGACGTTGCGGTCGAGGTACTCGTGGGGCGGGCGGGTCAGCCCGGCGAAGGGCGAGAGCTTCTTGCCGCCGTGGGCGCCGAAGTAGAGGCGGTCCATGAACCACAGCAGGTTGGGCAGCCACCAGCAGCCGGACTCGGCGATGCCGAAGCGCAGGTGCGGGTGGCGCTCGAAGACGCCGGACCACAGCAGGAACCACAGCGGGCGCGCGGGCCACCAGGTCACCTCGGTGACGAAGATCCCGAGATGGTCGCCGTACTCGTGGCGGGGCGTGGCCCCGGAGTGGGTGAGCACGGGCATCCCGGCCGCGGCGGCCGCCGCCCAGACGGGGTCGTAACTCCGGTCGTGGTACGGCTTCCCCTCCCCCCACATCGCCGGGATCATCAGCGCGCCCAGCCCGGACTCCTTCGCCCGGCCGATCTCCTCGACGACGCGCCCCACGGGGGCGGTGACGGGCAACAGGGCGACGCCGCAGTGCCGTTCGGGGTGCGCGGAGCAGAACTCGGCGAGCCAGCGGTTGTGGGCGCGGGCGCCCGCCATGCCGAGTTCGGGGTCGTGGTCGCCGGACAGGCCGAGGCCGACGCCGAAGGGCGCGGCGGTGCGGCTGTCCACGGCGTCCGCGTCGGGGAAGACGACCTCGGCCGCCACCCCGTCGCCGTCGAGCTCCTTGATCCGCTGCGCCGCGTCCCAGCCGCCGCGCAGCCCCTCCTCGTGCTCCTCGAACCACCGGGCGGCGAAGGTCTCGTTGCGCACGCCCAGGCGCGTCATCTCCTCCCGGCGCGCGGTGCGCTGGGCGAGGAAGTCGTCGAAGGCGCGGTGGAAGCGCCGTTCCAGGTACGGGCGGTACTCCTCGGTGGGGAGTCCGGCGTGGCAGTCGGAGGAGATGATCAGGTACGGGTCGCCGCTCATTGCGTACTCCCTTCCGGGGGGCCGTCGAGGATCTGGTGCGCGTCGTCGTAGCGCTGGTGGATGTACGGCAGCAGGGCCTCCGCGGGGACGCGGGCGACGACGCGGCCGTGCTGGGTGCCGGCCCGCTCCCCGAACGTGATCCCCGCCGGGCGCAGCACGGGCAGGTCGGCGACCGGGTCGTACGCCGACTCGCGCAGCACCACCTCGCCGGTGACCGCCTCCAGCCTGCGCACCCGCTCCGTGCGGGTGCAGTGCACCAGGACGGGGGCGGCGTCGAAGCCGGTGCCGTCCACGCCCGGCAGGAACTTGAAGTAGAAGTCCAGCCGCTCGCTCTCCGGCGGCAGCGGCAGGGCGCCGGAGACCGTGCCGCGCACGGCGAGGAAGTCGATGCCGTGCCGGGAGAGGCGGGCGCGGAGCGTCGCGCCCTCGCGCTCGATCACGACCTCGCCCAGCTTCTTCGGCTCGCCGAACACCTCGCGCCCGCCGGTCAGGGCGCGCTCGTGCGTCATCGGCATCACCAGCGGATACCAGCCGTCGCGCCCGTCGTGCCGCGCGGCGACCGCCACCGAGCCGGCGCCCAGGGGGTAGCCGCGCAGGGCGACGGTGCTGACGGCGGCCCGGACCAGCGGGCGGGCCGGCGGTTCGAGCGGGGGCGGCAGGACGGCCGCGACCGCGTCCGGGTCGGTCTCCCACAGGGCGGTGACCCCCGTGGACCAGATGTCGGGCAGCCGCGCCGCCGCCTCGCGGGCCGCTTTGATCTCCGTGTCGCTGCGGGGGCCGTAGCGGATGCGTGCCATGCCGTGCCGCCTCTCGGTCTGAGGAGCAGGTGCGTCAGCAGATCTGTAACAGGGTTACAGCGCGGGCGCCGCCGGGTAAAGGCCCCTGCACGGACGGGAGTTGGGGGGCATATGACGCAGAAGCTCACCCGCGAGCAGGTGCTGGGGACCGCGGCGCGGCTGGTGCGGGAGCGCGGCCCGCGGGCGCTGACGATGCGCGCCCTGGCCGCCGAGCTGGGCACGGCCGTCACGTCGATCTACTGGCACGTCGGCAGGCGCGAGGCGCTCGTGGACGCCCTCGTCGAGCGGACGCTGCACGAGTTCGCCGCGATCCGGCCGGCCGGGCGGACCCCGCGGACGCGCATCGTCTCCATCGCACGGGCGCTGCGCCGGGAGCTGCTCGCCCGGCCGCACCTGATCGCGATGGTGCACGAACGCGGGCTGTCGGAGCGGATGTTCCTGCCGGCCCAGCGGGCGCTGGTGCACGAGGTGCACGCGGCCGGGTTGCGCGGGGCGCGGGCGGCGGAGGCGGTGCAGGCCGTGCAGTTCCAGGTGGTGGGGCACGTGCTGGTGGAGCGGAGCCGGGAACGGGCGCCGGCGCCCGCTTCGGGCTCGGGCGAGGAACCGGGTTCGGGGCAGCCCCTCGACCGGGCCCTTGAGCGGGCCCTGGCTCGGCAGCCGGATACGGAGCGGTTGTTCGAGGTGGCGGTGCAGGCGCTGGTGGAGGGGTTGCTGCCCGGGTAGTCGGTCGGGTGCGGGTTTCGCCGTGGCTGGCCGCGCAGTTCCCCGCGCCCCTTCGGGGCGCACGTCCCACGTACGGGTGGCCGGATCATGTCCCCCCTGACGACCGGATCCCTCGTTGTCAGTGCGGGCCCGTATCCTCTGTGACCATGCTCGAAGACCGATCCGCCGCCGCACCGCCCAGCCCGTGGCCGGCCGCCTATCCGCAGGGATACGCGGTCGTCGACGTGGAGACCACGGGGCTCGCCCGCGACGACCGGATAGTGTCGGCCGCCGTCTACCAGCTGGACGCCCGGGGCGAGGTCGAGGACCAGTGGTACACGCTGGTCAACCCGCAGCGCGATCCCGGCCCGGTGTGGATCCACGGGCTCACGTCCGAAGTCCTCGCGGACGCACCGCTGTTCAAGGACATCGCGGAGCCCTTCGCCGAGCGGCTGGCCGGCCGGGTCCTCGTCGCGCACAACGCCGCCTTCGACTGGTCGATGATCTCCCGCGAGTACGCCCGCGCCCGGGCGGAGGTCCCCGTGCGGCAGCGGCTGTGCACGATCGCGCTCTCCAAGGAGCTGCGGCTGCCGCTGCCCAACCACAAGCTGGAGTCGCTCGCCGCGCACTACGGCGTCGTGCAGCAGCGCGCCCACCATGCGCTCGACGACGCCCGGGTGCTGGCCGAGGCGTTCCGGCCCAGCCTGCACCTGGCGGCCGAGGCGGGGGTGCGGCTGCCGCTGCTGGCCTGCCAGCCGCTGACGGAGTGGTCGGACGGCCCGGCGGCGGGCACCCGGTCGGCGACCATCGGATATCAGCCGTCCTCCTCCTACGGGTACCGGCCGCAGACCTGGCGGCCCAGCCGCAAGCGCCCGGCCTGCCCGTATCCGAACCCGGGGCGTTACGAACCGGGCGAACAGCTCATTCAGGGCATGCGGGTGGCGTTCTCCGGCGACACCTCCGTGGACCGCGAGCTCCTGGAGGACCGGGCCGTGGACGCCGGGCTGCACGTGGCCACCAGCGTCTCCCGGCTCACCAGCCTGCTGGTCACCAACGATCCCGGCTCCCCCACCTCCAAGACGGCCAAGGCCCGCTCCTTCGGCACCCCGGTCGTCGACGAGGCCGCCTTCATGCAGCTGCTGCTGCACGTGACCCCGGCGCAGAGCAGGGCCTAGCCACCGGGTACCGTCGAAGGCGTGTACCGCTTCCTGTTGTCCCGGCAGTGGGTGATCCTCACCCTCGTGGGGATCGTCCTCGTCCCGGTGATGGTGCGGCTGGGTTTCTGGCAGCTCCATCGTCACGAGCACAAGGTCGCGCAGAACAACCAGATCGCCCGCAGCCTGGCCGCCGACCCCGTGCCCGTGACCGGGCTCACGGCCCCCGGCCGTGAGGTGGCCGGCTCCGACGTGTGGCGCCGGGTCACCGCGAGCGGTACGTACGACACCAAGGACGAGGTCGTGGTCCGGCGCCGGACCGACGACAACGGCCACCAGGGCTACTTCGTCCTCACCCCGCTGCTGCTGGAGGACGGCCGGGCCGTCCTCGTCAACCGCGGCTGGGTCCCGGCCGGCGACGATCCGATGCGCTACCCGGACGTCCCCGCCGCCGACTCCGGCAAGGTCACCGTCACCGGCCGGCTCAAGCAGGACGAGACGACGGCCGCCAGCGGCATCAAGGACACCGCGGGCCTGCCGCCCCGCCAGGTGATGCTGATCAACAGCGAGCAGCGGTCCAAGGCCATGAACCGCCCGGTGCTGGCCGGCTACATCGAGCTCGTCGTCGACCCGGCCCCCAAGGGCGGGCCCAAGCCCGTGGCCGCCCCCGACCACAGCGACATCGGCCCGCACCTGGCGTACGCCATCCAGTGGTGGCTGTTCGCCGGAGGCGTCCCCGTCGGCTGGTTCATCCTGGTCCGCCGGGAACGCCGCGACCGCCTGGCGGCGGCAGCCGCCCCGGAGCCCGCCGCCGCAGGCGCCCCGTAGGCACCGCGCTCTGCTGCTGACGGGCCGGGGCACGGCAGACTGACGTCCATGGATCTCGGACTCAAGGACAAGGTGTACGTGCTCACCGGCGCAAGCCGCGGGCTGGGGTTCGCCGCCGCCCGTGAGCTCGCCGCCGACGGTGCCCGGCTGGTCGTCTCCGGCCGGGACGGCGATGCCGCGGCACGGGCGGCCGCGTCACTGGGCACGGACGCGGTCGGCGTCGCCGCCGACAATGCCGACCCCGCGGCGGCGGAGCGGCTCGTCGCCACCGCCCGCGAACGCTTCGGCCGCCTCGACGGCGTCCTCGTCAGCGTGGGCGGCCCGCCGCCCGGTTCGGCGGACGGCAACGACGACGACCAGTGGCGGGCGGCCTTCGAATCGGTCTTCCTCGGCGCGGTGCGGCTGGCGCGGACGGCGGCGGAGGCGCTGACCGAGGGCGGGGTGATCGGCTTCGTGCTGTCCTCGTCGGTGTACGAGCCGATCCCCGGGCTGACGATCTCCAACGGGCTGCGGCCCGGCCTCGCCGGGTTCGCCAAGTCCCTCTCCGTGGAGCTGGGGCCGCGCGGCATCCGCGTGATCGGGCTGCTGCCGGGGCGGATCGAGACGGACCGGCTGCGCGAACTCGACACGCTGTCCGGTGACGCGGAGGCGGCCCGTGCCCGGCACACGGCGCGGATTCCGCTGGGGCGGTACGGCACGCCGGAGGAGTTCGGCAAGGCGGCGGCCTTTCTGCTGTCGCCTGCGGCGTCGTACGTCACCGGTGTGATGGTGCCGGTGGATGGCGGGGCGCTGCACGGGATTTGAGACGGGGTGCGCCCCCGCGCCCCTTCCGGGGCGCTACTCCACCCGTTCCGCCCGGTGGCGTACCACGCGGAGTCTGATCTCCGCGCGGAAGTCGGTCAGGCCGGTCGACGTGCGCGCCGGGGCCAGCACCGCCTCGTGCAGCCGCTGCAGGGCCGTGACGGGTGTGGCGTGCGGGGCCAGGATCAGGGTGATCCTGGCCCCGGGGGCCGTGCGGTGGCCGGTGAGGGTCACCCGGGCCCGGTCCACCCCGTCCAGGGCCCCCGCCTCGGCCTCCAGCACCGCCTCCAGCGCCCGTCCCCGCACCACCGCCGTCCCGCCGTCGCCGCAGTCCACGACCACCTCGCGCAGCCGGCGCCGGTGCAGCTGTGCGAGCAGCCACCACAGCGCGAGCAGGACGAGTACGGACAGCACGGCGATGACCGTCGGCCACCACCAGCCGTGGGCACGCCACTTGTGGCGGTCGGCGGTGCTCAGCAGCACGCCGTGCGGGCGGCCGGCCAGGACGGCGGTGCCGAGGGCCAGCAGCACGAGGCCGGCCAGCCCGACCAGCACCCGGTTGACGGCGCTCAGCACCGGGCCCTCACCACCCGCACCGACAGTGCGGGCTGCCGGGCCAGGCCCAACTCCCGCACGCCGTCGGCCAGTACGGCGTCCATGTCCGCACGCACCTCGTCCAGGTCCCTGAAGTGCGCACGGGCGCGGGCCCGGACCCTGCGACGGCCGACGTCGACCCGTGCCCACTGCACGCCGGAGACCGCCATCGCCCGGTCGCGCAGCACCAGTTCGGCGGCCGTGCGGTCCAGCCCGGCCCGCATGTCCGGGATGTCGCGGCGCAGGGGAAGCAGCCCGCGCAGCCCGGGCGTGACGGCCAGGGCGATCAGCCAGCAGCCCGCCAGGACGGCGGCGGCCGCGCACCAGGTCGCCCAGGTGCCGTCGAGGGGGCGGGTGGCCAGCTCGTGCGCGAGCCGGCGGCGCCAGGGCACCGCGGGGCGGGACGCGCGGACGGCGACGATGTCGTGGAGCAGGATTCCCGAAGCCCCCAGCACGACGGCCGCGACGAGAGCGGCGGGCACCCGGCGGGCGGACCGGAAGCGCCGGGCGCGGTGGGGGTACCTCTGGGGGCACCACCAGCGGTAGCCGGGGGAGGTAGCTGGGGGAGTCATCGCACCCGCTCCCGGCCCTCGTCCAGGTGCGGCGAGCGCAGCCGCTCCACGGTGACCGCCACCTCCGGGACCTCCAGGCCGGCCAGCTCCGCGACCCGCTCGGCGATCCGGGTCCGCACGGCACGGCAGCGGGCGCCGATGTCCGTCGGGTACTCCAGCTCGACGGCCACCCGGACGCGGGCCGTCCGCCCGTGCACCGTCACCGTGGTGTGCGGAAGTGTGCCGTCGACGGCCTCGCGGGCCGCCTGTGCGGCGATCTTCGCGACGACACCGTCGGCGATGCGCGTCGCGCCGCGCTCGCCGGGTGCCACCGGCTGCCCGTCCCGCATGTCTACCGCCGCCGTCCGCCGCGGTCCCGGGTGCGGAAGAGGTCGCCCGGCTCCAGGTCGCCGTCCAGGAGCCGGCCCGCCACGAAGCCGACGGCGCCCAGGGCCGCCACCAGCAGAAAGGCCCCGAAACCGCCGAAGTATCCGGCGAATCCGAGCGCCATGCCGGCGATCAGGCCGGCCACGGCCATGCTCATCGTGCGCTCCCTACTGGATCCTGGGCTCCGGCTCTTCCTCGTCCTCGCGCTCGTCCGGCAGCTTGACGTCCGTCACGGCGATGTTGACCTCGACGACCTCCAGGCCCGTCATCCGCTCCACCGCTGCAATGACGTTTTCCCGCACCGAGCGGGCCACATCCGCGATGGCGACCCCGTAATCGACGACGATCTCCAGATCCAGCGCGGTCTGGACCTCGCCGACCTCCGCCTTCACCCCCCGGGTGAGGGACCGGCTGCTCCCGGGCACCCGGTCCCGCACCGCGCCGAAGGTGCGGGACAGCCCGCTGCCCATGGCGTGCACCCCGAGCACGTCCCGGGCGGCGAGCCCGGCGATCTTCTCGACGACGCCGTCCGCAATGGTGGTCCGGCCGCGCTCTGCGGGGTCGGCCGGCGCCTTGGCCTTGGCCTGGGGTGGTGTGTCGGCCATCACCGACCGCCTCTCGTCCGGGGGACGTCCAGCTGCCACCCTAGGGCGTGTCCGGTGGATCTGCGCCCCGTAAGGGGCACGGGGAACTGCGCGATCAGCCACCGCCGATCTGCAGTCGACGCACCACCCCGGGGTCCGGGGCAACTGCGGGCGCGTCGTGGTTGCTCGCGCAGTTCCCCGCGCCCCTTACGGGGCGCTGCGGCGCGGCTACTCCCCCAGCCCCGCCAGATCCCGCAAACGGCGCCCCTGCGCCGCCCGTTCGGCCGCGCGCTGCTGGTCGTACGTACGGCCGGCAGCGCCCCGCAGCAGGGCCTTGGTCTCGATGACCGCATCCCGCGGTGCGGCCAGCAGCGCTGCCGCCAAGTCGGCCGCGGCGGCGTCGAGTTCCGAGCCCGGGACGACGAGATTGGCCAGGCCGGTGCGCTCCGCCTCCTCCGCGTGGACGAAGCGGCCCGTGGCGCAGATCTCCAGCGCCCGGGCGTAGCCGACCAGTTCGACGAGCGGCTGCGTGCCGCCCAGGTCGGGGACCAGTCCCAGGCTGGTCTCGCGCATGGCGAACTGCACGTCGTCCGCGCAGACTCGCAGGTCGCAGGCGAGGGCGAGCTGGAAGCCCGCACCGATCGCATGGCCCTGCACGGCCGCTATGGAGACGAGGTCGGTGCGCCGCCACCAGGTGAACGCCTCCTGGTAGGAGGCGATTTCGGTGTCGAGCGCCTCGTCGGTGCCGTGCGCGAGGTCCAGGAAGGACGGCTCGCCGTCGAAGCCCTCGGGCGTGAACGCCTGCCGGTCGAGGCCCGCGGAGAAGGACTTGCCCTCGCCGCGGAGCAGCACGACGCGCACGCTGCCGGGCAGCTGCCGGCCCGCCGCGGTCAGGGCCCGCCACAGGGCGGGCGACTGGGCATTGCGCTTGGCGGGACGGTCGAGCGTGACCGTGGCAACGGCACCGGTGTCGTCGACGTCGAGCCGGACGCCGTCCTGGTCGAGCAGGGTCTTGCGAGCAGTCATGGGGGCCTCCGAGTGGCCGCAGTCGCATGGAAACGTACTGCACAGTAACCACCCGGCCGACGGGTCGGCCGACCGGGTGGGCTGCCCACAACTGACGTGTCGCGCGACCTCAGACCGAGGCGGCCTTCTTGCCGCGCGTGGCTCCGCCGCGGCCTCGCAGGACCACGCCGGATTCGCTGAGCATCCGGTGCACGAAGCCGTAGGAGCGACCGGTCTCTTCGGCCAGCGCCCTGATACTCGCACCAGCGTCGTACTTCTTCTTCAGGTCTGCCGCGAGCTTTTCGCGCGCGGCGCCGGTCACCCGGCTGCCCTTCTTCAGAGTCTCGGCCACCCGTGCCTCCTCAGGGGGAGATGCTCCTCTTGTCTCTCATGATCACCCCTAGGCGGCGTCCTGGCCACCCATTCGGCAAGGTCCATGGGAACTCCGCAGGAAACGGAACCCAAGATTCCCGCCCGTACCAGGGCCCGGAGCAGGCGATTCCGTCCGGATCCGGTCGTACGGCCGTCCGGGTGGCGGAGTGAAGAAGCAGGTCAGAGGGGGCACTGGAAGCACTCCCGGGGCGGGGGTCCGGGAGCCGGGGCGGCGCGTGCGCCGGAGCGCACCGCGACACCCCGGTACGAGCCGTCCTCACTCAGATGATGGATCACGCATCGGCCGAATGATCGGGACGGCCCCGATCACGGCCGGCGGGGCCCCGCGTCAGGCCAGGGCGACCAGGTCGGCGTAGTCGGGGCCCCAGAGGTCCTCGACGCCGTCCGGCAGCAGAATGATGCGCTCCGGCTGGAGGGCGTCGACGGCGCCCTCGTCGTGGGTGACCAGCACGACCGCGCCCTTGTAGGTGCGCAGGGCGCCGAGGATCTCCTCGCGGCTGGCGGGGTCGAGGTTGTTGGTGGGCTCGTCGAGCAGCAGCACGTTCGCCGAGGAGACCACCAGGGTGGCCAGGGCGAGACGGGTCTTCTCGCCGCCGGAGAGGACGCCCGCGGGCTTGTCCACGTCGTCGCCGGAGAACAGGAACGAGCCCAGCACCTTGCGCACCTCGACCAGGTCGAGGTCGGGCGCGGAGGACCGCATGTTCTCCAGGACCGTGCGGTCCGGGTCGAGCGTCTCGTGTTCCTGGGCGTAGTAGCCCAGCTTGAGGCCGTGGCCCTCGACGACCTCGCCGGTGTCGGCCTTCTCGACGCCCCCGAGCAGGCGCAGCAGGGTCGTCTTGCCGGCGCCGTTGAGGCCGAGGATGACGACGCGGGAGCCCTTGTCGATGGCCAGGTCGACGTCGGTGAAGATCTCCAGCGAGCCGTACGACTTCGACAGGCCCTCGGCCGTCAGCGGCGTCTTGCCGCAGGGCGCGGGCTCGGGGAAGCGCAGCTTGGCGACCTTGTCGGAGACCCGCTCGGCCTCCAGCCCGGCGAGCAGCTTCTCGGCGCGGCGGGCCATGTTCTGCGCGGCGACGGTCTTGGTGGCCTTCGCACGCATCTTGTCGGCCTGGGAGTTCAGGGCGGCGGCCTTCTTCTCCGCGTTCTGCCGCTCGCGCTTGCGGCGCTTCTCGTCGGCCTCGCGCTGCTGCTGGTAGAGCTTCCAGCCCATGTTGTAGACGTCGATGACCGAGCGGTTGGCGTCGAGGTAGAAGACCTTGTTGACGACGGTCTCGACGAGGTCGACGTCGTGGGAGATGACGATGAAGCCGCCGCGGTAGGTCTTGAGGTAGTCGCGCAGCCAGGCGATCGAGTCGGCGTCGAGGTGGTTCGTGGGCTCGTCGAGCAGCAGGGTGTCGGCGTCGGAGAACAGGATCCGGGCCAGCTCGACGCGGCGGCGCTGACCGCCGGAGAGGGTGTGCAGCGGCTGGCCGAGCACCCGGTCGGGCAGGCTGAGCGCGGCGGCGATGGTGGAGGCCTCGGACTCGGCGGCGTACCCGCCCTTGGTGAGGAACTCCGTCTCCAGGCGCTCGTACTTCTTCATCGCCTTCTCGCGGGTGGCGCCCTTGCCGTTCGCCATCCGGTCCTCGTTCTCCCGCATCTTGCGCAGCAGGACGTCGAGGCCGCGGGCGGAGAGGATGCGGTCGCGGGCCAGCACCTCGAGGTCGCCGGTGCGGGGGTCCTGCGGGAGGTAGCCGACCTCACCGGAGCGGGTGATGGTGCCGGCCGCCGGGATGCCCTCGCCCGCGAGGCACTTGGTGAGGGTGGTCTTGCCGGCGCCGTTGCGGCCGACGAGGCCGATGCGGTCGCCCTTGGCGATGCGGAAGGAGGCGGACTCGATGAGGATGCGCGCGCCGGCGCGCAGCTCGATACCGGAGGCGGTGATCACGGAAGGACTGCTCCTGGGCAGGTCGGACGGCGGACGGGACGGACTGCGGTCGTGCGACGCCGTCTAATGCACAGGGAGATATGCCATAGGGAGAAGTCTAGCGGTGACGGGCAAGTCGATTTCCGGGCCGCCGACCGCCGCTTCACGGATACTCGGGGTGACGGACCGGGTACGGAAGGCGGCGGGGCATGCAGTTCGACGACGACGCGGAGCTGGACACCTCCCAGGTGCAGGACCGGCGGGGCGGCGGGATCCCCGGCGGCGGGCTCACCATCGGCGGCGGGATCGTGGGCCTGCTGGCCCTGGTGCTGGGGCTGTTCTTCGGCATCGGCCCGCAGGAGCTGGGGCTGTCCTCGGGCGGCCAGTCCCCGACGGCCACGTCCAGTACGGACGCGCAGGTCGCGCAGCACTGCCGCACGGGCAAGGACGCCAACGCCCGCCAGGACTGCCGGATCGTCGCGGTCGTCAACAGCGCCCAGTCCTTCTGGAGCCAGGAGCTGGCGCGGCGGGGGAAGACCTACACCCCGGCGTCGACGGTCTTCTTCACGGGCCAGGTGCAGACCGCGTGCGGGGCCGCGACCTCGGCGGTCGGCCCGTTCTACTGCCCCGGCGACCGGAAGGTCTACCTGGACCTGGGCTTCTTCGACGAGCTCAAGACCAAGTTCGGGGCGAGCGGCGGCCCCTTCGCCCAGGCCTACGTCGTGGCGCACGAGTACGGGCACCACATCCAGAACCTGCAGGGCACCCTGGCCCGCACCCAGGGCGGCGAAAAGGGCGCCAACAGCGCGTCCGTGAAGGTCGAGCTGCAGGCCGACTGCTACGCCGGGGTGTGGGCGAAGCACGCGACGACGACACCGGAGAAGTCCACCGGCAAGCCGCTTGTCACTCAGCTGACGCAGAGTGACATCAAGGACGGGCTCTCGGCGGCCGCGGCGGTCGGGGACGACCGCATCCAGGAGAGGTTCCAGGGCCGGGTCACACCGGAGAGCTGGACGCACGGGTCTGCTGCGCAGCGGCAGCAGTGGTTCACGACGGGGTACTCGACGGGCGACATGGGGCGGTGCGACACGTTCCGGTGACAGTGCGCCCCGTAAGGGGCGCGGGGCTGTTCACTCCCCCAGCTACCGCTGGGAGGTACCCCCAGCGGCTCCGCCGCGTGGGCGCGACCAGGCGCCCCGTAAGGGGCGCGGGGAACTGCGCGACCAGCCCCCACCGGCCTGCAGCCGACGCACCACCCTGGGGTCCGGGGCGAAGCCCCGGGTCTTTCGACTGCAGGCGCGTCGTGGCCGGTCGCGCCCACGCGGCGGAGCCGCAAATCGATACAGCCCCGCGCCCCTTACGGGGCCTACGCCCCTCCCCGGTGCACCTGGAACGCCGCCCGCCGCACCGCCTTCGCCAAGGCAGGATCCGGATGCGCCGCAGCCAGTGCCACCAGCACCTGGACGGTGCGGGGATGCCCGACGGCGCGGACCTCCTCCAGAAGCCCCGGCACGGTCCCCTGTACCGCCGAGTCCAGGTGACGAACCAGCAGGCGGCTCTCGCCGTGGTCGGCGACGGCCGCCGCCGTGTCCACCCACAGCCAGGTGGCCTCCTCGCGGGTGAGCACCCCGGCCGCCTCCTCGGGGTCGCTGCCCTCGTGCTCGGCGATCCACAGCAGCGCATACGGGCGCAGGCACGGCTCCTCCGCCACCGTGCGCACCGCGCTCTCCGCGGGGGCACCGACGGCACGCAGGGCCTCGAAGGCCAGGCCCCGGACCATGGCGTCGTCGCCGCGGGCCGCATCGAGGAGCTCGGCGACCGCGCTGCGCACCGGCCTGGCGGCGAGCCAGGCCCGGTACTCGGCGCGGGCCGGGCCCGGGGTGAGGTCGGCGCAGCCGCGCAGCATGGCCTCGGCGCCCAGCTCGATGTTGCCCGCGGGACTCTGGGCGGCCACGCAGATCTGTTCGAGCTTGACCCACACCGCCCAGTTGCCGAGCGGGGTGAGCACGGCGGCGCCGTCGCGCACGACGAGCGCGCCGACCGAGGCGAGGGCCTCCAGGGCCCAGCCGAGCAGCCCGGGCAGCGGGTCGGGCCCGCCGGGGGCGGGGGCGGCGGGGACGGGCCGGCCGCCGTCGTAGGGGATCTCGCAGCGCTCGGCGCGGATCTCGGCGACGCGCTGCTGGAGCAGGTCGAGCAGCATCGCCTCGGCGACCGGTCCGGCCGACAGGTGCATGACGGACAGCAGTTGCGGCACCGCCTCGACGACCTCGGCGGCCACGGCCAGGTCGGTGCCGGCGGGCTCGGGGTGGGCCAGGGACCAGGCGTCGAAGAGCGCGACCCAGCCGCGCAGCACGGCGCTGTCGTCGCGGTCCCAGGCGGTCAGCCGCCAGCCGGGGCGGGCGGTGCCGCCGTGCAGCTCCAGGAGCCCGGCGAGCCGGGCCCGGTCCCAGTCGGAGCGCACCTGCCCGGCCGTCAGTCCCAGGGCGTCCGCGGCCTGCCCGGCGGCGTCGGCGAGTCCGCCGGGGCCCGCCACCGAGGCGCCGCGCAGGCACGCGTCGGCGGCCCAGCGGGCCAGCCGGACCGCGCCGGTGAGGCCGGCTCTGGCCTGCTGGGCGAGTTCCGCCCGGGCCGGTGTGCCCGCGGGCGGGCGGGGCGCCGGTCGGGAGCCTCGGTTCGCCACTGCCCGGCGGGCGGCGGCGATCGGCTGTCGGGGAACGAGTCTGAGCCGGGAGTCGCGCGGAGTACGGGACGTCACAGGAGCAGTCTTGCCGTTCACGCTCCGAAAACCCAATCGGAATCAACTATCCGGCCGCGCACGCCTGCTGACGGGAGGCTCCGGGCGCACGCGCGGAAGCTACATCAGGGGTGTCAGGAAGCGCCGCAGGGCCTCCTCGCAGCCCTGCGGGTCGGCGTTCCACGCCCCGGCGTGCCCGGCCCCGCGGACGGTGTGCAAGTGCATCAGATCGGGTCGGCGCGCGACGAGTTCGCGGGAGTGCCGCAGGGGTGCGACGGTGTCGTCGGTGCCGTGCAGGACAAGCGCCGGAACGGCGAGCCGGGTGGTGTCGGCGGCGGCGAAGAGCCCGTCGGCGGTCAGGCCCGTCCTGCCCTCGGCGGCACGCACGGCGAGGCCGAGGAGGGCGCCGCGGGCGCGGTGCCGGGCCAGGGAGCGCAGGGCGGCCTGCCAGTCCAGGACCGGGGAGTCGAGGACGAGGCCGCTGACGCGGTCGCCCACGGCGGAGTCGAGGGCGGTGAGCAGGGCCATGGTGGCGCCGGTCGACCAGCCGTAGAGCACCGTGCGCCGGGCGCCGCTGCGCACGGCGTGCCGGACGGCGGCATCGAGATCCCGCCATTCGACGGCGCCGAAGTGGCCGATTCCGTGCGGCGGCCGCGGGGCGCCCAGGTCACCGCGACAGGAGACGGAGAGCACGGGGAACCGCAGGCGCTGCAGGAACGGCAGCAGGTTCAGGGGGTGCGAGCGGGTCGTGCCCAGGCCGTGCGCGGCGATCACCCAGGTGTCGCGGACGCCGGGGACGAACCAGGCGGGCAGCGGCCCGAGCTCGCCCGCCACGTCCAGGTCGGTGTGGTGCATGCCGAGGGCCTCCTGCGGGCCGCCCGTGTAGAGCTGCGGGGTGAGCCAGACCCGGGCGCCGGGCTCCAGGGCGCCGTGCGCGACGCTCTCCAGGTGTCGTACGACGCAGTCGTGCGGGTGCGAGACGTCGGCGACGACGGGGCCGACGACGGCGTGCAGCCCGGGCCCGGCGAGTCCGTAGGTGCCGGGGCGGAGCGTGGCGGGGGTGCGGGTGAGGGTGACCGTCACCGCGTCGGCGGCGTGGACGGCCACGTGCTGCTCACCGGGCAGGGGGCCCGCGGAGACCTTGAGGGCAGCGTCGCCCGCGTACCGCCCGGCCGCCACCGCGGCCGCTCCGGCACCGATCAGGGTCGTGACGGCCGCGGCCGTCGCTCTGCGCAGGAGCATCCCTTCCAGTGTCGGCCGGGGCGACCGAAGCGGCCAGCGGGCCGGACGCGCCCCGTCAGGGGCGCGGGGAACTGCGCGACCAGCCACCCACGGCCCGCGGCCGAAGCACCACATCGGGGTCCGGGGCGAAGCCCCGGGGCAGCACGTCGACTGCGGGCGCGTCGTGGCTGGTCGCGCAGTTCCCCGCGCCCCTTATTGGGCGCCGTGCTCAGCCGGGCTGCCCGTACCCGGCGAGCCGACCACTGGCGGCAGCGAGCTGTTCCGGGTCCAGCAGCGTGGGGGTGCGGCCGGGGACGGAGGCGGCGGCGAGCCAGACGCGGCACATCCACTCCAGCTGGGCGGTGCGGTCGTAGGCCTGGTCGAGCGTGGCGCCGTGGGTGAGCGTGCCGTGGTTGCGCAGCAGGCAGCCGGTGCGGCCGTCGAGCGCCTGCAGTACGCCGCGGGCGAGTTCCTCGCTGCCGTAGAGGGCGTAGGGGGCGACCCGGGGCGGTCCGCCGAGGGCCCCGGCCATGTAGTGGACCGGGGGCAGTTCGTCGACGAGCGTGGAGACGGCCGTGGCGTGGACGGCGTGGGTGTGCACGATCGCGGCGGCGTCGGTGGCGCGGTAGACGGCGAGGTGCATGGGGAGTTCGCTCGTGGGTCTCAGCTCGCCGAGGACCTGTCGGCCGTCGAGGTCCACGCCCACGGCATCTTCGGGGCGAAGCCGGTCGTAAGGGACGCCCGTCGGCGTGACGAGCACCACATTTCCCACCCGCGCAGAGACGTTTCCGGACGTGCCCACAACCAGTCCGTCAGCAACGGTGCGCAGGGCCGCGGTCACCACGGCGGCCCAGGTCTCGGGGATTCCTGGGGGAATCCGGGTCGAACGGGCGTACTCCTCGCGATGCGTCATCGACATCACCCTCCGGTTGTGGCCGACACCCGTCCCTGTCCAGTTCACCTTCCGTTCACCCAGGATCCCTACGGTCCACCGCGTACTGACCATCGAGCTGATTGCCTGGGTGAATGGAACACATCACGCTTCTCATCGGGATCGTGATCGTCACGGCCTTGGTGTTCGACTTTACGAACGGTTTCCACGACACGGCCAACGCCATGGCCACCACCATCTCCACCGGGGCGCTCAAGCCCAAGGTGGCGGTGGCGATGTCGGCAGTGCTGAACCTCGTCGGCGCGTTCCTGTCCGTGGAGGTCGCCAAGACCATCTCCGGCGGCATCATCGACGAGAAGGCCGGAGTCAGGCCCGAGATCATATTCGCCGGCCTCGTCGGCGCGATCGTCTGGAACCTCCTGACCTGGCTGGCAGGTCTGCCCTCCAGCTCCTCGCACGCCCTCTTCGGCGGCCTGATCGGCGCCACGCTGGTCTCGGTCGGCTCCCACGGCGTCCACGCGGACGCCGTCGTCATGAAGGTCGTCATCCCGGCGGTCGCCGCACCGGTCGTGGCGGGCGTCGCGGCCATGGCCGCAACCCGGCTCACCTACCGCCTGGCGCGCGGCCGCGACGAGCAGGAGACCGCCAAGGGCTACCGCGCCGGGCAGATCGCCTCGGCCGCGCTGGTCTCCCTCGCCCACGGCACCAACGACGCCCAGAAGACGATGGGTGTCATCACCCTCGCGCTGGTCACCGGCGGCGTCGTCGCCCCGCACTCCGACCCGCCGCTGTGGGTCATCGTCTCGGCGGGCGTGGCCATCGCGCTCGGTACGTACCTGGGCGGCTGGCGCATCATCCAGACGCTCGGCAAGGGCCTCACCGACATCAAGCCGGCGCAGGGCTTCGCCGCCCAGACCGGCGCCGCGACGGTGATCCTCGCCTCCTCGCACATCGGCTTCGCCCTCTCCACCACCCAGGTCTGCTCCGGCTCGATCATGGGCGCGGGCCTCGGCCGCAAGGGCGCCGTGGTGCGCTGGTCGACCGCCGGGCGCATGGTCGCCGCCTGGTGCCTGACGCTGCCCGCCGCGGGCATCGTCGCCGGCGGCGCCGCGTTCCTCGCGGACCAGGGCGACTGGGGCATCACCGCGGTCGCGGTCCTGGCGCTGGCCGCCTGCGGCGCCATCTGGCTGGCCTCGCGCCGCAAGCCGGTCACCCACGACACCGTGGACGCGACCGCCACCGCGCCGCACGTCGGCCCCGCGGCGCCCGCCGCCTCCGAGCCGGCCGGTGTGGTCACCGCCGCCCTCCAGGCCGTCGCCCCGCCGCCGGCCGGACCGATCGCCCCGACCCCCGACGCCGGACGGCCCGCCGCCGCCCCGGCCGCTGCCGCGAGCTGAAGGACGACACACCATGCACATCGACTGGGCAGCTCTCGGCCAGGTCTTCGGCGTCAGCCTCGTGGTGACGGTGGCTCTGGTGGGCTTCTTCACCCTGGGTATCGTCGGCACGACGTCCCGCGCCACGGCGGCCGCACGCAGCGGCGCCTACGCCTGCTACGCACTGTGCGCGGCGGCCGTGGGGTACGGCATCTACCTGATCGTGGGATAGCACCCCCGTTCCGCGGACGGCGGGCGGACTGACAACGTCAGTCCGCCCGCCGTTTGTTCGAATTGACGCCCCTTCCCCGGGCGTGGTGGACTGCCCAACGCCAAACGGCGACAGCTACAGAGGAAGCCGGTGCGAATCCGGCGCGGTCCCGCCACTGTCACCGGAGAGCGCGCCGCGCAGCGCGCGCCCGGGAGCCAGGAACTCTGGTCGCCGGTCACGTCGAGCCAGGGCGCGGACCCTGAGTGAGGACACATCGCCATGCCCGGCTGCCGCCCACCTCGTCGTCCCGGACTCAGGTACCTCACCACGGCGGTCTGACCGTGCCCGTCGAAAGCCTCGGACTCGCGCTCGGCTGCCTCGGTGACCTCCTGTTCGGCGATCCGCAACGGGGCCATCCCGTGGCCGCGTTCGGCCGTGCCGCGCACGCCGTCGAACAGCGCCTGTGGCGCGACCACCGCGGCCGCGGAGCCCTGCACACCGTGCTCTGCGCGGGCGGCGCCGCAGCCGGTGCCGGACTGCTCGCCCGTACCGCCCGCCGCTCCCGTCACCACCGCACCGCCGGCGTCGCCCTGACCGCGGCCGCCACCTGGGCCGTCCTGGGCGGCACGTCGCTCGGCCGCGAGGCGCGGGCCGTCGGCGCCGCGCTCGATGCGGGCGATCTGGCCGCCGCCCGGGCGCGGTTGCCGCACCTGTGCGGGCGCGACCCGCAGGCCCTGGACGAGCAGCAGATCGCGCGGGCGGTCGTGGAGTCCGTCGCCGAGAACACCTCCGACGCGGTCGTCGGCGCCCTGGTGTGGGGTGCCCTCGCCGGGGTGCCCGGGCTGGTGGGCTTCCGTGCCGTGAACACCCTGGACGCCATGGTCGGCCACAAGTCCCCGCGGTACCGCCGCTTCGGCTGGGCCGCGGCCCGGCTCGACGACGTCGCCGGCTGGCCGGGCGCCCGGCTGACCGCCGCGCTCGCCGTCCTCGCCGGGCCCGACCCGCGCGGCGCCTGGCGGGTGGCCCGGCGCGACGCGTCCCGGCACCCGAGCCCCAACGCGGGCCCGGTGGAGGCCTCGTTCGCCGGGGCCCTCGGGGTGCGCCTCGGCGGCACCCTCGCCTATGCGGGACGCGTCGAGCACCGGCCGGTGCTGGGCGCGGAGAACCGCCCGGTGGAGACCGCCGACATCGAACGGGCCGTCCGGCTCTCGCGCCGGGTGTCGCTGCTGGCCCTCGCCATGGCTGTCGCCGGGCGCCACGTGGGCAGTGTGTTCGTGAACAGGACCGGGACCGTCAAGAGGAGCAGCACGGGTGGGTAAGCGGGGTGGGGGCCTGCTGGTCGCGGGGACGACCTCCGACGCGGGCAAGAGCGTGGTGACGGCCGGGATCTGCCGCTGGCTGGTCCGCAAGGGCGTCAAGGTCGCGCCGTTCAAGGCGCAGAACATGTCGCTCAACTCGTATGTGACGCGCGAGGGCGCCGAGATAGGCCGGGCGCAGGCCATGCAGGCGGCCGCGGCGCGCGTCGAGCCGAGCGCGCTGATGAATCCGGTGCTGCTCAAGCCCGGTGGCGACCGCAGCAGCCAAGTGGTGCTGATGGGAAAGCCGGTGGGCGAGCTGAGCGCCCGCGGGTACTTCGGGGGGTCTGGGGGGTCGTCCCCCGGGGAAAAGCAGTACCAGGGCCGCCAGGAGCAGCTGTTCGGCACCGTGACGGAGTGCCTGGAGGAGTTGCGCCGCACCCATGACGCGGTGATCTGCGAGGGCGCCGGCAGCCCCGCCGAGATCAACCTGCGCCGCACGGACATCGTCAACATGGGCATCGCGCGGGCCGCCCGGCTGCCCGTGGTGATCGTCGGCGACATCGACCGGGGCGGGGTGTTCGCCTCGTTCTTCGGCACGACGGCCCTGCTGTCCCCGGAGGACCAGCAGCTCGTGGCGGGCTACCTGGTCAACAAGTTCCGCGGCGACGTGTCGCTGCTGGAGCCCGGGCTGGAGATGCTGCGCGGCCTGACCGGCCGGGCCACGGTGGGCGTGCTGCCGTTCGCGCACGGCCTGGGCATCGACGAGGAGGACGGCCTGAGGGTCTCCCTGCGGGGGACGGTGCGGGAGTCGGTGGTGGCCCCGCCGCACGGGCGCGACGTGCTGCGGGTCGCGGTGTGCGCGGTCCCGCTGATGTCCAACTTCACGGACGTGGACGCGCTGACGGCCGAGCCGGGTGTGATCGTCCGCTTCGTCGACCGCCCGGAGGAACTCGCCGACGCCGACCTGGCCGTGGTGCCCGGCACCCGCGGCACGGTGCGCGCGCTGGCCTGGCTGCGCGAGCGCGGCCTGGCCGACGCCCTCGCACGGCGGGCGGCGGAGGGCCGCCCGGTGCTGGGGGTCTGCGGCGGCTTCCAGGCGCTGGGCGAACGCATCGAGGACGAGGTCGAGTCGAAGGCCGGCACGGTCGAGGGCCTGGGCCTGCTGCCGGTGCGGGTGCGGTTCGCCGTCGAGAAGACGCTGGCCCGCCCGGTGGGCGAGGCGCTGGGCGAACGGGTGGAGGGCTACGAGATCCACCACGGTGTCGCCGAAGTCCTCGACGGCGAACCCTTCCTGGACGGCTGCCGGGTGGGCTCGGTGTGGGGCACGCACTGGCACGGCTCGCTGGAGAGTGACGGCTTCCGCCGCGCGTTCCTCCGCGAGGTCGCCCGCGCGGCCGGACGGGACTTCGTCCCGGCACCGGACACGAGTTTCGCCGCGCTGCGCGAGGAACAGCTGGACCGCCTGGGCGACTTGATCGAACAGCACGCCGACACGGATGCGCTGCTGCGCCTCATCGAGGACGGCGCACCGGTGGGCGTGCCCTTCATACCGCCGGGGGCGCCGTGAGCGCCCCGCACCCGCAGCACCACCCGATCCATGCCCTTGAAGGGGGTACCTGATGGCCTCGCCCACCTACCCGTTCACCGCCATCGTCGGCATGGACGACATGCGACTCGGCCTCCTGCTCAACGCGATCTCGCCGTCCATCGGCGGCGTGCTCGTCCGCGGCGAGAAGGGCTCCGCCAAGTCCACGGCCGTGCGCGGCGTCGCGGCCCTGATGCCGTCGATCGACGTCGTCGCCGGCTGCCGCTTCTCGTGCGACCCGGCCGCGCCCGACACCGAGTGCCCGGACGGCCCGCACGGGACCGGGCCCGCGGGCACCCGCCCCGCCCGGGTGGTCGAGCTGCCCGTCGGCGCCTCCGAGGACCGTCTCGTCGGCGCGCTCGACATCGAACGCGCGCTGTCCGACGGCGTGAAGTCCTTCGAGCCCGGCCTGCTGGCCGACGCACACCGCGGCGTGCTGTACGTGGACGAGGTCAACCTCCTCCACGACCACCTGGTCGACCTCCTCCTCGACGCCGCCGCCATGGGCGCCTCCTACGTCGAGCGCGAGGGCGTCTCCGTACGCCACGCGTCCCGCTTCCTGCTCGTCGGCACCATGAACCCCGAAGAGGGCGAACTGCGCCCGCAGTTGCTCGACCGCTTCGGGCTGACGGTCGAGGTCGCGGCCTCCCGGGAGACCGACGAGCGCGTCGAGGTCGTGCGCCGCCGCCTCGCGTACGACGAGGACCCGGCGGCCTTCGCCGCCAAGTGGGCCGCGGAGGAGCACGCCCTGCGCGAGCGCATCGCCGCCGCGCGGGCGCTGCTGCCGGACGTACGGCTCGGGGACGGCGCCCTGCGCCGGATCGCGGCCGTGTGCGCCGGGTTCGAGGTGGACGGCATGCGCGCGGACATCGTGACCGCGCGGACCGCGACGGCGCTGGCCGCCTGGGCGGGGCGCACGGACGTGACGACCGAGGACGTGCGCCGGGCCGCGCTGCTGTCGCTGCCGCACCGCAGGCGGCGCAACCCGTTCGACGCGCCGGGCCTGGACGAGGACAAACTCGACGAGATCCTGCGGCAGTTCGAGGACGAGGACCCCGATCCGGAACCGGAGCCGGAGCCGGACCCGTCGGGCCCGGACGACGACCCGGACGGCAGCGGTCCGGACGGTGGCGGCCGCCCGGACGACGGCGGACAGCCCCCGCAGGACGTGCCGCCCCAGCGGCAGGACCCGGCGGCGGACGGCACCCCGCAGCCGCAGAACTCCCCGGCCGCACAGGAGGGTTCGGCACCGGAACCGGCACCCGGTGACGGCGGCGACACCGCCGAGGCCCCCGCCGTCGCCGCGGCGGAGCCGTTCCGCACCCGCCGGTTCGACGTGCCCGGCCTCGGCGAGGGCGCCGACGGGCGCCGTTCGCGCGCGCTCACCGCGCACGGCCGGACGACGGGGGCGCGCCGCCCGCGCGGCGCGCTGTCCCGGCTGCACCTGGCCGCGACCGTGCAGGCGGCCGCCCCGCACCAGCGGGCGCGCGGGCGCAGCGGCCCGGGTCTGGTGATCCGCCGCGACGACCTGCGGGAGGCGGTGCGCGAGGGGCGCGAGGGCAACCTGGTGCTGTTCGTGGTGGACGCCTCCGGCTCGATGGCGGCCCGGAAGCGGATGGGCGCGGTCAAGGGCGCGGTGCTGTCGCTGCTGATGGACGCCTACCAGCGCCGCGACAAGATCGGCATGATCACCTTCCGCGGCACGGAGGCGACGCTGGCGCTGCCCCCGACGTCGTCGGTGGAGGCGGGCGCCGCCCGGCTGGAGAAGCTGCCCACCGGTGGCCGCACCCCGCTGGCCGCGGGCCTGCTGCAGGCCCACGAGGTGCTGCGCGTGGAGCGGATGCGCGACCCGTCGCGGCGCCCGCTGCTGGTCGTGGTGACCGACGGCCGCGCGACGGGCGGCCCGGAACCGCTGCCGCGGGCGCGGCGCGCGGCCGGGCTGCTGGCGGCCGGGGGCACGGCCTCGGTGGTCGTGGACTGCGAGTCCGGGCCCGTACGGCTCGGTCTGGCGGGCGAGTTGGGCCGGGCCCTGTGCGGCCCGGTGGTCACCCTCGACGAGCTGCGCGCGGACAATGTCTCCGCACTCGTGCGGACCGTACGTACCGACAACAGCAGGAGGGCCGCGTAATGCCTCAGGGACAGCCGACCGTCGTGCCCGACGACGGGCTCACCACGCGCCAGCGCCGCAACCGGCCGCTGGTGTTCGTCCACACCGGCGTCGGCAAGGGCAAGTCCACCGCCGCCTTCGGGCTCGCGCTGCGCGCGTGGAACCAGGGGTGGCCCATCGGGGTGTTCCAGTTCGTGAAGTCCGCGAAGTGGCGCGTCGGCGAGGAGCGGGCGCTGCGCGTGCTCGGCGACTCGGGCGAGGGCGGCACCGTGGCCTGGCACAAGATGGGCGAGGGCTGGTCCTGGGTGCAGCGCGACCTCGCCGCCGGCGAGGAGGCGGCGCGCGAGGGCTGGGAGCAGGTCAAGCGGGACCTGGCGGCGGAGACGTACAAGCTGTACGTGCTCGACGAGTTCGCCTACCCGATGCACTGGGGCTGGGTCGACACCGACGAGGTGGTCTCCGTGCTGCGCGACCGCCCC
The DNA here is from genome assembly GCF_047456005.1 of Streptoverticillium reticulum. Taxonomy (NCBI): domain Bacteria; kingdom Bacillati; phylum Actinomycetota; class Actinomycetes; order Kitasatosporales; family Streptomycetaceae; genus Streptomyces; species Streptoverticillium reticulum. The sequence goes on along the minus strand of NZ_CP179755.1, from coordinate 6,345,225 downwards.
GGCACCCAGCACGTGGTGATCACCGGGCGCAACGCCCCGCAGCAGCTGGTCGACTTCGCCGACCTCGTCACCGACATGTCCAAGGTCAAGCACCCGATGGACACGGGCCAGAAGGGCCAGAGGGGCATCGAGTGGTAAGTGTGAACGTCCCCCGGCTCGTCATCGCCGCCCCGGCGTCCGGCAGCGGCAAGACGACCGTGGCCACCGGCCTGATGCGGGCCTTCGCGGACGCCGGGCTCGCGGTGTCCCCGCACAAGGTGGGGCCGGACTACATCGACCCCGGCTACCACGCCCTGGCCACGGGCCGGCCAGGCCGCAACCTGGACGCGTACATGTGCGGCCCGGAGCGGATCGCCCCGCTGTTCCTGCACGGGGCCGCGGGCTGCGATCTCGCCCTCGTCGAGGGCGTGATGGGCCTGTACGACGGGGCGAGCGGGCAGGGCGAGCTGGCGTCGACGGCGCATGTGGCGAAGCTGCTGAAGGCGCCGGTGGTGCTGGTGGTGGACGCGTCGTCGCAGTCGCGGTCGGTGGCGGCGCTGGTGCACGGCTTCGCGTCCTGGGACCCGGAGGTCCGGGTGGCCGGGGTGATCCTCAACAAGGTCGGCTCGGACCGCCACGAGGCCGTTTTGCGCGAGGCGCTGGCGGAGTCGGGGGTGCCGGTGCTGGGTGCTCTGCGGCGGGTTGCGGGGTTGAACACCCCGAGCCGGCATCTGGGGCTGATCCCGGTGGCGGAGCGGCGCACGGAAGCGGTGGCCGCTGTCGCGGCTCAGGCGGCCCAGGTGCGGGAGGGGTGCGACCTGGAGGGGTTGCTGGCCTTGGCGCGGAGCGCGCCGCCGGTGCCGGGGGAGGCGTGGTCCGCCGACTGCGGGCCGTCCGTGGCTGATCGCGCAGTTCCCCGCGCCCCTTCGGGGCGCGTACCCGCACCCGGGTTGTGGGCAGGCGTTCCGCAGGGCGGAACGGGTGGGCACAACCCGACCACCGGCAGCAACCCGAACCGGCGCCCCGTGATCGCGATCGCCGGCGGTGCCGCGTTCACGTTCTCGTACACGGAGCACGCCGAGCTCCTCACCGCGGCCGGTGCCGACGTCGTCACGTTCGACCCGCTGCGGGACGAGTCCCTGCCCCCCGGCACCGACGGCCTGGTGATCGGCGGTGGCTTCCCCGAGGTCCACGTGGCGGACCTCTCCGCCAACGCCCCCCTCCGCAAGGAGGTCGCCGCCCTCGCGGCGACCGGCGCGCCCGTCGTCGCCGAATGCGCCGGCCTCCTCTACCTCTGCCGCACCCTCGACGGCAAGGAGATGTGCGGCGTCCTGCCCGCCGACGCCCGGATGTCCGAGCGCCTCGCGCTCGGCTACCGCGAGGCCGTGGCCCTCGCGGACAACTCCCTGGCCGCCGCGGGCACCCGCGTCCGCGGTCACGAGTTCCACCGCACGGTGGTCGAACCGGCGGCCTCGGCCGACACCCCGGCGTGGGGCATCACCCACCCCGCCCGCCGCCTCGAAGGATTCGTCCACGGCGGCGTCCACGCCTCGTACCTGCACACCCACTGGGCAGGCGCCCCGGCCATGGCCCACCGCCTCGTCGCACAGGCGGCGGCCCGCGCATGACCGCCGCCCTCTACCTCGGCGTCGGCGCCCGCCGCGGCACGACGGCCGACGAGATCCTCGCGCTCGCCGGGCGTACCCTGGCCGAGGCCGGCGACGGCGCCGGCACCGTCGCGGCCCTGGCCACCGTCGAGGCCAAGGCGGACGAGCCCGCCGTGCTCGCCGCCGCCGAGCGGCTCGGCGTGCCGCTCCGCGTCTACTCCCCCGACGAACTCGCCGCGCAGGCGACCCCGCACCCCTCGCGGACCGTCCTCTCCGCGGCCGGGACACCGTCCGTGGCCGAGGCCGCCGCGCTGCTGGGCGCAGGGCCCGGCGGCGTCCTGCTGGTCGGCAAGCGGAAGTCGGCGCGGGCGACCTGCGCCGTGGCCGTCGCCGCCCCCCGTACCGTCTCTCCGAAGGCCCCCATGCACGAACCCGACCTGCGGCACCACGGCGACGCGGAAGTACGCGGCGCGGGCGCCGAGTTGACCGACCTCGCGGTCAACGTGCGCTCCGGCACGCCCCCGCAGTGGCTGCGCGAGCGCATAGCCGACTCGCTCACGGGCCTGGCCTCCTACCCCGACGGGCGTGCCGCGCGGCGCGCCGTGGCCGCGCGGCACGGGCTGCCGGAGGAGCGGGTGCTGCTCACGGCGGGCGCCGCCGAGGCGTTCGTGCTGCTGGCCCGGGCGCTCGGCGTGCGCCGGGCCGTCGTCGTGCACCCGCAGTTCACCGAGCCGGAGGCGGCGCTGCGGGACGCCGGGCACGCGGTGGAGCGGGTGGTGCTCGACGCGGCGGACGGCTTCCGCCTGGACCCGCGGGCGGTGCCGGGGGACGCGGACCTGGTGGTCGTGGGCAACCCCACCAACCCCACCTCCGTGCTCCACCCGGCCGCGCTCCTGGCCCGGCTGGCCCGGCCGGGCCGGACCCTGGTCGTGGACGAGGCGTTCATGGACGCGGTGCCGGGCGAGCGTGAGTCGCTGGCGGCGCGGACGGATCTGCCCGGGCTGGTCGTGCTGCGCAGCCTCACGAAGACGTGGGGGCTGGCGGGCCTGCGCATCGGCTACGTGCTGGCCGCGCCGGACACGGTGGCCGCGCTGGAGCGGGCGCAGCCGTTGTGGCCGGTGTCGTCGCCGGCGTTGGTGGCGGCGGAGGCGTGTTGCCTGCCGGCGGCCGTGGCGGAATCGGGTCGGGCGGCGTGCGGGGTCGCCGCGGACCGGGCCTATCTGGAGGCCCGGTTGACCGAGTTCCCGACCGTGACGGTGTGCGGCCCGGCGGCGGGGCCGTTCCTGCTGCTTCGCCTGCCGGGCGCCTCGGCGGTACGGAACCGCCTGCGCAGTCTGGGTTTTGCCGTACGACGCGGGGACACGTTCCCGGGCCTGGGCCCGGAGTATCTCCGGATCGCGGTCCGCGACCGCGAGACGTCGGACCGTTTTGCGGAGGCGCTTGCGTTGGCCCTGGCAAAGGGGTGACCGCGCCCCGTCAGGGGCGCTGGGGGCACCTCTGGGGGTCCCCCCAGCGGTAGCTGGGGGAGGAACTGCGCGAGCAACCACAGCGGACCCGCACCCTCTAACCCACCACCCGCCCCCGCAGCACCACCCGGCGCGGAGCGCCCAACACCCGTACATCCGCGCGGGGATCCTCCTCGTACACGACGAAGTCGGCCGGCGCACCCTCCTCCAGCCCCGGCCGCCCCAGCCACTCCCGCGCCCCCCACGACGCCGCCGCCAAGGCGGCCCCCGCAGGGAGCCCCGCCTTCACCAGTTCCGCAACCTCCTGGGCCACCAGCCCGTGCGGCAGCGAACCGCCCGCGTCCGTGCCCACGTACACCGGGATCCCCGCGTCGTACGCCGCACCCACCGTCGCGTAGCGGCGCGCGTGCAGGGCCCGCATGTGCTCCGCCCAGCGCGGGAACTTCTGCTCGCCGCCCTCCGCCAGCCGCGGGAACGTCGCGATGTTGACCAGCGTGGGGACGATCGCCACGCCCCTCTCCGCGAAGAGCGGGATCGTCTCCTCGGTCAGCCCGGTGGCGTGCTCGATGCAGTCGATCCCGGCCTCGACCAGCGGCGCGAGCGTCTCCTCCGCGAAGCAGTGCGCGGTGACGCGCGCGCCCAGCCGGTGCGCCTCCGCGATCGCCGCCTCGACCGCCCCGCGCGGCCAGCAGGCGCCCAGGTCGCCGGTCTCGCGGTCGATCCAGTCGCCGACGAGCTTGACCCAGCCGTCCCCGCGCCGCGCCTCGTGCGCCACGTAGGCCACGAGGTCCTCCGGCTCGATCTCGTGGGCGTAGTTGCGGATGTAGCGGCGGGTACGGGCGATGTGGCGGCCGGCGCGGATGATGCGCGGGAGGTCCTCGCGGTCGTCGATCCAGCGGGTGTCGGAGGGCGAGCCGGCGTCGCGCAGCAGCAGCGCCCCGGCGTGCCGTTCGGTCAACGCCTGCTTCTCGGTGGTCGATTCGTCGACCGCGCCGTGCGCGTCGAGCCCCACGTGGCAGTGCGCGTCCACCAGCCCGGGCAGCACCCACCCGGTGATCGTCGTGACGTCCGCCGTCCCCGTCGGCCGGTCGAAGGTGATCCGTCCGCCGACCACCCACATCTCGTCGCGCACCCCGCTCAGGGGGTCCGGGCCGACCAGTATCCGTCCCTTGATGTGCAGCACCGCACTCGCGTCCATGCATGCACTGTACGAGGCGTGCGTCACCTGTCGGCGATCACCATCGATTCGGCCCCGGCCAGGTGCGCGACGCGGGGGACCGTTCAGTCCCACCCGGCCCGGCCCACGCCGACGCGGCTGGTGGGAGCGCCGGCGCCGAATGGTTGCGCGCCGGAGGGCGGATTCGGCGCTCCGCCCTGAGGACGGGGCACGGCAGGGGCGTCTCGGCCCTGCGGCCGAGAGGCTCCGCCGTCCAGGCCGACGCGCAGAAGCATGGAGCAGAGCAATTCTGTATGTATGAACTCGATTCAGGACGACCACGGCACCAAATGACGTGCCGAGCACGGCGGTTCTACGCTGTGATCATGAATTCACTGACCGGCAGGAGGGCGCGGCTGCGCTGGGCCCACCTGCTGCTCGGCGGTGCCCTGCTGATGCCGTACTACCTGCTGGCCAACGTCCTGGTGTCGTTCTTCGTCACCGGGCACGGGTTCTTCGCCTCGACCGGCACCACGTTTCTGACCTTCGCCGTGGCACTGCCCCTGGCCGCCGCCTCGACGGCGGTGTTCGCCCAGCTCCGCCCGCTGGAGTGCGCGGCGGCGCGCACCCTGCTCGGGGTGCCGGAGGCCGAACTGGCCACCGGTACGGCCGGGTCCTGGGGCTCGCGCGGGCGCACGGCCGCCTACTACGGCCTGCACCTCGCGGCCGGTGGCGTCGTCAGCGGCATGTCGCTGGCCACGCCGCCGTTCGCCGTGTTCCTGATGGCCCTGCCGTTCATCGGCGTGCACGCGCCGTGGGCCTGGCTCGGCACGTTCCGGCACACGCCGTGGATATGGCTGGCCCCGCTGGCCGGAGCGGCGCTGTTCCTGCTGATCCTCGTCACCTCGTGGGGCGCCGGCGCCCTGCTGACGCGCTGCGCGCCCGCATTGCTGGGCCCGTCGGCGGCCGAGCGGATCGCGGCGGCCGAGGAGCGGGCACTGCGCCTCGCGCTGCGCAACCGGCTCGCCCGCGAGCTGCACGACTCGGTCGGTCACGCGCTGAGCGCGGTGACCCTCCAGGCGGGCGCCGCCCGCAGGGTCTTCGACTCCGACCCCGGGTTCGCCCGGCAGGCGCTCGTCGCGATCGAGGAGACGGCACGGGACGCGGTCGGCGAACTGGACGCCGTCCTGGGCCTGCTGCGCGAGGACGGCCCCACGCCGACGGCACCGGCGCCCACGCTCGCCGGCCTCGGCGCACTCGTGGAACGCACCCGCGCGACGGGCGGCACGGTGACCCTCACCGCACCGGATACACCGACGCTGGAAGCGGTGCCGGCGACGGTCTCGCGGGAGGCGTACCGCATGGTGCAGGAGGGGCTGACGAATGCGGTGCGGCACGCGGGAGGTGTGCCGGTGAGGCTGCACCTCGCCCTGGACGAGGGGGCGTTGTGCGTCACGGTGGAGAACCCGGTGCCGGGGGGCACGACGCGGCGCACCGGGGGCGGCCGCGGCCTGCCGGGCATCGCCGAACGGGCCCGGCTGCTGCGGGGGCGTGCCGAGTGGGGCGAACGGGACGGGGTGTGGCGGCTGGTGGTGCGGCTGCCGCTGGGAGGCTGAGGTGGGACCGGCACCCTACCCTGACCCCATGTCATCCATACGCATCGTCCTCGCCGACGACGAACGCCTGGTCCGTACCGCCCTCCGTGCCGTCCTCGGCGCGGAACCCGGCATGGAGGTCGTCGGGGAGGCCGCCACGGGGGCCGAGGCCGTGCCCCTGGTACGGGAGTTGCGTCCCGACGTCGTCCTCATGGACGTCCGCATGCCCGAGATCGACGGGCTCCGCGCCACCGAGCAGATCCTGGCCGGCATGGAAGAGCCGCCCCGGATCGTCGTCCTCACCACCTTCGAGAACGACAGCTACGTCTACGACGCGCTCCGCGTCGGAGCCTCCGGCTTCCTCCTCAAGCGCTCCGGCGCCGACGAACTCGTCCAGGCCGTGCGGATGGTGGCGCGCAGCGACTCGCTGCTCTTCCCCGCCGCCGTCCGCGCCCTGGCCGCGGCCCACGCGGACGGCCGGGCCGGGCGCGGCACCGCGGACCGGCTGCGCGAGCGGCTGTCCGAGCGGGAGGCCGAGGTGCTGCGGCTGATGGCGGCCGGCCTGTCGAACGCCGAGATCGCCGAACGGCTGACCGTGGGCGCGGCGACGGTCAAGTCGCATGTGGCGGCGGTTCTGGCCAAGTTGGGGGTGCGGGACCGCACCCAGGCCGTCATCGCCGCCTACGAGTGCGGTTTCGTCAGCCCGCGCTGACGGCGGCCCGGCGCACCGCCTCGGCCAGCCGCCTCGACTGGGTCCGCGACGTCTCCGGGTAGCCGAAGCGGCGGCGCGTGTAGCCGAAGCCGAGGCCGGCGCTCGGGTCGGCGAAGGCCTGTGAACCGGCGGCGCCCCCGTGCCCGAAGGACCGCGACCCGAGGAACGGCATCGCGTCCGCGACGGCGATGAAGCCCACGCCGAAGGCGTAGTGCTCGCGGAAGACCAGGTCGTGGCCCTGCGAGTGGATCTGTGCGAACTCGGCGGCGGTCTCCGGTGTGAGCAGCGGTGCACGGCCGTCGACCTCGCCGATGGCGGCCGCGTACATCCGGGCCAGGCCACGGGCGGAGCCCACACCGGCCGCGGAGGCGTTCCCGCCCGCGCGCACGGCACGGGAGTTGGGGAAGGTCTCGAGGTCGGTGGGGTGCACGGGGTGGTTGCGGTTGAGGGCGATGCCGGGCAGGCTGTCCGGCCCGGCCGCCGCCTGCCGCATCAGCGCCTTCTGCTCCGGGGTCGGGTCCATGGGCTGGGTGCTGAGGAAGCGGTGCTCCTGCTCCTCGGGCAGGCCCATGTAGAGGTCGAGGCCGTACGGCGCGCGGATCCGGGACTCGTAGAGCTCGTGCATGGTCTGCCCGGTCGCGCGCAGGACGACCTCGCCGGTCAGGGCGGCGATCACGAGGCCGTGGTAGCCGAAGGCGCTGCCCGGGCGCCAGAAGGGGCGCTGTCCGGCGAGCCGGGCGGCGAGCGCGCGGTCGTCCGCCATCTCCTCCGGCGTGAAACCGCCCTCGACGCCGATCACGCCGGCGCGGTGGGACATCAGCTCGCGCAGCGTGATGTCCTCCTTGCCCGCGCTGCCGAACTCGGGCCAGTAGCGGGCGACTTTCTCGTCCAGCTTCAGGACGCCCTCCTGGACGAGGAGCGCGACGACGAGGTGGGCGGCGCCCTTCGTGGAGGAGTAGACGCCCACGAGCGAGTCCCCGGCGATGCCGGGCCCGCCCCACAGGTCCACGACCCGGCGGCCGTCGACGTAGGCCGCGAGCTGGGCGGAGTGCCCGGAGCGCTCCTCGGCGAGCGTCTCCTCGAACACCTCGCGCACCGCCTCGTAGCCCTCGGCCACGGTGCCCTGCGCGAGGGTCTCCGGCGATTCCGGCGTCTCGGGCGAGTTCGTCCCGCTGGACATGCGTCTTCCCCCTGTTCAAGATCACGTCTTGTGACGGGAGCTGCAGCAGCAATCCTCGGTTCGAATATTCCCGGCCACCTTCGGAAGTCAGGTCATGGAACCGTAAAGCCCGGCTGGTCGTTCATGGTGCATGACCGCTATGACACCCGGCTCGAACATCCCGCTCTCCGTCCCGCGCGTGACAGTGGACGTCACCGCTCCGGTGCGGCTCGACGTTTCGGGCCTGCTGCTCACCGCCGACGGCAAGGTGCGCTCGGACGCCGACTTCGTCTTCTACAACCAGCCCGCGGGACCGGGCGTCACCCACCGCGCCGCGGCCGCCGGCACGCCCGATGCCATCACGGTCGACACCGCCGCCGTCCCGGCGGACATCGACAAGGTCGTCGTCACCGCGAGCCTCGACGCGCAGGGCGCCACCTTCGCCGGCACCGAGCCGACCGCGACGGTGCGCGGCGCGGACGACGGCTGCGTGCTGGCCGTGTTCACGCCGCCGCAGCTGGGCGCGGAGACGGCGCTGATCGTCGTGGAGGTCTACCGGCGCAACGGCGCCTGGAAGGTCCGGGCGGTGGGCCAGGGGTATGCGGACGGACTGGCGGGCATCGCCACGGACTTCGGGGTGAGCGTGGAGGAGCCGGCGCAGCCCGCTCAGCCTGCGGCGCCGGCGCCCGTGATGGCCCCGCCGCCGGTGCCCCCGGTGCAGACGATGCCCCCGGCGCCCGTACCGCCCGTACCGGCGGTGCCGCCCGCCCCGCCCGCGGCCGGCAAGGTCAGCCTGGACAAGGGCCGGGTGAGCCTGCAGAAGAACCAGTCGGTGTCCCTCGTCAAGGGCGGGCAGCCGCTGCAGCATTCGGTGGTCATGGGCCTCGGCTGGGAGCCCGCCTTCCACCGCCGGGCGATCGACCTGGACGCCTCGGTCATCGCCTACGGTCCCGACCGCAGCATGGTCGACGCCTGCTACTTCGGCCGTCTGATGATCCTGAACGGCGCCGTCCAGCACTCCGGCGACAACCTCACCGGCGAGGGCTCCGGCGACGACGAGAGCATCACGGTGCACCTGGGCGGGCTGCCGCCGGAGGTCACCGGCCTTGTCTTCACGGTGAGTTCGTACAACGGCCAGAAGTTCACCGACGTCGCGAAGGCGTACTGCCGACTGCTCGACGCGCAGACCGGCGAGGAGCTGGTCCGCTTCGACCTGACCGGCTCGGAGCCGAAGACCGGTGTCCTGATGTGCAAGTTCGTCCGGCAGTACTCGGGCGAGTGGGAGATGACGGCCATCGGCGAGTACGTGAAGGCCAAGACGGTGCGGGACATGGTCAAGCCGGCGGCCGCTGCGCTGTAGCGCTTGTGCGGTTCTTCGGCTGCGGGTCGGCCGTGGCTGAGCGCGCAGTTCCCCGCGCCCCTTCGGGGCGCGGGGACACCAACCTCAGTGGCGTGAACGCGCCTTGAAGGCCGCCTTGCGGGCCTCCTTCGCCGCCTTCTTGTCCGGGTGCAGCCGGCCCATCGCCTCCAGGACCTCCGCCGTCGCCGGGTGGTCCACCCGCCACGCCGCGTCGAAGAAGCCGCTGTGCCCGCCGACCAGACCCTCGACGAGCGCGCGCAGCTCCTCGGAGTCGCCGTCGGCGGCCAGTTGCGCCGCGATCGTGTCGATCGTCAGCCAGAAGACCATCTCCTCGCCCGGCTCCGGAACGTCCGTCGCGCCGTGCTCGGCGAGCCAGACGCGGGCCAGGCCACCCAGCTGCGGGTCGTCGAGGACCTCGCGCAGCGCGGGCTCCGCCTCGGCGCCCAGCAGGGCGAGGGTCTGCTGGCAGGCCAGCCGCCGGGACGGCGCGTCCGCGTCGTTCCCGTGGGCGGCGGCGAGCAGTTCGCGGGCCGCGCCCGCCGGTTCCCGTCGGGCGAGCCAGAGTTCGGCCTCCGTGCGGGTGGTGTGCGCGGGGTGGCCGGGAAGGGCGGCGAGCAGGGTGGCCGCGTCCTCCTCGGCGAGGTCGCCGACGGCCGGGGCGTCGACCCCGGCGTCCAGCATCCGGGCCCGCACGCCGAAGAGGCCGAGCGGGGTGAGGGCGACCATGCCGTAGCGCGTGACGTCCTCCTCCTCGGGCAGCTCGGAGGCGAGGCCGTCGACGGACTCACGGATGCGGCCCTCGCCGTCGACCTCCTCGATGAGCGCCTCGTCGACGGGCTGGTACGCGACGAGCCCGGTCGGCGCGAGCATCCGGAACTGGTCGTCGAGCCGCATCATCGCGTCGGAGACCTCTTCGAGGATGTCGTCCGTGGGCTCGTCCATGTCGTCCGGGACGATCATGGAGGCGGCGAGCGCCGGCAGCGGCACGGGCCGGTCGGCCGCGCCCTCGCCGAGCGCGGTCAGCAGGTAGAGGTTGCCGAGGACGCCGTCGAGGAAGTCGGCCTCGTCCTCCGGGTTCCAGTCGAGCGCGTCCAGGTCGATCTCGCCGTCCTCGGAGAGCTGGTCGACGAGGTCGGCCAGGTCGGGCGCGGCGGCGTCGGCCAGGACGGTCTCCAGACCGCCGAGCCACAGGTCGAGGACGTCCTGCGGGCTGCCGGAGGTGACCGTGGCGAGCTCCTCGCCCGCGACGGCGGTGCCGGAGGGCTCGTCGGAGCCGCCCTCCTCCGCGTCCTCGCTCTCGGTGAACTCCACGAGCCCCGTGTCCAGCGCCAGCTGCCAGGCCTCGGCGGCGTAGGCGGGCCCGTCCTCCTCGTCCGCCATCCCCAGCAGCCCGGCGGCGTCGGCGAGTTGACCGGACAGCAGCTCCCCGCCCGCACCGACCGGCGTGCCCTCCCCTGCCCAGCGTGCGAGCTGCACGGCGCGGGAGAACAGCGGCGCGGACAACGCGTCCCGCGCGAGCTCCGCGTCGGAGGGGAGCCGCACCGGCGGCATGGTCGGGCGGTCTCCGGACATCAGGGGGCTGTCTCCTCGCTCGTGCGGAACAGCGTCACGGGCCGTCGTGGACCGGACGCACGGTGCCCCAGCCTAGACGGGTTTCGCCCTGCTCCGCCCGCTGTAGCGTCGCTAAGCAATCAGTGGAGAACATTTCAATGGACCTGCACGGCCGGGGTACCCAGAATCGAGCGCACCGCCCTCGATTTCTCCCGTGCCAGGAGTGTGCTGCGATGACCGCACCGACCGCCCTTCCCGCCCTTCCCTTCGGCCGCACCGTCTGTGCCATGGTCACCCCCTTCACCGCGGACGGAGCCCTCGACCTCGACGGAGCACAGCGCCTCGCCGACCGTCTCGTCGGAGAGGGCGGCTGCGACGGGCTCGTCCTCAGCGGCACCACGGGTGAGTCGCCGACCACCACCGACGCGGAGAAGAACGCGCTGATCCGCGCCGTCGCCGAGGCCGTCGGCGACCGGGCGCGCATCACGGCCGGGGTCGGCTCGCCCGACACCCGCCACACCGTGGAGCTCGCGCGGGCGGCCGAAGCGGCAGGGGCGCACGGGGTGCTGGTGGTGACCCCGTACTACAGCCGCCCGCCGCAGGAGGACATCGCGGAGCACTTCCTGACGGTGGCCGACGCGGTCGGCGTGCCGGTGATGCTGTACGACATCCCGGGACGCACGGGCACCCGCATCGAGCCCGCGACGATGCTGCGGCTGGCGGAGCACCCGCGGATCGCAGGCGTGAAGGACTGCGCGTACGACCTGCTGGGCAGCTCGAAGGTGATCGCGCAGACCGGCCTGGCGTACTACTCGGGCTGCGAGGAACTGAACCTCCCGCTGCGCTCGGTGGGCGGCGCCGGCTACGTGAGCACGGTCGCCAACGTGGCGGGCCCGCTGCTGGCGGCGGCGCTCGACGCGTACGACCGCGGTGCGCCCGAGGAAGCGCTGCACTGCCACCAGCGGGCGCTGCCGCTGGTGGAGGCGATGATGGCGGCGGGCCTGCCGGGCACGGTGACGGCGAAGGCCCTGCTGAACACACTGGGCCTGCCGGCGGGCCCGGTCCGGGCACCGCTGCGGGGGGCGGCGAAGGAGCGGGTGGCGGGGCTGGTGAGGACGTACGAGGAGGCCGTCGGCGCCCCGTAAGGGGCGCAGGGAACTGCGCGACCAGCCACCGGCGGCCTGCAGCCGACGCACCACCCCGGGGGTCCGGGGCGAAGCCCCGAGAACCTCGACTGCAGGCGCGTCGTGGCCGATCGCGCAGTTCCCCGCGCCCCTTACGGGGCACGAAAAAATCAGTCCCCCCACTCCTCCACCCGCGCCAACCGCCCCTGGAACCAGTCCAGTCGCGCCTGCAGCATGGCGGCCTCCGCCATCAGTTCGGTGACGCTCGCCGGCGCCGCACTCCGGCCCCCCGGTTCGGTGACCACCGTCACCGAACCGGCCCGTTCGGCGAACTCCGCGAACGTCACGCCCGGCCGCCCCAGCCCGGCCCCGCACCCGCCGCAGTCGGCGGCGACCGTCCACCAGCCGGGCCGCCCCCATCCCGCGTCGGAGAACCGGGTGGCGGTCCGGCCGCAGCCGCACGGTCCCACGCGCACGGTGCGCACGCGCTGGCGCGCGTAGCGCATTCCGCGCTCGTGGCGGATGTAGGCGCCCAGCACGGTGACTTCGAGCAGCACGGCCCGCCGGTGCGCCCCGGTGCACGTCAGGCCGAGCGCCTCGGCCGGGGAGTGCAGGCAGTGGAAGCCGCAGTCGCAGAAGCGCGCGGGGCTGCGGTGCCGTCGCCCGTACGCACAACGGGCGTCGTCCAGCACGCCGTACGGGGAACCGCCGCCGAGGGAGACCCCCGTGAAGCCGGCCCGGGTGCCGTCGTGCGAGAGCACCGGGTAGGCGATCTTGTAGCCGGTGGGCGGCGCGGCGGGACGTTCCTGCGGAAGCCGCAGCCTCATCGCCCGGCGAGCACCACGGGAGCCGGGACCTCGGCGGCGGCCTTCTCGGGCCCCTCGGCCGCCGGCCGCACCGCCGCGCGGGGCTCCTCCGCGACCGTCGCCGCGGGCTCCTCCACGGGCTCTTCAGCGAACCCGACGGCGAGTGCCTTGCCGAGCCTCATGACGCCTCCCGTTTGTCCGGTTACGGCACCCGCTTCCGGTGGATGCCGAACCCGTCCATGGTGGCGCAGTACGCCCGGTAAACGCCAGAGTGGCCGACCGGCGGAAACCCCGCCGGCCAGCCACCCCGGGACAGCTCTGCACGTCAGTTGTGGCTGTTCTGATGGAGTTGCAGGTCAGACGCTCAGGCAGCCGTGTGGGCCGTATCGGGGCCGTCGTCAGCATCACCTTGGTTCTTGAAGACCCGATCCACAGCGGCCCGAGTACGCGTCTCACTTGTCGGCATCAGGTGCGTGTACTTGCGGAGCGTGAAGCTCGGATCGTGGTGGCCGAGGTACTCACTCAGAGCCTTGATGCTCTCGCCCGCGTCCAGGAGCGCGGAGGCGTAGAAGTGCCTCAGCGCGTGCATGCCGTTCTCACGACCGCGAGGCACTTCAGCATCCTGAAGCGATTGACGTGGCGCGAGCTCATGCGCAGCGGCGACACGTCGGGGAAGCCGTAGCCGCCCTCCTCGAAGGTGAGCAGCTAACCCCGGAGCAGGTTCACTCCCATCACCATGCCCGAGACGTAGTCCGAGACTTGGTCCAGCTCTCAAGTCCCCGAGTCCCCCAGGCCCTAGCCGAGTTGGCCGAGCGGACTGCCATCTCCTAGCCCACCGCGTCCGGGACGGCCTGTTACGGGTTTCTCTACCTCATTCAAGGCCCGCGCACGGCGCGGGCGCGGGCCGCCTCAGCAGCCCGGCCTGCATCATGTCTCCGCCCCGGCTGGCCGGGCCCGGCGGCCCGCTGCGTGCATGCGGGCGAAGGTCAGGGAACACCCTCTATGGCTGGGGCGGTCGGCTCCACGGCTTTAGGCAGCCACTTTGGGGCGAGCCTCTAAGATCATGGCCCAACGTCGTGCTTTAACGGGCAGGTCCACAGACTGCCCGACTCGCCATCAGCTTAACGGGCCATGATCACTCGCCCCAAAGCCGCTCCACTGACCTGTCCACTCATGACCCGTCCGCATCCTTTCGAACCTTTGGCGACTCAATCATAAACCCGCGATTCTTTCGGAGGGAGACTGGCCACCTAACAGGCAACCCCTTTTGCGCCTCACCAAACAATACCCAAAGGCGCCCTTCGATTGGGGCTCCAATCTCCATGAAGAATCTTCCCACCTCCTCCCACTTATCGGGGGAGAAATAAGACGCAGCCTCGAAGATCGGCGAATCACGCTCCGTCAGATTCGCTTCGTCCTCTGCCAAACTATAAAAGCCGCTAACTGCTACGATCTGAGATTCAGTTGGGCGCACATGGGCATCTTTGGAGATCGTGCTAAATTCATCAAGGAGCACCTTGAGTACGGCCCTCATCTCCAACTTAAGAGTGCTGACATGACAGGGGATACACAAGCTGGCCTCAACGCATGATCGTACGAAATTCAACAGAACGCCCGGATCATGCATTTCCTCTGGCGCCATCGCGCCTTTCTCAACAAGAACTTCGTAGCGCATCAGCAGTCCGGGGTGAAACGACAGAGACGACGTCGCCACACAGCTCATATAGCTGGGATCATCAAATGAGATTCGATCTTGAATCTCATGCCAAATTATGTCAGGTATCGTCTTAAGTATCCTGGCAGGACCATTTCGACTAATTCGATTCTCGCCAGCTTCTTCCTCTTGCGTGTGGTCTACAAGATAGTCAAATGGAGAAAAGAGTCGGTCTCCTGCCACTTCCAGACAGGAACTCGCACCGCGCAGTGGTTCCGTTGCCCACGAAATCGCGTCACCCAATTGAACGGGTCCCACTCTCTTCGCTGCGCGAGGGTCCAAGTATGCGCTGAAAGCGGCCTCAATCCACTCTTGAGGAATTGGCGAGAAATATCCGGCGCGCCTAAAGTCGATCGCAGCAGATATCAGTGCCGCCCCCACTTCACTGGCACCATCCTGCCCATCTCGCCAGCGTTCAAGCGCGGCCGGTCCGGCGGCAAGGAACTCTGCGAGGCCGGCATGCCCCGATTTATCGAGGGCCATACTTATGCGACGGTCAGACCTCTGCCGTCCAATCGACCTGATCTCTTCATCTTTTAGGGTTCGGTCTATGCGAATTCTAGTAGCACCCGCCATGACCGCTTTAGATATGGTTGAAAGTGAGCGTCCCGGAGTACCCGCCGTGGCCGATGCCATGGCCCCCTTCGCGGCAGAACGAAGTGTCGCCACAAAAAGAACACCACTTCCGCTAAATAGGCGGATAAGGCCCTCGTCCAAGCCGTCAGCCCCGACGAACTTTTCGAGATCGTCTAGCCATACGACAGTGTTCTCCAGCCTGAAACCGGCTGAAATAAGCGCTCGCAAGGATATTCCATCCTTGGCGACTACGATTGCGCGCTCTCCGCCTACTTCTACGCTCCTCGCCAGGGCCTCATATGCCGTTCTCGTCTTACCGGAAGCCGAGTTCCCCTCTAGGACCACAAAGCCGCTTCCCTGGCTCAGCAAGGCATCCAGGTCATCATCCACGGAGCGCCGAACGTATGGGGTTATCCCAACCCACTCATCCAACTGCATGGGAGGATGAACTCCGAGATCTCGAATAGGGTCCAGCTCAAAGAGTGATCGTACGACCACAGAGCCGGTTCTCAGAATTCGATCCACGGGGCCTGATTCGTGCATGCCATTTACGAGCTCAGTCGAGACATTGAGGTACTCTCGTGCGATCCAGAGCAGCTCGGGTTCGGAAAGCATTTCGGCTATAGAGTTACCATCGATAATCTCTAGCCTTACGCCATGCTGCGCTAGAACTTCTTGAGTGATTTCATGCCTGCGACTTACACTTATATCCGCCTCTGTAAAGTAAAAGATGGCATCTACGGGAGGCATGGAGGTCGGCTGCAAGACGGTGGAGACGTCTGTCAGTATCTTCCGTCGAACGTTTGATGCCTGAAGGGTGCAGCAGAATACCACCACCTGATCGCTCTCAAGGCCAAAGAACACTCCCGCATCCTGTACATTTCCCTTGCTGTAACTCAGAAATGTTTCGAAGTCACGACCTTGATCCCCTCCGGCCGAGACCGGACCTGTGGCCGCCAGAATGTTCCGCGTGATTCGTTGGCGCGCTAGAGCTCGGCAAACATCCTCAAATTTGTGATGCTCATTCAATGAACTCATCCGCCCAAGCTGGTAGCGAATGAATGAGTTCAGCTCACCTCTGCGAATATCCGCATCCGGTGGCACATGATCCGAACCGACCCTATTTCCGCTCCGCGGATCACTGGTCAAAGCCCCCCCTAGATTTAGTGCCAGTTACAACCGATTCTGCCCCTCACTTAGGTTGGCCGCCACTAGTTCGAGCAGTTTCGTGGCGTCAGCCATGGGTGGCATCGCCAGATGCCTCCCCTGAGACAAGACATCAGCCAGAACGGATCATCGCAACCGGCTCTGTCTAACAAGGCAGGTCAGTTGAAACCTCTTGTGCGGTGCTCACGCACGAGCGCCCCTCCGGGCCGTCCTGGGGCCGTGGAAGGGCACTCGTTGGTGACCAGCGCTGACAACTGGCGACAGCTTCGCCGCAGTTCAGAGCGGTGGTCCAGTAGACGGCCGCAGGTCACGGCCGCCGACGATCAGTTGTGGCTGTGCAGAACCTCGTTGAGGCCGCCCCAGGTGGACTTGTAGGGGCGCGCCTCGACGGCGCCGCTGGTGGAGTTGCGGCGGAAGAGGATGTTGTCGGCGCCGGAGAGCTCCAGCGCCTTGACGACCTCGCCGTCGGGCATGGTCACGCGGGTGCCCGCGGTGACGTAGAGGCCCGCCTCGACGACGCACTCGTTGCCGAGGGCGATGCCGATGCCGGACTCGGCGCCGAGCAGGCAGCGCTCGCCGATGGAGATGATCTGCTTGCCGCCGCCGGAGAGGGTGCCCATGGTGGAGGCGCCGCCGCCGATGTCGGAGCCGTCGCCGACGACGACGCCCGCGCTGATGCGGCCCTCGACCATGGAGGTGCCCAGGGTGCCGGCGTTGAAGTTGACGAAGCCCTCGTGCATGACGGTGGTGCCCGGGGCGAGGTGGGCGCCGAGGCGGACGCGGTCGGCGTCGGCGATGCGGACGCCGGACGGGGCCACGTAGTCCGTCATGCGCGGGAACTTGTCGATGCTGGTGACCTGCAGGTGCTGCCCCGCGGCGCGGGCCTTCAGGCGGACGGCCTCGACCTGGTCGACGGCGACGGGGCCGAGCGAGGTCCAGGCGACGTTGGCGAGCAGGCCGAAGACGCCGTCGAGGTTCTGGCCGTGCGGCTTGACCAGGCGGTGCGAGAGCAGGTGCAGCCGCAGGTAGGCGTCGTGCGCGTCCAGGGGCTTGTCGTCGAGCGAGGCGATGACCGTCCTGACGGCCACGACCTTGACGCCGCGGCGCGGGTCGGGACCGACGGCGGCGAGGGCCTCCTCGCCCAGCAGCTCCGCGGCGAGGTCGGCGGTCAGCACCGTGGTGCCGGCCGGGCCGGGGGCGTCGAGCAGTTCGGGGGCCGGGTACCAGGTGTCGAGGACGGTCCCGTCGTCGGTGATCGTGGCGAGGCCGGCGGCGGAGGCGCCGGTGGTGCGGGAGGCAACAGCATCGGTCATGTCCGAAAACCTAACCGGACGGGGCGGCTCAAGGCGAACTCGAAGGCATCTCGAAGGCATCCGGACGCAGTAAGTGGGTTCCCTTACGGAACCCACTCTGTCATGATCACGGTCATGCCCCGCCGCACCGGCCCGCCCGCGGGCGACGAGAACTGCGCCATCGCCCAGGCCCTGGACGTGGTCGGCGACTGGTGGACCCTGCTGATCGTCCGCGACATCGCGCGCGGACTGTGCCGCTTCGACACCCTGCACGCCTCGCTCGGCCTGTCGCGCAAGGTGCTCGCCGAGCGGCTGAGGCTGCTGACGGAGGCGGGTGTCCTGGCCCGCGAGCCGTACCAGCAGCGCCCGCCGCGGTTCGAGTACCGCCTCACGCCGCGCGGCCGGGCGCTGCTGCCGACCCTGGTCGCCCTGCAGGACTGGGGCGACACCTGGCTGCTGGGAGAAGGAGACCCCGGGATGACCCCCGACACGGAGCGGACCACGGCCACGACCGCCGACGGCTCGCGCGAGGCCGAGCGCGTCCACGCACTGCTCGGCACCACGCTGCCCCCGCTCGCGCTCCCGGGCCCGGCGGGCACGCCCGTGGATCCCGTCGCCGGCACCCCGTTCACCGTGCTCTACTGCTTCCCCGGCGCCTACGCCTCCCGTGCCTCCTACCCGCCGGGCTGGGCGGACATCCCCGGTGCCACGGGATGCACCCTGGAGTCGTGCACCTACCGCGACCAGCTCGCCGGGTTCACCGCGGCGGGCGCCACCGTCCACGGTGTCAGCACCCAACGCCCCGACGAACAGCGCGCGTTCGCCGCGAAGGAACGACTGCGTTTCCCGCTCCTGTCGGACGCGGACCTCGCGCTGGCCGCCGCCCTCCGCCTGCCCACCTTCCGCACCGTCGGCACGACGCGCCTCAAGCGACTCACCCTGGTGACCGACGCGGACCGGGTCGTCCGGCACGTCCAGTACCCGGTCACGGACGTCACGGCGAGCGTGGAGGCGGCCCTGGCCGCGGTGCGGTCCATGGCGGGAACATCAACAACCCCGAGTTGACGCAAGGTTGACCAATTCACCGGACAACCCTGACGGACCCCGAATGTATGGTCGCCCGCATGGCACCCGCACTCCCCGTCCTCCCCTACCGCAAGCCCACCCGCGGCCGGGACTACTGGATCCTGGACGACGTCCTGCCCGACCCGGACGCCGTGCGGGCCCGCTGCCTGGCCAAGGACGACTGGGTCGAGGGCTACCCGCACAAGCCCGAGAGCTGGCCGGGCCTGCGGGCCATGCCGGGGCTGGAGCCGGACGAACTGGCCTGCGTCGAACGGCAGGTGCGGAAGGCGACCGGGGCGCGGAAGCTGTGGGTGGAGAGCACGCCCGGCGGCGGCACCCTCAACCACAACTGCATCCAGGTCGTCGGCCAGGGCGAGTCCGAGCTGCGCCCGCACACCGACTCGCGGGCGCTGTGCCGCTACGCCGCCGTGCTCTACCTCAACCCGCACGTGCCCAAGGACTGCGGCACCAGCTTCTACCGCCAGAGCCTGCCCGGCGGCCGGCTCGGCGGCAACATGGTCACGGCGCCCCACAACAACCTGGTCGACGCCCTGGGCACCCGCTTCGTCCCGCCGGACTCCTTCACGGAGGACGTGCGCGTGCCGCACCGCTACAACCGGCTGCTGCTCTACACCGCCAACATGATGCACAGCGCGACGGGTTACTGGGGCAGCGCCCTGGAGGAGAAGCGGATGACGGCGGTCTTCTTCTGGATGGCATGAACCGCAACGGCCCGCCTCCTGGGACAGGAGGCGGGCCGTTGCGACAGGCCGAAGAACTCGGAAGAACTCAGACGTTGAACCCGAGCGCCCGCAGCTGCTCGCGGCCGTCGTCGGTGATCTTGTCGGGGCCCCACGGCGGCATCCACACCCAGTTGATGCGGAGCTCGTTGACGATGCCGTCGGTGGCCGACTTCGCCTGGTCCTCGATGACGTCGGTCAGCGGGCAGGCCGCGGACGTCAGGGTCATGTCGAGGGTGGCGATGTTGGCGTCGTCGATGTGGATGCCGTAGATCAGGCCGAGGTTGACGACGTCGATGCCCAGCTCGGGGTCGACCACGTCGTAGAGGGCCTCGCGGACCTCCTCCTCCGTGGCCGGCTTGGTCGTCGCCGGGACGGACTCCGCCGCGGCGTCGGTCACGTTCTCGCTCATGCGGTCTTCCCTTCGGACAGCGCCTTCGCCGTCGCGTCCTTCCACGCCATCCAGCTCAGCAGCGCACACTTCACCCGCGCGGGGTACTTGGAGACGCCGGCGAACGCGACCGCGTCCTCCAGGACCTCCTCCATCGCGTCGTCCGGCTCGAGGCGGCCCTTGGACTGCATCAGCTCCAGGAACGTCTCCTGGATCCGCCGGGCCTCGGCGAGCTCCTTGCCCACGAGCAGCTCGTTGAGCACGGAGGCGCTGGCCTGGCTGATGGAGCAGCCCT
This sequence comes from Streptoverticillium reticulum, assembly GCF_047456005.1. Classification (NCBI taxonomy): domain Bacteria; kingdom Bacillati; phylum Actinomycetota; class Actinomycetes; order Kitasatosporales; family Streptomycetaceae; genus Streptomyces; species Streptoverticillium reticulum. The sequence continues at coordinate 6,325,470 of NZ_CP179755.1, read as the reverse complement.
GGCCCTCGTACGAGACGTCCTCGATCTTCTCGCCGGCCAGCCGGACGCGCAGCGTGATCTCGTCGCCGCAGGTCGGGTTGACGTGGTGCACCTCGGCGTCGCCATCCCGCAAGCCCCGGCCGTGCGGGTTCTTGTAGTGGTCCAGGATGACGTCCTGGTACATCGAATCAAGCTTCACAGTGGGCGCCCATCTCAGCCGAAGAAGTTCCGGACGTGCTCCAGGCCCTCGATCAGCGCGTCGACCTCGGCGGGCGTGGAGTACAGGTAGAACGACGCCCGCGTGGTCGCAGGAATTCCGTACCGCAGGCAGACGGGGCGGGCGCAGTGGTGGCCGACCCGGACCGCGATGCCCTGCTCGTCGAGGACCTGGCCCACGTCGTGCGGGTGGATGTCGCCGAGCGTGAAGGAGATCGCGGCACCGCGGTCCTCGGCCGTGACGGGGCCGATGATCCGCAGGTCGGGGACCTCCTGCAGGCGCTGGATGGCGTACTCGGTGATCGCGTGCTCGTGGCGCGCGATGCGCTCCATGCCGATCGAGGTGAGGTAGTCCACCGCGGCGCCGAGGCCGACGGCCTGGGCGATCGGGGGCGTACCGGCCTCGAACTTGTGCGGCGCGGGGGCATAGGTGGAGGAGTGCATCGAGACGGTCTCGATCATCTCGCCGCCGCCGAGGAACGGCGGGAGGTCCTCCAGCAGCTCCTGGCGGCCCCACAGGACGCCGATGCCGTCCGGGCCGCACATCTTGTGGCCGGTGAAGGCCACGAAGTCGGCCTGGAGCGCCTGGACGTCCAGCGGCATGTGCGGGGCGGCCTGCGAGGCGTCGATGACGACGAGCGCGCCGACCTGCTGGGCGCGGCGCACGATGGCCTCGACCGGGTTGAGCGTGCCCAGGATGTTGGAGACCAGCACGAAGGAAACGACCTTGGTCTTCTCCGTGATGATCTCGTCGATGTCGGACAGGTCGAGGCGGCCGTCGTCGGTGAGGCCGAACCACTTCAGCTTCGCGCCCGTGCGCTGCGAGAGCAGCTGCCAGGGAACGATGTTGGAGTGGTGCTCCATCTCGGTGATGACGATCTCGGTGTCGTGGTCGACCCGGTAGGGCTCGTCGGCCCAGCCGAGCATGTTGGCCACGAGGTTGAGCGACTCCGAGGCGTTCTTGGTGAAGATCACCTCGTCGCGGCTGGGCGCGTTGATGAAGGCCGCGACCTTGTCGCGCGCGCCCTCGTACAGCGCCGTGGCCTCCTCGGCGAGGACGTGCACGCCGCGGTGGACGTTGGCGTTGTGCTGCTCGTAGTGCTCGTTGAGCACGTCGAGCACCTGGCGCGGCTTCTGGGAGGTGGCCGCGTTGTCCAGGTAGACGAGCTTCTTCCCGCCGTGGACCGTGCGGTCCAGGATCGGGAAGTCCTTGCGGATCGCGTCGGTGTCGAGCAGGCCCGGCAGCAGTATGGTCACGCCGTTACGCCACCCTTCACGTACGCCTCGTAGCCCTCGTTCTCCAGCTTGTCGGCGAGCTCGGCGCCGCCGGACTCGACGATCTTGCCGCCCGCGAAGACGTGCACGAAGTCGGGCTTGATGTAGCGCAGGATGCGCGTGTAGTGGGTGATCAGCAGGGTGCCGACCTCGCCGGTCTCGCGGACCCGGTTGACGCCCTCGGAGACGATGCGCAGCGCGTCGACGTCCAGGCCGGAGTCGGTCTCGTCGAGGATCGCGATCTTCGGCTTGAGGAGCTCCAGCTGGAGGATCTCGTGGCGCTTCTTCTCACCGCCGGAGAAGCCCTCGTTGACGTTGCGCTCGGCGAAGGCGGGGTCCATCTGGAGCTGCTCCATGGCGGACTTGACCTCCTTCACCCAGGTGCGCAGCTTGGGGGCCTCGCCGCGGACGGCGGTGGCGGAGGTGCGCAGGAAGTTGGAGACCGAGACGCCGGGGACCTCGACCGGGTACTGCATGGCGAGGAAGACGCCGGCGCGGGCGCGCTCGTCGACGGACATCTCCAGGACGTCCTCGCCGTCGAGGGTGACGGTGCCGCCGGTGATCGTGTACTTGGGGTGACCGGCCAGCGAGTAGGCCAGGGTGGACTTGCCGGAGCCGTTGGGGCCCATGATGGCGTGGGTCTCGCCCTGCTTCACGGTCAGGTCGACGCCACGCAGGATCTCCCGGGGGCCGTTTTCGGCGTCGACGGAGACGTGCAGGTCGTGAATCTCAAGCGTTGCCATGGGGAACTCAGGACTCCTGGGTGACGGAGACGAGCACGTCGTCCCCTTCGATCTTGACGGGGTATACGGGGATGGGCTGCGTCGCGGGGAGGCAATCGGGCTTGCCGGTGCGCAGGTCGAAGCTGGAGCCGTGCAGCCAGCACTCGATGTGGCAGTTCTCCACCTCGCCCTCGGAGAGGGAGACGTTCGCGTGCGAGCAGATGTCGTTGACCGCGAACACCTCGCCCTCGGTGCGGACGACGGCGACCGGGGTGCCGCCGAGCTCGACCCGCTTCGGAGTGTCCTCCTCGAGCTCGCTCAGACCGCAGGCGCGGACGAAGTCGTTCATGCGACCGACGCCTCCAGCTCCGTCTCGATCTTGGCGAGGAGGCGCTCCTCCAGGTCGGCGATGCCGATCTGCTGCACGAGCTCGGCGAAGAAGCCGCGGACCACCAGACGGCGGGCCTCGTCGGCGGGGATGCCGCGGGCCATCAGGTAGAACAGCTGCTCGTCGTCGAAGCGGCCGGTGGCCGAGGCGTGGCCGGCCCCGACGATCTCGCCGGTCTCGATCTCCAGGTTGGGGACGGAGTCGACGCGGGCGCCGTCGGTGAGGACCAGGTTCCGGTTGAGCTCGTAGGTGTCGGTGCCCTCGGCCTCGGCGCGGATGAGCACGTCGCCGATCCAGACCGCGTGGGCGTCCTTGCCCTGCAGCGCGCCCTTGTAGGCGACGTTGCTGCGGCAGTGCGGGGTGTCGTGGTCGACGAAGAGGCGGTGCTCCTGGTGCTGGCCCTGGTCGGTGAAGTACAGACCGTAGAGCTCGGCCTCGCCGCCCGGGGCGCCGTAGACGACGCGGGGGTGCAGCCGGACCAGGTCGCCGCCGAAGGTGACGATCACGGACTTGAAGGAGGCGTCGCGGCCGACGAGCGCGGTGTGCTGGCCGGCGTGCACCGCGGTGCCGTCCCAGTCCTGGACGGAGACGACGGTGAGCTTGGCGCCGTCGCCGATCAGGAACTCGACGTTGGCGGCGAGGGTGGCGTCACCGGTGTGGTCGATGACGACGACGGCCTCGGCGAACGCGCCGACCTCGACGACCTGGTGGCCGAAGGCGACCCCGCCCTCTCCGTGCACGGAGATGCGGACGGGCTCGGTGAGCACCGTCTCCTTGGGGATGGAGACGACCGAGGCCTTCTCGAAGGAGCTGTAGGCCTGGGCGGCGACCCGGTCGACCGGCTTGCCGGCCTTGCCGAGGCGGGCGTCGTCCCGGCCGACGGTCTCGACGGTGACGCCCTCGGGGGCCTCCACCTCGACCTTGACGCCGCCGTCGGCCACAGCGGTGCCGTCGTGCAGACCGCGCAGGCGCTCCAGCGGGGTGAACCGCCACTCCTCCTCGCGGCCGTGCGGCACGGGGAAGTCCGCGACGTCGTACGAGGCGGGGGCGCTGACCCGGGCGTCGATGGGCTGGCGGGGGCCGCCCACCTGGATGGCGCCGTCGGTCGTGCTGCCGGCGGGAGTGTTGTCAGCCATGGCTGTCGTCGTGCTCTCTTCCTGTCACAAAGGGTTCGCTGCGGTCCGGGAGGGCGTCGGGCTAGCCGACGGCGCCTTCCATCTGCAGCTCGATCAGCCGGTTGAGCTCCAGCGCGTACTCCATGGGCAGCTCGCGGGCGATCGGCTCGACGAAGCCGCGCACGATCATCGCCATCGCCTCGTCCTCGGACAGACCGCGGCTCATCAGGTAGAAGAGCTGGTCCTCGCTGACCTTGGAGACGGTCGCCTCGTGGCCCATGGAGACGTCGTCCTCGCGGACGTCGACGTAGGGGTAGGTGTCCGAGCGGGAGATGGTGTCCACCAGCAGGGCGTCGCAGAGGACGTTGGACTTGGCGCCCTTGGCGCCCTCGCCGATCTCGATCAGACCGCGGTAGGAGGTGCGGCCGCCGCCTCGCGCCACCGACTTGGAGACGATGTTGGAGGAGGTGTTGGGCGCCATGTGGACCATCTTGGCGCCGGCGTCCTGGTGCTGGCCCTCGCCGGAGAAGGCGATGGACAGGGTCTCGCCCTTGGCGTGCTCGCCCATCAGGTAGACCGCGGGGTACTTCATCGTCACCTTGGAGCCGATGTTGCCGTCGACCCACTCCATGGTCGCGCCCTCGTAGGCGACGGCGCGCTTGGTGACCAGGTTGTAGACGTTGTTCGACCAGTTCTGGATGGTCGTGTAGCGGCAGCGGCCGCCCTTCTTGACGATGATCTCGACGACGGCGCTGTGCAGCGAGTCCGAGGAATAGATCGGGGCGGTGCAGCCCTCGACGTAGTGCACGTAGGCGTTCTCGTCGACGATGATCAGGGTCCGCTCGAACTGGCCCATGTTCTCCGTGTTGATGCGGAAGTAGGCCTGGAGCGGGATGTCGACGTGGACGCCCGGCGGGACGTAGATGAAGGAGCCGCCGGACCACACGGCGGAGTTCAGCGAGGCGAACTTGTTGTCACCGACAGGGATGACGGTGCCGAAGTACTCCTGGAAGAGCTCCGGGTGCTCCTTCAGAGCGGTGTCGGTGTCCAGGAAGATGACGCCCTGCTCCTCCAGGTCCTCGCGGATCTGGTGGTAGACGACCTCGGACTCGTACTGCGCGGCGACACCGGCGACCAGACGCTGCTTCTCCGCCTCGGGGATGCCCAGCTTGTCGTAGGTGTTCTTGATGTCCTCGGGCAGGTCCTCCCAGGTGGCGGCCTGCTTCTCCGTGGAGCGCACGAAGTACTTGATGTTGTCGAAGTCGATGCCGGAGAGGTCGGAGCCCCAGGTCGGCATGGGCTTCTTGTCGAAGAGCCGCAGGCCCTTGAGACGGAGCTTGAGCATCCACTCGGGCTCGGACTTCTTCGCCGAGATGTCGCGGACGACCTCCTCGGAAAGGCCGCGCTTCGCCGCGGCACCGGCCTCGTCGGAGTCGGCCCAGCCGTATTCGTAGGTGCCCAGACCCTCGAGTTCGGGGTGGGCAGTCTCCGTGGGGAGAGTCATGCGGGGTTCCTCCCGGCCGTGCTGGTGGATGCTTCGGTGGTCTTGGGGGTGCTGCTCTTGGGGATGAACGTCGTGCACACTCCGTCGCCGTGGGCGATGGTGGCCAGACGCTGCACATGAGACCCGAGCAGGCGGGAGAAGACCTCGGTCTCCGCCTCGCACAGCTGCGGGTACTGCTCGGCGACATGGGCGACCGGGCAGTGGTGCTGGCAGAGCTGTTCGCCGACCGGTGCGCTGCGCGCCGTAGCAGCGTACCCGTCCGTGGTCAATGCCCCGGCCAGCACCTGTGTGCGGTCCTCGGGGGCGGCCGCCGCCAGGGCGGCCTGCCATTTCTCGGCCTGCGCGGCCAGCCGCGCGCGGGCGAAGGCGGCCACGGCGGCCTCGCCCTTCGCTCCGCCGCCCGCGGACTGGGCGATCCAGCGCAGGGCGTCCTGCGCGAGCTTGTCGTAGGCCTGGTCGAAGGCGTCGCGCCCGCAGTCGGTGAGCGCGAAGACCTTGGCGGGACGGCCGCGGCCGCGCGCTCCGTAGACCCGCTTCTCCCGGGCCTCGACGACGCCCTCGGCCAAAAGGGTGTCGAGGTGGCGGCGGACGGCCGCGGAGGTGAGCTCCAGGCGCAGGGCCAGCTCGGCCGCGGTCGACGGGCCGTGGTCGAGGATGGAGCGGGCGACGCGGTTGCGCGTGCCGCGCTGCTCGTCGTGGGCGCGGTGCTCCTCCCGCGCGGGCACGGGCGTGCCGCGCCCGGCGGCCCGGCCTCCCGGCCCGGCCACGGGGCCCTGTGGAGCCTCGCCCGCGTATTTCACAACACCATTGTTGCGTAATTGCCGGGAAGGCGACAAGCCTCGTCCGGGGGACCCGGCGGTGGTTTCGATCACTTAGGGTCACCTAACCGCCACCGGTGTGGATCATCGCGGGGCGGGTTCCGCACACCCCGGCGGGGTCCGCGGCGGCTTTGGGTTCGTAGACTTCCCGCCATGCGCAGCGCCAGTTCAGAGCCCGCCGTCGAGGTCCGCGGCCTCGTCAAGCGGTACGGGACGAAGACCGCGGTGGACGGGCTCGACCTGACCGTCGCGGCCGGCGGCCTGACCGCCGTCCTCGGCCCCAACGGGGCCGGGAAGACCACCACCATCGAGACCTGCGAGGGCTACCGCCGCCCCGACGCCGGCACCGTCCGCGTCCTGGGCCTCGACCCCGTCGCCGACGCGGCCGCCCTGCGCCCCCGCGTGGGCGTGATGCTGCAGAGCGGCGGGATCTACGCGGGCGCCCGCGCGGAGGAGATGCTGCGGCACATGGCGTCGCTGCACGCCCACCCGCTGGACGTGGACGCCCTGGCCGACCGCCTGGGCCTCGGCTCCTGCGGCCGCACCCCCTACCGGCGGCTGTCCGGCGGACAGCAGCAGCGCCTCTCCCTCGCCATGGCCGTCGTCGGCCGGCCCGAGCTGGTCTTCTTCGACGAGCCGACCGCGGGCCTGGACCCGCAGGCCCGGCACGCCACCTGGGACCTGGTGCGCGACCTGTGCGCCGACGGGGTGACGGTCGTGCTGACCACGCACCACATGGACGAGGCCGAGGCGCTGGCCCGGGACGTCGCGATCATCGACGGCGGCCGGGTCGTCGCCCAGGGCAGCCCCGAGGAGCTGTGCCGCGGCGGCGCCGAGAACACCCTGCGCTTCAACGGCCGCCCCGGCCTGGACCTCGCCGGCCTCCTCAAGGCCCTGCCCGCCGAGTCCGCCGCCGTGGAACTGACCCCCGGCAGCTACCGCGTCAGCGGCGAGGTCGGCCCCCAGCTCCTGGCGACCGTGACCACGTGGTGCGCCCAGCACGGCGTCATGCCGGACCGCATAACGGTGGAACGGCACACGCTGGAGGACGTTTTTCTGGAGCTGACCGGTAAGGAGCTGCGGGCATGACCGCCACCGGAACCTTCACCCCGAAGCCCGGCGCCGCCCCGCTCCCCCGGATGATCCGGGCGCAGGCCGCGCTGGAGACGCGGATGCTGCTGCGCAACGGCGAGCAGCTGCTGCTCACCGTCGTCATCCCCACCCTGCTGCTGGTGCTCTTCAGCACCGTCGACGTCATCGACACGGGCAAGGGCAAATCCGTCGACTTCCTCGCCCCCGGCATCCTGGCGCTGGCCGTGATGTCCACCGCCTTCACCGGCCAGGCCATCGCGACCGGCTTCGAGCGGCGGTACGGCGTGCTCAAGCGGCTCGGCGCCTCGCCGCTGCCGCGCTGGGCGCTGATGACGGCGAAGACCTGCTCGGTGCTGGTCACCGAGGTCCTGCAGATCGTCCTGCTGACCGTGATCGCCTTCGCCCTCGGCTGGTCGCCGCACGGCAACCCGCTGGCCGTCCTGCTGCTGCTCGTCCTCGGCACGGCCGCGTTCTCCGGGCTCGGGCTGCTGATGGCCGGCACGCTCAAGGCCGAGGCGACACTGGCCGCGGCGAACCTGGTCTTCCTGCTGCTGCTCGTCGGCGGCGGGGTGATCGTGCCGCTGGAGAAGTTCGGCGCCGCCCAGGAGGTGCTCCGGCTGCTGCCGGTCTCGGCCCTGTCCGGCGGGCTGCGGGACGTGCTGCGCGACGGCGCGGGCATGCCGTGGGCCGACCTCGGGATCCTCGCGGGCTGGGCCGTCCTGGGCCTGGGTGCGGCGGGACGGCTCTTCCGCTGGGAGTGACGGCCGGCAGCGACGGCACAGCGGGGGCGCAACGGGGGGCCTCGTGAATCCGTGCACAAGCGGGCCTCTACGATGAGCCCGTGCCGAACATGCCGAATCCCCTCCAGATCGTCGCCGACCGCTGGCAGCCCTCCGCGCGCTTCGTCCGGCGGGCCGCACTGGCCTCCGTCGTGATGGCCGTGATCATCGTCGTGACGGGCGGCGCCGTCCGGCTGACCCAGTCCGGGCTCGGCTGCCCGACCTGGCCGACGTGCACGGACCAGAGCCTCACGCCGACCCCGGCGATGGGCATCAACGGCATGATCGAGTTCGGCAACCGCATGCTGACGTACGTGCTGTGCGCGGTCGTCGGCCTGGTGATCGTCGCGGCACGCGCGCGTACCCCGTGGCGCCGCTCCCTCACCCGGCTCGGCTGGGCGCAGTTCTGGGTCGTCATGGGCAACGCCGTGGTCGGCGGCATCACGGTGCTGACGGGTCTCAACCCGTACATCGTCAGCGCGCACTTCCTGCTGTCGACCGCCCTGCTGACGGTGTCCGTGGTGACCTGGCAGCGCACCTGCGAGGGCGACGACGAGCCGCGCGACCTGGTGAGCCGTCCGGTGCGGGAGCTCGGCCGGGTGCTGCTGGCCGCCACCCTGCTGCTGATCGTGGTCGGCACCGTGGTCACCGGCGCGGGCAAGCACGCGGGCGACGCCTCCGCCGGTGTGCGCCGCATCCCGCTGGACTGGCACGAAATCACCCAGCTGCACGTGGACTTCGTCTACATCGTGATCGGCCTGACGGTCGCCCTGTGGTTCACCCTGCGCGCCGTGCAGGCGCCCGAGGGCCCGCGCCGCCGCGTGGTGGAACTGTTCGCGGTGCTGATGCTGCAGGGCCTCGTCGGCTACGTGCAGTACTTCAACGACTCGCCCGAAGTCGTCGTCGGCGTCCACATGTTCGGCTCCTGCCTGGTCTGGATCGCCGTGCTGCGCGTCGCCCTGTCGCTGCGCGAGCGCGGCGAGGCGGCCGCGGTGCCGGCGCCGTCCGAGCCCGTGGCGGACACGGGCGCCGGTCAGCCCGCGGCTGCGTCCAACCGGTAGACCCGGCGCGCGGTTCCGGCCGCGACGAGCGAGACGATCCGCCCCGCCTCGGCCAGCCGGCACCAGCCGTCCGCGACCCAGTCGCCCATCAGCTTCTCCATGGCCCGCACGAACAGCCGCGCGGCCACCACGTAGAGCTCGGCCAGCGCCCGGGCCCCGGTGGAGAACAGCAGCTTGCCGAACGGCGCTTCGCGCAGAGTCTCCTCGGGGCACGTGCCCACGTCCGCGTAGACGTGCGGGAAAACGGCGGCCAGTCGAGCGGCCTGGCGGTGCCGCCAGGGGTCGGGCAGCAGCACCAGGTCCGTACCCGTGCCCGCGGTCGCCCGCAGGAAGCCGGTCAGCCGCTGCGGGTCCGGACAGTGCAACTGGACGGGCAGCCCCGTGGCCACCGCGCTCCACAGCAGGTGCCGGGCCAGGACCGGGGCGGCCGGCGGCGTGCCCCTGCGGCGCGTCCGCAGCCAGTTCCCCGCCGCCTCGCGCACCTCGGCGGCACCGGGCGGGCTCCCGTCGCAGCCGGCCGCGCCGGAGGCGAACGCGGTGGCGGTGCGGGCGGCCTCGTACAGCGCCTCGGCCGTACGGGCGAGAAAGGTGCCGGCGCCCTCGCAGGAGTCAGCGATCCGCGCGGCCAGCTGTTCGAGCCGGACGACCTCGTGGGCGCGGCCCTCGGCGGCGCAGGCGAGCTCGGCGGGCGAGGTGAGTTCACCCGGACGGCCGGACTCCAGCAGGAACGTGCCGATCCCGGCACCGCGCAGCAGCAGCTGCCCGGCCCGGTACGCGCCCAGCTCGCGGCGCCGGGCGAGGTAGTGGACGGGCGGGCAGTTGGGCTCCAGGCCCAGCAGCGGAGGGCACCAGCGGCGCACGGCGAGGCCGGCGCGGCTGTCGAAGAAGCTGGTGCCCGGCGGGGCCGGTCCGGTGGATCCGGCGGCCTCCGCCAGGTGCCGCTCGAACACCCCGATCCCCAGTTCGCCATGGACGGCACCACGGCTGTACTGGTCCACGAGCGGCGGTATGCCGTCCATGCGCGCCCTCCCCTCCCGTCGGTTCTAACGGGTGAAGGGCGGCGTCAGTTATTGGCGGGACCGCCGAGCTGGATGCCGGCCATCCGGGACCACTCGTACGGGCCGGTGCGGACCTTGGCGGCGAGCTCGCCGTCGAAGGTGTCCTGCAGCGTCAGCCCGGCGGCCTCGGCGGCCTCCTGTGCGGTGGTGTAGGAGCGGGCGACGAGGGTGCCCCACGTGCCGTCGGCGCCGACGAGCGCGATCCGGGTGGTGCCCCGCCCTATGTGCGCCAGCTGCCCCTCCGCGCTCCCGCCGTGGGCCTTGGCGAACGCCGTGATCTGCTTCGCCAGACGGGCGGCCTGCTTGGTGGTGTCTGCCATGAGCAGGATGCTACCGACGAGTAGTCAAGATGGCGAGGGGCGCCCCGAACGCAAAACCGCGCCCCGTAAGGGGCGCGGGGAACTGCGCGACAAGCCACAACGGACCGGCAGCCGAAGAGCTACCGCAAGAACGGATCGATCGCCACCGCAGTGAAAAGCAGCGACACGTAAGTGATCGACCAGTGAAAGAGCCGCATTTCCTTCAGCTTCGCCCCGGTGATCCCGGCCTTGGCGCGAGCCTGCAACGCATGCGCCTCCTTCAGCCAGAACCCGCCGCACAGCACCGCAACGGCCGTGTAGAACCAACCCGTGTAGCCCAGCGGCTGGAGCAGCAGGGACACGCCCACCATCACCCAGCTGTAGAGGACGATCTGCCGGGCGACGGCCTTGTTGCCGGCGACCACGGGGAGCATCGGCACGTTCGCCCGCTCGTAGTCCTCCTTCACCTTCATCGACAGCGGCCAGTAGTGCGGCGGCGTCCAGAAGAAGATGACCAGGAAGAGGATCAGGGAGGCCCAGGAGACCTCGTTCCGCACCGCGGACCAGCCGATGATGACCGGCAGGCAGCCCGCGATGCCGCCCCACACGATGTTCTGCGCGGTGCGGCGCTTGAGGATCATCGTGTAGACGACGGTGTAGAAGAGCGACGCACCGAGGGAGAGCATCGCCGACAGCGGGTTGACCAGGTACCAGAACCACACGGTCGACCCGACGGTGAGCGCCGCGGCGAAGACCAGACACTCGCGTGGCGAGATCAGGCCGGTGACGAGCGGACGCTGGGACGTCCGGTCCATCATGGCGTCGATGTCGCGGTCGTAGTACATGTTGAACGCGCCCGCGCCGCCGGCCGAGAGGTAACCGCCGATGCACGTGGCCAGGACCAGACCGAGGTCCGGAACGCCCTGTGCGGCGAGGAACATCACCGGCACCGTCGTCATCAGCAGCAGCTCGATGACGCGTGGCTTCGTCAGTGCCACGAAGCCCTTGACGCGAGCCCCGAAGGGCCTGCGCACCGGGCTCTCGGCGAGGACCCCCGCAGGACGGGATTCGACGGCCGTCACGCACACCCCTGACAGAGATAAGGCCAGCAAGCACATCCGGGCAGGAAACCCCGGTAAAGACTTGCGCGTACCACGCCACTTTAGACGCAGGCGATACCGCGGCCTCCTCCGGGGTGGGCTCGTGTTGGCGGGGCGGCGGAACATGACAGAACGGTCTCGTTCGGGAGGCGGGCCCGTCACGCACCCGGCAGGCTGGAAACAGTGGACGGTCTCGCCGTGACGGGAATGTCCGCCCGCGTCATCCGGTTGCCGGGAGCGAGTGCCGGGCAGCCGACTGCACGTCGAAAAGATGCGCGTCCCGACGGGGGTAGGCTCGGCAACGCCGCGTCGTGGCGGAATACCGCCCCCGGCAAACAGAACATGTGGAGAGGAGCCCTGACCGAGGGTGAGCAACAAGCCGACCACCACAGACCTCGAATGGACCGAACTGGACCAGCGGGCCGTCGATACCGCCCGCGTCCTGGCCATGGACTCCGTGCAGAAGGTCGGCAACGGCCATCCGGGCACGGCCATGAGCCTCGCTCCGGCCGCCTACCTTCTGTTCCAGAAGATGATGCGGCACGACCCGAACGACGCCGGCTGGGTCGGCCGTGACCGGTTCGTCCTCTCCCCCGGCCACACCAGCCTGACGCTGTACGTCCAGTTGTTCATGGCGGGCTACGGCCTGGAGCTGGCGGACCTCAAGGCGTTCCGCACCTGGGACAGCAAGACCCCCGGCCACCCCGAGCACGGCCACACCCGCGGCGTGGAGACCACCACCGGCCCGCTGGGCCAGGGCATCGCCAACGCGGTGGGCATGGCCATGGCCGCCCGCTACGAGCGCGGCCTGTTCGACCCGGAGGCCCCGCAGGGCGAGTCGCCCTTCGACCACACCATCTGGGCGATCGTCTCCGACGGCGACCTGGAGGAGGGCATCTCCGCCGAGGCGTCCTCGCTCGCCGGCCACCAGAAGCTGGGCAACATCGTCGCGCTGTACGACGACAACCACATCTCGATCGAGGGCGACACCGAGACGGCGTTCTCCGAGGACGTCCTGGGGCGCTACGAGGCCTACGGCTGGCACGTCCAGCGCATCGAGCAGGCCCCCAACGGCGACTTCGACATCCACGCCCTGTACGCGGCGCTGAAGGCCGCCCAGGAGGAGACCGAGCGTCCGTCGATCATCGCGGCCCGCACGATCATCGCCTGGCCCGCCCCGAACGCGCAGAACACCGAGGCCTCGCACGGCTCGGCGCTGGGCGCGGAGGAGGTCGCCGCGACCAAGAAGGTCATGGGCTTCGACCCCGAGCAGCACTTCCAGGTCGAGGACGAGGTCTTCGCGCACGTCCGCAAGGTCGTCGACCGCGGCCGCGAGGCCCACGCGAACTGGGACAAGCGCGTCCTGCAGTGGCGCGAGGCCAACGCCGAGCGCGCCGCCGAGTTCGACCGCATCGTCGCGGGCGAGCTGCCCGACGGCTGGGAGAAGTCCGTTCCGGTCTTCCCGGCGGGCAAGGACGTCGCGACCCGCAAGGCCTCCGGTGAGGTCCTCAAGGCGCTGGGCGGCGTGATCCCCGAGCTGTGGGGCGGCTCCGCCGACCTGGCCGGCTCGAACAACACCACGATCGACGCGTCGTCGTCCTTCCTGCCGAAGGGCAACCCGCTGCCGGAGGCCAACCCCTACGGCCGCACCATCCACTTCGGCATCCGCGAGCACGCCATGGGCTCGACCATGAACGGCATCGCACTGCACGGCAACACCCGTGTCTACGGCGGCACCTTCCTGGTGTTCTCCGACTACATGCGCCCGGCCGTGCGCCTGGCCGCGCTGATGAAGCTGCCGGTCACCTACGTGTGGACGCACGACTCCATCGGCCTCGGCGAGGACGGCCCGACGCACCAGCCGGTCGAGCACATGGCCGCGCTGCGCGCCATCCCGGGCCTGAACATGGTCCGCCCGGCCGACGCCAACGAGACCGCCATCGCCTGGCGCGAGATCACCAAGCGCCACACGGCCAAGCCCGCGCCGCACGGTCTGGCCCTCACCCGCCAGAACGTCCCGACGTACGAGGCCAACGAGGGCGTGGCCAAGGGCGGTTACGTCCTGTTCGAGGCCGAGGGCGGCCGTCCGCAGGTGATCCTGATCGGCACCGGCTCCGAGGTCCAGCTGGCCGTCGAGGCCCGCGAGGCGCTGCAGGCCGAGGGCATCCCGACCCGCGTGGTCTCCATGCCCTCCGTCGAGTGGTTCGAGGAGCAGGACCAGGCCTACCGCGACGGCGTGCTGCTGCCCGACGTCAAGGCCCGCGTCGCGGTCGAGGCCGGCATCGGCCTGACCTGGCACCGCTACGTCGGCGAGGCCGGCCGCATCGTCTCGCTGGAGCACTTCGGCGCCTCCGCCGACTACAAGGTGCTCTACCGCGAGTTCGGCCTGACCTCCGAGGCCGTCATCGAGGCCGCCCGCGAGTCGATCGCCGACGCCGCCCGCCGCTGACGCCCCTTTATCTATCTGTAGGAGATGCAAGACCCATGACAGACGCACTCAAGCGCCTCTCCGACGAAGGCGTCGCGATCTGGCTGGACGACCTGTCCCGCAAGCGCATCACGTCCGGCAACCTGGCCGAGCTGATCGACCAGAGCCACGTCGTGGGCGTCACGACGAACCCGTCGATCTTCCAGAAGGCGATCTCCGGCGGCGAGGGCTACCAGCAGCAGCTCGCCGACCTCGCGGCCCGCAAGGTCACCGTCGACGAGGCCATCCGCATGATCACCACGGCGGACGTCCGTGACGCGGCCGACATCCTGCGCCCGGTCTTCGACGCCACCGACGGCCAGGACGGCCGGGTCTCCATCGAGGTCGACCCGCGCCTGGCCCACAACACCACCGCCACGGTCGCCGAGGCCAAGCAGCTGGCGTGGCTGGTGGACCGCCCCAACACGCTGATCAAGATCCCGGCGACGAAGGCGGGCCTGCCGGCCATCGCCGAGGTGATCGGCAAGGGCATCAGCGTCAACGTCACGCTGATCTTCTCCCTCGAGCGCTACCGCGCCGTGATGGACGCCTACCTGACCGGTCTGGAGAAGGCCAAGGCCGCGGGCCTGGACCTGTCCCTGGTCCACTCGGTCGCGTCCTTCTTCGTGTCCCGCGTGGACACCGAGATCGACAAGCGGCTGGACGCCCTGGGCACCGAGGAGGCCAAGGCGCTGCGCGGCAAGGCCGCCCTCGCCAACGCGCGCCTGGCGTACCAGGCGTACGAGGAGGTCTTCTCCTCGGACCGCTGGCTGGCCCTGGAGAAGGCCGGCGCCAACAAGCAGCGTCCGCTGTGGGCCTCGACCGGCGTCAAGGACCCGGCCTACAAGGACACCCTGTACGTGGACGACCTGGTCGCCCCGAACACGGTGAACACCATGCCGGAGGCCACCCTGGAGGCCACCGCGGACCACGGGCAGATCACCGGTGACACCGTGCGCGGCACCTACGAGCAGGCCAAGGCCGAGCTCGACGCCATCGCCAAGGTGGGGATCTCCTACGACGACGTCGTCCAGCTGCTCGAGGACGAGGGCGTCGACAAGTTCGAGCAGTCGTGGAACGACCTGCTCAAGTCCACGGAGGCGGAGCTCAAGCGCCTCGCACCGGAGGCGTGAGTTGAGCAGCAGCAATCCGCTGCGTGACGCATCGGACCGACGGCTCCCGCGCATCGCGGGGCCGTCGGGCCTGGTGATCTTCGGCGTCACGGGCGATTTGTCACGGAAGAAGCTGATGCCGGCGGTCTACGACCTCGCCAACCGGGGTCTGCTGCCGCCGGGCTTCTCGCTCATCGGGTTCGCCCGCCGCGACTGGGAGAACGAGGACTTCGCGCAGATAGTGCACGACGCGGTCAAGGAGCACGCGCGCACGCCGTTCCGCGAGGAGGTCTGGCAGCAGCTGGTGCAGGGCTGCCGGTTCGTCCAGGGCGACTTCGGCGACGACGAGGCCTTCGAGACCCTCAAGGGCACCATCGAGGAGCTCGACAAGGCCCAAGGCACGGGCGGCAACTTCGCCTTCTACCTGTCGGTGCCGCCGAAGTTCTTCCCCACCGTCGTCCAGCAGCTGAAGAAGCACGGCCTGGCCGACCAGACCGAGGGCTCCTGGCGGCGCGCCGTCATCGAGAAGCCCTTCGGCCACAACCTGAAGAGCGCTCAGGAGCTCAACGGGATCGTCCACGAGGTCTTCCCGGCCAACGAGGTCTTCCGGATCGACCACTACCTGGGCAAGGAGACGGTCCAGAACATCCTGGCGCTGCGCTTCGCCAACCAGATGTTCGAGCCGCTCTGGAACCGGTCGTACGTCGACCACGTGCAGATCACGATGGCCGAGGACATCGGCATCGGCGGCCGCGCCGGCTACTACGACGGCATCGGCGCCGCGCGCGACGTCATCCAGAACCACCTGCTCCAGCTGCTCGCGCTGACCGCCATGGAGGAGCCCGCCTCCTTCGACGCGGACGCGGTGGCGGCCGAGAAGACCAAGGTGCTGGGCGCCGTCCGGCTGCCCAAGGACCTCGGCAAGGAGACCGTGCGCGCCCAGTACGCGCACGGCTGGCAGGGCGGCGAGGAGGTCGTCGGCTACCTCGAGGAAGAGGGCATCGACCCCAAGTCGAAGACCGACACCTACGCCGCGGTCAAGCTGGAGATCGACAACCGCCGCTGGGCGGGCGTCCCCTTCTACCTGCGCACCGGCAAGCGGCTCGGCCGCCGCGTCACCGAGATCGCGGTCGTCTTCCAGCGCGCCCCGCACTCGCCCTTCGACCACACCGCCACCGAGGAGCTGGGGCAGAACGCCCTGGTCATCCGGGTGCAGCCGGACGAAGGCATCACCGTGCGGTTCGGCTCCAAGGTGCCCGGCACCTCGATGGAGGTCCGGGACGTGTCGATGGACTTCGCCTACGGCGAGTCCTTCACCGAGTCGAGCCCCGAGGCGTACGAGCGGCTCATCCTCGACGTGCTGCTCGGCGAGTCGAACCTCTTCCCCCGCCTCAAGGAGGTCGAGCTCTCCTGGGAGATCCTCGACCCGATCGAGGAGTACTGGGACAAGCACGGCAAGCCCGCGCAGTACCAGGCCGGCACCTGGGGCCCGGCCGAGGCTGACGCGATGCTGGCACGAGACGGACGGAGCTGGCGCCGGCCATGAAGATCGATCTCACGGACACCACGGCGAGCAGGATCAACAACGCCCTGGTCCAGGGGCGCCGGGCGCTCGGCGCCCCCGCCGTCGGCATGGTCCTCACCCTGGTCATCGTCACCGACGAGGAGCACGCCTACGACGCGCTCAAGGCGGCGGACGACGCCTCCCGCGAGCACCCCTCGCGCAAGCTCGTCGTCATCAAGCGGGTCAGCCGCTCGCCCCGCGACCGCGCCAAGGCCCGCCTGGACGCCGAGGTCCGCGTCGGCGGCGACGCGGGCACCGGCGAGACCGTGGTGCTGCGGCTGCACGGCGAGGTCATAGACCACGCCCAGTCGGTGGTGCTGCCGCTGCTGCTGCCGGACGCCCCCGTGGTCGTCTGGTGGCCGGTGGCCGCCCCCGCCGACCCGGCCAAGGACCCGCTGGGCGCCCTCGCGCAGCGCCGCGTCACCGACACCTACGCCTGCGAGGACCCGGTCGCCGAACTCGACCGGCGCGCGGCCACCTACGCCCCCGGCGACACCGACATGGCGTGGACCCGCATCACCCCCTGGCGCTCGATGCTGGCGGCGGCGCTGGACCAGCAGCCGGGCGTGCAGATCACCGCGGCCGAGGTCGCGGGCGAGGCCTACAACCCGAGCGCCGAGCTGCTCGCCATGTGGCTCGCCGACCGCCTCGGGGTGCCGGTGACGCGCTCGGTCTCGGGCGGCCCCGGCCTGACGGCCGTCCGCCTGGAGACCCAGAACGGGCCCATCACGCTCGACCGCGTCGACGGCTCGCTGGCCACGCTCACCATGCAGGGCCAGCCGGACCGTGCGGTCGCGCTCAAGCGCCGCGACACCTCGGAGCTGATGGCCGAGGAGCTGCGCCGGCTCGACCCGGACGACACGTACGCGTCCGCGCTGAAGTACGGGGTGGACCGGCTGGGCACGCCGGGTGCGGCGGTTCCGGCCGCCGAGGAGAAGGCCGGGGAGAAGCCGGCCCCGGCGAAGAAGGCCGCGGCCCCCGCCAAGAAGGCAGCGGCCAAGTGAGCACTCCGCAGGTCGTCGTCCACCGGGACAAGGAGCTGATGGCCCAGGCCGCGGCCGCCCGGCTGATCACCCGGATCGTGGACGCGCAGGCCGCCCGTGGCTCGGCCTCGGTGGTGCTCACCGGCGGACGCAACGGCAACGGCCTGCTCGCGGCCCTGGCCACGGCTCCCGCGCGGGACGCCGTCGACTGGTCGCGGCTCGACCTGTGGTGGGGTGACGAGCGGTTCCTGCCGGAGGGTCACCCCGACCGCAACGAGACGCAGGCCCGTGAGGCCCTGCTGGACGCGGTGGACCTGGACCCCGCGCGGGTCCATGCGATGCCGCCCTCGGGCGGGGCGTACGGCAACGACGCGGATGCGGCGGCCGAGGCCTACGCGGCCGAACTGGCCGCCGCGGCCCGGCCCGAGGACCACGGTCCCGTGCCGTCCTTCGACGTCCTGATGCTGGGCGTCGGCCCCGACACGCACGTGGCCTCGCTCTTCCCCGAGCTGCCGGGCGTGCGGGAGACCGAGCGCACGGTCGTCGGCGTGCACGGCGCGCCGAAGCCGCCGCCGACCAGGGTCTCGCTGACCCTGCCGGCGATCCGGGCGGCCCAGGAGGTCTGGCTCCTCGCCGCGGGCTCGGACAAGGCGAATGCCGTTGCACTCGCGCTCGGGGGTGCCGGGGAGATCCAGGCCCCGGCCGCCGGGGCGTACGGCCGCCGGCGCACCCTGTGGCTGCTGGACCAGAGCGCTGCCGCGCAGCTGCCGCGGGGGCTGTACCCGCCGGCTTCGGCCTGACGGCACACCAACGGCAATGGCCCGGTTCCCGACGGGACCGGGCCATTGGCACAAGGGGCCGCCACGACGCCCCGTCAGGGGCGCGGGGAACTGCGCGACCAGCCACGACGCTCCCGCAGATGACCTGCCGTGCCGAGGTGGCGTGTCGGCTGCAGGCTGACTTCGGCTGATCGCGCAGTTCCCCGCGCCCCTATCGGGGCGCGGATCGGGTCTAGCGCCCCCGCAGCTCCCGGTAGCGGCGCACGAGCGCAGCGGTGGACGCATCCAGACCCGGCACCTCGGCACCTTCGGTGAGCGCAGGCTCGACCCTCTTCGCGAGGACCTTCCCCAGCTCGACGCCCCACTGGTCGAACGAGTCGATGTTCCACACCGCTCCCTGGACGAACACCTTGTGCTCGTACAGTGCGATCAACTGCCCCAGCACGGACGGCGAGAGCTCACTCGCCAGGATCGTCGTCGTCGGGTGGTTGCCGCGGAACGTCTTGTGCGGGATCAGCTCCTGCGGGACGCCCTCCGCCGCGACCTCCTCCGGGGTCTTGCCGAAGGCCAGCGCCTGGCCCTGGGCGAACAGATTGGCCATCAGCAGGTCGTGCTGGGCCGCCATGCCCGGCTCCAGCTCCTCGACCGGCCGGGCGAAGCCGAGCAGGTCCGCCGGGATCAGCTTGGTGCCCTGGTGGATCAACTGGTAGTACGCGTGCTGCCCGTTCGTGCCGGGCGTGCCCCAGACCACCGGGCCGGTCTGCCAGTTGACGCGGTTGCCGTCGCGGTCGACCGACTTGCCGTTGGACTCCATGTCCAGCTGCTGCAGGTACGCCGCGAACTTCGACAGGTAGTGGCTGTAGGGCAGCACCGCGTGCGACTGCGCGTCGTGGAAGTTGCCGTACCAGATGCCCAGCAGGCCCAGCAGCAGCGGGACGTTCTCCTCCGGCGGGGCCGTGCGGAAGTGCTCGTCGACCAGGTGGAAGCCGGCCAGCATCTCGCGGAAGCGGTCCGGGCCGACGGCGACCATCAGGGAGAGGCCGATGGCCGAGTCGTAGGAGTAGCGGCCGCCGACCCAGTCCCAGAACTCGAACATGTTGGCCGTGTCGATGCCGAACTCGGCGACCTTCTCGTCGTTCGTCGACAGGGCGACGAAGTGCCGCGCGACGGCCTCCTCGCCGGCCCCCAGACCGGCCAGCAGCCAGTTCCGCGCCGACGTGGCGTTGGTGATGGTCTCGATCGTCGTGAACGTCTTCGAGGCGATGATGAACAGCGTCTCGGCCGGGTCCAGGTCGCGCACGGCCTCGTGCAGGTCCGCACCGTCGACGTTGGAGACGAAACGGAACGTCAGTTCGCGGTGGGTATAGGCGCGCAGCGCCTCGTACGCCATCGCCGGGCCGAGGTCGGAGCCGCCGATACCGATGTTGACGATGTTGCGGATGCGCTTGCCGGTGTGGCCCTTCCAATCACCCGAACGGACGCGGTCGGCGAAGACCTGCATCTTCCGCAGCACGGCGTGCACGGCGGGGACGACGTTCTCCCCGTCGACCTCGACGACGGCCGACTCGGGGGCGCGCAGCGCGGTGTGCAGCACGGCGCGGCCCTCGGTGGTGTTGATCTTCTCGCCACGGAACATGGCGTCGCGCAGCTCCGCCACGCCCCGGGCCGCCGCGAGGTCGCGCAGCAGGCGCAGGGTCTCGTCGGTCACGAGGTGCTTGGAGTAGTCGAGATGCAGGTCGCCGACGGAGAGCGTGTACTTCTCGGCCCGGCGCGGGTCGTCGGCGAAGAGCCCGCGCAGCTGCACCTCCCCCAGCTCGTCCCGGTGCTTGGCCAGCGCATTCCACTCAGGCATCTGATCGACGTTCATCTCAGCCCATTTCTCCTTGTCGCTGCGGTATGCACCAACCTAGCCGACCAATGCGAGCGGCCCGTCCGCACACCCCCGCAAGGGGGGGTACGGACGGGCCGTTCGTCAAGAGGTCCGGAAGGTGTCCGGCTCAGATCTCGCCGCGCAGCTTGGCGAGCGCCTCGGCGAGGATCGCCTCGCCGTCCGCGTCGCTGCGCCGTTCGCGGACGTACGCCAGGTGCGTCTTGTACGGCTCGGTGCGCGGGGGGTCCGGCGGGCTGTCCCGGTCCTGACCGGCCGGGAAGCCGCAGCGCGGGCAGTCCCAGGTGTCCGGGACCTGTGCGTCGCTGGCGAAGCTCGGCTGTGTTTCGTGCCCGTTCGAGCACCAGAAGGAGATGCGGAGACGCGGCGCGGACTCGCCCCGCTCGGCCTCCCCCATCGGCCCCGCCCCGACCCGGCTTCCCCGGATCGCGTTGCCACTTGCCACGGTCGTAACTCCCTGCGTGATGGTGCCGCGGAGCGTGACAGTCCGCTCCGCTGCGGGCGCCCCAGTCTACGTAAGGCCCAACGCGCGTCCAGTGGCAGGAGTTACAGCCCGGCCGCGAAGACGCGAGTCTCCATCATAGGCCGCTGATACGACGGTACGTCAGCTCTTGAGCTTCATCAGGATGCCGAGCGCGACGATGCACGCGAACCACAGCAGACCGATCACGATGGTGATCCGGTCGAGGTTGCGCTCGGCGACCGAGGAGCCGCCGACGGAGGACTGCATGCCGCCACCGAACATGTCGGACAGGCCGCCGCCCTTCCCCTTGTGCATGAGCACCAGCATCATCAGCAGCAGGCTGAAGACGATGAGGGCGATCGAGAACCCGATGACCACGGCTGGACCAACTCTCTCGGACTGTTGACGAACGGGGGCCGGACCCGGCGAAAACGCCGGTCCCGGCCCCGACAGGGTACGACGGGCGGTGCCCGTCGTCATAGCTGCTGCCGCGCGGCCTACTGGTCGCCGAAGCGGACGATCTTCACGAACTCGTCCGCGTCGAGTGCGGCGCCGCCGACCAGCGCGCCGTCCACGTCGGGCTGCGCCATGATCGCCGCGATGTTGCCGGACTTGACGGAGCCGCCGTACTGGATGCGGACCTTGTCGGCCAGCTCCTGGCCGTAGAGCTCGGCCAGGCGGCCGCGGATGGCCCCGCAGACCTCCTGGGCGTCCTCGGGGGTGGCGACCTCGCCGGTGCCGATGGCCCAGACGGGCTCGTAGGCGATCACGATGGACTCGGCCTGCTCGGCCGGGACGTCCTTCAGGCCGCCGTCGACCTGGGCCAGGGTGTGCGCGACCTGGTTGCCCGCCTTGCGGACGTCCAGGCCCTCGCCGACGCACAGGATCGGCGTGATGCCGTGCTGGAAGGCGGCCTTGACCTTGGCGTTGCAGAGCTCGTCCGACTCGCCGTGGTACTGGCGGCGCTCGGAGTGGCCGACGGCCACGTAGCTGCACTTGAGCTTGGCCAGCATCGAGCCGGAGATCTCGCCGGTGTAGGCGCCGGAGTCGTGCGCCGAGATGTCCTGGGCACCGTACTTGATCTTGAGCTTGTCGCCGTCGACCAGCGTCTGCACCGAGCGCAGGTCGGTGAACGGGGGCAGGACCGCGACCTCGACGGCCTCGAAGTCCTTGTCGGCGAGCGCGAAGGCGAGCTTCTGGACGTGTGCGATGGCCTCGAGGTGGTTGAGGTTCATCTTCCAGTTGCCCGCCATCAGCGGGGTGCGTGCAGTCACGGTGGTTCAGTCCTCCAGTGCGGCGAGGCCGGGGAGCGTCTTGCCCTCGAGGTACTCGAGGCTCGCGCCGCCGCCGGTCGAAATGTGGCCGAAGGCGTTCTCGTCGAAGCCCAGGATGCGCACGGCGGCGGCCGAGTCGCCACCGCCCACGACGGTGAAGCCGGGCGAGTCCAGCAGGCCCTGGGCCACGGCCTTGGTGCCGTTGGCGTAGTCGGGGTGCTCGAAGACGCCCATCGGGCCGTTCCAGAAGACGGTTCCGGCGTCGGCGAGCTTCGAGGCGTACAGCTCCCGCGTCTTCGGGCCGATGTCCAGACCCTCCTTGTCCGCCGGGATGGCGTCCGAGGCGACGAGCTCGGGGTTGGCCGGAGCCTTGGTCTTCAGGTCCGGGAAGTCGGCCGAGACCAGGACGTCGACGGGGAGCAGGAACTCCACGCCGCGCGCCTCGGCCCGGGCCAGGTACTCCTGGCAGACCGGGATCTGGTCCTTTTGCAGCAGCGAGATGCCGACCTCGTGGCCCTTGGCGGCCAGGAAGGTGTAGGACATGCCGCCGCCGATGAGGATGCGGTCGGCCTTCTCCAGCAGGTTGTCGATGACACCCAGCTTGTCGGAGACCTTGGCACCGCCCAGGACCACCACGTACGGGCGCTTGACGTCGTCGGTCAGCTTCTTCAGCACGCCGACCTCGGTGGCGATCAGGTCGCCGGCGGCGTGCGGGAGCCGCTTCGGGAGGTCGAAGACCGAGGCGTGCTTGCGGTGCACCGCACCGAAGCCGTCGCCCACGTACAGGTCGGCCAGCGACGCGAGGGCATCGGCGAACGCACCGCGCTCCGCGTCGTCCTTGCTCGTCTCGCCCGCGTTGAAACGGAGGTTCTCCAGCAGCGTGACCTCGCCGTTCGCCAGAGCGGCGACGGTGGCCTTCGCACTGTCGCCGACCGTGTCGGCGGCGAACGAGACGTTCCTGCCCAGGATCTCGCCGAGCCGCCGAGCGACCGGCGCCAGGGAGAACTGCGGGTCCGGGGCGCCCTTGGGACGGCCCAGGTGCGAGGCGACGATCACCTTGGCGCCCGCCTCGGCGAGCTTGGCGATCGTCGGCGCGACGGCGCGGATGCGGCCGTCGTCCGTGATGGTGGTGCCCTCGAGCGGCACGTTCAGGTCGGCGCGGACGAAGACCCGCCGGCCCTCCACGCCGTCCTGGATGAGTTCGTCGATCGTCTTCATACGGTGACTCCGGTGACTTCCGTGAGTAACAGCCATGCGACGGGGCCCGTACCGCGCGCCAGTGCGCTGTACGAGCCCCGTCCTTTACATCGCTCGGATCAGAGCTGGCCGCCGACGAAGACGGTCAGGTCCACGAGGCGGTTCGAGTAGCCCCACTCGTTGTCGTACCAGCCGACGACCTTGACCTGCTTGCCCTGAACCATCGTCAGCTGCGAGTCGAAGGTGCAGGAGGCCGGCCAGTTGACGATGTCGGAGGAGACGATCGGGTCCTCGGTGTACTCGAGGATGCCCTTGAGCTGACCCTCGGCGGCCTTCTGGAAGGCGCCGTTGATCTCGTCCTTGGTGACCTCGCGGTCGAGCTCGAGGACCAGGTCGGTGACCGAGCCGGTCGGGACCGGGACGCGCATGGCGATGCCGTCCAGCTTGCCCTTGAGCTGCGGGAGGACCAGGGCGGTGGCCTTGGCGGCACCGGTCGAGGTCGGGATGATGTTCTCCGCGGCGGCGCGGGCGCGGCGCAGGTCGGAGTGCGGGAAGTCCAGGATGCGCTGGTCGTTGGTGTACGCGTGGACCGTGGTCATCATGCCCTTGACGATGCCGAAGTTCTCGTCGAGAACCTTGGCCATCGGCGCCACGCAGTTGGTGGTGCAGGAGGCGTTGGAGATGACGTGGTGGTTGGCCGCGTCGTACTTGTCCTGGTTGACACCCATCACGATGGTGATGTCCTCGCCCTTGGCGGGCGCGGAGATCAGGACCTTCTTGGCGCCGACGGCGATGTGCTTGGCCGCGTCCTCGCGCTTGGTGAAGATGCCGGTGGACTCGATGACGATGTCGGCGCCGAGCTCGCCCCACGGGAGGGCGGCCGGGTCGCGCTCGGCCATCGTCTTGAAGGTCATGTCACCGACGGTGATCGTGTCGTCGGTGTGGCTGACCTCCTGCTGCAGACGGCCCAGGATCGAGTCGTACTTCAGCAGGTGCACCAGGGTGGCGTTGTCGGTCAGGTCGTTGACACCGACGATCTCGATGTCCGCACCCTGCTCCAGGAGCGCGCGGAAATAGTTACGACCGATACGGCCAAAGCCGTTGATGCCTACGCGGATCGTCACGAACCGATCTCCTCGTTGGTGTGCCGGGCTGTCCGCCGGCGGCTGTATTGGGATGTCCCCGACCACCACCGACCCTACCTCCAACAGGGCGGTGACGTGACATTGGCATCGCTCGGCCCGTAACCCTTGACAAAGCGGAATCCAGCCCGTTTGTGCACGGTTCCGCTCACTCGCGCGGGGCGGGCGGAACGGCGCTTCGTCACACACGGTGACGACTTCGGCGCACCGCCGCCCGGCGTACCCCAACACCCTTGCCGGCGGCCGGTATTGGAGCGCCCCCGCCCGGGCGGACCGGTGCGGGGGCGGAAGGGGAAACGGGGAGGGTCAGCCGACCATGCCCTCGGCCATCTCCTCGGTCAGCTCGGCCAGGTTCGACTCGGTGCCCGGAATGCCCAGGTCCTGGGCACGCTTGTCCGCCATGGCGAGCAGGCGGCGGATCCGGCCGGCCACCGCGTCCTTGGTCAGCGGCGGGTCGGCGAGGGCGCCCAGCTCCTCCAGGGAGGCCTGCTTGTGCTCCATGCGCAGCCGCCCGGCGGCCGCGAGGTGCTCGGGGACCTCCTCGCCGAGGATCTCCAGCGCGCGCTGCACCCGCGCGCCCGCGGCGACGGCCGCCCGCGCCGAGCGGCGCAGGTTGGCGTCGTCGAAGTTGGCCAGGCGGTTGGCGGTGGCCCGCACCTCACGGCGCATCCGCCGCTCCTCCCAGGCCAGCACGGACTCGTGCGCGCCGAGCCGGGTCAGCAGGGCGCCGATCGCATCGCCGTCGCGGACGACCACCCGGTCCACCCCGCGCACCTCGCGCGCCTTGGCCGCGATCTGCAGCCTGCGGGCCGCGCCGACCAGGGCGAGGGCCGCCTCCGGGCCCGGGCATGTCACCTCCAGGGAGGAGGAGCGGCCGGGCTCGGTGAGGGAGCCGTGGGCCAGGAAGGCGCCTCGCCAGGCGGCCTCCGCATCGCAGGTGGCGCCGGAGACGACCTGCGGGGGCAGCCCGCGGATCGGCCGGCCGCGGCCGTCGACCAGGCCGGTCTGGCGCGCCAGCTGGTCACCGCCCGCCACCACCCGCACCACGTACCGGCTGCCGCGGCGCAGCCCGCCGGGGGCCATCACCACCAGGTCGGAAGCGTGTCCGAAGATCTCCAGGATGTCCTTGCGGAGCCGCCGGGCGGCGATCCCCGTGTCCAGCTCGGCCTCGATCACGATGCGGCCGCTGACCAGGTGCAGCCCGCCGGCGAACCGCAGGATGGCCGAGACCTCCGCTTTCCGGCAGCAGGTCCGGGTGACGGGGAGCCGGGAGATTTCGTCCTTCACCGCTGCCGTCATCGCCATGGGCCGATCCTTCCATGCATCCGAAAAATACGGTCGTACGCGGCGGCCAGCAGCTCGGGGTCGTGTACCGCCGAACTGCCGGGCGCGGCGACCGCCGCCAGCTCCACCGCGGCGCCGAGCCGCTTGGCGGCGTCGGTCAGGCTCTCGCGGTCGGGCACGGCGGCCTCGTCGGCCAGCACCACGTCCAGGGCGAGTTTAGGGGCGTGTCGGGCCAAAACCTCCAAATGACGCTGCGGTGAGAAGCCATCGGTTTCCCCGGGCTGCGGCGCGAGGTTCAGCGAGAGCACGCGCCGGGCCTTGGTCTCCTGCAGGGCCTGCAGCAGCTCGGGCACGAGCAGGTGCGGGATGACCGAGGAGAACCAGGAGCCGGGGCCGAGCACCACCCAGTCGGCGTCGAGCACGGCCTCGACGACCTCGGGCACCGCGGGCGGATCCTCGGGGACGACGTGCACCGACTGCACCTCGCCCGGGGTGAGCGCCACGGTGGCCTGGCCGCACACGGTGCTGACGGTGTCGGGCTCTGCCAGGTCGTGGCCCTTGACCAGGGCCTGGAGCTCCAGCGGGACCGCGGACATGGGCAGCACCCGGCCGTGCGCGCCGAGCAGCCTGCCGACCAGGTCCAGGGCCTGGACGTGGTCGCCGAGCTGCTCCCAGAGGGCGACGATCAGCAGATTGCCGACGGCGTGGCCGTGCAGGTCTCCGCGGCTCTCGAAGCGGTGCTGGATGACCCGGGCCCAGGTCTGGCCCCAGTCGTCGTCGCCGCAGAGGGCGGCGAGGGCCTTGCGCAGGTCGCCGGGGGGCAGCACGCCCAGCTCGTCGCGCAGCCGGCCGCTGGAGCCGCCGTCGTCGGCGACGGTGACCACGGCCGTCAGGTCGCCGGTGATCCGGCGGAGGGCGGCCAGGGAGGCGGACAGCCCGTGGCCGCCGCCGAGGGCGACGACCTTGGGCTGTGCGCCGGAGCGGCCGCGGGGCCGGCCGGGGACCCGTACGCGGCGCAGCCGGAAGGTGCGGCCGGTCACTCGCGCCCCATGTCGCGGTGCACGACGACGGTCTCGACGCCCTCGGAGACCAGGCGGTGGGCGAGCTTCTCGGACATGGCGACGGAGCGGTGCTTGCCGCCGGTGCAGCCGACCGCGATGGTCACGTAGCGCTTGCCCTCGCGGCGGTAGCCCGCGGCGATGAGCTGGAGCAGCTCGGTGTAGCGGTCGAGGAACTCCTTGGCGCCCGGCTGGTTGAAGACGTAGCCGGAGACCTCCTCGTTGAGCCCGGTGAAGGGGCGCAGCTCGGGGACCCAGTGCGGGTTGGGCAGGAAGCGGCAGTCGACGACGAGGTCGGCGTCGACGGGCAGGCCGTACTTGAACCCGAAGGACATGACGGTGGCCCGCAGCTCCGGCTCCTCCTCGCCGGCGAACTGGGCGTCCAGCTTGGCGCGCAGCTCGTGGACGTTGAGGCTGGAGGTGTCGATGACCAGGTCGGCGTCGCCGCGCAGCTCGCGCAGCAGGTCGCGCTCGGCGGCGATGCCGTCGACGATGCGGCCCGAGCCCTGCAGGGGGTGGGGGCGGCGCACGGACTCGAAGCGGCGCACCAGGGCGTCGTCGGAGGCCTCCAGGAAGATCACCCGCCGCTTGACCTTCTTCGACTCCAGGTCCGCGAGGGACTCGCGGAGGTTGTCGAAGAAGCGCCGGCCGCGGACGTCCACGACGACGGCGATGCGGGCGACGTTGCCCTGCGAGCGGGCGCCCAGGTCCACCATGGTGGGGATCAGGGCGGGCGGCAGGTTGTCGACGACGAACCAGCCGAGGTCCTCCAGGCACTTGGCGGCGGTGCTGCGGCCCGCCCCCGACATACCGGAGATGATCACCAGCTCGGGGATGCCCGCTGCCTCGGCAGTCGCATCCGCCGTCGTGCCCGTACTCACCTGTGCTCCGTCCCGTTCGGTGTCGTTCATGCCGTCTTCCCCCGTTTCCCTGACGCGCCGCAGGTGCGGTCACGTCTTCCATACTGCGGTCTCGTGGCGCGCGCGGCATGGACCACGTGCGCCACGCCCATCATTCCTCTGCCTCGTCCATGATTTCGCCAGTGGCGGTGTTGACCGCGGGGGCGGGCGCCGGAGCCGTCGCCAGGGCGGCGGCGATCGTCTCGGCCGTCCTGCGGCCGATGCCGGGCGCGGCGCAGAGCTCCTCGACCGTGGCGGCGCGCAGCTTCTTCACCGAGCCGAAGTGCTTGAGCAGCGCCTTCCTGCGGGTCTCCCCCAGGCCGGGGACCGCGTCCAGCGGGCCGGCCTTCATCGTCTTCGAGCGCTTGCTGCGCTGGTAGGAGATGGCGAAGCGGTGGGCCTCGTCACGGACGCGCTGCAGGAGGTAGAGGCCCTCGCTGGTGCGGGGCAGGACGACCGGGTCGTCCTCGCCGGGCAGCCAGACCTCCTCCAGGCGCTTGGCGAGGCCGCACACGGCCACGTCGTCCACCCCGAGCTCGTCCAGCGCGCGCCGGGCGGCCGCCACCTGCGGCTGTCCGCCGTCGACGACGACGAGCTGCGGGGGGTAGGCGAAGCGCTTGGGGCGGCCGTCGTCGTCGAGGCGGCTCTCCCCGTCCGCGTCCTCGACGGCGCTCTCCTCGGACCACTCCCCCGCCTTCTGCTTCTCCTGCAGATAGCGGCGGAAGCGGCGGCCGACGACCTCGTGCATCGAGCGGACGTCGTCCTGGCCCTCGAAGCTCTTGATCTGGAAGCGCCGGTACTCGCTCTTGCGGGCCAGGCCGTCCTCGAAGACGACCATCGACGCCACCACGTCCTGCCCCTGGAGGTGGGAGATGTCGAAGCACTCGATGCGCAGCGGCGCCGAGTCCAGGCCGAGGGCCTCGGCGATCTCCTCCAGGGCGCGCGAACGGGTCGTCAGGTCGGAGGCGCGCCTGGTCTTGTGGAGCGCGAGGGCCTGCTGGGCGTTGCGCTGGACCGTGCCCATCAGGTCCTTCTTGTCGCCGCGCTGCGGGATGCGCAGGCTGACGGCGGCGCCGCGGCGCTCCGTGAGCCACTGCTGTACGGGCTCGACGGGCTCGGGCAGGGCGGGGACGAGGACCTCCTTGGGCACCGCGTCGCCCTTCTCCTCGCCGTAGAGCTGCTGCAGGGCGTGCTCGACGAGGCCCGCGGTGTCGACGGCCTCGACCTTGTCCGTGACCCAGCCGCGCTGGCCGCGCACCCGGCCGCCGCGGACGTGGAAGATCTGCACGGCCGCCTCGAGTTCGTCCTCGGCGACCGCGATCAGGTCGGCGTCGGTGGCGTCGGCGAGGACGACGGCGTTCTTCTCCATGGCGCGCTTGAGCGCCTCTATGTCGTCGCGCAGCCGGGCGGCCTTCTCGTACTCCATCTCCTCGGCCGCATCGTGCATCTGCCGTTCCAGGCGGCGGATGTACGCACCGGTACGCCCGGCCATGAAGTCGCAGAATTCCTCGGCGAGTTCGCGGTGCTCCTCGGGGGTGACGCGGCCGACGCAGGGGGCGGAGCACTTGCCGATGTAGCCGAGGAGGCAGGGGCGGCCGATCTGGTGCGAGCGCTTGAACACCCCTGCGGAGCAGGTGCGGACGGGGAAGACCCGCAGCATCAGGTCGACGGTCTCGCGGATCGCCCAGGCGTGGGCGTAGGGGCCGAAGTAGCGCACGCCCTTCTTCTTGGGGCCGCGCATGACCTGCACGCGCGGGAACTCCTCGCCCAGCGTGACCGCCAGGGAGGGGTAGCTCTTGTCGTCGCGGTACTTGACGTTGAACCGGGGGTCGTACTCCTTGATCCAGGAGTACTCCAGCTGCAGCGCCTCGACCTCGGTGGAGACCACGGTCCACTCGACGGAGGCGGCCGTGGTGACCATGGTGCGGGTGCGCGGGTGCAGGCCCGCGAGGTCCTGGAAGTACGAGGAGAGCCGCTGGCGCAGGCTCTTCGCCTTCCCGACGTAGATCACGCGGCCGTGCTCGTCCCGGAATCTGTAGACCCCCGGCGAGTCGGGGATCTGTCCCGGCTTGGGTCGGTAGCTGCTGGGGTCGGCCATGCCACAACCCTACTTGCGGGCACCGACAATCGGAGTGCCGGTTTCCCCGCGCCCGAAGGGGGCGCGGGGAACTGCGCGATCAGCCACAAACGACCCGCACGTCTCAGCCGGCCGTCCGGCGCCGGAGCCTGCGCACCGTCACGACGCCGAGCCCGAGCGCCAGAGCCGCCCCGCCGGCCGTCGCGGCGGGAGCGAGGCCCGACGACGAGGAACCGCCCCGCGGCCCCGGCTCGTCGTACCCGCCCGCAAGCCCCTTCTCCGCGTAAGCGGAACCCGGCAGCTTGTCGCCGTAGGCCTTGTGGACCCGGTCGCGATAGGCGGCCACCGTGGTACCGCCCGCGCCGACGGCGCGCACCGCGTCCTGGTCGAGCGGCAGCACCCGGTCGCCGCGCTGGACGTACCAGGCGTTGATCTGGGGCTCGCGGAAGACCGTGCCGCCGCCGAGCTTCTTCGCTCCCTCGGCCGCGTACCGCGTCTCGTCGTCGCCGGTGGCGATGTTGACGACCTTCCAGCTGTCGCCGACGTGTGCCGCCCACACCGAGGCCTTCTGCCCGTCAGGCGACACGGCCGTGGTGGCGAGGAAGTCAAGTTTGGCCACCGGCGCATTCGCCTTGCCCGCCACGAACTCCGGGGAGAGCGTGTAGACGGGCACGGTGGCGCCCTCGATCCTCGGCTGCGCCGCGCTCCTGGCGATGGCACCGTCGCGGGCGAAGAAGCGGGAGAGCGTGCCGAGCGTCGAGGGTGTCTCGGCGGCGTGGTGCGCGGCGGCGATCCCGGAAGCCGGCGGCGGGGCCGGGACGGCCGGGGTCTGTGCGGCCTGGGCGAGGGGGGCCAGGCAGAGCAGCCCGGCGGTGAGGGCCCCGGCGGCCGCTGCGCGGGTGACGTTCCTGCGGGTGTACGCGCGGTCGGTCATCGCCCTCACGCTCCGATCCGGTAGAGCGAGTGGGTCCAGGAGAACTGGTCGTTGTTGACGTACCAGTCGTGCGAGGCCCAGTTGTAGCGGTCGTTGGACGGCCACGGGTCGCCCCAGTAGACCCAGCTGTTGCTGTCGTCGTAGCCGTAGAGGACGTGCATGTGCCCGCCGCCCGAGGACCACTGGATGCGCGTCTCGATCGGACGGTTGTTGTCGATCTCCGTCTGCACGGTCGAGTAGCGCAGCCAGCCGCTCACGTACGAGCCGGAGTTGATGCCGGCCCAGTCGAGGGCGTTCTGCACGTTGCCCAGCGTGGCCTGGCTGTTGGGGCACGTGGTGTCCTGCTGCCGGTTGAAGGCGGCGTTGCAGAACTGGTTCTGGCTGTAGGTGCGCCCGAACCAGGTCGCGATGGTGTTGCCGGAGCCTGCCCAGCACCAGTTGCTCTTCTGCTGTGCCTGCATGGTGATGTTGAGCTGCTTGGACGCGCGCAGAGCGGGCCGGCCGTCGTTCGCGGCGCTCGCCGTGGTGGGGACGGCGAGCAGCGCGGAGGCGATCAGGGCCGCGACGGACAGTCTTCTGCCGCGTATCCGGGATCTGGAGTGCTGTGCTGACGG
This sequence comes from Streptoverticillium reticulum, assembly GCF_047456005.1. Lineage (NCBI taxonomy): Bacteria > Bacillati > Actinomycetota > Actinomycetes > Kitasatosporales > Streptomycetaceae > Streptomyces > Streptoverticillium reticulum. The sequence continues at coordinate 6,294,329 of NZ_CP179755.1, read as the reverse complement.
TGCCGATGCCGAGGCACGGGTCATGGCGTTCCTCCCGTGGCGGGGGGTTGTGGTGGAGGAGCGCGTCCGGACGCTGCTGAGGAGCATCAAGTGTTGTCGGGTGTCGGTCAACAGGCTTCAATGCTCTGTGAAACCGCGGTGTGAACAGACGGCGTTGCCTGTGAACAGCCTGTGCCCGCCCAGGAGGAATGCGGCGCTCCTGTCCGCCGGCTCCGCTGCCACCGTTGTGAATATTCACAGAGGAGCGGCGGATGGCACGTACACCCACCGGCACCGGGTCCGCCGAGGCCGAACTGGCCCAGGCCCTGCGGACGGGACCGTTCCACCTCGCGCTGCGCACCGCCCTGTCGGCGCGCGGGCTGGCCCTGCACCGGGTCCAGCACCGGCTGGCCCAGCGGGGCGTCAAGGTCGGGGTGACGAGCCTGAGTTACTGGCAGCAGGGGGCCAGGCGGCCGCGGCGGCCCGAGTCGCTCAGGGCGGTGCGGATGCTGGAGGAGGTCCTGGAGCTGCCAGCGCAGGCGCTGACCCGGCTGCTCGAACCCGTGCCGCGGGCGGAGACGGCCCGCCCCGCCGGGCGCTCGTACCGCCTGCTGGTGGAGGAGTCGCGCGCCCTCGAACGGCTGCTGGCCGAGCTGGAGTCACCGGCCGACGGCGGGCTGCACACCGTCTGCCACCTGGAGCACGTCCACATCGGCGCGGGCCGCGAGCTGCGCGGGCGCGCCTCGCACCACGTGGTGCGGGCGCACCGCGACGGGGTGGACCGCTATCTGGCCATCCACCGCGGGGACCCGGGCTGCGATCCGGGGCGGGTGACCGTCCGGGCGGACGAGAACTGCCGGGTGGGGCGCGTCCGTTGGCAGTCCGCGGCAGGGGTGCTCGTCGCCGAGCTGCTCTTCGACGTGCGGCTGCGCGCCGGGGAGACCCATGTCTTCGGCTACGGCTTCGAGGACGGCACCGCGGGGCCGAGCACCGAGTACGTGCGCGGCTTCAGCTTCGCGGCCGGGCAGTACGTGCTGCAGGTCCGCTTCGACGAGGCCGCGCTGCCGGTGCGCTGTCGCCGCTTCGTCCAGGCGTCGGCGGCCGCGCCGCGCACCGGGCAGCAGGAGCTGACGCTCTCGGGGCGGCACCACGGGGTGCACCTGGCGGAACAGCCGGTGCGCCCGGGGATCCTGGGGATCGCGTGGGACTGGTCGTGACGGTCAGGCGTCCGGGCCGGCGACGAGCTTGCCGCCGGACTCCTTGACCGGGACGGCCGGCAGCGGTGCGCCCGCCGGGCCCTGGAGGACCTTGCCGGTCTGCGCGTCGAACTTGCTGCCGTGGCACGGGCAGCTGACCTTGCCGTTCTCGACCTTGTCGACCACGCAGCCCGCGTGCGTGCACACCGCGCTGAACGCCTTGTACTCCCCCTTGGCGGGCTGCGCCACGACCAGCTTCTGCTCGCGGTAGAGCTTGGCCCCGCCGACCGGCACGTCGCCCGCCGCCCCGAGGTCCACGGGCGCGGTCGGCGTGGCGGGCCCCTTGGCCGCCGAGCCGGCGGCGTCGCAGCCGGTGACGCCGAGCCCCGCGGCCCCGGCCAGTGCCGCTCCGCTCAGGAGCACGGTGCGACGGGATGCGGACTGGCTGGTCATGCGGGCTCCAGGGGGAACGGCGGTGCTTGTCGCACCGACGATACTGGGAACTCCCCCCAGCGGAAGGGACGACCCCCTGGTGATCGTCGTAGCCGGAGAAGCCCTGATCGACCTCGTGGCCGACGGCGCCGGAGGGGACGGCGGGCTGCCCGCCCTGCTGCCCCGCCACGGCGGCGGGCCGTACAACACCGCTGTCGCGCTGGGGCGGTTGGGGGCGGCGGCGGCCTTCTGCTCCCGGGTGTCGTCGGACGCCTTCGGGGAGTCCCTGCTGGCCGGGCTGCGGGCGGCAGGGGTGGACATCTCACTCGTTCAGCGCGGCCCGGAGCCGACGACACTGGCGGTCGCGGCCGTCGGCGCGGACGGCTCAGCCGGTTACGGCTTCTACGCGGGCGGCACCGCCGACCGGCTGTTCACGCTGCCCGGTGCGCTGCCCGAGGCGGCGAGCGCGCTGTGCGTGGGCACGTGTTCGCTGGTGCTGGAGCCGGGCGCGACCGCCTACGAGGCGCTGCTGCGCCGCGAGGCGGAGCGCGGGCTGTTCACCCTGCTCGACCCCAACATCCGCCCGGGCCTCGTCCCGGACCCCGACGCCTACCGGGCCCGCTTCCGGTCCTGGCTGCCGTACGTCTCGCTGCTGAAACTGTCGGAGGAGGACGCGCAGTGGCTGGGCGGCACCCCGGAGGACTGGCTGGCGGAGGGCCCGCAGGCCGTGGTGCTCACGCACGGCGGGCGGGGCCTGTCGGTACGGACGCGGTCGGGGGTGGCGTGTGCGGTGCGGGCCGATCGTGTCGAGGTGGTCGACACGATCGGAGCCGGCGACACGGTGAACGCTGCGCTCTTGCTCAGGCTGGCAGGGATGCCGGGCACGCCGGACGAGTCCACCTGGCGCGACACGTTGTCGTTCGCGGCCCGGGCCGCGGCCGTGACCTGCTCCCGCGCAGGGGCCGAGCCGCCGTACGCGGCGGAGCTGGGTGCCTAGGTTTTGCGCCCCGAAGGGGCGCGGGGCTGTTGCTCCCCCAGCTACCGCTGGGAGGTACCCCCAGCGGCTCCGCCGCGTGGGCGCGACCAGCCACGACGCGCCCGCAGTCGATGTTCTCGGGGCTGCGCCCCGGACCCCTGGGCTGCAGCGTCGGCTGCGGGCCGGCGGTGGCTGATCGCGCAGTTCCCCGCGCCCCTTCGGGGCGCCGTGGCTCCACCACGGCGCCCACCGGCTCCCGCCGCAACCCGCAGTGCGGTCAGGCGCGGCGCGCCCGCGCCGTCTTCTTCACCGGTGCCGCCTTCTTGGCGGCACCCGTCTTCGCGGAAACGGCCTTCTTGGCCGGCGCCGCCTTGGCGGCAACCGTCTTGGCGGCAACCGTCTTGGCGGCAACCGCCTTCTTCCGACGCGCAGGCGCAGCCGTCACCGCATCGCTGACGCGGCCCCCGAGCATCTCCCGCAGGAACTTGCCCGTGTGGCTCGCGGGGACGGCGGCCACCTCCTCCGGGGTGCCCTCGGCGATGACCAGGCCGCCGCCGTTGCCGCCTTCCGGGCCCATGTCGATGACCCAGTCCGCCGTCTTGATCACATCGAGGTTGTGCTCGATGACGATCACGCTGTTGCCCTTGTCGACCAGGCCGGACAGCACCGAGATCAGCTTGCTGATGTCCTCGAAGTGCAGGCCCGTCGTCGGCTCGTCGAGGACGTACACCGTGCGGCCCGTCGAGCGCTTCTGCAGCTCGCTCGCGAGCTTGACGCGCTGCGCCTCGCCGCCGGACAGCGTGGGCGCGGACTGGCCGAGCCGCACGTACCCCAGGCCCACCTCGTGGAGCGTGCGCAGGTGGCGCGCGATCGTCGGCACGGCCTCGAAGAACTGGAGCGCCTCCTCGATCGGCATGTCCAGCACCTCGGCGATGGACTTGCCCTTGTAGTGCACTTCCAGCGTCTCGCGGTTGTAGCGCGCGCCGTGGCAGACCTCGCACGGGACGTACACGTCCGGCAGGAAGTTCATCTCGATCTTGATGGTGCCGTCGCCGGAGCAGTTCTCGCAGCGGCCGCCCTTGACGTTGAAGGAGAAGCGGCCGGGCAGGTAGCCGCGGACCTTCGCCTCCATCGTCTCCGCGAAGAGCTTGCGGACGTGGTCGAAGACACCGGTGTACGTGGCCGGGTTGGAGCGCGGCGTGCGGCCGATGGGCGACTGGTCGACGTGGACGACCTTGTCGACCAGGTCGTCGCCGTCGACGCGGGTGTGCCGGCCGGGGACGGCGCGGGCGCCGTTCAGCTCGCGGGCCAGGTGCGTGTAGAGGATGTCGTTGACCAGGGTCGACTTGCCGGAGCCCGAGACGCCCGTGACGGCCGTGAGCACGCCGAGCGGGAAGGACACGTCGATGTCCTGCAGATTGTTCTCCCGGGCACCGCGCACGGTCAGGCGGCGCTTGGGGTCCGCGGGGCGGCGCTGCTCCGGGAGGGCGATGGACTTCTTGCCGGAGAGGTACTGGCCGGTCATCGAGGCCTCGGTGCTCAGCAGCTCGGCGAGGGGGCCGCTGTGGACGACCTTGCCGCCGTGCTCGCCGGCTCCGGGACCGATGTCGACGACCCAGTCGGCGACCTTGATGGTGTCCTCGTCGTGCTCGACGACGATGAGGGTGTTACCCATGTCGCGCAGGCGGACGAGGGTCTCGATGAGGCGGTGGTTGTCGCGCTGGTGCAGGCCGATGGAGGGCTCGTCGAGCACGTAGAGCACGCCGACCAGGCCGGAGCCGATCTGGGTGGCGAGCCGGATGCGCTGGGCCTCGCCGCCGGAGAGGGTGCCGGCGGCGCGGTTGAGCGAGAGGTAGTCCAGGCCGACGTCGACCAGGAACTTCAGGCGCTCGTTGACCTCCTTGAGCACCCGCTCGGCGATCTTCTTCTCGCGGCCGGTGAGCTTCATGCCGCGCAGGAAGTCGGCGCACTCGCTGATCGACATCGCGGAGACCTCCGCGATGGAGCGGCCCTGCACGGTGACGGCGAGGACGATCGGCTTGAGGCGCGTGCCCTCGCAGGTCGGGCACGGCACTTCGCGCATGTAGCCCTCGAAGCGCTCACGGCTGGAGTCGCTCTCCGCCTCGGAGTGGCGCCGCTTGACGAAGGGCACCGCGCCCTCGAAGGCGGTGGTGTAGGCGCGCTCGCGGCCGTAGCGGTTGCGGTAGCGCACCTCGATCTGCGTCTTGTGGCCGTTCAGCAGGGCCTTTCTGGCGCGCTGCGGGAGGCCGGCCCAGGGGATGTCCGTGCGGAAGCCGAGCTCGTCGGCCAGGGCGCCGACGAGGCGGCCGAAGTAGTCCTTGGTGTGGCCGTGCGACCAGGGGCTGATCGCGCCCTCGTCCAGCGACTTGTCCGGGTCGGGGACGATCAGCTCGGGGTCGACCTCCATGCGCGTGCCGATGCCGGTGCAGTCGGGGCAGGCGCCGAAGGGCGAGTTGAAGGAGAAGGAGCGCGGCTCCAGCTCCTCGAAGGACAGGTCGTCGTACGGGCAGTAGAGGTGCTCGGAGAACATCCGCTCGCGCTCGGGGTCGTCCTCGGCGAGGTCGACGAAGTCGAGGATGACCATGCCGCCGGAGAGGCCAAGGGCCGTCTCGACGGAGTCGGTGAGCCGGCGCTTGGCGCTGTCCTTGACGGTGAGGCGGTCGACGACCACCTCGATGGTGTGCTTCTCCTGCTTCTTCAGCTTGGGCGGGTCGGTGAGCTGGATCGTCGCCCCGTCGACCCGGGCCCGGCTGTAGCCCTTGGTCTGCAGGTCGGAGAAGAGGTCGACGAACTCGCCCTTGCGCTCGCGCACCAGCGGGGAGAGCACCTGGAAGCGGCTGCCCTCGGGGAGCTCCAGCACCCGGTCCACGATGGCCTGCGGCGACTGCCGGGAGATCGGGCGGGCGCACTCGGGGCAGTGCGGCTTGCCGATGCGGGCGAAGAGGAGGCGGAGGTAGTCGTAGACCTCGGTGATGGTGCCCACCGTCGAGCGGGGGTTGCGCGAGGTGGACTTCTGGTCGATGGAGACGGCCGGGGAGAGGCCCTCGATGAAGTCCACGTCGGGCTTGTCCATCTGGCCCAGGAACTGCCGCGCGTAGGAGGAGAGCGACTCCACGTAACGGCGCTGCCCCTCCGCGAAGATCGTGTCGAACGCGAGGGACGACTTGCCCGACCCCGAGAGCCCGGTGAAGACGATGAGGGAGTCGCGCGGGAGGTCGAGCGAGACGTTCTTGAGGTTGTGCTCGCGTGCGCCACGGACGATGAGACGGTCTGCCACGCCGGTCGGCACCTTTCTTGAGAGTCGGCTCCGGACGGAGCTGCGGGGGTGCGCCGCGCCCCACCGACCCAGGGTACGGGGAGCGTCTGACACACGGACGTCGTCGGCGATGCCACCCCCGACGATATAGCACGCACATTCGATTTAGGGCGTGAGTCCACATCCTTCACCCGAAGGAGTGGCGGCGCTATGGTCGGGCCATGATCGATCATGTGCACGACCTGGCCTCCGTGCGGGACGCGACACAGCGCCTGCTCGCCGCGGCCGCCCGACTGGACAACGCCGCCGTGGCCGCGCCGTCACGGCTCCCCGGCTGGAGCCGCGGCCACGTCCTGGCCCACGTCTCCCGCAACGCGGACGCCCTGGTGAACGTCCTGGCCGGCCGCCCCATGTACGCGAGCGCCGAGCTCCGCGACGCGGACATCGAGCGCGATGCGCCCCGCCCCCTGGACGTCCAGCTCAGGGACCTGGAGGAGAGCACGGCCCGGTTCCTGGAGCAGGCCGCCGTCCCCGCCGACTGGTCCCGCACGATCACCATGCGCAACGGCGTGACCGACAGCGCCTCCCGCGTTCCCTTCCGGCGGCTCATCGAGGTCGAGCTGCACCACGTCGACCTCGGCATCGGCTACGAACTCGAGGACCTCTCGGACGAGTTCACCGCCCGCGAGATCGACTTCCTCGCCCGGCGGTTCACCGGCCACCCCGACGTCCCCGCGCTCACCCTGACCGCCACCGGGGGCGGCCAGTGGTCCACCGGCCGCACCGAGGGCACCCCGATCGCCGTCACCGGCCCCGCCCCGGCCCTCCTCGGCTGGCTCGCCGGCCGCCGCGACGGCACCGGACTCCACGCCGGTGCCGAACCGCTGCCCGCCCTGCCCCCGCTATAGGGTTGACGGCATGACATACAGCGGAGTGGTCGAGGTCGGCGGACCTGCAGACGTACACGAGTTGACCGATCTGATGATCTCGAAGGTCGCCGTCGGCCCGATGAACAACAACGCCTATCTGCTGCGGTGCCGGGCGACCGACGAGCAGCTGCTGATCGACGCCGCCGCCGAGCCGAGGACGCTGCTCACCCTGATCGGCGACAGCGGGATCGCCTCCGTGGTGACCACCCACCGGCACGCCGACCACTGGGGCGCGCTGAGCGAGGTCGTGGACGTCACCGGCGCCCGCACCTACGCGGGGCGGTACGACGCCGAGGGCATCCCCGTCTCGACGGACGTGCCCGTCGAGGACGGGGACGTCATCCGCGTCGGACGCGTCGAGCTGACCGCCCGTCACCTGGTCGGCCACACCCCGGGCAGCATCGCCCTGGTCTACGACGACCCGCACGGGCACCCCCATGTGTTCACCGGCGACTGCCTCTTCCCCGGTGGCGTGGGCAACACCCACAACGACCCGAAGGCCTTCGCCAGCCTGATCGACGACGTCGAGACCAAGATCTTCGGGCAACTGCCCGACGAGACCTGGGTCTACCCCGGCCACGGCAACGACACCACCCTCGGTGCCGAGCGGCCGCACGTCGCGGAGTGGCGCGAGCGCGGCTGGTGAGGCCCCGGGGGGAGCCCGCCGTCCGCACACCCGGCGGACGGCGCGGTGCCGCCGCGCCCCCGGCAACGCCCCCGTACGCCCCGGAGCTCCCGTTGCCCGGGGCGCCGAGGGAAGTTGGGCACTACATGAACCGCGCCCGTCCCCCGTCCATGATCCGCCTGGCGGCCGCCTCCATGGCCGGCACCGCCATCGAGTTCTACGACTTCTTCAGCTACGGCACCGCGGCGGCGCTCGTCCTCGGCCCGCTCTTCTTCCCCACTGTCTCCCCTCTCGTCGGCACCCTCGCGGCCTTCGGCACCTTCGGCGTCGGCTTCGTCGCCCGTCCCGTGGGCTCCGTGCTGTTCGGGCACATCGGCGACCGGCACGGGCGCAAGCCCGTCCTCATCGCCTCCCTGCTGCTGACCGGCGTCGCCACCGTGGGCGTCGGCCTCGCGCCCACCTATGCCGACATCGGCCTCGCCGCTCCCCTGCTCCTCCTCGTCCTGCGCTTCCTGCAGGGCCTGGGGCTCGGCGGGGAGTGGGGAGGCGCCGTCCTGCTCACCGCCGAGCACGCCCCCGCCCACCGCCGCGTCCTGTGGACGAGCCTTCCGCAGACCGGCCCCTCGGTGGGCTTCGTCCTCGCGAACGGCATCACCCTGGCCCTGTCGGCCACCCTCTCCGACGAGGAGTTCCTCGCGTGGGGCTGGCGGGTGCCGTTCTGGGCGGCCGGAATCCTGGCCGTGGCCGGGCTGCTGCTGCGCGCCCAGGTCGCCGAGACCCCGGAATTCCTCGGCCTGGCCGAGCGCGAGCAGCAGGCCTCCCTGCCGCTGGCCGAGGTCGTGCGCGGCGGCCACTGGCGCCTCGTGCTGCTCACCGCCGGCGGGCTGTCCGTCGGCTACGCCGTCTTCTACACGGTCACCACCTGGTCCCTGTCCTACGCGACCGAGCAGCTGGGAGTGGACCGCACCGTCATGCTCGGCTGCATCATGACGGCCGTCGCGGCCTCCGGGGTGGCCACCCCGCTGATCGCCCTCCTCGGCGACCGCCGGGGGCGCCGCCCCTTGTGCCTCCTCGGCTGCACGGCCCTGGTGCTGTGGATGTTTCCGCTGGTCGCCCTGCTGCGCACCGGGCGCCCGGCGCTGATCCTGCTGGGCTTCGTCGTGGCGATGCTGGCCTTCGTGCTCGCCTTCGCCGTCATCGGCGCGTACCTCCCCGAGCTCTACGAGCCCGAGGTGCGCTGCACCGGCGCCACCGTCGGCTACAACCTGGGAGGCGTGCTGGGCGGCGCCGTCACCCCGCTGGTGGCGACGGCCCTGGCCCGGGGCGACAGGCCGCCGTGGGCCGTCGCCGTCTATCTGACCGGGGTCGCCCTGCTCAGCCTGGCCTGCTTCTTCCTGCTGCCCGAAACCCGCCCCACGGCCGCCGCCCGCGCCGCCGCCGACCCGGCGCCCGCCTGACGCCGCCCCCGCCCCGGCGGCGACGGCCTCCAAGGCTCAGGCGCGGACGCCCTCGCGCTCCTCCGCCGGGGCGGCGGCTGCCGCCGCCTCGGCCTGCTCCTGCTTCCTGGACGCCCGCAGGCTGGTGACCGTGGTGACGGCCAGCACGGCGCAGATGACGCCGAGCGAGACCGGGATGCTGATCTCGGGGACGTTCACCCCGCCCTCGTGCAGGGCGTGCAGGACGAGCTTGACGCCGATGAAGCCGAGGATGACCGACAGGCCGTAGGAGAGGTGGACCAGCTTCTTCAGCAGGCCGCCTATGAGGAAGTACAGCTGCCGCAGCCCCATCAGGGCGAAGGCGTTGGCGGTGAAGACGATGTACGGGTCCTGGGTCAGGCCGAAGATCGCGGGGATGGAGTCGAGCGCGAAGAGCACGTCGGTCGTGCCGATGGCCAGCATCACGATCAGCATCGGCGTCATCAGCCGCTTGCCGTTCTCCACGATGAACAGCCGGGTGCCGTGATAGCGGTCCGTGGACGGGAAGCGGCGCTCGACCGCCTTGAGAAAGCGGTTCTCCTCGAACTCCTCCTCTTCCTCGCCCGCGCGCGCTTCCTGGATGAGCTTCCAGGCGGTCCAGATGAGGAACGCCCCGAAGAGGTAGAAGATCCAGGAGAAGTTGGCGATGATCGCCGCGCCCGCGCCGATGAAGACGGCCCGCAGCACCAGGGCGATGAGGACGCCGACCATGAGCACCCGCTGCTGGAACACCGGGGGCACCGCGAACTTCGCCATGATCAGGACGAAGACGAAGAGGTTGTCGACGCTCAGCGACTTCTCCGTGATGAAGCCCGCGAAGAACTCGCCGGCGGGCCTGCCGCCGGCGAAGAGCAGCAGCCCGAGCCCGAAGAGCGCGGCCAGGGCGACCCAGACCGCCGTCCAGATGCCGGCCTCCTTGACGGAGACCTCGTGCGGCTTGCGGCCACCGATGAAGAAGTCCGCGGCGACGAGGGCGCACAGACCGGCGATGGTCAGCACCCACATGGTCAGGGAAACGTCCACCGGTCCTCCGGCTTCTCGTACGGCTACGGCGGCAGCGGCGACACTCGTCACCGCCACGACAACGGTACAAGAAAACCCAAGGAAAGGTAAAGGGAATACCAAGAAGCCTCTCTACAGCACCGCCTGGATCTGCACCAGCAGGTCCTGGAACGTGCGGCCGTCGGCCGGGGTGCCGATGGCCGTCATCTGCCAGCCGCCGCCGTTCCGGTGCACCTTGGCCATGATCTGGGCGGTGTACGGGCCGCCGCCGTCGAGGGTGTAGCGGGCCAGCTCCCGGCCGGTGTTCTCGTCGACCAGGCGGCAGAACGCATTGCGCACCTCGGCGAAGGTCTGGCCGGTGAAGGAGTTCACCGTGAAGACGATCTGGTCGATGTGCGCGGGGACGCGCTGCAGGTCGACGAGGATGGACTCGTCGTCGTCCCCCTGGCCCGCGCCGCCCACGAGGTTGTCGCCGGTGTGCCGCACCGAGCCGTCCTTGCTGACCAGCTGCTGGAAGAAGGCCACGTCGACCGGCTGCCCGTCGGCGAAGAGCACGGCCGACGCGTCGAGGTCGATCTCCCTGGTGCGCGAGCCGAACAGCCCGCGGCGGCGGGGGGCCGCCTGCCAGCCCAGCCCCATCCGCACCGCGGTCAGGCTTCCCCCGTCGGCCTTCTGCAGGCTGATTCCCTGGCCCTTGGACAAGTTGACCGTCACGCGCAGTCCCTCCTCAGTTCGCCCCCGCGGCCGCGCAGGTGCGCGGCCCCCGGCAACGACCCTATGCACCGGCACCGCGGACGGGCGCCCGGGGAGGGCGGTTTGTGGCGGTCCTGCAACATGCCCGGGCCGCAGCCCCGCCGGGGAGGCGGGGCACCCGGCCGGGCCGGCCGTCAGGCGAGGCCCGCCTCCTTCATCTGCCGCAGCTCCTTCTTCAGTTCGCTCACCTCGTCGCGCAGCCTGGCCGCCACCTCGAACTGCAGCTCCGCGGCCGCGGCCCGCATGCGGTCGGTCATCTCCTCGATCTGCTGGGCGAGTTCGGCGGCAGGACGGTCCGTCGGAACGGCCGCCGCCTTGGCCTTGCCCCTGGCCTTCGCGGGCGTGGGGGCCTTGCCCTTCTTGCCCTTGTCGGCGCCCTGGCGGTAACCCGTGCCCAGCAGCTCCTCGGTGTCCATCTCCTCGCGGGCGAGCGTGGCGACGATGTCACCGATCTTCTTGCGCAGCGGCTGGGGGTCGATCCCCCGCTCCTTGTTGTAGGCGATCTGCTTCGCCCGGCGGCGGTTGGTCTCCTCGATGGCCTTCTCCATCGCCGGGGTGACCTTGTCCGCGTACATGTGGACCTGGCCGGAGACGTTGCGCGCTGCGCGCCCGATGGTCTGGATCAGCGACGTGCCGGAGCGCAGGAAGCCCTCCTTGTCTGCGTCGAGGATGGCGACGAGCGACACCTCGGGCAGGTCGAGGCCCTCGCGCAGCAGGTTGATGCCGACCAGCACGTCGTACTCGCCCGCCCGCAGCTCGCGCAGCAGCTCGATGCGGCGCAGCGTGTCGACGTCGCTGTGCAGATAGCGCACCTGGATGCCCAGTTCCAGGAAGTAGTCCGTGAGGTCCTCGGCCATCTTCTTGGTCAGCGTGGTGACCAGGACGCGCTCGTCCTTCTCGGCGCGCTTGCGGATCTCGTGCACCAGGTCGTCGATCTGCCCCTCGGTCGGCTTGACCACGACCTCCGGGTCGACCAGGCCGGTGGGCCGGATGATCTGCTCCACGAAGCCGTCGCCACGGGAGAGTTCGTACTTCCCAGGGGTCGCCGAGAGGTAGACCGTCTGCCCGATGCGCTCGGTGAACTCCTCCCACTTCAGCGGCCTGTTGTCCATGGCCGACGGCAGCCGGAAGCCGTGCTCGACGAGGGTGCGCTTGCGGGAGGCGTCGCCCTCGTACATGGCGCCGATCTGCGGGACGGTGACGTGCGACTCGTCGATGACGAGCAGGAAGTCGTCGGGGAAGAAGTCCAGCAGGGTGTTGGGCGGGGAGCCGGGCTCGCGGTCGTCCATGTGCAGCGAGTAGTTCTCGATGCCGGAGCAGGAGCCGACCTGGCGCATCATCTCGATGTCGTAGGTGGTGCGCATGCGCAGCCGCTGCGCCTCCAGCAGCTTGCCCTGCTTCTCCAGGGTGGCCAGCCGCGCCTCCAGCTCGGCCTCGATGCCCTTGACCGCCTTCTCCATCCGCTCCGGGCCCGCGACGTAGTGGCTGGCGGGGAAGACGTAGAGCTCCTGGTCCTCGGAGATGACCTCGCCGGTGAGCGGGTGGAGCGTGGAGAGGGCCTCGATCTCGTCGCCGAACATCTCGATGCGGACGGCCAGTTCCTCGTAGACCGGGAAGATCTCGATGGTGTCGCCGCGCACCCGGAACGTGCCGCGGGTGAAGGCCAGGTCGTTGCGCGTGTACTGGATCTCGACGAAGCGGCGCAGCAGCTGGTCGCGGTCGATCTCCTCGCCGACCTTAAGGGGCACCATGCGGTCCACGTACTCCTGCGGCGTGCCCAGGCCGTAGATGCAGGACACCGAGGCGACCACGACCACGTCGCGCCGGGTGAGCAGCGAGTTCGTGGCGGAGTGGCGCAGGCGCTCGACCTCCTCGTTGATCGAGGAGTCCTTCTCGATGTAGGTGTCCGACTGCGGGACGTAGGCCTCGGGCTGGTAGTAGTCGTAGTACGAGACGAAGTACTCGACGGCGTTGTTGGGCAGGAGCTCGCGGAACTCGTTGGCGAGCTGGGCGGCGAGGGTCTTGTTCGGCGCCATGACGAGCGTGGGCCGCTGGAGCTTCTCGATCATCCATGCCGTGGTGGCCGACTTGCCGGTGCCGGTCGCGCCGAGCAGGACGACGTCCTTCTCGCCTGCGCGGATGCGCCGCTCCAGCTCCGCGATGGCCGCCGGCTGGTCACCGCTGGGCTGGAAGGGGCTGACGACCTCGAAGGGCGCCACCTTGCGTTCGATCTTGGAAACGGGCCGCATGAGACCACCGTACGGCCCACCACCGACAGTGGGCCGCCCGCCCGGTTCCCGCCCCGGGGTTCCCGGGCGCAGGACCGCCTGAGGGACCCCCGGGCAGGGCGCCCCGGCGTGCCGGACCGGCCCGCATCGCGTACGTGTGATGTGTGCGGAGGCGTGTCCCGTGTCCTCCCTCCACCGATCCCTCCACCGATCCCTCCACCGATCCCCCACCGATCCCGCCGCCGACCCTCGGTACTCAGGTCGTCACGACTCTCGTACACAGGACCGGACACCGCCGGGCCCCCGGCCCGGACGCCGCGACCGCCCGCGAGGAGCCCCCGATGCGCATCCGCCCCGTCCCCTCCGTGACCGGCGCCCTGCTCGGCCTGTCCCTCGCCCTGCCCGCGCTCGGCACGCCCCCCGCGCACGCCCTCGGGCGCCAGGAGCTCCCGGTCGCCATCGGCCACCGCGGGGTGCCGGCCCAGGCGCCGGAGAACACGCTGGCCTCGATCGACAGGGCGGCGAGCCTGGGTATCCGGTGGGTCGAGAACGACGTCCAGCGCACCCGGGACGGACAGCTGGTCGTCCTGCACGACACCACCCTGGAGCGCACCACGGACGCCCGGCAGCGCTTTCCGGGGCGCGCCCCCTGGAAGGTCGGCGACTTCACGCTCGCCGAGATCGAGACGCTTGACGCGGGCAGCTGGTACGACCGCCGCTTCGCCGGCGAGCGGGTGCCCACCCTGAGCGGCTACCTGCGCCGCATCGACCACAACCACCAGCACCTGCTGCTGGAGATGAAGGCGCCCGAGCTCTACCCCGGTGTCGAGCAGCAGACGGTGGACGAGCTGCGGCGGGCCGGCTGGCTGGACCGGCGGCACGTCAAGGACAGGCTGGTCGTGCAGAGCTTCAACGCGACGTCGCTGCGCACGCTCCACCGCCTGCGCCCGGACCTCAAGAAGGGTTTCCTGGGCGCCCCGAAGGCCGCCGACCTGCGCTCGTACGCCGCCTTCGCCGACCAGATCAACCCCGACCACGGGAACGTCACCGCCGACTGGGTGCGCGCCGTGCACGCGCTGAACGGTCCCCACGGGCGCCGCCTGGAGATCGCCGCGTGGACCGTCGACGACCCCGCGCGGGCCGTCCGGCTCGGCCGCCTGGGCGTGGACGCCATCATCAGCAACGCGCCGCACGTCATCGAGGCCGCGCTCGCCGAGGAGTCCGGCGAGGACCCCTTCGCGGGCATCCCGCCCGAGCCGGCCGCCCTGTGACCGGGCGGGCCTTCGCCCCGTAAGGGGCGCGGGGAACCGCGCGACCAGCCCCCGCCGGCCTGCAGCCGACGCCCCCAGGGGTCCGGGGCGAAGCCCCTGGGGGTACCTCCCAGCGGTAGCTGGGGGAGAACCTCGACTGCGGGAGCGTCGTGGCTGGTCGCGCAGTTCCCCGCGCCCCTTACGGGGCGCCACGCCCTACGCTGGGCCCCGTGACGGATGCACCCGAACGGCCCTGGTCCTGGACCACACTCGGCACGCCCATAGGCCCGCTCGGCCTCGCCGCGACGCGGGAAGGCCTGGTCGGCGTCGTCTTCGGCGCCGACGCGCAGGTCTCGGCGCGCGCCGTCGAGCGCCTGGCCGGCCGGCTGGGCTCCGCCCCAGGGGCCCCGGACGCCCTCCTCGCCGAGGCCTCCGCCCAGCTGGAGGCGTACTTCGCGGGCCGGCTGCAGCGCTTCTCCCTCCCCCTGGACTGGTCCCTGACCTCGGGCTTCAACCGCCGTGCCCTGCGCGAGCTGCACTCCGGTGTCCCCTACGGCACCGTCGTCGCCTACCAGGACCTCGCCGACCGCCTCGGCGAACCCGGCGCCGCCCGGGCCGTGGGCATGGCCATGGGCAGCAACCCGCTCCCGGTCGTCGTGCCGTGCCACCGCGTCGTCGAGGCCGGCGGCGGGCTGGGCGGCTTCGGCGGCGGGACGGAGACCAAGCGGGCGCTGCTGGCCCTGGAGGGGATCCTTCCGGAACCGTTGTTCTGAGCCCTGTCCCGGACCGCCCCGCAGAGGGATCCTGGCAGCAGGAGATGGTGCGCCATGATGCGTACGGGCAACGAACCCATGACCGCCCGCAGTCCCCTGCGCCTCAGGTGCGGACTCGCCGCCTGGGGAACGCTCGTCACCGCGGCCGGCACCGCCGCCTTCGCCCTCGCGGGGCGCCCCGGCTGGGCCGTGGCCTGTGGGCTGCTGATGCTGGTGACCCTGGTGGACCTCACCATGATCATCCGGCATATCCGGCAGGGCCCGCACTATCAGCCGGGGCGGGACATACCGCCGTACGAGCCCGTCGACGAACGCCGCCGCGGCCCCTAGCCGGGACATGCCCGATGACGCCTCACCCGGAAGGATGAACCGCCGCGGGCCTCACTTCTCCCCGAAGCGCGCCGCCTCCACGAAGTCCGGCCGCGGGTCGAGAGCCGCCGCGAGGCGGAAGTGCCGGAGGGCCTCGGCGTGCCGGGCGGCCCGCTGGAGCGTGCGGCCCAGGGCGAAGTGGGCGAACGCGTTGTCGGGCTCGCGCTCGATGACGAGCTGGAACTCGAGCTCGGCGGGCCGGAGTTGGGCCGCGTCGAAGAACGCGCGGGCCCGCAGCAGCCGGGCCGCGGTGTTCTCCGGGTGGGCGGTGATGACCGAGTCGAGGAGCTTGATCGCACCCCTCGGGTCCTTCACGGCCAGCAGCTGCTCCGCCGCCCGGAAGTCGATCACGTGGGTCTCGGGCGCCTGCTCGGACACGTCCGCGTTCCTTTCCTCGGTACAGCACGTGCGTGCGACACCGCCTCGGAACGTCGCCGGGCGACGTCCTATTCCTGCCCGCCCTCCCGCGCGCCATGTGCGGCCCGGCGGCACAGTTCCGCCCACACCTCGCGCACCCGGGGTTCCAGGGCGGCGAGCGGGCCGTCGTTGTCGATGACGAGGTCGGCCACGGCCAGCCGCTCCTCGCGGGTCGCCTGAGCGGCCATCCGGGCACGGGCCTCGTCGGCGGTCATGCCACGCAGCCGGACGAGCCGGTCGAGCCGGGTCGCGTCCGCCGCGTCCACGACGACGACCAGGTCGTACAGCGGGGCCAGCCCGTTCTCGGCCAGCAGGGGCACGTCGTTGACGACGACCGCGTCGGGGCCCGCGGCCGCCTCCAGTTCGGCGGAGCGGGCCCGGACCAGGGGGTGCACGATGGCGTTGAGGGCGGCCAGGCGCTTCTCGTCGGCGAAGACGATCGCGCCGAGCCGCGGCCGGTCCAGGCTGCCGTCCGGAGTGAGGATCTCCGGCCCGAACTCCGCGACGACCGCGGCCAGTCCGGGGGTGCCGGGTTCGACCACTTCGCGCGCGATCCGGTCGGCGTCGACGAGCACCGCTCCGTAGGAGGCGAGCAGCCGCGACACCTCGCTCTTGCCCGCGCCGATTCCGCCTGTGAGGCCCACTGTCAGCATGGGCCCCACGCTATCCGCCGGGCGGTCAGCGCCCGCCGTCGCCCTCCCGGTCGGCGAGGAACCGCTCGAATTCTGCGCCCAGTTCGTCGGCCGAGGGCAGGTCGACGGGCTCGGCGACCAGGTTGCCACGGGTCTCGGCGCCGGCCACCGCGTCGTACTGGTGCTCCAGTCCCCGTACGAGCGCGACGAGTTCCTCGTCGCCCTCGGCGATCTGGCGCTCGATCTGCTCCTGCGTGCGCAGCGCCGCGGCCCGCAGGCCGTGCGCGGCGTCCGGCAGGACCAGCCCGGTGGCGGCGGTGACCGCCTCCAGGGCGATCAGCGCGGCGTCGGGGTAGGCGGACCGGGCCAGGTAGTGCGGGACGTGGGCGGCGACGCCCAGGACGTCGTGGCCCGCCTCGGCCAGCCGGAACTCGACGAGCGCCTCGGCGCTGCCGGGCACCTGGGCCTCGTCGAAGTAGCGGCGGTGACCGGGCATGAGGTCGACGCGGTTGCCGTGCGGGGTGATGCCGACGGGGCGGGTGTGGGGGACGCCCATGGGGATGCCGTGGAAGTTGACCGACAGCCGCACCCCGAGCCGCTCCACCAACTGCCGTACGGCCGCCGCGAAGAGCTCCCACTCCACGTCCGGCTCGGGGCCGGCGAGCAGCAGGAAGGGGGCGCCGGTGGCGTCCTGCACCAGGTGCAGCTCGATCGCCGGGGGCTCGTAGCCGCTCCAGTGGTCGCGCCGGAAGGTCAGCAGGGGCCGGCGGGCGCGGTAGTCGACGAGCCGGTCGTGGTCGAAGCGGGCGACCACCTGGTGCGGCAGCCCGTCCAGGAGCCGCTCGACGATCTGCGCACCGGTTTCGCCGGCGTCGATGTAGCCGTCGAAGTGGTAGAGCATGACCAGACCGGCCGTGTCCTGGGCGAGAGCCAGGTCGGCCACGGCGAGCCCCTTGGGCTCCCATTCGTACAAACCCTGCGGATCCAACACGGTGACCGCTCCTCCTCATGTTCCGTACAGGGGAACGCCCTTGGCAGGCGCGGCCATTCCCTCGGGAGGGGAGAACAAAAGACAAGGCCCGCTCCCCTTGAGGGGGAACGGGCCCTTCTTCAGTCAGCTGTCAGCAGCTGCGGTCCCGAAGGACCACGGCTCACTGGCCGCCGGCGAGCTTCTCGCGCAGGGCGGCGAGAGCCTCGTCCGACGCCAGGGCGCCGGAGTTGTCGGCCGACTCCGAGGAGTACGAGCCACCCGAGACCGGGGCCTGCGCAGCGGCCTGGTCGCCGGCGGCGGCAGCCTCGGCGTCCGCCTCGCGGGACTTGATGACCTGCTGCTGGTGCTGCTCGAAGCGGGCCTGCGCCTCGGCGTACTGGCGCTCCCACTCCTCGCGCTGCTTCTCGTAGCCCGGCAGCCAGTCGTTGGCCTCGGGGTCGAAGCCCTCGGGGTAGATGTAGTTGCCCTGGTCGTCGTAGGACGCGGCCATGCCGTACAGGGTCGGGTCGAACTCGACCACGGACGGGTCGGCACCGAAGGACTCGTTGGCCTGCTTCAGCGAGAGGCTGATGCGACGGCGCTCGAGGTCGATGTCGATGACCTTGACGAAGATCTCGTCGTTGACCTGGACGACCTGCTCCGGGATCTCCACGTGGCGCTCGGCCAGCTCGGAGATGTGGACCAGGCCCTCGATGCCCTCGTCGACGCGGACGAACGCACCGAACGGAACGAGCTTGGTGACCTTACCCGGGACGACCTGACCGATCTGGTGGGTCCGGGCGAACTGCTGCCACGGGTCTTCCTGGGTCGCCTTGAGCGACAGGGAGACGCGCTCGCGGTCCATGTCGACGTCCAGGACCTCGACCGTGACCTCCTGGCCGACCTCGACGACCTCGGACGGGTGGTCGATGTGCTTCCAGGACAGCTCGGAGACGTGGACGAGACCGTCGACGCCGCCCAGGTCCACGAAGGCACCGAAGTTGACGATGGAGGAGACGACGCCGGAGCGCACCTGACCCTTCTGGAGGGTGGTGAGGAAGGTCTGGCGGACCTCGCTCTGGGTCTGCTCCAGCCAGGCACGGCGGGACAGGACCACGTTGTTGCGGTTCTTGTCCAGCTCGATGATCTTGGCCTCGAGCTCCTTGCCCACGTAGGGCTGGAGGTCGCGGACGCGGCGCATCTCGACCAGGGAGGCCGGGAGGAAGCCACGGAGGCCGATGTCGAGGATGAGACCACCCTTGACGACCTCGATGACGGTACCGGTGACGATCCCGTCCTCTTCCTTGATCTTCTCGATGGTGCCCCAGGCGCGCTCGTACTGGGCGCGCTTCTTCGAGAGGATCAGGCGGCCTTCCTTGTCCTCCTTCTGGAGAACCAGGGCCTCGATCTCGTCGCCGACCTTGACGACCTCGTTCGGGTCGACGTCGTGCTTGATCGAGAGCTCGCGGGAGGGGATGACACCCTCGGTCTTGTAACCGATGTCGAGCAGGACCTCGTCCCGGTCGACCTTCACGATGACGCCGTCGACGATGTCGCCGTCGTTGAAGTACTTGATCGTCTCGTCGATCGCGGCGAGGAAGGCTTCCTCGTTACCGATGTCGTTGACCGCAACCTGCGGGGTGGTGGCGGTGGTCTCGGTGCTGCTCGTCATGTGGGAAAGGGCTCCGGTACGGACATTGAAGTCGTAGGTACTGCTACGCCGAGAGCCCGTATCGCACCGCCGAAGCCGGACAGCCTTGGAAGCGCACTTTCCGTGAGCCCGGGGGCCGGCGGAAGCGCCTCTACAACCGAGGGGACATACAACAAGTGCGAGCGCGGCCTGCTCCGTCTGAGGCGCGCAGGCCCGCAGCGCAACTTGTAGCATACGGGGGCAGCGGGAGACGGTCAATGCGCGAAGGCGCACACCCGGTACGAATCGCCACATATCCGGCACAACTCGGGTTGTGCGAGGCCACGGGGGCCCCGGAGGCACACACCCGCGGGCCGTTCCGGGCCCGGATGCGAGCGAAGATTACGCCATGATCCAAGAATTCGAGTCCGGTCCGGAACCGGAGGCCACCCGGCGGGACAGCGGCGTCACCGAGAGCAGCCGGGCCAGCCGCGGCTGGTGGGACCGCAACGCCGACGAGTACCAGCAGGAGCACGGCGGCTTCCTGGGCGACGACCGCTTCGTGTGGGGCCCCGAGGGCCTCGACGAGGCCGAGGCCGGGCTGCTCGGCCCGGCGGCCGGGCTCGCGGGGCTGCGCGTCCTGGAGATCGGCGCCGGCGCGGCCCAGTGCTCGCGCTGGCTGGCCGCCCAGGGGGCGCACCCCGTCGCCCTGGACCTCTCCCACCGGCAGCTGCAGCACGCGCTGCGGATCGGCGCGGACTTCCCGCTGGTGGAGGCGGACGCGGGCGCCCTGCCCTTCGCCGACGGCTCCTTCGACCTGGCGTGCTCGGCCTACGGGGCCATTCCCTTCGTCGCCGACCCGGTGCTCGTGATGCGCGAGGTGCACCGGGTGCTGCGGCCCGGCGGGCGCTGGGTCTTCTCGGTCACCCACCCCGTCCGCTGGGCGTTCCCCGACGAGCCGGGCCCCGAGGGCCTGTCCGTCGCCGCCTCCTACTTCGACCGCACGCCGTACGTGGAACAGGACGAGACGGGCCGGGCCGTCTACGTGGAGCACCACCGCACGATCGGCGACCGGGTGCGCGACGTGGTGGCGGGCGGCTTCCGGCTGCTCGACCTGGTCGAGCCGGAGTGGCCCGACTGGAACCGGCAGGAGTGGGGCGGCTGGTCCCCGCTGCGCGGGCACCTGATCCCGGGCACGGCGGTCTTCGTGTGCGAGCGGGACTGAGCGCTCCGCGGGTGGTGGTACGGCACCGGGCTTCGCCGGGCCTGGGCGAGACTGGGGCCGTGATCCGCACCGAATCGCTGCAGCAGCTGCCCGTCCACGCCGCGCTCCCCGCCCTCGGGGAGGCGCTGGACGAGCGGGGCGTGGCAGTGCTCAGCGCGCCGCCCGGCACGGGCAAGACGACCCTGGTGCCGCTCGCCCTGGCCGGGCTCGTCCCGGGGTGTGGCGGCGGCGCACCGCGCCGCGTGCTCGTCGCCGAACCCCGGCGGATGGCCGCGCGGGCCGCGGCCCGGCGCATGGCGTGGCTGCTCGGCGAGGAGCCGGGCGGCCCGGTCGGCTTCACCGTGCGCGGCGAGCGGCGCGTCGGCCCCGGCACCCGGGTCGAGGTGGTGACCACGGGCGTCCTCCTGCAGCGGATCCAGCGGGACCCGGAGCTCACCGGCGTCGACGTGGTGCTGATGGACGAGTGCCACGAGCGGCACCTGGACGCCGACACCGCGATGGCCTTCCTCGTGGACGTCCGGGCCACCCTGCGGCCGGACCTGCGGATCGTCGCGGCCTCCGCGACCTCGGACACCGCGGCGTGGTCGCAGCTGCTGACCGTGCTGGACGGTTCGGGCCCGGCGCCGGTGGTCCACGGCGGAGGCGGCGGGCACATGGTCCGCGTCCTCTTCGCCGCGCCGCCTGCGGGCATCCGCCCGCCGCACGGCACCCGGGTGGACCCGGCGCACCTGGCCCACGTGGCGGCCACGGTGCGGCGCGCGCTGACCCTGCGGGACGGGGACGTGCTGTGCTTCCTGCCCGGCGTGGGCGAGATCGGCCGGGTGGCCGGGCTGCTCGCGGGCGTGGACGCGGAGGTGCTCCAGCTCCACGGGCGGGCCCCGGCCACCGTGCAGGACGCGGTGCTGCGCGGTCCCGGCGAGCGGCGGCGGGTGATCCTCGCGACGTCCGTGGCGGAGTCCAGCCTGACGGTGCCCGGGGTGCGCATCGTCGTGGACTCGGGCCTGGCGCGCGAGCCGCGCATGGATCATGCCCGGGGTCTCGGTTCGCTGACGACCGTGCGGGTCTCCGAGGCGGCCGCGACCCAGCGGACGGGCCGGGCGGGCCGCGAGGCCCCGGGGCTCGTCCTGCGCTGCTGGGCCGAGGCGGAGGACGGCGGGCGGGCGCGGTTCCCGGCGCCGGAGATCGCCGTCGCGGACCTGGCGGCGTTCGCCCTGCAGGCCGCCTGCTGGGGCGATCCGGAGGCGTCCGGGCTGGCCCTGCTGGACCCACCGCCCGCGGGTGCCCTGGCGGCGGCCCGGGCGGTGCTGGAAGCGACCGGTGCCGTGGATGCGTCGGGGCGTCCGACGGAGCGCGGCCGGGCGATGGCGCGCCTGGGCGTGCATCCGCGCCTGGCGCGCGCCCTGCTGGACGGCGCGCATGAGGTCGGCGCGCGCCGGGCGGCCGGGGTCGTGGCCCTGCTGAGCGAGGAGCCGCCGCGCGAGTACGGGGACGACCTGGCGGCGGCCTGGCGCGCCGCCCGGCGCGGCAACGACGCGTACGGGGCGCGGTGGCGCAAGGAGGCGCGCAGGCTGGAGAACGCGCTGCAGGGCGAGGGGCACGGCGGCGACGGCTCCCACCACCTCACGGACGACGCCGCGGCCGGGCTCGTCGCCGCCCTCGCGTTCCCCGAACGGGTGGCGCGGGCGCGGGGCGAGGGCTCGTACCTGATGGCCTCGGGGACGCGGGCCGAGGTCGGGGACGGCACACAGCTGCGCGGTGCGCCGTGGGTGGCCGTGGCCGTGGCGGACCGCCCCGTGGCGGCCGCGTCGGCGCGGGTGCGGCTCGGTGCGGTGATCGACGAGGACACCGCCCGCGCGGCCGCCGGGGCCCTGCTGGTGCAGGGCGAGGAGGTGCACTGGTCCGAGGAGCGGCGCGACGTGGTGGCCCGGCGCGTGGAGCGGCTGGGCGCGGTGGAGCTGGGTTCCGGCACCCTGGCCGCCCCGGATCCGGACCTGGTGCGGGCCGCGCTGCTGGAGGGGCTGCGGCGCGAGGGGCTCGGGCTGCTGCGCTGGCCGGCGGAGGCCGCCGGGCTGCGGCGG
Source organism: Streptoverticillium reticulum (assembly GCF_047456005.1). NCBI lineage: Bacteria > Bacillati > Actinomycetota > Actinomycetes > Kitasatosporales > Streptomycetaceae > Streptomyces > Streptoverticillium reticulum. The sequence goes on along the minus strand of NZ_CP179755.1, from coordinate 6,272,113 downwards.
CGGATGGCGTTCCTGCACCGGGAGCTGGGCGGGCCGTGGCCGGACGTGTCGGACGCGGCGCTGCTGGACGGGGCGGAGGACTGGCTCGGCTGGGAGCTCGGGCAGGCCCGCAGGCGGGCCGACCTGGAGCGGCTGGACGCGGGCAGGGCGCTGGAGCGGCTGCTGCCGTGGGCGTCCGGGGACGCCGCGCGCTTGGACGAGCTGGCCCCCGAGCGGATCGAGGTCCCGAGCGGGTCGCGGATCCGTGTGGAGTACGGGGACGGGCAGCCCGTGCTGGCCGTCAAGCTGCAGGAGCTGTTCGGGCTGCGGGAGACCCCGCGGGTGGCGGGCGGACGGGTGCCGGTGCTGGTGCACCTGCTGTCGCCGGCCGGGCGGCCGGCCGCCGTGACGGCCGACCTGGAGTCCTTCTGGCGGGAGGGGTACCGGGCGGTGCGGGCCGAGCTGCGGGGGCGGTATCCGCGGCACCCGTGGCCGGAGGATCCGGCCGCCGCGGTGGCGACGCGGCGGGTCAACCCGCGGCGAGGCTGACGCACCCGTCAGGGGCGCGGGAAACTGCGCGATCAACCACGACGCGCCCGCAGTCGAGTCCCCCAGCTACCGCTGGGAGGTGCCCCCAGAAGGCTCCGCCCCGGACCCCTGGGTAGTACCTCGGCTGCAGGCCGTCGGTGGCTGGTCGCGCCCACGCGGCGGAGCCGCATATGTGAACAGCCCCGCGCCCCTGACGGGGCGCAAAGCCTTACGGCAGGTACCGCTCCAGTGCTGCCGCGCCCTTTTCCTCGATGTGCCGCCTGGCCAGTTCGACCCGCTCCGGGGTCACGTCATGGCCCGACGCCATGACCAGGTCCTCCGGGTCGAACGGGCGCTCGCCGCCGGTGTACAGCCGGCTCGGCCCGGACGCGGCGCTCTTGTCCTCGGGTGTCTCCTTCACGGCGAGCCTCCTCTGCTCAGCGGCCCTCCGGGGCCGGCCGTGCGGGTTTCCCTCCATCGTGTGACAGGTCGCCCGGAATTGCACGCCGGTCCCGGCCACGGATCTCCAGCACCAGGGCGAGGGCAAGCAGCGCGGCGCCGAGGACCGGCAGGCCCCACGGGAGGTAGCTCGTGAGCAGCAGGACGAGCTGCCGCTGCGACGTCACGAGGGCGACGGTGGAGTCGACGTAGTCCGGCCGCATCGCCACGTGTCCGGCGAAGGCGGTGATCGGCTGTTTCTCCGGGTGCCCGGTCCAGCGCAGCTCCTCGCGGTGGTCCTCCTCGCCGTCGACCGGGGCTCCGGTGACGGGGTCGACCCAGAACATGCGGGTGGTGGTGTACCAGCGCTCCAGGCCCAGCTGCCGGACGGTGTCGGGGGTGACGCCCAGCGGCAGCGTCCTGGGAAGGGGGACCCGGGTCCAGGGGATCGTCTGCTCGAAGTAGTAGACGTCCAGACCGTGGAAGGTGCGGGTGCCCCGGTAGTGGATGGGGGCGGAGGTGCGGGTCTGCATGTCGAAGTAGCGGTAGTCGTGCTTGCGGACCAGGAAGGGCCACTTGTACTCGATGCCGTCGCGGCGCACGGGCGTGCCGTCGACGCTCTCGCCGCCCGCGTGCAGGGGCTGCTGGGTGTGGGCGTCGAAGACGTAGCGCTCGGGGATGCGGGAGACCATGGCGCCGTCGGGTCCGGCGACATAGGTGAGGGTGTCCCAGACGACGGCGTCCCGCCCGGTCTCGGCCCTGACCCTGGCGGCCAGTTCGGTGTTGCCCTTCAGGGTCTCGATCATGGTGACCTTGGACACCCGCCGGGGCTGCAGGGTGCCGTAGTCGACGAGGGTGGCGTCCTTGGCCTCCATCACGACCGACTGGTAGCGCCCGGCGGGGACCTTCGCCAGCCGGGGGAAGGCGTACCAGCGCAGCAGCGGCGACAGGGCGGTGCAGAACACGGCGAGGGCGAGGAAGACCAGGCTCGCTCGGCGGCGCACGGCGCGCTCCCCCCGGCCTACGGATGCGCGGGCGGCGAGGTCAGCAGGGGCCGGGGGGAGGTGTGGCCGCGGGGCGGGCCGATGGCGGTGACCGTGGCGACGAGGGCGAGGGCGGCGGCCAGTCCGACGACCGCGGCGAGCAGTGCACGCATGGCTCGGTCTCCCTTGCTCCGGCGGTGAATTGACGGAGTGTCAGAAAAATGGGAGGGGGCACGCTAGCAACACGCGGCGGAGAAGGGAACAGGAGAGACAGCGCGCCCCTGCCCGCCCCGGCACCGGACGGGCGGGGGCGGGCAGGGGCGACGGTCGTCAGTGCGCCGCGGACTCCCAGTCGGCGCCGACGCCGACGGAGACGTCCAGCGGGGCGCGCAGCTCCACGGCCCCGGCCATCTCGCGCCGGACCAGCTCCTCGACCTGCTCCCGCTCGCCGGGGGCGATCTCCAGCACGATTTCGTCGTGCACCTGGAGCAGCATCCGCGAGGAGAGGCCCTCCGCCGTGATCGCCTCGCCCACGCGCAGCATGGCGATCTTGACGATGTCGGCGGCGGTGCCCTGGATCGGCGCGTTGAGCGCCATGCGCTCGGCCATCTCGCGGCGCTGGCGGTTGTCGCTGTTGAGGTCGGGCAGGTAGCGGCGGCGGCCGAGGATGGTCTCGGTGTAGCCGGTGGCCCGGGCCTCCTCGACGACGCGCTGCAGGTAGTCGCGGACGCCGCCGAAGCGCTCGAAGAAGGTGTCCATCAGCCTGCGCGCCTCGTCCGGCGCGATGTTCAGCTGCTGGGACAGGCCGAAGGCCGACAGCCCGTAGGCCAGGCCGTAGGACATGGCCTTGATCTTGCGGCGCATCTCCGGGTCGACCTCGGACTTGGCGACGCCGAAGACCTGGGAGGCGACGGTGGTGTGCAGGTCCTCGCCGGAGGCGAAGGCCTCGATCAGGCCCTCGTCCTCGGAGAGGTGGGCCATCACGCGCAGCTCGATCTGGCTGTAGTCGGCGGTCATCAGGGACTCGTAGCCCTCGCCGACGACGAAGCCGCGGCGGATGGCACGGCCCTCGTCCGTGCGCACCGGGATGTTCTGCAGATTGGGGTCGGTGGACGACAGCCGGCCGGTGGCCGCCACCGTCTGGTTGAAGGTGGTGTGGATGCGGCCGTCGGGGGCGATGGCCTTGATCAGGCCCTCGACCGTGGAGCGCAGCTTGGACTGCTCGCGGTGGCGCAGCATGATGACCGGCAGCTCGTTCTCCGTCTGGGAGGCGAGCCAGGCCAGGGCGTCGGCGTCGGTGGTGTAACCGGTCTTGGTCTTCTTCGTCCTGGGCAGGCCCAGCTCGCCGAAGAGCACCTCCTGCAGCTGCTTGGGCGAGCCCAGGTTGAACTCGCGGCCCGCGGCGGCGTGCGCCTCCTGCACGGCCTGCTGCACGGCGGCGGCGAACTGCTGCTCCATGCGTTCCAGCCAGCCGCGGTCGGCGGCGATGCCGGCCCGCTCCAGGTCGGCCAGCATGGCACTGGTGGGCAGCTCGACGTCGGTCAGCAGTCCGGCGGCGCCCACGTCCTTCAGGCGGGCGGCGAACGCCTCGCCGAGGTCCAGGACGGTGCGGGCGCGGCCCATCAGGGCGTCGGCCTCGGCCTGTTCGTCGGCGCCGAAGGCCAGCTGCCCGTCGCCCGCGGCGGCGGTGGCCAGCTCACGGCCCAGGTACTCCACGGAGAGGACGTCGAGCGCGAAGGAGCGGCGGCCGGGCTTGACCAGGTAGGCGGCGAGGGCCGTGTCCATGGTGACGCCCTCGACGCGCCAGCCGTGGTCGGCGAAGACGCGCATGGCGGCCTTGGCGTCGTGCAGCACCTTGGGGCGGGCGGCGTCCGCGCTCCAGGCGGCGAACGCCTGCTCGTCGGCCTCGTCCAGCTCGGCCGGGTCGAACCAGGCCGCCGGGCCCTCCGCCGTCGCCAGGGCGATCTCGGCGACCCGGCCGCTGCCCTGCGACCAGCTGTCGACGACGGCCACGCCCAGGGCGGCCGCGCCGTGCTCCGCGAGCCAGGGGGCCAGCCCGCCCGTGCCCAGCACCGTGCCGTCCACCTCGGCGCCGGCGGCCGGGGCGGGCTCCTCGGCGTCCTCGGCGCCCGGGTCGACGGCGAGCAGCCGGTCGCGCAGGCCCTGGTTGCGGATCTCCAGCTTCTCCAGGAGTGCCACCAGCGCCTGCCGGTCGTACGCGGCGCGGGCCAGGCCCTCGGGGCCGGCGGGCAGCTCCACGTCGCGCACCATCTCGGTGAGGCGGCGGTTGAGCTTGACCGCGTCCAGGTGGTCGCGGAGATTCTGCCCGGCCTTGCCCTTGACCTCCTCGACGCGCTCGACCAACTCGGCGAACGAACCGAACTGGTTGATCCACTTCGCGGCCGTCTTCTCGCCGACGCCGGGGATGCCGGGGAGGTTGTCCGAGGGGTCGCCGCGCAGCGCGGCGAAGTCCGGGTACTGCTGCGGCGACAGGCCGTACTTCTCCTGGACCTTTTCCGGGGTGAAGCGCGTCAGCTCCGAGACGCCCTTGGTCGGGTAGAGCACCGTGACGGCGTCCGTGACGAGCTGGAAGGAGTCGCGGTCGCCGGTGACGATCGCGACCTCGAAGCCCTCGGCCTCGGCCTGGGTGGCCAGCGTGGCGATCACGTCGTCGGCCTCGAAGCCGTCGACGGCGAAGCGCTGGACACCCATCGCATCCAGCATCTCGCCGATGAGCGCGACCTGGCCCTTGAACTCGTCGGGCGTCTTGGAGCGCGTCGCCTTGTACTCGGGGAACTCCTCCGAGCGCCACGTCTTGCGCGAGACGTCGAAGGCCACCGCGAAGTGCGTGGGCGCCTCGTCACGCAGGGTGTTGGCCAGCATCGAGGCGAAGCCGTACACCGCGTTCGTCGTCTGGCCGTCGGAGGTGGTGAAGTTCTCCGCGGGCAGCGCGAAGAATGCCCGATACGCCATGGAATGCCCGTCCATCAGGAGCAGGCGCGGACGGCCTCCCTCCGCCGCCTCGCTGCCGGTCGGTTCACTCATTGCGGTCCCGGATGTCGATGCCTTTGCTGCCACGTCCCCGATCCTGCCACGCCCCACCGACAATCACGGCCACCCGGCCTCGGCTCCCCCGCTGTCGGTGCCCCGTGACAGGATCGGCACCGTACGACACCGCGCACCACCGACCGCTCAAGGGGAGCGAGATGGCAGGCAAGCCGCCCACAGGCGATCCCGTACAGGACGCACCCGACGTCGCCGCCCCGCAGCACGCCGCCGCCGGGCTGCCCGCCATCGCCTACTCCCTGCGCCACGCCCACCGGCAGATGGGCGTCCGCCGCACCGCGCTCACGCTCCTCAAGGTCAACCAGAAGGACGGCTTCGACTGCCCCGGCTGCGCCTGGCCCGAGCCCGACAAGCGCCACGCCGCCGAGTTCTGCGAGAACGGCGCCAAGGCCGTCGCCGAGGAGGCCACGCTGCGCCGGGTCGCCCCGGCCTTCTTCGCCGAGCACTCCGTCGCCTCCCTCGCGCAGCGCAGCGGCTACTGGCTCGGCCAGCAGGGCCGGCTGACCCACCCCATGTACCTCGCGGACGGCGCCGAGCACTACGAGCCGGTCACCTGGGAGCGGGCGTTCGACATCGTCGGCGAGGAACTGGCCGCGCTGGACGGCCCCGACGAGGCCGTCTTCTACACCTCGGGCCGCACGAGCAACGAGGCCGCCTTCCTCTACCAGCTGTTCGCCCGCGAGTTCGGCACCAACAACCTGCCGGACTGCTCCAACATGTGCCACGAGTCCTCCGGATCGGCCCTGACGGAGACCATCGGCATCGGCAAGGGCAGCGTCCTGCTCGAAGACCTCTACAAGGCCGACCTGATCATCGTCGCCGGGCAGAACCCCGGCACCAACCACCCCCGCATGCTCAGCGCCCTGGAGAAGGCCAAGGCCGGCGGGGCGAGGATCATCACGGTCAACCCGCTGCCCGAGGCCGGCCTGGAGCGGTTCAAGAACCCGCAGAACGCCAAGGGCCTGGCCGGCGGCGGCACTCCGCTCACCGACCTCTTCCTGCAGATCCGCCTCGGCGGCGACCAGGCCCTCTTCCGCCTCCTCAACCGCCTGGTCCTGGAGACCGAGGGCGCCGTCGACGAGGCCTTCGTCCGCGAGCACACCCACGGCTTCGAGGAGTTCGCCGACGCCGCCCGCGCAGCCGACTGGGACGAGACCCTGCGCGCCACCGGCCTGCGCCGCGAGGAGATCGAGAGCGCCCTGCGCATGGTCCTCGCCTCCCGCCGCACCGTCGTCTGCTGGGCCATGGGCCTCACCCAGCACAAGCACGCGGTGCCCACCATCAGGGAGGTCGTCAACTTCCTCCTCCTGCGCGGCAACATCGGCCGCCCCGGCGCCGGCGTCTGCCCCGTCCGCGGGCACAGCAACGTCCAGGGCGACCGCACCATGGGCATCTTCGAGCGCCCCGCCCCCGCCTTCCTCGACGCCCTGGAGAAGGAGTTCGGCTTCGCCCCGCCCCGGCACCACGGCCTCGACGTCGTCCGTGCCATCCGCGCCCTGCGCGACGGAGAGGCCAAGGTCTTCTTCGCCATGGGCGGCAACTTCGTCTCCGCCACTCCCGACACCGACGTCACCGAGGCCGCGGTCCGCCGCGCCCGGCTCACCGTCCACGTCTCCACCAAGCTCAACCGCTCCCACGTGGTCACCGGCGCCCGCGCGCTGATCCTGCCCACCCTCGGCCGCACCGAGCGCGACCGTCAGGCGGGCGGCGAGCAGTTCGTCACGGTCGAGGACTCCATGGGCATGGTCCACGCCTCCCGCGGCCGCCTGGCCCCGGCGAGCGACCAGTTGCTCTCCGAGCCCGCCATCGTGTGCCGCCTGGCCCGCCGCGTCCTCGGCGCGCAGAGCAGCACCCCGTGGGAGGAGTTCGAGAAGGACTACGGCACCGTCCGCGACCGCATCGCCCGCGTGATCCCCGGCTTCGAGGACTTCAACGCCCGCGTCGCGCGGCCCGGGGGCTTCACCCTCCCGCACGCCCCGCGCGACAGCCGCACCTTCCCCACCGCCACGGGCAAGGCCAACTTCACCGCCGCGCCCGTCGAGTACCCCGGCGTCCCCGAAGGCCGCCTGCTGCTGCAGACATTGCGCTCGCACGACCAGTACAACACCACCATCTACGGCCTCGACGACCGCTACCGGGGCATCAAGAACGGCCGCCGCGTCGTCCTGGTCCACCCCGAGGACGCCCGCGAACTCGGCCTCGCCGACGGCTCGTACGCCGATCTCGTCGGCGAGTGGACGGACGGCACCGAGCGCCGCGCCCCCGGATTCCGCGTCGTCCACTACCCCACCGCGCGCGGCTGTGCCGCCGCCTACTACCCGGAGACCAACGTCCTGGTCCCCCTCGACCACACCGCCGACACCAGCAACACCCCCGCCAGCAAGTCGCTCGTCATCAGGCTGGAGAGCGCAGCACGGCCCGACCCGGCCGGAGAGGGCTCCGTCGCCACCTGATAGGACGGTCCGGCACAGGACGGTTCACCTCCGTACGACCCGTACGGCCAACGACGATCGGAGCCGCGACACATGGGCGAGCACAGCACCACCCACTTCCCGCAGGAGATCCTGGACCAGTGGGCGGACAGCGGGCTGGACCTTCCCACCCTGTTCTCCGCGGGACACCTCGGTGAGCGCATGAGCGTCCGCATCACCGAGGCGTCGCCCGAGCGCGTCGTCGGCACCATGCCCGTCGAGGGCAACACCCAGCCCTACGGCCTGCTGCACGGCGGCGCCTCCGCGGTGCTCGCCGAGACCCTCGGCTCGATCGGCGCCATGCTGCACGGCGGCCCCTCCCGCTTCGCCGTCGGCGTCGATCTCAACTGCACCCACCACCGCGGCGTGCGCTCCGGCCTGGTGACCGGCGTCGCCACGCCGGTCCACCGCGGGCGCACCAGCGCCGTCTACGAGATCGCCATCACCGACGAGCAGGGCAAGCGAGTCTGCTCCGCGCGGCTCACCTGCGTGGTACGCGACGCCGAGGCGGCCGACAAGGCCGTCTGACAGACGGAGGACGACAGCCGGACGTCCCTCTCCCGCGCCTCTTCTCCTGCCCGGCACGGCGCCGTAACGTTTCGTCATGACGGCCGGGCCCCCGCGGACACCGTCTCCGCCACCGCCTCGACGAGTGCAGCCACCCGAGCAGCCGCCGATCCCCACGGATACGGCGGCTGCTCTTCCGCGTCTCCGGGTCATTCCCAAGAGCCCCACTCTGCACAGATATCCGGAACGTGATCTCCGTCATAACAAGACAGTCACAGCATGGCCTGCACCACTGCCCGCCACCGCCGGGCACCCCCTAAAGTCACGGCCCATCACACCTCGCCGGGCGGTCAACACCCCAGCACCATCCCTTCCTTGCCGCATCCGGCCGGCGAACCGGCACCTCGGCACGAGGCCGCCGCGCGAGGGAAAGGAATCACCGTGCAACGCCGTTCCCTGCTCATCCTCACCACCGCACTCACCACCGGCGCCCTCACTCTGACCGCCTGCGGGTCACGCGACAGCACAAGCGGCACCGGCGGCGACGCCGGCAAGCAGACCACGGTCGTCATCGGCGTCGACGGCCCCATGACCGGATCGCTCTCCCCCGTGGGCCTGGGGATCAAGAACAGTGTCGATCTCGCCGTCCGTACCGCCAACAAGAACAAGGAAGTCAAGGGCGTCACGTTCAAGACCGAAGTCCTCGACGACCAGGCCGTTCCCGGCACCGGCCAGCAGAACGCCGCCAAACTCGTCGCCGACGGAGCCGTCCTGGGCGCCGTCGCGCCCCTCAACTCCGGGGTGTCCCAGTCCATGCAGGGCGTCTTCGCGAAAGCCGGCCTCGCCCAGATCTCGCCCGCGAACACCAATCCCGCGCTCAGCCAGGGCAACGGCTGGACCAAGGGCGAGAAGAAACGCCCCTTCGCCACCTACTTCCGCACCTGCACCACCGACATCATCCAGGGCCGCTTCGCCGCCCAGTACCTGTTCAAGGAGGCCCACAAGAAAAAGGTCTTCGTCGTCGACGACAAACAGGCCTACGGCGCAGGGCTCGCCACCATCTTCGCCGAGGAGTTCCGGAAACAGGGCGGCGAGGTCGCCGGAACCGACCATCTCACGGTCAAGGAGACCGACTTCTCCAGCATCGCCGAGAAGATCAAGAACTCGGGCGCCGACTCCGTCTACTTCGGCGGCCAGTTCCCCGAGGCCGGCCTGCTCTCCGGCCAGGTGAAGAAGGCGGGGGCGCACATTCCCCTCATGGGCGGCGACGCCATCTACGACCCCGGATTCATCAACGCCTCCAGCGAGAACAAGGACGGCGACCTGGCCACCTCGGTCGGCTACCCCGTCGAACAGCTCGACTCCGCCAAGTCCTTCGTGAAGAACTACAAGGACGCGGGATACAAGGACCCCTACGCCGCATACGGCGGCTATGCCTACGACGCCGCCTGGGCCCTCGTCCAGGCCGTCAAGCAGACCGTCGGCGACAACGACGGAAAGGTTCCCTCCGACGCCCGCGGCAAGATCGTCGACGCCCTGTCCAAGGTGTCCTTCGACGGCGTCACCGGGCACGTCTCCTTCGACCAGTACGGGGACACCACCAACAAGCAGCTGACGGTCTATCAGGTCACCAACGGCGCCTGGAAGGCCCTCAAGAGCGCTACTTTCCAGGACTGACGGCCGGCCGGCACCGCCCGGCCCACAACCGCACACGGACCACCGCACTCCACCGCGCGAGGACGCCGGCAACGCCCTCGCGCGGCGCCACATCCGACACTTCCCTCGGAGGCCAGCGGTGCACGAACTGCCGCAAACACTGGTCAACGGACTCGCCCTCGGTGCCCTCTACGGCCTCGTCGCCATCGGGTACACCATGGTCTACGGCATCGTCCAGCTCATCAACTTCGCCCACGGCGAGATCGTCATGACGGGGGCCTTCGGCGCCCTCACCGTCCGCCTCTGGCTCCCCGGCCTCCCGCTCGCCGCAGCCCTCCCGCTGATGCTCCTCGGCGGTGCCCTCGTCTCCGTCTCCATCGCCGTCGCCGCCGAGCGCTTCGCCTACCGGCCGCTGCGCGACGCCCCCCGCCTGGCCCCGCTGATCACCGCGATCGGCCTGTCCATCGCCCTCCAGCAGATCGTCTGGGCCTTCTACCCCAACGCCAAGAAGCCCCGCCCCTTCCCCCAGTTCGGCGACTCCTTCCAGCTCACCGGCAGCCTCCGGATCCAGCGCGACGACCTCTTCGTGCTCATCGCCGCACCCCTGTGCATGCTCGCCCTCGGCTGGTTCGTCGCCAGGAGCCGCACCGGGCGCGCCATGCAGGCCACCGCCCAGGACCCCGACACCGCACGGCTCATGGGGGTCAACACCGACCGCATCATCGCCGTGGCCTTCGCCATCGGCGGCGCCTTCGCCGGCGTCGCCGCCGTCGCACAGGGGCTGCGCACCGGAACGATCAACTTCGAAATGGGCTTCGTCCTCGGCCTCAAGGCCTTCACCGCCGCCGTCCTCGGCGGCATCGGCAACATCTACGGCGCCATGCTCGGCGGGGTCGTCCTCGGCATCGCCGAAGCCGCCGCCATCACCTACATCCAGAACATCCCGGGCATGAGCCAACTCGGCGGCGGAGGCTGGAAGGACGTCTGGGCCTTCGTCCTCCTCATCGTCGTCCTCCTCGTCAGGCCGCAGGGCCTGCTCGGCGAACGCGTCGCGGATCGGGCGTGAGACCCATGACCTCGCAGCAGACCCCTCAGCAGCACGGCAGTGCCGAAACCGCTCCCGTCATCCCGCTCCCCCTCATCACCGCCCGCATCCTCACCGCCACCGGCGCCGCGCTCACCGTCCTCTCCACGTTCCTCTCCTGGACCTGGACCGACGCCTTCCCCGGCAACCTCACCGTCACCGGCTACCCCGGCGGCCTCCAACTCCTCACCCTCACCGGCGCCCTGCTCACTCTCGTCCACCTCCTGGCCGCCTGGGGCACCAGGGGCCTCCGCTGGATCGACCCCGCCGGCGGCCACGGCGCCACCGCGTACACCGCGGCCGGCACCTTCGCCACGACCTGGTACACCCTCATCGCCATCGCCGTGCAACTCGGCGGCCTCGCCAACCTCGAACCCGGCGGCTGGGTGGCCGGCGCCGCGGCCCTGCTCACCCTCACCGGCGCCCTCGCCCTTCCCCTCGACCGCCGCACGACCGCCGCCGACGATGCCCGGGGCCGTTTCGCCGCCGTCCGCGGCATCCTGCGCACCCTGCGCCCCGGCGGCGCCGGCCGTCCCCTGCCCCCCGCGCGCCCGCTCCCCGGCTGGGCCGAAATCCTGCTCATCGCCGTCGCGTTCGGCGTGTCCCTCGCCGTCCTCACCTACGGCATCGGCACCGGCTACGGCGAGCTCTTCGCCGGATTCCTGTTCCTCACCGGCTTCTGCGCCGCCGCGCTCCACCGGTCCGGCCTCACCGCACGGCTCGCCGGCCTCACTGCGCGGCACCGCAACGTCACCGTCACCGCCGCCTTCGTCGCCGCCGCCCTCTTCCCCCTCACCCAGGCCACCGACGAATACACCCTCATCATCGTCAACATCCTGATCTTCTCCACCGTCGCGCTCGGCCTCAACGTCGTCGTCGGCCTCGCCGGACTCCTCGACCTCGGCTATGTCGCCTTCCTCGGCGTCGGCGCCTACACCGCCGCCCTCGTCTCCGGCTCCACCGCCTCCACCCTGCACGTCCACTTCCCGTTCTGGGCGGCCGTGCTCACCGGCGCCGCGGCCTCCCTGGTCTTCGGCGTCGTCATCGGCGCCCCCACGCTCCGCCTGCGCGGCGACTATCTGGCCATCGTCACCCTCGGGTTCGGCGAGATCTTCCGCCTCGCCGTCAACAACCTCGACGGCCACTCCGGCCCCTCGGTCACCAATGGCCCCAACGGCATCCCCAACATCCCCGACCTGGAGCTCTTCGGCTACAGCTTCGGCGACAAGCACTCGATCGGCGGCATCACCCTCAGTCCCTTCGCCAACTACTACCTCCTCATGCTGCTGTTCACCGTCATCGTCGTCCTCGTCTTCAGCCGCGCCGGCAACTCCCGCATCGGACGCGCCTGGGTCGCCATCCGCGAGGACGAGACGGCGGCCGGCGCCATGGGCGTCAACGCCTTCCGCCTCAAGCTCCTCGCCTTCGCCCTCGGCGCCACCCTCGCCGGACTCGCCGGCACCGTGCAGGCCCACGTGGCGCACACCGTCGTGCCCGAGCAGTACGTCTTCGCCGGGCCCGTACCCCCCAACTCCGCCTTCCTGCTCGCTGCCGTCATCCTCGGCGGCATGGGCACCATCACCGGCCCCCTCCTCGGCGCGGCCCTGCTCTATCTCATCCCGGCCAAGCTCCAGTTCCTCCAGGACTACCAACTCCTGGCCTTCGGAGCCGCCCTCATCCTCCTCATGCGCTTCCGCCCCGAAGGGATCATCCCCAACCGGCGGCAACAGCTCGAATTCCACGAGGACACCGCAGTCAAGGCGGAGGCATGACCACCATGACCGGCACCCCGCTGCTCGCCGCCACCGGCGTCACCATGCGTTTCGGCGGACTCACCGCCGTACGCTCCGTCGGCCTCACCGTCCATCCCGGCCAGATCGTCGGGCTCATCGGCCCCAACGGCGCCGGAAAGACCACCCTCTTCAACTGCCTCACCGGCCTCTACACCCCCACCGAAGGCACCGTCACCTACCGGGGACGCACCCTGCCGGCCAAGCCCCACCTCGTCACCCGGGCCGGCATCGCCCGCACCTTCCAGAACATCCGCCTCTTCGCCAACATGACCGTCCTCGAAAACGTCCTCGTCGGCCGTCACACCCGCACCAGGGAAGGCCTCCTCTCCGCCCTCGTCCGCGGACCCGCCTTCCACCGCGCCGAGGCCGCCTCCGCCCAACGCGCCACCGAACTCCTCGCCTTCACCGGTCTCGCCGCCAAGTCCGGCCACCTCGCCCGCAACCTCCCCTACGGCGAACAGCGCCGCCTGGAGATCGCCCGGGCCCTCGCCAGCGAACCCGGCCTGCTGCTGCTCGACGAACCCACCGCAGGAATGAACCCCCAGGAGACCCGCGCCACCGAGGAACTCGTCTTCGCCATCCGCGACCGGGGCACCGCCGTCCTCGTCATCGAGCACGACATGCGCTTCATCTTCAACCTCTGCGACCGCGTCACCGTCCTCGTGCAGGGCGAGAAGCTCGTCGAGGGGACGACGGAGGCGGTGCAGCGGGACGAGCGCGTCGTCGCGGCCTATCTGGGCACGCCGTTCGAAGGAGCGCCCGGACAGGAGGAAGTCGCCGAAGTGGAGGCGGCGGAGGAGGCCGCGGCCGAATCGGAGGGACAGGGACGATGACCGCACCCCTCCTGGAGGTGACCGGCCTTCGCGTCGCCTACGGAAAGATCGAAGCCGTCAAGGGCATCGGCTTCACCGTCGAAGAAGGCCGGATCGTCACCCTCATCGGCACCAACGGCGCGGGCAAGACGACGACCCTGCGCACCCTCTCCGGACTGCTCGCCCCCCGGAGCGGCAGCATCCGCTTCGCCGGCCGCCCGCTGGCCGGCGTCCCGGCCCACGACATCGTCGCCCTCGGCCTCGCCCACTCCCCCGAGGGCCGCCATGTCTTCCCCCGCCTCAGCATCGCCGAGAACCTCCAGCTGGGGGCGTTCCTCAGGAAGGACAAGGACGGGATCGCCCAGGACGTCCGGCACGTCTACGAGCTCTTCCCGATCCTCGGGGAACGCGCCGGCCAGGCCGCCGGCACCCTCTCCGGCGGAGAGCAGCAGATGCTCGCCATGGGCCGGGCCCTGATGTCCCGTCCCAGGCTGCTCATGCTCGACGAGCCCTCGATGGGCCTCTCCCCGATCATGATGCAGAAGATCATGGAGACCATCGCCCGGCTCAGGGCCGGCGGCACCACCATCCTGCTCGTCGAGCAGAACGCCCAGGCGGCGCTGTCCCTGGCCGACCACGGCCACGTCATGGAGACCGGCAGGATCGTGCTGTCCGGCACGGGGGCGGAACTCCTCCACAACGAGAAGGTCCGCAAGGCGTATCTGGGCGAGGACTGAACGTGAAGGGCCCGCGTCCGGTACACGGACACGGGCCCTTCACGCACGCCGAAGCGCACTACTGCTCCTTGGCGGCCTTCTTCTCCGCGGCGTCCTGGATGACCGCCTCGGCGACCTGCTGCATCGACAGGCGGCGGTCCATCGACGTCTTCTGGATCCACCGGAACGCGGCCGGCTCGGTCAGCCCGTACTGCGTCTGCAGCACGCTCTTCGCGCGGTCCACCAGCTTGCGCGTCTCCAGCCGCTGGGAGAGGTCGGCGACCTCCTGCTCCAGCGCCTTGAGCTCCGTGAAGCGGGAGACGGCCATCTCGATGGCCGGGACGACGTCGCTCTTGCTGAACGGCTTGACCAGGTACGCCATGGCGCCCGCGTCGCGGGCCCGCTCGACCAGGTCGCGCTGCGAGAAGGCGGTCAGCATGAGGACGGGCGCGATGGACTCGGCCGCGATCCGCTCCGCGGCGGAGATCCCGTCGAGGACGGGCATCTTCACGTCCATGATGACCAGGTCGGGCCGGTGCTCCCGGGCCAGCGCGACGGCGGTCTCGCCGTCGCCCGCCTCACCGACGACGGAGTAGCCCTCCTCCTCGAGCATCTCCTTGAGGTCGAGCCGGATGAGGGCCTCGTCCTCGGCGATGACGACGCGGGTCGTCTGGGGAGGGGTGTGCTGCGGCTCGTCGTCGACGGGCGGCTGGGGCTCGGCGGCGCTCACGGGACTCCTCGTCAGTGCAGGTGATGCCGTATGAGCCTACCTGCGCGACGCCGCAGACCCCCACAAGGTAAGCTGTCCGGGCTGCTACCCGGCCGGGTTGGTGGAATGGCATACACGGATGTCTCAAACACATCTGCCCGAGAGGGCTTGCGGGTTCGAATCCCGCACCCGGCACACAGAGCCCGTTCACGCGCACCATCACTACGCACCGTGACAAGGCGTCGAGCAGCCGGAGCCGCGGGATGAGTCTGAACGGTCCGGCGATCCGGGCGACCGTGTTCCTCTCGGAGGGGGACACCTGGCAGGGACGGCCGCTGCACGACGAGATCATCCGCAGGGCGCAGCAGCGCGGACTCGCCGGAGCGACGCTCTCGCGGGGCACCGAGGGCTTCGGAAGACCGTCCGCCCTGCACACCGACCGACTGTTGTCGTTCAGCGACGACCTGCCGCTGGTGATCACGATCATCGACGTCGAGGACCGCCTCCGCTCCTTCCTGGCCGGTGCCGAACACCTGCTGGCCGACTGCCTGGTCGTCCTGGACGAGGTGCACGCCTTCCGCATCGCCGGGGACGGCGACGGCTGATCAGGCGGCCGTCCCGCTCCGCCCCTGGACTTCCGTGCGGTCCGCCCGTGGCGGCTCCTCGCCCTGTGCCGACGGGCCGTTTGCCGCGACCCGCCCCTCGAAGTGCCGGCCGACCGTCGCGGCGAGGACGATGAGCCCACCGCCGATGCCCTGCACCAGCCCGATGCCCTCACCGGCCGTCAGCACCGCGAACACCACTGCGAAGAGCGGCTCGGTGGCCAGGATCAGCCCCACCCTCGTCGAGCTCGATGTGCGGGCCGCGCGCAGCTGGATGAAGAAGGCGTACGACGTGCCGAGCACCCCGAGGTAGGCGATGAGCAGCCAGTTCTGGCCGCTGACCGCGCCGGCGGCCTGCCAGACCGGTTCCGGGGTGAAGCAGGAGGCCGCGCCTGCGAGAAGGGTGACGACGACGAACTCGACGAGCGTCAGATTGGAGAGCGACTGCGCGGCACTCGCACCGCTGCGCCGGCCGAACAGCGTGATCTGGGTGGCGCGGATCAGTGCCGCCCCGAGGATGATGAGGTCGCCCGACTGCGGGTGCAGCCCTTTCTCCAGCACCAGCAGGCCGCAGCCGATCAGCGCCGTGACCGTGGCCGCGTACACCATGACGGACTGCCTGCGGTGGCTGATGAACCGTTCGAGCACGGGGATGAGGACGACCGAAACGGTGATGAGGAAGCCGGAGTTGGCCGCCGAGGTGTGCTTCACGCCGACCGTCTCCAGGATGAGGATCCCGAAGAGCAGCGTGCCGAAGAACGCGCCCGACAGCAGTTCGGACCGGGTGATCCTGCGCAGGGTCGGGGCGGCGATCAGGGCGATGGCGGGCAGTGCCGTCAGGAACCGCAACGACAGAAAGCCGGCCGCGGAGACGGACTCGCCCACGTCCTGCATGACGACGTAGCTGGATCCCCAGATCACGGCCACCAGCAGCACGGAGGCGTCGGACATCAGGAGGGAGCGGCGGTGCTCGTGCGCGGCTCCGCGGGAGGGAGCGGGTAAGGGCGTACGGCTCTCCCGGCCCGGACAGGCAGGTGAGCGCACTCCCCACGGTGTCAGCAGAGTGACAGGAGTATCGATTATACCGAACACCATGGGCAGCGGTAGGGCGTCCGGCGGCCAGGGCCGGACGGGGGGCCTCAGTTCGCCGGCGCCGCGATGCGCTCCAGCCGCGGGGACGTGATGGCGACGTAGTCCTTGACGCGGAGGGCCATGGACCGGTCGAGGCGCGCGGCATTGAAGAAGATCTCCTCCTTCTCCACCAGCGACGGGTCGACGATCAGCTCCAGGTCCGGGTGGAAGGTGAAGGGCAGGATCGTTCCCGCCACGCTGCCCGCCAGGCGTTCCGCCGCCTCGGTGTTCGCGAACGACACGTACGTGCCGCCGAGCAGCTGCTTGATGCCGTTGAGGTCGACGCGCGCATCGCCGGGCACGACGGCCAGCACGTACTTGGTGACCTTCTTGCCCAACTTGATCATGACGACGATGCACTTGGCGGCATCGGCGACGTCGTTGCCCCGCATGGGGCTGACGATCTCGGTGCGCCCCTCCGGCTCGTGGTCGATCAGCCGGTACTCCGCACCGTGCCGGTCGAGCAGCTCCACCAGCTTCTCGTACATGTTCTCGGTGACTTCCGTGCTCTCCGTGGTTTCCACCGGACACCTCTCAGCCGCCGACGCGGCGCTGGGAACAGGGCGGGAAAGGCGCAGAGTTGACGCTCCCGCCGGGGACGGCCCGTCGGTGCCGACCGGCCTGCGGAGCACCATACCGTCCGCGCCCGCGGCTCCGGCGGGACACGGGCGGGCTCACACCACCGGCGCGATCCGGTCGCGCAGGAGCGTGGGCACCGTGTTCCCCGGACCCCCCTGAATGATCTGACTGTCCGTCATAATGGCTTTGTCCAGCGCCCGCTGGCACACGCAGGGCGCGGGCTTCGACGACTCGGCGAACCGCATGACGACCCTCCGGGCGGCGGTCACGTTGGCCTCCATGATCTCTGCGACCCCCTGGGCGTCCACCGACGCGTGGCCCGGATGCCAGCAGTCGTAGTCCGTCACGAGGGCGAGCCCGGTGTAGCAGAGTTCAGCCTCACGGGCGAGTTTCGCCTCCGGCAGCGCCGTCATGCCGATGACGTCCATCCCCCACGAGCGGTACACCTCGGACTCGGCGCGGGTGGAGAACTGGGGCCCCTCGATGCAGCAGTACGTCCCGGACCCGTGGACCGTGGGATGCTCCTCGGCCGCCACCTGTTCGAGGAAGGGGCGCAGCCGGCCGCAGTACGGGTCCGCCATCGACACGTGGGCCACCATCCCGTCCCCGAAGAACGAGGCGGGCCGCAGCCCGGCGGTCCGGTCGAAGAGCTGGTCGAGGACGACCATGTCGCCCGGGGCGTAGTCGCCGCGCAGGCTGCCCACGGCGCTGACGCTGATCACTTCGCGGACGCCGAGGGACTTCAGCGCATAGACGTTGGCCCGCGCCGGGACCTGCGACGGGGCTATGCGGTGGCCGCGCCCGTGGCGCGGCAGGAAGGCGATGCGGCGGTTCCCGGCCGTGCCCAGGACCAGCGGCCCGCTGGGGTCGCCGTACGGGGTCCGCAGTTCGGCCTCCGTCACGTCCTGCAGGCCGTCGAAGGCGTAGAGCCCGCTGCCGCCGATGATTCCGAGGTCGGCCGAGTAGAAGGCCGCGCCGCCCGATTCTCGCATCACAGAACCCTCCAGCTGGCATGGTGGTGGGCCCGCAACCTAGCAGCGCCCGCAGGGCAGTTGCATGACGCAAAGGGGGGCGGGTTCCGCTACAGCTTTGGATGCAGAGAGATACGGAACCTCCGTTCCCTTCAGATCGCCGCGCTTCCTGCCTAGCTTCGTTGTCACAGCAATCCGGGTGATCACAGGCAGAAGGAGTTCGCGTGGCTGCAAACGGCTCTCAGCGCCCCATCATCGCCTTCATGAGCGACCTCGGCACCACGGACGACTCGGTGGCCCAGTGCAAGGGCCTCATGCACAGCATCTGCCCCGGCGTCACGGTGGTGGACGTCTGCCACTCCATGACGCCGTGGGACGTCGAGGAGGGTGCGCGCTACATCGTCGACCTCCCCCGCTTCTTCCCCGAGGGCACGGTGTTCGCCACCACCACCTATCCCGCGACCGGCACCACGACCCGCTCCGTGGCCGTGCGGATCCGGCAGGCCGCCAAGGGCGGCGCCCGCGGCCAGTGGGCCGGCTCCGGCGACGGCTTCGAGCGGGCCGACGGCTCGTACATCTACATCGCGCCCAACAACGGCCTGCTGACCACCGTGCTCGAGGAGCACGGATACATCGAGGCCTACGAGGTCACGTCCACCAAGGTCATCCCCGCGAACCCCGAACCGACCTTCTACAGCCGCGAGATGGTGGCCATCCCCTCCGCCCACCTCGCCGCCGGCTTCCCGCTGGCGGAGGTGGGACGCCGGCTCGACGACAGCGAGATCGTCCGCTTCCACCGGCCCGCGGTCGAGATCTCCGGAGAGGCGCTCACCGGCGTCGTCACCGCGATCGACCACCCGTTCGGCAACATCTGGACCAACATCCACCGCACGGACCTGGAGAAGGCCGGCATCGGCCAGGGGAAGCACCTGAAGATCATCCTCGACGACGTCCTGCCGTTCGAGGCCCCCCTCACCCCGACCTTCGCGGACGCCGGGGCGATCGGCAACATCGCCTTCTACCTCAACAGCCGCGGCTACCTGTCCCTCGCCCGCAACGCCGCCAGCCTCGCCTACCCCTACAACCTGAAGGCCGGTCTGAAGGTCCGCGTGGAAACGCGCTGACGACCAGTGCGCCGGGCCGCCCGCCGATCCATATCCGGTCGGCGGCCGGCGCGGCGCCGCATTTCCGCCCTTGCCCAAGGGCCCGATGACGGAAGGAGCCAGCAGCCGTGCCACCCGAATCCGTCACCGGCACGCCGTTGTCGATACAGGCCATCCGCGAGCTCGTGGCGACCGAGGAGAAGGAGCAGTCGGAGGTCCTCCATCTGACCGCGAACGAGACCGTGTTGTCGCCGCTGGCCCAGCAGGTGCTGTCGAGCCCGCTCTCCGAGCGGTACCTCCTGGAGCACCTGGACATGAGGGAGTCGTCCCCGGCGCGCCTGAACAACCTCCTGCTGCGCGGTCTCGACCGGATCAGCACGATCGAGCAGTCGGCGACGTCTGCCACCGGCTCTTCGGCAGCAGGTACGCCGAGTTCCGCTGCCTTTCGGGGCTGCACGCCATGCAGACGACCTTCGCCGCGCTCTCGGAGCCGGGGGACACGGTCATGCGCGTGGCCGCCAAGGACGGCGGCCACTTCCTGACGGAACTGATCTGCCGGTCGTTCGGCCGGCGCAGCTGCACCTACGTCTACGACGAGAACATGTCCGTGGACATCGACCGGACACGCGAGGTCATCGAACGGGAGCAGCCCTCCCTCCTCTACGTGGACGCGATGAACTACCTCTTCCCCTTCCCCCTGGCGGACCTCAAGGAGATCGCGGGCGACGCCCCGCTGGTGTTCGACGCGTCCCACACCCTCGGGCTGATCGCGGGCGGCCAGTTCCAGGACCCGCTGCACGAAGGCGCCGACATCCTCCAGGCCAACACCCACAAGACGCTCTTCGGCCCGCAGAAGGGCATCGTCCTCGGCACCGACCGCACCCTGATGGAGAACGTCGGCTACACCCTCTCGTCCGGCATGGTGAGCAGCCAGCACACCGCCCCCACCATCGCGCTCTTCGTCGCCCTGCACGAGATGTGGTACGACGGGCGCGCCTACGCGGCGCGCGTCGTGGCCAACGCCCGTTTCCTCGCGGAGGAGTTGTACGCCCGCGGCATGCCGGTCCTCGCCGCGGACCGCGGCTTCACGGCCAACCACATGTTCTTCGTCGACACGCGCTCGGTGGGCAGCGGCCCCGCGGTGCTCGACCGGCTGGTGCGGGCGAACATCTCGGCCAACCGGGTCGTCGCCTTCAACCACCGTGACACCCTGAGGTTCGGTGTGCAGGAGGTGACCCGGAGGGGGCTGGACCGGGCCGGCCTCACCGAGGTCGCCGACCTGCTGGCGCCCCTGATCCTGGGCGAGGAGGAGCCGGAGCGCATCCGCCCGAGGATCGTCGAACTCGTGGGACGGCACCGCGAGATCCTCTACACCGGCACGGACGACGAAGCCCCCGCCCGGGAGTCCGTGACGCTGTCCGCCCCTCCGGCGGCGGAACCCGCCGCCCGCCCGCGCTGGATCGGCGTGCACCTCGCCCCGGCCGCCGCCCGCCCGCCCGGGAGCCTCTTCGCACAGGCCCACGCGCTCGGCGTGCTGGCCGGCGGCTTCCCGCACCAGATCGACTCGGCGGGCAACATCAGCTGTGCGGACGCGGACGGCCGGCACTTCGTCACAGCCAGCGGCGTCTACATCAAGGACCTCGCACCGGGCCGACTTCACGGAGATCACCGGCCGGGACGGCTGGACGCTCCGGTGCCGGGGCGACGGCCCCCCGTCCGCCGAGGCCTACATGCACCACCTGCTGCGCGAGAGGACCGGCGCCGCGGACATCGTGCACAACCACTGCATCATCGACCGGGAGCTGGAGGAGGAAGGGGACGTCCTGGTCCTGCCCCCGCAGGAGTACGGCAGCGTCGCGCTGGCCGAGGCCGTCACGGAGAAGGCCGCCAAGAGCCAGGTGATGCACGTCCGCCGGCACGGCCTCGTCTTCTGGGCCACCGGGTACGAGGAGTGCCGGGACCTGGTGGAACGGCTGGCCCGCAGGGCCGTGCGGCGCCGCTGACGGGGGGGCGCCCCGTCAGGGGGGCGGGGCTGTGTCGATATGCGGCTCCGCCGCGTGGGCGCGACCAGGCGCCCCGTAAGGGGCGCGGGGAACTGCGCGACCAACCCCCACCGGCCCGCAGCCGACGCACCACCCCAGGCGTCCGGGGCGCAGCCCCGAGCACCTCGACTGAAGGCGCGTCGTGGTTGCTCGCGCAGTTCCCCGCGCCCCTTACGGGGCGCCCGGTGCGGGCGCGTCGTGGTTGCTCGCGCCCACGCGGCGGAGCCGCATGATGCAGCACAACCCCGCGCCCCTGACGGGGCGCTGCAACCCGTACGCTCTGCGGCATGCGCGGTCAGCAAACGACAACGGACACGGCACAAGGCGTAGGAGCGACAGTCGGCGCACAGGTGCGCCGACTGCGGGCCTTCCGCGAGCTGTCGCTCGCGGAGCTGTCGCGCCTGTCCGGCGTCAGCCGGGCGACCCTGTCCGGCATCGAGTCCGGGCGGGGCAACCCGACGATCGAGACGATCTCGGCCATCGCCGTCGCCCTGCGCCTGCCCCTGGGCGACCTCCTGGTCGACGTGGTGCCGCAGACCCCCGTGCTCCGGCGGGGCACCGCCGAGCCGGAGAAGAGCAAGCAGGAGCTGCTGGAGCGGATCGGCGCGGGAGGGCTCAGCGAGATCTGGCGGGTGCGCATCGCCCGGGCCGGCCACCGCATCGACAGCCCCGCCCACGGCAAGGGGACGGTCGAGCGCATCGTCGTGCTGCGCGGAGCGCTCCGCGTGGGCCCGGTGGACGCCCCGGTGGAGCTGGGCGAGGGGGACTTCGTGACGTTCTCGGCGGACGTGGAGCACTTCTACGAGGCCCTGCGCCCCGGGGTGGACGCCGTGCTCGTCATGACCTATCCGGCGGCCTCGTAGCCCTCCGGCGGGATCATGACGGACATCACCGGGGGGATCATGCCGCGTTCCGCCGCCTTGCGGACCGCCTCCGTGCGGCAGGAGGCGTCCAGCTTCGCGTAGGCGTTGGAGAGATGGCGCTTCACCGTTCCCTCGGTGATGACCAGGTGGCGGGCTATCTGGGAGTTGCGCAGCCCCCGGGCGACGAGGGCCACGATCTCCCGCTCGCGCGCCGTGAGTTGCGGCTCCCCCTGCGCCCGCAGGCAGGCCAGGGTGCTGCGGGCCACCGACAGCACGATGCGGTCGGCTCCCTGGACGATGCCGCGAATCGTTCCTGCAAGTTCCTGGGGGGAGGCCTGCCTTGGGATGGCCGCCTGGACCCCGGCCGTGAGCAGGCGTTTGACGGCGAGGGGGTCCTCCTGGGCCAGGAGGACGACGACGCGCGCCAGCGGCGCGGCCGCGCGCAGCGTCGTCAGGTCCTCGGGGACGTCGGCCGTCACGCGGTCGACGCCCACGAGCACCACCTCCGGCTGCAGCGCCCCGACGGCTCCCGCCGCCTCCCGCACCGTCGCCGTCTGCATCACCACGGTGAACGCGTCCTCCGCGGAGAGGAAGTGCACGAGCCCGGCACGGAAGATGACGTTCTCGTCGACGATGGCGATGCCGACGTCCGCCGATTTCACGGGCGTTGCCGCTGTTCCGCGCGCCGGGCCTCGTGTCATGCGCTCGCAGCCTCCTGTCGGTCGTCGCTTCTGGCGCCCGCCCCGGCCCGCCCGGGTTCCTCCGGGACCCGGGCCAGCAGCGGTCCGCCCCGGTCCACCGCCCTGGCCAGCCAGACCCCTGCCATCTGGGACGTGATGATGGACAGGACCACGAGCGAGCTGAAGAAGCCCTCGCTGATGATGCCGGCCCCGAAGGTGGTGGAGGCGAGCACGATGCCGGGCCCGCCCCGGGCGTTCATCGCCGCGGCGATGTCGGTCGACGCCGTGCGGTCCTGCCCGGCCAGCCGGGCGCCGATCCACACGCTGGTGAACTTGACCACGCAGGCGAGGCCGAGGAACCAGAGGAAGAACACGACGTCGAAATGGTGGATCAGATCCAGCTTCAGCCCGACGATCGCGAAATACACGGGGACGAAGAAGGCGAGCGAGATGGTGCGGAGCGTCTCCCGCGCCTGGTCCCCGCGGGCCGCTCCCGCCTCGCACATCCCCGCCGTGAGGGCACCGAATATCGGATCGATCCCCAGGCCGCTGCAGGCCAGGCAGAGCGCGAACACGAAAATCATCAGGAAAGCCGTGGGACTGCGCTGCGCCAGCAGGTTCCAGCGCATTCCGGCAAGGGCCGCGAAGAGCCTCCGGCCGTAGCGGACAAGGAGCAGGAGAAACACGACCGGCGCCACGGTGAAGTAGCACGCCTGCCAGCCGAGCGATTCACCTTTCAGCAACATGCCGATTCCGTACGCGTCACCGGACGAGGCTCCGGCAATTCCCATCACGATGGCGAGCACGACGTACAGGACGACGTCCTCCATCACCGCCACGGTCAGGATGATGCGCGCGAACCTCGTCCGCAGCACGCCGAGGTCCAGCATGATCCTGGAGATCACCGGGATGCTGGTGAGGGCGATGGCGAGGCCGAACACCAGCACCAGCGTGGTGCGGGACCCGTGGAGCCCCGACAGCTTCTCGACGCCGAAGGACTCGGCGACCGCGAGCCCGACGGTGAACGGCACCAGCAGGCCGGAGAGCGCGACGAAGGTGATCGTCCGGCGCTCCTCCCGGGTGGCCCGGCCGTGCAGTTCCGTACCGGTCAGATAGACGAGCAGCAGGAGCCCCAGCTCGTACACGACCCCCAGCGCCGAGGCGGCCGGCCCCTCGGACGGAATCAGGTGTTCCCGAAGCCCCGGCGAGAAGTACCCGAGCACCGTCGGCCCGAGCAGCAGCCCGCCGACAATCTCGCCGATGACCGGCGGCTGTTTCAGCGCCTTGAATGCGTACGCGGTGCTGTGCGCGACGATCACCAGTAGGATCAGCGCAATCAGCACCTGCGCAACTTGGCCGACACTCAGAGACATTCACATGCTCCCCTCTGCGACGGCTCCCCCGGCCACCGAATTATTTGATACCGGACCTGGCCTGAACCGTCCATGCGGCCAACGGAGTTCAATCGCCGCGCTCCGCTCCTCAACCCTGCGGTCTCATTCGGAAGACGGAACCGGCCCGGAACTCCCCCTCCGGAGGGATCCCGGAATTCAGCAGTCAGGCGGATGATGCCGCTGCCGAATACGGCGACACTGCCTCCGGAATCCCTGTGACGCGGCCCGATGATGGGAGTGTGCGGTGGCGGCTGTTTCCCCGGAACCGATGCCGGTGGTGTCCGACTTCAAGGTGGCCGACCTGTCGCTGGCGGAGTTCGGCCGCCGCGAGATCGGCATGGCGGAGCACGAGATGCCGGGCCTGATGGCCCTGCGGGAGGAGTACGCCGCCGCGCGGCCCCTGCAGGGCGCCCGGATCACCGGCTCCCTGCACATGACCGTGCAGACCGCGGTGCTGATCGAGACGCTGGTGGCCCTCGGCGCGCAGGTGCGGTGGGCGAGCTGCAACATCTTCTCCACACAGGATCACGCGGCCGCCGCGGTCGTCGCCGGACCGCACGGAACGGCACAGGAGCCGCGCGGGGTACCGGTGTTCGCCTGGAAGGGCGAGTCCCTGGAGGACTACTGGTGGTGCACCGAGCGGGCGCTGACCTGGCCGGAGGGCGGTCCCCACCTGATCGTGGACGACGGCGGCGACGCCACGCTCCTGGTCCACAAGGGCGTGGAGTACGAGAAGGCGGGCACGGTCCCGCCGGCGTCCTCCGCCGCCTCGCGGGACGAGGTCGTGATCCTGGAACTCCTGCGGCGCAGCCTGGCCGAGGACGCCCGGCGCTGGACCACCGTCGCCCAGGGCATCCGGGGCGTGTCCGAGGAGACGACGACGGGCGTGCTGCGGCTGTACGACATGCACCGCTCGGGCCATCTGCTCTTCCCCGCGATCAACGTCAACGACTCCGTGACCAAGTCGAAGTTCGACAACCGCTACGGCTGCCGGCACTCGCTCATCGACGGCATCAAGCGGGGAACGGACGTGCTGATCGGCGGGAAGACCGTCGTGGTGTGCGGCTACGGGGACGTGGGCAAGGGCTGTGCAGAGGCACTGCGCGGCCAGGGGGCGAAGGTGACGGTGACCGAGGTCGACCCCATCTGTGCGCTCCAGGCCGCCATGGACGGCTACTCCGTCGCCACCCTGGAGGAGATGCTCCCCACGGCGGACATCGTCGTGACCGCCACGGGCAACCGGGACATCGTCAAGGCCGAGCACATGGCCCGTATGAAGCACCAGACCGTCGTGGGCAACATCGGGCACTTCGACAACGAGATCGACATGGCGGGCCTGGAGGCGTTCCCGGGCGTCCGGCGGGTGACCGTGAAGCCCCAGGTGGACCTCTGGGAGTTCCCCGACGGCCACGCGGTGATCGTGCTGAGCGAGGGGCGGCTGCTCAACCTCGGCAACGCCACCGGGCATCCGAGCTTCGTCATGTCGACGAGCTTCGCCAACCAGGTCATCGCCCAGCTCGAACTCTTCGCCCGCTCCCAGGAGTACCCCGTGGGAGTGCACCGGCTGCCCAAGGCCCTCGACGAGAAGGTCGCCCGGCTGCACCTGGAGGCGCTCAACGTCCACCTGACCCGGCTCACTCAGCAACAGGCCGACTACATCGGAATATCGCCCGACGGCCCCTTCAAGCCCGACCACTACCGCTACTGAGGCGATGACCCGGCCCTGGCGGCGGAAGGGCGCGCCCGAGCGATCCGAGGACACCCCGCGGGGGGCGGCCATGCACCGTCTGACAGTGTTCGTCAGGACCACCGATACGGCCGGGCACTCCCCGCTGTACGTCGAGATCGTCCGGCACGCACGGCAGCACGGTCTGCGCGGCGCGACCGTGCTGCCCTGCGTCGCGGGCTTCGGCGAGACCCGGATCCTGCGCCGGCGGCGGGGGCTGCGGCTCGCGCAGGACCGTCCGCTGATGCTGCTCTTCGTCGACACCGCCGACCGCATCGCGCTGTTCCGCATGTCCCTGCGGGAGATCGCACCGGGCAGTCTCGCCGTCCTGGACGTCGTGACGACCGCGTGAGCCGTGACGACCATGTGATGCGTGACGACCGTGCGATGCGTGACGACCGTGCGACCGTGCGGCCCGGCTACTGGGCGGCCCGGTCGGGGACGCCCATCAGCCCCGTGCCGTAGGCCCTGGCCACCGCCTGGGACCGGTTGCGCAGGCCCAGTTTGGAGAGCAGCCGCGACACGTGCGACTTCACGGTGGCCTCGCCGAGCGACAGGAACTCGGCGATCTCGGCGTTGGACATCCCGGTGGCCATGAGCCGGAGCACTTCCAGCTCCCGCTCCGTCAGCAGGCCGAAGACGTCCGCGGCCCCCGGGGCCGCGAAGGCCGTCGAGAGCATCGCCCAGGGCTCCAGCGCGGCGGTGACCGCCGACGGCAGCACGGTGTACCCGCCCGCCACCGCGTGGACCGCGGCCACCAGTTGGCGGGGCGTGTCGCTCTTCGCCAGGAACGCGCGGGCCCCGGCGAGCAGCCCCCGCAGCGCGGTGGTCGAGTCGAAGGACTGCGCGATGAACACCACCCCGGCCGGGCGGTCCCCGGTGCCGGTCAGCATGCGCCCGATCCGCAGGCCTTCGCCGCGGGGCATGTCCAACTCGACGAACACCACATCCGGTTGGTGCCGCCGCGCGAGCTCGACGGCCTCGTCGGCGCTCCCCGTCTCCGCTGCCACGTGAATGTACGCGTCGTCCTCCAGGACCTTCCGCAGGCCCGTGCGGATCAACAGGTTATGCGCGCACAACAGGACCGTGACCAAGAGACCCCTCCTGAACCGATCAGCACGCGTGGATCCCAGAGCCGGGCCAGGGGATGCCGTCGGAGGCGGTGCCTCGAACGCGTATATCCAGTGTGCACCCGTGCGGAGGGAGAAAAAGCGTGAACTCCGGCCATCGTGGGGGGCGTTCGCCGGGCACACGGCGTGGGGAGGGAGCGCCGGTGCGTGCACCGCAGTGCGCCCTTGCACAGCACCGATGCGCCCTGCTTCCCCGAACACCGGTACACGCGTGAGGCTCACGGGACCGACCGGGCATGGCCGAAAGCTGCAGGCGCCAACGAACAGAACTTGACGCGGTGCCGTCAGACCCCACCGGCCCCTGTCACCGCCGGAGCATCGTCCTCCCCGATGTGATGCACCCGCACCAGGTTGGTGGTTCCGGCCATGCCCGGCGGGGAGCCCGCCGTGATGATGACCATGTCGCCCTTGCGGCAACGGCCGATCCGCAGCAGGTACTCGTCCACCTGCTCGACCATCTCGTCCGTCGTCTGGACCATCGGGCCCAGGAACGTCTCCACTCCCCACGTCAGGTTCAGCTGCGACCGCGTCGCCGGCTCCGGCGTGAACGCCAGCAGCGGGATCGGCGACCGGTACCGCGAGAGCCGGCGCACCGTATCACCGGATTGAGTGAAGGCGACCAGGAACTTTGCTCCCAGGAAGTCGCCCATCTCGGCGGCCGCGCGGGCCACCGCCCCGCCCTGGGTGCGGGGTTTGCTGCGCTCGGTCAGCGGGGGGAGGCCCTTCGCCAGGACGTCCTCCTCGGCCGCGCGCACGATGCGGCCCATCGTCTTCACCGTTTCGACGGGGTACTTCCCCACGCTGGTCTCGCCCGAGAGCATGACGGCGTCCGTGCCGTCGATCACCGCATTGGCGACGTCCGAGGCCTCCGCCCGCGTCGGGCGCGAGGACTCGATCATCGAGTCGAGCATCTGCGTGGCGACGATCACCGGCTTGGCGTTCCGCTTCGCCAGCTTGATGGCCCGCTTCTGCACGATCGGGACCGATTCCAGGGGCATTTCGACACCCAGGTCGCCACGGGCGACCATCAGGCCGTCGAAGGCGGCGACGATGCTCTCCAGGTTGTGGACCGCCTGCGGCTTCTCGATCTTGGCGATGACGAAGGCGCGGCGGCCCTCCTCGTCCATGACGCGGTGCACGTGGTCGATGTCGTGGGCGGTGCGCACGAAGGAGAGGGCGATGACGTCGATGCCGCTGCGCAGGGCCCAGCGGAGGTCCTCGATGTCCTTCTCCGAGAGCGCGGGGACGGAGACGGCGACGCCGGGCAGGTTGAGGCCCTTGTGGTCGGAGACCATGCCACCCTCGATGACCATGGTCTTCACCCGCGGACCGTCGACCTCGGTGACCTCCAGGGTGACGCGGCCGTCGTCGACGAGGATGCGCTCGCCCTTGGTGACGTCCCCGGCCAGGCCCTCGTAGGTGGTGCCGCACCGGTGCCGGTCACCCTCGATCTCCTCGACGGTGATGGTGAATTCGTCACCACGTTCAAGGAGTACGGGGCCCTCGCGGAAGCGGCCGAGACGGATCTTCGGGCCTTGAAGGTCCGCGAGGATGCCGACGTTGCGGCCGGTTTCCTCGGCCGCCTTGCGTACCCGCTGGTACCGCGCCTCGTGCTCGGCGTAGGTGCCGTGACTGAGATTGAAGCGGGCGACATCCATGCCGGCTTCGACGAGGGCCTTGATCTGCTCGTACGAGTCGGTGGCAGGCCCCAGGGTGCAGACGATTTTCGCTCGGCGCATGGCACGACCTTAGGGCCTACCAGTGGGTAGAGAATTGGCGCCCCGCAACTCCCCAACGTCCGTTGCGTAAAGGCTTGTTGACAACTTGTGAAACGTGCGGGGGGCCGCTCCGATGAGCACTCCGGGAGTGTTCTCAGAGAACCGGGCGGGTCATCGTAAAGCGTGCGTTGACGTGGGCGTAAACGGTCTGGCGCTGCGGTTCGAGGTCGAGTGCGGGAGCGGGTGCCGGAGCGGCTCCGCCGTAGGCGGCGCGCATCACTCCACCGGGGGCGGGGGGCAGTCCGGGCCGGCCGTCGTTTTCCGCGCCGGCATCGGCGATTTCGACGACGGCGGTGAGTTCCGCGCCGAGGGCCGCGGCGTATTCGCGGGCGCGCTGGACGGCTTCGCGGACCGCCTGCTGCCGGGCCTCGCGGTATGCGGGCGAGTGGGGGCGCAGAGCCCACCAGGGTCCGTCGACGCGGGTGAGGTCCAGGTCGGCGAGGCGCGTGGCGAGTTCGCCCAGGGCGGTGAAGTCGTTGAGGACCGCCGTGAGGTGGACGGTGCCGTGATAGGCGCGGACGCGTTCGTGGCGGCCGCGCTCGGTGAGCTGGGGGGTGAGGGTGAAGGAGCCGGTCTCGAGCTGCTCGACCTCGCTGCCGTAGCCGCGGATCAGGTCGATGACGTACTGGTTGCGGCGGGTCAGGTCGTCGAGGGCGGCGCGGCGGTCGGTGCCGCGGGCGTTGATGCAGATGCCGATGCGGGCGATCTCGGGGTCGACCTCCAGGCGGGCCTCGCCGCGGACGGCGATGCGGGGGGCGTCCGGGGTGCCGTACGGGAGGTGGGTCTGGCCTGCGGGGATCGTGTGTTCGGTCATGCGGGCCAGGGTGTGCCGGGGAGTCATCCGATTGCAACCTGGCGAGGGTGTTGCAGGACGGGTTGCTCGGTCAGAATCTACGCGCGTTGTAGGCATGTTGTGCTGATACGGATGGGGAGAACGTATGCCGATCGACCGCAGGGACTTTCTGGGGCGTACCGCTGCAACCGGGGCAGGGGTGGCGCTCGCGGGAGGCCTGGGCGCTCCCGCGGCCATGGCCGCGGAGGCCGGCCCGGACCGGTCCGGGGGCCGGAAGAAGCGCTTCGCGCTGACCGTGATGGGGACCACGGACCTGCACGGCAATGTCTTCGACTGGGACTACTTCACCGACGCCCGGTTCCAGGACAAGGCGAACAACGACGTGGGCCTGGCGAAGATTTCGACGCTGGTGAACCAGGTGCGCAAGGAGAAGGGGCGCCGCAGCACCCTGCTCATCGACGCGGGCGACACGATTCAGGGCACCCAGCTGTCGTACTACTACGCCCGGGTGGAGCCGATCACGCGGGCGCACGGTCCGGTGCACCCGATGGCGGCGGCGATGAATGCGATCGGCTACGACGCCGCGGCCGTCGGCAATCACGAGTTCAATTACGGCATTCCGGTGCTGCGGAAGTTCGAGGAGCAGTGCCGTTTTCCGCTGCTGGCGGCGAATGCGCTGGACGCGAAGACGATGAAGCCCGCGTTCCGGCCGTATGTGATCAAGCGGGTGCACACGCCGCACGGCCGTGATGTGCGGGTGGCGATTCTGGGCCTGACGAATCCCGGGATCGCGATCTGGGACAAGGCCAATGTGCAGGGCAGGATGCTTTTCCCGGGCCTGGAGGAACAGGCCGCGAAGTGGGTGCCGAAGCTGCGGTCGATGGGCGCGGACGTGGTGATCGTGGCCGCCCACGCGGGCGCCAGCGGCACCTCGTCGTACGGCGACCAGCTGCCGTACGTCGAGAACTCGGCGGCGCTGGTGGCCGAGAAGGTGCCGGGGATCGATGCGGTGCTCGTGGGCCATGCGCACGTGGAGATTCCCGAGCTCCGGGTGACGAACAAGGCGACGGGCAAGCAGGTGGTGCTGTCCGAGCCGCTCAAGTGGGGCCAGCGGCTGACGGTGTTCGACTTCGCCCTGGTGTGGGAGCGGGGCGGCTGGCACGTGGAGTCGGCGTCGGCGAAGGTGCTGAACTCCAACACGGTGGCCGAGGACAAGAAGATCACCGATCTCCTCACGGGTCAGCACCGCAAGGTCGTGACGTACGTGAACCAGGTGATCGGCACGTCGTCGGCGGCGATGAGCGCGGCGGAGGCCCCGTACAAGGACACGCCCATCATCAAGCTCATCAACCACGTGCAGGTCGAGACGGTGAAGGCGGCCCTGGCCGGCACGCAGTACGCCGCGCTGCCGGTGCTGTCACAGGCGTCGTGCTTCTCGCGGACGGCCGCGATGCCGGCGGGGAAGGTGACGATCCGGGAGGCGGCCGGACTCTACCCGTTCGAGAACACGCTGGAGGCGCGCCTGATGACCGGCGCGCAGCTGCGCGCGTACCTGGAGTTCTCGGCGCACTACTACGCGCGGACCGCGGCCGGCGCTCCCGTCGACCCGGCGAAGCTGACGAACGCCGAGTCGATTCCGGACTTCAACTACGACGTCCTCAGCGGCCTCTCGTACGAGATCGACATTGCGAAGGCTCCGGGCGAGCGGATCGCGAAGCTGTCGTTCGACGGGAAGCCGCTGGACGATGCGGCGCAGTTCGTGCTGGCGGTGAACAACTACCGGGCCAGCGGCGGCGGGAACTTCCCGCACGTGGCGAAGGCCAAGCAGCTGTGGGCGAATTCGGAGGAGATCCGGAACACGATCATCAACTGGGTGAAGGCGCAGGGGGCGATCGACGTGAGCCGGTTCGCCTCAGTGGACTGGAAGCTGACGCGGGATGGCGTTCCGGTCTTCTGACGCCGGGTGCTGGGGCCGCGGCACGGGTCGCGGCTCCAGGCCGAAGGTGGTGAAGGCGGTGCGGTCCGGGAGGGGGTAGGCGGCCTTTCCGGTGACGGCATTGAGGATGGTCGCGCTGCGCCAGGCGGCGAGGCCGAGGTCGGGGGCGCCGACGCCATGGGTGTGGATCTCGGCGTTCTGGACGTGGATGGCGCCCTTGACCAGCGGGTCGAGGACGAGACGGTGGTGCTCGTCGATGCGGGGACGGCCGCTGGAGTCGCGGCGGATATAGGGGTCGAGGGCGGCGAGCAGGGTATCGACGCGGCGCTCGCGGTAGCCGGTGGCGAGGACGACGGCGTCGGTGGTGAGACGCGAGCGGGCGTTCTGCTGGGTGTGTTCCAGGTGCAGTTCGACACGGGTGGTGCCGACGCGTCCGGCGGTGCGGACGAAGACTCCCGGGGTGAGCGTGGCATCGGGCCAGCCGCCGTGCAGGCTGCGGCGGTAGAGCTCGTCGTGGATGGCCGTGATCGTGTCGGGGGCGATGCCCTTGTGGAGCTGCCACTGCTGGGGCAGGAGCTGGTCGCGTACGCCCTCGGGGAGCGCGCGGAAGTAATGGGTGTAGTCGGGCGTGAAGTGTTCGAGCCCGAGCTTGC
Source organism: Streptoverticillium reticulum (assembly GCF_047456005.1). Taxonomy (NCBI): domain Bacteria; kingdom Bacillati; phylum Actinomycetota; class Actinomycetes; order Kitasatosporales; family Streptomycetaceae; genus Streptomyces; species Streptoverticillium reticulum. The sequence goes on along the minus strand of NZ_CP179755.1, from coordinate 6,239,990 downwards.
TGTACTCCATGGGCGCGAAGGCGGGGGTGCGGGCCAGCCAGTGGAGCTTCTCGCGCCCGGCGGGGCGCTGCCGCAGCAGGTCGAGGAAGATCTCGGCGCCGGACTGGCCCGAGCCGATGACCGTGATGTGCTCGGCGGCGAGCAGCCGTTCGCGGTGGGCCAGGTAGTCGGCGGAGTGGATGACGGGGACGGCGGGGGCCTCGGCCAGCGGGCGCAGCGGCTCGGGGACGTACGGGGCGGTGCCGACGCCGAGGACGAGGCTGCGGGTGTAGGCGCGGCCGAGGGCCTCGGCCTCGCCCTCGCGGTCGAGCTGGGTGTAGTCGATCTCGAAGAGGACGCGCTCGGGGTTCCAGCGGACGGCGTCGATCTGGTGGTCGAAGTGGAGGGTGTCGAGGTTCTCGCTGACCCAGCGGCAGTAGGCGTCGTACTCGGCGCGCTGGATGTGCTGGCGCTCGGCGAAGTAGAAGGGGTAGAGGCGCTCGCGGGTCCTCAGGTAGTTGAGGAAGCTCCAGGGGCTGGTGGGGTCGGCGAGCGTGACGAGGTCGGCGAGGAAGGGGACCTGCACGGTCGTGCCCTCGATGAGCAGGCCGGGGTGCCACTGGAAGGCGGTGTTCTGGTCGTAGAAGGCCGCGCGGAGGTCCGGCAGCGGGTGGGCGAGGGCCGCGAGCGACAGGTTGAACGGGCCGATGCCGATGCCGGCGAGGTCCAGGGGCTGGTCGGCCGCCGAGGGGGCGGGCTGCGGGGTGGTCATCCGGTGGTGTGGCCTTCCACGAGTTCCAGGAGGTTGCGGAGGTCGTCGGTGCGGGTGTGGGGGTTGAGGAGGGTCGCCTTGAGCCAGAGGCCTTCGGGGGTGGTGGCACGGCCGAGGACGGCGTGGCCGTGGTGGAGCAGGCGGCGGCGGAGGCTGCCGATGGTGCGGTCGTCGGAGTTCGCGGGGCGGAAGAGGACGGTGCTGAGGGTGGGACGGGAGTGGAGGACGAAGGAGGGGTGGGCGTCGATGAGGTCGGCGAGGCGGTGGGCGAGCGCGCAGACGCGCTCGATGAGTTCGCCGAGCCCGGTGCGGCCGAGGGCGCGGAGGGTGACGGCGATCTTGAGGATGTCGGGGCGGCGGGTGGTGCGCAGGGAGCGGTGGAGGAGATCGGGGTGGCCCGCGGCGATGTCGTCGTGGGCGTTGAGGTAGTCGGCCTGGTGGCCGAGGGGGGCCAGGGCCTCGGTGCCGGGAACGGCGAGCAGGCCCGCGGCGATCGGCTGCCAGCCGAGCTTGTGCAGGTCGAGGCTGATGCTGTCGGCGCGGTCGAGACCGGCGAGGGCGGGGCGGAGGGTGTCGCTGAAGAGCAGCGGCCCGCCGTAGGAGGCGTCGACGTGGAAGGGGACGCCCCGGGCGGCGCATACGTCGGCGATGCGCGGCAGCGGGTCGATGAGGCCGGCGTCGGTGGTGCCCGCGGTGGCCACCACGAGCCGGGGGGCGTCGGTGTGGTGCTCGCCGAGGGCCTTGTCGAGATCGGTGGGGTCGAGGGTGCCGGTGGGGGTGGGGAGGGTGTGGGGCGCGGGGAGGCCGAGGAGCCAGGCGGCACGGGGGACGCTGTGGTGGGCGTTGGCCCCGCAGACGACGTGCAGCGGGCGGTGGGCGCAGGTGCGGGCGTTCTCCCGGGCGAGGAGCAGGGCGAGCTGGTTGGACTCGGTGCCGCCGGTGGTGACGAGGGCGTCGGGGGCGGGGCGCCGGGGGTAGGCGAGGGCGGCGAGGGCGCGGGTGGTCAGGGCCTCCAGCGCGGTCGCGGAGGGGGCCTGGTCCCAGGAGTCGAGCGAGGGGTTGAGGGCGCAGGCGGCGAGGTCCGCGGCGGCGGCGACGGCGAGGGCGGGACCGTGCAGATGGGCTGCGCAGTGCGGGTCGGCGGGGTCGGCGGCCCCCTCGGCGAGGGCCTGGACGAGGGTGCGCAGTGCTTCATGTGACCCGGTGCCGTGCTCGGGGAGGACCGGGGTGGCGGCGGCGGTGATCCGGGCGTCGACGGCCGGGGGGCCGCCGGCCGGGAGCGGGCCGCCGCGGGCGGTGGCCCCGCGGGCCAGGGCGTGCAGGGCGGTGTCGACGAGGGGACGCAGGGCGCGAGTTCCTTGGGCGCCGCCCGCGAGCGCTGCGGGGGAATGGTCGGCGGCGGGCGCAGGCATGGTGGACTTGCCCCTTTTTGGGTTGGCTGATGGCGCAGGGCAGGCCCGGGCACCGGCCCGGGCCTGCACGAACTGCCTCAAGCTACCGAGCGCGCACGCCCGGTAACCCCCTGGTGGGAGCTGGTTCGCCCGATGGTGGTAAGGGCGCCCTTTAAGCCCGCGCGGCCGCGGACCGTGGGGTGCGGCTGCGGAGCCGGGCCGCGACTTCGACTAATCTGCTCCCATGGCCATGAACTTTGCTCTCGACGTCGGACCCCTCAAGCCCGAGCCCGCACCGCTCGTCATCGGGCTGGTGTGCTTCTTCCTCGTCTTCGCCCTGATGGCGAAGGTGATCCTGCCCCGGATCAACAAGGTCCTCGCCGAGCGCGAGCAGGCCACCGACGGCCGCTTCGAGGAGGCCGAGGAGACCCGCGCCGAGGCGGCGCGGGTGCACGAGGAGTACCAGGCCCTGCTGGCCGAGGCGCGGCACGAGGCCGCCCGGCTGCGCCAGGAGTCGCTCGAGCAGGGCAACGCGATCGTCGCGGAGCTGCGGGCCGAGGGCCAGCGCCAGCGCGAGGAGATCATCGCCGCGGGCCACGCGGTGATCGACGCGGAGCGTGCGGTCGCGGAGGCGGCGCTGCGCGAGCAGGTCGGCGTGCTGGCGACGGAGCTGGCGGGCAAGATCGTCGGCGAGCCGGTCGAGGACTTCGCGCGCGAGAGCGGGATCGTGGACCGGTTCATGGCGGACCTGCGCACGGCGAAGGCGTCCGACGCGGAGGCGCGCGACTGACGTCGCGCTGGCCAACATCTCGTTTGCGGGAGGCCCCGCACCCCGGGTTCCGGGGTGCGGGGCCTCTCCCGTTGTCTGCGGGCGCATCGTGGCTGGTCGCGCAGTTCCCCGCGCCCCTGACGGGGCGCACCGTGGTTGCGCCCGGTGATCGCACCCCGAAGGGGCGTGGGGAACTGCGCGACCAGCCACGACGAGCCCGGAGTGCTCAGCCGGCCCGGCGGATCCGCAACGCCCGGCCCAGGTCGTCCAGTTGGTCGACCAGCTTGCGGCGCAGCGACGGAACGGGGTCGGCGCTGCGCAGGCATTCCTCGCCCAGACGCAGCGTCTCCGCCTCGACCAGCGTCAGCGGGAACGCACTGCGGCCCGCCGCCTCGGCGATGGCCGGGCCCCGGCGGGCGGCCAGAGCGACCACCGCAGGGTAGTAGCGCTCCCGGAACGGGCGGACGAGGTCGAGCTGTTCGGGCTGCCAGAAGCCCTGCGCAGTGGCCGCGAACAGGTAGTTGGAGAGGTCGTCCGTGCCGAACATGGCCTCCCAGGCCGCCTCCTTGGCGGCCTGGTCCGGCAGGGCCGCCCGGCAGCGCGCAGCGCCCTCGTGGCCGGTGGCGCTGGGGTCGCGGGCGAGTTCGGCGTCGATCCCGGCCGGGGTGAGGGCGCCGAGGACGGCGAGGCGGCTGAGGATGCGCCAGCGCAGTTCGGGGTCGAGGACGGGGCCGCCGGCCACGGTGTCCGCGGCGAGCCACTCGCGCAGGACGTCGGGGCGCAGCGCACTGGCGATCAGCGTGCGGACGGCGGTCAGCCGCACCCCGGGGGCGGGAGCACGCTCCAGCAGGTCGCGGCTGAGGGCCCGCAATCCGGCCAGTGCCTCGGGGCGTTCGTCCGCCGGGAGGTAGAGGTCCGCGATCTGCGTGCGGGCGAAGGCGAGAACGCCCTGGACGATCGCGTTGTCGTGTTCGCGGGGCAAGTGGGCGCGGGCGGCACGGAGATACGCGGCGGGGGCGAGTTCGCCGTCGCGGACCATGTCGCGGGCGGCGTTCCAGACGACGGCGCGGCTGAGGGCGCCGGGCAGTCCGGACAGGGCGTCCAGGGCGGTGTCCCAGGAACCGGGGTCGAGCCGGACCTTGGCGTAGGTGAGGTCGCCGTCGTTGAGCAGGAGCAGGTCGGGACGGCGGCCCGGGAACACGAGGTCGGTGTCACCGGGCAGGTCGGCCTCGACGGGCGTGCGGGGCACGAGCCGCCCGGGCTCGGCGGGGTCGTGGTCGTAGAGGCCGACGGTGATGCGGTGCGGGCGGCTGCCCTCGTGGCGGACGGCGAGGCGCCAGTGACCGTCCTCGTCGGTGACGTCCGGGGTGAGGGTGTCGATGCCGGTGGTGCGCAGCCAGGACCGGGCCCAGCCGTGGACGCCGCGGTCGGTGGCCCGGGCGAGGGAGTCGAGGAAGTCGGCGAGGGTGGCGTTGCCGAACCGGTGCCGGGTGAAGTGGTCGTTGATGCCGGCGAGGAACTCCTTCTCGCCGAGCCAGGCGGCGAGTTGGCGCAGCGCACTGGCGCCCTTGGCGTAGGAGATGCCGTCGAAGTTGGTCAGCGCGGAGGCGGTGTCGGGGACGGCGTCGGGGTCGGGGGCGACGGGGTGGGTGGAGGGGCGCTGGTCGGCGTCGTAACCCCAGCCCTTGCGGGAGATGCCGAAGTCGGTCCAGGTGTCCGGGAAGTCGCCGGTCTCGACGAGGGTCTGGTAGCCCATGTACTCGGCGAAGGACTCGTTGAGCCAGATGTCGTCCCACCACTTCAGCGTGACGAGGTCGCCGAACCACATGTGGGCCATCTCGTGGGCGATGACCACCGCGCGGGTCTGGCGCTCGGTGTCGGTGACGGCGGAGCGGAAGACGAACTCGTCGCGGAAGGTGACCAGTCCGGGGTTCTCCATGGCCCCGGCGTTGAACTCGGGGACGAAGGCCTGGTCGTAGGAGTCGAAGGGATACAGCTCGGTGAACTTCTCGTGGTAACGGTCGTAGCAGCGGCGGGTGATGCCGAGGATTTCCTCGGCGTCGGCGTCCAGGTGGGCGGCGAGGGAGCGGCGGCAGTGGATGCCGAAGGGCAGTCCGGCGTGCTCGGTGCGGACGGAGTGCCAGGGGCCCGCGGCGACGGCGACGAGGTAGGTGCTGACGGGCGGGGTGGGGGCGAGTTCCCAGCGGCCGTCGCCGACGGGGCGGGCGATGCCGTTGCCGAGGACGGTCCAGTGCGGCGGGGCCGTCACGGCGAGGGCGAAGACGGCCTTGAGGTCGGGCTGGTCGAAGGCGGCGAAGACGCGCTGCACGTCCTCCATGAACAGCTGGGTGTAGGCGTAGGTCTCGCCGTCGGCCGGGTCGGTGAAGCGGTGCATGCCCTCGCCGGTGCGGGAGTAGCGCATGTCCGCTTCGACGCGGAGTTCGTGCTCGCCCTCGGTGAGGGTGAGCGGAAGGCGGTTGTCGTCGAGGGCGGCGGGGTCGAGGGCCTGTCCGTCGAGGGCGGCGCGGTGCAGGGTGGCGGGCTTGAGTTCGACGAAGGTGGTGCCGGCGGAGCGGGCGGTGAAGCGGATGACGGTGGTGGAGCCGAGGGTCTCACCGGGGGTGAGGTCCAGTTCGATGCGGTAGTGGTGGACGTCGAGGAGGGCGGCTCGGTCCTGCGCTTCAGCGCGCGTCAATACGGGCATGTGCCTCAGCTTGCCGCACGGTTGGGGTACCGCGCCCCGCCAGGGGCGCGGGGAACTGCGCGATCGGCCACGATGCGCCCGCAGATGACGTGCCGTGCCAGGGTGGTGCGTCGGCTGCGGGCCGGTGGGGGGTGCTCGCGCAGTTCCCCGCGCCCCTGACGGGGCGCAGGCACCTGCAAGGCCTACGCCCGCGCGATGGTCTCGTGGTGCCGGATCACCTCGGCAATGATGAAGTTGAGAAACTTCTCCGCGAAAGCGGGATCCAGCTTGGCGTTCTCGGCGAGCTCGCGCAGCCGCGCGATCTGACGGGCCTCGCGGCCGGGGTCGGCGGGCGGCATCTTGTGGGCGGCCTTGAGGTGGCCGACCTGCTGGGTGCATTTGAAGCGCTCGGCGAGCATGTGGATCACTGCTGCGTCGATGTTGTCGATGCTGTCGCGCAGACGGTTCAGCTCGGCGCGGACGGACGCGTCCAGGGCGGGGGCGTTGGCGGCACTGTCGTTCATACGACCCCAGCCTAGGCGGAACGCGGTGGTCCGGCCGCACTCTGCCGGGCGCGGAAGCGGACGGGAGCGGTGCCGACACGGCGGGTGAAGAGACGGCTGAAGTAGGCGGGGTCGTCGTAGCCGACGCGCCGGGCGACGGCGGCGACGGACAGTTCGGTGGCGGCCAGCAGTTCCTTGGCCCGGCCCAGGCGGATGCCCAGGAGGTAGTCCTTGGGTCCGCACCCGGCGCCGCGGCGGACGGCGGAGCGCAGTTCGGCGGGGGTCATGCCGTGCCGGGCGGCGTGCTGGGTGACGGACAGCGGCAGGAACGCGTCACGGGCCAGGGCCTGCAGCACGGGGTCCCCCTCGCCGTCCAGGTCGGCACGGGCGCGGCGCAGGGCCACCAGGAGCTCGTGGACGCCCGCGGCGGTCTCGATCTCCAGCAGGGGGTTGCCTCGGCGGGCGGCGCGGGCGATGCGGGCGACGGCGACGCGCGGGCCGGCGGCGTCGGTGAGGGGCACGACGGGGCGGTCGGGCTCGATGCAGCCGAGTTCGGTGTAGGCGGCGACGGCGGGGCCGGTGAAGCCGACGAAGGCCTCGTCCCATCCGCTGCCGGGCGCGGCGCCGTAGTGGTGCGGCACGCCGGGGACGAGCCAGAGGAGGGCGGGGGCGGTGACGGGGTGGGTGCGGCCGTCGGGCGTGCGGCACCAGCCGGTCCCGGCGCCGATGACGACGGCCACGTGGTGGCCGAGGGTGCGGGGGCCGACGGCGGGCAGGGCACCGTGCTGCAGGCCGACGCCGAGGCAGACCAGGCCGAGCCGGTGATGGACCGGTCCGGGGGTGAAGTACCGCATCCATGTGTGAGACACGCGCAGATCTTCGTACACGAGTTCCCTCCCCCGCCAGAGGGCGGCGGAGCGGGGGAGGCGGAGGGGGCGCGGCGGGACGCGTCCCCCTGGTCACCGGCCGATGACGGTGGCCAACGGGACGGGCTCCTGGACGGATCCCTGTGCAGACTTCTTGCCCGGATCGGTGCACGGTGAAGCCATCAGGGCCGAACTCGGGTCAGGCGGGCTCCAGGACGACCGCCCGCAGCGCCGCCCCCGCTCCTCCGACGATCGGGTCCCCGTGCCCGAAGCAGGCCGTCTCCACGTCGAGTTCGGCCTGCCGCCGGAAGGAGGCGAGCGTCTTCTCCTGGTCGAGGTTGAAGACGCCGGGCATCAGCTGCTGGACGTTGGCGATGGTGTCGCCGGTGAACAGCACGCCGGAGGACGGCAGATGCAGGGCGATGCTGCCCGGCGTGTGGCCCGGGACGTGGACGACGCGGGCCTCCTCGCCCCAGTCGAGGGTGTCGCCGTCGGCGAGTTCCACGTCGACGGGGCAGGGCGGGGCCGCATGCGGCAGCGGCAGGTTCGCGTGCGCGTGCACGGCCTCGAACACCGGTATCTCCCAGTCCCGCAGGACGGGCTCGGGCCCGGGCGCGTCGCCGCGGACGACGGGCGCGTCCGCGGCACCGGCCAGGACGCGGGCGCCGGTGGCGGCGGCGAGCCCGGCGGCGGAGCCGGTGTGGTCGAAGTGGGCGTGGGTCAGCACGATGTCGCGCAGGTCCTCGGGGGCCGCTCCCAGACTGCCGAGGGCGTCGAGGATCTCGTCGGCGTACCCGGGCAGCCCGGTGTCGACCAGGGCCCAGCCGGCGTCGGCCAGGCGCAGGGCGTAGGCCTGGCCGACGGGGAATCGGAGCATCCAGATGCGGTCGATGACGGGGGTGATGTCCATGGGGGTGACGCTAGATCCAAGTCGGCTTGTGCAACTGCGGATTGAGCCAGAGGTGAACGCGCTCCGCCAGGAGCGCAAACCGTCCCCCTCACCCCCGCTCCCCGTGGTCGACGGGAAAAACGGCCGTCACCTGCCAGCCCCCCTCCGGCGCCGGCCCCGCGGCCAGCCGGCCGCCCATCGCCTTGGCCCGCTCGGCCAGCCCGATCAGCCCGAACCCCCCGCCCAGCGCCTGCTCGGAGAGCGGCGCCGCGTGCTTGCCGTCGTCGGCGATGCGCAGCTCCACGCCTTCGGCGACCCCCCGCACCCCGATGCGCACGGCAGTGGCGTCGGCGGCGTGCTTGCGGATGTTGGTCAGGGCCTCGCGGACGATGCGGTGCACGCCCGCCGCGACCTCCCCGGGGAGCCAGGTCTCCATGCCCTGCTCGATGTAGAGGGCGACGGGCGGGCCGGTACGGGCGAACGCATCGGCCAGTTCGCGGACCTCGGGCAGGCCCGCGACGGGCTCGGTCTCGGCCTCGCCCTCGCGCAGCACGCCCACCAGGCGGCGCATCGCGCTGAGCGCCTCGCTCGCGGAGGTCTCGATGCGCTCGAACGCCCGGGCGGCGGCGGCACCGTCGAGGGAGGTGAAGCGGGCGGCCTGGGCCTGCACGGCGATGCCGGTGACGTGGTGCGCGACGAGGTCGTGCAGCTCCCGCGCGAGCTCCAGGCGCTCGGCGGTCCGCACGGCCGCCATGTCGCGCAGCCGCTGCGCGGTCTGGCCGCGCAGCAGCAGCGAGTAGGCGCCGACGACCGCGGCCAGGGTGCCGAACACCACCGTGAACCGGGCGGGATGGAGGTCGCGCATGGGCGCGGCGACGGCCGCGAGGGCGAGCAGCGGCCCGAGGACCGCGGCGACGCGCGTGGCGCAGCGCTGGACGACGCCGGTCAGCAGGACGAGCAGGGCGATGTCCTCCCCCGCTCCCCAGACGACGCCCGGATGGGTGCCGATCATGAGGACCGCGGAGGTGGTGAGCGAGACGGCGACGGCGACGGAGGCCCGCACCTCCAGCGGGATCCAGCCGTACGGCACGGCGCACAGGCAGACGGCCACGCCCGCGGCGAGCACCATGGCGTGCGGCGGGCTGGGCCGCTGGGCCAGGACGGCGCCCTCGAAGGCGACGATGCCGAGCAGGAAGAGGCCGAAGGCGGCCTTGGCCAGGGCGGCCCGCCGGGGGTGCCGGGCCGCCCACCCGGCCCATCTGGTCACGTTCCGCCCGGGGCCAGTCCGCTCTCCCAGGCCCAGGCGGCGATCTCCACCCGGTTCCGGGCGTCGAGCTTCAGCTGCACGTTGGCCAGGTGGGTCTTGACCGTGGACAGGGAGACGAACAGTTCGGCCGCGATCTCCGCGTTCGTCGCCCCGCGCGCCAGGCAGCGCACGACGTCGGCCTCGCGGTCGGTGAGCGGCTCGGAGGGCTGCCGGGCGGTGCTCGGCGAGCCGGCGGGGGCCATGTCGCGCAGCAGCCGGACCGTGATCGCGGGCGAGATGAGGGAGTCGCCGACGGCGGCGGCGTGGACGGCCTCGACGAGCATCGCGGGGCTGGCGTCCTTGAGCAGGAAGCCGGAGGCGCCGTTGCGCAGTGCGGTGTGCACGTACTCGTCCAGGTCGAAGGTGGTGACGATGACGATCCGGGGGCGCTGGGCGCGGTCGGGGTCGGCGGCGGAGAGGGCGGAGAGCCGGCGGGTGACCTCCAGGCCGTCGAGCTTGGGCATCCGGATGTCGAGGAGCAGCACGTCGGGCCGGTGCCGTTCGACGGCCTCCAGGGCCGCCTCACCGTCCACGACGTCGGCCACGACCTCGATGTCGGGCTGGCTCTCCAGGATCATCCGGAAGCCGGTGCGGACCATCTCCTGGTCGTCCGCGATGACCACCGTGATCGCCATGCTGTCCTCGTCCCTGCGTCCTGGGTCGGCGACGGCCCTCGCCGTGCCGGACCGTGTCCTGTCATGTCACCGGGGGTGTCCCCGGGCCGCAACCGCAGCGCGCTGCGGCCGGGCGGCGGGGGTCAGGGGGCCGTCATGCCCCCTGCCGCCCGCCGTCGGCCTGCGCCTGCCGGGCCCGGGCGGCGTTGCGGCGCACCACGAGGCGCCGGACGCCGTAGGCCCCGCCGCCGAGGGTCAGGAGCGCGGCGCCGCCCGCGAGGGCGGGCCTGCCGAGGTCGTGCTTCCGGCCCTTGATGACCTCGCCCGCGTCGACGACGCGCTTGACGGGGTTGGCCGACAGCTCGTGGTGGCGGCTGTGGCGGTGCGCGGCGGGCGCCTGGTGCACGTGGTGTCCGGTGCCGGCCGGGCGCTCCGGGGTGTGGCGCAGGGAGCCGGAGGCGAAGTCGTAGTAGTTCGTCTCGCGGGCGCCGTCGAGCTGGGCGCGCAGCGTGGGGCGCGCGGTGTCGCCGCCGAGGATCCGCAGGTGGAGCCGCTCGAGGTCGGCCGAGGGCCGGGTGGTGTCGAGGGTGCGGGCCGGGCGGCCGTCGGAGGTGACGGTCACGCTCGTGCCGTCGCCGCCGGTGCGCAGCCGGGCCCGGCTGCCGTCGGGGAGCTGCACCTGGTGGACGGTGGCCGGGTGTCCGTGGCGGGTGTCCTTGTCCGCTGCGGAGGCCGTGGCCGCCGGCCCGGCGAGGGCGGCGGCGGCCGCGCCGAGAACCACGGCGGCGGCGATGCGGGACTTCACGGACACGGGGGTGCCTTTCCTTGCAGGTGCGTCAGGGACGGCTCGTACCCCCCTACGTTACGGACCTCCGCCCTCCGCACACCTCGACTGTCCGACCATTCCCGGCTCGGCCGAAAGGATGATCCGTGCTCGTCCGGGTCATCCCGAGGTCGCGCGGACGGGTTACCCGGGCGGGGGTGCGGCGACTGGGCCGTCCGGGTCGCACGGGCCGCGCCCGGAAGCACGGTTGGCGGGCACCCGGACCCGTAAAGTGGAGGGCAGCAGTGGGGGCGCCGCGATGCACGGGGGTGGTCACGCGTGGGCACGGACATCGAGATCCAGCACGGGTTCCCGCATCTGGAGACCGTGCGGTCCGCCATCACCGCGCTGTACAGACGGCTCTCCCCCGACACCGTGCGCACCTTCGACGCGAGCGTGCTGCCCTTCGAGGTGGCCTTCTCCGACGACGAGGACCCCTATCTGGGCGTCCAGCGCGTCGCGGGCGTGATGGTGCGGCACCTGCGGCTGCCCGATGCGCGGATGATCGTCAGCTTCAAGGAGATGCGGCACGCGGGCAGCATCGAACTCGCCGCCGGGCCCGAGTACTTCATCGAGCTCAACCCCCGCTTCAAGACCCACCGCCGGGACATCGGCGCGGCGCTCGCGCACGAGGTGATGCACGTCTATCTGCACCGGCTCGGCCTGGAGTTCGCGGGCACCCGCGACAACGAGATCCTCACGGACACGGCGTCCGCCTACCTCGGGGCCGGGTGGCTGCTGCTGGACGCGTACCGCGAGTCGTCGGTCTCGACGCAGAAGCTGGGCTACCTCACGCCGGAGGAGTTCGGCTACGTGCTCGCCAAGCGGGCGCTGGCGTTCGGGGAGGACCCGGCGCCGTGGTTCACCAGCCCGCAGGCGTACGAGGCGTACACCGCCGGGGCCGCGCGGGCCCGGGAGGACGCGCGGCAGCCGCCGCTGGCGGCCGCCGGGCGGTGGGGGCGGCACCGGTACGCGCGCGACCGGCGCGCGGGGGCGGCGCATGCGGGGTACGCCTTCGAGGGCCGTGACCCGGTGCGGGTCACGTTCCCGTGCCCGACGTGCCATCAGCGGATACGGGTACCGGTTGCGGGGCATCTACGGGCACGGTGCGGGCTGTGCGGGTCGGTGCTGGAGTGCGAGACGTAGGAGCGCTCAGCCCCTCCCCCACCACTTCCGCAGCACCTTCTCCGCCGGCTTCCCGTGCGGCGTGTAGGCGAGCCGCTTGGCGGTCTCCCCCGTGTCCGGCCAGTCGTCCCACATCCACCAGCACACCCCGGCCCACCACGGCTTGCCGTGGAACGTCGCCAGCAACGCCTCGTACGCGGCGGCCTGTTCCGCGTCGCCGTCCCGTTTGCTGACGGTCCACGAGTACGGCGCCGTGGTCGAGCCCTTCTGGCTGACGTAACCCGCCTCCGTGAAGAGGATCCTGCGGCCCTGCTTCTTCGAGAACGCCTCGAGGTCCTCGGCGATCGGCTGCCACGCCTGGCGCAGCCGCGCCGTGTCCGTGGTGGCCTTGTCGCCCAGGGGCCAGTACGCGTCGATGCCGATGACGTCGAGGTCCCTCCAGAAGGGGATCTTCTTGTACTCGTCGTAGTTGGCCGCATAAGTGAGCGGGCCCTTGTAGTGCTTGCGGACGTCCGCGATGACCTCGCCCCAGTGGTCGCCGTCCTGCGAGGTGCCCGCCAACTCGGTGCCGACCGAGAACTGTTCGGCGCCGGTGGCGGTGGCGAGGTCGGCGTAGTGGGTGATGCAGCGCTGGTACGCGCCGAACCACGCGTCCGGGTCGCGCGGTCTGATCTCGGCGCGGTCGCCGCCCTTCACCAGGTCGATGTGCGGCTTGATCATGGTCTTGAGGCCGGCGGCGTGGGCGAGGCCGATGATGTGCCGCAGGCTCTTGTCGTCGGCGGTCTCCTCGGTGGTGCGGATCTCCGAGTCGGTGACCTTGTCCTGGTACCAGGTGGGGGTGAAGACCACCCAGCGGGCACCGGTGGAGGCGATCTGCTTGAGGTACGGGCCGGCCTGCGGACTGCTGTAGTCGTCGGTGTTCCACGCAGGGAGCGTCATGCCGCGCATCCCGTTCCCCTTCCTGTCGTCGGGGCGGCTGCTGCTGCCGTGGCCGGACGGCGATCCGCCGCCGCCGTCGGACGAGCAGCCCGCGACGAAGAGGGCGGCCAGGGCCGACAGCACCGCGGCCGCCCTCTTCATCGCGTTCACTGGGCCAGGTCCATGGGGCCGACGAAGGTGTAACCGAGGGCCCTGATGCCGTCGATCGTCTGCTGCAGCGGCGCCACGTCGTAGTACGGGTGGTAGAAGAAGCTGGCCACGCCGTCACGCACCGCCAGGTTGGCCTTGGCCGACGCGATCAGGTCGGCGGGCAGCCGGGCCGGGTGGTTGTTGTAGGGCAGCGGCTCGTAGTTGCCGATGTTCTCGGGGAGCACGGTCGTACCGTAGACGTCCTTCACCGCGTACGGGAAGAACTGGCCGATGTACTGGGAGGCGTTCACCTGGCCGCCGCTCAGCGTCCCCGCGAAGTACAGCGAACGCTCCAGCCGCGCCGTGTAGTTCTGGCCGAAGACCCGGTAGTCGGCGGCCGAGGCGGCGTAGTGCGGAGTGGTCCACAGCGCCGGCTTGGGCAGCCCGGCCGCGGCGAACAGCCCCAGCGCGGAGGTGACCCGGGTCTGCGCCCAGACCGTGGAGTCCTCGGCCGGCGGGCCGTCGTAGACGACGTTGTTGTTCGCGTCGATGTGGGCGCGGAAGAACTCGAAGTCGTCGCCCGTGACGCCGGTGTAGGGGTTGTTGACGTTGCTGTACTGGTGGGTGAAGCCGTGGTTCATCAGGACCGCGCCGTGCGCGAGCATGTACTTCAGCGCGGCGACCACCGGCTGGGCCTGGGCCAGGGTGATCGTCTGCGGAACCCCGTTGTTGTAGACGCCCTTGGGGTCGGTGTACTCGGGGATGACGTTGATCCCGTAGGTGATCTTCTGCGAGTACAGGTAGTCGGCCATGGTGCGCAGCTGCGTCGGGTCCGAGGCGGGGCTGATGTCCTCCAGCCGGACGAAGGCCCGGTGCCGCTCGGTGGTGGCCGGGGCGAGCGCGTCGAAGAGGAGGTCCTCCATGACGATGACGCGGTCGGACTCGGAGACGTAGGCGAAGGGGATCTCCGTCACGTAGGTGAGGTTCCCCGACCGGATCGCCCAGGGGCTGGTGGCACCGGAGTTGGCGTCGGTGGCCTGTGCGAGCTGGGTGACCTGCGGGTAGTTCGCACCGCTGAGGATCGCGGGGTGCAGGATGCCGCCGTCGAAGCCGGCCGGGATGGTGCGGGTGAGCGTCTGGCCCTTGTACGAGACCTGGTTGACGTTGCCGACGGACCCGTTGACCCCGAAGTACGAGTTGGTGGGGTCCCAGCCGTACTTCTGCTCGAAGGCCGGAATCCCGTTGGTGTTCGCCATGTTCCAGATGTTGTCGCCGATCCAGGTCACCGGCTTGGAGGTCGCCATGGCGTCCTGGTAGAAGGCCGCGGGAATCGCGTCCGGGACGGAACCGCCGTAGTACGTCGAGCCGACATAGACGGTGGCGGTGTACTGCTCGACCATCCCCGCCGTGTAGGCGGAGACGGGCTTGGAGGTCACGGTGCCGAAGTGGCCGGAGAGGTTGGCGAGAGCCATGGCGTAGAGCTCACCGAGGGAGCCGTACGGGCCCGTGGTGTCGTAGAGGACGAGCGCCGAGGTGCCGGAGGCGGCGGTCGCCGCCAGCGGCCTGACGGTCGCGGTCTTCACTGTTGCCGGCTTGGCCGTGGCCGCCTTCTTCGCGGCGGCCGTCTTCGCCGGGGCGGCGGCCCGGACGACGAGAGCGTGGTTGCGCCGGATCCCGTCGGTCTTCAGCTGGTCGGCGGCCCAGGCCTTGAGGTCCTTGGTGCCGGCGGCGGAAAGGGCGGCGGGGCCGACGCCCTTGAGCGCGTGCGGGACTCCGGGATTCCTCCCGCCCGGCCGGGCTATCGACGCCTGGGCACCTCCGGTGAGCACGAAGCCGCCGAAGAGTGCGGCGGCCACCAGGGCGACGAGCGAGACCAGGAATACCCGTGGTCTCCGCCTCAGGTTTTTCATTTTTCGTTCCCCCCTGATTGAACAGGCTTTACCCGGAACGGATCCGCCCCCCGACGGCCGATCGCCGAGGGCACAGCGGTCCCGGCAGGTGGCTGATTGTTGTGGCGGCCGGGGCCGGTGTCAACGGGCACGTACGGTCCGGAATAGGCAATTGCCGTCGCGGAATTGGTGCAGACCATGGATCCCACTCGTCACAGCGCCGCCCTCGCCTGCCATAACAACCGGTTGGTAGCCAGAACTTGATGTTCCGATCCAACAACTCCCATCATTCACATCGAAACTTCAGTTCTGTCTGATACCTTCCGAGCCATCGCCCCACTCGGGGCGGAAAATGGGGGGGAACCCATGTACGGAAAACCAGCTCTGGGGTCGGTCCTGCCTTTGGCGGGACTGACGGCGGCCCCGGAGGTGCTCCCGGGCATACCCTTTGCCCGGGCCCTGCAGGAGGCCGCCGGGGTAGGGTTTCTGCTCTACTGCACCACTGCAATCGTCATTCTTTCGGCAAAGATATGGTTTCTGGCTCGGAATGCCGGTGACCATTGATGATCACTGAACTCATGCTCTGGGCGAGCATCGGCCTCATCGTGATGGCCGGCACGTACAACACCGGTATGTTCGTGCTCTCCAGGCGCCGGATCCGGCACGCGCGGTCCCCGCGCACCCAGCGGATCTACGTCTTCCTCCTCGCCTGTCTGAACGAGGAGAAGGTCCTCGCGGAGAGCCTGGCCCGCATCACCGCCCTGCCCGCCGGAAACTTCCTGGCCCTCGTCATCGACGACGCCTCCGACGACCGCACGGCCGACATAGCCCGCGCCGCCGACCCCCAGCGGGTCCACCTGTTGCAACGGCAACTGCCCAACGCCCGCAAGGGCAAGGGCGCTGCCCTCAACAACGGCATCCATCACCTCCGCAGCTCCGGCATCCTCGACGGCTACGACCCGCGTGACGTCATCGTCTGCGTCGTGGACGCCGACGGGCGGCTGGACCAGCACGTCATCCAGGCCGTCGACCCCTACTTCGACGACCCGCGCACCGGCGCCACCCAGGTCGGCGTGCGGATGTACAACCGCCACAAGGGACTGCTCGCCCGGCTCCAGGACATGGAGTTCGTCATCTACGGCGACATCTTCCAGAGCGCCCGGCGCTACATCGGCAGCGTCGGGATGGGCGGCAACGGCCAGTTCATGCGGCTGGCCGCGCTCGACACCCTCTCCTCGGACCCCGGCCGGGGCCCCTGGAGCGACTCCCTCACCGAGGACCTCGACCTCGGGGTGCGGCTCATCGCCCGCGGCTGGACCAACCAGCACTGCACCACCGCCGCGGTCTCCCAGCAGGCCGTGCTCGACGTCAAGCGCCTGGTGCGGCAGCGCTCCCGCTGGTTCCAGGGCCATCTGCAGTCGGCGAACCTGGTGCCGATGATCCTGCGCGAGATCCCCGGCCGGGCCGCGGTGGACCTGCTCTACCACCTCTCCAGCCCGGTGCTGATCCTGCTCACCTCCCTGCTGCCGCTGTCCTTCGTCGTCGCCACCGCCGGCGCCGTCGTCGGCTCCGTCGAGGCCGGGCACCCGCTGGTGTCACCGATGTGGATCATCGGCCCCTATCTGCTCTCCTTCACCGCCGCGTACGCCTACGGCTGGGTGTACTCCCGCCGCGAACGCGAAGTCGGGCTGGGCCGCGCCGTCCTGCTCTCGCACGCCTTCGTCCTCTACGGCTACATCTGGTTCGCCGCAGGATGGTGGGGCCTGTGGCGGATGCTGACGGGCAAGCAGACCTGGCTCAAGACCGCGCGCACCTGACCGGCGGCCCCGTCCACTCCCTCCACCCGCAGCAACTCCTTTCCAGGGAGCATCATGTCCACGGACATCGTCACCGCGCCCGTACGCGCCATGCTCGTGCTGGGCACCCGCCCCGAGGCCATCAAGCTCGCGCCCGTCGCCCGCGCGATGGCCGCGTCACCCCTGTTCGAACCCCTCGTCGTCACCACCGGCCAGCACCGCGAGATGCTGCACCAGATGCTCGAACTCCTGCAGGTGAAGGCCTGCGTGGAGCTCGACGTCATGCGCGAGCGGCAGGAGCTCTCCCAGCTGACCGCCCGCCTGGTGGAGGGGCTCGGCGAGGTCGTCCGCGCCGAACGCCCCGACGTGGTCGTCGTCCAGGGCGACACCACCAGCGCCCTCACCGGTGCCCTCGCCGCCTTCTACGAGCACATCCCCGTCGCCCACGTCGAGGCCGGGCTGCGCACCGGGGTGCCCGACAACCCGTTCCCCGAGGAGCTCAACCGCCGCCTCATAGGCCGCATCGCCCGCTGGCACTTCGCCCCCACCCCGCGCGCCGCACGGAACCTGAGGAAGGAGGGCGTGCCGGCCAGCGAGGTGTTCACCACCGGCAACACCGTCATCGACAACCTGCTGTGGGTGCTGGAAGAGGGCGTCGGCCGCAGCGTCTTCCGCAGCGGGAGCGGCCTGCGGCGCGTGCTGCTCACCCTGCACCGCCGCGAGAACCAGGGCCACAGGATGCGGGAGATGGGCAAGGCGCTGCGGCGCCTCGCCGACCGGGGCGACGTGGAGATCGTGCTGCCGCTCCACAAGAGCCCGGCCGTGCGGGACGCCCTGCTGCCCGAGCTGAGCGGGCACCCGGACATCCACGTCGTGGAGCCGCTGGGCTACCTCGACTTCTCCGCGACCCTGGCCGCCTGCGACCTGGTGCTCACCGATTCGGGCGGGATCCAGGAGGAGGCGCCCAGCCTGGGCAAGCCCGCGCTGGTGCTGCGCACGACCACCGAGCGCCCCGAAGCGGTCGAGGCGGGCGCCGCACAGCTGGTGGGCACCGAGCCGGAGGCCATCCTGACCGCGGCCGTACACCTGCTGGACGACGCGGCGGCCTACGAGCGGATGGCGACGGCCGGCAACCCCTTCGGCGACGGGCACGCCACCGAACGCATCATCGCCCAGCTGGCCGAGGACTTCGGCGCGGACGCCGGCGCGGCCCCCGCGCCGGACGCACTGGTCGCCCCGCACGCGGACGGAACGGGGCCATACTCGACCGCATGACGAGAGTTCCCCGGCGGTACGCCCGTGCTCTGCTCGCCGTCATCGCCGCCGCAGCCCTGGCCCTCGTGGGGTACGCGCTGTGGGGCGGTGGCGGCGGCACGCCGGAGCTGCCGTGGGCCGAGGGCTCGGTCCACGGCCCGTGGCGGTCGGTCTTCGACGGTCACGGCGAGAACATCGGACGGCACGACGGGCTGGTCCTCTCCCCCGAGCCGGCCAAGGAGCCCGGGGAGACCCACGCGGGCCTGATCGTCTCGACGCAGCAGTACGGCGACGTGGACTACGAGGCCACGATGCGCACGATCGCCCAGCTGCGCACGCCCAGGCCCAATCCGTGGGAAGTGCCGTGGCTGCTCTGGGCGTACACCGACCCGGAGCACTTCTACTACATCACCCTCAAGCCCAACGGCTGGGAACTCGGCAAGCGCGACCCCGCCTATCCGGGCGGGCAGCGCTTCCTGGCGACGGGCCCCGGGAGCTTCCCCGTGGGCCGCACCTCGGACGTGCGGATCGCGCAGCGCGGGCCGTTGGTGGAGGTCAGCGTGGACAAGAAGGGCCTGGTCGCCTACCGGGACCAGGAGCGCCCGTATCTCCACGGCAGCGTCGGGGTCTACACCGAGGACGCCCGGGTGGTGTTCGGCTCGCTGTCGGCGCACGTGCCGGGCGAGGAGGAGTGAACGCGGCGCCCGTCTCTCCGGGTCGGGGACGAGGCGGGCGCCGCGTGCGGCGGGCCGGGTCAGACGTTGAGGGCCCGGTCCGTCGGCCTGATGGGAGCGGGCAGGGTGCTGCTCCCGGTGAGGTGGCGGTCCACGCCGCGGGCGGCGGAGCGGCCCTCGGCGATGGCCCACACGATGAGCGACTGGCCGCGCCCGGCGTCGCCTGCGACGAAGACGCCGGGGACGTTGGTGGCGAAGTCGGCGTCGCGGGCGATGTTGCCGCGCGCGTCCAGCTCCAGGCCGAACTGCTCGACGAGCCCGTTCTTCCGGTCGGTGCCGGTGAACCCCATGGCGAGGGTGACCAGTTGGGCGGGGATGCGCCGCTCGGTGCCGGGCTTCTGCTCCAACTTGCCGTCCTTGAACTCCACCTCGATCAGGTGCAGCCACTGGACGTTGCCGTCCTCGTCCCCTTCGAAGTGCGTGGTGGAGACGGAGTAGATGCGCTCGCCGCCCTCCTCGTGGGCCGAGGTGACCTTGTAGAGCATGGGGAAGGTCGGCCAGGGCTGGTTCGCGTTCCGCTCGTCGCCGGGCCGGGGCATGATCTCCAGCTGGGTGACGGAGGCCGCGCCCTGGCGGTGGGCGGTGCCGACGCAGTCGGCGCCGGTGTCGCCGCCGCCGATGACGACGACGTGCTTGCCCTCGGCGGTGATCGTCGGGGCGACGTAGTCCCCCTCCTGCACCTTGTTGGAGACGGGCAGGTACTCCATGGCGAAGTGGACGCCCTTGAGCTCGCGCCCGGGCACCGGCAGGTCGCGGGAGGTGGTGGCGCCCGCGGCGATCACCACGGCGTCGTAGCGGCGGCGCAGTTCGGCCGCGCCGATGTCGCGGCCGATCTCCACCTCGGTGCGGAACTTGGTGCCCTCCGCCCGCATCTGCTCGATGCGGCGGTTGATGTGGCGCTTCTCCATCTTGAACTCGGGGATGCCGTAGCGCAGCAGGCCGCCGATGCGGTCGGCGCGCTCGTAGACGGCGACCGTGTGGCCGGCCCGGGTGAGCTGCTGGGCGGCGGCCAGGCCGGCCGGGCCGGAGCCGATGACGGCGACGGTCTTGCCGGAGAGCCGCTCGGGCGGCTGCGGGGTGACGCCGCCGGCCTCCCAGGCCTTGTCGATGATGGTGACTTCGACGTTCTTGATGGTGACGGGCGGCTGGTTGATGCCGAGCACGCAGGCGGACTCGCAGGGTGCGGGGCACAGCCGACCGGTGAACTCGGGGAAGTTGTTGGTCGCGTGCAGCCGTTCGGCGGCGGCGGGCCAGTCCTCGCGGTAGGCGTAGTCGTTCCACTCGGGGATGAGGTTCCCCAGCGGACAGCCGTTGTGGCAGAACGGGATGCCGCAGTCCATGCAGCGGCCGGCCTGCTTGCTGATGACGGGCAGCAGGGAGCCGGGGACGTGGACCTCGTTCCAGTCCCGGACCCGCTCCTCGACGGGGCGGGTGCGGGCGACGACGCGGTCGGTGGTCAGAAAGCCCTTCGGGTCAGCCATGGGTCGCCGCCTCCATCATCTTCTCGTGGGTCTCGGTCTCGGAGAGACCTGCTCGCTCGGCGGCGTCCTTGGCGGCGAGCACTGCCTTGTAGGTGGCCGGCATGACCTTGCCGAAGCGGGCCGCGGCCGTGTCCCAGTCGGCGAGGAGGGCGGCCGCGACGGTCGAGCCGGTCTCCTCCTGGTGGCGGCGCACCACGTCGTGCAGCCACGCCCGGTCGGCGTCGTCGAGGGGCCCGACGGCGGCGGCGAGCTCCTTGTTGACGTCGGCGGGGTCGAGGTCGACGACGTAGGCGATGCCGCCGGACATGCCGGCCGCGAAGTTGCGGCCGGTGGGCCCGAGGACGACGGCCCGGCCGCCGGTCATGTACTCGCAGCCGTGGTCGCCGACGCCCTCGGAGACCACGGTGGCACCGGAGTTGCGGACGCAGAACCGCTCGCCGACGCTGCCGCGCAGGAACATCTCGCCGCCGGTGGCGCCGTAGGCGAGGGTGTTGCCGGCGATGGTGGAGTACTCGGCGAGGTGCTCGGCGCCGCGGTCGGGGCGGACGACGATGCGGCCGCCGGAGAGGCCCTTGCCGACGTAGTCGTTGGCGTCGCCCTCCAGGCGCAGCGTGACGCCGCGGGGCAGGAAGGCGCCGAAGGACTGGCCCGCGGAGCCGGTGAAGGTGATGTCGATGGTGTCGTCGGGCAGGCCCGCGCCGCCGTACTTCCGGGTGACCTCGTGGCCGAGCATGGTGCCGACGGTGCGGTTGATGTTGCGGATGGGCACCTGGGCGCGGACGGGCCGGGCCTCCTCGGCGCCCACGGCGTTGAGGGCGTCGGCGGCGAGCTTGATCAGCTGGTTGTCGAGCGCCTTGGCCAGGCCGTGGTCCTGGTCGGTGATGCAGTGGCGGACGGCGCCGTCGGGCAGCTCGGGCACGTGCAGCAGCGGCTGCAGGTCCAGGCCCTGGGCCTTCCAGTGGCCCACGGCGCGGGTGACGTCGAGGAGTTCGGCGTGGCCGACGGCCTCCTCCAGGGTGCGGAAGCCGAGCTCGGCGAGGAGCTCGCGGACCTCCTCGGCGATGAACTCGAAGAAGTTGACGACGAATTCGGCCTTGCCGCTGAACCGCTCGCGCAGCACCGGGTTCTGGGTGGCGATGCCGACGGGGCAGGTGTCCAGGTGGCAGACGCGCATCATCACGCAGCCGGAGACGACCAGCGGGGCGGTGGCGAAGCCGAACTCCTCGGCGCCGAGCAGCGCGGCGATCACCACGTCGCGGCCGGTCTTGAGCTGGCCGTCGGTCTGCACGACGATGCGGTCGCGCAGCCCGTTGAGCAGCAGGGTCTGCTGGGTCTCGGCGAGGCCCAGCTCCCAGGGGCCGCCCGCGTGCTTGAGGGAGGTCAGCGGCGAGGCGCCGGTGCCGCCGTCGTGACCGGAGATGAGGACCACGTCGGCGTGCGCCTTGGAGACGCCCGCGGCGACCGTGCCGACGCCGACCTCGGAGACCAGCTTCACGTGGATGCGGGCCGCGGGGTTGGCGTTCTTGAGGTCGTGGATGAGCTGGGCGAGGTCCTCGATGGAGTAGATGTCGTGGTGCGGGGGCGGGGAGATCAGCCCGACGCCGGGCGTCGAGTGCCGGGTCTTCGCGACCCACGGGTAGACCTTGTGGCCGGGCAGCTGGCCGCCCTCGCCGGGCTTGGCGCCCTGGGCCATCTTGATCTGGATGTCGTCGGCGTTGACCAGGTACTCGCTGGTGACGCCGAAGCGCCCGGAGGCCACCTGCTTGATGCTGGAGCGGCGCGCGGGGTCGTAGAGGCGCTCGGGGTCCTCGCCGCCCTCACCGGTGTTGGACTTGGCACCCAGCCGGTTCATGGCGATGGCGAGGGTCTCGTGGGCCTCCTGGGAGATCGACCCGTAGGACATCGCGCCGGTGGAGAAGCGCTTGACGAGGGAGGCCACGGGCTCGACCTCGTCCAGCGGCACGGGGGTGCGGTCGCTCGCGAAGGAGAACAGGCCGCGCAGGGTCATCAGCCGCTCGGACTGCTCGTTCACGCGCTGCGTGTACTGCTTGAAGATGTCGTAGCGCCGGGACCGGGTGGAGTGCTGGAGGCGGAAGACGGTGTCCGGGTCGAAGAGGTGCGGCTCGCCCTCGCGGCGCCACTGGTACTCGCCGCCGATCTCCAGCCGGCGGTGGTTGGCCGGTATGCCGGTGGCCGGGTAGGCCTTGGCGTGCCGGGCGGCGACCTCCTTCGCGACGACGTCCAGGCCCGCACCGCCGATCTTGGTGGTGGTGCCGTGGAAGTAGGTGTCGACGAATGCCTCGTCGAGGCCGACGGCCTCGAAGACCTGGGCGCCGCGGTAGGAGGCGACGGTGGAGATGCCCATCTTGGACATCACCTTGAGCACGCCCTTGCCGAGGGCCTTGATCAGGTTGCGGATGGCGGTCTCGGGGTCGGCGCCCGGCAGGAACGTCCCTGCACGGACCAGGTCCTCGACGGACTCCATGGCCAGGTACGGGTTGACGGCCGCGGCCCCGTAGCCGATGAGCAGCGCGACGTGGTGCACCTCGCGCACGTCGCCCGCCTCGACCAGCAGGCCCACGTGGGTGCGCTGCCTGGTGCGGATGAGGTGGTGGTGGATGGCGGAGGTGAGCAGCAGCGAGGGGATCGGTGCATGCTCGGCGTCGGAGTGCCGGTCGGACAGGACGATCAGCCGGGCGCCGGCCGCGATGGCGGCGTCGGCCTCGGCGCACATCTCCTCCAGCCGGGCGGCGAGCGCCTCGCCGCCGCCGCTCACCCGGTACAGGCCGGAGAGGGTGACGGCCTTGAGCCCCGGCAGGTCCCCGTCGGCGTTGATGTGGATGAGCTTGGCGAGCTCGTCGTTGTCGATCACCGGGAAGGGCAGGGTGACGCTGCGACAGGAGGCCGCGGTCGGCTCCAGCAGGTTGCCCTGCGGCCCCAGCGAGGAGACCAGCGAGGTGACGAGCTCCTCGCGGATGGCGTCCAGCGGCGGGTTGGTGACCTGCGCGAAGAGCTGGGTGAAGTAGTCGAAGAGCAGCCGCGGGCGCTCGGAGAGCGCGGCGATGGGCGAGTCCGTGCCCATCGAACCGATCGGCTCCGCACCGGACCCCGCCATCGGCGCGAGGATGACGCGCAGCTCCTCCTCGGTGTAGCCGAAGGTCTGCTGGCGGCGGGTGACCGAGGCGTGGGTGTGCACGATGTGCTCGCGCTCGGGCAGCTCGCCGAGGTCGATCAGACCGGCCTCCAGCCATTCCTGGTAAGGCTGTTCGGCCGCGAGGGAGGCCTTGATCTCGTCGTCCTCGATGATGCGGTGCTCGGCGGTGTCCACGAGGAACATCCGGCCGGGCTGCAGCCGTCCCTTGCGGACGACCTTGGCGGGGTCGAGGTCCAGGACACCGACCTCGGAGGAGAGTACGACCAGGCCGTCGTCGGTGACCCAGTACCGGCCGGGGCGCAGGCCGTTGCGGTCGAGAACGGCGCCGACGACGGTGCCGTCGGTGAAGGTGACACAGGCCGGGCCGTCCCAGGGCTCCATCAGCGTGGAGTGGTACTGGTAGAAGGCGCGCCGGGCCGGGTCCATGGAGGCGTGGTTCTCCCAGGCCTCGGGGATCATCATCAGCACGCTGTGCGGCAGCGAACGCCCGCCGAGGTGCAGCAGCTCCAGGACCTCGTCGAAGGAGGCGGAGTCGGAGGCGTCGGGGGTGCAGACGGGGAAGGTCCGCTCCAGCGCCTTCTCGTCGGAGCCGAACAGCTCGGAGCCCAGCTGGGATTCGCGTGCCCGCATCCAGTTGCGGTTGCCCTGCACGGTGTTGATCTCACCGTTGTGGGCGACGAAGCGGTAGGGGTGGGCGAGCGGCCAGGAGGGGAAGGTGTTGGTGGAGAAGCGCGAGTGGACGAGCGCGATGGCCGTGGCGCAGCGGCGGTCGGAGAGGTCCGGGAAGAACGGCTCCAACTGCGCGGTGGTGAGCATGCCCTTGTAGACGAGGGTGCGGGCGGAGAGCGAGGGGAAGTAGACGCCGGCCTCGCGCTCGGCGCGCTTGCGCAGCACGAAGGCCCTGCGGTCGAGGGCGATCCCGCTGTCCGCGCCATCGCGGTCCGCGACGCTGTGCTTGTCGGAAACGAACAGCTGCCGGAAGTCCGGCATCGTGGCGCGGGCGCTGTTGCCCAGCAGGCCGGGCGCGACGGGGACCTCGCGCCAGCCGAGGACGGCGAGCCCCTCCTCGGCGGCGATGGTCTCGATCCGCGAGACGGCGGCGTCCGCGGCACCGGCGTCCGCCGGCAGGAAGGCGATGCCGACGGCGTACGAGCCGGCCTCGGGGAGCGCGAAGGGGACGGACTCCCGCAGGAAGGCGTCGGGGACCTGTATCAGGATGCCCGCGCCGTCGCCGGAGTCGGGCTCGGAGCCGGTGGCGCCGCGGTGCTCCAGGTTGCGCAGGACGGTGAGCGCCTGTTCCACGAGGGCGTGGCTCGCCTCGCCGGTGAGAGTCGCGACGAAGCCCACGCCACAGGCGTCGTGCTCGTTGCGCGGGTCGTACATCCCCTGCTGGGCGGGGTGGGATGCGTGGCGCATCGGCGCTCCCGTCGTCGTCTTGGCAGTCATGACGTGTGCATGTGCCGAGGGACGACGCTGGCCCTCCGCGAGAAAATTTCGTGCAGATTACAGGATGACCCGCTTCTCGAAAAGCGGAAGGTGCGGTCCACGATGTGGACCATGCGCACCGCAGGAGCCGGGAGAAGCGGTGCTCCGCAACCGTGGGATCACCAGGCCCGGAGACACCGGACGCACGCCCGCGGGCGGCATTGCCCGCGCTGCGTTCCGGGATTGTGCCCGGATGCGGAGGGCTTGAAACCGCGATGTTACGTGTGCATTATGCGGAAGCCCGCATAAGCATTACCCCACGGCCGTACCGAAGGCAAGACCCAGGAGATACGTCACGCCGGCCGCGGCACCGCCCAGTACCAGCTGCCGCAGCCCGCTGAACCACCAGGACCGCGCCGTTACCCGGGCCACCACGGCGCCGCAGCCGAAGAGCCCCAGCAGCGCCAGCAGAACGGCCGGCCACAGCTGCGTGGCGCCCAGCAGGTACGGCAGCAGGGGCAGCAGCGCACCGAGGGCGAAGGAACCGAACGACGAGGCGGCGGCCACCATCGGCGAGGGCAGGTCGGAGGGGTCGATGCCGAGCTCCTCGCGGGCGTGGATCTCCAGCGCCTGCTCGGGGTCGCGCGAGAGCTGCCGGGCGACCTCGCGGGCCAGCTTCGGCTCGACGCCCCGCGACTCGTAGAGCGCGGCGAGCTCCTCCAGCTCGTCGACGGGGTGCTTGCGAAGCTCGCTGCGCTCGATGTCCAGCTCGGCGAGGACGAGTTCGCGCTGCGAGGCGACGGAGGTGTACTCGCCGGCCGCCATGGAGAACGCACCGGCGGCGAGGCCCGCCAGCCCGGCGATCACGATGGCGCTCGAGGAGGAGCTGCCGCCCGCGACGCCGCTCATCAGCGAGACGTTGGAGACCAGACCGTCCATGGCCCCGAACACGGCGGGCCGCAGCCAGCCGCCGTTGACGTCACGGTGGGTGTGATTGTCACGGTGCGCTATGTGCGTGGCTGCAGCGGTGTCGAGGACGGCCATGATCTTCGGGGGCTCCCTTCCACGGGGCACAGGCCCGTACGCCCACCCCTCTCATGAGTCGAAGGTACGCACGAGCGGGGTGATCCGCTAGCAAGGAAGGCCTGCCTGACCTGGGGGTTTACGTCCGAGAACGTCTGTGGCCGGCCCGGGGGAACCGGACCGGCCACGGACGGCGCATGCGGACTTGCGTCAGAGCTTCTTGTCGGCGGGCGCCGGCGTGGCACCCCCGGAGGCTCCCCCGTCGACGTTGCCCTCGTCGAGGGCGGCGGGCTCCACGACGGGCTCGCGCCCGGGCGACCGCTTCAGCGAGACGACGATGTACGCGACGGCGGCCAGGAAGACCAGGATCGACGTCCAGTCGTTGAGCCGCAGGCCCAGCACGTGGTGCGCGTCGTCCACGCGCAGGTACTCGATCCAGAACCGGCCGACGGTGTACGCGGCGACGTAGACCGCGAAGGCCCGCCCGTGGCCGAGCGTGAAGCGGCGGTCGGCCCAGATGACGAGGGCGGCGACGCCGAGGCACCACAGCGACTCGTACAGGAACGTCGGGTGGTACGTGCCCGCCACGCGCCCGATCGCGGGGTTGGCGTCGATCTTCAGCGCCCACGGCAGATCGGTCGGGCGGCCGTAGAGCTCCTGGTTGAACCAGTTGCCCCAGCGCCCGATGGCCTGGGCCACGGCGATGCCCGGCGCGATGGCGTCCGCGTAGGCGGGCAGCGGGATGCCGCGGCGGCGGCAGCCGATCCAGGCACCGACCGCACCGAGCGCGACGGCGCCCCAGATACCGAGGCCGCCCTCCCAGATCTTGAAGGCGTCGACCCAGTTCCGACCGGGGCTGAAGTACAGCTCGTAGTCGGTGATCACGTGATAGAGCCGGCCGCCGACGAGACCGAAGGGCACCGCCCACACGGCGATGTCGGCCACGGTCCCGGCCCGCCCGCCGCGCGCGATCCAGCGCCGGTTGCCGAGCCAGACCGCGACGAAGACGCCGATGATGATGCAGAAGGCATAGCCGCGCAGCGGAATCGGTCCCAGGTGGACCACGCCGGTCGAGGGGCTGGGAATGTATGCGAGTTCCATGACAGCTACGAACCTACCCTGTGCGGCGTCCGAGTCCCAGGGCGCCCGTCACCCTCTGCACTCACCGTGGCCCCGCGGTCACGATCGCGTGGCGGAGGTGAGAAAGAACGTCACGGCATAGGTGAACCGCCCGGTGGCGGCCGCATGATCGAAATGCGCGGTGAAGTCCGTGGCCTCGGCGGACGTGATGTGCCCTTGATCGGCGGCCGTGCGGGCCCAGTCGCGGATGCCGAGGACGTGGTCGACGGTCCGGGGGTCGCGCACGACGAGCGCGTGCGCCTCGACGGCGACCTCCCGCAGACCGCGCTCGGCCAGCATGCCGGGGTGGTGGTGCGCGAGCGCCCCGCCGCGCACGCCCGGGTCGACGCGCAGCCGCAGGATCCGGCGGGCGAGGTCCGGCGTCCCGATGTCCAGTACCTGGGTCCCGTAGTCGATGGCGGCCAGCACGACCCGCCCGCCGGGCCGCACGACCCGCAGCATCTCGTCGACGACCCGGGCGGGGTCGGCCACGTGCTGCAGCACGAGATCGGCCCAGGCGCCGTCGAAACTCCCCTTCCGGAAAGGGAGATGGTGGGCGTCGGCCACGACGGGCCCGCGGACCCCGTCCGCCCGCATCGCACCGGCCATGGTCAGCGACAGGTCGGCGGCGACGGCCTGCGCCCCGCTCTCGGCGGCCAGGGCGAGCACGGTCTCGCCGGTCCCGGCACCGACGTCGAGGAACCGCTGCCCGGGCCGGGCACGGAGCAGCTCCCGCAGGCGCTGTTTATAGCCGGAGTGGAAGGAGGACCCCGCGCGCCGCCGCAGGGTGTCCACAAGGTGAGCGGGGTCGTTGCTGGCGTCGACGTCCGACCAGGGACGCGGCAGGGGGTGTTGAGCCATGGCGGGTGATCGTATGGTCTGAGGTATCCGCTGGGCAGTGACTGGGCTGCAGCATCACCCGGGTTGGTGAGGCGGTGCAGGAACGATACGAACTGGCGGTCGTGGAGGGCGACTCGATGGACGCCGGACACGCGTTCGCTCCGCTTCTCCACGGCATCGAACCGGGCGCCCTCGGCGCCGGGTGGCGTGCGGCCTGACAATGGCGACGGGGCGGCCGGCCCGGCCGGACGCAGCCGCCGCGTCGCGTCCGTCTGTACCGGCACGTACGTGCTCGCCGCGGCCGGGCTCCTGGACCACCGGCGGGTGACCACGCACCGGGCCTGCGGCGCAGGTGTGAGGACTGAGCTAGGGCGTGTCCGATGGGTCAGTGCGGGCCCCGCGGCGTCCGGTGCTGGGGGAGCGTCGCGGGGCCTGTGCTGACCCATCGGACACGCCCTAGGTGCGGGTGGTCCGATTGCACTGCCGACTGTCGGGCAGTTGGCGGCTCTGATCGTAGGGATCGACGGCCTCGCCGGAGGGCTTGTCCGCCGCGCTCCGGTGCTCGGAGCGGAAGTGGGGATGCAGGAAGCCGTCGTGGACGCCGCAGCGGGTGTTGCCGACGTTCATCTGGACGGAGTGCAGGTCCACCGTGCCCGGGGCCACGGTGTAGTGATCGGGGTCGAAGACCTCGGTGTCGATGACGCGCCGCACGACGGTGCGCGCCACTTCGGCGGACGGCTTCGGCGGTTTCGGCGGCTTCGCGGACGCGTTCGCGGACTTCGAGGCCGTCGGGGCCTTCGTGACCGGGTAGACGAAGGTGAAGTCGGAGTGGATGAGGACGGACCCCTTCTTGCTCCCCGCCTCGAAGGTCATCCGCCCGTGCGTCTTGACGGTCCCGCCCGCCAGGCGCACTTCGTGCGGGTCGAAGCGGCTGAAGAACTGGAGGGGGTCGTGCTTCTGGTCGGGCGAGGCGAGGGAAGCACTCATGTCCGCGATCGTGTTCTTCTGGTGGGGTTCGACCAGATCGATAGCCGTCTGAGGCCGTTCACCACGTATGACCGCGGGGTCGAGATTGGCGGCGACGAGGAACTTCTTGGTCAGCTCCAGGGCGTCGGCGACCTGCTCCTTCGTCAACGTGCCGACGGGAGCGGCCTGAGGAATGACGATCCCGGCAGCGCCGTCGGCGTACTTCTCGGCCGGCGACCCGGCGAACGGGTGGGCGAAGGTGGCCGGAGGCTGACCGTGATGCTTGGCCGCCTTCGCGGCCTTCTCCGTCTTCTCCACGCTTCCGGGAAGCCGGGAGAGAACGTCACCGGGATTGAAGGCGATCACCGCCGCAACGGCAAGACCGGCCCCGGTCCCGACATTGCGGAGAATCCGGCGGCTGCGGGCGGGTCTGTCGTGCTCGGATGATTCGTCGGTCACCGCATGTTTCTTTCTGTCCGGGGGATCTGGGGGGATCTTGCCGAGTGGGCGCGGTAACTCTAGACACATGCCCATAGCTCTTCGCCATCCAGCCCTGCGCATGACCGCGGCGATCGCCCTCGCCGCGGGCCTCGCATCCTGCGCGACGCCCTCTTCCCGGGAAGACGAGCCCCCGAGACCCGCCCTGCAGGCGTGGATCTATCCAGGCTCGACCGGGGAGCCGACGTGCGAGGCTCCGGCCGAGTACCGGGACGGGCGGCTGCGCGAGGGAGTCCTCAAACCCGAGTACTGGAAGGTGAATCCGGAGGGCACCCTGGCCCTCCACACGACCGACGCCGATGCCCCCTGCAACGGCTTCAGCGAGGCGAACGCGGCGGATGTGAAGGCGCATTCGGCGCAGCAGTACACGACGGTCTCGGCGATGGACCGCAGCACGGTGGCAGCACTGGCGGGAAATGCGGATCGCCGCGCCACGGCGATCGGGAAAATGACGGACCTCGCCCGCCGCACCGGCTTCACGGGCGTGGACGTGGACTTCGAGGACTTCTGGAACTGGTCGGAGGAGGACGAGGCCGACTACGAGACGTTCCTGTCCGAGCTGGCCCGCAGCCTGCACGCCGCGGGCCTGAAACTCCAGGTGGACGCCCCGGCCGAACTGCACGACGGCGACTCGCCGTTCAACTTCGCAAAGGTGATGGGGACGGGCGTGGACCAGCTGACCGTCATGGCCTACGGCCGCGTCTTCGCCACCCCGGCCGGCGAACGCTGCTGGGCGATCGCCCCGGAGGCGTGGGTACGCGAGGCGGTCAGATACGCACAGTCGCAGATACCGGACAAGGACAGGCTCGTCATCGGCCTGCCCTCGTACGGCTTCAGCGCACCGGACCCGTGCGACACGAAGAAGATCCAGGACAGCGTTCCGGTGTCCGAGCTCCGCAAGCGGCCGGGCTGGTCGGACGACGCGGCGGTGATACGGCAACGCCGCGACCCGGGTTCGGGCGAGATCCGCTGGAGCGGTGGTGGGGTGCTGTACGACGCCATGGACGGGGCGGCGATGGACACGCGGCTGGCGTTGCTGGGGCGAATGGGGGTGCGGCATGTGTCGGTGTGGGCGCTGGGCGGGAATCCGTGGTTCTCGAGTACTGCCGAGTGAACTCCCGTTCGGGTAATGTTGCGCTCTTCGCCGGTCCGCCGGCGGGAGTCCTCGGCAGGTTGGCGTTGACCGACCCTTTTCAGCAACTGCAGTCCGCACTCGACTTACTGGACGAGCAGTTCTTCTCGCCTGAGCCCTTTACGCTCCGTGGCTGCACGCAGTGCTACGGCGAGGAGGACTTCGAGGTCCTGTCCGGCCCGGTACACCTCGTGCCGGACGGCTTGGTCGTGGCGACCGTGCTCGAAGTCCCCAGCCATTGGAGCGACTTCCCCCGGCTGTTCCGCCGGATGACGCCCCGGATCCTGCGCGCCGCCGTCATGGACGAGCTCCATGTCTTTCCGGACGTGCTCGCCACACGACTTCTGGAAGCAGGCTGGCAGCAGTGGCCCGCCCCGCAACGGGACGCTGTGACCGACCTCTGGCACGCATGGCTGCGAGCCACTCTGCACCGGTTCCCCAGCACGGCGCCGGTCGGCGATGCTGTGCGAGTCATCGCCGCCAGCACGGGGACGCTGAAGCCGTGGCTCGACATCTGGTCCAACACGCTGACGCCGGCGGCGGATCAGCACTTGGAGGATCTGGTCGACGACTGGAATGCGGAGTGGGGAATGGAGGACCTCCGCCTCGGCGCCATGGACGAATACCACGCGACGCCCGAACTCACGGCCTGGCTGCAGGGCGCCGTCTGGAACCGGCTGAGCCGCACGCAGCAGGACGAGCTGTCCGCCATGCGGCGAATCCTTGCGGAGTCGGCCACCGACGGCTGAGGCCTGCAGCCGAAGAATCCCGCCCCGGCCGGTTCACGTCCGTGTGGCGGTCCCGCACTGGCCGCCGCTGCTGTCCAGTTCGTGACTGCGGTCGTAGGGATCGACAGGAGAACCGGTCGCGTCGGGTTCTCGACGACTCCTCGTGCCGAATTCCGGGTGCAGGAACCCGTCGTAGACACCGCACCCGGAGTTGGCGAAGTTCACCTGGAACGAGGTGAGGGTCAGTTTTCCTGCCGTCACCTGAAAGCGGCCGGGATCGAGAACCTCGGTGTCCACGACCCGGCGCACGATGGTGCGCTCCACTTCCCGGGATCCCTCCGCCTCCTTCGTCAGCGGATAGACGAAGGTGTAGTCGGCATGCACAGCCACCGAGCCGTCCCGGCCCTCCTTGAACGTCATCCGCCCCCGGGTCTTGACGACGTCCCCCACCATTTTCACTTCGTTCGGGTCGAACCGGCTGAAGAAGTGGAGCGGGTCGTGGTTCCGGTCGGGCTTGCTCAGAGCGGTGTTCATCTCACTGACCACATCGCCCTGTTGCGGATCGACGAGAGCGATCGCCGCCTCCGGGCGTCCACCGCGGACGGTCGCGGG
This sequence comes from Streptoverticillium reticulum, assembly GCF_047456005.1. Lineage (NCBI taxonomy): Bacteria > Bacillati > Actinomycetota > Actinomycetes > Kitasatosporales > Streptomycetaceae > Streptomyces > Streptoverticillium reticulum. Next base: position 6,208,551 of record NZ_CP179755.1, on the reverse strand, counting down.
GTCGAGGTTGGCAGCGACGAGGAAGTCCTTGGTCGCGGCAAGGGCGGAGGCGACCTGCTCCTTGGACATCGTGCCCACAGACGCGGCCTCGGGCACGACGATGCCGGCCGCACCGTCGGCGTACTGCTCGGCCGGCGACCCGGCGAAGGGCCGGCTGAGGGTCGGGGCACCGGAGGCCGCGCCGGGAGCCCCGGTGGGGCGCGCGGTCTCGGCAGGCAGAGGGGCGGCCGTCTTCTTGTGCGAGCCGCCGGGAAGCCAGGAGACGACCATGCCGGGGTTGACGACGAACACCGTGACCGCGGCGGCGGCCACGACGCCTATGCCGCCGAGAACCCGCTTCTTCCGCGCAGCCCGCCCGTTCGTCTCCTGCCACGCGGGCCCGGTGCGCCAGCCGTCGGGCTGCCGCGGGGCCGCCCCCTTGCGCCACTTGCGGCCGCCCGACTCCTTCTGCCGCTTCTCGTCCTCCTGCCGCAGCCGCTCGGTGACCATACGGGCCCGCGCGGACGGCTCCTTGGGGGCGGACTCGCGGATGGAGCGCTCGGTGTCCTGGGCGAAGCGCTCCCAGATGTCGTCGGGCAGGGGTGATTCGGATGTCACCGCACACTCTCTCGTATTGCTCGGATCAAAGGACTTACCGGATGACCGGCAACTGTAGACGTACGGGGCGTGCCGTCGGCCGTGGTCTCAGATCCTCCCCGCCATACGAGTACGACGAAGATTTCGTACCGCGCCTTTGCGGGGATCGTCGCCGCCGGACAAGTGGGCATTCCCCAGCAGCATCAGCGCAGCGCCACCGGCGCGGCTCCCCTCGGCGACCCACCGGAATCGCCACTCTGAGGGCAGACACCACCACACCGCTCACCGCCCCCGGAGGCCCCCATGCCCGCACCGTTCACCCCCGACGACATCACCCGCCTCCGCGAGGCCCTGGCCGACGTGGTCGCCGCCGGGGCGACCCCCGGCGGCGTCATCGTCGCCGGCACCGCCGACGGGAACCGGCACGTCGTCAACGCGGGCGTGGTCGCCCCCGAGTGCGGGGACGCCGCTCCGGACGAGCACACGGTCTACGACCTCGCCTCCCTCACCAAGGTCGTCGCCACCTGGCTCCTCGTCGGCCGCGCCGTCGACGCCGGGCTGCTCGACCTCGACGCGCCCGTCCGCGACGCGCTCCCCGCGATGAGCGGCGAGGCACCCGGCGGCGAGTCGACGATCCGGCAGCTGCTCGCCCACACGTCGGGCCTGCGCGCCTCCACCCGCCTGGACCACTACCGGGGCGCCAACGCCCCACTGCACGAACTCCTTTGCCGCGAGCCGCTCGAGGACGCCCCCGGCACCCACCGCTACATCAACCGCGGCTACATCCTCCTGGGCCTGGCCCTCGCCCACATCCACGCGAGACGCCTCGACGAGCTCGCGGCCGAGATGTGGCACGGGCTGGGCATGACGTCCACGGTCTACGGCCCCGTCTCACGCAGCGCACACGTCGCCCCGACCGAACAGCGCCTGCCCGGCGCACCCCGCATCTGGGGCGCCGCGCACGACGACAACGCCGGCCTGCTGGGCGGCATCGCAGGCCACGCGGGCGTCTTCTCCACCCCCGCCGACCTCGCGAGCTACGCGGAGCGCCTGCTGACGTCCCACGGCCACCGATCGTCCGCCCTGGGCGAGTGGCTGCACGCGAGCCTGGTCCCGCAGGCCGAAATCGAACCAGGCCTGGAACGCGGCCTGTCCTGGGCCCTCAACAGCCACGGCCAGGTCGCCTACCACCACGGCTTCACCGGCACCAGCCTCTACCTCCACCCGGAGGCGGGCCGCTACTTGGTCGTCTGCACGAACGCGGTCTACTTCGGCACGGCCCGCGCCCGCATCGCACCGCTGCGGGCGCTGGCGCTCAAGACGGTGTCGGCCGGCTGAACCCGGCCGAGCGGAGCAGTTGCCTCCGACAGCGGAAACCCTCAATCCTGCGTCCGGAAATTCGGGGTTTCCGCTGCCGGACTCACTCACTCCGCTCGGCCGACGTCACCCCTTCTGCGCCCCCGCCACCATCTCCCGCAGCTTCGCCGGGGTCAGCGGATTCGCCGGGTCCGCGTAAATGCTCTTGCCGTTGAGCAGAACCGTCGGCGTCGCCTTGTACGCCGATGCGCTGAACGACTGCTGGGACTTCTTCACCCAGCTGTTGTGCGTGCCACTGTCCACGCACCCCTTGAACTCCGCCGTGTTCAAATCCTTGACCTTGTCGGCCAGTTCCAGCAGGCGCGACTTCTTCGCGAACTGGTCGTCCGTCTCCTGCGGCTGGTTCATGTACAGCGTGTCGTGGTACGCCTTGAACATGCCCACGTCCTGCGCACAGGCCGCCGCGTTCGCGGCGTTCAGCGAACCCGTGCCGCCGAGGTTCTTGTCGATGAGTGTGACGATGTGGTACTCGGCCTTCAGCTGGCCCTTTTTCTCCAGGTCGTTGACCGTCTCGCGGTAGCCGTTCTCGAACTGGCCGCACGCGGGGCAGCGGAAGTCCTCGTAGACGGCGAGCGTGGCCTTGGCCCCCTGCTCGCCGACCGGGATGGCCAGATTGTCCTTGCCCATGGCGCTCTGGGGGGCGACGAGCGGGCCGGAGGCGCCGGTGCCCTGCTTCTTCTTGCCCGAGTTGGCCACCAGGGCCGCGATGCCGGCGCCCGCGCCGAGGACCGCCACCACCACGACAGCGGCGATCAGGGTCCGCTTGCGCTTGGCGCGGGACTCTTCGATCCGGCGCTGTTCCTGCAGGCGCTCGCGGGCGCTGCGCTTTCCGTCGCTGTTCTTCTGGCTCACGTCCGGTTACAACGAACCGGGGGAGTCCCTCAGGACTCCCCCGGCCGCCGGTTCCTTCGAACGAGTTACGCGCGCTTGCGCACGCCCTCCGCCAGTTCACCCGCGAGGGTGCGCACCGCGGCCAGGCCCGACTCCAGGTCCGGTGCGTCCAGCAGGCGCTTGACGAAGGCCGAGCCGACGATCACGCCGTCCGCGAACCGGGCCACCTCCGCCGCCTGCCGGGCGTTGGAGACGCCCAGGCCGACACAGACCGGCAGGTCGGTGACGGCGCGGGTGCGCCGCACCAGGTCCTCGGCCTCGCGGCCGACGGACTCCCGGGTGCCGGTGACGCCCATGAGCGAGGCGGCGTAGACGAAGCCGCTGCCCGCCGCGGTGATCTTGGCGAGGCGTTCGTCGCGGCTGCTCGGCGCGACCACGAACACCGTGGCCAGGCCGTGCTGTTCGGCGGCCTTGCGCCACACCTCGGACTCCTCGACCGGGAGGTCGGGCAGGATGCAGCCCGCTCCCCCGGCGGCGGCGAGGTCCGCGGCGAACCGCTCGGTGCCGTAGCGGTCGACCGGGTTCCAGTACGTCATGCACAAAATGGGTGCACCGGATGCCTTGTGCGCCCGGCGGACGGTGTCGATGACGTCCGTGATCCGCACCCCGCCCCGCAGGGCGATGTCGTCGGCGGTCTGGATGACCGGGCCGTCCAGGACCGGGTCGCTGTGCGGCAGCCCGATCTCGACGATGTCGCAGCCGCCCTCGATCATCGCGGTGACGGCGCGCACGCCGTCGTCGACGGTCGGGAAGCCGGCGGGCAGGTAGCCGACGAGGGCGGCGCGGTTCTCCGCCTTCGCCCGGGCGATGACGTCGCTCAGCAACTCCAGGTTTCCGGCCATCACTTCGCCCCCTCGGTCTCGTTGTCGTACAGCCCGAAGTAGCGGGCCGCCGTGTCCATGTCCTTGTCGCCGCGCCCGGAGAGGTTGACCAGGAGCAGGCCCTCCGGGCCCAGTTCGCGGCCGACCTCGAGCGCGCCCGCGAGGGCGTGCGCGCTCTCGATGGCCGGGATGATGCCCTCGGTGCGGGACAGCAGGCGCAGCGCCTGCATGGCCTCGTCGTCGGTGACGGCGCGGTACTCGGCGCGGCCGATGTCCTTCAGGTACGAGTGCTCCGGGCCGATGCCGGGGTAGTCCAGGCCGGCCGAGATCGAGTACGGCTCGGTGATCTGGCCGTCCTCGTCCTGCAGGACGTAGCTGCGCGAGCCGTGCAGGATGCCGGGGGTGCCGGCGGTGAGGGTGGCGGCGTGCTCGCCGGTCGGCACGCCGTGGCCGCCCGGCTCGCAGCCGACGAGGCGGACGCCGGCGTCGGGGAGGAACGCGTGGAAGAGGCCGATGGCGTTGGAGCCGCCGCCGACGCAGGCGAGGGCGGCGTCCGGCAGCCGGCCGGCGCGCTCCAGGATCTGGCGGCGCGCCTCGACGCCGATGACGCGGTGGAAGTCGCGCACCAGGGCCGGGAAGGGGTGCGGTCCGGCGACCGTGCCGAACAGGTAGTGCGTGCGGTCGACGTTGGCGACCCAGTCGCGGAAGGCCTCGTTGATGGCGTCCTTCAGCGTGCGGCTGCCGGACGTGACCGCGATGACCTCGGCGCCGAGCATCCGCATCCGGGCGACGTTCAGCGCCTGGCGCCTGGTGTCGACCTCGCCCATGTAGATGGTGCACTCGAGGCCGAAGAGCGCGCAGGCGGTGGCGGTGGCGACGCCGTGCTGGCCGGCGCCCGTCTCGGCGATGACGCGGGTCTTGCCCATGCGCTTGGTGAGCAGGGCCTGGCCGAGGACGTTGTTGATCTTGTGGGAGCCGGTGTGGTTGAGGTCCTCGCGCTTGAGGAACACCCGGGCGCCGCCCGCGTGTTCGGCGAAGCGCGGCACCTCGGTGAGGGCGCTGGGGCGCCCGGTGTAGTTGACCATCAGGTCGTTGAGCTCGGCGGCGAAGGCCGGGTCGGCCTTGGCCTTCTCGTACTCGGCGGCCACCTCGTCGACGGCGGCGACGAGGGCCTCGGGGATGAACTTGCCGCCGAACGCCCCGAAGTAGCCTTCGGGAGTGGGGACTTGACCCTCGGGGTCGGGAACGAAGAACTCGGAGGACATGGCTGTCTCCTGGGATGGCTGACGACTGGATTTCGGGCAGGGATCGGCTACGAAGCAGCCGACTGCCGCCATCGCCGTCCGTTGATCTGTCCCGGCTCACAGCCGATGTGGTACCGCACGCGCCGTCCCAGCACGCGCCGCGCGGGCGCACGGCAGCCCCGGGGGCGGCACCCCCGGGCCAGTCGCGCGTACGCCCGCATCGCCGGTCAGCTCCTGCCGTGCCGCAGGGCCGGGTGGGCGCCCGCCGCGACGAGGTCGGCGACCGCGCCCTTCGGGTCGCGCCCCGTCACCAGGGACTCGCCGACGAGTACCGCGTCGGCGCCCTCGTTCGCGTAGGCGATCAGGTCGTGCGGGCCGCGCACGCCGGACTCGGCGATCTTGATGATGCCGTCCGGGATCTCGGGGGCGACCCGGGCGAAGTTGTCCCGGTCCACCTCGAGGGTCTTCAGGTTGCGGGCGTTGACGCCGATGACCCGGGCGCCGGCGTCGACCGCGCGCCGGGCCTCCTCCTCGTCGTGCACCTCGACGAGCGGGGTGAGGCCGATCGACTCGGCCCGCTCGATCAGGGAGACCAGGGCCTCCTGCTCCAGCGCGGCGACGATCAGCAGGGCCAGGTCGGCGCCGTAGGCGCGGGCCTCCCACAGCTGGTAGGCGGTGACGATGAAGTCCTTGCGCAGGACCGGGATGTCGACCCGGGCGCGGACGGCCTCCAGGTCGGCCAGCGAACCGCCGAAGCGGCGCTGCTCGGTCAGCACGCTGATGACGGCGGCGCCGCCCGCCTCGTAGTCGGCGGCCAGGCCCGCGGGGTCGGCGATCGCGGCCAGCGCGCCCTTGGACGGGCTGGAGCGCTTGACCTCGCAGATCACGCTGACGTTCTCGCCGCGCAGCGCGGCGGCGCCGTCCTTGGCCTGTGGCGCCTTGGCCGCGCGCTCCTTGAGCTCGTCGAGGCTGACGCTCGCCTGCCGCTCCGCGAGGTCGGCACGGACTCCGTCGATGATCTCGTCGAGCACACTCACGCGAGCGGCCCCCTTCCGGACTCGGCTGGTCTGGGCTGGTGCGGCACAAGCTCACCTCACCAGGCACTGCGATGGTACTTGCCGGAGGGCGAAGGATTCGCATCCGGTTGACGCGGTGCGCCCCGTAGGGGGTGCGGGGAACTGCGCGACCAGCCACCGACGGCCTGCAGCCGACGCACTGCCCGGGGGCCGGGGCGAAGCCCCGGGACTTCAACTGCGGGCCGTCGTGGCTGGTCGCGCAGTTCCCCGCGCCCCTTACGGGGCGCCGCAGTGCCGCGTCACCAAGATCCGCCGGACAGGCTAAAGGCCGCCCGGCACCAGCGCCGCCCCGAAGGGCAGGTTCCGCGCGACCGTGAACGCCAGGACGAGCCCGCCGAGCGCCCACCAGGCCCACGGGCGCAGCGCCACCCGCATCCCCCTCCCGTCGCGCAGCGCCCGGACACACCACACGGCCCAGAACCCGGCGAAGGCGGCGTACGCGGCCACGGCGAGCGCATTGGCGCCGAGTGCGCCGGCGAGGTCGCCGTGCGCGAGGGCGTGCAGGCCGCGCAGGCCGCCGCAGCCCGGGCAGTACAGGCCCGTCCAGTGCAGCAGCGGGCAGACCGGGTACCGGCCCGGCCGGCCCGGGTCCACGGCGCCCACGTACGCCACGGCCGCCGCGAGCCCCGCGGCGACACCGAGCGGGGCGGCGAGGCGGCGCAGCGGGGATTGAAGTTCCCGCACGCTGCCGAGTCTCCCCCGCACAGCACGAAAGCGCAGCTCAGGACGGGCGTACGGGCGGTGTTGCCGTCCGTACGGTCCTGGGCCGCGCCTTTGCGGGAGGGAGGGAGGGAGAGGACCGGAGGTCAGCCCTGCGTCTGCGCCTGGGTCTTCGGCTGCCCCATGCCCATGGCGCGCATGATCATGCCGACGACACCGCCGAGCAGGACGATGACCATTCCGGCCCAGAAGCCCACCGGCTTGGCCATCACGACGAACGCGCCGGAGACGCAGAAGCCGATGAAGGCGATGATGACACCGGTCCACGCGGCCGGGGTGTGTCCGTGGCTGCTACCCGACATGAGACTGACTCCTCGTTGCTGTATCGCGCCTGCGGGCGCAGAGATCACTCCGGGACATTGTTCCGTACGCGCCGTGCCGGTCCGCTCCGGGGTGGGCGTGTCCCGGCCGCGTCACGGGCGGCGTCACCGGCCGGCCCCGCCCGTGGGGTCCTCGCCGCGGTCGAGGGCCTTCCACAGGTCCTCGGGGCGGTCGGGGTCGGGTACCGCGGCGGTGCGCCGCGGGCGGGGGGCGCCGTCGCGCTCGTAGCGGCCGGACATGGCGGGCCAGTCGCGGCCGTACCGCAGGGCGACCAGCCCGGCCAGGAGCAGCAGGGCACCGCCCGCGAGGGCGACCCACGGCCAGGCGGTGTGGGTGACGCCCTGGACGGTCGCCTCGGTCAGGCCGTTGACCTTGGCGGCCTTCTGGTCCAGCGCACCGGTGTCCGAGGCGCCCGTGACGGCGCCCGCGACGACGCCCGCGCCGCTCAGCGCGAGCAGCGCGGCGACGAGCAGCCGCCCGGCCCCGCGCACCGCGAAGACGGCCACCAGGGCGGCCAGCCCGACGACGGCCAGCGCCGTGGGCAGGCCGCTGATGTCCTGGCCGGTGGCGTGCCGGGGCAGGGTGCCGCGGGCGACGGCGGCCGCGCCCTCGGCCCAGGTGCGGCCGCCCGCGAGCAGCACGAGCGCCGCACCGGCGGCACCGGACGGCAGGGCGACGGCGACACTGCGCCGGCCGCCGCGCCGCGCACGGGGGGTGGCGGACTCGGCCTGGGGACGGGGGTGGGGTACTGCTGCGCTCACGGTTCCACTATCCCCCGGCGATTTCCGGCCCGCGCGACCGGGGTGCCCGGCACGCTCACGGGGCTCACGGTGCAAGCCGGTTGGCGGTGTGCACGGCGCGCAGCACCGCGGCGGCCTTGTTGCGGCACTCGGCGTCCTCGGCCGCCGGGTCGGAGTCGGCGACCACGCCGGCGCCGGCCTGGACGTAGGCGGTGCCGTCGCGCAGCAGGGCCGTGCGGATGGCGATGGCGGTGTCGGAGTCCCCGGCGAAGTCCAGGTAGCCGACGCAGCCGCCGTACAGCCCCCGGTGGGTGGGCTCCAGCTCCTCGATGATCTGCATGGCCCGCGGCTTGGGGGCGCCGGAGAGGGTGCCCGCGGGGAAGCAGGCGGTCAGCACGTCGAAAGCGGTGCGGCCGGGGGCCAGGCGGCCGGTGACGGTGGAGACGATGTGCATCACGTGGCTGTAGCGCTCGACCGACATGAAGTCGACGACCTCGACACTGCCGGGCTCGCAGACCCGGCCGAGGTCGTTGCGCCCGAGGTCGACGAGCATCAGGTGCTCGGCGCGCTCCTTGGGGTCGGCCATCAGCTCCTCGGCGAGCGCGGCGTCCGCCTGCGGCGTGGCGCCGCGCGGGCGCGTCCCCGCGATGGGGTGCACCATGGCGTGCCCGTCCTCGACCTTGACCAGCGCCTCGGGGCTGGACCCGACCACGTCGAACGCCCCTCCTTCCCCGTGGGGGAATCGGAACAGGTACATGTACGGGCTCGGGTTCGTGGCCCGCAGCACCCGGTAGACGTCCAGGGCCGAGGCCGTGCACGGGGTCTCGAACCGCTGCGAGGGCACGACCTGGAAGGCCTCGCCCGCGCGGATGCGCTCCTTGATGTCGTCGACGGCCGTCATGTAGTCCGGGCCGCCCCAGCGCGCGGTGTACTCGGGCAGTTCGGAGGCGGGCAGGGCGACGGGCTGCGTGGGCTCCGGCCTGCGCAGGTCGGCGGCCATGGCGTCGAGCCGGGCGACGGCATCGGCGTAGGCCTCGTCGATGCCCGTCGACAGGTCGTTGTGGTTGATCGCGTTGGCGATCAGCAGGACGCTGCCGCTCCAGTGGTCCAGGACGGCGAGGTCCGAGGTGAGCAGCATGGTCAGCTCGGGCAGGCCCAGCTCGTCCCGGCCGTGCTCGCCGATCCTCTCCAGGCGGCGGACGATGTCGTAGCCGAGGTAGCCCACCATGCCGCCGGTGAACGGCGGAAGTCCCGCACCCTCTATCAGGTCGCGCGGGGTGTGCAGGGCCTCGACGGTGGCCCGCAGCGCATCCAGCGGGTCCCCGTCGACGGGGACGCCGACGGGCGGGGTGCCGAGCCAGTGGGTCTGCCCGTCGCGGACGGTGAGCGTGGCGGAGCTGCGGACGCCGATGAAGGAGTATCGGGCCCAGGTGCGGCCGTTCTCGGCGGACTCCAGCAGGAACGTGCCGGGGCGCTCGGCGGCGAGCTTGCGGTAGAGGCCGACGGGGGTGTCCCCGTCGGCGAGGAAACGGCGGGTGACCGGGATGACGCGGCGGTCCTTCGCGAGCATCCGGAAGGTCTCGGCGTCGGGGCTGATGCCCTCGTGCTTGGCAGCCATGCCCTGGGAGCCTAGCGGCTCTGTTTGGCGTCGGGGTTCGACTGCGGGTTCGTTGTGGCTGGTCGCGCCCACGCGGCGGAGCCGCACAATGTCACAGCCTCGCGCCCCTTACGGGGCGCTCAGGATGACGTCCCCGTCGAAGCACGTCCTCGTGCCCGTGTGGCATGCCGGGCCCACCTGGTCGACCTTGACCAGGAGGGTGTCTCCGTCGCAGTCCAGGGCCACGGACTTCACGTGCTGGACGTGGCCGGACGTGTCGCCCTTGACCCAGTACTCCTGCCGGCTGCGGCTCCAGTAGGTGCAGCGGCCGGTGGTGAGGGTGCGGTGGAGGGCCTCGTCGTCCATCCAGCCGAGCATGAGCACCTCACCGGTGTCGTACTGCTGGGCGACGGCGGGGACCAGACCGTCGGCGGTGCGCTTGAGGCGCGCGGCGACGGCCGGGTCGAGAGCGGAGGAATTGCCTGTCATGCCCCCCATTCTGCCGCGGCGGCCGTAGGCTGGCGCCATGTCGACCCACGCGCAGCGCGAACGCCTGCTCCTCGCCGACCTGTTGGAGACCTCGGGCCCCGACGCCCCGACGCTCTGCGAGGGCTGGAACGCCCGTGATCTCGCCGCACACGTGGTGGTGCGCGAGCGCCGTGCCGACGCCGCGGCCGGCGTGCTGTTCAAGCCGCTGGCGGCCCGGCTGGAGCGGGTGCAGGCGGAGTTCGCGGCGAAGCCGTACGAGGAGCTGGTGCAGCTCGTCAGGAGCGGGCCGCCGAAGGTCTCGCCGTTCGCCCTCAAGCAGATCGACGAGGCGGCGAACACGGTGGAGTTCTACGTGCACACCGAGGACGTGCGCCGGGCCCGGCCGGACTGGACGCCGCGCTCGGTGGACCCGGTCTTCGCGGACGCCCTGTGGACCCGCCTGGAGGCGATGGCCCGGGTGCTGGGCCGCCGCTCGCCGGTCGGCCTGGTGCTGCGGCGCCCCGACGGACGGACCGCGGTGGCCCGGAAGGGGGCTCCGGTGGTCACGGTGACCGGTGAGCCGACCGAGCTGACCCTGTTCGCCTTCGGCCGCCAGAAGGCGGCCAAGGTGGAGCTGGAGGGCGACGAGATGGCCGTGGCCAAGCTGGGGGCGGCGAAGCTGGGCATCTAGCGCCCCGAAGGGGCGCGAGGAACTGCGCGACCAGCCACGACCGGCCCGCAGCCGAAGCTCACCGCACCGGATGCCCCGCATCCCGCAGCGAACCCTTGACGTCCCCGATCCGAAGATCGCCGAAGTGGAACACCGACGCGGCCAGCACCGCATCGGCCCCCGCCTCCACCGCCGGAGCAAAGTGCTCAAGGCGCCCCGCACCACCACTCGCGATCACCGGCACGGTGACATGCTTCCGCACCGCCCGGATCATCTCCGTGTCGTAGCCGTCCTTCGTGCCGTCCGCGTCCATGGAGTTCAGCAGGATCTCGCCGGCGCCCAGTTCGGCGGCGCGGTGCGCCCACTCGACCGCGTCGATGCCGGTGCCGCGGCGGCCGCCGTGCGTGGTGACCTCGAAGCTGCCGGACGCGGTCCGTCGCGCGTCCACGGACAGCACCAGCACCTGGCTGCCGAACCGCTCGGCGATCTCGCGGATCACGTCGGGGCGCTCGATGGCGGCGGTGTTGATGCCGACCTTGTCGGCCCCGGCGCGGAGCAGCTTGTCGACGTCCTCGGGGGTGCGCACGCCGCCGCCGACCGTCAGCGGGATGAACACCTGCTCGGCCGTGCGGCGCACGACGTCGTAGGTGGTCTCGCGGTTGCCGGAGGAGGCCGTGATGTCGAGGAAGGTCAGCTCGTCGGCGCCCTCGGCGCCGTAGACCCTGGCCATCTCGACGGGGTCGCCGGCGTCGCGCAGGTTCTGGAAGTTGACGCCCTTGACGACCCGGCCGTTGTCCACGTCCAGGCAGGGGATGACTCGGACCGCCAGGGTCATGTGCTCGTTGCTCCTCGGAAGGCTTCTACTTCTACTTCGACCAGCGCGCGGGAGTCGACGAAACCGGAGACCACGACCATGGTCGAGGCCGGCCGGACGTCGTCGAAGAGCTCCTTGTGGGCGCGGCCGACCGCGTCCACGTCGCGCACGTGGGCCAGGTACATACGGGTGCGGACGACGGACTCGATGCCGAGTCCGAGCTCCTTCAGGGCGTGCAGCGCCTTGCCGAAGGCCGCGAGCGTCTGCTCGTAGGGATCGCCCTCGCCCTGGATCACGCCGCCGGTGATGGGCAGCGTGCCGGAGACGAGGACCCGGTCCCCCGCCTCCACGGCCCGTGCGAATCCGATCGTCTCCTCCCAGGAGCTGTCCGACTGCACACGCCGCGGCGCGGGGGATTCGGTCATACGGACACAGCCTCCAGTGCCTCTTCCAGGGTGAACGCCTTGGCGTAGAGGGCCTTGCCCACGATGGCGCCTTCCACACCCTCCGGTACCAGGGTGGCAAGAGCCCGCAGATCGTCAAGGGAGGAGACGCCGCCGGACGCGACGACCGGCCGGTCGGTGGCGGCGCAGACGTTCTTCAGCAGCTCCAGGTTGGGGCCCTGGAGGGTGCCGTCCTTGGCGATGTCGGTGACGACGTAGCGGGCGCAGCCCTCGGAGTCCAGGCGGGCCAGGGTCTCGTAGAGGTCGCCGCCGTCGCGGGTCCAGCCGCGGCCGCGCAGGGTGGTGCCGCGGACGTCGAGGCCGACGGCGATGCGGTCGCCGTGCTCGGCGATGACCTTGGCGACCCACTCGGGGCTCTCCAGGGCGGCGGTGCCGAGGTTGACGCGGGTGCAGCCGGTGGCGAGGGCCGCGGCGAGGGAGGCGTCGTCGCGGATGCCGCCGGAGAGCTCGACCTTGATGTCCATGGCGCGGACGACCTCGGCGACCTGTGCGCGGTTGTCCCCGGTGCCGAAGGCGGCGTCGAGGTCGACCAGGTGCAGCCACTCGGCGCCGGCGCGCTGCCAGGCCTGGGCGGCGGTCAGCGGGTCGCCGTAGGAGGTCTCCGTGCCGGACTCGCCGTGGACGAGGCGGACGGCCTGGCCGTCGCGGACGTCGACGGCGGGGAGGAGTTCAAGCGTGGGCATCAGAGCGTCTCGATCCAGTTGGTCAGCAGCTGGGCTCCGGCGTCGCCGGACTTCTCGGGGTGGAACTGCGTGGCGCACAGCGGCCCGTTCTCGACGGCGGCCACGAAGGGCTCGCCGTGCGTGGCCCAGGTGACCAGCGGCGGGCGGATGACGTCGCTGCCGACCACGAAGTTCCACTCGCGCACGGCGTAGGAGTGCACGAAGTAGTAGCGGGTGTCGGCGTCGAGGCCCGCGAAGAGCCGGGTGCCCTCGGGCGGTTCGACGGTGTTCCAGCCCATGTGCGGGACGACGGGCGCCTTGAGCGGCTCGACGGTGCCGGGCCACTCGTCGAGGCCGTCGGTCTCTACGCCGTGCTCGATGCCGCGCTCGAAGAGGATCTGCATGCCGACGCAGATGCCCATGACCGGGCGGCCGCCGGACAGCCGGCGTTCGACGATCCAGTCGCCGCGCGCGGAGCGCAGCCCCTGCATGCAGGCGGCGAAGGCGCCGACGCCGGGGACGAGCAGACCGTCGGCGTTCATGGCCTTGTCGTAGTCACCGGTGATCTCCACGTCCGCACCGACGTGGGCGAGGGCGCGCTCGGCGGAACGGACGTTGCCGAAGCCGTAGTCGAAGACGACGACCTTCTTCTTCGCGTTTCCGCTCATGACCACAGTCCTTCGATGCGCAGGATGCCCGCGGCGAGCGACATGGCCGAGCCGACGGCGAGCAGCGTGATGATGCTCTTGGACATCTTCTGCTTCCAGAAGGAGTAGACGCCGCCGAGGAGGAACAGGCCCAGCAGGATGAACAGCGTGGAGATGGAGTTCACAGGGCGCCCTTCGTCGACGGGATGATCCCGGCGGCGCGCTGGTCGCGCTCGCAGGCGTAACGCAGGGCACGGGCAAGGGCCTTGAACTGGCACTCGACGATGTGGTGCGCGTTGCGCCCGTAGGGCACGTGGACGTGCAGGGCGATCTGGGCCTGTGCGACGAAGGACTCCAGGATGTGCCGGGTCATCGTCGTGTCGTAGGCGCCGATCATCGGCGCCATGTTCTCGGGCTCGCTGTGCACCAGGTAGGGGCGGCCGGAGAGGTCGACGGTGACCTGGGCGAGCGACTCGTCCAGCGGGACCGTGCAGTTGCCGAAGCGGTAGATGCCGGTCTTGTCGCCGAGGGCCTGCTTGAAGGCGGCGCCGAGCGCGAGGGCGGTGTCCTCGATGGTGTGGTGGGTGTCGATGTGCAGGTCGCCGTCGGTCTTGACCGTGAGGTCGAAGAGGCCGTGGCGGCCGAGCTGGTCGAGCATGTGGTCGTAGAAGCCGACGCCGGTGGACACGTCGACCTGGCCGGTGCCGTCGAGGTCTATCTCGACGAGCACGGACGTCTCCTTGGTGGTGCGCTCAACGCGGCCCACACGCGGGTTCATGAGTTGCTCTCCTTGCGAATGGTGCGCACCGCTTCGAGGAACGCGTCGTTCTCGGCCGGGGTGCCCGCGGTGACGCGGAGCCATCCCGGTACGCCGTTGTCCCGCACCAGCACACCCTGGTCGAGGATGGCCTGCCAGGCGGTGTGGCTGTCGGGGAAGCGGCCGAACTGCACGAAGTTGGCGTCGGACTCGGTCACTTCGCAGCCCATGGCGCGCAGCTCGGTGACGATGCGGTCGCGCTCGGCCTTGAGCTGCTCGACGTAGCCGAGCAGCGTGTCGGTGAACTCCAGGGCGGCCAGGGCCGTGGCCTGGGTGACCGACGAGAGGTGGTACGGCAGGCGGACCAGCTGCACGGCGTCGACGACGGCGGGGTGCGCCGCGAGGTAGCCCAGGCGCAGCCCGGCCGCGCCGAAGGCCTTGGACATGGTGCGCGAGACGACCAGGTGCGGTCGGCCCTCGATCAGCGGGAGCAGCGAGGGGCGGTGGCTGAACTCGCCGTAGGCCTCGTCCACGACGACGACCGACGGCTTGGCGGCCTGCGCGGCCTCGTACAGCCGCAGCACCGTCTCCTCGGTGACCGCCGTGCCCGTCGGGTTGTTGGGCGAGCAGATGAAGACCACGTCGGGCTTGTGCTCGGCGATCGCGGCGACGGCCGCGTCGGTGTCGATGGTGAAGTCCTCGTGGCGGGGGCCGGGGATCCAGCCGGTGCCGGTGCCGCGCGAGATGAGCGCGTGCATCGAGTACGAGGGCTCGAAGCCGAGGGCCGTGCGGCCGGGTCCGCCGAAGGTCTGCAGCAGCTGCTGGAGGACCTCGTTGGAGCCGTTGGCGGCCCACACCTGCTGCCGCGTGACCTCGTAACCCGTGGTGCGGGAGAGGTACTTGGCGAGCTCGGTGCGCAGCTCGACCGCGTCCCGGTCGGGGTAGCGGTTGAGGTTCCGGGCCGCCTCGGCGACGCGCTCGGCGATGCGGGCGACGAGCGGCTCGGGCAGCGGGTAGGGGTTCTCGTTGGTGTTCAGGCGTACGGGCACGTCGAGCTGGGGAGCGCCGTACGGGGACTTGCCGCGCAGTTCGTCCCGGATGGGGAGATCGTCGATACCAGTCACTTGCTCTCCGGAACCCTCCAGTCGAACCGTGCCTTGACAGCGGCACCGTGTGCGGGCAGATCCTCGGCCTCGGCCAGCGTCACCACGTGCCCGGCCACCTCGGCGAGGGCCTCGCGGCTGTAGTCGACAACGTGGATGCCGCGCAGGAAGGACTGCACGGAGAGGCCGGAGGAGTGGCAGGCGCAACCGCCCGTGGGCAGCACGTGGTTGGAGCCGGCGGCGTAGTCGCCGAGCGAGACGGGCGCGTACGGGCCGACGAAGATCGCCCCCGCGTTGCGCACCCGGGCGGCGACGGCGGAGGCGTCCGCGGTCTGGATCTCCAGGTGCTCGGCGGCGTAGGCGTCCACGACCGCGAGGCCCTGGTCGATGCCGTCGACGAGGACGATGCCGGACTGGCGGCCGGTGAGGGCCGGGAGGATCCGGTCCTCGACGTGCTTGGTCGCGGCGACCTGGACCTTGAGCTCCTGCTCGACCGCGGCCGCCAGCTCCTCGGAGTCGGTGACGAGCACGGAGGCGGCCAGCGGGTCGTGCTCGGCCTGGCTGATCAGGTCCGCGGCGACGTGCACCGGGTCGGCGGTGGCGTCGGCGAGGATGGCGATCTCGGTGGGGCCGGCCTCGGCGTCGATGCCGATGCGGCCCTTGAGCAGCCGCTTGGCGGCGGCGACCCAGATGTTGCCGGGGCCGGTGACCATGGTGACCGGGCGGCACTCGTCGGTGCCGTAGGCGAACATGGCGATCGCCTGGGCGCCGCCGGCCGCGTAGACCTCGTCGACGCCCAGCAGCGCGCAGGCGGCCAGGATCGTCGGGTGCGGCAGACCGCCGAAATCGGCCTGCGGGGGCGAGGCGACGGCCATCGAGCCGACGCCGGCCTCCTGGGCCGGGACGACGTTCATGACGACGGACGAGGGGTAGACGGACCGGCCGCCGGGCACGTACAGCCCGACGCGCTCCACCGGCACCCAGCGCTCGGTGACGGTGCCGCCGGGCACGACCTGGGTGGTGTGGTCGGTGCGGCGCTGCTCGCGGTGGACGATGCGGGCGCGCCGGATGGACTCCTCGAGCGCGGCGCGGACGGCCGGGTCGAGCTCCTCCAGGGCACGGGTGATCGCCTCGGCGGGGACCCGCACGCGGTCGATCGTGACGCCGTCGAACTTCTCCGCGTAGTCGATCAAGGCCGCGGTGCCGCGATGATGCACGTCCTCGCAGATGGGCCGCACCTTCTCCAGGGCGGCTGCAACGTCGAGTTCGGCTCGGGGCAGCAGGTCGCGGTCGATACCGCCTTCTGGGAAGGCAGCACCGCGCAGATCGATTCGGGAAATCACACGGCCAATTGTCTCAGACCCGTCCCGTCGCACGTTTCTCCGGACCACCCTCTGATACGCCTGCACGGACGGTGTCCGCGCCGCCACAGGGGGAATGGGGATCCGTAGCACGGCCGTACGGGTGACGGAAGGGGGCGCGGTGACCGAGCAGACGGACGGCGGGCTTCCGCACGGGCTGGATCTCACCCCTGCCGAGCAGGGGATGTGGCAGGCGTTCCGCCAGGGCAGCACCCACGACCTGCGGGCCGCCGAGCACGAGCGCAACGATCCGGACGGCCCGCACGCCTGGGGCCCCGAGCGCAGCGTGCGCGCGACGGTCGTCGCGCTGCTGCTCCTGGACGGCCCGCCCGCGCTGCCCGGCCGGGTGGCCGCGCTCAAGCTCAACGGGGTGCGGATCACCGGCCGGCTCGACCTCTCCGGCGGGACCGTCGTCCCCTACGTCGAGCTGCACAACTGCCGCTTCGACCAGCAGCTGCTGCTGCCCGAGTGCCACTTCACCACCCTGCGCCTGGTCGGCTGCGCCATTCCCCGGCTGGAGGCCGCCCGGCTGCACACCGAGGGCGATCTGCACCTGCCGCGCTCGGTGATACGGCACGGCGTCCGACTGACCGACGCCCACATCGGCACGGACCTGCTGCTCAACCAGGCCGTGGTGCGCCGGGACCGGCACGGGGTGTCCGTCGCCGCGGACGGCCTGACCGTCGGGCAGGACCTGCAGGCCGAGATGATGCGCTCCTACGGGGAACTGAGCCTGCGCGGCGCCACCGTCGGCGCCTCGCTGAGCCTGCGCGGCTCGGCCCTGCACAACCCCTACGGGCGACGCGCGCTCAACGCCCCGCAGCTCACCGTGGAGCGCACCCTCTACCTCACGGCGGTCGGCATCAGCGGCTCCGCCTTCCCCGGCGGCACTCCCCCGTACGGCATCACCCCCGGCACGCCCGAGCGGGGCACGCGGGTGCAGCGCTTCGAGTGCCACGGCGGGGCGCGGCTGGACGACGGGCGGTTCGGCGACGCGGTGGACCTGAGCCAGGCCCTCTTCGTGATGCAGCCGGACCAGGAACTGTCGCTGCGCCGCGTCCAGACGCCCGAGCTGCGCTTCCTCGGGGACCGGCCGGAGCGCGGGCGGGTCGTGCTGTCGGGGGCCCGGGTCACCAATCTGGTGGACCGCTACGACAGCTGGCCGGGCCCCGGCGGGCTGACGATGGCCGGCTTCTTCTACGAGAACCTCATACCCCTGGGCCGCTTCCCGCTCCCGCTGCGCCTGGAGTGGGTGGCCGCGGCCACCCCCGAGTACGCGCCGGAGCCGTACGAGCGGCTGGCCGCCGCCCTGCGCGACAGCGGGGAGGACGAGGACGCGCGCGAGGTGCTGCTGGCCAAGCAGCGGCGCAGACGCGAGACGCTGCCCCTGGCCGGCCGGGCCTGGGGCTATCTGCAGGACTGGGCCGTGGCCTACGGCTACCGCCCGGGCCGGGCGGCGGTGTGGATGGCGGTGCTGTGGGCGCTGGGGACGCTCTACTTCTCCCACCAGCACTTCGAACCGGTCAAGGAGCACGAGGGCCCCGCCTGGAACCCCGAGCTCTACACCCTGGACCTGCTGCTGCCGGTCGTCGACCTCGGGCAGGGCCTGGCCTGGAAGACCACGGGCCTCGCCCAATGGCTGTCGGCCGCGCTGATCCTGCTGGGCTGGGTACTGGCGACGACGGTCGCCGCCGGGGCCTCCCGGCTGCTGCGCCGCCAGTGAACTCCCGGCACCCTGTCGGCGCTGGCCATTAGGCTTACCGGCTGTGACCAGCGCTCGCCTTCCGATCTTCCCGCTGAACTCGGTGCTCTTCCCGGGGCTCGTCCTTCCGCTCAACGTCTTCGAGCAGCGGTACCGCGCCATGATGCGCGAGCTGTCGGCGCTGCCGGAGGAGATGCCGCGGCGCTTCGGCGTCGTCGCCATCCGCGACGGCCGCGAGGTCGCGCCCACCGCGCCGGGCCTGCCCGAGCAGGCCCGCCCGGAGCCGGGGCCGGCGTCCGGGTTCGGCCCCGATCCCCTCACGTCCTTCTACTCCGTGGGCTGCATGGCCGAGGCGGCCACCATCCGCGAGCGCCCGGACGGCACGTACGAGGTCCTCGCCAGCGGCACCACCCGCTTCCGGCTGCTGTCGGTCGACGCCACCGGCCCCTATCTGACGGGCGAGGTCGAGGAGATCCCGGAGCAACAGGGCGACGAGGCGGGCGCCCTGGCCTCGGGCGTGGTGCGGGCGTTCCGCGCGTACCAGAAGCGGCTGGCCGGAGCGAGCGAGCGCTCGCTGGCCGGGCAGGCGGATCTGCCCGGGGAGCCGTCGGTGCTGTCCTATCTGGTCGCGGCCGCGGCGGTGCTGGACACCCCCGCCAAGCAGCGGCTGCTCCAGACGCCGGACACCGCGTCGCGGCTGGCGGAGGAGCTGAGGTTGCTGCGCGCCGAGACGGCCGTGATCGGTAAGCTCCCGTCGTTGCCGGCCGTGGAGCTCACCAGACGGCCGACCAGCCCCAACTGACCGAGGGGACGGACGCGTTGGCGAAGACGAAGAAGCAGGGTGCGGGCTCGACGCCCGCCATCGTGGCCCTGGAGAAGGCCGGGACGGCGTTCTCCGTGCACGCCTACGAGCACGACCCCGCCGTGGCGTCCTACGGCGAGGAGGCCGCACAGGCGATGGGCGTCGAGCCGGGCAGGGTCTTCAAGACCCTGGTGGCCGACGTCGACGGCAGCCTGACGGTCGCGGTCGTGCCGGTGTCCGGCTCCCTGGACCTCAAGGCCCTGGCCGCTGCGCTCGGCGGCAAGCGGGCCGCGATGGCCGACCCGGCCCTCGCGGAGCGCACCACGGGGTACGTACGGGGCGGCATCTCCCCGCTCGGGCAGCGCAAGCGGCTGCGCACGGCGCTGGACGCGTCGGCGGGCGCACACCCCACGATCTGCGTGTCGGCGGGCCGCCGGGGCCTGGAGGTGGAGCTCGCGCCGGGAGACCTGGCGGCGCTCACGGGGGCGGTGGTCGCACCGATTGCGCGCGCCTGACCCCTGGACGGTTCCGCTGCGCTCGGCTACCACCGAGGGGTAGAGGAGGGGATGCCCATGTCCAAGCGGACCCGCAAGCGGAGGTGGCGCCTGAAGAAGGGCCGGGCCAACCACGGGAGGCGGCCGGCGTAGGGGGTTCGGGGCCCCGGTCCCGCCCCTTCGCCGTTTTCCTGGGGCAAGCCCCAGCCCCCAGTCCGGGGGAACCGCGCCCCTGACGGGCGCCCCGTGCGGGGCGCTAGGCCTCCGGCGGAGCCTCGGCCGCCGGCCAATGCGGCACCGGCTCCGGATCCCTGGGCCCGAACAGGGCCGTAAGGCCCAAGTGCACCGCCATCGCGGCCAAGGGCCACGCCAACAGCGTGCCCTTGGCCCCCAGCTTCAGCGGCCCGTCGAAGACGACCCCCTTGCCCACGGCCCGCGCGTGCGCGGCCACGTCCGGCGTCGGCCCCAGCCAGACGCCCAGCCGCCAGCCGATCAGCGAGGCCAGCAGCGAGCCCACCGCCAGTCCGACCACCACGGCGATGCCGCCGCTGCGGCGGAACCAGAAGACCAGCGCCGCGCTCACCGCGCCGAACCCGAGCCCCAGGAAGGCGAAGACGCCGTCCGCGCCGACGGCCTGCTCGCCCTCCGAGTTGCGCAGGTACACCGCCTTGCCGTCCGAGATCAGCGGCACCCGCGGCGCCAGCCACAGCCACAGCAGCCCCAGCAGCAGCCCGGACACCGTCACGGCCGCCAGGACGACGGCGGACTGCCGCGCCTCGGTGCGCAGGTCGTGCGCGGGGGCGGCGGGCGGCGGTTCCTCGGGAACGGCGGGCTGGTCGTGCGGGGAGAGCGATGCGGTCACCCCGTCATCGTGCCAGGCCGGCGCGGTGCGGCGCGTCACCGCACCGCCGCCCGGCGGAAGGCCCAGGTGGCCGCGGCCAGCGACACCACGCCGACGGCCGCGCAGACGCCGAGGTCGGCGGCGACCAGCAGCCAGTCGGGGTGCGCGTCGAAGCTGCGGGCCAGCGCCTCCACCCCGTAGGTGGAGGGCAGCAGGTCGCGCGCGAGGGCGACCGGCATCGGCATGTGCGAGGCCGGCAGCACGCCCAGCAGCAGCGCCGCGGACATGCCCAACTGGCCGGCCAGCGTGGCCAGTTCCTGGCGCGGCGCGAGCAGTCCCAGCGCCGCGCCGAGCCCGGAGAGCGCGGCCCCGGCGAGCGGGATCACCGCGGCCAGCACCCACAGGTGCCCCAGCGGCAGCTTGAACAGCACGCTGCCCACGACGGCCGTGACGGCCGTGCCGGGCACGGTGAAGGACGCGTAGGCCCCGGCCGCGCCGAGCACCACCGCGGCGGGCGGCACCGGCAGCGTCGCGTAGTGGTCGAGCCCGCCGCCGGCGCGCAGCTGTCCGAAGTACTGGGCCAGGAGGTTGAGCGCGACGAACGCCACGACCAGCACGCTGGAGCCGGACACGACGGCCCGCGCCGCGTCCCCGCCGTCCACGACGCCGCGCATCAGGATCATGATGCCGACGGACTGGAAGGTCGCCACGAACAGCAGCGGTATCCGCGCCACGCGGGCACGCGACAGCTGGGCACGGTAGACCGCGGCCAGCGCGGGCAGCAACCGGGCCCGCGGGCCGAGCGGGGCGGCCTCGCCGTCCCCGGCCCGGGCCCGGGCGTCGCCGCGCTCGCGGCTCTGCCCCGGCACCACCCCGGTGGTCACAGCGCTCATCCCTTTACCAAACCCTCCGTACGACCGCCCAGCGCCAGATAGACGTCCTCCAGGCTGGGCGTGGCGAGCGTGAAGTCGTCGAGCGCGGCGAAGGCGGGACCGCCGGTGACGGCGGCGACGGCGGCGCGCGCCTCGGCGGGCCCGAGCCGCAGCGACCAGCGGCGCCCGGCCTCGGTCGCCGCGCCGCGCAGGGCGGCGACCTCGGGGACGTCCAGCGGAGGATCGGTGCGCCAGACGAGGTCGACCCGGACCTCGTCGCCGACGAGCTGCTTGAGCCCGGCCGGGGTGTCGCAGGCGATGATCCGGCCGCTCTCCAGGACGGCGACCCGGTCCAGGACGGTCTCGGCCTCGATGACGTTGTGGGTGACGAGCAGCACGGTGGCGCCGCGCTCGGCGCGCCGCCGGTCGACGGCGGACCAGACGGCGCGGCGGGCCACGGGGTCCATGCCGGTGGTGGGCTCGTCGAGGATCAGCACGGGCCGGTCGCCGACCAGCGCGGCGGCGAAGCAGGCGAGGCGGCGCTGGCCGCCGGAGAGCTTCTTCAGCGGCCGCGAGGCGATGGCGGTGAGCCCGAGCTCCTCCAGGACGGCGTCGCGCTCGGCGCGGGCGGCGCGCAGGTCCAGCCCGCGCAGCCGGCCGGTGGTCTCGGCGGCGAGGGAGACGGTCAGCTCGTCGAGCGCGGTGGAGTGCTGGCCGAGGTAGCCGACGAGCCGGGCGGCGCGCTCGGGGTGCCGGACGAGGTCGTGGCCGAGCAGTTCGACGCGGCCCGCGTCGGGCCGCAGCAGGCCGGTGAGCTGGCGGACGAGCGTGGTCTTGCCGGCGCCGTTCGGGCCGAGCAGCCCGAAGATCTCGCCGCGCCGGATGTCGAGGTCGATGCCGGCGCTGGCCTGCACGGCCCCGGTGCCGGGTGCGCCGCGGCGGCCGCGCGCGGCGGGGTAGGTCTTGACGAGGCCGCGCACGGTGCACACCGTGGGGCTTGCAGCCCGCTCCGCCTGTTTCGCGACCGTTCTCACGAGCTATGAGGTTACGCGCCTGGGCGGCGCGGCTCGCCACGGGGGCTGCGCCCCGGCTGCGGGGACGGTGCGGGCCGTCTGTGGCTGATCGCGCAGTTCCCCGCGCCCCTTCGGGGCGCGAGCCCAAGTCCGGGGGTCCGGGGGCAGAGCCCCCGAGATCGGGGGGCTTGGGGGGCTTGCCCCCCAAGAAACGGTGAAGGGGCGGGACCGGGGCACCTCTAATCCCCAGCCGGTGCGTGCTCCGCCGCCGTTCGCGCGTCGATCTCGCGCCAGAACCCGGCACGAATCGCATAGCGGTCGTGCTCGTCGATCTGGTCGTCCTTGTGCGCCAGCAGCCCGAAGCGGGCTGCGTACCGCAGCAGCTCGCCGTCGATGCGGTGGGGAATCCGCGGGTATTCCGTCGACAGGTGCTGCAGGTGGACGGAGTCCGTGATGCGCTCGGTCCAGCGCCGGGCGAAGACCTGGCCCACCTCGAAGGGGTCGCCGCCGACGGTGGTGATGTCCTCCTCGCGGTCGGCCCAGCGCTGTTCCGCGCTGGTGAGCTGGGCCAGCGTGGGCAGGGAGGCGGTCTCGGGGGTCTCCCCCAGGCCGTTGCCCGGGCCGCTCCGCTCGACCCAGCCCTTGTCGGACGACCAGCGCAGGGTCGCGTTGGGCGAGGCCCCGGTACTCACCGCGGGCGGCTGCCCGTTGGCCTGGGCCGCGGGGCCGCGGCCCAGGCTCGCGAGGTCCTTCGGCGTGGGCACCCCGCGGCTGCCGGGCGTGTCGCCCGTGCGCTCGGGCCCCGCGCTCCCGGGGAGCGCGGCGGCCGCCGCGGGCCGGGAGCCGTTGCCCGTGTCGGTGCCGGAGTCCCCGTTGCGGGCGGCCGCGGCGGCCGCCGCCGCGGCGCTCTCGGGGAGCGGGGCGGAGAGGATGGCCGCGATCTCGGGCCGGGGCGCCGGCTGCGGCGCGCAGGGGCCGGTGAGCTCCTTGGCCCGGACCGCCCGGGTGATCCAGGTGCGGTCGAGCACGCGCCGCTCGTCGGCCTCGGCGACGAGGTCCTCGGACTGGTTGTAGTCGCCGTCGGCGGCCTGGACGGCCCACAGGTGGACGGCGACCCCGTGTTCCTTGGCGGACATCAGGCCGGGCAGCAGGTCGCCGTCGCCGGTGACGAGCACGATGTCGGAGCACGCCCTGTTGCGGGCGAGCTCGGTGAGTTCGGCGTGCATGGCCGCGTCCACGCCCTTCTGGGCCCAGCGGCCGTCGCTGCGGGTCAGGGCGCCGAGCCGGACGGTGACGCGCGGCATGACGCGCAGCCGGCGGTGCTCGGGCTGGGGAACCCGGTCGGGGGCGCCGTCGAACCAGTAGATGCGCAGCAACGGGCGTTCGGTGTCGGCCTCGGCGCGTTCGCGCAGGCCCTGGATGAGCGTTGCGTGGTCGACCGTGATGCGCGACCGGGCGGGCTCCCCGGCCAGCAGGCTCGCGGCGGCGCCCAGCAGATAGCCGGCGTCGACCAGGACGACGCAGCGGTCCACGGTCCACCTCTCTCCATGGGTCGGGGCCGGCCGGCAGCACGGTCGTCCCCCCGGCACAGTGGTGCCCCGGCGCTCCGGGCTTTCGGCTTTCCCTGGAGTCTGCCCGACCGCGCGGGGGTTATCAGTCCGAACTGGATCATCGGCGTGGCGGATACGGGTAACAGTCGACAAGTGTCCCTATCACTCACGGTAATTACCCGAAATGCGCGGTTCGGCGGTGCGTGCAAGGGTGTGCGAAAGGGGGGTCACCCCGATGTGGAGGCATACCGGCATGGCCAAGAACAAGAAACAGGACCGGTCCAGGCAGCAGGCCCAATCGGCTGAAAAGAGCACTCAGCAGGCGCAGAAGTCCTCGATCGAGGCCCAGTCCGAGCAGCGGCAGAGCCAAGTGACCCCCGGCGACCTGGCCCGTAAGGGCAAGCAGAAGCGCTTCGGCCACAACTGACCGGCGCTTCGGTGCGCTTGAGGGGCGCGCCCGCATTCGGCGGGCGCGCCCCTCGCGCTGTCGGGCCGTCGCGGCCCAGGGCCTGCCGTCACATTCCCGTCGTCGCCCGAAGGGCGGCCCCGCGGCGTCTGGTGCGTGCTCTCGGCGTGCCGGGCGGAAGTCCTCGTACTGGACGTACTTGGGCTTTCGCCCGGCACGGCGAGAGTGCGTGCCAGGCGTCGCGGGGCAGACGGGAATGTGACGGCAGGCCCTAGGGCTCAGCCGGCCAGGCAGGACGGGCCGAGGAGCTGTTTCAGGTCACCGAAGAGCGCCGGGTCGGGCGTCACCCGGTGCCGGTCGAGCCGGAGCACGGTCGTCTTGCGCGGCCCCTGGAGCTTGATGCGCACCTCGGTGGAACCCCGGTGGTGGGTGAGCACCTGGCCGAGGCGCTCGACCATCGGCGGGGTGACCTTCACGGTGGGGATGGAGATGATCACGGGCGCATTGGTGCCCGCGTTGGACAGGTCGGGAACCATCAGCTCCATCGCGACCAGCCGCGGGATGTCCTCGCGCTTGTCGAGCCGGCCCTTGACGAACACGACCGCGTCCTCGACGAGCTGGGTGGAGACCAGCTGGTAGGTGGCGGGGAAGAACATGCAGTCGATGGAGCCCGCCAGGTCCTCGACGGTGGCGATGGCCCAGGCGTTGCCCTGCTTGGTCATCTTGCGCTGCAGGCCCGAGATGATGCCGCCGATCGTCACGATCGCACCGTCGGCGTGCTCGCCGCCGGTCAGCTGGGAGATGGCGGCGTCGGCCTTGTCGTTGAGGACGTGCTCGATGCCGAAGAGGGGATGGTCCGAGACGTAGAGGCCGAGCATCTCGCGCTCCTGCGCGAGCAGATAGGCCTTCTCCCACTCCACGTCGGAGAACTCCACGTCCAGGCCGAAGCCCGGCCCGTCGTCGGCGCTCTCGTCGCCCATGCCGCCGAAGAGGTCGAACTGGCCCTCGGCCTCCTTGCGCTTGACCGCGACCACGTTGTCGATCATCGGCTCGTAGTGCGCGGTGAGGCCCTTGCGGGTGTGCCCCATCGTGTCGAAGGCGCCGGCCTTGATCAGGGATTCGACGGTGCGCTTGTTGCAGACGACCGCCTCGACCTTGTCCAGGAAGTCGGGGAAGGAGGTGTACTTCCCCTTGGACTTGCGGCAGCGGATGATCGAATCCACCACGTTCTGGCCGACGTTGCGGACGGCGGTGAGGCCGAAGAGGATCACGTCGTCACCCTGGGCGGCGAAGTTCGCCTGGGACTCGTTGACGTTCGGCGGGAGCACCTTGATGCCCATGCGGCGGCACTCGTTGAGGTAGATCGCCGACTTGTCCTTGTCGTCCCGCACCGAGGTGAGGAGCGCGGACATGTACTCGGCCGGGTAGTTGGCCTTGAGGTAGGCGGTCCAGTACGAGACCAGTCCGTACGCGGCCGAGTGGGCCTTGTTGAACGCGTAGCCGGCGAAGGGGACCAGGACGTCCCACAGGGCCTGGATGGCCTCGTCGCTGTAGCCGTTCTTGCGGGCGCCGGCCTGGAAGATGGTGAAGTTCTTCGCCAGTTCGTCGGGCTTCTTCTTGCCCATGACGCGGCGGAGGATGTCGGCCTCGCCGAGCGAGTAGCCCGCGATGATCTGGGCGGCCTTCTGCACCTGCTCCTGGTAGACGATCAGGCCGTAGGTGACGGCCAGGACCTCTTCGAGGGGCTCCTCCAGCTCCTTGTGGATCGGCGTGATCTCCTGCTGCTTGTTCTTGCGCAGCGCGTAGTTGGTGTGCGAGTTCATGCCCATCGGGCCCGGCCGGTAGAGGGCCGAGACGGCGGAGATGTCTTCGAAGTTGTCGGGCTTCATCAGGCGCAGCAGCGAGCGCATGGGTCCGCCGTCGAACTGGAACACGCCGAGGGTGTCGCCGCGCTGGAGCAGGTCGAAGGTCGTGGGGTCGTCCAGCGGGAGGGCCAGCAGGTCGATGTCGAGACCCTTGTTGGCCTTCACCATCTTGACGGCGTCGTCCATGATGGTCAGGTTGCGCAGACCCAGGAAGTCCATCTTCAGCAGGCCGAGCGACTCACAGCTCGGGTAGTCCCACTGTGTGATGGTGACGCCGTCGGAGGCGCGGACCCAGACCGGGACGTGGTCGGTGATCGTCTCGCTGGACATGATCACGCCGGCCGCGTGCACGCCCATCTGCCGGACCAGGCCCTCGACGCCGCGCGCGGTGTCGATGACCTTCTTCACGTCCGGCTCGTTCTCGTACATCCCGCGGACCTCGCCGGCCTCGCTGTAGCGCGGGTGCGCGGGGTCGGTGATGCCGGAGAGCGGGATGCCCTTGCCGAGGACGTCGGCGGGCATGGCCTTGGTGATGCGGTCGCCCATGGCGTACGGGTAACCGAGGACGCGGGCGGAGTCCTTGATGGCGTTCTTGGCCTTGATGGTGCCGTAGGTGCCGATCATGGCGACCTTGTCGGCGCCGTACTTCTCCGTCACGTACCGGATGACCTCGGCGCGCCGACGCTCGTCGAAGTCGATGTCGACATCGGGCATGGAGACGCGCTCGGGGTTGAGGAAGCGCTCGAAGATCAGGCCGTGCGGGATGGGGTCGAGGTCGGTGATGCCCATGGCGTAGGCCACGATCGAGCCGGCCGCGGAGCCTCGGCCGGGGCCGACCGCGATGCCGTTGTTCTTGGCCCACATGATGAAGTCGGCGACGACGAGGAAGTAGCCGGGGAACCCCATCTGGATGATGACGTCCATCTCGTACTCGGCCTGCTTCTGCCGGTCGTCCGGGACGCCGCCGGGGAAGCGCCGGGCCATGCCGCGGCGGACCTCCTCCTGGAACCAGGTGATCTCGGTGTAGCCCTCGGGGATGTCGAACTTCGGCATGAGGTTCTTCGCCTCGAACATGCCGGCGGTGTCGACCTGCTCGGCGACGAGGAGCGTGTTGCGGCAGCCCTCCTGCCAGGCGTCCGAGGAGTCGATGGCGTACATCTCGTCCGTGGACTTCAGGTAGTAGCCGGTGCCGTCGAACTTGAAGCGGTCCGGGTCGGAGAGGTTCTTGCCGGTCTGGATGCACAGCAGGGCGTCGTGCGCCTCGGCCTCGTGCGGGTAGGTGTAGTGCGAGTCGTTGGTGACGAGCGGGGGGATGCCCAGCTTCTTGCCGATCTCCAGCAGGCCGTCGCGGACCCGGCGCTCGATCTCGATGCCGTGGTCCATCAGCTCCAGGAAGTACCGGCCCTCGCCGAAGATGTCCTTGTAGTCGCTGGCGGCCTGGACGGCCTCGTCGAACTGGCCGAGCCGCAGCCGGGTCTGCACCTCGCCGGACGGGCAGCCGGTGGAGGCGATCAGGCCCTCCGACCACTGGGCGATGGTCTCCTTGTCCATCCGCGGCCACTTGGTCAGCCAGCCCTCGGCGTACGCGTCGGAGGAGAGGCGGAAGAGGTTGTGCAGGCCGGTCCTGTTCGACGCCCAGATCGTCTTGTGCGTGTAGCCGCCGGAACCCGACACGTCGTCGCGCTTCTGGTGCGGCTGGCCCCACTGGATGCGCCGCTTGTTGCGCCGGGACTCGGGGGCCACGTAGGCCTCGATGCCGATGATCGGGGTGATCCCCGCCTTCTTCGCCTGGTGGAAGAAGTCGTACGCGCCGTGCAGGTTGCCGTGGTCGGACATGGCGATGTGCGTCATGCCCATGTCCTGGCAGGCCTTGAACATGTCCTTGAGCCGCGCGGCACCGTCCAGCAGGGAGTACTGGGTGTGGACGTGCAGGTGCGTGAAGGGGGGCCTGGACGAGGCGGTCACGGCGGGGAAACCTCCGGCGGGCGGTGGGCGGCGGCGGGCGGGGACAGCTTCGAAGGTTACCGGCCCCCACCGACAGACGCGGGCACGGACGGGCGGTCCCGCACGTTGAGGACGGCAGCACATCCGTCCGCCCGACGATCCCCCAGGAGGAACCGGCGATGGCGCTCGAGCACGACCGGACCGCGCAGCGCGGCGAGGAGATCCTCGCCGTCCTCGGCACCGCATCCGAGGACCTGCGGGCCCCCGGCCCCGACGCCCGCCGGGCCCGGTTCCGGAAGCTGGCCGCCTCCGTCCTCGCCTTCCACCACGCCACCCCCTGCCTCTTCTACGCCGACCCGGAGCACGGCAAGGAGGGGTACGGCATCGGCCCCTTCCTGGACGAGCGCACCGGCCGGATGTGGATCCACGGCGACCTGCACACCGGGCGCTTCGGCGCCTCCATGGACGCCACCGGCCGCCTGGTCTTCGGCGCCACCGGCTTCGACGAGGCGTACGTCGGCCCGTTCACCTGGGACCTCAAGCGCTTCGCCGCCTCCCTGGCGCTGCGGGGCCGCGTCACGGCGCTCGGCGACGAGCAGATCACCGGTCTGGTCCGCCGCTACGCCGGCGCCTACCGCGAGCGCATCCACGCCCTGGCCGCGGGCGCCCGCCATGAGGAGGTGCCGCCCCTGACCCTGGACAACGCCGAGGGCCCCGTCCTCGGCACCCTGCGCCGGGCCCGCGCCGGGACCCGCGCCGGGATGCTCGCCGGCCGGACCGGGATCCGCGACTTCGACCGGCGCTTCCGCTCCGGCGAGGACACCGTCGAGCTGGACGCCGCCACCCGCTACACGATCCTGGCCGCCTTCGACGGCTACCTGGAGTCGCTGCCCGACACCTCCCTCGCCCGGCCCGACTCCTACCGGGTCAAGGACGTCGTCGGCCGCCGCGACGGCGCCGGGCCGGCGGCCTACGACATCCTCCTGGAGGGCGGCAGCGACGCCCTGGAGGACGACGTCGTGATCTCCATGCGGCCGGGCCGCACCCCGGCCCTCTCCCGGCACCTGGCCGACCGGGCCCTGCGCGAGCACGTCCGCCACGAGGGGCACCGCACGGTGCTCGCCCAGCGCGCCCTCCAGGCCCACACCGACCCCTGGCTCGGGTGGACGGAGCTGGACGGGGCCGGGCAGCTGGTCGCCGAGGTCTCGCCGTACACCGTGGCCCTGGACTGGTCGTCCGTCGACGAAACGGCCGAGCCGGCCGAGCTCGCCGCCCTGGTGGCCGACCTGGGCCGGGCCACGGCCGACCTGCACGCGGCGGCCGGGGACGGCAGCGGGCGGGCGCTGGTCCCCTTCGCCGCCGAGCGGGCCGTCGACGCGGCCATCGCGGCGGACGAGGAGGCCTTCCCCGAACTGCTCACGGACTTCGCCCACCGCTCGGCGGCCCGCACGCTCGCAGACCACCGGATCTTCGTCGACCTGCTCCGCAACGGTCGGGTCCCGGGGGCCTGAGCGCCCCGAAGGGGCGCGGGGAACTGCGCGACAAGCCACCGCCGGCCCGCAGCCGACGCACCACCCAGGGGTCCGGGCGAAGCCCCGGGAACCTCGGCTGCAGGCGCGTCGTGGTTGCTCGCGCAGTTCCCCGCGCCCCTTCGGGGCGCGCATGGTCGGAGCGCTGACCAGGCCCTGGGGGCTTTAGCACTGGTTTACCCCCGGTCATGACAGACTCGATCTCATGGACATATCGGCGGCACGCCTGCGGGCACTGCGCGCAGCGCTGTTCACGGCGCTGTGCGTCGTGCTGTCCGCCGCCTCGCACGTGCTGCTGTCCGGCATGCCGCTGCCCGTGCCCACCGTCGCCCTGACCGCGGCCGGCGTCTTCGCGCTCGCCTACGCGCTGGCGGGCCGGGAGCGCGGCTACTGGCACATCGCCGCCCTGCTGATCCCGCTGGAGCTGGCCTCCGGCGCGCTCTTCAGCACCGGGCAGGACACCTGCTACGGCGCCGTGCGCCACCACGCCCCGGGGGCGTGGACCCTGCTGTGCGGGGGCGGCAGCGTGGGCCGGTCGCTGACCCGGGCCGCCGATCCGGGCACGGCCCCCTGGCTGCTGCTCGCCGTGCACGTCGCGGTCGGCCTGCTGGCCGCCGCCTGGCTGCGGCGCGGCGAGGCGGCACTGGCCCGGCTGCTGCGCGCGGCCGCCGCGGCCGCCTTCCGCCCGCTGCTGCTGGCCGCCGCGGGCTTCACGGCCGCCGTCCCGCGCCGCGGGGCGCCCGTGCGGCGCGCCCACCGGGTGCGCCGGGCGCGGCAGCGGCTGGTGCTCCTCCACTCCGTGGTCCGGCGCGGGCCCC
Organism: Streptoverticillium reticulum; assembly: GCF_047456005.1. Taxonomy (NCBI): domain Bacteria; kingdom Bacillati; phylum Actinomycetota; class Actinomycetes; order Kitasatosporales; family Streptomycetaceae; genus Streptomyces; species Streptoverticillium reticulum. Next base: position 6,178,406 of record NZ_CP179755.1, on the reverse strand, counting down.
CTCCCTGCCCCGCCCTCGCCTGAAGATCACCGCAGCATCCTGCACCTCACGCACCACGGAGACACCAGCACCATGAGCAACCGCAACAACTGGGAGAACAAGCAGTCGGCCCGCGAGCGACTGCGCGCCGAGCGCGAGCGCCAGGCGAAGAAGGACAGGACCAAGCGCCAGTTCGTCGTCGGCGGCGCGATCGCCGGCGTCCTGGCGATAGCCGGCGGCATCGGCTACGCCGCCACGCAGCTGGGCGACAGCGGCGCGAGCAAGAAGAGCACCAGCACGGCCTGGGAGGCCGCTGCCAAGAAAACCCTCGTCAAGCCCGCCAACACCGCCGGCGACAACGGCACCGAGGTCGTCATCGGCAACAAGGACGCCAAGCACACCCTTGAGGTCTACCAGGACATGCGCTGCCCGATCTGCTCGGTCTTCGAGCAGAACGTCGGCGGCCAGGTCGAGAAGGACATCAAGGACGGCAAGTTCAAGGCGCAGTACCACATCGGCACCTTCCTCGACCGCAACCCGCAGATCGCCGGCACCGGTTCGAAGAACGCCCTGAGCGCGCTCGGCGCGGCGCTGAACGTCAGCCCCGAGGCCTTCCAGGCCTACAACAAGGCGCTGTACGCGAAGGCCAACCACCCCGAGGAGACCAAGGACGACTACTCCAAGGACGACGCCCTGCTGAAGGTCGCCCAGCAGGTCCCGGCGCTCAAGGGCAACGCCGGCTTCGAGAAGAACCTCAAGGACCACACCTTCGACAAGTGGGCCCTGCAGATGTCCGACGAGTTCGACAGCCACAAGGACGTCACCGGCACCCCCACCGTCAAGCTCGACGGCAAGAAGCTGAGCGTGGACACCCCCAACGGCAAGGGCGTCCCGATGACCCCGGAGCAGTTCACCCAGGCGGTCGACGCACAGCTGAAGTAACGGGCAGAACGGGACAGTTGCCCCGTCCCCGCACTGATGCCGAATCTTGACGCGACACCCGAAGGTGCGCGTGGCACACTTCGGCCTCATGAAGGGGACGGGAGTTCGGCTCAGGGCGCTGCGGGCGGCGGTGTTCACCGCGCTCTGCGTGACCCTGTCGGCCGGCGGCCACGTCCTGCTCTCGCGCATGCCGCTGCCGCTCTCCACGGTCTCCGCCCTGTCGGCCGGGTACTTCACCGTCGCCTGGACGCTGGCCGGCCGGGAGCGCGGCTTCGCGGCCATCGCCGCCCTGCTCGTACCGCTGGAGCTGGCGGCGGACACCGTCTTCACCACCGGGCAGCACGCCTGTTACGGACAGGCGGGCGGCCCGGTGGCCGGGCCGCTGCACTCGCTGGGCGTCGATCTGGTCTGCGGGAACGGTGCGTTGGGCACCCCGCTGGCCGCATCGGGAAGTCCCGGCGCGGCCCCCTGGCTGCTGCTCGCCGCGCACGTCGCGGTCGGACTGGCGGCCGCCGCCTGGCTGCGCCGCGGCGAGGTGGCGCTGTCCCGGGTGCTGCGGGCCGTCGTCGCCGTCGCCTTCCGGCCACTGCTGCTGGCCTTCCTGACCCTGCGCGCGGCGGACCGCCCCGCGCGGGTGCCCCTGCGGCCGGTGCGCGACACCCTGCCGGCCCGCGCACTGCCGCTGCTCGTCCACTCCGTCGTACGGCGCGGACCGCCGTCCGTGTGCCCGGCTCACCTCTGAGCCCTGAGCACACGCACCACCACGGTCCCGCACGCCTCCCTTCGTCACCGCGGAGAAGACATCATGAGCAACCGCAACAACCCCCAGAACAAGCAGGCCGCCCGCGAACGGCTGCGCGCGCAGCGCGAGCGCGACGCCAAGAAGGCGAAGACCAAGCGGCAGCTGATCGTCGGCGGCGCGATCGTCGCCGTCCTCGCCGCGGCCGGCGGCATCGGCTGGGCCGTCACCAACGCCACCAACGGCAGCAAGAACAACAAGGTGAGCAGCGAGGACTGGGAGGCGTCCGCGAAGAAGACGACGTTCACCCAGCCCGCCAACACCACCGGTGACAAGGGCACCGAGATCGTCATCGGCAGCAAGGACGCGAAGAACACCCTCGACGTCTTCGAGGACATGCGCTGCCCGATGTGCTCGGAGTTCGAGCAGGGCGCGGGTACCGCCGTCGTGAAGGACATCAAGGACGGCAAGTACAAGGCGCAGTACCACATCGGGACGTTCCTGGACCGCAACCCCCAGATCAAGGGCTCGGGTTCGAAGAACGCGCTGAACGCGCTGGGAGCGGCGCTCAACATCGGCACGGACGCCTTCCTGCACTACAAGGAGGCGCTGTTCTCCGCGAAGAACCACCCGGAGGAGACGGACGACGCGTTCTCGGACAACGCGAAGCTCATCGACATCGCGCAGCAGGTCAAGGAGCTCAAGGGCAACGCCCAGTTCGAGAAGAACGTCAAGGACGGCACCTACGACAAGTGGGCGCTGGCGGTGTCCGACGCCTTCGACAAGCTCGTCGGCCCGAACAAGGACATCCAGGGCACTCCGGGCTTCAAGCTCAACGGCAAGGTGCTGAGCGTGGGCGGCTCGCACATCACGCCGGAGCAGTTCAACGCGCTGGTGGACCAGCAGCTGAAGAAGTAAGCGAAGAAGTAGCAGCCGCCACAAGGCCATTACCTTTGCTTTACCACCCGGTAAGGTGATGGCCCGTGACATCTCCTGACATATCCCGCCGTACTGCCGTCACGGCGGTGGCCGTCGGCGCGGCCGCCGCCGCGTTCCTGCCGACCGCCGCCGCCTCGGCCGCGGACCCCGCGCCCGCCTTCCTGCACGGCGTCGCCTCCGGCGACCCGCTCCCCGACGGCATCCTGCTGTGGACGCGCGTCACGCCCGCCCCGGACGCCGTCCCCGGCTCCGGGCGCGGGCCCGCCGTCGAGGTGACCTGGGAGGTGGCCGAGGACGCGTCCTTCACCCGCGTCGCCGCCCGGGGCACCGTCACCGCGACCGCCGCGGGCGACCACACCGTCAAGGCCGACGTCCGCGGACTGCGCCCGGCCACCGGCTACTTCTACCGCTTCACCGCCGGCACCACCGTCTCCCCCGCCGCCCGCACCCGCACCGCCCCCGCCCATGACACGGCCGCCGAGGGCATCCGCTTCGGCGTCGTCTCCTGCGCCAACTGGGAGTCGGGCTGGTTCTCCGCCTACCGCCACCTCGCGGCCCGCCGCGACCTGGACGCGGTGCTCCACCTCGGCGACTACATCTACGAGTACAAGTCCGGCGAATACCCCGCGGCGAAGTACGTCGTGCGCAAGCACGAGCCGGAGCACGAGATCGTCACCCTCGCCGACTACCGCACACGGCACGGCCGTTACAAGACCGACCCGGACCTGCAGACGCTGCACCACACGCACCCGCTGATCGCCATCTGGGACGACCACGAGTTCGCCAACGACGCCTGGTCGGGCGGCGCCGAGAACCACGCCCCCGGCGCCGAGGGCGACTGGACGGCCCGCATGGCGGCGGCGAAGCAAGCGTACTTCGAGTGGATGCCGGTACGGCCCTCGATCGCCGGCACCACCTACCGGAAGCTGCGCTTCGGGACCCTGGCCGACCTGCACCTGCTGGACCTGCGCTCCTTCCGCACCCAGCAGGCCAGGACCGGCAGCGGCAAGGTCGACGACCCGGAGCGCACCATCACCGGCCGCGCCCAGCTCGACTGGCTCAAGTCGGGCCTGGCGACCTCCGACACGGCCTGGCGCCTCGTCGGCAACCCGGTGATGATGTCCCCGGTCGCCTTCGGCGCCCTCCCCGCCCACCTGCTGGAACCGCTGACCAAGCTGCTCGGGCTGCCGACGGGGGGCGTGACGGTCAACACCGACCAGTGGGACGGCTACACGGACGACCGCCGCGAACTCCTGACCCACCTCACGGACCGGGGCATCGGCAACACGGTCTTCCTCACCGGCGACATCCACATGGCCTGGGCCAACGACGTGCCGAAGCGCGCGGCGACGTATCCGCTGTCACCGTCGGTGGCCACGGAGTTCGTGGTCACCTCGGTGACGGCGGACAACCTGGACGACACCCTCCACGTCCGCCCGCACACGGTGTCCGCCGCCGCGGGGACCGCGATACGGGCGGCCAACCGCCATGTGAAGTGGGTGGACATGGACTCGCACGGCTACGGCGTGCTGGACGTGACGCGGGAGCAGACGCAGATGGACTACTACGTCCTGTCGGACAAGACGAACCCGAAGTCCTCGGCGGCGTGGGCGCGTTCGTACCGGACGAAGTCGGGGACGCAGCGGGTTGAACGGGTCACCTCGCCGGTGGCCCCGTAAGGGGCGCGGGGAACTGCGCGACCGGCCCCCACCGGCCCACGGCCGACACTCCGCCCCGGGGCCCGGGGCGGAGCCCCGGTTTCGGGAAGGGGCGGGTCAGGGGCGAAGAAACCCACGCACTAGCCCGCAGCGACCTCCTCCAGGAACCCCAGCGCCACCCTCCACGCCATGTCGGCGGCCTCCGCATCGTGGTCCGGCAACTCCGGATCCGTAAAGAGATGCCCCGCACCGGCATACCGGTGCACCTCGACATCCGCTCCGGCCCGCTGCATCCGCAGATACCACGCGTTCAGCCAGTCGTGCGGCTCGAACGGATCCGGATCCGCCACGTGCAACTGCACCGGCAGTCCGTCCGTGCTCGCCTCCTCCGGCAGGTCCGACGTGCCGTGCAGGAGCAGCAGCCCGCGCGCCTTCTCGTCGCCGAGCGCCAGGTTCTGGGCGATCGACCCGCCCAGCGAGAACCCCGCGTACACCAGCCCCCGCTCCGACAGCGGCGCCGCCGCCGTGATCGCGCGGTGCAGCAGCTCCTCCCGGCCGATCTCGTCCTTGATCGCCATCCCGTCCTCGACGGTGTCGGCCGTCCGGCCGTCGTAGAGGTCCGGCACGTGCACCTCGTGCCCCGCGGCGCGCAGCCGGTCCGCGGCGGCGTGCACGGCGGGCCGCAGGCCGTAGGCCGAATGGAACAGGAGAATCGTGGTAGGGGACGCCACTGGGGTCACTTCCTTACAGCTGGATCGCGTGTCACCCATCGTGCCAGTACGTTCGGAAGGGGCGCCCGCCGGTAAGCCGGGAGGAGTGAGCCGAAGGTGTCCATGGAGGACCTGCTGCGCCCCGTGGCGGTCGTCGGCGGAGCGGTGGCCGTCACCCTGGTCGTCGTCCGCATCGCCGACCTGATGCTGCGCCGGATCGGTGAGCGGCACCCCGAGACCCCGCTGTGGACCCTGCTGCGCCGCTGCCGCCGCCCGCTCGCGCTGGTGCTGTGCACGGCGCTGCTGCGCGGCGGTTACGGGTACGCGGAGGTCGTCGTGGGGCCGCCCGGCGCCATCGCCCAGGCGCTGACCCTGGTGCTGATCGGCGCCTGCGGCTGGCTGGCCGTGCGGGTCGCCGCGGCCGTGGTCGAGTCCTTCTACGCGCGCTACGCGGCCGGTTCCGCGGACGAGGCCCGGGTCCGCCGGGTGCGCACCCAGCTCACGCTGGTGCAGCGGGTCGTCACCGCGGCCGTCGTCGTGGTGGCGGCCGGGTCGATGCTGCTGACCTTCCCCGACATGCGCACGGTCGGCACCTCCCTGCTGGCCTCGGCCGGCCTCATCGGCGTGGTGGCCGGTGTCGCGGCCCAGCCGACGCTGGGCAATCTCTTCGCCGGGCTGCAGATCGCCTTCGGCGACATGGTGCGCATCGGCGACACGGTCGTGGTGGAGAAGGAGTGGGGCAAGGTCGAGGAGATCACCCTCACCTACATCGTGGTGACCACCTGGGACGAGCGGCGCATCACCATGCCGGTCTCGTACTTCACCAGCAGGCCGTTCGAGAACTGGTCGCGCGGCAACCCGCAGATGACGGGCTCGGTCTACCTGCACCTCGACCACGCGGCCCCCGTCGACCTGATACGCGAACACCTGCACGGGGTGCTCGTGCGCTGCCCGGAGTGGGACGGCCGGGCCTGGAGCCTGGTGGTCACGGACACCACCCCGACCACCGTCCAGGTGCGGGCACTGGTCACGGCCAAGGACCCGTCCGACATCTGGACGCTGCGCTGCGTGGTGCGCGAGGAGCTGATCGGCTGGCTGCGACGCGAACACCCGTACGCGCTCCCGCGCATCAACACCGCGCCCGCGCCGGGCCTCGCCCAGGCGCCCGACCGACGGCAGACCCCACCGGCCTCGGAGGACATCGGCCCGGGCCCGGGGACGGCGTGACGTACGGTTCCCCCGGTTCCCCGCCCCAAAGGGGCGCGGGGCTGTTACTCCCCCAGCTACCGCTGGGAGGTACCCCCAGCGGCTCCGCCGCGTGGGCGCGACAAGCCTCCACCGGCCGGCAGACGACACACTCCGCACCCGGCTCTCCGCGGGGGTTCACCCCCCGCCCGGCAGGCTCCGCACGTCCAGGTGCCGCAGCACCCGGTCCACGACCTCGGGGTCCATCCACGGCTCGCTGCGCGCGTCCAGCACCGCGTGCCGTGCGGCCGAGTACAGGTCGGCCTGGATGCGCTGGATCGTCCGCAGCCGCTGGACGCGCTGGACGTGGGCCTCGCGGCGCTCCTCGTCGACCATCTCGGGGCTGATGCGGGCACCGATGTCGTAGGCGCGCCGGTGCAGCATCTCCATGAGGTCCTCGGAGAGGTCCTCCTCCTGCTCGATCTCCAGCAGCCGGTGCTTGGCCGCCTTGGCGGCGCGGATGGCCAGCTGCCGCTCCAGCTCCCGGGTCCAGTCGGAGTCGGCGCGCACCCCGAGCCGTCTGACCAGCCGGGGCAGCGTCATGCCCTGGACGACCAGAGTGGAGATGATGACGGCGAAGGCGATGAAGAGGATCTCGTCCCGGGCCGGGAAGGGCGATTTGTCGTCCTTGGTCAGCGGGATGGCCAGGGCGAGCGCCACGGAGGCCACGCCCCGCATCCCGGACCACCACATGACCAGCGTCTCCCGCCAGCTCGTGAGGATCTCCTCGTCGACGTCACGGCCCTTGTGCAGCCTCTTGGCCAGCCAGGCGGCGGGCAGCAGCCACGCCAGGCGCACGCCGACCACGACGGCGACGACGATGCCGCCGATGCCGAGCATCTCGCCCCAGCGGCCCGCGGCGGTGCTGATGGCGTTGTGCAGTTCCAGGCCGACGAGGCCGAAGGCGACGCCGGTGACGAGGGTGTCGACGATCTCCCAGAAGGTGTGCCCGGCCAGCCGCCCCAGGACGTCGTCGGCGTCGCTGGCGAACTCGGCGAGGTAGAGCGCGGTGGTCAGCACCGCGAGCACCCCGGATCCCTTGAACTCCTCGGCGAGGACGTAGGAGACGAACGGCACCAGCAGGGTGAGCCCGATCTGCAGCGTCGGGTCGCCCAGGACGTCCATCAGCCGCTTGGCCACCCAGCCGAGCACCAGACCGACCAGGACGGCCACCACGGCGGAGAACACCAGCTCGCCGGCCGCCCTCGTCATCGAGAAGCTGCCGCTGACGGCCGCCGCGATGGCCACGTGGTAGAGCACGATGGCGGTGACGTCGTTGAAGAGCCCCTCGCCCTCCAGGATGGAGACCAGGCGGCGCGGCAGCCCCAGGGAGCCCGCGACGGCCGTCGCGGCGACGGGGTCGGGCGGGGCGACGAGCGCGCCCAGCGCCACGGCCGCGGCGACCGAGATCCCCGGCACGATCGCGTTGGCGACGGCGGCGACCGCCGCGGTGGTGACGAAGACGAGCGCCACCGCCAGCAGGAAGATCGGCCGCCGGTTCGCCGCGAACTGCCGCCAGGAGGTGCGCTGGGCGGATGCGTAGAGCAGCGGCGGCAGTACCAGCGGGAGGATGAACTCCGGCGGGATGGTGACGTTCGGTACGAACGGCAGCAGGGCGAGGACGATCCCGCCCAGCGTCATCAGCACCGGGGACGGCAGCCCCAGCCGGTCCCCCAGCGGCACCGTGACGAGCGCCCCGAGCAGCAGCACGAACAGCAGGGCGAGCTGGTCCACGGATGCCCTCCGGCAGGTCGGGGGACGGGTCGATCATGACCCAGCCTGCCTCACCGGCCCCCGGACCGCCTTACGGGCGACCGCCGTCAGGCGCTGTCGGCCCGCACCTTGTCCAGCGCGAACTGCAGGTCGTCCGGGTAGGCGCTCTCGAACTCCACCCACTGGCCGTCCGCCGGGTGCTCGAAGCCCAGCCGCACGGCGTGCAGCCACTGGCGGGTGAGCTTGAGGCGCTTGGCGAGCGTGGGGTCGGCGCCGTAGGTGAGGTCGCCGGCGCAGGGGTGGCGGTGCGCGGACATGTGCACGCGGATCTGGTGCGTGCGGCCGGTCTCCAGCTTGATGTCCAGCAGGCTGGCGGCGCGGAACGCCTCGATGAGGTCGTAGTGGGTGACCGAGGGCTTGCCGTCGGCCGTGACGGCCCACTTGTAGTCGTGGTTCGGGTGACGGCCGATCGGGGCGTCGATGGTGCCGCTCATCGGGTCCGGGTGGCCCTGGACCAGCGCGTGGTAGCGCTTGTCGGTGATCCGCTCCCGGAACTGGGCCTTCATGTGGGAGTAGGCGCGCTCGGACTTGGCGACGACCATCAGGCCCGAGGTGCCCACGTCCAGGCGGTGCACGATGCCCTGGCGCTCGGCGGCGCCGGAGGTGGAGATGCGGTAGCCGGCGGCGGCGAGGCCGCCGATCACGGTGGGCCCGGTCCAGCCCGGGCTGGGGTGGGCGGCGACGCCCACCGGCTTGACGATGACCACGATGTCGTCGTCGTCGTGGACGATCTCCATGCCCTCGACGGGCTCGGCGACGACCTGCACCGGCGCGGGCGGCGCCGGCATCTCGACCTCCAGCCAGGCCCCGCCGGTCACCCGGTCGGACTTCCCGGCCTCGGCCCCGTCCAGCTGGACCTTGCCCGCGGCCGCCAGCTCGGCCGCCTTGGTGCGGGAGAAGCCGAACATGCGGGCGATCGCCGCGTCGACGCGCTCGCCCTCCAGGCCGTCGGGAACGTGCAGGGCGCGGATCTCGGGAATCGTGCTCACCTGTCGAGTATGCAGGACGGAGCCGGGAGCCCGTACGTCAGTCCTGGTGGACGGTCCCGTCGGGATCGAGCCCGCGAAAGGAGAGGATCACGATCAGGAAGCCTCCGCAGACGATCGCGGAGTCCGCGAGGTTGAAGACCGCGAAGTGCGCGGGCGCGATGAAGTCGACCACGCCGCCCACGAATCCGCCGGGCGAACGGAACAGCCGGTCGGTGAGGTTGCCGAACGCACCGCCCAGCAGCAGGCCCAGCGCGATGGCCCACGGCACGCTGTAGAGCTTGCGGGCGATACGGGCGATGGCGACGATGACGGCCGCCGCGATGACGGTGAAGACGATCGTCATGGCCTCGCCGATGCCGAAGGCCGCGCCGCGGTTGCGGATCACCTCGAGCTGCAGCAGGGTGCCGACGACCTGGATCGGGTCGTGGTGCTCCAGCTTGGCCACCACGAGCAGCTTGCTGACCAGGTCGAGGAGGTAGGCGAAGGCCGCGACGCCGAGCAGCACCGCGATGCGCCGCCGGCCCCTGGTCCCGCCGGTCCCGTCGGCCGCCGTCACACCGGTGGTGGGTCGTCCGGCCTGTTCCGCCTCTGTCACGTGAGTCCCTCGACGTCGTCCCTGCCTGGCTTGAGGACGAGGGTACGGCACACACCGGCAGGCCGGTCAGCGACGTTCCTGCCGCTGCTTGCAGTCGACGCACAGCGTCGCCCGGGGAAACGCCTGCATCCGGGCCTTTCCGATCGGATTGCCGCAGTTCTCGCAGAGGCCGTACGTCCCCGCGTCCAGCCGCTCCAGCGCGTGCTCCGTCTGCTGCAGCATTTCGCGGGCGTTGGCCGCCAGGGCGAGTTCGTGCTCCCGGGCGATGTTCTTGGTGCCGGTGTCCGCCTGGTCGTCGCCCGCGCCGTCGCCCGAGTCCCGCATCAGGCCCGTGATCGCCTCGCCCGCCGCCGCGATCTCGCCGCGCAGCCGCAGCACCTCGCTCTGCAGCTCGCTGCGCGCCTCGGCGACCTCGGCGGGCGTCCACGGCTCCTCCCCCGGCCGCACGGCGAGCACCCCCTCGGCCGTCCGGGCTCCCGGCACCTTCCGCGCAGCGTCCGTGCTCTTCTTCCCCGTCACCGTCCCGGCTCCCGTCTCCTCGGCAGGTGCACCAGTGTGTTCGGCCTTCGCGGCGGAGGCGGCCTTCTTCGCCGAAGCCGCGCCCTTGACCGCCGCGGACTTCTTCGCCGGCGCCGCCTTCCCGGCGGGGGCGACCTTGCCGGAATCGGCTTTCTTGACCGGAGCGGCCTTTTTGGCCGATGCAGCCGATGCAGCGGCCTTCTTCGCCGTGCCGGCGGCCTTGGCCGTGGCAGCGGACTTCTTCGCCGGAGCGGCCTTCTTGCCCGTGGCGGCCGTCTCGTCGCCCGAAGCGGCCTTCTTGCCCGACGAAGCGGCCTTCTTCACCGCGGCAGCGGACTCCTTCGCCGTGCCGACGGTCTTCTTGGCCGCAGCGGCAGCCTTCTTCGCCGGTGCGGCCTTCGCGGCCTTCTTCCCCGTGGCGGCGGACTTCCTGGCCTGCGGCGCAGCCGCCCCGGCGGCGCTCTTCCCGGCCGTGGCCGCGGACTTCTTCGCCATTGCCTTCCTGGCCTGCGGCGCAGCCGCCCTGGCACCCTTCTCCGCCACCATGGCCGCCGATCCCTTCACATTTTATGATCTTGCGCGTGAATCGTGCGGGAACGATAAATCGGCTCAGTCCACGCGGCAACGGGCCACGCCGGTCTCCTCCGTTGTGCCCCGCCCCCGGCCCTGTAACCGGATGCGGGCAGGGGGCCGGTAAATCCGGTCGGCCGCGGGGCGCTGCGCCCCGTACACTGGGCGCAGCGAAAGGCGTGGAAGGGACCAGTAGCGCCGCACGCAGCCACCAGCGATCCGGGGACGGTGCGAGCCCGGGGGCGTGCGCGGAGCGAAGATCAGCCCGGAGCCGCCGGAAGAACGCCCGTACGGGCCAGTAGAACCGGCATCGCGACCCCAATGAGGGGGCCGGGGGCCACGCGCCCACGGCCAAGGAGGGTGGTACCGCGGGAGCCGCAGCGTCTCTCGTCCCTCCGACGGACAGCGCACAACCGTCCCGCCGGAGGAAGCCGATGACGCAGTACCGCCAGGTACCCGCTCAGGTCGATCTGCCCGCCCTGGAGCACGCCGTGCTCGAGTTCTGGCACGAGCAGAAGATCTTCGACCGTACCCTCGCCCAGTCCGAGGGCCGCCCCGAGTGGGTGTTCTACGAGGGCCCGCCCACCGCCAACGGCATGCCCGGCGCGCACCACATCGAGGCCCGCGTCTTCAAGGACGTCTTCCCCCGCTTCCGCACCATGCAGGGTTACCACGTGGCCCGCAAGGCCGGCTGGGACTGCCACGGCCTGCCGGTCGAGCTCGCCGTGGAGAAGGAGCTCGGCTTCAGCGGCAAGCAGGACATCGAGAAGTACGGCATCGCCGAGTTCAACGCCAAGTGCCGCGAGTCCGTGACGCGCCACACCGACGCGTTCGCCGAGCTCACCACCCGCATGGGCTACTGGACGGACCTCGACGGCGCCTACCGGACGATGAACCCGGAGTACATCGAATCGGTCTGGTGGTCGCTGAAGGAGATCTTCGACAAGGGCCTGCTGGTCCAGGACCACCGGGTGGCCCCCTGGTGCCCCCGCTGCGGCACCGGCCTGTCGGACCACGAGCTGGCCCAGGGCTACGAGACGGTCGTCGACCCGTCCGTCTTCGTCCGCTTCCCGCTGACCTCCGGCCCGCTGGCCGGCGAGGCCGCGCTGCTGGTGTGGACGACCACCCCGTGGACCCTCGTCTCGAACACGGCCGCCGCCGCGCACCCGGACGTCACCTATGTGGTGGCCACGGACGGCACGGAGAAGCTCGTCGTCGCCGAGCCGCTGCTGGAGAAGGCCCTCGGCGAGGGCTGGACGGCGACCGGCCAGTCCTTCACCGGCCGCGAGATGGAGCGCTGGGCGTACCGCCGCCCGTTCGACCTGGTCGAGCTGGACGGCGCCAACTTCGTCGTCAACGCCGAGTACGTCACGACCGAGGACGGCACCGGTCTGGTCCACCAGGCCCCGGCCTTCGGTGAGGACGACCTCAAGACCTGCCGCGCCTACGGCCTCCCGGTCGTCAACCCGGTCCGCCCCGACGGCACCTTCGAGGAGAACCTCGGCCTTGTCGGCGGCACGTTCTTCAAGAAGGCCGACGAGACGCTCGTCGCCGACCTGGACGCCCGCGGCCTGCTCTTCAAGCACGTGGCCTACGAGCACAGCTACCCGCACTGCTGGCGCTGCCACACCGCGCTCCTCTACTACGCCCAGCCGTCCTGGTACATCCGCACGACGGCGGTGAAGGACCGGCTGCTCGAGGAGAACGAGAAGACCAACTGGTTCCCGGAGTCCGTCAAGCACGGCCGCTTCGGCGACTGGCTGAACAACAACATCGACTGGGCGCTCTCCCGCAACCGCTACTGGGGCACCCCGCTGCCCATCTGGCGCTGCGAGGAGGGCCACCTCACCTGCGTCGGCTCGCTGGCCGAGCTCACCGAGCTCACCGGCACCGACCAGAGCGGACTGGACCCGCACCGCCCGTACATCGACGACGTCACCTTCGGCTGCACCGCCGAGGGCTGCTCGCACACGGCCGTCCGGGTGCCCGAGGTCATCGACGCCTGGTACGACTCGGGTTCGATGCCCTTCGCGCAGTGGGGCTACCCGCACCGGAACAAGGAGCTGTTCGAGAGCCGCTACCCGGCGCAGTTCATCTCCGAGGCCATCGACCAGACGCGCGGCTGGTTCTACACCCTGATGGCCGTCGGCACGCTCGTCTTCGACAAGTCGTCGTACGAGAACGTGGTCTGCCTCGGTCACATCCTGGCCGAGGACGGCCGGAAGATGTCCAAGCACCTGGGCAACACCCTCCAGCCGATCCCGCTGATGGACCAGCACGGCGCCGACGCGGTCCGCTGGTTCATGGCCGCGGGCGGCTCCCCCTGGTCCGCGCGCCGCGTGGGCCACGGCACGATCCAGGAGGTCGTCCGCAAGACGCTCCTCACCTACTGGAACACGATCGCCTTCCAGGCCCTGTACGCCCGGACTTCCGGCTGGGCCCCGAGCGCCGCGGACCCGGCCCCGGCGGACCGCCCGCTGATCGACCGCTGGCTGCTCGGCGAGCTCAACACGCTGACCGACCAGGTCACCCAGGCCCTGGAGGCCTACGACACCCAGCGCGCGGGCAAGCTGCTGTCGTCCTTCGTGGACGACCTGTCCAACTGGTACGTGCGCCGCTGCCGCCGCCGCTTCTGGCAGGGTGACGCGGCCGCGCTGCGCACGCTGCACGAGGTCGTCGAGACGGTCACCCGGCTGATGGCCCCTCTGGTCCCGTTCATCACCGAGCGGGTCTGGCAGGACCTGGTCGTGCCGGTCGACCCGGAGGCCCCGGCCTCGGTGCACCTGGCCGACTGGCCGAAGGCCGACAGCACGCTCGTCGACCCGGAGCTGTCCCGGCAGATGCTGCTGGTCCGCCGCCTGGTCGAGCTGGGCCGCGCGACGCGTGCCGAGTCCGGCGTCAAGACCCGCCAGCCGCTGTCCCGCGCGCTGGTCGCGGCGGCCGGCTTCGAGACGCTGGGTGCCGAGCTGCGCGCCCAGATCGCGGAGGAGCTGAACGTCTCCTCGCTGGCGTCTCTTTCCGAGGTGGGAGGCTCGCTGGTCGACACCACGGCCAAGGCCAACTTCCGTGCGCTGGGCAAGCGGTTCGGCAAGGGCGTCCAGGCCGTGGCCAAGGCCGTCGCCGCCGCGGACGCCGCTGCACTGTCGCTCGCGCTGCGCGAGGGAACGGCCTCGGTCGAGGTCGACGGCGAGACCGTGACGCTCTCCCCCGACGAGGTCATCATCACCGAGACCCCGCGCGAGGGCTGGTCGGTGGCCTCCGACTCGGGCGCGACCGTGGCACTCGACCTGGAGATCACCCCGGAGCTGAAGCGGGCGGGCCTCGCGCGCGACGCGATCCGGCTCATCCAGGAGGCGCGCAAGAACAGCGGCCTGGACGTGGCGGACCGGATCGCCCTGCGATGGAGCTCCGCCGACGAGGAGGTCGTGACCGCCCTCGCCGACCACGCGACGCTCATCGCGGACGAGGTCCTGGCAACCGACTTCGCCTCCGGCGAGGCGGACGACTCTTACGGTGCGCCGTTCTCCGACGAGAGCCTCGGACTGACGTTCCGCCTCCGTAAGGCGTAGCCCGAAAGCTGACGCCCCCGGTGCCGAGCACCGGGGGCGTTCGCGTGTGCCGGGGCAACACAATGGGCGGGGCCCCTGGGAAATCCCAGGGGCCCCGCCCATATGTCAGCCGACTGCCGTCAGTTGTCGTCCTCGTCGATGAGGAACCCACGCATCGGCGAAGGCGCCTGCATCGGCTGCGGGCCCTGCGGCCGCACCGGTGCCATCGGCTGGGTCATCGCAGGCGACATCTGCTGCTGACCGCCGTACGACGGGGCACCCGTCGACGGACCGCCGTGGCCGCCCATGGACTGGTTGCCGCCCATGGAGTGACCGCCCATGCCCGCACCGGCCGAGGCCATCGACCCGCTCATCGAGGGGGCCGGCGGCAGCGACGCGGCTGCCGGGGTGCGCGGCGGGGCCAGCGAGTCGTCCGCCTGGTTCTCCAGCTGACGCAGCTGGCTCTCCAGGTAGGACTTCAGCCGGGTGCGGTACTCGCGCTCGAAGCCGCGCAGGTCCTCGACCTTGCGCTCCAGCGTGGCGCGGGCGGACTCCAGCGAGCCCATGGCCACCCGGTGCTTCTCCTGCGCGTCCCGCTCCAGGGCGTCCGCCTTGGCACGGGCGTCCCGCTCCAGACCCTCGGCACGGCTGCGCGCCTCGCCGACGATCTTGTTGGCCTCGGAACGGGCCTCCGCGATCGCCTGGTCGGCGGTCTGCTGCGCGAGCGAGAGGACGCGAGCCGCGCTGTCGCCACCCGGGCCCTGGCCCGGCTGCGGCAGCTGAGGACCACCCATGGGGCCGCCCTGGCCCATGGGGTTCTGACCCATCGGGCCGTTCTGACCCATCGGACCGTTCTGACCCATCGGGCCGTTCTGTCCCATGGGTCCGCCCATGGGGCCGCCCATCGGTCCGTTCTGGCCCATCGGGCCGGGACCGTGGGGGCCCTGCGGGCCGTGGCCGTGTCCGCCGGGGCCGGCCGGCAGCTGCGGGGCACCGCCCGGAAGCTGCGGCGGGCCGCCCATCTGCTGCTGGTTCGGCGGCACCGGCTGCGGTCCGGATATGGCGGCGGGCACCGGAGCGCCGGGGCGTTGGTCCTGCTGCTCGGGCTTGCGCATGTTCTGCTGCTGGTTCTGCGCGGCGGCCCGCGTGGCAGCGGCCAGCTTGGCGCGCAGGTCCTCGTTCTCCCGGAGCAGACGCGTCAGTTCGGCCTCGACCTCGTCGAGAAAGGCGTCGACCTCGTCCTCGTCATAGCCTTCTCGGAGACGGACGGTCGTGAACTGCTTGTTCCGCACGTCCTCGGGGCTCAGCGGCATCTCTTCTTCACCTCAACGTAGTCGTCGGCAATCGGCAAGACCGTATCGTTCACAGCCGCGTTCACAGCCGGCTCACGACGGTGATCAGGATGTAGACGATGATCATCAGTACGAAGAAGGACAGGTCGAGCGCCACGCCCCCGAGACGCAGCGGCGGGATGACCCGCCGCAGAAGCTTGAGTGGCGGGTCGGTGACAGTGTAGGTGGCCTCCAGGAGGACCACCATCGCCTTACCGGGTTGCCATGAGCGGGCGAACTGGAAGACGTAGTCCATCACCAGCCGGAAGATCAGCACGATCAGGAAGCAGTACAGCGCGATGTAGATCACCTGCTGTGCGATTCCCATCTCGCGCTTCCCTCTCCCCTTGCTCGTACTCGGCCTGACTGGCCGTTTGCCCGGATTGCCCGGTCTTGCGTCTCAGCTCTGGTTGAAGAACCCACCCTCTGCGATGCGGGCCTTGTCCTCCGCCGTGACATCGACGTTAGCAGGAGACAGCAGGAACACCTTCTGCGTCACCCGCTCGATGCTGCCGTGCAGTCCGAAGACCAGACCGGCCGCGAAGTCCACCAGTCGCTTCGCGTCGGTGTCGTCCATCTCCGTGAGATTCATGATCACCGGAGTACCTTCGCGGAAGTGTTCCCCGATGGTACGGGCCTCGTTGTAGGTCCGGGGGTGCAATGTCGTGATGCGGTAGGGCTCCCGCTCGGACACAACCTTGGGCATGATCACCGGTGCGTTCTTCTCCAGAGAGTGGCGTTCGGGTGTGATGGACGACACGGGGGCGATTCGGGCGGGTCGTCCCGTTTCCGCTACGAGCGGAGCCGGTTCGCGCTGGGCGGGCGGCTGGGCGACTCGGACCGGTTCGTCCGATTGCGCCTGTTGGGTTTGGTGGGGCTGGTGCTGCCGACGCCGGTCGGGCTCCGGCTCGGGCTCGAACTCGTCGTCGGGGTCGAACCCCGGGCCGTCGTACCCATCGTCCTCCACGAGGCCGAGGTAGACCGCCATCTTGCGCATCGCGCCGGCCATTCTCTGCGTCCTCCGCTCTGTGGTGGATCGGCTCCGTCAACGGGCCCGGATCCACGTGGTCCGCCCGCCGATTGACGGGAATGACCATATTTTCTGCTGTGGTCCGACTTCTTGGCGACGTTACCCGAGCCGGGGTCGGACTCCGAGTACCGCCGAGCCGACACGTACATGTGTCGCACCGGCCGCAACGGCCTCTTCGAGGTCCGCGCTCATCCCTGCTGACACCATGTTCGCAGCAGGATGGGCCGCGCGCAGGTCCGTTGCGATTTCCATCAGCCGCCCGAAGGCCGCCCCCGGCCGCCCCGCGAACGGCCCGGCAAGTGGAGCAACCGTCATCAGTCCGGCGGGTCGCAGCCCTTCGGCCGACGCGAGGGCCCCGGCCAGTTCGGCCACCCCGTCGGGGGCGACTCCGCCGCGCGAACCCCGCTCGCCCGACTCCGCGTCGAGCGCCACCTGGATCAGGCAGTCGAGCTCGCGGCCCGCGCCCACCGCCGCCGTCGAGAGCGCCGTCACCAGTCGGGTTCGGTCGACGGAGTGCACGACGTCGGCGTACCGGACCACCGAGCGCACTTTGTTTGTCTGCAATTGACCAACAAAATGCCAAGTCAGAGGCAGATCCGAACATTCCGCTGCCTTGGGGGCGGCGTCCTGGTCGCGGTTCTCGGCCACATGACGGACCCCCAGCTCCGCGAGGAGACGGATGTCACTCGCCGGGTAGGTCTTGGTGACCACGATGAGCGTCACCTCGTCCCGCTGCCGGCCGGCCGCGGCGCAGGCGGCGGCGATACGTTCCTCCACCCGGGCGAGGTTCCCGGCCAGTTGGGTTCTACGGTCCGTCACTGCTCAGTCCAGCCAGACGTAACTGGCGAGTCGCCCCGTCGTGCGCTCGCGTCGGTAGGAGAAGTGGTCCGCGGACTCCAGCGTGCACACGGGAGACGTCCCGCCGACCGTGACGCCCAGTCGGGCGAGCTGGGCGGCGACGCCCCGGGCCACGTCCACGGCCGGGGTGCCCTGCCGGGTGGTGGCCCGGGCCTCCGGGACCACCGCGGCGACCTCGTCGCGCATGGCCTCCGGCACCTCGTAGCAGAGTCCGCAGACCGAGGGGCCGAGGTGGGCGACGATCCGGGCCGGCTCGGCGCCGAGCCCGGTCATGGCCTCGACCACGGCCGGCACGACCCCGGCGACCAGGCCCGGGCGCCCGGCGTGCGCCGCGCCCGCGACCCCGGCGACCGGGTCCGCCAGCAGCACCGGGGTGCAGTCGGCGGTCAGCACCGCGAGGGCCAGTTCCCGACGGGCCGTCACCACCGCGTCGACGGCCGGGATCTCCCCGGTCCGCCAGGGCCCGTCCACCACGGCCACGTCGCGGCCGTGCACCTGGTTCATCCAGACGACCGCCGCCGGGTCGAGGCCGAGGGCCCCGGCCGCGCGCGCCCGGTTGGTCCGCACGGCCTCCGGGTCGTCGCCGACCGCGCCGCCGAGGTTGAGCTCCGCATACGGAGCGGCGCTCACTCCGCCCCACCTGTCGGTGAAGGCGAAGTGCGCGCCGCGTGCATGTGCCGTATGTGCTGCGGGGGGCACTGTGTGCTGCTGCCCTATCACGTGGGCCCGTTCACCCGTTCCTGGTCGCTTACTTGAGGAAGTCCGGAACGTCCAGTTCCTCGGCCGTCGAGTCCTGGTACGGGCGGGCCGTCGGGATGGGCGGCGCCGGCGGCGGGGGCACCTCGGCGACCGGGGACGGGTCCACCGGTCCGGGCTCCTCGGTGCGCGGGGTCACGCCGCCGAGGCCGCCGAAGGACGAACGGGCCGGCGTCTCCGGCGCGGTGGCCGGGCGGCCGGGGGCCGAGGTCGTGGAGGTGCTCTCCTCGCGGCCGGAACCGTAGGTGGAGCCGAGCACCTTGTCGCGGCTGCCCTTGGCCGGCGGCTGTCCGCCGTCGAAGCCGGCGGCGATGACCGTGACCCGGACCTCGTCGCCCAGGGCGTCGTCGATGACGGCACCGAAGATGATGTTGGCCTCGGGGTGGGCGGCCTCGCTGACCAGCTGCGCGGCCTCGTTGATCTCGAAGAGACCGAGGTCCGAGCCACCGGAGATGGAGAGCAGGACGCCGCGGGCGCCGTCGATGGACGCCTCCAGCAGCGGCGAGGAGATCGCCATCTCGGCCGCGGCCACCGCGCGGTCGTCGCCGCGGGCCGAGCCGATGCCCATGAGGGCCGAGCCGGCCTCGGACATCACGGACTTGACGTCGGCGAAGTCGAGGTTGATCAGACCCGGGGTGGTGATCAGGTCGGTGATGCCCTGGACGCCCGACAGCAGCACCTGGTCCGCGGACTTGAACGCGTCCAGCACGCTGACCTGGCGGTCCGAGATGGACAGCAGCCGGTCGTTGGGGATGACGATGAGGGTGTCGACCTCGTCGCGCAGCCCCGCGATGCCGTCCTCCGCCTGGTTGGCGCGGCGGCGGCCCTCGAAGGTGAACGGCCGGGTGACCACACCGATCGTCAGCGCGCCCAGCGAGCGGGCGATGTTGGCCACGACGGGCGCGCCGCCGGTGCCGGTGCCGCCGCCCTCGCCGGCCGTCACGAAGACCATGTCGGCCCCCTTGAGGACCTCCTCGATCTCCTCGCGGTGGTCCTCGGCGGCCTTGCGGCCGACGTCGGGGTTGGCGCCGGCGCCGAGGCCACGGGTGAGCTCACGGCCGACATCGAGTTTCACATCGGCGTCGCTCATCAGCAGGGCCTGTGCATCGGTGTTGATCGCGATGAACTCGACGCCCTTGAGACCGACCTCGATCATCCGGTTGATGGCGTTCACGCCACCGCCGCCGATACCGACGACCTTGATGACTGCGAGGTAGTTCTGCGGTGCTGCCACGTCGAAGGCCTCTCGCCTCGAGTTACGTATGCCTGGGGGCGGTTCTCAATGCCGACCCGAACCCTAACGTTGAAGTTTAGGGTTACCGGTGTCACTGTTCCCTGGGTTCTCTGAAGCAGGACACTAAGTCGACAAGGCGCGCGCGTTCAACGAACACGCCGAACCTCCCGTTTTTCTTTTCACCCTATGTGATCACCCATAGCCGTAGCCAGCCAGGGTGCTGGCCCGACGTACGCGGCGTCAACTCCCGGACACCGCGGGGGCGCTCGGAGCACTCACATCGAAGTGGTTCGCGCCCCTTGCGGCCTTGAGCAATGCCGTGAGCGTACGGGCTTTCGCGTCGCCCCGCTCGCTGCTGCCCCAGACCACAGTCCGGCCGCCTGTCAGTTCCAGGGTGATGGAGTCGTACGAACGTACGCGGACCGCGGTGGTGTCCTTGCGGACCTCGGGGGGCAGGTCGCCCATGACCTCGACGGCCTCGCGCTCGAGCCGGTCGGCGCCGAACCCGCGGGCGCCCGGCGTGTCCTGGGTGTCCATCAGCAGTCGCGTGGCGCCCTGCGGAGCTTGATCGACTGTGGCGAACCGCACGCCCATGGAGTCGATTTCAATGAACTTGCCGCCCTTTTCGAGGACTACTTGGGGCTGTCGCTCGGTCACTTTGAGACTGATTGCGTGCGGCCAGGACCGTTCGACGTCGACCGTCCGGATCCTGGGCAGCCCGTCGCGCAGCCGGTCCGCGATGGCGTCGGTGTCCACCGAGACCAGCGGCTCGCCGAGCGGCACCCGGGCGGCCGCCCGGACCTCGTCGGCCGTCAGCGCCTGTGTGCCCTCGACCTCCACCTGGCTGACGCGCAGCCAGGCGGCCCCGTACAGCGCCCAGACGGAGGCGGCGCCCGCCAGCACCGCGCCCGCCGCCCAGACGACGATCCTGCGGCGCCGGGAGAGCCGGGAGGGGCGGGGCCGGGGGATGCGGGGGCGGCCCTTGCGGGGCTTGCCGCCGGGCCGGGGCGGGCCGGACGCCCCCGGTTTCCGCGCTGACTTCGAAGACTTCTGCTTGTTGCTCTTCTCGCCACCGCGCCGGGCGGTCGTCGGTCCGGCCACGCTCCCAGCCTCCTGCCTCTACGGGCCGTCAGCCCGCTCTGTGTGCGGCAATCGCCTCGTACACCATGCCGACCAGCAGCTCGTCGGCGTCCCGGCGGCCGAACTCGGCGGCGGCGCGGGACATCTCGTACAGCCGGTGCGGATCGCCGAGCACCGGGAGCACCTGGCTCTGCACCCACTCGGGGGTCAGTTCCGCGTCGTCGACCAGCAGACCGCCGCCGGCCTTGACCAGCGGCTGGGCGTTGAGCCGCTGCTCGCCGTTTCCGATGGGCAGCGGAACGTAGGCCGCGGGGAGGCCGACGGCCGACAGCTCGGCGACGGTCATCGCGCCCGCGCGGCAGAGCATCATGTCGGCCGCGGCGTACGCAAGATCCATCCGGTCCAGATACGGTACCGGGACATAGGGGGGCATTCCAGGCATGTTGTCCACATGCGGCAGCTCATTCTTCGGGCCGACCGCGTGCAGCACCTGAATGCCGGAACGCTGGAGGAACGGCACGACCGCCTGGACGACCTCGTTCAGCCGGCGGGCGCCCTGCGAGCCGCCGGAGACCAGCAGCGTCGGCAGGTTGGGATCGAGCCCGAAGACCGCCCGGGCCTCGAAGCGCAGGGCCGCCCGGTCCAGCGTGGCGATGGAGCGGCGCAGCGGGATGCCGACGTAGCGGGCGTTGCGCAGCTTGCTGTCCGGGGTGCTCACCGCCACCGAGGCGGCGTAGCGCGAGCCGATCTTGTTGGCCAGGCCGGGGCGGGCGTTGGCCTCGTGGACGATGATGGGCACGCCGCGCCGCTTGGCGGCCAGGTAGCCCGGCAGCGCCACATAGCCGCCGAAGCCGACCACGCAGTCCGCCTTGGTGCGCTCCAGGATCTGCTCGGCGGCCTTGATGGTGCCGCGCAGCCGCCCGGGGACGGTGATCAGCTCGGGCGTGGGCTTGCGGGGCAGCGGCACGGCGGGGATCAGCCCCAGCTCGTAGCCCCGCTCGGGCACCAGGCGGGTCTCCAGGCCCCGCTCCGTGCCGAGCGCCGTGATCCCCACGGTCGGGTCCTGCCTGCGCAGGGCGTCCGCGAGGGCGAGCGCGGGCTCGATGTGGCCGGCGGTCCCCCCGCCGGCGAGTACGACATGCACCGAAATTCACCGCTCTCCGGACGGTCGCTTCTTGACGCGCCGTCTCATCGTCTTCCATCTCACCCCAGGCTGCCGCATGGCCAGTGCCGCCCGTGCACCGGGCTCGTCGCGCGCGAAGGCGATCAGCAGCCCGACGGCGAACATGGTCGGCAGCAGGGCGGACCCTCCGTAGGAGAACAGCGGGAGCGGGACACCGGCGATCGGCAGCAGGCCGAGCACCGCACCGATGTTGACCGTGGCCTGCGCCATGATCCAGGTCGTCACGCCTCCCGCGGCATACCTCACGAAGGGGTCCTCCGTGCGTCCGGCCACGCGGATACCCGCATAGCCTAGAGCCGCGAACAGGGCGAGTACCGACAGCGTCCCCGCCAGCCCCAGCTCCTCGCCGGTGATGGCGAAGATGAAGTCGGTGTGAGGTTCGGGGAGTTCACCCCATTTTTCCACACTTGCCCCGAGCCCGGCACCGAACCAGCCGCCGTTGGCCAGCGCGTAGATTCCGTGCACGGCCTGCCAGCACTGGTCGTTCGTCCCCGGATCGGTGGCACCGATGCAGGCGAGCCGGGACATCCGGTTGGCACTGGTCTTGATGAACAGTATGGCCAGCGCGGCGGTGACGCCGAAGACGGCGGTGAACAGCTTGGTCGGCGCCCCGGCCACCCACAGCAGGCCCAGCAGCACCGCGGTGAGCACGACCGTGGTCCCCATGTCGCCGCCCAGCATGATCAGGCCGAGCAGCAGGAAGGTGACGGGCACCAGCGGGACCAGCAGGTGCTTCCACTGCAGGAGCAGCCGCTTGACCTGCTTGCGGGCCAGCAGGTCCGCGCCCCACAGGACCAGCGCGAGCTTGGCGAACTCGCTCGGCTGGAGCTGGAAGGGCCCGCCCAGCGAGATCCAGTTGGTGTTGCCGTTGATGGTCTCGCCGATGCCGGGCACCTGCACCAGGCAGAGCAGGAAGACCGAGCCGGCCAGCAGCGGGTACGCCAGGGTGCGCAGCAGCCGGACGGGGGTGCGGGCGGCCGCGAGCAGCAGCACGGAGCCGATGGCGGCCGCGAGCAGCTGTTTGCGGAAGAAGTAGGAGGGCGCCAGGCCGGACTGCAGCGCCTTGATCTGGGAGGCGGAGTAGACCATCACCAGGCCGAGCACGAGGATCAGCAGGCTGCCGCCGAGGATCAGGTAGTAGGCGGTCAGCGGCCGGTCCCAGGCCTTCCTGGCGCGCAGGTAGAGCCCGCGCGGCCCGGAGGTGCCGCGGCGCGGCGGCCGGGGCGACCGGGCCGTCGCCCGTACGCGGGGCGGGCGGGCGGGCCGGGAGCCCGCGGAGGGCCCGCGCAGCGCCATCGGCCCGCCGAGGGCGCCGCCGGGCCACACGAAGTCGTCATGCATCCGGGTGTCCCCTCCGCAGTGTCCCGCACCGCCGGCCCGCGCCGCGGAACCCGGCGACTACTCGTCCGCTTCGCGGCCGGCGGCCAGGGCCAGGACGGCCTCGGCGAAGGCGTCGCCGCGCTTGTTGTAGTTGGCGAACATGTCCATCGAGGCACACGCCGGGGCCAGGAGGACGGTGTCCCCCGGCCGGGCGAGGCGTGCCGCCTCGCGGACCGCCGCGGCCATCGCCCCAGTGTCGGTCCGGTCGAGGTCGGTCACCGGCACATCCGGGGCGTGTCGCGCCAGGGCTTCCCCGATCAGACCGCGGTCGGCCCCGATGAGGACCGCTCCGCGCAGCCGCTTCGCCGACGATGCGACGAGCTCGTCGAAGGTGGCGCCCTTGGCGAGGCCGCCCGCGATCCACACGATCGAGCCGTACGCGGCCAGCGAGGCCTCGGCGGCGTGGGTGTTGGTGGCCTTGGAGTCGTCCACGTAGGCCACGCCGTCCACGTCGGCGACGTGGGCGATGCGGTGGGCGTCCGGCCGGAAGGCGCGCAGCCCCGCCCGGACGGCCGCGGGCTCCACGCCGAAGGCACGGGCGAGGGCGGCGGCCGCGAGGGCGTTGGCGATGTTGTGCGGGGCGGCGGGCTGCCCCGAGGACGGCGCGATGTCGGCGACCTCGGCCAGCTCCTGGGCGCTGGTGCGCCGGTCGGCCACGAAGGCCCGGTCCACCAGGATGCCGTCGACGACGCCCAGCTCGGACAGGCCGGGCGGGCCGAGGGTGAAGCCGATGGCGCGGCAGCCCTCCTCGACGTCGGCCTGCTGGACGAGCCGCTCGGTGGCGGGGTCGGCGGTGTTGTACACGCAGGCGACCTTGTTGCCCTCGTAGATACGGCCCTTGTCGGCGGCGTAGGCGGCCATCGAGCCGTGCCAGTCGAGGTGGTCCGGCGCCAGGTTGAGCACGGCGGCGGAGTGCGGGCGCAGCGAGGGCGCCCAGTGCAGCTGGTAGCTGGAGAGCTCCACGGCGAGGACGTCGTACGGCTCCTGGGAGAGCACGACGTCGATGATCGGGGTGCCGATGTTGCCGACGGCGGCGGTGCGCAGCCCGGCGGCCTCCAGGATGGAGGCGAGCATCTGGACGGTGGTGGTCTTGCCGTTGGTGCCGGTGACGGCGAGCCAGGGGGCGGCTGTTTCCTGGGGCTCCCCGCGCAGCTGCCAGGCGATCTCCACGTCGCCCACCACGTCGACGCCCGCCTGCGCGGCGGCCGCGAAGAGCGGGCTGTCGGGCTTCCAGCCGGGCGAGGTGACGACCAGGTCGGTGCCCTCGGGCAGGGTCGTCGCGTCGCCGAGGCGGACGGTGATGTCGCCGGCCGCCAGGGAGGCGGCCCGGTCGCGCAGCACCTCGTTGTCGCCGCCGTCGACGACGGTGACCCGGGCGCCGAGGCCGGCCAGGGCGCGGGCGGCGCTGATGCCGCTCACGCCGAGGCCGGCGACGGTGATGTGCTTACCGCTCCATGAGGAGGTCACTTGATGGCCAGCCATCCCGCGTAGAAGATTCCGAGGCCGACGGCCACGCACAGGCCCTGGATGATCCAGAACCGGACCACCACCAGGACCTCGCTCCACCCCTTGAGTTCGAAGTGGTGCTGGAGCGGGGCCATCCGGAAGACGCGCTTCCCGGTGAGCCGGAACGAGCCGACCTGGATGATCACGGACATGGTGATCAGTACGAACAGGCCGCCGAGGAGGGCGAGCAGCAGCTCGGTGCGGGAGCAGATCGCCAGGCCCGCGAGCGCGCCGCCGAGGGCGAGCGAGCCGGTGTCGCCCATGAAGATCTTGGCGGGCGAGGTGTTCCACCACAGGAAGCCGAAGCAGGAGCCCATCAGCGCGGAGGCGACGACGGCGAGGTCGAGCGGGTCGCGCACCTCGTAGCAGGCGGCGCCGGCGGTGAGCGCGTTGCCGCACCACTGGCCGTGCTGCCAGGTGCCGATGAAGACGTACGCGCCGAAGACCATCACGGAGGCGCCGGTGGCGAGGCCGTCGAGGCCGTCGGTGAGGTTCACGCCGTTCGACATCGCGAGGATCATGAACAGCGCCCAGACCACGAACAGCACCGGGCCGATCGACCAGCCGAAGTCCGTGGTGAAGGAGAGCCGGGTGGAGGCCGGCGTCTGGCCCCGGACGTCGGCGAACTGCAGCGCGAGGACGGCGAAGGCGATGCCGACGATCAGCTGGCCGGCCATCTTCGCCTTGGCGCGCAGGCCCAGGCTCCGCTGCTTGACGATCTTGATGTAGTCGTCGAGGAAGCCGACCAGGCCCATGCCGGCGGTCAGGAAGAGCACCAGCAGACCCGAGGTGGTCGGCTCCTTGCTGGTGATCACCTTGGTGATCGCATAGGCGATCAGCGTGGCCAGGATGAAGGCGATGCCACCCATGGTGGGCGTGCCCTTCTTCCCGGCGTGGCCGCGCGGGCCGTCGTCACGGATGAACTGGCCGTAGCCCTTGCGGGCCAGGAACTTGATCAGCAGCGGGGTGCCAATGAGGGTCAGGACCAGACCGATGACACCCGCGAAGAGGATCTGGTTCATCAGCCGGCGACCTCACCGTCGACCGCGAGCAGCTGCTCGGCCACCCGCTCCAGCCCCACCGAACGGGACGCCTTCACCAGTACGACGTCTCCCGGGCGCAGCTCACTGCGCAACAGGTCGACCGCCGCCTGCGCGTCGGACACGTGCACCGACTCCTCACCCCACGAACCCTCGTTGTAGGCGCCCATCTGCAGCCAGGCCGCTTCCCGGTCACCGACTGCCACGAGCTTGCTGACGTTGAGCCGGACGGCGAGCCGCCCGACCGCGTCGTGCTCGGCGAGTGACTCCTCGCCGAGCTCGGCCATCCGGCCGAGCACCGCCCACGTCCGTCCCCCCTGTGCCCGTGAGGCCTCGCCCATGGCGGCGAGCGCGCGCAGTGCGGCTCTCATGGACTCGGGGTTCGCGTTGTAGGCGTCGTTGACGACCGTCACGCCGTCCGCCCGCTCGGTGACCTCCATGCGCCAGCGCGAGAGCTGGCCCGCGCCGGAGAGCGCACTGGCGATGTCCTGCGCGGGCATGCCCAGCTCATGGGCGACGGCGGCCGCGGCGAGCGCGTTCGACACGTGGTGCTCACCGTACAGCTGCATGGTCACTTCGCCGCACCCGGTGGGTGTGTGAAGCGTGAACGCGGGCCGTCCCATGGCGTCGAGACGGACGTCCACCGCACGGACGTCCGCGTCGGCGGCCTCGCCGAACAGGACCGTCCGGGCCTTCGTGCGGCTGCTCATCGCCCGGACGAGCGGGTCGTCGGCGTTGAGCACGGCGACGCCGTCGTCCGGCAGCGCCTCCACCAGCTCGCCCTTGGCCACGGCGATCTGCTCGCGGCCGCCGAACTCGCCGACGTGGGCGGTGCCGACGTTGAGGACGACGCCGATGCGCGGCGGGGTGAGCTCCGCGAGGTAGCGGATGTGGCCGATGCCGCGGGCGCCCATCTCCAGGACGAGGTGCCTGGTCCCGGCGTCGGCACGCAGCGCGGTCAGCGGCAGGCCGATCTCGTTGTTCAGCGAGCCGGGCGTCCACACGGTCGGGCCGAGGCCCTGCAGGAGCTGGGCGATCAGGTCCTTGGTGCTGGTCTTGCCGGCCGAGCCGGTCAGGCCGACCACGGTGGTGCCCAGCTTCGCCACCACGGCGCGGGCCAGGGCGCCGAGGGCGGCCACGACGTCGTCGACGACGACGGCGGGCACGCCGACGGGCCGGGAGGCCAGCACGGCCACCGCGCCCGCGGCGACCGCGCGTTCGGCGTAGTCGTGGCCGTCGACGTTGTCCCCGGGCAGCGCGGCGAACAGGCTGCCGGGCCGCACCTCACGGGAGTCGATGACGACGGGGCCGGTGACGGCGCGTGCCGGGTCCGGTATGTCGTACTGCTGCCCGCCCGTGACGGCGGCGATCTCGGCGAGGGACAGCTCGATCACCGGTCCTCGCCTCCAGCCGTTCTGGAGAGCTTCCGGGGGGAGGTGTGTGCGCACATGGCGGTCTGTCATCCCTGGTCGTTCCGGTGCTTGGCCACCGCGCTCGGCTGCGCGGCCTCGATGGCCTCGCGCAGCACCCGGCGGTCGTCGAAGGGGCGTACCACTCCGGCGATGTCCTGTCCCTGTTCATGGCCCTTGCCCAGGACCAGGACGATGTCGCCGGGTTCGGCTCGGGCGACGGCGGCGGCGACGGCGACGGCACGGTCCTCGAGCACGAGGACGGTGCCGCGCTCGGCGGCCGGCACCTCGGCGGCGCCCGTGAGCATGGCGGCGAGGATCGCGAGGGGATCCTCGGAGCGGGGGTTGTCGGAGGTAAGCACGGCCGTGTCGGCGTAGCGGGCCACCGCGGCGCCCATGGGGGCGCGCTTGGTGCGGTCCCGGTCGCCGCCGCAGCCCAGGACGGCGTGGATGCGGCCGACGCCGGGCGTGCGCAGCGCGCGGAGAACCGATTCGACGGCGTCCGTCTTGTGCGCGTAGTCGACGACCGCCAGGTACGGCTGGCCCGCGTCGACGCGCTCCAGACGGCCCGGGACGCCGGGCACGGCGGCGACGCCGTCGGCGGCGGCCTGCGGCTCCAGGCCGGCGGCGACGAGCGCGACGATCGCGGCGAGCGCGTTGGCGACGTTGAACGGGCCGGCCAGCGGGGACTTCGCCCGGACGGTCACGCCGTCGGGGCCCTGCACGGTGAAGGCGGAGTCGAACGGGCCGATCTCGACGTCGACGGCGCGCCAGTCGGCCTCGGGGCGGCCCTCGGCGGAGAAGGTGACGACCGGCACCTCGGACTCGCCCCCGGCGAGACGGCGCCCGTACTCGTCGTCGAGGTTGACCACGCCGAGGCGGCTGCGCTCCTTGGTGAACAGCTCGGCCTTGGCGGCGAAGTAGTCCTCCATGCCCGTGTGGAACTCCATGTGCTCCGGGCTGAGGTTGTTGAAGACCGCCACGTCGAAGGTGCAGCCGTCGACGCGGCCGAGCCGCAGGGCGTGGCTGGAGACCTCCATGGCGACCGAGCGGACGCCGCGCTCGCGCATGACCGCGAAGAGCGCCTGCAGGTCCGTGGCCTCGGGGGTGGTGCGCTCCGATTTCAGGCGCTCGTCGCCGATGCGGGACTCGACGGTGCCGATCAGGCCCGTCAAGCCGCCTGCGGCCTTCAGACCGCCCTCGATGAGGTAGGCGGTGGTGGTCTTGCCGGAGGTGCCGGTGATGCCGATCTGCAGCAGGTCGCGGCCCGGCTCGCCGTAGACCGTCGCCGCGAGGGCACCCATCCGGCCGCGCGGGTCCTCCACGGCGAGCACCGGCAGACCGGTGGCGGCGGCGCGCTCGGCGCCGGCCGGGTCGGTCAGGATCGCCGCGGCGCCGAGGCCGGCGGCCTGGGCGGCGAAGTCGGCGCCGTGGAAGCGGGCGCCGGGCAGGGCGGCGTAGACGTCACCGGGGCGCACGGCCCGCGAGTTGTGGGTGATCCCGGTGACGGCCGTCGCGGCGGCGTCCCGGGGAGCGGTGATGCCCAGCTGACCGGCGAGCTCCGTGAGCGGCACGGGGCGGACCTGGGTGGGGCGCGGCGCTCCCGGGGTGGCCGGGGCGGCGTCCTCGGGGGTGGTGTTGCGGTACTGATCAGCGTGGGGCACGGCGGTGAGCGTACCGGGCGCACCCGCTCCGCCGCGAAGCGAGGGGCACGCCGGGGCGTGGTTCCCGGGGGCGGACGTGATCGTCGTCACGGCGGACCCGGCTCACTGGCCGTCGTAGCTCACCGGCAGCCGGGGGGCCTGCGAGCCCGACGGCGGCACCTGGAGGGACTTCAGGGTGAACTCCATGACCTGCTTGAAGACCGGCCCGCAGATCTGCCCGCCGAAGTAGCTGCCCTGGGTGGGGTTCTGGATGGCGCAGTAGACGGTGACCCGGGGCTGGTCGGCGGGCGCGAAGCCGGCGAAGGAGGCCGTGTAGCCGTGGTAGCGGCCGGTGCGCGGATCCACCCGGTTGGACGTGCCGGTCTTGCCCGCGACGCGGTAGCCGGGGATGGCCGCCTTGGTGCCGGTGCCCTCGCGGTCGTCCACGACCGACTCCAGCATCTCGGTGAGCTCGTGGGCGGTCTTCTCGCCGACCACCCGCATCCGGGAGGGCGCCGGGGCCTGCGCGAAGCGGCCGTCGGGCCCCTTGGAGCCGCGCACCAGGGTGGGCTGGATGCGCTCGCCGCCGGCCGCGATGGTGGAGTACACGGACGCGGCCTGCACGGCGTTGAGGGACAGGCCCTGGCCGAAGGGGATGGTGTAGGCGCGGGAGGACTTCCAGTCCCCCGGCTTGGCCAGCAGGCCCGGGGTCTCGCCGGGGAAGCCCAGGCCGGTGGGGCGGCCGATGCCGAACTTGCGCAGGTAGCCGTAGAGGACGTCGTTGGCCTGCTCGCGGGTCTTGCCGAGCTGTTCGCTGGCGAGGATGGTGCCGATGTTGCTGGACTTGGCGAGCACGCCGTTGAGGGTGAGGTGCCAGGTGGGGTGGTCGACGTCGTCGGCGAAGGAGCGGTCGGCGCGCGGCAGCCGGTTGGGCACCTCCACGTGGGTGTCCGGCCGGGCGACGCCCTCCTCCAGGACGGCGGCCATGGTCATGACCTTGCTGACGCTGCCGGGCTCGTAGGCGTCCTGGAGGGCGGCGTTGCCCAGGGCGGCCCGGTCGGCGTGGCCGAGGTCGTTGGGGTTGTAGCCGGGGGCGTTGGCCATGGCGAGGATCTCGCCGGTGCGGGTGTCCTGGACGACGACGTAGCCGCGGTCCGCGCCGGACTTCTCCACCTGGCGGGTGATGGCGTCCTGGGCGGCCCACTGGATGTCCCGGTCGATGGTCAGCTGCACGTCGGAGCCGGGCACGGCGGCCTGCTCCGAGGGGCTGCCGTCGATCACCTGGCGGCCGGAGGTCTGGGTGTAGACGCGCTTGCCGTTCTTGCCCGCCAGGAGCTCGTTGAGCTGCCCCTCGATGCCTCCGGCGCCCTGGCCCTGCGCGTTGACGAAGCCCAGGGTCCCGGCGGCGAGGTCCCCGTTGGGGTAGACGCGCTTGCCCTGGGCCTCGCGGCCCACGCCGGCCAGGACGTTGGGCCCCTGCTTGTGCCGGGCCCGCTCGGCCTGCTGCTGCTTGAGGGCCTTGATCCGGTTCCAGACCTGGGGGCTCTGGCGGCGGGCGAGGACGACGTACTTGGACTTGGGGTTGGCCGTGAGCTTGGCCTCGATGCCGTCCGCGTCGTCGTCAAGGACGGGCGCGAGCAGCTCGGCGGCCTGCCGGGCCGCGCCCTGGACCTTGGTCCGCTCCGGGGTGAGCAGGTCGGGGTCGGCGGTGATGTCGTAGGCGTCGACGGTGGTCGCCAGGTTCACGCCGTTGCGGTCGGTGATGGAGCCGCGCTCGGCGGCCAGCGTGACGGGCATGTAGCGGTGGGCGTTGGCCCGGGCCGCGTAGGTGTTGGCGTCGAGCGCCTGCACCTGCAGCAGCCGCCCGGTGAAGACCAGCATCACCACGGTGAGCCCGGCGCCGATCAGGCGCAGCCGAGGGCGCGGGCTGGCCAGCCGGAGCGGCCGGTTGCCCGTGCCGGGGCGCGGGGGGCGCGCGGCAGGGCGTGCTGCGGGCCGTGCGGGGCCCGGGACCGGGCGGCGGGGCTGCCTGGGCGCCGTCACGACATCACCTACCTGACCTGCGCGGGAAGGACGGGGCCGGGCTGCCGCCCCGGCGCCGCCGGGCGGTTGCCGGCGGGGGGCGGGGGCACGACGGCCGGGGGCGGGGCGCCCGGCCCGGTGTACGAGGCGTTGTCGGCGGTGCCCGTGCCGGCCGGGGCGGGGGTGCCGATGACGGTGCCGTCGGGCCGGAGGAAGACGGGGCTGCCGCCGGGGATCATGCCCAGTTCGCGGGCGCGGCGGGCGAGCGCGTCGGGGGCGGCGAGCTGGTCGACCTCCTGCTGCAGGGCCTGCTGCTGGTCGGTCAGCTCGGTCGTCCCGCGCTGGAGCTTGCTGAGCTCGAACGAGCCCTGGTTGAGCGAGGAGTTGAGGAGCAGCAGCGAGATCAGCCCGGAGCCGAGCAGCACCACGGTCAGCAGCACGAACGGGGTCCGCTTGGTTCCCAGGCGGCCCATCGGCAGCAGTCGCACCAGCCAGGCGCCCCGGCCGCGCCCCGCGGGGCTCACTCCACGTCCTCGCGGATGCGCTCGGCACCGCGCAGCCGGGCGGGGGCGGCGCGCCGGTTCTCGGCGATCTCCTCCTCGGTGGGCAGCTCGGCGCCGCGCGTGAGCAGCTTCAGCCGGGGCTGGTAGCGCTCGGGGACGACGGGCAGCCCGGGCGGCGCGGTGCTGGCCGCGCCCGCGGCGAAGACCTGCTTGACGATGCGGTCCTCCAGGGACTGGTACGACAGCACGGCGATCCGGCCGCCGACGGCGAGCGCGGCGACGGCGGCCGGGATGGCCTGCTCGACGCTGGCCAGCTCGGCGTTGACCTCGATGCGCAGCGCCTGGAAGGTGCGCTTGGCGGGGTTGCCGCCGGTGCGCTTGGCGGCCTGCGGCAGCGCCTCGCGGATCAGGTCGACGAGCCGGGCGCTGTTGCTGAAGGGCTCCTTCTCGCGCTCGCGGACGATGGCCGACACGATGCGCTTGGCCTGCTTCTCCTCGCCGTAGGCGCGCAGGATGCGGACGAGCTCGCCGGGCGGGTAGGTGTTGAGCACCTCGGCCGCGCTCATGCCCGTCGTCTGGTCCATGCGCATGTCCAGCGGCGCGTCCTGGGCGTAGGCGAAGCCGCGGTCGGCCTCGTCGAGCTGCATGGAGGACACGCCGAGGTCGAACAGGACGCCCTGCACCTTGGGGATGCCGAGCCGCTCCAGCACCTCGGGGAGCTCGTGGTAGACGGCGCGCACCAGCGTGGCGCGCTCGCCGTAGGGGGCCAGCCGCTCGCCGGCCAGGGCGAGGGCGGTGGGGTCGCGGTCGAGGGCGACGAGCCGGACGTCGGGGAACGCCTTCAGCAGCGCCTCGCTGTGCCCGCCCGCGCCCAGGGTGCAGTCGACGACGACCGCGCCGGGTGCGGCGAGAGCGGGTGCGAGCATGTCCAGGCAGCGCTGGAGCATGACGGGGACGTGTCGCGCGTTGCTGCTCATGCGCCCTTCTGAGAGTCCTGGCCGGCGCACGGTCCGCCGCGCACCACCAGGTCCCCGCCCGCTCAAAGGGGAAGCGGCCGTTCTGGCGCCGGGGAAGGGGCACCAGGGCGACCGGGGAGCGGGAGGAGGCCGAGCGGTACGCGCGCGTGGAGCGCACGTGCGGGTTCTTCATTCGGTTCCACGGGGAGCGTCACGCCTCCCACTTCGCGCCACTTTAGTCCACTCGTCCCTTCGGTCAACCAACCGGCGAGCGCGTCACCTCTCGCGTGCGTCGTGGCCGGTCGCCGACTACCTTCGTGCCTATGCCGATATCCGCGCCCCACCCGCAGACCCCGGGCTCCGGCCCCGCCGCCCCGGAACCCACGGTCACGGACCGTCTGGTTCAGGCCAATGCGCAGTACGCCGCCGCGTTCACGGACCCGGGCATGGACGCCCGTCCTGTCCTCAAGGTCGCGATCGTCGCCTGCATGGACGCCCGCATCGACCTGCACGCCGCCCTGGGCCTGGAGCTCGGCGACTGCCACACCATCCGCAACGCGGGAGGCGTGGTCACCGACGACATCATCCGTTCCCTGACCATCAGCCAGCGCGCGCTCGGCACCCGTTCCGTCGTCCTCATCCACCACACCGGCTGCGGCCTGCTCGACCTGACCGAGGACTTCCGCCACGAGATCGAGGCCGAGGTCGGCCAGCGGCCCGCCTGGGCGGTCGAGGCGTTCAAGGACCTCGACAAGGACGTCCGCCAGTCCATGCAGCGCGTGCGCACCTCCCCCTTCCTGCCCCACCGTGACGACGTGCGCGGCTTCGTCTTCGACGTGACGACGGGCCTGCTCCGAGAGATCGACCCGCGCCCCTGATGGGCCGGTTGTCCACAGGCGCTGACGCGACGGCGCACGGACGGACACAATGCGTGTACGGCGCCGCCCCCGCAGCCGCGGGTGCGGTGTCCGTGTTCCGGGGAGGGCCGGTCCGTACCGAGGACGACGGCCCCGGCGACGGGCCGAGGAGGGCCGGGTGACGACCTATGACGAACGAGCGGGTCTGGGGGAGCTGAGCGCGACGGCGGAGCGGATCCGCCGGTCGGTCGAGACGGTGATCGAGGGCAAGCCGGAGGTCGTGCGGCTGTCGCTGACGGTCCTGCTCGCCGAGGGGCACCTGCTCATCGAGGACGTGCCGGGCGTCGGCAAGACGATGCTGGCCAAGGCCCTTGCGCGGTCGGTCGACTGCTCGGTGCGGCGCATCCAGTTCACGCCCGACCTGCTGCCCTCGGACATCACCGGCGTGAGCGTCTACGACCAGCAGCGGCAGGACTTCGAGTTCAAGCCCGGAGCGGTCTTCGCCCAGATCGTCATCGGCGACGAGATCAACCGCGCCTCGCCCAAGACCCAGTCCGCGCTCCTGGAGTCGATGGAGGAGCGCCAGGTCACCGCCGACGGGCACACCTACGAACTGCCCGCCCCCTTCATGGTGGTGGCCACGCAGAACCCCGTGGAGATGGAGGGCACCTACCCGCTGCCCGAGGCCCAGCGCGACCGCTTCATGGCCCGGGTGTCCATGGGCTACCCCAGCCCCGAGGCCGAGCTGCGGATGCTGGACGTGCACGGCGGGCCGTCCCCGCTGGACGACCTCCAGCCGGTCGCCCACGCCCACGAGATCGTCAAGCTGACCGAGGCCGTCCGCGCGGTCCACGTGGCCGAGCCGGTCCGGCGGTACGCGGTGGACCTGGTCGCCGCCACCCGGCAGCACCCGGAGCTCAGACTCGGCGCGTCGCCGCGTGCGACGCTGCACCTGCTGCGGGCCGCCAAGGCCGCGGCGGCCCTGGCGGGCCGGGAGTTCGCGCTGCCCGACGACGTGCAGGCACTGGCCGTGGCCGTGCTCGCGCACCGGCTGCTGCCCAGCGCCCAGGCCCAGTTGAACCGGCGCACGGCCGAGCAGGTCGTGCTCGACATCCTCCAGCGCACCCCGGTGCCCGACCCGTTCGGCCAACAGGCTCCGGGCGCCCGGAGCCTGTGATGCCGTCGGGTGCCCCGAAGGGGCGCGGGGAACTGCGCGACCAGCCGCCGACGACCCGCAGCCGACGTACCTTCCGAGCCCGGGGCGAAGCCCCGGGAAGCAGCGGGACAGACGTCTGCGGGCGCGTCGTGGCTGATCGCACAGTTCCCCGCGCCCCTTACGGGGCACCCCTGCGCGCGGCGCTCAGCGGGCTGACCACCCGGGGCCGCTCCTTCCTGGCCGCGGGAATCGCCGCCGCCGGATGCGCCTATGTCCTCGGCCAGGCCGACCTGTTGCGGGTCGGGCTGCTGCTGGCCGTCCTGCCCCTGGTGTGCGTGGTCGCACTGCACCGCACCCGGCACCGGGTCACCGGCAGCCGCGCGCTGTCCCCGGCCCGGGTGAGCGCCACGCAGGAGGCCCGGGTGCGCCTGCGCGTCGACAACGTCTCCCGGCTGCCCACCGGCGTGCTGATGCTGCAGGACCGCGTCCCCTACGTCCTGGGCCCGCGCCCCCGCTTCGTCCTGGACCGCATCGAGCCGGGCGGCCGGCGCGAGGTGTCCTACCGCGTCCGCGCCGAGCTGCGCGGCCGCTATCCGATGGGGCCCCTCCAGCTGCGGCTGACCGACCCGTTCGGCATGTGCGAACTCACCCGCGGCTTCGGCACGCACGACACGCTCACCGTCGTCCCGCGCGTCGACCCGCTCCCCCCGGTCCGCCTCGGCGGCGAGGCCACCGGGCACGGGGACGGGCGGCTGCGCTCGCTCGCCCTGGCCGGCGAGGACGACGTCCTGCCCCGCGGCTACCGGCACGGCGACGACCTGCGCCGGGTCCACTGGCGCTCCACCGCACGCCACGGCGAGCTGATGGTGCGCCGCGAGGAACAACCCCAACGCGCCCACGCCACCGTGCTGCTGGACACCCGGGGCACCGCCTACGAGGGCGTGGGCCCCGAGGCCGCCTTCGAATGGGCGGTCTCCGGCGCCGCCTCGGCCGCGGTGCACCTGCTCGAACGCGGCTTCTCCGTACGGCTGCTGACCGACACCGGCAGCGCCACGCCTGGCGCCACCGGAGGCTCCGGCCACGACAGTGCCGACGCCGCCGGACTGTTGCTCGACATCCTCGCGGTGGTGGACCACTCCGAGGGCACCGGCCTCGAAACTGCCTACGACACGCTGCGCGCGGGCACCACGGGGCTGCTGGTGGCCTTCTTCGGCGAACTCGACGAGCACCAGGCGGAGGTGGCGGCCCGGATGCGGCAACGCAACAGCACGGCCGTCGCCTTCGTGCTCGACCCCGCGGTGTGGGCGGGCGCGACGGCCGCCCCGGACCGGTCGCTGCACCTGCTGCGCGACGCGGGCTGGACGGCGCTGCCGGTCGCCCCGGGGGCCTCGCTGCCCGGGCTGTGGCACCTGGCGGGCTCCCCTGGCCCCGTGCCGGAGAGGGCCTCATGAGCGGACAGGCACGGCTCGCGGTGTGCAGCGTGGTGGCCACGCTCGCGGCGGCCTGCGCACTGCTGCCGCTCGTCGACCGGCCCGTCTGGATCGTGCAGGCCGCACTGCTGCTGTCGATCCAGACGGCGGTGGGCGCCGTCGCCCGGCGGGTGCCGCTCCGCCGGGGGGTGACAGTGGCCCTGCAGGCGCTCGCGGCACTGCTGCTGCTCACTCTCGTCTTCGCACAGCAGCAGGCCATGGGCGGGCTGCTGCCGGGACCGGACGTCTTCCGGGAGTTCGGGCAGCTGCTCCAGGAGGGCGCCGACGACGTCGGGCGGTACGCCATCCCCGCGCCGGCGACCCGGTCCCTCAGGCTGCTGCTGGTCGGCGGCGTGCTGACGGTGGGCCTGGCGGTCGACGCGCTGGCGGTCACCTTCCGCAGCGCCGCGCCCGCCGGGCTGCCGCTGCTGGCGCTCTACTCCATCGGCGCCGGGCTGGGCCGGGGCGGCGGCCACTGGCTGTGGTTCCTCGCGGCAGCCACCGGGTACCTGCTGCTGCTCCTGGCCGAGGGCCGGGACCGGCTCACACGCTGGGGCCGGGTCTTCGGCGGCGGCCCGCCCGGCGGCAGTCCCCCAGCTACCGCCGGGGGTACCCCCAGGCACCCCGCCGCCGCGGGGGCCGGCCGCCCGCCGGCCGCCGTCCGCACGGGCCGCCGCATCGGCGCGGTCGCGCTGGGCATCGCCCTGGTGGTGCCGGCCGCCCTGCCGTCGATCGACGAGGGGCTGCTGCAGGCGCACGGCGCCGGGGACGGGCCCGGCGACGACGGCGGCACCATCTCCGCCGTCAACCCCCTTGTCTCGCTGCAGAACAGCCTCAACCAGCCGGAGAACCGCGAGGTCCTGCGCTACCGCACCTCCAGCGAGAACACCCAGGACCTGTACCTGCGCATCGTGGCTCTCGACTCGTTCGACGGCTCGTCGTGGCGGGCCTCCGAGCGCCGCGTCACGGACGTGCCCGACCCGCTGCCCACACCCGCCGGGCTGTCGCCCGCGGTGCGCACCGACCCCGTCAACACCTCGGTCGCGGCGGCCGGATCGTACGGCCAGACCTACCTCCCCATGCCGTACCCGGCCGAGCGGGTGCTCGTCGGCGGCCAGTGGCGCTACGAACCGGAGGGGCGGGCGCTCGTCGGCGACCACGGGCAGAGCACCCGCGGCCTGCGCTACCAGGTCTCCAGCCTGCTCGTGGAGCCGACCGCCGCACAGCTCGCCGCCGCGCCCGCTCCCCCGGAGCAACTGCTGCGCGCCTACACACGGGTGCCCGCCTCGCTGCCCGGCGTGGTCGCGGAGACGGCGCGGAAGGTGACCGCGGGGACGACGAGCGCGTACCAGCAGGCGGTGAAGCTCCAGGACTGGTTCTCCGCGAGCGGCGGATTCCGCTACGACACACAGGTGCAGACCGGCGGCGGCAGCAACGCCATCGTCAAGTTCCTGGAGGACAGGCAGGGTTTCTGCGTCCACTTCGCCTTCTCGATGGCGACGATGGCCCGCACCCTGGGCATCCCCGCACGGGTGGCGGTCGGCTTCACCCCGGGCACGCCGCAGCCGGACGGCTCGGTGTCCGTCGGCTCCAAGGACGCGCACGCCTGGCCGGAGCTGTACTTCGAGGGCGCCGGCTGGACCCGCTTCGAGCCCACGC
This sequence comes from Streptoverticillium reticulum, assembly GCF_047456005.1. Lineage (NCBI taxonomy): Bacteria > Bacillati > Actinomycetota > Actinomycetes > Kitasatosporales > Streptomycetaceae > Streptomyces > Streptoverticillium reticulum. Next base: position 6,141,128 of record NZ_CP179755.1, on the reverse strand, counting down.
CGACCCGGGGCACCCAGCCCGACTACTCGGTCGACCGGGCCCCCACGACCGCCGACCCCGGCGCGCCGGCACCGCTGCCGAGCCGCGCCGGAGCGCCCTCGGCGGTCCCCTCGGCCGACGCCGACTGCCCCCCGCAGGAGCGGCGGCTGGGCGAGTGCCGGGGCCAGGTGCTGCAGGCGGACACCGACGGCACCGGCGGCGGCCCGTTGCGGCTCACCACCGCGGTCGTCGTGGCGGCCGCACTGGCCGCGCTGATCCTGCCCCTCGTCCCCCCGCTGTGGCGGCGCCGGGCACGGGCCCGCCGGCTCGGCCGGGGCGGGGCGGTGGAGGGCACCCTCGCGGCCTGGCAGGAGATGACCGACTCCGCCTGGGACTACGGCATCCCGCCCGACGAGGCGCAGACCCCGCGGAACGCGGCGGCCCGCATCGTGCGGATCGCCGAACTCGACGGTCCCGCGGCGGAGGCCGCGGGCCGGCTGGCCACGGCGGTCGAACAGGCGTTGTACGCACCGGACCCACGGCCCGCCGGTGACCCGGCGGCCGACGCCGAGCGGGTACGGGCCGGACTGCACGCCACGGCCCTGCGCAGCACCCGACTCCGGGCCGCCCTGGCACCGCGCTCCGCAGCCCGGCTGCGGTGGGGCCTCGCGGCCCGGCTCGGGGCGGTCGGCTCGGCTTGGCGGCGGGTACGGGGACGTGCCCCGTAAGGGGCGCGGGGAACTGCGCGACCAGCCACGACGCGCCCGCAGTCGACGTCCCCGGGGCTTCGCCCCGGACCCCTGGGGTAGCGGCGTCGGCTGCGGGCCGGTGGTGGCTGGTCGCGCAGTTCCCCGCGCCCCTGACGGGGCGCCCGGTCGCGCCCACGCGGCGGAGCCGCATGATGTAACAAGCCCCGCGCCCCTTACGGGGCGCTGTCGGGACGCGAACACACCTGGAGGCCGGGGCACAACGCCCCGGCCTCCAGCGAATTCCTTTGCCGGAACAGCCCGTTGCCGCAGCCCGGCCCGCAGGGCCTAACGGCCCTGCTCGTCGCGGCGCCGCTGCCAGCGGGCCTCGATCCTGTCCATCATGCTGCGGCGCCGGCCCGCCGGGCGCCGCGCCATTCCCCCGGGGCCCTGCTGCGCACCGGGCCGGGGCGCCTTGCGCCAGCCCGTGACCGCGAGCACGGCGCACGCCAGCATGACGAGGAAGCCCGCCACGCTGATCCAGATCCGCTGGGCGACCATTCCGGCCATGAGGAGCCCGATGCCCACCAGAAAACCCGCGACCGCCTGGTAGACCCGTCGCCGGGTGTACGTACGCAGGCCGCTGCCCTCGAGCGCTGTCGCGAACTTGGGATCTTCGGCGTACAGCGCTCGCTCCATCTGCTCGAGCATGCGCTGCTCGTGCTCCGAGAGCGGCACGGAGTCCTCCTACTCGTCGGTCGCGGGGGTGCGACCGGGGTGCGACCCTTTCAGGATAGGCAGGGAATCGCCCCCGTGAAACCCGCCCCTCTGCGCCAATTCGCCTGCCGGTTCCCGGTGGGGGACCTGCGGCGTCGGGACGTACATTCCCTGTCCGGCCATCGGCCATGCCGGACCGTGCCCCCGATCATACGGGGCGAACGGGCTGATCGGGTGGCCTGTGCCCGGCCGTGCGCGGTCAGCCGCGCTCGGCCAGGACGTGCAGCTGAGTGGCCACCGAGTGGAAGGCGGGCAGCTCGGCCGCCGCGGCCTCCAGACGGAACAGGGCGTCCATGGCACCGGGCTCGGCGTCGACCAGCACACCGGGCACCAGGTCGGCGAAGACGCGCACGCCGTGCACCGAGGCGACCTCCAGGCCCGCCTCGGCGGCCAGCGCCGAGAGCTGGTCGGCGGTGAAGCGGCGGAGGACCGGGTCGCCCGGGCCCCAGTGGCCCTTGGGGTCGGTCAGGGCCTGGCGGGCCTCGTCGAAGTGGCCGGCGAGGGCGCGGGCGAGCACGGCACCGCCGAGGCCCGCGGCGAGCAGGCTGAGCGTGCCGGACGGGCGCAGTGCGGCGACCACGTTGCGGACGCACTCTGCGGGGTCCTCCACGTACTCCAGGACGCCGTGGCACAGCACCGCGTCGTAGGCGCCGCGCTCGACCACGTCGAAGAGGCCGAGGGCGTCGCCCTGCACCCCGCGCACCAGATCGGCGACCCCGGCCTCGGTGGCCCGGCGCTCCAGCGCGAACAGCGCGTTGGGGTTGGGGTCGACGACGGTGACGCGGTGGCCGAGGCGGGCGGCCTGCACCGCGAACTTGCCGGAGCCGCCACCGGTGTCGAGGACCTCCAGGGCGTCCCGGCTGGCGGCCTTGGCGCGGCGGTCCAGGGCGTCCCGGAGGACCTCCCAGACCACGGCGGTACGGAGGGACGCCCGGGGGCGGAGCTGGTCTGACACGGCGGGTGGCTCCTCGGCGCGGTGCCGCCGCCTCGCGGGCGGCAACGGATGACTGACGTCGGTGGACCCCAGCCTATTGCCTGCCCGGCGGATCGATCGCAGTCGCCTGCTGCAGTGCCGTCAGCCCGCCTTCCCCGCTATGGAGCGCGGCAGCCGCGGCCGGCGCACCAGCATCCGCTCGACCAGGCGCAGGAACATCGCCGCGTCGCGCACCAGGTCGTCCGCGTCGCGCGCGCTCGCGGCGGAGTAGATGCCCGCCTCGGCCCGGGCCCGGCGGGCCGCGCCGGAGGCGAACAGGGCGCTCCACTCGGCCAGTTCGGGAGCGACCTCCGGGAGCACCTCCCAGGCGCTGCGGATACGGCGGCGGCGCGCGGGCGCCTCGGGGCGGGCGCGCACGGCCAGCACGGCGGCGGCCGTGCGCAGCGCGGCGAGGTGGGCGGTGGCGTACCGCTCGTGGGGGGCGTCGAGGGCGGCGGCCTCCTGCAGGCCCTCGCGGGCCTGGGCGAGCAGGTCGAGGGCCGCGGGGGGAGCGACGGCGCGGCGGAGGACAGGGTGGACGTCGTTTGCGAAGCCGGCCATGACGAACCTCCTTCGTCGGGGCGGTGATCCGCACGCGGGGCGGGGCCGCCGTCTGGTGCTCATCGTGGGGCACCCCACTGACAATCGCGCCGACCTGCACAAACGCCGTCCGGGTGCCCCCGGCCTACCGGCGCCGGGAGGATGCGCGATACAGTTTTTAGACTGACTGGTCAGTTCAAGATCGCCCGCACGGGGATCGCAGGGAGGTACACGTGCACAGCACCACGGGCGCCCCGCCCGGCCAGGGGGCAGCGATCCGAGCCCGGGGGCTCGGCGTCAAGGGACCGCGGGGCTGGGCCTTCCGCGGAGTGGACATCGACGCGCCCGCCGGTTCGCTCGTCGCCGTCGAGGGCCCGTCCGGCTCGGGACGCACCAGCCTGCTGCTCGCCCTCACCGGCCGTATGCGGACCGGCGCGGGGAGCGCCGAGGTGGGCGGGCTGCCGCTGCCGCGGCAGATGGCCGCGGTACGGCGCAGCACCGCGCTGGCCCACGTCCCCGGCGTCGCCGAGCTCGACGCGTCCCTGACCGTCGACGAGCACCTGCACGAGCGCGCCCTGCTGCAACTCCGCTTCGGCGGCTCGCCGTTGACCCTGCTGCGTTCCCGCAATGAGCGGGCGGCGCGGACGAAGGCGCGCATCGACGCGGCCGTGACCGCGGCCGGACTGGACGTGGCCGCCCTGCCGAAGGGCGGACGGACGACCGTACGGGAGCTGGAACGGCTCGCCGCCCTGCGGCTGTCGCTGGCCCTGGCACTCATCGGCACCCCGCGGCTGATCGCCGTGGACGACACCGACCTCAAGCTCTCCGACGCGGAGCGCGCACAGGCGTGGGCGCTGCTGAGGTCACTGGCAGACACCGGCACGACCGTGCTCGCGGTATGCAGCGAGGCGTCCGAGGGCGCACTCGTCGTCAGGACCGACGGCGCGAACGACGACACGGAGATCACGAAGGGAGCGGCGCATGCGTTCGCCGAAACTGGCCGCGCTTGAGCTGAAGCGGTTCGGCAGGGGCAAGCTGCCCCGTGCCGCGCTCGTCGCGCTCCTGCTGCTGCCACTGCTGTACGGCGCGCTGTACCTGTGGTCCTTCTGGGATCCCTACGGCCGGCTCGACAAGGTGCCGGTGGCACTGGTCAACGACGACCGGGGCGCCACGGTGGACGGCAAGAAGCTCACCGCCGGCGACTCGATCGCCGACGGCCTGCACGACAGCAAGTCCTTCAAGTGGCAGGAGACCAGCGCCGCCGACGCACGCAAGGGCCTGGAGAGCGGCAAGTACTACCTGTCGCTCACCATCCCCGCGGACTTCAGCAAGCGGGTCGCCTCCAGCTCGGGCAACGCCCCGGAGACCGGGGCGCTCCAGGTGCGGACGAACGACGCCAACAACTACATCGTCGGTTCGATCTCCCGCACGGTCTTCTCCGAGGTCCGCGCGGCGGCGTCACGGAACGCGTCGCGCTCCTTCTACGACAAGATCTTCGTCTCCTTCTCGGACCTGCACAACAAGACCAAGCAGGCGGCCGACGGCGCCGACCAGCTGGGCGACGGCATAGGCAAGGCCGAGAAGGGCGCGGGCGACCTCAAGAACGGCCTCAGCCAGGCCAAGGAGGGCAGCGGCAAGCTCGAGGACGGGGTGGACAAGCTGCACAGCGGGGCCGGGACGCTGGACTCCAAGTCCGGGGAACTGGCGGACGGTGCCGGGCAGGTGGCCGACGGCGCAGGCCAGTTGTCAGACGGTGCACGCCGAGTGGCGGACGGCACCGCACAGCTGGCCGGCAAGGTGAACGACGCCGCGTCGAGCAAGGACGCGACGTACCTGAAGAACAACGCTGCGGACATCGGCAAGGATGCCGGCGAGGTCGCCGACGAGGCGAGGGAACTGCGACAACATCTGGCCGACCTGCCGTCGGCGAAGGTCACCGCAGGCCTCGTCGACGGCAGCGAGGTCGCCCTCAAGGGCCTGAACGATGCGTACACGAAGCTCTGCGAGAAGACCCCTCCCTCGGGCGACGCGTGCACCGAGCTCAAGAAGGCCGTCTTCGCCGCCGAACAGTCGCTGAAGGGCGCCCAGAAGCTGAACGACCTGGTCAACAACAAGGACGGCGACCTCGACAAGTTCCCCGCAAAGCTGGACGCGCTGGCATCCGCGGCCCAGCAGCTGCACGACAAGGCCCCCACACTGGCCAGTGACATCGACGACGCCGTCCGCAACGTCAACGCCCTCAACGACGGCGCCCAGAAGGTCGCCGCCGGTGCGGCGAAGCTGAACAGCGGGGCCGGAAAGCTGCACGACGGCGCCGGACAGCTCCACAACGGTGCCGGGCAACTGCACAACGGCCTAGGCGACGCCAAGGACGGCGTCGCCGGCCTGGACGACGGAATCGGAAAGCTGCGCAACGGCGCGGACACGCTGGAGGGCGGCATGTTCAGGCTCTCCGACGGTTCCTCCAAGCTCGCCGGCGGGCTGCACGACGGCGTGTCCAGGATTCCGGACTACGGCAAGAGCGACCGCGACGCCCGCACCGAGGTGATGGCCGACCCGGTCAAGCTGGCCTCGCAGGCGATGCACAAGGCGCCCAACTACGGCACCGGGTTCGCCCCGTACTTCATCCCGCTCTCCCTCTGGGTGGGCGCGATGGTCGCCTACATGCTGATGCAGCCGCTCAACCGCCGTGCCCTCGCCGCCGGTGCCCCGGCCTGGCGGATCGCGCTGGCGGGCTGGCTGCCGGTCGTGGCGATCGGGGTGCTGCAGGTGGGCGCCCTGCTGTCCGTGCTGCACTGGGCACTGGGCCTGCAGATGGAGCGCGCCGCAGGGACCGTCGGATTCCTCGTCCTGGTCACCGCCTGCTTCGCCTCCATCGTGCAGTGGCTCAACGCACGCTTCGGACCGGCCGGACGCATCCTCGTCCTGGCACTGCTGATGCTCCAGCTGACGTCCGCGGGCGGCACGTATCCCGTGCAGACCAGTCCGGGCTTCTTCAACGCCATCCACCCCTACCTGCCGATGAGTTACGTCATCGAGGGGCTGCGCCGCCTCATCACCGGCGGCGGGCTCGGTCCCGTCTGGCAGGCGTGCGGCGTGCTGGCCGCGTTCACCGTGGGCGCGCTCGCGCTGACCGCCTGGGCGGCGCGCGGCAAGCAGGTCTGGTCGCTGGACCGGCTGCACCCGGAGCTCAGTCTGTGAGCGAGGACACCGTCCGTACAGGGAGAATCACGGTCATGGACAGCAGCAGTACGCGCCGCATGAACACCCGGCGGAAGCTCTTCGAGGCGGCGGTCACCCTGATCGCCGAGCAGGGGTTCTCCTCGACGACGGTGGACGAGATCGCCGAACGGGCCGGAGTGGCCAAGGGCACGGTCTACTACAACTTCGCGAGCAAGACCGTGCTCTTCGAGGAGTTGCTGCGGCACGGCATCGAGCTGCTGACGGACTCCCTGCAGCAGGCCGCCGACGGGACGGCCGCCCGCGGCGGCAGCAACGTCGACGCGCTGGACGCGATGATCCGGGCGGGTCTGGAGTTCATCTCCGCCTATCCGGCGCTCACCCAGCTGTACGTGGCCGAGCTGTGGCGCACCAACCGGGCGTGGCAGTCGACACTGATGCAGGTGCGGCAGCAGGCCATCGCGGTCATCGAGACCGTGCTGCGGAAGGCGATCTCCACGGGCGAGCTGAGCGAGGAGATCGACGTTCCGCTGACGGCGTCCGCGCTGTTCGGGATGGTGCTCGTGGCGGCGCTGGACTGGCAGTCGTTCCAGCCGGAGCGGTCGATCGACGAGGTGCACTCGGCGCTGTCGCGGCTGCTGCAGGGCCGCGTCGGGGGCGACAGCCCGAAGCCGTAGCAGGAGGGGGCTGCGGCGGCCGCCGCTGCCGGTACGGACCGTCCACCTCGGTCCGCGCCGGCAGCGGCGCTCCCCCGTGTTCCCCCCGAGCCCCCCATGGGGAGCCCCCGTGCCCCCCGGACGCGTCCGGTCCGCCCCGCCGTTCCGCCACCCCGTGTCGGCGGTGCCGGCGGCCGCGTCCCGTCCGCTGCTCCCACTCTGCCGCCCGGGCGAGCCCCGTCCCATCCGCACGGGTACTCATCCCGGCGTCTGAGTACGGGTACTCAGAGGTGAGCATCCGCCCCGGCCGGGGCTACGATGCGGCGCGTGTCAGTGCTCCCTTTGGTTTTCACCAGCGGCTGGGCGAGCGGGATCAACGCCTATGCCGTTGTCCTGCTGCTCGGCCTTCTCGGCTCCACCGGTGCCGGCGATCAGGTACCGCATGTCCTGCAACGGCCCGACGTGCTGATCGCGGCAGGCGTGCTGTTCCTCTGCGAGGCCGTCGCCGACAAGATCCCCTACGTGGACACGGTGTGGGACGCCGTGCACACCGTGATCCGGCCGATCGCCGGTGCGGTGGTCGGAGCGCTGCTGGCGGGCCAGGACGGCTCGCTGACGCACCTGGCCGCCGGAGCGGTGGGCGGCTCGGCAGCGCTGCTGAGCCATCTGGTCAAGGCGGGCACCAGGATGGCCGTCAACGCCTCTCCGGAGCCCGCCAGCAACATCGTGGTGAGCCTGCTGGAGGACCTGGCGGTCGCCGGGCTCGTGGTCTTCGCCCTGTTCCACCCGGTCGTCGCGGCCTGCATCGCGGGCACGCTGCTGGCGCTGGGCCTCGCGCTGATCGTCGTCCTGTGGAAGCGGGTGCGCCGCTTCCTGCAGCGCAGGCGCGAGCGGCGGGACGAGAAGCGGCTGCGGGGGCTGCCCCCGGTACACGTGGGCGCGGCGTGGCAGGGCGAGCGGACGGGCTCGTAACCGCCCTGAACCGGCTTGTCAGTATGGGCGGATAGGGTCGCTCCCATGGCACGGATTGCGGTGATCGGCGCCGGGATGGGCGCGATGGCAGCCGCTGCCCGGCTGGCCGTCGCGGGCCACCGGGTGGCGGTGTACGAGCGCGCGGAGACCCCCGGCGGCGCGGTGGGACGGTTCGAGCGGGACGGGTTCGTCTTCGACACCGGCCCCGGGCTGCTGCATCTGCCCGCCGTCTACCGGGACTTGTTCGTCAAGACGGGCAAGGAGCCGCTGGAACAGTGCGTCGCCATGTCCCAGGTGGACCCGGCGAGCCGGCACCTCTTCGCCGACGGCACGGACGTCTCGCTGCCCAACGCCTCGCGGGCCGGCGTCGTCCAGGCGCTGGACGGGGCGGTCGGCCCCGGCGCGGGCGAACGCTGGAGCGATCTGGTCAACCGGGCGCGCGAGGTCTGGGACGCCACGCGGCGCCCCCTGCTGGAGGAGCCGCTGCACGCGGAGCGCGTCCCGGCCCTGGGCCGGGATCCGTATCCGGCGCCGCCCCGGCGGGGGTGGTGGCGGCGCCGGAGCGGGCCGCTCACGCTGGCGGCCGTGGCCGAGCGGGAGTTGCAGGACCCGCGGCTGGCCGCGCTCCTGGAGAGCCATGCCCTGGCCCACGGCCTCGATCCGCGCAGCGCCCCGGCGAGCGCGGCGGTGCTGCCGTACATGGAGCAGACCTTCGGCAGCTGGTACGTGAGCGGCGGCATGCACGGGCTCGCCGCGGCGCTCCACGCGCGGTGCGTGGCGCGCCGGGTGGAGTTCTTCTTCGGCGCGGAGGTCGTCGCGCTGGTGGAGAAGGACGGGCGTGCGGCCGGGGTGCGGCTGGCCGACGGCAGTGTCGTCGAGGCGGACATGGTGGTGTCCGGGGTCGCCCCGGGGCGGCTGGAAGGGATGCCGCCGACGGAGTCCGCTCCCGTACCGCCCGGGCGGTTCGGCGTCTTCCTGGCGCTCGGCGGGGCGCGGCCGGAGGGCACGGTGCACCGCACGGTGGTGCACGGGAGCGACCGGGCAGCGGAGTTGGAGGCGGTGTTCGGTACGGGCCCCGTGGCGGGGTACCGCCCGACGGTCACCGTGCTGCGGCCCGACGATCCGGCGACGCGGCCGGACGGGGAACACGAGGCCGTGACGCTCACGGCGACGGTGGCACCGCACGGCGGCCGTGTGGACTGGTCGGACGAGCGGACGGCGGCCGATTTCGCGGACCGCATGGTGCGGGCCGCGGAGGCGGCCGTGCCGGGGCTGCGGGAGCGCGAGTCGTGGCGCGTGGTGCGCACCCCTGCGGACGTGGAGGCGGCGACCGGCGCGGCGGGCGGCGGAGCACCGGCGCCCGTCCTGGCGGGCCGGGACGGGCGGTTCCTGCGACCGGCCAACACGACGTCCGTGCCGGGGCTCTACCTGGCCGGCGGGTTTGCCCACCCGGGGGGCGGGCTGGCCCATGCCGGGATGTCGGGCGCGATGGTGGCGGGCCTGGTCGTCGAGGGGGCGGACTGGCGCGGGTCGCAGTGAGGCCCGGCGCCCCATAAGGGGCGCGGGGAACTGCGCGAGCAACCACCGCCGACCTGCAGCCGACGCACCACCTCGGGGTCCGGGGCGAAGCCCCGGGACGTCGACTGTGGGCGCGTCGTAGCTGGTCGCGCAGTTCCCCGCGCCCCTTCGGGGCGCAAAGCCCCAAGGATCAGTACCGGTACTGCTGCCCGCCGTACCCCTGCTCCCCCGCCGGAGGCGTCTCCGTGTCGCGCTGCTGCGGCACCCACACGCCGCCCGGCGGGGTGTCCGTGTCGTAGTGCTGCGGGGCGTAGGCGTCCGCCACGTACTGCTGCTGCCCGTAGGGCGCCGGCGCCTGCTGCGTCTCGTACGACTCGTAAGTCCCGTATGTCTGCTGCCGGTTGCCGATGTACGGGTCGGAGTACGCGGCGTACTGCTGTTCCTGCCCGTGCTCGTGCCCGTAGGCATACGGCTGTTGCTGTTGTTGCTGGTGTTGCGGCTGCCCCGGATCGCCGTACGCCGGGTACACCGCCGTCGCATCGGCATCCGGCGCCGCATGCAGCGGCACGTCGGGCATCAGCACCGCCGTGCCGGCGTCGTCCATGGCGGCCGCCGGGAACGCCTGGGTCTCCTGTGCCGCGAACGCGGCGGCGGGAGCGGGAGCGGCCGGAGCCGGTTCGGGGGAAGGGGCAGGGGACGGAGCAGAGGAAGCCGAACGTTCCCCCTTGCCCCTGCGGCGCCCGCCCTTCTTCCCCTTCGCGGGGGCCGAACGCCGCCGGACCGCCCATCCCTTGTCGAAGCCGCGCCGGAACGAGAGCGTCACGTACGTCTGTCCCACGGCGAAGGCGAGGGCGCCGACGACGATGACCGCCACCGACGGGATGACCACGCCGGCGACCACGCCGAGGAACCCGGCGAAGGCGAGCAGCCGCCAGCGCAGCCGCGCCTTGTACTGCAGCAGCACTTCGCCGAGCAGCCACAGCGCGACGACGCCGAACGCGATGTAGAGGACCGTCCAGCCCATTAACGCCCCTCTCACCGGCCGCCGTTCACCGGTCGGCCGTCAGGACCGCTGGTGCAGTCCCAGGTTCTCGTAGATTTCCAACGTGGCCGTGGAGTGATTCAGGGTAATGAAATGCAGCCCGGGAATCTCCTCGGCCATCAACCGGGCACACAACTCCGTCGCGTACTCGATACCGATCGAGCGTACAGCGGCCGGATCGTCCTGCACCGCGAGGATCCGCTCCGCCAGGGCCGGGGGGAACGCGGCGTTGCTGAGCTGAGCAAATCGTTCGATCTGCCGCACATTTGTGACCGGCATGATCTCCGGGATGATCGGAGTGTCACAGCCCGCGGCCGCGACCCGGTCGCGGAGGCGCAGATAGTCCTCCGGATAGAAGAACATCTGGGTGATGGCGAAGTCGGCGCCCGCACGGCATTTGTCCACGAAGTACCGGACATCGGTTTCCCAGTCCGTGGAGCGGGGGTGCATCTCGGGGAACGCCGCGACGCCCACGCAGAAGTCGCCGGACTCCTTGATGAGCTGCACCAGGTCGGCCGCGTAGCGGATGCCGTCGGGGTGGCGCACCCACTCGCCCATGGGGTCGCCGGGCGGATCGCCGCGCAGCGCGAGCATGTTGCGGATGCCGACGTCGGCGTACTGGCCGATGACATTGCGCAGTTCGGCGACGGAGTGGTTGACGGCCGTCAGATGGGCGACCGGGGTGAGCGTGGTGTCGGTCGCGATCCGCTCGGTGGCCCGGACGGTGCCCTCACGGGAGGAGCCGCCGGCGCCGTAGGTCACGGAGACGAAGGTGGGGGCGACGGCTTCGATGCGCCGGATGGCGTTCCACAGCGTCCGCTCACCCTTCTCGCTCTTCGGTGCCGCGAACTCGAACGAGTACGACCGCTCACCGGAGGCGAGCAGTTCACGGACGGTCCGTGCGTGGTCCGTCCTGGTAGAAGCAGTGCCAAGGGCCATACCGGCAAGTTAACCAGCGGGGGCACGGTCCCCAAACCCCTATTTGCGATATGCCCGCTTCGCCCCGCGAAGCATCCGCCGAGTGTCCACACCGTGGACACCTTCGGTCACACGTCGCGGTCCCGGATCCGCCGCGCGAGCTCCGCCGTCGCGGCTCCCGGGTCGTCGGCCTCGGTGATCGCGCGTACCACGACGACCCGCCGGGCTCCCGCGTCCAGCACCTCGTCCAGGTTGCCCGCGTCGATCCCGCCGATCGCGAACCAGGGACGGGCGGGCGCCAGCGAGGCCGCGTAGCGCACCAGGGAGAGGCCCGGGGCGTACCGGCCGGGCTTGGTGGGGGTCGGCCAGCAGGGGCCGGTGCAGAAGTAGTCCACGCCGGGCTCGGCGACGGCGGCGTCGACCTCCGCCTCCGCGTGGGTGGAACGGCCGACGAGCACGTCCGCGCCGAGGATCGCCCGCGCCGCGGGCACCGGCAGGTCGCCCTGGCCCAGGTGCAGCACGTCGGAGCGGGAGGCGTGCGCGACGTCCGCGCGGTCGTTCACCGCGAGGAGCCGGCCGTGACGGCGGGCGGCGTCGGCGAACACCGCGAGGTGCTCCAGCTCCTCGCCGGCCTCCATGCCCTTGTCGCGCAGCTGGACGACGTCCACCCCGGCCGCCAGCACGGCGTCCAGGAACTCGGGCAGGTCGCCCTGGCGCCTGCGCGCGTCCGTGCACAGGTACAGCCGGGCGTCGGCGAGCCGCTCGCGCGCGGTGACGGGCATTCGGGTGTCTCCCCCGGGTCTTGCGCCGTACGGGCGCGGGCCGATGCGGCCCGCGCCCGTACGCCGGACGGTGTGTGTGAGGTCGGTCAGACGGCGAGCGCCTGGGCGCGGCGCTTCACCTCCGTGCCGCGATTCTCGCGCAGAGCCTGCGCCGGGGTGCCGGGCAGGGTGTCGTCCGGGGTGAAGAGCCACTCCAGCATTTCCTCGTCGCTGAAGCCGTCGTCCCGCAGCAGGGTCAGGGTCCCGGCGAGGCCCTTGACCACCTTGTCCTCGCCGATGAAGGCGGCGGGCACCATGAGCACTCGGTTCTCACCACGGCGCACGGCGATCAGCTGGCCCTCCTTGACCAGCTGCCGCACGCGCGTCACCTCGACGCCGAGCTGTTCGGCGATGTCGGGGAGGTTGAGCCACGCGGGGACGAGAGCATCAATCTTTTCGTCAATCTCGGTCACAGGGACAAGCCTGCCATCCGGGACCGACAGCCGGAAGCCGGGCGCCCCGTTAGGGGCGCGGGGAAGTGTGCGATCAGCCACGACGCGCCCCGCAGATGACCTGCTGCCCCGGGTGGTGCGTCGGCTGCAGGCCGTCGGTGGCTGATCGCGCAGTTCCCCGCGCCCTTAACGGGGCCCGTCACTCGGGGCGCGTTACTCCGCCGTGGCCGCTGCAAGCACCGCCGTCTTCAGCGGCACCGATGCGTCGACGGCCTTTTCCCGGTCGAGGACGGCGCCCTGCTCGATAAGCCGCCGCCCCTGCGCCAGGTCGCGCGGGCGGCCCACGGCGAGCAGGGCGACCAGGACGCCCGAGCGCAGCCAGCACACCGTCCAGGCGGCCCCGTCGGGGTCGCCGCGCCAGACCATCTCGTCGGCGGCAGCGTGGTGCCCCGCGTACTGGACGAACCGGCCGAACTGCTCCGACCAGAAGTACGGCACCGGGTCGTAGACCGGCGCCTCGTCCGGGCCGTGGACGATGTTCTCCGCGACGGTCCGCGGCCCCTGGAGGGCGTTGTCCCAGTGGTGCACCAGCAGCCGCTCCCCGTAGCGGGCGGAGGGGAAGGAGGAGCAGTCGCCGACCGCGTAGACGTCGGGCAGCGAGGTGCGCAGCCGGTCGTCGGTGGCGACGGAGCCGTCCTTCGCAAGCGCGACGCCCGAGCCGGCCAGCCAGCCGGTCGCCGGGCGGGCGCCGATGCCGACGACCACGGCGTCGGCCGGCAGCCGGGTGCCGTCGGCGAGCACCACGGCGCCCGGCTCCACGGCGGCCACGCCGGTGCCGGTGAGCAGCCGGGCGCCGGCCTGGGCGTACCAGTCGGTCATGTGGGCGGCGACCTCGGCGGGCATCGCACCCGCCAGCGGCCGGTCCGCGGCCTCCACCACGGTGACCCGGCAGCCCGCCTCGCGCGCCGCCGTGGCGAACTCCGCGCCGATCCAGCCGGCCCCGACGGCGACGACGTCGTGCTGCCCGGCCAGCACCGGGCGCAGCCGCTCCGCGTCGTCCAGGGTGCGCAGCACGTGCACGTCGGGCAGGCCGGCGCTGCCGGGGAGGGAGACGGGGTCGGCGCCGGTGGCAATCACCAGGACGTCGTAGGGCAGCGGCCCCCCGGTGGTCTCCAGCAGGTGCTCGTCCGCCCGCAGCCCGGTGGCCTCGACGCCGAGGCGCAGGTCGATGGCCAGGGAGCCGAAGTCCACCGCGAAGGCCGACCCCTCGGCCTTGCCGAGCAGGACGGCCTTGGACAGCGGCGGCCGGTCGTAGGGTTCGTGGGGCTCGGCGCCCAGCAGCCGGATCGTCCCGTCCCAGCCCTGCTCGCGCAGGGCGACGGCGGTCTGCACCCCGGCCATGCCGGCGCCGACGATGACGACGGTGCGCCCGCCGCTTGCGGTCTTCGTCTGCTCGCTCACCCGATCACTGTAGGGCGGCGGACGGTGTCAGCCGGAGCATCCGGTGACGAGACCTCTGACACAGCGTCACGGCAGCTGCCGCCCGCGAGCCCCCTGCCGCCCTTCCGAGCGGTCGGCGGCGCGTACTAGGGTGGCTTCGCAAAGCACTCGCGGGAGCCCGGACGGACCGGGCTGAGAGGGAGGCTGGACGGCCTCCGACCGTACGAACCTGATCCGGGTCATGCCGGCGAAGGGAGGGGCTGGATGCCCATGCACGTGTCCTCCACCGCGCCCCCGGGGACGACGGCCACGTACGACGTCCTCGTCATAGGCGGCGGTCTCATCGGTCTGGTCACCGCCTGGCGGGCCGCCCAGCGCGGGCTGCGCACGGCCGTCGCCGACCCCGCGCCCGGCGGCGCGGGCGCGACCCTCGTCGCGGCCGGGATGCTGGCCGCGGTGACCGAGCTGCACTACGGCGAGCAGGCACTGCTCGCCCTCAACCTGGCCTCCGCACGCCGCTATCCGGCCTTCACGGCCGAGCTGGAGGAGGCCAGCGGCCGGGACACCGGCTACCGCGCCTGCGGCACGCTCGCGGTCGCGCTCGACGCCGACGACCGGGCGCACCTGCGCGAACTGCACGCCCTGCAGCAGCGGTCCGGGCTGGACTCGCAGTGGCTGACGGGGCGCGAGTGCCGCCGTCTGGAGCCCATGCTGGCGCCGGGGGTGCAGGGCGGGCTGCGGGTGGACGGCGACCACCAGACCGATCCGCGACGACTGGCCGGGGCGCTGCTGACGGCCTGTGAGCGCGCCGGGGTGGTCTTCCACCGCGCCGAGGCCGTCCGTGCGCTGCTCGCCGGGGACCGGGCGGCCGGGGCCGAACTCGCCGACGGCACCCGGATCTCCGCCGGGCAGACCGTGCTGGCCGCGGGGAGCGGCAGCGGGCGGCTAGCGGGCCTGCCGGAGGAGGCCCTGCCACCGGTGCGGCCCGTCAAGGGCCAGATCCTGCGGCTGCGGGTGCCGGACGCCTGCGCGCCCTTCCTCTCCCGCACGGTGCGGGCCGTCGTGCGCGGCGGGCACGTGTACCTGGTGCCGCGCGAGAACGGCGAACTGGTCCTCGGCGCGACGTCGGAGGAGCTCGGCTGGGACACCACCGTCACCGCGGGCGGCGTCTACGAACTGCTGCGCGACGCCCACGAACTCGTACCGGGCATCACTGAGCTGCCGCTCGTGGAGACCCGCGCCGGTCTTCGCCCCGGCTCCCCCGACAACGCGCCGCTGCTCGGCCCCACCGTGCTGCCGGGCCTGCTCGCGGCCACCGGCCACCACCGCAACGGCGTGCTGCTCACGCCGCTCACCGGCGACGTGATGGCCGAGGTGCTGACCGCCGGACGGCTGCCCGACGAGGCCGTCCCCTTCTCCCCCCGGCGCTTCGCCCCCGCATTCCAGGAGCAGTCCGCATGACCACCACCGGCGGGAACACCCGCGCCGCCACCGTCCGGGTCAGCGTCAACGGAGAGCACCGCGAACTGCCCGCGGGCACCGCGCTGGACGGGCTGGTGGCCATCCTCACCACCGCCCCCGGCGGTGTCGCCGCCGCCGTCAACGAGGCCGTCGTCCCGCGCGGCCAGTGGCCGGCCACCCCGCTCGCCGACGGCGACCGGGTCGAGGTCCTCACCGCAGTGCAGGGAGGCTGATCAGCACCGATGGCAGACGATCTGCTCACCATCGCCGGCACCCCCTTCACCTCCCGCCTGATCATGGGCACGGGAGGTGCGCCCAGCCTGGACGTGCTCGAACGCGCCCTGCTCGCCTCCGGCACCGAGCTGACCACGGTCGCCATGCGGCGGCTGGACGCGACCGTGCAGGGCTCGGTGCTGTCCCTCCTGGAGCGGCACGACATCCGGGTGCTGCCGAACACGGCGGGCTGCTTCACCGCGGGCGAGGCCGTCCTGACCGCCCGGCTGGCCCGGGAGGCGCTGGGCACGGACTGGGTCAAGCTGGAGGTGATCGCCGACGAGCGCACCCTGCTGCCCGACCCCATCGAGCTGCTGGACGCGGCCGAGATCCTCGTGGACGACGGCTTCACCGTGCTGCCGTACACCAACGACGACCCGGTGCTGGCCCGCAAGCTGGAGGACGTCGGCTGTGCCGCGATCATGCCGCTGGGCTCGCCCATCGGCTCCGGCCTGGGCATCCGCAACCCGCACAACTTCCAGCTGATCACCGAGCGGGCGGCCGTCCCCGTGATCCTGGACGCGGGCGCGGGCACGGCGTCGGACGCCGCGCTCGCGATGGAGCTGGGCTGCTCGGCCGTGATGCTCGCGTCGGCCGTGACGCGGGCGCAGGAGCCGGTGCTCATGGCGGAGGCCATGCGGCATGCCGTGGACGCCGGGCGGCTGGCCCATCGGGCCGGGCGGATTCCGCGGCGGCACTTTGCGATCGCCTCGTCGCCTGCGGCGGGGGTGGCGGCGCTGGACCCGGAGCGTCCGGCGTTCGGGGCTGCCTGAGCGTTTTCCGTGCCCCGTCAGGGGCGCGGGGAGCTGCGCGACCAGCCACGGACGGCCCGCAGCCGAAGTGCAGGCCGCAGGTGGTTGCTCGCGCAGTTCCCCGCGCCCCTGACGGGGCTGGGACCGTCTCACAGGTGCCGGATCGTGCGTGGCTGGTCGCACCCACGCGGCGGAGCCGCATATGTGCACAGCCCCGCGCCCCTGACGGGGCTGGGACCGTCTCACACGTGCCGGATCGTGCGTGGCTGGTCGCACCCACGCGGCGGAGCCGCATATGTGCACAGCCCCGCGCCCCTGACGGGGCTGGGACCGTCTCACACGTGCCGGATCGTGCGTGGCTGATCGCGCCCACGCGGCGGAGCCGCATATGTGCACAGCCCCGCGCCCCTGACGGGGCGCAGGCTCGGCGTCGGGTGCGGGCCGGCTTCGACTGGTCGCGCCAGCGCGGCGGAGCCGCATGGTGTGGCTGTCCCGCGCCCCTTCGGGGCGCACGGGTGACGGGGCTCCGGCGACTCGTAGACTCGTGTGTCGTGGATACGACCCTGCCGGACCCTCTCGTCGATCAGTTGCTCGACGGCCGCTACCGAGTCGAGGCGCGGATCGCCGTGGGCGGCATGGCCACGGTCTACCGGGCGCTGGACACCCGGCTCGACCGCGTGGTCGCCCTCAAGGTGATGCACCCCTCGCTGGCCGCCGACGCGGCCTTCGTGGACCGTTTCATCCGCGAGGCCAAGTCCGTGGCGCGCCTGGACCACCGCAACGTGGTCGGCGTCTTCGACCAGGGCACCGACGGCGGCTACGTCTTCCTGGCGATGGAGTACGTCGCCGGGTGCACGCTGCGCGACGTGCTGCGCGAGCGCGGGGCCCTGCAGCCGCGGGCCGCGCTGGACGTCGCCGAGTCCGTGCTGGCCGCGCTGGGCGCAGCCCACCTCGCGGGGCTGGTGCACCGCGACATGAAGCCCGAGAACGTGCTGATCGGCGACGACGGCCGGGTCAAGGTCGCGGACTTCGGCCTGGTCCGGGCCGTCGACACCAACACCAGCACGAGCACCGGCTCGGTGCTGGGCACGGTCTCGTACCTGGCCCCCGAGCAGATCGAGCACGGCACCGCGGACCCGCGCGCCGACGTCTACGCCTGCGGCGTGGTGCTCTACGAGATGCTCACGGGCGCCAAGCCGCACTCCGGCGGCACCCCCGCCCAGGTGCTCTACCAGCACCTGCACGACGACGTGCCGCTGCCGTCCGAGGCGGTCCCCGGGCTCGCCCCCGAGCTGGACGGCCTGGTGGCCCAGGCCACCGCCCGCGACCCGCAGCTGCGCCCGGCCGATGCCGTGCGGCTGCTGGAGCTCACCCGCGCCGCCCGCGGGGCGCTGACGGACGCGCAGCTGGACGCGATGCCGCCGGAGGCCCGGCAGGGTCCGCTCCCGGCCGGTTCCGAGGACCGTACGAGCGTGATACCGCGGCAGCCCGCGGCCCAGCCGCTGCCGCCGCCCGCCGGGGAGGACCTGCTCAACCGCACCACCCGGCTGGAGCGCCCGCCCGCTCCCCCGGCCCCGCCGGGCCCCGCACCGCAGCACCGGCCGTCCGGTCCGCGCCGGCGCGTCAACCGGATCGCCGTGGTGATCGGGCTGCTCGTCGCCCTGCTGGGCGGCGGGGCGGGCGTCTGGTACGTCGGCTCCGGCCAGTTCACCTCCGTGCCGGCCGTTCTGGACATGACCCAGCCCAAGGCGCAGCAGGAGCTCGACAAGGCCGGGCTCGGGGTGCAGGTCCGGCAGGACTTCAGCGACACCGTCGAGCGCGGGCACGTCATCTCCACCGACCCGAAGCCGGGCGAGCGCATCCGCAACAACGGCAAGGTGACGATCACTGTCTCGCGGGGTCCGCAGAAGGTGCAGGTCCCCAATGTCGTCGGCATGACGCTCGACGACGCGAAGAAGCAGCTCCAGGACAAGGGCCTGACGGTCGGCGACGTCTCGCAGCAGTTCAGCGACGAGACCCCGAAGGGCTCCGTGCTCGGCTCCGATCCGCGGCCGGGCCAGGAGCTGCGGCCGGACTCGGCGGTGACGCTCGTCGTCAGCAAGGGCCGCCAGCTGAACGTGCCCGACGTGACGGGCATGACGGTCGCCGACGCCACGGCGGCGCTGCGCGACGCCGGGCTGCAGATCAAGGTCTCGGACACCCAGGTCTACTCGCCCAAGGACAAGGGCACGGTGGCCCAGCAGTCGCCGGGCAAGGGCGAGAAGGGCGCCGAGGGCGACACGGTCACGGTGGCCCTCTCCAAGGGCAAGGAGATGATTCCGGTCCCGGACGTCACCGGAAAGAGCGAGGCCGACGCCAAGAAGCTGCTGACGGACGCGGGCTTCCAGGTGAAGGTGGACCGGCCGTTCTTCTTCCCGCAGGACTCTGTCGACTCCCAGTCGGTCCGCGGCGGCGACCAGGCGGCCCGGGGCGACACGATCATCATCCGTCTGAAGAGCGGTTTCTGAGGATTCTGAGCACGTTGAGCAGCACGTTGAGCAGCACGTCGCACGCAGTCACGCGCAATCCCGTCGGCGGGCACATTCCCGTCGCGGGCGGTCTCGCCAAGACCGGCCTGCCCTATGCCCGCGCGATGGGCGCCGAGGCCGTCCAGGTCTTCGTCGCCAACCCGCGCGGCTGGGCGACCCCGCCCGGAAACCCGCGCCAGGACGAGGAGTTCCGCGCCGGGTGCGAGGAGAGCGGGCTCCCCGTCTTCGTCCACGCCCCGTACCTGATCAACTTCGGCTCGCACAGCGCCGCGACGGTCGACAAGTCCGTGGAGTCGCTGCGGCACTCGCTGCGGCGCGGCCGGGAGATCGGCGCGCAGGGCGTCGTGGTGCACACCGGATCCGCCACGGCCGGGCGGGCGCGCGCGGAGGCCCTGGCCCAGGTGCGCGAGCGGATGCTGCCGCTGCTGGACGAGCTCACGCACGACGACGACCCGTGGCTGCTGCTGGAGCCCACGGCCGGTCAGGGCGCCTCGCTCTGCTCGCTGGTGGAGGACCTCGGGCCGTACGCCGAGGCGCTGGACCGCCATCCCCGGCTGGGCGTCTGCCTGGACACCTGCCACGTGTTCGCCGCCGGGCACGACCTGGCCGCGCCGGGCGGCATGAAGCAGGTGCTGGACGAACTCGTCGACGTCATGGGCGAGGGACGGCTGCGCCTGATCCACGCGAACGACTCGAAGGCGGGCGCGGGGTCGCACCTGGACCGGCACGAGAACATCGGGGCCGGGCGGATCGGGGCCGAGGCCTTCGGTGAGCTGTTCGCGCACCCGGCGACGGAGGGCGTGCCCCTGACGATCGAGACGCCGGGCGGCCCGGAGGGGCACGCGGCCGACGTGGCGCGGCTGAAGGAACTGCGCGCGGCCCGGCCGCAGTAGGGACCTACAGCTCGGGTCCCTCGCCGGGCTCCTCCTGGTAGGAGTACCGCTGTTCCCGCCACGGGTCGCCCACGTTGTGGTAGCCCCGCTCCTCCCAGAAGCCCCGGCGGTCGGCCGTCATGTACTCGACGCCGCGGACCCATTTGGGCCCCTTCCACGCGTACAGGTGCGGCACGACGAGACGCACCGGGAAGCCGTGCTCCGCGGTGAGGAGTTCGCCGTCCTTGTGCGTGGCGAAGATCGTCTGCTCGGCCGCGAAGTCCGACAGCCGCAGGTTCGAGCTGTAGCCGTACTCCGCCCACACCATCACATGGGTGACCTCCGGCGCGGGCGGAGCCAGTTCGAGCACCGTGCGGGCCGACACGCCGCCCCATTCGGCGCCCAGCATGCTGTATTTCGTCACGCAGTGCAGGTCCGCCACGACCGTCGTGTACGGGAGGGCGGTGAACTCCTCGTGCGTCCAGCAGTGCTTGTCGCCGTCGGCCGTCGCGCCGAAGACGCGGAACTCCCAGCGTTCCGGCCTGAACTTGGGGACCGGACCGTAGTGCGTCACCGGCCATCCGCGCTGGAGCCGCTGCCCCGGAGGGAGCTGGAGTTCCCCTTTGCGGCTTTCCGACTGACCCATGGGTCCATGGTGTCAGACCCCGGAGGGTGCTGATGACCACGGGACGGCCGTAGCCACCACCAAGGCGGACGCATGGCCACAACTCCCACTAAGTGTGCACTTACTGGACGGCCAGGAGGGGCGGTGCAAGGATGCGCGCCATCTGCCCGTCACGCGCTGGGAAGGAGCCTCTGCGATGCAGGGCGACCCCGAGGTCATCGAGTTCCTCAACGAACAGCTGACTGCCGAGCTGACCGCCATCAATCAGTACTTCCTGCACGCGAAGATGCAGGAGAACTTCGGCTGGACCAAGCTCGCCAAGTACACCCGCGCCGAGTCCTTCGACGAGATGAAGCACGCGGAGGTGCTGACCGACCGGATCCTGTTCCTGGAGGGGCTGCCCAACTACCAGCGGCTGTTCCACGTCCGGATCGGGCAGACGGTCACCGAGATGTTCCAGGCCGACCGGCAGGTGGAGGTCGAGGCCATCGACCGGCTCCGGCGGGGCGTCGAGATCATGCGGGCCAAGGGCGACATCACCTCGGCCAACATCTTCGAGTCGATCCTGGAGGACGAGGAGCACCACATCGACTACCTCGACACGCAGCTGGAGCTGGTGGAGAAGCTGGGTGAGGCCCTGTATATCGCGCAGGTCATCGAGCAGCCGGACAGCTGAACGCAGCGCGGGGCGCGGTACCCGTCAGGCCGCGGGGACCAGTGAGACCTCGGCACCCAGGACGTCCTGTTCGCCGCGGTCCGTCAGCTCGCGGCGCGGGCATGTGCCGCGGCCGAGCAGGGACTGGATGCGGCGCACGCAGCTGCCGCAGTCGGTGCCCGCCTTGCAGGCCGAGGCGATCTGCCGGGGGGTGCACGCCCCCTGGTCCGCGTGCTCACGCACCTGCTGCTCCGTGATGCCGAAGCACGAGCAGACGTACACGCGGGTCACCGCCTCACCGGATTGATCAATAAGGTAACCCTTACCTTACCTGGCCTGGCAGGGGCGCACAACGCGATGGGGCGCGGATCACAGGATCCGCGCCCCATCGTTCGCTCAGTGCCGGGTGCTCACTGGTCCCGGTACATCTCCGCCACCAGGAACGCCAGGTCCAGCGACTGGCTGCGGTTCAGCCGCGGGTCGCAGGCCGTCTCGTAGCGCTGGTGCAGGTCGTCGACGAAGATCTCGTCGCCGCCGCCCACGCACTCGGTGACGTCGTCGCCGGTGAGCTCCACATGGATGCCGCCCGGGTGGGTGCCGAGGCCCTTGTGGACCTCGAAGAAGCCCTTGACCTCGTCCAGCACGTCGTCGAAGCGGCGGGTCTTGTGGCCCGAGGCCGCCTCGAAGGTGTTGCCGTGCATCGGGTCGCTGATCCAGGCCACCACGGCACCGGACGCGGTGACCTTCTCGACCAGCTCGGGGAGCTTCTCGCGGATCTTGCCCGCGCCCATCCGGGTGATGAAGGTCAGCCGGCCGGGCTCGCGCTCCGGGTCCAGCCGGTCGATCAGGGTCAGCGCCTCGTCGACCGTGGTGGTCGGGCCGAGCTTCACCCCGATCGGGTTACGGATCTTCGACGCGAACTCGATGTGCGCGCCGTCCAGCTGCCGGGTGCGCTCGCCGATCCAGACCATGTGGCCCGAGACGTCGTAGAGGTGCCCGGTGCGCGAGTCGACACGGGTCAGCGCGGACTCGTAGTCGAGGACGAGCGCCTCGTGGGACGCGTAGAACTCGACGGCCTTCAGCGCCTCCGGGTCCACGCCACAGGCGTTCATGAAGTTCATCGCCCGGTCGATCTCCCGGGCCAGCTGCTCGTAGCGCTGGCCGGAGGGCGAGGACTTCACGAAGTCCTGGTTCCAGGCGTGCACCTGGCGCAGGTCCGCGTAACCGCCGGTGGTGAAGGCGCGCACCAGGTTCAGCGTGGAGGCCGAGGCGTGGTACATGCGCTTCAGCCGCTGCGGGTCCGGCGTACGGGCCTCGGGCGTGAAGGCGAAGCCGTTGACGGAGTCGCCGCGGTAGGTCGGCAGGGTCACGCCGTCGCGAGTCTCGGTCGGCTTCGAGCGCGGCTTGCTGTACTGGCCGGCGATCCGGCCGACCTTGACGACGGGCACCGACCCGGCGTAGGTGAGCACCGCGCCCATCTGGAGCAGGGTCTTGAGCTTGTTGCGGATCTGGTCGGCGCCGACGGCGTCGAAGGCCTCCGCGCAGTCACCGCCCTGGAGCAGGAACGCCTCGCCGCGCGCGACGGCTCCCAGACGCTGACGCAGCTGGTCGCACTCGCCGGCGAAGACGAGGGGCGGATAGGACTCGAGCTCGGCGATCACATCGCGCAGAGCCTCTTGGTCCGGCCAGTCAGGCTGCTGCGCCGCGGTCAGGGAGCGCCAGGTGTTGCCACCGGCGTGGATTTCAGCGTTCACGGTCACGGACTCAACACTACGGGGTCGCCGGGCCGGTTCCGGGGCCGGACCGGAGTATGAGACGAATCGTGAGACGAGGCTCCGGATAATCCCACGACAGATCACGACAGATGCGGGAGCCGTCGGGTAACCTGCCCCGCATGTACGTGCTCGACACCGTGAACCAGTACTGGTGGTGGACCGCTCCTCCGGCGGCCCACTGATCGCGCGTACACCGATCGCATCGCCAAGGCCGCCCCGAGGGGCGGCCTTCCGCGTCCGCGGGGCGCATCCGGCAGGCCGTTCCTCCCCCACCAGGAAGGAACAACCCCCATGAGCGACCCCTTGCCCGGCACCGCTGCCGCCCTGCTCGCCCGGCTGACCGCCCCCGGCTGCCCGCCCTTCGCCCTGCTGCACCGCCGCACCCCGGGCCATCCCGAAGACGTGGTCGAACTGCTCCTCGGCCCGGTCTCCGAGGCCGGGCGGCTGGCGGACGTCCCGCTCCCGTCCGGACCGCCCGCCGGCGGCGCGCCGGTGCACGACGCGCTGGCCCTCGTCCCCTTCCGGCAGATCCGCGAGCGCGGCTTCGACGTCCGTGACGACGGCACCCCGCTGCTGGTGCTGCGCCCGGAGGAGGCCCACGACCTGCCGCTCGACGCCGTCCTCGGCGCCCTGCCCGCCCACGAGGTCCGGGTCGAGGGCGGCGCCTTCGACGTGGACGACGACGCGTACGCGCGCATCGTCGAGCGCGTGATCGAGGACGAGATCGGCACCGGCGAGGGGGCCAACTTCGTGATCCGGCGCACGTTCGAGGGCACCGTTCTCGGCCGGGGGTCCGGGGGTCGTCCCCCGGGAGAGCACAGCCACGGTTTCGGGCCCGCCGACGCCCTGGCCCTCTTCCGGCGGCTGCTGTCCGGCGAGCGCGGCGCCTACTGGACGTACGTCGTCCACACCGGCGAGCGCACTCTGGTGGGCGCCAGCCCGGAGGTGCACGTGCGGATGTCCGGCGGGACGGTCGTGATGAATCCCATCAGCGGCACGTACCGCTATCCGGCCGGCGGCGCCTCGGAGGACGGGCTGCTGGCCTTCCTGCACGACCGCAAGGAGGTGGAGGAGCTGTCCATGGTCGTGGACGAGGAGCTGAAGATGATGTGCACCGTCGGCGACAGGGGCGGCGTGGTCGTCGGCCCGCGGCTGCGGGAGATGGCCCACCTCGCGCACACCGAGTACGAACTGCGCGGGCGCTCCTCGCTGGACGTGCGCGAGGTGCTGCGGGAGACGATGTTCGCGGCGACCGTCACCGGCTCGCCCGTGCAGAACGCCTGCCGCGTCATCGAGCGGTACGAGCCCCACGGCCGCGGCTACTACGCGGGGGCGCTCGCGCTGATCGGCCGCGACGCGGGCGGTGCGCAGACCCTCGACTCCCCGATCCTCATCCGCACCGCGGACATCGACCGGCGCGGCCGGCTGCGGGTGGGCGTCGGCGCCACGCTCGTGCGCCGCTCCGATCCGCACGGCGAGGTCGCCGAGACCCACGCCAAGGCGGCCGGCGTGCTGGCCGCCCTGGGTGTGCGCCGCGGCCCCGTACGCCCGTCGGCCACCCCGCCCGTACGGCTCGGGGACGACCCGCGGGTACGGGCGGCGCTGGACGCGCGCCGCGCGGACCTGGCCCCGTTCTGGCTGCGGATGCAGACGCCCGGGTCCACCGGAGCGCTGACCGGACACGCTCTGGTCGTCGACGGCGAGGACACCTTCACGGCGATGCTCGCCCATCTCCTGCGCACCTCGGGGCTGACGGTGACGGTGCGGCGCTACGACGAGCCCGGGCTGCCGGCCGCCGCGCTGGCCCACGAGGGCCCCGTGGTGCTGGGCCCCGGGCCCGGCAACCCCTCGGACGCGGCCGACCCCAGGATGCGCCTGCTCCGCGGGCTCACGGCGGACCTGCTGCGCGAACACCGGTACGGGCTGCTGGGCGTGTGCCTGGGGCACGAACTGATCGCGGCGGAGCTGGGGTTGGAGATCGTGCGGAAGGAGGTCCCGTACCAGGGGGCGCAGGAACGGATCGACTTCTTCGGGCGGGAGGAGACGGTCGGGTTCTACAACACGTTCACCGCGCGCGGCACAGGACTCGACGGGGCCGAGCTCAGCCTGGACCCGGCCACCGGTGACGTCCACGCCCTGCGGGGGCCCGGCTTCGCGGGCGTGCAGTTCCACCCGGAGTCGGTGCTGACGCTGAACGGCGCCGCGATCGTCACGGAGCTGCTGGCCTCGGTGCTGGTCTGACCCGCACCCGCCCACCCGCCCGTTCCGAGCAGCGGGCGGGTGGGAGGGGAAGCCCGGCCTCAGCCGAAGAAGACCTTCGCCTCCTCGTACTCCGCAACCGGCACCGTCTTCAGCTTCGCCGTCGCCTCGGCCAGGGACACACGGACCACGTCCGTACCCCGCAGGGCGACCATCTGCCCGAATGCGCCGTCCTCGACGGCATCAATGGCATGCAATCCGAACCGCGTCGCCAGCCACCGGTCGAACGCGCTCGGCGTACCGCCCCGCTGGACGTGGCCCAGCACCGTGGTCCGCGCCTCCTTCCCCGTGCGGGTCTCGATCTGTTTGGCCAGCCACTCCCCCACTCCGGACAGCCGGACGTGTCCGAAGGAGTCGTGCGCCGGGGCGTCCTTGAGCACCAGGTCGCCGTCGCGCGGCATGGCCCCCTCCGCCACCACCACGATCGGTGCGTAGCTCGCGCGGAAGCGCGAGGTGACCCACTCGCAGACCTCGTCGAGGTCGAACCGCTGCTCGGGGATGAGGATGACGTTGGCGCCGCCCGCCAGGCCGGAGTGCAGGGCGATCCAGCCCGCGTGCCTGCCCATGACCTCGACGACGAGGACGCGCATGTGGGACTCGGCCGTGGTGTGCAGCCGGTCGATGGCCTCGGTGGCGATGTTGACGGCGGTGTCGAAGCCGAAGGTGTAGTCGGTGGCGGAGAGGTCGTTGTCGATGGTCTTGGGCACCCCGACGCAGGGGATGCCGTGTTCCTCCGAGAGCCGGCGGGCCACGCCCAGGGTGTCCTCGCCGCCGATCACGATGAGGGCGTCCACCTCCTGCTTGGCCAGGTTCTCCTTGATGCGGCGGACCCCGTCCGGCTCCCGGAAGGGGTTGGTCCGCGAGGAGCCGAGCACGGTGCCGCCGCGCGGCAGGATGCCCCGCACCGCGGGGATGTCGAGGCGCGTGACCGCTCCGGTGAGCGGTCCGCGCCAGCCGTCCTTGAAGCCGGTGAAGTCGTAGTGGTAGCGCTGGACGCCCTTGCGGACGACGGCGCGGATGACCGCGTTGAGCCCGGGGCAGTCGCCGCCGCCGGTCAGTACTCCGACCCGCATAACACCTCTTCCCTTCGCCGAGTGCCGGGTGACGCCCGGCCGCAGGCGGCGTCAGGCGTCGTCGAGACCTCGCTCGATCGCGTAACGGACGAGCTCCACGCGGTTGTGCAGCTGGAGCTTGCCCAAGGTGTTCTGAACATGGTTCTGCACCGTGCGGTGGGAAATAACCAGCCGCTCGGCGATCTGCTTGTACGAGAGCCCCTTGGCGACGAGGCGCAGGACCTCGGTCTCGCGGTCGGTGAGGCTCGGGACCGCGGGCTCGTCGGGCGCGGTGGGGGCGGGGCCGGCGGCCAGCCTGCGGTACTCGCCGAGCACCAGGCCGGCCAGGCCCGGGGTGAAGACCGCGTCGCCCGTGGACGTGCGGCGCACGGCGTCGAGCAGTTCCTCCGTGCTGGCGGACTTCAGCAGATAGCCGGTGGCCCCGGACTTCACGGCCTCCAGGACGTCGGCGTGCTCGCCGCTGGCGGAGAGGACGAGGACCCGCAGGGCGGGGTTCTCGCCGACGAGCTCCTTGCAGACGGCCACCCCGGGCAGGCCCGGCAGGTTGAGGTCGAGGACCAGGACGTCGGGCGCCGCGGCCTTCGCCCGGCGCACCGCCTGCGGGCCGTCGCCCGCGGTGGCGACGATCTCGTACCCGGCGGCCGCCAGGTCGCGCGCGACCGCGTCGCGCCACATGGGGTGGTCGTCGACCACCATGACCTTCACCGCAGGTGCCGTGCTCATCCTGTGACTCCACTCCCCCGTGAGCTCCGCGGAACTCTCAGCTCGACCTCGGTGCCCTGACCGGGCACGGACTCCACCACGGCGCTGCCGCCCAGGTCCCGCAGCCGGCCGCGGATGGAGAGGGCCACGCCCATGCGCCCCTCCCGCTCCGCGTCCGCCAGGCGTCCCTCGGCGATGCCCGGGCCGTCGTCCCGCACGGTGACGACCAATTCGTCCGGTTCGTCCTCCAGCAGGATCCAGGCCCGCGCCTCCGGGCCCGCGTGCTGGGCGACATTGTCCAGGGCGGCACCGACGGCGGCCGCCAGCTCCGCCGCCGCGGCCGCCTCCAGCAGCACGGGCGTGCCGGGCGCCGCGACGGAGACGGCGGGCCCGGCGTACGGGGCCAGCAGCGCCCGCAGGTCGCAGGGGCCGGCCGGGGCCTCGGGAACGGTCCCGGCGAACTCGGCGTCGTCGGCCGGCTGCCCGGCCGAGCGCTGCGGCGGCAGCAGGCCGCCGGCCACCAGGGTGCGCAGGGCGATCTCCTGCTCGCCGGCCATCCGGCCCAGCTCCGCGGCCTCGCCGCCGAGGGCGGCGCCGCGGCGCTGCACCATGGCCAGCACCTGCAGCACGCTGTCGTGGATGTCCCGGGCCAGCCGTTCGCGTTCGCGGGTGGCCGCCTCGATCCGCAGGGCGCGGGCGAGGGTGCGCTCACTGGCGCGGGCGACCTCGACGATGTAGCCGACGGCGATGCTGGAGATCCAGACCAGCAGCACGTTGTGGACGGTGTCGCGGGCGAAGTAGCCGCGCTCGACGAGGTTGGCGGCGGCCACCAGCGTGGAGCCGACGGCGGCCCAGCGCCAGCCGCCCTTGATGGCCAGGCCCAGCACCGCGCCGCCCGCCCAGACGCTCGGCAGCGTGGCCGCGCCGTTGTCGATCCGGGCCGGGGAGTCGACGACGGCGGTGAGCAGGATGCCGGTGAGGGCGACGCCCAGGTCGGCGATCAGGAAGGACCGGGTGCAGCGCTCGGGCGCGGTGACCTTGTTCCAGGTCAGCAGCATCCAGAGGGTGAGCGCCGCCATGTAGGCGGCGGCGCCGAGCGGGTGCGCGTAGTGGCGGTAGCTCAGGCAGAACAGCCCGAGGGCGTAGCCGAGGGTCAGGATGCGGTAGCCGGTGACCGCCCGCCACAGCGGGAGCTCGACGGACATCCGCACCCTGCGCGGACGCCCGGTGCGCTGCGCCATCCCCCGCCCTCGCCCCCGCCGCTCGTGCTACTCGTCCGTCTTCTCCAGGCCGGCGGCCTTGGCCGCCTTCTCCTCCTCGGCCTTGCGCTTCGCCTCGTCCGCGATCTGCCGCTTGGCGGCGGTCGCGTAGATGTCGACGTACTCCTGGCCGGAGAGCTTCATGATCTCGTACATGACCTCGTCGGTCACCGAGCGGAGGATGAAGCGGTCGCCGTCCATGCCGTGGTAGCGGCTGAAGTCCAGCGGCTTGCCGATCCGGATGCCGGGCCGCATCAGCTTCGGCACGACCTTGCCGGGCGGCTGGATCTTCTCCGTGTCGATCATCGCGACCGGGAGCACCGGGGCCCCGGTGGCCAGCGCGACCCGGGCGAGGCCGCCCGGCTTGCCGCGGTAGAGGCGGCCGTCCGGGGAGCGGGTGCCCTCCGGGTAGATGCCGAAGAGCTCACCGCGCTCCAGCACCTCGATGCCGCTCTTGATCGCGGCCTCGCCGGCGCCGCGGGCGCCCGAGCGGTCGACCGGGAGCTGGCCGACGCCCTTGAAGAAGGCCGCCGTCAGCTTTCCCTTGACTCCGGGAGAGGTGAAGTACTCCTGCTTCGCGATGAACGTGATCTTGCGGTCGAGGACCGCGGGCAGGAAGAAGGAGTCCGAGAAGGACAGGTGGTTGCTGGCCAGGATCGCGGGGCCCTCGGCCGGTACGTTCTCCAGCCCCTCCACCCACGGCCGGAAGGCAAGCTTCAGCGACCCGCCGATGGACAGCTTCATTGCGCCGTAGAACAACCGAGAACCTCCTGTGTGTGACGAGGAGACCTTAACCTGCCTACCCGCCGTGCGACGCTCCGCGTACGCTGAGGACCGACCCCTTTCCCGCGGCATCCCTGCCGCCTGCGATCGGAGAATCCGGTGCTGCTCCTCCCCGGAGCCGAGCCCTTCCGCCATGACGGCGGAGAGGTCGGCGTCCTTGTGTGTCACGGCTTCACCGGCTCCCCGCAGTCCGTCCGCCCCTGGGCCGATTATCTCGCCGAACGGGGCCTGAGTGTCGCCCTTCCGCTGCTGCCGGGCCACGGCACCCGCTGGCAGGACATGCAGATCACGGGCTGGCAGGACTGGTACGCGGAGGTCGACCGCGAGCTGTGGCGGCTGCGCGAGCGCTGTGCGCAGGTCTTCGTCTTCGGCCTGTCCATGGGCGGCGCGCTGGCGCTGCGGCTGGCCGCCCAGCACGGGAACGCGGTCTCGGGCGTCTGCGTGGTGAACCCGGCGAACAAGGTGCACGGCCTGGCGGCCAAGGCCCTGCCGGTGGTGCGGCACCTGGTGCGGACGACCAAGGGCATCGCGAACGACATCGCCAAGGACGGCGCCACGGAGACCGGCTACGACCGGGTGCCGCTGCACGCCGCGCACTCCTTCCGCCGCTTCCTGCAGCGCCTGGACTCCGAACTGCCGCAGGTCACCCAGCCGTTGCTGCTGATGCACAGCCCCGCGGACCACGTGGTGCCGCCCGCCGACTCGGCGCGCATCCTCTCCCGGGTCTCCTCCCGCGACGTCACCGAGCGGCTGCTGGAGCGCAGCTACCACGTGGCCACGCTGGACCACGACGCCGAGACGATCTTCGACGAGTCGTACGCGTTCATCGGCCGGCTCACCGGTGCCGCCGCCGGGGAGGGGGCGGCCGGCCGTGGCTGAGCGTGACGCGGGCCGCGACCGCGACCGCGACGAGAGCCGCGACCCGCTGGACGAGGAGGCGGCGTGGCAGCAGCTCGTCGCCGCCTACGGCGAACAGCCCGACCCGGAGAAGGGCCTCTGGCCCGCCACGGGCGGCGAGAACGCCCCCGCGGAGGGGACGGCGCCGAAGCCGGAGCCGGAACGGCCCGAGCAGCCGGAGCGGCCGGGGAGCTTCATCGTCTACGCGCCCGGGGTCGGCCCGCGCGACTGGACGACGCCGTCCGCCCCGGCGGCCGCCGAGCAGGAGGAAGAGGGCCACTTCGTCCCGCCGGAGCCGCCGCCGCTGCCGACCGGCGACGTGACATCGCGGTTCGCTTGGATCGCCGTGCTGGGCGGCCCGCTGCTGCTGCTCGTGATGGTGCTGCTGAGGCAGGAGTTGACGTGGTGGATCACCACGCTGGGGGTGGGCGGCTTCCTGGGCGGCTTCGCGACGCTGGTGCTGCGCATGCGCGACAGCGACGGGGACGATGACGACGACCCGGGGCGGGGTGCCGTCGTCTGAGGGGGTGCGCCCCGTAACCTGCGCCCCGTAGGGGCGCGGGGAACTGCGCGAGCAACCACGACGTGCCCGCAGCCGAAGTACTCCCCCAGCTACCGCTGGGGGTACCCCCAGGTGCTGCGCCCCGGACCCCTGGGGTGGTGCGTCGACTGCGGCCCGGCGGTGGCTGGTCGCGCAGTTCCCCGCGCCCCTTACGGGGCGACCGGCACCCGCACCGCAGCCAGCACCGGCAAATGATCGGTGGCGGCCCGCAGATCCGGCTCCGTAACGCCCGGCAGCCCCATCGGGACCCCGCACCCCAGCACCTTCACGCCCGTGGTGGCGAACACCGCGTCGATCCGCTGAAGAGGGTCGCCGAGCCGCGTCGTGTGCTCCCGCCCCCAGGGCGCGGTGGCCCAGCCGTCCTGCAGGACGGCCGCCAGCCGGCCGAAGGTCCTGCCGTCCGGGCGGTCGTTCAGATCGCCCGCCGCGACGGCGTACGGCACGTCCAGCGCGCCCAACTGCTCCAGCAGCAGGCCCCCTTGGGTGTACCGCTCGCGCTCGTTGATGCTCAGGTGACAGCTGAGCACGCCCAGCCGCGCCTGCCCGAAGCGCAGCACCGCGGTGGCGAAGCCCCGCTGGTGCAGGCCGGGGGTGCGCGGCAGGAGCACGTCCTCCGTGTGCTCGACGTGGGCGCGCAGCGAGGACAGGATCATCGGCCCCGAGGCGGTGGCGCCCCCGGTGACGTAGACCAGGCCGGACTCGTGGGCGAGCCGGGCCGCCGCCTTGCGCCAGCGGAAGAAGCGCGGGGCCTCCTGGACGCAGACGACGTCGGCGGCACAGGCCCGGATGACCCGGGCCAGTGCCGCCACGTCGTCGCGCATGGAGCGGATGTTGTAGCTCAGCACGCGGACGACCGACGCGTCCGGGGCGGACGTCGAGGCCGGCAGATCCGCGAGCATGGCGCCTCCGCTGGGTGGGGTGGGTCAGCCCTGCCGGGCCAGGTCGGCGGCGCCGACGAGACCTGCCTTGCCGCCGAGCTGGGCGGCGAGCACCTGGGCGTGCGGGCGCCACTGTCCACCCACCAGCCAGCGGCGGAAGGACTTGCGGATCGGGTCGAGGACGAGGTCGCCCTCGTCCGAGAGCCCGCCGCCGACGATGAACGCCGAGGGGTCGAAGAGCGAGGCCAGGTCGGCGAGTCCGGAGCCGACCCAGCGGGCCAGCTCGCGGAAGGAGTCGACGGCCACCGGGTCGCCCTGCCGGGCGGCCAGGCTGATGTGCTTGCCCTCGATGCCCTCGGGGGTGCCGTCGCCCAGGCCGAGGAGGAACTCCGCGTTGCCCGGGGTGGCCTGGGCGCGCTGCCTGGCGTAGCGGACGAGGGCGCGGCCGGAGGCGTACTGCTCCCAGCAGCCCTGGCTGCCGCAGCCGCACAGCAGGCCGTCCGGGACGACCCGGATGTGGCCGAACTCCGCTGCCACGCCGAAGCGGCCGCGGCGCAGCTTGTTGCCGATGATGATGCCGCCGCCGAGGCCGGTGCCCAGCGTGATGCAGATGACGTCGTCGTGGCCCTGGCCCGCGCCGAAGCGGTACTCGCCCCAGGCGGCGGCGTTGGCGTCGTTCTCGACGACGACCGGGAGGCCTACGCGCTGCTCGACCTTGTCCTTGAGCGCCTCGTGGCGCCAGTTGATGTTCGGGGCGAAGAGCACCGTGGCGCGCTTGTCGTCCACGTAGCCCGCGGCGCCGATGCCGACGGCCTCGACCTCGAAGCCCTCGCTGACGGTGCGCACCGCATCGGCGATGGCGTCGATGACACCTTCCGGGGTCGGGGGGGTCGGCACCTTGCACGTGGCGAGGATCGTGCCCTCTTCGTCGACCACGCCGGCCGCGATCTTCGTGCCGCCGATGTCGACGCCGATGGTGAGTCCCATGTGTCCCTCAGTCAGTAGCTCTAACCCCGCCGCGACCAACCGTACCGGAGCGCTCGTCAGTCCAGATCGATGCGTTCGCTTCCGCTCCCGGCGGCCCCGTCCGGGCCCTGTCCGGACGGCCGGGAGGACGGTTCGTCGCGGGTCCAGCGGCGCTCGTGGCCGGCGACCGCGGCACGGTAGGCGGCCAGCAGCTCGGAGCCGGCGGCGGCCAGGTGGTCGAAGACCTCGGGGTTGCGCTCGACGACGGGCTCGACGGCCGCCCGTGCGGCCTCGACGACGTGCTGCACGGCGGGCAGCCGGATCTCGGAGACCTTGTCGGCGACGGCGTCCACCAGCTTGCGCAGCTCCTCGGCCGCGCTGCCGGGTTCCTGCCCCCGGCGGCGGGCCCGCTCGGCGGCGAGGTCCTCCGCGCAGGCCCGCTCCCAGGCGTCGGGGTCGGGCGCCTCGCCGGGGCGCTGGGTGGCATCGCTCATGTCGGAACTCCTGCGGCCGGTATTTCCTCCGACGTTACCCGAACGGGGTAGCGCCGTTACGAGGTCCTGGGCCAGAGGTCCGGGTCGGGTATGAAGCGCACGCACAGCGCCCCGTCCTGCAGCCCCGCCCCCGCGACGCTGCACCGGCGCAGCGCGGAGGGCAGCGGCAGCACCCGCCGGAACGACCCGACGGCGACGACGAGTTCGTCCCCGCGCCGCACCAGCCCGAGCGCGTCGCGCTCCGCGCCGGGCAGGGGGAGCCGCCAGACGAGCATGCCGTCGTCCTTCAGCCGGTCCTCGACGCACCAGGGGTCGGGGCGCCGCTCCCCTGCGGGGCCGGCTGCCGGGCCGGCTGCGCCGAGGCCGAGGAGGAGCCCGGCACCGGAGGAGCCGGTGCGCCCGGCCGGTGCGCCGTGCCCGGCACCGGACCGGGGGGCGTACCCGGCAGGCGCGCTGCGGCCGGAGCCCGGCGCGGCACCGGAGGAAGCGCCGGTGCCGGCATCGAGCCCCACGCCGGCCGGTGCACCGGCGTCGGTCGACCCGTCGGCCCCCGTGCCCCACCCGGCACCGCCGCTTGCACCGGTTCCGGGAACGGACCGGCCGCCGACAGCCGCAGCCGCATCGTCACAGGTCCCCTGTGTGGCAGCACCACCGGCACCCCGGCCGCCGACAGGCGCAGCCGCACCGCCGCCCCCGCCCGTACCGGCATCCGGAACACCGGCTCCGTCAGGCGTCCTGGCAGCGTCCGCCGGACCGTCACCACACCCGGCGGCCGCGTCCGGCCCGACGCCCGGCCCCCGCCGGCCACCGGCAGCCGCACCCGCGCCCGGGGCGGCCCCGGCCGGCGTCTCACCGGCGCCCAGCGGGGCCGTTCCCCGCACCGCCGCCGCGGCACCGGCCCCGTACTCGTCCGCGCCGCCCCGCGCTGCGGCCCGCAGGGCCAGTTCCGTCAGGTCCTCCGTGCCCCGCGGACTGCGCCCCAGGTGGGGCAGTTCGCAGACGGGCACGGCGTCGGCCGTGACGTCCTCCCGCAGCGCCTTGCCCGCAAGGCGCTGCTCGGCGGCGAGGCCCGCCAGCCAGGGGTCGGCGGAGTCGTCCGGCAGCAGGCGGTTGAGGATCAGGGCGTCGACGCGGCAGCCCTGGAGGGCGAGGCCGGCGCGGGCCGCGCGCAGGGTCTCGACGGCGGCCGGCAGCGGCTCGGCCACGAGGCGGACGGTCGTGGCGGCGGACTCGAACACGGCCTGGACGGCGGCGAGTTCCCGCTGCCACCGCTCGGCCGTCTCGTACAGCCGGGCGGCCGGCATCGGCACCCCGGCGAGCTGGGCCAGCATGGGGCGCAGGGCGCGGGCCGCCTGGCGTTCGGGCGGCAGCAGGCGGCGCAGGTAGCGCCGCAGCTGCTCGGGCAGGGCGAGCAGCCGCACGGTCTCGTGCACGGGCGGCATGTCGGCGACGACGAGGTCCCAGCGGCCGTCGGCGTGGGCGGCGCGCAGGGCGGCGAGGACGGCGAGCGGCTCGGCGCCGGGCACCTCGGTGAGTTCGTCGGCGTCCAGCGGGGCGGCGCCCAGCAGGTCGAAGAGGGAGGCGCCGCGGTCCTGGAGGTCGCGGGCGACGGCGCGGAAGTGCCCGTCGGTGGCGACGCGGGCGGCCCACATTCCGGGGGCCGCCTCGACGGGCGGCGTCCAGGGGCCGCCGGCCCCGCCGTCCGCGGGCAGCGTCCTGCCGAGCACCGCGTCGGGGCCGGGGCCCCGGTCACAGCTGAGCAGCAGCACGCGCCGGCCCTGCCGGGCTGCCGCGAGCGCGGCGGCCGCGGCCGCGGTGGTGCGGCCCCCGCCGCCGGGACCGGTGACGAGGACCGTGCGCAAGAAGAGCCTCCGGGTGCGTGGTTCAGGGGGCGGGGGTCCGCCCGCGGCGGAGCCGCGTCAGACGGCGCCGCTCTCGACGCGCTTCTTCAGACCGTCCAGCGCGCGGTCGATGATGACCTTCTCCGCCTTGCGCTTGATCATCCCCAGCATCGGGATCTTGACGTCGACGGTGAGCTCGTAGGTCACCTCGGTGGCCGTGCCGCCGGCGACCGGCTTCAGGCTGTACGAGCCGTCGAGCTGGCGCAGCATCTGGGACTTGACCAGCGACCACTTGACCACGTCCGGCGAGGGCCAGCTGTAGGCCAGCACGTGGTCGTCCTTGATCGCGCCCGCGTCCAGGACCAGGCGCAGCTGCGAGGCGCGGCCCTGCTCGTCCTTCTCCAGCACCTCGGCCAGCTTGACCTCGCCGGTCCAGTCCGGGTAGCGGTCGAAGTCGGAGATCACCGCCATGACCCGGTCCGGGGCCGCTTCGATCGTGATGCTCGACTTGGTGTTCTCCGCCATCTGCCTGGCTCCTCCGTACCGGTCCGCCGCCTCGAAATGTCTGCCGCTGAAGGCTACATCCCGCGCCGTGTCACCATTCCAGCACCCAGGGTGTTCCGGTCGAGGCGAAGTGCCCGACATTGACGCACTCGGTCGCGCCGATGCGCATCCGGCGCGCCAGCGGCTGGTGAACATGGCCGAAAAGGGCATACCGGGGGCGCACGGCGCGGATCGTCTCCAGCAGGGCCGCGCTGCCGCGTTCGAAGCGGCGGGCCACGGTGTCGTAGCAGAGCTCGGGCACGTCGGGCGGGATGTGCGAGCAGAGCACGTCGACGTCGCCGAGGGCGGCGAGCTTGGCCGCGTAGGTCTCGTCGTCGATCTCGTAGGGGGTGCGCATGGGCGACTGCAGGCCGCCGCCGACGAAGCCGAAGACCAGGCCGCCGATCTCGACGCGCTCGCCGTCGAGGACCCGGGTGCCCGGGCGGGCGTACTCGGGCCACAGGCGGGGGATGTCGACGTTGCCGAAGGTGGCGTAGGTCGGCTCGGGGAAGGCGGCGAAGAGCTCGGCGTACTGCTTGCGCACCGCGGTCTCGATCGCGGCGTCGCGGTCCATCCCGTCCCACAGTCGCCGGCCCAGCTCCCGGGCCTCCGCGAAGCGGCCCTGGGTGCGCAGCTCGACGATCCGGTCGGCGTTCTCGACCCCGAAGAGGTCGGGGAAGATGCCGCGCGAGTGATCGGCGTAATCGAGGAAGAGGACGAGGTCGCCCAGGCAGAGCAGGGCGTCGGCACCGTCGCCGGCCCGGGCCAGACCCTCGGCGTTGCCGTGCACATCGCTGACCACATGGACTCGCATGGCGATCACCCTAAATCCGCGAGGCCCGTCCCGGAAGGGCCCCGACCTGCGGTTACTTCCGGGTCACCCAGCGGAGGAGCTAGGGTTTTGCCCGCAGTCCCGTGGCATGTGACGCAGAGAACATCTGAGCACGACCCCCTATTCGAAAGCTGTACTGGTGGGTAACGTCCGGGCAGTCCACTACCCCCCATCTGCCTGATCATGGACCGCAGCCGACGACGCGCCCCTCGACGACGCGGCGGCGCCGGCGCCCGACGAGGAGCAGCAGTCTTGCGCGAGTTCAGCCTTCCGGCCCTGTACGAGGTCCCCGCGGACGGCAACCTGACGGATCTCATCCGCCGGAACGCCGCGCAGCACCCTGACATCGCCGTCATAGGGCGCAAGGTCGACGGGCGCTGGGAGGACGTGACGGCCGCCGCGTTCCTCGCGGAGGTCCGCGCGACGGCCAAGGGCCTGATGGCCTCGGGCGTGCGGCCGGGCGACCGGGTCGGCCTGCTCTCGCGCACCCGCTACGAGTGGGCGCTGCTGGACTTCGCCATCTGGAGCGCGGGCGCCGTCACGGTGCCGGTCTACGAGACCAGCTCGCCGGAGCAGATCCAGTGGATCCTCGGCGACTCCGGTGCGGTCGCCTGCATCGTGGAGACCCCGGCGCACGAGGCGTCCGTCGAGTCCGTGCGGGACCGGCTGCCCGACCTCGCCCACCTCTGGCAGATCGAGCAGGACGGCGTCGAACGGCTGCGCGCCGCCGGGCAGGGGCTGACGGACGAGGAGGTGGACGAGCGCTCGGCACTGGCCACCGCGGACTCCGTCGCGACCATCGTCTACACCTCGGGCACCACCGGCCGCCCCAAGGGCTGCGTGCTCTCCCACCGCAGCTTCTTCGCCGAGTGCGGCAACGCGGTGGAGCGGCTCAAGCCGCTGTTCACCGCGGACGACGCCTCCGTCCTCCTCTTCCTGCCCGCGGCCCACGTCTTCGGCCGCCTCGTCGAGATCGCCGCGGTCCTGGCCCCCATCAAGCTGGGCATGGTCGGCGACATCAAGAGCCTCACCGACGACCTGGCCGGCTTCCGGCCGACGCTGATGCTGGGCGTCCCCCGGGTCTTCGAGAAGGTCTACAACGGGGCCCGCGCCAAGGCCCAGGCGGACGGCAAGGGCAAGATCTTCGACAAGGCGGCGGAGACCGCGATCGCCTACAGCCGCGCCCTGGACACCCCGCAGGGCCCGTCCTTCGGCCTGCGGATCAAGCACAAGGTCTTCGACCGGCTCGTCTACGGCAAGCTGCGCGCGGTGCTGGGCGGCCGGGCCACCCACGCGATCTCCGGCGGCGCCCCGCTGGGCGAGCGCCTCGGCCACTTCTACCGCGGCATCGGCTTCACCGTCCTGGAGGGCTACGGGCTGACCGAGTCCTGCGCGGCGACCGCCTTCAACCCGTGGGACAAGCCGCGGATCGGCACCGTCGGCCAGCCGCTGCCCGGCTCCGTGGTGCGCATCGCGGACGACGGCGAGGTGCTGCTGCACGGCGAGCACCTCTTCACCGGCTACTGGAACAACGAGTCGGCCACCGCGGACGCGCTCTCCGACGGCTGGTTCCACACCGGCGACCTGGGCACGCTCGACGAGGACGGGTACCTCACGATCACCGGCCGGAAGAAGGAGATCATCGTCACGGCGGGCGGCAAGAACGTCGCCCCGGCGGTGATCGAGGACCGCATCCGGGCGCACGCGCTGATCGCGGAGTGCATGGTCGTCGGCGACGGGCGGCCGTTCGTCGGCGCGCTGATCACCCTGGACGAGGACTTCCTGCCGCGCTGGCTGTCCGGGCACGGCAAGCCGGCCGGGACGACGCCGGCCGAACTGGCCACGGACCCCGAGCTGATGGCGGACGTGCAGAAGGCGGTGGACGACGGCAACGCGGCCGTCTCCAAGGCGGAGTCGGTGCGCAAGTTCCGCATCCTGCCGGGCCAGTTCACGGAGGCGTCCGGGCATGTGACGCCGTCGCTGAAGCTCAAGCGCAACGTCGTGGCGAAGGACTTCGCCGACGAGATCGAGGCCATCTACAACGGCTGAAACGCTTCGGCGAACCGGTTTCGGTGAACGGGTAAGGGGCTCGCGCCATGGCGCGAGCCCCTTACCCGTTCACCCGTTACAGCAGTGCCTTCAGGCGCTCCGCCAGCAGGTCCCAGCGCCAGCGCTCCTCGACCCACTCGCGTCCGCGCTCGCCCATCCGCCGCCGCAGCGCGGGGTCCTGCAGCAGCGTCACGATGCGGTCCGCGGACTCCTCCGCGGAGCCGCCCCGCACGACATAGCCCGTCTCGCCGTCGAGCACGGCGTCCGGCGCACCGCCCGAGTCGCCCGCCACCACCGGCAGGCCCGTCGCGGACGCCTCCAGGTAGACGATGCCGAGCCCCTCCACGTCCAGCCCGCCGCGGCGCGTGCGGCACGGCATCGCGAAGACGTCACCGGCCCCGTAGTGGGCGGGCAGTTCCTCCCACGGGACGGGCCCGGTGAACCGCACCGCGTGCGCAACGCCCGTCTCCCCGGCCAGCTTCCGCAGCTCCTTCTCGTACGGCCCGCCGCCCACGATCAGCAGCACCGCGTCCGGGACGGCCGCCAGGATCCGCGGCATGGCCAGGATCAGGGTGTCCTGCCCCTTGCGCGGGACGAGCCGGGAGACGCACACGACGACGGGCCGGTCCGCGAGGCCGAGCCGGGCCCGGATCTCGTCGCCGCCGGAGGCCGGGTGGAAGGTCTTCTCGTCCACGCCGGGCGGCAGTTGCACCATGCGCCCCGCCGCCTCCTCCGTCAGTGCGGAGGCGATGCGCGAGCGCGTGTACTCGCCCAGATAGGTGATCGTGTCGGTGCCCTCCCCGATCCTGCGCAGCAGCTGCCGGGCCGCGGGCAGTTGGGCCCAGCCGGCCTCGTGCCCGTGCGTGGTGGCGACCAGGGTGCGGGCACCGGCCCGGCGCAGCGCCGGCGCCATCAGGCCCAGCGGCGCCGCGGCCCCGAACCACACGGACGTGCAGCCGTGGGCCTTCAGCAGCGTGGCCGCGCGCCGGGTGACCCTGGGCGTCGGCAGCAGCATGGTCGTCCGGTCCCGGACCACCGTGAAGGGCTGCTCGGCGTCGAACCGGGCCGTGGCCTCGGCCCCTTCGCGCCCGTGCTTCCAGGTGGAGGCATAGACGACGATCGCCGAGGGGTCCAGGCGGAGCGCCATGTTGTGCAGGAACGCCTGGATACCACCGGGCCGCGGCGGGAAGTCGTTGGTGACGATGAGGGTCTTGTGCATCGCCGCCGACAGTACCGGGTGCGATCGGGCGTCAACCGCGCCACCATCCGCCACGTCATCGCGCGCGGGCAGTCACGACCGGCATCATGCGTTGCAGTGACGATGCGTTTACCGAGAGCACGGCCGACGGATCCCGAGAGGACTGGTCAATGATGGTGGCGGGCAGTGGTCTGCGGCTCTCGATCGTGGTGTGGGCCGTCACCAGGGCCGTTCTGCTGTTGTGCGTGTTCCGGGTGTGGGTGCTGCCCGGCTCCGACGTCTCCGTCGACATCGACGTGATCTACCAGGGCTGGTACGGCGTCCTGCGCACCGGCATCTTCCCCTACGACGACGTCACCTGGCAGTACCCGCCCGCCGCCGCCCTGGCCGTCCTCGCACCGGGCCTGCTGCCGTTCCTCACCTACTCCCACGCCTTCTTCGTCCTGGCCTTCCTCGCCGACGCGGCGGTCTACGCGATGCTGCTGCGCGCGGTGCGCCGCAAGGGGCGCAACCCGATGGGGGTGTGGGTCTGGGTCGCCGGGGTGCCGCTGCTGGGCCCGATCGTCTACGCCCGCTACGACGTGATGGTCACCGCGGTCGCCGTCGCGGCCCTGCTGACGGCCGGGCGCCGCACCCGGCTCTCGGGGGCGCTGGTCGGCTTCGGCGCCCTGCTGAAGGTCTGGCCGATGCTGCTGCTCACCGGGACGCCGCGCGGCCCGCGCACCCGCTCCACGTGGAGCTCCGCCGTGTTGACCGCGATGCTGGTGACGATGTTCTTCGCGGCGGCGATGCCGGGGGCGCTGGCCTTCCTGACGTTCCAGCGCGACCGGGGCACGGAGGTGGAGTCCCTCGGGTCGCTGGTCTTCCACCTCGGCCGGCACCTCGGCTGGCACGGCAAGGCGCGCCTCAACTACGGCTCGGTGGAATTCCTCGGCCGCCACGTCCACGCGGTGAGCGCCCTGGCGCTGGGCCTGAGCGTGCTGGCCTTCGCCTGGCTGCTCCTGTGGCGCCTGCGGGCCCGCCGCTTCACGACGACGACGCTGTACGACGCGGCCTTCGCGTCGGTGCTGCTGTTCACCACGACGAGCCGGGTGATCAGCCCGCAGTACATGGTGTGGCTGATCGGCCTGGCGGCGGTGTGTGTGGTGATGCGGACGCCACGGCAGGGGCTGCCGGTGACGCTGGTGATGCTGGCAGCACCGCTGACCCAGCTGGAGTTCCCGCTCTGGTTCTCACACGTGGTGGCGAGCGACAAGCTGGGGGTCGCCACGCTGTCGCTGCGGAACGGGCTGCTGGTGGTGGCGACGTGGATCGCGTGCTCGCGCCTGTGGCGCGAGACGGTGCCCGCGCGGCGGACGGTCACGGGGGAGTCGGACCCGCCCACGGAGCGGGAGTCGGCGCTGGTGCCGGGGTGACCCACGGGGGCTCCGCCCCCCGGACCCCCTTGTCGCGGCTCCGCCGCTCGCGCGGCGGAGCCGCACATCGACTGCAGCCTCAAACTCCCCCGGCTACCTCCCCCAGCTACCGCTGGGGGTGCCCCCAGGAGGTGCCCCCAGACAGGCTGAAATCAGCCCGTCCGCCCGAACTGCCCGGCCACATAAGCCCGCCACCGTGCCGTGAACTCGCCCTGGTCGACCCCCAGGACCTTCCTCAGCACCTCCTTCGCCGGCCGCTTGCGGCCGAACGCCCGGTAGACGTCGACCAGTTTGGCCTCGTTCCACTTCTCCGCGATCATCCGGCACGCCAGCCAGCCCCCCTCGTAGGCCCGCGCCAGGCGCCCCGCCTCCCCCGTGAAGCCGAAGTCCGCGTCTCCCGGAAGCTGCTGCGGGCCCTTCCCCGCGGCCACCGCGTCGGCGAGCTCGGGTGCCGCCTGGCGGGCCGTACGGCCCGTGCCCCGGTACGCGGCCCAGTCGGCGAAGCCCTCCGAGAGCCACAGCGGGGTCGAGGGGGACGTCGCCGCCCGCGTGGCGACGTGCGCCGTCTCGTGCGTGAGCACGATCCGCCGCCCGAACTCCCCGAGCACCCCGTACGCCTCGGGGTTGACCACGATCCGGTCGGCGGGGGCGGCGGCCGTGCCGCCCACCTCCCCGGTGGTGACCGCGGCGATGCCGCGGTAGTTGGCGGGCGGCGCCCCCAGCAGCGCCGCCATCCGGTCCAGCGAGGCCGGCATCTCGATCACGACCCGCCCCGCCCACGCGCCCCGCCAGGCGGTGTCCACGGCCGGCACGGCCCGGTCGGCCAGGTCCGCGAGGGCCTGGAGCCGGGCGCGGTCCTGTCCGACCCCGAGCACCAGGCTGTGCGCGCCCCGCACCGCGGTGACGTCCCCCTGCTCCCACAGCTGCCGCCCCGCCGAGTCCCCGGCGGCCACGTACCAGCGCCCGTCCCGCCCGGCGAGCGTCAGCCGCACGGGCACGACGACGGGCGCGGAGTCGTATCCGTCGAGCCGGTAGCGCAGTTCGGCCTCGGCCGCGATCCGGCGGCCCGGCCCGGGCGCGGGGGCGAAGCCGCCCGTGCGGACCAGGCGGTACTCCCAGGACGCCAGCGGCACGGCCGCCAGCCGGTCGAACACCCGCTGCCGCTCGGCCCGGTAGTCCCGCGCCTGCGGGTCCACGGCGGCCAGGTAGGCCTTCTCGTCGCGGTCCCGCACGGCGGCGGACCAGCGGTCCAGGACCCGCTGCACGGACCGGGTGTCGCCGTCCGTCCGTTCCGCCGTGTCGGGCGATCCGCAGCCCGCCAGGCCCTGCAGGGTGAGCAGGCCCGCGGCCAGGGCGCACACCGCCCGCCGTCCGCTCCTCCGCCTGCCCGTCACGCCCGCATCGTACGAGCCGGACGGGTCCGGGCAGGGGTCAGGGCGCGCTCATGGCCGGGTGACGGAGGAAATCGGCATCATGTCGGCCCGGTCGTAGCGCACCCGGGCGCCGGGGTAGGGAGCGTGCACGACCTGCCCGTTTCCCACGTACATCCCCACGTGGCTGGCGTCGTCCCGGTAGATCACCAGGTCCCCCGGACGGGCCTCGGCGAGCGACACGTGGCGGCCGGCGTTGCGCTGGGCCTGGGAGGTGCGCGGCAGGCCCACCCCGGCCCGCCCGTACGCCCACTGCATCAGCCCCGAGCAGTCGAAGGAGCCCGGCCCCGTCGCGCCCCAGGCGTAGGGCGTGCCGATCGCCTCGCGGACGGCCATGGCCGCGGCGGCGCCTCGGGAGGAGACCGCGCCTCCGGCGGACGAGCCGAGCAGCCCGCCGAGTGGGCCCGACGCGCGCTCCTGGCCGCGGGAGGAGCGGGTGTAGGCCACGCGGTCGTGCTGGGGCAGCGTGTTGAGCAGCCGCCGGGCCTCGGAGAGCCTGCCCTCGACCTCGCGCTTGTGCTGTTCGACGGCCTTGCGGCTGTCCTCCAGCTCGGCCAGGGTGCGGGCGGCGTCCGCGCGTTCCTGGCGCAGCACGCGCTGGGCCTTCAGCAGGGTGTCCAGCTGCTCGGCCTGACGGCCGGTGAGGCGTTCGAGGGTGGCGGCGCGGTCGAGGTAGCCGTCGGGGTCGGAGGACAGCAGCAGTTCGAGGGCCGGATCCACGGCGCCGTGGCGGTACTGGGCGGCGGCGATCATGCCGAGGGCGGTGCGCATCCTGTTGACCTTCTCCTGGCCGCGGGCCACCCGGTCGGCGGCCTGCTCGACCCGCTGCCGCAGGGCGGCTGCGCGCTCCCCGGCGGCGTTGAACTTCTCGGTGGCCCGCTCGGCCTGTTCGTAGAGCCGGTCGAGCTGTGCCTTCACCGTCCCCGGGGCCTGGCCGTCGGCGGCGGGGTCCCCGGGCCGGGCGTTCGCCGGGGCCGTCGAGAGGGCGGCTGCGGCGGTGGCCATGGCGGCGGACAGGACGGTGACGCGGACGGTCCGCTGGAGACCGGAATGCGCAGCACGGCGATGGAACGCCACGGGCGGCCGCACTCCCTTCCTCTGAGGGCGGACCCTGCCGCCGGAAGGGCGGACGACTGCCGGGCACCGCGCGCCAGAGGGTAGCGGCGCGATCACCCGGGGTTCAAAGACCCGGGCGGGCGGGAAAACCGGCGCCCCGCCGGAGACGCAGGTCACCGGCGGGGCGCGGAGTCAGTCGCGGGGCGCGGGAATTCGCCCGAACGGAGGTCGCGGTCAGGCGTTTCAGCCGACGCGGACACCGAACTGGAAGGGCATGTCGCTCATGGGCTCGGAGTGCACCTGCCGGCCCGTGCGGGGGGCGTGGAAGACCATGCCGTTGCCCGCGTAGAGGCCCACGTGGTGCTGGTCGCCGTAGAAGATGACCAGGTCGCCGGGCTGGAGCTGGCTCTGGTCGTAGATCCGGGTACCGGCGTTCGCCTGCTCCTGGGAGGTGCGCGGCAGGGAGACGCCGGCCTGGCCGTAGGCCCACTGGGTGAGACCGGAGCAGTCCCACGTGGCCATTCCGGTCGCGCCGTACTCGTAGTCCTTGCCGGCCTGGGTCTGGGCGTAGGCCAGGGCGGCACCACCGCGGCCGGATCCGGCGGGTATGTTCACGCTGCCCGACGAGCTGTCGCCGCCGCCCTTGCTGCCGCTCTTGCCACTGCCGCTGCTGTCGCTGTTCTTGTCCGCGCCCGTGATCTCGGCGCGCTCCTTCTCGCTGAAGCCGTCGAGCACCTTCTGCGCGTCGGCCAGCTTGCCCTGGACCTCGTCCTTCTTGTCCGACAGCGCCTTGCGCGTGGACTCCAGGTCCGCGAGCTTGGAAGCGGCCTCCTCGCGCTGCTGCTTGAGGGTGCGCTGCTTGGCGGCGATCACCCGGAGGGTGTCGGCCTGCTTGGCCGTCAGCTGGTTGAGCGTGGAGGCCTTCTCCAGGAAGGTGTCCGGGTCGGAGGACAGCAGCAGCTGGAGGGTGGGGTCGACGGAGCCGGTGCGGTACTGGGCGGTGGCCATCAGACCCAGGCTGTCGCGGAGCTTGTTGAGCTCGTCCTGGCCGCGCGCGACCTTGTCCTGGAGGTCGTTGACCTCCTTCTGGAGCTTGTCGTGCTGCTCCTTGGCCCCGTTGTACTTCTCGGTGGCCTGCTCGGCCTCCTCGTAGAGCTTGTCGACCTTGGCCTTGGCGTCCGCCTTGGACATCTGCGGATCGGCGTGCGCAGCCTGGGAGGTGAGCGCGACGGCTGCGGCGGCCGTGGCGGTCAGCACGGTGACCCGAGCCCGGCTCGGCGACTTGGGACGACGGTGGGAACCCACGGAGTCGAGCTCCTAACTCAGCTGTCGGTCACCTTCACCGCCATCCCGAATGGATGATCGCCGCGCGAAGGTTCGAGGCCCGACCCTAGTGAGCGGAATGAGATCCTTTCAAATTCTCCTGCGAAAAAATCTCG
Organism: Streptoverticillium reticulum; assembly: GCF_047456005.1. NCBI lineage: Bacteria > Bacillati > Actinomycetota > Actinomycetes > Kitasatosporales > Streptomycetaceae > Streptomyces > Streptoverticillium reticulum. Next base: position 6,096,617 of record NZ_CP179755.1, on the reverse strand, counting down.
TCAGTGGGGCATCCTTTACCCGTGGGACACAGGGTGTGACGGGCACTTGACGCTCAGGTACGGGCAAGTCGCTTGAGGAGCAAGGCCGATGAGACCGGCCGCGCGCCCGCCTTGGCGACCCCGTCGGCCACCTCGCGGTCCGTGGAGACCACCACCACCGGGCGCCCGGGCGGCTCGGCCCGCACGATCTGGCGGATGAGCTCGTCCGCCGTCACGCCCGGCTTGCTGAACAGCACCCGCACCCCGCGCGGCGGTGCCAGCAGCACCGGCGCGGCCAGCTCCGCGCCGTCGAAGACACAGGTCACCTCGGCGCCGGTCTGCGCGGCGAGCATGGCGAGGCCGCCCAGCAGCCGCAGCCGCTGCTTGTCCAACGGCATCGTGGGATAGCCGGTCTTGGTGACGTTGTAGCCGTCGACCACCACGTGCGCCTGAGGCAGCGCCAGCAGCTGGTCCAGCAGTGCCGGGTCGGTCTCCGACAGGGCGCGCGCGGCGATGTCCCGGGGCGTCATCGTGCCCGGCTGCACCGCGTCCACCGTGTCCGCGGGGTGCACGGAGGCGGGCGGCAGGGCCAGTTCGCGGCGCAGCCCCTGGGCCGCGTCCAGCACGGTGTCCAGCAGCAGCCGCAGCCGCATGTCCTCCACGCTGCGGCCCTCGCGCACCGCCCGGCGGCCCGCCTCCACCGCCGCCTCGGCCTCCGCGAGCCGCGCCTTGATGCGCCGGGTCTCGCCCGCGGCCGTGGCCCGCTCCGCCGCGGCGGCGTCCCGGACGGACTCCAGCTCGGCCTGCGCCTTGCGCAGGGCGGCCTCGCCGCGGCGCACGTCGCTGACGGCGCTGCGCAGCTTGCGCTGAAGCGATTCGGCCTCCTTGCGCGAGGCCTCCAGCTCGGCGCGGATCCGCTCGGTCTCGGCGCGCGACTCGGCGCGGGCCTCGGCCAGTTCCTCGCGCAGCCGGCGCAGTTCGCGCTGGGCCTCCTCGCCCGCGCGCTCGGCGTTCGCGCGCTGCGCCTCCTCGCCGGCGGCGGTGACGAGCTTGACCCAGCCGGGCGGGCGCAGCACGAAGGCCATCGCCGCGACGTCCTCCGGATCGGCGGCCGCGGGCGGCGAACCGGCGTCCAGCGCCTCGGCGAGCTCGGAGCCCGTCTCGCGCAGCCGGGCCGAGATGCGCTGCCGGAAGGCGGGGTCGCCCTCCACCGCGGCGGCCATGGCATTGCCCGCGAACTTGGCCCGACGACTCGGGGTGAACCGGGCGTACTGTCGCAACTGGGGCGGAAGTTCGGCCACCGTCAGACCGCCGAACGCCTCCGCGACGAGCGCGACGACCTTCCGCCGGATCCCCTCGGGCAGCGGACGGTCGAGCACCTCGGTGACGCCGTCGGCGGCGCCGCCGGCATCACCGGCCGCCTCCGCACCGTCGTCCGTGTGCTCCACCACCGTTACCGCTCCCGTTCTTCCTCAGACATCTGCGCCCGGCCGGTCCACCAGATCGATCTGGTCGACCGCGTTGCACCAGCGGCAACGCACGGACTCGATCGTCTCACTGACCACCTCACGCTCCTCCACCTTCGGCTCGCCCGCCAGGTCGAGGTGCACGTACTCGACGGCCTTGACCGTGCGGGTCACATCGAACCGCGTGAGATTGCCGCACAGCGTGCACCGCCACCGGGTGGTGGCCGTCGGCAGGGGAACGCCCATGGTGTCGTCCGTCCTCGTCGTGTGGTGTCCCCGCAACCCTACGCGGCCCGCCGGTCACGACAGGCGGGGCACCGGCACCGGCCGCCGGACCGGCGAGGCACTCTGTGCCGGTTGCGGCCGGTACGCCATGATCTGGTCATGATCGTAAGGGCTGTGCAGCGGTCGGCCGCCCGGTGGGCGGGCCGGGCCGGGACCCCCGTGGTCACCCATGCGGTCCTGGCCGTCTGCTGCGCGGTCTTCCTCCTCGGCCCCGCCTCGGGGCTGAACGCCGCCTACGGCTCCGGACCGGACCTCCTCTCCGCGCAGACCGCCTACTTCGCGCGCTGGGGCGTCGTCCCCGCACAGCTGTGGCACGGCTCCCCGGGCGCGCCCGCGACCCTGTTCACCGCGCTGTTCGTGCACGGCAACTGGCTGCATCTGCTGGGGAACATGCTCTTCCTCCACGTCTTCGGCGCCATGACGGAGCAGCGCATGGGCCGCTCCGCCTTCGCGCTCTTCTACCTCGCCACCGGCGTCCTGGCCCTGCTCGGCTACGCCGCCGTGCACGCCGGCTCCACCCAGACGCTCGTCGGGGCGTCCGGCGCCATCTCGGGTGTGCTCGGCGCGTTCCTCTGTCTCTTCCCCCGGGCCCGCGTCACCAGTCTCTTCCCGTTCCTGTTCTTCCTTCCGCTGCGCTTCCCCGCCTGGGTCGTGCTGCCCTTCTGGTTCGCGCTGCAGTGGCTGGCGGCGGGACACGCGGACGGCCGCCCGGGCGTCGCCTATCTCGCACACGTGGTGGGCTTCTCGGCCGGGTTCGGCTACGCCTGGGTACGCCGGAGACGTGGGGCTAGAGTGAAGAGCGCAGCCAGGTCCACTGAAGGAGATACCGAACCGTGATCACTGCGATCGTGCTCATCAAGACCGACGTGGACCGGATCCCGGAGATCGCCGAGACGATCGCCGCCCTGGACGGGGTCAGCGAGGTCTACTCCGTGACGGGTGCCCAGGACCTGATCGCCCTGGTGCGGGTGGCCCGCCACGACGACCTGGCGGACACCATCCCGGGCCGGATCAGCAAGGTCCCGGGCGTGGCGTCCACCGAGACGCACATTGCGTTCCGCACGTATTCCCAGCACGACCTCGAAGCGGCTTTCGCCATCGGGCTGGACTCGTAGCAGTCCGAGCACACCCCGTGGGCCGCGCCCCGTAAGGGGCGCTGGGGGCACCTCCCAGCGGTAGCTGGGGGAGGAACTGCGCGACCAGCCACGACGCACCCGCAGCCGAGGTTCCCGGGGCTGCGCCCCGGACCCCTGAAGTGGTGCGTCAGCTGCAGGCCGTCGGTGGTTGCCCGCGCAGTTCCCCGCGCCCCTGACGGGGCGCCAACTCCCGCACCGCCCGCAGGAACCGCTCGATGTGCTCGTCCGGCGTCCCGGCGCCGAAGCTGACCCGCACTGCGGCGGTACCACCCCCACACTCCCCCGGGTCACCGCCCAGCAGCGTGCGGACCAGCGGGTGCGCGCAGAACAGCCCGTCCCGCACCCCGATCCCGTACTCGGCCGAGAGGGCAGCGGCGAACTCCGCGCTGTCCCAGCCCTCGACGACGAAGGACAGCACGCCCACGCGCGGGGCGTCCGCCCCGAACAGCGAGAGCACCCCCACCTCCGGCACCTCGGCCAGGCCCGCGCGCACCGCGGCGAGCAGCCGCTGCTCCCGGGCGACGAGCGCCTCGAAGCCCGCCTCGGTGAGCGCCCGGCAGGCGGAGGCGAGGGCGTAGGCGCCGATCACATTGGGCGAACCGGCCTCGTGGCGGGCGGCGGTGGTGTGCCACTCGACGTCCAGCGCGCCGTCGGGCCGCCGGGTGACGGCGCGGCTCGCCCCGCCGCCGGCCAGGTAGGGCTCGGCGTCCCGGAGCCAGTCGGCGCGGCCGGCCAGGACGCCGGCGCCGAAGGGGGCGTAGAGCTTGTGCCCGGAGAAGGCGGCCCAGTCCACGTCCAGTTCGGCGATGTCCACGGGGTGGTGCGGGGCCAGCTGGGCGGCGTCGAGGACGATCCGGGCGCCGTGCGCGTGGGCGGCGGCGGCGAGTTCGCGCACGGGCCACAGCTCGCCGGTCACATTGGACGCGCCCGTCACACAGACCAGGGCCGGCCCGTAGGGCGCCCGGTCGGCCAGTGCCCGCTCCAGGATCTCGACCGCGTGCTCCGGACTGCACGGCGCGTCGAGACAGGTGACCTGCGCGCCGCGCCACGGCAGCAGCGCGGCGTGGTGCTCGGTCTCGAAGACGAACACCCGGCAGTCCGCGGGCAGTACGGCCGCGAGGAGGTTGAGCGAGTCGGTGGTGGAGCGGGTGAAGACGACCTGGTCGCCGGGGCGGCAGCCGAGGAAGCGGGCCACGTCGGCCCGGCTGGTCTCGAACAGGTCGGTCGACAGCTGCGAAAGGTGTCCGGCACCGCGGTGCACGCTGCCGTAGTAGGGCGCGTAGGCGGCGACGTCGTCCCACACGCGCTGCAGCGCAGGCGCGCTGGCGGCGTAGTCGAGGGCGGCGTACGGCACTTCGCCCCCGGTGACGAGCGGCACGCGCACGTCACACCCGAGGACGGGCAGGGGGCCGTCGGCGGCGGAAACGGGCGTGGCGGTGGCGGCAGGGCATGCGGACATGGCGAACTCTCCCGGCAGGGCAGGCGGATGGCGTGGACGACGCACCCGCGGCGCAGTGCGCAGCACGGTGTGCGAAGACGGCCCGCGCGGCAAAGGCACGCGCAGGACCACGGGAACGGGCCGTAGGCCCTAACGCATTCGCTGGATCACGGAAGGAACTCCCTCGACGACCAGGATCCCTGGCGAGGGATCCGCGCTTGCCGCAGACCCGGTGGTCTGCGGCCCGGTCATCACCCGGGGCACCCCGCCACGGACGGAGGGTTGCCGGACAGCGGGCCGGGGCCTGTGTCGCTGTCACTCGTGACCTGGCCAGGAGTATGGCACAGGCACCGTGCCGGGGACAGCCGGTGTCCGGGTCGTGGACGCCGTTTTGTTGAACGGAGCGAGCTCCAGACATAAAGGGCCGCGCGCGATCGTGATTAATCGATCGTTCGCCCGCACAGTCGACGTTCCATCCAATCGAGAACACATCGTCCCGGATTGCGGAATCAAAAATTCCGCTACAGCCGAAATCAATACGTTATCCGAGCGAGATGCAACCGTTACCACCGCGATCATAGAGTCGTTCGCATCTGGAACGCCGAACGAACAAGCAAGTGACCCGGGGGGCGGTCGTGTTCGTCCAGCTCCTTGTGCACGCCTTTGCCCGGGCCTGCCGAGCCCCCCTTTCTGTCTCCACCGAGATAAAGACGGGGAATATTGCCAGTGAGCTCCACACGCGTCGTTGACGTCGTCAACTTCATGCCGGAACGAGTGGTCCGCAACAGTGAGCTCACGCACGACGGTCACGACCTGAGCGAGCACAAATTCTTCGCCGGCGTGAACGAGCGGCGATTCGGCTCGCCGGATTACACCTCGGCCGAACTCGGCACCGCCGCGCTGAAGAAACTGCTCGACCGCAACGGCGTGCGCGCCGAGGACCTGGACCTGATCATCTGCGCGGCCCAGTTCAACGACGCCTTCTCCCCCGGCATCGGCACCGCCGTCCAGCACGCGGTCGGCGCGACGTCGGCCGCCGTCCTGCACATCGAGAACGGCTGCTGCTCCTGGATCTCCGCGCTGAACACCGCCCGAGCCTTCATCGACTCGGGCCACTACCGCAGGATCGCCATCGTCACCGTCACCAACTTCATCTCCCGGCTGACGGAGTTCCAGAAGTCGCCGGAGTCCTGGGTGCTCGGCGACGGCGCATCCGCGACCCTGGTCGCCCCCGGCTCGCCGACCATCCTCTCCCTCCACGAGCAGGCATTCGGCCAGAACTGGGGCGCCCTGCGCGTCGAACCGGACGCCGTCGGCGAGCAGGAGCTGCCGCACTGGGAGCGCGGCAGCGGTCCGCTCACGGTGAAGTTCAGCCCGAACATGCTGGCCCGGCTGTGGGCCGTGACGATGGAGTGCCTGCCGGAGGCGGCCGAGGCCGCACTGGACAAGGCCGGACTGACGGCCGACGACATCTCCTGCCTGATCACCCACCAGCCCAACGAGAGCTACATCGCCGAATGGCGCAAGCGCATCGGCGTCGACGCCTCGCGCGCCCATGACACGCTCTCCGTCTACGGCAACATGTTCCAGAGCTCCCTGCCGGTCACCTTTGCCGACGCACTGGAAAAGAAGAAGATTTCCACCGGTGATGTGATCGCCTTCGCCACTTTCACCCACGGCGGCGAGCAGGTGTCGTCCATGGTCTGGCGCTGGACCGGCTGAGTCCCGCCTCCAGAATTTCCTCCCCTTTTTTGCACGCCCCTTTTTTTGCACGCATTCTTCAGGAGCAAGCATGTACGAGCGCGTCCCCGACGAATCCGGCCTCATGCAGAACTACCGGATCGACAGTTCCGACCTGGAGGGTCTCGGTCTCACCTGGAGCGAGACCATCAGCGGCGACGACATGATGAAGCTCATGCAGGGCATGACCAAGGAGTCGTACACGCACGACGAGATCTACGGTCAGTACTGCCCGCTCTCCACACACATCAACGTTCCGTACGACATCGTCTTCGAATACGCCGCCAACTCCCGTGCGCTGGCGGAATGGACGTACAGCATCCGGAACATGAAGCACCTCGGCGGCGGTCTCTACCGCGCCGACGAGATGATCCAGCCGAACACCGAGATCTACATCCGCACCGACGCCCAGAAGGGCCCGGACATGGGCACGGTCGTCTACCCGTGCGCCTGGGACCAGGGCCACGAGCTGTGGATGCGCTACTACCTGACCATCATCGACTCGGCCAAGGTCTTCAACAAGCCGGGCACCGTGGTGCTGTGGACCAACTGCAAGCACCCCTACTACGACCGCGACACCACCGACGTGCCGGACTACATCGCCGAGGGCCGCGCCCGCACCGACCGGGTCTGGGTCGGTGACATCTGGCCGCTGTTCCACGCCGGCCACACCCTCGAGATCAACAACATGAAGAAGATCCTCGAGCACCGCTTCGGCACCACGGCCCAGGGCTAGTCAACCGTCAACGGGGGTACACCATGCGGATAGCCGACGCTTTAGTCACGACCCTGCGCGACCTCGACACCCGCTACGTCTTCGGCGTCAGCGGGGCGAACATCGAGCACTTCCACGACGCCGTCGAACGGCTGGGCCGCGGGCGGCTGTCCGCGGTCCTCACCAAGCGCGAGGACGGCGCGGCCTTCATGGCCGACGCGCGCGCCCGGGTCCACCGGACCCTGGGCGTCTGCTGCTCGACCTCCGGCGGCGGCATGATGAATCTCGTCGCCGGCCTCGCCGAGTCGCACGCCGAGTCCGTGCCCGTGCTGGCCCTCGTGGGCCAGCCGCCGGCCGCCCTGGACGGCCGCGGCTCGTTCCAGGACTCCTCCGGCATCGGCCGGACCGTCGACGCCCTCCCGCTGCTGGCCGCGGTCACCAAGAAGACCCTGCGGCTGACCGATCCCGCCCTGTTCTGGGCGCAGTTGAGGGACGCGATCGAGACCGCCCTCAGCGGGCGGATGGGCCCGGTGGCCCTGCTGGTCCCGCGGGACTCCTACGAGCTGGAGGTGGGCCCCGTGCCCGCCGACTGGCCGCAGGACCTCGCAGGTTTCGTCCGGCAGAAGCCGTGGGGCGAAAAGGATGCAGCCGACGTGGCCGCGCTCTTCCGCCGGCTGCGGGAGGCCTCCGCCCCCGTGCTGCTGATCGGCCACGGCGTGCGCCGGTCCACCGACCCCGGCGCCGTGGTGCGCTTCGCGCAGCAGGCCGGGATCCCGGTGATGACCACCATGGGCGCCCGCGGCGAGTTCCCCAACGACGACCCGCTGCACTTCGGCGTGGTCGGCGCCGGGGGCAACCCCTCCGCCGCCGCCTACCTCACGGACACCGCCGACTGCGTGGTCCTGGCGGGCACCGGACTGGCCGCGATGACCCGCAGCGCGCTGCGCGGCTGGGACCCGGGCAAGGCCGTGGCGGTCAACATCGACCCGGGCGAGATCCGGCGGTCCTCGCTCGCGGACACCGTCGTCGAGGGCGATGCGGGCGTGGTCTTCGGACAGCTGCTGGAGCTGCTGGACACCGACCCGTTCACCGCTCCCCCGGCCGTCGGCTACGAGCTCACCCGCTTCGTCCCGCGCCTGGCCGAACCCATCCCGGGCCGGGACGCCGACCCCGACGTGCTGCTGCAGAGCGAGGCCGTCGCCATCCTGGAGGAGCACCTGCCCGCGGACGGGCACCTGCTCTACGACGCCGGCAACTGCGCCGTCGCGTCCATGCACTACTCCTCCGTGCCGCGCGGCTCGTCCTCCACCATCGCGCTCGGCAGCGGCGGCATGGGGTACAGCATCGCGGCGGCGGTCGGGGCCCAGCTGGGCGCCGACCGCGGGACGCGCACGGTGGTCTTCTGCGGCGACGGCGCGTTCCTGATGAGCGGTCTGGAGATCCACACCGCCGTCGAACTCGGCCTGCCCATCCTGTACGTCGTCTTCAACAACGGCATGCACGGCATGTGCGCCTCCCGGCAGCAGACCTTCTTCGACTCCCGCATCACGGCCGTGGACTACACCCCGGTCGACGTGCCCGCCGTGGCCCGGGGGCTGGGCTCCCCCGGCCGGCTGTGGACCGGCAGCGCGGGAACGGCACCCGAACTGACCGGGCAGCTGGAGGAGTACCGGCGGAGCGCGTGCCCGACCGGCGTCCTCGAACTCCGCCTGACGACCGAGGAAGTGCCGCCGTTCGCCAACTTCCTCCCGGCGGACGAGCCCACGATGCCGGCCAAGACGTCGTGGCGGATCCCCGCCTCGCTCCGGAGCGCCGGAACGATGACCCCGGCCTAGGGACCGGCCCCCACCACACCATCCAGCACCCAGCATTCAGCACACAGGAAGAGCCACTATGACTGTGCATGAGCTCGATCTCGCGGGGATAACGGACTCCGGGCTGCGCGCCGACTACCTCAAGAGCTCCCGGCTGTTCCGTGACATCGGCCGCGGACGCTTCCTCGGCCGCTACATGTTCCCCGCGGCCAAGCGGCCCTACTTCGACACCTTCTTCTCGTTCGTCTGCTACGTCGACGACCTGGTCGACGACGTCAACCGCAGCCTGGAGGTGCGCAAGCAGCGCCTCGACGAGTTCGAGCGCGCCTACCTGGCGGCCTGCGACGGCGAGGAGACCGAGACCGACGGCCCGCCGTCCGGCGACCACGTGGCCGACGCCGCCCTCTCCCGGGCCCTGGTGCACATGATGCGCACCTGGGACCTGCCGTACCGGGACGTCCCCCAGTTCGTCCAGGCGCAGCGCGAGGCCCTCACCACGTACGAGTACGCGACGTACGAGGAGATGGACCCGTTCATCCAGGGCGTCACCCTGCTCCCGGCCGTCTGGATCAACGGGCTCTTCGAGCCGCAGAGCGAGGACTCCGAGGAGTTGTGCCGGCACACCATCACGGCCTTCCAGCTCCTGGACTTCGCCTGGGACGTGCAGGAGGACCTCGAACTCGGACGGCTCTACCTGCCGTTGGAGGACCTCACCAAGTTCGGCCTGGACCGCACGTCGCTGGCCCGTGAGGTCGGCAGCGGGCACGTGAGCGAGGCCGTGCGCGAGCTGATGAAGTTCGAGATCGACCGGGCCGTCGGGCACCTGGACGCCGGGCGCGCCTGGGGGCGGACGCTGCACCCGACCTCGCGGACGTTCGTCGACCTGGACATCGAGACGCACCGGCAGATGGCGGTCGAACTGGTCAAGGACGACTACGCGTTCTTCGGCCGGCCGAAGAAGGGCCTCGGCTTCAACTCGGCGAAGATCGCCCCGCGCACGGCCGCGGCCGCCGCCCGCGCCAAGCGCATCAACCGCGAGGCGGAGCAGTCCGGTTACCGGATCCGCCGCCCGTGGTCGGCATGACGCGAGCCGCCGTCGTCGGCGGTCTCGGGGCGTGGGTTCCGCCGCACGTCGTCACCAACGACATGCTCGCGGCGGAACTCGACACCTCCGACGAATGGATCAGGACCCGGACCGGCATCGCCCAGCGGCACATCGCCGGTCCCGGGCTGGCCACCGGCCGGCTCGCGGTCGAGGCGGGCCGGCGGGCGCTCGCGTCCGCCGGCGTCGACTCGGTGGACGTGGTGGTGCTGGCCACCAGCACCCCCGACCGCCCCTGCCCGGGGACGGCCCCCGTGGTCGCCGCCGAGCTGGGCCTGGACGGGGCCGGCGCCTTCGACGTGGCCGCCGTGTGCACGGGCTTCGTGTACGCGCTGGCCACCGCGGCGGGCCTGATCGCCACCTCGGTGGCCCGCAGCGCGCTGGTCATCGGGGCCGACACCTTCTCGACGATCCTCGACCCCGCGGACCGCACCACCCGCGTCATCTTCGGCGACGGGGCCGGCGCCATGGTGCTGCGGGCCGGCGACGCGGCGGAGCCGGGGGCGCTGCTGGGCTTCGACCTGGGCAGCGACGGCCGGGGCGCGGACCTGATCACCGTCCGTGCGGGCGGGTCGGAGCAGCGCAGCCGGGAGGCGGCGGTGCCGGAGGCGGACACGTACTTCCGGATGGACGGGCCGCAGGTGTTCACGCGCGCCGTCCGGTACATGACCGGCTCGGTGCACAGCACGCTGGAGCGGGTGGGCTGGACGGCCGAGGAGGTCGGCGCCGTCGTCCCGCACCAGGCCAACGTCCGCATCCTCGACACCTGCGCGCGCGAACTGGGCATCCCCGTCGAGCGCGTGGTCAAGAACATCGACCGGGTCGGCAACACCGTGGCCGCGTCCATCCCGCTGGCCCTCGCCGACGCGGCGGCCGACGGACGGCTGAAGACCGGCGAACGCGTCGTGCTGACGGGCTTCGGCGGCGGCCTCACCTGGGGATCCGCGGCCCTGACCTGGCCGGACATCACTATCGGACTGCAGGAACAGTGAGGAAACGATGGAGACTCTGAACAACCGGCTCGAGGCCCTGCTCGAGGAGCGCTTCCCGCAGGCCGCCGCCGCGCTCGTCGGCGGCGCCACCTTCCAGGAGGCGGGCGTGGACTCCATGGGCGTGGTCGAGTTCATCGTCACCGTGGAGCGCCACTTCGGCCTGCCGATGCTCGACGGCAACGAGCTGAGCGGCACCTCGACGCTGGACGACGCCCGCGAACTCCTGACGTCCAAGGGTGCCTCCGCCTGACGCGGAAACGTTCACCCAGCCCCTCCGCCGCCGGCAACGCACCCCGCTTGCCGGCGGCTCCTCTTCGCGCGGATTTCTCACGTCCAGGAGGACACATGCAGCACCTCTTGCAGCTCAACGAGAACCCCCTGCCCCCGCTGCCCTCCGTCGCCGACGAGATCACCCGGCAGGTCGGCAGCGTGAACCGTTACCCCGAGTTCTTCCCCGAGCACCTGAAATCGGCGATAGCCGGCTGGCTCGGCCTGCCCGAGGAGTGGGTCGTCGTCGGGTCCGGATCGGTGGGAGTGGCCCTCCAGGCGCTGCAGGCCGCCGTCCGGCCCGGCCGCCAACTGGTCTACGGCTGGCGGAACTTCGACGCCTACCCGCTGCTCGCCCGGATGACCGGCGCCCGGCCCGTCCAGGTGCCGCTGCTGCCCGGCGGCCACCAGGACATCGCGGCCATCGCCAAGGCGGCCGCCGCCGACACCGACGCCGTCATCGTCTGCAACCCGCACAACCCCACGGGCCGGCTCGTCGCCCCCGAGGAGCTCCGGGAGCTCGTCCTGTCGGTCCCGTCCGACACGGTCGTCGTCCTGGACGAGGCCTACATCGAGTTCGTCCGGCCCGACGAGCGCCCCGCGTCCCTGGAGTGGACCCAGGAGTTCTCCAACCTGCTGGTGCTGCGCACCTTCTCCAAGGCCTACGGACTCGCGGGCATGCGGGTCGGCTACGGCGTGGCGAGCCCCGAACTCGCCGAGCGCATCAACGCGTTCCAGCTCCCGTTCGCCATGAGCTCGCTGTCCTTGGCCGCCGTGGAGGCGTCCCTGAAGGCGGAGGACGAGCTGCGGGAGCGGGTGGAGTTCCTGGTCGGGGAGCGGGAGCGGGTGCTGACGGGCGTGCGCTCCACGGGCTGGCAGGCGCTGCCGAGCCACACCAACTTCTTCTGGCTCGACGAGCCGGCGCGCGTCGACGCGGTGCGCACCCGGCTGGAGGCCGCGGGCGTGGCCGCGCGCTACTACCCCGGCGAGGGCGTGCGGATCACCGTCGGGGACCGGGCCGCGAACGACGCCGTGCTCGGGGCCCTCACGCACTGACGGCCCCCGTCCGGCCGGGCCCCGTGGTGACCGGGGCCCGGCCGGAGGAGGCCGTCCGTGCGCGTGGATGCGCGGGGTTCACCAGCCGCCGGAGGGGGCGACCTTCCGGATGCCCGGCAGCGCCGCGTCCATCACCGTGGGGAACCAGGCCGAGAAGGCCTTCTCCGCCTGCAGGGCCTTGAGTTCGTCCTGGGTGACGAAGCGGGTGTCGTGCACCTCCTCGGGGTCGGGCGCGCACGCCTGGGCGACCGTGCCGGCGAAGAGGTGGTTGTACTCCTGCTCCACCAGGCCGGAGATCTCGTCCGGGTGGTTGTAGGTCACCGTGCCGGCCGGGACGAGGGTGATCTCCGTCAGCCCCAGCTCCTCCCGGGTGCGCCGGGCGGCCGCGGCCTCGGGGGCCTCGCCCGGGTAGGGGTGGCCGCAGCAGGTGTTGGACCAGACGCCCGGCGAGTGGTACTTCGTGAGCGCCCGCTGCTGGAGCAGCATGCGCCCCTCACCGTCGAAGAGAAAGACCGAGAAGGCCCGGTGAAGTTTTCCCGGGGCCTGATGCGCCGCAAGCTTTTCTTCGGTGCCGATGGTCTCCCCGTCGGAATTGACCAGTTCCAGCAGAATGGGGCTGATTTCCGGAAGTGTCACAGTCGAACCTTTGCGTCGGCCGAATACGGCGTTGTTTGGGCGTCGTTAGGGGTGGGCACCGACGACGCCGAATGGTGCGCGACAACTCAAAACAGCAAAGTGATCGTAACAGCAATTCGACGGCCGTGACCGGCTTTCTCCGGGCCCTTTTCCTTACCGGGCCCGGAGAAAGAAACGGCGTGGTTCAGGACGTGCTGGCGGCCACCCAGCGGTCCAGGGCGGCCTTGGCCGCGCCCGAGTCGATCGACTCCGCGGCCTTGGCCATCCCGGCGGCGATCTGCTCGGCCAGCGGGGCGTCCGAGGGCTCCAGCGCGGCCAGCGCCGCGGCCGAGTTGAGCAGCACGGCATCCCGCACCGGCCCCTGCTCGCCGTTCAGCAGCCGACGGGCCACGTCCGCGTTGTACGAGGCGTCCGCGCCCTTCAGCGCCTCGATCGGCACCAGCTGGATGCCCACGTCCCGCGGGTCGAAGGAGGAGCGCCGCACCTCGCCGTCGCGCACGGTCCACACCGTGGACGTGCCCGTGGTGGTCAGCTCGTCCAGACCGTCGTCCCCCCGGAAGACCAGGGCGGACGAACCGCGTTCGGCGAGCACCCCGGCGATGATGGGCGCCATCCGGGCGTCGGCGACCCCGGTGGCCTGGGCCCGGACGCGGGCCGGATTGGTCAGCGGGCCGAGGAAGTTGAAGGAGGTGGGGATGCCCAGCTCCTTGCGGGCGGCCGCCACGTAGCGCAGCGCCGGGTGGAACTTCACGGCGAAGCAGAAGGTGATGCCCGCCTCGGCGGCCACCTCCTGCACCCGCCGCGGGGTGAGTTCGAGGTTGACGCCCAGCTTCTCCAGCACGTCCGAGGCGCCGGAGGCGCTGGAGGAGGCGCGGTTGCCGTGCTTGACGACGCGGGCTCCGGTGCCGGCCACGACGATGGCCGACATCGTGGAGATGTTGACCGTCTTCGCCCGGTCGCCGCCGGTGCCGACGATGTCGACGGTGGGTCCGGGCACCTCGATCAGGTTGGCGTGCTCGTACATCGTGCGCACCAGACCGGCGATCTCGCCGACCGTCTCGCCCTTGGCCCGCAGCGCCACCGCGAAGCCCGCGATCTGCGCGTTCGTCGCCTCGCCCCGCATGATGCGGTCCATGGCCCACGCGGTGGTGTCCGTGCTCAGGTCCTGCCCGGCCAGCAGTGCGCTCAGAACGTCCGGCCAGCTCTGCAGGGTGCCTTCGGCGGGAGAGCCGGCGGGGGGAACGGTGTTCATACTCCACGCTCCTGAGTGCGACGGGCCTTGGGGCCCACCCTATCGGCGTCCCCCGGCTCCCCGGGACGCGCGGGGCACCGCGGGCGGTTGCCGCGGTGCCCCGGCGTGCGGACGTACGTCAGCCGGCCCGGTGCTCCACGACGACCGGCAGCCGGGACGGGCCGCGCAGCCAGATACCCGGCTTGTAGTCGACCTGCTCGTCCACGAGGGAGAGCCCGGCGACGCGCTGGGCCAGGCCCTTGAAGGCCTCCTTGGCCATCAGCCGGGACAGCAGGTCGCCGGCGCAGTAGTGGATGCCGCGGCCGAACGACAGGTGCTTGCGGCTGTTCCCGCCGAGGGCGAAGGTCTCCGGGGAGTCGAAGACCCGCTCGTCCCGGTTGGCGGCGGCGATCAGCAGCAGGACCACGTCACCGGGCTCGATGGTCTGCCCGTGCATCTCGACGGGCTCCAGGGCGACCCGCCAGGAGGCGTGGGTCGGCGGCTCCAGGCGCAGGATCTCGTCGAGCACCGCGTCCGCCGACTCCGGCTCGGCGGCCAGCTGCGGCAGGATCTCCGGGTGCCGGGCGAAGAGCACGGCGGCGTTGCCTATCAGGTTGGAGAAGGTGTCCAGGCCGGGGACGACCAGGAGCACGCAGACCGCCGCGATCTGGTGCAGGGTCAGCCCGCCGTCGGCGAGGTCGCGGGCGCGGGCCAGCTGGGAGAGCAGGTCGTCGCCGTCGGCGGAGGCGCGCTTCTCCAGCAGCTCGACGAAGTACGCGGTGCACTCCGCGACGGCCTTCTGGCAGCGGATGGCCACGTCCTCGGAGGGCTCGGCGCCGAGCTCCAGGATGTGGGCGATCTCGGTGGACCACTGGACGAAGATCTCGTGGTCCTCGCGCGGGATGCTCAGCATGTCGCCGAGCACCCGGATGGGCAGCGGCGCACCGAGCCGCTGCATGACGTCGAACCGGTCCGGGAGTTCGCCGAGGAGCTCGTCCACGATGGCCGCGGTGGAGTCCTTCAGGCCGTCGATGACCGCGGGCGTGAACGCCTGGGAGACCAGGGCGCGCAGCTTGGTGTGGTCCGGCGGGTCCAGCAGCTTGAAGAGCTGGGCGTCCCAGCCGTCGATGCCGAGCCCGAGGAAAGGCGCGTCCTCCGCCTCGGTGTCGCCGGCGACCCGGGCGAAGTATTCGGAATTCCCGAGGTCCTTCCCCATGCGCCGGTCACGGAGCAGCAGATCGCAATCCTCGTAGCGGCTCACCGCCCAGGCGCCCAGCGGCCCGCGCACCGCGGGGTGGTTTTCCCTCAGTTCGCGGTACACCGGATAAGGATCGGCCCGAAAGGCCGGGTCGGTGGGATCGAATGGGAACTCAGCATTCCGGTCCGTGGTCAGCATTCCCCGATTTCCCTTCAGCAATTGAGCTGGTGGCATCGGCCACACTAATTGCACCCGGGGGACTGGATCAAGGTTGGCTGTTCAACCGCCCATCTTGACAAGGAAGTTCGCGCACGGCGGTGCGCGGCAGTACGCGGACATGCACGAGGGGCCCGCGGGAAATTCCCGCGGGCCCCTCGTCGTGGCGTATCAGCTGTACAGCGGATCAGTGGTGGCCGTGGCCGCTCGTGATCTCCTCGAACTCCTCGGCAGTGGCCTTCGGGATGTGCGTCCCCTCGCCGTAGAAGCCCTTCGAGAGCTTCACGCGCAGGCGCTGCGAGGCACCCGCCTTGCGGGCCACGCCGTTCTCGTCGACCTCCGGCTCCAGCTCCAGCGGCTTCGGCTGCTCGTGCGAGGTGAGCGTGAAGAGCTGGTCCTGCGAGAGCGGCTCGTGGACCTCGACGAACTCACCGTGCGGCAGGCGCTTGATGATGCCGGACTCGCGTCCGTGCAGCACCTTGTCCCGGTCGCGGCGCTGCAGACCCAGGCAGATCCGGCGCGTGACGATGAAGGCGAGGATCGGAGCCGTGAAGAACGTGATCCGGACGAACCAGGTGACGCTGTTCACCGAGAGGTGGAAGTGCGTCGCCCACAGGTCGTTGCCGCCGTTGACCAGTCCGACGCCGTACATCACCAGCCAGGCGACGCCGAACGCGGTACGCGTCGGGGCGTTGCGCGGCCGGTCGAGCAGGTGGTGCTCGCGCTTGTCACCGGTCACCCACGACTCGAGGAAGGGGTAGACCGCCATGGCCGTCAGCACCAGGCCGAAGATCAGCAGCGGGATGAACACGCCCAGGACCAGGGTGTGGCCCGCGATGTTGATCTCCCAGCCGGGCATGGCCCGGAAGATGCCCTCGGACATGCCCAGGTACCAGTCGGGCTGGGCGTTGGTGGAGACCTGGTCGGGCCGGTACGGGCCCATCGCCCAGACCGGGTTGATGGTGGCGATCGCGGCGATGGCCGCGATGACACCGAAGACCAGGAAGAAGAAGCCTCCGGCCTTGGCCATGTAGACCGGCATCAGCGGCATGCCGACGACGTTCTTCTCGGTCCGCCCCGGACCCGGGAACTGCGTGTGCTTGTGGTAGACGACCAGGATCAGGTGGGCGACGACCAGACCGAGCATGATGCCCGGCAGCAGCAGGATGTGGATCGAGTAGAACCGGGCCACGAAGTCGTGGCCGGGGAACTCGCCGCCGAACAGGAACATCGAGATGTACGTCCCGACGAGCGGGATGGACAGGATCAGGCCCTGTGCGATGCGGATACCGGTGCCCGAGAGCAGGTCGTCCGGCAGGCCGTAGCCGGTGAAGCCGGTGAAGGTGCCCAGCACCAGCAGCAGGAAGCCGAACAGCCAGTTGACCTCGCGCGGCTTGCGGAACGCGCCCGTGAAGAAGACGCGCATCATGTGCAGCATCATGGCCGCGAGGAAGACCAGCGCCGCCCAGTGGTGGATCTGCCGGAGCAGCAGACCGCCGCGGACGTCGAAGCTGATGTCGAGCGTCGACTTGTACGCCTCGGACATCCGCATGCCCTGCATGGGGACGTACGAGCCGTGGTAGACGACCTCGTTCATGCTCGGGTGGAAGAACAGCGTCAGATACACACCCGTGAGGATGATGATCAGGAAGCTGTAGAGGCAGACCTCGCCCAGCATGAAGGACCAGTGGTCCGGGAAGATCTTGCGCATGTTGGCCTTGGCCAGGGAGTAGATCCCCAGCCGGCCGTCGGCCCAGTCGGCCACCCGCTCGCCGGCGGGCGCCTTGCGCCGGCCCTGCGCGTCAGCGCCATAGGACTCAGTCGTTGCAGTACTCATCCGCGCTCCCAGTAAGCAGGACCGACGGGCTCCTCGAAGTCGCCCATGGCCTCCAGGTAGCCCTTGTCGTTGACCTTGATCCGCAGCTGCGGAAGGGCGTGGCCGGCCGGACCGAAGATCACGCGTCCGCCGTCGGAGAGGTCGAACGTGGACTGGTGGCAGGGGCACAGCACGTGGTGGGTCTGCTGCTCGTAGAGGCTGATCGGGCAGCCGACGTGCGTGCAGATCTTGGAGAACGCGACGATGCCCTCGTGCGACCAGTCGAGCTCGCGCTTGTCCTTGATGTTCTCCGGGCGGAGCCGGACGATCATCAGGGCGGCCTTGGCGATCTCGTTCTGGAAGTCCTCGTCCTCCTCCTTCATGCCCTCGGGCATGGCGAAGGTGAGCGAGCCGACCTGGATGTCCTCGGGACGCAGGGGCTGCATGGTGTTCTGGTTGATCAGCATCTTGCCCTGCGACCAGGCGGTCTTGCGGAGCTTGGTGCCCGGCAGCGGACCGAGGTCGCGGAGCAGCACCACGCCGGAGAGCGGGAACAGCGCCAGCGCGCCGAACATGGTGTTGCGGATCAGCTTGCGGCGGCCGAGCGCCGACTCCTTCGCGCCCTCCCGGAAGTCGGCCATGACCTTGGCCTTGACCTCGGGAGAGGCCTCGATCGGGTGCCGGTCGTCGGCGACCTCGACGTCGGACATCAGGGTGCGCGCCCAGTGGACCGCGCCCGCGCCGATGCAGAACAGCGCCACGCCCAGGGTCAGGCCCAGCGCGAAGTTCAGCGCGCTGATGTGACCGATCGGGAAGACGTAGATGTTCTTGTCGACCGGCAGGGTCACGTACGAGGCGATGAAGCCGACCGTGGCCAGCATCGACAGCACGAACAGCATCGCGACCACGCGCTCGGACCGGTTGGCGGCCCGCTCGTCGATGTCCTGGATGCGGTGCTCGTGCGGCGGCAGGCCCGGGTCGGCGAACGGGTCGGCGGTGGCTACGGCGCCGGCGTGTGCTTCGCCCTGCGTGCTCGGCAGGTTCTCTTCTGGAATCTCTTGGCTACTCATGACTTCTTGGCCTTTGCGGTCCGGGCAGCGACCCAGATGGCCACGGCGACCAGCGCGCCCAGACCGAAGACCCACGCGAACAGGCCTTCGCTGACCGGGCCGAACCCGCCCAGCTCGAGACCGCCGGGGTTCTCCGACTTGCTGCTGTTGACCGTGCCCAGGTACGCGACGATGTCCTTCTTGTTCTTCTCCGACATCGTGGTGTCGGGGAAGGAAGGCATGTTCTGCGGGCCGGTCTGCATGGCCTCGTAGATGTGCTTGGGGTTGACGTTCTCAAGGCTCGGGGCGTACTTGCCGTTCGACAGTGCGCCGCCCTTGCCCGTGAAGTTGTGGCACTGGGCGCAGTTCGTACGGAAGAGCTCCCCGCCCTTGGCGATGTCGGCGCCGTCAGGGCTGTACTGGCTCTTGGTCGGGGCGACCGGCCCCGCGCCGAGGGAGGCGATGTACGCGGCGAGCTGGTCGATCTCGGCCTGCGAGTAGATCGCCTTCTTGCGGGGCGCCTGGGCGCCCTGCTGCTGGAGCGGCATACGGCCGGTGGCGACCTGGAAGTCGACGGCCGCGGAGCCCACACCGACCAGGCTCGGCCCGTCGGAGGTGCCCTGACCGCCGGTGCCGTGGCAGCTTGCGCAGCCCACGGAGTAGAGCTTCTTGCCCTCCTCGATGGCGAGGGACTGGGCGGTGTCATCGGCCTTGGCCTTGTCCGCCGGCGCGAACGCGGCGTACAGCCCCCCAGTTACCGCCAGCGCGAAGAGTAGGACGACGACCGCCGCCAGCGGATGGCGTCGTCGTGCGGAGAGCTTTTTCACGGATTACCCCGGTGTCAGGATCTTCTGCTTCGTTGCTGGACTGTGGTCCGGTGCAGGACAGGACCGATTACTTGATCAAGTAGATCGTGGCGAAGAGGCCGATCCAGACCACGTCGACGAAGTGCCAGTAGTAGGACACGACGATGGCCGCCGTCGCCTGGTGGTGGGTGAACCTCTTGGCCGCGTACGTCCTGCCCAGGACCAGCAGGAAGGCGATGAGACCGCCCGTCACGTGCAGGCCGTGGAAGCCGGTCGTCAGGTAGAACACCGAGCCGTACGGGTCCGAGGAGAGCGAGAGGCCGTCCTCCTTGACCAGGTCGGTGTACTCGAAGATCTGGCCGCCGATGAAGATGGCACCCATCACGAAGGTGATCGCGAACCACGTGCGCAGCTTCTTCACGTCGCCGCGTTCAGCAGCGAAGACGCCGAGCTGGCAGGTGAGGGAGGAGAGCACCAGGATCGTGGTGTTCGTCGCCGAGAACGGAACGTTCAGGTGCGACGCCATCTCCTTCCAGTGGTCGGTTCCGGTCACCGATCGGAGGGTGAAGTACATCGCGAAGAGGGCCGCGAAGAACATCAGCTCGGAACTCAGCCAGATGATGGTTCCGACGCTGGTGAGGTTCGGCCGGTTGACCGAGGGGTGCGCGTGCCCGGTATCTACTGCTGTTGCTGTCGCCACGACCGACATTATGTCGGTCGCTTATCTCGCGCTCACTCCGGGGGGTGCCGTTCGGTGTGTCAAGGGCGTATGCCCTGCTCGTACGGCCCAGTTCCGTGGTCCCCCGAAGGGAGGAAGCGCTCCTTCCACCGGGCCCGACGCACCGTCACCAGCCGTGTGCGAACCCTCCTCCGGGGCCCTGTGCGCGGAGTAGCATCCGCGCAGCAGAACGAGCAGAACGATCCACACGCTGTGCTTCTCACACGCCTGGAGGAACGAATGCAGCCCACTGCCACGGTGCTGGTCTACAGCGACGACGCGAGCACCAGGGAGCAGGTGCGGCTGGCCGCAGGGCGGCGCCCCGCGGCCGATGTGCCGCAGGTGGAGTACCTGGAGTGCGCGACCCTGCCCGCCGTGCTGCGGACGCTGGAGGAGCGCCGGGTCGACGTGTGCGTCCTGGACGGCGAGACGGCGCCCGCGGGCGGCATGGGGGTGTGCCGGCAGCTGAAGGACGAGGTGTTCCGCTGCCCGCCCGTGCTGCTGCTCATCGGACGCCCGCAGGACGCCTGGCTGGCGACCTGGAGCCGGGCGGACGCGGTGGTGACCCACCCGGTGGACCCGGTGGCCTTCTCCGCCGCCCTGGCGGGCCTGCTGCGGGCGGCGGACCGGCCGGCCGTCGGGGCCTGAGCGGCCCCGCACGGCCCGCGGGTCACATCCGGGGCCGCAGCCGGGCCGCGTCGGCCGGGCTGGTGCCCTCGCGCTTGCCGGCCGTCAGCGCGCTGCCCTGGCGCCACTTCTGCCACGGCATGTTCCAGTCGCCGAAGCCGTTGTCGAAGGGCGTCATCGTGGCGCCCGCGCTGCCGACCACCTTGACGATGTCGCCCAGATGGACGGTGTCGAAGAACCACTTGGCGTTCTCGGTGCTCATGCCGGTGCAGCCGTGGCTGACGTTGTCCCAGCCCTGCGAGCCCTCGGACCAGGGGGCGGCGTGCACGTACTCGCCGCTCCAGGTGACCCGGGTGGCCCAGTGGACGGGCAGGTCGTAGGAGTCGGCGCTGCCCTCGGCGATGCCGATGCTGGTGCCGCGCATCCGTACGAAGGATTCCTTGCCCAGGACCACCTTGACCCCGTTGCGGGTGTCGTAACCGGGCTTTCCGGTGGTCACGGGGACGCTGCCGAGCTCCTGGCCGTTCTTCGTGACGGTCATGGAGTGCGCACTGGCGTCCGTGACGGCCTCCACCCGGTCCCCGATGGTGAGCCGGACGGGCTTGGAGGGGCCGCCGTAGAGCGCCCCGCCGACCTTTATGCCGTTGAGCGTGGCGGAGACGTTCACGACCGAGTGGGCGGGCCAGTACTCCTGCGGGCGGTAGTGCAGGGTGCGGTTGTCCACCCAGTACCAGGCGCCCTTGACGGAGGGCTGTGAGTCGACTCGCAGGGTGCGCTCGACGACCGCGCGGGAGGCGGGGTCCGTGACGGGCATGCTGAGTTCGGCCGTGACGGGCTGTCCGACGCCGTAGGTGCCGCTCTGCGGGCCGAACGTCACGCGCAGCAGCTTGTCCGCGGGGTTGGTGTCGAAGCCGATCGTGCGCCGCCCCTGGGCCCCGTCCTCGTCCTCGGTACTGATCCTGACGGTGTAGTGGGCGCCGGCGGCGAGGGCGCCGGTGCTGCGCCAGTGGAGCCCGCCCGCGTCGAGTTCGCCCTTCACGTAGCGGCCGGCGGCGTCCGTCGCGGTGACGTCCGTGATCCGGTCGCTGCCGTCGGCCCTGACCTCCAGCGGCTTGCCGGGGTCGGCCTTGTGGCCGTCCTCGGCGCCGACGAGGGACACCTGCCCGGTGGCGTCGTAGGGCTTGTCCGCCAGCGGGTTGGACGAGCCGCCGCACGCGGTGCCCCCTGCGGCGAGGGCGATCACCAGGAGGCTGCAGAGAACCGCCGTGCTGCGAGAGGAGTGACTCATGGTCACACCGTAGGAAGATTCGGGGGGTACGGCCCGCGGGGTGACTGCAAACGGGTGGCGCCGCCCCTCCGGGGACGCAATCGGGCCCCGCACACCTGGCGGTGTGCGGGGCCCGGGGGTACTGCGGGCGGCGGAACCTACTGGTTCTGGTTCTCGCCGCGGTAGAACTCGAACACCCAGCCGAAGAGTCCGACGAAGATGATCGGCGCCGAGAAGAACATCAGCCACCAGCCGAAGCAGATGCTCAGGAAGGCGAGCGCGCCACCGAACGCCAGGGACAGCGGCTGCCAGCTGTGCGGGGCGAAGAAGCCCAGCTCACCGGCGTCGTCGGCGACATCGGCGTTCTTGTCGTCCTGGGCACCGGCGTCCACCCGGCGCGCGGTGAACGCCAGGTAGTAGCCGATCATCACGCTCAGGCCGAAGGCCATGAAGAGCGCGGTGGTACCGGCGGCTTCCTTCGACCACAGGCCATAGACGATCGCCATGGCGAGGATGAAGACGGAGAGCCAGATGAACATCCGGCCTTGGATCTTCACTTGCCGGACTCCTTTCCGCCCGCGATGGCCCCGGCACCCACGGTCTCGAGCTCAAGGGCCGAGATCTCGGGGTGGTGCAGGTCGAACGCCGGGGATTCGGAACGGATCCGCGGCAGGGTGAGGAAGTTGTGCCGCGGCGGCGGGCAGGAGGTCGCCCACTCCAGCGAACGGCCGTAACCCCACGGGTCGTCGACCTCGACCTTCTTGCCGTACTTGGCGGTCTTCCAGACGTTGTACATGAACGGCAGGATCGACAGGCCCAGCAGGAAGGAGCTGATGGTCGAGATGGTGTTCAGCGTGGTGAAGCCGTCGGCGGCCAGGTAGTCCGCGTAACGGCGGGGCATGCCCTCGACACCCAGCCAGTGCTGCACCAGGAAGGTGCCGTGGAAGCCCACGAACAGCGTCCAGAAGGTGATCTTGCCGAGGCGCTCGTCCAGCATCTTGCCGGTGAACTTCGGCCACCAGAAGTGGAATCCGGAGAACATCGCGAAGACGACCGTACCGAAGATCACGTAGTGGAAGTGCGCCACCACGAAGTACGAGTCGGAGACGTGGAAGTCCATCGGGGGCGAGGCCAGGATGACGCCGGTCAGACCACCGAAGGTGAAGGTGATCAGGAAGCCGACGGCCCAGAGCATCGGGGTCTCGAAGGACAGCGAGCCCTTCCACATGGTGCCGATCCAGTTGAAGAACTTCACACCGGTCGGGACCGCGATCAGGAAGGTCATGAAGGAGAAGAACGGCAGCAGCACACCGCCCGTGACGTACATGTGGTGCGCCCACACGGTCACCGACAGACCCGCGATCGAGATGGTCGCCGCGATCAGGCCGATGTAACCGAACATCGGCTTGCGCGAGAAGACCGGGATGACCTCGGAGATGATGCCGAAGAACGGCAGCGCGATGATGTACACCTCTGGATGGCCGAAGAACCAGAAGAGGTGCTGCCAGAGCAGTGCTCCGCCATTTGCCGCGTCGAAGACGTGGGCACCGAACTTACGGTCCGCCTCCAGGGCGAACAGCGCGGCGGCCAGCACCGGGAAGGCCAGCAGGACCAGGACACCGGTCAGCAGGACGTTCCAGGTGAAGATCGGCATGCGGAACATCGTCATGCCCGGGGCGCGCATGCAGATGATCGTGGTGATGAAGTTGACCGAGCCGAGGATGGTGCCGAAGCCGGAGAAGGCCAGACCCATGATCCACATGTCGGCGCCGACGCCCGGCGAACGGACCGCGTCCGACAGCGGGGAGTAGGCGAACCAGCCGAAGTCGGCCGCACCCTGCGGGGTGAGGAAGCCGGCCACCGCGATCAGCGAGCCGAACAGGTAGAGCCAGTAGGCGAACATGTTCAGCCGCGGGAACGCCACGTCGGGCGCGCCGATCTGCAGCGGCATGATCCAGTTCGCGAATCCGGCGAACAGCGGCGTCGCGAACATCAGCAGCATGATCGTGCCGTGCATCGTGAACGCCTGGTTGAACTGCTCGTTCGACATGATCTGCGTGCCGGGACGGGCCAGCTCGGCGCGCATGAGGAGCGCCATCAGGCCGCCGATGCAGAAGAACGCGAACGACGTGACCAGGTACAGCGTGCCGATCGTCTTGTGGTCAGTGGTCGTGAGCCACTTGATCACCTGATTGCCGGGCTGCTTCTGGCGTACGGGCGGTGCTGCCGAGGCTGGTGCGGCGGCGGCACCCTGGGGTTCGTTGAGGATGCTCACTTGTTCTTGGTCTCCGCGTTCTTCGCGTGATCCGTCTGCGCGATGCCCGCCGGCTGGTAACCGGTCTGGCCCTTGGCCGCGAGCTCCTTCAGGTGCGCCCTGTACCGCTCAGGAGAGACGACCTTGACGTTGAAGAGCATCCGGGAGTGGTCCTGGCCGCAGAGCTCGGCGCACTTGCCCATGAAGGTGCCCTCGCGGTTGGGGGTCACCGTGAAGCTGTTCGTGTGGCCCGGGATGACGTCCTGCTTCATCAGGAACGGCACGACCCAGAAGGAGTGGATGACGTCCCGCGAGGTGAGGACGAACTCCACCGTCTCGCCCTTGGGCAGCCACATGGTGGGGCCGGGGTTGTTGTTCTGCGGATTCCGCGTACCCGGAGTGCCGATGTCGTAGACACCGCCCGCGTTCGCCGGAGCCTTCGCGAGGAACCGGTCCGGAATCGCGTCCAGCTCCTTGACCTCGCGCAGCGGCCGGCCCGCAGGCTGGCCGTCGACGTTCTCCAGGTAGTTGAACGCCCAGCTCCACTGGAAGCCCACCACGTTGACCACGTGCTTCGGCTTCTCGGGGTTGGTCAGAAGCTTGTTCTCGTCACGCGCGGTGAAGTAGAAGAGCACCGACACGATGATGATCGGGACCACGGTGTACAGCGCCTCGATGGGCATGTTGTACCGGGTCTGTGCGGGGATCTCGACCTTGGTCCTGCTGCGCCGGTGGAAAATGACGCTCCACAGGATCAGGCCCCACACCAGTACGCCCGTGGCGAGCGCAGCCGCCCACGAACCCTGCCACAGGGAGAGGATCCGCGGCGCCTCTTCCGTGACGGGAGTGGGCATTCCGAGGCGGGGGAAGTCCTTGGATGTGCAACCGGTGGCGGTCGCCAGGACAGCGCCCGCGGCCAGCGCCTGCAGCAGCTTCCGCCGCACCGGGCGCCGCGACGAGCGGTCGGAGCCGTTGGGACTCACGTAGCGCCTTCCCGAGAGTCTCGCCCGTGCGGCCGGCTGCGGCCGTCTCGCTGGTCGGTCGCCGGCCCGCTGCGGGCAGGGGTTTGGATGTTTATGCGGACCAAACCCTACTGGACGCTATTTGGGGCCGCGCGGGGAGGGTACCCAACGCGCCGCGTCACTCCCCGAAGAGGCGGAATCTGCTGATCCGGGGCCCGTCCGGCGGACCGTCAGATGGCCGCCGGACACCCGCCGCACATCGTGCGACCTGCGCGCTAGCGTGTGCTCCGTGCCGTACTTCGACGCCGCTTCCGCCGCTCCCCTGCACCCCGTCGCACGCCAGGCGCTGCTGGCCGCCCTGGACGAGGGATGGGCCGATCCGGCCCGCCTCTACCGGGAGGGCCGCCGGGCCCGGCTGCTGCTCGACGCGGCGCGCGAGGCCGCGGCGGAGGCCGTCGGCTGCCGCCCGGACGAACTGGTCTTCACTCCATCGGGGACACGGGCCCTGCATGACGGAATTGCCGGAGCCCTCGCCGGGCGGCGCCGGACCGGGCGGCACCTGGTGGTGTCCGCCGTGGAGCACTCGGCCGTCCTGCACTCCGCCGCCGTGCACGAGGCGGCCGGCGGAACCGTCACCGAGGTGGCGGTCGACCGCACGGGCCGGGTGGGCGCGGGTGCCTACGCGGCGGCGCTGCGGCCGGACACCGCGCTGGCGGTGCTGCAGTCCGCCAACCACGAGGTGGGAACGGTGCAGCCGGTGGCCGAAGTCGCCGAGGCCTGCCGGGAGGCGGGGGTCCCGCTGCTGGTGGACGCGGCGCAGTCGCTGGGCTGGGGCCCGGTCGAGGGCGGCTGGTCGCTGCTGACGGCGAGCGCCCACAAGTGGGGCGGCCCGTCCGGGGTCGGCCTGCTGGCGGTGCGCAAGGGAGTGCGGTACGCCCCCCAGCACCCCGCGGACGAGCGGGAGTCGGGGCGCGCGCCGGGCTTCCCCGACCTGCCCGCGGTCGTCGCGGCGGCGGCGTCGCTGCGGGCCGTCCGCCAGGAGGCGGCCGAAGAGGCCGCGCGGCTGCGGGCGTTGGTGGACCGGATCCGGGCCAGGGTCCCGGAGCTCGTGCCGGACGTGGAGGTCGTCGGGGATCCGGCGCGGCGGCTGCCGCACCTGGTCACGTTCTCGTGCCTGTACGTGGACGGGGAGGCGCTGCTGCACGCCCTGGACCGCGAGGGTTTCTCGGTTTCGTCCGGTTCGTCTTGTACGTCCAGCACGCTGACCCCCAGTCATGTGCTGCGGGCGATGGGGGTGCTCACCGAGGGGAACGTGCGGGTCTCGCTGCCGCGGGGGTCGACCTCGGAGGAGGTCGATCGATTTCTGGGGGTGCTGCCGGGCGCCGTCGCCGAGGTGCGGGGGGCGCTGGGCGCGCCGGCCGGCGATGTGGGTTCCCCTTCCGGGGAAGGGGAACTGATTGTCGACTCGCTGGGCAGGCGGTGCCCGATCCCGGTGATCGAGCTGGCGAGGGCCTTCGGCGACGTGGCGGTCGGGGGCCTGGTGACCGTGCTGTCGGATGACGAGGCCGCACGGCTCGACGTTCCCGCGTGGTGCGAGATGCGTGGCCAGGAGTACGTGGGCGAGCGGCCGGTGGCGGGCGGCGTCGCGTACACGGTGCGGCGCCGCGCCTGACACGGGGCCGGCACCACGGCGCCCCGTCAGGGGCGCGGGGAACTGCGCGAGCAACCACGACGCGCCCGCAGTCGAGATGCCCGGGGCTTCGCCCCGGACCCCTGGGGTGGTGCGTTACCTGCGGGCCGGTGGGGGCTGGTCGCGCAGTTCCCCGCGCCCCTTACGGGGCGCCGTGGTGCCGGCGGACAAGCCCCTGACGGCGGGCGAAGAACCCGGGGTGTGGGGGCGGAGGCCCCCACAAGCCTCAGCCCAAGTGGGCCCGCACCTCGGCGGCGGCCTCGTCGCCGTAGGCCTTCGTGAAGCGCTCCATGAAGTGCCCGCGCCGCAGCTCGTACTCCTGCGTGCCCAGCGTCTCGATGACGAGCGTCGCCAGCATGCAGCCCAGCTGCGCCGCCCGCTCCTGCGAGAGCTGCCAGGTCAGGCCGGCGAGGAAGCCGGCGCGGAACGCGTCGCCCACGCCGGTCGGGTCGACCTTGGCCTCCTCCTGGGCGCAGCCGACCTCGACGGTCCGGCCGCCCGCCGTCTCGATGCGCACGCCGCGCGAGCCCAGGGTGGTGATGCGGGTGCCGACCTTGGCGAGGATCTCGTCGCCCGTCCAGCCCGTCTTGGACTCGATGAGCGCCTTCTCGTACTCGTTGGTGAACAGGTACGTGGCGCCCTCGACCAGCAGGCGGATGTCCTCGCCGTCCATCCGGGCCAGCTGCTGCGAGGGGTCGGCCGCGAACGGGATGCCGCGGGTGCGGCACTCCTCGGTGTGGCGCAGCATCGCCTCGGGGTCGTCGGCGCCGATCAGCACCAGGTCCAGGCCGCCGACCCGGTCGGCGACGGGCTGCAGCTCGATCTGCCGGGCCTCGCTCATGGCACCGGTGTAGAAGGACGCGATCTGGTTGTGGTCGGTGTCCGTGGTGCACACGAAGCGCGCGGTGTGCAGGACCTCGGAGATGTGGACGGAGTCGGTGTCCACGCCGTGCCGGTCCAGCCAGGCGCGGTAGTCGGAGAAGTCCGCGCCGGCCGCGCCGACCAGGATCGGGCGCAGGCCGAGGACGCCCATGCCGAAGCAGATGTTGGGGCCCACGCCGCCGCGGCGGACGTCGAGCTCGTCGACGAGGAAGGAGAGAGAGACCGTGTGCAGCTGGTCCGCCACGAGCTGGTCGGCGAAGCGGCCGGGGAAGGTCATCAGATGGTCGGTGGCGATGGAGCCGGTGACAGCGATACGCACGACGGGTCTGCTCCCTGCGGGGCGAGGTGACATAACGAGAAAAACAGAAAGAGCCACACCACGTTACCGGGTGAAGGCCCTCGGACAAGAGGGCCCGATTCTCGCCTATGGGTGGGCAAATCTACCTATTAGTAGGTCTTTCTCGCAGCGGCACCCCGTGCGTACGGTGCGGATATGCCGAAGACTGTGAAGGACGTCACGCAGCACACCACCGAGCCCGAGTCGCTCGACGAGTTGCGCCGGGACTGCGCCCGCATGGCACCGCACTGGCCCGGCACCCGGACCCCCCGCCCCGCCCCCGCCCGGCGGCACACCCCGCTCTCCTCCATCCACGGGGTCTCCGTCCCGGCGGCCTCGGCCCGGCTGCTGGACGGGATGTCGGAATACGGCGACTGACCCGGGTGGAACCGCTCGCTCCTGCGCTCCGTCCAAGCGCCGTCCCCTTCACAGAGGACACGGCAGTACACACATTGAGCGGAGCGAAGGAGCGATGTGGTGAGCACCGAGGGCGCCACTCCCGGCAGCACCCCCGAGAAACCGCGGCGCAAGCACTCGCCGCTGGCGGTCGCATCGGTGGCCGCGGCCGTGCTGCTGGCCGGAGGAGGGGGCGCGTACTGGGCGTCCACCGCGGGGGGCGGCGGCGCGGACCGGTCCGGCGGGTCCGGAGACAGCTCCTCCCCTCCCCCGCTGGCCCTGGACGGCTACGGGCGGGCCGGCGGCGGTCCGCAGCAGGGCATCGCGCCGGGCGAGCCCGACCCCCACGGCGTCCGCTACCGGGCGGCGGGCAAACTGCCCGACGGCCCCCGCAACGCCCCGGTCTACCTGCCCGGGCGCGAGGTGACGCGCGACGAGGTGACGGCGCTGGCCACGGCGCTCAAGGTGCAGGGCACGCCCCGGCTGGCGAACGGCGTCTGGACCGTCGGGGACGCCCCCGACGCGTCGGGCCCCGCGCTCCAGGTGCACCAACAGGCGCCGGGCGACTGGTCGTTCACGCGGTACGGCACCCCGGGCGGCACGCACTGCGAGCATCCGCCGGGCGCCGGGCCGCAGCAGGAGGGCAAGGACGTTCCCCCGGTGACCTGCCCGTCCTTCCGTGATGGCGCGACTCCCTCCCCCGACTCCCCCGACCCGGCGGCCGCGGCCCCGGTGCCGGAGGACAAGGCGAAGAGCGTGGCGGCCCCCGTACTGAAGGCGCTGGGCCAGGACGGCGCGAAGGTGGACGCGCGCCGGACGTTCGGTGCGATACGGACGGTCGAGGCCGACCCCGTGCTCAACTCCCTGCCCTCCTCCGGCTGGCGGACCACGCTCCAGGTAGGGGCGGACGGGCAACTGGCGGGCGGCAGCGGGAAGTTGGAGCTGCCGAAGAAGGGGGCCGACTATCCGGTCGTCAGCGCCCAGCAGTCGCTCGACGCGCTCAACAAGGGCGAGGGAACCGGCAGTCCGGGCCCCGGCGGCTGCCGGACGATGACCCCGTTCCCCAAGGGCGAGGGCGCGGACGCCGAGGGGACACCGCCGTGTCCGGGCGGCATCCCGTCGAAGGCGGAGCCCGCGACGGTGCGCAGTGCGGAGTTCGGCCTGTCGGAGCAGTCCGTGGCGGGGCGGCCGGCACTGGTGCCGTCGTGGCTGTTCGGCGTGCAGCTGCCGGGCGGCGGCAACGACGGTGCGACGATCACCGTCGCCCAGCCCGCGGTGGACCCGAAGTTCATCGCCCGGCCCTCGCCGTCCCGTACGCCCGCCCCGACCGGGACGCCGCGGACCCAGTCGATGCACGTCGACTCGTACAGCGTGGCCGGGGACGACGGGAGGAAGCTCGTCCTGCACTTCTGGGGCGGGGTGTGCAACACCTA
Source organism: Streptoverticillium reticulum (assembly GCF_047456005.1). Classification (NCBI taxonomy): domain Bacteria; kingdom Bacillati; phylum Actinomycetota; class Actinomycetes; order Kitasatosporales; family Streptomycetaceae; genus Streptomyces; species Streptoverticillium reticulum. The sequence goes on along the minus strand of NZ_CP179755.1, from coordinate 6,067,109 downwards.
CGCGGTGACGGACCGGGAGTCCGGGTCCGCGGTGTCGGTGAAGGTCACCGGCACGGAGAAGAACCCGGGCCGGCCCTGCGTGATGATGCTCAAGCAGTGGGACCTGCCGGTGACGCTGGACAAGCCGCTGGACGACCGGAAGGTCGTCGACGAGACGACGGGCGGGGCCCTGCGCAAGGCGTAGCGCCGCACAAAAGGCGAAGGCGGTTCCCCCGTCGGGGGCACCGCCTTCGTACGGTGAGGATCCGCGTCAGCTGAAGGAGTCGCCGCAGGCGCAGGAGCCGGTCGCGTTGGGGTTGTCGATCGTGAAGCCCTGCTTCTCGATGGTGTCGACGAAGTCGATCGAGGCGCCGCCCAGGTACGGGGCGCTCATGCGGTCGGTGACGACCTTGACGCCGTCGAAGTCCTTGACGACGTCACCGTCGAGCGAACGCTCGTCGAAGAAGAGCTGGTAGCGCAGACCGGAGCAGCCGCCGGGCTGGACGGCGACGCGCAGCGCGAGGTCTTCACGGCCTTCCTGCTCCAGCAGGCTCTTGACCTTGGCCGCAGCGGCGTCGGACAGAAGGATGCCGTCGCTCGCCGTGGTCTTCTCGTCCTGAACGGACATCTGCTTCACTCCCGGGTTCTTCTGCGGATGCTTGCGTCGCCTGCAACCGCTGCCGTCCCGGATTCATTCCGGGTCCTGACGGTGACTTCACCGGCTTTCATGCTCGCACACCCCGCGCGCGAACGGGAATGCGTCACATCGACGCAATCACCATCGTCAAAGTGACGCGAAGCAGCTATGATAGATAGCGTCAAATTGACGACAAGCCGACTGCGCCACAGTGCAGAGCGGCCGTCCGCAGAACAGAAAGGGTGCGTGACGTGACCACCGCCCAGCCCTTGGATGTCCAGCCCACCCCGCTCGCTCTCCTGCTGCTCGGCCGCGAGGCCGACCCCCGCAGCGAGCGGGGTGTGGAGTGCCCCGGCGACCTGCCGGCACCGTCCGATCCGGACCTGGTGGAGCGCGCCCGCGCGGCCAAGGCGAAGCTCGGGGACAAGGTCTTCGTCCTCGGCCATCACTACCAGCGCGACGAGGTCATCGAGTTCGCCGACGTCACCGGCGACTCCTTCAAGCTCGCGCGCGAGGCGGCCGCCCGGCCGGACGCCGAGTACATCGTCTTCTGCGGTGTGCACTTCATGGCCGAGTCCGCGGACATCCTGACCCACGACGGCCAGCAGGTCGTCCTGCCGGACCTCGCGGCCGGCTGCTCGATGGCCGACATGGCCACCGCCGAGCAGGTCGCCGAGTGCTGGGACGTCCTGACCGAGGCGGGCATCGCGGACGTCACCGTCCCCGTCTCGTACATGAACTCCTCCGCCGACATCAAGGCCTTCACCGGCAAGCACGGCGGCACGATCTGCACCTCGTCCAACGCCGAGCGGGCCCTGAACTGGGCCTTCGAGCAGGGCGAGAAGGTCCTCTTCCTGCCGGACCAGCACCTCGGGCGCAACACCGCCGTGCGCGACCTGGGCATGTCGCTGGAGGACTGCGTCCTCTACAACCCGCACAAGCCGAACGGCGGCCTGACGGCCGAGGAGCTGCGCGGCGCGAAGATGATCCTGTGGCGCGGCCACTGCTCGGTGCACGGCCGCTTCTCGCTGGACTCGGTCAACGACGTGCGCGAGCGCATCCCCGGCGTCAACGTCCTGGTGCACCCCGAGTGCCGCCACGAGGTGGTGTCCGCGGCCGACTACGTCGGCTCGACGGAATACATCATCAAGATGCTGGAGGCCGCCCCGGCGGGCTCCAAGTGGGCCATCGGCACCGAGCTCAACCTGGTGCGGCGGCTCGCGAACCGGTTCGCGAGCGAGGGCAAGGAGATCGTCTTCCTCGACCGCACCGTGTGCTTCTGCTCCACGATGAACCGCATCGACCTGCCGCACCTGGTGTGGGCCCTGGAGTCCCTGGCGGACGGCAAGGTCGTCAACCGGATCGAGGTGGACCCGGAGGTCGCCAGCTTCTCGAAGCTGGCGCTGGAGCGGATGCTCGCATTGCCGTAGGCGTTTCGGGGGGCCGCGCCCCGTAAGGGGCGCGGGGAACTGCGCGATCAGCCACGACGCTCCCGCAGTCGAAGCTCCCGGGGCTGCGCCCCGGACCTCTGGGGTGGTGCGTCGGCTGCGGGCCGGTGGGGGCTTGTCGCGCAGTTCCCCGCGCCCCTGACGGGGCACCTGGTCGCGCCCACACGGCGGAGCCGCTGGGGGCACCCCCAGCGGTAGCTGGGGGAGGAACAGCCCCGCGCCCCTTACGGGGCGAGGCCCAAGGCCTCAGCCGTGTGCCGGCCGCACCAGGCCCGACTCGTAAGCGATGACCACGAGTTGGGCCCGGTCACGGGCACCCAGCTTCGCCATGGCGCGGTTCACGTGCGTCTTCACCGTCAGCGGGCTGACCTCCAGCCGCTCGCCGATCTCGTCGTTCGAGAAGCCCCCCGCCACCTGCACGAGAACCTCCCGTTCCCGGCCCGTCAGGGCCGCAAGGCGCGCCGTCTCGCGCCGGGCGTCGGCGGGCGGCTCGCCCTGGGCGAGGAACTTCGCGATCAGGCCCTTCGTCGCCGCGGGCGACAGCAGCGCCTCCCCGGCCGCGGCGATCCTGATCGCCGCCAGCAGTTCCTCCGGCTCCGCGCCCTTGCCGAGGAAGCCCGACGCGCCCGCGCGCAGCGACTGCACCACGTACTCGTCGACCTCGAAGGTCGTCAGCATCACCACGCGCACGGACGCCAGCGCCGGGTCCGCGCAGATCTCCCTGGTCGCGGTGAGGCCGTCCGTACCGGGCATCCGGATGTCCATCAGGACCACGTCGGGCGTGTGCTCCCGGGCCAGGGCGAGGGCCTGTGCCCCGTCCGCGGCCTCCCCCACCACCCGCATGCCCGGTTCGGACTCCACGAGCAGCCGGAACGCGCTGCGCAACAGGGCCTGGTCATCGGCGAGAAGGACGCTGATCGGCTCGGTCATGGCGCCAGCCTAGGCGGGCGCCGACAGCGGCAGGGTGGCGCGGACCCGGAAGCCGGGGACGTCCCCGTCGCGCGGGCCCGCCTCGCAGCGGCCGCCGAGGGCGGCCGCGCGCTCGCGCATGCCGACGAGGCCGTGCCCGCCGCTCCCGGTCCCGTCGGCCGGGGGCCCGGCGCCGTCGTCCAGCACGGTCAGCTGCAGGCTGTCCGCGCCGCGCAGCAGGGAGACCTCGGCCCGGGCGCCGGGGCCCGCGTGCTTGTGCGCATTGGTGAGCGCCTCCTGGACCAGCCGGTACGCGGTGAGGTCCACGGCGGCCGGCAGCGGGCCGAGGACGGCGGCGGCCCCGGCGGCCTCGTCCGTCGCGCCCTGCCCGCCGGGCAGCGTCGAGACGGCCGCGACGGCCACCGGCAGCCCCACCCGCCCGAAGCCGTCGACGAGCCGGTCGAGCAGCCCGAGGCCGGGCGCGGGCTCGGTGGGGGCCTCGGGGTCCCCGTACTGGCGCAGCAGGCCGACCGTGGCGCGCAGCTCCTCCAGGGCCGAGCGGCCGGCCTCGCGGACGTGCGCGAGGGCCTGCCTGGCCTGCTCGGGGCGACTGTCCATGATGTGTGCGGCCACGCCGGCCTGGACGTTGACGAGCGCGATGTGGTGGGCGACGACGTCGTGCAGCTCGCGGGCGATGCGCAGCCGTTCCTCCGCGACGCGGCGGCGGGCCTCCTCCTCGCGGGTGCGTTCGGCCCGCTCGGCCCGTTCCTCGATCGCCGCGACGAAGGCGCGCCGGCTGCGGACCGCGTCCCCGGCGGCACCCGCCAGGCCGATCCAGGCCAGCAGGCCGAAGCTCTCCTGGGAGTACCAGGGCGCCGGGCCGAGGAGCATCACGGCGCCGGTGATGGCGATGACGGTCAGCACGGCGATGCGCCAGGCCGTGGACCGCTCGGTGCGGGCGGCCACGGTGCAGAGCGCCACGGCGGCGGCCAGCGCGACCTGGGTGTGCGGGGGCCCGTCCCGTTCGGCGACGGCGGCGGCGACCGTCAGCACCGAGGTGAGGCCGAGCACGGCACGCGGCGCGCGGCGGCGCCACACCAGGCAGCCGCAGGCGACGACGGCCAGGGTGACGAAGCCCGGTCCCGGCGGGTGCTGCCGGGTGTGCGCGGTGGCGTAGGAGCCGGTCATGACGAGCGCGAACACGGCGGCGGCCAGCAGCAGGTCGGCCGCGCGCGGGTGCGCGCGCAGCCAGCGGTGCGGGCCGGTGAGGCCCGAGGCGGTGAGAGCGGTCATGAGGGGTCCGTCGGCCGCGCCCCCGGTCCCGGGCGGGAACGGGGGCGCGCAGTGCCGGGCGGCCGGGGCGTCACCCCGGGATGAGGCCCTCGTCGCCGAGCATCTCGCGGACCTCCTCCAGGGAGGCGTCGGGCGACGGCAGGATCAGCTCGGAGGGCTCCAGGGCGTCGTCGGGCAGGGCCGTGCCCAGCCGGCGCACGGCGTCCAGCAGGCCCCCGAGCGTGCGCCGGAAGCCCTCCTCGTCGCCGCTCTCCATCTCGGCGAGCAGCTCGTCGTCCAGCGCGTTGAGCTCGGCGAAGTGGCTGTCGTCCAGCCTGACCTGGCCCTCCCCCATGATCCGCACGATCATGAGATCTCCCTCAGTGCTTGTCGAAGCGGGGGGTGTCCTGCGGCTGCGCCGCGTGGTTCTGGCCGGCGGTGCCGCCCTCGATGGCCTGCTTGGTGCCGCTGCCGCCCGCCAGCTCGGCCTTCATCCGCTGGAGCTCCAGCTCCACGTCCGAACCGCCCGAGAGGCGGTCCAGCTCGGCGGTGATGTCGTCCTTGGCCATGCCCGTCGGGTCGTCGAGCGCGCCCGAGGCGAGCAGCTCGTCGATGGCGCCGGCGCGGGCCTGCAGCTGCGCCGTCTTGTCCTCGGCGCGCTGGATGGCCAGGCCGACGTCGCCCATCTCCTCGGAGATGCCGGAGAAGGCCTCGCCGATCCGGGTCTGGGCCTGGGCCGCGGTGTAGGTGGCCTTGATGGTCTCCTTCTTCGTCCGGAAGGCGTCGACCTTGGCCTGCAGGCGCTGGGAGGCGAGCGTGAGCTTCTCCTCCTCGCCCTGGAGGGTCTGGTGCTGCGTCTCCAGATCGCTGACCTGCTGCTGGAGCGCGGAACGGCGGGTGAGCGCCTCGCGCGCCAGGTCCTCGCGGCCCAGCGCCAGCGCCTTGCGGCCCTGCTCCTCCAGCTTGGCGGACTGGTTCTGCAGCTGGTTGAGCTGGAGCTCCAGACGCTTGCGGGACGTCGCCACGTCGGCGACGCCGCGGCGCACCTTCTGCAGCAGCTCGAGCTGCTTCTGGTACGAGTAGTCGAGGGTCTCGCGCGGATCCTCGGCCCGGTCCAGGGCCTTGTTGGCCTTCGCGCGGAAGATCATCCCCATACGCTTCATGACACCGCTCATGGGCCTCGCGCGCCCCCTTCTGACCGACTTGAATCGGGCTTCGGCTCCGTCACACCTATCAGAACCCACAGTACGGGCCCTGCTTCCATTACCGCACTCCTCGGGCACCGATGCGCTCATCCTCCAGGACGATCACAAGGTCGCCGCCTCCGGCGCAAGGAGTAGAAGAGTCCCCGGGGTCCGGGGAGGGCAAGCCCGTCCTCCCGTACAGACGTCCGTCGTTGCCGGATCGTTCCCCTCCCGGCCGGTGCCCGGGCCCCGGAACCCGTACGCTTGGGTCCCGTGTTCCGAAGCCGTTCCACTTCCAAGGCCGACAAGGCCGACAAGGCCGAGCAGGCCGCCGCCAAGCCGGCCGCCGCCGACCAGTCCAAGCAGGCCCGTGACCCGCAGGCACCCAAGGGCCGCCCGACCCCGAAGCGCAGCGAGGCCCAGTCCCAGCGCCGCAGTCTGGCGAGCACGCCGGCCAAGGGCAAGGACGCCTCGAAGCGGGCCCGCGAGGCCCGCCGTGCCGACATGGCCCGCCAGCGCGAGGCCCTGGCCAACGGTGACGAGCGCTTCCTGCCGGCCCGTGACAAGGGCCCGGTGCGCCGTTTCGCCCGCGACTTCGTGGACGCGCGCTACTCGGTGGCGGAGTTCTTCCTGCCGCTGGCCGTGCTGATCCTGGTCCTGAGCATGATCAACCGCGGTGCGTTCCAGACGTACGTGCTGCTGGCGTGGATGATCGTCATCGCGCTGATCGTCATCAACTCCGCGATCACCGGCATCGCCCTCAAGCGCGCCCTCAAGCAGCGCTTCCCGGACGAGAACACCCGCGGTGCCGTCGCCTACGCCCTGATGCGCACCCTGCAGATGCGCCGGCTGCGGCTGCCCAAGCCGAAGGTCGCGCGCGGGGAGAAGCCCTGAGCGGCACACCGGCGGCGCCCTTCGGCAGTGGCGCACAGGGGTGGCTGAGCGGGCTCGGGGGGCTGCGGAACACCGTCCGCCAGGAGCTCGTCGCCCGCCAGGTCGACGAGCAGATAGCCGCCCGCTTCCCCGTGGGCCGGCGGCTGCGGATCCTCGACGTCGGCCTCGGCCAGGGCACCCAGGCGCTGCGGCTCGCGCGCGCCGGCCACGAGGTGACCGGCCTGGAGTCCGACCCCCTGATGGTGGCCACCGTGCGCGAGGCACTGGCGGCCGAGCCCGAGGGCATCCGCGAGCGGATGCGGGTCATCGAGGGCGACGGGCGGGACACCGGCGTGCACTTCCTGCCGGGCTCCTTCGACGTCGTCCTCTGCCACGGCGTGCTGATGTACGTGCCGGAGCCCGACCCCATGCTCGCCGGGCTGGCCCGGGTGCTCGCCCCCGGCGGCCTGCTCTCGCTCCTCGTGCGCAACGCCGACGCGCTGGCCATGCGGCCCGGCCTGGGCGGCGACTGGGAGACCGCGCTGGCCGCCTTCGACTCCCCCGCGTACACCAACCGCATCGGGCTGGAGGTGCGCGCGGACCGGCGGGAGACGCTCACGGCGACCCTCGCCGGCATCGGCGCCCCGCTCCACGCCTGGTACGGCGTACGGGTCTTCACCGACCGGGCCGCCGACGGGCAGGCCCCGCCGCAGGGCGCCGAGCTCGACCGGCTGCTGACGGCCGAGGAGCGCGCGGGCCGCACGGACCCCTACCGCGCGGTCGCGGCACTGCTGCATCTGTGCGGTGTGCGGGGCTGAGGCCGGGTGCGGGGAACACTCCCCGCATGAGCGTCTCGCGCCTCCGTCCCGCCGTCCCGGCCGTCTGCGCCCTGGCCCTGCTCGCCGGTTGTTCCGGCAGCGCCGGGAGCCCGTCGGGCGCGTCGTCCTCCTCGCCCGCCGCGCCCGTGCACATCACGGGTCCGGCGGGCGATCTGCAGGCCGCCTACCAGAAGGTGGTCAAGGACGTCCTCCCGTCCGTCGTCCAGATCACCACGGGGCAGGGCCTCGGCTCCGGGGTGGTCTACGACGACAAGGGCGACGTCGTCACCAACGCCCATGTCGTCGGCGACGCCCGGACGTTCAAGGTCTCCCTCGCCACCGGCGGCGACGCCCTGGGCGCCAAGCTGGTGGCCTCGTATCCCGAACAGGACCTCGCGGTCGTCCGGCTGGACGACGTCCCCAAGGGGCTCAAGCCCGCCGTGCTCGGGGACTCCTCGAAGGTCGAAGTGGGCCAGATCGTGCTGGCCATGGGCAATCCGCTGGGCCTGTCCAGCAGCGTGACCCAGGGCATCGTCTCGGCCGTCGGCCGGACCGTCAGCGAGGGCCGCAACGGCGGGGGCACCGGGGCGACCATCGCCAACATGGTGCAGACCTCGGCCGCCATCAACCCCGGCAACAGCGGCGGCGCGCTGGTGAACCTCGCCGGGCAGGTCATCGGCATCCCGACGCTCGCCGCCGTCGACCCGGAGCTGGGCGAGGGGGCGGCGCCGGGCATCGGCTTCGCCATCCCGGCCGGGACGGTCGGCAGGATCGCCGACCAGATCGTCAGGAACGGCCGGGTCACCGACTCCGGGCGTGCGGCCCTCGGCATCACCGGACGGGCCATCGTGGGCTCCGACTTCGCGCCCGCCGGGGTGGCCCTGGTGGCAGTCAACCCCGGCGGCCCCGCCGACAAGGCCGGGCTGCGGCCCGGCGACATCGTCACGCGCGTCGGCAAGGCCCCCGTCACCACGATGCAGTCGCTGGCCGAGGCGCTCGCCGGGCTCAAGCCGGGCGACCGGACGGAGGTGACCTACGTCCGGGACGGCGCCGAGCAGACGACGACGGTGACACTCGGGGAGATGTGAGGGGCGTGCGGCCCGGGTGCGCCGGGCCGCACGGGCCGTCAGCTCGCGTCGGCAGCCGCGCGCAGACTCATCGGCCCCTCATAGATCTCCTCGTCGTCCTCGAAGAGCCGCACCTGGTCCACCCCGCCCTCCAGCAGGGCCCGCCACTCCTCGCCGATCCAGGACTCCGCGTCGCCCTGGGTGGTGAACTCCTCCGGCTCCACGGCCGGCTCCACCTCCGTGCCGTCGGACTTCTCGAACCGCCACGTCCATGCCATGTCAGCCTCCCGGGCCTTGTGTACGCCACGTGTTGAGTCCTGCCGGGCGGCAGCCTAGGGCCTATCCGGCGGATCTTCGTCACGCGGGCGCCCCGTCAGGGGCGCGGGGCTGTTTCGATTTGCGGCTCCGCCGCGTGGGCACCTCCTGGGGGCACCCCCAGCGGTAGCTGGGGGAGGTAGCTGGGGGAGAAACAGCCCCGCGCCCCTGACGGGGCGCTGAACCGCGTCGCCGGGCGAGAAAGGGTGAGCCCCGCGCGCCCGGGGCGCGCGGACGCGAGACGATCAGGGCGTGGAACTGACTCTCCTCGGCACCGGAGCCCCCGACGGGCTGCCGCGCCCCGGCTGCCCCTGCGCGTGCTGCGCCGTCGCCACGGGCGGCGAGGCACGCGCCGCCACGGCACTGCTCGTCGACGGCGCGCTCCTCCTCGACCTCACCCCCGGCCCCGCGTTCGCCGCGGCCCGCGCGGGGCGCTCGATCGCGGGGGTGCGCCAGGTGCTGCTCTCGCACCCGCACGACGGCCCGGCCCTCGAACTCCCCGCCGGGCTGCCGGCGCCGGTGCGGGTGCCGGACGGGCGCGAGCTGTCGGTGATCAGCGGGCACCGGGTGCGGGCGCTGGCCGTGGACGCGCCGGGCACGGGGTACGAGGTGACGTCCCCCGACGGGGAGCGGCTGCTGTACCTGCCGCCGGGCGCGGCACCGGCCGGGCTGGGGACCGTTCCCGGCCCGTACGACATGGTGCTGCTCGACGTCCTGGACCGGCCCGACGCGCTGGCCCGGCTGCGGGAGGCCGGGGCGGCCGGGCCGACGACGGACGTGATCGCCGTGCACCTGGACCACGACGTGCCGCCCGGCCGCGAACTGCACCGGCGGCTGGCGGCCGCGGGCGCGCGGGCGGTCCCCGACGGCACCACGCTGGTCGTCGGCGACTACCACGAGGTGCCGGACCTGCCGCGGCGGACGCTGGTGCTGGGCGGGGCGCGCTCGGGCAAGTCGGTGGAGGCGGAGCGGCGCCTGGAGTCCTTCCCCGAGGTGCTGTACGTGGCCACGGGCGGCACGCGCGAGGGGGACCGCGAGTGGGCGGCGCGCGTAGCACTGCACCGCGAACGCCGCCCCGGGTCCTGGCGGACGGCCGAGACGTGCGACCTGGTGCCGCTGCTGACGGAGGAGGGCCCGCCGCTGCTCGTCGACTGCCTGGCGCTGTGGCTGACGGACGCGATGGACTCCGTCGGCGCGTGGGACGACGCGACCTGGGCGGACGGCGGCCGGGACGCGCTCGCCGCGCGCACCGCGGACCTGGTCGCGGCGGTCCGGGCCACGCGCCGCGTGGTGGTGCTGGTGAGCAACGAGGTGGGGTCCGGAGTCGTCCCCGCGACGTCGTCGGGCCGCCGCTTCCGCGACGAGCTGGGGCGGCTGAACGCCGCCGTGGCGGAGGAGTGCGAGCACGTCCTCCTGGTCGTGGCGGGGCAGGCCCTGCCTCTGCGGGGCGGTGCCGGTTGCGGTTAGGGCCCGTCCGGTGGGTCTTCGTGCCCCGTAAGGGGCGCGGGGAACTGCGCGACCGGCCACAACCGACCCGCGCCCGAGGAACCGCCGCTTGCGGCAACCCCCGCACGCAGTGCGAACCCCCCACCGTGCACCCGCCTTCCAGGCCCCCCGCAGGGGTAAGGTGTCGCGGATGAGCGGTCTGAATCTTGATGACTTCGCCTCCCTGATCGAGCGGCCCGACGCAGTCGTCCGGCGGGACGCCGAGGAGCGCCGGGAGCGCCTCGCCCCGCGCCCGGGAGCGCTGGGCCGGCTGGACGAGCTGGGCGAGTGGCTCGCCGCGGGGCAGGGCTCCGTGCCCGTGAAGCCCATCGAGCGGCCCCGGGTGCTGCTCTTCGCCGGCGACCACGGCGTCGCCTCCCTCGGTGTCTCCGGCGGCCCGGAGACCGGCGCGCAGGAGCTGGTGCGCGCCGCCCTGGCCGGGGAGAGCGCGGCCGCGATCCTGGCCCGCCGCTTCGGCGCCGGACTGCGCGTGGTCGACATGGCGCTCGACTGCGACCCGGACACCTTCCCCGAGGACGTCACCCGGCACCGGGTGCGCCGCGGCTCGGGCCGGATCGACGTCGAGGACGCGCTGACCGCCGAGGAGGCGGAGCAGGCGTTCCGCACCGGCATGGCCGTCGCCGACGAGGAGGCCGACTCCGGCACCGACCTCGTCGTCCTCGGCGACCTGAGCGTCGGCGGCACCACCGCCGCCGGCACCCTGATCGGCGCCCTGTGCGGCACGGACGCCTCCGTGGTCACCGGCCGCGGCAGCGCCGGCATCGACGACCTGGCCTGGATGCGCAAGTGCGCGGCCATCCGCGACGCGCTGCGCCGCGCCCGCCCGGTCCTCGGCGACCAGCTGCAGCTGCTGGCCGCCGTCGGCGGCGCCGACCTGGCCGCCACCACCGGCTTCCTGCTGCAGAGCGCCGTGCGCCGCACCCCGGTGATCCTCGACGGAGTGGTCGCGACGGCCTGTGCCCTGGTCGCCCAGCGTGTCGCCTTCCGGGGGCCGGACTGGTGGCTGGCGGGCCAGGCGAGCGGCGACCCGGCGCAGGCGAAGGCGCTCGACCGGATGGCGCTCAACCCCCTGCTCGACCACGGCGTCACTGTGGGGGAAGGGACAGGAGCCCTGCTCGCCCTTCCCCTGGTGCAGGCGGCTGCGGCCCTGGCGGCGGAGCTTCCCGAGCGTTCCTGAGGCAGGACCGGACCACGCCGCGCGCCAGGCCCCATACGATCGCTTTTCATGGGAGAGGTCCGCTTGACTCCGGATGAGGGCACCCGCGGCAGCACCTGGCCGCGGCGTGCCGCCGCCTTCGCCGTGTGGTATCTGCGCGCCGTCACGTTCGTCAACCTGTTGGGCGCGCTCTGGGTGTCCTTCGGTGCCGACGTCCGGCGGCACAACGTCGACGAGTTCTTCACGCCGTATCTGCTGTCGGCCGGCTTCTCGGCGACGGTGGTCTCGCTGTTCATGGCGATCACCCTGCGCCGCCGCAAGCGCGCGGCCTGGATCCTCAACCTGGTCCTGTCGGGACTGCTGTTGCTGATCCTGGTGCTGGTGATGGCCTTCCCCGAGTACCGCAGGCACGCCCTGAACTGGTTCTCGCTGGTGGTCACGACCCTGTTCGTGGCGGCCCTGGTGGTGGGCCGCAAGGAGTTCTACGCCAAGGGCGACCGCGCCAACCCCAAGCTGGCGGCCGCCGTGGCCACCGTCGGCCTGCTGGTCACCTCGCTGATCGCCGCCCTGCTGGTGACCGTCACCAACGAGGCGCACGACGAGTACCGCTCCACCTTCCTCGACCGCTGGCACTACGGCGTGATGCGCCTGGCCTACATCGCGGCCGACAACTCGCGCTACGCGGGCATCGCTCCCCCGGGCTGGGTCAACGTCGTCATCAACGTGATGAGCACGGTCCTGCTGGTCCTCGTGGTCTACGCGGCCTTCCGCTCCCGCCGGGCCACCGACCCGATCACCGCCGAGGACGAGGCCGGGCTGCGCGCCCTGCTGGACAAGCACGGCGACCGCGACTCGCTGGGCTACTTCGCGCTGCGCCGCGAGAAGAGCGTCATCTGGTCCCCGTCCGGCAAGGCCGCCGTCACCTACCGCGTGGTCGGCGGGGTCTCCCTCGCCTCGGGCGACCCGATCGGCGACCCCGAGGCCTGGCCCGGCGCCATCGAGCCCTGGCTGGCGCAGGCGCGCGAGCACGGCTGGATCCCGGCCGTGATGGGCGCGAGCGAGGAGGGCGGCACCATCTACTCGCGGCACGGCCTGGACGCCCTGGAGCTGGGCGACGAAGCCATCGTGGACACCGGGGAGTTCACCCTGGACGGGCGTGCGATGCGCACCGTGCGCCAGGCGTACAACCGCGTCAAGCGCGCCGGTTACACCGTCACCATCCGCCGCCACGAGGACATCCCCGAGCCGGAGATGGACCACCTGCTGCGCCGCGCCGACGACTGGCGCGACGGCGCCACCGAGCGCGGCTTCTCCATGGCGCTGGGCCGGCTCGGCGATCCGGACGACGGGCGCTGCGTGATGCTCGAGTGCTACGACACCCACGGCGAACTGCGCGCGCTGCTCAGCTTCGTCCCGTGGGGCCCCAAGGGCCTCTCGCTGGACCTGATGCGCCGTGACCGGGACTCCGAGAACGGCCTGATGGAGTTCATGGTCATCGAACTCCTGCAGCAGGCCCGCCGGCTGGGCATCCACCAGGTGTCGCTGAACTTCGCGATGTTCCGCTCGGTCTTCGAGCGCGGCTCGAAGCTGGGCGCGGGCCCGGTGCTGCGGATGTGGCGGTCGCTGCTGAGCTTCTTCTCGCGCTGGTGGCAGATCGAGTCCCTCTACCGAGCAAATGCGAAATACCGCCCCATCTGGGAGCCTCGTTTCATGCTGTTCGAGAAGAGCAGTGACCTGCTGCGGATCGGCATCGCCAGCGCCCGCGCCGAGGGCTTCCTGGAGGCGCCCGGCCTGCCCAAGTGGCTCAACCGGAAACACCTGGAGAGCCGACGTTGACGATGCGCGCGGCGCTGCGCCGCGCCGCGCGCACCGAGTGGGGTCCGCTGTACGAGGCGGTCCGGGGGGCGTTCGTCCGCAACCGGTTGCGGGCCGTCCCCATGACGCTCACCGCCGTCGTCCTCACCTCGCTCTTCCAGATCGTCCAGAACCAGCACTGGGGCTTCGAGCCCGTCCAGCGGCTCGGCTCCGTCCAGGCGCAACTGCCCTGGTGGCAGGCGCTGCTGCGGACCCCGCTGTCGCTGTTCGTCCCCGCGCTCGACCTGCCGGTGTGGGGTGCGCTGGCCCAGATCCTGATCGTCTTCGGCATCGCCGAGGCGTGCATCGGCAAGTGGCGCACCCTCGCGGTCTCGTACACCGCCACGCTCGCCGGGACCATGTACGCGCGGCTGGGCGTGGCCATCGGCCCGGGCTCGCCGCTGGGGCTGCCGCCGGAGGCCGCGAAGATCATCGACACCGGCCCGTCGGCGGCGGTGGTGGGCCTGGCGGTGTATCTGTCCTGGCGCTACCGCGCCTGGCTGACCTGCGCCGGCGTGGTGCTGGCCATGGTGGTCGAGGTGCTGGTCAAGCCCAATCTGGCGGGCAAGGAGCACATTGCCGCGGTGGCCGTGATGCTGGTGGTGTGCGGGGTGGACGAGGCCCGAAGACGCCGCAAGCCGCGCAGCGACGAGCACCGGGAGCGGGATCAGCGGTCCGGGGCCCCCGCCACCAGGTCGTGAAAGCGGCGCCGGAAGGCCGCCCAGCGCGCGTCGTGCCGGTAGGCGCGCACCCTCGCCCGGCGCCGGGCCCGCGGCCGGTTGCGGTAGAAGCGGCGGTACCAGGGCGACCCCGGCCGGGCCAGCCGGATCGCGCCCACCAGGGCCACCAGCGGAACGACCGCGCCGATCAGGGCGATCCGGGGTTTGCCCTTGGCGAGGGCGAACAGCGCGATGAGGAAGTTGGCCAGGGTGTTGGCCACCACGATGGTGCGGTTCTGCAGTTCGTCGGGGGTGAGCTCGTTGACCCCGAACGGGGAGAAGCCGGAGAGCACCAGCCCCACCAGGGCGGCCGTGAGCACCACGATCTCCACGCTCTTGCGGCCCTGTTCGGTCCAGTAGACGTCGTCCAGGTGCAGCACCAGCGCGAACTCGTCCAGCACCAGCCCCGCGCCGCTGCCGAACAGCACCGCCGAGACCGCCGCCCCGAAGCCCTGCCGGCTCGCGGCGACCGCGCCGAAGCCGCCGACCACCATCAGCACGATGCCCGGCACCACATGGTGCACGTGCAGCCCGCCGGGCCTGATGTTGCGGAAGGGGCCCTTGCCCGCCCGGATGAGACGGGTGATGACCCGGGTGACCAGGAACGTCAGCACGAACGCGGTGAGCGCGAGCAGCAACGGCAGCTTTCCGGGATCGACGATGTTGCGTGCCAGCCAGTGACCCATGGAAATCCGCTCCTGCAGTGCGCCCTTCTCCGAGAACTATGCCCTGAGCCGCCGGATAACCTGCCCGGATGCATGCGCCTGCCCCGGATCCCCCGCCCCGCGCCACCGTCGCGGACGCCCTGCGCTTCGCCTTCGGCACCCTGACGGTGCTGCCGGTCCCGCTCACCCGCTGGGACCGCGCCGCGGCCCGCGGCGGAATGCTCGCGGCACCCCTGGCCGGACTGGTCGTGGGCAGCTGCGCGGCGGCCTCAGGCCTGCTGTTGACGCTGCTGGGCGCGGGCCCGCTGCTCGCCGCCGTGGCCACGGTCGCGGTGCCCGCCGTGCTGACCCGGGGGCTGCATCTGGACGGGCTCGCGGACGTCGCCGACGGGCTCGGCAGCGGCAAGCCCGCCGCAGATGCGCTGCGCATCATGAAGCAGTCGGACATCGGCCCGTTCGGCGTGGTCACGCTGGTGCTCACGCTGCTGGGCCAAGTGGCCGCCCTGGCGCAGTCGTACGAGGCCGGTGCGGTCCGCGGCGCCGTGGCGGCCGTCGTGGCGGGGCTCGCCGCGCGCTGCGCGCTGACGCTCGCCTCCCGCCGCGGGGTGCCCGCCGCCCGCCCGGAGGGCCTCGGCGCCGCGGTCGCGGGCGCGGTGCCGGTGCCCGCGGCGCTGACCGCCACCGCCCTGGCCCTCTGCGCGGCGGCGGCGACGGGCGCACTGCTCGGCCCGTACGCGGCCCTGCACACGGCCGGCGCCCTGCTGTTCGCCCTGCTCGCCGCCGAACTCCTGCTGCGCCGCTGCCGCACCCGCCTCGGCGGCGTCACGGGCGACGTCTTCGGCGCCCTCGCCGAAACGGCATCGACAGCGGCACTCCTCGCAATGACACTGGCCTGAGCCCCACAGGGCGCTCAGGGAACCGCATGACAAGCCACATACGACCCGCAGCCGGGCGAGGCCCACGCAAACACGGCGCATACGATGCGCAAGGGCCCCGCGGGACGCGCTCGGCCGAAACTCAACGGAAGAGAGACTTCACCACCGTGACTGCTCTGACTCTCAGCACTTCCACAGCGGCGACGCTCCGCGCGGACGCCGTCGTCGTCGGCGTCGCCAAGGGCCCGAAGGGTCCCGTCGTCGCGCCCGGCGCCGAGGTCGTGGACCAGGCCTTCGACGGCAAGCTGGCCTCGGTCCTGGAGACCCTGGGCGCCTCCGGCGACGAGGGCGAGGTGACCAAGCTCCCGGCCCCGTCCGGCCTCAAGGCCCCGGTCGTGCTGGCGGTCGGCCTCGGCGAACTCCCCGCCAAGGACGAGGTCTTCACCGAGGAGGCCCTGCGCCGCGCCGCCGGCACCGCGGCCCGCGCGCTGGCCGGCACCAAGAAGGCCGCGTTCGCGCTGCCCGTCGAGGACGCCGAGTCCGCCGCCGCGATCGGCGAGGGCGCGCTGCTCGGCGCGTACTCCTTCACGGCCTTCCGCTCCAACGGCAACGGCAAGAAGAAGGACGACAAGGGCGGCCCGCTGGGCGAGGCCGCGATCCTCGGCGCCAAGCCGCGCGACAAGGCCTTCAAGGCCGCCGCCGAGCGCGCCGCGGCCGTGGCCGCGGAGGTCAACCGGGCCCGCGACCTGATCAACACCCCGTCCAACGCCCTCACCCCCAAGCTCTTCGCCGAGGCCGCCCAGGCCGCGGCCAAGGAGCACGGCCTCAAGGTCGAGGTGCTGGACGAGAAGGCGCTGGTCAAGGGCGGCTACGGCGGCATCATGGGCGTCGGCCAGGGCTCGGCGAACCCGCCCCGCCTGGTGCGCCTCGGCTACACCCACCCCCAGGCCGAGAAGACCCTCGCCCTCGTCGGCAAGGGCATCACCTACGACTCGGGCGGCATCTCCCTGAAGCCGGCCGGCCACAACGAGACCATGAAGTGCGACATGAGCGGTGCCGCCGCCGTGTTCGCCGCGGTCGTGGCCGCCGCCAAGCTCGGGCTGCAGGTCAACGTGACGGCCTGGCTGGCCCTCGCGGAGAACATGCCCTCCGGCACCGCCACCCGTCCGGGCGATGTGCTCACCATGTACAGCGGCAAGACCGTCGAGGTGCTCAACACCGACGCCGAGGGCCGCCTGGTGCTGGCCGACGCCCTCACCCGCGCCTCGGAGGAGAACCCCGACGCGATCGTGGACGTCGCCACCCTGACCGGCGCGATGGTGCTGGCCCTCGGCGACCGCACCTTCGGCGTGATGGCCAACGACGAGGCCTTCCGCACCGCGCTGTACGAGACGGCGGAGGAGGCCGGCGAGCAGGCCTGGCCGATGCCGATGCCGGCCGAGCTGCGCAAGACCATGGACTCCCCGGTGGCCGACATCGCCAACATGGGCCAGCGCATGGGCGGCGGCCTGATCGCCGGCCTCTTCCTGAAGGAGTTCGTGGGCGAGGGCATCGCCTGGGGTCACCTGGACATCGCGGGCCCGGCCTTCCACGAGTCCGCCCCGTTCGGCTACACCCCGAAGGGCGGCACCGGTTCCGCGGTGCGCACCCTGGTCCGCCTGGCGGAGCGCACCGCCGACGGCGACCTGGGCTGACCCGCGGCGCAGGATCCGCGGCCCCGGGAATGCGCCCGGGGCCGTGGCGCGTTCGCTCTCAACGAAAACGTACTTTTCTACGCACTAGTAACCTTCAAAGGTGACGCATCAGTCGCCGCTGAGGACCGCCCGGCGTCCCGCCCTCCGTCAACAAGTGCGAAGATGTTGTCTCGGCAGGACAGGGCCCCCTTATTCACAGGGCCGACGAAATGCGGCCGAACGACAGCCGCCGCCCGGTCACCGATGACCGGCAACGGCGTACCCATGCATGGAGGACGTGACGTGGCGAACGACGCCAGCACCGTTTTCGACCTAGTGATCCTCGGAGGCGGTAGCGGTGGTTACGCCGCCGCCCTGCGCGGGGCCCAGCTGGGTCTCAACGTCGCCCTGATCGAGAAGGACAAGCTGGGCGGCACCTGCCTGCACCGCGGCTGCATCCCCACCAAGGCTCTGCTGCACGCCGGCGAGGTCGCGGACCAGGCCCGCGAGGCCGAGCAGTTCGGTGTCAAGGCCTCCCTCGAGGGCATCGACATCGCGGGCGTCCACAAGTACAAGGACGACGTGATCTCCGGCCTGTACAAGGGCCTGCAGGGTCTGGTCGCCTCCCGCAAGGTCACCTACATCACCGGCGAGGGCCGTCTGTCCTCCCCGACCTCCGTGGACGTCAACGGCCAGCGCATCACCGGCCGCCACGTCCTGCTGGCGACCGGCTCCGTGCCGAAGTCGCTGCCGGGCCTGACCATCGACGGCAACCGCGTCATCTCCTCGGACCACGCGCTGGTCCTGGACCGCGTGCCGAAGTCGGCGATCGTGCTGGGCGGCGGCGTCATCGGCGTCGAGTTCGCCTCCGCGTGGAAGTCGTTCGGCGTGGACGTCACGATCGTCGAGGCGCTCCCGCACCTCGTCCCGGTCGAGGACGAGAACAGCTCCAAGCTGCTGGAGCGCGCCTTCCGCAAGCGCGGCATCAACTTCTCCCTCGGCTCCCGCTTCTCCGGTGTCGAGTACACCGAGTCGGGCGTGAAGGTCTCGCTGGAGAACGGCAAGACCTTCGAGGCCGAGCTGCTGCTCGTCGCCGTCGGCCGCGGCCCGGTCTCCCAGGGCCTGGGCTACGAGGAGGCCGGGGTCGCCATGGACCGCGGCTACGTCCTCGTCGACGAGTACATGCAGACCAACGTGCCGACCATCTCGGCCGTCGGTGACCTCGTCCCGACCCTCCAGCTCGCGCACGTCGGCTTCGCCGAGGGCATCCTGGTGGCGGAGCGCCTGGCCGGTCTGAACCCCGTGCCGGTCGACTACGACGGCGTGCCGCGCGTCACGTACTGCCACCCCGAGGTCGCCTCCGTCGGCATCACCGAGGCGAAGGCCAAGGAGCTGTACGGCGCCGACAAGGTCGTCAGCCTGAAGTACAACCTCGCGGGCAACGGCAAGAGCAAGATCCTCAAGACCGCGGGCGAGATCAAGCTCGTCCAGGTCAAGGACGGCGCCGTGGTCGGCGTCCACATGGTCGGCGACCGTATGGGCGAGCAGGTCGGCGAAGCCCAGCTGATCTACAACTGGGAGGCGCTGCCCGCCGAGGTCGCGCAGCTCATCCACGCGCACCCGACGCAGAACGAGGCTCTGGGCGAGGCTCACCTGGCCCTGGCCGGCAAGCCGCTGCACTCGCACGACTGAGTCCCGAGCGCACCACCATCCGCACTACTCGTAAGGAGCAACCGCACCATGGCGGTTTCCGTAACCCTGCCGGCGCTCGGCGAGAGCGTGTCCGAGGGCACCGTCACCCGCTGGCTCAAGGCCGAGGGTGAGCGCGTGGAGGCCGACGAGCCGCTGCTCGAGGTCTCCACCGACAAGGTCGACACCGAAATTCCCGCGCCCGCCTCCGGCATCCTCGCGTCCATCAAGGTCGCCGAGGACGAGACGGTCGAGGTCGGCTCCGAGCTGGCCATCATCGACGACGGCACCGGCGCCCCCGCCGCTGCCCCGGCTCCGGCCGCCGCCGAGGCTCCGGCCCCGGTCGCCGCCGAGGCCCCCGCCGCCCCGGCCCCCGTGGCTGCGTCTGTGGCGGCTCCCGCCGCCGAACCGGCCCCCGCCGCTGCCGCCCCGGCTGCCGTCGGCACCGACGTCGTGCTGCCCGCGCTGGGCGAGTCGGTCACCGAGGGCACCGTCACCCGCTGGCTCAAGGAGGTCGGCGAGACGGTCGAGGCCGACGAGCCGCTGCTCGAGGTCTCCACCGACAAGGTCGACACCGAGATCCCGGCCCCCGCCTCCGGCACCCTGCTGGAGATCCTGGTCGGCGAGGACGAGACCGCCGAGGTCGGCGCCAAGCTCGCCGTGATCGGTGCCGCGGGTGCCGCTCCGGCCGCCGCGCCCGCCCCGGCCGCCCCGGCCCCGGCTGCCGCTCCGGCTCCGGTCCAGGAGGCCCCGGCCCCGGCCGCCCCCGTGGCTCCGGCCCCGGTCGCGCCCGTCGCCCCGGCCGCCCCGGCCCCGGCTCCGGTCGCCGCCCCCGCCCCGGTGGCTCCGGCCGCTCCGGCCCCGGTCGCCCCCGCTGCCCCGGCCGCCGACGGCGCGTACGTCACCCCGCTGGTGCGCAAGCTCGCCGCCGAGTCCGGCGTCGACCTGACCACGGTCGCCGGCACCGGCGTCGGCGGTCGCATCCGCAAGCAGGACGTCATCGCCGCCGCCGAGGCGAAGGCAGCGCCGGCCCCCGCCGCCGCTGCCGCCCCGGCTCCGGCCGCCGCCCCGAAGGCCCCGGCCCTCGAGGTGTCCCCGCTGCGCGGTCAGACGGTCAAGATGCCGCGCATGCGCAAGGTCATCGCCGACAACATGATGAAGGCGCTGCATGGCCAGGCCCAGCTCAGCTCCGTGGTCGAGGTGGACATCACCAAGATCATGAAGATGCGCGGCAAGGCCAAGGACGCGTTCGCCGCCCGCGAGGGCGTCAAGCTGTCCCCGATGCCGTTCTTCGTCAAGGCCGCCGTCCAGGCGCTGAAGGCCCACCCGGTCATCAACGCCCGGATCAACGAGGACGAGGGCACCATCACCTACTTCGACTCCGAGAACGTCGGCATCGCCGTCGACTCGGAGAAGGGCCTGATGACCCCGGTCATCAAGGGTGCGGGTGACCTCAACATCGCGGGCATCGCCAAGAAGACCGCCGAGCTGGCCGGCAAGGTCCGCACGGGCAAGATCAGCCCGGACGAGATGTCCGGCGCGACCTTCACGATCAGCAACACCGGCTCGCGCGGTGCGCTGTTCGACACGGTCATCGTGCCCCCGAACCAGGTCGCGATCCTGGGCATCGGCGCGACGGTCAAGCGTCCGGTCGTCATCGAGACCGCCGAGGGCACCACCATCGGCGTGCGCGACATGACCTACGTGACGCTGTCCTACGACCACCGTCTGGTGGACGGCGCCGACGCGGCCCGCTACCTGACCGCGGTCAAGCAGATCCTGGAGGCCGCGGAGTTCGAGACCGAGATCGGTCTGTAATTCCCCGGAACCCCTCGGGTTCTTCAGGGCGCGGCCCCGGATCGTATTCCGATACGACCGGGGTCGCGCCCTTTGCCGTGCCTGCGGCGATAATGACGTCCGATCACCGCCCGTTGAGGAGCACCCATGGCACCACCCGTCGTCCACTCGCTGCGCGAGCAGATCCGCGAGCACATCCTGGAGGGCATCGTCGGCGGGCGCTGGCAGCCGGGCGAGCGGATCGTGGAGCGGCGGATCGCGGCCGAGCTGCTGGTGAGTCAGACCCCGGTGCGTGAGGCGCTGCGCGAGCTGGAGTCGCTGCGGCTGATCGAGTCGGCCCCCAACAAGGGCGTCCGGGTGCGGGAGCTGACCGCGGCCGACCTCAAGGAGAGCTACCCGGTGCGGGCGGGCCTGGAGCAGGTGGCCGCCGAACTGGCCGCCGAGGCCCTGGCCGAGGACCCCTCGGCGCTGGAGCACGAGGTGACGGCGCTGTACGCGGCGGACGAGGCCGGCGACAGCGAGGCACAGGTCCGGCACACGGTGGCCTTCCACCGCGCGATCGTGGAGGCGGCGGGCAACTCCGTGCTGCTGCACGCCTGGGAGTCGCTGGGCATCGAGGTGTGGACGACGCTGTCGATCCGCTGGCTGAGCCCCGAGCCGCGGCCCCACGCGGAGGACCACGCGCAGCTCGTGGCGGCGTTCCGGCGCCGCGACCCGGCCATCTGCGAGCTGCTCAAGGCACACGTGCTGAGCTGCGCGCCGCAGGTCTGAGCGGGACTTCCGCGCTTTCCGCGAGGATTTCCGCGACGGGGATTGATCGATCATCGATCAGAGGCGTATGGTCTCCACGGAACCGCGCCCCTCACGCCCTGTCCTGTGACGGGGGGCGGCCCCGGACGTGACTGCAGGTCCCCGAGCGTCATCCGTTGCCCTGGCCGGCGCCGGGGCCCTGTCGTCGCACCCCGCCGTGTCGGTGCACCCCGTCATCATGGGAGGCATGCGCGCGGCACGACTGATCAAGATGGTGCTCCTGCTCCAGTCCCGCTCCACGATGACGGGCGCGGAGCTGGCGCGCCGCCTGGAGGTCTCGGAGCGCACGGTCGCCCGTGATGTCCTCGCCCTGTCCGAGGCCGGGATCCCGGTCTACGCGGACCGCGGCCGCGCCGGCGGCTACCGCCTGATCGGCGGCTACCGCACACGACTGACAGGCCTCGGCCGCACCGAGGCGGAAGCCCTCTTCCTCTCCGGAGTGCCCGCCGCGCTGCGCGAGATGGGCCTGGCGGACGCGGCCTCCGCGGCCCGCCTCAAGGTCTCCGCCGCCCTCCTGCCGGAGCTCGGCGACGCCCCCGACAGCGCGGCCCAGCGCTTCCACCTGGACGCCCCCGGCTGGTGGCACCCGCACACCCCGCCGCCCCTGCTGCCCGCCCTCGCGGACGCGGTCTGGGACGACCGCCGGGTCCTCGTCCGCTACCGGCGCAAGGACGCCGAGGTGGAGCGGGAGCTGGAGCCGTACGGCCTCGTCCTCAAGGCGGGCGTCTGGTACGTGGCGGCCTGCGCCGGCAAGGACTTCCGCATCTACCGGGCGGACCGCTTCACGGAGGTCCGGCTTCGGGACGAGCGCTTCCGGCGCGCGGAGTCCTTCGACCTCGCGGCCTTCTGGGAGGAGCGCGCGGCGCAGTTCGCCCGCTCGATCCTGCGCGAGACGGTCGTCCTGCGCCTCACCCCGGAGGGCGCCCGCCGCCTGCCGCACGCGGCGGACCCGGGCGCGGCCCGCGAGGCGGTCGACCGGGCGGGCGCACCCGACGGGCAGGGCCGCATCACGCTCGCCCTGCCCGTCGAGTCACTGGAGGTGGCCTACGAACAACTGCTGGCCCTGGGCCCGGAGGCGGAGGTGGTGGAACCACCGGAACTGCGCGAACGGTTCGCCGAGGCGATGTCGCGTGCCGCGACGCTCTACCGGTGAGACCCGCCCCCGCCAGAGCCGGGGTCCCGGGGCATGCCGCGCCCCGTCAGGGGCGCGGGGAACTGCGCGAGCAGCCCCCACCGGCCCGCAGCCGACGCACGACCCAGGAGGTCCGGGGCGCAGCCCCGGGTGCCTCGGCTGCAGGCCCGTCGTGCTTGCCCGCACAGTTCCCCGCGCCCCTTACGGGGCGCAGCCCCGAAAGCGGGATCCCCCACTACCGGTAGTCCTCCGCAGCGGCCTCCCTCCCCCCGTACCGCACCTCCTCGATGTACCGGAAGGCGTCCGGCCGCGAACCGTCCACGTCCGTGAACCCGTAGTGGGCGGCCAGTTGCCCGCTGGACAGGGACTGGCCGCTCCACCGCGCCCGCTCCGGATCGGCGGCGAGCGCGGCGACTGCCCGGCCGACGAAGGCCGGTGACTCGGCGATGGCGAAGGCCGGCTCCTTCTCCACCGCGTCCCGCCAGTTCGCCTCGGTGACCCCGAAGTGGTCGAGCATCTCCTCGGACCGCAGGAAGCCGGGGCTCAGGGCGACGGCCGTGCCCCCGGATTCCCGCAGTTCCCCGGCCAGCGCCCAGGCCATCCTGATCGGCCCGTACTTGGCGAGGTCGTACAGCAGGTTCTCCCGGTAGTGGGCAGTGTTGAACTCCTCGGTCCCGTCGGTGACCTCGACGACCAGCCCGCCGGGCCGCCGCACCAGCAACGGCAGCGCGAAGTGGCTGGTGATGGCATGGGCGTCGATGGCCAGCCGCAGCATCCGCAGCCCCTTGTCCAGGTCGAGCTCCCACACCTTCTTGCTGAACTCGATCAGGCGCTCGCCGCCCCACACGTCGTTGACGAGCACGTCGAGCCGCCCGTGCTCCCGGTCGATGCGCTCCGCGAGCGCCCGGACCTGCTCGGGCTCCAAGTGATCGGTGGGGACGGCGATCCCGGTCCCGCCCGCCGCGGTCACCAGTTCCGCCGTCTCCTCGATCGTCTCCGGGCGCCCCACCTCGCTCCGCCGCTCCCGCGTCGTGCGCCCGGTCGCGTAGACGACGGCCCCGGCGGCGCCCAGCGCCACGGCCATCGCCCGCCCGGCACCCCGCGTGGCCCCTGCGACCAGCGCCACCTTCCCGTCCAGCGAACCCTTCACCACGGTCTCCTTCTCGTCGGTCGATCACCGTCGAGACTTCCAGCGATACCCGACACCTCCTGTCCTGTATTACGAGACGGCCGCATCCGGCCCGCTCCGGGTGCGTTGCCCGGTGCCAGGGCCGATGCTTGTGGCGTGATGGACGAGACGGAGTTCTGGGACCTGGTCGACAGCGCCCGCGACGCCGCCGAGGGCGATGCGGAGGACCAGGCCGATGTGCTGGTCGAGCGGCTGCTGCAACTCGACCCCGACAGCGTGGTGGACTTCGCCCGGCACTTCGAGGCGCGCTACAACCGCGCGTACCTCTGGGACCTGTGGGGTGCGGCGTCCGTACTGCTGGACGGGGCGAGCGACGACGCCTTCGACTCCTTCCGCTGCTGGCTGATCGGCCAGGGCCGGGAGACCTACGAGGGGGCGGTGCACGACCCGGACAGCCTGGCCGACCTGCTGGAGGACTTCGACGAAGAGGTGGACGGGGACGGGGAGGACCTCGGCTACGCCGCGGACGAGGCGTACGAGCAGCTGACGGGCAGCGAGTTGCCCGACCTGGGCCTGCCGGACCAGCCGGCGGAGCCGCTGGGCACGGCGTTCGACGTGGAGGACGACGCCCTGCTGCCGGAGCGCTTCCCGAAGCTGTGGGACCGCTTCCGGGAGTGACCCGGAATCCCACAGGAAACGGAGGCAGGATGAGTCGCATGCGCATTGCAGTCACCGGCTCGACCGGCCTCATCGGCACCGCACTGGTCCGCTCCCTGGAAGCGGACGGCCACCAGGTCGTCCGCCTCGTCCGCCGCACGCCCCGCGCTCGCAACGAGGTGCAGTGGGATCCCCGGCGCCAGTGGGTGGACACGGCGGGCCTGACGGGCTGCGAGGCCGTGGTGCACCTGGCGGGCGCCGGCGTGGGCGACCACCGCTGGACCGCCGCCTACAAGAAGGAGATCCGGGACAGCCGCGTCCTGGGCACCACCGCCGTCGCGGAGGCCGTGGCGTCGCTCGACACCCCGCCCGCCGTGCTGATCAGCGCGAGCGCCATCGGCATCTACGGCGACACCGGCGACCGCACGGTCGACGAGGACACCCCGCCGGGCCGTGGCTTTCTGGCCGATGTCTGCACGGAATGGGAGCAGGCCGCAACACCGGCCGCCGAAGCGGGAATCCGCACGGTCCTCCCCCGCACAGGCCTGGTGGTGGCCCGGACCGGAGGCGCGTGGGCCCGCCTCTTCCCCCTGTTCAAAGCAGGCCTGGGCGGCCGCATGGGCAGCGGCGACCAGTACTGGAGCTACATCGCCCTGAGGGACCACGTAGCAGCACTGCGCCACCTCCTCACCACACCCGCCCTCTCCGGCCCGGTGAACCTGACGGCCCCGAACCCGGCCACGAACCGCGACGTCACGGCCGCCATGGGCCGAGTGCTGCACCGCCCCACGCTGTTCACCGCGCCCGCTCCGGCGCTCAGGCTGGCGCTCGGGGAGATGGCGACGGATGTCCTGGCCAGCCAGCGGGTCGTGCCCCGGCGGCTGTTGGACTCCGGCTTCACCTTCTCCTGCCCCGACCCCGAGAGCGCGGTACGCGCGGCGCTGGCTGCCGACTGATGCGCACCGCCCCCGCACCCGCCGACGGGTTTGTGCGACCGCTGTGCGACCGTGCTCGCCCCGTGCGCGACTGTGATTGACCGGATTTCTCTCTACGGTCGAGGCGAACTCACGCATCGGCGCAGCCGGTTGGGGGCATCAGGCCCCCGAGCGAGCGGACCGACCCCCGGGAGGGCACGTGCTCAGCAGCGCAGACCACGCCGACGTCGTCATCGTGGGGGCCGGACTGGCCGGCCTCTCTGCGGCTCACCACCTGACCGGAGCAGGGGTGAAGGTCCTCGTCCTGGAGGCGTCCGACCGGCCGGGCGGCAGGATGAAGACCGACCGGACCGACGGTTTCCGACTGGACCGCACCGGCCAGCTGCTCAACACCTCGTTCCCCGAGCTGCTCCGCACGCCCGGCCTCGACGGTCTCACCCTGCGCCCGTTCACCCCGGGCGTGCTGGTCCACCTCGACGGCCGCAACCACCGCACCGGTGAACTCCGGGGCGCGAAGCGCGCGTTCACCACGGCACGCGCCTTCGCCGCCGCCCGGGCGTCCCGCAGTGCGGGCCTCGATCAAGCGCGGCTCGGCGCGGCACTGGCCCGCCTTGCCGCGCTGCCCATCGACCGGATGCTGGCCCGGCCGGACCGCCCCACGGCCACGACCCTGGCCGGCCGCGGCCTGCCGGCCCGCACGGTCGACGGCTTCCTGCGCCCCCTCCTGGTCTCCCTGCTCTCGGACCCGGACCTCACGACGTCGAGCCGCTGCGCGGACCTGGTCCTGCGGGGCTACGCACGTGGCCGCCTGTGCCTGCCGACAGGAGGCGCGGAAACACTCCCCAATCTCCTGGCAGCCGCGTTGCCCCCCGGAACGATCCGCACGGGAGTCAACGCAAAAACAATCTGCACCACCTCAGTAGGTACAGCAGGCCACGGCGACATCACCTGCCGCTCCGTAGTGGTCGCCACGGGAGCCCGGGCCGCAGCGGACCTGATCCCGGGCCTGCGCTGCCCGGACTTCCACCAGGTGACGGTCCTGCACCACACAACAAACGAACCGCCACACCAGGACGCCTCACTGATCCTGACGGGCACCTGCCGGGGCCCGGTGTCGCACACAACACTGACAAGCGAAGTAGACCCGTCAAGGGCTCCGAAGGGGAAGGCCCTGATCACCTCGACAATCCTGGGCCCACAGGCAAGCAAACCCACCACCGAACTGGACCGAACAGCCCGAGCCCAACTGGCGGAGATCTACGGCACCTCCACCACGAACTGGCAACTCATGGCAGCCCACCACGACCCGGACGCGGTCCCGGCGATGCCGCCCCCGCACGACGTACGCCGCCCGGTCCGTCTCCTCTCGGGTCTCTACGTCTGCGGGGACCACCGGGACACCAGCACGGTTCAGGGCGCGCTCTTCTCGGGCCGCCGGGCGGCCCAGGCGGTACTGCGCGACCTGGGCATCAACCCGAACATGGGAGCCACGACCCTCCGGGCGGCGTAAGCACCCCGAACCGCAAGCACCCCGAACCGCGAGGTGGCCCGAAACGCAAGGGGGCGGGGTGGGGACGGGCCCTGGAGAGGGACGTAAAAACTTTTTGCGGCGATGAGAAGAGAGCACCCCCGCGTGGAACGGTCCGCCGCAAAAAGTTCAGTCCCCGGAAGGGCCCGTCCCCACCCCGCCCCCGCCCGTACTCACAAAGCGGCAACCCGCTCCCGGTACCCCCTCACGGCGGCAGCATCGCGATAGGGCTCGAGCCGCCGCTCGAAGTCCCGCACATACTCCAGCGCCCGCACGGACCGCATCTCGGCAGCGGCCTGAGCAGCTTCCGCGCCAAGCGCACAGGCCTGCTCCAGCTCTCCCAACCCCAACCGGGCCGAGGCCAGCACAACCCGGCAAAAGAGCCGGCTCCGCGCATAAGCGGGGCTCCGCAACTGCAGGGACCTCTCCGCATGCTGCGCAGCAGCCCGGTACTGCTGCAGGTCCCGATGACAGTGCGCGAACTCGTCGGCAAGCTGCGCCTCATCAAAGAAGCGCGCCCAATAAGGCACCTCATCGCCAGGCCGAGCCCCCTCCAAAGCCCGCTCGGCCCGAGCCAACGAGGCGGAACAGGCCCGCACTTCCCCGAGCACCCCATGCCCCCGGGCCTCGACCGAATGAAGCAACGACTGCACGACGGCAGGCACACTCGACCCGACACCCTGCTGGGCCACCCGGGCCAACTGCACGGCCTCGCGCCCGTGTCCCAGGTAAACGGCCTGCCGGCTCATGGTCACCAGCACATAACTCCCATAGGCCCGATCCCCGGCGGCCTGGGCAAGCCGCAACGCCTGCACGTAGTACCGCTGGGCAAGCCCATGCGCAGCAATGTCGTAGGACGTCCACCCGGCAAGCCGCGTCAGATCGGCAGCCGCGGCGAAGAGCCGCCGCCCGGTGGTCTCCCCGTACGTCCCGCGCAGCATCGGCTCGGCCTCGTGCTCCAGGTACCGCACGAGCGCCTGCCGGGCGTGCCCGCCCCCGTAGGCGTGGTCCAGGGTCCGGAAGAGCTCCCCCACGGACCGCAGCGCCGCGATGTCCCCCATGGACACCCGGCTCCCGGGCGCCCGCTCGGCGAGCCGCTGCCGCTGCGCGGGCACATGCGCGAGCCCCGGGGCGCGCGCCGCCGCCGCAGGCCGTGCGCCCTCACCGGAGGGCGCGGGCGCGGTGCCGCGCGCCACCCGCTCGTCCGCGCGCCCGATGAGCCAGTCCCGGCTCGGCACCACCAGCCCGGCCGGGGTGAAGGCGATCTTCCGCAGCTCGGTGTGGCTCCCGGAGTCCTTGCGCCAGAGCCCGCTCACGATGTCGATGGCCTCCTCCGGGGAGGAGGCGAACTCGAGCCCCGCGTACACCGGGGCGCACGCGTCCAGCCCCAGGTCCTGGGCGGACAGCCGCCGCCCGAGCCGCCGGGTGAAGACCTCGGCGATCAGCGCCGGGGTCGTCCCGCGCGGCTGCTGCCCGCGCAGCCACCGTGTGACGGAGGTCTTGTCGTATCTCAGATCGAGCCCGTGCTCGAGCCCGAGCTGGTCGACGCGGCGGGCGAGCCCCGCGTTGGAGAAGCCGGCCTCCGCGATGAGGGCGGCAAGCTGACGGTTGGGAATGCGCTGTGGGGGTCGTTCCGTCATCAGCCTGCCGGTCTCCCTGATCTCGTCCTGGAACGGCGTGAATTTAGCGGTCGCCTAACGCCCTGATCGCCGCCTTCGCCCCGCATTCATCCGATCGTGTGAGGACAGATCAAATAGACACGGCGGCCTGCTGACGCGACGCCCCCCGAGGACCGCCCCCGCGGAGCACCGCAGGCGACCGCCTGCGGCAACGCGACGCACCGCCCGTACAGTGGCAGGGGCGCGAGAAAGACCGCGCGACCCGCGCAACCGTGCGATACACACGAGGAGCTGTCGTGAGTGAGCTGCGCTTTGTCCATCTGGGCTTCGGGGCGGACGCCGTCGAGTACCAGGAGGCGTGGCAGGAGCAGCGCCGGGTGCACGCCGCCCGGTTCGCGGACGAGATCCCGGACACGTGCCTGCTGCTGGAGCACCCGGCGGTCTACACGGCCGGACGGCGCACGGAGGACAGCGAGCGCCCCCTGGACGGCACCCCGGTCGTCGACGTGGACCGCGGCGGCAAGATCACCTGGCACGGCCCCGGCCAGCTCGTCGGCTACCCGATCCTCAAGCTGCCGCGCCCGGTGGACGTGATCGCCCACGTGCGCCGGCTGGAGGAGGCGCTGATCCGCGCCTGTGCGGAGCTGGGCCTGGAGACGACCCGGGTCGAGGGCCGCAGCGGCGTGTGGGTCCTCGGGGACCCGCTGAAGCGGCGCAGCCGAGATGCAGCGGAGGCTGAGGGTCCCGACCGAGGAACGAGGGAGGGGCACTCGGCCGGAGCGGAATCGAGGCGGAGCGCGACCGACGATGCAGACCAGCGCCCGGCGATCGGCGGCCTGAAGCTGGACTTCGACCCGCGCCTGGCGGACGAGGAGTTCGACCCGCGCCTGAACGGCCCGGAGTACGCCCCGTCCAACGCGGGCCAGCGCCGCGAGGACCGCAAGCTGGCGGCCATCGGCATCCGGATCGCCAAGGGCGTGACGATGCACGGCTTCGCCATCAACTGTGATCCCGACAACACCTGGTTCGACCGGATCGTCCCCTGCGGCATCCGCGACGCCGGGGTGACCTCGCTGTCGAACGAACTGGGCCGCCGGGTTCCGGTGTCCGAGGTGATCCCGCTGGTGGAGAAGCACCTGCGGGAGATCCTGACGGCGGCGGAGCCGAAGCCGCGCGTGATCGAGCCGGCCGAGCCGGCCGAGCCGGCCGAGGCACGGGCGAGCTGAACCCCGGCACCCCCGGGGCGAGGCCACGGCGGGCGCCCGGGAATGGGCCGGGCGGCCCCACGGTTGCCCTGGCTGCCGTAAGAACGTAGGAAACAACGGGCGTACCCTGGTGTCCGCCGAGGAATCGAAGTCATAGGGAGCCGGACGTGTCCGCAGTCGCACCCGACGGACGCAAGATGCTGCGCCTGGAGGTCCGCAACGCCCAGACCCCCATCGAGCGCAAGCCCGAGTGGATCAAGACCCGGGCCAAGATGGGCCCCGAGTACACCGAGCTCCAGGGTCTGGTGAAGCGCGAGGGCCTGCACACGGTGTGCCAGGAGGCGGGCTGCCCCAACATCTACGAGTGCTGGGAGGACCGCGAGGCCACGTTCCTCATCGGCGGCGACCAGTGCACCCGGCGCTGTGACTTCTGCCAGATCGACACCGGCAAGCCGCAGGCCCTGGACCGCGACGAGCCGCGCCGCGTGGCGGAGTCCGTGCAGTCCATGGACCTGAAGTACGCGACGATCACCGGCGTGGCCCGCGACGACCTGGAGGACGGCGGCGCCTGGCTCTACGCCGAGACCGTGCGCCAGATCCACGCCCTGATGCCGGACACCGGCGTCGAGCTGCTGATCCCGGACTTCAACGCCAAGCCGGACCAGCTGGCCGAGGTCTTCTCGTCCCGCCCCGAGGTGCTCGCGCACAACGTCGAGACGGTCCCCCGGATCTTCAAGCGCATCCGCCCCGGCTTCCGCTACGAGCGCTCGCTGGAGGTCATCACCAAGGCCCGCGAGGCCGGCCTGGTGACCAAGTCCAACCTGATCCTCGGCATGGGCGAGGAGCGCGAGGAGATCAGCCAGGCGCTGCAGGACCTGTACGACGCGGGCTGCGAGCTGATCACGATCACCCAGTACCTGCGTCCGTCGCCCCGGCACCACCCCGTCTCGCGCTGGGTGAAGCCGCAGGAGTTCGTGGAGCTGAAGGAGGAGGCGGAGGAGATCGGCTACGCCGGTGTCATGTCCGGCCCCCTGGTCCGTTCCTCGTACCGGGCAGGACGTCTGTACCAGCAGGCGATCGAGAAGCGGGCGGCCCAGCCCTCCGCCCAGGCCGTCTGAGCCTCGTGAAACGTTGACGCGGCCCGCACGCAAAGCAAGCGTGCGGGCCGCGTCAACGTTTCATAGGTGTTTGACCAACAGGTCATCCGTTGGTAACACCAGTCGGTAACCATGGAAGCACGCACAGCAGTACGCCACCCTCCACGCCTCACCGTTTTCCGCACCCGAGGGGACTTCCACATGCAGGCCGCGCCCGGCAACGCACTCACGGCGACAGCCACCCGCGCCTCCTCCGCACTGCCGTCCACGCTGTCCGTCCGCCCCCCGTCCGTCACCGGGGCCCTGCGCGCCCTGGAGGAGCTGCTGATGCGCAGCGGGCAGCGCACCGCCCGGCGCAACGCCTGGACGGCCGTACTGGAGGACCGGCGCCGGGCCAGGGACCGCAGGGAGGCGCAGCACCTGCTGGAGGCCGTGGCGGCCCCGGGTCCGCAGGCGACGTAAACTTCGCCGTATGGCGAGGAAGGAAACATCCGAGAACCCCGGGCGGCTGAAGCAGATCGCCCTCACCTACAAGATGACCAAGAAGGTCGACCCCCAGGTCGGTCTCGTCGTCGCGGCTGTGGGAATTGTCACCTTCGGTGTCCTGCTCGCCATCGGCTTCTTGATCGGCCACCCCGTCTACCTGGGCATCCTGGGCTTCCTGCTGGCCTTCCTCGGCATGGCGATCCTCTTCGGACGCCGCGCCGAGCGCGCTGCCTTCGGGCAGATGGAGGGCCAGCCGGGCGCGGCGGCCGCCGTGCTGGAGAACATCCGCCGCGGCGGCTGGACCACGACCCCCGCGGTCGCGATGAACCGCAGCCAGGACGTGGTGCACCGGGCCGTCGGCAAGGCGGGCATCGTGCTCGTCGGCGAGGGCAACCCCAACCGGGTCAAGGCCCTGCTGGCGGCCGAGAAGAAGCGCATGGCGCGCATCGTGGCGGACGTGCCGGTGCACGACATCATCGTCGGCGAGGGCGAGGGCCAGGTGTCGCTGAAGAAGCTGCACACCACCCTGCTGAAGCTCCCCCGGGTGCTGCCGGGCGCGCAGGTGACGGCCGTCAACGACCGGCTGCGGGCGCTGGGCGACCTGATGAGCAACATGCCGATCCCGAAGGGCCCGATGCCGGGCAAGGGCGGCATGCGGATGCCGAAGGGACGCTGACGCCGACGCACGGCGAACGAAGAAGGGGCGGGCGGAACCTTTTCGGTTCCGCCCGCCCCTTCTTCTCTTCTCTTCTCTTCGTCTGTCTGCGTCAGCTCCGCACCTGAACGGCGTTCGACAACCGGTCGTGCAGCCCGCGGGAGTCGCGGTCCCAGATGGCCGCGGGCAGGACGAGGACGAGCAGCACGCTGCGCGCGATCGCCCGGGGCACGGAGAGCCGCCCGCCGTCGACGCCGATGACGCGCAGGCCGAGCAGCCGCTTGCCGGGGGTGCAGCCGACCGTCCCGACGGTGAGCACGCTCAGTACGAGGAAGATCAACAGGGCCCAGTTGCCGGTGCGCTGGGACGCCCCGTGGGCGAAGAGCCCGTATGCGATCAGCATGCACAGCGCCCAGTCGATGAAGAGGGCTCCGATGCGCCGTCCCGGCGGGGCGATGGACCCCGGCCCGTGCTCCGGCAGTCCCAGGCGCTCGCCGCGGTATCCGAATGCGACGCCCATCTCCTCGGCCGCCGCGCGGGGGCCGGAGAGCCATGAGCCGATTGCTTGCCTCTTGTCCACCCGTCCACGGTACTGGTAAGGCGTGCGTTTCCCGGGAGCCGGGTCGGGGCAGGGGCGCGGGAAACGGTTCCTCGCGCACGGCATGACCAGCGGCTCCGCGCCACCGGCCGGTTAACCTCGGCGAAACAAACGGGTCATGCTTGGGAAATCCGGTCTCTCTAGGGTCGGCCCCAGCGCGCCGATGCGAGAAGGACCGCTCGGACCGCGCCACCGAAGCAACCCCCGTCCCCTTCGCGGCAGGCGGGCTAGGAGGAGTTGGATGTTCCAGAACGCCGA
Source organism: Streptoverticillium reticulum (assembly GCF_047456005.1). Lineage (NCBI taxonomy): Bacteria > Bacillati > Actinomycetota > Actinomycetes > Kitasatosporales > Streptomycetaceae > Streptomyces > Streptoverticillium reticulum. The sequence continues at coordinate 6,034,564 of NZ_CP179755.1, read as the reverse complement.
CGAGGCCAAGAAGTTCATCTCGGACGAGGACGTGAAGTTCGTCGACGTCCGGTTCTGCGACCTGCCGGGTGTGATGCAGCACTTCACGATTCCGGCAGCGGCCTTCGACCCGGCTGAGGAGCTCGCCTTCGACGGTTCGTCGATCCGCGGCTTCCAGGCCATCCACGAGTCCGACATGGCGCTGCGCGCCGACCTCTCCACGGCCCGGGTGGACCCCTTCCGCCGCGACAAGACCGTCAACATCAACTTCTTCATCCACGACCCGATCACGGGCGAGCAGTACAGCCGTGACCCGCGCAACGTGGCGAAGAAGGCCGAGGCCTACCTGGCCTCCACGGGCATCGCGGACACCGCGTACTTCGGTCCCGAGGCCGAGTTCTACGTCTTCGACAACGTCCGCTTCGAGACCACCGCGAACCGCTCGATCTACGAGATCGACTCCGAGGCCGGCGCCTGGAACACCGGTTCCGAGGTCAACAACCGCGGTTACAAGGTCCGCTACAAGGGCGGCTACTTCCCGGCCCCGCCGGTCGACCACTTCGCCGACCTGCGCGCCGAGATCTCCCTGGAGCTGGACGCGGCCGGCCTGCAGGTCGAGCGCCAGCACCACGAGGTCGGCACGGCCGGCCAGGCGGAGATCAACTACAAGTTCAACACGCTGCTCGCCGCCGCCGACGACCTGATGCTCTTCAAGTACATCGTGAAGAACGTCGCCTGGCGCAACGGCAAGACCGCGACCTTCATGCCCAAGCCGATCTTCGGTGACAACGGCTCCGGCATGCACGTCCACCAGTCCCTGTGGAACGGCGGCGAGCCCCTCTTCTACGACGAGCAGGGCTACGCGGGCCTGTCGGACACCGCCCGCTACTACATCGGCGGCATCCTCAAGCACGCCCCGTCGCTGCTCGCCTTCACCAACCCGACGGTGAACTCCTACCACCGCCTGGTCCCCGGCTTCGAGGCCCCGGTCAACCTGGTCTACTCGCAGCGCAACCGCTCCGCCGCGATGCGCATCCCGATCACGGGCTCCAACCCCAAGGCCAAGCGCGTCGAGTTCCGCGCCCCGGACCCGTCGTCCAACCCCTACCTCGCCTTCTCGGCCCTCCTCCTGGCCGGCCTCGACGGCGTCAAGAACAAGATCGAGCCCGCCGAGCCGATCGACAAGGACCTCTACGAGCTCGCCCCCGACGAGCACGCCAACGTCCCCCAGGTCCCGACCTCCCTCCCGGCGGTCCTGGAGGCCCTCGAGGCGGACAACGAGTACCTCCAGGCGGGCGGCGTGTTCACGTCGGACCTGATCGAGACCTGGATCGACTACAAGCGCACGAACGAGATCGCGCCGATGCAGCTGCGGCCGCACCCGCACGAGTTCGAGCTGTACTTCGACATCTAAGTCGATGGTCGTGCGACGGGCTGTCGGCCGCTCCCTGGAGTGGCCGACAGCCCGTCGGCGTTGCCGGCGCAGGACAGTACGGTCTTGCCGCGATACCGTCGGTCGGGAGGCGAAAGGAGGCCACCATGACTGCGCAGCCCATCGACTACGGGCACCAGCCCCACGGCCGCGACGGCCGAGGCAGGACTCTGCGCGACGTGTCGGCTCCGCGCCCGCAGATGACTCCTGAGCAGTTCGAGCACATCGCCAAGGAAGCGGCACGCCAGGACGTGACGCTGGAGTTCGTCAACGGAAGGATCGGGGTCAAGCCGGTGGGGGACGGGAACCACGACGAGATCGTCACCTGGCTCACCGCGCAGTGCATGCAGTACCGGCCCGACCTGCGTGTCCATGGGAACAGGGGCCTGCGTGTGGAGACCTATCGCAAGGGAATGGCCCGCCCCGACCTCGTCCTCGCTCCGTCCGGCGCCTTCGCGGGCACAGGCGAGTGGGGCGACCCCGACCCGGTGCTTCTCGTCGCGGAGATCACTTCCTTCGACTTCGACACCGACATGCGGGACCGCCACGAGAAGCCCCGTGCCTACGCGGAATCCGGCATCCCGGTGTTCATCCTGGTCGACCGGGACGTAGACAGGATCACCGTCCACAGCAACCCCGTGGACGGCAAGTACCAGAGCACTCCCTCGTACGGCTACGGCGACCGGGTGGAGGTGCCCGGCCTGGACATCACGCTCGACACCGAGGAGCTCAAGGACTACACGGGCAGGCCCGGCTCGGATCTCCGATAGCAGAGCCCACCCGGCAGTCCGTCAGGGTGCCCACCAGTGTCACGCGGCGTGTACTCCAGGGGTTGCTGTCCGGCGGCTTCGGCTTCGTCGAAGACAGCCTGATGCTCGTCGAGGAAGCGCCGGGCCGCGTCCAGACCGCGAGCCCGCAGGCGACCGGCTTCCTCACGGATCAGTTGGGCGATGTAGTCGCCGAGGCTCAGCCCACGATCCTCCGCCTGCACCCGGGCCAGTTCCAGGGCTTCGTCGTCGATCCGCGCACCCAGTTGTGACTTTTGCTGCTTCGCCATGCGTGAACGGTGACAGTCGATACCAGCGGAAGCACGACTCACAACGCACCTTCATTCATATGGCGTTGAGCCACTCAGTCGGCAACCACGGGCTGCCTGCGCTGTGATCAGGCATAGGGGTTCAGCCGGGAGAGGTCCAGGTCGAACCCGAAGGGCTCGGGAATGCGGACGGTCTCGCCGAACTTCCGGTCGGTGCGCGTGTGGTACCGATCGTGATTCGGCTCAGAAAAGAGCGTCACCACCGAGTCGCGGGCGTCCACAATGAGGTAGAGCGGGATGCGCATCACCGCGTAGTCCCGCAGCTTGCCCACCCAGTCGTTCTCCGGGGTGGAGGGCGAGACGATCTCCACCGCGATGAGCGCGAGGTCGGCCGGCGCCGTGTTTCCTTCGAGCTCCATGACCTCCTCGGGCAGATAGGTGAGGTCAGGGTTGCGGAGCTTCGCTGCGTAGGGGGATTCCAGGTCGGTGTTCTCGGTCGGCATGAAACCGTCCGGCTGGTGTGCATCGAACTGCCGACGCAGGTGGAGCAGGTTGCGCTGGTGAATCACTGTCGGCGCCGCCTGCATGATGATCGTGCCGTCGGTGTACTCGACTTTGACGCCCTTGGGCGCAATCCGCTGGGCTTCTTCGAGAAGTGCGAGGTGCTGGGGGTCGATGGTCACGGTGTCCTCCAAGGGGTGCCCGGCCAGCGTATCCGCCCAGGGCGTGACAGACGGGGTTCAAGTAGGGCCGCAGTCAGCCGACAGTCGCTCGACGACCATCGCGATGACCTACTCGGCGATGGCCGAGCCACAGAGGGCCGACGCCTTCCGTGGGGCGAGTTCCATGGACCGGCGGGCCAGCCATAGGTCGCGCTGCGCGCTCGGTGCCTGGAGCAAGGATCGTTCGAAGGCCGCTTCGAGCCTCACCAGGCGCTTTCGGACCCCCGGCACGGAGATGCCCAGAGCGGCAGCGGTCGCCTTGAGCTGCCCGTCGTGATCAAGCCAGACGCGAAGTGTCTCGGCCGCACCGGCCGGTGCGGCAGCCGAGGTCACGGGGCGCAGGAAGTGCCCCGCCCATTGCCTGACAGAGGGTTGGGCGAGGACTCCGTCGAGTGTCCGAGGCGCGTTCGTCGCGGCTTCCGGAACGGGACCGGGCCAGTCGCCCTGATGGGCCGAGGTGAGGCGTAGGGCCAGGGACAGCGCCGCTTGATCGGGCAGCGTGCCGAGGTCCAGCTCCAGCAACTCCTCTATGCGACGCAGACGCACAGCCACGGTGTTCCGGTGGACCTTCAGGCATCGTGCCGCCCGCGATCCGAAGTTCAGCCACGACTGCGCAGTGACCGTCAGTTCGTGGCTGTCCGGGTCCTGCGGCCGTCCGGGGGTGTACGCACGCAAGGGGGCCAGCAGGGTCTCGGCCCAGACGGCACCGTCCGCGCGGGCGACCAGGGCGAGCTCCGAGCCGGTCCCGAAACGGGCGTACCGGTCCGTGCGTCGCCGGGCCACGGCGAGGGCGTGGAACGCCTGCGCGTACCCTGCGGCTGTTTCCCCGAGGGGCACCTCTTCGCTGACACCGACGAAGCAGCCGTCCGCCGACGGCGTGATGTCCAGAGGCAACGGTCCGGTGTGCCCACCGGTGGAGGCCGCCGCGGGTGGCGCCAGCACGATCACATGCCTGGAGTAGACCGGGCAAGGGATGATCCACGCTCGCCTGCCGAGGGTTCCGGCGCACAGCCTGGCGGCCTCGCCGGCGCGCAGGCCGGCCGGGTACTCGATCACGCACACATGGAGCGGGTCCGGCAGTGACGGGCGCAGCACCGACGCTATTTGGTGCGCGGCTGGAACCTGGCCGGTCATCAGCAGATGCAGGACCGCTTCCCGCGCACGGGCGTCGGCGAGTTCCACCCGGCGGCGTTCACGTTCGGCTTCGTCCGCCTTCCAGCAAAGCGTCAAGGGCACCACCGCATCGGCGAGCAGAGTGGGCAGCCCGGTGTCGGGGCGATCCCCGATCGCGACAAGGATCGGACCGTCCGCATCCGACGACACCCCCAGTGCGTATATCAGCGCGATGCTCTCTCCACTGTCCAGGACGACCGACCGCACTCTGCGGGACGTCAGTTCCGCGACACCGAGCACCGCCAACTCGGCAGCCATGCGTGTGAAGTGCTGCCGACAGGCGAGCAGCACTGCCCCGGCGGCGTCGACGATGGCCGTCCAGGTGCCGCTGCGGACCGATAGCCAGTGCAGCAGCGCCTTGGTCCCGCCGGTGTGTGCGAGGCGGTGCATCTTCAGAACGTCGTCGGCCCTGCACCCGCGGAGAGTGCGCCGAGGATCGCTCAGCAACCCGTTCAGAATCGGCCGTTCCCCTTCTCACGGCTAACAGGCAGGCAACCCCCGGGAGTTGTGCCTGGGTAGCAGGCAGAGGGTACATCCGGATATGACCAACCTTGTTCAACCGATCACTGTGCAGCCTGTTACCCATAAGCCCTTCTGACAGGGCAAACCGTTCCCTTACACGGCGCTGCCGCAGTCCTACTGTTGAGCCCGCCGGTCCAGAGGAGACCGGAGCGGGGCCACCCTCGACCGGGCGGTGCCCAGGAGAGCATCGAAAGGATCTGAGTTGTTCAAGCGTTTGACGACCACGACAACCCTTGCGTCCATGGCCGCCGTGTTGGCCCTGTCGGCGACACCGGCACATGCGAGCCCGACCCGGGCGGACGCCCCCATGGGAGGCGGGGCCCCGACCTGGTGCAACAACCTCACGATCAACGGACAGAGAGCCAACTGGGAGTTGCACTACGACCAGGTGGACCACTCGTTCAAGGTCTGGGCGAGCGGCATCCACCGGTATGTCTATTGCAAGGACCCGGCGTACAACGACTACACCTGCCTTGCGTCAGTCGAAGGCATGGTCTTCACGCTCCTGGGTGCCGGGGGAGCAGCGCGGGCCGTCATATCCCTCGCAGGCGGAGGGGCATTTGGCGCCGTGGCGATATGGGACGCCTGCTGATACTCCTGCCCTGACGCCCACCGGGCACCGGGCACCGGGCACCGACGGACGGGGGCTGACGGACGGGGGCTGACGATGGGCTCCTGCCGTGCATGCTCGTGGACGAGGTCCGACGAGTGTCGGACCTCGATCAGGCCGCGCCTCGTAGCCCAGCCCGTGCCGCGGCTGCACCGCGTGCGGTGGTCTCGGCGTGCACGGTCTGCGTGTGTACCCCGCAGCAGTCGCCGCAGAGCACCTCGTCGGCCACCGGGCGGAACAGGCGCGGCTGGATATGTTCGCCCCTGCACTCCACCATCGTGCTGACGCGCGGCGGCAGCAACCGGGGCTCACCGCTGGTGCGTTGTTGCGGGACGGCAGGAACGTCCGGCATCTTGCGGACGAGCCGGTCGCGGACGAGGGCCGCCGGGCAGTGGACCGGTTCCGGGAGGCCGTGGGTGAGGGCCTCGCGCAGATCGGTGATCGTGGCGCCGCGCAGCAGCCACTCCGCTGCGAGCGGGGCGAGTCGGGTCACTTCACGGCCGGTGAGACGCAGTTTGCGTTCGCGGTGGGAGATGGACGCGAGGGCCTGGGCTCCTCGTTCGGCGAGGGGGTGCGGCTCCGGCTCCGCCGGCCGGGAAGGCTGGGAGGGGTGGGAGGGCGTGAGGTGAGTCTTCTCCCCCGTCTTTTTCTGGTGGCGCCCGACGGGCCGACCACCCGGCTCACCGACGGCCGGTTTCATGGGAGTCGGTGACGCGCCGTCCCGGACAGCCAGCGCCTCCTCGGGCGTCAGCGGCACGTTGGAGATCAACTGCCGCGTCGTCCACCGCCCGTCCCGGCCCTGCACCCGCCACTCGTGGAAGTACCGCTCGTCGCGCAGCTGTCGCTTCGCGTTCTGGAAGGCGCTCGGCTTGATGCCCGCCCGTCGCGCCGCCTCCGACAGCGACACGTCCGCCCCCTCCGGGAGCGACAGCAGCCACAGCTCGATCCGGATGGCCGCCTCACCGAGGCGAGGGTGTCGGATGATCTCGTTCGGAACCTGGGTTTGACTTGCTCCTTGGGCTGAAGCCCGAGGATTCTGGCCTTCTCCCCCGAACCCCGTGCCGCGTAGCGGCACGGGGTTCGGGGGAGAATCCGTGGCTTCCTGCTTCGTCGCGCTGCGCCAGGACGCGTCCTGGTCTTACCTGCGCTCCACAGGCTGTAACCGCCAGTCCGGCGGCCGTTTTGACGTTCTTCGCGGCGTTGTGGTCCCGGTCATGGACCGCACCACAGGTGGCACAGGTCCAGGTCCGGACATGCAAGGGCTTGGGGCCGTCCTTGGCCCCGCACTGTGAGCAGACCTGGCTGGTCGGCTCGAACCGGCCGATCTTTACCAGGGTCCGCCCGTACCTGACCGCTTTGTACTCCAGCATGTGTACGAACTGAGACCAGCCCGCGTCATGCACACTCTTCGCCAGCCTTGTGCGCGCGAGTCCTTTGACCGCCAGGTCTTCCACGCCGATCGCTTGATTCTCGCGAATCAGCTGAGTGGAAAGCTGATGGTGGAACTCACGGCGGCTTTCGGTCACTTGCGCATGGACGCGGGCGACCTTGAGCCGGGCCTTCTGACGGTTCTTGGATCCCTTCTGTTTGCGGGACAGATCGCGCTGGGCCTTCTTGAGTTTCTTCTCCGCGCGGCGCAGGAACCGCGGGGAGTCGATCTTCGTGCCGTCGGACAGGACGGCGAAGTGCGTCAGCCCAAGGTCGATGCCGACCGCCCGGTCACCGTCAGGCATCCGGGCGGCGTCGGCGGCCGGGTCGGTGTCGATGACGAACGAGGCGAAATACCGCCCGGCCGCATCCTTGATCACGGTGACCGAGGTCGGGGTGACGGGCAGGGCACGAGACCACTTCACCTTCACCGCGCCGACCTTCGGCAGGTTCAGCCGCCCGCTGTCAGTGACCGACCAGCGGGCATTGGCCGTGAACCGGATCGAATCCCGGTTATTTTTACGGGACTTGAACCTCGGCGCACCCGTTTTCGGTCCCTTGCGGGTGCCCTTGAGAGAGGCGAAGTAGTTGCGGTAAGCGGCCTCCACGTCGCGCAGGGCCTGCTGGAGCACCACGACGGAGACCTCTCCCAGCCAGGAGCGCTCTGCGGTTTGCTTGGCCTGGGTGATCAGCTTTTTGGACAGCTCACCGGCCGTCGGGAACGCCGCGCCCGCCTCCCGGGCGTCCTCACGGGCACGCACCGCGTCGTTGAACACGACGCGGGCGCACCCGAACGCCCGGGCCAGCGCGGTGCGCTGGGCGGTGTCCGGGTACAGACGGAAACTGTACCGAAGCTGCATGGCGGCCACGATACATACTTGGGTTACGGGCAATATGCAGAAGATCAGAACTGGTCGGCACTGTGCTTTCGTGATGCATGTGCACTTGGTCTTCGTGACCAACCTCCGGAACAAGGTGTTCACGGATGCTCATCTGACGCGTATGGAGGAGATCATGCACTCGGTGTGCGGGGGACTTCGAGTGCGAGCTGGTGGAGTTCAACGGCGAGGACAACCACGTCCACCTCCTGGCGAACTTCCCGCCCAAGGCCGCCGTCACCAAGCTGATCACCCCCCAAGGGTGTCTCCTCCCGCCGTCTGCGCTAGGAATCCCCCGACCTGGCACGGCACTACTGGCGGACCAACAAGCTCTGGTCCGGGCCCTACTTCGCCGGAACCGTCGGCGGCGCCCCCGCTCTCCATGGTCAAGCAATACATCGAGCAGTAAAACCAGCCCGTTTGAGCATCACCCGGCTCTGCCGCGACCCGGCCATCACGGCACTCCGCGCCACTGGTGGTGAACACGCGAAGCCCGGCTCCGCCGACCAGGAATCCGCGACGCTCCGCGTCGCCACGACAAGATTCACTTCACCACCGGGCTGAAGCCCGATGCACTGCGAATGCATCCCGGTAGCGGCCTGCGGGCCCGCTAGCATGCTTCATCATCTGTTTCGGAGCTCTTATCTCCTCGCCGGTGTAGACCCCTGCCACGCCGGGTTGCAGCCGGAGGCAGGGGTCGCTTCGCGTACGGACGAAGCAACCCGACGCCAGGAACGTAGCCCGCACGCGCCACGCCGCCGCCTGCTTTGTCAGCGCAACACCCTTAGAGGGCATCTGATCAACGTTCAGGCTGGAACGCCCGTTTCGCCGGATTCAATTCGCCAGCTTGGTGTGGATTCTCCGGTGAGTTTGCGGCTCATTGTGTTAGTCATGGCCCAGTGGATCATTGTCCGGGATCGCTGGGGCAGGGCTTCGTAGTCGCGCGCCAGCCGACGGTGCTGCATTAGCCAGCCGAACGTCCGCTCGATCACCCAACGCTTCCGAATGGGCTGGAAACCGCTGGTCGCGGGTCGCTTCACGACCTCGACGTCGATGCCCAGCCGGGCCCCGTGGTTGATCACGGAGTTCTGGTAGCCGCCGTCCACCCAGACTTTGGCCACCTCCGGGTGGGAAACGGCAACTTGGTCCAGTAGTTGCTTGCCGCCGGCGGTGTCGTGCACCGAGGCGGCTGTGACGATCACAGCGAGCAGGAGGCCGAGGGTGTCGGTGGCCAGATGGCGCTTGCGGCCCTTGATCTTCTTGTTCGCATCGATGCCCTGGCCGGTCTCGGCGACGTTGGAGGAGGTCTTCACGCTCTGCGCGTCCAGCACGGCCGCGGACGGACTGGACGCGCGTCCGTGTGCCCGACGGGTCCGGTCGCGCAGGAGGTCGTGAACTTGCTGCGTGGTGCCGTCGGCCTCCCACTTCGCGTAGTAGTCGTAGACGGTCTTGTGCGGCGGGAAGTCGTGCGGCAGGTACTCCCACGGGATCCCGGTCCGGTTGACGTACAGGATCGCGTTCACGATCTCCCGCAAGTCGTGCACCCGGGCCGCCGTGCCGGGACCGGTCCGCCGTGCCCGCCACTGGATGAAGACCGGCTCGATCAAGGCCCACCGGGCATCGGACACGTCACTGCGATACGGACGTCGAACAGTCACGAGCCGTGCAACGACCCACCGAAGTCCTGGTCACCGGACCGGACAGAGCGCAGCGAACCTAGATCAGATGCCCTCTTATGGGTTACGCGCGCTCACGGCGACCCCTCCGGCCCCCGCCCGCCGGGTAGAGCCCGAGGCCGTCCCGGCCCCCGCCCACCCCTACGATGACGTGGACGTATCAACGGCAACACCGCGCCACAACCGCACCACAACGGGCACAACGGGGGAATTTCATGAGCTTCATGGACCGTCTTCGCGGCGAGTTCATCGACATCATCGAATGGACCGACGACAGCCGGGACACGATCGTCTGGCGCTACCCGCGCTACGAGAACGAGATCAAGATGGGCGCCAAGCTCATCGTGCGCGAGTCGCAGGTTGCCGTTTTCGTCAACATGGGCCGGATCGCCGACGTCTTCGTGCCGGGCATGTACGAGCTACAGACCGGGAACCTGCCGATCCTGTCGACCCTGCAGGGCTGGAAGTACGGTTTCCACTCGCCTTTCAAGGCAGAGGTCTACTTCGTCACCACCCGGCAGTTCACGGACATGAAGTGGGGCACGCAGAACCCCGTCACGGTGCGCGACCCCGAGTTCGGCATGGTGCGGCTGAGGGCGTTCGGCGGCTATGCGGCGCGGGTCACCGACCCCGCCCGGCTGCTCACCGAACTCGCCGGCACCGACCCGATGTTCCGCACCGACGAGGTCGAGGAATACCTGCGGCAGCTGATCGTCGGGCGGCTCGGCGGACTGCTGGGCAATTCGGGCATTCCCATGCTCGACCTCGCCGCGCGCCAGAACGAGCTGGGCGACCGGCTGGGCAGGGCGCTGACCGAGGAGCTGGCGGCCTCGCACGGTATCTCGATCCCGAAGTTCGTCATCGAGAACATCTCGCTCCCGCCCGAGGTCGAGCAGGCCATCGACGCCCGCAGCCGGATGGGCATCATCGGGAACGTCGACAACTACGCCCGCCTGCAGGCGGCGGACGCGATCCGGGACGCGGCGAACAACCCCGGAGGCGCCGGGGAAGGCGTCGGCCTGGGGCTCGGCATTGCCGTCGGCCAGCAGATGGCGCAGGCGTTCGCGCCCCAGCAGCCCTACGCGCCCGCTGCCCCGGCGCCCGGCGGTGCGGCCGTTCCGCCGCCGTTGCCCGGTCAGCAGCAGCACCAGTGGTACGTGGCCGTGGACGGTCAGCAGCAGGGCCCCTACGACCACGCGACGTTCACCGGACACATCGGCTCCGGAGCGGTACGGCCCGGCATGCTCGCCTGGCGGGACGGCATGGCGGCCTGGCAGCCGGTGGAGCAGGTCCCCGAGCTCGCCCAGCACTTCCGCGCCACCCCGCCGCCGCTTCCGCCGCAGGCGTGACCGACCGCCAGGATCCTGTGACCTCATGAACTACCAGCCACAGCAGCCTTATCAGCCTTCTCAGCCTTATAACCCCTACCAGCAGCCGCCCCAGCCGGGACCCGCCGCCCCCCAGCAGTCCTACGCCTGCCCCTCCTGCGGCTCCACCGCCGAATACGCCCCCGGCACCCACTCCCTCCGCTGCCCCCACTGCCGCTTCGAGCAGCCCATCGCCCCCGTCAACCGCGAGGTGCGGAAGCACGCCTGGGAGGAACTCGCGACCCTGCCGGTCACGCCCCGGGCGGCCCGCGGGCAGGTTCTGCGGTGCCCCGGCTGTGGTGCGTCCAACGAGACCGACGCCCTCTCCGGGCGCTGCCGGTTCTGCGCCACCCCCATGGTCGCCTCGGCCGCTGCCGACCGGATCGTGCCCGAGGGCCTGGTCCCGTTCCATGTGGACAAGCAGGACGTGCACGACAACCTGCGCAAGTGGGCCCGCTCCCGCTGGTTCGCGCCGAACAGCCTGAAGAAGGTGAACTCGGCGGAGTCCCTGCGCGGGACGTACGTGCCGCACTGGACGTACGACGCCGCGACCGCCTCCTCGTACAGCGGCGAGCGCGGCGAGGAGTACACCGTCGGGAGCGGCGAGAACAAGGAGACCAGGGTCCGCTGGTACTCGGTCCAGGGCACGGTCCAGCGGTTCTTCGACGACGTCCTCGTCCCCGGCGCCGGGGAGGTCCCGGCCGGCCGGCTGGAGGCGCTGGAGCCCTGGTCGCTGAACCAGGCAGTGCCGTACCAGGAGGCGTATCTGGCGGGATTCCGGACCCTGCGGTACGACGTCGAGCCGGAGGCGGGTTTCCAGTCCGCCCAGGAGAAGATGGCCAAGGTCATCAAGAAGGACGTCGAGAAGGACATCGGCGGCGACCGGCAGCGGGTGCACACGGTCAACACCAACTACGGGTCGGTGACATACAAGTTGCTGCTGCTGCCGGTGTGGTTCGCGTCGTACGTCTACAACGGCAAGCAGTGGGAGGTCATGGTGAACGCCGAGACGGGCGAGATCACCGGTGACCGCCCCTACAGCCCCTGGAAGATCGCGTTCGCAGTCACCCTGCTGGTGGTGCTGGTGACGCTCGCGGTCGTGCTGAGCCGGCACCACCACTGACGGTCGACGTGTGCTCCCCGGCTCGAAGGCCGGGGAGCACGTCACGTCGACGCACATTATCGGCCACCTCGATCATGAACCGGTCGGCGCCCAGACCGTCGCACCGCACGCCTCCGCCCACCCAAAACGCAGGCTATCGCCGCATAGCGGACGCGATCAACGCCCAAGTCGGCGCCCGCGCCTTGACGCGAATGCATCGGTCCCCATCCAGCCACCTCGACCAACATCATCTGACGCTGCTTCACTTGCGCGGCGGAGCTCCCTCCGGGCCGGACCGGCCCGTTCCGGGGGCTCCTTCTTGATGCATGCGCCCAGATGGAAGGAAACCGGGGATGTCGCAGCCGGAGCAGCCGGAGCAGCACACGGCAGGCCGGGCCCAGCTCAGCCTGGGGATCGACGCCGCGCGGAACCTGGCGACCACCACCAAGACCGTTCCGCAGATGCAGGGCCTCAGCTCGCGGTGGCTGCTGCGGATGCTGCCCTGGGTGGAGGTCAAGGGCGGTACGTACCGGGTCAACCGGCGGCTGGTGTACGAGGTCGGGGACGGGCGGGTGTCGTTCGTCCAGGACGGGGCCTCCGTCAAGGTCGTTCCCGCCGAGCTGGGCGAACTGCCGTTGCTGCGCGGGTTCGACGACGCCGGCACCCTGCAGGAGCTGGCCTGGCGGTGCGAGCAGCGGGAGTACGGGCCCGGCGAGGTGATCGTCGAGCAGGGCCGTCCCGTCGACCGCGTCCACCTGATCGCGCACGGCAAGGTCGAGAAGCTCCTCGCCGGACAGTACGGCGAGGCGGCCCGGCGCGGCGTGCTGGCCGACGGCGGGTTCTTCGGCGCGGAGGCGGTGGCCGAGGCGCCGGGCACGTGGGGGTTCACGGCGCGCGCGATGACCGCGTGCACGGTGCTCACGCTGACCCGGGCCGCGTACCAGGAGATCGCCGCCCGCCACGCGGGGCTGCGGGACCACGTCCTGCGGCGCCAGGCCGAAAGGAACCGGCCGCAGAACCGGAAGGGCGAGGCGGCCATCGACCTCGCCTCCGGTCACCGCGGTGAGCCGGTGCTGCCGGGCACGTTCGTCGACTACGAACTCCGGCCGCGCGAGTACGAGCTGAGCGTTGCGCAGACGATCCTGCGCGTCCACAGCCGGGTCGCGGACCTCTACAACGACCCGATGGACCAGATCGAGCAGCAGCTCCGCCTGACCATCGAGGCGCTGCGCGAGCGCCAGGAGTCCGAGCTCGTCAACAATCCCGAGTTCGGGCTGCTGCACAACGCCGACTACAGCCAGCGCATCTCCACCCACTCCGGACCGCCCACCCCGGACGACATGGACGAGCTGCTCAGCATGCGGCGCGGGACGAAGGCGTTCTTCGCCCACCCGAAGGCCGTCGCCGCCTTCGGCCGCGAGTGCAACAAGCGGGGGCTGGCGTTCGACACCGCCGAGGTCGGCGGCCACCAGGTGCCGGCCTGGCGGGGCGTGCCCATCCTCCCGTGCGGCAAGATCCCCGTCTCGGAGGCGGGCACGTCCTCGATCCTCGCCATGCGGCTGGGCGAGGAGGGACAGGGCGTGGTCGGCCTGCGCCAGACCGGTATACCCGACGAGTACGAGCCGGGCCTGAACGTCCGGTTCATGGGCATCAACGAGCAGGCGATCATCTCCTACCTGGTCAGCACCTACTACTCGGCGGCCGTTCTCGTGCCCGATGCACTCGGCGTCCTGGAGAACGTCGAAGTCTTCGGCTCGCCGTCCTAGTTCCGCTAGTTCCGGAGGAGAGAACTCCGTGTCGCTGCTGACCCGCATGACCGCCCCCGCGGCCCGTCACGACGTGGCGCGGCTCGTGGCCACGCTGCTCGCCGGACCGCCGCAGCAGGGCGGCGTCCGCCGGAAGGACTTCGCCCTGCCCACCGGGCCGACGGGGCTGGGCACTTCGGCCGCCCGGATCGCGGCCGGGAAGAAGGAGACCGAGGGCGCGGCAGGCGTCCCCGACCTGTACTGCCCGCCCGCGCTCCGCGACGACCCCGCACTCGCCGAGGAGGTCAACGCCCGCCTGGTGGCCTGGGCCGAGGAGATCGGTCTGTACGCCGGCCGGCTCGACCGCGTCCGCGCGGCGGACTTCGGGCGCCTGATGATGCTGGCCCACCCCGACACCGACGAGCCGGACCGGCTGCTGGCGGCGGGCAAGTGCGCGCTGGCCGAGTGGGCCACGGACGACTACTACTGCGACGACGAGACGATGGGCTCCGCGCCGGCCCTGCTCGGCGCACAGCTCGGGGTCGCGTACGCGGCCGTCGACCCCGCCCACCCTCCGCTCCGTTACTCCCCTGCGGTGGAGCAGGCCCTGCACGACGACCCGGTGCGGGTCGCCCTGCGCTCCGGCTTCGCGCACCTGTCCCGGTACGCCGACCCGTCCCAACTGGCCCGGCTGCACCACGAGGTGGCCGTGCTGTTCGTGGGGTACGGCCAGGAGGGCTCCTGGCGCTCCCAGGGCCGGATGCCCGCGGTCTGGGAGTACCTGGCACACCGCCAGATCAACAGTTTCCTCCCGTGCATCGCGATGACGGACGCGGTGGGCGGCTACGCGTTGCCCCACGCCGAGTACGCCGACCCGCGGGTGCGCCGCGCCGTGACCATGGCCTCCACGGCCGCCACGCTCGTCAACGACCTGTACTCGATGGCCAAGGAACACCGCTCGGAGAGCGTGGAGTTCAACCTGCCGACCGTCATCGCCGCGGAGGAGCGGTGCTCCCCGCGCGAGGCGGTCGAGCGCAGCGCGGCCGTCCACGACGAGCTGGTGCGCACCTTCGAGACGGAGGCGGCGGCCCTGGCCCTCACCGGCTCGCCCCAGCTGCGCCGCTTCCTCGCCGGAGTGTGGGCCTGGCTGGGCGGCAACCGCGCCTGGCACAGCGGGAGCCCCCGCTACGCCTCCTCCTCGACTTCCTGACATCCGCATACTGCAAGGAGCTCCACCATGACGACCACCCCCGCCGCCCCCGTCCTGCGCACCGCGTACCAGCAGTCGGTCGCCGACTACTGGAACAAGGAGAAGGACCCGGTCAACCTGCGCCTCGGCGACGTCGACGGCCTCTACCACCACCACTACGGCATCGGCGACTACGACCCCTCCGTCCTGGAGGGCCCGGATGACACCCGCGACGAGCGCATCATCGCCGAACTCCACCGGCTGGAATCGGCCCAGGCCGACGTCCTCCTCGACCACCTCGGCGACGTACAGCCGGCCGACCGCCTCCTCGACGCCGGCTGCGGCCGGGGCGGCACCAGCATCATGGCCAACGCCCGCTTCGGCTGCCAGGTCGACGGCGTCTCCATCTCCCAGGCCCAGGTCGACTTCGCCAACGACCAGGCCCGCAAGCGCGGCGTCGACGACAGCGTCCGCTACCACTTCCGCAACATGCTCGACACCGGCTTCCCGACGGGCGCGTTCCGCAGCATCTGGAACAACGAGTCCACGATGTACGTGGACCTGTTCGCCCTCTTCGCCGAGCACGCCCGCCAGTTGCAGTTCGGTGGCCGCTACGTCGTCATCACGGGCTGCTACAACGACGTGACCGGCGGCCGTTCCAAGGCCGTCAGCCGCATCGACGAGCACTACACGTGCAACATCCACCCGCGCAGCGCCTACTTCAAGGCCATGGCCGCCAACGGCCTCGTCCCGATGAACGTCGTGGACCTCACGGCCGCGACGATCCCCTACTGGGAGCTGCGGGCGCAGTCCTCGCTCGCCACCGGCGTGGAGGACCCGTTCCTGACCGCGTACAAGGAGGGCAGCTTCCACTACCTGCTGATCGCGGCGGACCGGATCTGATCAGCCCCCGGTGAGCTCACCGGCCAGGGCGATGATGCGGGGGCGCTGCGCTTTGCGCAGCGCCCCCGGGCAGTCGGGGTGATTGCACCAGGCCACGCCTCCCGCGCCGTGATAGGTGAACCCCTTCTCAGTGGTGGAGTCCACCACCTGGAGGGGCCAGCCGAACGTCTCGCGCCCCCAGGCGTACACCTTCGCAACGCCTTCGACCTGCGCGTCGGTCAACGGCTCCGTCGGATACCCCTCCGTCTCCACCGAGGCGTAATAGGCATTCCCCTTGCCTTGAGCCCAGGCCCGGTCGGTGCCGGTTTCCACGAACTGCTCGATCACGCCGTGCTTGGAGACCCAGAAGTCCGACGAGGCCTGGGATTTCTCGATGTTGAACCAGTCGTAGGGCGAGTTGTCGCCCAACTGCACGTGCAGGACGAGCCCGCGATGCTCGACAACCCCTCCCTGCGAATGATTACGAACGGGGCGCCAAGCGGCGCCCGGCATGCGCGCCATGGCTCCTCCGGTTCGCGGTCACATCCGTATGTCGATCACCCTGCCCCTTGCTCAGTGGCTCACGGATCGGGTGTCACCGCACTGTGAGCGGGGCGAACGGGGGATGGGGCGCCCCCCCAGGCCACCCGGCCCCTCCTCGCCCGCCGACCGTGCTCGTACAAGTCCCTGCTCGACGGCAGGAGATCACCCGGGCCGAACTCCGCCGTTATCTTCTTCGCGGTCCTGCAAGAGGGCCGCTGGCCTCCGGGCCCGGCATGACTGTTCCCTCTGTCGAACCGACGACCTGGGAGGTGGTGTCACCGAGCCCGAGGGTGCCGTTGGAGACGCTGATGAGAGGTCCGACTACCGCCCGGCCGAGCACAACGCCCGACCCCTTGCGGGCGGCATGCCTGCATGACGTGGATGCGCGCGTACGGCGCCAACTCCCTGGCCAGCACCACATGAACCTCTTCACGGCGAAGGAGTCGATGCGGTAGTCGGGGTCCAGGGCAAGCAGGTCGCGGTGGAGTTGGTCGAGCAGGGCCGCCCAGCCGGATCCGACAGTCGGGGCCCAGGCGGGGATCTGCCGGTCGCAGGTGGCTGGGAAGGCCGCGGGTGTCGCCCATGGGCTTCATGATGGCGGCGGGGTACGACAACGGCCCGGGCCGGGCGGGCTCGTGGGGCGCTATCGGGCGCGTTCGGCCAGCAGCAGGGCGAGGGGGCCGGCCGGGAGGAGGAAGCGGCCCTCGGCGGCGGCGGTGATGGCGTCGGCCATGGGCCACCAGGAGAGCTTGAAGTCTTCCTCGGTGGGCGTGAGTTGCTGTGGGCCGAGGGTGAGGTCGCGGGCCTGGTAGAGGTGGATGCGGGCGGTGGACTCCAGGGTGATGGCGTACGTGCCCAGGGGCTGCCAGCGTTTGGCAGTGATGCCGGCTTCTTCCTGGAGTTCTCGCTGTGCGCACTGCTGGGGGCTCTCGCCGTTCTCACGGCGGCCGCCGGGCAGGAACAGGTATTCGCCGCCGTGGCGGGGGAAGTCGGCGGTCAGGATGGCGACGAGGCCCTGGTCGTCGCGGGCCACCACCACGGCGGCGTCGCGGGCCGGGCCTCGCCGGTGAACCTCATCGCTCATGCTTCGCGAGCCTAGCGGCGCCCTTGGAGCACGGTGGCGGCATAGGGAACATTCATCACGACGGGGTGGGCGATGCCCCGGCCGTGGTAGCCGTCGTCGCCGTAGGCGTCGCCGTGGTCGGCGCACATGATGACCAGCCAGCGGTCGTTGGCGGTCAGGGTGGTGATCAGGCGGCCGAGGTGCTCGTCGGCGTAGGCGAGCGCGGCCCGCTGGGATGTGGTGGTGTCGGCGGGCCGGCCGATGTAGTGGCCGTGGGGGACGTGGGTGGCGGAGACGTTGACGAACAGCAGCAGCGGCCGGCCGCGGTGACGGTCAGCGAGGTCGAGTGCCTGGTCCACCTGGTGGCGGGTGGAGTCGATCTCGGGCGAGCAGAACTCGGGCCGCCAGTGGTCCTCGTCGAACATTGCGGGCAGCACGCTGCCGAGCGGGGTCTCGCGGGAGAAGTAGGTCACCCCGCCGACGCAGATGGTGCGGTAGCCGTGCTGACCGAGGCCGGCCAGGAGGCTGGGGGCGTCGAACAGGAACGTCTGGGGCGGCACGGTCTTGAACGCGGGCGGGAGAGGGGGCGGACGGGCGATGGGGCGCCCCCAGGCCACCCCTCTCGCCTCAATCGGTTGCCTTACCTACTGTTGGATTCCGGCGACCGGCCGCGGCGCCGCAAATCCGACGTCAGACCCGTCACTCTGCGGCTCGGCAGCGGCTTTCCACCGGAACCGCATGGCGCTTGTCAATCGCCTGCTCGAGCCGAATCGCCAGCGACTCCATCTCGTCCGGCGTGAGGATCAACAGCGTTCGCTCGGCCGTACCATCCCGATGATGGATGTCGATCGGGACGGCCGTCTGCTGTGCACGCCGGTCGTAAGTCATGTCCCGTTTGACCGGGGTGGCATGGGAGATCAAAGGAACGCCCTCCAATGACGCGTGGTGATGTGGCCTGCGCCACATCACCACACTGGACCGGTAAACCGGTCCAGTCAAGCCATTCGTCAACTCGGCGCACCCATGGGATAGTTGTCGCCCCGCTCCCACAGCTCCGACGGGGTCACCCCCTCCTCGCACACCAGCGCCAATCCAGCGCCGTCGTAGGCAACATGCAGGTCCACGGCCACGGCCAGTGGGCATTCACGTCCGAGCTCCACGGCCTCGGCAGCGGTTGCAAGCCGGACCGTTGCTGTATCGGTGCCCTGAACGGGGGTACGGCCAGTCTCGCGAGTGACGTAGTGGGTGGTCCCCTCTGCGATCGGTCCGGCCTGCGCCAGCTTCGGGCAACGGTTGGCGATGTCCGGCGGGAACCAGGCACTCACCAGAGACAGCGGCGAGCCATCATCGAGCAGCATCAGGCGGTCCCGGCGCAGAGCGAATTCACCGGGCCGAAGGCCCAGCGCCTCAACGACGTGCGCAGGTGGGACCTCCCTGACCGGAGTGCCCAGCCGACGGAAGGGGCGCCCGCCGGACACCCGGGTGTGTTCGGCCCTGCGTCCGCCCGCCGACCGGGCAACCGGCGTCTCCGTGACACGAAAGCCCAGACCCTGCCGTGCCACCACCACGCCGTCAGCACGCAGGACGTCGAACGCTTTGTTGACCGTTGCCCGCGAGACGCCCCACTGCTCGCACAAGTCCCTGCCCGACGGCAGGAGATCACCCGGGCCGAACTCCCCTTCGGTGATGCGCCGCCGCAGCGAGTCCGCGATCTGCTCATACTTCAACATCGGCATGGCCCAACACTCCAGTTCCTCTGGACAGGTTGACCGGTCAAGGTAGAGCATCCCCCACATGACCACCCCTCCCCCCGTGGATCCCGAGATCATCGGCTTCTACACGGAGACGTTCGACGAGGCCACGCGCCTGACCTCCACGGCCGACGGCGTGTTGGAGATGGTCCGCACGCAGGAACTCCTCCGCCGCCACCTCCCACCGGCACCGGCCCGCATCCTCGATGTGGGCGGCGGGCCCGGGGCACACGCGCAGTGGCTCACGGACGACGGCTACCGGGTGCACCTCGTCGACCCGGTGACACGGCACATCGAACAGGCCCGGCATGCCGGCTGCACCACCGAACTCGGCGATGCCCGCAAGCTCACCGCAGCCGACGACTCCTACGACGCAGTCCTGCTTCTCGGCCCGCTCTACCACCTGCTCGACCGCGCCGACCGGCTGCAGGCCCTGGCCGAGGCCCGGCGCGTTGCACGGCCCGGCAGCCCTGTCGCCGCTGCCGCCATCAGCCGGTACGCCTCCCTCTTCGAGCACACCGCGACCACGTGGCTGGAACGCGACCGCGTGCACGATGCCGTGCAGGACATCCTCACCAACGGCCGCCACGAGCCCGGCCGTAAGGGCTTCACCGCGGCGTACTTCCACACCGCGGACGGACTCGTCGAAGAGCTGCGCTGCGCCGGGTTCGAGGACGCGACGGTGTACGGCATCGAGGGGCCGACCTGGGCCCTGCTGAAGGCGACCGAACAGCACACGGGGACCTCGCTGATCGGATCGCCCATGTTCCGCGCGGCGTTGGCGGCCGCACGGGCCGCCGAGCCGTACCCGGATCTGCTGGCCGCCGGATCCCACTTGCTCGCTGTCGCTCGCGCGTAACCCCACCCGGCTACCCCAACACCTCCCGCAGCCAGGCCCGCTCCGCCGCGCTGCTCGCGCGGGCGACGACTAGCATGCCGCGGCGGTACGGATCGTCCGTGTCCTCCGCGCGGACCGGGCGGTCGCCGTCGTAGAAGAAACTCGCCGGCCGCTCGAGGAAGTCGAGCCGGCGGCGCAGCACCGCGTGCCGGTCCGTGGCATCGGGCAGTTGTGAGAGGAATGCCAGGATCGTGAAGAACCGGGTGCCGTCACTGATGTCGTGATCGGTCGGCTCCCGCAGGCGGCGGAGGAGTTCCGTGCGGCCCGCGTCGGTCAGCTCCAGGCTGTTGCGCTGGGCAGCAGAGGCGCCCGGCTCGGTTCTCCGGTCCAGGAGGCCCGCCTTGGCCAGGCGGTTGATCGCCGGGTAGAGGCTGCCGTCGCTGACCGGGCGGGCATGGCCGCTCAGTTGCGCGATCCGTCGGCGCAACTCGTAACCGTGCAGCGGCCCTTCGGCCAGAAAACCGAGTATCGCAAGCTCCAGCATCCTGTTATGGTCCCACATCGATTCGAGGTACCTCGAATCGAGTGCCGAAGTATGGGAGAGCGCCATGACGACCTACACCGAGGAGTGGGTGACCGCGCAGGCCCGGTCCGTCTATGCGCATGGGCAGGCATCGTTCACCGTCCGCCCCGAACGGACCGCGCTGCTGGTCATCGACATGCAGGACGAGTTCGTCCGCCCGGGCTGGAGCCCGTACTGGGTGCCGGCCGCGACACGGATGGCACCCCGGCTGCGCACGCTCGTCGAGCAGTGCCGGGCGTTATCGGTTCCGGTCGTCTGGACCGTCTTCGACGACACCCACCTCGGGCTCGACCGGCCGTACGCGCTGCAGCACCTCCCGCACGCCGGCACCGGGTGGCGGCGGCCCGGTCCCGCGTGCGTCTGGGAGCCGATGGGCCGGCGGAGCGACGAAGTCCTCATCCGCAAGCCCTCCTACGGAGCCTTCTACGACACGCCCCTCGACACGATCCTGCGCAACCTCGGCCGGGACACGGTCGTCGTCACGGGGACGCTCACCAACTAGTGCTGCGGCACCACCGCCCGGCAGGCCTACGAGCGCGAGTACCGCGTCGTCTTCGGATCCGACGTCACCGCCACCGACGACGAGTCCCGCCAGGAGCCCGAACTCGCCGTACTGCGGAAGGGGTTCGCGCTCGTGCTGAGCGCCGACGAGATCGCGCAGCGGCTCACCGCCTGAGGCCGGATCCGCCCGCCCCGGGCCGCTGTTCCCTGGACAGTTGTCCGGCCGTCGTCCCAGACTGCCGGACGGATCGTTCACGTTGGGACCACGGTGACACCCGAGGAGCCGCGCATGTCCGCGCCCGTGCCCGTCTTCGATCACAGTGCCACCGCGTACAGCCCACGTCTCGCCTACGCGATGGCACTGGCCTCCCGGCTCGCCTACGAGGCCGAGGCCGACATCGAGCGGCAGGCCGCCGCGTGGGGGTTCGAGCGTGTGCGGCATCACTGCACGCGGTTCACCCCGCCCTTTCCCCTGGAGGACACCCAGGCGTTCACCATGGCCGGCGACCGGATGATCGTCACGGCGTTCAGGGGGACGGAGCCGCGGAAGCTGCGCGACTGGCTCTCGGATGTCGAGGGAGTGCCCTGGCCGGGGCCGGGCGGGTTGGGGTATGTGCACTTCGGGTTCGGGGAGGCGCTTCATTCCATATTCGCCGATGTCCAGGGCGCCCTGGCCGAGTTGCGCGACAAGCAGCAGACGGTGTGGCTGACCGGGCACAGTCTCGGCGGGGCCCTCGCCATGCTGGCCGGGTGCCGGCTGCACTTCGAGGAGCCGTATCTCACCGCGGACGGCATCTACACCTTCGGGCAGCCGCGGACCTGCGACCGTGCGCTCGCCGACGCGCACGACAAGGCGTTCGCCGGGCGCATGTACCGGTTCGTCAACGACAAGGACGTCGTACCGCACCTGCCGCCCGAGCCCCTCTACTGGCATGCGCAGGCCCTGCGGCACATCGACGCCGTGGGCGCGGTGCGGGAATCGGTGGGGCTGCTCGGGGGGTTCGGGGAGCGCATGGAGCACTTGGGGCATGTCGCGAAAGACATGTGGGACGGTGCCGGAGACGCCTTTCGCGATCACGGCGTCGCCAAGTACGTCGCCGCGCTGGAGAGGCTCCTCGTCCAAGGCGGGCCCGGCGCCTAGGATTTCCGGATTGCCTCCGTACAAGGAAGGAGGCTCGACCCGGGGGAATTTCCATGCGCGCGCGTCTTCGTCTGTTCACCGCTCTCGTGACGACCGGCATCGCCGTCGGCGGACTCGGCGCATGCGGGATGCTGAGGAAGAACTTCGAGGACGACACCACCCTGTCCCAGAAGATCACCGCGGTGCGGCTGGACAGCGGGTCCGGCGCAGTCACCCTGCACGGCGTCCACGGCGCCGCCGACGTGAGCCTGCACCGCTACGTCGAGTACGGCGGGGACCGCCCGGACGCGGCCACGCATCGCGTCGAGAACGGTGTCCTGGTGCTCGGCGGCTGCGGCAACGACTGTTCGGTGGCCTACACGGTCGACCTGCCGGCGGGCATACCCGTGACCGGTGAGACCTCCAGCGGTGCGGTGAAGCTCTCCAGGACGGGCGCGGTGCACGTGGCGACCGCCTCCGGTGCCATCGACCTGGACGACATCAACGGTTCCGTCGAGATGCGGTCCGGCAGTGGCGCGATCACCGGTCACGGGCTCACGGGCGGGCCCGTGAAGGCCGAGACCTCCAGCGGGGCCGTCGACCTCGCCGTGTCCTCGCCCCAGGACGTCCGGGCGGAGACCGGCAGCGGCGCCGTCACGGTCGCCGTGCCCGACGGGTCGTACCAGATCGTCACCAGGACCGGCAGCGGCGGCCAGGACATCGCCCTCTCCAACGACCCGGCCGGCAAGCACCGGCTCGACCTGACCACCGGCAGCGGCGCCATCACCCTCAAGCGCTCCTGAGGCTCAGTCCAGCGCACGCGCGTACGTCACGTACGTCCGCTCCACCGCGAAGCCCGTCCGTTCGTAGAGCCCCAGCGCCCCGGTCGGGTTGGCGGTGTCGACGACGAGCTCCGCCCTGGCGTAGCCGTGGCGCGCGGCCTCGGTCAGGGTGTGTGCCAGCAGGGTGTGCGCCGCGCCGCGGCCGCGGTGGGCCGGGCGGGTGCCCAGGTGGCCGATGGTGCAGGAGCGGCGTCCGGTGGCCGCTCCGTCGGCCACGTACTCGTCGGCGAGGAGGTACGCCGCCACCTGCCCCTCCGCGTCGAGCAGGAGGGCGGAGAGCCCGGGGCGGAACGAGCGGGCGCCCGTGATCCAGGTGTCCCAGTCGGTGCGGTCCATCCCGGTGTGGTTCCAGTGGTCGCGGAAGGCCTCGTTGTGCGCGGTGCGGGTCGCTTCGTCGTAGGTCTCGTCGAAGGGCACCAGGCGCAGCCCGGTCGGTACGGGCACGGTGCGGCGGCGGCCGTCCCGCAGGTCGTGCGCCATGCCGAACCAGTGGCGGCAGGGCGCGAACCCGGCGCGGGCGGCCAGCACCGCCAGGCCCTCGTTCGTGTCCACCCCGTCGATCAGCAGTTCTCCCGGTACGCGCGCGTGGCGCTCGTCCCGCATCGCCCGGGCCCGGGTGCGCATCCAGTCGGTCAGCTGCGCGCCGATCCCCCGGCGGCGCCAGGCGGGGTGGACGGCGGACGCGCCGGCGAAGCGGGCGATCTCCCGGACGTGGTCCGGCTCGTACACCATCGCGTACGCCGCCAGGCGTCCGGCCTGCCACACGCCCACCGCGTTCTTCGCCAAGTCAAGCTTGGGGTCGGTGAGTTCGTCCAGGACGTCGGCCTCGTCGGCGTGCATGCCGGTCCTGTCGGTGTGTTCGACTTCTTCGCGCAGCACCGCGAGAGCCGGGGCGTCTGCCGTGGTGAGGGGCTGGAGCGTGACATCCATGGAAAAACGGTACATAAGGGGGGTGGGTGCGTCGAAGAGATTTTCGGGCCATGCGCCCTCGGTGTGCCCCAGCCGCCACTCTCGGTGTTGCGATCCTCACGCATCCCGCGTCTTCTTCAAGGGTCGGTAAAACCGCTGCAGCTGATAGAAAAGGTCATCGTCGGCAAAGGTTGACCGCAGCAGCCACGCCCGGCACAGCAGACCTCCCGCGGCTCCCCGAAGGAAGACACATGCCTGCCATACATCCGCGCGCGGCGCGGGTTACAGGGCTGTTCCCGCCACGGCCCACGACACTTCCGGGGAGCCGGTGGACGACGGACGTTCCGCAGTGAGCCTCATAGCCCGGCCCACCGCCGCCCCCGAGGCCCCCGAGTCGCCCGCCGGCAGCGCCCCCGGCCGGCAGACGCGGCTGGACTCGCTCACCGGGCTGCGGTGGTTCGCGGCACTGCTGATCTTCTGCTACCACTTCGCCTACGACCAGTCCGTGGGCACCCCCAAGCACCTCGGCAGGCTGAGGGACGTCACCTTCGCCGGGCCCTCGGCGGTCTCCTTCTTCTTCGTCCTCTCGGGCTTCGTCCTCGCCTGGTCGGCGCGGCCGAACGACACGGTGACCGGCTTCTGGCGGCGCCGCTTCGCCCGGATCTATCCCAGCCACGCGGTGACCTTCGGCGTCGCGGCGCTGATGCTGCTGTGGATGGGGCAGAAGCTGAACCCCGCCATCGCACTGGGCAATCTGACCCTGACCCAGGCGTGGGTCCCCAACCGGTCCGACTGGTGGTTCGGCTTCAACGGCGTCTCGTGGTCGCTGAGCTGCGAGTTCCTCTTCTACTTCACGTTCCCCTTCCTGGTGCGGCCCATCCGGCGCCTGTCGGTCCGCGGGCTGTGGGCCGTAGTCGCCCTGGGGAACCTGTTCGTGGTGGCCTATCCGGCGTTCATGAACGACATCGCGCACGCCACCGGCTGGGACCCGAAGTACTTCCTCTACATGCTGCCCGCCGTGCGGCTGCCCGAGTTCGCCGTCGGCATCGCCCTCGCCCTGCTGGTGAAGAGCGGCGCCTGGCGCGGCCCGGGCGTGGCGGTGAGCGTCGCCCTGTCCGTGACGGCGGTCTTCGCCGTGGTGCACCTGCTGCCCTACGAGTACCGCTGGGGCGCGGCCACGGTGATCCCGTACACGCTCACCATCGCGGCGGCCGCGCGGGCCGATGCACGCGGGGAGGAGTCGCCCTTCCGGCACCGGGTGCTCGTGTATCTGGGTGAGGTCTCCTTTGCCTTCTATCTCGTGCACGAGATGGTCATCTACAGCACCAACTACTTCCTCAAGCAGCACCACATGGCCCTCAGCATGACCGTGCAGGCGGGGCTGGTCATGGCCATTGCCCTGGCGGGAGCGGTCGTGCTCCACGAGTACGTGGAGAAGCCGGGCGTGAAGCTGCTCACCGGGAAGCGGCGGAAGCCGAAGCCGGCCGTGGGATGAGTGCCGGGGGCCGAGGCCCCCGGCACCCCCGGCGTTCAGTTCGCGAACTGGATCAGCACCCGCACCAGGCGGCACGTCGTCTCCGACGGCGGGTGCACCCCGATCCGCTCCGCCGTCGCGCGGATCTTCTTGTCGGTCGCCTGCTCCGGCCGGTACACCCCGGAGTGGAGCAGCGCTATCGCCAGGCGCATCGCCTTCAGCTGGCGGTTGTGCGCCTCGTACCAGGCCCTCGGGCGGCCTGCGGGCATCCTCTGCTTGGGAAGGGTGTCAAACGTCGTGGCTGCGCCCATCGGTATCCCCCTGTGAGTGGTCGTACAGCCTCTCTCAACACCCTCCATTTTACTGCCGGGCACTGACAAACGCCCCTGGTCAGGCGCCATTTGAAGCGCGTTCGAAGCCTGCTTTCCGGCCCCCCGCGGTAGCGTGTGCGGCATGGAGATCTGGATCAATCCCGCCTGTTCGAAGTGCCGCAGCGCGCTCTCGCTGCTCGACGCCGAGGGCGCCGGCTACACCGTCCGCCGCTACCTGGAGGACGTGCCCTCGGAGGACGAGATCCGCACCGTCCTCGGCCGGCTCGGGCTGGAGCCGTGGGACATCACGCGCACCCAGGAGGCGGACGCCAAGGAGCTCGGGCTGAAGGACTGGCCGCGGGACGAAGGGGCGCGCGACCGCTGGATCGCCGCCCTGTCCGCGCACCCCAAGCTCATCCAGCGGCCGATCATCACGGCCGACGACGGCTCCGCGGTCGTCGGCCGCACCGAGGAGGCCGTCCGGGAGGCCCTGGCCAGAAGCAGGCGCTGACCAGGGCCGCACCGGACGTACGGCCCGTACAGCGGTATAACGGGTGGTGTGGCATGTCCCGCGACGAGGCGGGAGGGAGCGGCACCCATGAAGCACGCACTCGATGCACAGCGGATCGGCGACGCCCGCGGCTACCTGCCGATCGAGGACCACGGGATCATCGGTGACCTGCACACCGTGGCCCTGGTCGGGGTCGACGGCACGATCGACTGGTGCTGTCTGCCGCGGTTCGACTCCCCCGCCGTCTTCGGCTCGCTGCTCGACGCAGGGATCGGCGGCTCGTTCTCCGTGAAGGTCCGCGAGGTCGAGCGGACCAAGCAGATGTACATGCCCGACTCGAACGTGCTGCTGACCCGCTTCCTGGCCCAGCGCGCGGTCGCCGAGCTGTACGACTTCATGGTGCCCGACCACCCGTCGTGCCCGGCCTCCGGTGCGCGGCAGATCGTCCGCCAGGTGCGGGTGCTGCGCGGGCGGGCCACCGTGGAGGTGCGCTGCCGGCCCGCCTTCGACTACGCCCGCGCCCCGCACGCCGTGCGCCTGGTGGAGGGTGCCGGGGCGGTCTTCACCAGTCCCGCCGGGACGCTCGTGCTGCGCTCGTCCGTCCCGCTGCAGGTGGACGGCGACGCCGCGTGCGCGACGGTGACCCTGGGCCCCGGGGAGTCGCTGGAGCTCGCCGCCCAGTGGGGCGAGCCGGACGACGGCACGATGCGCTCCATCGACTGCCCCGAGGCCACCCGGCTGCTGGACAAGACGCTGCAGTACTGGGACGGCTGGCTGCGGCACTCCACCTACCAGGGCCGCTACCGCGAAACGGTCGAGCGCTCGGCCCTCGCGCTCAAGCTGCTCGTCTACCAGCCCACCGGCGCCCTCGTCGCCGCCGCGACCACCTCGCTGCCGGAGTCCCCGGGCGGCGGCCGCAACTGGGACTACCGCTACACCTGGATCCGCGACGCCGCCTTCACCCTCTACGCCCTGATGCGCCTGGGCTTCACCGAGGAGGCCGCCGCCTTCATCGACTGGCTGCACCAGCGCTGCGTGCAGGCGCCCCCGGGCACCGGGCTCCAGGTGCTCTACGGGATCGACGGGCGCCCGGAGCTGCCCGAGTCGGTGCTGGAGCACCTGTGCGGCTACCAGGGCGCCCGGCCCGTCCGCATCGGCAACGCCGCCGCCCAGCAGCTGCAGCTCGACATCCACGGCGAACTGATGGACTCCGTCTACCTCTACAACAAGCACGGGGAGCCGATCTCCTACGAGCTGTGGGAGGCGCTGGCCCGGCAGCTCGAATGGCTGGAGAAGCACTGGGAGGAGCCGGACGACGGCATCTGGGAGACCCGCGGCGGACGGCAGCGCTTCACCTACTCCGCGCTGATGACGTGGGTCGCCTTCGAGCGCGCCATCCGCATCGCCCGGCACCGCGGCATGCCCGCGCCGGTCGAGCAGTGGCGCGACACCGCCGCCTCCGCCTACCGCTTCGTGCAGGACCAGTGCTGGACGCCGGAGCTCGGCGCCTACTGCCAGTACCCGGAGAGCGCCACGCTGGACGCCTCGCTGCTGGTGATGCCGCTGGTGAAGTTCGCCGGGCCCAAGGACCCGCGGTTCCTGTCGACGGTGCGCGGTATCGAGGAGCAGCTCGTCAGCGACAGCCTGGTGCACCGCTACCGGACGGACGGCAGCGACGGACTGACCGGCGGGGAGGGCACGTTCAACCTGTGCTCGTTCTGGTACGTGGAGGCGCTGGCCCGCGCCGGGCGGGTCGGCGAGGCGCGCTACGTCTTCGAGAAGATGATCACGCACGCCAACCATCTGGGGCTCTACGCCGAGGAGATCGGGCCCGCGGGCGAGGCGCTCGGCAACTTCCCCCAGGCGTTCACCCACCTCGCGCTGATCAGCGCCGCCACCAACCTGGACCGCGCCGTCGGCAGCCACCACGGCCCGGCCGCCCGCCAATGGCACACGAGTTGAGCGGTCACCCGGCCGACGACAGCACGGGGAAGGCGTTGCCGCTGTCGCTGCAGCGCAGCGTCCACGGCGGGCCGCCCTGTTCGTGCACCCGGACGTCGACCTCGGTGGCCGGGCGGCCGCCCGGCACCGCGGAGTGGGCGGCGGTGCAGGCGATCTGACTGACGGCGGCCGGCTGCAACTCCGAGACGGGAACGGGCAGATCGACGTCCACCGCGCCGGTCGCCGCGGTCGCGCGCACCGGGCCGATCGTGCCCGGCACCTCGGTGATCAGACCGCGCGCCCGCTCCGCCGGGGTGGGCCCGGCGAGCAGCAGGTCCATGGCCCGCTGCGGGCCGGCCGGGGTCCGCTCGTGGCGGGAGACGGCCTGGATACCGACCGGGGAGAGGAAGAAGATCCGGGCGGTGGTGTAGCTGCCGCCGGGTTCCTGGATGCCGGTCGCGGGCTCCCCGGCGCGGACGAGGCCGGTGGGGGCGATGCCGCAGCCCGGCAGCGTGCACACGGCACCCAGGCACAGGGCGAGCAATGCGCTGCTGCGCCGGGTCACGGCTCCTCCCGCAGCGGCAGGTCGACCGTGAACACCGCGCCGCCCTCGGGCTTGTTGAACGCCCGGAGGGTTCCGCCGTGCAGCCGGACGTTCTCCATGGCGATGGCCAGGCCCAGCCCGCTGCCCTCGGAGCGGACGCGGGCGGCGTCGGCCTTGTAGAAGCGGTCGAAAACGTGCGGCAGGACCTCGGGGTCGATGCCGGGGCCGTGGTCGCTCACGTCGATCAGCAGGCGCCCGCCCTCCGCCCGGGCCGCCAGCCGAACCGGCGGGCCGCCGTGCCGCAGGGCGTTGCCGACGAGGTTGGCGACGACGACGTCGATGCGCCGGGGGTCGAACCGGGCCCGTACTCCCTCGGGCAGGTCCGCGGTCACCCGGTCCTGCCAGCCGCGGGCCCGGAGGGTCCGGCGGAGGGCGTCGGCGACGTCGACCTCGTCCAGGTGCAGGGCGGCGGCTCCGGCGTCGAAGCGGGAGACCTCCATCAAGTCCTCGGTCAGCCGGGTGAGTTTGCGCGTCTCGCCGCTGATCAGCCGGACGGCGTCGGCGGTGTCGGAGGGCAGTTGCCCGGCGTCCTCGTCGAGGATCTCGGTGACGGCGGACATGGCGGCGAGCGGGGTGCGCAGCTCGTGGGAGACGTCGGCGGCGAAGCGGCGGGAGTTGGCCTCCAGACGGCGCAGCCGGGCGTCGTCCTTCTCCAGGGCGGCGGCCATGGCGTTGAACGTGCGGGTGAGGTCGGCGAGTTCGTCGGTGCCGGTCACCTTCAGGCGGGTGTCGAGCGCGCCGCCGGTGATCTTCTCGGCGGCCTGCCGCAGCCGCCGCACGGGCCGGAGCACGCGGCGGGCGGCGAACAGGGCGGGGACGACGGCCAGGGCCAGCGCGGGCACGGCTCCGGCCTGGGCGGCGGTGACCAGGGAGTCGATGTCGCCGCGCTCGTCGGCCAGCGAGAACTCCGCGTAGACGTCGAGCCCGGAGGCCTTGTGGCCGGTGCCGGTGAAGGTGACGGGCATGCCGATGGTCAGCCAGGGGCCGCCGTTCCGCTCGACGCGCTGGTAGAACGGCTCGTTGCGGTCGCGCACCGCGCTGCGCAGGGCGTCGGTGACGACGCTGGCGTTGCCGGGCAGACGTTCGGGGACGGCGGGGCCGTTGCCGTAGGCGGCGGAGGTGCGCCAGTTGCGGGAGCCGCCGGCACGGTCGAGCTGGAGGGCGAAGTTCTGCAGGTCCTGCGGCCTGGGCGGGAAGGGCAGGGCGGGGGCGAGGGAGTCGATCTGGGTGCGCAGGTCGTGCACGGCGGTGGTCTGGGTGCGCTGCAGGATCGCCTCGCGGGCCTCGCGGAAGGTCAGGACGGCGGTGATCAGCGCGCTGAGGGCGGAGACTGCCAGGAAGGCGATCACGAGCCGGGTGCGCAGGCTCTGGGAGAACGGGAGGGCTGCGGCGAGGCGGCGCCAGGGGCGGGTTCCCACAGAGGTCGATTCTGCTGTCCCGGCCCGCGGAACAGGGTTCCGCTTTCCGTTTCCCCAAGGCAAACTACTAGTCATCTTTGGGTAAAACGGCGTGCTTTGATGGGGGCGGCCCCGTGCCACGCACCCGCCCCTTCCTCAAGGAGAGACAGTGCCGTCCACGAAGACCGTCAGATCCGCCACGCTGCTCGCCGCCGCCACCGCCGCGCTCGTCACGGCCCTTCCCGCCCCGGCCGCACAGGCGGCCGCCGTGCCGCAGGTGAAGGTCCTCACGTACAACACCTTCCTGATGTCCACGAATCTCTATCCCAACTGGGGCCAGGAGCACCGGGCCAAGGAGATAGCGGCCGCCGATTTCTTCCGGGGGAACGACGTCGTCGTCCTCCAGGAGGCCTTCGACAACGGCGCCTCGGACACCCTCAAGTCCCGTGCGGCGGACCAGTATCCGTACCAGACCCCGGTCGTCGGCCGGGGCAAGGACGGCTGGGACGCGACCGGCGGCAACTACTCCACGACCACTCCGGAGGACGGCGGGGTCGCGGTGCTCAGCAAGTGGCCGATCGTCCGCAAGGAACAGGTGATCTACAACGACGCCTGCGGCTCGGACTGGTGGTCCAACAAGGGATTCGCCTATGCGGTGCTGAATGTGAACGGCACCAAGGTGCATGTCGTGGGCACGCACACACAGTCCACCGACAGCGGCTGCAGGACGGGCGAGCCGGCGGCGCTGCGGGCCAGGCAGTTCCGGCAGATCGGCGCCTTCCTCGACGCCAAGAAGATCCCGGCGGACGAACAGGTGATGCTCGCGGGCGACCTCAACGTGGACTCCCGCAGCCCCGAATACGCCTCGATGCTGAACGACGCGGGCCTCGTCGCCGCCGACGCCCGCACCGGGCACCCGTACTCCTTCGACACGAAGGAGAACTCGATCGCCTCCTTCCGCTACCCCACCGACCCCCGCGAGGACCTCGACCACGTCCTCCACTTCAAGGGCCACGCCCGGCCCGCGAACTGGCGGAACACCGTGGTCAAGGAGCAGTCCGCGCCGTGGACCGTCTCCAGCTGGGGCAAGCAGTACACCTACACCGACCTGTCCGACCACTACCCGTTGATCGCGGGAGCGGGGGCCAGCTGACCTCGCTGTCAGTGGGTGGTGTCAGGATGCTCGCAACGGGTCGCTGATCGCGGGGCGGCCCTTCGAGCGAGGGGGTCCGTCGATGCTGCCCATCACCGTCAACACCGAGCCCGGCGAGGTGCTTTCGCCGCTCACCGCCGAGCAGCTGGCCCGGCTGATCGGCCGGCTGGGCGGCGAGGGCGACAGGTTCGCGGTGGCCGAGCGGACCGGCGGCGGCGCCGACCACTACATCCAGACGTGGCACGAGGGGGACGGGCCGTACGAGGTGGAGTACCGCGACGGCTCGCCGGAGCGGCACTTCGGGGCGCGGCTGGGCAGCGCCGAGGAGGTCACGGCCGTCTTCGTGGCCTGGGCCGGGCAGGCCGAGGGCTGGGCGGACGGCCACGCGTGGCAGCGGGTCGAGCTGTCGGAGGACGCCCCCGGGGAGGGCGCGGACGCTCTCGACCCCGAGCTGCTGGAGGAGGCCGAGGAGCAGGCCAGGCTGCTGATCCGGTGCGGCTTCGACTCACCCGAGGAGGTCGCCGAGGACGTCTCCGACTACTTCCACGACGAGGGCGTCACCCCCGTGTCCCCGGCCGCGGCCCGGGTGATCGTCGAGCGGCTGTGGCAGGAGCAGCTGACCGAGCAGAAGAGCTGGCCGGAGGTGACGGACGTGGACCGGCTGGAGGCGGCCTTCACCGTGCTCGCCGCCGCCGGCATCACGGCCCGCATGCACTTCACCTGCTGCAGCAAGTGCGGCCTGGAGGAGATCCGCGGCGAGGCGGCCGAGGGCGACCGCGGCTTCGTCTTCTTCCACTACCAGCACACCGAGCGCGCCGCCGAGGGCCACGGCCTGTGGCTGCTGTACGGCGGCTACGAGGGCGGTACGGCCGGGGCGGAGGATGGTGCGGAGGACGGCAGCGCGACGGCCGCCGTCGGGCAGGAGATCGTGACGGCGCTCACGGAGGCCGGGCTGCCGGCCGAGTGGGACGGCGACCCGGACCGCGCGATATGCGTGGCCCCACTGGACTGGCGCAAGCGGGTGCAGCCGCTCTGACCGGCCCGGATGCCGCGCGGGGCGCCGGGCAGGGGGTGTCCGGCGGTAACTGCGGAAGGGTCCGGAAAGGACCCGGAAAAGGGGCTCCTGCAGGGGCGACGGCCATGCTTCAATAGGGGCATGGCCAGCCTCCAGAACACCGCGACGGGTCGCAGCGACCTCGAGCCCTTCTGGCCTTCCCGCCAGCACCACGACTTCGACCGAGTGTGTTGTCGCGCGACCTCCGCGCAGGCCCACTCCTTCCGCTGACCCCTTCGTCGAAGTCAGCCGCCGGGACCGTACCCGGCCAACGGCCCGCGCACGTGCACGTCCTCTCGACGGTCCCTCGCGCGAAAGAGCTGAGCTCTCCATGTCGAACCTCCGTACCCTGACCGCGCCGCACGCGTCCGCCCCCCGCCACCGGCTGCGCGCCGTGGCCCCGGGCGAGGTGCCGCCGCCGGCCGCCGTCGCCGACCTGCTGCAGGCGGGGGCCACCTGGCTGCCCGCACCGCAGCACACCCTGCCCGCCCTGCCGGGGCAGCCGCCGATGGTCGGCTACCTGGTCCTGGTCCCGGCCGACCGGGCGGGCCTCCCCGGCGCCGCACCCGTACCGGCCACCGTGACCGCACCTGCCACACCTGCCGAACCAGCCACCCCCGCCACACCCGCGCCCGTCACCGAGGGCGACGCGCTGGTGCGCATCGACCCCGAGGACCGCACGGTCCGCGTCGCGGGCCGGCTGCTGGACCTCACCTACCTCGAGTTCGAGCTGCTGGCCCACCTCGTGGCACACCCCCACCGGGTGCACACCCGCGACCAGTTGGTGACCACCGTGTGGGGCTACGGACACGTGGGCGACGGCCGCACCGTCGACGTCCACGTCGCCCGGCTGCGCCGCAAGATGGGCCCCGAGTTCCGCTCGTCGATCGTCACCGTCCGGCGCGTGGGCTACAAGTACGCGCCGCCGTCCCACATCTGACATCTGCCCTACCGGGGCGGGTGAGTGGGATGCTGGAGCCATGGGCGACCACATCTCCGGTCTCGTTACTCTCCTCGGCCTCCAACCGCACGTCGAAGGCGGGTGGTTCAAGGAGACGTGGCGCACCACGGCCTCCGCGCACCCCGAGGGGTACGAGGGGCCGCGGGCGTTCGCGACCGGCATCTACTTCCTCCTCCACCCCGGCGAGACCTCCCGCTGGCACCGGGTCCGCTCCGACGAGATGTGGCTGTGGCACCGCGGCGGCCCGCTGCGGCTGCTCCTCGGCGGCACGGGCGAGACCCCGGACGGAGCCGGGGCCGGGGCCGTCGAGCTGGTCCTCGGCCCCGGCGTCGAGCACGGGGAGCGGCCGCAGGTGCTGATCCCGGGCGGCGTGTGGCAGGCGGCGGAGCCCGCGGGCACCGAGCCGGTGCTGGTGTCGTGCGTGGTGGCGCCGGGCTTCGACGAGGCGGACTTCGTCATGACGTGAGGGCCGTCCCCCGCAGGGGCCCGCCGTCGCGGACTCCGGCGACCTTCTTCACAATGAGGGGGAACAAGGTTCAGCCAGACGGGAGACGCCCCCCATGCCGCAGCAGATCGATGCCTCCACCATCATCAACCTCCGCGATCTCGGGGGTATCGCGCTCTCCGGCAACTCCGCGGTCCGCCCGGGCCTGCTCCTGCGCTCCGGCCAACTGGACCGGCTCGACCCCACGGCCGACCCGGCCGTCGCCGCCCTCGGCATCCACACGGTCGTCGACCTGCGCAGCGAGACCGAGCGGACGGCGCGCCCCGACGCGCTGCCGGCGGAGGCCCGGCTGATCGTCGCCGACGTGATGGCGGACGGCGCCACGGCCGTGACCGGCGGCGAGCAGGTGCCGGCCCGCCTGGAGGACGTCCTCGGCAGCCCTGCGGTGGCCGAGCAGCACCTGGGCGGCGGCAAGGCGGAGAAGCTGCTCGGCGAGGCCTATCGCGCGTTCGTGACGGCCGAGTCCGCCTGCCGGGCCTACGGCACGCTGCTGTCGGCGCTCGCCGAGCCGGACTGCGGCCCGCTGCTCTTCCACTGCACGGCCGGCAAGGACCGCACGGGCTGGGCGGCCACCGTGATCCTGCTGCTGCTCGGCGCGGACGAGGCGACGGCCGAGCGCGAGTACCTCGCCGTCAACCCGGCCGTGAAGGCCGCCTTCGGGTCCGTCATCGACCGCTTCACGGCGGCGGGCGGCGACCCGGAGATCGCGGACGCGATCCTGGGCGTCCGGCCGGTGTACCTGGCGACGGCCCTGGAGGAGATGACCCGCCGGTACGGGGACGTGGAGCGGTACGTGCGGGACGGCCTCGGCGTCTCCGCCGAGGCCGTGGAGCGGATCCGGGCGCGGTACCGGGCCTAGCCGGTCCGCTCCGCGGGGGCGGCCGGTTCTTCGGGTGCGGGTTGTTCCTGGTTGCTCGCGCAGTTCCCCGCACCCCTGACGGGGCACAGGCGTTCGACGAAGTGACCATCCGACCAATCACTCGTTCTACCTACGTGGAGCAGCACGCTGTCGTCGACGTCGAGCAGGCCGAGGCCGCGCTCATCGAGCACTATCCGCGGCTGGTGAGGCTCGGGTACCTGGTGCTCCCGCCCTCCCTGGGCCGCAATCGGCGGGTTCTCACCGCGCACGCCCTCGTACAGCGGGCACTGCCGCGCAGCCGGGGCGCCGAAGTGGCGTCCGCCGCCGTGCCCGGGCCGCGGGACGGCGACGACCCGGGGTACGCGTACGTGCGGCAGCGGGTGCTGCGGGCGGCGCTGGACGCCGGGCTCCCTCGTGGGCGCTGGCAGCTGCCGCGCCCTGGCCAGCTGCCGCCGCTGCTGCCGCAGGTGTGGGGGCTGCGGCTGTTCCCGCGCTCGGGCGGCGCCGACGAGCTCGCCCTCGACCAGGCCCTCGCCGCGCTCTCCGGCCCCGGCCGGGCGGCGTATGTGCTGCGCGCCCTGGAGTCCCGCACGGACCGCGACGTGCGGCGGCTGCTGAAGGCCGCCGGGGTGGCCGACCCCGGCGCGGCGCTGGCCGAGGCCGACGGGGTGCGGCTCCCGGCGGGCAGCCGGGACGCGGCGCTGCTGGAGTCCGTCGAGTTCGACCCCTGCTCCCTGCAGGCCCGGCCGACGGACCTGATGCGCCGCCGCCAGCACACCCGCGCCGCCCTCGCGGCGGCCGCGGCGGTCGTCGTGTGCGGGACACTGCTCAGCCTGCCGACGGGCGGGTGGGGCGAGGACGGCCCGGCGGCGCCGCCGTACGCGCAGAACGCGGCCGCCCAGCAGGCCCTGGACCCCGCGAAGCTGACCCGGGTCTCCCCCACCGCCTGGAAGAACGCCGACCGCCCCGGCTTCGCGGCCTGGCCCGCCCGCGGCAACCGCACCGGCGACACGGCCCTGCTCCGCCGCGCCCTCGCCGTGTGGGCGCGGCCGGGCAGCTCGGTGCAGGTCACGACGACTCCGGGCACCGCGGCCGGGCCCGCGGCGGGGCCGCCGCAGCTGCTCTTCGCGGGGGATGTCGACGCGGCGACGGTCGTCCTGCTCTACGACGGGCTGCGCGCGGTGCGCTACGCGGAGTCCAAGGGCGGGAACGGCGGGGGCGCCGCGCTGGACTTCGCGCGGACGGACGCGGCGGACGAGGACTCCGCGACGGCGCTGGTGCTCGGGCGCACCGACGGCAACGTCCGCTATCTGACGGCCCCTTGGGTGGGCGGCGGCACCGGCGACGCGTCCGTGCGGGACCTGCTGAAGCCGGACGACGCGGGGCAGCCGCTGCACCGGGACGGGGACGGGGTGACGGATGCGGTGCGCAGCCCGCTCGCTGCCGGGACGGCGACGCCGAATGACTGCCGGAGCTGGCCGGCACTGCAGCTGGGCGGCCGCACGGTGACCGACCTCGGCGAACTCGTCCCCGCCCGGCTGACCACGGGCAGCCCCGCCCCCTCGACCGGGCCGCATGACGTCGACAGCGCGCAGTCGCGCGGCGCGTGGGCCCACGCGGCCTGCCATCTGGCGACGGTGCGCGGGCAGGGGGTGCGGTCGGTGAACGTGTGGCAGTTCGCGGCCCAGCCGTTGCCCGGCGGGGCCGGAAGTGCGGAGTGGTCGTGCACCCGGGCGGAGACGTGGCGGGGCACGGGGAGCAGGGTCCTGGCGGACTTCCGGGCGCCGTCCGCCCCGGCGACGGTCGTCGCCCGCGCGGAGGGCTCCCCGGCGTGCGGGGCGCGGGAGCCGCGGGTGCTGGCCGGGGTGCTGTGGAAGTCGCACGGGGGCACCTGGTTCGCCTTGGCGGCGGGCGGGGGCGATGTCGCGTCGGTCACGGCGACGGGCGGGGTGCACGGGAGCGCGGCGGGGCCGCTGCTTGCCGTGCCTGCTGCGCAGGGCGCCCAGGCCAGGCTCGCTGCGCGGCTTTCGGGGGGCGGCACGCTGGGGCCACTGCAGTGAGGGGTGCCCCGGTCCCTCCCCCAGCTACCGCTGGGAGGTGCCCCCACTTTCGCCGTTTCTTGGGGGCAAGCCCCCAAGCCCCCTTGGTTTTACGGCTGCGGGCCAGCTGTGGCTGGTCGCGCAGTTCCCCGCGCCCCTACGGGGCGCAACCCGGACGGGCTGAAATCAGCCCGTCCGGCGTTTGAGGACCGGGGGTTCGGGGCGGAGCCCCGAGAAACGGCGAAAGTGGGGGCACCTCCCAGCGGTAGCTGGGGGAGGGACCGGGGCATCAACCCCCGCACCGGAACACGGCAACCGTCCTGCCCGGGACGGTGAAGGTGCCCGACCCTCGGTCGTACGAAGCGGACTTGGTCACCCCATCCGCCCCTGCAGCCTGAACCGGGTGCAACGCCCACCCCGTACCCCGCAGCGCAGGCACCCCCTGTGCCTGCGCGTCCGGTGCGGCGTTGAAGACGACCATCAGGTCACCCACCCGCATGGTGATGACCCCCGGCGTCTCGCCCGTTCCCGACAGCGGGAACGACACCGTGCCCCGGTCGAACGCCCGCTCCGTCGTCCGGATCCGCAGCAGGTCCCGGTACGCCGCCGACGCCGCCTCCCGCGGGCCGCAGCCGGCGCGCAGGGACGGGTCCGCCAACAGTGGCCGTGCGTACGGCCACTTCGACGCGTTGTCCGCCGCCGGAGGCAACCCGCGGCCGAAGCCGTTGCCCTGGCCGTCCCGGCAGTCCCAGTGGATCGCGTTGAACCAGTCGCCGCTGTCGTAGCTGTTGCGGTCCA
Source organism: Streptoverticillium reticulum (assembly GCF_047456005.1). Lineage (NCBI taxonomy): Bacteria > Bacillati > Actinomycetota > Actinomycetes > Kitasatosporales > Streptomycetaceae > Streptomyces > Streptoverticillium reticulum. Next base: position 5,997,066 of record NZ_CP179755.1, on the reverse strand, counting down.
GGGACTTGGAGCGCAGCAGGTCCGTACCGGCCTGCGAGAGCGCCGGGCCCCGGGACAGCGCCGCCGTGGCCATCGCCACGACCTGCATCCGTGCCCGGTCGGCGGGCGTCACCGACCGCGGGAGCTTGTACGCGAGCGCGTCGTACAGCGTCTCGTTGTCGTGCGCGTCCACGTACGCGAGCGCATCGCCCGGCGCGGCCGCGTACCCCGCGGGCGAGCCGTTGTAGTCGACGTCGGCGCCGCGCACCTCGTGCCCCGTCGAGTCCGTGAAGCGGAAGTCCGCGAGGTTGCCCGTCAGGCCGACCTTGATCAGGTCCTGGTCGTGCAGCAGCCGGGCCCGCTGCTCCTGCGGACTGCCGTTGACCGGCGCGCCGTTGGGATCCGTGTACAGGCCGGAACCGAAGCCCTGCGCCCTGGGGTCCGCGTCGAAGGGGCCGCCGCCGCGCACCGCGTCGCGTGCGCGGTCGGAGAAGGTCGCGATGCCGGTGCCGGCCATGTTCTTCTGGGTGGCCTGGACGAAACGGGCGTCGTTCGCGACTTCGCCGAAGTTCCAGCCCTCCCCGTAGAGGATGACCGCCTTGCCGTCCACGCCGTCCTTGGCGGGCGTCAGGGCGTCGAGCGCCTTGCGCACCGCAAGAATGTTCGCCTTGGGGTGGTGGCCCATGAGGTCGAAGCGGAAGCCGTCGACCTTGTACTGCTTCGCCCAGGTGACGACGGAGTCGACGACGAGCTTGCCCATCATGGCGTGTTCGGGCGCGGTGTTGGCGCAGCAGGTCGAGGTGGCCACCGTGCCGTCGTCGAGCAGGCGCTGGTAGTAGCCGGGGACGATCCGGTCGAGGACGGACTTGTCGTCCTGGCCCGACGCGGCGGTGTGGTTGCAGACGACGTCCATGACCGTCCGCAGCCCGGCGCCCGCCAGCCCCTGCACCATCTGCCGGAACTCCCGCGTCCGGCGCGGCCCTTCGGGGTCGGTGGCGTACGAGCCCTCGGGCACGGTGTAGTGCAGCGGGTCGTAGCCCCAGTTGTAGCCGTCGCGGGCGGCCGTCCTGCCCACGCACTCCTGCTGCTTGTCCGAGTCTGCGGGGAACGAACCCAGGTCGCAGGGAGGCGTGGCCTGGTCGGCCCGCCGCTCCGGGACCGTCGCGAAGTCGAAGACGGGCAGCAGGTGCACGTACGACGTGCCGGAGGCGGCCAGTTGCCGCAGGTGCCGCATGCCCGCGGAGGAGGTGTCCGTGAAGGCCAGGTACTGGCCGGGGTGCCGCGACGTGCGGTCCGCGACGGAGAAGTCGCGGACGTGCAGCTCCTGGATCCGGGCGTTCCGCAGCGGCACCGCCTTCGGCTTGCGCAGGGTCCGCCAGCCGGGCGGGGCGAGAGCCGGGTCGTCGAGGTCAGTGACGACGCTGCGCGCGGAGTCGGTGGTGAGGGCGGTGGAGTAGGGGTCGGTCACGTGATTGGTGACGACCTTCCGGAGTGCCGGGACCCACACGGTGACGGCATAGCGGTAGCTCTTGCCGGTCCATGAACGGGGGCCGGTGGCGCTCCAGACGCCGGTGGCCGCGTCACGGCGCATGGGGACGGTCCCGCCGTCGAGTTCGAGGGCGACGGCACGGGCCGTGGGGGCCCACACGGAGAGGGTGGGGCGGCCGTCGCGGAAGACGGGTCCGAGGCGGGCGCCGGCCGCGGGGCCGGCGTAGAGGTCGTCGAGGACACCGGCGATCTGGACGCCGGTGGTGGTGCCGTCGTCCGACTCGGCGGTCAGTGCGCCGGTGAGCGCGGTGCGCTCTTCGCTCTCGCGGGCGTGGACCTGGTAGACGTCGTAACCCGGGTACTTGGCAAGCCGGTCGGGGCGGAGGGTGAGGGTGAAGCGGCCGCCGTCATGGACGAGGTGATGCGGGCGACCGGTGTCGCCGAGCCCCTTGGGCCATGCGACCGTGGTGCGGTCGATCCACTGGACCTTTGCCCCGTCAACGGGGGCGGCATGTGCAGGAACGGCACCCAATAAAGACAGCACGATACTCAGCGCCAGCGCCCCGTAAGGGGCGCGGGGCAGATACATATGCGGCTCCGCCGCGTGGGCGCGACCAGCCACGGACGACCCGCAGACGAACCTCACGCCCCGCACCCCCGCGCCCCCGCATACAGCGCCAGCGCCGTCCCCGGCGCCACCGAAGCCGTGAACGTCCCGTCCCCGCCCACCGCAACGCGGCGCCCGCTCTGCACATCGCAATAACTACCGCCCGGCAGCGAGCTCTTGAACGTCCGGTTCACCGCGAACCCCTCATGGTTGACGACCACATACCCCTTGTCCCCCCGCCCGAAGGCGATCGCCTGGTACCCGTTGTCCCACCAGTCGCCGACCCCGGTCCCCCGCACCGCGTTGCGGAAGCCCACCATCGACTCGATCTCCGGCCACTTGTGCTGGCACTTCCAGTTGTCCTGCCAGCACGCCTGCACGGCCCCGCCGCCAGGCGGCCCCGCGTCGCGGTCGGTGAACTCGTAGCCGGAGTGGACGTCCGGCGAGCCGTACGGCCACGCCAGCATGAAGACGTGCGCCAGCGTGTAGTCCGCGCCGTCCTTGTACGTGAGCGTGTTGCCGTCGCGCTCGGTGTCGTGGTTGTCCACGAAGACCGAGGCGTGGCCGCCGGGCAGGTACGCCCAGCCCTCGCCGAAGTTCTCCAGATAGGCCAGCCGTTCGCGCTGGAACACCCGCTTGAGGTCCCACGCGTAGCGGAACTCCTGGGCGTCGCCGGTGCGCAGGTATTCCTCCGGCTGCACGGCCTCGCCCTGGCCGTAGACGGTCTCCTGCTTCCAGTAGACGTCCGGCTTGCTCAGCCTGCTCTTGACGGCGGCGAGGTCGTCCGCGGCGATGTGCTTGGCCGCGTCGATGCGGAAGCCGTCGGCGCCCAGCGACAGCAGGTCGTTCAGATACTGCGCCAGCCGGTCGCGGACGTGGTCGCTGCCGGTGTCGAGGTCGGCGAGGCCGACGAGTTCGCAGTTCTGCACGTCGTTGCGGTCGGCGTAGTTGCCGATGGGCTTGCGGCAGGTATGGAAGTCGGCGTCCTGGTACGTGCCCGGGTAGCCGTACTTGGTGTAGGCGGTTCCCCCGGTCCCGGTGCCCGCGCCGGCGGCCATGTGGTTGAGGACGGCGTCGACGACGACCTTCACCCCGGCGGCGTGGCAGGCGCCGACCATGGCGGAGAAGGCGTTCCGGTCGCCGAGGCGTCCGGCGATGCGGTAGCCGACAGGCTGGTACGAGGTCCACCACTGCGGGCCCTGGATGTGCTCCTGGGGCGGTGAGACCTGGACGTAGCCGTACCCCGCGGGGCCCAGGGTGTCCTTGCACTCCTTCGCCACGGATGCGTAGTTCCACTCGAAAAGGACAGCGGTGACGTCCTTTTCGCCGGGTGCCGCGGCCTGCGCCTGCATCGGCGCCTGCGGCATCGTCACGGCCGCTCCCGCGGCGAGGGCGACGGCAACGACCTTGGCTCTCCGGGCGATTCCGGGCATGGCGGTGGGAACCATGGAGCCTCCTGGGGGGTGAAGGGCTCACGAGACCGTACGAGTCTCTTTCAGATCTTGCAAGGTCTTTCGCAAGAGATTTCAGCCTGTTAACTTCCTCCTCAGCTCGGGCCGCCGCACCAGGCCGGCCTCCTTGAAGAGGAGATCCATATGCGAAGAGGCATATCGGTCGCCGCCGTCGTCGGTGTGCTGGCCTTGACCGCGACCGCCTGCGGCGGAGACGACGGCAACGGGGGCGACGGCACCAAGGCGGCGAACGACCCGGGCAGCGTGAGCGGCACCGTCACCTGGTGGGACACCTCCGACGCCACCAACGAGGCACCGGCCTTCAAGAAGCTGGTCACGGCGTTCGAGGCCAAGTACCCCAAGATCAAGGTCGATTACGTCAACGTGCCCTTCGACCAGGCGCAGCAGAAGTTCAAGACGGCCGCCTCCACCGGCAAGGGTGCGCCCGACGTGCTGCGCTCCGACGTCGGCTGGACCCCGGGCTTCGCCCAGCTCGGCTACCTCAAGGACCTCACCGGCACGCCCGCCCTCGACAAGCAGGACGACTTCCTGGAAGGGCCGCTGAAGAACGCGGCGTACCAGGGCAAGACGTACGGCGTCCCGCAGGTCACCGACACGCTCGGGCTTCTCTACAACAAGGACCTCTTCCAGAAGGCCGGCATCGACAAGCCGCCGGCCAACTGGCAGGAGGTGAAGGACGCGGCCCAGAAGATCAAGGACAGGACGGGCGCGGGCGGCATCGGCCTCAGCCCCGACAGCTACTACTCGCTGCCCTTCCTCTACGGCGAGAACAGCGACATGGTGAACGTCGCCGACAAGAAGATCACCATCTCCGACGCGGCGTCGCTGAAGGGCATCGAGACCGCCGTGGACCTCGTCAAGTCCGGTGCCGCGCCGAAGCCTGCGGGGACCGACGGGTACAACGCGCTCAAGACGGACTTCAAGAACGGCAAGCTGGCGATGCTGGTCGACGGGCCGTGGGCGACGAAGGAGATCTTCGGCGGCGACGCCTTCAAGTCGAAGGAGAACCTGGGCATCTCCCCGGTCCCCGCGGGCTCCACGGGCACCGCCGGGGCACCCGTCGGCGGGCACAACCTCGCCGTCTACGCCGGTTCGAAGAACTTCGACGCGTCGTACCTCTTCGTGAGGTTCATGACGGACACGGCCCAGGAGGAGGCCGCGTCCACGGCGATCGGCGTGCTGCCGACCCGCAAGTCCGCCTACACGAAGGACGTGCTGGCCGACCCGGTGCGCAACGCCTACTACCAGGCGCTGAGCAAGGCGCACGCACGGCCGGCGATCCCGCAGGGCGGTGACCTGTTCACGGACTGGCTGCAGCACTACACGAAGATCCTGACGCTGAAGGAGGAGCCGAAGGTGGGGCTGGACGCCACTGCCAAGGCCTGGCAGTCGGCGCTGCTGAAGGACTACGAGATCCAGAAGTAATGACCCGCATCCGCCGCTCCTTCGCAACCCACTGGTACGCCTGGGCCATGGTCCTCCCCGTGGTCCTCGTGCTGGCCGTGCTCGTGGGCTACCCCCTCGGCCGGGGCGTCTACCTGTCCTTCACCGATGCCAACGAGGCCAACGTCGGGCGCACCATCGGCGTCAACCACATCCCCTCCACGTACCAGTTCGTCGGGCTCGACAACTACTGGAAGGTGCTCTCCGGGCAGGAGGGGCACTTCTACTCGCGCCTCACCTGGACCGTCCTCTGGACCGCGTCCAGTGTCCTGCTGCACTACGTGCTCGGTCTCGGCCTCGCGCTGCTGCTCAACCGCAAGGTGCGGTTCCGGGCGCTCTACCGGGTGCTGCTGATCCTGCCGTGGGCGGTGCCGGCGTTCGTCGCCACCTTCTCCTGGCGGCTGATCTTCAACGAGAAGTATGGCGTCCTCAACGCCGTCCTCGACCGGCTGGGCCTCGGCACGGTCGACTGGCTCGGCGACGCCACGCTCCAGAAGGTCTCGGCCGTCGCCGTGAACGTGTGGCTCGGGGTGCCGTTCATGATGGTCGCCATCCTCGGCGGACTGCAGGCGATCCCGGGCGAGTTGCACGAGGCCGCCGAGATGGACGGCGCCTCGCCCTGGCAGCGCTTCCGGCACGTGACGCTCCCGGGGCTCCGCCCCGTCAGCGGGACCGTCATCCTGCTGGGCACCATCTGGACGTTCAACATGTTCCAGGTCATCTACCTGCTGATCGGCCAAGGGGCCAGCTCGGACAGCGAGATCCTGGTGACGTACTCGTACCGGCTCGCCTTCCAGGGCGTCCGCGACTACGCGGGCTCGGCGACGTACGGCATCCTCATCCTCTCGCTGCTCCTCGTCTTCGCTGTTTTCTACCGCCGGATGCTCGGTCGCTCCGAAGAAAGGGTGGCCGCGCGATGAGCAGCAGCACCGTCAAGCCCGTCCGCCCGCGCGGCGAGCGCTCCCGCGCCGCCTCCGTGGGCCTGCACGCCGCGCTCGCCGCCGCGTCCCTCGTCTCGCTCTTCCCCGTCCTGTTCATCGTCTACGTGTCGCTGCGCGGCCGCGATGGCTGGCAGGAGCCCATGCGGCTCACGGGCGGGCTGAGCCTCTCCAACTACAGCCACATCCTCGGGCAGACGAACTTCCTGACCTGGTTCGGCAATTCGGTGATCGTCGCGCTGGGCGCGACCGCGCTCGGCGTGCTCGTCTCCGCGACCGCGGGCTATGCGGTCTCGCGGATGCGCTTCCCCGGCCACCGGCCGCTGATGTGGACCTTCCTGGTCGTCCAGATGTTCCCGATGGCGGTGCTGATCGTGCCCCTCTACACCATCCTCGGACAGCTGGAGCTGCTCGACTCCTACACCGGTCTGATCCTCACATACTGCTCGGTGTCGGTGCCGTTCTGCGCCTGGATGCTCAAGGGGTACTTCGACTCCATACCGGCCGAGATCGACGAGGCCGGACGTGTCGACGGGCTCACGCCCTTCGGCACCTTCTGGCGGCTGATCGTGCCGCTGGCCCGGCCCGGCCTGGCCGTCACCGCCTTCTACTCCTTCATCACCGCCTGGGGCGAAGTGGCCTTCGCCAGCCAGTTCATGAGCAGCGAGGAGCACTACACCCTCGCCGTCGGCCTGCAGACCTTCGTCGGCCAGCAGAAGGCCGAGTGGGGGCTGATGACCGCCGCGGCCGTGCTCATCACCGTCCCGGCCGGGCTGGTGTTCTTCCTCGCCCAGCGGCACCTCGTCGCCGGACTGACGGCCGGCGGCACCAAGGGCTGAAACAGGAGCTCACCTTGTTCCGCCCCCGTCGTTGACCCGTGCATCCGCTGCACCGCGCCCGTCAGCCCCGTACACCCCGAACCGATAGGACGTACATGACCCAGGACCTCGCGCCCTCCGTACGCCAGGCCGTCCGCCCCGCCGAGCAGGCGGAGGGATGGTGGCGCAGTGCCGTCATCTACCAGGTGTACGTGCGGTCGTTCGCCGACAGCGACGGCGACGGCATCGGTGACCTGCGCGGGATCCGCGAGCGGCTCCCCTATCTGGCCGGCCTGGGCGTGGATGCCCTGTGGCTGACCCCGTTCTACGCCTCGCCGCAGGCCGACGGCGGGTACGACGTGGCGGACTACCGGGCGGTGGACCCGCTGTTCGGGCAGTTGTCGGACGCCGACGACCTGGTGCGCGAGGCACACCGGCTGGGCCTGCGGGTCATCGTCGACATCGTGCCGAACCACACCTCCGACCAGCACGTCTGGTTCCAGGCCGCGCTCGCGGACCGCCGGGAGGGGACGGCCCGCGAGCGCTACCACTTCCGGCCCGGCCGGGGCGAGGGCGGCGAACTGCCGCCGAACGACTGGGAGTCCGTCTTCGGCGGCCCCGCCTGGACCCGGACCACCGAGCCGGACGGCACACCGGGCGACTGGTACCTGCACCTGTTCGCGCCCGAGCAGCCGGACCTCAACTGGGAGAACCCCGAGGTGCGGGAGGAGTTCGCGTCCGTCCTGCGGTTCTGGCTGGACCTGGGCGTGGACGGTTTCCGCATCGACGTCGCGCACGGCATGGTCAAGGCCCCCGGGCTGCCCGACATCGGGCGCACGGAACAGGCCAAGCTCATCGGGGCACAGGTGCTGCCGTTCTTCGACCAGGACGGGGTGCACGAGATCCACCGCGCCTGGCGGCAGCTGCTGGACTCCTACGACGGTCAGCGCATCGGCGTCGCGGAGGCATGGGCCCCGACGTCCGAGCGGCTCGCCCTGTACGTCCGCCCGGACGAACTGCACCAGGCCTTCAACTTCCAGTTCCTGACGTGCGACTGGGACGCCGAGGCGATGCGGGACGTCATCGACGGGTCGCTCGCGGCCACGCAGTCGGTGGGGGCGCCGACGACATGGGTGCTGTCCAACCACGACGTGGTGCGGCACACCACCCGCTACGGCGGGGACGACACCGGCCTCGGCCTGCGGCGGGCCCGGGCCGCGGCGCTGCTGATGCTCGCGCTGCCCGGCTCGGCCTACGTCTACCAGGGCGAGGAGCTGGGACTGCCGGAGGTGACGGACCTGCCGGACGAGGTGCGCCAGGACCCGGCGTTCTTCCGCGGGGACGGGCAGGACGGCACCCGCGACGGCTGCCGGGTGCCGATCCCGTGGGAGGGCGAGGAGGCCCCGTACGGCTTCGGCCCGGGCGGCAGCTGGCTGCCGCAGCCGGCCGCGTGGGCGGGCCTGTCGGTGGCGGCCCAGGCCGGGGACCCGCGCTCGGTGCTGGAGCTGTACCGCTCGGCGCTGGCGCTGCGCCGGGAGCTGCCCGGGCTCGGGGACGGCGAAATGCGCTGGCTGGACGCGCCCGAGGGCGTACTGGCCTTCTCCCGGCCGGGCTTCGTGTGCACGCTCAACACGGGCAGTGACGAGGCGGCGATGCCGGTACCGGGCCGCCCGGTGCTGGCCTCGACAGCCCTGGAATTCGTGGGCGGTACGGTCCGGCTGCCTTCGGATTGCTGTGTGTGGTGGGCAGTCTGAGATGCGACCGGTACAGTCACCTCCTGTGACCGCACGGCTGGCCGATATCGCAGCCCAGGCGGGTGTCAGCGAAGCAACCGTCAGCCGCGTCCTCAACGGCAAGCCGGGGGTGGCCGCCTCCACCCGCCAGTCCGTGCTGGCCGCGCTCGACGTGCTCGGCTACGAACGGCCCGTACGGCTGCGGCAGCGCAGCGCCGGGCTGGTCGGCCTGATCACCCCCGAGCTGGAGAACCCCATATTTCCGGCCTTCGCCCAGGTCATAGGGCAGGCCCTGACGCGCCAGGGGTACACGCCCGTCCTGGCCACACAGACGCCCGGCGGCTCCACCGAGGACGAGCTCACGGAGATGCTGGTCGACCGCGGCGTCTCCGGCATCATCTTCGTCTCCGGGCTGCACGCCGACACCTCGGCGGACATGCAGCGCTACGAGCGGCTGCGCGCCCAGGGCGTGCCATTTGTGCTGATCAACGGCTTCTCGTCGAAGGTTCGGGCCCCGTTCGTCTCCCCCGACGACCGGGCGGCCGTGCGCCTCGCAGTCACCCATTTGGCCGCACTCGGCCACCGGCGGATCGGCCTGGCACTCGGGCCGCAGCGGTACGTGCCGGTGCAGCGCAAGATCGAGGGCTTCCTGGCGAGCATGCAGGAGCAGCTCGGGATGGGCGCGGAGGAGGCGGGACACCTGGTCCGGCATTCGCTGTTCACTCTTGAGGGTGGTCAGGCCGCGGCCGCCGCCCTCATCGAGCGCGGGTGCACGGCAGTGGTGTGCGCGAGCGACATGATGGCGCTCGGGGTGGTGCGCGCGGCGCGGCAGCACGGTCTCGAAGTCCCGCGCGACGTCTCGGTGGTGGGCTTCGACGACTCCCCGCTCATCGCCTTCACCGACCCGCCCCTGACCACGATCCGGCAGCCCGTGCAGTCGATGGGCCAGGCCGCGGTGCGGGCCCTGCTGGAGGAGATCGGCGGAACTCCGGCACCGCACAGCGAGTTCGTCTTCCTTCCCGAACTCGTCGTCCGCGGCTCCACCGCATCCGCTCCCGGAGTTCGTACGGATGCCCGCACGGACGGCCGTCCAGGGGCGCGCGCGCTCGCCACGAATCAGGCCGAAACAGGGCAGTCCGCGCCTCAGGGATGATCTGCGCCGGGGCTCTGTCTGGCAGACTCTTTTCCTATGGGTGAAGCCACAGTGAGGACCCTGGAAGGCAGGACGGCCGCCCCGTCACCCACCGGCGAGCGCATACAGCCGCCGGCGGACCACAGGGTGCTGCGCAGACTGCGCAGGCCCCGGCGGCCGCGACTGTGGTTCGAGGTGCTGCTGATCGCGGTGAGTTACTGGACGTACTCGCTGGTGCGCAACGCCGTTCCCGAGCAGAGAACCGCCGCCGAGCGCAACGCCGACTGGATCTGGCAGACGGAGCAGACGCTCCACATCGCCGTGGAGCACACGGTCAACCGCGCCGTGAATTCGGTGACGTGGCTGGTCGTGGGCATGAACTACTACTACGCCACCCTGCACTTCATCCTCACGGTCGGGGTCCTGGTGTGGCTCTACCGCTGGCACCCCGGCCGCTACGCGGCCGCCCGGCTGGCCCTTTTCGCCACCACCGCCGTGGCGTTGCTCGGCTACTATCTGTATCCGCTGGCCCCACCGCGGCTGATGAGCGACCTCGGCTTCGTCGACACCGTCGTGGTGCACCACACCTGGGGTTCGATGGCCTCGGGCAACCTGGCCGACATGTCCAACCAGTACGCGGCCATGCCGTCGATGCACATCGGCTGGTCGACGTGGTGCGGCGTCACGATCGCCATGCTGGCGCGGCCGGTGTGGGCGAAGGTGCTGGGGGCGCTGTACCCGGTGACGACCCTGCTCGTCATCGTCTCCACCGCCAACCACTTCTGGCTGGACGCGGTGGGCGGCCTGGTCTGCCTGTCCTTCGGCTTCGGCCTGTCGTACGCGTGGTACGGGGCGGTACCGAGCCGGCTGACCCGCCAAGTGGCGGTGAGGAGCCGGCAGCGCGATCCTGAGAACGCCCCGTAAACGGGCCCGCACCCGACAACGCGCCTACGCTCCGTAGAACAACTCCTCCACAACCGCCCGGGCCCGCCGCGTCGTTCGGCGGTAGTCGTCGAGCATGTCCCCGACATGCCCGGGCTCGTAGCCCAGATACCGCGCCACGGCACCCGACTCCCGCGGATCCACGGGAAACGTGTCCCCGGCCCGCCCGCGCACGAGCATCACCGCATTGCGCACACTCGTCGCCAGCACCCAGGCCTCGTCCAGTATCCGCGCGTCGTCCGTGGAGATCAGCCCCGCAGCCTGCGCAGCGGCCAGCGCCTCGCGGGTGCGGGTGGTGCGCAGGCCCGGCTCGGCCCAGCCGTGCTGCATCTGCAGCAGCTGCACGGTCCATTCGACGTCGGACAGCCCGCCGCGGCCCAGCTTGGTGTGGGTCGTGGGGTCGGCGCCGCGCGGCAGCCGCTCGGACTCCATCCGGGCCTTCAGGCGCCGGATCTCACGCACCGCGTCCTCGCCGAGGCCCTCTACGGGATAGCGCAGCGGGTCGACGAGCTCGATGAAGCGGCGGCCCAGGTCCGCGTCGCCCGCGACCACCTCGGCGCGCAGCAGCGCCTGGCTCTCCCACACCAGCGACCAGCGGCGGTAGTAGGCCGCGTAGGAGGCGAGGCTGCGCACGATGGGCCCCGACCGGCCCTCGGGCCGCAGGTCGGCGTCGACGAGCAGCGGCGGGTCGGTGGTGGGCAGTTGGAGCAGCCGGCGCATCTCGCCGGCCACGGCGAACGCGGCCTTGGCGGCCTCCTCGTCGGAGACGCCCTCGCGCGGCTCGTGGACGAACAGGACGTCCGCGTCGGAGCCGTAGCCCTGTTCGCGGCCGCCGAAGCGGCCCATGCCGATGACGGCGAAGCGGGTGGGCAGGGTGTCGCCCCACTCGGCGCGGACGGCGGCGCGCAGGGCCCCGGCGAGGGTGGCGGCGTTGACATCGGAGACGGCGTTGCCGACGGCGTCGACGCGGGCGGAAACATCACTCCCAGGGGTCTCGGCGTGCCCGCGCGAGCCGGTGCCGTGCTCGCCGGTGGCGTGGGCGCCGTTCCCGGTCCGCCCGTAGGCGCCGATGATGTCGGCCGCGGCCGTGCGGAACAGCTCACGGCGGCGCACCCCGCGGGCGGCGACGATCGCGGCCTCGGCGGACTCGGCACGGCCCACCCCGGCAAGGACCTCCTGCTCCAGCGCCTCCCGGCCGCGCGGCCGCAGCCCGCCCGGGTCGCCGAGCAGGGCGACGGCCTCGGGGGCGCGCAGCAGCAGGTCGGGGGCGAGGCGCCCGGCGGACAGCACACGCGCGAGGTTCTCGGCGGCGGCGCCTTCATCACGCAACAACCGCAAGTACCAAGGCGTCCGGCCCAGCGCATCCGAAACCTTGTGAAAATTGAGAAGCCCCGCATCCGGGTCGGCGGAGTCGGCGAACCAGCCGAGCAGCACGGGCAGCAGGGTGCGCTGGATGGCGGCCTTGCGGGACACGCCGGAGGCCAGGGCCTCCAAGTGCCGCAGGGCGGCGGCGGGATCGGCGTACCCGAGAGCTTCCAGACGCTGCCCGGCGGCTTTCGGACTGAGCCGGATCTCGCCGGGCTCCAGCTGGGCGACGGCGTCCAGCAGTGGCCGGTAGAAGAGCTTTTCGTGCAGCCGCCGCACCTCGCGGGCGTGCCGCTTCCACTCCTTGCCGAGCTCGGCGACGGGCTCGGTGCGATGGCCGAGCGACCGTCCGAGACGGCGCAGGTCGGCCTCGCCCTCGGGCATCAGATGGGTGCGGCGCAGCCGGTACAGCTGGATGCGGTGTTCCAGGGAGCGCAGGAACCGGTAGGCGGAGTCGAGGGAGGCGGCGTCGGCACGCCCGACGTACCCGCCCGCGGCGAGCGCGGACAGGGCGCCGAGGGTGCTGGTGCCGCGGAGGGTGGCGTCGCTCCTCCCGTGCACCAACTGCAGCAGTTGTACGGCGAATTCGACGTCGCGCAGCCCGCCGGGCCCGAGCTTGAGCTCACGGTCGACGTGGCCGGCGGGAATGGAGGCGATGACACGATGACGCATCTGCTGCACATCGGTGACGAAGTTGTCCCGCTCGGCGGCCTGCCAGACGAGGGGCGAGACGGCGTCGACGTAGTCCTGGCCGAGGTTCAGGTCCCCCGCGACGGGCCGGGCCTTGAGGAGGGCCTGGAACTCCCAGGTCTTGGCCCACCGCTGGTAGTAGGCGAGATGCGAGGAGAGCGTCCGCACGAGGGGCCCGTTGCGCCCCTCGGGACGAAGGTTGGCGTCGACGGGCCAGATGGTGCCCTCGGGGGTGACGTCGGAACAGACCCGCATCATCCGGGAGGCGAGCCGGGTGGCGGCGCGGAGGGCGTCGGCTTCGTCGGTGCCGTTGCGGGCCTCGGCGACAAAGACGACATCCACATCGGAGACGTAATTGAGCTCCTGCCCACCGCACTTGCCCATCCCGATGACGGCGAGCCGACAGGCCGCGTCGTCGTCGGGATGCTCCTCGCAGGCGATCCGCAGGGCGGCGCGGAGGGTGGCGGTGGCGAGGTCGGCGAGCTCGGCGGCGGTCTGTGCGACGTCGACGGTGCCGCTGACGTCGCGGGCCGCTATGGCGAGGAGGCAGCGCCGGTAGGCGGCACGGAGGGAGTCGGCGGGCGAGAGCCCCTCGGTGCGCGGGGCGAGGGCCCGTTCGAAGTCGGCGACGCCCGGGTGCAGATCGGCGGCCTCGAAGGTGACCAGCGCCTGCCAGTCGCCGGGGTGCCGGACGAGGTGATCACCGAGCGCCTCGGAGGCCCCGAGCACCCCGAGGAGCCGGTCGCGCAGCGGCTTGGAGGTGACGAGGGTGCCGAGCAACTCCTGCCGGCCCGCCTCCGGCAGGGCCTCCGCGAGCCGGACGAGCGCACCGAGCGCGAGGTCGGGGTCGGCGGTGGCCCCGAGGGCGTCGAGCAGCACGGGGTCGGACTCCACCCCGGCCAGCGCGGGCATCCCGAGCAGCCGCTCCGCACCGGCGGCATCGGAGAACCCGTACCGCAGCAAGCGTGTGAAGGTGCTGCTCCTGCGCCCCAGCCCCGTCATCCGCCGCCTCCAGCCCGTTGGGTCCTGGTGTCCCAGCCTATCGGGCGGGGGTGGGGGGCGGGCGTTTCGGAGGGGGTTGTTCCGGGGGCGGAAACCGTCACTTTCCGGGGGCAAAAGTGAGGGTTTCTGCCGGTGGAGGAGGCGTCACTGATAGCGCGGAAGGTTCTCCGTCGAGATCGTCCAGTCGCCGATCGTGACGTCCTCGCCGTACACGAAGTTCTTACGGGTCGCGTACTGGGGGCCGGACAGGACGGCACCCTGGCCCGTCCGCGGGTCGAAGATCGCGTAGACCGGGATCCCGAGGAGTGCGTAGTCGCGGATCTTGCCGCACCAGTCGTTCTGCGGGTTGGAGCAGGAGACGACTTCGATGGCGGCGAGGAGAGTGCGCGGGTCGAAGGGCCCGTCGTCTTCCATGTCCTCTTCGGCGATCACCATCACGTCCGGCCGACGCATGATGCCTTCGCGGACGTCCTCCACATCGGGCTTCCCGGTGTGAGCCAGCAAGCCGTCCGGCATGACCGCCTCCAGGCGACGGCTGACGCGATACGCCGTCAGTTCGTGCGGGGCATTGGGCGACGTCAGATCGTGAACGATCCCCTCCAGCGTGATCTCCAGCTTGCCGGGCACGAGTTCCTGCATGCGGTTGACGGCTTCGCGCATGGCGCGGTGGGCGGGGGCGACTTTCTGGTTCACGTTACTCAGGGTGGCCGGGCGAGCGTACGCAGTGCGGCCAGGAGGCCGGTTCTGTACGGCGGTTGTCCAGACGCGTACGGAACTGTCCCGGCTGTCCGCCGTTACGTTGTGCCCGCGTGCGGCGTTGGGGGACGGACACAGGGGAGGTGGACACGCATGGGCGTGACGGAGGACTCCGGTTGGGAACTCGATCTGGACGGCGAGTCCGTGGTGACGGTCGCAGCAGTCGGCCGTCAGCTCAGGCTGTGGCGGGAAGCGGCAGGGCTACCGGCCAGCGAGCTCGCACGGACGATCGGGTACAGCGCGGAGCTCGTGTACAAGGTGGAGGGCGGTACGCGTATCCCGAAGCCGGACTTTCTGGACAGGGCGGATGAGGCATTGGGGGCGGGCGGGAAGCTGGCGGCGATGAAGAAGGACATCGCGGAGGCGCGGTACCCGAAGAAGGTCCGGGACCTGGCGAAGTTGGAGCAGGAGGCCGTCGAGCTGGGCGCGTACAACAACTCGGTCATCGACGGGCTCTTGCAGACCGAGGAGTACGCGCGGGCAGTGTTCGGCAACCGTCGGCCTCCGTTCACCGAGGACGAGGTGGAGCGGCGGCTGGCTGCTCGTTTGGCACGGCAGGAAATCATCGACACGTCGGCGGCACCACCGGTCTTCAGCTACGTACTGTGCGAGGCTACGCTGCGCCGCCCCATCGGGGGCAGAATGGTGCTGCGGCGACAGCTCGAACGCCTTCTGAAGAGCGGCCAGTTGCCGAACGTCGACCTCCAGGTCTTGCCTCTCAGTCGCGAGGAGAACTGCGGCCTCGGGGGCCCGTTCCGGCTGCTGAAGCTCAAGGACGGCACCGCAGTCGGACTGGACGAGGTCCAGCTCGCCAGCCGCGTGACCACTGACCCCAAGGAGACTCAGATCCTTGACATGCGTTATGGGATCATCCGGGCCCAGGCGCTCTCTCCGAGGGAGTCGCTGGCCTTCATCGAGAAAGTGCTGGGAGAGACATGACCCTCAAGCCCTCCGCGCCTGAGTGGATAAAGAGCAGTTACAGCAACGCAGACGGCCCCTCGTGCGTCGAGGTCGCCGCCGCCCCCGCCACCATCCTCGTCCGCGACTCCAAGAACCCCCGCGGCCCCCGTCTCACCTTCGCCCCGTCCGCGTGGGCCACCTTCGTGGCCCACGCACCGGTGCCGACGAACGGCTGAAGCAGCCCCCAGCCGCGTCTCAAATGCCCAACGCAGCCCGTACCAGCGCCGCGTTATCGGCTGCGGGAGCCCCGTCGGGTGTGTGCAGCACGTCCTCCAGCCCAACCCTGGTGGCCAGCCCCCGCTGCACCGCCATGCGCAGGACGGGCCATGCGCCGCCGTCCCAGCCGTGGAGCAGCACAGGTGCCGGCAGCTCGGAACCGAGCTCCCGCAAGAGGCGTTCCGCCGTTGCCGGTGCGGAGTCCGGGTTCGTGTCCATGACCTCGGCGAGTACGCGCAGCACGCGAGGGGCGAACGGCGACGTACGGAAACGGCTCGGTGCATCCGTACCGGAGAAGATGCCTGCCTCGATGGCGACGCCCTTGTCGCACAGTGCACCGGCGACCAGATCGGCGCCGTCCTCGTGCCAGTTGACGGACGCGTGGTCGGGTGTGACGGTCCACGACCGCACCAGGTCGGCTCGCCGGCGGGCGTCGGGCTCGGCCCAGGCTCCCGTGGTCACACCGACCGGGATGCCGGGAACGACTGCGCGTACCGCCTCGACGGCCCGGGCGACGACGTCGGGGGCGAGTGTGTCGATGCCGTCAGACCCCTTGGGGTGCAGATGAATGTCCTGCGCTCCGGCGGCGACTGCGGCGTGAGCCGCCTCGGCCAGCTCGGTCGGGGTGACGGGCAGGGTCGGGCAATGTGCCCGTAACCGGGGGCCATTCAGGCATACCTGCAACATACACACGAGGGTGGCACACCCCCGCCGAGGGGTGGGGAATCGCCCCCTCCGCAGGATGACCGCTGTAGCCATGCGGCCGATTGAACACTTCGCCGGATGACGAAAGCGTGGAGCTGCCCGGACACCGACACCTGCAGAGGAACACGATGCCCCACTCCAGACAGCGGCTCTCCGCCCGGCGTGTCGCCACAACCGCCATGGTTTCGGCCGTGGTTCTCGCCGTCACCGGTACCACCGTCGCCCAGGCCGCACCATCACCCGTCAAACCGGAGAGCGGGGCATCCGCCCCCGCCCCGGCCCCGCAGGAATTCGCCGACGAATACACGCACATCGTCGTCGACAAGCGGCCCCGGGGCGAGGCGAATCCCGACGAATTGCGCGAGTCCCTGAACCGGAACGGGCTGCAGACGGCGAAGAGCCGTTGGGTCGCCGAGGGCAAGGATGTGGATGCCGAGCTGGCGAGGGCCGGTTCGGGGTATGCGAAGAACGGGCATCACGAGCACGTCTTCATGTGGGATTCCACGAAGAAGGGCATCGAGGGCGGCAACGCCATCGAGAAGAACGGCGACGCCATCAGGGTCAAGATCCGGTGGGATGCCCTGAAGAAGGACGGCCGTTTCCTCAGCGGCACGCTCAAGGGCGACAGTGGCGGCGGGCCCCTCGGCGGCGAGTCCACCAACGGCGCCTGGGCCTTCAAGGGGGACATACCGCGGAAGTATCTGTTCATCGTCGGCGTGGACGACGCCTCGCACCCCGGAATGGGCCAGTGGCTCGCCGGCAAGGGCTGGCCCGACGGCAACGGTGTGTGCGGGGGCGGGAGTTCGTCGGGGCGGGCGAAGCGGTCCGTCGTCGCCTGCGAGAAGACCAAGCCCGCGGGTGAGAAGCCGTCCGGCGAGACGACTCTCGAAGACCTGGAGGCACGGCAGGTCGAGCAGGTCTTCGGTGAACTGGCCGGGAAATACGGGCTGAAGGTCGTCGCCCCCGACGGCAAGCAGCTGGCGCCCTCCGAGATCCACGCCCGGATCCGCGGCTACAGCAAGCTCTCGCCCGAGGCGAAGGCGAAGCTCCGGGCGAACTTCAAGTCGGCCGGGAGCACGGCCAAGGGGGCGCTGCTGGTGGCCGGCGGTGTGCTGTGGGCGAAGGGCGTGCACGACGCCTTCGCGAACGACACCACCAGCCTGGACAAGGCGGCCGCCATCACGGCGATCGTCCCCTTCGTGGGCTGCGGCACCCAGGCCGGGGCCGCCGCCGATCACGGCACGTTCGACGCCGACGACACCGCCGCCTGCTTCGGTGCCGATGCACTGCTGGTCACGCCGCTGTGGCCGGCCGGGATCACCCTCCACGGCGCCCGGTACTTCACGGACAAGTGGAAGGAGGCGCAGATCCCCTCGATCACGGTGTTCCAGCAGGCCCGCGACGAGGCGTGGCGGAAGTCCCTCGACGGGTTCCGGGCCGACGGCCTGCAGCAGCTGGTGAAGTCGGCCGCCGCGGCGGAGGAGCAGCAACTCGCCGCGGAGAAGGCGGTGATCCTGCACAACGCCGCCGAGAAGTCGGTCGAGATCGACAAGGGCGGCGCCTCCGCCGAGGCGAAGAAGCTGCTGAAGTGGAGCACCGAGCGCAAGGCGCGCGAGCAGATCAAGGAGCTGCCGGGGAAGCTGCGCAAGCAGTTCGACACGGCGATCCGGGACGCGCTCGTGGAGCGCGCGAAGCAGTACAACGAGGAGTTCATCAAGCAGGAGGTGAACATCTCCCGCTGGACCGAGGAGTCCTGGCAGGCGGCCCTGCACGGGCCCAGCCACTCCCGCGCGGACCGGCAGGAGTACCTCGACAAGCTGATCCAGCGCCTCCGTGACGCCGACATGCTGCCGCCGGTGCCGGACGCCGACAGCCTCCGGCCGGACATCGAGCGGGCCCGCAAGGCCTTGGGCTGAGCGTTCAGCTGCGGGTTCGTCGTGGCTGGTCGCGCCCACGCGGCGGAGCCGCTGGGGGTACCTCCCAGCGGTAGCTGGGGGAGTAACAGCCCCGCGCCCCTTCAGGGCGCGGGGATCCGCCGGTCAGGGGTGCCAGATCTCCTGGATCGTCTGGATGTCGCCCTTGGCGTTCTGCGTGATCTCGTAGATGTTGCCGTAGCAGCTGAAGGGCTGCTTCACGGCGTTGTAGTCGTTGCGCAGGCAGCCGTCGACGTGCTTGTCGAAGTCGTCCTTGCTCACCGACTTGGGGTGCTTCGGGCCGTCGCTCAGGGCAAGCTCGATCTTGGCGTCGGACGCGAGCTTGTAGTGCTGGGAGTCGCCCTCACCGCCGTAGGTCCAGTCGTTCGGCCCGCACTTCGGCTGGGCCTTCTGGGCCTCGAACCCGCTGGCCGCGTCCCGCTCCAGCTTGATCGCGATCATGGTGTGCCCGGCGGGCAGGACCGGCGGCTTGCCGCAGTCGTAGCTGTCACCGTCGCTGTCGCCGCCGGCGGACGGCTTCGCCGAGGAGGCCGAGGAGGCCGAGCCCCCCGAGGCACCGTCGGCGTTCTTGTCCTTGGGCCCGCAGGCCGCCATACCGCCGCCGAGGGCGGCCACGAGCACCAGCGTGCTCATCATTCGTCGAGTCGAGCGCATGTCGAACTCCCCCGTTGCCAAGAAACTTTCAAGGAACTTGTCGTGATCATGTTTGATCGACGGTGTGTTCTACACCAGCGACGGGGGAAGATCCAATCCGCACCTGCGTCCGCGCCCTACAGCACCGGCAGCATCTTCCGCAGCTCGAACGCCGTGACCTCCGAGCGGTACTCCTCCCACTCCTGCTTCTTGTTGCGGAGGAAGAAGTCGAAGACGTGCTCGCCGAGCGTCTCGGCGACGAGCTCGCTGCGCTCCATGAGCGCGATCGCCTCGCCGAGGTTCTGCGGCAGCGGCTCGATGCCCATGGCGCGGCGCTCGGCGTCCGACAGCGCCCACACGTCGTCGTCGGCGCCGGCCGGGAGCTCGTAGCCCTCCTCGATGCCCTTCAACCCCGCTGCCAGCAGCACCGCGTACGTCAGGTAGGGGTTGGCGCCCGAGTCGATGGAACGGACCTCGACGCGCGTCGAACCCGTCTTGCCGGGCTTGTACATGGGCACGCGGATGAGGGCGGAACGGTTGTTGTGGCCCCAGCAGATGTACGAGGGGGCCTCGCCGCCGGCGCCCGCGGTGCGCTGGGAGCCGCCCCAGATGCGCTTGTAGGAGTTGACCCACTGGTTGGTGACCGCGGAGGTCTCGGCCGCGTGCCGCAGCAGGCCGGCGATGAAGGAGCGGCCGACCTTGGACAGCTGGTACTCGGCGCCGGACTCGTGGAAGGCGTTGCGGTCGCCCTCGAAGAGCGACAGGTGGGTGTGCATCCCGGAACCGGGGTACTCCGAGAAGGGCTTGGGCATGAACGTGGCGTGCACGCCCTGCTCCAGGGCGACCTGCTTCATCACGATCCGGAAGGTCATGATGTTGTCGGCCGTCGACAACGCGTCCGCGTAGCGGAGGTCGATCTCCTGCTGGCCCGGCGCACCCTCGTGGTGGCTGAACTCGACCGAGATGCCCATGGATTCGAGCATGGTGATGGCCTGGCGGCGGAAGTCCATGCCGACGTTGGTCGGAGTGTGGTCGAAGTAGCCGGAGTTGTCGGCGGGGGTCGGCCGGGAGCCGTCGACGGGGTGGTCCTTGAGCAGGAAGAACTCGATCTCGGGGTGGGTGTAGAAGGTGAACCCGAGGTCGGAGGTCCGGGCCAGGATGCGCTTGAGGACGTAGCGCGGGTCGGCGTAGGACGGCGAGCCGTCCGGCATCAGGATGTCGCAGAACATCCGGGCGGTGCCCGGGGCCTCGGCGCGCCAGGGCAGGATCTGGAAGGTGCCCGGGTCCGGCTTGGCGATCATGTCGGACTCGTAGACGCGGGCGAAGCCCTCGATCGCGGAGCCGTCGAAGCCGATGCCCTCGTCGAAGGCCTGTTCCAGCTCGGCGGGGGCGACGGCGACGGACTTCAGGTAGCCGAGCACGTCGGTGAACCACAGCCGGACGAACCGGATGTCGCGCTCTTCGAGCGTGCGGAGCACGAACTCCTGCTGCTTATCCATAGCTACCTATCCTTGCAGGTCAGACGGCTCGTTTCAGCGGATGCGGGCACATGCGGGCACATGCTGGACCTTGAGTATCACGGCTGCGGGTTACCGGTGGGTTTCCGGACGCCTGCCGCACTGTTCCGCCTTATGGGTGCATCGTACTGATGCACGGACGGAACGGCGCCGCCAATCAAGATCATCACCCAGGGAACCGAACGCCTTTTCGGGATGTCCTGACGATTAGCACCCGATCGCCCGACAGAGAAGGATTCGCCCTTGAATTCGCGAGAGACGCGAGAGACGCGAGACAACCGCCCGACCCGTCGTACGGTTCTTGCCCTCGGTGCCGGAACGGCCCTGGCCGCCGTGGTGCCCGCCGGCGGCACCGCTGTCGCCGCCCCCTCGGACCGGCGCGGGACGTCCCGGCAGCTGCACGCCCTGGAGCGCGAGCACTCCGCCCGGCTCGGCGTGTACGCGCGCAACATGGCCACCGGCGCGACCGTCCGGTACCGCGCGGACGAGCGTTTCCCGATGTGCTCGACGTTCAAGACGGTGGCCGTCGCCGCGGTCCTGAGGGACCTCGACCGGGACGGCACGTTCCTGGGGAAGCGCATCCGGTACACCGCACAGGACACCAAGAAGGCGGAGTGGGCCCCGGTCACGGGCGAGGAGGAGAACCTCGCCCACGGCATGACCGTCGAGGCGCTCTGCGACGCCGCCATCCGCCACAGCGACAACGCCGCGGCGAACCTCCTGCTCCGCGAGCTCGGCGGGCCGACCGCGGTCACCCGCTTCTGCCGGTCCGTCGGGGACCGGGTCACCCGGCTCGACCGGTGGGAGCCCGAGCTCAACTCGGCGGAGCCGACGCGCTGTACGGACACCACCAGCCCGCACGCCATCGGGCGGACCTACGCGGACCTCGTCCTCGGCACCGCGCTCGACAGGCAGGACCGGGAGCGCCTCACCCACTGGCTGCTCGGCAACACGACCAGCGACGAGCAGTTCCGCCTCGGCCTCCCGAAGGACTGGAAGGTCGCGGACAAGACCGGCGCCGGCGCCTATGGCACCGGCAACGACGTGGGCGTCGCCTGGACCCCGGACGGCACCCCGATCGTCCTGGCCGTGCTCTCGACCCACCCGGACGACCCCAAGGCCACCACCGACCGCCCGCTGATCGCCAAGACGGCGGCACTGCTGGCGGGGGCGCTCGGCTGACGTCAACTCCCGCGCCCGTAAGGGGCGCGGGGAACTGCGCGAGCAACCACGCACAACGCGCAGCAAAGAACGAACCGCTACACCCGTATGAACGGTGTAGCCAGCACCGCCGCCGCGATCGCCTGCGGCCGGTCGTACATCAGCAGATGCCCGGCCGGCGCCACCGCCTCGAACCGGCCGTCCAGGCGGTCGGCGAGGTCCCGTTGACGCTGGAGCCAGCGGCGCTCCAGCCAGGAGCCCGAGCCGGGGGACGCGGCCAGCACGGTCACCGGGACCGGCGGGAGGGAGTGCCGGGTGCGCAACTCCTCCAGCTCCGCGGCCACATCGCGGTATCGCGCGTTCTCCATGAGGACGGCGCGCGCCACCCGGCCCGTGCCGTAGGTGCGGCGCACCAGGTCCGCGGGGGCCGGGTCCTGGCGCTTGACGGAGGCTGCCCGCACCGAGAGGCGGCGCAGGGCGGGGCCCAGGGCCCTGGGGAGCCCGGTGCCGGCGACGGCCAGACCGCGCAGGCGGGCGGCGGCGGTGCGCAGTTCACGGCCCGGGGCGGGGCGGGCGTCCTCCTCGACGCTGCCGTCGACGAGCACGAGCCCCGCCGTGCGCTCGGGGTACAGGCGGGCGAACGCCTCGGCGTGGAAGCCCGCGAGGGAGTGGCCCACGACCGTCACGGGCCCCGCCAGGTCCAGCGCGTCGAGCACGCCCGCGATCCGCCCGGCCTCCCCGGACGCCGTGGGCGGCTCCGTGGCCGGGGCGCTGAACCCCAGGCCGGGACGGTCGAAGCGGACGACGGTGCGGTACGGGGTGAGCAGCGGCACGAGCGGGTCCCAGTCGAACCAGCCCATGCCGAGCCCCGCGCTGAGCACGCACACCGGCCCCTTGCCCTCGCGCAGCACGTGCAGGGGCACCCCGCCGACCCGCAGCATCCGCCCCGGCGGCCGTTCCGCACCGCTCATCGCTTCCCCCTTCGTTCCCGCTCCGCCGGGACACGGGTCCGTACCGGCGGGTACGGCCAAGCTAGTCGCTTGCTACCGGATGCCGGTGCTCCGCCGCAACCCAGTGCGGTTTACGGAACTTCAGCAGGGCGAGCGGCGCGAGGAAGCCCAGCGTCAGCAGGCCGCCGCCCACGATGGCGAGGTAGCGCCACACCGGGCCGCCGCCGAACTGCTCCGGCGGGACGAAGCCGATGCACATGGCCGCCAGCGAGGCCGCGAAGCCGACACCGGCCACCAGGTGAACGGCCGGTACGCGGAAGCCGCGTTCGTGGTCCGGGCGCGTGGCCCGCAGCCGGATCACGGCCGCGAACATCAGCAGGTAGACCACGAGGTAGATCTGCGTGGTGACCACGGAGAAGATCCAATAGGCGCTGGAGACATCGGGGATGACCGCGTAGAGCAGCGCGATGAGGGTGGTCAGGACGCCCTGGGCGACCATGATGTTCCGCTGCACGCCGTTCTTGTTGAGCCGCTGCAGGACGGGCGGCAGATAGCCCTCCTGCCGGGCCACCATCAGAAGTCCCTTGGACGGCCCGGCCATCCACGTGAGCATGCCGCCGAGCGCCGCGGCGACCAGCAGGACGCCGACGACCTTGGTCAGCCAGCCCACGTGGAAGTGGTCGAAGAAGCCCTGGAACGCCTGCATCACGCCCGCGGTCAGGCTGAGGTCCTTGCCCGGCATGACCCAGCTGATGGCCAGCGCCGGCAGGACGAAGATCAGCAGCACCAGGCCGGTGGCGAGGAAGACCGAGCGCGGGAACTCCTTGCCGGGCTCGCGCAGCGAGGAGACGTGCACGCCGTTCATCTCCATGCCCGCGTAGGACAGGAAGTTGTTGACGATCAGCACCAGGCTGGCCAGTCCGGTCCACGGCGGCAGCAGGTGACCGCCGTCCATGGGCGCCGCGGAGGCGTTGCCCTGGCCGAGGAAGACCAGGCCGAGGACGACGAGGACGACGCCGGGGATCAGGGTGCCGATCACCAGGCCCAGGCCGGCGAGTCCCGCCACGGCCTTGGTGCCGCGCGCCGAAATCAGCACGCCCGCCCAGTAGATGACGACGATGACGAGGGCGATGTAGACGCCGTTGTCCGCGAGCCGCGGGTCGACGACGTACGCGAACGTGCTCGCCACGTAGGCCAGCAGGCTCGGGTAGTACGCGATCGTCATCGCGAACTGGCACCACACGGCCAGGAAGCCCAGCGGCTTGGACAGCCCCTCGCTCACCCACCGGTGGACGCCGCCCGGCCAGCCGGAGGCCAGTTCGGCCGAGACCAGGGCGGTCGGCAGGAGGAAGACCAGGGCCGGGAGGAGGTAGAGGAAGACCGCGGCCAGTCCGTAGAGCGCCATCGAGGGCGCGGGCCGGAGGTTCGCCACCGAGGCGGTGGTCATCATCGCGAGGGTCGCCCACGAGATGAACTGCGTCTGCGTGGCCCCCGGAACGGGGGCGGCGGGGGGACGGGAGACGGGACGGTCGTCGCGGACCTGTTCCGTGAGGGTCATGGGAGGCGGAGCGTCTTTCAGTTGTCGGCGGTACGTCCCAATGATCGGACCTTGCCACCGTTCTGTGCACATCCGTACGAGCCCCACCCTGGAGCCTCATACCCCGCGGGGGTAGGGTGCAGCGGAGATCGAAGAGCCGTGGAGAGACGCCGATGCACCGACAGCACAAGGCCGCCGCGTGGTGCGGCAGGCTGCTGCTGTTCGCGGCGCTGCTGCTGGGCATCGTGACGATGCACACACTCGGGCACCCTGCCGAGCACGGCGGCGGACACCCGGCCCCGGCCGCCATGGCGCACGCCCACCACGACGCTCACCCCTCGGGCCCGGAAGCACACGATCCCGTGCACGGCGGCATGGACCCCCTGTCCGTCTGCCTCGCCGTCCTCGGCACGGGCTGGGCGGCGGCCCTCCTCCTCTCCCTGGCCGTCTTCCTCCGCGGCCGTTCCGCGGCGGCCGCGGCCGTGCGGGCGTGGTTCGCGCCCGCCCTGTGGCCGATCCCGCCACCGCCGCGGCACAAGGCCCTCGCCCGGTTGTCGGTGCTCCGCGTATAGGCGGCAGCGCGCGCTCGCTGCTGCCCGTACTCACCACCGACACCCACGAGGTGCACCTCCCCATGCGCACACCCACCCGCCGCGCCGTCCTCGGCGCGGGAATCGCCGTTGCCGGAAGCGGTCTGCTCGCCGCCTGCGGCACGAAGAACAACAAGGCCGACGACCGTTACGTCTCCCCCGACGGCAAGGAGGTCGCCGCCGCCGAGGCCCGGCGCGGCACCGGCCCCGTCCGCAAGGCGAGCCTGACCGCCACCCCGTCCCGGGTCGACCTCGGCGGCGGCCGCACCGTCTCGACCTGGGCCTACGGCAACCGGCTGCCCGGCCCGGAGATCCGGGTCACCGCGGGCGACACCCTCGCCCTCACCCTGGCCAACCACCTGCCCGAACCCACGTCCGTGCACTGGCACGGGCTGGCGCTGCGCAACGACATGGACGGCGCCCCGGGCGTCACGCAGCAGCCGGTCAAGGCGGGCGCGTCCTTCGACTACCGCTTCACCGTCGCGCACCCGGGCACGTACTGGCTCCACCCGCACTCGGGTGTCCAGCAGGACCGGGGGCTGTACGCGCCGCTGATCGTGGACGACCCGAAGGAGCCGCTGAAGTACGACAAGGAGTGGGTCGTCGTCCTGGACGACTGGGTCGACGGCGTGGACGGCAGCACCCCGGACGCAGTGCTGGCGGAACTGGGCCGGGGCATGGGCGGCATGGACCACGGCTCGATGGACCACGGCTCGCACGACATGCCGGGCATGTCGCACATGTCGATGACCATGCCTGCCGGGGACGGCGGCCCCTCCCGGATGCTGATGGGCGCCACCAGCGTCCACCTGGGCGGCGACGCGGGCGACGTCGCCTACCCGCACTACCTCGTCAACGGGCGCACCCCCGACGACCCCGAGACCTTCACCGCCAAGCCCGGCGACCGCGTTCGCATCCGGCTCCTCAACGCGGGCGGCGACACGGCCTTCCGCGTCGCGCTCGGCGGCCACCGGATGACCGTCACGCACACTGACGGCTGGCCCGTCGAGCACACGGAGACCGATTCCCTGCTGCTGGGCATGGGCGAGCGGTACGACGTGCTGGTCGAGGCCAAGGACGGCGTCTTCCCGCTGACCGCCCTCGCCGAGGGCAAGCAGCGCACCGCGATGGCCGTGCTGCGCACGGGCGGGGGCGAGGCGCCGGGCGCGGACGTACGCCCCCGCGAACTGGACGCCGCCCCGCTGGGCGCGCAGCGGCTGAAGGCCGCGCGGGACGTGGCCCTGGCGGACCGCCGGCCGGACCGGACGATCACGCTCCGGCTGACGGGTTCGATGGCGAAGTACGACTGGGCGATCGACGGGCGGAAGTACACGCCCGAACCGAGCCATGCGGTGAAGGCAGGGGAACGGGTGCGGCTGGAGTTCGTGAACGACACGACCATGTGGCACCCGATGCACCTGCACGGCCACACGTTTGCCCTCGCGGGCGGCGGGGCGCGGAAGGACACCGTGATGGTGCTGCCGGGGAAGCGGGTGGGCGTCGACTTCGACGCCGACAACCCGGGGCTGTGGATGATCCACTGCCATAACGTCTACCACTCGGAGAGCGGGATGATGACGGTGCTGGGGTACCGGGGCTAGGGCCGCGCCCCGTAAGGGGCGCGGGGAACTGCGCGACCAGCCCCCACAGGCCTGCAGCCGACGCACCACCCCAGGGGTCCGGGGCGAAGCCCCGAGAACCTCGACTGCGGGCGCGTCGTGGCTGGTCGCGCCCACGCGGCGGAGCCGCTGGGGGTACCTCCCAGCGGTAGCTGGGGGAGTAACAGCCCCGCGCCCCTACGGGCGCGGGACCCCGCGGCCTCAGCAGGCCAGGGCGACCTGGGTGCCCTCGGGGGCGTTGTAGTGGTCGATGACCTTGTTCAGCTCGGCCTGGTAGTACATCGGCCACACACCGAAGAGCAGCACGAACAGCAGGCCCAGCCCGCCGCTGCACGTCGGCTGCAGGCCGGCGGCCCGCTGTGCGTCGGCGATGCGCCGGCCGGTGTTGTAGATCGACACCAGCGGCGGGATCATCAGCAGGATGCCGCCGAACCACAGCGTGAACAGGCTGCCGGCCGGGCTGATCTGGCGGCGGCTGTCGAACTGCAGCATCTCCTTGTGGATCTTGTAGTACCAGACCAGCGAGTAGATGCCGAACGTGATCAGCGGCAGGCCGAGCCACACTCCCACGATGTTGCGGCGCTTCATCGCCAGGCCGACGTGGGCCGGGGCGGGGGCCGGGTACCCGAACGGCGGCTGCTGCGGGTAGCCGTACTGCATGCTCAACGGATCTCCTGGAAGTGGGCTCTGACAACGCATCAATGAGCCCGTGGGCCTCACGCGCCACGGGCAGGCGCGCAGCCTGCCACAAGATCACGCCATGTGGCCAGAAGAGCCGGAGGGCGTGGGCACCCTCACACCCCTATTGCGTCACATTGACGAGTACCCTGGGGCCGTGGCTCAACTTCGTCTCGCCCTGAACCAGATCGACTCCACCGTCGGCGACCTCGCCGGAAACGCGGAGGCCGTCGTCCGCTGGACCCGGCACGCTGCCGAACAAGGTGCCCACCTGGCGGCCTTCCCGGAGATGGCGCTCACGGGCTACCCCGTGGAGGACCTCGCCCTGCGCTCCTCGTTCGTGGAGGCGAGCCGCGCGGCCCTGCACGCACTGGCCGCCCGGCTCCAGGACGAGGGCCTCGGCGAGCTGCCGGTCGTCGTGGGCTACCTGGACCGCAGCGACGAGGCCCGCCCCCGCCTGGGCCGGCCCGCGGGCGCCCCGCGCAACGCCGCCGCCGTCCTGCACCGCGGCACGGCCGTGCTCACCTTCGCCAAGCACCACCTGCCCAACTACGGCGTCTTCGACGAGTTCCGCTACTTCGTGCCCGGCGAGACCCTGCCGATGATCCGCGTGCACGGCGTGGACGTCGCCCTCGCCATCTGCGAGGACCTCTGGCAGGAGGGCGGCCGCGTCCCGGCCGCGCGCTCCGCCGGGGCCGGGCTGCTGCTGTCGGTCAACGCCTCCCCGTACGAGCGGGAGAAGGACGACACCCGCCTGGAGCTGGTCCGCAAGCGCGCCCGGGAGGCCGGCTGCACCACCGCCTACCTGGCGATGACCGGCGGCCAGGACGAGCTGGTCTTCGACGGCGACTCGATCGTCGTCGACCGCGACGGCGAGGTGATCGTGCGCGCCCCGCAGTTCGAGGAGACCTGCGTCGTCCTCGACCTGGAACTGCCCGAGGCCCCCTCCGCGGTCCCGTCCGGGGTGGTCGACGACGGCCTGCGGATCGAGCACGTCACGCTCTCCGCCGACCCGCTGCCCGCCTACGAGCCGCTGCCGCTGCCCGCGGCGCAGCCGCACCTGGGCGACGACGAGGAGGTCTACACCGCCCTGGTGCAGGGCCTGCGCGCGTACGCCCGCAAGAACGGCTTCCGCAGCGTCCTCATCGGCCTGTCCGGCGGCATCGACTCCGCCCTCGTCGCCGCCATCGCGTGCGACGCGGTCGGCGCGGAGAACGTGTACGGCGTGGGCATGCCCTCGCGCTACTCCTCCGAGCACTCGATCGCCGACGCCGAGGAGCTCGCGCGGCGCACCGGGCTGAACTTCCGCATCGTGCCGATCGCGCCGATGTTCGACGCCTACATGGAGTCGCTGAAGCTCACCGGCCTCGCCGAGGAGAACCTCCAGTCGCGGCTGCGCGGCACCATGCTGATGGCCGTCTCCAACCAGGAAGGCCACATCGTCCTCGCGCCGGGCAACAAGTCCGAGCTGGCGTGCGGCTATTCGACGCTCTACGGCGACTCCGTCGGCGCCTACGGCCCCATCAAGGACGTCTACAAGACCGCCATCTTCCGCCTCGCCACGTGGCGCAACCGGGCCGCGGCGGAGCGCGGGGAGACCCCGCCGATCCCGGAGAACTCCATCACCAAGCCGCCGAGCGCCGAGCTGCGCCCGGGCCAGGTGGACACGGACTCGCTGCCGGACTACGACGTGCTGGACCGGATTCTGGAGCTGTACGTAGACCGCGACCAGGGGCGCGACGCGATCGTCGCGGCGGGCTTCGACCCGGCGCTGGTCACGCGCATCCTGCGGCTGGTGGACACGGCGGAGTACAAGCGGCGCCAGTACCCGCCGGGCACCAAGATCTCCGCGAAGGGCTTCGGCAAGGACCGGCGGCTGCCGATCACCAGCCGGTGGCGGGAGGCCTGATCCCTACGGGGGTTCAGCGGAAAGGCCATCGGTCTGCTGCGGGTCCGCTGTAGCTTGTCGCGCAGTTCCCCGCGCCCCTTTCGGGGCGCGGCCCAGCCTCAGCGGACCCAGGCCTTGAGCGGTTCGGTGTCCAGCGTGATGTCCACCGGACCGGGAAGGGTCACCGTCTTCCCGAAGGGAACCACCAGGATCTGCTCGTACCGCACACCATCGGGGTCGCTGTACACGACGACCTCGCACGAGTCCCGGTCGATCAGGACGTGGACGGGAATCCTCGCCTCGGCGTAGGCGCGGGGCTTCTCCTTGCGGTCGCGCCGGTCGGTGTCCGAGTCGTAGGAGGTGACCTCGACGGTCATCAGCACGTCCTGCGTGGAAGCCCATTCGCCCTGGCCGACGAAGGCGTCGCTGGGGGCGAGCGTGCCGTCCGGGCGGGCATAGCCGCCTCGGTAGGTGGGGATCTTCAGTCCCTGGTCGGGGTGCAGAAACAGCTCAGGGCGTGCCTGGATGCAGATGCGCAGGAGCCACTGGATGATACGGCCGTGATCACCGTCGGGCACGGGCTTGACCCCCAGCTTCCCGTTGATGAACTCCAGCCGCGGCCCCTCGATGGTGCGAGCGGCCAGACGCGCGAATTCCTCGAACTCCTCGGGCAAGATCTGCGGCCGGTCGGAAACCGCTGCCATGGCTGTCCTCCTTCGCCCGTGCCCCTACCTGGCGACCCTAGCGGATGGGGCCGTCACCCCTCAGATCTTCACCCGCGCCGCCACCGGCAGGTGGTCGCTCTGCGTCGCCGGGAGGGTCCAGGCCGAGACCGGGTCCATCCCCCGCACCATGATCTGGTCGATCCGCGCCATCGGCGCATCCGCGGGCCAGCTGAAGCCGAAGCCGTTGCCGGCGGCGCCCTGGGCGGAGCGGAGCTGGGAGGTGACGGGCGCCAGGGAGCGGTCGTTCATGGTGCCGTTGAGGTCGCCGAGGAGGACGAGTTTCTTCACCGGTTCGCGGGAGATGGCCTCGCCCAGTGCCTCGGCGCTGTTGTCGCGCTGGCCGGCGGTGAAGCCGGCGTTGAACTTCACGCGCACCGACGGGAGATGGGCCACGTAGACGGCCACCGGGCCGCGCGGGGTCTCGACGGTGGCGCGCAGGGCGCGCGTCCAGCCCATCTTGATGTCGACCGGGCGGGCGTCGTTCAGCGGGTACTTGCTCCAGACGCCGACCGTGCCCTGCACGGAGTGGTACTTGTACGTGTCCGCGAGGTTCTTCTCGTAGACCGGCGCGATCTCGGGCTTGAGCTCCTCCAGGGCCACGACGTCCGCGCCGGAGGCGGCGACGGCCTTGGCGGTCGACGCGGGGTCCGGGTTCTCGGCGTTGACGTTGTGCGTGGCGACCGTGAAGTTGCCGCCCTTGCCCGACTTGTCGGTGAGCAGCCCGCCGAAGAGGTTCACCCAGGCGACGGCGGGCAGCAGCAGCGCGATCAGGGCGGTGGCCGAGCGGCGCAGCAGGGCCGCGACGAGCAGGACGGGGATCAGCAGGCCGAGCCACGGCAGGAAGGTCTCGGTGAGGCTGCCGAGGTTGCCGACGCGGTTGGGGAGGTCGGCGTGCAGCAGCATGATCAGGCCGAGTACGACCGCCACCGCGGCGACGACGACGCCCCGGCGCCAGATGCCGGGGCCGCGCCAGCGTGGGGTCCGCGCGGGGACGGACCCTTCGCGGCCCGCATCCTGGGTCTGTGCCTGAGACATCCTGCCGTCCTCACTACTCGGTGTACGTAGGGAAGGACGTACGGGCAGGTCGCGCGGGTTCTGCCTGTGACACAACGGGCACAATCCCGGCCGTCCCGGCCCCGGCCCCGGCCGCTACGGGCGCACGCCCTCCAGCACGGTGTCCACGATCTGTTCCGCCAGCCCCTCCGGGAGCTCCTTCCACTCGTGCATGATCGCCCGCGACAGCATCGGGCTCACGAACAGGTCCGTCAGCAGCTCGACGTCGAGGTCCGCGCGGATCTCACCGTTCGCCATCCCGCGCCGCAGCACGGCGAAGAACGCCTCGCGCCGCGCCTGCACCACGGTCTCGTGGTACTCCTTCCACAGCCTGGGGTGCGCCTGCACCTGTGCGGTGACCGTGCGCAGCAGCGCGGACGACCGCTTCGCCAGGCCCCTCCGCCGCAGGTACTCCAGCAGCAGCACCAGGTCCTCCCGGGCCGAGCGGCCCGGGAGGCCGGGCTGGGCCTCGTCCAGGGAGCGCAGCACGTCCAGCATCAGCTCCTCCTTGCCGGCCCAGCGCCGGTAGAGGGTCGCCTTGCCGACGCCCGCCTCGCGGGCGACGCGCTCCATGGACAGGTCGCCGATGGTGGTGCCGTCCTCCAGCAGCCGCAGCACCGTCTCGATCACCGCGGTGTCGACGGCGGCGCTGCGCGGCCGGCCGCGCCGGTCCGCGCACGACTGCGTGCTCACCGCTCGGCCCCCGCTTCCGCCTTCTGCGCGCCGGGGCGGTCCGCTCCCGGCGCGCCCGCGCCCGCGGCCCGCTTGCCGGGCAGGAAGAGGGCGACGACGAGCGCGCCGAGCAGGGCGACCGACGTGGAGCCGATGACGGTGACGTGCATGGCGTGGATGAACGCGTCCTCCGCCGGGCCCACGAGCGCCTTGCCGGCCGGGCCGAGCTTCTCGGCGAGGCCGAGGGTGGCCTCGATGGACTCGCCCGCCGCGTGCCGCGCGGGCTCGGGCAGGCCGGGGACGGCGGCGAGCTTGTCGGAGATGCCGTCGCGGTAGGTGGTGGAGAGCAGCGAGCCCAGGACGGCGACGCCGAGCGCACCGCCGATCTGCCGGAAGGTGTTGTTCACGGCGGAGCCGGAACCGGCCTTCTCGCGCGGCAGCGACTGCATGATCGAGACGGTGGCGGGCGGCATGATGTGCGCCATCGCGGTGCCCTGCGTGAAGAACAGGATCTCCAGGACCCAGATCGGGGTGTTCTTGTCCAGCAGCAGGAAGCCCGCCGTGGTGGCGGCGACCAGCAGCATGCCGACGGCGCACACGGCCCGGGCGCCGAACTTGTCGACCATGAGGCGAGCCCGCGGGGCGAAGAACATCTGCGCGGCGGCCAGCGGCAGCAGCAGCATGCCGCTCTGCAGCGGGGAGTAGCCGCGCACGCTCTGCGTGTAGAAGACGATGAAGAACGTGGTGCCCATCAGCGCGAAGAAGACCAGCGCGATGGAGGAGACGGCCGCGGAGAAGGCGGGGTTGCGGAAGTACCGCACGTCGATGGCGGGATGCTCGCTGCGCCGCTCGTGCAGCACGAAGAGGACGAGGGTCAACAGGCCGCCGCCGACGGTCCCGTAGACCTCGGGGTCGGTGAAGTCGGCCAGCTGGCCGCCCTTGATGATGCCGTACACCAGCAGCACCAGGCCGACGACGGAGAGCAGCACGCCGAGGGGGTCGAGTCTGCCCGGCTTTGGGTCCTTGGAGTCCGGGACGAGCACCACCATCGCGATCAGCCCGGCGATCACGATGGGCACGTTGACCAGGAAGACCGAGCCCCACCAGAAGTGGGAGAGCAGGATGCCGCCGGTGATCGGGCCGATGGCGATGGCCAGGCCGACCGCGCCGGCCCATATGCCGATGGCCTTGGGCTGCTCCTCGCGCTCGAAGACGTTCATGATGATCGCGAGGGTCGAGGGCATCACGAAGGCACCGCCGAAGCCCATCACCGCGCGGAACGCGATGAGTTCGCCCGGCGAGCCGGCCATGGCGGAGAGCACCGAGCCGATGCCGAAGACGACCATGCCGAAGAGCAGGACCTTCTTGCGGCCCAGCCGGTCGCCCAGCAGACCGGCGGTGAACAGTATTCCGGCGAAGACGAGCGTGTAGGCGTTGATCGCCCACTCCAACTCGCTCTGGGTGGCGCCCAGTCCGGTCGGGGCGGGCGAGGCGATGGTCTTCATCGCCACGTTGAGGATCGAGTTGTCCAGCACCACCACCAGCAGGCTGAACAGCAGCACCGTGAGGATCGCCCACCGCCTGCGATGGACGGCCTCGGGGACCGCGCGCACGGGGGCTGTGTCGGGGGGATTCGCCATGTTCACCACCCTAGGCTACTTCCGAAACGGATCCGTCTCGTATTGGAAAACCTTTACGCGTGAACAACTGTTCCCAGGGCGGCTTCCCAGCCGTCGGCAGGCGTGTCAGCATGGAGGTGATCCGGGGACGCCGACAGGGCGCCTCGAGACGATTCACAGGAGCCAATCGCCATGACGCATGCCGTGAAAGCCCCCGACAGCAGCAAGGCGCTGTACGGCGGAACCGCATCCCGGCGCATCACCGTCCGCGACATCGCCGCCGCCAAGCAGCGCGGCGAGAAGTGGCCCATGCTCACCGCCTACGACGCGATGACCGCCTCCGTCTTCGACGAGGCCGGCATCCCCGTCCTGCTCGTGGGCGACTCCATGGGCAACTGCCACCTCGGCTACGAGTCCACGGTGCCGGTCACCCTGGACGAGATCACCATGCTCTCGGCCGCCGTCGTGCGGGGCACCAAGCGCGCCCTGATCGTCGGCGACCTGCCGTTCGGTTCGTACCAGGAAGGCGCCGTGCAGGCGCTGCGCAGCGCCACCCGGCTGGTGAAGGAGGCGGGCGTCGGCGCGGTCAAGCTGGAGGGCGGCGAGCGCTCGGCCCACCAGATCGAGCTGCTGGTCCAGGCCGGCATCCCGGTCATGGCCCACATCGGCCTCACCCCGCAGTCCGTCAACGCCTTCGGCGGCTACCCCGTCCAGGGCCGCGGCGAGGAGGCGGCCGCGCAGCTGCTGCGCGACGCGAAGGCCGTCCAGGACGCGGGGGCGTTCGCCGTCGTCCTGGAGGTCGTCCCGGCCGAGCTGGCCGCGGAGGTCACGCGCGTCCTGCACATCCCGACGGTCGGCATCGGCGCCGGGGCCGAGTGCGACGCGCAGGTCCTGGTCTGGACGGACATGGCGGGCCTGAACGGGGGCCGCGTACCGCGGTTCGTGAAGCAGTACGCGCGCCTGCGCGAGGTTCTGGGCGACGCGGCCCGCGCGTTCGCGCAGGATGTGGTGGACAGTGCGTACCCCGCGGAGGAGCACTCGTTCCACTAGGGCGTGCACCCCGCGCCCGTAGGGGCGCGGGGAACGGCGCGAGCAACCACGACGCGCCCGCAGTCGACGTCCCGGGGCTGCGCCCCGGACCCCTGGGGTCGTGCGTCGACTGCGGGCCGGTGGGGGCTCGTCGCGCAGTTCCCCGCGCCCCTGACGGGGCGCTGTCGGCAGACTGTCGGTCCGCTGTCGGTGGCCCCTGCCACCGTAGTGGCATGAAGCAGAACGACATCGCCGTCGAAGTCCGCGGCCTGGTCAAGCACTTCGGGGAGACCAAGGCCCTGGACGGGGTCGACCTGGACGTGCGCGAAGGTACCGTCCTCGGGGTGCTCGGGCCCAACGGCGCAGGCAAGACCACCCTGGTCAGAGTCCTCTCCACGCTGATACGGCCCGACGCGGGCACCGCCCGCGTCGCGGGGTACGACGTGCTGTCCCAGCCCCGCGCGCTGCGCCGGGTCATCGGGCTGACCGGACAGTACGCCTCGGTCGACGAGAAGCTCTCCGGCCGCGAGAACCTGTACATGATCGGGCGGCTGCTCGACCTCTCCCGCAAGGACGCCCGCCGCCGGGCGGACGAGATGCTGGAGCGGTTCTCCCTCACCGACGCCGCCGGGCGGGCGGCCGGGCAGTACTCCGGCGGCATGCGCCGCCGGCTCGACCTGGCCGCCTCCATGATCGGCCGGCCCTCGGTGCTCTACCTCGACGAGCCCACCACCGGCCTCGACCCGCGCACCCGCAACGAGGTGTGGGGCGAGGTGCAGCGCATGGTCGCCGAGGGCAGCACCGTGCTGCTCACCACGCAGTACATGGAGGAGGCCGAACAGCTCGCCCACGAGCTGACCGTCGTCGACCGCGGGCGCGTGATCGCGGGCGGCCGGGTCGACGACCTCAAGGCCAAGGTCGGCGGCCGCACCCTGCAGGTCCGCCCGGCCGACCGGGCCGAACTGCCGCGCATGGCCGAGGCGGTGGCCCGCGCCGGGCTCGACGGCATCGCCGGTGCCACGCCCGACGAGGCCGAGGGCGTGCTGAACGTCCCGATCGTCAGCGACATGCAACTGACCGCCGTCCTCGGGATGCTGGCCGAGCGCGGCTTCGTCATCGCCGGCATCAGCACCCATCTGCCCAGCCTCGACGAGGTCTTCCTGGCCGTCACCGGCCAGAAGGCGTCGTCCGCCCCCGCCCCGCACGACCGCACCGACGCACTCCAGGAGGCCGCCGCATGAGCGCGGCAACGATCACCGCGCCCGCACCGGCGCCCGCCCGCGAGCCCCGCATCGGCCTGCGCGGCAACCTGCGGCACATCTCGGCGCTCGTGCGCCGCAACGCCCTGCAGATCAAGCAGGATCCGGAGTCGATGTTCGACGCCGTCCTGATGCCGATCATCTTCACCCTGATGTTCGTGTACGTCTTCGGCGGCGCCGTCGCGGGCAAGGGCAACCAGGACGCGTACGTCAACTACCTGGTGCCCGGCCTGATGGCGACGATCGGCCTGAACATCGCCATGTCGGTGGGCACCGGCATCAACGAGGACTTCCGCAAGGGCGTGATGGACCGGTTCCGGACGATGCCCATCGCCCGGTCGTCCGTGCTCATAGCGAAGATCGTGGTCGAGGTCGGCCGGCTGATCGTCTCCACCGCCATCCAGCTCGGCGTGGGCTTCGCCATCGGGCTCACGATCAAGACGTCCGTGCTGCACCTGCTGGCCGCCGTCCTGCTCGGCATGGCGTTCAGCGCCTCCCTGATGTGGGTCTTCATTCTGCTGGGCCTGACCATGAAGACGGCGCAGGCCGTGCAAGGGGTCGCCATGCTCGTACTGATGCCGCTGCAGTTCGCCAGCTCGATCTTCGCGCCGACCAGCACCATGCCGGGCTGGCTGAAGGCCTTCGCCGACTACAACCCGCTGGCCAACCTCGCCGACGCCTCGCGCAACTTCATCAACGGCGGGCCGGTGGCCCACTCGGTGTGGATGGTGCTGGCCTGGTCGGTGGGCATCACCGCCGTCACGGCGCCGCTCGCGGTCGCCAAGTTCCGCAAGAAGACCTGACCGACGCCATGACGTCAGACGAGGGCGGCCGCCTCCGCAGGGGAGAGGCGGCCGCCCTCGGCGCGTCCGAGCTCGTAGGCCACCTCGCCCAGGGAGGTACGGACCAGGGACTCCGTCCGCTCCCGGATCTCCCGCTCGTGCACGGCGACGAAGAAGCCGGGCGGGCGCAGCGCCGCGGCCGCGCCCAGCAGCCGGGCGGCGGCCAGCGCGTGCTCCTCGCCGCCCAGCACGGCATGGGCGTGGGCGCCGTGCAGCATGTTGATCACCCGCATCTGCGGTGCGATCAGCGAGCCGAGCGGGTCGTCGGCCTTCCCCAGCGCCGTGCGCACCCTGGGCAGCGCCTCCGCCGGGCGGCCCTCCAGGGTGTCGAGCCACGCGAACAGCCCGTTCAGCAGCCCCTCGAAGAGCGCCACCGCCCGCCCCTCGAACTCGCCGAAGAGCTCCGTGAGCAGCTCCCACGCCTCGCCGGTGCGCCCCGTGCGGCCGAGCAGGACGGCAAGGTTCAGCCGGATGAAGACGGTGGCGTCGCCGTTGAACCGCTCGGCCTCCGTGAGGACTTCGCGCAGGACGCTCTCGGACTCCTCCGCACCGATCTCCTCCATCTCCATCAGCACCTCGGTGAGCCGGGCGCGCAGCAGGCACACCTGCCCCTCCGAGCCGAGCGCCCGGACGTGCTCCATGGCCTCCCGGTAGTCCTCGGCCGCGGCCGCGAACTCACCGCGCCGCTCGCGTGCTTCGGCCCGTCCCGCCAGGGCCTCGGCCACGCCCCAGGAGTCCTGGATCCGACGGAAGATCTCCAGGCTCTCGTCCGCGTCCCGCGCGGCCTGGTCGGTGACGTCGTTCAATAGTTTGGACCGCATCTGGAGGGCGTTGGCCAGCTCCCAGCCGTAACCGAGGCCTCTGCAGCGCTCCACGGCCGCGTCGATGACGCCGTAGAGGTCGTCGGCGGAACCGGTCAGGAGCGTCGCGTAGAACCACATCCAGCCGGGGTTGCGGCAGTTCTGCGGCTGCCCCTCGCCGTACGCCGTGACGATGTTGCGCAGGAGCCGCTGCATCCGGGGGGAGCCGAGCTCCCGCATGTCGGACTCGTTGCAGCCCAGACCGATCAGCCGCACCCCGCGGCGCGCCTCCTCCAGCAGCTCCGGCGACATGGGCGGCGGCGCGTCCGTGCAGCCGACGAGCAGCGGCGGGGCCGGGGCGACGGGCTCCGCGAAGGGGTCGGGGCCCAGGGCGGCCACGGCCTCCGCCCAGTGGCGGCCGTCGGCGCGGTGGTCGCGCAGCTGCCAGAACCAGCCCAGGGAGAGCACCAGGCACAGCGCCTCCTGCTCGTCCCGCGTGGCCACCGCGTGCCGCAGGGCGGTGCGCATGTTGTCGTGCTCCAGCTCCAGGCGCTCCAGCCAGTGGCGCTGCCCGGGGCCGCGCAGCAACGGGTCGGCGGTGCGGGCCAGTTCGCGGTGGAAGACCAGGTGGCGGTGCATCGTGGAGGCGTGCTCCCCGGCCTCGTCGAGCCGCTCGGAGGCGTACTCCCCCACGGTCTCCAGCAGCCGGTAGCGCATCTCCCCGCCGGCCGCGGGGGCGGCGACGACGAGGGACTTGTCGACGAGCGAGCCGAGGTGCAGAGCCACGTCCGCAGTGTCGGTCCCCTCCCCGCACACCTCCTCCGCGGCCTCCAGGCTGCAGCCGCCCGCGAACACCGACAGGCGGCGCAGCACGGCGCGTTCGGGCTCCGTCAGCAGGTCCCAGGACCAGTCGACGACCGCACGCAGGGTCTGCTGGCGGGGCAGCACGGTGCGGCTGCCGGAGGTGAGGAGGCGGAAGCGGTCGTCGAGGCGGTCGGCGATGCCGCGCGGGGTGAGCATCCGCAGCCGGGCGGCGGCCAGTTCGATGGCGAGCGGCAGCCCGTCCAGGCGGCGGCAGATCTCGGCGCAGGCCTCCGGGTCGTCCGCGACCCGGAACCCCGGGCGGGCCGCCGCGCCGCGCTCGGCGAGCAGCCGCAGGGCGACGGGGTCGGGCAGCGGCTCCACGGGGCGCACCAGCTCGCCGGGCACGGCGAGGGGCTCGCGGCTGGTGGCCAGCACCGTGACGCCCGGGCAGTGCGCGAGGACGGTCTCGGCGAGGCGGGCCGCGGCGTCGACGACGTGCTCGCAGTTGTCCAGGACGAGCAGCATGCGGCGGCGCGCACAGAGCTCGGCGAGCCGCTCGACGGGGTCGAGCGCGGCGGCGTCCGTGGCGGCCCGCAGCCCCTCGGAGGCGGTGCTGCGCACCACGGTCTCGCGCGCCCCGAGCGCGGTGAACACCGCCTCGACGACGTCCTCGGTACTCGCGCCTTCGTCGACGGGCGCGAGCTCGGCGAACCACACGCCGTCGGGCCAGCGCCCGTCCGCCCGCGCGGCGGCCTCGGCGGCCTCCTGCGACAGCCGCGTCTTCCCGGCACCGCCGGGCCCGAGCAGGGTGACGAGCCGGTGCGCGGCCAAGTCGCCGCGGATGAGGTCGAGTTCGTCCTCGCGGCCTACGAAGGAGGTGAGACGGGCGCGGAGGTTCCCGGGGGGTGCGGGGTGCGCCCCGTAAGGGGCGCGGGACTGTGCTGCATCATGCGGCTCCGCCGCGTGGGCGCGACCAGCCACATCCGGCCCGCAGCCGCCGGACACCGGAGCGAGCAACTCCTCGTACAGTGCCTGTAGTTCGGGCCCCGGGTCGGCGCCCAGCCGATCGGCGAGGGCCACCCGTATCTCCTCATACGCGGCAAGTGCCTCCGCCGGCCGCCCCCCTGCCCGCAGCGCCCGGAGCCGCAGGGCCTGGAGCGGCTCGTCCAAAGGATGTGCCGCACAGAGCTCGGAGAGCTCCGGCAGGACCCGGGCCACGTGGCCCAGCGCGACGGCCGCCGCCAAACCGGCGCGGCGCGCCTCATGGTGACGGGACTCGGCGCGGGCCGCCGGCCCCGCACCGCCGCCGGGGAGATCCGCCAGGGCGGGCCCGCGCCAGAGGGCGAGCGCGTCGTCGAGGAGGACCGCGGCCTTCGCCGGGTCGCCGTCGGCGAGCGCCCGCTCGCCCTCCTCCGTGAGCCGCTCGAAGCGGTACAGATCGACGTCGTCCGGCTCGACGCACAGCCGGTAGCCGCCGGCCGCGGAGGCCACCGCCTCCCGGCCCAGCACCCGCCGCAGCCGCCCCACCAGCGCCTGCAGCGCCCCGGCCGCGTCGGCGGGCGGATCGCCGTCCCACACGTCGTCGACGAGCGCCGCCACGGTCGCCGTCCGCCCGGGCCGCAGCGCGAGCGCGGCCAGGAGCGCGCGCAGGCGGGCGCCGCCGAGGGCGACGGGGTCGCCGTCGTCGGTATGGGCCTGGGTGGTGCCGAGAATGCCGTAACGCACGGGCCCATTCTCTCCCGGCCCGCACCGGGGGCCGCGACCGTTTATCCGCGGAACGAAGTACCGTCTCCCGGTACACCATCGGTATCGGTACGTTCACCTCAGGAGCACACACAATGGCATCCCCCGCGACCCGCGGCGAAGGGCGAGTGAGCCCCGTCTTCCTCGCCCTCGTCGCCATCATGGCGGTCTCCATATGGGCGGTGTGGACCGACTACGCGGCCAGCCCCGGCTTCGGCGTCTTCCTGTTCGTCGTCTCGGCCTGGCTCGTCTCGCTCTGCCTGCACGAGTACGCGCACGCGCGCACCGCCCTGCACGGCGGGGACATCTCCATCGGGGCCAAGGGATACCTCACCCTCAACCCGCT
The DNA here is from genome assembly GCF_047456005.1 of Streptoverticillium reticulum. NCBI lineage: Bacteria > Bacillati > Actinomycetota > Actinomycetes > Kitasatosporales > Streptomycetaceae > Streptomyces > Streptoverticillium reticulum. The sequence goes on along the minus strand of NZ_CP179755.1, from coordinate 5,957,421 downwards.
CAAGTACACGCACGCCCTGCTGAGCATCGTGCTGCCGGTGATCTTCGTCATCATGGGCGGCATCGGCCTGCCCGGCGGCGCGGTCTTCATCGAGCGGCACCGCATCAAGGGCCGCTGGAAGCACAGCCTGGTCTCGGCGGCCGGCCCACTGACCAACGTCGTCTTCGCGCTCGTCGTCACCGCCCCGTTCTGGCTGGACGCGATGGACGGTGTGCCGGACCACTTCCGCTACGCGCTCGGCTTCCTGGCCCTGCTCCAGGTCTCGGCGGCGATCCTGAACATGCTGCCGGTGCCCGGCCTGGACGGCTACGGCGTGATCGAGCCCTGGCTGTCGTACAAGGTGCGGCGCCAGGTCGAGCCGTTCGCCCCGTTCGGCCTGCTCGCCGTCTTCGGCTTCCTGTGGATCCCCGAGGTCAACCACGCCTTCTTCGACATGATCGACGCGATCCTGCGCGCGCTGGGCGTCACCCCGTGGGACACCTACTGGGGCCAGGAACTCTTCCGCTTCTGGCAGGGCACGCCGGACATCCCGGGGCTCGCCTCTTAAGGTTTCGCGCCCCGTCAGGGGCGCGGGGCTGTTTCGATATGCGGCTCCGCCGGGGTCCGGGGCGAAGCCCCGAGAGGTCATCTGCGGGTACGTCGTGGCTGGTCGCGCAGTTCCCCGCGCCCCTGACGGGGCGAAGTGCGAGCCTGGCTGCGCCCGGCGCCCGGGGGCACGACCAGAGAACGCAGCCGCTCAACGCGGGCATGCACGTCGTTGCCCTCCGGAACACTGGACGAGGGCTCGGCGCGACGACAGGCGCGGCAAAGACCGCCGGGCAGCGCGTCGGGCCGTCCCGGGATGCCGCAGCCGGTGCACTCCATGATGCGGAGGGGCGCAGCTGCGGCCGGAACCGGCTCGGGCGGCATCTTGTCGGTGAGCCGCTTGCGGGCGAGGGCGCCGGGGCAGTGGACGGGGTCGGGGAGGCCGTTGGTGAGCGCCTGTACGAGCTGCGGCGCGGGTACGCCGTGGGCCAGCCACTCGGCGGCCAGCGGCTCCAGGGCCGCGCACTCGGCTGCGGAGAGGGTCATGCGGGCGTCGGCGCGACCGAGGGCGGCGAGGGCGGAGTAGGCCGACGAGTGCTGCTGCGGCTGCGGTGGCGTGGTCGCCTGTGCGGGTGAATCGGTGTCGGTGTCGGGCACGTCGCCCGCGAGGAGCCGTTGCCACCAGGCGTCGCCGCGGGGTGTGCGGGAGAAGTAGGTGCGCTGCACCCACTGCGTACGGTCGTCGCCGAGGCGCTCGCGGATGCGGCGCAGGTGTCCGGCTTCGGAGAGGGTCTTGAGGGCGGTGGCCACGGCCTGCTGCCCGTAGGCAGCGAGTTCCTGGGCCAGGGTCTTGATGTCCATGGCGGCACCGTCGGGCAGCCGGTCGAGGCGGTTCAGGGGGCGGATAAACAAGGCACCGGCTACGAGACCCGAGTCTCGGGGTACCTCATACGTGGACTCAACTGACGGTAATCCCACCGAGGTTGCGTCCCGTCCCTACGCTCCGGAGGGAGGAGGCTGACACCTTGAGAGAACAAGGGGACCGCGCATGGCGCGACCAGCACGCGAACTGAAGCCGGACCGATCGGCCCGGGACCTCTTCGGAGCGGAGCTCCGTCGCCACCGGGAGCAGGGGGGCCTGAGCCTGGAAGGGCTGGCGAAGGTGATCCGGTACAGCCGCAGCCACCTGGCACGGATCGAGGCGGCGGAGAGCATGCCGCCGCTGGGACTGGCCGAGGTGTTGGACGCACAGTTCGGCACCGGCAAACTCTTTACGGCGCTCTACAAGATCGCACTGCGGGAGGCCCACCCGGACAAGTACCGCCGACGCATGGAGCTGGAGGCGAAGGCTCGGTGCATCAAGGAATACGCGGGCTGCTTCGTCCCAGGACTGCTGCAAACTGAGGACTACGCCCGCACTCTCTTCCGCGTGTGCGATCCAGCAAGGCCAGAGGACAGGGTCGAGGAGCTGGTGACACTCCGCATGGGACGTCAGGCGTTGCTCCATCTCACTCGACCCCCAGAACTCTCGTACATCATCGACGAAGCGGTCCTACGGCGCCCGTTCGGAGGCCACGACATCTGGCAGGCGCAGTTGACCACTATCGCCGAGGTCGCCGTCGGCTCGACGAGCCTGGTACAGATTCTCCCTTTCAATCACGGCGAACATGCCCTCTTGGGCGGGCATTTGACGTTGCTCACGGCGGAAAACGGTACAACCGTTGCCTACGAAGAGAGCACCACAACATCCAAGGAACTGGACGAACCAGCCCTGGTCACCCGTCACCGCCGCGCGTACGAAAGGCTCAGCGCGTGCGCTCTGTCGCCAAGCGATTCCGCCGCATTCATCAAGGCCGTCATCGAGGAGATCCCGAGATGAGCACTACCCTCATGGATTGGGTCAAGTCCAGCTTCAGTAACGGCGATGGCGCTGGCTGCCTCGAATGGGCCCCCGCCCGAATACCCACCGCCCCCGTCCCCATAAGGGACAGCAAGACCGCCCCGCACGGAACAACCCTCCTCATCCCGGCCACCGCATGGCAAACGTTCGTCACCGCCATCAGCACAGGCACGCTGCACTGATTCCCAGCGACGGGCGCATTCCGGCGTCAGAAACCAACGCGGTACAGCCCACGGCGCGTTGGTTTCCGGCACCAGAATCAGTGACTCCGGCTGGCGCGGGAGCGGCCAAGCCTCGCTCATGCCAGCAGCACCGACAGCAGAAACCCTGAGTTCTACGTCCGGGAATTCAGGGTTTCTGCTGTCGGAGGCGTCCACTCCGCATTACAGAAGACACAGCCGTCCCAGAAAGGGAGCCCGGTGAGCACGCGGTGCCGGACGCAGGAGGCGAGGGCAGCCTCTTCCGGCGCGGGAAAGGGACGGCCGAGCCGGCCGACCGGCGTGGCGGGGTCGTACGCCTCGACCATGGCGCGGAACGTCTCCAGGTACTTCGGCGCGTAGGGCGGCTCGTAGCCGAGCTCGTCCCAGCGGTGCCTGGCGAGAGCGAGGTCGGTGACGCGGAGCACGAAGTCCTTGGCCGCTTCCTGCTCTTGAGGTGACGGTCCCCAGTCGATGTCCTCAAGGTCGAAGCCGACGTTGCCACGGCCCATGAGGTTCTGGTCCTGCAGCGCAATGAGGGAAGCGAAGCGGTAGTGCCAGGGCTCGCTGGCGAGGTCGGAGACGGCGAGCGTGAGCACATCCACGAAGACGGCGGTACCGCCGTTGGACATGGAGAGGCAGTGATCGCCGCCGTCGAAACAGTTGCCCATCACACCACCCTCATACGTTCGGCCAAGTCGGGCTTCGCCCTCTCCGATCCCCGTCACCGGTAGTCAGGCAACGCGCCGACGCCCCCGTGAAGTATTCACGGGGGGGGTGCTGTCCCCCTACCGCCCCGCGGCGGCCTGCTCGGCGGCGCGGTCGTTCTTCGCCTTGCGGACGTAGTACCAGGCGATGTTGGACGAGACGCCGAGGAGCAGGATCCAGATGATGCCGAGCCAGCTGCCCTCCACGAACGAGACGACGGCTGCGGTGAGCGCCAGCGCGCAGGTGACGAGGGCGTAGAGGGCGAGGCGGGGCATGGGCTCGGCTCCTGATCCGGGGGCGGTACGTGCCCGGACATTGTCCCCTATGCGCCCCGCCGCAGCCCTTCGGGGCGCCCTACACGTCCGTGATCCGCAGCCCCGCATGGGCCTTGTGGCGGCGGTTCACCGAGATCAGGTTGGCGACCAGCGCCTCCACCTGGTGGGCGTTGCGCAGCCGGCCCGCGAAGACGCCGCGCATGCCGGGGATGCGCCCGGCCAGCGCCTGCACGATGTCGGTGTCGGCACGCTTCTCGCCCAGCACCATCACATCGGTGTCGATCTCCGCGATCTCCGGGTCGGAGAGCAGCACGGCGGACAGGTGGTGGAAGGCGGCCGTCACCCGCGACTCCGGCAGCAGCGCGGCGGCCTGCTCGGCGGCGCTGCCCTCCTCCGGCTTCAGTGCGTAGGCGCCCTGCTTGTCGAAGCCCAGCGGGTTGACGCAGTCGACGACGAGCTTCCCGGCGAGCTCCTGGCGCAGCGCCTCCAGGGTCTTGGCGTGCCCGTCCCACGGCACCGCGACGATCACGATGTCGCTGCGGCGCGCGCACTCCGCGTTGTCGGCGCCCTCGATGCCCAGGCCCAGCTCGGCCGCGGCCGTCTGCGCCCGCTCGGCGGCGCGGGAACCGATGATCACCTGCTGCCCGGCCTTGGCCAGCCGGTAGGCCAGGCCGCGGCCCTGGTCGCCGGTGCCGCCGAGGACGCCGACCACCAGGCCGGAGACGTCGGGAAGGTCCCAGGGGTCCTTCGCGGGCGCCTTCTTCGCAGCGGCGTCCGCACCATTCGCACCATCAGAAGCAGTCATGACAGCGATACTGTCACGATCGGGTGAGGACCGACGCAACCGGCCATCCGGGCACGGCCGTTGCGGCAGGATGCGGGGCCATGGACGCCGTACGGGTCGCGCTGCTGCGGGAAGTGCTCGCCGGGACCGAGTGGCTGCAGGACACCCGCCGCTTCGCGGGGGTGCTGCGCACCTCGGTCGCCCGCGACGACGGCGGCCTGCTGCTGGTCGGCACGGCGGAGTACGAGCCGTGGCACCTGGCGGCCCACCTGGACGACGAGGCGGCCTGGTCCGGCCTGTCCCGGCTGTCCCCCACGCTCGTCCGGCACCGGGTCCCGCCGCGCAGCCCGGCCCATCTGTCCGTGGGCCTCGGCCGGCTGGAGGCGGCGCGCCGCGGGGAGACGGTGCTGGTGGTGGCGGAGGGCGGGCCCGGGGCGGGCCTGCTGGAGCGGGTGCACGACGCCCGGCGCTGCGGGGCGACCGTCCTCGCGCTGGACGACGCCGAGGAGGGCCCGGACACGGACCTGCACTCCCTCGCCCACGACGCCCTGTCCGTGCCCGCCTCCTCGGTGATGGACCTGGACATGGTCCAGCACCTGGTCAGCGCGGCCGCAGGGGAGAACAGCCCGCCCCCCGGGCACGGCCGGCGCTTCCGGGACCGGCTCTCCCGGCTCGCGGAGCAGCTGACCGCCCCGCCGCCGACCCGGTGGTGAACGGGCCCGGCGCGGAAAACCGTTTGCAGCACCGCGCCCCGGCCCGCGACCATCGTCCCTCGTGACCGACGACGACCATCCCCCTCATTCCGGGCGCCTGCGAGCGATCCTGCCCGACCTCACGCCGTGGCACGCCTCCCGCGACTTCCGCCGCATGTGGCTGGCGGGACTGGTGACGGTCTTCGGCAGCTTCCTGACCTTCGTGGCCGTCCCGCTGCAGCTCAAGGAGCTGACCGGTTCGACGCTCGCGGTGGGCGCGGTGGGCGCCGTCGAGCTCGTCCCGCTGATCGTCTTCGGGCTCTACGGCGGCGCGCTGGCCGACGCCCTCGACCGCCGCAAGCTGATCCTGTGGACCGAGCTCGGCCTGACCGCCCTGAGCGCGCTCCTGCTGCTCAACACGCTCCTGCCGCACCCGATGATCTGGCCCCTGTACGTGGTGGCCGCCCTGACCAGCGCACTGACCGGGCTCCAGCGCCCGGCCCTGCACGCCATCGTGCCGCGCATCGTCGCGCACGACCAGCTGCCCGCCGCCATCGCGCTCAACTCCATGCGCTGGCAGATCGGCGCGATCGCCGGTCCCGCGCTGGCCGGCGTGTTCATCGCCTGTGCCGGGCTGCCGTTCGCCTACGCGCTGGACGTGCTGACGTACGTGGTCTCCGCAGCCCTGATCGTGACCCTCGCCCCCTCCCCCGCCTCGCACGACGCCGAGAAGCCGTCGCTGCGCGGCATCCTGGAGGGCGGCCGCTACGCGTGGAGCCGCAAGGAGCTGCTGGGGACGTACGCCATCGACCTGACGGCGATGTTCTTCGCCTTCCCCACGGCGGTCTTCCCGTTCCTGGCCGACGAGCTGCACGCCCCCTGGGCGCTGGGCCTGATGTACGCGGCCGGCGCCGTCGGCTCCCTGACGGTCAGCCTGACCAGCGGCTGGGCCGCGCGCGTCCACCGGCACGGCCGCATGGTGGTCCTGGCGGCGGCCGGCTGGGGCGGCGCCATGGCGATGGCGGGCTGGATGCACAACATCTGGCTGGTGCTGCTGTTCCTGGCCGTCGCGGGCGGCTGCGACATGATCAGCGGCCTGTTCCGCTCCGCGATGTGGGACCAGACGATCCCGGACGAGCTGCGGGGCCGCCTGGCCGGCATCGAACTGCTCTCCTACGCGGTGGGCCCTCAGCTGGGCCAGGTCCGGGCGGGCGGCACGGCCGCGCTGACGAACGTGCGCACCTCCGTGTGGGCGGGCGGCCTGGCGTGCCTGGCGGGGGTGGGCCTGCTGGCGCTGTCCCTGCCGAAGCTGCTGTCGTACGACCAGCGCACGGACCCGCACGCGGTACGGGCACGCGAGGCGAAGCTCGCCACGGCGGCCTGACCGGTACGGGGCCGGCCCGCCGTCGTCGGCTGCGGGTTCGCTGTGCTTGCTCGCGCAGTTCCCCGCGCCCCTACGGGGCGCCCGGCCCCGCCTCACCCCTCGCGGGGTTCGTCCTTCCAGCGCGGGTCCTCCCGCCACTCCTCGTTCCGCTCGCGAGCGGTCTCCATGGCGTGGGCGGCCTCCTCCCGCGTCCCGTAAGGACCAAAGCGGTCAGCGGCCCGGCACTCCGGGCCCTCCTCCACCGTGCCGTGCTTCAGGCAGTAGTAGTACTCGCCCGGCTTGCCGGCTGTACGCCTCTTGAACAGTGCCATCACGGGTCTCCTCTCTCCGCTCATGCTCCCCGACGGGCCGTGACTACACTCGCAGACATGTCTGGCCAGTCGCTTCTTGTCCCGGGGAGACTCTCCCCCACCCGCTCCGTCCCCTCCTCGATCCCGCGTCCCGAGTACGTGGGCAAGGACGCCCCGACTCCGTACACCGGCCCCGAGGTGCAGGACGCCGAGACGATCGAGCGGATGCGCATCGCCGGCCGCATCGCCGCACAGGCGATGGAGGAGGCGGCCAAGCACATCGCCCCCGGCGTGACCACGGACGAGCTGGACCGGGTCGCGCACGAGTTCATGTGCGACCACGGCGCGTACCCCTCGACGCTCGGCTACCGCGGCTTCCCCAAGTCGCTGTGCGCGTCGATCAACGAAGTGATCTGTCACGGCATCCCCGACTCGACCGTGCTGCGCGACGGCGACATCGTCAACCTCGACGTGACGGCCTTCATCAACGGCGTGCACGGCGACAACAACGCCACGTACCTGTGCGGCGACGTGGACGAGGAGTCCCGTCTGCTGGTCGAGCGCACGCGCGAGGCGCTGAACCGGGCGATCAAGGCGGTCAAGCCCGGGCGCCGGATCAACATCATCGGCCGGGTCATCGAGTCGTACGCCAAGCGCTTCGGCTACGGCGTCGTCCGCGACTTCACCGGTCACGGCATCAACTCGTCCTTCCACTCCGGCCTGATCGTCCCGCACTACGACAGCCCGCACCACGACACCCTCATCCAGCCGGGCATGACGTTCACCATCGAGCCGATGCTGACGCTGGGGACGTACGACTACGACCTGTGGGAGGACGGCTGGACGGTCGTCACCAAGGACCGCAAGCGGACGGCGCAGTTCGAGCACACGCTGGTGGTCACGGAGACGGGTGCGGAGATTCTGACGCTGCCGTAACTCCTGCGGAGCGGCGGGGCGGCCGATAGGGTTTTACCGACAGCACGTCGGGAACGCATTGACTTAGGTAAGCCTAAGTAGGAAGAATCGGCCTTCCCGCACCCCCGTCACCGGAGGTCCGCCTTGGACGCCCCGTTCTCCACCGTCATCCGCACCGCCTCCCACGAACAGCACACGGAGGCCGAGAACTCCTCCTTCATGAGCGACATGCTCGGCGGCCGGCTGGGGGTGGAGGCCTACCGCCGCTACACCGAGCAGCTCTGGTTCGTCTACCGCGCCCTGGAGTCCGCGTCCGCGGCGCTGGCGGCCGACCCGGTGGCGGGCCCGTTCATCCGCCCGGAGCTCGCCCGCACCGCCCGACTGGAGCTCGACCTGACCCACTTGGGCGGCCCGGACTGGCGGACGGGCCTTGCGCCCCTGCCCGCCACGGCGGCGTACGCGGCCCGCATCGAGGAGTGCGCCCGCACCTGGCCCGCGGGCTACGTGGCCCACCACTACACGCGCTACCTGGGCGACCTCTCCGGCGGCCAGATCATCCGCGGCACGGCGGAGAAGACGTGGGGCTTCGCGCGCAAGGGGGACGGGGTGCGCTTCTACGTCTTCGACGGGATCGGCAACCCGGCGGCGTTCAAGCGGGAGTACCGCGAACTGCTGGATGCGCTGCCGGTGGACGACCTGGAGAAGCAGCGGGTGGTGGAGGAGTGCCGGCGCGCTTTCGCGCTGAACACTGCCGTGTTCCAGGCGTTGGGACGGGAGTTCCCGTTGAGCGCCTAGCGCCCCGAACCGGGGCTTCGCCCCGGACCCCCGAGGTGGTGCGTCGGCTGCAGGCCGACTGTGGCTGGTCGCGCAGTTCCCCGCGCCCCTGACGGGGCGCGGGGACACCAGGCCTCAGCCCCGCGCGCCTCCCCGGCGCCGCGTCGCGTACACGGCCGCCCCGCCCGCCAGCGCGAGCGCACCGGCCGCGGCAAGCAGTGGACCGGTCGAGGCCCCCGTCTGCGCGAGCTCCGCCGTGCCCGAAGCCGCAGCCGAAGTCGCCGCCGGAAGCGTCGCGTTCTTGTCCACCGACACCGTCACGTTCACCGGGTCGAGGTCCTGGCCCTCCTTGTACATGCCGCCGAAGGCCTTCGCGCCCTGTGCCGTCAGCGTCGCGGGAGCGGCCGGCACGGACACCACGCCGTCCTTGGCCTTGAGCGCGTCGGCCGGCAGCTTCAGCTTCGCGAGCGGCATGACGTCCGTGTCGACGACCTTCCCGCTCGACCGCTCCTTCGCCGAGACGTCGGCGTACAGCGTGCCGGACGTACCGTTCGCCTTCACCTTCAGGTCGCTGAGCTTCAGGTCCAACTGGCCCTCGTGGCCCGTGAAGCGGACCGCGCCGTCGAAGGCGGCGTCGAGGGCGGCCGTGCCCGCGTCGTACGAGCCGCGGCCCTTCGGGAAGCGGTAGCCGTCGCCCGACTGCCCGGCGCCGCCCGAGACTTCGGCCTTGCCGCCCGCCACCGGGCCGGTGACGTAGTCGCGGAAGGACTTCTTCACGCCCCAGTCGAGATTGCCGTCCGCGATGGTGCCAAGAGCGGGCGCAGCCGGTTCCTTCCTCTCCTTCGCGGGCTCGGCGCTCGCCTTCGGCTTCTCCACCACCGGCGCCGGCGCCGGGGACTTCGGCGCCGGAGACTCCGGCTTCTGCTGCGGCTGCGGCTTCTCCCGCTGCCCGCCGCCGTCCCCGCCGCCCGCCTTCACCGACAGCGTCGCCGCGTCCAGTTCCTGCCCCTCCTTGTAGAAGCCCTTGAACGCCTTCGCCCCGTCCCCCGTCAGCTTGGCCGGTATCTTCGCGAAGGTCATCGCGCCGCCCGCTCCGCCGCCCGGGCGGACGGCGGACAGGTCGAGCGAGGCGATCGCGACGTCGGCCTGTGTCGCACCGCCCGCCGTCGTCACGTCGGCGGTGATGCTGCCGGACGTGCCCTGCGTCTTCACCTTCACATCGGCGAGCTTGATGTCGAGTTCCCAGGACTTGTCCTCCTTCTGGTGTCCCAGGAAGCGGACGCTGCCCTTGAACGTGGTGGCGACGGCGTGCGTCGCCATGTCGTACGAGCCCGTGCCGCCGGTGAAGGTGAACGGACCGTCGCCGTCCGCCTGTCGGGCCCCGTCGGCGGCCTCGATTCTGCCGCCGCCGATCGGACCGGTGACGTACTGGCGGAACGACTCCTTCACGCCCCACTCCAGGGTGCCGTCCTTCAGCGGCATCCCCTTCCGGGCGGCGCCCTCGCCCGCGTGGGCCGCGGGAACGGTCAGCGTCATCGCGCCCAGCGAGACGACGGCCGCGTAGGCGAGGCGGCGAAGTGCAGTGACGGTCATGGTCGGTTGTCTCCTTGATCGGTGGTGGACTTGCGCCTGCGGAGCACCGCGAACGTCACGGCCGTCAGGGCCAGGACGCCCGCGCCCGCGGCGGCGACGGGAAGTACGGGGAAGGGGGACGGGGAGGGGGACGGAGCCGAAGGCGCGCTGCCCAGGTCCGGCAGGGGTGGCAGGGGCGCCCCCGTCACCAGCGGCACCGCGAGCGAGACCGGATCCATGTCCGTCCCCTCCCGGTACATCCCGCCGAACACCCCGGCCCCTTCGGCGGTGAGCTTCGCCGGGGCCTCGGTGAGGACGGCGAGGCCGTCCTTCTGCTTCAGGCCGGTGGCATCGAAGGTGACCAGCGGTCTGCCGCCCGCCGCCAGCGTCCCCTTGCCGGCCTTCACCGTCACCCGGACCGCGCTCAGCGCGAGGTCGAGGTTCTTGCCGGTGAAGCGCAGGGTGCCGGCGAAGGCGGCGTCGAGGGCAGTGCCCCCGGCGGTGTACGTGCCCTTCCCGTGCGGGAAGCGGAAGAGCGCACCGCCGTCCTGGGCACCGTCGGCCGGCGTCCAGGAGCCCTGGGCCACCGGGCCCGTGACGTACTCGCGGAAGGTCCGGCGGACACCCCAGTCGACGGCGGCACCTGTGAACTCGCCCTTTTCCGCGGGCTTTTCGGAAGGTGCGGAGGACGGCGACGACGCACCCTTCTCTGCGATGTCGGCGGAGAAGCTCACCGGGTCGAGCGCCGTACCCTCCCCGTAGTACCCCGCGAACGCCTTCGCGCCCTCCGCCGTCAGCCTGGCCGGGACGTCCGTCAGGCTGACGGCCGTGCCGCCGCCGCGCAGGTGCGTACCGGACAGGTCGAGCGCGGCCAACGGCACGTGGGCGGCCGTCACGGCCTTGCTCGTGACGTCGGCGTAGAGGGTGCCCCTGTCGCCGGAGATGCGGACGGCCGGGCGGCTGACGGTGAGGTCGAGCTCGTGGGTGCCGTCGGGTTTGCGGTGGCCGGTGAAGTGGACTCCGCCGGAGAAGCCCGCCTCGAAGGTGCCGCTGTCCGGCGCGTAGGTGCCCTTGGCGGTGTGGAAGCGGAATCGGCTCTCGCCGACCGTTGCCGCGCCGCCCTGCAGGTCCCAACTGCCCTGGGCGATGGGCCCGGTGACGTAGCTCTGGAACGAGGCCTTGATGCCCCAGTCCAGGCGGCCCCCCGACACCTCGCGGTTCGGTGCGCCCTCCGCCCGGGCGGCCGGGCCGGCAAGAACCGTCGCCAGCGCCAGCGCGGCGAGCAGCACCGCCACCGGGGCGCGGGCAGGTCTGGACGGCAGCATCGAGGGACCCCTCTCGGCGGTAGCAATTTAGGTAAGGCTAACCTAAGCTACGACCCAGAAGCCACAGCTCAGCCGAGTGGAACCCTCCATTCGGAAGGATCCGTACCGGAAGGCGGGAACGTGTCCCAACGTCGGCCTGTGGGCGTGCAGTTGGCGCACGCCTCACGCCTCCTCGGCGTCCTCGCGGCCCTGGCCGCCCTCGCCGCCGCGCTCACCGGCTGCGGCCCGTCGGCAGGCGGCACGTCCACCGACGGGCCGCACCGGCAGACGGCGGCAGCCGACCGCATCGAGCCGCTCACGGACACGCCGCCGCAACCACAACTCCCCGTGACCGTGCGGTCCGCCGACGGCCACGACGTCACCGTGCGCAGCACGGACCGGATCGTGCCGCTGACCGGCTCGCTCGCCGAGACCGTCTTCACGCTCGGGTTCGGCGGCCACGTCGTGGCCCGGGACGTCACCGCCACCTTCGAGCAGGCCCGCCATCTGCCCGTCGTCACGCGGGCGCACGACGTCTCGGCGGAGAGCGTGCTCTCCCTCCGGCCCACGCTCGTCCTGGCCGAGACCACGACCGGCCCGGCGGAGGCGGTCGAGCAGATCCGGGCCGCCGGGATCCCGCTCGTCGTCCTCGACCCGGCGAAGCGGCTCGACGACGTGGGGACCCGCATCGACAAGGTGGCGGCCGCGCTCGGAGTGGCCGACGCCGGGGCGCAGTTGCGCAAGCGGACCGAGCAGCGCATCGAGGCGGCGCGCGGCCGCATCCCGGAGGGCGGTACGGGCGGTACGGACAGGCCGCGGGTCGCCTTCCTCTATCTGCGCGGCCCGGCGTCCGTCTACCTCCTCGGCGGCCCGGGCTCGGGCGCGGACTCGCTCGTCGAGGCCGCGGGCGGTGTGGACGCGGGCAAGGAGTCGGGCCTGACGAGGGACTTCACGCCCATCACCAGCGAGGCCCTCGCCAAGGCGGCGCCCGACGTGATCCTCGTGATGGCCAAGGGCCTCGCCTCGGTGGGCGGCGTCGACGGCCTGCTGAAGATCCCGGGCGTCGGCCAGACGCCCGCGGGCCTCGACCGCCGCATCGTCTCGGTCGACGACGGTGTCCTGCTGAACTTCGGCCCGCGGACGGACGCGGTGGTCGCTTCGCTGGCCGGGCAGATCCACGCGAAGGGGAAGTGACGTGGCCCGGCTGGGAATCGCCGCCGCCATGGGGGCCGCACTGCTCGTCCTGTGCCTGCTGTCCGCGGGGCTGGGCGCCTACGACATCCCCGTCGGGGACGTCGTCGGTTCGCTCCTGCACCGCGCCGGGCTCGGCGGTGCCGCGCTCGACCGCGTCGGCGAGAGCGTGCTGTGGAACGTACGGCTCCCGCGCGTCGCCCTCGCCCTGCTGGTCGGGGCGTCGCTGGGGTGCGCGGGCGCGCTGATGCAGGGCGTGTTCGGCAACCCGCTCGCCGAGCCCGGCGTCATCGGCATCTCGGCGGGCGCCGCCGTCGGGGCGGTCGCCTCGATCGCACTGGGCCTGTCGTTCCTGGGGACTTGGACGGTGACCGCCTGCGCCTTCACGACCGGTCTGGGGACCGTGCTGCTGGTGTACGTGCTGTCGCGGTCGGGCGGCCGCACGGAGGTGGTGACGCTGATCCTGACCGGCATCGCGGTGAACGCCTTCGCGGGCGCGCTCATCGGGCTGTGCGTCTTCGCCGCGGACACCGCGCAGATCACGCAGATCACCTTCTGGCAGCTGGGCTCGCTCGCCCAGGCGACCTGGCCGAAGGTGCTGGCCGTCCTGCCATGTGCCCTGGCCGGGCTGGCCGTTGCGCCGTGGTACGCGCGGAAGCTGGACCTCCTCGCGCTCGGCGAGCGGTCCGCGCGGCACCTCGGGGTGGACGTGGAGCGGCTGCGGATGGTGCTGATCCTGGTGGTGGCCCTGCTGACGGCGGCCGCGGTGGCCGTGGCGGGGATCGTCACGTTCGTGGGCCTGCTGGTCCCGCACCTGCTGCGGATGGCGGCGGGGCCGGGGCACCGGTTTCTCGTCCCGGGCAGCGCGTTGGGCGGCGCGCTCGTCCTGGTGGCGGCGGACCTGACGGCCCGCACGGCAGCCCAGCCGGCCGAACTCCCGCTGGGGGTGCTGACGGCGCTGCTGGGAAGCCCTTTCTTCTTCTGGCTGCTGAGAAGAACCCGGCGCAGGCAAGGGGGTTGGGGGTGAGGGATGCCCCGGTCCCTCCCCCAGCTACCGCTGGGAGGTGCCCCCACTTTCGCCGTTTCTCGGGGGCAAGCCCCCGAATCCCCTTGCCTTGCACGGCACCACGGCGCCCCGTCAGGGGCGCGGGGAACTGCGCGAGCAACCAACGCCGACCCGCAGTCGACGCACCACCCCGGAGGTCCGGGGCGAAGCCCCGAGTACTTCGACCGCGGGCGCGTCGTGGCTTGTCGCGCAGTTCCCCGCGCCCCTGACGGGGCGCATCCGCCGGACAGGCCTCAGGAGACCCCACATGCTCAAGGCACGCCGCCTCACCGTCCGCCGCAGCGGACGCACCGTCCTCGCCGACATCGACCTCACCCTCACCCCCGGCCGTGTAACGGCCCTCGTCGGCCCCAACGGCGCCGGAAAATCGACCCTCCTCGCCGCCCTCGCGGGCGACCTGCCCGCCGCCTCCGGCGAGGTCCGTATCCACGGGCGCCCCGCCCACGCCTGGCCGCCCCGCGAACTCGCCCGGCACCGCGCCGTGTTGCCGCAGGACACCACGCTCTCGTTCCCCTTCGCCGTCGCGGACACCGTGCGCATGGGCCGGGCCCCCTGGGCCCGTACGCCCGCCGCGGCCGAGGACGACGAGGCGGTGGCGGCCGCCATGGCCGCCACCGAGGTCACGGCCTTCGCGTCCCGCCCGTTCACCACGCTCTCCGGCGGCGAACGGGCCCGCGTCGCCCTGGCCCGCGTGCTCGCGCAGCGCACCCCGATCGTGCTGCTCGACGAGCCGACCGCCGCGCTCGACCTCCGGCACCAGGAACTCGTCCTGCGCGTCTGCCGCGAACGCGCCGCGGCCGGGGACGCCGTGGCCGTCGTGCTGCACGACCTCGGCCTCGCGGGCGCCTACGCCGACCGCGTGGCCGTGCTCCAGGCCGGCCGGATCGTGGCCGACGGGCCGCCGTCCGAGGTCTTCGAGCCCGTCCTCCTGAGCCGGGTCTACGGGCAGCCGGTCGACGTCGTCGACCTCCCGGGCGCCGCGGGCCCGTTGGTGGTGCCGCAACGCCCACAGCGAAATCCGGCCATATGAGACCAGCGTCACACCATCCCGCGGTAAAGAGAAAGGCAAGCCTCAGATAAGTTAGGGCGGCCTAAATAAGGTCATCCGTCCCCTTCGACCATGCCTGGAGTCCTTCGCATGCGAGCCCTCCGCTCCTCCGCAGCCGCCGCCGTCGCGGCCCTCGCGGCCCTGACAGCCGTGTCCGGCTGCGCCCAGAAGTCGGACGCCAAGGACTCCGAGGCAGTGAAGGTCACCGCCACCGACGACAAGTGCGAGGTCTCGAAGACCTCGTTCCCGGCCGGGCACGTCACGCTCGCCGTCGAGAACAAGGGCTCCAAGGTCACCGAGGTCTACGTCTACGCGCCGGACGACCGGATCGTCACCGAGCGCGAGAACATAGGCCCGGGCACCAAGGCCGACATCACCGCGACGATCAAGGCCGGTTCGTACGAGATCGCCTGCAAGCCCGGCATGAAGGGCGACGGCATCCGCCAGAAGATCACCGTGACCGGCGGCGGCGCGCAGCAGAAGAGCAACCCGGAGCTGGACAAGGCGGTGGCCGAATACCGCCGTTACGTGCAGGAGCAGGCCGACGAGAGCGTCGCGGCGGCGCAGAAGTTCGCCGACGCCGTCAAGAGCGGCGACCTCGACGCGGCGCAGAAGGCCTACGCGCCCTCCCGCACCGGCTGGGAGCGCACCGAGCCCGTCGCCGAGTCCTTCGGCGACATCGACCCCAAGGTCGACGTCCGCGAGGACGGCCTGGAGAAGGACCAGAAGTGGACCGGCTGGCACCGGCTGGAGAAGTCCCTCTGGCAGGACAAGAAGATCACCGACGACGACAAGGCCCTCGCCGACCAGCTGATGAAGGACCTCGAGGACTGGCGCAAGCGCGTCGGCACCGCCGAGCTCACCCCGACCGGCATGGCCAACGGCGCCAAGGAACTCCTCGACGAGGTCTACCGGAACAAGATCACCGGTGAGGAGGAGCGCTACAGCCACACCGACCTCGACGACTTCGCGGCCAACGTGGAGGGCGCCGAGAAGGCCTACGGGCTCCTCAAGCCCGTCGCGTCCCGGCACGACGCCGCGCTCACCCAGGAGTTGGACAAGCAGTTCGAGGCCGTGAAGAAGGCGCTCGACGGCTACCGCGAGGGCGACGGCTTCAAGGCCTACGACACCGTCGGCCAGGACGACCGCAAGAAGCTCTCGGACGTGGTCAACGCCCTGTCCGAGCCGCTGTCCAAGCTCGCCGCGGCCGTCGCGAAGTAGGGCGGGGACACCATGACCGACAAGACTGCTTCCCCCTCCCGCCGCGCCCTGCTCGGCTGGGGCGGCGCCGGACTCGCCCTCGGCGCGGCCGCCGCGGGCGGCACCGCCGCCGCCCTGCGGCTGGGCGACGGTTCGCAGCCCGCCGCGTCCGCCGGGGACGCCGTGCCGTTCCACGGCGCCCACCAGGCGGGCATCGCCACGCCCGTCCAGGACCGGCTGCACTTCGCCGCCTTCGACGTGACCACCACCGACCGGGGCGCGCTCGTCGCCCTGTTGAAGGAGTGGACGGCCGCGGCCGCGGCGATGACGGCCGGGCGCGAGGTCGGCGACGGTGCGATCAGCGAGAACGAGGAGCTGCCGCCGGACGACACCGGCGAGGCCCTCGGCCTCAGGCCCTCCCGGCTGACGCTGACCTTCGGCGTGGGCCCGGGGCTGTTCGAGAAGGACGGCAAGGACCGCTTCGGGCTGAAGTCCCGGCGCCCGCAGGCCCTGATCGACCTGCCCGCGTTCCCCGGCGACAACCTCGACCCGGCCCGCAGCGGCGGCGACCTGTGCGTCCAGGCCTGCGCGGACGACCCGCAGGTCGCGGTGCACGCGATCCGCAACCTGGCCCGCATCGGCATGGGCCGCGTCGCCATCCGCTGGTCCCAGCTGGGCTTCGGCAAGACGTCCTCGACGACCCCGGACGCGCAGACCCCGCGCAACATGATGGGGTTCAAGGACGGCACCCGGAACATCGCCGGCACCGAGACCGCGCGCCTGGACCAGCACGTGTGGGTGAGTGGGAAGGACGGCCCGGACTGGCTGGCCGGCGGCTCCTACCTCGTCGCGCGCCGCATCCGGATGCACGTCGAGACCTGGGACCGCGCCTCGCTGAAGGACCAGGAGGACACCTTCGGCCGCACCAAGGCCGAGGGCGCCCCGCAGGGGAAGCAGCGCGAGCACGACGAGCCCGACCTCAGGGCCATGAAGGACAACGCGCACGTACGGCTGGCCCACCCGGACAGCAACAACGGCGTGACGATCCTGCGCCGCGGCTACTCCTTCACCGACGGCACGGACGGCCTGGGCCGCCTGGACGCGGGCCTGTTCTTCATCGCGTACCAGCGCGACGTCCGGGACGGCTTCGTGCCGCTGCAGCGCCGGCTCGCGGCGAAGGACGCCCTCAACGAGTACATCCAGCACGTGGGTTCGGCGGTCTTCGCCGTCCCGCCGGGCGTCCGGGACAAGGACGACTGGTGGGGCCGGGCCCTGTTCGCGTGACCGACGACGGCAACTGCACAGACGCCAACTGCACAGAAACAGAAGGGGACGCCGCGTGTTCGGCAACTACCTGATCGGCCTGCGCGAGGGCCTGGAGGCCAGCCTGGTCGTCTGCATCCTCGTCGCCTACCTGGTCAAGACCGGGCGGAAGGACGCCCTGCCGCCGGTCTGGACCGGCATCGCCGCCGCGGTGCTGCTCAGCATGGGCTTCGGCGCGGTGCTCCAGTACGGCTCGCAGACCATGACGTTCGAGGCGCAGGAGGCGCTCGGCGGTTCGCTGTCGGTCGTCGCGGTCGGTCTGGTGACGTGGATGGTCTTCTGGATGCGGCGCACCGCGCGGCACCTGAAGAAGGAGCTGCACGGCAAGCTGGACGCGGCGCTGGCGATGGGCACCACCGCGCTCGTCGTCACGGCCTTCCTCGCCGTCGGCCGGGAGGGCCTGGAGACGGCGCTGTTCATCTGGACAGCCGTGCAGGCCACGGACGACGGCGTACGGCCGCTCGCCGGCGCCCTGTTGGGGCTGCTGACGGCCGTGGTGCTGGGCTGGCTGTTCTACCGCGGTGCGCTGAAGATCAACCTGGCGAAGTTCTTCACCTGGACCGGCGGCATGCTCGTCGTGGTGGCCGCGGGCGTGCTCGCCTACGGCTTCCACGACCTGCAGGAGGCCGGCATCCTGCCGGGCCTGGGCAGCAGGGCCTTCGACATCAGCGAGCAGGTGCCCGCCGACAGCTGGTACGGCACGCTGCTGAAGGGCGTCTTCAACTTCCAGCCCGATCCGACCTGGCTGCAGGTCGCGGTGTGGGCGCTGTATCTGGTGCCGACCCTCGTGGTGTTCTTCATGCCCCCGCGGGCTAGGGTTGCGCAGCCGTCCCCTGCCGCAACCGAGGAGTCCACGCACCATGAGACGCCGGCCGCCACGTCGGGTGTTCGGAGCCCTGCTCTCGCTGACGGTGCTCGCGACGACAGCGACCGGGTGCATGACGGTGCACGGCGAGCGGGCGGTCATCCCGGCGGCGTCCAGGACTGAGGCCGCAGAGGTCCTCAAGCACTTCACCGACGGCTACACCGACGCGTACCGCAGACTCGACCCGGCCCTCGTGGACCGGGTCGAGACCGGTGCGCTGGCCGAGATAGGCCGGGCCGACCTGGCCGTCCAGCGGGCGGCGACACCCGGCGGCAACCCGGGGTACCCGGCGCTCGTGCTCGACGACGCCCGTTTCACGATCCCCAAGATGGCCGGCTGGCCGAAATTCTTCGTCGCCGACACCCACAGCAACCGCGACGGCAACCGCTGGCTGGTGGTCTTCATCCGGTCCGGTGCCGGGAAGCCGTGGAAGGCGGCGTACCTGTCGCTGCTCGCCGACGGCAAGGTGCCGGCCTTCGCGACGGACGCCGACGGGTACGCGCAGGCCGTGCCGGCCCGCGACGCGGACGGGCTCGCCGCCGCCCCCGGCGCGCTGAGCGGGGCGTACGCGGACTACCTGCGCACCGGCAAGGGACCGGTCTTCGCCGACGGCCCGGCCACCTCGGGGCTGCGCGCGGACCGCGCGCCGCTGGCCCGTACCCCCAACTTCTGGACCGAGTTCATCGACACGCCCGACGAGGCCCCCGGCTTCCCGTCCCCGGCGCTGCGCACCAAGGACGGCGGCGCGCTGGTGTTCGTCACCGCGCACCACCGGGAGAAGCGCACCATGGCGCAGGGCGTGACCCCCACCGTCTCCGACGCGCGCACGAAGGCGCTGCTGACGGGCGACCTGAAGACCGCGGTGACGTTCACACGGGTCTCGGAGTCGGCGGTGCAGGTGCCCGCGAGCGGCCGGGCCGTCTTCCTCAACCGGATCGAGTCGCTGACCGCGGCCAGGGGCGAGTAGCGCCCCGTAGGGGCGCGGGGAACTGCGCGATCAGCCACGACGCGCCTGCAGCCGACACACCACCTCAGGGGGCCGGGGCGCAGCCCCGAGAACCTCGCCGCCCCTGACGGGGCGCTGGCGCGCGGTCCTCAGTGGCCGATGGGCCAAGCGGCGTGCTCGTGGTCCGAACGGCCGTCCGCGTACTGGGCGCAGGCGTCGGTCAGGGTCTCCAGCAGCGTCAGCGGCTCCGGCAGCGGGCGCTCGGCGCCGTGCAGCCACTGCACCCGGCCGTCGCCCGGCAGCTGCGAGGGCGGGAGCAGGACGTAGCTGCCGCGGCAGTGCCAGCGCAGGCCGGGGTGCTCGTCCATCGTCTCGGGGTGGCAGTCCAGCTCGCAGGGCCACCACTCGTCCTCGTCGTCCGGGGTGCCGCGGGTGGCGGTGAAGAAGAGCATGCGGTCGGGGTCGACGGTGGCCACGGGGCCGACCTCGATGCCGGCCGCGAGCAGCCGGTCCAGGGCCTGGCGGCCCGCCTCGGCGGGCACGTCGAGGACGTCGTGCGCAATGCCCGTCGCGGTGACGAAGTTGGCCTCGGGCTGGGTGCGCAGCCACTTGGTCACCTTCTCGGCGTCCGTGGTGGCGAGGGTCTGCCAGGCGAAGGAGACGGGGTGCCGGCCGGGGGTGGGACACCCGATGCGCTCGCAGGAACAGCCGTAGCCCGAGGGGTGCGCGGCCGGGGCCAGGGGGAAGCCGGCGGCGGCCGCGGCCAGGAGCAGCTCCTCACGGGCGGCCGACGCCGCCCCCGTGCCCGTATCGCCGCCCGCTCCGCTCCTGGGGCGGCGCAGCCACTGGGAGAATCTGCTCTTGCGTTCCATCTATCCCCTCACTTCGACCGCGGTCTCCGGTCAATGCTGCCACCATCCTGCGCCCGGTGTGACCGCCGGACGCATCCGGGGGGTGTGAGACCGGCCGCCGGGGCGCCCCGTGAGGGGCGCGGGGCTGTTTTCGATATGCGGCTCCGCCGCGTGGGCGCGATCAGCCACGACGGGCCTGCAGCCGACTCCCCCAGCTACCTCCCCCAGCTACCGCTGGGGGAGGTAGCTGGGGGAGATACGGCCCCGCGCCCCTCACGGGGCGCCGTTCAACGCGGGGCGAGGCCGCGGACGACGAGCGTGGCGACGGTGTCGGCGTACTCGTGGGTAAGCGGACGGGTGCGCAGCAACCAGCGGTGGAAGAGCGGGCCGACGAGCAGTTCCAGGGCGGTGCGCAGGTCGACGCCGTCGGCGATCTGGCCGGCGCGCTGGGCCGCCTGCAACCGCCGCACGTAGGCCTGGAGCTGGGGTTCCAGGACCCGCTCGGCGAGCGCCGCACCGAGCTGCGGGTCGTTCTGCGTCTCGGCGGTCAGGGCGCGGGTGGGGGCGTCCAGGCGCGGGTTGCCGAGCTCGTCCACAGTGGCACGCAAGGTTGCCTTGAGGTCCGCCTCGATGTCGCCGGTGTCCGGCAGCTCGACCGTGGCCGGGTCGACCCCCTCAGGGACGACGGCCTCGAAGAGGACGGCGGCCTTGGAGGGCCACCAGCGGTAGATCGTCTGCTTGCCGACGCCCGCGCGGGCGGCGATGGCCTCGATGGTGAGGCGCTGGTATCCGCTCTCGCCGACCAGCTCGAGGGCGGCGTCGAGGATCGCGCGGCGGGAACGCTCGCTGCGGCGCGTGGAGTCGGGCGTCTTGGCGGTCATGACGTGCGAGTGTAGCGATCCGGTGAGACGGACCGTATCGCCTTCCTGAGCGTGGAAAAAGGCACGGGAGAGCCACCGGTAAACCACCCGTACGGTTCATGCGCGCAGGTCGCCGAACGTGGACCATTTGGGCACGTGCGAGAGCTCGCACGTGCCCAACCCCACTGTGAGGAGCGCGACTTGCGTACGACCCAGCGTGCTTTCACCCCACGTCGCTACCTGATGTGCCCGCCGGTGCACTTCCGGGTGACGTACTCGATCAACCCGTGGATGGACCCGGGCAAACCGATCGATCTGCCGCTCGCGCTCGCCCAGTGGGAAGACCTCCGCGACCGCTACCGCGCCCTCGGCCACACCGTCGAGGAGCTCGCCCCCCGCCCCGGCCTGCCCGACATGGTCTACGCGGCCAACGGCGCCACGGTCGTCGACGGCCGGGTGCTGGGCGCCCGCTTCGCCCACCCCGAGCGCTGGGCCGAGGCGGAGGTGCACCTGAAGTGGTTCCGCACGCACGGCTACGCCGAGGTGCGCGAACCGGCGCACATCAACGAGGGCGAGGGCGACTTCGCCGTCACCGCCTCCTGGCTGCTGGCCGGGCGGGGCTTCCGCAGCAGCCCGCTCTCGCACGCCGAGGCCCAGGAGTTCTTCGGCCGCCCCGTCGTCGGGCTCGACCTCGTCGACCCCCGCTACTACCACCTGGACACCGCGCTGTGCGTCCTGGACGACGAGGGCGACGAGGTCATGTACTACCCCGGCGCCTTCTCGGCGGGCAGCCGGGCCGTGCTGCGGCGGCTGTTCCCCGACGCGCTGATCGCCACCGAGGAGGACGCCGCGGCCCTCGGCCTCAACGCCGTCTCCGACGGCCGCCACGTGCTCCTCCCGCAGGCGGCGGTGGGCCTGTTCGGACCGCTGCGGGAGAGAGGCTACGAACCGATCGGCATCGACCTGGGCGAGCTGCTCAAGGGCGGCGGCAGCGTCAAGTGCTGCACGCAGGAGCTGCGTCAGGCCTCGTCGTCACCCTCTGCCGGCGGCCAGCTGTCGCCCCAGTCGATGTCGCGGGCGGCCCTGTAGAGGGGGCCGTGGCGCTTGGTCACGGTCTCGCGGGTCAGGCCCTCCTCCGGCGTGCACAGCTCCAGGAGGACCTGGCCCTTGCGGATCTGCGGCCTGCGCACCACCCGGGCCGGGGCGTCCGGCACCTCGCCGGTGCGCACGGCGGCCACGTACGAGAACTTCTCGTCCTCGTACGCCAGCGAACCGCCCTTGACCTGCCGGTGCAGCGAGGAACGGCTCACGCGGGCGGAGAAGTGGCACCAGTCGGTGCCCCGCTCGATGGGGCAGGCCGCGCTGTGCGGGCAGGGGGCGACCACCCGGAAGCCCGCGGCGATCAGCCGGTCGCGGGCCTCGATGATCCGCAGGTAGCCGTCCGGGGTGCCCGGTTCGATCATGACGACGGCCGAGGCGGCCCGGGCCGCCTCCTCGGTCACCGCGCGCCGCCCGTCCTCGGTGAGTTCGCCGAGCACGTAGGAGACGGTGACCAGGTCGGCGTCGGGGAGGGCGAGCGAGGCGTCGATCGCCTGCCGCTTCCACTGCGCGGTGCGCAGGGGCTCGGAGGCGGCGCCGCCCGCGAGTTCGGCGCCCAGCGCCAGGGCCGGCTCGGCCCAGTCCAGGACCGTGGTGCGGTGCGCGCCCTCGGGCCAGGCCGCCGCGACGGCCCAGGTGGCGGCGCCGGTCCCGCCGCCGACGTCCACGTGCGAGACGGGGACGAAGTCCGGCAGCCGGTCCCGGAACGCCTCCAGGGCGGAGCGCACGGCCTCGAAGGTGGCGGGCATCCGGTAGGCCGCGTACGCGGCGACGTCGGACCGGTCGCGCAGCACCGGGGTGTGGGTCGGGGTGCGCCCCCGGTAGTTGGCGATCAGCCGCTCGACGGCCTGGGCGGCCTGCCTGGGCGGCAGCCCGTCGAGGAGGCCGGCGAGGGCGGCGCGCAGGGTCTCGCCGGTCGGCGCAGGTGCGGGGGCGTGCATTTACGGCATTCTATGCGGCGTCCCCGGCTGCGTCCCCGGCTGCGTCCTTGCGGAGCCAGGGGCGGCACAGCCCCGCGAAGCAGACGACGGCCGCCAGCGCGCAGCCCAGCTGCACCACGGCCATCGGCACGGCCGTGTGCTCGCCCGCCATGCCGACCAGCGGCGAGGCGACCGCGCCGAGCAGGAAGGTGGAGGTGCCGAGCAGGGCCGAGGCGGAGCCCGCGGCGTTGCGGGAGCGCATCAGCGCCTGGGCGCTGGTGTTGGGCATGGCGAGCCCCATCGCGGACATCAGGACGAACAGCCCGGCGGCGACGGGCACGAGCCCCGGCCGGCCGAACACCCCCGAGGTCATGAGCACCAGCGCGACCGCGGCGAGGGTGACCACGGCGAGGCCGATGCCGAGGACGACGTCGAGGGAGAAGCGCCCGGCCAGGACCTTGCCGTTGATCTGGCCGACGATGACGAGCCCGACGGAGTTGAGGCCGAAGAGCAGACTGAAGGTCTGCGGCGAGGCGTGGTAAATGTCCTGAATGACGAAGGGCGACGCGGAGATATAAGCAAAGAGCGCGGCGAAGCTGAACCCGCCCGCGAGCACGTAGCCGGTGAACACGCGGTCGGCGAGCAGCCCGCGCATGGTCTGCAGGGCCTGCACCACACCGCCGTCGTGCCGCCCCTCGGGCGGCAGCGTCTCCGGGATCCCGCGCCACACGACGAGGCAGAGCAGCACGCCGACCACCGTGAGGACGACGAACACCCCGCGCCAGTCCGTCAGCCGCAGCACCTGCCCGCCGATGAGCGGCGCGACGACGGGGGCCACGCCGGAGATCAGCATCAGGGTGGAGAAGAACCGGGCCATGGCCACGCCGTCGTAGAGATCGCGCACGACGGCCCGCGCGATGACGATCCCGGCGGCACCGGCCAGCCCCTGCACGAGCCGGCACCCGATGAGCACCCCGGCCCCGGGCGCGAGGGCGCAGGCGGCGGTGGCGATCACGTAGACCACCATCCCGGCGAGCAGCGGCCGCCGCCTCCCCCACTTGTCACTCATGGGCCCGACGACGAGCTGCCCGAGCGCCATCCCCATGAGGCATGCGGTGAGCGTGAGTTGCACGGTGGCGGCGGGACTGCGCAGGGCCCCGGTGACCTCCGGCAGGGCGGGGAGGTACATGTCCATGGACAGCGGCGGGAGGGCGGTGAGCGCACCGAGCACGAGGGTGACGACGAGACTCGCGGGGGCGGGGGTTCGTATGTGGTGGCGGTCTGTGGCGGGGGTGGTGGGGGCGTCCGTGGGCATGAGGTCCATGATGCCCGGCGGTGAAATGATCATGCCCGCGCCGCCCCATCCCGAAGGAGACACAGTGCACAGACTTCTCCGCCTGGCCACCGTCATGGCCTTGGCCTGCGCGGCAAGCGCCACGGCTCCCTTCGGCCATCCCGCACACGCCGCCGGCGGCGCCGCGCAGTGGACCCGTGCCTGGGGCACCGCGATGGCGGCGGCGTCGGCCGCCGAGACCGGGATCACCGGCCGGCAGACCCTTCGCATGGTCGTGCACACGAGCATCGGCGGCAGCACCGCGCGCATCCAGCTGGTGAACACCTTCAGCAAGGAGCCGGTGACCATCGGCCATGCCACGCTCGCCCGCCGGGCGAGCGGCGGTACGGCCCGGGCCGTACCGCTCACCCTGACCTTCGGGGGCGGCCGACGGACCGTGATCGGGCCCGGGGAGAGCGTCTTCAGCGATCCGGCCGCGTTCCCGGTCGACGCCGGCGAGGACCTGCTCGTCAGCATCCACCTCCCCGACCCGATCCGTTCGGTGCCGTTCCACGAGTACGCGCTGACCACGTCCTACATATCGGCGGACGGCGACACGGCGGACCGCACGGAGGAGACGGGTGCCGGGGGCTTTCCCACGAAGTTCCGGCACTGGGCCTTCCTCGGCGGCCTCGATGTGACGGCGAGCGGCAGCGGCGGAACCGTCGTCGCCATCGGCGACTCCCAGACGGACGGCGGGCATTCGACTCCGGACACCGACCGTCGCTGGCCCGACGCCTATGCGCGCAACCTGCGGGCCCTCGGCCGGCCGATGGGTGTGGTCAACGCCGGCATCTCGGCGAACCGTCTGCTCTCGGACCACGACAGCAGGCCCGGGATCGCTTCGGTGTACGGCCCGAGCGCGCTCAAGCGCTTCGACCGTGACGTCCTCTCCCAGCCGAACGTCACATCCGTCGTCCTCTACGAGGGCATCAACGACATCGTGCTCGACGACGCGAAGAGCCCCGAACTCATCGCCGGCATCCTGCAGCTGGCCGCCCGCTCCCACGCCGCGGGCATCGGCTTCACGGCGGCCACGATCCCGCCGTTCAAGGGTTCGGCGTACTTCACCGCCGAGCGGGAGGCAGTGCGGCAGGAGGTCAACGCGTACATCCGCAGCACGCGCGACGTCGACGCGCGCCTCGACTTCGACCGGGCCACGCGTGATCCCCTCGACGACCAGCGGCTGTTCGGGGCCTACCCCGACCCCGCGGACCACCTGCACTTCAACGACAACGGCTGCCAGGCCCTGGCGGACGCGGCCACCGGCTCCCCCGCCCCGGCACCCTTCACCCCGAACTTCTCCCAGACCGCTGCGGCGGACTTCACCGGGGACGGCGTCGCCGACCTCGTCGCCCGCAACTCCCGGGGCGAGCTGTACCTGTGGAAGGGCAGCGGCGACGGCACGTTCGGGAGGCCCGTGTTCCTGACGGGCGACTGGAATCACACCCAGACCGTGGCGGGCGACTTCACCGGCGACGGCAGGGCGGACCTCATCGCCCGCGACGCCGATGCCAGGCTGTATCTGTGGAAGGGCAACGGCGACGGAACCTTCGAAAGGCCCCGACTCCTCACCGGCGACTGGAACTTCACGCAGACCACCGCGGCGGACTTCACGGGGGACGGCATCGCGGACCTCGTCGCGCGCGACGCGAAGGGGGACCTGTACCTGTGGACCGGTGAGCGCGGCGGGACGTTCAGCCGCCCGAAGAGGCTGACGGGCGACTGGAATTACACCCAGACCGTGGCCGGTGACTTCACGGGGGACGGCAGGGCGGACCTCATCGCCCGGGGCGGTGACGGCACCTTGTACCTGTGGACGGGGAACGGCGACGGGACGTTCGGCCGCCCCAAGGCGCTGACGGGCGACTGGAATTACTCCGAGACCGCTGCCGGTGCCTTCTACGGGGGCGGCACGGCGCATCTTGTGGCGCGCAGCGATGCGTCGGGGGTGCTGTACGAGTGGGTGAACCGGGGGGACGGGGACTTCAGCCGGGGGTTGCGGCTGACGGACGGGTGGTGATCCCGGAACATGCCCGAAGCCCTCCGGTTCCTCGGGGAACCGGAGGGCTTCGCCGTGTGCGGGTGGGGATTCACGAGGCCATCGAAAGCCACGATCCGACCAGGGCCACCACGATGATCACCACGACCAGTTGCTGCTGGAGTCCTTTGGACCAGGCGTTCTTGGCGCTCTGGCCGTTCTCGGCCATGTCCAGGGTCTTCTCCCTCAGCTCCTTCCGGCGCCCCAGGCAACCCAGCGGGAATCCCACGATCGCCGCGGAGTACAGCGCAAGCGCCACTTCGGGGCTGAAATTCTTCACGAGAGAGCTCAGAGCGGTGACCACGATCCCGATCACCGGTCCCAGAAACATCCGCATTCGGTACCGGCGGTTCGGCATGAGCGGAAGGAAGAACAGCAGGAAAAGCACCGTTGCCGCGACAGCGATGACGCACCAGGCGTTCAACGGAATGGACGGAGGCTGTGGCATCACTCTTCCCTGACTCTGTGGGGCCCACATCGCGGGCCCCACAGTTTTTATCGTCTGCTGAACCGGCAACCCTGCCAGGCTACCAAGTGAAGAGTCCGACAATCGGGGAGATGGCCTGGTGCATCACATGGGCCGTCCTTTCGATCCCCGATATCACCTTTGTGCCGTCCTCAAGGACGCGGGCGCCCGCCCAGATCGCCCCGCTGCCGAAATTTCCGATTTTGCCGAGCGCCATGCCGGTGACCGCGCTCATCATTGCATCGCTGCCGAAACCATCGGCGTACCAGGCCAGCCCGGCGCTGATTCCGCCCGCAATCATGGACGCCCCGCCCAGAACGGGCGTGACAACGGCGTCCGCGGCAGGGATGGCAGCCGAAATCGCCGCCGCCGTACCGAGAACCGTGCTCGCGCGGTTGAACCACTGGGCACCGCTGCGCGCCCAGTCCTTGCCGTCGCACTTGTGGGTGTCGTCCTTCACACACGCATTGCCGACGGACGGAGCCTTGTCGTACTTGGGGTCGTCGGACGGCTTGGTGCCCTTGTCGGCGTTCTCGTGGGCCTGCCGCGCCAACTCGGCGGCCTTCGCCGCCTCTTCGGCCTGGCGCTTCTGCACCGCGATGGCCTTGGCCTCGCCGGCAGCCTTGTTGGCCGCTGCGGCGTCCTGGCCAGCTGCCGTGGCCGACTGGCCGGCGCTGTCGGCCGAGGCCTGGGCGTTCGCCGCCGAGGCCACGGCCTCGTCGGCGGAGACAGAAGCCTGCTCGGCCGAGTAGTTGGCCTCGCGGCTGGCCTGCTGGGCCGTGGCGGCGGCGGCCTTGGCCTGCTTGGCGGAGTCCGCCGCCGATGCCGCCGAGGCATCGGCGTCGCGGGCCTTCGCCTGCGCCTGCTTGGCGTAGTCGCCCGCCTCGTTGGCCGAGGTGCGGGCCTTGTCGGCCCACTGCCCGGCCTCCGTGGCCCTGTTGTGGGCCTTGGCTGCCACCTGGGAGGCCAGGTAGGCGTTCTGGTTCGCCGTCGCCGCGGTACGGGCGGCGGTGGCGATCATCGACTCCACGGCCTGGACGTGGCTTGCCGTGTCCGCGTCCAGCTGTGCCGCCTTGTATCGGACGCGCGTGACGAAGTCGTGCTGCATCCAGGCGGGGCCGTTCATCGCGACCTGGCCGGCCGCCTGCATGTTGGCGCCGCCGTCGTGCATGAGCGCGAGCGTCTGGACGCGGTCGTCCTCGCCCTGGGCCTGGCGGTAGCCGGTGCTCAGGAAGGCGTACAGGGCCTTGACGCTGCCGTCGTTCAGGGCGGCGTTGCCCGCGTCGCTGACGGCCTTGCCCCCGTTGTGCATGAGCGACAGGATCTGGACGCGGTAGTCCTCGGCCTGGATGTTGTAGACGCCCTCGGTGAGGAACTTCTCCGCCGCACCGGGGTCGTTGCTCTGCAGGGTCTTGGTGGCCGCGTCGGCCAGTGCGGGGCCACCGACCCGGGCGAGGGCGAGGACCTTCTCGCGGTCGTCCTGCTGCTGGGCCTGCTGGTAGTCCGCCTTGACCCAGGAGACGACGGCGTCGTCAGGTCCGGCGAGGGCGGCGGCAGCGGCCGTCCGGGTCCAACTGCCGGTGTTGCCCAGCAGATTCACGGCAGCCTTGCGGCCGAGGTCGACCATGGTCGCGGTGTCGGTCCCGGGCGCTGACGCCTTGGCCATGAGCTGCTTGGTCGCTTCGTCGGTGACGGCGGCCTGGTTCTGCGCCTTGGACAGGTCGCTGTGATCGTCCTGGTCGGCCTTCGCGAGCTTCTTCGCCTCCTCGATGCCGCGGTTCGTGTCGGCGTCGAGCTTGGCCTTCTCGCTGTCGCGGGCGAGCTTTTCGACGTTCTGCGCCTTCGTGACCGCGGCGGAGGCCGCCTTGGCGGCATCCGCGGCGTTGTTGGCGTGCTCGGTGGCCTTGTTCGCCCAGTCCTTGGCCTTGCCTGCCTGGTCGGCGGCCTCGTCGGCGTCCTTGGCGGCGTTCCTGGCGTGGGTCGCGGCACTCATGGCGGCGTCGTGCGCGTCGTGCGCGGCCGCGGCGGCCGCGTTGGACAGCGACTGGGCCCGCTGGGCCGCATCGGTGGCCACGGCGGCGGCGTCGTTGGCGACATCGGCGGCCCGGCGGGCCCGGCGCGACTGCTCGGTGGCCTCGCCGGCGGAAGCGCTGGCGTCCGCCGAGGCGCTGGCCGCGTCCGCGGCGTTCCGTGCGGCGCTCGCGGCGGACATACCGGCCTTGCTGGCGTTCTCGCTCGCCACAGCGGCGTCGTCGGCGGCCGCTCCGGCGTTCTCGGCGTTCTTGGCCGCGTCGCGTGCCGCTTCGGCAGCCTTGCGGGCCGCCGACGCCTGGCCCGCGTCGTTCCCGGCTGCGGAGGCGGCGTTGTAGGCGCGTGCTGCCGCCTCGCCGGCGGCAGCGGCGGCGGCTGCGGCGGCCTGAGCGGCTGCCGCAGCCGTCTGGGCCGCGGAGACGGCCGTGTTGGAGGCCTCGATCGCCGTCTGCGCCGCCTCGGCCGCACCCTCCGCGGCAGCGGCGGCGCGGTTGGCGGCCTCGCCGGTGCGTTGGAGGTCGCCCTTGGCGGCTGCAGCCTCCTTGGCCGCCTTCTGGGCGGCCTCCTTGGCCTTGGTCGCGGCCTCGTCGGCGCGCGCACCGGCCTCCTTGGCGGCGTTGGTCTCGCGCTGGGCCCGCTTGCCCGCCTCCGTGGCCACACCCGCGAGCTGGGAGACGGTCAGCGTCTCCTGGTCACGCGAACGAGCCAGGTACTGGCCGGTCTGCAGGAAGTCCCTGACGTCCTGCGGTGATCCGTTCAGCGCGCGCTGGGCGAGCTTCTGCACCTCCGGACCGCCGGCGTGCATGATGGCCAGGGTCTGGACCCGCTCGTCCTCCTCCTGGGCCTGCTCGCGTCCGGTCTGGAGGAAGGCGTCCAGCGCCTGCTCGGAACCGTCGTCGAGCGCCTTCTGCGCCGCGGCGCGCACACCGGGCCCACCGTCGTTCAGCACCGACAGGACGGCAACGCGTCGGTCGTCGTCCGTCGGGTTCTTGTAACCGCTCTTGACGAACGCGTGGATGTCCGCGTCCGATCCGTCCAGCGCCTTCTCCGCGGCCGCACGGTAACCGGATCCTCCGGAGGAGAGCAGCTTCAGGACGGCCGCGCGTTCGTCCTCGGCAGTGGCCCGGTCGAGGCCCTGCTGGAGGAAGTTGCGGAGGTCGTCGCCCGAGCCGGTCAGTGCCTTGGCGGCGGCGTCCTTGGTCGCCATTCCCCCGAGCTGCCAGGCCTGGACCGCCTGCGCACGCGCGTTGTCCGGAAGCGGCGGTCCTGCGGGGTCGGCCGGGGCCGCCTGCGCCCAGGTCGTGCCGAAAACAGTCGCCGCCATGGTCAGGGCAGCCAGCGCCGCAAGTCTCTTGCGTACGAGGCGCGCACGAGGCGCGCTCGCCATCGCTATTTCGTTTCTCATATCCCCTCAAAACTTCGCGGGTCCACAAAGAATCCGCAAAGAGTCCCCCACGGATCCCCCAAAGACCCGACAAATGGCTGCAGTTGCCGCAGCACAGCGCATGATCGCACAGCGAAAACGGCAAGGACGGACCATTACCGTCGACTGCGACCCGAGTGGCGAAGAACACGCACGGCCGGACGTGACGGCGGTTCAACCCCGCTTCTGGGCAAGCCCGTCGAAGTGATATCAATGGGTCTGCCGGTCCGAGCGCAGGGGGCAATGACAAGGCGCCATCAGGCCAGCATGGATACTCGGGGGAGGTCCGACCAGCCATTCCCGGTTC
The DNA here is from genome assembly GCF_047456005.1 of Streptoverticillium reticulum. NCBI lineage: Bacteria > Bacillati > Actinomycetota > Actinomycetes > Kitasatosporales > Streptomycetaceae > Streptomyces > Streptoverticillium reticulum. The sequence goes on along the minus strand of NZ_CP179755.1, from coordinate 5,927,132 downwards.
CTTGCCGGACAGGCACGCGTGCACGTTTTGTGCCGCGCGATTTCCTATCGCTTTCCATGCGATGTTTTATCGCATTGTTCACGCAAGGGACCTGAAGAACCGTGAAGTTGACCTTCCGCATGCTCGCCGCCGGTGCTGTTGCTGCTGCCGCCGTGCTGGCCGGACCGGCCGCGGCCTTCGCCGACACCCCGCCCACCGGCGTCGAGGACTTCCAGTACCCGCAGGCCGACAAGATCTTCAAGGAGCGGGGCATCAAGCTGAAGACCGGTGACGGGCACATCGTGCTCGCCACCTGCGGGAGCCGGCCCGGCCTCATAGAGGTCGAGGCGCGGGGCATGCAGGACAGGGACCCGGTCGGCCACGGCATCTTCTGCTTCCGCGTCACCGGCAAGACCGGCTACCTCAGCCTGGAACTCCCCTCGGTCTACGGCGTGGTGGGCAATGACTACGACGTGAACGTCAACATGCAGACATCCACCGAGACGAAGTCCTTCCCGGTCGACAAGAACAAGTGGACCGCGGTCGGCGAGCCCGCCGACCCGCAGCGCCGCGACTTCACCCTGCTGGAGATCGTCGCCAAGAGGTAGGCGCAGAACACCGCCCCACCTCTTCAGGACTCCAGCAAGGAAACTCCTCATGCCAAGCAGACGTTCACGCGTCGCATGGACGGCCGTCCTCATCGCCGCCTCCGTCACCACCGGTGTCATGACGGCCGCCCCCGCCAACGCCGTCGTCGGCGACGAGGCCAAGGACGGTCAGTACACCTTCACCGCCCAGCTCGACATCGGCAGCGGCGCCGGCAAGCGCAGCTGCACCGGTGCGCTGGTGGAGAGCCAGTGGGTGCTCACCGCAGCCAGCTGCTTCTCCGACGACCCGGCCCAGGGCTACCGCATCCCCGCCGGCGCGCCGAAGGCGAAGACCATCGTCACCGTCGGCCGCACCGACCTGACCACCGAGACCGGCACCACCGTCGACGCCGTCGAGCTCGTCCCCCGCGGGGACCGCGACCTCGTCATGGTCCGGCTCGCCAAGCCGGTCGCCGACATCGCGCCCGTCTCCGTCGGCAGCTCCGCGCCCCAGCAGGGCGAGGGCGTCCGCGTGGCCGGCTACGGCCGCACCCAGGACGAGTGGGTCCCGACCCGCCTGCACTCCGCGGCCTTCACCGCCGGTGCGGTCTCGGCCGGCACCGTCGACCTCGCGGGCAAGCCCGCCGAGGCCACGACCTGCCCGGGCGACGACGGCGCCCCGGTCTTCCGTGAGAAGAACGGCACCTTCGAGCTCGTCGCCGTCAACACCGGCTCCTGGCAGGGTGGTTGTTTCGGATCGGACGACGCCGAGAAGCGGGCCGGCGCCACCGGCACCCGTGTCGACGACGTCGCGGACTGGATCCGGCAGACGTACGTCCGCACCCTGCTCTCCCGCGCCGACTGGAAGAACGCCTCCTACCTGGCCTCCGGTTACTTCACCGGCAAGGGCGCGGCCGACAGCAAGCGCCGCATGGACCTCTTCGTCGTCTGGAAGGACGGCTCGGCCTCCCTCTACCAGGGCTCCGACGGCAGCGACCCGAAGTACCCGTTCACAGCGGAGTACAAGCTCGCCGGTGCCGGCAGCTACTGGAAGGACGCCCGCGCCGTCACCGGCGGCAAGTTCACCCAGGACGGCTCCGAGGGCCTCACCGTCCGCTGGGCCAGCGGCAAGCTCTCGACGTACACCCATGTCGACGAGAACGGCTTCCACGACGAGAAGGCCCTCGCCTACTCCGACACCTGGAAGCACGCCCGTCTGATCACCGCCGGCCGCTTCGCCACGAACAACCTGCGCGACGACCTGCTCGTCCTGTGGGACGACGGCTCGACGTCGATGTACTCCGACACCGGGAAGAACGGTGTCTCCAAGGAGACCCAGCTGACCAAGGCGGACAAGGGCTGGGAGAACGCCGTCGAGATGAACGCCGGTGAGTTCACCGGCAAGAAGACCTCGGACCTGATGATCCGCTGGAACGACGGCCAGACCCAGCTCTTCCCGGGCGTCGACACCGCCGGCTACCACGGCCGCACCCAGCTCCGCCCCGAGCACTCGGCCTGGGGCGGCGCCGCGCAGATCACGGTCGGCAACTTCACGGACGCCAACGGCCACCCCGACGACATCCTCATCCGCTGGAACGACGGCAACCTCAGCTACTACCCGGGCGTGGACGCAAGCGGCACGCACGGCGAAGTCCAGCTGGTCGGCTAGGAGCACACACTCATGACCAACAAGACATCCCGCACCGCGTGGGCAACCACCCTCGCCTCCACGGCCGTTGCCGCCGGCCTGCTCACCGCCGCCCCGGCCCACGCCGTCGTCGGCGACGAGGCCAAGGACGGCCAGTACGCCTTCACCGCCAAGCTCGACATCGGCACCGGCAGCAGCAAGCGCAGCTGCACCGGTGCGCTCGTCGACCAGCAGTGGGTGCTCACCGCCGCCAGCTGCTTCGCCGACGACCCCGCACAGGGCTACCACATCCCCGCCGGCGCACCGAAGCTCAAGACCACCGTCACCATCGGCCGCACCGACCTCTCGGGCAACGGCGGTACGCAGATGGACGCGATCGACCTCGCCCCGCGCGGTGACCGCGACCTCGTCATGGTCCGCCTCGCCAACCGCGTCACGAACGTCGCCCCCGTGACCGTCGGCACCGGCGCGCCCCAGCAGGGCGAGGAGCTGCGCGCGGCCGGCTACGGCCGCACCGCGGACGAGTGGGCCCCCGACCTGCTGCACACCGCCGCCTTCGGCATCGGCAATGTCTCGGCCACCGGCATCGACATCGACGGCAAGACCCCTGCCGGCGCGAGCCTGTGCAAGGGCGACACCGGCGCACCCCTCTTCCGGGAGAAGAACGGCACGTTCGAGCTGGCTGCCATCAACACGGCTTCCTGGCAGGGTGGCTGCTTCGGCTCGGACGACTCCGAGAAGCGGACCGGCGCCACCGGCAGCCGCGTCGACGACGTCAACACCTGGATCCAGCAGCTGCGGCTGACGGGCCGGTCCGGCGAGGTCACCAACGTCCTCACCACCGGCAAGTTCAGCGGCAGCGGCCGCACCGATGTCGCCGCCGTGCTCAAGGACGGCTCGCTCGTCGCCTTCTACACGGGCCCCGACGGAACCCTCCAGTACGGTCGCGAGCTGTGGGGCGACAAGTCCTGGGACGGCAAGAAGCAGATCATCGCCGGTGACTTCAACGGCGACGGCACGACCGACATCATGGCCATCGGCCCCGACGGCATGCTGAAGCTGTACCGCGGCACCGACAGCGGCAAGCTCGCCACCGGGCAGAACACCTGGCGCGACACCTCCTGGGGCAAGATGACGGCCGTCGCCCGCTTCCGCGCGCCCGGCTGGACGCGTGACGGTCTGATCGCGCAGTGGGACGACGGTTCGCTGTTCGCCTACCCGACCGGCCCCGACGGTCTGCTGACCGGCCAGCGGCAGGAGATGTGGGGCGACAAGACGTGGACCAAGCGTCTGCTCGCCACCGGCGACTTCAACGGCGACGGCAAGGACGACATCGCCGCCGTCTCCACGGCCGGCAGCATGGACCTGTACACGGGCAACGCCAAGGGCTCGTTCGACAAGGCCGGCCGCATGTGGAACGACAACACCTGGGACACCATGCAGTTCGCCCTGGGCGGCGACTTCGACGGTGACGGCAAGGGCGACATCTTCGCCCGCTGGGGCCGCGGCGATCTGCGCTGGTACCCCGGCGACGGCAAGGGGCACCTGGGCGACTCCCGCCCGGCGTGGCCGACGAGCTCCTGACGCCGACGCATCGCACGGTCTGCGGCCCCTGCCCCTCCCGGGGCGGGGGCCGCTTGTCGTATACGAGTTGTCGTATACGAACGTCAACTCCCTCTGAAAACTTGTCTGTCGGCAGGCAACCCCGGGTACCCGATTCCCGTGTTCCCCAGTAAGACCCGCGAAACGGTCCACAAGGAGGAAAGCGCCATGAATCGCACGTTCCGCCTCGTCTCCGCCACAGCCCTGGCCGTTGCACTCGGCGCGGGCGTCACGGCCACCGCCGTCGCCGCGCCGACCGCGGCACCGGCCGCCCCGTCCGCCGCCACATCGTCCGTGGCCGCCAAGCCCGCCCTGACCGCCAAGGCCGACGTCGGGTCCGTGGGCGCCTGGCAGAACTTCCATGTCACCGGAAAGGCCATCGGCATAGCGGTCGGCACGAAGGTGACCCTGCAGCAGAAGCAGGGATCCAAGTGGGTCTCGCTGCCCGCGACCGTGTCGGTCGACAAGAACTCCGCCTATTCGATGCGCGTCAAGCTCGGCATCAAGGGGAAGAACTTCCTGCGCATCGTCGGCGGGGGCGCTGTATCGCCCGTGTTTACGGTCACAGTGCACTGACCACGAACAGGACTCATTCCTGCTTGAGGCCCTCCGGTAAACCACCGGAGGGCCTCATGCTTTACTTGTCCATTACCTGTAATTGATTTGGACACAAGGAATCGCATCATGTTCGGCAGACGTTCACGCGCCGCGTGGACCGCAGGAGTTCTCGCTGCGACCGCCACGGCGACGACGCTGACCGCCCTGGCCGCGTCCCCGGCCGCCGCCGTCGTCGGCAGCGCGGCCGAGAACGGGCAGTACGCGTTCACCGCGAAACTCGACATCGGCAATGGCAAGCGCAGTTGCACCGGTGCACTCGTCGACGCACAGTGGGTGCTCACCGCCGCCAGCTGCTTCTCCGACGACCCCGCACAGGGCTACCGCATCACGGCCGGTGCCCCCAAAGAGAAGACCACCGTCACCGTCGGCCGCACCGACCTGACCACCGAGACCGGCACCACCGTCGACGCCGTCGAGCTCACCCCCCGCGGTGACCGCGACCTCGTCATGGTCCGCCTCGCCAAGCCCGTCACCGGCATCTCCCCGGTCACCGTGGGCACCGCCGCGCCCCGCCAGGGCGACGAACTGCGCGTGACGGGCTACGGCCGTACCAAGGACGAGTGGGTCCCCGACCGCCTGCACACCGGACTCTTCGGCGTGGACGCCGTGCGGGACGGCTCCGTCGGGATCAGCGGCAAGGGCGACGCGAGCATCTGCAAGGGCGACACCGGCGGCCCGGCGCTGCGCGAGCAGAACGGCACCGTCGAACTCACCGCCATCAGCAGCACCTCCTGGCAGGGCGGCTGCTTCGGCAACGAGGACGAGACCCGCAAGGGCGCCGTCTCCACCCGCGTCGACGACGTCAACAGCTGGATCCAGCAGCTCCGCCTGACCGGCATGTACGGCGAGCTCACCAACGTCGTCACCACCGCCGACTTCAACGGCGACGGCCGCACCGACGTCGCCGCCGTGCTCAAGAGCGGCCGCCTGGTGGCTTTCTACGCCGGCCCGGACGGCACCCTGGAGTACGGCCGCGAGCTGTGGCACGACAACTCCTGGGACGGCATGCGGAAGATCGTCGGCGGTGACTTCGACGGCGACGGCAAGGCCGACATCGTCGCGGTCGGCAACGACGGAACCCTGCTGTTCTACCGCGGCAACGACCGCGGGACGCTGGACCCCCGCCGGCCCATGTGGCGGGACAAAAGCTGGGGCAGCATGGCTCACATCGCCCGCTACAAGGACGGCTCCTCCGGCCGCGACGGCCTGCTCGCGGTCTGGGACGACGGCTCGCTGTTCTCCTACCCGACCGGCGCCGACGGCATCCTGACCGGGCAGCGCCGCGAGATGTGGCGCGACAAGACGTGGACCAAGAGGCACGTCACCACCGGCGACTTCAACGGCGACGGCCGCGAGGACATTGCCGCGGTCGCGACCGACGGCACGCTGCAGCTGTACGCGGGCAACGCCAAGGGAACGTTCGACAATGCCCGGTCCATGTGGAGGGACAAGAGCTGGGACACCATGCAGTACATCCTGGCCGGCGACTTCGACGGCAACGGCAAGGCCGACCTGACGGCCCGTTGGGGCCGCGGCAATTTGGCCTTCTACGCCGGTGACGGAAACGGTGCGCTTGCCGACGGACGGGCCATGTGGCCCGCCGTGGGCTGACGTTCGACTGCGAGTCGTCCATAGTTGACGGCTGTGCCGCAGATCGATACAGCCCCGCGCCCCCTGGTCGGGGAGCGGGGCTGTCTCACACCTCAGCGCCGCGTCACCCGCAGCGTGCCCTCCGGGGTGAGGGCGGCCACCACCAGCCGCCCCTTCGCGTCCGCCGCCACCGACGGTGCGCCCACGGCCTGTTCGCCGAAGGTCGCCCACTTCGGGCGGGCGTCCTGGCCGAAGCCGCTGGCGCTGAGGCTTCCGGCGTTGTTGCGGCTGACGAGCAGGGCCCGTTCGGCCTTCGCCGGGTCCGCCGCGGCGGCCATCACGCCGTAGCCGCGGGCCGCGAGGCCGAGGGCGAGCTCCTTCCACTGGCCGTCCTTGCCGTCCTTGCCCTCCAGGCGGTAGGCCAGCGGCTTGGCCGTCTTCGGCTGCCGGAACGCCAGCAGCAGGCCGCCGTCGGGCTGCGGCAGCAGCGTCGGCGGGTCGGCCGGCACCGGCAGCTTGCCGTACCTCTCGGCGGCCAGGGCGAAGTCACCGCCGGGACGTTCCTGCACCCAGTGGTGGACCGTGTCGTGCCCCGAACCGACCACGTGGATACGGCCGTCGGTGCCCGTGACCGCACTGAGGCCCTCCTGGACCTCGTCGCCGTGCAGGTCCGTCCACTTCTCGTCCCAACGCCCGTCCGGGGCCTGGCGCTTGGTGCTCACGCCCTTCGCCCACGTGCGGACGAAGACCTGCACGCTGCCGTCCTCGTTGCGGGCGACCACGGGGGCGCCCACGCGGCGGCCGCGGACAGGGTCCTCCTCGGGGTTGCCGAGGGACGTCCAGGCACCGAAGCGGCCCCCGGGGCTCTCCTGCTCCAGGGCGACGATCTCGCGGCGGTTGCCCTGCGCGTCCGCACCCAGCCCGGCGAACCGCTCGGCGAACAGCTGCCAGCGGCCGTCCTTGGTCTGCGAGACGGCGAGGGCGGGCGCGAGCATGCCGCCGCCGAGCAGCTGGGGCGCGCCGAACCTGCCGCTGCCGGGGGCGGTCTCGGTCCACATCGCGGCCTGCTGGTCGAGCACGCCGAACGCCGTCAGCCGGTCGTCGTGCCCGCGCTGCAGCCATGTGGTGGTGCCGGGGTAGCGGACGTTGGTGCTCTGCAGCCAGCCGGTGCCGTACGAGCGGTCCCGGCCGACGTCGTAGTCGCCGCAGCCCGCGGCGAAGCCGCAGCCGAGGGAGGGGTCGCCGCCGTAGGCGTTGAGGACGTCCGCCTTGCCACGCACGAGACCCGGCGGCAGATTGAACGGCCAGCGCTCGTTGTAGTAGCCGCGGTAAGCAGTGACGGTGAAGTGCTTGCCGTCGCCCGGGCCGCGGTAGCGCTCCAGGGCCGCGTAGGTGAAGAGGGCGACCGCCGTGTGGTCCGGGTGGTCCGAGTAACCAGTCTGATCGTGGTGCTGGCGGTGTCTGTGGTCGTGGACCTGCATGTCCGGGTCCGGGTCCATGGTGCGCACCAGGGTGGGCTTGAACCGGTCCAGTACGCCCGCCAGTGCGTCGATGAGCCCGGCGCGGGTGACGGGGCGTGCGTCGCGGACGGTGGAGCCGGTGGACACGCGGGTGCGGGTGGCGGCCTTCGGTTCGGACCACAGGTCCGACAGGCTGGTGTCCTTCCGGCCGGGCGGGTCGTCCTGCGGGACGGCCCGGTTCTTCCCGGCCGGACCCTCGCCGGTGTCGGCCTGGTCCGCCGTGTGCTGGGCGACGCCGAGGAAGACCAGGGTGACGCCGGGGTGGTCGGCCAGGCTGTCCATCTCGCACTGGATGCCGCCGGGCAGGTCCAGGACGGTGCGCTTCCACTCGGCGAGCGGCTTGCCGGCCGCCATCAGCGCGTAGGCCTGGCGCAGGCCCTGCTGGCGGGAGCCTGCGTAGCCCGCGTAGTCCGGCCTCGGCTTCTCCTTCTTGCCGGGCACCTTGTTGAGGCCGTCGGCCTCGCCGCTGGTCACATAGACGCTCACCACGCGGTGGTTGGCGTCGATGGAGTGGCGGACGTCGGGGTTCATGAAGTACAGGTCGTCGTCCGGGTGGGCGATGATCTGCATCGTGACGGCGCCACCGGTGCCGTCGTTGCCGGCCGTCACCTTGGCGCGCACGGCCGGTTCGGTCTTCGCCGCCTCGGGCTTCTTGCCGTGGCCGGACGTGCAGCCTGCTGCGGTCAGGGCGACCATCGCGGACAGCACCAACCTTCTGCTGGGGCCGGAACCTTGACGTCCCGTCACTCGATCATCCGTCCTCTCGGGCGAAGCGCCGGTTGCGCACCGAGCCCTTCTCGTACTGGGAGGCGACGGGGAAGTAGCCGTCCAGGAAGACCGCGAGTGCGTCGGCCTGCTCGTCCTCGGGGACGTCACCGTCGTGGTAGTCGTTGATGCAGAACACGTCGTGGGAGCGCAGCGCCAGCAGGCGGTGCAGGCGCACGTGGTGCTCGCGCAGGCCGACGTTGACGAAGGCGGAGCTGACCGAGCCCGGCATGCTGGTGCCGGTGAAGAGCCCGTACCAGTGGTGCAGGGACGAGGGGATCGCCAGGTCCTCGCGGCTGCGGAACTGTGCCTCGGCGGTGCGCGCCACCTCTTCGGGGAAGCGCTCCTCCAGCTCCGCCAGGACGCTGCGGCGCAGCGGATGCGGGGCGTGCAGGAAGGTGTTGGCGACGGTCTTGCCGAACTCCCGCTCCATCAGGGCCCGGTTGTTCTTCGCGGCCGCGAAGACGAGGTCGCTGTCGAGCGACGGGGCGCCGGCCGGGATGGCGGTGGGCGAGATGAAGCACTTGGCCTTGCCGGAGCCGTGGAAGAAGGACTCGGGCTTCATCGGGCGGCCGAGGAAGACGTCGTCGTTGAAATAGAGGATGTGCTCGGCGATGCCCTCGATGCGGTGGATGCGGCTCTCGATGGCGTGCGAGTTGAAGGAGGGCAGGCGCCCGGTGTCGCCGAAGACCTCCCGGTGGCTGACGACGTGCACCCGGGGGTGGTCGGCGTCGAGCCAGTCGGGGGTCTGGTCGTCGGTGACGAGGTAGATATTGCGCACCCACGGGGCGTGCAGGTCCAACGAGCGCAGGGAGTAGCGCAGTTCGTCGCGGCTGCGGAAGCGGGCGGAGCTGCCGGCCGACTCGGCGGCGAGGATGCCGTGTTCGGCCTGGGTGCGGGCCTTGCGCTCCAGCCAGGCCTCGTCCGTGCCGTCGACCCAGGTGTAGACGACGTCGACGGGGAAGTCGATGTCGTCGACGAAGGTCTTGGTGAACGCCTCGACGGTGCGGTACTTGCGCTCGCCGATGGTGATGTCGGCGGTGCGCTCCAGCTCGACGCGCGGGAAGGTGGCGCCGTAGCGGGTGCCGGCGGGGACGGTGACGGTGGTCTCGTCGTCCTCGGTGTCCTGCCAGAACACGATGTTGCAGCCGTAAATGCCGCTGATGCGCAGCTGCTCCTTGCCGGTGAGCACCGGCCGGAAGACGCGGACGATGTTGCAGTCGCCGGGGACGGCCGTCGAGGTCGCGAACGAGGCGAGGACGGTGCGCAGCACGGCGCCGCGGTCGTTGAGGAAGCCGGCGTAGACCGGTTCGTCGCGGTAGCGCTCGGCGAAGGCGCGCAGGAACGCGTTCCGGTGGGTGCCGTCGACGAGGACGGAGTGCCGCAGCTGCGGGTTCGGGGTGAGGACGTACGGAATCCCCAGCTCGTCCAGCACCGCCACCGTGAGGTCGAGGTTGTCCTGCATGACCTCGAACGGCGTGGTGTTCTCCCGGATCAGGGAGATCTGGCCGCCGGCCCGCTTGACGTCGGGGCGGGCCGCCTCGATGCGGACCTCGTGGGCCTTGTGGGCCACGTCGGAGTGCGGGCGGTCGATGCCCTGCGGGACCGCCGCGCCGGTGATGCCGCCCTGGGCGTCGGCGGCGGCCTGGAGGGTGCGGCGGCGGGCCTTGTCGGCGGTGCGGGTGCCGCCGGCGCGGTGGGCGGCGAGCTCCTTGAGCAGGGCGTTCCACTCGTCGGCGACCTCGCCGTCGGTGTACCGCTCGGAGGTCTTGAGGGCGGCGGCGCCCATCTGCTTGCGCAGCTCGTCGTCGTCCATCAACGTGGCGAGCGCGTCGGCCAGTTCCGTCTCGTCGCCGAGCGGGACGAGGAGCCCGTCGTGGCCGTCGGTGAGTATCTCGGCGGGGCCGTTGGGGCAGTCGTAGGCGACGACCGGGACGCCGGCCGCCTGGGCCTCGACGAGCACCAGGCCGAAGGCCTCGACGCGGGAGGTGAGCATGGCGACGGACGCCTTCGCCCACTCCTCGGTCATGTTGGGGGTGCTGCCGACGAGCTGCACCTGGTCGGCGATGCCGAGCTGGTTGGCGAGGTTCTTGAGCGCCCGCATGCGGGGGCCGTCGCCGAGGATGCGCAGGGTCCAGCGGGGGCGGTCGAGGGCGACGGCGGCGAAGGCGCGCACCGCGTGCTCGATCTGCTTCTCGGTGGCCAGGCGCGCGCCGAGCACCACGGTGCGGGTCTGCAGCGTGGACTGCGGGCGGTAGCCGCTGGGCAGGGCGTTGCCGATGGCGGCGAGACGGGGGGCGCAGGCGCCGAGGGTCTCGGCGAACCAGTCGCGGGTGGCTCCGGTGAGGGCGACCAGGGCGTCGATGGCGGAGCTGTACATCCGCAGCGGCTCGCCGGAGGGACCGCGCAGCTCGGAGACGCGGTGGTCGAAGTGGACGGTGAGGACGTGCGGCGGGGCGAGCTGGGCCATGTAGGCCATCAGCGCGGGCGTGCTGGAGATCAGCACGTCGGCGTCGATCGTGCGCAGGGCCTCGGTGAGCTCGATGTCGGTGAGGCGGCTGAAGTCCGACTCCCAGGAGGCGTCGACCAGTTCGCTGGGGGTGGCGGCCAGGCGCTTGTAGGCGGCGGCCATGCCCTCGGCGGTGTCGGGCTCGACGGGGCGCTGCTGGTCGCCCTTCTTGTCCACGAGGTAGCGCACGGGCACCGCGCCGCTGCCGAAGAACGTCTCGCCGGTGGTGCGGAAGATGCTGAGGATCTCCACGTCGTGCTGCTTGGCGAGCAGCTCGGCGAGGGTCATCGTGGCGCGTTCGGTGCCGCCCATCAGGTCGGCGTAGGTCAGCAGAAAGGTGATTTTCACGTGCGGCCTTCGTGGTCTGCGGCGGTCCGGGTGGCTGGGGCCGTCATGGGGTGACGGAGGTGCGCGGGGTACAGACGAGCTGGAGCGCGCCGCGGCGGGTGTACTGAGGCTTGACGCGGACGAAGGTGCCGTCCGCGGCGCGCACGGTGAACGCGGCCGGGGTGAGCACCTTGCGGGGCGTCCGCAGGTCGTGGTCGTGGCGGCCGAGGTCCAGCCCCCGCCCGCGGCGGTTCTGGCCGGGCAGGCGGAATGTCCAGACCTGGCGGCCGGAGGTGCCGGTCATCTCGGCGAGGGGGACGGACACCCGCCAGGCGCTGTCGTCGCCGGGCAGGGGTTCGGCGGTGCGGCGCAGCACGCGGCGGCGCTGCTGCTCGACGGCCTCGACGACGGGCCGGGCGCCGCGCGTGCTGTCGGCGGCCGGGCCGTGGACGGCGAAGAGCAGGCCGGCCCCGGTGAAGGAGCGCTCGATGCGCAGCACCTCGGCCCGGGAGAGGGCGGGGGCGACGGTGAGCCGCAGCTGGCCGGAGGCGGTGATGCCTATGTGGTGGCGCCGTCCGGTGTGCGGGCAGACGGCGAGGGCGCGGGTGGGGCCGGAGAAGCCGGGCGCGCCGTCGCCGAGCAGGCGCAGGCGGACGGAAGAGGGGGCGGCGTCCAGCTCCAGGGCGAGGGTCCAGCGGCCGGTGCCGAGGGGCAGGCCGCCGATCGTGTCGCCGAGCAGCACGGTCGCGCTGACGCAGGGCCGGCCGGCGTCGTCGCGGTGGGCCCGGGCCTCGGCGCGCAGCTCCGTGGTGCCCTGGGCGAGGACGAGCCGGACGGGGACGTCCTCGGGGGCGCCGGCCGGGAGCTCGGCGTGCAGGTTCAGGGTGTGGCCGTCCAGGACCGCCGCGTAGCGGACGCGGGCGGCGGAGCCGTGGGCCGCGGGCATGAGCACGGAGTCGACGAGGGTGTCGCGGCCGGTCGCGACACCGGAGCGGACACCGTCGCGCACGGCGGCGCCGACCTTCAGGACGGGGCTGCGGCGCAGGGCGATGCGCGCGGACTTCTTGATCACGCGCAGGGCGTGGCGGGGGGCGCTCACGGGCGTGCCCCGCGCGCGCTCGGCCGGTCCTCGGGAGTCATGATCTGGAAGTCCACCCCAACAGGGTAATCGGACCCCCGAAGTGAAGAGGAGCGGTTCCGGCCCGGCGGCCGAGATCCGTTACGGGTCTACAATCAAAGGAAAGGTAAATTTTTCGGACGGGTGCCGCGGCCTGCGAAACCCCGCCGCAACGCATCCGCCCTTGCCGCGACAGCTGATCGTCATTCCGAGGCCACTGCGGTGCGCCCCTGGGGGATCCCCAAGGAAATTGCACCCAGTTGAGCATCTCTGATAGTTACTTGGAGATCTGTTTGCCGACATAGACCGCTTTGGCATGCCGGTAAGCAAGAGAGGGTGCCCCCACAGCGCACGACCGCGGCTCACCACGGGAAGATCTGGAACGGCCATGACATCGGAAGCCCAGTCGTCACTGCCCGGACGTGGTGAAGCTCTCGTCCCCGCAGCCCGCGCGAACCCCGAGAAGTCCGGCCTGGTCAAGGCCTACCGCCGTCTCCTGCCCGCGAGCACCCGGCGCGCGATAGCCCAGCGGGTCTCCGTGGAGACCCGCGGCGCCCTCATGCAGCACATGGCCAGTTCGCTCGACCTCCAGCAGCGCGGCCAGAAGCTCCGCGGCAAGGTCCTCCAGCGCCGCTACGCCGCCCACCTCGACGAGGCCCTGCCCCGCGTGGTGCTCGTCGACGGCAAGGCCCGCATCGCCCTGGTCGACCCCGCCCCCACCCCGCAGGCCGCCCGCGCCGACGCGCTCGCGCTCGTCTGCACCACCCTCGAACACGCCGGGATCGACCACTTCTGCGTGCGCACGGAGCCGGGCGAGGCCCCCTCCGTCGCCGTCTCCGCCGCCGACCGCGGCCGGGTCCAGCAGGAGCTGGCCCGCCTGTGCCGCCGCATCCCCGGCTACGCCGCCCCCGTCGGCCGCGAGGGCACCCCCGGCGTGCCGCACCCCGGCTTCGTCCACGGCACCTGGCGCCGGCTGCAGTCCGCCCCCGTGACCCGCGTCACCTGGTACCGCACCCTCGCCGAGGGCGAGCTGGTGCTGGGCCAGGAGCACGGCTGCGACATCGAGTACTGGAAGCCCGAGAACGGCCCCGACGGCGCCTGGCTCGTCGCCCCGCGCCGCAACGTCGTCACCGCGGAGGTCGCAGCGAGCGCCGCCCCCGTGGACGCGCCCGCCGAGCTCTTCACCGGACCGCTCGCCCTCGGCGGCGAGGACACCGCGGCCCCCCACCGCACGGTGCACACCCGCCCCGAGTTCACCATCCGGCTGCCGCAGGACATCCCTTTCCCCATCGACGTCGTCTACACCTGGGTCGACGGCGCCGACCCCGCCTGGGCCGAGCGCCGCTCCCGCGCCCTGCGCGAGGCCGGCGGCAGCGAGTCCCACCACGAGGAGGCGGTGAACGCCGCCCGCTTCCTCAGCCGCGACGAGCTCAAGTACTCCCTGCGCTCGCTACACCAGTACGCCCCCTGGGTGCGCAAGGTCTTCCTGGTCACCGACGACCAGACCCCCGCCTGGCTGGACACCTCCCACCCGGGCATCCGGGTGGTCGGCCACAAGGAGATCTTCTCCGACCCCAAGGTGCTGCCGACCTTCAACTCGCACGCCATCGAGAGCCAGCTGCACCACATCGAGGGCCTGTCGGAGCACTTCCTCTACTTCAACGACGACGTCTTCCTCGGCAACCCGCTGACCCCGCAGACGTTCTTCCTCTCCAACGGCCTGACGAAGTTCTTCCTCTCCCCCGCCCTCGTGCCGCTGGGCGACCGCAGCCCCGCGGACGCCCCGGTCGCGGCGGCCGCCAAGAACAACAGAGCCCTGGTGGAGGAACGCTTCGCCACCACCCTCACGCAGAAGATGCGGCACGTCCCGCACGCGCTGCGGCGCTCCATGCTGGACGAGATCGAGGACCGCTACGCCGAGGCCCACGCGGCCACCGCCGCGGCCCGCTTCCGCAGCCCCGACGACCTGTCCGTCGCCTCCTCGCTGCACCACTACTACGCGTACCACCAGGGCCGGGCCATACCGTCCGACCTGCGCTACATGTACATGGACCTGGCCCACCCCAACACGTCCCGCCGCCTCAACCGGCTGCTGGCCCACCGGGACCTGGACATCTTCTGCATCAACGACACGGTCTCGACGGAGAAGGACCTGCAGCGCACCAACGCGCTCATCAGCCCCTTCCTGGAGGGCTACTTCCCGGTGCCGAGCCCGTTCGAGAAGCAGGGCCGCTAGACGAGGGGCTCAAGGGGCTCACCCGATCGGGTGGTCGTATAGCAATACTCGGGCGCGGCCCGCAGGGAAGATCCAACCTGCTGGGTGGACGCAGCCGCCGAGGAGCCAGCCCGATGCCGCCTTCGCCCCAGACGCACCCCGAGATCCTGATCTCCAAACGCGCCGCCGAATTCCTCGGCCGGGCGCCGGAGACCCAGCTGACGCCGAAGCAGGTGCAGAAGGCCCTGCAGATGTCGCACGACACGCAGGGCCGGATCACCGGCCCGCTGAGCGTCGCGCAGTTCCGGCTGCTGCTCGCGCAGCCGCCGGAGTGGCTGCTGGAACACCACCGGGGGCTGGTCGCCAAGGGCATTCCGCAACAGGGGCGCCCGGCGGCGGCGCCGCCGCGTCCCACGGCCTTCGGGCCCCTCTTCCGCGAACCGGCGTTCGCGGAAGAGGATCCGGTGGCCGATTGAGCGCTCGCGGTCGGGTGACTGCGGGCTCGTCGTGGCTGCGCTTCCGGCGGAGCCTAGAGCTGCTGCCTGATCAGGTCCTCCAGCGCCCCCTCCGGCACCTCGCCCTGCGGCGTCAGCCGGTCGACGACCTTCGGCAGGGCCTCGGCCAGCCGGTCGGCGGCCTGCTCCGGGGAGCAGCCCGCCTGCTGCGCCACGTGTTCGAGGGCCTGGTACGGCAGCGCCTGCGCGACCTCGGGCCCGCTGACGGCCGTGTTCGCACCCGACCCCACCCACGACCGGGCCTGCTCGCCCAGCCCGCCCTCGGTCAGCTCCCGCACCAGCCCCTGCAGCGGATTCCCGCCGCCCTGCCCGCTGTCCCCCAGCGTGCCGAGCAGGCCGGCGAGCAGCTTCCCGGACCCGCCCTCCCCCTCACCGATCAGCCCGCCGAGCAGGCTCCCCAGGTCGTTCCCAGCCATACCGGTTGCCTCTGCCTTTCGTGGACGCGGTGGACGCGGTGACATCCAGGGAAGGCCTACCCCCTACGGGGCGGGGCGGCGGGGCGTGCCCCGGCAGGTTCACCCGAAGGGCACGTTGACACAGGCCAGACGCGCGCCGGCCATGCCGGCGTGCCCGGGGCCCGTCTCGGTGGCGTGCTCGTGAATGACGACCGAACGCGCCTCTCCTGCACGGAAGAAGAAGTCGACGGAGGACGTGGCAGAGCCGTTCCCCCGCCCGTCGGTGGTGAAGTCCAGCCACACCTCGTTGTCCGGGTTGGCGTACTCCGGATCGGCCGAGGGCTGCTTCGGATCCACGACATCCTGATAGTGCGCGCCGGAGTCGGCAGGCTTGGTGCCGCACGGCTTCTGGTGGACATGGGCGCCGAACGTACGGTCCGGCTGGAGACCGTGCAGGCGCAGCTCGATCTCGGTGCCGTCGCGGTGGGTGCTCTCCAGCACCACGACGCGGCTGCCCGCGGGCACCGCCTTCGCGTCGAACGTCACCGCCTGGTACGTCCCGCCACCGGCTGCGGACTCGAACCGGCCGCGCACGGCCGTTCCGTCGCACGTCACGCCGGTCATGGACGAGGCCACGGCCATGGATGAGGCAAGTACTGACATGAGAAAGGACATCTTCAGCCCCTTTCAGCGCAGTTCCCGCTGTCGACCCCTCGCTTGCGAGGGCTGTCGTACAGCCTTGCACCACTCCCCGCGGACCGGGCCCATGTCTCCACGGTATCCGGCCAACTGCTCTCCGAGAGTTGCAAGTACTGCTTGCAAACACACTTTGCAACTCGTAGCCTTCCGGCATGGCCGAACAACCGCCCGCCCAGGAGATCAACGATGCCGAGGCGCTGCGCGCCTTCGCACACCCGATGCGGCAGAAGATCGAACGATGCCTGCGCCGGGCGCCCGCCAACTCGGCGGCGCTCGCCCGCGAGTTGGGCGAGAGCACGGGGCTGGTCAGCTACCACCTGCGGCAGCTGGCCAAGCACGGCTTCGTCGAGGAGGTCCCGGAGCTGGCGAAGGGGCGGGAGCGGTGGTGGCGGACCGTGCCGGGGGACCGGCGGTTCCCGCCGTACAGCCGGCAGACGCCGCAGATGCGCGAGGCGCTGACCGAGATGCACCGGATCGGCCTTGCCGAACTGGTCGACTCCGCCCGGCGTTTCGAGGACGCACGCGACACGCTCGGCCCCTGGGCCGACGCGGCGCTCTTCTCGCGCGCCACACTCCGGGTCGATCCGGGCCAACTCCGCGCGTTCTTCGAGGAGTACATCGCGCTTCTCTACCGGTACTCGGCCCCGGACGGAGAGGACGCGCCCGAGGCGCGGACCGTGCTCGTCCGGCTGCTCGGCATTCCCGAGACCGACTGACCGACCATGGGGGGGGACGCACACCGTGTCGCTGCTACGCACCGTACTGGCCGCCCTGTCCGCGGCATTGGCCGGCGCCCTCCTGCTGCTGACCGCGCCGGGGGCGTATGCCGCCGGGGACGGGCTGGTCCGCCAGGGGAGGCGCCCATCCGCCCTGGCGTCCGTCAGATATAGGTCACTTGGCGGATGTAGACGCACTCGTGCCGTGGGATGACGATACAGACGAAGAACCCACCAGGGACGTCAATGCTTTCTCCCGCCGGGCTTGCCCCTTGGAACGCTTTACCTTCGACGTAGAACGCAGCAGCAGCCCTGACGACTTCGTCGGCCTTCTTCTCGACCTCGGCGATGAAGGCCGGCGGGGCCCCTCCGGTGACATGTTCCTCGCTGGGGTCGTACTCCCACCGCCAGCTCACCCCGTGACCGCCTGCTTCGCCTCTTCCAAGACGGCGTCGAGCTCGTCGATACCCCTGCGGAACGTCGGGTCGTCCTTGCCGGAGGAGTTGTGCACGGCTTCGAGAGCGTCGCGCTGCCGGGCGCTGAGGTCGGGACGGCGCTCGATCTCGACCTGGGCCGCCCACCAGACGAGCCAGTGCTGGAGGTGACCGATCTTTCCGTCCTGCAGGGCGACGGCGAGAGCCTCTTCCTTGCTTCTCTCCATCTCGGCCAGGCGATGCGGAGCGACGCGTGCCAGGGCGGCGCGGACGGCTTCGGGGGTGCGATCCGGGCGCGGGATCGGCTCCCGGCCGTGCAGGGAACTGCCACGGGGCCCGTACTCGGGCTGTGCGGTCATGGTCTCCTCCTCGGAAGGCCCGGCTCACCAGAGGCTCACCAGAGTAGGGACTCCGGATGCGCGATGGCGGGTTTCGGCCGGCCTGCCGGGAAGGCAGGCGGCGGACGAGTCGGCCTGTACGCCGGGTTCTGTCTCCCGGGGGCCTTGCGGCCCTCGGGGAGGCGGCCATCCATCTAGGCCTGCCGTTGCCGACAGGCTCGTGCGGTCTACCCGCGGACTCGGGCGGGCAGCCCTCGATCGTCCGCGCAGGGACACCGGAGTGTCCCCATCTTGACCTTGCTCCGGGTGGGGTTTACCTAGCCGGCCGGGTCACCCCGGTCGCTGGTGGTCTCTTACACCACCGTTTCACCCTTACCGGACGCCTTGCGGCCTCCGGCGGTCTGTTTTCTGTGGCACTGTCCCGCGGGTCACCCCGGGTGGGCGTTACCCACCACCCTGCCGTATGGAGCCCGGACGTTCCTCGGGGGACCGAAAACGATCCCACGCGGCCGCCCGGCCGGCTCGTCCGCCGTGACGACCATGGTACCGGCAGCCTGTGCGGGGACGAACCACACTAGGCTCGGCAAGGTTCGCCCGCCCCGACCCCCGAAGGAGACCGATCCGCCGTGCTCGTCCTGCTGCCGCCGTCCGAGGGGAAGGCCACCGGAGGCGCCGGTGCCGCGCTGACGGTGGGGTCGCTGTCGCTGCCGGGGCTCGCGGAGGCCCGGGAAGCCGTGCTCGCGGAGCTGGTCGAGCTGTGCTCGGGCGACGAGGAGAAGGCGGCCGAGGTGCTGGGGCTGAGCGCCGGGCTGCGCGGCGAGGTCACCAAGAACGCCGGGCTGCGCACGGCCGGGACCCGGCCCGCCGGGGAGATCTACACCGGTGTGCTCTACGACGCGCTCGGGCTCGCCACCCTCGACGGCCCGGCCCGGAGGGCGGCCGAGGATTCGCTGCTGGTCTTCTCCGGGCTCTGGGGCGCGGTACGGATCACCGACGCGATCCCCTCCTACCGCTGCTCGATGGGCGTCAAGCTGCCGGGGCTCGGGGCGCTGGGCGCGTACTGGCGCGAACCGATGGCGCAGGTCATGCCCGCGGCCGCAGGCGACGGGCTCGTCCTCGACCTGCGTTCCGCCGCGTACGCCGCCGCCTGGAAGCCGAAGGGCCGACTCGCCGAGCGCACGGCGACGGTGCGGGTGCTGCACGCGAAGACCGTGAACGGCGTGGAGAAGCGGTCGGTCGTCAGCCACTTCAACAAGGCGACCAAGGGGCGGCTGGTGCGGGACCTGCTGACCGCCGGCGCACAGCCCTCCGACCCGGCCGAACTGGCCGTGGCCCTGCGTGACTTGGGGTACGCGGTAGAGGGCGACACCCGGCCCGCGAAGGGCGGCAGGCCCTGGGCGCTCGACGTGGTGGTGTCCGAGCTCTAGCGCATGCCGTTGCACCGTGTGCAACGGCCGTTGCGACGGGTGAGGCCCGGCGGCAGGATGACCGCCGTGACCGTACTCGACCTGGCACCTGTGCTCCCCGTCGTGGTGATCGACGACGTGTCCAGGGCCGTGCCGCTGGCGCGGGCCCTGGTCGCGGGCGGGCTGCCGGCGATCGAGGTGACGCTGCGCACGCATGCCGCCCTGACGGCGATCCGGGCCGTCGCGGAGGAGGTCCCCGAGGCGGTGGTCGGCGCCGGGACCGTGCTGCGGCCCGCCCAGGCGGAGGCCGCGGTACGGGCCGGTGCCCGCTTCCTGGTCAGCCCCGGGTGGACGGAGCGGCTGCTGGATGCCATGCGGGCCTCGGGCGTGCCGTTCCTGCCGGGGGTATCCACGGCCTCGGAGGTGCTGGCGCTGCTGGAGCGCGGCGTGCGGGAGATGAAGTTCTTCCCGGCGGAGGCGGCGGGCGGGGCACCGTATCTGAAGTCCCTGGCCGCGCCCCTGCCGACCGCCCGGTTCTGCCCCACGGGCGGCATCGGGCCCGGTGCCGCCCGCGACTACCTGGCCCTGCCCAACGTGGGCTGCGTGGGCGGCACGTGGATGGCGCCCCCGGAGGCGGTGCGCTCGGGCGACTGGGGGCGCGTCACGGAACTCGCGCGGGAAGCCGCACAGTTGCGGCGACCCGGCGCGGTAGCCTGCTGACCGCCATGAACGATTTCGTTGACGAAGCGCGTTCGCGGGTCGCCCACCTGCTGCGGATGGCCAATACGACGGACGACCGCGTCCGGGCGCGGATCATCGAGTACGCCGACTCCACCCCCGAGCCCCCGGTCATGAGCCGGGCCGGGATCGCCACCACCGGCTGTCCCCAGTGCCGGCGGACGGCGTGGCGGCAGCAGGACGCGGAGGGGCCGGTATGGGTGTGCGCGTCGTGCGGGCACGTGGAGGGGATCACCGTGCGGTGTCCGCAGTGCGACGTGGCGATGGACCCGCCGGCCGTCGGGACTCCCGACCGCTGGCAGTGCCCGTCCTGCCCCAGGGTCGCGGCAACCGGCGAGAGCCCCACGGAGATCGAACAACGGGAGAGGCAGCGATTGCGGGCGATCGCTTTGCTGGACAAGGTACTTGCGGCAAGAGCCCGCCGCGCCCCGTAGGGGCGCGGGGCCGTGCTCATCATGCGGCTCCGCCGCGTGGGCGCGACCAGCCACAGACCACCCGCACCCGACCTACCGCAGATGCCCCGTGTCGTTCAGCAACCGCAAACTCGCATTGCCGTCCGCGTAATACGCCACCGCACTCAGCGACGCCGCCGACAGCTCCATGCGGAACAGCGACTCGGGCGGCGCGCCCAGCGCAAGCCGCACCAGCGTCTTCACCGGCGTCACGTGCGACACCAGCAGCACCGTCCGCCCCGCGTACTGCTCCAGCAGCCGGTCGCGGGCGGCGGACACCCGCCGCGCCACCGCGGCGAAGCTCTCGCCGCCGCCCGTGGGGGCCGCCTTCGTGGAGGCGAGCCAGGCGTCCAGATCCGCGGGGTGACGCTCGCGCACCTCGGCGAAGGTCAGCCCCTCCCAGGCGCCGAAGTCCGTTTCGCGCAGGCCCTCTTCGACCCGGACCTCCAGGCCGAGCCGCGCCGCCACCGTGGCCGCCGTCTCGCGGCAGCGGCGCAGCGGCGAGGTGACGACGGCCTGGACGGTGCCCCGGGCCGCGAGCGCGGCAGCCACCGCGTCCGCCTGGCGGCGGCCGGCGGGCGACAGTTCGGGGTCGCTGCCGCCGCTCCCCGAGAACCGTTTCTGCGGGGTCAGCGCCGTCTCGCCGTGCCGCAGCAGCACGAACGTCGTCGGCGCCCCGAGGTCGGCGGGCGCGGCCCAGCCGACAGGCGCGGCCTTGGGCTGCCCGGAAACGGCACCGGCAGCGGCAGCGGCAGCGGCAGCAGGCTCGGGAGCAGCGGCCCCCGGCTCCCACCGCTCGCCCCGCCTGCCGGCGTCCATGGCCTCGTTGGCCAGCCGGTCCGCTTGCTTGTTCCGCTCGCGCGGGATCCACTCGTAGGTGACCTGCTCCGGCGGGAAGACCGTCTGCGCCCGGGCGGCGAGCGGCCGCATGTCCGGGTGCTTGATCTTCCAGCGGCCGGACATCTGCTCGACGACGAGCTTGGAGTCCATCCGGACCGCGATCTCGGCGTCCGGATCGATGGCCCGGGCCGCCTCCAGCCCGGCGATCAGGCCCCGGTACTCGGCGACGTTGTTGGTCGCCGTGCCGATGTACTCGGCGGCCTCCGCGAGGGCCTCGCCCGTCGCCGCGTCCAGGACGACGGCGCCGTAGCCGGCGGGACCCGGGTTGCCCCGGGAGCCGCCGTCCGCTTCGACGATGAAGCGATGGGCCACCGCGGGCCTACAGGCCCGACTCAGGCGTACGGACCAGGATCCGGCGGCAGTTCTCGCACCGCACGACCTCGTCGGCGGCCGCGGCCCGGACCTCGTTGATCTCGGTGATGTTGAGCTCCAGCTGGCAGCCCTCGCAGCGGCGCTGGTACAGGCGGGCCGCACCGATGCCGCCCTGCTGGACGCGGAGCTTGTCGTAGAGCTTCAGGAGCGCGTCGGGGACGGTGCCGGCGACGAGCTCGCGCTCCTTGGTCACGGTGGCGACCTCGGCCTCGATGGCCGCGGTGGCGGCGTCGCGGCGCGCGGCGGCGTCGTTGACCTTGGCCTGGACGGACTCGACGCGGCCGGTCAGCTCCTTGACCCGCTCCTGGGCGGCCTCGCGGCGCTCCATGACCTCGAGGACGACGTCCTCCAGGTCGCCCTGTCGCTTGGCGAGGGAGGCCACCTCGTGCTGGAGGTTCTCCAGGTCCTTGGGGGACATCCCGGCGCCGGAGTCCAGGCGCTGCTGGTCGCGGGCGGCGCGCTGGCGGACCTGGTCGACGTCCTGCTCGGCCTTGGCCTGCTCGCGGGCGGTGTCGCTCTCCTGGGTCTGCGCGGCGACGAGGAGGTCGCGGTGCTGGGCGAGGTCGCCCTCGAGCGCCTGGATCTCGGCGTGCTCGGGCAGGCTCTTGCGCTTGTGGGCCAGCTGGTTGAGGCGGGTGTCCAGGGCCTGGAGATCGAGGAGGCGGATCTGGTCGGCGGGCGCGGCGTTCAGTTGGGGGCTCCTAGGAGTGGTGAGGTGTGGTGGACGCCGCGTGGGCGGTCCAGGGGTCGGTGACCGTCCGCGAGACGTGGGTGCGCAGGCCCCAGCCGTGGCGGTCGGAGATCTCGTCGAGCTGGGCGGCGGCCTGCTCGGCCCAGGGCCACTCGGTGGCCCAGTGCGCGGCGTCGACGAGGGCGAGCGGGCTGTGCTGCTGCGCCTCGGACGCGGGGTGGTGGCGCAGGTCGGCGGTGACGTAGGCGTCGACACCGGCGGCGCGCACCTCGGCGAAGAGGGAGTCGCCGGAGCCGCCGCAGACGGCGACCGTGCGGATGGTGCGCGCGGGGTCCCCGGCGACGCGGATGCCCTGGGCGGTGGCGGGCAGCCGCTTGGCGGCGCGCGCGGCGAAGTCGGCCAGGCTCATCGGCGGGTCGAGCTCGCAGATGCGGCCGAGGCCGCGGCGGCCCGCGGGGTCCGTCGGGTCGGGCACGAGCGGCCCGGTGACGCGCAGGTCGAGGGCGCCGGCGAGGGCGTCGGAGACGCCGGGGTCGGCGCGGTCGGCGTTGGTGTGCGCGACGTGCAGGGCGATGTCGTGCTTGATGAGGGTGTGCACGGCGCGGCCCTTGAAGGTGGAGGCCGCGACCGTCGTCGTCCCGCGCAGGTAGAGCGGGTGGTGGGTGACGAGCAGGTCGGCGCCGAGCCGCACCGCCTCGTCGACGACCTCCTGGACGGGGTCGACGGCGAAGAGCACACGGCCGACAGGGGCGTCGGGCTCGCCGCAGACCGTGCCGACGGCGTCCCACTGCTCGGCCCGCTCCGGGGGCCAGAGAGCGTCGAGGGCGGCGATGACTTCAGACAGTGCGGGCACGGAGGAAAGGCTACCTGTCCCCCGGCCCGGGCTTCACTGCCCGGACACAGGGCTTTGCGGCGCCTGGGGGCACCTCCCAGCGTTAGCTGGGGGAGGGCGGCGGGTCAAGGAGGCTCGTCCGGCCACAAAGGCATGCCTCCCCTCACCGAACCGCCGAAGACACAGCACACCTGCTTCTCATCCCTCAGGCGAATCGGACGAGAGCCACCCTTACGCGTGAAGCACCCCCGCCCGGAGGGTTCGGCTCGCGGACCGAAAACTACGTTCTGTGCCGGAGGTGACGTTTCTCATGACGGTCTGTGCCCCACAGAGCAGTCCTCAGAGCGCTCCGGCCGGCACTCCACCGGGTGCCCGGACGGACGGACGACCCACGCCATTCACGGTCACAGCGGACGGATCGTACGCGGCGTGGCTGGCCCTCGGGCAGGGGACGGATGGCTGGTTTCCGGAGCGCTGGACGCTCGACGGCCCCGAGCCGTACGCGGTGCCGCTGCCCGGCAAGCAGCCGGAGGAGCCCGACAGCCAGGTCCTGCCGCTCAGCGACGGCCGCGTGCTCATCCGCCGCCGGGTCGCCGAGCGGTTCGCGCTCGCGCTGCTCTACCCCGCCGGGCCCGGCACCGGCGAGCTGCCGCTGGGGGCCATCGAGTGCCCGCAGCTGACGCTGCTGCCGCCCGCTCCGGACGGCGCGTCCGCCTACGCCCTGGTGCACGGCGCCGAGTCGACCACGCTGTGGCAGGTGCACGGCAGCACCTCCTGCCCCGATCTGCTGGCCACGGTGCCCGGCCGCTGCGAGGGCGGCGCCTGGCTCGACCGCTCGGGCCGGCTGCTGGCACTGGACCGCGAGCTGGAGGGGCTGACCAAGACCGTCGTCGTCGACCTGGGGCGCGGCGGCGAGACGAGTCCGCTGCTGCAGATCACGGAGCAGAGCAACGACCGGCTGCTGCTGGCCGAGCCGGACAGCGGGCTGCTGGTCGTACGGTCCGACGCGCCCGGCACGGACCGGCTGGGGTGGGGCGTCCTCGGCTCGGCACGGCCGGTGCGGTTCCCCGAGTGCCTGGTGCCCGACGGCGTCTCGCTGCGGCCGATCGCGGCGCAGCCGGGGCAGGGGCTCTCGCCGGAGGGGTGTGCGGTCGCCTTCGCCGTTCAGCGCGACGGGGCGACGGGGGTCGGGGTGTGGCGGCCGGTGACGAAACGGCTGCGGCAATTCGCCGCGCCGGAGGGGTGGTTGACGGGGGCGGGGCTGTGGACGGCGGACGGGGGGCTGCGGTTGCCGTTCGTGACGGCGGCCGTGCCGTGCGGGCTGGCGCACGTACCGTGCGCCGAGGAGGAGGCGGAGGCGTTAACGCCTCCGCGGCCGGTGCCGTTGCGGCTGGCGCCGCAGGCCAGGGCGCGGTAAGCGCGGGGGCCGCTGTGTGACGGGTGCGGGCCGTCCGTGGCTTGTCGCGCAGTTCCCCGCGCCCCTTACGGGGCGCCCCAACACGCCACTGCCCCGATTGACTCCGGTGATCAAGGCCCCGTTAAACTCGGGCGGGGGCTGCGCCGACGTATGGTCACGCGCGGAAAGCGAAGCTGTCCCCCACGCGCACAGCCCGCATCCACATCCGACGGAGTGACTTCCCACATGCCCGATGTCCGTACCGACACGACCGAGGCGCGCCACGGGGCGTCCGCCCAGGCCGCAGCCGCCGGCACCGGCAGGCACCGCGGTCCGCAGGCGTCCTCGGACGACGACCGCGCCCCCGCCCACGGCAAGCACCGCCGCAACGACGACACGGAGCGGGCGGCGGCCTGAGCGCCCCCGCCTCCCGTATCCGAAGCATCCGACCGGCCGCCGGGCTCATCCGGCGGCCGGTCGGCCTTTGTGCAGTCCCAGCACCTCCACCG
The DNA here is from genome assembly GCF_047456005.1 of Streptoverticillium reticulum. Lineage (NCBI taxonomy): Bacteria > Bacillati > Actinomycetota > Actinomycetes > Kitasatosporales > Streptomycetaceae > Streptomyces > Streptoverticillium reticulum. Next base: position 5,902,262 of record NZ_CP179755.1, on the reverse strand, counting down.
CCGCGAACGTCTCGTGCGGCGGCCGCCCCGCGTAGTACGGACCGAGCACGGACTCCAGCTCCGCGGCGCTGAACACCCCGTCCTGCGCGTCGAACTGCGCGGCCACTCTGGGCCGTTCGACCACGGCCACCATCCCGCCGTGCACGACGAAGACCTGCCCGCTCACCTGCGCCGCGCCCGGCGAGGCGAGGTAGGCCACGAGCGGAGCGACGTGTTCCGGGGCCAGCGGGTCCAGCCCGCCGGCTGCCCCCGTCTCCCCCGACTCCCCGGCGAAGACGTCCGCGGTCATCCGGGTCCGGGCCCGCGGGCAGATGGCGTTCGCCGTGACCCCGTACTTGCGCAGCGCCTCGGCCGTCGACGTCGTCAGCCCGACGATCCCGCCTTTGGCGGCCGCATAGTTGGGCTGTCCGGCCGAGCCGGCGAGGAACGCCTCCGAGGAGGTGTTGACGATCCGCCCGTAGACCGGGCGGCCGGTGGCCTTGGCCCGTTCCCGCCAGTGCGCGGCGGCGAAGCGCGTGGTGGTGAAGTGCCCTTTCAGATGGACGCGGATGACCGCGTCCCACTCCTCCTCGGACATCGAGAAGACCATCCGGTCGCGCAGGATGCCCGCGTTGTTCACGAGGATGTCGAGCGAGCCGCCGAAGCTGTCGAGGGCGAGCCGCACGAGGTCGCGGGCCTGCTCGAAGTCGGCGACGTCGCCGAGGTGGGCCACGGCCCGCCCGCCCGCCGCGCGGATCTCCTCGACGACGGACTCGGCGGGCCCGGCGGAGGCCGCGCCGGTGCCGTGGTGGCTCTCCTGCCCGTAGTCGTTGACGACCACGGCCGCGCCGAGCCGGGCCAGCTCCAGGGCCTCGGCCCGGCCGAGGCCGCGCCCGGCGCCGGTGACGATCGCGGTTCTGCCCTGCAGCGGCAGCGCCGTACCCATTTCCGTCCCCCTCACAACTCGATGCAGGTGCGCAGCGCCTGTCCCGTCCGCATCTGCTCGACGGCGTCGTTGACGCCCGCGAGCGGGACGCGGTGGGTGATCAGGCCCGCGAGGTCGATGCGGCCCGCCCGCCAGAGGGCGATGGCCCGTTCGTAGGAGCGCAGCACGTCCCCGCCGCCGTACAGCGAGGGCAGGATCCGCTTCTCGTCGAAGAACAGCTCGAACATGTTGATCTGCAGGTTGTCGTCCATCGCCCCCGCGCCGACGACGCACAGCGTGCCGCCGCGGCGGGTCGTCTCGTAGGCGGTGCGGGCGGTGGCGGAGGAGCCGACGACCTCGAAGACGTAGTCGAAGCCCTCGCCGCCGGTGACCCGGGCCTTGGCGCCGGGCAGTTCGCCGGGGGCGACGGCCTCCGTGGCGCCGAAGCGCAGTGCGGCCTCGCGGCGGGAGGCGACCGGGTCGACGGCGACGATCTGCGCGGCGCCCGAGAGCCGTGCGCCCTGCACGGTGGAGATGCCGACGCCGCCGCAGCCGATCACGGCGACCGACGAACCGGCGGCAATGCGCGCGGTGTTGAGGGCGGCGCCGAGCCCGGTGGTGACGCCGCAGCCGATCAGGGCGGCGATGTCGTAGGGCACGTCGTCGGGGACGGGCACGGCGCACCCGGCGTCGACGACGGCCTCCTCGGCGAAGGTGCCGGTGCCGGCGAACCCGAAGACCTCGCTCCGGCCGGCGCCGCGGCGGAAGTTGGGGGTCGCGGAGTTCATGAACCCGGCGAGGCACAGATGGCCCTGGCCGCGCCGGCAGGCCCTGCAGTCCCCGCACGGCGGCAGCCAGCAGACCAGGACCCGGTCACCGGGCCTGACGGAGGTGACGCCTTCGCCCGCCTCCAGCACGTCGCCCGCGCCCTCGTGCCCGGGGACGAAGGGGGCGGGCTGCGGCAGGACGCCGGACATGGCGGAGAGGTCGGAGTGGCACAGCCCGGCGGCCCGGATGCGCACCCGCACCTTGCCGGGGCCGAGCCCCACGGCCTCGACGTCGTCGAGGACTTCGAGCTTGTCCCGGCCTGTCTCGAGCTGAACGGCGGCACGCATGGCGGCGCTCCCTTCGCGTACGGGCAGTACGGGCGGTGCAGGCAGCGTGGTTCAGGTGTGGTCGGGTGTGGTCAGGTGTGCTCGACGACCGTGTCCGTCAGCACTGGCGCGTCCTCGCGCTCGACGGCCCCGGCCGCCACCCGGATGCGGCCGTCCCCCTCGCGCCACATGCGGATCCGCAGCGTCTCGCCGGGGTAGGCCACGCCCGCGAAGCGGGTGGCGTACGTGCGTACGCGCGTGACGTCGCCGCCGAGCGCGGTGTCCACGACGGCCTTGAGGACGATGCCGTACGAGCACAGACCGTGCAGGATGGGGCGTTCGAAGCCGGCGAGCCGGGCGAACTCCGGGTCGGCGTGCAGCGGGTTCCAGTCGCCGGAGAGCCGGTAGAGGAGGGCCTGGTCCTCGCGGATGGCGCGCTCCACGGTGAAGTCGGGCGTCCTGGCGGACGGTTCGCGACGCTCGGCCCGCGGCCCGCGCTCGCCGCCGAAGCCGCCTTCGCCCTTGACGTAGATGGAGGCCTCGGAGGTCCACAGCGGCCCGTCGGCGTCGGCGGCGTCCGTGCGCAGGACGATGACGGCGGCCTTGCCCTTGTCGTACACGGCGGCGACGCGCGAGGTCCGGGTGACGTCCGTGCCGCGGACCGGGAGGGGGCGGTGGAGCGCGACGCTCTGCCCGCCGTGCAGCACGGCGGCGAGGTCGACGTCGATGCCGGGTGCGGAGAGCCCGCCGGCGAGGGCCGCGCCGCCGCCCGCGACGGTGGCGAAGGAGGGGAGCACGTGCAGCCGGCTCTCCAGGGTGTAGCGGAGTTCGCCGGGGTCGGTGGCGGGGGCGCCGGCGCCGATGCCGAGGTGGTAGAGCTGGACGTCCTTGTGGTCCCAGGCGAGGGAAACCGCCTGCGGCGGGGCGGAGACGGCCTTGACGGGATCGATGGGCATGGCGGAGGTGCCCTTCAGGTCGTGCCCCGTAAGGGGCGCGGGGAACTGCGCGATCAACCACGAACGACCCGCAGTTTAGAACGCGTTCTAAGACGACAAGGGCTCCTTGTATATCCGATCGCCCGAAGCGGCGGAACCCCCGCCGCACCCGGCTTTGGGACAAATGTCATCGGCATCCGGCAGACATTCGCATCTGCCCAGCTCAGCACGCCTTTTCGTACAGTCTCCGATATGAGCAGCGGAGCAATGAAGGCGATCGAGCGGATGAACGCGCCGACGTGGCGCACATTCACGCCCTGGCTCCTCGCCCTTACCGGGGACGTCATCGACATCTTCCGGGGCAGGACGCCCCTGCCGTGGCTGGCCGGCGCGGGCCTGATGGCCTTTGCCGCCTGCTACGTCACCGCGATCGTCACCAGTCTCGACGAACACCGGCGCGAGACCCGATCCCCGTTCGCCGCCCTGGCCGGGCTGATCGTCGTCACCTACGCGCTGACCATCGGGTACGGCGGCGACTGGATGCTGTGCTTCCCACTGCTCTCCCTGGCCACGGGCGTCGTCATGCGCCTCAAGGGCCCCTGGCTCGGGGGCGCGCTGGGGGTGACCGGGCTCTCGGTCTGGGCCATCACCACGTTCCAGGACCACCCGCAGAACACGCTGGCCATCGCCTGGGGCACGTCGCTGTCCGGCGTCGTGGCGGCCACGCTGCTGAACTTCTTCGAGACCGTCGCCCGGCTCAAGGCCACGCAGGAGGAGCTGGCCCACGCGGCCGTGGAACGCGAACGGCTGCGGTTCTCGCGGGACTTGCACGACCTGCTCGGCCACACCATGTCCGTCATCGTCGTCAAGGCCGAGGCGGTGCGCCGCCTCGCGCCCCGCGACCTGGACGCGGCGCTCGGCCAGGCCGCGGACATCGAGGCGGTCGGCCGCCAGGCCCTCACCGAGATCCGCGAGGCGGTCACCGGCTACCGCGAGGGCAGCCTGGCGACCGAACTCGACCGCGCCCGCTCCTGCCTGGACGCCTCCGGCATCACGACGGACATCCGCCAGTCGGGCCCGCCGCTGCCGCCGCAGACCGCGGCCCTGCTGGGATGGGTGGTGCGCGAGGGCGTCACCAACGTCATCCGGCACAGCGGCGCGGACCGCTGCGCGATCGAGGTCCGGGGCGAACCCGGCCGCGTCCACCTGGAGATCACGGACGACGGCCGCGGCGTAGGCTCGGGCACGAACACCACCAGCGGTACGGGCGGTACGGGCCTGAAGGGCCTGACCGAGCGCCTGGCCGCCGCCGGCGGCTCCCTGACCACCGGCCCCCACAGCAAGCGCGGCTTCCGGCTCGTGGCCGAACTGCCCGTGGACGACGAGGAAGAGGGACGCGCGGCATGATCAAGGTACTGCTGGCGGAGGACCAGGGCATGATGCGGGGAGCGCTGGCGCTGCTGCTCGGCCTGGAGGAGGACATCGAGGTCGTGGCCCAGGTGGGCGACGGCGACGAGATCCTTCCCACCGCCCTCGCGGCCCGCCCCGACGTCGCCCTGCTCGACATCGAACTCCCCGGCCGCAGCGGCCTGGACGCCGCCGCCGACCTGCGCACGCGGCTCCCCGGGTGCCGCGTCCTGATACTCACCACCTTCGGCCGCCCCGGTTACCTCCGCCGCGCGATGGAGGCGGGCGCCTCCGGCTTCCTGGTCAAGGACGGCCCCGTGGAGGACCTCGCGGCGGCGATCCGCCGCGCCCTGGCCGGCGAGCGCGTCATCGACCCGGCCCTCGCGGCAGCCGCCCTGAGCGCCGGCCCGAACCCGCTCACCCAGCGCGAACGCGACGTCCTGGCCGCGGCGGTGGACGGCGCGACGGTGGCCGACATCGCGGCGAAGGTGCACCTCTCGCCGGCGACGGTGCGGAACTATCTCTCGGCGGCGATCGGCAAGACCCGGACCCGCAACCGCATGGAGGCGGTGCGGGCGGCCAGGCAGAACGGGTGGCTGTGAGCCCCGTAAGGGGCGCGGGGAACTGCGCGACCAGCCACGAACAGCCCGCACTTAAAGTGTCACGAGCCACACCCACCCGCGCAAAGGACGCAACCACCATGCCGCCCAAGCCCGACATACTCGCCGCCTTCGAGGCGGCAAAGGGTTTCATGCCCGTCGACGAGGGCCTCGCCCTCTACGCCGCCGCCGAGCAGGCCGCAGGCCTGGGGCTGCCGCTGCTCGAAGTCGGCACCTACTGCGGGCGGTCGACGATTCTGCTCGCCGCCGCCGCGCGCGAGGCGGGGACCATGGCCGTCACCGTCGACCACCACCGCGGCAGCGAGGAGCAGCAGCCGGGGTGGGAGTACCACGACGCCTCCCTCGTCGACGGTGGCGACGAGGGCGTGGGCCTGATGGACACGCTCCCGACGTTCCGCCGCACCCTGCACCGGGCCGGGCTGGAGGAGCACGTCGTCGCGATGGTCGGGCGGTCGCCCCGGGTGGCCGCGCTCTGGCGGGCGCCGCTGGGGCTGGTGTTCATCGACGGCGGGCACACCGACGAGCACGCCACCGCCGATTACGAGGGGTGGGCCCCGCACGTGGCGCCGGGCGGGCTGCTCGTCGTCCACGACGTCTTCCCCGACCCCGCAGACGGCGGGCAGGCGCCGTACCGCGTGTATCTCCGGGCTCTGGAGTCCGGGGCGTTCACCGAGATCTCGGTAACGCACTCGCTTCGCGTTCTGCAGCGCTCGGGCACCGGGATCTGAGGAGCGGGGCTAGCATCGCGGGGGTGTCCAGTCGCATGCGCCGCCCCGTTGTCGTGTTCCCGGCCCTGGCCGTGACCCTGTCCGTCGGCCTCGGCCTCGGTCTCGCGGGCTGCGCGGGCACCCCGGCCAAGGCCGGTGCCGTCTCCGCGGCGCCGTCCGTTCCGTCCATAGCGACAGGCGGCGCCACGGCCACGTCCGCGTCCCGGCCGAAGCCGTCGGAATCCACGGAACCGTCGGAATCACCGAAGCCCTCGGACCCCTCGCCCGCCGCCGACGGGCCCCTCAGGGGCAAGACCGTCGTCATCGACCCCGGCCACAACATCCACAACCAGGAGCACCCCGCGGAGATCGACCGCCAGGTCGACGTCGGCAACGGGCACAAGGAGTGCGACACCACCGGCACCTCCACCAACTCCGGTTACGCGGAAGCCACGTTCAGCCTCGACGTGGCGCACCGCCTGCGCACGATCCTCCAGGGCCGGGGGGCCACGGTCGTTCTCACCCACGACGGCGACCGGCCGTACGGGCCGTGCGTGACCGAGCGCGCCGAGATCGGCAACAAGGCGCACGGCGACGCGGCCATCTCCATCCATGCCGACGGCGCTTCGGCCGGCGACCGTGGTTTCCACGTGATCCAGCCGGCGGCCGTCCGCGCCGGCGGCATCGACAACTCGGCCATCGTGGCGCCCTCCAAGGAGTTGGGCGCGCGGATCGCGGGCAATTTCGTCCGGGCGACCGGAAGCGCGCCCTCCAACTACATCGGCGGCGGTACGGGACTGGACACGCGCAGTGACCTCGGCGGTCTCAACCTGTCCACCATTCCGAAGGTTTTTATCGAATGCGGCAATATGCGTGACCCGCAGGACGCCGCTCTGCTCACCGACGGATCATGGCGCGAGAAAGCGGCGCAAGGGATCGCGGACGGCATCACGGACTTTCTGCACGGGTAAGAGGCACGGTTAAGAGCCGCAGGCCACAGGCGTGTCACGAGGGTGATACGAACGAGACGCCCAGGACGACCGGGCCATGGGTTCACCCGTACGATGGGGAGCCGCCACCCCCGAGCGACGATTACTGACAGCACTGACAAAGGATCCTAGGTGAACATCCGCTCCCTCACTCGAGGTGACGGCGGGGTGATCGGAGCAGCGGTGTTGCTGTTCATCGCCTCGTTCCTCAGCTACTACTCGTTCGACTGCGGATCGGCCACCATCGGCTGCCCCAGCGAGCCGAACGGCTGGAAGCCCGATTACTTCCCCGCTCTGCCGTCGATCTTCCTCGCCGGAATCATCGCCGCTGCCCTCATCGTCGCCTCCCGTTTCCAGCCCGAGGGCCGCAAGCTCGTGGGCCTGAGCCTCGACCAGTGGGGCAGCGCGCTGGCCGTGTTCGCCGCGTGGTCCTCGCTGTGGACGATCTTCGGCGGGCCGTCCAGCGACCGCATCTCCCCCGGAACCGGTCAGATCCTGGCGCTGATCGCCAACCTCGTGCTGGCGGCGATCGCCCTGCTCACCCCGCGCACCCCGGCCCTGAAGGCCCCGCTGATGCCGGCCCCGTCCGCGCAGCAGCCGGTGCCGGGTCCGTACGGCATGGGCCCGCAGCCGGGTTACGGCTACCCGGGCCCGGGCGCCGCGCAGCAGCCCGCCGCCGGTGCGCCGTCGCCGTACGGTGCGCAGCCGCAGCAGCCCTGGGGTGCGGCGCAGTCCGGCGAGACGCGGGTCCAGCCGCCGATCGGCGGGCACGACGCGGCGGCCCCGGCCGCCGAGGGCATGGGTGCCGGTGCCGCCGCCGCGGCTCCGCAGCCGGCGGCTGCCGCGCCTGCGGACTTCGCCCCGTTCTGGTTCGCGGTGCCGGTGAACCGTCCCCTCTACGCGGAGGACGGTTCGCCCACGCCGATCGCCGAGCTGGCGCCCGGTACCTGGTACCTGGCGGTCGACCAGCGCGGCCAGGCACTCGTGGCGCAGACGCAGGACGGCCGGCGCGGCGTCCTGCAGGACACGACGGGCATCCAGCGCGGCTGAGCCCTCTCTCTTCTTGCTCCACGGGCAGCGGCCCGCCGGCTCCGGCCGGCGGGCCGCTGTCTTGTCCCGGAACACATTGCTGACGTACCGTCAGTTCCCTTCCTCCCGGGAGGAGCTCCCCATGCGACTCGGCCTCGCGCTCGGCTACTGGGGCCGCCGCCCCGACCCCCGCCACCTCGAACTCGCCCGCCACGCCGAGCAGCTCGGCTACCACTCCGTGTGGACCGCCGAGTCCTGGGGCTCCGACGCCTTCACCCCGCTGACCTGGATCGCGGCCCGGACGCGCCGCATCCGGCTGGGCACCGCGGTGGCCCAGATGGCGGCCCGCACACCCACGGCCACGGCCATGCACGCCCTCACCCTCGACCACCTGTCCGGCGGGCGCCTGCTGCTCGGCCTGGGCCTGTCGGGCCCGCAGGTGGTGGAGGGCTGGTACGGACGCCCGTTCCCGGCAAGCCCGTTGACGGCGACGCGCGAGTACGTGGACGTCGTCCGCCAGGTCCTGCACCGCCAGGGCCCGGTCGTCCTGAACGGCCGCTTCCACCAGCACCCGTACCAGGGCCCGGACGGCACGGGCCTGGGCAAACCGCTCCGCTCGATCACCCACCCGCTGCGGCGCGGCCTCCCGCCGGTGCTGCTGGGCGCGGAGGGCCCGAAGAACGTCGCACAGACGACCCGCATCGCGGACGGCTGGCTCCCGCTGTACTGGTCCCCGACACGGGCAGCCGCGCTGTACGGGGACGCCCTGGCGACCGCGCCCGCGGGGTTCATGGTGGCGCCGATGGTACGGGCACAGGTGTGCGCGAACGTGGCCGAAGGTCTGCTGCCGGTGAAGGCGATGCTGGCGTTCTACGTGGGCGGCATGGGACACGCGAGCCGCAACTTCCATGCGGAGCTGATGGCCCGCATGGGCTTCGAGGAAGCGGCCCGCCGGATAAGGGAGTTGTTCGCGGAGGGCAGGCGGGCGGAGGCGGTGACGGCCGTGCCGGACGCGTTCGCGGACGAGATCTCCCTGGTGGGCCCGCGGGAACGGATCGCGGAACGGCTGGAGTCGTGGCGGCGGGGCCCGGTGACGGACCTGCTGGTGGTGGCGCCGGACCGGGGGACGCTGCGGGCGCTGGCGGAGGTGAACGGGTAGAGCCTGTCCGGCGGATCTTCGCTCATGGGTGCGGTGCGCCCCGTCAGGGGCGCTGCGGTGCCGGGACGACGGCACGGACGCGGATGTGCGCGGATGCCGGTGGCGACGGGCACAGTCATGCTGCCGACGCTGGTCAGGCGCCGGGAGCAGCAGCCCGGCGATTCATTTCCCAGATTTCGAGAATCTCTGTGCCCACATGTACCGGTGAGTCCGCACGACCACAGACTGCGTCATGAGGGACCTGACACTCGGAGTCCGCACAGGCCCAGTTGACGGCGCGCTCCTCGGAGTCGACAGTCCAGCGGAGTTCTACGGGCACGAGGTTGACATGCAGAAAGACGGGCTCAAGGAAGATCCACCATCCGTACCAGGTCTCGAACCGATCCTGCCGCAGGCCGCATGTGGAACAGACCGGCGGATCATCCGGCCAAGGAGCCGTGGCCCCTTCGCGCATCGCCCGCGTAAAGTACAAGGAGCGCCGGACTCCGGTCCAGCACTCCGAGCAGAGCGGCCCGCGGCCTCGCTTTCGCTCCACGACCTCTGCGCCCTGCGTGCGGCATACGCAGCAACAACCCCCCATGCTCGAAGATTGCGCGTGCAGACGACCCGTGAACAGGGCCTTTGCCGGACGTCCGCCGAGACACTGCGGCTGCGGAAGGGGCGGGGAACGCCAAACGGGGCGCCGGCAGCCTCGCCCGTCGGCAGAGGTGACGGCTGGGCCGACGGCCTTGACGGCCACGGCTTGCCCTGGACCGTTGACCGGCAACGACCTTTACATCCTGCCTGGTTGGCCCCTAAACAGGCGATGGCGAACAGTACGCGACCGGATCGGCGAGGAGGCCGGCCATGAACGCACGCAGACGCACTGCCGCAGCGCTGACCACGCTGACGCTCGCCACGACTGCCGCCCTCACGAGCACCTCCGCAAGCGCGGCGGCTCCGACGTCGGACCTGTGCCCTGAGGGGAACCTCTGCCTCTATTACAGCGGGATCGGCATCCCCGAACCCCTGCCGATCCCGCAGTGCGAAGGCAGGACCTTCGACCCGCCCTTCCCGGCAAGGGCGGTGGAGAACAACACCCACACGCTCGCACAGCTCGGGTTCACCACGGGCTCCTTCCTGGTACTGATGCCGGGCCGGCTCGTCGACTTCTCACCGGAGATGCAGATCTCGTCGGTGAAGCAGGCCTGTTAGGACGTGCGCACCTCAGTGGGTGAGTCGCGCGAGGTCGATGTCGATGTCGAACGGCACAGAGGTTTCGATCCGTTCACGGTGGATGCCGGTGGCGACGTAGGCCTGGGTCGTCTCGTCCAGCTCGTAGGAGTGGACGACGGGAAGACCGTGCTCTTCCTCAACGCGCCAGAAATGAGGGATGCCCGCTCGGGCGTACTTGAACGGCTTGGTCTCGCGGTCGCGCTCCTGCGATTCGTCGGACACGAGCTCGACGACGAGCGCGACTTCTTCCGGCAGGAAGCGCGTCCGGTCGGGGTCGTAGGGGACACTCGCGGCGATGACGTCCGGCTCGGGGCGGCTCTTCACACTCAGCCGGATGGTCATCTGCGCCTCGACAGTGTGCCCCTGCGGAGCCTGGTCCTCCAGTGCGGAGGTCAGACGACGGATGACACGGTCGTGCCAGGACCGCTGGGGAGACGTCCTGAAGACGAGGGCTCCGTCGATGAGTTCCGTGTGGCGAGGCAGGTCGGAGATGGTGTCGAGGTCATCGGCCTCCCAGCCGCTGTCACGCGGCGGGTGGAGCCACTCGGGCAGTGCGGCGTTCATGTTCTCCGGGTCCCTGAAGCGGACCTTCAGTTCCGCTTCGATCACCAGCTGATCTCCTCAAGACCGTGATGGCCCCGCCTCTGGACAGGCGGGGCCATCACGGCACTCCTACGGCCGAATTCGGCTGTTCTCCCTGACACAGTCGAGGCAGACCCATCCCTTGCGGGCGACGAGCTGCGTCCGTTCCTTCGGGTGTTCGCCGCACCACTCGGAGGGGCCGGACCGGTCGGGCAGGTCCCGCTTGATGAGCAGCCCGATCAGGAACCGATTGCGGGGCGGCGGCTCGTCCGGGGCCGGAGTGTCACTCATCGTCGCCTTCCTGCTGTTCCGGATCAGGCTCGGCCGAGGTCACGATCTCGTGCTCGTACACGTCGTACCCGTTGACTTCATCCTTGCCACCCATGGCGGGCCTCCATTCATCGAGTTTGCGCAGGGTTCGTCGCTGCCCGGTGGGGCACAGCACGCGACGGGCGCGTAGTAGGCACGGGTTGCAGCAGACATGTCGGGGGGCGGCATGGCCGGTGGTCCGCTCGTGTGGGTGAGAGGAGGCAAGGCCGGCTTCATCATCCGTGTGCCCTCCGCAGGTGCACACCCATGAGGGTCGTGAGCGCCACCGACCGCTCGATGTCGCCCACCGCTGCCGCCTCCCGCCGAGCCTGTTTGATCCTGTCGCACTCGGCACAACGCCCGCCGGCCTCCGGCTCGGCGGTCATCCCACTCCCTGAACGTGGAGCCGCACAGCGGAATCCGGCTTGCCCCTGCCCGAACGATGCTCGGCGCACAAGCACGTCGGGTAGGCCATGGAGCCTGTGGAGGGGTCCGGGCCGTCCGACGATTCGCCGAGCCCGTGTCTCACCCCCCGTCCAGCACCGGCAGTGCCGCGCTCTGCGGTCATCCGTGCGGGGCTGGGGTGCAATGCTCTCTTCACTCTTCCGCCTCCGGCCGATTCTCAGCGCCCTCAACCAGTCACGGCTGAGGTAATCACCAGGAAACCGAGGTGAGTTGGGTTGAACCAGAGCAGAGATGACGCATCCCTGATGCATACTCGACGCAGAGGAGCTCTGAGCTGGGTGGACGTCTGGCACGACACAGGGGGCACGCATGCCGACACGGCGGCGTCTGGCAATGCGCCGCAGAGCCCTGGGCTACAGCCAAGAAGAGCTCGCAGAGATGCTCGGGGTGGACCGCACGTCGGTGGGACGATGGGAACGTGGCGAGGCCGACCCTCAACCTCACAACCGGCCAAAGCTTGCAAGCTTCCTCAAGGTCACCCTGTCGGAGCTTGATGCCCTTCTGTCGACCAAGGCATCATGGGAAATCGAACAGCCGGTCACCCGAGCAACACGACCGAAAGGCACATTCGACCGTGCTGCCGCCGACCACTTGGGCACAGGTGACCTTGACGACATGATCCGGCGCGATTTTCTACGGCTCCTCACCATAACCAGCACACTCATTTCGCTGCCGAACACGGCAGACTCCCGCGCAAGCGACACGACTCATCCCTTCCAAGCCCCCGCCGCCGAAGACTTCAATCTCATGAACGCTCACCTATGGCAGGTCTTCTCCCTTGCCAAGAACAAGCGTTCAGCTCTTCCCCTGGTCCGGGAGCAGCTGTCCACCCTGAACAGCAGCATGCGCAGCGCCGGCAATCAGATCACCCACAGGCAACTGTGCACAGCAGCAGGAGACGCCTTCCAGCTCGCAGGGGAAATCTTCTTCGACAGCAACCGTTACACAGATGCCGCCCACTGCTACTCCCTTGCGGCAAGTGCAAGCAGAGAAGCCGGGAGCCCGGACCTGTGGGCATGCGCACTGACACGTCATGCATTCATCGGGATGCATGAGCGGAACTTCAAAGACGCCGTACCCATACTGTCAGCCGCGGCGAACATCGCACGACGAGGCGACAGTCAACTCTCCACCCGGCATTGGGTGGCCGCAGTGCAGGCCGAAGCATTCGCCGGAATCGGGGACTTGGATTCCTGCAAGCGAGCTCTCGACGAAGCCGAGCAAGTACACGCACTCAGTGGACAAGTGCACAACGGCGGATGGTTGCGCTTCGACGGATCCCGCTTGGCCGAAGAGCGCGGAACCTGCTACGTCGAGCTGGGCAGGCCCGACCTCGCTGAAGCTGCCTTGACCGAGGCCTTGTCCCAGAATCTCTCAGCACGCAGAAAAGGCAGTGTGCTTACCGGCCTTGCCTCGCTGGGAGTGCAACGGCGCGACACAGAACAAGCGCTTGGCTGTGCCAACGCCGCGATCGAGCTGGCCCACCAAACGGGGTCAGGTTACGTGGCGCGCAAGCTGAACAGTCTGCGCGCCCAGCTGGAATCACTGATGCCTGACAGTCGCGTCTCTCAACTCGTCTTTCACATCTCGACATTGAATGTCGCTGGATAACCCAGGAGAGGATTCACCGTGCACGAGGAGCAAGGGCGCGCATTCCGCGAGGCATGGATTGCCGGGGTCAAGAAGCACTATCCAGGTGAGCCCAAGCCCGGGTACATCACCCCCTGGGAGGAGACTCCCGGCTGGGAACGGCAGTCCGCCGCCGCCGTGTACGGGCAGGTAGCAGCATTCGTCGACGTCAGCGCAGGCAACACAGCCAAGCTCACGCGCGAACAGAAGGGACGGTTCGTCGCGACGTGCTGGATCGCCCAGATCCACAAGCACATTGACGACCCGAAGCCCGGCTACGTCGCCGACTGGGACCAACTGCCCGAATGGCAGCGCGAGACCGATTCCGACATCTTCGAGGCCATCGAGCGCACAATGTGACGGCAGCCCCGGCCGGCCGCTGTGCTCGCCGCCCGGCGCAGGGGCGGCGAGCACGCAGAACTCAGAACCGCGCCTTCTCCAGCCAAAGATCCAGCACCCCGCGGTCCCCCGCGACCGTCACCGTGTCGAAGTCCGCCGGCAGGCGGCGGTAGAGGACGCGCAGGACGTCCGCGACCGGGCCGCGGACCGCCACCGCCGCCTTCTCGTGGGCGTGGCGCCAGGCGATGCGGTCGCCCGTCAGGTCGAGGAACCACTCGCCCTCCGCCTCCGGCGGGGTGTCCGTGGTGTGCAGGTGGAGCGTGCGGCCGGGGCCCAGGAGGTCCTTCAGTTCCGGGCGGATGCCCAGGGTCATGATCAGGGAGACCATCTCCAGCCACTCGTCCAGGCAGTCGGCCGCCAGCGCCGCGTCCACCGTGTAGTCGGCGCCCGTCGTCGCCGCCGCGTCCGCCCGGTGGATCACCGTTTCGTGGGCCGCGCGACGGGCCCAGAACGCCGCACTCTGGTCGATGCCGAAGGGCCGGACCCGGGCGTCCGGGCCCGCGTCGCGCAGGGTGCGCGCCAGTGTCCTGGCGCCGTCCGCCAGCCAGACGTCGAGGGCGTCCGCATCGGCGGGGTCCGGGCCGTCCGCGGGGGTGAGGGGGGTCGCGTCGGCGAGGGGCTCACGGCCCCGCTCGCGGGCGGCCTTCTCGATGTTGCGGTGGGCCGTGCCCAGGTGGAGCAGGAGGTCCGCGAGGGTCCAGTCGGGGCACGTGGGGACGGGTGCCGCGAGGTCGGCGCCCTGGAAGGCGGCCCTCAGCAGGCCCGTCTGGGAGACGATCTCCGAACAGTAGCGTTCGTATGCGAAAGCGCTCATGGGCTCCACTGTATGGGGCGCCTCTGACAACGCCCCTGCCCGGACCGGCCGTTCAGCCCTTCTGGATGTCCGAGTACGACGGGGTCTTGTCCTTGACCTCGGCCCCCGCGCTCTTGCCCGCGTCCTTCACCCCGTTGATGACATTGCCGAACGAGTTCACGTCCGCGTCCGACGCATCTCCCTTGCGGATCTTGGTGGAGAGGTTCTTGAGCGAGTCGATCCCCGCCGTGAGCGGTGCCAGGGCCTTCGTCAGCGTCGGGTCGCCCTTGGCGTTCTCCGTGGCGGCCTTCAGGCGGTTGTACGCGAACGTGCCGGCCAGGCCCGCCTTGACGAGGGCGACCGTGCGGCCGTCCGCGCCCTTCTTGAACGAGCCGCTCTTGAAGGGCTTGATGATCCACTGGTAGGTGGCCCCGGCCGCGAGGCCCGCGTTGGCGACGAAGCGGGTCTTGGCGAACTTCTGCTTCTCCGCCGAGCTCGTCGGTGTCGCCTCTTCCCCGGCCTTCTCCTTCTTCTTGCCGCCGCAGGCCACCGCGCCGCCGAACAGCAGGCAGCAGGCGAGCAGGGCGGCCAGGGCGGTGCGGGCGCGGCGGTTCACGGGTGCCTCCGGCGGAGCTCGGGGACGGGGGTGCGCCCTTCAGCCTTACCCACGCCGCGGGCCGCCGCCATCCGGAACGGACCGTTCGGAGGAGGCGTACGGGAGCACTCTCAGCAGCAGTCCGGCTCCAGGCCCGACGGCAGCCGCTCTCCCCCGAACACCGTCACCGTCGCCTCGTCCCCGCCCAGCGCCGCCACCGCCAGCAGCAGCGAACCGGCGGTCCACGACGTGCACTCCCGCGGCCAGACCACCTCGTCGTCGAAGACGTAGCCCGTCCAGTACATGCCGTCCTCGGCCCGCAGGTGCTGGATCCACTGCAGGATCTGCACCGCGCGGTCGGACTCGCCCATCGCCCAGAGGGTCAGGGCGAGTTCGCAGCTCTCCCCGCCCGTCACCCACGGGTTCGGCACCACGCAGCGCACGCCCAGGCCGGGGACCACGAAGCGGTCCCAGCCCTCCTCGATGCGCTCCTTGGCCGCCGGGCCGGTGACCGCGCCGCCGAGCACCGGGTAGTACCAGTCCATGGAGTAGCGGTTCTTGTCCAGGAACCGCTCCGGGTGGTGCCGTATCGCGTGCGCGAGCAGGCCGGCCGCCAGCTCCCAGTCCGGCTGGGGCTCCTCGCGGTGCTCGGCGATGGCCAGCGCGCAGCGCAGGGCCTGGTGGACGGAGGACGAGCCGGTGAGCAGGGCGTCGGTGACGGGCGTGCCGTCCTCCTCCCGCTTCCAGCCGATCTGCCCGCCGGGCTGCTGCAGTTGCAGCACGAACTCGACGGCGGCGTAGACGGTCGGCCACATGCGGTCGAGGAAGGCGTCGTCGCCGGTGGAGAGGTAGTGGTGCCAGGTGCCTACGGCGATGTAGGCGACGAAGTTCGACTCGCGGCTGCGGTCGGTGGGTTCGTCGGCGGCGCCGTCGGCGTAGGCCGCGTACCAGGAACCGTCGGAGTTCTGGTGATCGGCGAGCCACCGGTAGGCCGCCTCCGCGCGTTCGTGTTCGCCTGCCGTGTCCAGGGCCATGGCGGCCTCGACGTGGTCCCACGGGTCCAGGTGGTGCCCGCGGAACCACGGTATGGCCCCGTCGGGGCGCTGGACGGCGGCCATCCCGGCCACGGTCCGGGTCACCTGCTCCGCGGTGAGCACACCGGGGAGAGCGAGCCGCTCGCTGCGGTCCGGCCTGCGGCCTGCCCTGGTCACACGAGCTCCTCGGCGGGGGCGGTGCCCTCGGTGTCCCCGTCGAACGCGCCGGCAGGCGCGTGCGGCTTGGTGGCGTAGGCGACGAAGCTCTTGCCGATGACCGGGTTGAGGGCCTGTTCGGCGAGCCGGGTGGCCAGCGGCTTCTTCATGATGTCCCAGACCAGCAGCTTGTGGTAGGCGCGGACCGGCAGCACCTTGTCGTTGTCCACGCCGAAGGCGCACTTGAGCCACCAGTAGGGGCTGTGCAGGCCGTGCGCGTGGTGGGTGCCGTAGGGCTTGAGGCCGGCCTCCTCCATCTTGCGCAGCAGTTCGTCGGCCTTGTAGATGCGGATGTGCCCGCCCTCGACCTCGTGGTAGGCGTCGCTGAGCGCCCAGCAGACCTTCTCCGGGCCGTAGCGGGGCACGGTGACGGCTATCCGGCCGCCGGGCTTGAGGACGCGGACCATCTCGGCGAGGACGCCCTTGTCGTCCGGGATGTGCTCCATGACCTCGGAGATGATGACGACGTCGAACGAGGCGTCGGGGAAGGGGAGTGCGAGCGCGTCGCCCTCCATGGCCGTGGCGGTGGCCCCGGCGGGGGCCTCGCCGGCCTCCTTCATGGCGGCGAACCACTTGGCGACCTCGCGGATCTCCTCGCTGCTGCGGTCGAGGGCGACGACGCGCGCTCCGCGCCGGTAGCACTCGAAGGCGTGGCGGCCCGCGCCGCAGCCCAGGTCGAGGACGCGGTCGCCTGCGGCGAGCGGGAAGCGGGAGAAATCGACGGTCAGCACGAGTCCTTGCCTTCTGGGCTTACCGCCCGGGGGAGGGGGTCGGTGCGGGTCCGCTCCGCGGGCTTTCCCTGCGGGGGCGGAGCACTGGTGCGCCGTGCCGGCGCGGGACGGTGGCGGCTTCCGCCGGTTCGGCACCGCCGGTCACCTTGCGGTGGGCTGAGCACCGTTGCGGCGGATTCAAAGGCGAGGCGGCTCGCCTTTGAATCCGCCGCAACGGCGAGCAACCACGATGGCGCACCTGGGGGTCCCCCCAGCGGTAGCCGGGGGAGGTGCCCAGCGAGCTCGGCCGTCAACGGTTCGCCCTCAGAGCCGCGCGGTACTGCTGCACCGTCCCCAACGCCGCCTGCCGCCACGTGAAGCGGCTCAGGACCCGCTCCCGGCCCGCCGCGCCGAGGCGATGGCGCAGGGACTCGTTGTCCAGCAGGCGGGCGAGGCCCGAGGCCAGGGCGCCGGGGTCGCCCGGCGGGACGGCCAGGCAGGTCTCGCCGTCGGGGCCCGCGACCTCGGGGATGGCGCCGCCGGTGGTGGCCAGCAGCGGGGTTCCGGTGGCCATGGCCTCGGCGGCGGGCAGCGAGAAGCCCTCGTACAGCGAGGGCACACAGGCGACCTGCGCGGAGCGCACCAGGTCGACGAGTTCCGCGTCGCTGATGCCCTTGACGAACTCGACGGCCCCGTCGAGCCCGCAGCGCCGGATCGCCGTGGCGACCGGGCCCTTCTCGGGGCGCTTGCCGACCACGACCAGATGGGCCTGCGGGTTGCGGGCCCGTACCACCGCGAGGGCCTCCACCAGGTGGACCAGGCCCTTGAGGGGGACGTCCGCGCTGGAGGTGGTGACGATACGTCCGGGGACCTCGGGCACCGACGGGTCGGGCGAGAAGAGGTCGGTGTCCGTGCCGATGTGGACGACGTGGATCCGGTCCCGTCGCACGCCGAGGTGCTGCACGATCTCGTCGCGCGAGGAGCCGGAGACGGTCAGGACGGACGGCAGCCGCCGGGCGACCCGCTTCTGCATGCGCGTGAAGCCGTACCAACGGCGCACGGAGGCGCGCCGCTTCCAGTCCGCCGCGGCGGCGAGGTCGAGCTGCCGGTCGACGGTGATGGGGTGGTGGATCGTGGTGACGAGCGGGGCGCCCAGCGTCTCGGGGCCGCCGAGCAAGCCGTAGCCCAGGGTCTGGTTGTCGTGGACGACGTCGAAGTCGCCGCGCCGCGCGGCGAGATGGCGCCGGGCGCGCAGGCTGAAGGTGAGCGGCTCGGGGAAGCCGCCGGTCCACATGGTGGAGACCTCCAGCGCGTCGATCCAGTCGCGGTACTCGTCGCGCGCGGGGGTACGGAAGGGGTCGGGCTGCCGGTAGAGGTCGAGGCTGGGGAGTTCGGTGAGGCGGACGCCCTCCTCGGGGTCGAGGACGGGGTACGGCTGGGAGCCGATGACCTCCACCATGTGGCCGAGGCGGGCGAGTTCGCGGGAGAGGTGGCGTACGTAGACGCCCTGGCCGCCGCAGAACGGGTTCCCCTTGTAGGTGAGCAGCGCGATGCGCAGCGGGCGGTCGTCACCGCCCCCGGCCGGGAGGTCGCCGCCCCGCGTGAACGCTGCCTCCGTGGCCTCAGCGGTCACTCCGGCCTCCTTGTCGCTGCTGTTCCGCCGGAGCGTAACCGGTCGCGCTAATCTAGAACAAGTTTCAGACTGAGTCGTCCAGAAGCCCTGAATCTACCGGCACGACGGGCGGTCGAAAGAGCGCCGCCGGGTGATTCGCGCCACGGCCCGGCCCCTGCCATGCTGTGCCGTCCGGGCCGTACGGAGAACCACCGCAGGGCTGGAGCGGAATGGGACACATGACTGCACACCGCACGCCGCCGGCCGGGACGGCCGCACCGCCCGGCACCGCCGCCGCGCCCCTGACCGAGCGTCAGGAGGAGCGGCGGCGCCGCATCCTGCAGGCGACCGCCCGGCTGGCCGGGCGCGGCGGTTACGACGCGGTGCAGATGCGCGAGGTCGCCGAGTCCGCGGGAGTCGCCCTCGGCACCCTCTACCGCTACTTCCCCTCCAAGGTCCACCTGCTCGTCGCCACGATGCAGGACCAGCTGGAACAGCTCCACGCGACGCTGCGCAAGCGGCCGCCGACGGAGGAGGACCCGGCGGCCCGGGTCGCCCAGACGCTGATGCGGGCGTTCCGCGCGATGCAGCGCGAACCGCACCTGGCGGACGCCATGGTGCGGGCCCTGACCTTCGCCGACCGGTCGGTGAGCGCCGAGGTCGACGCGGTGTCCCGGCTGACCACGGCCATCATCCTGGACGCGATGGGGCTGACCGGGGCGCCCGGCGCCGAGCAGCTCTCGGCCGTGCGCGTCATCGAGCACACCTGGCACTCCGCGCTGATCACCTGGCTGTCGGGGCGGGCCTCCATCGCCCAGGTGAAGATCGACATCGAGACGGTGTGCCGGCTCATCACCAGGTGACATCGCCAGGTGACATCACCAGGTGACGGGCCCTGCCGGCCGCCGGTAGGCGCAAGCCGCTCGCGCGCGGGGCACACGTGGCCGATTCGGTACGTCATCGCGCCCCCGGGCGTCCTAACTTCCCTACCCAGGACAGTGGTTCACGTCGGTATGAATTGACCGACGTGACCGGGATGGTTCGTCACAGGGAACGGGGAGGGACGGAAACGTGATCCGAGTCCTGCTCATACACGACACCCACCTACTGCGCACGGCGCTGGCGACCGTGATCGGCAGAGAGCCGGACCTGGAAGTCGCCTCGGCACCCTGGCAAGGAGCAGCCACCGGTTACCGGACACTGCGGCCGGACGTGTGCGTGGTCGACATGGACGGCCCCGAGGCGGGCGGCCCGCGCGGCATCGGCGACCTCGCGCACCGATGTCACGCGCCGGGCGGCGGGGGCGCCGCGCTGCTCGCCCTGGCGACTCCCGGGCGGCCGGGCCCGCTGCGCCGGGCCTTCGAGGAGGGCGCGTTGGGATACCTGAGCAAGAACACCTCGCCGGACCGGCTGGTCGAGGGCATCCGGCACGTGGCCAAGGGCGAGCGGTACATCGACGAGTCGCTCGGCCACGGCTTCCTGGAGGCCGCCGCCATGCCGCTGACCCGAAGAGAGCTGAGTGTGCTGTCACTTGCCGCGGAGGGGGCCTCCATCGGGGAGATCGCCCGCAGTCTGCACCTGTCGAACGGGACCGTACGCAATTACATGGCCGCCATCACCCGGAAGACCGGGGCCCGCAACCGGGTCGATGCGATCCGCATATCGCAGGGGGCGGGCTGGCTGTGAGACGGCCGCCTCCGCCCGGAGGCCGTCCGCTGCCGCGTCGCCTCCCATGAGGTCGCGGTAGAACGCCGAGCGCCGCAGCAGCTCGGCGTGCGTCCCGGCGGCCGTCCGCGCACCGTCCATGACGAGGACCCGGCCCGCGCGCCGGGCCGAGCCCGCGCGGTGCGCGATCACGACGAGGGTGCCGCCGGGGCGCGCCGCGAAGGCGCGCTCCGCGCGCGCCTCGGCGGCCGGGTCGAGGTGGCAGGCCGCCTCGTCCAGCAGCACGACCGGGGCCGGGGAGAGGTACGCGCGCACCAGGGCGATGTGCTGCCGCTCCCCCGCCGACAGCTCGCCGGGGACGAGCGGTGCGGACAACCCGCCGAGCCGGTCCAGGAGTTCACGGGCCCCCACCGCGTCGGCGGCGGCCAGCACCTCGCGGTCGGGGACCGCGTCCGTGCGGAGGTAGCGGACGTTGTCGCCGACGGTGCCGGAGAAGACGTACGCCTCCTGCGGGATCAGCGCCCGGAGGCCGCGGGCCGCCCGGGCCCGCGCCGGGATCCCGCACACCGCGACCTCGCCCCGCTGTGGCTCCAGCACCCCCGCGACCAGCGCCGCCAGCGTCGACTTGCCGATACCGCTGAGACCGACGACGGCGAGGTGGGAGCCGTGCGGGAGGTCCAGGTCGAGGCGGTCGACGACGGGGGCGGCGTGGGGGCCGTGGGCGAAGGTGACGCCGCGCAGGGCGACGGCGGGGGCGTCCGGAGGGGCAGGTTCCGACAACACGGGCGGCCGGTCGGGGAGTTCGGCCGTCAGCCGGCGGAGGACGACGGCCAGCCGGGAGCCGTTCGTCCCCAGACCGTGCATGAGGTTCTGCAGGCCCGGCAGGAGGGACTGGGTGAGGTAGGCGAGGGCGCCGACGAGCGCGCCCGCGGACACGCCGCGGTCCAGCAGCCGGGGCGCGGCAACCAGCAGCAGCACGACGGGCAGCCGGCCCGCGACGGCCAGTGCCGCCACGCGCAGCACGGACCAGCGGGCCAGGGCCCGCGAGGCGTCCCGCTCGGCGTCGACGAGCGCCCCGGTGCCGGCGTGGACCTGTTCCTCGGCGCCCGCGGCCGCGACGTCGCGCAGACCGGCGCAGACGTCGCCGAGCGACTGTGCCACGGCCTCGTCGGCGTCGAGGAACGCCTCCTGACGGCTCACGAGCGGGCGCAGCGTCGCGGCGAACAGCGCCAGCCCGGCGAGCAGCGGCGGCAGGACGAGCGCGAGCAGGACGGGGGCCAGGAGGCAGAGCCCGGCCAGCACTCCGACGGCGGTGAAGACGAACGTCCGCGCGACCATGACCACTCCCGCGAACGTGTCGCGGGCGATCTCGACCTGGTGCGTGAGCCGGGACACGGCGGCGCGGTCGCCGTCGTGCAGGGCGCGGGCGACGACGCGCCGCACGAGGGCGTCCCGCAGGGGCTCGGCGAGGGCGGCGGTGCCGCGGTAGGTGCGGCCGGTGCCGTAGGCGCCGACGAGGACGGCGCAGGCCGCACCGGCCAGCCAGGCGAGGCCGTTCGCCGGCCTCCCGGCGAGGAACCCGGCGTCGAGGGCCCGGGCGAGGGCGTATCCGGTGGCGAAGGTGTACGCGGCCTCGGCGACCGACCACCCCGCGAGCCCGACGACGGCGCGCCGCCGGCGCCACAGGAACCGGGCGCCCCGCCGGGTGAGGGTACGGGAGGTTCGGGCTCCGCCCACGGGCCCCTCCTCGGGCTTCGGGTCCACGGCTACGACTCCGCACCCTGCGCGACGGGCGGTTCCCGGGGCTCGAAAACCGCACAGTATTCCGGCAGCTCGCACAAGTGCGCATGGGTGCCCACCGCTCGAATCCGGCCATCCTCGAGCCAGGCCACCCGGTCCGCGCGGGCCGCCGTCGTGGGGCGGTGGGCCACGACGAGGCAGGTGCGGGCGGAGCCCGCGGCGGTCAGGAGGGTGCGGGTGATGCGGCGTTCCGTCACCGCGTCCAGGCTCGACGTCGCGTCGTCCAGGACGATCAGGCGGCTGTCGGTGCGGGCGAACGCCCTGGCCAGGCCCAGGCGTTGGGCCTCGCCGCCCGACAGCGGCGCCGCCGCGCAGGGCGTGCCGTAGCGTGCCGGGAGGCGGCGGATGAATTCGTCCGCGCAGGCGGCCCGCGCCGCGGCGGCGACCGCCCCGGGGGCGGACGGCTGCGGGCCCAGCCCGATGGTGCCGGCGATCGTGCCGCCGAGCAGCGCGGGGCGGGCGAAGGCGTAGGTGATGCGGGAGCGCAGCGCGGTGCGGGTGAGGTCACCGAGGGGGACCCCGTCCAGCTCCACCACCCCCGCGTCGGGGTCGGCGAGCCGGCCCGCCAGTTCGGCGAGGACCGACGTGCCCGTGCCCGAGCGGCCGACGACCGCCAGGGTCGTACCGCCCGGCACCACCAGGTCCAGCCCGTCGAGGACGCGGCGGCCCCCGCGGACCGCGGTCACCCCGCGCAGCCGCAAGGTCCCGTCGCCCTCGGGCGGTTCCCGCCGCCCGTACCGGGCCGGCGGCTCCGCGAGGACCTCCGCCAGCCGCCCGGCGGCCGTGCGCGCGTGCACCAGGGCGTTGAGGCGGCCGACGATCGCGCCGATCCCGGCGGCCAGCACCGCGTAGCGCGAGGCGGCCAGCACGTCGCCGACGCTGAGGGCGCCCTGCGCGAGGCGCAGGCCGGCGACGGCCAGCACCACGATCTGCAGCAGCGGCAGCACGGCTGCCGCCTGCGCGGCCGAGCGGCCCTGGACCTGCCACATGCGATGGCCCTCGCGGGAGAGCCCGGGGAGCGGCTGCAGGATGCGGTCCGCCTCGCGGCGGGCCGTTCCGGCCGCGGTGATGGTGCGCACGCCGTCGAGGGCCTCGACGAGCCGGCCGGCCAGGTCGCCCTGGAGGCGCTGGTAGGCGGCGAGGCAGTCGGTGGAAGCCCGGGTGAAGGCGCGCAGCAGAAGGAAGAGGAGGGGGGCGCCGGCCAGGAAGGCGACGGCGAGCCAGGGGTCGACCAGGCCGAGGGCGACGATCCCGCCGAGCGGCGCGGCGACGGAGGCGACGGCCGAGGCGAGGCTGCCGGGGGCCGTGCCCACGTAGGCGGCGTTGCCGACGAGGCGGGCGACGAGGTCGCCCGGGGCGAAGCGGGCGGTGGCCCGCGGCCCGACGGCGAGGACGTGCCCGAGCACCCGGTGCCGCAGCCAGGCCGTGGCCCCGGCGGCGGTGGTGCCGGTGAGCAGGCCGTCGAGCGCGTCGACGACGGCCGGTGCGCACAGCAGCAGTGCGCACAGCACGACCCAGCGGCCCGCCTCGCCGCTCTGCCGCGCGAGCAGCAGGTCGACGGTGTGGCCGAGGACGGCGGGCAGCAGCAGGGCGGCGCCGGTGCCCGCGACGGAGGTCAGGCCGAGGGCGAGCGTACGGGCGCCGACGTGCCGGGTCGCGTCGGCGACGAGCCGGTCGCCGGGGCCGAGACGGGTTCGGCGATGCCTCGCGGCCATGGGCGGAAGCCCTTCCGTTGCGGTCGAGCGGGCCCTCCCGCCAAGGGGAGAGCCCGCCCGGAGCGGTCACCGGTTACCGATCACCAGGGCGTGTGTCAGAGACACAGCAGAACGCTGGCAACGCTGTCGCACAGGAGCAGGCTGACCTGGCTGCCGCCACCTTCGCCACCACCGTCGTGGCGCTCTTCGGATTCCATGCCCTGGAGGTCGAGAAGCGACATGATTCTTCCTTTCATCACGTTCTTTGGGGACAGGGTTGTGCCACGGCTCCTCCGCATCGGCGGAGGAACCGGCTCAGGGGCGCCCGTGCGGGCGCGGGAGGAACGGCAGTTGTGCCGTGCGGTCGCCCAGGGCGGTGCCGAGGGCGAGCAGGCAGCCTGCGGTTCCGGTGGCGAGGTCCATGGACAGCCGCATCATCTGGTGGCCGGGGAAGGCCAGTTCGCCCTGGTAGGCCATGCCGTACCAGCCCAGTGCGGCGACCTGCCGCGCCAGGTGGTCCGGGGCCGCCCCGGGGGCGGTGGTGCGGGCCAGGTGCCAGATCATCCCGGCCCGGCCCTGGAACAGGCCGGGCTGGGCGTAGAAGCGCGAGCTGGCGGCGGCGAGGATCCCGGAACGGGCCTCGGCCAGGTCGGATCCCGGCACGTGCCCGAGGTAGTCGTCCAGGACGGCGCCGATGCCGACGCTGCCGTCGCCGAGGTACGGCATGGTGCGCCAGCCCTCGTCGACGGCCAGCGCGCCGCGGGCCGTACGCACGCACCGTTCCAGGTCCGCGCGCAGGGCGGCCTCGGCGAGTTCGAGCAGGGCGGGGGCGCCCGTCCGCTCGTACAACCGCAGGAAGAACAGGGCGGGCCCGGTGGCGCCGTGCAGCAACCCGGCCCGGACGGGCCCCGGCGTTGCGGGGGCGGCCATCCGGTCGGCGAGCAACTGGGCGGCTTCGACGGCCCGTTCGTGGAAGTCCCGCTCGCCGGTGGTGCGGGCGAGGTGGTCGAGGACGAGCCCGATGCCGGCGACGCCGCCGTGCAGGCCGGAGCCGAGGCGCTGCCACCGTTCGCCGAGGACCGTTCCGGCGAGGTCGAGCGCGCGGTCGCGGTGGCCGAGCCCGTCGAGGACGAAGGCGACGCCGGCGAGCCCGTCGTAGAGGCCGGGCGGGGTGCCGGGCGGCGCGGGGTCGGTGTGGTCGAGCAGCCACCGCTCACCGGTCTCGTACCGCGGCGCACCGGTCTCGGCGAGGGCGTAGAGCACCCCGGCGGCGCCGTGCGCGAGGCCGAGGCCGCCGCCCTCGGTGAACTGGGCGACGTCGCCGGGGAAGAGCCGGTCGTCGCGGTCGGGCGTGGCGGAGGCGAGCAGGGCGCGGACCATCGAGTCCCGGCTGCGCGGCCAGTCGCCGGGATCGGGAAGAGCAGTGGCAGCGCCCCCGTCACGGGTGATCTCGGCGACGGCCTCGTCCAGGAACTCCCTCGGCACGTCCGGGAATTCGGCTGCGATGACCTCCGCGAGGTGGGCGGCCTTGCCGCGGTCGACGGCGAGGAGCGTGGTGACGGGCAGGAACAGGGCGAGCCGCAGGCACGCCAGCGCGTACCGGTCGGTGTCGGTGCCCGTGCGGCCGGCCGGGGCGCAGAAGCCGGGGTGGGCGACGACCTGGCGGCTGCGGTCGGAGACGTCCGCGGCGGCCTCGAAGTCGATGAGGACGACGGACCGTTCGTCGGGCGCGACCATGATGTTGAACATGTGCAGGTCGTTGAAGACCACTCCCCTGCCGTGCACCGCCTCGACCGCCTCCTCGACGGCGCGGTGGATCCGCAGGGCCCAGGCCGTGTAGTCGGCGAGCGCGGCGGGGTCGGGGTCGGTGGTGAGCAGCGGATGACGTTCGGCGAAGTAGGAGTTGAGGGTGCGGCCCTCGACGAAGTCCATGACGAGGAAGCGGTGGTCGCCCAGGGTGCACCAGTCGCGCACGGCGGGGGCGACGCCGAGTCCGGACAGCCGTTCCAGCGCCGTCCTCTCCCGCTCCAGCCGGGCGATGGCGTCGGCCCCGTCCGCGGCGAGCCCGGCGTACGGCCGGCCCTCCTTGAGGACGACCGCCCGCCCGTCGCGGGTGCCGGTGCCGCGGTAGACGCCGCCGCCGTTGGAGAAGTGCAGGGCCTTCTCGATGCGGTAGGGCAGTTCGCCGACGGTGGTGGCGTTGCGCGCGGCGAGGTGAGGCGCGAGGAAGTCCGGAAGGGGCACCCACGCGGGCACCTGGAAGGCGGGGTTCCGGGTGTCCGGGACGAGCCGGCCCTCGCCGTCCTCGACGGCGGGCACGAGCGTGCCGCGCTCGTCCAGGCAGTAGCGCCGCTCGAAGGCCCCGTACCGGACGTACAACGGCCCTTCGTGCCAGCGCAGATCGGTGAGGATGTACGGCCCCGGCCGCCCACCGACGATCTCGTGCAGCTCGGTGAGCACAGTGTGCAGCTGCTCCTCGTCCTGCGGGTAGACGGTGACGAACTTCCCGCTGCCGTCGCGGGCCGCGTACTTGCTGTTGCGCAGGTGCAGGAGGGGGCGGCTGGGCACGAACTTGAACGAGATGCCCCGCGGAATACAGTAGTCCCACACGGCGGCGGCCGTCTTCTCCGCGGAGTCGGCGGTGGCCGACACATGGATCTTCCAGCCCTGGGGAGGCAGTTGCCGCCCGTCGGGGATCAGGTGCAGCCAGTCCCCGCTGCGCGCGGTCCGCCACCTGCCGGGGGCGGGCCTGCG
This sequence comes from Streptoverticillium reticulum, assembly GCF_047456005.1. Taxonomy (NCBI): domain Bacteria; kingdom Bacillati; phylum Actinomycetota; class Actinomycetes; order Kitasatosporales; family Streptomycetaceae; genus Streptomyces; species Streptoverticillium reticulum. Next base: position 5,875,946 of record NZ_CP179755.1, on the reverse strand, counting down.
GGCGGGCTCGAAGAGGGCGTCGTCGCCCTCGGCACCGGGGGCGGTCAGACGGTCCGGGGTCTCGTAGAAGTGCCGGTCGACCAGGCAGTGGACCTCGTACCGCTTGTCCATCGTGAGCGATCCCCCCTCGGCCTGTCCGCTGACAGGACGAGATTTCCACGACGCCCGGTGACGGAACAGTCACAGCTGTCATGACGTGACCATGCGGAACGCATGAGTAGCTTGGCGTGGTAACTGGTGGCCACAGGCGCCCCCTTGCCGGCCATGAGACGAACGAAGGCCCAAGTAGGCTTCGAACAACGGTGCGCGGCCATGGGCAGGCCCTGCCGTCCCGCCGCCCAACTCGTCTTGGGCAGCGACTCCTGAAGATCTTCCAGTGCCGCAGCAGAGAGTCTTTGCCCTGCGTCTCCGTGACACGCCGCTGACCCTCACTGTGCACCGAAGGTGAGGACGCCTGCGGGGTAACTTGTCCGGAGCCGGCCGACAGGACGGGCACCGGCTCCGTCGAGTCCGTCAGGGGTGCGCCTGGAAGTGGGCGTTGCGGCCCATGGCGGCGAGGGCACGCTGCGCTGCGGGGTCGCTGCCCAGGGAGTAGTCGCAGGAGTCGTGATGCGCGTGGTCGTTCCAGTACAGGACCGCACCGATCTGCGGGTGGGCCGCCACGTAGCCGGTCATGGCCTGGATGTACGAGGCCCGCACCTCCGGTCCGGCGAACGGGACGCTGCCCCACTCCGGGATGAACACCGGCTTGCCCGGGGCGTGGGCGGCACTCCAGGTCAGTGCCGCCCCGAACACGGTGTCGGGCTTGGGGGCGGCCTTGGACGGGTCCGTGTAGGTGCCTTCCGCCTGCTTCGAGCAGCCCCCGGAGACGTATCCGTCGACCCCGACGACGTCCACGTTCTCGGCACCCGGCCAGTAGTGGTCGGCGGTGCCGTGCTGGTGGAAGCCGTTCGCGGTCAGAATCCACACCCAGCGCAGGTGGCCTCCGTTCCGGCCGTCCAGGTGGGCGTCGGCGGCCAGTTGGTGCACGTGCCGCCAGGCCGCCACGAACTGCGCCGGGCTCCCCTTCTTGGCGTCTTCCTTCGCGTTGGGCTCGTGGTTGAACGACACGTAGACGGTATTCAAGTGGTGCGTCGTGGCGGCGTTGTCGACGGCACGCAGATATCCGAGCACGGCGGTGTCGGACTTGCCCGCGGCGATGGACGCCCAGTCCCGGTCGGGCCCCGTGCCCAGACTGGCCAGCAGGGTTGCTCCGGCGTTCAGGGCCTGGGTCTCTTCCGCGGTGGGGAACGAGGCGGCGGTGTCCACGGTGTCGTAGGTGCGCACGATCGCCGGGGAACGGCCGAGACCGGACAGACCGGAGAACTGCGCGTCGCCGCCGAACAGCACGCCGCCGGAAGACGCCGTCGGCGCGTTGGAGGCACCGGGCTTCGTCGCACCCGAAGCAGCCGAACCAGCCAACTGCGCGGTCGACTTCTGGCCCGAGCAACCGGCCAGGGCCAGGGTGATCGCGGCCAAAGACGCGGCCGCAGCCGCGGCCGCTCGCCGACGGGCAGGGAACATCCGGGACAAGGTCACGCCTCACCATCCTCTTCTGGCGCGACTGCCACAGCCGCACCGTTCAGATCGGAGGACGACGCCGTTCGGCGGGGAGTTTCGCGGGGCTTTCTCGGATTCACCAAAGGGTTGGGGCTGAATTGGCAAAACGGTGCGGGGTGCGTGTGATCGCACGAAACAGCTCGTACATCGCTACAAATTCTTCCGCCGAATGAAATGGCCGTAACGGTCACGGTGCCGCGAAATTTGTCCATTCTCCCGCCAAAGCGCATACCCTGCGCCCGGCCCGGTCACCTCCGGTCTCCCGGACCATATTTTCCCAGCGCTGCTCTGTCATATGGCTTCCCAGGCGCCCGCACGCAGGCAAAACGATCCGCGCGCAGGAGACGCACAGGAACCTACGACGCCTCCGGCCTTCTTCCGCCGCCAAAGTGACCGCGATCGCGACACCGGAAGATGCCCCGCACACCGTGCATACGTACCACCCCGCGTCGAGCCCCAGCACTGTCAGTCCTGAGCTCAACGCGCGGGCCCCTTGCCGATCCGCCAGTTCGCCGCGCAGGCAGTGCACGCTTTGAGCTGCCACGAGCTCGTCGCACCGGACCAATCGGTGATCTGGAGGAACCCGGCAGGCACGTGACCACCGTCCGGAAGTCGGCACCAGCAACACGCGTCACCCTTCAACTGCCGCTCCGAGTAGGCCGTCGGCGCAGGCAGGGACGCACCTGTGCGTGCCCCGAGGCCCAGCCATCTGGATTGCGTATCGGTCATGCCGATCACCCTCGTGCCCCGAAGGGGGCGTTCCAACTGCGTTCGCGGACCGTTGGGAACGCAGTACGGCTAGCTTGCAAAGCGTTCCCAACGTCCCTGCGGGGGTACACATGAACGAAGCCCTACGGCGTGCCATGTCCAACGCACGTCTGTCGGACCGCGAGCTCGCCGAGCGGTGCGGCGTGGACCTCAAGACGGTGGGCCGGTGGATCACTCAGCCGGGACGCATTCCCCGCGCCCGGCACAGATGGGCTGCCTGCGAAGCGCTGGGAGAGGACGAGACGGTGCTATGGCCTACGGCGGCGAAAAGGGCGATCAAACTCGGGCCCGACCGGGAGATCGTCTCCGTATACCCGTACCGGTCCGGCTGCCCCGCCGTCCTGTGGCGCTCACTGATCACGCAAGCCCGAGCCGAACTGACCTTCGCCGGCTACACCAACTACTTTCTCTGGCTGGAGCAGGCACGCTTCGGCACAGCCCTGCGCCGCAAGGCCGCCCAGGGCTGCCGGGTCCGGTTCCTCGTCGGCAGACCCGACAGCGACCTCACCCGCACCCGGGAGCAGGACGAGGGTGTCGCACTGACCCTCTCCACCCGCATCCGCGTCACCCTCGCCGAGTTGGAGAAGCTCAAGGACCAGCACGGGATCAGGGCACGGTTCAGCGACGGCCACTCCCACCTCTCCGTCTTCCGCTTCGACGACGACATGATCGTGACGCCTCTGCTGACCCACCACGTCGGGCACGATGCCCCCACGCTTCACCTGCGCCGCCACCAGGACAACGGGCTCTTCGACCGCTTCGCATCGCACACCGAAGAGCTCTGGAACAACGGAACACCGCTCTGGGGAGACAACACACATGGCCAGACGTGACTACGAAGACGATCCCAACGCCCCCGCCGCCAACAGCCTCGTGCCGGCCGCATCGGCCGTGGTCGTGGACCAGGCCGGACGCATTCTCCTCCAGCGCCGCCGTGACAACGGCATGTGGGCCCTGCCCGGCGGAGCGATGAACATCGGGGAATCCCTCGCCGACTGTGCCGTACGAGAGACCAAGGAAGAGACGGGCTTGGACGTCGAAGTGACGGGAATCATCGGCACGTACAGCAACCCCCGGCACGTCTTCGCCTACGACGACGGCGAGGTACGGCAGGAGTTCTCCGTCTGCTTCCTCGCCCAGCCCGTCCCTGCCGCCCAGGAGCTCGCGGTCTCCCACGAGTCCACAGACGTCCGCTGGTTCGCCCCCCAGGAAGTGGACAACCTCCCCATGGTGTCCGGCATCCGGAAGCGCATCGACGACTGGCGGCACGGTCGTACGCCCGCCATCCGCTGACCGGAGGTCGGAGCCGACCGGCGCAACCGCCAAGCGGTGGCATTCCTTCCGGCAGCGGAAACCCTGACTTTCAGGGGTCGTTCACAAGGGTTTCCGCTGCCGGAAGCACGCGCTCCACTCCCGAGGCGCCGATCACTTCGCAGGCCGCCTCCCGCCCGGCCGTCATCAGTCACGTTCGGCCGGGCGGGTTCACCTGAGCGGGCTTGGCGAAGTGTGGTGCGTGATCGTGCCCCGAAGGGGCGCGAGGAACTGCGCGACCAGCCACAACGAGCCCGCAGTTGACCCACCACCCCTCCGCGGAGCACTCAGTTCCGGTACCGGAACACGATCCGGCCGCGCGTCAGGTCGTACGGCGGGAGCTCCACCAGCACCCGGTCCTCCAGCATGACCTTGATGTAGTTCTTGCGGATCTTCCCGCTGATGTGCGCGAGCACCTGGTGGCCGTTCTCCAGCTCCACCGTGAACATGGCGCTGCGCAGGCACTCGACGACCTTGCCCTCGACTTCGATGACGTTCTTGTTCTTCGTCATCGCACCAGCTCCAGGTTGCTGCTCATCGGCCGGGCGCCGAGGCCCTCGAACAGCGCCGAGGCTGCTCGGTTGGACTCCTGGACTTCGGTCCAGGCCTCGGCGAACCCGGAGCGGTGCAGCGTCCCCAGCGCGTGGGCCACCAACGCCCGCGCGATGCCGCGGCGCTGCTCGCCGGCCCGGACCGCGACCAGCCCGATGCGCGGCCGGTTCACCGTCACCACCCGGATCAGACCCAGGTAGCGGTCCGGCACCGCGGCCACCGCGTACTTCGACGGATCGACGATGGTGTCGCCTTCGGGGCGGGGAATCACCTCCGCGGGCATCGAGTGCCACCCGACGGTCGCCTCGACTTCGTCACGGATCGCGCGGTCCACCGCCCGCAGCAGTCCCTCGTCCGCCTGACCGGCGGGCACGATCGTCACGCCCGAAGGCGGCAGGACTTCTTCGAGCCCTGTGATCCGCGGGTCGGTCGGCACGGCATACTCCCGCTCGCGGCGCCGTATCGTGAAACCGGCCCGGCGCCAGCCGGCCGTCAACTCGACGTCCGCTTCGTCGACCACCGTGTACAGCGGCGCCGGCAATTCCGCCAGCATCGCCTCGGCGAGTCGGTCGAAGGTGGCGTCGTGCCAGGCGTCGATGCTGACGAACAAGCGCCCGTCGGGCCGGTGTTCCGCATGTCCGCGGCCGACCACCAGGTCGTCATCCAGTGCATGCCATTGCCTGTCCGCGACGCGCGTGATCCTCACCGCGTTCTCGCTCAGGCCGGATGTGAAAGGCTTCGTGTTCATCGGAGTCCCTTTCCAGGAGTGCCTCGATCTCAGGCGCTCCTGGCGACACCGAACGTCAGCCGCCGGACCGTGACGGGTTGAGGGAGCACCCATGGGTAACTGTGTTCACGGGTCTCACCTCCATACGACGACTTCACGGTCCGCCACGAAAGTAGCAGCGGGTCGCCGCCTCGCTCAAACCCTTTTCCTGTGAGCTCGTAACGCCTCACCCCTCACCCCGCCGGCAGGTGAATCGTCTTGTGCTCCAGATACTCCGCAAACCCCTCCGGCCCGAACTCCCGACCCATCCCCGAGGACTTGTAGCCCCCGAAGGGCCCCATCATGTCCAGGCTGAAGGTGTTCACGCAGTACGTCCCCGTGCGCACCCTGCGCGCCACCTCCACGCCCCGCTCGACGTCCGCCGTCCACACGCTGCCCGACAGCCCGTAGTCCGAGTCGTCGGCGATCGCGACGGCCTCCTCCTCGTCCTCGTAGGGCAGCAGGCAGACGACCGGGCCGAAGATCTCCTCGCGGGCGATGCGCATCGCGTTGCCCACGTCCCCGAAGAGCGTCGGCTCGACGTACCAGCCCTTCTCCCGGCCGGCCGGACGGCCGCCGCCCGCGAGGATCTTGGCTCCTTCCTCCCTCCCGAATGCGATGTACTCCAGCGAGCGGTCGCGCTGCCGCCGCGTCACCAGCGGGCCGACCGCGGTCGCCGGGTCGAGCGGGTCGCCGACGGTCAACTCCGCGGCGGCCGCGGCCAACCGTTCGGCGAGCTCCGCGTAGTGGACGCGCGGGGCCAGGATGCGGGTCTGGGCAACGCACGCCTGGCCGTTGTTCATCCAGGCGCTGGGCACGATGCCCGCGACGGCCGCGTCCAGGTCGGCGTCCGGCAGAACGATGGCGGCGGACTTGCCGCCCAGTTCGAGCGTGACGCGGGTCAGGTTGCGCGCGGCGACCTCCATCACGCGCTTGCCCGCCGCGACCGACCCGGTGAAGGCCACCTTGTCGACGCCGGGGTGCCCGACGAGGTACTCGCCGGTCTCCCGCCCGGCGGGCAGGACCGACAGCACGCCCTCCGGCAGCCCTGCCTCCGCGGCGATCTCCGCGAGGAGGTACGCGTCCAGCGGCGTCTCGGGCGACGGCTTGAGGATCACCGAGCAGCCGGCCAGCAGCGCGGGCGCCAGCTTCGTGGCCGCGGTGAACTGCGGCACGTTCCAGGGCACCACGGCCGCCACCACCCCGACCGGCTCGCGCCGCACGAGCAGCGGGCCGAGCGCGCCGGCCCGGCGTTCCTCGTAGGGGAAGTCCCGGGCCACGGAGATGGCGCAGTCCCACACCATCACCGCGCCGAGCGCCTGCGCGAGGACGCTCCAGGAGTAGGGGGAGCCGTTCTGCGCGGAGATGACGCGGGCGAACTCCTCGTACCGGGCGGCGATCGCGTCCTTGATGCGGGTGACGACCGCGATCCGCTCGTCCGGCGGCAGCCCGGCCCACACCCCGGAGTCGAAGGCGGTACGGGCCGCGACCACGGCCCGGTCCACGTCGGCGGGCGCGGCGTGCGGCACGCGCCCGATGGTCTCCTCGGTGTGCGGCGAGACGACGTCGAGCACGGCGTCCGTCGCCGGTTCCACCATGGTGCCGCCGATGAAGAGCTGTCCGTGCTCGGCGATTCCGGTCATCTGTGACCCCTCCCTATCTGACGTCCCATCAGATGCCCCATCAGATGGGGATAGCAGCTCCCCGCAGGACGGGCAATGCATGCGCATGTGCGGTACGTAACCGCCCCGCCACGCATGCGGGCATCCGGTTAAGGTGTCCGGGACAACTTCATCCCACCTCGGAACGGGGGAAGCCGGTGCGAATCCGGCGCTGACCCGCAACCGTGAGCAGGGCCCCGGGCCCTGTGAGCCGGAGCACCCGTACCGAGGCGGAAAAGGCTCACCCGTCGAGGTATGCGGGGCCGGGCCGGTGCCCCGCGCCCCGGCGCGGCGACCGCCGCGCGGCTGCGTACGCCCTCCCGTACGGACTCGTACAGACACCGAGAGGCACCGACCCCCATGGCCCCCTCCTTCGCCGTCCACGCGCGCCGCGGCGCCGTGGCCCTGGCCACCGCCGCCGTGCTGGGCGCCGCCGCAGCGCCCGCGGCCTTCGCCGACGGCTCCCCGTCCCCGGCGGCCCCGGGTCTGTACGGCGCCAAGGACCCCAAGTTCGACGGTGTCTTCCGGCAGTCGCTCGCCCTCGTCGCCCAGCACGCGGTGGGCGTCTCCCCGGCCCCCGCGGCCGTGGACTGGCTGGCGGGCCAGCAGTGCTCCGACGGCGGCTTCGCCGGCTACCGGGCCGACACCGGCAAGGCCTGCGACCCCAAGGCCGGCGAGTTCACGGACGCGACCTCCGCCGCCGTGCAGGGCCTCGCCGCCGTGGGCGGCCGGGACGGCGCCGTGCAGAAGGGCCTCGGCTGGCTCAAGGAGCACCAGAACGAGGACGGCGGCTGGGGCATGACCCCCGGCGCGGCCAGCGACGCCAACTCCACCTCCATCGCGGCCGGCGCCTTCGCCGCCGCGGGCCAGGACCCGGCGAAGGCCACCGGCAAGGGCGGCAAGAGCCCGTACGACGCGCTGCTGTCCTTCCAGCTCGGCTGCGACAAGAAGGAGGACGAGCGCGGCGCGTTCGCCTACCTCCCGCAGAACGGCGAGCTGCAGGCCAACGACCTCGCCTCGACCGCGGCCGCCCTGGCCGCCCTCGGCAAGGGCTTCGGGGCCGGTGCACCGGACAAGGGCGACAAGCCCGTCAAGCCGCTGGACTGCGCGGGCGACGACAGCGCGAAGCCCAAGGACGCGGCCGCTGCGGCCGACGCCGTCGCCGGCTACCTGGCGAAGAAGCTCGACGCGAACGGCGGGCAGCTGAAGTCCTCGATGCCGGGCGCCCCGGAGGGCCCCGACTTCGGCGCCACCGCCGACGCCGTGATCGCCCTCGCCGCGGGCGGGCACCGCGAGGCGGCCGGCAAGCCGCTGGCGTGGCTGCAGTCCAAGGACAGCAAGACCGCCGAGTGGGCCGCGGGCGACCCGGGCCGCCTCGCCAAGCTGATCCTCGCCGCGCACACCGCGGGCGCCGACCCGCGCGCCTTCGGCGGCGCGGACCTGGTGCAGCAGCTCGCCGCGACGGGCCCGAAGCCGGAGGCCGCGGCTTCGGAGAAGCCGTCGGCCGAGGAGAAGAAGGACGGCGGCAGCGACTCCACCCGCTGGTGGGTCCTGGGCGCCGCCTTCATCGCCAGCGTCGGCGTCGGCATCCTCCTCAGCGGCCGCATGAAGAAGAACCAGCAGTGACACGGGTGATGCGCGGAGCCGGTGCGCTTCTGGCGGCCGGGATGCTCGCAGTGCTCGGCGCGGCCCCCGCGCAGGCGGCCGGCTACCGCTACTGGTCCTTCTGGCAGGCGGCGGGCGGCGGCAAGGACTGGACGTACGCCACGCAGGGCCCCGCCACCGCACGCCCCGGCGACGGGGAGACGATCGGCTTCCGCTTCGCCGTCAGCGAGGACTCCGCGCAGGCGGCGAAGCCGCGGGGCGCGGCCGACTTCGCGGCGGTGTGCGACGCCACGCCCGCGAAGGACGGCAGCAAGCGGGTGGCCGTCGTCCTCGACTTCGGCACGGCCGCGGACGCCCCCGCGGGCGCCGCCCCGCCGGCCGCGCGCACCGCGTGCGCGCAGGTCGGCACGGACGCGAGCGCCGGGGAGGCGCTGGCCGCGGTGGCGAAGCCGCTGCGCTACAACTCCTCCGCGCTGCTGTGCGCGATCGCCGGATACCCGGAGTCGGGCTGCGGCGAGCAGGTGGGCGGCGGCAGCAGGCCCGCGGCCGGACCGGAGAAGAAGAAGGACGACGGCGGGCCCTCCGCCGGCCTGGTCGCGGGCATCGCGGCCGTGGCCGTCCTCGGCGCGGCCGCCGTCTGGCAGACCCGCCGCCGGCGCGGATAGGAACGCGGACAGGGAACATCGGGTGAGGAACAGCGGCGCTCTGCACGCCGGCGCATGGTGGATCTGGGCCCTGGGGCTGGCCGCGGCGGCATCGCGGACGACCAACCCCCTGCTGCTCGGCCTGCTCGTCGGCGTCGCGGGCTATGTGGTGGCGGCCCGGCGGACGGACGCGCCGTGGGCGCGCTCGTACGGGGCGTTCCTCAAGCTCGGGCTGGCCGTCATCGGCATCCGCCTGGTCTTCGCGGTGCTCCTGGGCTCGCCGATCCCCGGTACGCACACGCTGCTCACGCTCCCCGAGGTCCCGCTGCCCGACTGGGCGCGCGGGGTGCGCATCGGCGGCCGGGTGACCGCGGAGGGCCTGGTCTTCGCCCTGTACGACGGGCTGAAGCTGGCCGCCCTGCTGGTCTGCGTGGGCGCGGCGAACGCCCTCGCCAACCCGGCGCGGCTGCTGAAGTCCCTGCCGGGTGCGCTGTACGAGGCCGGGGTGGCGGTCGTGGTCGCGATGACGTTCGCGCCGAACCTGGTCGCGGACGTGGCCCGGCTGCGCGCCGCCCGGCGCCTGCGGGGCCGCCCGGACCGGGGCCCGAAGGCCCTGCTGCAGGTGGGGGTGCCGGTGCTGGAGGGCGCGCTGGAACGGTCGGTGGCCATGGCGGCGGCGATGGACGCACGGGGCTACGGGCGCACGGCCCAAGTCCCGCGCTCCGTACGGCACGTGACGAACGTCCTGACGCTCGGGGGCCTGACCGGGGTGTGCGCCGGGACGTACGGGCTGCTGGCGGACGAGGGTGCCGGGTACGGCGTCCCCGTCCTGCTGCTCGGCCTGGCGGCCGCGCTCGGGGGGCTGTTGCTGGGCGGACGCCGGTCCGTTCGGACCCGGTACCGGCCGGATGTGTGGGGGGTGCGGGCGTGGCTGGTGTCGGGGTCGGGCATCGCGGTGGCGGTGCTGATGGCTCTGGCACCGGAGGCTCCGCTGCACCCGGGTGTGGTCCCGCTGACGGCACCGGTGTTGCCGCTGGGGGCGGCGGGGGCGGTGCTGATCGGTTTGCTGCCGGCGTTTGTTGGGGTGCCCCGGCCCCGAACCCCCGGTCCTCAAACGCCGGACGGGCTGAAGTTGCCCGGCACGGGCACAAATCAGCCCGTCCGGCGTTTGAGGACGAGCGGCGAAGCCGCGATCAGCGGGGGTCTGGGGGCGGCAGCCCCCAGGAAACGGGAAGGGGCGGGTCAGGGGCAAAGAAAATCCACCCACGACGACGAGGCTGCACAGTGATCCGGTTCGAGAACGTGTCCGTCACCTACGACGGCGCCGACACCCCCACCCTCCACAACGCGGACCTCACCGTCCCCGAGGGCGAGTTGTGCCTGCTGGTCGGCCCCTCCGGCACCGGCAAGTCCACCCTCCTCGGCACCGTCAGCGGCCTCGTTCCGCACTTCACCGGCGGCACCCTCCGCGGCCGCGTCACCGTCGCGGGACGTGACACCCGCACGCACCGCCCCCGCGAACTCGCCGACGTCGTCGGCACGGTGGGCCAGGACCCCCTCGCGCACTTCGTCACCGACACCGTCGAGGACGAACTCGCCTACGGCATGGAGTCCCTCGGTCTCGCCCCGCACACCATGCGCCGCCGCGTCGAGGAGACCCTGGACCTGCTCGGGCTCGCCGCCCTGCGCGACCGGCCCATCATCACCCTCTCCGGCGGGCAGCAACAGCGCGTCGCCATCGGCTCGGTGCTGACCACGCACCCGCAGGTGCTGGTCCTGGACGAGCCCACCTCCGCCCTGGACCCGGCGGCCGCCGAGGAGGTGCTGGCCGTGCTGCAGCGCCTGGTGCACGACCTCGGCACCACCGTGCTGATGGCCGAACACCGCCTGGAGCGCGTCGTCCAGTACGCGGACCGGCTGATCCTGCTGCCCTCCCCCGGCGCGGCCCCCGTCACCGGCACCCCGGCCGAGGTCATGGCGGTCTCGCCCGTCCAGCCGCCGGTGGTGGCCCTGGGCCGGCTCGCCGGGTGGTCCCCACTGCCCCTCTCCGTCCGCGACGCCCGCCGCCGCGCGGCCCCGCTGCGCGAGCGCCTCGCCGGGTCGGTCCCGGAACCCGCGCCCGCACCCGCACCCCCGCGGCAGCGCCGCGCCGGCCTGTTCCGCAAACCGGCCCGCGCCGAGGCCGCTCCCGCACCCGTCGCCGAAGCGTCCGGCCTGGCCGTCCGCCACGGCCGCGTCGACGCGCTGCGCGACATCGGCCTGACCGTCCGGGCCGGCGAGACCGTCGCCCTCATGGGCCGCAACGGAGCCGGCAAGTCGACCCTCCTGCGCACCCTCGTCGGCATGCACGAACCCGCCCGCGGCACGGTGCGCGTCGGCGACGCCGTACCGCACCGCACGAACCCGCGCCGGCTCCTCCGGCGCGTCGGCCTCGTCCCGCAGGACCCGCGCGACCTGCTGTACGCGGACACGGTGGCCGCGGAGTGCACCGCCGCCGACCAGGACGCGGGCGCAAACCCCGGCACCTGCCGGGAGTTGGTCTCCGACCTGCTGCCGGACATACCCGACGCCACCCACCCCCGCGACCTCTCCGAGGGCCAACGCCTCGCGCTCGCCCTGGCGGTGGTGCTCGCCGCCCGTCCCCCTCTCCTGCTCCTGGACGAACCCACGCGCGGCCTCGACTACGCGGCCAAGGCCCGCCTGGTGGAGATCCTCCGAGCCCGCGCCGCCGAGGGGCACGCCATCGTGCTGGCCACGCACGACGTGGAGCTCGCGGCGGAACTGGCGCACCGCGTCCTGATCCTGGCCGAGGGCGAGATCGTGGCGGACGGCCCGACCGCGGAGGTCGTGGTCTCGTCCCCGTCCTTCGCCCCCCAGGTCTCGAAGATCCTGGCCCCGCAGCCGTGGCTGACGGTGCCACAGGTGCGGGAGGCGCTGGGGGTGATGGCGTGAGGGGGTTCGTCAAGGGGCCTGCGGCCCCTTCTCCCCCGCCGCAACGGCGAGCAACCACGACGGCGGAATCCGGCGGTGCCGGACCGGCCGACCGCCAGGCCCGAGCGATCCGTCTCGGGGCCCGCTCGGTGGCCGCCCTCCTCCTGGTGTCCGCCATCGGCGTAGCCGCGTTCGCCTGGCCCCTCATGGCCGCCCCCACGTCGAGCCTCGCGCATGCGAACGACGCCCCCTGGCTGTTCGCCGCCCTGCTCCCCCTCCTCCTCGCCGTCGTCGTGGCGACGATCGCCGACTCCGGCCTGGACGCCAAGGCCATCGCCATGCTCGGCGTCCTCGCCGCCGCGGGGGCCGCGCTCCGCCCCCTCGGTGCGGGCACGGCCGGCATCGAGCCGATGTTCTTCCTGATGGTGCTGTCCGGCCGCGTCCTCGGCCCCGGCTTCGGGTTCGTCCTCGGCTCGCTCTCGATGTTCGCGTCGGCCCTGCTGACCGGCGGCGTCGGGCCGTGGATGCCGTTCCAGATGCTGGCCATGGGCTGGGTCTCCATGGGCGCGGGCCTGCTGCCCGCGCCCGACCGGCTGCGCGGGCGGCGGGAGTCGGCGATGCTGGCCGCGTACGGGGCGGTCGCGTCCGTCCTCTACGGCACGGTGATGAACCTCCAGGGCTGGCCCTACATCGGCTCCCTGGCCTCCGGGGTGTCCTTCGTCCCCGGCGACCCGCTCCCCGACAACCTGGCGCGCTTCGTGGCGTACTGCCTGGCCACGTCCCTCGGCTGGGACCTGCCGCGCGCGCTCGTCACGGTGACCGCGACGCTCGCGCTCGGCCCGGTCGTCCTCAGGGCCCTGCGCCGGGCGACCCGGCGGGCCGCGTTCGAGGCGCCCGCACGGTTCAAAGCCGCTGAATGATCGTCCCCGTCGCCAGCGCCCCGCCCGCGCACATCGCGACGAGGGCGAACTCCTTGTCCGTACGCTCCAGTTCGTGCAGCGCGGTGGTGATCAGCCGGGCGCCGGTCGCACCGACCGGGTGGCCGAGGGCGATGGAGCCCCCGTTGACGTTGACCTTCTCCAGGTCCTGCTCGAAGACGTGCGTCCACGAGAGCACCACCGACGCGAAGGCCTCGTTGATCTCCACGAGGTCGATGTCGCGCAGCGACATCCCGGCCTTGCCCAGGACGGCCCGCGTCGCGTCGACCGGCCCGTCGAGATGGAAGTGCGGGTCGGCGCCGACGAGCGCCTGCGCGACGATCCGGGCCCGGGGGCGCAGCCGCAGGGCGCGGGCCATGCGTTTGGACGCCCATAACAGGGCGCAGGCGCCGTCGGATATCTGCGAGGTGTTGCCCGCGGTGTGGACGGCGGTGGGCATGACGGGCTTGAGACCGGCGAGCGCCTCCATGCTGGTGTCGCGCAGCCCCTCGTCGCGGTCGACGAGGCGCCACATGCCCTGCCCTGCGTGCTGCTCCTCCTCCGTGGTGGGCACCTGGACCGCGTAGGTCTCCCGCTTGAAACGTTCCTCCGCCCAGGCACGGGCGGCCCGTTGCTGGGAGAGCAGGCCGAGGGCGTCGACGCGCTCGCGGGTCAGGCCGCGCTTGCGGGCGATGCGCTCGGCGGCCTCGAACTGGTTGGGCAGGTCCACGTTCCACTCGTCGGGGAAGGGCTTGCCGGGCCCGTGCCGGGAGCCGCTGCCGAGCGGCACGCGGGACATGGCCTCGACACCGCAGGAGAGACCGATGTCGACGACGCCGCTCGCGATCATGTTGGCGACGAGGTGGCTCGCCTGCTGGGAGGAGCCGCACTGGCAGTCGACGGTGGTGGCCGCGGTCTCGTAGGGCAGCCCCATGGCGAGCCAGGCGGTGCGGGCGGGGTTCATGGACTGCTCGCCGGCGTGGGTGACGGTGCCGCCGACGATCTGTTCGACGCAGTCGGGCTGGATGCCGGTGCGCGCGAGGATCTCCCGGTAGGTCTCTCCCAGCAGGTAGGCGGGGTGGAGGTTGGCGAGCGCTCCTCCGCGCCTGCCGATGGGGGTGCGTACGGCTTCGACGATGACGGGTTCCGCGGCCATGACTCGCCCTCTCCTCGTGTCCGCGGGCTTCCCGGTGCCCGCGGCAGCAGAAGTAGTACGTGTTCTCGTCTTCTCGTCCCGCTCGCAGTCTTATGACTGCTACCCCCGGTACGCAAGGGTCGCGCAGGCCGCCCCTGCGCAACAGATGGCGTCGCCTCCCTTGTCGCCCCGGGGGCCCGTCAGTACGGTCACGGCAACTTTTCTGACGTCACGTCAGATGTGAGGTGACCAAGGATGGACTGCCCGGCGCTGCCCGACGGATTCGACTTCACCGACCCCGACCTCTACCGGCGGCGCGTCCCGCTCCCGGAGTTCGCCCGGCTGCGGCGGACCGCCCCGGTGTGGTGGAACGCCCAGCCGCACGGCTTGGCCGGGTTCGGGGACGACGGCTACTGGGTGGTGACCCGGCACGCGGACGTCCGGGAGGTCTCCACCCGGCCCGAGGACTACTCCTCCGCCCGCAACACCTCCGTCATCCGCTTCCACCCCGGCATCTCGCCGGAGGCGATCGACGCACAGAAGCTGATGATGCTCAACATGGACCCGCCCGAGCACACCCGCGTCCGGCAGATCGTGCAGCGCGGCTTCACCCCGCGGGCGGTCCGGGCCCTGGAGACCGCCCTGCGGGAACGGGCCCGCACCATCGTGGCGGCTGCCCGCGAGCGCGGCAGCGGCAACTTCGTCACCGACATCGCCTGTGAACTGCCCCTGCAGGCCATCGCCGAGCTCATCGGCATCCCCCAGCGCGACCGGGCGAAGATCTTCGACTGGTCGAACCGGATGATCGCCTACGACGACCCCGAGCTCGCCGTCACCGAGGAGACCGGCGCCCTCGCCGCCGCGGAGCTCATCTCCTACGCGATGGACCTGGCCGGCGCGCGCGCCGCCCGCCCCGCCCGGGACATCGTCAGCCGGCTGGTGGCCGCCGAGGGCGAAGGCAGCCTGGGCTCCGACGAGTTCGGGTTCTTCGTCCTGATGCTGGCCGTCGCCGGCAACGAGACCACCCGCAACGCCATCAGCCACGGCATGCACGCCTTCCTCACCCACCCCGACCAGTGGGAGCTCTACCGGCACGCACGCCCCGCGACCGCGGCCGAGGAGATCGTGCGCTGGGCCACCCCGGTCGTCTCCTTCCAGCGCACGGCGACACGCGACGTGCGGCTGGGGAACGTGACCGTGCGGGAGGGGCAGCGGGTCGGCCTCTTCTACGCCTCCGCCAACCACGACCCCGAGGTCTTCGACCGCCCCGAGGCCTTCGACATCACCCGCGACCCCAACTTCCACCTGGGCTTCGGCGGCGGGGGCCCGCACTTCTGCCTGGGCAGGTCGCTGGCGGTGCTGGAGATCGACCTGGTCTTCCGCGCGATCGCCGACGCGGTGCCGGGCATCCGCGCGGCCGGGGAGCCGCGGCGGCTGCGCTCGGCGTGGCTGAACGGGATCAAGGAACTGCAGGTGGTCTACGGACCATGACCCCCGCGACCCCACCCACCCGCCCACCCGAGATCCCCAACTCCCTTGATCTGGACCATACCTGACCCCTTGTCAGGCCAATAAGGGCGGACTTACCCTCGGGTACACCTTCCGGGGCGGCACCTTTGCGCGTGCGACCACGCACCCCCATGACCGCCAACCCCACACCGTCCGAGGGGAATCCACATGAAGGACGATCAAGGAAGACAGGTGACCGGCAAGGTCAGGTGGCGCAGGTTCGCCGTCCTGGCCGTGCCCGGGTTCGCCGTCACGGCCGCGCTGGCCGTCGCCCTCGCCGACGGTGCCCTGGCGGCCTCGTTCGCGGTCTCCGGGCAGGAGTTCAAGATCCGTGCCCAGAGCATGGAGGGCGACGGCTTCGCCCAGTACGGCGGCGTGGACCGCAACGCCCGCGGCAAGCTGCTGCCGGTCGCGGTCACCGCCATCAAGAGCGCCAAGATCCATTCGCTGTGCCAGTCGGTGGTGACCACGCTGCCGATGCTCGGCGACATCTCGCTGCAGCTCACCGCGGGCAAGGGCGACAAGCCGGTCGAGGCCGAGAACCTGTTCATCGACGCCACCCAGATGTCCGGCGACGCGGTGTTCAGGGACGTCGAGATCGGCCGGGACGCGTCGACCCTCGACAAGGGCCCGAAAAGCGCCCAGGGCCTGCAGGACGCCTTCGGCCAGCAGGCCCGGCGGCTCGAGATCAGCGACGTCAAGCAGACCGCCTGGGCGACCAATGCAGGAACGTTCAAGCTGTCCGGCCTCGACATGAAGATCGGCCTGGGCAGGAAGGAGTGCTTCTGACGTGGACCGCTCCACGTCGGACGCCCCCACCCCGCGCACCCCGCGCCACCTCCGGAGCACCTGGCGACGGTGGCGCAAGGGCCGCCCGTTCTGGGGCGGCCTGGTCACCGTCGTCGCGGGCGCGGAGATCTGCGCCCTCCCGCTGGCCCCGCTGAAGATCATGCTGGAGCAGGGCATCGCGGGCATCCCCTCGGTCCTCATGGGCCTGGTGATGGTCGTCATGGGCCTGACGGCCTGGTTCGCCCCGCAGTACCGCTCGCTCGCCGGGGTGCTCACCGTCCTGATGGCCACGGCCGCGCTGGTGATGTCCAACCTGGGCGGCTTCCTGATCGGCACGGTCCTCGGCATCGTCGGCGGGGCCATGACCTTTGCGTGGACACCGGCGCCCGCACCACTGCCGGAGAACGACCCCGCGCCCGGCGCGGAACCGCTTCCGCAGTCCCCACCCAAGGAGATCAGATGACCTTCCGCATTGCGCGCCCGCTCGTCGCCTCCGGTGCCGGCCTCGCCCTTCTCGCCGCACTCGGCCTCGGCCTGGCCGGCTCGGCCAGCGCGAGACCGGCCGACGCCGGGTCCACCACCGTCTCCCCCGCCGGGCACTTCTTCGCCGCCACCCTCAACGGACAGGCCACCTTCCAGGCCGGCTCCGTGACCGTCACGTGCAACGTCTCCACCAGCCAGCCCGACGGCACCACGGCCAACAACCAGATACCCGCGGCGCCCGGCAACGCCAACCCCGCCGGTCCGGTGGCCAGTTCGGTCAACGCCCCCACGTACTCCGACTGCAGCGCCAACCTCCCCGGCGTGACCGTCACCGTCACCACGTCCGGCGTCTGGGGCATCTCGATGCAGAACGGGTCGCCGATCACCGCCACGATGACCATCCCCCAGGGCGGCCTCGTCCTCCAGACCACCGGCCTGGCCGAGTGTACGGTGACCGCCGCACCCAGCGGGACCGCGTCCTTCGACACGACGTTCACCAACGGCGCGCCGTCGCAGTTCGCCGTCAGCGGCGCCTCCGTGCCCGTCACCGTCACCGGCGGCTTCGGCTGCCCGACCGCCGCCACCACGTCGGTCTTCAACGCGACGTACAGCGTGACGGACGCGACGGACTCGACGCAGCAGATCACGGTGGGCAGTTGACGAGCTGACCATTTGAGCAGCCCGCACCCCGTCAGGGGCGCGGGGAACTGCGCGACAAGCCACAACAGACCCGCACCCGCAGAACAGCCGCTCCCAGCGGGCCGCTAGGCCCGCACCGGCTCGGGCGCGACCGGATCGCTCTCCCCCCGCGCCCCGGGGATCACGGCGGGCGCCCGCCGCCCGGGCCCGGTCAGCACGTACTGGATGCCGAAGCCGCAGGCGACGACCAGCACCCCGCCCAGCGCGTCCAGCACATAGTGGTTGGCCGTCCCGATGATCACCGAGAAGGTGAGCAGCGGGTAGAGCATGCCCAGCGCCTTCATCCACCTCTTGGGCGCGATCACGGCGATCACGATCCCGCACCACAGCGACCAGCCGATGTGCAGCGAGGGCATCGCCGCGTACTGGTTGGACAGCTCCGTCAGCGCCCCGAAGTCGGGGTGGGCCAGGTCCTGCGGCCCGTTGGCGGTGTCGATGAAGCCGAGGCCCGGCATCAGCCGCGGCGGGGCCAGCGGGTAGAGCCAGAACCCGGCGAGCGCCAGCAGCGTCGCGACGGCCAGCCCGGTGCGGCCCCAGCGGTAGAGCGCGGGGCGGCGCACGTAGAGGAAGGCCAGCAGGGACACCGGCACGATGAAGTGGAACGTGCCGTAGTAGTAGTCCATGGCGTCCGCGAGCCGGTCGGTGCCCGCCACGAAGTGGTTGAAGGCGTGCTCGACGTCCATGTGCAGGAAACGCTCGATGCCGAGTATCTGCCGGCCGTGCGACTCCGCCAGGCTGCGCGAGTCGGGGGCCTGGGCGCGGACGTAGGAGTAGGCCCAGTAGCCGACCCGTATCAACATCAGCTCCAGCAACAGGTTCGGACGGTCGAGCGGACGCCTCCAGAAGCCGAGCAGCGGCACCCAGGACCAGCGCCCGCGCTGCGGCTCGGCGACCGGGGTCGGCTCCGGCCGCTCCCACAGCTCCGCGCCGCGCGACAGGAACGGCACCGCGCAGGCGGCCAGCAGGGCGGCCAGCAGCGGGGCGTTGTCGCCGAGCGGGCCGAGCACGGGGTTCGGCGGTACGAGGACGGTGCTGGGGAGCGTCATGGCGAGCACGACGAGCAGGGGCCACACCAGCCGGCCGGCGCGCCGTCGGCCGACCCGGCCGACGACGGCGAGCAGGATCCACAGCTGCTGGTGCTGCCAGGCGGTGGGCGAGACGGCGACGGCGACGCAGCCGGTGAGGGCGGTGGCCAGCAGCAGCTGCCCGTCGCGGGCGTAGCGCACGGCGCGGCGCAGACCGATGACGGCCACGGCCGCGGACAGCAGTGCGTAGAGCGCGAGTTCGGCGGGGCCGTGCAGACCGATGCGGAGCAGCAGTCCGTGCAGGGACTGGTTGGCGAGCCCGTCGGGGTGACTGCCGAGGCCGGCGCCGGCGATGTGGTGCACCCAGTAGGCCCACGAGTCGTCGGGCAGAGCCGCCCAGGCGAGGACCGTGCAGACGGCGAAGGTGACGCCACCGGCAAAAGCAGCGCGCCGCCGCCCTGTGAACCAGAGCAGCGGCGCGAAGAGCAGCACGGCGGGCTGCAGGGCGGCGGCGAGACCGACGAGGATGCCGGGGCCCGGCCCGTCGTCCTGTGCAGGACGCGGTGGACAACAGGCGAGAACAACAAGCAGAACGGGGATGATGCTGGTCTGCCCGAGCGTGAAGGTGTTGCGCACGGGCAGCGAGGCCACGGTCAGGATGACGGCGACGGGTGCGGCGAGCAGCGCGGTGCGCCGCGGGACCGGCTCCGGCACGGAGCGCGCGACGACGAGCGCGAGGGCGACGACGAGGAGCAGCGTGCCGAAGGTCCAGGCGATGCCGAGGCTCTGCTCGGCGGCCCGGCTCAGCGGTTTGAGGACGAGTCCGGCGAACGGGGTGCCGGTGAACCGGTCGGTGTCGTAGAGCGAGCCGCGCACGTGCAGCACACCGTTGTCGCCGATCCAGGTGGCCAGATCGGTGAACCGCCGCTCGGGCGGAAGCCGCAGCACGGCGGCGGCCTGACGCACGGCGAGCAGCCCGGCGAGCCCCCAGAGGACCCCCAGCACCATGCCGGTGCGGGAGCCGTCCCTCAGCGGGCCTCCGAGCCCGCTCCGCTCTGCTTCCGCCACGCTTAGCCGCTCCTCCGGTCGCCCAGTCCGGTCACCTCGTCGAGCTCTTTGAGACCTTACTGAGTCCACGGGATCGGAGGCAGGTCACCCCCGGGTCACCCGGGGGACTCTCGGGGGACTCTCGGGGGCGAGACGAAGTTAGCGCACGGGGGGCCATAAGGGGCGCGGGGAACTGCGCGACAAGCCACAACGGGCCTGCAGCCGACGACCCACACTTCCCGCGGAGCGTTCGGCTCACCCGGCCGCCGCCTCACGGGACTCCTTCACGACGGCCAGGAGCTCGTCCATGCCGGCACGCCACGCCGGATCGTCCCGGTCGAGGGTCTGCACCGCATGCTCCGCGGCCCGGCGCCTCACCAGGAGGTCGGGGCGGCGCTCCACTTCGACCTCACCCGACCAGACGGTCAACCAGCCGCGGATCGGCCCGATGCTGTTGCTCGTGGCCGCGAGCTGGAACGCCTCGTTCTTCTGCCGCTCCATCTCGGCCAGCCGGTGCGGGGCGAGACGGGCGAGCGCGACACGCAGTTCGTCGGGGGTCTTCACGACGACTCACCCTACGGGCGCACGGTCACCTGTGAGGGGCTTGTCGTGGCCGACCGTCACAGCCGGTCCCCGGCGACGCCGACGCGAGGTGCCTGCGGCAGGATGAGGTCATGAGCATCGTGAAGATCAACGCCCTGACCGTCCCCGCCGAGCAACGCGAGGTGCTGGAGCAGCGCTTCGCCTCGCGTGCCGGTGTCGTGGAGAACTCCGACGGCTTCGAGTGGTTCGAGCTGCTTCGCCCGCTGGAGGGCACCGACAAGTACCTCGTCTACACGCGCTGGCGCAGCGAGGAGGACTTCAAGGCGTGGATGGAGGGCCCGATGCGGTCGGCCCACCAGAGCGGCGGCGAGGGCGCCCCCCAGCAGCGGCCGGCTGCTGCGGACTCCACGCTGTGGTCGTTCGAGGTCGTGCAGCAGGCGGGACCGAAGCAGGGCTGACCGAGTACCTGAGTACGCGTACTCAGGCGGCCCGTCAGTGCCGGACAGTAGTCTGCGTCCCGTCAACACGGGTGGACGAGGGACGGGACGGGCGGGGCGGACGTGAGTGCGGAGCAGCAGCGCGGGCACGGCGGCGGGATCGGTGCCGATGACGCGGGGGTGATCTGATGACCACCCCCGCGGTCGGTGGTGCCGGCTTCGCCGGCCCGGCGATCAGGCAGCCGGTGAGCGGCCTGTTCACCGTGTCGGACTTCGAGTCGAAGTCGCACGAGGAGCTGCGCGCGATGGTGGCACAGGCATCGCCGCCGGCCGCCGCGGAACTGAGCCGCAAGCTTGCGGATGCGGCCAAGGCGCTCAGTGAGATCGGCGAGGATCTCAAGAAGCACACCGCTCACGTCGCGTGGGAGGGCGAGGGCGGCGAGGCGTTCCGCACGTGGGGCTCGGACCTGGCGAACGCGACGCAGCGGCTGAGCGCGTTCAGCGGTACGGCGGGCACGTGGATGGGTCACGCGGCGGAGACGCTGGCGCGCGTCCACTCGTCGATGCCGGAGGTTTCGACGGGGGCGAGGACGGTGCTGGATGCGTACCGGGGTGCCCATGCGGGGCAAGTGGGGGCGGTTGCACCGCCGTTGAGCGGGGGTGGGAGTGGGGGCGGCGGCCTGCAGGGGCAGGGCCCCACGCAGCAACAGGCGTACGCGGCGCAACAGCGCTTGGACGCGGACCGCGCGGAGGCGGCCCGGCTGATGCGGCAGCTGGCGGAGTCGTATGCGTGGTCGGCACACAACATGCAGGGGGCGGAGCGGCCGGTGTTTCCGGCTATGCCGGGGAAAGTGTTGCCTGCTGATCACCAGATCGAAGGCCTCCGCAATATCCCGACTGGTAGGCCTGGCACGCCCCCGTATGAAGCTGGAACGCCGGTGATGGCCCTGCCGTCCGCTTCGGCTATGCCCAGCCACCAAGTACCCGACGAGCGCTCAGGCTCGGTCAGTCCGTCCACCATGCAGTCCGACCGTCCAGTTGCCAGTCGTGTGGACGGCTTGACGACGATGCCGGACATCCCGACAGCTCAGCCTGGCGTCGCGGCTCTCCCGAGTCACGAAAGCGACGTGCACGTAAACGCGCTGCCAGCCCCGCCTGTTGCCGCGCCGATTGCTGGCACCAGGCATGGCTCACCGTTGCCGCTGGTCGGTCCCCGAGCTTCGGTCAGGGCTGCAGACCTGCCGTCTCCGAGTCAGGGAGGCCGCGGCATGTCGCCGGTTGCGCGCGCACCGAGGATTCCTGAAGACGGTGTTGTAGGGGGTCGTCCAACCCCACGGATTGGTGAGCAGCTAGGTGGAAGTGCGCCCAGGGGGACGGTCATCGGCGCAGAGCCTGCTCGGCGAGAAGCTCAGGCGCGTGTTCCGGGCAGCTACGGCCCAGGCGCGGGCTCGATAGGAGGGGGCTCCGTGGGTAGAGCACCGCAAGGCCAAACTGGCAGGCGGTTGGCTACTGAGCGCGGCGGGATTGTAGGTGGCCGTCCTCAACAACATTCGAGTGCGACCGATCGCCCCTTTACTCCTGGTGGAGCGGGACTGGTTCGAGGTTCTTCTGCGACAGAACGGGATCGGCAAGGACGCCGAGGCAGTCAACGTCCTGACTACGTAGTCGAGGACGAAGCCACCTGGACCGAACGCCGCAGCCGCGTGGTCCCACCTGTCATCGATTGAACCTGCTAACACGAGAGTCAAAAGGATGCTGATGCGCAGCGCTACTGGGAATCACGCAAAAGTCACGCTGGCAGCAGCAATCGGCTTGCAGATTCTCGGACTCGCCAGTACGCCGGCCCACGCCGACTCGATCCGCTCTCAGCAGTGGTACTTGGATGCCATGCAGGCAGAGGAGATGTGGAAGACCAGTACGGGTAGTGGGGTGACTGTTGCCGTTATCGACTCTGGCGTTGATGTGAGTGTCCCAGACCTCCACGGTCAGGTCCTTGAAGGGCGTGACTTCACAGGCCAGCTTGGCGGCGCGAACACGGATACCACCGGCCACGGAACGCGAATGGCCCTGTTCATTGGCGGAACGGGCAAGGGGGAAGGAATATTCGGTCTTGCCCCAGGGGTGAAGATTCTCCCGCTGAGAGCATCTGGCACGAACAACTTCGAGACAGGCGCAGCGGCGATTGCTTCGGCAATTCGCTTCGCTGCCGACTCTGATGCCAAAGTCCTTAACATCTCGCTCTCAAGCCCTGGAGAGGACAGCAGAGAGACGGATGCGATCAACTACGCCTTGAAAAAGGGGAAGTTGGTATTCGCAGGTGTAGGAAATTCTGGCGACAAGGCGAACCTCGCGGAATACCCCGCTGCGACGCAAGGTGTTGTTGGCATTGGTGCGGTGGATCGCCAGATCAAGGCCGCTGCCTGGTCCCAGCACGGCGCGCAAGTGGTTCTCGCTGCTCCCGGCTCAGACATGGTGGGACCGTGCACCAACGGAACCCCCGGACTCTGCACAGGCGACGGCACCAGCGACGCCACCGCCCTCGCCTCCGCCTCCGCCGCCCTCATCTGGTCCGTCCACCCCGACTGGACGGCCAACCAAGTCCTCCGCGTCCTCATCAACACGGCTGGCGGCCCCAAGAGCGGTGAGAAGCGCAGCGACACCATCGGCTACGGTGTCGTCCGCCCCCGCATCGCCCTCCAGAACCCCGGCGACCCGGGCCCTGCCGACGTCAGCCCGCTCGCGACGCAGTCGACGTCATCGCCGTCCCCGAGCGCCGGCGCCAAGCCGACCGGAACCGCGCGAGCTTCCAGCGGAAACGGCCTGCTATCCACGCGCAACATGTTCGCGGCAGGCATCGCCGCCGTGGTCGCCCTGGCCGTAGCGGTCCCACTGCTCGTCGCTCGCCGCCGCAAGGCCTGACGCTCCCTCGCCACATGCACAGCACCACGACACCCGGAGCCTTCACGATGACGGACACCGAGCCACAGCAGGACACCCGAATCCTTCTGGCCTCTGCCGACTCGGACTCCGGAGGAGGTAGCGGCACGCACAAGGCCAGCGTGCAGCCATGGACCACGGCCTCGGGCGTTGCAGGCGAGCTGCAACACGACATGCAGGCGGCCCTCGCCGACCTGGAGCACGCCCATGACGGAATCAAATCGGGCACTGTCGGCTTCGCAAGTGCGTCAGCTCTGGCCGGAATCCTCGGCGGATGGCAGAGCCGCCTGAGCTCTGTGCGCGATCACTGCTCGGGCCTGGAAGGGTCGTTGAAGAAGGTCGGCACTGACTTCGGCGAAAACGAAGCTCGGGTGAAGGCGTCATTCGACGGGGTCCGGGCCACATCAAAGATCGATGATTACTCGAAGTAGGAGCAACAGCCAACCGTGGTGACCATCGACGAGTTGAAGAACCTGGATCGCTCCAAGTTCACCAAGGCATCCGACGGTTGGGGCCTGATCAGCAGCCGTGCCAACGCAGCGAGAGAACGCGTGGACCAGCAGATTACTGCCAGGCTGCGCGGCACCCAGAAGGGCGATGCAGCGACGGCGGCCCTGAAGAACCTGGATACGCTCACCAAGAACTACCAGTACATCCACGCCGAGTGCGGTCTGATCCGGACAGCCCTCAGCGGCCTTGCCGAAGAACTCGAAGCTCCTCAGCGCAAGTTGAAGCAGGCGCTTGAGGATGCAGAGGGCATGAAGTTCACGGTTAAGCCCGATGGGTCAGTCGAGTACCCCAAGACCCCGTCGACCCCGGCTCCACTGCTCCCCACGCCAGCCGCGCCCGGAGCCATGCCCTCGCTGCTCAAGCCGGACAGCACGCTGGACCCCAACCAGGCCAAGGCGCAGGAGATAGCGAACCGCATAGGCGATGCGCTTAAAGAGGCGAGCGAGATCGACGGGCGCTACACCAGAGCACTGGCGAAGCTCACCACGAACAGCGACCTGACCAAGACCGATTGGTCGGACGTCGCACGTGACGTGAAGGACATTCGCGCTGCAGCGGGGAAGCACTTCTCGGATTCGAAGATTCCCAAGGGCAAGTCCCCGAAAGAGAACGCCAAATGGTGGGCGAACCTCTCCCCTGCGGAACAGGATGAGTACGCAGCCCTGTACCCCGCCAGTATCGGCGCCATGGACGGACTCCCGGCAGCCATACGTGATGGCGCGAACAGGATTGTCCTGACTGAAAGCCGTGAAGATCTTCTTCAACAGCTGAAATCGCTCGACGCCAATCAGCCGGAGAAGCTGCTGCATTTCATGCGAAGTGACGCCCGGTCAGAAGTACAGATCTCGCCCAAGTGGGAGGAGTGGAAGTCGGAGCGGGAGCAGGTAAGCGGCAAGCTGGACGGGATGAACGCTATTCAGCGACGCTTGGACCTGGAAAGCAAGGAAGATCTCCCCGAGGCATACTTG
The DNA here is from genome assembly GCF_047456005.1 of Streptoverticillium reticulum. Classification (NCBI taxonomy): domain Bacteria; kingdom Bacillati; phylum Actinomycetota; class Actinomycetes; order Kitasatosporales; family Streptomycetaceae; genus Streptomyces; species Streptoverticillium reticulum. The sequence goes on along the minus strand of NZ_CP179755.1, from coordinate 5,851,110 downwards.
CTGGGTTTTGACACCAGAGGCAACGGACACGCCATAGTCGCCAACGGAAATCCCGACTCGGCAGCCAACACCGCAGTATATGTCCCCGGCACCACTGCACGGCTTGCTGGCATCGACGGGGACATCAAGCGGATGACCCGCCTATGGGCGGCCGGGCGTGGAATGCCGGGAAGCCCGGACCTGTCGACGGTGACGTGGCTGGGCTACGACGCTCCCCAGAGCATCGTCCCCGAGGCGATGTCCGAGGAGTATGCACATGCGGGTGCGCCGAGACTGAACAACTTCCTCGACGGCTTGCAGACTGCACAGGGCGGTCCGGGCAGGAGTCACACAACTGTCATTGGCCACAGCTACGGCAGCACGGTGGTCGGGGATGCCTCCAACAAGGGGGATCTTGCGGCCGACGACATCATTGTGGCCGGCAGTCCGGGCATGCTGGTCAAGGAAGCCGGCGATCTGGACGTCGGAAAGGGGCACGTATGGTCTGAGGCCGCCTCGACCGTGGATGACCAAGTTCCCTTGGGAGGAAGAGTCGTTGGCCTCGGTGGATACAAAATGGGGGTCCAGACTTGGCACGGCATCCCCTACAACGTAGGGCTTCAACAGACGGTGCCGTCAGACGAAGCCTTCGGAGCCAACCGGATGACTACGGACTCCGACAGCCACAGTCACTACTGGGAACCCGATTCGGTCAGCCTGCGCAACCAGGCAGCCGTCGTCGTCGGGCAGTACAAGAAGGTGGAACTTGAATAGGAAATCCCCGTCGGTGACCCTTCGTCGCCCACTCGTCACAGTTGCAGCCATCGCGGCTCTTGCGGCTACCGGAACCGGATGTTCGAACGAGGACAAGATGAACAAGCTCGGCTATGAGCCTGCCACGCTTGGCGTTGACCAGGCCAAAGAGAAGGCCAGAGCGATCTCAAGCCAGATATTCGACATGATTGAAATCCGCGGAGGGAAGACCACCCAACCCGGACCCGGCATTTCAACCTGTGCAGAGGACCCCAAGCATCTCTACAAGGTGCGCCACACATGGTCGGCGTACGGGGTTTCCAAGGACGCCCTGTCCGACGGATTCGATAAGCTCCGCGAGCGAATGCCGAGCAATGGATGGAACATCACCAAGTACGGTCCCAACGACAGCCCGGACAAAGACCTCAGGATTCTCGCTGACTCCACCAAGGAGCAGTTCACGGCCAACATTGAGCTGCTCGATGCGACGAAACCCGGCAGTGCTCCATCGGCCAGCAAAGAGTCCGGAATCATGGTCACGCTGGTTTCCGCGTGCTTCCGAGCACCCGAAGACACAGACTTGAGCGGCGAGTATTGACACGGGGCCGCGGAAACGCCGGATGTCAGCGGATTGAAATGTCGCCGCTGGCCGCCCTCAAGCGGAAATCGAAATGATGAACCCAGCCGATCAGCGCCCATCGAGGCCTCGCCGTCCCCGACCCCGCCCCGAGGGCCTCAAGTTGGGCTCCAGGTATCTCGTGCTCGGCATCATCGCCGCCGTGGGTGGTCTGGCCGGATGCGTCCGCAGCACTATGGATGGTGCTGGAGTGCTGCAGATTCTCGCCCAGTTGGCGGTCGGCCTTCTAGGGTTGGCACTTGCGATTGCATGTGTTGTCGAGTACAGCAAGAAGTAGCCTTGACTACTCGGTTCTCTGGTCGTGGATCGACCTTCGTGACGGGATTCGCTGAGGTAAATCGACCGCTGACGGACCCCATTGGCCGCGCGGGCCCGCAAAGTCGCCTCAGACGAGGTGATCGAGCTCGCCGCGCTTCGCGGCCTCTATGAAGTTGCGCAGGCCTTCGCGAGTGGTGGTGACCAGCTCCCTCGGGCGAGTGGTTTCGCGCAGTATGGGGGTGCCGTCGGCCATGTGCCCAAGTTGGAGGCAGGAGTTGCCACCATTGCCTCCACAGAAGGGGACTTGCCACTGAATCTCGGACATCGTGGGCCTCTCAGAGTTGCTGGGCAATGGCGTGGATAAGACTGCGCGAGTCGTCCGGTGACAGGGAGCGTTCCTCCGCCTTGTCCAGCAGGCGGCGGTAGTCCAGCAAATCAGTCTCGGAGTCGACGAAGACAGCACCGTGGAAGCTGTCCAACTGCACGGTATCGAGCTGAGGAACCGGCCCGTGGGCGTAGCAGATCGGCTGCCCGGGACCGGCAAAGCCTTCCGCGTCGAAGGGCAGTACGCGAAGCGTGATGTTGCTCCGCTCGCTCATCCGGATGAGGTGGGCCAGCTGGTCGGCGGTCACCTTGGGACCTCCGAACTGCATGCGCAGAGCGGCCTCATGAATGATTGCGGTGAACTGCGGCGGGTGCTCGCGCAGGGTGAGGATTTCCTGGCGACGCATCCGGTGGGCCGCTCGTAGCTCGACCTCCCTGGGAGGGAGCGGTGCGAGCGACATCTCGAAGACCGCACGCGCGTGTTCAGCGGTCTGCAACAAACCTGGAAGATGGACCATCAAGAACATGCGCATGGCCGTTGCGTGGTGTTCGAGTTCCGCGACGTCCTGAAAGGCCACCGGGAGCAGGTCCCGGTAAGAGTCCCACCAGCGTTGACCCCGGTCCAGTGCCATGCCGGCCAAGGCCTCGATGAGATCGCTGTCCGTACAGCCGTAGTTGGCCGCCAGCACACGCACACGGTCGGCACTGATGCCGAAACGCCCTGACTCCATGTTGGGGATGCGCGTCCGGTCCACTCCGAGCAGCGCTGCCGCCTGTTGTGTCGTCACGCCCGCTGCCTCGCGCATCTTGCGCAGTTCGCTGCCGAGTCGACGCTGACGGACGGTGGGAATCCTTCTCGGTGGCATGTCACCTCTCTCAGGTAGCACGCACAGTCTGCCGGGACGAGGGGAGCAGATCCACCGCGTAGCAGTCTGCAGCGATCAGGTAGCAATGTGCGCAGCCACTGCGCTACCTTCGGTGTTGCTCAGCTCACACGCCGTGGCACCGGAAGCGCACCGCGCAAGCACGCCCGCCCTCCCTGGGGCGAGGTGTGCCCGCGCCCAGGGAGGCAGGCCACCGGTACCCGTTCGCGTGCGAGGACTCCACTCCCCCCACCACCATGGAGTGACCGCACATGAGTAACAACCCACCCTGCGTGTCGGAGGCCGCGCTCGCGGCAGCGGCCGCAGCTGCAGCCACCCCCCAACCCGCCACCCTCGACTACTCGTTCGCCTTCCCCGGTGGCGCCTACTGCCTCGCCATGGCCCGTACCGTCGTCAGACGCCTGCTCTCCGACCACGGGCTCGCCGACATGAGTGAGCTCGGCACTCTCGCCGCATCGGAACTCATCGCCCACGCTTGCCAGTTCACCCCCGGACAGGGAGTGAGCCTCTCACTTCGCTGGCGGTTCGGCGTGCTGCGGCTGACCGTGTTCGACGAGCACCCCGCCCACACCGCAACCGCCCGCAAGGCCTGTCACGCGCGGCGGCGCGAGGCACTGTCCACGCTGGACACCGTCGTCGGCTCCTGCGGCGGCATCGTCGGCCTCGACCACATGGGTACTCCGCTCAGCGGCGGAAGCAAGATGTGGGTCGCCCTCTCGCGCGAGGCAGCACGCAACTATGCGCGCCTCTGATCCCCCGCCCGCGGCGGAATAACTCATTCCAGTGTCACAAACCATCACCCCGCACCGCGGAATCCGAAGGTTTGCGTCACCGGAAGCGTCAACTCCGCTCCGGGAGCCGCCCGCACCGGGCCACAGGGCGGCGTCCCCCGCCTCCACCCCCGTCAGAGGCGGGGAACACCGCGCCGTCCCCCTAGCCCCAGAATTGCCGATCCGGCCGCCCCTGTTGACCTGATTCGGCGTGGCCCGAATGTCCCGTACACGGCCACAATCGACCCGTGGCCATACGGATCCACTTCACGGCCGACGACCTCGCCCGCACGCGCCTCGCCGAGGGGCCCCGTCCCCTGGTCGAACTCGGCATGATGACCTGGGCGAAGTGGCAGCCGACCCGTGCCCGCCGCCGTGGAAGCCGGCGATACGAGCCGTTCGAACCGCTGTCGGCCCCGCTCGTGCGGCTCGTCGACAGGCATCCCTGGAAGGGGCGCTTCCCTGCGTTCGTGCTGTCGCCCATGGAGTGCGGGCACCCCCGGGATGCCTTGGAGCAGCTGTGCTCCACACCCCACGCGCAGGTCCGCAAGCACTTGGCGGACCTCACCCAGCAGCACCGCTGGGTACTCCGCCACGACACGGGACCGGAGCCCCTGCAGCAGTACTTCGACATGCTGGCGCACATCCACGACCGGGACGAAGGCGCCGACTGGCCGCGCATCGACTCACTGGCGAGCGCCGATCGGGCGCTGCGGATCCAGCACTTGGCCACGGGCGGTGTCGAGAGCCTGCTGGCGGGCCTCGACCCGATCCGCATCCGCTGGCGCCCTCCCGTGCTCGAGGTCGCCTTCTTCACCGAGTTGGAGGTCCGACTCGGGGGCCGCGGGCTGCTGTTGGTCCCCACGCTGTACGGCGACAGACCGGTCGTGGGAGTGGATCCGTGCAACGTGCAGGACGCCCGGCCCCAGCACTGGCTGACCTACCCGGTCCGCCACGGCGAGCACCCCGCCGCCGCGCCCCGGTCCCCCGGCGCCGTACCGCCCCCGTCCCTGTCCGCGCTCCTCGGCCGTACTCGCGCCGCCGTGCTGTGCGCGATCGTCGCCCACCCCGGCACCACCACATCCCAGCTCGCCGCCCGCACCGGCATCGCCCCGGCGAGCGCCAGCGAACACGCCTCCGTCCTGCGCTCGGCTGGGCTCACGGCCGCGGTGCGGCACCGCAGTGCGATGCTGCACACGCCGACCTCCGCCGGCCTCGGCCTGCTCGACGCCGCCGCGACGGGCCCGTTCACGAGCCCTCCACCGGCGCCCCGTCCAGTTCGGCGAGGTCCTGCGGGGTGAGGTCCAGGGCCGCGGCCCCGATGTTGTCTCGGAGGTGGCGCAGCCGGGTGGTGCTGGGGACGGGGATGACGTGCGGGCCCTGCGCGAGGGTCCAGGCGAGGGCGATCTGGGCAGGGGTGGCGGCGTGGCGGGCCGCGACCGTGCGCAGGACGGTGAGGATGCGCTCGTTGGCCGCGCGGGCGCGGCGCGTGAAGCGGGGGTGGCGGGCGCGGACGTCGCCGGGGGCGAAGTCCGTGTGCGGGGTGATCGTGCCGGTGAGGAAGCCGCGCCCCAGGGGCGCGTACGGGGCGAACACCGCGCCGTTGCGGGCGCACCAGCGGACGACGGGCTGCGACTTCCGTGCCCACAGGGAGAGTTCGGACTGCACCGCCGCCACCGGGTGGATGCGGTGGGCCCGTTCGGCGTCGCGGACCCGGACGTCCGACAGGCCGAGGTGGCCGATCTTGCCCTGTGCGACCAGTGCGGCCAGGGCGCCCCAGCTGTCCTCCAGCGGGACGTCCGGGTCGATGCGGTGGAGGTAGCAGAGGTCGACGGCGTCGGTGCGCAGCCGGCGCAGGCTCGCCTCCACGGCGGCGCGCAGTTGTGCCGGTCTGCCGTCGCGGTGCAGGGTCATGGCCGCCAGGTCGTCCACGACGAAGCCGGCCTTGGTGGACAGGAACACCTCGGGGCGGCGGGCGGACAGGGTGCGGCCGATCAGCGTCTCGTTGTGGCCCTCGCCGTACACGCCCGCGGTGTCGAGGCAGGTGACGCCGCGGTCGACCGCGGCGTGCAGGAGGGCGGCGGCCTCGGTGTCGTCGGGGCCGGAGTGGGCGTACATCCAGGGGCTCAGCCCGGAGCAGCCCAGGCCGACGGCGCCGAGCGGCCGTCCGGTGGGCGGGAAGGTCCTGGTTCTCATGCCCGCACCCCTCCCTCCTGCCCCTGCCGGCGTCCCGTGCGACGATCCTCGCCATGATCACGACTTCGTCCTCCTGGACCGTCGCCCCGGGACCCGTCGGCTCCGCCGGATCGGCCGCGCTGCTGCGCGAGTACCTCGTCGACGTGGCCGACCGCTGGTACCTGCTGCACCACGGCCGGCGGTGCACTCCGGAGGAGATCGAGCGGCATCTGGCCGAGGACCCCAGCAACGATCTCGTCCCGCCGCACGGTGTGTTCCTGGTGGGCCGGTACAGCGGCGAGCCGGCCGGGTGCGTGGGGGTGCGACGGCTGGACGCGCGGACGGCCGAGGTGAAGCGGATGTTCATACGGCCCGCGCAGCGCGGGCGGGGCGGCGGGCCCGTCCTGCTGGCCGCGGCCGAGGAGGTCGCCCGCTCGTGGGGCGCGGAGCGGCTGGTGCTGGACACCCGGCTGGACCTGGTGGAGGCGCGGGCGCTGTACGCGCGCCAGGGCTTCCGCGAGACGCCTGCCTACAACGACAGCGCGTACGCGGAGGTCTGGATGGCCAAGCGACTGGCCCATCAGCAGAGCTGAGTTCATGGCCGCGCGTCGTGATCCCGTTTGACCTCGCCGCCGTCGCGCGGCTGTTCCTCGTCGGAGCCGCACAGCTCGGCGCTGAGTTCACGGACGAGCACGTTGAGGTCGGTGGGCCGGTCCGGCGTCCACCAGTCGCCGAGCAGTTCGGCCAGTGACTGCTCGCGCGCCTCGAAGAGCACTTCGGCCTGTTGCCTGCCCGCCTCCGTGAGGACGAACAGCACTCCGTCGCGCCGCACCAGCTCGCGCGTCTCCAACTGCCGTCCGGCCTCGGTGACCACCCGCAGGGGGATGCCCGCGCGCTCGGCGAGCAGCGACGGCTCGGCGGAGCCGAAGCGGTTGATGCGCAGCAGCATCCAGCTCGCGGCGGGCAGCAGGTCGAGGCCGGCGCGTTCGGTGATCTTCTCGTAGATGCGTCTGCGGCCCTCGCGGCTGCCGAGCAGGGAGAGCATGCGGGCGGCCTCGTCCCGCGACGAGCGCTGGACGGGGTTGCTGGAGACGACCTCGCTGGCGTCGGGCACGGTGACGCCGGTGCGCAGCGGCTCCTCCCGGAGGAACCAGGCGAGGGCGAAGGCGAGCAGCGCGGCGGGCACCGCGTAGACGAAGACGTCGGTGATCGACTGGGAGTAGGCATCGAGGACGCTCGCCCGCTCCGCGGCCGGCAGGCGGCCCACGGCCCGTGGATCGGCCTGCAGGGCGCCGGGTGTGACGCCGGGCGGCAGGGCGGCCCCGGCGAGGGCCGCGGCGATCCTGGGCCCGAGCTTGTTCGAGAAGATCGTGCCGAACACCGAGACGCCGAACGAGGCGCCGATGGAGCGGAAGAACGTGGCGCCGGAGGTGGCGACGCCCAGGTTCTCGTAGCCGACGGAGTTCTGCACGACGAGCACGAGCACCTGCATGACGAGGCCGAGCCCGAAGCCGAAGACGAAGAAGTAGACGCTCATCTCGCCCGTGCCGGTGGTGGGTTCGAGCTGGTGCAGCAGGAGCAGGCCGATCGTCATCACGCCGGTGCCGGCGATGGGGAAGACGCGGTAGCGGCCGGTGCGGCTGACGATCTGGCCGGAGCCGGTGGAGGCGATCAGCATGCCGGCCACCATCGGCAGCATGTGCACGCCGGACAGGGTCGGCGAGACGCCGTGGACGACCTGCAGGAAGGTCGGCAGGTAGGTCATCGAGCCGAACATCGCGAAGCCGACGATGAAGCCGATGACCGAGCAGAGCGTGAAGGTGCGGTTGCGGAACAGGCCCAGCGGCAGGACGGGTTCGGCCGCGCGCCGCTCGACGAGCACGAAGGGGACGAGCAGGGCCAGGCCGAGCACGCCGAGGGACACGATCTGCCAGGACGACCAGGCCCAGGTGGTGCCGCCGAGCGAGGTCATCAGCACCAGGCAGACGGCGACGCACGCGATGAGGAAGGTGCCGAGGTAGTCGATGCGGTGCGGGGTGCGGTGGACGGGGATGTGCAGCACGGCGGCGATGACGGCGAGCGCGACGGCGCCGACGGGCAGGTTGACGTAGAACACCCAGCGCCAGCTGAGGTGGTCCACGAACAGCCCGCCGAGCAGCGGTCCGAGCACGCTCGTACCGCCGAAGACCGCACCGAACAGGCCCTGGTAGCGGCCGCGGTCGCGGGGCGGCACGATGTCGCCGACGATCGCCATCGACAGCACGATCAGCCCGCCGCCGCCCAGGCCCTGCAGGGCGCGGAAGCCGATCAGCTCCAGCATGTTCTGCGCGGCCCCGCACAGGGCGGAGCCGACGAGGAAGATGACGATGGCGGTCTGGAAGAGCTTCTTGCGCCCGTACTGGTCGCCGAGCTTGCCCCACAGCGGGGTCGCGGCGGTGGAGGCGAGCAGATATGCCGTGACCACCCACGACAGGTGCTCCAGCCCGCCGAGGTCGCTGACGATCGTGGGCAGGGCGGTGGAGACGATGGTCTGGTCGAGCGCCGCCAGCAGCATCCCCAGCAGCAGGGCGCCGATGGCGACCCGCACGCTGCGCTGGTCCTGCCCCGCGCCGGGCGCGGGGGCGGCGGCCGTGGCGTGGCCGGGGGCGGATTCGGGTGGGAGTGCGGGTCGGTCCTGCGCCATGGGAACTCCCCTCCGTGGTGCGGCCGGGGTCGGGGTTCCGTCAAGCTCCATCGTGAGCCGGAAGTGCCCGTACGGCCTGCCGGGGCGCCCGTTCGGGCGGACCCGGAGGGGGCCCGCGCAGCCGCTGCGACCAGGGGCATTGGCGTTCTTGGCGGTGGTTTTTGTATCTTTGAGAAACAAAGTGGCCCCGCCCGCACTCCCTGACCGGTGGACGGGGCCGCTTGTCTTTCTCCCGCGCTCTGGAGTCCTCGGATGACCATCACGCTCACCGCCCGCGCACTGCTGCTGGACATGGACGGGACCATCGTCAACTCCGACGCCGTCGTCGAGCGCTGCTGGCGCCGCTGGGCCGGGGAACACGGCCTGGACGCGGACGAGGTCATGAAGGTCGTCCACGGCCGCCAGGGCTACGCGACCATGGCCGTCCTGCTGCCGGACCGCCCCATGGAGCTCAACCACGCCGACAACCGGCGCATGCTCGAGGCCGAGACGGCCGACGTCGACGGCGTCGTGCCGGTGCCGGGTGCGCCCGCCTTCATGGCCTCCCTGGCCGGCCTCCCGCACGCCCTGGTCACGTCCGCGGACAGCGGTCTGGCGCGGGCGCGCATGGGGGCGGCGGACCTGCCGATGCCGGACGTGCGCGTCACGGCGGAGTCGGTGAGCGCCAGCAAGCCGGATCCCGAGGGCTTCCTCAAGGGGGCCGCGGAGCTGGGCTTCGCGCCCGCGGACTGCGTGGTCTTCGAGGACTCGGAGGCCGGGATCGCGGCGGGGCGCGCCGCCGGTATGCGGGTTGTGGGGGTCGGCCCTCGCGCTGCCGCGCTCGCGCCGGATGTGGCCGTGGACGACCTCACACGGGTCCGCGTGTCCGCGGGGGCGGACGGCGGGATCGTGCTGACGGTCGGCTGACTCAGGCTTCCGCCCGCCCGCTCGGCGGCCCGCGCACAGCGGATCCCTTCCGGGGGTTCGGGGTCGTCCGAGCGGGCGGGCGGGGATCCTTTTCCCGCTGCGGGTCGTTCTCGGCTGGTCGCGCAGTTCCCCGCGCCCCTTACGGGGCTGGTGATCGCGCCCCAAAGGGGCGCGGGGAACTGCGCGACCGGCCACGACGAGCCCGCAGCCGACGCACTGCCCCCTTACCCCAGTGCCGCCTCGTACAGACTGAACCCCGCCAGCGCCAGCATCACCAGTGCCGCCACCTTCGTGATCAGGGCCAGCGGTACGCGGCGCATCAGGGCCTTGCCGCCCACGATGCCCGCGCCGGCGACCGCCCACAGGCCCAGGGTCGCGCCCACGCCCACCGACACCGGGTCGTTGTAGCGCGCGGCCAGGTTCGCGGTCATGATCTGCGTGAGGTCGCCGAACTCCGCGACCAGGATCAGCATGAAGCCCGCCCCGGACACCTTCCAGAAGGACTGGTCCGCAGGCTTCTTGATCTCCTCTTCGTCGTCGTCCTTCTTCAGCAGCAGCATGGCGGCGCCCACCAGGAAGGCCACCCCGACCACGCCCTGGAGCAGCCGCTGCGGCAGCAGCGTCAGCAGGCTGCCCGCCGCGATGGCGAGTGCGACGTGCACGGCGAAGGCGGCCGCGACGCCGGCGAAGACGTACGAGGCCCGGTAGCGCGTACCGAGCATCAGGGACGCCAGGGCGGTCTTGTCGGGGAGCTCGGCCAGGAAGATCACGCCGAAGACCAGCGCGGCGACGGTGAAGCTGAACACAGGAGCGGTTTCCTCAAGTCGGAGAGGTGACGCTGTCGTACCGCACCGACGAGTTCAGGGGTCGCTTCGGCACGGCAGCGTCGCGTATGGACACTGCTGCCGAAGGTCTCGCTGGCCGGGCCTGCAAGCGCAAGCGTTCCGGCCTCCGGGCGCCGGCCGGGCACGAGGCTCGGCAGTATGTCGACGGTCCGGCGAAGAGCTACTCCCCTTCTGCTCCTCTCAGGGTACGTGACGCGGCACCCGGCGCAGCAGCCCGCGAGCCACCAGCTCCAGCGTGACCGCGACCGCCACCACCTGCACCGCCATCAGCGCGACCAGCACGAACAGCTGCACCGCCCCGGCCAGCAACGGTGAGGCGCCGCCCAGCAGCATGCCCACGAAAGCGCCGGGGAGGGTGACCAGCCCCACAGTGCGGGTCTGGTCCAGCCCGGGCAGCAGCGCGTCGGACGCCACGGGGCGGGCGATCTCCAGCCGGGCGTCCCGGTCGAGCAGGCCGAGCGCCAAGGCCGCCTCCACCTCGCCGTGCCGGGTGCGCAGTTCGTCGAGGGCCCGCCGCCCGGCCAGCACGGTCGCCGTCATGCCGCCGCCGATGAGGATGCCCGTGATCGGGATCAGGGCCACGCCCTTGAGGGGGACGAGCCCGGTCAGCAGCAGCGCGGCCACCACGGGCAGGACCCCGGCGGCGATCGGCAGCGCGGCCCACCACCAGGTGCGGTCGTCGGTGATGCGCCGCCCGGCCGTGCGCACCGCGACGGCGAACATCAGGAGCACGAAGCCCAGCAGCAGCGGCACCGCGTGCACCACCCACCCGATCAGGGCGGAGACGGCGGCCAGTTGGACGGCTGCGCGCAGCCCGGCCAGGGCGACGGCCCGGGCGTAGGGGCGCTCGTGCCCGTCGGCGAGGTGCGCGGCCGCGGCGACGGCGACGGTCGCGACGAGCAGGACGGCGAGGAACACGCCGAGGGTGGTGTTGACGGGCAGCAGCGCTGCGGCGGCGAGCACCCGGCCACCCTACGGAGCCCTGCGTAAAGGGTTCGTCACGGCACGGAAAATCAAGAACTTGAACTTGCAAGTACTATTAGGGAGCCCTAACCTGAACTACTCCTTTGTTTCCCGTCCCCGTCACACAAGGAGCCCCACGCATGCCTCCCACGCCGACCCCCACGGCCTCCCCCACGACCCCGGCGGCCACCGCTCGCGCCGCCGCCCCCGCGCCCGGCCCGCTCGCCGGACGCCTGGACGCGGCCCGCCCGTACGTCCTGTCGCTGTTCCGCATCGTCGTCGGCCTGCTCTTCGCCACCCACGGCGCCGCCTCGCTCTTCGGCATCCTGGGCGGCGCGGCCGGCACCCACGGCGGCACCATCCCCACGGGCACCTGGCCCGGCTGGTACGCGGCCGCCATCCAGCTCGTGGCCGGCATCCTCGTGCTGCTCGGCACCGGCACCCGCACCGCGGCGCTGATCGCCTCCGGCTCCATGGCCTACGCGTACTTCAACGTGCACCAGAAGGTGGCCCTGTGGCCGATCCAGAACGGCGGCGAGGCGTCCGCGATGTTCTGCTGGGCCTTCCTGCTGCTGGTCTTCACCGGCCCCGGCGCGCTCTCCCTGGACCGCTTCTTCGGCCGCTCCGCGCGCAACTCCGCCTGACCGCGCCCCGGCCGGGGCGCGGTGCGCTCAACTGATCTGATGCGCACGACCGATGTGCACCTTGAGGCGCGCGATGCGAAGAACATCACGCGCCCCGTGCTCATCTCCCGTTTACTTCAGGCGTACGCTGTACGGTTGTGAAGGCCGCCCCTGCCGCTCCCCTGCGACGTCGCGGCGGGGGACCGTACCGGGAGATCAGGACGTGCTGGAGCAGTTGGGGGCCTTGGCCGACACCCCATGGATATACGTGATCGTCGGGCTGTCCGTCCTCCTGGACGTCTTCCTGCCGGTGCTGCCGAGCGGGGTCCTGGTGATCACCGCCGCCACCGCCGCCGCGGGCTCCGCCGCCGACGCGGTGGGTGACGCGGCTCACGGACACACCGGCTTCCCCAACATGTTCGCGCTCGTCGCCTGTGCGGCCACCGCGTCCGTCCTCGGCGACATGGTCGCCTACCGCCTCGCCTGGCGCGGCGGCGACCGCTTCGACCGTGCCATCGCCCGCTCCCGCCGGCTGACCGCCGCCCAGGCCAAGCTGGGCACGGCCCTGTTGCGCGGCGGCGGACCGCTCGTCGTCCTGGCCCGCTTCGCGCCCGCCGGCCGCTCGGTGGTCAGCCTCGGCGCGGGCGTGATGCACCGCAGGGTGGCCGAGTTCCTGCCGTGGTCCGCGCTGGCGGGTGTGACCTGGGCCGCCTACAGCGTCAGCCTGGGCTATTTCGGCGGCCTGTGGCTCGGCGCGACCTGGCTGGGCACCGCGGTCTCCGTCCTCGCGCTGTTCGCGGCGGGCGCGGGAGCGGTGTACCTGATGAAGCGCCCCGAGGAACCGGAAGCGCAGCCGCACTGAGGCAGTGGGACAACGGACAGCGGGCCGGCTCCGATCGACGATCGACGGAGCCGGCCCGCTGCCGTATGCACTCAGGGACGTTCAGAGACAGTCAGCGACCGTCAAGACCCGTCGGTTCACCGGACCTTGGCGAACACGTCCCGGTCCAGGGACTTCAGCCCGTTCGCCCAGAGCTGGTTGACGCGGCTGCGCTCGGCGGCGTTCGGGTACGGGTTCGTGCAGGACGGGCCGGGGCCGCCGCCGGACATCAGCTCGCTGCACGGGCCCGAGTAGTGGTCCGGCAGGCCGAGGACGTGACCGGTCTCGTGCGTGGTGACGCGCGTCGAGTCGTACTCCTGGTTCTGCTGGTAGTCCAGGAAGACGTACCCGCGGCCGTGGCCGTCCGTGCTGGCGTAGGAGCCGCGGGAGTCGTTGCCCTCGTAGTAGCTGAAGTCGGCGTTGCCGCCCGCTCTCAGCTGGACGTTGCGGACGGAACTGTTCCAGATCTGGGCCGCGTTGGCTATCTCGTTCTGGAAGCTCGGCGCCTGGCTCGGGTCGTAGGTGACCGTCACGGTGCGCAGGCCGGGCGACGCGGCCTGCTTCGCCTTCGCGGACTTCAGCACGGCCTCGAAGAACGCCTTGGTGTCGGCCTGTTCGCGGGCCGAGCCGACGTAGGCGGCCCGCGAGGACTCCGTGGACCCGGTCTGCTTCGCCGGGTGCGCCGTGGTCGCCGCCGAGGCGGGCACGGCGGTCATGGCGGCTGCCAGGCCCAGCCCGAGGGCGGCGGACAGCACTGCGGTGGAGCGGTTCATGTGGGGGACTCCATTCGTGCCGAGAACCCCGGGCCGCATCGGGTGGGCCGACGGCCGGAGTTCAACGGGTGAACGCTTGTTCCCCTTGAGTCTGTGACGTGTTAACGCTGGTGAGGATGATGCCAATTGGGCATAGCGCGGCCCAATCACCTATCCTTCGCGCTCCGTAGTCGGACCATCTCTGTCATGTGTCTGGTGTGACGTACGAGGCGAAGTTATGCTCCCTGCGTGGAGCTTGAGGTCAGGCACCTCCGTGCACTTTGCGCCATCGCCGACACCGGCAGCGTCCGCAAGGCCGCCCTGCAGCTGGGCATGACCCAGCCCTCCCTCACCACGCAGCTCCGCCGCATCGAAGGCTCCGTCGGCGGGCTGCTGTTCACCCGCGAACGGACCGGCAGCCGCCCCACTCCCCTGGGCCACTCCGTCCTCGCCCGCGCCCGCCCCATCGTCGCCGAGATGAGCGCCCTGGTCACCGCGGCCAGGGACGCGGCACTCGGCATCGGCGGCGTGCGGCTGCGCATCGGCAGCATCGGCAGCCGCGCGGTGACGGGCTGGCTGCACCGCATCCACCGACGGCTGCCGGAGACGGACACGACGATCCACATCGACGTCTCCTCCTCCGTCCTGCTGCAGCTGCTGGCGACGAACCAGCTCGACGTCGCGTTCGTCCACGAGACGACGGGCTTCCCGCTGCACGTCCCGGCCGGGGTCGAACGCCGCGTGCTCATCGCCTGCGAGCCGCGCTTCGTCGCCCTGTCCGCCGGACACCCGGCGGCCGCGCGCCCGGTGGTGCCGCTGGGCGAACTCGCCGGTGACGCCTGGATCACCGACCCGGCGGCCGACCAGGAGGCGACGGCACTGCGCCGCGCGTTCACGGCCGCGGGCCTGGACCCCCGCATCCTGCACGTCCGCGACACCACGACGGCGGCCGAACTGGTCGCCTCCGGCGAGGCGGTGCGCTGCTGCCAGCCGACGGCGGCACCGGAGGCCGGGACGGTCGTCCGCCCGCTGCTCGGCGACCCGTTGACGGCACAGCTGTCGCTGGCGTCGCGGCCGGGCGCGTTACCGCTGCGCGAACTGGACGCGCTGTTCGGCGATCTGATGGAGGCGTATGCGGCGGCAGCAGAGCGGAATGAGACGTATCGCTTATGGCTGCGGGAGCAGGGAGGCGGTCTGCTCCCGCTGCCGACGGGCCGGTGACCGAGGGCGGAGGCATTGCATTTCCGACGAGTTTCCGGAGGTTTCACGACAAGTTACGCACCGGAGTTGCCCAAGCCGAAACAATCGCGACAGTCTGGTTGCCTAGAGCAACCTCACTGGAGGATCCGCAATGCCCAGCACGAGCACCGGCGGGGACACCTCGCCGGCCTTCCGCACCTACGTCGAGGAGAATCTGGACGCCCTCGGCTCCGACCCCGGCCGCGAGGCCCTGATCCACGGGGACCGGCGCGTCACCTCGGGCGAGATCCGCGACCTCGTCTACCGCATGACCCGAGCCCTCCGGGCCCAGGGGCTGCAGCGCGGGCACACGGTCACCCTGCTGAGCGGCAACCTGCCCGAGATCATCGCCGCCCGCTACGCGGCCAATCTGCTCGGCTGCAAGGTCAACCACCTCTACAACAAGCTGTCCGCCGACGTCCAGGCCACCATCGTCCGCGACGTCGAGACGCACACGCTGATCGTCGACCCGCGCCTGGCCGCACGGGCCGCCGAGGTCACGGACCTGGCCCCGGTGAAGTCCGTGCTCGTTCTCGGCCCTTCGGACGTGGGCACCGACCTGCTGGAACTGGCCGCCGGCGAATCCGCCGAGCCGTTCCCCAACCAGGCGCAGCCCGGCGACGTGTGCACCATCCGGCACACCGGCGGCACGACCGGCCACCCCAAGGGCATCTGCAGCACGTTCGGGCAGAACCCGTTCCGGGCGATGGAGCACGACTCCGAGGTCCGCCTGCTCGTCTGCACCACCCTGGCCCACGCCGCCGGGCACATGGCCGACGCCACCCTGCGCGAGGGCGGCGTCGTCGTCCTGCTGGAGGACTTCGACCCCGCGGCCGTCCTCGCCGCCATCGGGCGCGAGCGCATCACGGACCTCTTCCTGCTGCCGCCGCTGCTGTACCAGCTGATGGACCACCCGGACGCGGCCCGCACCGACACCTCCAGCCTGCGCTGCATCGCCTACGGCGGCTGCCAGTCCTCCCCGGCCCGCATCGCGGACGCGGTGCGCCGCTTCGGCCCCGTACTCCTGCAGTTCTACGGGCAGAACGAGGCCGGCGGCATCAGCATCCTCACCCCCGAGGACCACGACCTCGACCACCCGCGCCACCTGCAGCGCCTGCGCTCCGCGGGCAGGCCGCTGGAGGGCGTCGAGATCGCGATCCGCGACGAGAGCGGCCGCGACCTGCCCGTCGGCGAGCACGGTGAGATATGCATCCGCTCGGAACGACTGATGCAGGGCTACTGGAAGCAGCCGGAGCTGACCGCCGAGGTGCTGCGGGACGGCTGGCTGCACACCGGTGACATCGGCTTCGTCGACGACGAGGGCTACATCACCGTCGTCGACCGTCTCAAGGACATGATCGTCGTGGTCGGCGGCCACGTGTACACCAGCGAGCTCGAGGACGTCCTCAACTCCCACCCGGAGGTGCTCCAGAGCGCGGTCTTCGGCGTCCGCGACGCCGACCGCATGGAGCAGGTCCACGCGGTCGTCGTCCCGGTGCCGGGCAGCGGCGTCGACGCGGAGCAGCTGCGCGAGATGGTCCGCGAGGACCGGGGCGCGATGTACGTGCCGGCGAGCATCGTCTTCGCGGCGGCGCTGCCGCTGACGGATGCGGGCAAGCCGGACAAGAAGCAGCTGCGCCGGGAGACCGAACAGGCCGTGTCGGCCTGAGGCGTTACAGAACCGGGCTTACAACAGCCCCAGGTCGCCGAGCTCCTTGTGGAGGCCGGCACGGGGATGTCCCTCGGCCGCCGCCCCGCCGGGGCGGCGGCCGGGATCACTCCTTCGACTGCGGTCACGGAAGAGCCACGCCCCGGCCACCCCGCCGACGAGCCCGCCGAGGTGCCCCAGCCAGCTGACGCCCGGCGTCCCGGGCACGGCCACGGTAAGCAGGTAGGCGAAGGACGCGGCCATGACGATGCCGACGAGCGTGTCGATCAGGTGCCGGTCGAAGAGGCCGCGGACGACGACGTACCCGAAGTACCCGAAGACGAGCCCGCTGGCACCGACAGTCGCGACGTTCGCGCCCTCCAGGAACCAGACCGTCAGCCCGCTGACCACGGCGACCAGCAGGGTCAGCCCGAGGAAGCGGGCCACGCCGCGGTAGGCGGCGAGGAAGCCGAAAACGAACAGCGGCCCGGAGTTGCTCTCGATGTGGGCCCAGCTCCAGTGCAGGAACGGCGCGGCGAGCACGTCGGGCAGCCGCCCGACGTCACCGGAGACCAGCCCGAAGTGGCGGGAAAGGGCATAGTCCTCGCCCCAGTTGGCGAGCTGGACCAGCCATACGACGGCCAGGAAGGCGAACATCACGAAGAACGCCTTCCGCGCCTCCGCGACCATCTGCTCTGCCGTCTTCTCTGCATTCACCTGCGCATTTTAGAGCCGCCGCCGCGCCACGGCCCATCCCGCCCGGAGCACCGGCTGCATACGCCGGGCCGAAATTGGCTATTGTCCAGCCGACACTCGTTCAAGATCATCGGGGGAATTCCATGTCGGAGCAGGCGCCTGCCCGCAAGGGCAGAACTGCAGCAATCGGCTGGGCGCTGACCATCGCCTTCAACATCGTTGCGCCGATCATGACGTACAACCAACTGGCCTCGGCCGGATACGACGAGGTCACCGCACTTCTCGCCTCCGCCGCCTGGCCGGTGGCGGACATCGCCGTCTATCTGGCCTGGCATCGCCGGGTCGACGAATTCGCCGTGATCAGCCTGGTGTTCATGGCACTGACCATCGCGGTCACGCTGGCCGGTCCGCAGTCGGCCCGGCTGATCCTGGTCAAGGACTCGCTCGTCACCGGGATCTTCGGGCTCGCCTGCCTGGCCTCACTGGCCGCCCCGCGCCCGATGATGTTCTACTTCGGCCGCAAATTCGCCACCGACGGCACGACGGCCGCCGTCGCCTGGTGGAACGGCCTGTGGCAGTACGAGGGATTCCGCCGCGTACAGCGGAACCTCACCATCGGCTGGGGCCTGGCCTACATCGCCGAGGCGGTATTGCGCGTTGCCCTGTCCTATGTCCTCAGCACGTCCGCGATGGTGACGGTGAACTCGGTACTCTCGTATGCCGTCACCGGCGTGCTGATCTTCTGGACGATCACGTACGCGCGCCGCTCCCGGCCCAAGACCGCCGCGGCGACCGCTCCCGAGCCGGCGACCACCTGAGTCACCCATCGGACACCCCCTAGGGTGCCCTCATGACGGAGGACCCGACCCGCGCGCCTGCCGGCCCGCAGAGCGCGCGGCGACGCAGCTTCGGCGAGGTGGCCGAGGCATACGACGCCGCGCGCCCCGACTACCCCGACCAACTGGTCGCCGGCGTCGTGGAGTTCGCCGACCTGCGGGAAGCCCCCGCACTGGAGGTCGGCGCCGGCACCGGCAAGGCCACGCGCGCGTTCGCCGTGCACGGGCTCACGATGACGTGCATCGAGCCGGACCAGCGCATGGCCGGGGTGCTGTCGCGCACGTGCGCCGGGCTGCCCGGCGTGACCGTGGAGACCGGCGAATTCGAGACCCGGCAACCGGACCACCGCTACGGCCTGCTGTTCTCCGGGCAGGCCTGGCACTGGCCCTCGACTGCCTTGGTCTTGCTGGATCCCGCAGGCCACCCGTTCCGCATCTCCACCCTCGTCCGAGGTCGACCTGCAAACCAATGACCGTGACCGTGCAAGCCGAGCAGGGCAGCTAATTCGCGGCTGTCCCGCTCGGGTTGCGGAGAAGGTGACGCACACCCCGCCCCACCGCGACTCGGCGAGCCACTACTGGTGGCCGGCCCTGCTCAACTCCTCGCACACTCGACGCTCCTCTGGCCGCTACGATGCCGAGCGTGATCAAAGCAGTGGTGTTCGATGTAGGCGAGTGCCTGGTTGACGAGACACGCGAGTACGGCACCTGGGCCGACTGGCTCGGCATCCCGAGACACACGTTCGCCGCAATGTTCGGCGCCGTGATCGCACAGGGCCGGGACTACCGCGAGACCTTCCAAGTGTTCCGTCCCGGCTTCGATCTGTACGAGCAGCGCGCAGCCAGGGCCGCTGCCGGGCAGCCGGAGTGGTTCGGCGAGGACGACCTCTACCCGGATGTACGGCCCACATTCACCGCCCTCCGCCAGGCCGGTCTATGGCTCGGCATCGCCGGCAACCAGACCGTCAGGGCAGGCGGGCTTCTGCGCGAGCTCTTCAGCGAGGACGTCGACCTCATCGGCACCAGCGACGACTGGGGTGCCTCGAAACCGGATCCCGAGTTCTTCATCCGGGTGGGCAAGGCCGTCCCCTTCGAACCGCGCGAAATCCTCTATGTCGGCGATCGTTTGGACAACGACATCAAACCCGCGATCGCGGCCGGCATGCGCACCGCCCTGGTTCACCGCGGCCCGTGGGCCACCATCCAGTGGCGGACCGAGGAAGCCCGGAGCCTGCCGGATCTACGGCTCGGCACACTGGCGGATCTCCCGGAGAGCATCGCCAAGTTCAACGCTGCAGAGCACTGACAGTCGTACCCCACTGGTACAGGTGATCGTCCAGCTCGCGGACACACCGCTCGTGCCGCCATGCTGCCAGGGCCCGCCGCGCTTCCCTCACACGATCCATGCCCGTGGCATACCAGGTGAGGGAAAGCTGATCCAGCGCGAGTGCCGCGTACCGGCATGCTTCCTCCGGGCGGCCGACAGCGGCCTCGACCGCAGCGATGTCGGCGAGAATCACCCTGCGCTGCTTGGCGGATTCCGGGGGCAGGTCCTCGAGGACCTGCTGGAGGGTCTGCCTGGCTTGTGGTAAGTGCCCTGCCTTCAGCTGAGTGTTGCCCTTGAAGGCGGCGAGCCGGGTCTCGCTGAACCAGTCCAGCCACACAGGTGTGGGGTGGTCACCCCCTGCCCGGAGCATGTCCTCTGCGTGGCCGATGAGGTGGAGAGCAGTTCGGGGGGCTCCGCACAGCGTTTCACACTCGGCCTCGACGGCATCGAGCCATGCCAGGAAAAGCCCCGATGCACGACCGCGCCGGGCATACGTCCGTGCCGCCGTGAGCCGTTCGACCGCGTCCTCACGTCTGCGTGACCATCCCGGGATGAAGGCAGCATGGGCCAGGATCGCGCTGCCCATCAGTGCGTCATCGGCCTCGCCTGCTGCCTGCAACGCCCGGAGAAAGGTGTCTTGTGCCCTCTCCGGCTGCCGCATGTCGAAGAACTCGATCCGTCCAGCCAACAGGAACGACTCCGCGAGCGCCACAGCCACCCCGCGGCGGCAGCCCTGCCTGGTCTGGGGCAGCAGTGCACACCCGAGCCCTGCATGGGCAAGTACGGCCGGGTAAAGGGTTGCTGGGGCCACGCTCCAGTAGAGGTGGCGGTGCGCCTGAGTCACGGCCTCGAAATCCAGGCCTACGCTTGCGGGTTGCTCCACCGCAACGTTCTCGACGGGTACAGCTGCCAATTCCGTGGGGAAGCCGGACCCAGCAGTGAGACGCTGTTGCGCACGGCCCGGCTGTGCAGTTGCTGTCCCCCACGGCGGCGTGAAGCCGAGCCCCTCCAACGTCTGCCCGAGCAAGCGAGTCAGAACCTGGGCCACTTCCGGCTGCGGCCAAGGCGGTGCCGGCGATTCCCATCGGCGTACCTGTCTGACGCTCACTGCGACGCCGCGCAACCCCATTGCGTCGGCTTGGCGGGTGATGGCGTCACACAAGGCTTGCTGCGATCGATATCCGGCTGCGAGGCGCGCAGCCTTGAGGCGGATGTTTCCTGCGGGTCGCGACATGGCTACCTCCCGGAGCATCGTCACCGATATCTCTCGCCACGTCCTCGATACGACACACCATCACCCTCAGGGGCTCAACTGGGTCCTCTTCAGGTCCTCTTGGCGACCGTTCGAAGTCCTCGTGCGTGGCGCTCGGCAACGGAACACTGTGCAGCCATCCCGCATTACACGCTGAGGAGCCATGCCCCATGACTTACCCGAACAGTTCCGCAGACCCCACACTTTCCTACGGGCCAGCCCTCTGGCTCGTCTCGCGGGAACTGCGCCCGAGCGATGCCCGCGAGTCGTGGGCGAGGGGCATGACCGCCACGCTCAAGGTCGGCCTGCACTTCGACGTCGTCCAGCTCCCCTCCGGAATCGTGGAACGAGGCATCCACGGCATCAGGGACCGGGACGCGATCGAGAACCACTTCCGTACGACCGGCATCACCAGCGCCGTCATCGCCTCCCGCACGCAGACCCGGTACAGCCTGCTCGTTCCGCCGGGCACCTTCCGGGACTGGGCGACGCCGGGCACCCAGTGCATCGGCATCGAGCACCCCGTCAACTACCTCGGCGTGCCCGTACCCACACGCCGGGAACCACCAGGGGCGTACTGGCTCCTGCCCGCGCCGGAAGACGACCTCATGCTGTGCGCCCCGGCGAGCATCCGCGAGCTCGTCGGCAAGGCCAGCGACCGCCGGAGCCCGACGGGATGACCAAGCACTGCGCCTGGTGCAAGAAGACGGACACCCGGGCCACGGCGATCGACATCGTCGAGGGTGACCACGTGGCCAGAAAGATCTACGCCTGTGCCGGCTGCATGACGAGAGACGAACTCGTGCCGCTCCACGGCTCTGCAACCGACGGCCGCCCGACATCGCGGAGCCGCACCCCTTCTTGCGAACCCTGACTGCGAAGCGGCCCCTCGGCCTCACACCGTTCCCCCGCTCAGGCCCCCGCGTGCGTCACAACGCACACGTACGTAGGGGGCCGTTCACCGCCATCGCTGGGGAAGTCCAGCACGGCCGGGTAGGTCATCCTCGTGTCCGGGTACGACTCCGCGCAGTCCGGGACGCTGCTGTAGAACACAGACGTACCGCCCGCCTGAATCGCCTGCCCGTCTGCACCGACCAGATTCGCCCCGCATTGAAAGCCCGGTGCGTTCATGAGGAGCGTGGCGTACTTCCCGCTGCCGTCCTCACTGCCCGTCCATGCCAGGCAGTAGAGAGAGCCGGGGTCTCCGCCGGTGGCCGGCTCCGAGATGACGTGAATGGCTTGGAGGGGTGTGGGCCCGCCGCACAACCCCTCGATGTCGACGACGTGCCACGGTGCCCCTGGAGTGCAGACGGCAGTCTTCGGTTCGCAGCCGGCCGGACCGCTGGGCAACTTGTACGTCACGTGAAGGCACGACGGTGCTGTGCTCGCCGCGGGTAACGGCGTCGGGAGCGGGGAGCCGTCAGCGGCCTTGGCCCGCCCGGCTCCGTCAGCAGTGCGCGTGGCTTGGGGATGTGCTTCGACGTCGGCGACGCGGGCGTTCCCCGTCGGCTGACGTACGAGCAGCGCCGCACACGCGCCGATGACCACCGCGACCGCTCCCCCGGCCATCGCGGCCTTCCAAGGGAAGCGCTGAGGCGGATCGTCACCACGGATGACGGGGATGTTCTCGAGCGTGTCGCCGTTGTGGAAGGCGAGGACCTCATCCGGGCGCGGCGGTCTCTGCGGCGGTTGCGGCGTGCTCACTGCGTCCCCCCTGCTGCTGTGCGAGGGACCCACGGTAGGTCACCCATGGTTCAGGTGAGGCAAACTAGCGGGAATGACAACTCTGTTGGGCGTCCGCTCAGCCGCAGATCCGGTCCGCGAGGGCGCGGAAGACGAAGAAGTTCGGGATCAGGCGTACCGGCGTGACCGTGAGGCTGCTCCAACGGCCGGCGACGCGCAGCTTCACGTAGCCGTCCCGCACCGCGATCTCCTCGACCTGCTGCCACGGAACCGACTTACCGCCCGAGCCGATCTCCGCGGCCGTCAAGCACAGCGGGCCGAAGTCGAGCCGTTGCCCGGCATCGAGGCGGTCTTCGGCGTCCGCGACGACGACCGCATGGAGCAGGTCCACGCGGTCGTCGTCCCGGTGCCGGGCAGCGGCGTCGACGCGGAGCAGCTGCGCGAGATGGTCCGCGAGGAGCGGGGCACGATGTACGAACCGGCGAGCATCGTCTTCGCGGCGGCGCTGCCGCTGACGGATGCGGGCAAGCCGGACAAGAAGCGGCTACGGCAGGAGGCGGAAGTGGCGGCTTCCGCCTGAGGGTTGGCGAGGTCTTCCGTACACCGTCTGCCCGCCGGTCCAGGTGACCGGCGGGCAGAGGTCCCTCTACTTGCTCACTCCGCGTCGAGGGGACGGATGAACTCGAGCGTCCAGGTCTCCTGGAACTCGGGCTTGGGCGGCACCAGTTCGATCTGCGAGCCGCGGTATCCCGCGCGCAGGGCGAGGCCCTTGTCCGACAGGATCTTGACCCCGCCGAGAACCGTTTCGAACGTGAACTTCGCCCATTCCTCACGCGGAACGTTGTTCACCCAGAGCCTGTCCTCCGCGATGACGAGCCCGGCCCGGTCCTGCAGGGCGAGGCTGATCACGTACGGGGAGCCGGGCACGGGCTCGGCCGGCTGGATGGCCCACTCCTGCTCGATCGGGACGGGGTTGGCACGGTCGACGATGATGGGCGCACCGTACTTGACGGCGTGCTCCGTGGCCGTCACCTGGGCGCCGGGCCCGATGATGTGGGCGTGGATCCGGTAGACACCGGGCTTTACCGGGATGGGAGGCATGCGCGCGACTTCCTCTCACTCGGTTCCGCCGGCGGCGGGACACCGCCGGCCCACGCACCACCATCACGGCTGTGCCCGGCGCGGAGAAGGGCCGGATGCCGCCAAGTCCGATACGGCGCGGACTGCTCGTCCGCAAGTGCGAATCGGGTGCGCGGGGGTGCGCATTCGCTCACGCTGGTGTAAGTGCGTCACCACGGCGCCCCGTAAGGGGCGCGGGGCTGTGACATATGCGGCTCCGCCGCGCGGGCGCGATCAGCCACCGACGGCCTGCAGCCGACGCACCACCCCAGGGGTCCGGGGCACAGCTCCGAGAACCTCGGCTGCGGGCGCATCGTGGCTGATCGCGCAGTTCCCCGCGCCCCTTACGGGGCATCTAAGGTGCCCTCATGACCGAGGAGTCGACACCGCAGAGCGAGCAGCGGCGCCGCAGCCGCAGTTTCGGCGAGGTCGCCGAGATGTACGACGCTGCGCGCCTCCCGTACCCGGACCAACTGTTCGACGACGTCCTGGCGTTCGCCGGCCCGCAAGGGGCTCCCGCGCTGGAGATCGGCGCCGGGACCGGCAAGGCGGCGCTCGCCTTCGCCGCCCGCGGCGTGCCGCTGACGTGCATCGAGCCCGACCCGCGGATGGCGGAGCTGCTGTCGCGCAAGTGCGCGGACCTGCCGGAGGCCACGGTGACGGTGACGGTCGGCGAGTTCGAGACCTGGCACCCGGACCGCCGCTACGGCCTCCTGTACGCCGCGCAGGCCTGGCACTGGATCGACCCCGAGGTGCGCTGGGCACGCGCGCGTGAGGCGCTGTTGTGCCCCGGCGGGGCGATCGCCCTGTTCTGGAGCGACTGGCACGTGGTGGACGCCGCCCTCCGGGGCGGGCTGGTCGCCGCCCACGACCGGCACTTCGCGGAGACGTTCCCGGACGAATTCGTCGGCTCCCGCACGGGCGGCCCCGCCTCCTGGGTCCGCCAGGAACTGGCGGCCGACGGCGGCTTCGAGGACCTGGAGCAACGGACCTACACGTCCGTGCACGAGCGCTCCACCGCCGGTTTCATGGACCTGTTGTCCTCCCACTCCGCCTACCGCATCATGCCGGGCGGGAAGCGGGAGGCGCTGTTCGCGGAGGTGGAGCCGCTGGTAGCAGCACACGGCGACACGGTCCGCTTGGAGACGACGACGCGCCTGTTCCTGGCACGCACGGGCCCGTAGCGCCGACGGCACGGTGCAGCTGTTCAAATGCCCGGACCGACCTGGGAAAGGGCCGAGCCGGTTGGTACGTTGCGCGGGCACCGGAAGGAAACACATGAACGACGCCACCGGGCCCACCGGCTTCGAGGACACCCCCACGACCACCCTCGCCGACCTCCTCGGCCGCGGGCAGGTCATGGACACCGGCATCCGCCCGTTGTGGCCGTCGACGCCGCGCGTCGCCGGCCCGGCGTTCACCGTGCGGTGCCCTCCCGGCGACAACCTCATGCTGCACGCGGCCATCCACCGCGCGGAGCCCGGCTCGGTGATCGTCGTCGAGTCCGGGGACATGGACTACGCACTGGCCGGGGGCAACGTCTGCGCCGTCGCGCAGCGCCGGGGGATCGCGGCCTTCGTGGCCGACGGGGTCATCCGCGACCTCGCGGAGGTACGGGCGATGGGCTTCCCCGTCTTCGCCAGGGGTGTCATCCCGATCCCGGGCACGAAGGCGGCCGTGGAGCCGTTCAACGTGCCGGTGCGGTGCGGCGGGGTGCAGGTGCACGCCGGGGACGTCGTGGTGGCCGACGAGGAAGGCGTCGCGGTCGTCCCCCACGCCCGCCGGGAGCAGGTGCTCGCGGACGCCCGGGCGAAGTTGGCCAAGGAGTCGGCCGAATCCCTCGACATGTGGGAGGCGGCGCACCGCACCCGTATCGACGACATCCTGCGCGCGAACGGCTTCGAGGACTGAAGGGGCCTGAAGAGGCCTGAAGAGGACCGCGTTCGCCGGACGCCCCACGCCCGATCACGAGAGGTTTCCCGCATGCCTTTCATACGCGCCACGATCAGCAACCCCGAACTGGACCGCGCCACCCAGGAGTCCCTCGCCAAGGGCCTGACGGATCTGGCGGTCACCGCCCTGAACAAACCACTCGACCGGACGACCGTCCACGTCAACCTCGTGCCGGCCGAGCGCTACTACGTAGGGGGTGTGCCCGTCGACGGCGTCACGGGGGCGCATGTCGAGGTCAGTATCACGGCAGGCACCAACAGCGCGGCCGAAAAGGCCCGCTTCATCAGTGAGACGTACGAACTCCTGCGCAGCACACTCGGGTTGCTGCCTCCTGTTGCGGGCGTCGCCCTGTACGAAATGCATCCGGAGAGCTACGGCTACAACGGCGTGAGCCAGCTCGGGTTCCGCCCTCGTCAGCCTAGGCCTGTTGGCAATACCGGTCCGCGAGGGCGCGGAATACGAAGAGGTTCGGGATCCGGCGTACGGGCGTCATCGTGAGGCTGTTCCAGCGGCCGGCGACGCGCACCTTCACGTAGCCGTCCTGCACCGCGATCTCCTCGACCTGCTGCCACGGAACCGACTTGCCGCCGGAGCCGATCTCCGCGGCCGTCATCCACAGCGGGCCGAAGTCGAGCCGTTGCCCGGCATCGAGCCGGGCGAGCGCCTGGGGGAAACGGGCGACTGTCACGGCCCGTTGAATGGCCGGTCCCCACTCCTGGGGGTCGGCGAAGCCGCCGCGCAGGGTGACGCGCTCGCCGGTGGTGTCGGTCACCGTGTACGCGTAACTGATCTTGGTGGTCATGCCGTGGTACGTGTGCCGGATGTTGTCCTGCAGCACGTCGGTATCGGCGTAACGGACCGCCCGGACGTGCCCTCGGTGGGCGCTCGTGAATCCCCGCTCGTACAGGTCCAGCCGCGAACCTTCGTTGCGGTCGGCCGCGCGGCCGTAACGCGCGAGCGCAATCAGGCACACCACGAGCGGGGCGCCCAGGAGGAACAGCAGACCGGGACAGCCGGTCGCCACACAGATCACGGCCAGGGCCGCGAGGACCACGGTCACGACCTTGACCCGGCCCAGATGCCGGCGCTGCGCCGGGGCGATCGACGGATAGACGGCCTGGTGCCCTCCCAGCCCTTCTCGTACCGCCGGCTCATGGATGTCCCGTGCGAGTGCGTCCATGTCCCCCGTGGTCCCCCGTACCTCTGCGCAGCGGGCGATGTTCCCCATGGGCGCCAACTGGCCTGCGCCGACCAAAGTTTGAGCGCAGAGTGACAGTCGTCGATGAAATGGCCATGAATCGCAGCACCGTCACTGACGGACCGGCACCTATAGTCGATCACATGAACGAGAGGACCAACGTCGAGAAACTGAAGCGGAATCCGGCACTCACCGCGCTGTCACTGGTGGGCCTGCTGGCGATGTGCGGGCTGCTGACGTACGTGGCCTGGTTCACGGAATGGGGACAGTCGGGAACCCTCGGGAAGTGGATCACCGCGAAGTTCGCACTCAAGGCCGCCGTCTTCACCCCTGTCGGAGTCGTCGCCCTGATCGTCTGGTTCCGCTCACGCCGGAGCCGTCCCTGAGCCGGCCGTCCGCACGGACTGCCGTCACGAGCTAAGGAAACACCCCCGTGGAGAGGCTGGAGCGACTCCCGATGCTTCGGCGACGACTCGCGAACACAGGGGCCATCCGCAGATCTGCCCAGGGATCCTCAAGGCCGGCGACACGGTGTCAAGCGAGTCTGAGCTGGTCAAAGGTCGCCGAGCGACTCGACTTTGAGTGGCAAGGAGTGCTTGTGTGACAGGGTGGCGGTGGGAGAACTCGCCGCTGCGTACACGTATCCGGACCTGAGAGCGTGCAGGGGAGCAGCGACGGTGGCGATGCGGGAATTTTCGCTGGTGGACGGGCCGGTGGAGTTACGGGGTGCGCTGGACTCGGAGAGGACGCGGGCGGGGGTGATGCCTCGCAGGCTGCCCGCGTGGACCAAGGAGCAGTACCAGGATCCGTCGGTCTACGGGACGACGGTGATGCCTTCGGGGGTGCGGCTGGTGTTCCGCACCGATGCGCGTGAGCTGGAGTTCGAGGTACTCACCTCCACTGGGCAACTCGACACCGACCCCCAACCCCGTCCGACCGGGATGCTGGAACTGCTGGTCGACGGTGCTCATGCCGGGCGCCGGCAGGCACCGTTGGGCAATGTGGTGCGGATGGCGGGCCCCGGGGCCGCGCAGCGACTGGTCCCGGGGGAGCCGGGGATCGTACGGTTCGCCGGGCTGCCGGCCGGCATGAAGAACGTCGAGCTGTGGCTGCCGCAGCAGACTCCCACGGAACTGCTGGCACTCCGTGCTGACGGCGAGGTGCTGGCACCGCCGGCGGACGGTCGGCGTCGCTGGGTGCACCACGGCAGTTCCATCAGCCACTGCCTCGAAGCCGACGGCCCGACCGGCACCTGGCCGGTGGTGGCGGCTTCGCTCGGGGGAGTGGAGGTGATCAACCTCAGCCAGGCGGGCAACGACATGCTGGACCCCTATGTCGCCCGGACGATCCGCGATATGCCCGCCGACCTGATCAGCCTCAAGACAGGCATCAACATCGTGAGCCTGGCCGCCTTCCGGCTGCGGACGTTCGGCCCGGCGGTGCACGGATTCCTGGACACGATCCGGGACGGTCACCCGGACACCCCGCTGCTGCTGATGTCCCCGGTGAGCTGTCCGGCACTCGAGGCGACTCCCGGCCCGACCGCGATGGGCCCGGACGGGAAAGTCAGGGCCCTGGGCGACCCGGCCGA
The DNA here is from genome assembly GCF_047456005.1 of Streptoverticillium reticulum. Classification (NCBI taxonomy): domain Bacteria; kingdom Bacillati; phylum Actinomycetota; class Actinomycetes; order Kitasatosporales; family Streptomycetaceae; genus Streptomyces; species Streptoverticillium reticulum. The sequence continues at coordinate 5,823,136 of NZ_CP179755.1, read as the reverse complement.
TGTGGCCCGTGGGGCGTTGTCGCTGGAGGTGGTTCGTGGCGAACTGGACCGAATCGTTGCGGCCCGGCGAGCACACGATCCCCACCTGCACTATCTCGACGGACGCGAACTGCTCGGCCCGGACGAGGTGGACGACCTCGCCGACGGCCTGCACCCCACCGCCGCCGCATACCGCCGGATGGGGAAACGCTTCGCCGCACACGCCTTCGCCGAAGACGGCCCGTTCCGCTGAGTGACCGGGGCTCCGTACCTGCACAGGGTTCGGAGCCCATCAGCGTGCGCGGCGAGAGTGGCCTGGCACGCGACGGCCCCTCAGCTCGATTGAGCTGAGGGGCCGAATTCGCTGTCTGCCTGCGGCTACTCAGATGTGGGCACAGACGGATTCGAACCGCCGACATCTGCTTTGTAAGAGCAGCGCTCTACCGCTGAGCTATGCGCCCTCGCACGAACAGACACCCTACATGGCCGGGACCGTTCCCCGGCAAACCTGATCATGATGCCCCAGGTGGGGAAAACCCCACCCCGTACCCGGTAGCGCACCGGATCCCGTTCCCGGGCCTCCGTCCCTAGGGTCGTGGACACCGGCCGGGCCGAGCCGGGCCCTGCCGGGCCGGCCCCGCCGCGTCCCCACCCGCCCCGAACGGAGTTCGCCATGTTTCCCCACACCGCCGTCGTCCGCACCTCGATCGTGATCAGTGGCGTTCTGGTCGCCGGTGCCGCCCTCAGCGGGTGCGGGGCCAGTGCCGAGAATGCCGCACCCGAGGACCGGACGTTCACGGTCCGTGGGCAGGAGCTCACCGTGGACACCGACGATTCCGCCGTCGAGCTCGTCGGCGACAGTGGCGGCGGCAAGGACGTGAAGGTGACGCGGTGGTTCGACGGGTGGGCCATGGGCGGATCGGCGGGGGCCACGTGGAGCATGGACGGGGACACCCTCAAGCTGCGGATGCACTGCCGGGGGATCAGTGTCGGGTGCGACGCCAAGCACCGGATCGAGGTGCCGCGCGGGATCGCGGTGCACGTCAAGGACAAGAACGGCTCCGTCGACGCCCACGGTTTCGACAGTGACCTGAAGATCGGCACCGGCAACGGGTCCGTCGACGTGCGCGACTCCTCCGGCCGGCTCGAGGTCGGCACGTCCAACGGGCGCGTGACCGCCGACGGCATCCGTTCCCGGCAGGTGTCGGTCACCAGCAGCAACGGGTCCATCCGGCTCGGGCTGCAGCAGGTGCCCGACCGGGTCGGGACGAAGAGCGACAACGGCTCCACCCGCATCGCCCTCCCCCGCGCCGCCTACAACGTCGATACGCACGCGGGCAACGGGCGCGTCAGCGTCGATGTCCCCCGCGACGCCTCCAGCGCGCACGCGGTGACCGCCCGCAGCAACAACGGGAGCATCACCGTCACCACCGGGTGAGCCTCTGGCCGATCCGCCCGCCGAGTCGGCCCCGTCCTGGCAGGTGGGACAATAGCCCTCGGGCCTGGGGAGACTCACCGGAGAGGGCAGACGGCAACGTGACGGCGACCTTCGCGCAATCCATGAGGCACGCAGGGCGGTCCGTTCGCGAGACCGCCGGGCTCGTGCTGCTTCCGCTTCCGCTCGCCGCCCTCGCCCTCGCCTCCTTCGCGGGCGGCGGCACGCGCCGCTGGGGCTGGGGCCGTGGCAGCGAGGCGCAGCGCGCCGACGCCCAGGCCGCGAAGGATGCGGCCGCCGCCGCGTTCTACGAGCTCGACACCGCCCAGCGCGAACTCCGCATCTCCATCGAGACGATCACCGCGGTGGACTCCTCCCCCGCAGCCCGCAAGGCGGCCGCCGACTTCGAGGCGTTCGGGCAGCGGATCGACGAGGTGTCGCATTCCTACATCGGTGCCGTCGATGCGCATGATCTTGATCGGGAGGATCTGGAAGCCTCCGCCGCCTCCCGCGCCCGTGCCGATCTCACGCGGGCCAAGGACGAGCTCGTCCGCGTCAAGGGCGACCTGGAGCGGTTCGGGCAGAGTCTCGGGCCGCTGCTCGCGAGAGCCGAGAGCGAGCTGGCGCGGGTCGCCCCGGCGGTGGAGCGGGCCCGGCAGGGGCTGCTCGCCGCGAGCAACGCGCTGGACGCCGCACGGGCCTCGGGGCTGCGCGCCGACGATCTGGCCGCCCGGCTGGCCGCCCTCTCCCCCGAGCTGACCCTGCTCAACCAGGGTGCCGGGCAGCACGGCGTGCGCGAGACCGTCGAGCGCGCGGAGCGGGTGCTGCGCGAGGCCGAGGCCATCGGCCAAGAGGCCGGTCAACTGCCGCAGAAGGCCGCGGAGATCGACAAGCGGCTCGTCTCGCTGCGCACCCGCGCCCAGGCGCTCACCACGCGCGCGGGCGCCGTCGGCCCCGTCCTCAGCGAGCTGCGCCGCCGGTACAGCGCGGCGTGCTGGCAGGACCTGCAGCAGGTGCCGGACGAGGCCGCGCGGGCCGTGGACCGGGCCGAGCAGGTGCTGCGCGAGGCGCAGGAGGCGCGGGACGAGCAGCGCTGGGCGGACGCGACGGCCCGGCTGGCGACGGTGCGGGCACTGCTGAGCACCACGGACGAGGCCGTGTCCGCGGCCGGCGAGCGGCTGCGGCGGCTGGACGAGGTGTCCTTCGACCACCGCCGGGAGGTCGAGCGCACCCGCTTCGCCGTGCGCGACGCACAGCGGCTGGCGATGGCCGGGCGCAGCACGCCCGACCCGCGGCACGCCCAGCCGCTCGACGCGGCGGTGGAGCGGCTGGAGCGCGCGGTCGCGGGGCTGGAGGGGCGGCACCCGGACTGGTGGCGGTTCCTCACGGAGACGGAGGCCGTGCGCGAGGTCGCGGCCGGGGTGGTGCAGGCGATCCGGGACGAGCGGGGGCTGGGGCACTGACACCCCGGCTGACTATGCTGCGGGCATGCCTCGTTATGAATACCGGTGCAAGGCCTGCGGTGACACGTTCGAGCTGACCCGGCCGATGGCCGAGTCGTCCGACCCGGCCGTGTGCCCTGCCGGGCACGGGGACACCGTGAAGCTGCTGTCGACCGTCGCCGTGACCGGCAGCGCCGGCCCGGCCCCGCAGGGCGGGGGCGGGGGATGCTGCGGGGGCGGCTGCTGCGGCTAGGGCGTGTCCGATGGGTCGGTGCAGGCCCTGCGGTGTCTGGTGCGGTGCATCGCAAGGCGGAGCATCTCCCGCGTACTGGGCGTACTCGGGTGATGCGACAACGCGGCGAGGCGCCGTACCAGGCGCCGCAGGGCCTGTGCCGACCCATCGGACACGCCCTAGGTGTATTGATCACGAGCGTTGTTGACAGCTGTGGGTCTTGAGCATGGCGAAGACCTCCGGTGTGGTGGAGGTGTCGAGTCTTCACCGCACGGAGGTCTTCGTGTCCCACCGTAATGCCCGGCTGACCGTTCACGGCAGACGGATCCTGATTGAACGGGTCTGTTCCGGACGCCCCGTTGCACATGTCGCAGCGGAGATGGGCATCTCGCGGACGACAGCTCACAAATGGGTCCGCCGGTGGCGGGCCGAGGGCGAGCCGGGACTGCGGGACCGCTCCAGCAGGCCGCGCACGACCCCGCACCGCACGCCCGCCGCCGTCGAAGCCCGGGTATGCGAGCTGAGAACGACACGGAAGCTGGGCCCGGCCCGGATCGGTCCGATCCTGGGCCTGCCCACCTCGACCGTGCACCGGATACTCACCCGTCACGCACTGCACCGGCTGGCCTGGATCGACCGGCCCACCGGCCAGGTCATCCGCCGCTACGAACGCGAACGTCCCGGCGAGCTGATCCACGTGGACGTTAAGAAGCTCGGGCGTATCCCCGACGGCGGCGGACACAAGGCCCTGGGCCGCCAGGCCGGCCGCACCACCCGCAGCGGTATGGGATTCGACTACATCCACTCCGCCGTCGACGACCACTCCCGCCTGGCCTACAGCGAGATCCACCCCGACGAGAAGGTCGCGACCTGCGCGGGTTTCCTCACCCGCGCGGCCACGTTCTTCCACGCGCACGGCATCACCCGGATCGAGCGGGTGCTCACGGACAACGCCTGGGCCTACCGCAAGGGCCTGGCCTGGAGACAGGCCCTGGCCGACCTCGGCGCGGCCGGCAAGCTCACCCGCGCCTACCGGCCCCAGACCAACGGCAAGGTCGAACGCTTCAAGTGCGCCACGAGGCGCCCGGTCGTATCCCCGGTATAGCCGGGAGGAATTCGGAGGGATATTCCTGGGTCTGATGGCTTACCTGGATCCGAAAGGTGAAGGGGACCGTAGCATGCCAGCTAACCAGAGGCCGGGTCCAGACGTCAGGGACGGTGCTCTGGGGGACCCGCGTGATATGGCGAAAGCTGAATTGCCTGAACCCTAATCTCCAGGAGATGGAAGTTCGCATCCACCGGAAAGACGTCCGAAACCGGTGCCGGTCCTGCGGTCGCGGTGAAAGAAGGCCAAGCAACCTCCGGGACAGGGAGCGATGCCCAGTGAGGGCATTTAAGGAGATGAGTGGGGCGCCTACGTCACGCTATTACGTACGACAGGGACGAACGTGGGATCGCCTAACGGGCGCGAGCCCTATGGTGACGGAGGGGCCGTAGTAGTCGCCGGAGTAACGACCGGCCAGGGAGGGCGGGAAAGCCGTCTACATTCGGGCGAAGGGCCCCAGGTGATCGGACACCCGAAGTCGGGAGGTATGCGAAATGCAGAGCGCCGAGACGGTGTTGGGTGTCCTGCGTGAGCGCGGCAGACGCGGTCTGCCGTGTGAGGAACTGTATCGACAGCTGTTCAACCCGCAGTTGTATCTGCTGGCCTACGGGCGCATCTATGCCAACAAGGGTGCGATGACGCCTGGGGTCACGCAGGAAACCGTGGACGGCATGTCCGTGCGGAAGATCGACCGCATCATTGATGCGATGCGCCACGAGCGTTATCGATTCCGCCCGGTGAGGCGAGTTCATATCCCGAAGAAACAGAGCGGAAATACTCGGCCTCTAGGTCTGCCAACGTGGACGGATAAATTAGTAGGCGAAGTGATGCGTCTCCTCTTGGAGGCTTACTACGAGCCTGCCTTCTCCGATCGCTCCCACGGCTTCCGGCCAGGAAAGGGCTGCCACACCGCGCTGCGGGAGGTGGCCAACACCTGGACCGGAACAACCTGGTTTATTGAGGGCGACATCGCCGACTGCTTCGGGAGCCTCGACCATGAGGTCACGCTCCGGTTGCTGGGCGAGAAGGTCCATGACCAGCGGTTCCTGCGGCTGGTGCGCAACATGCTCGAGGCCGGATACCTGGAGGACTGGGTCTGGAACGCGACACTCAGCGGGGCTCCGCAGGGCGGCGTCGTTTCCCCCGTGATCTCCAATATTTACCTGCACAAGCTGGACGAGTTCGTCGAGAAATCCCTGATTCCTGAATACACCCGAGCGAAGCTCCGAGCGCGTAATCCGGAGTATCGGAAGGTGGAGCAAGCGATCGTACGTGCCCGCCGGCGAGGTGACCGTGCTGAAGTGCGGTCCCTCTATCGGAGGTTGCATAGTCTCCCGAGCCAGGATCCGAATGATCCGAACTATCGGAGACTGCGCTACGTGCGGTATTGCGATGACACCTTGCTCGGGTTTGTCGGGCCGAAGGCCGAAGCCGAGGAAGTGAAGCAGCGGATCGCGAAGTTCCTGCGTGATGATCTCAAGCTGGAACTGTCGCAGGAGAAGACGCTGATCACTCATGCCCGCACCAAGAGGGCGAAGTTCCTCGGCTACGAGATCTCAGTAGCAAGCATGAACCAGAAAACGAGACGGCCATCGGCAAGCGACCGGCGAAACCGCCGGTCTGTATGCGGAACGGTAGTCCTGCATGTGCCTGCCTCTGTGGTCAAGGCCAAGAGCGTCCCGTACTTGTCGCGCGGAAAACCCGCGTGCCGAAACCCTCTCGTCAACGAGACCGACTACGTCATCGTGGGCAAATATGGGATCGAGTACCGGGGCATTGTCCAGTACTACCTCCTGGCCAGTGATGTCCAGCGGCTTCACCGGCTGCGCTGGGTCATGGAGACCTCCATGCTCAAGACCCTGGCAAGAAAGCACGGCTCGTCGGTGACGAAGATGGCGGCCCGCTTCAAGGCCAAGATCACGACGCCGCACGGGCCACGCACGTGCTTCGAGGCCACCTTGGCGCGAGACAACAGGAGAGAACTGGTCGCCCGCTTCGGGGGAATTCCTCTCAAGCGGCAGAAGACGGCAGAGTTGACCGACCGTCTGACCGGTCCGGTCTATCCGCATAAAGAGCTGATCCGTCGGCTCGCTGCGAATAGATGCGAGCTCTGCAAGCAGCCGGGCGAGGTGGAAGCCCACCACGTCAAGTCGCTCGACAAGCTCCAACAGGCCGGTGACGCATCCTCCGATTGGGTGAAGATGATGGTCGCGCGCCGCCGCAAGTCCATTGTGGTCTGCGGCAGTTGTCACGACCGCATCCATCAGAGGAAACCGACTGCAACGCGCACGCAGTAGTCACTGGAGAGCCGTGCTGCCCGGAAACGGGCATGGCCGGTTCGGTGGGAGGCCGGACGGAAAAGGACCTGTTCAGCAGGCACCTCGTCGTCCGGCCGACCCTACCCGCACCCTGCTCGACGAATGGGCCTATCTGCGGCCCTACACCAGCAACGACGAACGCACCGCAGTCCTGGCAGACTTCCTCCACACCTACAACCACCACCGATGCCACACCGCACTCGGAGGCGAGCCACCCATCACCCGCGTCAACAACCCTGCGGGTCAATACACCTAGGGCGTGTCCGGCGAAGGGTGACGGCCTGCCTCTGGTCCGTCAGTCCCCACCGTCCCGGGCCGGCGCTCCGGCCCGGATCGGAGCGCCGGCCCGATGCAGGTGCCGCAGTGCTTCCGCGTACGAGGCGATGAATCCCGTCTCGTGGTACGCGATTCCCAGCTCCGCGCAGTAGGCGCGCACCAGGGGCTGTGCCCGGCGCAGATGAGGAGTCGGCATGCTGGGAAAGAGATGGTGCTCGATCTGGTAGTTGAGCCCGCCGAGTGCGATGTCGGTGAACCATCCGCCCCGTATGTTCCGGGACGTCAGCACCTGCCGCCGGAGGAAGTCCGGCCGCTGGTCACCGGTGAAGGTGGGCATTCCCTTGTGGTTGGGAGCGAAGGCGCAACCCAAGTAGACGCCGAACAGCCCCTGGTGGACGAGGAGAAAGACGACCGCTTTACCCGGAGGCAGAACGAGGAACAGCACGCCCAGGTACCCGGCGAGGTGCACGCACAACAGCACCGCCTCGAGCCCGCGTCGCTTCACGGCCGTCGAACGCAGGCCCCGGAAGCTCGCCACATGCAGGTAGAAGCCCTCCAGGAAGATCAGCGGGAAGAAGAGATACGCCTGGCGGCGGCCGATGAAGCGGGGCAGCCCCGTGCTCTTCTCCGCCTGGTTCTGTGACCACACCAGGACATCCGGAACAACATCCGGATCCAGTTCCTCGTGGTTGGGATTCGCGTGGTGACGCGTGTGCTTGTCCATCCACCAGCCGTAGCTCATTCCGATGGCGAGATCGGCGCATATCCGTCCGCCGATCTCACTGGGCCGCCGCAGCCGGAATACCTGCCGATGCGCAATGTCGTGGGTGACAAAGGCGACTTGCCCGAAGACCAGGGCCATGAACGCGGCCACCGCCAGCTGCCACCAGCTGTCGCCGACGGCGGCGAAGACCAGCCACCCCGCCACGAACGCTCCCGCGACCAGTGTCAGCCGGACCGCGTGGTAGACGGGGCAGCGCCGCATCAGCCCTGCCGACGCGATGCGCCGGGAGAGCTGCGCGAAGTCACTGCCACCCGGGTGTCCGCCGGCAGATCCGGGGGAGCCGGTGTCCGCCGGCAGGCATGGGGCGGCGGACGGGGACGGGAGCGGGGGAGCAGTCATGCCGGAAACGTACAACCGGAATTCCCGCCCCCGGCGTCCCACAAGAAGGAACCCCCTGTGCGGAAGGTGAATGCGGAATCCACTTTGGGAATCCTTGTCACCGGCCCGCTTCCAAGGATTCCGGGAGAGGGAGGAATTCACCGGCCGAAGCCCGGGGCGAAGCCCCCGGCCCCTCACCCCACGCGCCGCGCCAGCGTCACCCCGTCCGCCACCGTCAGCATCACGCTCTCCATCCGGCTGTCCTTCGCCGCGTGTGCGTTGAACGCGCGGACGTCGGCCCCCGGCCCGGCCGTCACCGACGGGTCGACGACCGTTCCGTTGAACAGGACGTTGTCGACCACCAGCAGGCCGCCCACGCGCAGCCGCGGGACGATCTCCTCCCAATAGGCGATGTAGCCGTCCTTGTTGGCGTCCAGGAACGCCAGGTCCAGGTGCGGCTCGGCCGGCAGGGCCCGCAGGGAGTCCAGGGCGGGGGCGATGCGCAGCTCGATGCGGTCCGCGACGCCCGCCTCGGCCCAGGCCCGGCGGGCATGGGCCGTCCACTCCTCCGAGATGTCGAGGGTGATCAGCCGGCCCTCGCCCGGCGGCAGCGCCCGGGCCATGGACAGCGCGGACAGGCCGGTGAAGGTGCCGACCTCCAGGAGCTGCCGGGCGCCCGTCAGGCGGACCAGGAAGGGCAGCAACGCGGCCTGTTCCTTCGGGATCTGCTTGACCGCGACGTCCGGCAGCGTGTCGTGCGTGAACTCGACCAGGGCGCTCTGCACCGCGTCCAGCGGCGGGTTGTGGGCCAGGACGTACGCGTACAGCTCGGGCGTGAGCACATTGTTCTTCAACTCGGGCACGACGTCTCCTCGTTGTGACGACTGCAGGCCGTCCACGAGATTACGTGCACGCCGCAGCGAAGGCCCGCGCAATTTCCTCCCCCGCCGTCGCACCCCGCGCCTCCAGCGCCGTGACGTGCGGCGCCGTCCAGTCCAGATCGGCGAGTTCGCCGTGGCCGGGGCGCCAGGCGCGGTCCGCCGCGAGCAGCAGGTCGGCGTCGAGCAGGGAGTCGCCCGCGGCCAGTACCGCGGCGGCGCCGGTGCGGCGGGCGATCTCGGCGACGGCCGCGCTCTTGGTGAGCGGCTTCGGCACGGCGTAGAGCTTGCGGCCCTGGAGGGACACCGTCCAGCCCTGCTCCGCCGCCCACGCCTCCAGTTCCCCGACCCATGTGCCGGGCAACTGCCCGCGCTCCACGACGAGATACGCGAAGAGGTCCTCGGCGACGCGCTCCTTGAGCAGCCACGCCGGGTCCGCGGTGCGCAGCAGCCGCGTACGGACCTCCGCCAGCGGGGCGCACTCGGCGGCCAGCCTCCGCCGCACCGCCGCGTGCCAGCCGGCGTCCGGCTCGCCGTCGACCAGCAGCTGCCCGCCGTTCGCGCAGACCGCGAACCGCGGTGCCGGGCCGGGCAGCCGGACACGGCCGTACTGCTCGCGCGTACGGGTAGTCGTCGGGACGAAGACGGCGGTACGGGCCACCTCGGCCAGCAGCGCGGCGGCCGTGCGCGTCATGTACGACAGCGGTCTGTCCTCGTACGTCTCCACGCACACCAGAGGCGACTCGGTCTCGGCGAGGCCCAGCGCCGCCTCCGAGTAGATGAGGGTGCGGTCGAGGTCGCTGGCGACCAGCATCGGTGTCACGGCGATCGGCGTCGGCGTCACGGCGTCGGCACCGCCTTGCCGTCCGCCCCGGTGGCGCCGCGCGTGTAGCGGGGGTGGATCAGGCCGACGCAGCTGTAGGGCAGGCCGTCGATCCCGTCGACCTCCTCGACGGGCACGCCGCGCTGTTCCGCCAGCAGCCGCACGTGGTCGAGGTCGGCGCCCGCGCCCCGCTTGGCGAGGATCTTCCAGGGGACGCGGCGCAGCAGCACCCGGGTCGTCTCGCCGACGCCCGGCTTGACGAGGTTGTCGTCGTGGATGCCGTACTCCTCGCTGATGCGCTCGACGGCCGACCGGCCGGCCCAGGTGGGGGCGCGGTCGGGGGCGGCGGCGAGGCGCTTGGCGTCGAGGGCCACGTCCTCGCCGACCTCGGGGAAGCGGGCGGTGACGGCGTCGAGGAACGAGCGCGAGACGTCGGCGCCGGCCAGCTCGCGGTAGAACTTCGCGCCGTGGAAGTCGTCCGGGCCGACGAGGTCGGACCGCAGGACCGTGCGCGAGATCAGGCCGGAGACGGTCGAGTTGAGGCAGGCGGACGGGATGAGGAAGTCGTCGCGCGTGCCGTAGGTCGCCACGCAGTGGCCCGGGTCGGCGAGGACCGCGAGCCGCGGGTCGAAGCCGTCGCACCCCTCCAACCCCTCGATCGCCTCGGCGAGTTCGCGGGCGATCGCGCCCTTGCCGGTCCAGCCGTCGACGAAGACGACGTCCGCGGGGTCGTACCGGTCGGCCAGCCAGCGCAGCGCGTTGGCGTCGATGCCGCGGCCGCGGACGATGGAGACGGCGTAGTGCGGCAGGTCCAGGCCGTGCGCGTGCTGCGCCCAGCGGCGCATCAGCACGCCGACGGGCGTGCCGGCGCGGGCGAGGGAGACCAGGACCGGGCGGGGCGACCGCTCCGCCAGGACGGTCTCGGTGACGGCACCGACCGCGCGGGCGACCCGGGCCGCTGAGGCGTCGAGGGCGGCGCGGTAGAGCTCCTGGTAGCGCGCGCTGGGCTGGTACTCGACCGGCAGCGATTCCGCGTAGTGCGCGCCGCCGCTCTGGATGGCCTCCTCCCGTTCCTCGGTGGGGGCTTCGAGGGCCACGGAGGACAGGTCCTGGAGCAGCCAGCCGACGTCCTCGGGGGCGTAGGAGGAGAAGGCGGGGCCGCGCAGGGGTTCGCCCGCGGCGCGGTGCGAGGGGATCACGGCGAGCAGGACCTTCCGGGTGTGGGCGGCGAGACGGTCCGGCAGGCCGCCGGGGGCGTGCAGGGCGGGGGTGTCGCCGGCCGAGTCGACGACGGCGACGATCGCGTCGAAGCCGCCGCCGGCCACGTTGTACGCGTAGCGGTCGCCGTCGGGGGCGTCGCGGGGGGCGTCGTGGGCCGGGAAGGCGATGCGCGTGCGGATCGCGTAGCCGGGGTCGTCGACGGGGAGGACCGGTGACCGGGTGGTCGTGGAGAACCGCACGCCGTCCACCGACCGTTCCAGTTCTTCCGCCAGGCGCAGGGGCGCGTACATCAACTCCTCGTTGCCGAGGACGAGTACGCGGGCCGCGCCCGGCGGGAGGGCCTCGCGGATGCGGGCCGCCATGTCCGGAAGTGCGGCTTCCAGGCGGGCGCGGTGGGCGGGGGTGAAGCCGTGGCGGCCTCCGTCGGGGAGGCCGAGGGGCCAGTTCAGATCGACGCGGGACACCGGCGCGCGGTGCGACGGAGCTTCCTCGGTCCGCCCGTCGTCGTGCTGCGCAACCAGCGCCTGCCCCCGTTCCAGCACCCCCTCCGGCAGCCGCACCGTCCCGCTCGCCAGCGCGACGACGTCGACGCGCGCGCCCAGCTCCGCCGCGAACTCCTCCAGCCGCGCGCGGTCCTGCCCGGTGCGCGTGTCGACCAGGGCGACGACCACGTACCGGTCGCGGGGGAAGCGCTCGTGGAGCGCCGCGACGGTGTTCAGCACCGTGCGGCCCGTCGAGAACTCGTCGTCGACCAGGACCAACGGGCCTTCTCCCGCCAGCAGTTCCGGGTCCTCCGGCAGCAGCAGGTGGGACGTCGCGTGGCTGTGCTCCTCCTCGAAACCGCCGACCGCGCTGACCCCGCGCACCGGGCGGCGCGTGGAGTGCAGGTACGGGGCGAGCCCCAGGCCGTCCGCGACGGAGTGGCCCAGGCCCGTGGCCGTCTCCGCATAGCCGAGCACCACCGCCCGTGCCGCATCGGCCTCGCCGAGCAACTCCCGTACCCTGCGGCCCAGATCGAGGCCGGCGCCGTACACCCGCGCGGGCGAGGCCGGCACGTGCTTGCCGAGCACGTTCGAGACCAGCAGGTGCGCCCGCCTGGGGTTGCGCCGCAGGGCCAGGCCCAGCAGCTCCGGCAGGCGCCGGTCACCCTCCAGGCCGACACCCAGCCGGTCCGTGACCCACTGGCCCGACCACGCGTCCACGTCCACGTTCCCGTTTCCCTTCACGTCCGCACGCTCGCCGACAGCAGCTCCACGAAGCCGACGTCCTCGCGCGCGACGCCGAAGACCTCGGCGCGCAGCATCGTCCGCTCGGCCCAGGCCCGGTGCGGCTTCACTTCGTTCATCTTGTTCGTATAGGCGGAGCGCAGCACTCCACCGCCGTCGCGATCCGGCCGCAGGATGTCCTGCGCGTCGCTGAACTCCTCGTGGCTGACGACGGAGAGGGCGTGCACGGGGACGACGTGGGACGGGTGGATGCAGGTCTTGCCCTGCAGGCCGTTGGCGCGGTCGAGCTGGATCTCGCGGAGCAGGCCGTCCATGTCGTGCTCGATCAGCGCGGCACGCAGCGCCTCCGCGGCGCCGGCGAAGGGGCTGCGGCGCAGCTGCGGCTTGAACATCCGCTGGGGCTGCGGGAAGTACTCCCACACCGGGCCGGTGACGGTGAAGCCGCTGCCGTCCGCGCGGCCGAGGACATTCACGACGTCGGCGATGACGGAGGCGACGATCTGCACGTCGTACGCGGTCATGTCGGGCGCGCGGCGCAGCCCGTAGGCGGAGCAGAAGTCGGTGACGCCGAGGCGCAGGGCCAGCACGCGGTCGCGGTGCTTCTCGACGGCGCGGGCGATGCCGCCGAGCGTCTCGGTGCGCGTCTCCAGGTGCAGCAGTTCGGGCGACTCCAGGACGGGCATGGCGAACAGCCGCCGCCCGCAGGCCCCTTCGGCGGCGGCGAGCGCCTCCAGGAAGGGCAGGCCGCGCTCCTCGGTGAACTTGGGCAGCACGAATCCGGACAGCAGCCGCCCGGCCGGGCCGAGGCGCCGCATCAGGGCGGTGATCTGGCCGGGCTCGCGGACGCGGACGAACAGCAGCGGGAGATCACGGGAGGACTCCGCGAGCGCGGTCAGCTGCCGGACGAGGTTCTCCTCCGCTCCGGCCACCTCGGCGTCCCCGATGGAGTCCTCCAGGCACAGGACCATGGACACCACGCCGCGCTCCGCCTGTTTGACGACGTCCCCGGCGAGCGTGCTCCGGGTGGCGGGGCTGTAGAGCGTGGCGCCGAGGGCGACCGCGAGCATGCGGGCCGGGGAGCCGGCGTCGAAGGTGCACGGCTCCTTATGGAACAACCCATTCCGCACCGCGGGCGCAAGATGGTCGAAATGCCTCATCAGTCTCCCTGTTGGGCCACGCCTCGACGCCTCCGGGAGGGGCTGCCGGGCCCGGAGTGTGGCTGGTTATCGTACGTCCGGCGGGTGGTCAAGAGTTCCCCAAGCAAGAGAAAAACTCCTGACCGGCGTCAACACGTCGAGTAGGAGCAGCCGGACGCGCGGCACCCCTGCGTTGTCCGCCGCCCGTGGGGGAAGGCAGGATTGCGGGCATGACGCACGCGATGCTGAAGGGGTCGAACATCCCGCTGGACGCCCCGACCATACGGGCCGTACTGCGCTGGACCCCCGGCCCGGGCGTCCCCGACGTGGACGCCTCCGCCCTGCTGCTGGGCGATGCGGGACGGGTCCGCTCCGACGAGGACTTCGTCTTCTACAACCAGCCCCGCCACCCCTCCGGCCTGGTCCGGCACCTGCCCAAGAAGCGGCTCGTGGAAGGGATGACGGACTCGCTGGAGGCCGACCTCCCCCGGCTCGACGGCTCGGTGACGCGCGTGGTCCTGGCCGCCTCCGCGGACGGCGGCCCCTTCGGTCTGGTCAAGGACCTGTCCGTGCTGCTGTACGACATGGCCGCGGGCGGGCCGGACGCGGCCGCCGAGCCCGTCGCCCGCTTCGACGTGCAGCCGGAGACGGGCGACGAGACCGCCATGATCTGCGGCGAGTTGTACCGGCGCGGCGAGGGGTGGAAGTTCCGGGCGCTCGGGCAGGGGTATGCGTCCGGGCTGGTCGGGCTCGCCACGGAGTTCGGCATCTCCGTGGACGACGATGCCGGCGCCCCTGCGGGGAGCCCGGAGCCGGCGGAGCCGCCGGTGCCGGTGCCTTCGTATCCGCCGCCGCCGGTGGCTCCGCCCACTGCGGGGTACGGGTATCCGCAGCCCGCCGCAGGGGCTGCGCCCGGGTTCCGGTTGCCGCCGCAGGGGCCGCAGTTCCTGGCCCGGTGAGCCGGGTTCAGACCTTGGACTTGTACCCCCGTCCCCACTGCAGGCCCCACCCGTACAGGCGGTCCAGTTCGCTCTGGAAGCCGTAGACGTACTTCATCTCGCGGTGGACCACGATGTCGCCGTTGCGGTTCTCGATCATGACGACGGCGCACGAGCGGGCTTCCGGGGCGCGCTCGTGGAGTGCGATTTCGAGCTGGGGGCCGTTGCCGGGGTACAGCGTCACCGTCGCGTGGGTACGGTCGAACGCCGGGGTCCCGTCATAGATGTAGACGAAGACCAGCAGGCGCCTGAACTCTTCGCGGTGGTCCATGTTGATGTAGATGTCCTCACCCGCGCCCGAGCCGAACCGGTCGTCGCCGCTGAGCTGGATGTACGGCGGGGAGTTGATGCTGCCCAGTATGTTGCCGAGCGGCTGCACCACCCCCTTCGTGCCGTCCTTGAGCTCGTACATACAGGCGAGGTCGAGGTCGACGTTGACCATGGCCGGGCCCTGCGCCGCCACCACGTCGGGGGCGAACTTGCGGAAGGGGTGCCGCAGTCCGGCGCCGAGCGAGGTGGACCGGTCGTCCATGAAGTCCGAGGTGCGCATCCGCCAGGACAGGTTGACGCGCAGATTGCCGGTGGCGGCCCCCTGCTTGGTCAGCGAGAACGTGTGGTGGCGCTTGGTGAGCTCCACCGCCCCGGTGCCGGTGACGTCGAACTGCCGCGCAGCCCCGTATCCCCAGTTGCCGAAGAGCATTTCCCGAATCGTCATCGCGCTGTACCCCCACCGTCCGTAGCGTGACCGTGCCGTGAACCGAAGAGGCGGCCGCGAGGTGTTCCTCGCGGCCGCCTCCAGGGGAAACGTTCCTCAAATGTGCCGGGGTCACACCCCGCTGGCGACTTCCGCCTTCGTTTCCGAGCCATTGCCGGAGCCGCTCTCCCGGCGGTTGCGCAGCACCGAGGAGAAGAACGCCAGACCGATCAGGACGACGCCGATGAGACCGGTGACGACCTCGTTGATCTCGTACTTGATCGTGACCAGCAGAATGACGGCCAGCGCTCCGATCGCGTAGTGCGCGCCGTGCTCGAGATAGACGTAGTCGTCAAGGGTGCCCTTGCGGACCAGGAAGACCGTCAACGAGCGGATGTACATCGCACCGATGCCCAGACCGAGCGCCATCGCAAAGATGTCATTGGTGATCGCGAAGGCGCCGATGACACCGTCGAAGGAGAAGGAGGCGTCGATGACTTCAAGGTACAAGAACATGAAGAACGCGGCTTTTCCGGCCAATCCGACGACCGATCCGCCGCTCTTCTGCGACAGGGCGGCCGCGTTCCCCTCCGCTTCTTCCTCTTCCTCCTCCAGGCGGTCCTCGAAGAAGCCCGAGATGCCGCCGACGATCAAGTAGGTGACCAGGCCGCCGATGCCGGCCAGCAGCACCGTCGCCGTCTTGTCGACCGTGCCGGAACCGCCGTGCACCGGGACCGTGGTGGCGACGGTGGTCGCGGCGACCAGCAGCGCGACCAGGGCGACGACGATCGACAGCGTCTCCAGCTTGCCGAGTCTGGCCAGCGGCTTCTCCAGCCAGGCAAGCCACTTGATGTCCCGGTCCTCGAAGACGAAGTCCAGGAAGATCATGAGCAGGAACATGCCGCCGAAGGCCGCGATGGCCGGGTGGGCGCTGGTGACCAGCTGTTCGTAGCGGTCGTGGTCCTGGATCGCGACCTTGACGGCCTCGACGGGGCCGAGCTTGGCGGTGATGGCCACGATGACGACAGGGAAGACCAGCCGCATGCCGAAGACGGCGATGAGGATGCCCAGCGTCAGGAACATCTTCTGCCAGAACGGGTTCATCTTCCGGAGGATTCCGGCGTTGATGACCGCGTTGTCGAACGAGAGCGAGATCTCCAGGACGGAGAGGATCGCGACGATCGCCAGCCCCTGCCACCCCCAGAGAACGCCGGCCAGGGCCAGTCCGGCCGCGGTCACGGCGAACGACCAACCAAAGGTTTTCAGGAGCACTGGCGGACCCAATCCTTCGCTGTTCGGGGAGCCGCGCGGGAACGCGGCTTTACGAAACGTTGACCCCGAAGTCTAGAGCGATGCCGCGCAGCCCGGACGCGTACCCCTGGCCCACCGCACGGAACTTCCATTCGCCGCCGTAGCGGTAGACCTCGCCGAAGATCATCGCCGTCTCGGTGGAGGCGTCCTCGCTGAGGTCGTAGCGGGCCAGCTCGCTGCCGTCGGCCTGGTTGACGACGCGGATGTAGGCGTTGCTGACCTGACCGAAGCTCTGGCCGCGCAGGTCGGCCTCGTGGATGGAGACCGGAAAGACGATCTTGTCGCAGGCGGCCGGCACCTTGGTGAGGTCGACCAGGATCGACTCGTCGTCGCCCTCGCCCTCACCGGTGAGGTTGTCACCCGTGTGTTCCACCGAACCCTCGGGACTCTTGAGGTTGTTGTAGAACACGAAGTACTCGTCGCCCAGCACCCGCCCCCCGCCGCACAGCAGCGCGCTGGCGTCCAGGTCGAAGGGGGCTCCGGTGGTGGAGCGCGCGTCCCAGCCGAGAGCGACGGTCACGTGCGTGAGGTTGGGTGCGGCTTTGGAGAGGGAGACGTTGCCTCCCTTGGCGAGCGTGACGCCCATGGTGCTGGTCCTCCCCGAATCGTGATGTGCGCCCGTCGCGCATGTCCGGCGCCGCACCCCGGATTCCGGGGTGCGGCGCCGGACGGGGCGGCGGCGGACGTCAGACGTTGACGCCGAAGTCCTGGGCGATGCCGCGCAGGCCGGAGGCGTAACCCTGGCCGATCGCGCGGAACTTCCACTCGGCGCCGTTGCGGTAGAGCTCGCCGAAGACCATGGCGGTCTCGGTCGAGGCGTCCTCGCTCAGGTCGTAGCGGGCCAGCTCGCTGCCGTCGGCCTGGTTCACCACGCGGATGTAGGCGTTGCGCACCTGGCCGAAGCTCTGCTTGCGGGCCTCCGCGTCGTAGATGGACACGGGGAAGACGATCTTCGCCACGTCGCCGGGCACGGCGGTCAGGTTGACCTTGATGACCTCGTCGTCGCCGTCACCGTCGCCCGTGAGGTTGTCGCCCTGGTGCTCGACGGAACCGCAGGGGCTCTTGAGGTTGTTGAAGAAGACGAAGTTCTGGTCGTTGCCGACCTTGCCCGCCTCGTTCGTCAGCAGGGCACTGGCGTCCAGGTCGAAGTCCGTACCGGTGGTGGTACGGGCGTCCCAGCCGAGGCCGACGATCACCGCGGTCAGGTTCGGGGCCGCCTTGGTCAGCGAGACGTTGCCGCCCTTGCTGAGACTGACTCCCACGAGTCCTCCATTGGTTCAAGGGGCGGGGTGCGTCCCCCGCCCCCGGTTGTGCGATGGCAACCGGATCAACGTACGGAGCGTAGTGCCCGGTTCCCACCGTTTACAGGCTCTTGTCGGCTGAGGACGCAGAGACCCGGCGCCGGGGTTGCCCGCGTGCGCCGGGAGCGCGCGTCAGAGCGCTGCGAGCGCCTTGGTGTACTCGTTCAGGTCACGCGCGTCGGGCAGCCCGTTGACGATCGTCCAGCGGACGACGCCCTCCTTGTCGATGACGAAGGTGCCGCGCAGCGCGCAGCCCTTCTCCTCGTCGAAGACGCCGTAGGCGCGGCTGGCCTCGCCGTGCGGCCAGAAGTCGGACAGCAGCGGGTACTCCAGGCCCTCCTGCTCGGCGAAGACGCGCAGGGAGAAGGGCGAGTCGTTGGAGACGGCGAGGATCTGCACGTCGTCGTTGGCGAACTGCGGCAGGTTGTCGCGCACGGCGCAGAGCTCGCCGGTGCACACGCCGGTGAACGCGAAGGGGTAGAAGAGCACGACGACGTTCTTCTCGCCGCGGAAGTCGGAGAGCCGGACGGTCTCACCGTGCTGGTTCTTCAGCGCGAAGTCGGGCGCCTTGTCGCCTACGGCAATAGCCATGGGGGTCACACCTCTCTGATCACGGAGCCTGTCGGCGTGCCCAGTGTGTCACCCACGCCGAACGCCCCCGGCGACAGGGGTCACCGGGGGCGTTGGGGGTGCGTCAAGGGGCCGCGCCCCGTCAGGGGCGCGGGGAACTGCGCGATCAGCCACAGCCGACCCGCAGCCGGGGAACGACCGACCCCAGCGGAGCGGTTACCGCTTGGGCGAAGCCATCTTCGTGCCGGACCAGTCCTTGGCGACGCTGATGCTCTTGGTCTGGGAGAGCCCCGCGGTCTGCGCCGCGTCCTGGATGTCGCTCGGCTCGACGTAGCCGTCACGGCCGGTCTTCGGGGTCAGCAGCCAGATCACGCCGCCCTCGTCGAGACAGCCGATGGCATCCACCAACGCGTCCGTGAGGTCACCGTCCTCGTCCCGGAACCACAGCAGGACGACGTCGGCCACGTCGTCGTAGTCCTCGTCGACGATGTCCTGGCCGATGAGGGACTCGATGCCTTCACGGAGATCATGGTCGACGTCGTCGTCGTAACCGATCTCCTGGACCACCTGTCCCGGCTCGAACCCCAGCCGTCCGGCTGGGTTGGTCCGCTCCTCCGCGTGGTCCGCGGTCGCGCTCACGGATTTCCTCCTGTCATCTTTTGAAAGGTATGCCCGCCCCGCGCATACGCGAAGCGATGGGCGTAGTCCACACGTGCCGGGCGGTTCGCGCAAGTACCCGGCCACCGAGCCCGCCGAAACGGTGACGAGTACGGCGGTCTCCGGGCATCTCCCACCATGAGGCAGCAGTGGCAAGTGATTCACACCACAGGGTTCTGCCGAGTTTGCGAAGTTACTCCATGCGACGCCGGAAGCGGGCCCGAACGGCCGTACACAGGCGACCCCCATAGGGGGCGTAAGGTTGCGATTTGGCCGCCCCGGGCGACCACCCCACGACGTTTCGTCTCACCTGCGGCGGTTACCGCCCAGTAGAGATGACGTTTCCGCCGCCGCGGTCCACGATGGGACGGCGCGACAAAAAGCAGAGACAGTATTTGACCGCGTGCCCAGCACGACCCGAACAGCGAAGGAACAGCGTGGCTTCCGGATCCGATCGCAACCCGATCATCATTGGCGGCCTTCCCAGCCAGGTCCCGGACTTCGATCCCGAAGAGACCCAGGAATGGCTCGACTCACTCGACGCAGCCGTCGATGAGCGCGGCCGGGAACGTGCCCGCTACCTCATGCTTCGCCTGATCGAGCGGGCGCGCGAGAAGCGCGTGGCCGTGCCCGAGATGCGCAGCACGGACTACGTCAACACCATCGCCACCAAGGACGAGCCGTTCTTCCCCGGCAACGAGGAGATCGAGCGCAAGATCCTCAACGCGACCCGCTGGAACGCGGCCGTGATGGTGTCCCGCGCCCAGCGCCCGGGCATCGGCGTCGGCGGCCACATCGCCACCTTCGCCTCCTCCGCCTCCCTCTACGACGTGGGCTTCAACCACTTCTTCCGGGGCAAGGACGACGGCGACGGCGGCGACCAGATCTTCTTCCAGGGCCACGCCTCCCCCGGCGTCTACGCGCGCGCCTTCCTCCTGGACCGACTGTCCGAGCAGCAGCTCGACGCGTTCCGCCAGGAGAAGTCGAAGGCCCCGTACGGCCTGTCGTCGTACCCGCACCCGCGTCTGATGCCGGACTTCTGGGAGTTCCCCACCGTCTCGATGGGCCTCGGCCCGCTCGGTGCGATCTACCAGGCCCGCATGAACCGCTACATGGAGGCCCGCGGCATCGCCGACACCTCCAAGTCCAACGTCTGGGCGTTCCTGGGCGACGGCGAGATGGACGAGCCGGAGTCGCTCGGCCAGCTGTCCCTGGCCGCCCGTGAGGGTCTGGACAACCTGACCTTCGTCGTCAACTGCAACCTGCAGCGCCTCGACGGCCCGGTCCGCGGCAACGGCAAGATCATGCAGGAGCTGGAGTCGCAGTTCCGCGGCGCCGGCTGGAACGTGATCAAGCTGGTCTGGGACCGCTCCTGGGACCCGCTGCTGGCCCAGGACCGGGACGGCATCCTGGTCAACAAGCTGAACAGCACCCCGGACGGCCAGTTCCAGACGTACGCCACCGAGACCGGTGCGTACATCCGCGAGCACTTCTTCGGCGACGACCACCGTCTCCGCAAGATGGTCGAGAACATGACCGACGACCAGATCCTGCACCTGGGCCGCGGCGGTCACGACCACAAGAAGATCTACGCGGCCTACGCGGCGGCCAAGGCCCACAAGGGCCAGCCGACCGTGATCCTCGCGCAGACGGTCAAGGGCTGGACGCTCGGCCCGAACTTCGAGGGCCGCAACGCGACCCACCAGATGAAGAAGCTGACGGTCGAGGACCTGAAGCGCTTCCGCGACCGTCTGCACATCCCGATCGCGGACAAGGAGCTGGAGTCCGGCCTGCCGCCGTACTACCACCCGGGCAAGGACTCGGAAGAGATCCAGTACATGCACGACCGGCGCAAGGCGCTGGGCGGCTACGTACCCACTCGTGTGGACCGCTCCAAGCCGCTCGTCCTGCCGGGCGAGAAGGCCTACGCCCCCACCAAGAAGGGCTCCGGCCAGCAGTCGATCGCCACCACCATGGCGTTCGTCCGCCTGCTCAAGGACCTCATGCGGGACAAGGAGATCGGCAAGCGCTTCGTGCCGATCGCGCCCGACGAGTACCGCACCTTCGGCATGGACTCGCTGTTCCCGTCGGCGAAGATCTACAACCCGCTGGGCCAGCAGTACGAGGCCGTGGACCGCGAACTGCTGCTCGCGTACAAGGAGTCCCCGACCGGCCAGATGCTGCACGACGGCATCTCCGAGGCGGGCTGCACCGCCTCGCTGATCGCCGCCGGCTCCGCCTACGCCACGCACGGCGAGCCGCTGATCCCGATCTACGTCTTCTACTCGATGTTCGGGTTCCAGCGCACCGGTGACCAGTTCTGGCAGATGGCCGACCAGCTGGCGCGCGGTTTCGTCCTCGGCGCGACCGCCGGCCGCACCACCCTCACGGGTGAGGGCCTGCAGCACGCCGACGGCCACTCGCACCTGCTGGCCTCGACCAACCCGGCCGTCGTCGCGTACGACCCGGCGTTCGGCTTCGAGATCGCGCACATCGTCCAGGACGGTCTGCGGCGGATGTACGGCGAGAACGCGGAAGACGTCTTCTACTACCTCACCGTCTACAACGAGCCGATCCAGCACCCGGCCGAGCCGGAGAACGTGGACGCCGAGGGCATCCTGAAGGGTCTGTACCGCTTCAAGGAGGGTGAGAAGGGCGCGATTCCGGCGCAGATCCTCGCCTCCGGTGTGGCCGTGCCGTGGGCGATCGAGGCCCAGCGCATCCTCGCCGAGGAGTGGAACGTCAAGGCGGACGTCTGGTCGGCGACCTCCTGGAACGAGCTGCGCAACGAGGCCATCAAGGTGGAGGAGCACAACCTCCTGCACCCGGAGGAGGAGCAGCGCGTCCCGTACGTGACGCAGAAGCTCGCCGCCGCCGAGGGCCCGAAGGTGGCCGTGTCCGACTGGATGCGTGCCGTTCCGGACCAGATCGCGCGCTGGGTGCCCGGCACCTACCAGTCGCTGGGTGCGGACGGCTTCGGCTTCGCCGACACCCGTGGTGCGGCCCGTCGCTTCTTCCACATCGACGCGCAGTCGATCGTCCTCGGCGTGCTCACCGAGCTCGCCAAGGAGGGCAAGGTGGACCGTTCGGCGCTGAAGCAGGCGATCGACCGGTACGAGCTGCTGGACGTTGCGGCTGCCGATCCCGGCGCTGCCGGTGGTGACGCGTAAGCGGTAGCACTGCGTCAGCGAGGGCCCCGACCTCTGGTCGGGGCCCTTTGCCTTTGGCTGCGGGTTCGTTGTGGTTGCTCGCGCAGTTCCCCGCGCCCCTTACAGGGCGCCCGCGCCCTCCGTCGCGTGTTGGCCTCGCCTCGTGAGGAGGGCAACTCCCGCCGCACACACGGCGATACAGCCCGACACCACGAAGCCCGTGCTCATGGCCGACACGAACGTGTCGTGCGCCACCGTGGAGATCCGCGCCGCCAACTCCGGCGGGGCGCCCGGCGGTACCGGTGCCACCCCGACCTGGACCGCGCTGTCGGCCTGTGCCATCTGTTCCGGCGTGCCGCGCGGCAGCCCGGCGGCGGCCCAGTTGTCCGGCAGCAGGTGGTTGACCCGCGACGCGACGACCGCGCCCAGCACGGCCGTACCCAGCGAACCGCCCACCTGCATGGCCGACTGCTGGAGACCGCCGGCCACCCCGGCGTGCTCCAACGGGGCGTTGCCGACGATGACTTCGGTCGCGCCGACCATGGTCGGCGCGAGGCCGATGCCGAGCAGGACGAACCAGACGGACATCAGCAGCGTGCTCGTGTGCGGCGTCAGGGCGGCGAGCCCGAAGCAGGCCACCGCCGTGGAGGCCATGCCCACGGCCAGCGGGATGCGGGGCCCGATGCGGGTGATGAGCGCTCCGGCCAGCGGTGAGGCGACGATCATCATCGCGGTGGTGGGCAACAGGTGCAGACCGCTGCTGACCGGGGACATCCCGCGCACGTTCTGCAGGTAGAAGGTCACGAAGAACAGCCCGCCGATGAAGGCGAAGGCCATCAGCACCATCAGCACCGTGCCCGCGGAGAGCGGTACGGAGCGGAACAGGCCCAGCGGCAGCAGCGGTTCGCGGGAGCGCAGCTGCCACAGGGCGAACAGCAGGAAGCCGAGCGCCGAGGCGCCGAGGAAGAGCAGCGTCCTCGCACTGCCCCAGTGCCAGTCGGCGGCGTTGATCAGCGCCCAGACGAGGCAGAACATGGCGGCGGACAGCAGCACGATGCCCGGCACGTCGAAGCTGCGGGAGGTGTGCTCGGCGCGGCGGTCCTTGAGGAACAGCAGGCCCAGGACCACGGCGAGGGCGCCGACTGGCACGTTGATGAAGAAGACGGACTGCCAGTTGACGTGCTCGACGAGCAGCCCGCCCACGATCGGCCCGCCGGCCGTCGAGGCGCCGATGACCATGCCCCACACGCCGAGGGCCATGTTCAGCCGCTCGGCGGGGAAGGTCGCGCGCAGCACCCCGAGGGCCGAGGGCATCAGGAGCGCGCCGCACAGGCCCTGCAGGACGCGCAGGCCCACGACCGTCGACACGCCGTGGGAGAGGGCGATGAGTCCGGAGGAGAAGGCGAAACCGGTGGTACCGATAAGGAAGACGAGGCGGTGGCCGAAGCGGTCACCGATCTTGCCGGCCGTGATCAGGGCGACGGCAAGGGCGAGGAGGTAGGCGTTGGTGATCCACTGGACATCGGCGAGCGAGGCGCCCAGGTCCTTCTGGATGGCGGGGTTGGCTATGGAGACGATCGTGCCGTCGAGCGCGACCATCATCACGCCGAAGGCGACGGAGATGAGCGTCAGCCAGGGATGGCCCCGTAATCCTTTCCGGGGCCCGAGAGCCGGCGGCGTCGCGTCGGCGACGGTGGTCCGAGACATCATGGACCGATATTATGGCAGCCGCTGACACTTGACAATCAAAATCATGAGTCGGCGCCTGCCATTTTTTCGCGGCGGCCCGGCCGGCGCAGGACAGCACCGACTCGGCGGAGGAGACGACAGTGCACGCGATCGAAGGCGTGACGGGAGGCGCGGCACCGCCGTCGGGACTGCGGGAGCGCAAGAAGGCGCGGACCCGGGACGCGCTCATCAGGTCCGCCCTGGAGCTGATCGCCCACAAGGGCTACGAGGGGACGACGGTCGACGAGATCGCCGCCGCCGCGGACGTCTCGCAGCGGACCTTCTTCCGCTACTTCGCCAACAAGGAGGAAGTCGCCCTCGCCGTACAGGACATGGTGGAGGCCCAGTTCCTCGCCGCCCTGCGCGCCCGGCCGGCCGGCGAGGCGCCGCTGGCCGCGCTGCGCAACGCGGCCCTGGACTCCTGGGACAACACGGGCGAGATCATCACCGCCCTGGTCCCCATCGACCTGCACGTCCGCGTCTACCGGATGATCGAGTCGACCCCGCAGCTGCTCGCCGCCCACCTGCGCCGCCTCGCGGAGCTGGAGGACGGGCTCGCCGAGGAGATCGGCCGCCGCGAGGGCCTGGACGTGCGCACCGACCCCCGGCCGCGGATCCTGGTCGCCGCGTTCAGCGGGGTGATGCGGGTGACGGGCAAGGTCTGGGGCGAGAACCTGGACGGCGACATGGGCGAACTCCGCCGGATCACCTCGGAGTACCTGGATCAGATCGGCCCGGCACTTGCCGAAGAGTGGCGTAAAAACGGCGGAGTTGATCAGAAGGCATGAGACCGCGATGAAATATCTCTCAACGGCGCTCATTCAAACGTGAGATAGCTCACCGATTTCGCGGAGGCACCGGGGTTTCTCCTACTGTGGTCCGCGGTGACTTCATTCCCGGAGCTCGGCTCTCCCTCCCCCCTGCCGTGGACGACCGCCACCACGGTCTGGCGCGCACTGCTCGCGCTGGCCGTGGTCTTCGTCATGCTCGCCACGACGGGCTGGACGGCCGTGCGCAGCCACAAGCCGGCGGCCGACCCGCGGGCGGCAGCGCTCAGCGCCTGGCTGCACGGCTCCATAGGCGGTCACCCGCTGCCCTCCCCGCAGTCCGCCCCCGACGCCCTGGCGCGCTTCTTCGGCGCGCTCACCGGGCACGACCGCGAGAAGCTCGCCGAGCGCTACCCGCTCGTCGTCGGCAACCTCAACGGCGCCCCCGTCGAGCTGCGCTACCGGGCCAACCGGATCGCCCTGGAGGCCGCCCGCACGGTCGAGGAGCGCCGCACGCACTCCAACGGGCTCACCCCCGCCGGGCGCGGCGACGCCGCGCGCCGGATGCACCGCTTCGACTCGCTCGCGGAGGGCGGCCGGAAGATCCTGGCCTTCGACTCCACCGGCGACGGGCGCGTGGCCGAGGTCTTCGGCGACCTGGACCGGGCCGAGCGGGTCTCCGTGATCGTCCCCGGCGTCGACACCAACGTGCTGACGTTCGAGAAGAGCCAGCGCTCCTACAGCGCCCCGGTCGGCATGGCCGAGTCCCTGTACGAGGCCGAGCACGCGGCGAGCCCCGGCACCCGGACCGCCGTGATCGCCTGGGCCGACTACACCGCCCCCGTCGGCGTCGGCGTGGAGGCCGCCACCGGCAAGCTCGCCACCGAGGGGGCCCTGCGGCTGCGCGCCCTGGTGCGGGCACTGCCCGGCGACTCGCAGGTCTCGCTGGTCTGCCACAGCTACGGCTCGGTGGTGTGCGGCGTCGCGGCCCGCGACCTCTCGCCCCGGGTCACCGACGTGGCCGTGGCCGGCAGCCCCGGCATGCGCGCCGAGCACGCCTCCGACCTGCACACCAGCGCCCGGATATGGGCCATGCGCGACGAGGACGACTGGATCCAGGGCGTCCCGCACATGGAGGTCGGCGGCCTCGGCCACGGCGCCGACCCCGTCTCCGAGGGCTTCGGCGCCCGGGTGCTGTCCGCCGCGGGCGCCCGCGGGCACGCCGGCTACTTCGCGCCCGGCACCACCAGCCTCGCCAACTTCGCGGACATCGGCGTCGGCCGTCCCGCGGGCGTGCGGTGCGCCGGGGACACCAGTGCCTGCACGGGAAATCTGGGCCCGGCGGCCAACAGCAGCGCGGCCTGAGGGGTTCCACGCGCGTAGCGACCGGAAGGGGGACGGCCGCACAGCTGCCGCATACGATGAGCCCATGGGTGATGTGCTGACGGGTTTCCACACCGTCTGGGAGTTCGACACCGACTCCGTGCTCATCCGCTTCGAACGGGGGATCCGCACACCGAAGCTGCTCCAGGTGCTCGGCGAGCGGCGCGTCCCGTACGAGGCGCTCGCGGCCGTCGAACAGGCCCCGGGGAGGCACGGGACGGTGGTGCTGCGCGCGGTGCCCAGACCGGGGGCCGATCCGCTGATGGACGTGGCCGACGGCCGGCTCAAGGAGGGCAACGACCCCTACCGGCTGGTGCTTCCCGCCGAACGCGAGCCGCTCGCCGCCTACTACGCGGCGGAGATACGGTCCGCCCTGGGCCCCGCGGCCGGTGAGCCCGCCGAGCGGCATCTGGTGGCGGCCCCCGCGCCGCCGCTGTCCTTCAAGGCCTATGACGGCAAAGCGTCGTTCGACGGCTCGGCCGTGCACTTCCGCTGGTTCTGGACCGGCGCCTCCTCCACCAAGTGGAAGGCCGGCGACCAGCGTTTCCCCGTGGCCGCGCTGGCGGGCGTCCGGTGGCGCTCCCCCGGCTCCCCGGAGGGCGGGCACCTGCGGCTGGTGCCCCGCGGCGACGCGGACCGCCCGCCGGCCGAGCCGGACCAGGACCTGGCGTCCGTCGTCTTCGGCCGGGGCTACGGCCTCGTCCACGAGTCCCTGCCCTTCGCGGCCGCGGTCCTCGCGGCCGTCCGGGCCGCGACCCCAACACCGTCCGCCTCGCCCGCCCGGCCCGACCCGGGAGGCATCGCCGACCGCATCCGGCACCTGGGCGCGCTGCACGAGGCGGGGCTGCTGACCGACGACGAGTTCACCTCCAAGAAGGCGGAGCTGCTGGCGGAGCTGTAGCGCCCCGAAGGACTGCGGGTACGTCGTGGCTTGTCGCGCCCACGCGGCGGAGCCGCATATGTGAACAGCCCCGCGCCCCTTACGGGGCGTGAACCCCACTAGTACCGGGGTATTGGCACCGTGGTGTGACGCCGCCGCGGGCCCCGCTCGTTAGGCTGAGCGACGTCATGCCCCAGCCACAACCCGCCGCCGTGCTGCGCTTCCTGCGCAGCCTCGCCACCCCCGCAGGCCCGCCGGAACCCCTCCTCGGCCGTTCCCCCCGGCGCACGGTGCGGCTTCTGCCGTATGCCGTCGCCTGGCTGTTCGTCGCGGTCCTGCTGCCGACCACGGCGCAGGTGCTCCCGAAGAACTACGGGATGGACGCCTCCCTCGCCTTCGTCCTCGCCGTCCTCCAGACCGCGCCCCTGCTGATCGCCGTCCGGCGCCCGCTGCTCGCCTGGACCGTCGCGTTCGTCGCGGATGTGGCGGGCACGCTCGTGCTGCTGGCCGCGCCCCCTGCGCCGAAGGAGCCGTGGCCGTGGCCGCCCATGGAGACCATCGGCATGCTGGTGCTGACGTTCGCCCTCGGGCTGCGGGAGAAGGGCCGTACGCTCATCGCGGCCTGGCTGCTGCTGGCGGGGGCGAGCCTGGTGCTGCACGACATCGCACCGCAGCGCGGCACGAACACCTGGGCCTCGCTCGTCGCCCTCTCCGGGGTGCTGCTCCTGCTCGCCGCCGCCCTGCGCGCCCGCGGCGACGCGCGGCGCGCCCTGGCCGAGCAGGAGACCATCAGCGAGGAGGAGCGCGCCCGGCGCACCCTGCTGGAGGAACGGGCCCGCATCGCACGGGAGTTGCACGACGTCGTCGCCCACCACATGTCCGTGATCACCGTGCAGGCCGACAGCGCCCCGTACCGCATCGCCGGCCTGCCGGCCGAGGCGAGCGCCGAGTTCGGCGCGATCGCGGCGACGGCGCGCGAATCCCTCACCGAGATGCGCCGCCTGCTGGGCGTGCTGCGCAACGAGGAGACGGCGCACGCCGAGCGGGTGCCGCAGCCCGGTGCCGAGCGGGTGCCGCAGCTGGTCGAGGCGACCGTACGGGCCGGTCTGCCCGTGGAGTTGGCGATCGGCGACGGGGTCGCGGACCTGCCGCAGGCGGTCGACCTGTCCGCGTACCGCATCGTGCAGGAGGCCCTCGCCAATGTGGTCCGGCACGCGCCGGGCGCGGCGACCCGGGTGTCGCTGACCGTCGACCCCGGCCGCACGGGCCTCACAGTGCTCGTCGTCAACGCGGCCGCCGACCGCCCGGACGCCCCGCTGGAGACCTCCGGCACCGGTCACGGCCTGGTCGGCATGCGGGAGCGGGTGCGCCTGGTGGGAGGCTCGCTGGACACGGGCCCGCTGCCGGAAGGAGGCTTCAGGGTGGCGGCCAGGCTGCCCCTGACGGAAAAGGAACCCCCTGCTGCATGACCATCAAGGTGATCATCGTCGACGACCAGGCCATGGTGCGGGCGGGCTTCGCCGCGCTGCTGGCCGCGCAGCCGGACATCGACGTCATCGGCGACGCGGCGGACGGCCGCCAGGGCGTCGCCCTGGCCCGGGAACGGCACCCGGACGTGGTGCTGATGGACGTCCGCATGCCGGAGATGGACGGCCTGGAGGCCGCCCGGCAGATCCTCGACCCTCCGAAGGGCGTGGTGCACCGGCCGAAGGTGCTGATGCTCACGACGTTCGACGTGGACGACTACGTCTACGAGGCGCTGCGCGCCGGCGCCTCGGGATTCCTCCTCAAGGACGCCCCGCCGGCGGACCTGATCTCGGCGGTACGGGTGGTGGCGGCCGGGGAGGCGCTGCTGGCCCCGTCGGTGACGCGGCGTCTGATCGCCGACTTCGCCGCACAGCGTCCCGCCCGGCGCCGGGACCCGGCACTCCGGCTGAACGGGCTGACGCCGCGGGAGACCGAGGTCCTCGGGCTGATCGCCCGAGGACTGTCCAACCAGGAGATCGCGGCGGCGCTGGTGCTCGCCGAGCAGACCGTGAAGACCCATATCGGCCGCATCCTGGCCAAGTTGGACCTGCGGGACCGGGCGCAGGCCGTCGTGTTCGCGTACGAGTCGGGGCTGGTGACGCCGGGGGAGAGCTGAGCTCTCCCCCTCCGGGGGCCGGAAACCTACTCCCGGCCCACCGCCGTGAACGTCATGTCCGTGTACCGCGTGCCGGCGACCTTGCCGGCGATCGGCTCCAGCACCGCCAGCTCCTCCGCGCTCAGCGTGATCCGGGTGGCCGCCACGTTCTCGTCCAGCCGGCTCCGCTTGCGGGTGCCCGGGATCGGAATGACCGTCAGGCCGTGGACGGACGCCCGCTGCTGCACCCACGCCAGGGCGACCTGCGCCGGGGTGATGCCGCGTGCCTGCGCGATCTCCCGGACCGGCTCCAGCAGCGCCACGTTGGCCGCAGCGTTCTCGCCGGTGAAGCGCGGCTGCGTGCGCCGCCAGTCGTCCTTCGCGAGGTCCTTCTCCGCGCTCGCGAAAGAGCCCGTCAGGAAGCCGCGGCCGAGCGGGGAGTAGGGCACGAAGGCCACGCCCAGCTCCTGGGCCGCCGCCACGACGCCCTCCTCCACATCGCGGCTGAACAGCGACCACTCCGACTGCACCGCCGCGATCGGGTGCACCGCGTGCGCCGCGCGCAGCTCGCCCGGCGAGACCTCGCTCAGGCCGAGGTGCCGGACCTTGCCCTCCTGCACCAACTCGGCCATGGCGCCCACGCTTTCCTCCATCGGCACCTCCACCTCGCGGCGGTGCATGTAGTAGAGGTCGATGTGGTCGACGCCGAGGCGGCGCAGGCTGCCCTCGACGGACTGCCGTATGTAGGCACGGTCGTTGCGGATCGTCTGGTACGAGGGGTCGTCCTCGCGCCGCACGATGCCGAACTTGCTGGCCACCAGGATGCGGTCGCGGTGGGCCCGCACGAAGGGGGAGATGAACTCCTCGTTGCGCCCGAAGCCGTAGATGTCGGCGGTGTCGAAGAGCGTGACGCCCAGGTCGAGCGCGTGCTCCAGGGTGGCCCGGGCCTCGTCCGTGTCGGTCGGGCCGTAGGCGTGGGCCATGCCCATGCAGCCGAGGCCCTGGATGCCGACCTCGGGGCCGCCTGCACCGAGCGGTGCGGTGGGGATGGTCTCGTTGCTCATCGTGCGTCAGCCCTTTCGGACGCCCGGCGTCGGGCGGCATAGAGGTCGATCTTGTAGTCGAGGACTTCGAGCGTGCTGTTCAGTTCGGCGATGCGCTGCCGCACGGACTCGCGGTGCGTGCTGAGCAGTTCCTCGCGCTCGGCGAGGGTGTGTTCGCCCTCGCGGACGAGCTCGGCGTAGCGGACCATGTCGGCGACCGGCATCCCCGTCAGCCGCAGCCGGCCCACCAGGTCCAGCCAGTCGAGGTCGCGGTCGGTGTAGCGGCGCTGGCCCGTGTGGGAGCGGTCGACGTGGGGCATCAGCCCGATCCGCTCGTACCAGCGCAGGGTGTGCGCCGACAGCCCTGCGTAGACGGCCACTTCGGTGATCGTGTAGCGGTCCCGGCCCTCGGGACGGCGGGCGCGGTGCCGGTCGAGTTCGAAGCACCGGGTCACCTGCACCGGAGTCCTGTCGATGACGGTCATTCCGCTTCCCCCCACGTCGCATCGGTGTCGTTGCGTTGCGCTCAACGCTAGAGACTTCGAGCGCACTCCAAGCAAGTAGGCTCACTGTCATGGAGAGCCTGCAGTTGATCAAGAGCTGGCCGGTGCCGGCCGCGGCGGCCGCCGTCGTCCGGGCGGACGGCACCCTGGCGGGGTCGTACGGGCCGACGGAGCAGCGCTTCGCCCTCGCGTCGGTCACCAAGCCGCTCACCGCGTACGCCGCACTGGTCGCCGTCGAGGAGGGTGCGATCGAGCTGGACGAGCCGGCGGGGCCCGAGGGTTCCACGGTCCGCCACCTCCTGGCGCACACCTCCGGGCTGGCCTTCGACGAGCAGCGGACGATGGCCGAGCCGGGCACGCGGCGGCTGTACTCCAACGCGGGCTTCGACGTGCTGGGCGACCACATCGCGAAGGCGACGGACATCCCGTTCGCGGAGTACCTGCGGCAGGCGGTGCTGGAGCCGCTGGGGATGGCGTCGACGGACCTCCCGGGCTCCCCGGCGAAGGACGGCGTCTCGACGGTGTCGGACCTGGCCCGTTTCGCGGCGGAGCTGCAGGCGCCGCGGTTGCTCGCGCGGGCGACGGTGGAGGAGGCGACCCGGGTCGCCTTCCCCGGGCTGACCGGGGTGCTGCCCGGGTACGGGCATCAGCGCCCGAACGACTGGGGGCTCGGTTTCGAGATCCGTGACGCCAAGTCGCCGCACTGGACGGGGTCTTCGTCCTCTCCGAGGACCTACGGCCACTTCGGCCAGTCGGGCACGTTCCTGTGGGTGGACCCGCAGGCCGGGGTCGCCTGCGCGGCATTGACGAATCGGGCGTTCGGCCCGTGGGCGGTCGAGGTATGGCCGCAGCTGACGGACGCGGTGCTGGCCGAGCTGTAGGCGCCTCGCCTGCGCCCTGGCCTGCGCCCCGAAGGGGCGCGGGGAACGGCGCGATCAGCCCCCGCCGGCCCGCAGCCGACGCACCACCCCAGGGGTCCGGGGCACAGCCCCGAGAACCTCAACTGCGGGAGCGTCGTGGCCGATCGCGCAGTTCCCCGCGCCCCTTACGGGGCTCAGGGAAAGTGCGGCTCGGCGTGCATCTCCCACAGCAGCAGCTCCGTACCGCCGTCGCCGGCAACGGCGTCCAGCTCCTCCGCATCGGAGACCCGCGCCGCATCCCCCTCCCGCAGCGTCGTGCCCGTGAAGTGCACGACGCCCCGCACCACGTGCACGTACAGCCACTGCGCCCCGGGCAGCGCCGTCCGCTCCCCCGGGGCCAGGCGCCGCACGTGCAGCACGGCCTCGGCCCGGCCCAGCGCGTACGGCGTCCCGCCGCCGGCGCCCCGCACCACCTCGTAGAAGGGCTCGCCGCCCGAGTCGGACGGGGTCAGCCACATCTGCACGAACCGCAGCGGGCCCGCGCCCTCGTTGCGCTCGGAGTGGTGGACCCCCTCCCCCGCGCTCAGCCGCTGCAGGTCCCCGGGGCGTACGACCTCCACGTGACCCGTGGAATCCTCATGGGTGAGTTCGCCCTCCACCACCCAGGTGACGATCTCCACGTCGCGGTGCGGATGGGCCGCGAAGCCCGCGCCCGGTGCCAGGCGCTCCTCGTTGCAGGCGGCGAGGGGGCCGAAGCGCACGTTGTCGGGGTCGTAGAAGCCGGAGAACGAGAAGGCGTGCCAGGTCTCGATCCCGGCGTCGGGGTCGCCGCCCCGGAAGCGTTCCGCAGCCCGCTGCACATACGTCACAGCCCCACCGTAGCTCCGCCGTGCCCCCGGCAGCCCCGGACCCGACCCGGATAAGGCAGGCTTGTCCCCGTGCCTGAACCAGTCGCTGACACCCCGCCCCCGGAGCATCCGCACACCGCCACCCTGCGCCGTCTGGAGCAGTCGTCCGGAACGCTGGCCGCTGCGGCCATCGCCCGGATGGACGCCCAGCTGCCGTGGTACCGGGCGATGCCGCCGGAGAACCGCTCGTGGATCGGCCTGGTCGCCCAGGCCGGCATCGCGGCCTTCACGGAGTGGTTCCGGCATCCGGAGACCCCGCAGGCGATCAGCACCGACGTCTTCGGCACCGCGCCGCGCGAGCTGACCCGGGCGATCACGCTGCGCCAGACCGTGGAGATGGTGCGCACCACCATCGAGGTCATGGAGGCGGCCATCGACGAGGTGGCCGCGCCGGGCGACGAGTCGGCGCTGCGCGAGGCCCTGCTGGTCTACGCCCGCGAGATCGCCTTCGCCACCGCCCAGGTCTACGCCCAGGCCGCCGAGGCACGCGGCGCCTGGGACGCCCGGCTGGAGTCGCTGGTGGTCAACGCCGTGCTGTCGGGCGAGGCCGACGAGGGCGCGCTGTCCCGGGCCGCGGCGCTCGGCTGGAACTCGCCCTCGCACGTGTCCGTGGTGCTGGGCACGGCGCCGAACGGGGACAGCGAGCTGACGGTCGAGGCGATCCGCCGGGCCGCCCGGCACGCCAAGGTCCAGGTGCTGACGGGGGTGCTCGGCGACCGCCTGGTGGTGATCGTCGGTGGCTCGGAGAACCCGCTGCAGACGGCGAAGTCGCTGATCGGCCCGTTCGCCCCGGGGCCCGTCGTCGCAGGTCCGGTGGTGTCCGACCTGCTGGCCGCGACCAGGTCCGCGCAGGCGGCCGCGTCCGGCCTCAAGGCGTGTGCGGCCTGGCAGGATGCGCCCCGGCCGGTGCTGGCCGACGACCTGCTGCCGGAGCGGGCGATGGCCGGGGATCCGGCGGCGCGCGAGCAGCTGGTGGAGGAGATCTACAGACCGCTGGAGGAGGCGGGCTCGGCGCTGCTGGAGACGCTCAGCGTCTACCTGGAGCAGGCGAGCAGCCTGGAGGGCGCGGCCAGGATGTTGTTCGTCCACCCCAACACCGTGCGATACCGCCTCCGACGTGTGACGGACGTCACCGGATGGTCACCGTCCGACGTCCGTTCCGCCTTCACGCTGCGGATCGCACTGATCCTCGGACGTCTGGCCGACGCGGAGTCACAGCCGTAGGCTTTTGTTGAACGTCAACAATTCCCCCGACGGTTATTCGTCCCTGTCCCCACGGGTGGGCGATGCCGTCCCCGAGAGAGAGTGTGAGGGTGCTCGTACTCGTCGCTCCCGGCCAGGGCGCTCAGACGCCCGGCTTCCTGACCCCCTGGCTCGACCTCCCCGGCGTGGCAGACCGCCTGCAGGAGTGGTCGGCCGCCATCGACCTGGACCTGCTCCACTACGGCACGAACGCCGACGCGGACGAGATCCGCGACACCGCCGTGGCCCAGCCGCTGCTGGTCGCGGCCGCCCTGGTCTCCGCAGGGCAGCTCTTCCCCACGGCGCAGGACTTCTCCCGCCTGGTGGGCGCCTCCGCAGGCCACAGCGTCGGTGAGCTCGCCGCCGCCGCGCTGACCGGCGTGCTGCCGGAGGAAGCCGCCATGAAGCTGGTCCGCACCCGCGGCCTGGCCATGGCGGAGGCCGCCGCCGTCACCGAGACCGGCATGTCCGCGCTGCTCGGCGGCACCCCGGAGGCCGTCCTCCCGCACCTGGAGAAGCTCGGCCTGACCCCCGCGAACGTCAACGGCGCGGGCCAGATCGTGGCGGCCGGCACCATGGAGCAGCTGGCCGCGCTCGCCGAGGACAAGCCCGAGGGCACCCGCAAGGTGGTCGCCCTGAAGGTGGCCGGCGCGTTCCACACGCACCACATGGCCCCGGCGGTGTCGGCCCTGGAGGCCGCCGTCCAGGAGCTCTCCCCGGCGGACCCCCACACCCGTTACGTCTCCAACAAGGACGGCCGCGTCGTCACCGGCGGCCGGGAGGTCGTGCAGCGACTGGTGGGCCAGGTGGCCAACCCGGTCCGCTGGGACCTGTGCATGGAGACGTTCAAGGAGCTGGGTGTCACGGCCCTGATCGAGGTGGCCCCCGGCGGCACCCTCGTGGGCCTGGCCAAGCGCGCCCTGCCGGGCGTCGCGACCCTCGCGCTCAAGACCCCGGACGACCTCGACGCCGCCCGTGCCCTGATCGCCGAGCACGCCACCCCGGCCGACGAAGGAGTCCGAGAAGCATGACCGCGAAGATCAAGCCCGCGAAGGGTGCCGCCTACGCGCGCATCATGGGCGTCGGCGGCTACCGACCGGTCCGGGTGGTGCCGAACGAGGAGATCCTCAAGCGCATCGACTCCTCGGACGAATGGATCCGGTCGCGCTCGGGCATCGCCACCCGGCACTGGGCCGGCCCGGAGGAGACCGTGGCCGCCATGTCCGTGGAGGCGGCCGGCAAGGCGATCGCCGACGCGGGGATCGACCCCTCGCAGATCGGCGCCGTCCTCGTCTCGACGGTCTCGCACTTCAAGCAGACCCCGGCCATCGCCACCGAGATCGCGCACAAGATCGGTGCGGGCAAGCCCGCCGCCTTCGACATCTCGGCCGGCTGCGCCGGCTTCGGCTACGGCCTGGCCATGGCCAAGGGCCTGGTCATCGAGGGCTCGGCGGAGTACGTCCTGGTCATCGGTGTCGAGCGGCTCTCGGACCTGACGGATCTGGACGACCGTTCCACCGCCTTCCTGTTCGGCGACGGCGCGGGCGCCGTGGTCGTCGGCCCGTCCGAGGAGCCCGCCATGGGCCCGACGGTCTGGGGCTCGGAGGGCGACAAGGCCGACGCCATCAGGCAGACCGTGGCCTGGGACGTGTACCGCGAGGAGACCGACGTCCGGTTCCCCGCGATCACCCAGGAGGGTCAGGCGGTGTTCCGCTGGGCCGTCTTCGAAATGGCGAAGATCGCCCAGCAGGCGCTCGACCAGGCCGGGATCACCGCGGAGGACCTGGACGTCTTCGTCCCGCACCAGGCGAACATGCGGATCATCGACTCGATGGTCAAGACCCTCAAGCTGCCGGAGAGCGTCGTGGTCGCCCGGGACGTGGAGACCACCGGCAACACCTCGGCGGCGTCCATCCCGCTGGCCATGGAGCGCCTGCTGGCGACCGGGGCCGCCAAGAGCGGGGACACCGCGCTGCTGATCGGTTTCGGGGCGGGTCTCGCGTACGCCGCGACGGTCGTTACCCTCCCCTAGGCGAGATCCGGCCCCCGGGCCCTCTCCCGCAGAGCAGTTCCCTTAATCCAGTTCCACCGCACACCGCATTTGCATAGAAGGAGCGCCACCATGGCCCACACCCAGGAGCAGATCCTCGAGGGTCTCGCCGAGATCGTCAACGAGATCGCCGGCATCCCGGTCGAGGACGTCCAGCTGGACAAGTCCTTCACCGACGACCTGGACGTCGACTCGCTCTCCATGGTCGAGGTCGTCGTCGCCGCCGAGGAGCGCTTCGACGTCAAGATCCCGGACGAGGACGTCAAGAACCTGAAGACCGTCGGTGACGCTGCCGGCTACATCCTGAAGCACCAGGCCTGATCCAGCGTTCGTCGCCACCCCGGCGGTGGCGTTCCAGCACCTCTACACGTGGAGACAGAATCCCTGTGAACTCGACCAATCGCACCGTGGTCGTCACCGGTATCGGCGCAACCACACCGCTGGGTGGCGACAGCGCATCGACCTGGGAAGGGCTGCTCGCCGGACGTTCCGGCGTCAAGGCCCTGGAAGGCGAGCGGTTCGCGGAACTGCCCGTCCGGATCGCCGCTCCCGCGGCGGTCGACCCCGAGGACGTCCTCCCCCGTCCCCTCGCCCGCAAGCTGGACCGCTCGGCGCAGCTCGCGCTGATCGCGGCCCGCGAAGCCTGGGCGGACGCGGGCTACACGGCGAAGGCCGGCGAGGACACCGCAATCGCCCCCGAGCGGCTGGGCACGGTCATCGCCTCCGGCATCGGCGGCGTGCACACCCTGCTCGACCAGTACGACGTGCTCAAGGAGAAGGGCGCCCGTCGCGTCTCCCCGCACACCGTGCCGATGCTCATGCCCAACAGCCCGTCCGCGAACGTCGGCCTGGAGGTGAACGCCCAGGCGGGCGTGCACACCCCGGTCAGCGCCTGCGCGTCCGGCGCCGAGGCCATCGGCTACGCCGTCGAGATGATCCGCACCGGCCGCGCCGACGTGGTCGTCGCGGGCGGCACCGAGGCGGCCATCCACCCGCTGCCCGTCGCGGCCTTCGCCAGCATGATGGCGATGTCCAAGAACAACGAGCACCCCCAGCAGGCCTCCCGCCCGTACGACAAGGACCGTGACGGCTTCGTCCTCGGCGAGGGCGCCGGCGTCGTGATCCTGGAGTCGGCCGAGCACGCCGCGCAGCGCGGCGCCCGGGTCTACTGCGAGGTGCTGGGCCAGGGCCTGTCCGCGGACAGCCACCACATCGCCCAGCCGGAGCCCACGGGCCGCGGCATCGCCGCCGCGCTGCAGAACCTGCTGGACTCCAGCGACCTCAAGCCGTCGGAGGTCGTGCACCTCAACGCGCACGCCACGTCCACCCCGCAGGGCGACCTCGCGGAGATCAAGGCGCTGCGCAAGGTCCTCGGCGACGACCTCGACCACGTCGCGGTCTCCGCGACCAAGTCGATGACGGGCCACCTGCTGGGCGGCGCGGGCGGCGTGGAGACGGTCGCCACCGTGCTGGCCCTGTACCACCGGCTGGCCCCGCCGACCATCAACGTCGACGCGCTCGACGAGGAGATCGACGCGGACATCGTCCGCAACGAGCCGCGCCCCCTCCCGGAGGGCTCGATCGCCGCGATCAACAACTCCTTCGGCTTCGGCGGCCACAACGTGGTGCTGGCGCTGCGTTCCGTCTGACGGGACCGAACCCCTGTGAGAACCGGGCGGGCTGACGTTGCGTCAGCCCGCCCGGCCTTTTACCGCCGCGCCCCCAGCGCCGGCGGATAGTCCCCCGTCAGCGTCCGGTTGGCGATCACGTACCCGTGCGGGTCGGGGAACAGCTCCACGGACCACGGCCCGATGAGCGAGTCCTCGCCCGCCAACGGCTCGATCCCTCCGGCCGGTTGCCCCGTCCGCACGTCCAGCGGCCGCACCGTCCCGTACCCGCCCCCGTTCCGGGTCAGCACCGCCAGCCGCCCGTCGGGCCGCAGGGCGAGAGCGCTCACCTCGTCGTCGAAGTGCCGCGTCCACACCTGGCGCCCGTCGGCCAGGGCGTACGCGCCGACCGCGCGCGGGGCGGGATTCCAGCCCGGCGACACGGCGGTGACGAGGACGTCCCCGACGATCGCGGCCCGCGTCACGGGCCGCGCCGCGAAGCCGATGTAGTCCCGCGGGAGCGCCAGCGGTATCGCCGCCCGGCCGCGCCCCGCGCCGTCGAACGGCAGCGCCTTGCCGTCCACCGCGACGACGGCGGGCTCGGCGGACAGCACGTGGACCTCCTTGCCGGACGGCAGCGTGCTGCTCCAACCCGGCTCCCCCGTACGGGCGTTCAGCGAGCTCAGCCGCAGCGCCTCACCGCACCGGTCGACGACCAGCGCCCGCGCCGCCGACGCACCGACCGCCGCGGCCCGGCACCCCTCCGCCTCCGGCCGCTTCCACCGCTCCGCGCCGTCACCGGCGGCGAGGCCGCGCACGGCCCCGTTCTCCGCGACCACGGCCGTCCCGTCGGCCAGCGCGATCCGCGCGTCCGCCGCCTTGATGACCTCCGGGTCCGCGTCCGTCGTGCGCTGCCAGACCGGCTGCCCGTCGGAGAGGTTCACCAACGCAACGGTGTCGCACGGCTTCAGATAGCCGCCGAAGGCCACCAGCCCGGTGCCCCCGCTCGTCCGGTCGCTCATGGCACACACGGACTCGCCCCCGGGCGCGGGCCGTTGCCAGCGCTGCGAGCCGTCGCGGGTGGCGTAGGCGGTGAGGACGTTGGCGCGGACCTGGACGAGCGTGCTGCCGACGGCCCAGTTGCCGAGGGCCTCCGCGGTGTCCGGCCGGTCGCGGCCGACGGACCACTGCAGGTCCAGCCGTCCGCCGGTCAGGCCGTCGTAGAGCAGCCACCCCGGCAGCAGGCCGGCGAGCAGCCCCGCCGGGGCGAGGACGCCCCACACCTGCCGCCTCGGCCAGCCGCCTCTGCCGATGGCCCAGTTGACCGCGGCGAACAGGGCGAGTACGCCGCCGATGACGAACAGGAACGCCAGACCCGTCCGGGCCCCGGACCCGGTTGGGCAGGCACCGCCGGCGCAGCGCCCGCTGCCGGCGTAGTTGCGCGTGACGAAGAGTACGGCCCAGCCGACGACGGCCCCGGCCAGCGCCACCATGACCGCCTTGGTTACGCGCATGCGGCCTTCTGCTTCCCCCGAAGTGTTCACGGGGGGTGAATCTAGTCCTCGAAGCTGGCGAAGTAGGAGGCCGCCATGTCCTCGTCCCCGTGCCCCTGTTCCGTGGCGCGGCGAAACCGCTCGGCGCCGGCGGCGGCCACGTCCAGGCGCACCCCGGCGGCCTCGCCGGCCGCGACGATCAGGCGGGCGTCCTTCTCGGCCGTGACGGTCGAGAAGCTGGGCGGGGTGAGCCTGCCGTCGAGCAGGATGCCCGCCTTGGCGCGCAGGTAGCCCATGTCGAGCGGGCCGCCCTCCAGGGCGTCGAGGAAGCCCTGCGGGTCCACGCCGAGTCCCTTGGCCAGGGCGAGCGCCTCGGCGGTGCCGTGGGTGACCGTCAGGACCCAGCTGTTGAGGACGAGCTTGAGCCGGCTGGCCGCGCCGTCGGCGCCGTCCTCACCGACCCAGAGCGTGCGGGCGCCGATGGCGTCGAAGACGGGGGCGAGCGTGCCGCGCACCGATGCGGGACCCGCGGCCAGCACGGTCAGCTTGCCTTCCTCGGCGGGCTGCTTGCTGCCCAGGACCGGGGAGTCGACGAGGACGAGGCCGTGTTCGCGGGCGAAGGCGGCGAGGGCGTCCAGCCCCTCGACCCCGGCGGTGGTGGTCTGGGCCCACACCGTGCCGGGGCCCAGCCCCGGTGCGGCGGCGCGCATGACGTCGAGCGCGGCGGGTCCGTCGTGGAGCATGGTGAGGACGACACCGGCGCCGCGGACGGCCTCGGCGGGGCTGTCGGCGACGGTCACGCCGTCGGCAGCGAGCGGCTCGGCCTTGTCGCGGGAGCGGTTCCAGGCGCGCACGTCCAGCCCGGCCCGAGCGAGATTGCGGGCCATGGGCCCGCCCATGATGCCGGTGCCGAGCACGGCGACGGTGGTCTGAGTCATGTCGCAGACGCTAGGTGCTGGAGTGCACTCCGACGCAAGACCGCGCCGCGCACGCGCCCCGTAAGGGGCGCGGGGAACTGCGCGAGCAACCACTGACGGCCCGCAGTCAAACCACTTGGTGCAGCCACCGCACCGGCGCCCCCTCGCCGGCATGGCGAAACGGCTCCAACTCGTCGTCCCACGGCTTCCCGAGCAGCTTGGCGATCTCCGCGTCGAGCTCCGTCTCGCCCCGCCCGGCCCGCGCCAGCGCGGCCCGCAGCCGGTCCTCGGGGACGAGGATGTCGCCGTGGATGCCGGTCACGGCGTGGAAGATGCCCAGGTCGGGGGTGGAGCTGTAGCGCTCGCCCTCGGCGGTGGCGCAGGGTTCCGCGGTGACCTCGAAGCGCAGCAGGTGCCAGCCGCGCAGGGCGGAGGCGAGCTTGGAGGCGGTGCCTGCCTGGCCCTGCCAGGAGAGTTCGGTGCGCCAGGTGCCGGGGGCGGCGGGCTGCCGGATCCAGTCGAGCGTGACGCGCACGCCGAGGACGCCCGCGACGGCCCATTCGACGTGCGGGCACAGCGCGCGGGGTGCGGAGTGCACGTACAGGACTCCACGTGTCGTCACCGGGACCTCCAGTGCGGTTCGAGGTTCGCCTTTCCCAGCGGCCTCGCACCCGGAGCGGTCCCGCCCGGAGCGGCATCAGACATTCTGCCCCAATCGCCACTCCCGCACCAGCTCGCGAGGTTACCAACAGTAAACACCATCGGGAGCAAATCTCCTGAAAAGGGACAGGATGTGACGTGTTGTGACACAGTGCCGCAAGAGGGCGAACATCCGGGACACGCCCGGCCACCCGCCCGGGGGAAAAGCTATCGTGCGCACCCCACTCCCGGGTGACGTACCGTCGGTCCCGGACAGATATCACCCGGCCGGAGGGGAACGACCATGCCGCCCACCTGGGGCCGAAGCCGATCCATGGCCCGGCGGGCGGCCGCGGCCGCCGCCTGCGCGGCCCTGCTGCTGCCCGCCCTCGCGGGCTGCGACAGCGGCGGGAGCGAGGAGAAGGGCAGCCGTGCCGCGGCGAAGCCCGAGCCGAGCCCCCGCCCGGTCTGGAACACCCGGCCCGCGTCGATCGCCTCGCTCGGCGACTCCATCACACGCGGTTTCGACGCCTGCTCGGTGCTGGCCGACTGCCCCGAGGTCTCCTGGGCCACCGGCACCCAGGTCAACAGCCTGGCCCGGCAGCTGCTGCCCTCGCCGGAGACCAGCAGCTGGAACTTCGCGAAGACCGGCGCCCGGGCGGCCGACCTGCCGCGCCAGATGCAGGCCGCGATCGAGCAGAAGCCGGAACTCGTCACCGTGCTGATCGGCGCGAACGACGCCTGCCGGCCCAGCCCGGACGACATGACCTCCGCCGAGCAGTTCCGCACCCACGTCGAGACGGCGGTGAAGGAACTGCGGCGCTCCCTGCCCAAGAGCCAGCTGTACATGGCCGGGATCCCGGACCTGAAGCGGCTGTGGTCGGAGGGGCGCAAGGACCCGCTCGGCAAGCAGGTGTGGAAGCTCGCCTCGGTGTGCCCGTCGATGCTCCACGACGCCGACGCCCAGGACGCGGCCTCCGACGAGCGGCGCGCCCAGGTCGACCGGCGCGTCGGCGAGTACAACGCCGTCCTGAAGGACGTGTGCGGCCGCGACGAGCTCTGCCGCTACGACGACTCGGTGCACGGCTACGCCTTCACCGGTGAGCAGCTCAGCCAGTGGGACCGGTTCCACCCCAGCCGGCAGGGCCAGCAGACGCTGGCGGACATGGCATACAAGGCCGTCACGGCCAAGCGGTGAGAAGAGGGGCGGGGCCTGTCAGGTCGGCCCCGCCCCCGTCCGTCAGCGCACCCGCCACGGTGCGCTCAGGCGGCGGTCGGCGATGCTGCGGCCCGCCTCGACCGTGCAAGCGCCGGGGACGCGCCGCCAGGCGGACGTCCCCTCGTCCCACACCGCGAAGGCGCGGGGGTCCAGCGCGACCACCGCTTCCGCCGTGCCGCCCGGCTCCGCCTCCGCCGAGGCGAAGCCGGCCAGGCGGCGGACCGGGCGTTCCACCCCGCCGTCCGGTGCGTCGCACGGGACGGCGAGATAGAGCTGGACCACCTCACGGCCCGGGCGGCTGCCGACGTTGCGGACGCGTACGGTGGCGCGGACGTCCGTACCCTCGCTGCCTTCGCCTCGGACGTCCAACGCCTCGTACGACCAGTCGGTGTAGCCCAGGCCGTGGCCGAAGGCGTACGCGGGAGCCGTGTGCGCCTTCTGCCATGCACGGTAGCCGATGAACACTCCCTCCTCATAAGGGAGTTCACCCTTGTCGGGGACAACGCGCGTGACGGGGGCGTCCGCGAGGGCCGCGGGCCAGGTGGTGGGCAGCCGGCCGCCCGGCTCGTGGGTGCCGAGCAGCACGTCGGCGAGGGCCGCCCCGCCCTCCTGGCCGGGGAACCAGCACAGCAGGACGGCCGCCACGGCGTCGCGCCAGGGCAGCTCCACGGGGGCGCCCGCGGTGACGGCCACGACGGTGCGGGGGTTGGCGGCGGCGACGCGGGCCACGAGCTCGTCCTGGCGGCCGGGGAGGGCGAGGGTCGTCCGGTCGAAGCCCTCGCTCTCGACGCGCTCGGTGGTGGCGACGACCACGACGGCGACGTCCGCCCGGGAGGCCGCGTCGACAGCCTCCTGCAGCAACTCGTCCGCGTCCCGCACGGGTTCGCGGTGCAGGAGGGAGAAGGCGAGGGGGCCGCCGGCGGTGTGGACGAGGCGGACACCGACCGGCGTGCCCGCCTCCAGGACGACGCGGCCGCGCTCGGCCGGGTTGCCGAGGACCGCCTCGAAGGGGTCGCCCGCGTCGGCCGGGCGCTGCTCGCCGTCGAAGAGGACGGCGTCCCCGACGGTGAGCCGGTACGTGCCCGTGCCCCGGGTGCCGAAGAGGTGCGCCCCGCTCTCGCGCGGGGTGAAGGTGCCGGTGATCTCGACGGTGTGCAGGGCGGCGGGGTCCACGCCGTCGGGGAGTTCGTCCGCCCACATCAGCGTGCCGTCGGGCAGCCGCACCTCCCCCAGGACACGACCGGCCGCGTCGCGGCAGACCGCCCGCAGCGTGAAGCCGTGGGCGGCCGGGGCGAGTTCGTCGCCGGTCTCCGCGCCGACGGCGTAGGTGAGCGCCCCGTCCGGGAGCGCGGCGCGCAGCCCGTCGAGCGGGGAGACGACCCGCTCGGGGGCGACCTGGGCCGAACCGCCGCCCATGATGCGGGCGTCACGGGCCGCGGCGCCGAGGAGGGCGATGCGGGTGCCGGGGCGGAGCGGGAGGACGCGGCCCTCGTTCCGTACGAGGACGAAGGAGCGGCGGGCGATCTCGCGGGCGAGGGCCGGGCCGTCGTCCTCCGGGGCGGGCGGGGCGGGCCGCGGTACGCCGTCGAGGGCGCCGGTGCGGGCGGCGAGCAGCAGGACCCGGCGGACGGCGGCGTCGACGGCCTCCTCCGACACGGCCTTCGCCCGTACGGCGGCGGCGAGCGC
This sequence comes from Streptoverticillium reticulum, assembly GCF_047456005.1. Lineage (NCBI taxonomy): Bacteria > Bacillati > Actinomycetota > Actinomycetes > Kitasatosporales > Streptomycetaceae > Streptomyces > Streptoverticillium reticulum. Next base: position 5,780,236 of record NZ_CP179755.1, on the reverse strand, counting down.
GGGCCCGTAGACCGTGTCCGGCCCGGGCATGGCCACGTCGAGCCCGCCGAGCAGGGCACCGGCGGTGTCGCGGGCGGCGAGCCAGTCGGAGACGGTGACGCCGTCGAAGTGCCAGGCGTCGCGGAGGACTTCGCGCAGGAGGTGGCGGTGCTCGGTCATGGTGGTGCCGTTGACCCTGTTGTAGGCGGCCATGACGCACCAGGGGCGGGCGTCCCGCACGATCGCCTCGAACGGGGCGAGGTACAGCTCGTGCAGGGCGCGGGCGGGGACCCTGTTGTCGACTGTGAAGCGGTCGGTCTCGGCGTCGTTGGCCACGAAGTGCTTGACGGTGGCGGCGACGCCGCCGTCCTGGACGCCGCGGACGTAGGCGGTGCCGATCTCGCCGGTCAGGTACGGGTCCTCGCTGTACGCCTCGAAGTGGCGGCCGCCGAGCGGGGAGCGGTGGAGGTTGACGGTCGGTGCGAGGAGGACGTGCACGCCCTTGCGCCGAGCCTCCCCGGCCAGCACCCGGCCCGCGCGGCGGGCCAGTTCCGGCGACCAGGCGGCGGCGAGGGCGGTGGGGCTGGGGAGGGCGAGAGAGGGGTCGTCGGCGGTCCAGCGGGTGCCGCGGACGCCGACGGGTCCGTCGGACATCACCAGGGAGCGCAGCCCGGCCGCCGGGACGGCGGGCAGGGTCCACAGGTCCTGCCCGGCGAGGAGCCGGGCCTTGGTGTCGAGGTCGAGGGAGCGGAGGGCAGATTCGAGGACGGATTCAAGGACGGATTCGATGACGTCTTCGTTACGGTCGTCGCCATGCGTCATGAGGTCATCGTGACGCGGGTCAGCCGGAGTTGCTCCCCTTGAAGACCTCGATCAGGCTGGTGAAGCTGTCGCCGGGGCGACCGGCGGCGAGACCGCGCCGGAAGACGTCCCGCACGGCGGCGGGGAGTGCGGCGTCGATCCCGGAGTCCCGGGCGGTGTGGACGATGTGGTCGACGCCTGCCGCGCACATGGCGAGCCTGTCGACGTCGCCGGGGTGCTCGCCCTTGTCGATCCGCGGCGTGTAGAACGCGAGGAACCCGGGGAGCGAGGCCACGGTGGAGGTCGCGTAGGGCAGGAACTCCTCCGCGGAGACGCCGTTCGCGTCGGCGACGGCGAGGGCATGGAGCCAACTCGTCATGGAGGACCAGAAGATGTCCATCTGGAGTTGGTAGTACAGCGCCGCCAGGCCCGGGTCCTCGCCGCGGTAGTCGGTGGCGGTCAGCACCTGCAGGGTGGCCGCGTGGGCCTCGAAGATTTCCTCGGGGCCGCTGTAGAAGGTCGCGGACTCCTCCGGTCTGCCGATGCCGGAAGGCGGGACCTGGACCCCGCCGGTGAGGTGCCGGGCGCCGTGCCCGTCCGCCCATGCAGCCGCCTCGCGGGCCTTCGCGGGCGTGTCCGAGCTGAGGTTGACGAGGACGCGGCCTGCGAGGGCGGATGCGGCGGGCTCCAGGACGGCGTACATCGCGTCGTAGTCGGTGAGGCTGAGGATCACCAACTCGTTGGCGGCCAGGGCCGCTTCGACGGTTGCGGCGCGGGTGGCGCCCTCCGCTGCCAGTTCCTCGGCGCGGGCGGCGGTGCGGTTCCACACGGTCACGGGGTGACCGTTGGCCAGGAAGGCGCGCGTCATGGCCTGGCCCATGGGGCCGAGGCCGATGACGGTGACGGACTGCTTGCTCGTGGTGCTCACGAAAACCCCCTCTAGAACGAACGCTCTATCCAGGGATGAAGCTAGCACACCACTAGAACGAACGCTCTACTCAATTCCGATAGGCTGACGCCGTGAAGACGAACGCAGAGCAGGAGGACACCGCCCTCAGCACCCGCGAACGGGTGGTCCGGGCGGCCTCACGCCTGATGCAACGCCAGGGATACGACGGCACCGGCATCAAGCAGATCGCCCAGGAGGCCGGCGCCACGCTCGGCTCCGTCTATCACTTCTTCCCGGGCGGGAAGCAGGAGCTGGCCGTCGCGGCCGTGCGCTACGGCGACGTGGAGTTCGCGGACATCCTGCGCGAGGTGCTGCACAGCGACGAGGACCCGGCGCAGGCGGTCGTCACCTGCACGCGGGTCCTCGCGGAGGGGCTGCGCGCCTCCGGCTGGACCGACGGCTGCCCCGTCACGGCCGCCGCCCTCGGCTCGGCGGGCCGCGCCCCCGACATCCAGCAGGCCGCGGCCGAAGCGTTCGCCAACTGGCGGGACATCACGGCGGAAGCGCTGCGCCGCGCGGGCATCGGCGAGGCCGACGCCCGCGACCTGGGATGGACGGTCATCAACACGCTGGAGGGCGCGGAGTTCGCCGCACAGGCGGCACAGAGCGACGAGCCGCTGAGGATCGCCGGGGAGCACCTGGCGCGGCTGATCGGGTCGTACCGGGCAGCTTGACGGCCACCGTCACGCCGCCTGGCGGGAGTTGCCCCCTCCGAGGAGGGCGGCGGCGAGGACGGACGCGCCGAGCAGCACGCCGACCACGCACCACAGGGCGACCGAGAAGCCGTGGACCGTGGCCTCGGCCGGGGTGCCCGCGAAGGCGGCGGCGCTCGTGGCGGCGACGGTGTTGAGGACGGAGGTGCCGATGGCGCCGCCCATCTGCATGGACGTGCTCACCATGGCCGAGGTGACCCCGGCGTCCCGGGGCTCTACGCCGGCGGTGGCGGTGGCCATGGCCGTCATGTTGACGGCGCCCATGCCCAGGCCGGTGAGGACGAGGCCGGGGAGCACCCCGGTCGTGTACGAGGAGTCGACCCGGATCTGGGCCAGGACGCACATCCCCGCGGCGGCCAGCAGCAGCCCCGGCACCACGATCAGCCGCGGCGGGACGCGCGGTGCCAGGCGGGCGGCGATCTGGGTGGAGCTCAGGATCATGCAGGCGGTCAGGGGAAGGAAGGCGAGGCCGGTCCGGACCGCCGAGAAGCCGAGGACGACCTGCAGGTAGTAGGTCATGAAGAGGAACAGGCCGAACATGGCGACCGGCGCGAGCCCGGCCGTGAGGAACGCCCCGGCCCGGCGGCGGTGCAGCACGATCCGCAGCGGCAGCAGCGGATCGGGGATCCGGGCCTGCCGGACGACGAACGCGACGAGCAGGACGGCACCGCCGCCGAACAGCCCGAGCACCGCGCCGTCGCCCCAGCCCCGGGACTCGGCCTCGGCGGCGGCGTACACGACCGCGGCCATGCCGCCGGCACCGAGCACGGCCCCGGCCACGTCGAGCCGGCCCCGCCCGGCACCCGGGACGTCCGGCTCGTCCAGCACCGTCAACGCCCCGGCCAGCACGAGGAGGACGACCGGCACGCCGACGTACATGCACCAGCGCCAGTCCAGGTACTCGGTGAGCACGCCTCCCACGATCAGCCCGCACGCCGCGCCCGCTCCGGCGATGGCGCCGAAGACGCCGAACGCCTTGCCGCGCTCCTTCGGGTCGGTGAACGTCGTGGTGAGCAGCGACATCGCGGCGGGCGTGAGCAGCGCGGCGCACGCGCCCTGCAGGGCGCGCCCCGCGAACAGCATGCCGGGCGCGGTGGCGGCACCGCCGACGGCGGAGGCCAGGCCGAAGCCGGCCACCCCCGCGACGAACGCGCGCTTGCGGCCGAGGAGATCGGCGATCCGGCCGCCGAGGAGGAGCAGTCCGCCGTAGGCGAGGGAGTAGGAGGTGATGACCCACTGCCTGCTGCCGTCGCCCATGCGCAGGGCCTTCTGCGCGGAGGGGAGGGCGATGTTGACGACGGTGCCGTCGAGGAGGATGAGCAGCTGGGCCAGCCCGAGAACGGCCAGGCCCCACCAGCGCCTTGAGGACGTGGGCGGGGCCTGCTGCGCCGTGACGGCGGTTGCGGATGTGGTGGTTGCGCGGGTCATGACGGGAACCGTAGGACCTCAACATTGCTTGAGGTCAAGGACGGACCGTCATGCGTGCTGCGCCTCAGGCCCCGCCCATGGCCTTGGCCGCGGCCTGGGCCGCTTCGGCGGCGCTGATGCCGATGCCGGCCGTCTCGGCCGCCTTGGCCGCGGCTGCGGCCGTCTCGGCGTCGCCGGCCTGGTGGGCGAGCTGAGCGGCGTCGTGCGCGATGGCGTCCGTCGCGCCGGGGTTCGTCGCGCCGGAGTTCGTGCCGGGGACGTAGCTGGTGGTGCCGTCGCTGTGGCCGTAGGCCGTGTTGGGCGGGGTGTTGAAGTTGTTGCCGTCGATGACGTGGCCGCGGTTGCCGTTGATGGTGAGGCTGCCCCCGTCCCCGCGCTGGGCGTGGGCCCCGTCCATGTTGCCGCTCCAGCTGTTGCCGGTCGCGATGTGACCCTCGCCGCTGTGGTCGATGGTGCCGGTGGTCTGGCTGTGCACCGGTCCGTGGTCGGCGTTGCCGGCGGTGACGTGGCCGTGGCCGTTGTGGTGGATGTCGACGTTCACGGAGCCGTCGGTGTTGTCGCCGACGCTGACGTTGCCCCGGCCGTTGTGGGTGACGTTGCCGGTGACGTCGCCGTTCCGGTTGTTGCCGACGTTCACGTCGCCCTGGCCGTTGTGCGTGACGGTGCCGTCGCCCCGGCCGCTGGTCGTCACGTCGCCCCGGCCGTTGTGGGTGACGTCGCCCGTGCCGTTGTGGGTCACGTTGCCGGTGCCGTGGTGGGTGACATCGCCGTTGCCGTTGTGGATGACGTCGCCGTTGCCGTGGTGGACGACGTTGCCGTCGCCGTTGTGCGTGACGGTGCCGTCGCCGTGGTAGTGGACGTCGCCGTTGCCGTCCTGGGTATGGCCGTTGGAGCCGTGCTGGGTGTTGCCGGTGCTGCCCTGCTGGCCGTGGTTCCCGCCGTCGTGCTGGGTGTTGCTCCCGTGGCCCCCATGACCCCCGTGGCTGCCGATGCCGGCTCCGACAGCACCGACACCCGCGGCGACGGAGCCGGCCCCGACGCCGACTCCGGCGTCGACGCCGGCTTCTCCCGCGGCGACACCTGCCGCTCCGGTGCCGACGGCGCTGCCCGCGTCGGTGACGCCGTCGCCGTGCGCACCGTTGCCGTGGGGGGTCTTCGTGCCCTGCGGGTGGTCGTTGCCGCCGTGCCCGTTCTTCCCGCCCTTCGCACCGTCGCCCTCGTGCGTGGTCGTGCTGCCGTGCGGGTCGTTACCACCGGGGTCACTACCACCGGCGGTCTTCGAACCCTGCGAGCCGTTACCGCCGTGCGGGACCTTGCCGCCCTTCGGCTCGTTCACACCCTGGAAAGTCGTGCTGCCGTGCGGGTCGTTGCCGCCCGGGTCACTGCCACCGGCGGTCTTCGAACCCTGCGAGCCGTTACCGCCGTGCGGGACCTTGCCGCCCTTCGGCTCGTTCACACCCTGGGAAGTCGTGCTGCCGTGCGGGTCGTTGCCGCCCGGGTCACTGCCACCGGCGGTCTTCGAACCCTGCGAGCCCTTGCCACCGTGCCCGTTCTTCCCGCCCTTCGCACCGTCGCCCCCGTGCGTGGTCGTGCTGCCGTGCGGGTCGTTACCACCCGGATCGCTGCCACCCGTGGTCTCCGACCCCTGCGAGCCGTTGCCACCGTGGGTGGTCCTCGTGCCGTGCGGCTCGTGGCCCCCGTGGACGGTCTTGCCGCCCTGCTCGTCGGTTCCGCTGTGGGGGCCCTCCGTGACCTGCGGCTCCTTGCCGCCGTGGGTGGTCTTGCCGGTGTGGCCGCCTTCGGCCTGGCCGTCGTTCGAGCTGCCGTCGCCGAGCCGCTGCCCCTGGCCGGGGAAGCGGCTGCCCTGCGAGCTGCCGCTCTCCGTGCCGTGGGAGTCCTGGCCGGCGTGGTGGCTGGCGGAGTCGCCGTTGGCCTCGTGGTGGCCGTTCGCCGACTGCCCCCTGCCGGAGAAGGGGCGGAACCCCTCCGCGCTGCTGCCGCTGGCACCGCCCCGGCTGCCGGAGTGCTCGTGTTCACTGCCGGGCTCCACCACCTGGGTGCTCGAGCCGCGACCGCCGGATCCGTGAGGGGCGGTGTGCTGGCCCGCTGCCTGCGCCTGGGCGACGCCGAGGCCGCCGACGGCCGTCGCGGCCATCGCCGCCGTGACGAAGGCCTGCTTGGCGTGACGCTTGATGTTCATGACGTGCGACTTTCCGTTCAGGGCGCCGGAACCCCGAAGGGGCCCGGCTGACTTGCCGGAAGCCAACTACGCCGATGTTGGCAAAGGGTTGCAGAAAGATGGAACGACGGGAAACGGCAGGCGATGGCCAAGATCGCCTGCCGTCCGCCTCCCGCCTACGTGACGAAGTCGACGTCGATGACCTGATAGAACGCGTTGCCCGTGTCGGCGACCTCCCACACGGCGAGGATCACCTGGTACCCCTGCCGCTCGGGCAGGGTGACGGTGTGCCGCGTCGGGCTCTCCGGCCTGAGGCCGTCGCACGTCCAGTAGGGCCGGCAGGCGAGCTGGACCTGGTGGAACGGCTTGTCCTCGAACTGCGCCCGGGACAGCGGGGCGTTCGGGCTCCAGCCGGCTCTGGTGATGAAGTAGTTCCAGCGCCGGGTTCTGTGCGTCTCGGTGAACCGCCAGACGAATTCCCGCGTCCCGCCGGAGGTCACCGGCGTCTTGAACCAGTCCGTGTGCGGCTCGTCGAGGAGCGCCGAGTGGGGACGCCCGGCGCTGGCGAGCTCCCCGTCCTCGGGCGGGATCCGGTTGGGGGCGTCGTCGGGGGCGTAGGGGTCGGGCAGCCCGCCCTTGCTCTGCGGGAAGAACTTGCCGGCTTCCAGGTCGTTGGCGCGCCAGTCGTTGAGGTAGATCGCGGCTCGTGACCGCGGTTCGATGACCAGACCGTGGCGGGGCGTCCCGCCGTAGTTGCTCATGACATCTCCTCGCGAGGGATCGCAGGGCACTGATCGCTGATCGCCGGTGACCTTCCCAACTCCCCTTCCTTTAAATGGATATGGAGGACTCTTTGCCCAATGGGGTGAATAGTGCGCCCGGCGGCCGGTCTCACCCCTGCCTACTCCGTCCGGTCCCGCTCCGACCGTAGGCCGACCCCCAGGATGCCCTCCCAGTCGGTGAGCTCCTCGACCAGCGGGTGCGCCGGGCCCCTGCCCTCCAGGGACAGGACCACCCCGGCCTCCTTGACCTTGCCGTGGCCGGTCCGGTCCTGGGCCTCCGATTCGATGTGGACGTCCGTGACCTGGAAGCCGTTCCTGGTGCACAGCTCCAGCACCCGGCCCAGCAGGCCGCGGCGGGTCCGGTAGGACAGCCGCAGCTCGACGCGCTGGGCCACCGGGGCGCTCGTCGCCAGGCGGCGGGTCACCAGGGGGAAGCCGCGCACCACCAGGAAGTGGACGAGGGTCGCGGCGGCGCCGAGGAGCGGCAGTCCGCCGCCGCAGGACATGCCGACGGCGCACGTCAGCCAGATCGTGGCGGCCGTGGTCAGGCCGCGTACCGCGTCGCGGCGGACGAAGATGAGGCCGCCGCCGATGAAGCCGATGCCGGAGACGATCTGTGCGGCGACCCGCGAGGGGTCCACGCTGTAGCCGTCGAGGCCGACCACGGAGCCGAAGCCGTGGATGGAGACCTCCATGAACAGTGCACTGCCCACGCCGACGAGGGTGTGCGTGCGCAGCCCCGCGCTCTTCTGGTGTAACTCGCGTTCCAGGCCGATCAGCGAGGAGAGCAGGAGCGCTATCGACAACTCGGTGAACTGACGGGCCCCTTGGCCGGTGCCGAGGACGAAGAGCGGGGCGGGGCCGTGCGCGACTATGGGGAGCATGGCGTCGATTGTGGCCGGAAATCCGGTGGCCGAAAAGGGGTGTTGGCGACCCTCTACCATCCATGCGCTCCCAATGGTTTCCTCCTGCACCATGAGACTCACCGGGAAAACCGCCATCGCCCTGCTGGCCTGCGCCCCACTGGCCCTGTCCGCACTGTCCGTCCCGGCCACGGCCGCGCAGCGGACCCCCGTCCCGCCCACCGTCGAGGAACAGCGCCTCGACGGCCCGGTCCCGCAGGAGATCCTGCGCCGCAGCGGCTTCGACGACGTCGCGCCCGCCTTCGCCCGCGCCCTCGCGCGCACCCGCAGCACCACCCAGGCGGAACGCCTCGCCGTCACCGACGGCCGGCGGCTGTGGCGCCGGGCTGTCGACCGCGTCCAGGGCCGCGGCCCGGCCCGCGGGGACCTGAGCCGCGACGACGACCGCCCGCTGTACTGGGCGCGGCTGGGGATGACGCGCGCGCTGCGCGAGTGGCGGCCGGCGTTCCCGCTGCCGGAGCGGGAGCGGGACGTGCTGATGGGGAAGGTCGAGCGCGGCTCGCGCGGCCAGGACGCGATCGACCTGCCGGCGGGACGGTCCGTGAAGCGCGTGCTGGTCACGGGCTTCGACCCGTTCCAGCTCGACGCGGACGTGCGCCGCTCGAACCCGTCGGGCGCGGCGGCCCTGGCCCTGGACGGCACCACCGTCGACACCCCGGCCGGGCCCGCCCGCATCGAGGCGGCCCTCTTCCCCGTGCGCTGGGACGACTTCGCGGCCGGGGTCGTGGAGCGGACCCTGCTCCCGTACTTCCGCCCGGGACAGCACCGGGTCGACTACTTCACCACGATCAGCCAGGGCCGCCCGGGCCGCTTCGACGTGGAGCGCACCAACGGCGCGTGGCGCGGCGGCTATCCGGACAACGTCCGCGTCTCCCGCACGGAGACGGTCCCCGTCCCGCCCGGCGTGCCGACCGTGCACCCGCAGCCGCAGTGGACGTCCACCACGCTCCCGTACGCGGCCATCACGGCGGCGAAGACGGGCCCGTTCCCCGTCCGCGACCACACGGCCGTGACCGAGATCCCGGCCGGGGGAACGGTCCCCGTCGACCGTCCGGACGGCCCGACGCCGGGGTCGGCGGCGCGCGCGGGCGGTGGCGGCGACTACCTCTCGAACGAGATCGCCTACCGGGCGACGCTGCTGCGGGACGCGCTGCACCTGCGGGTGCCGGGCGGCCATCTGCACACGCCGGTGCTGGAGTTCGGGAAGGACAACACGGACAAGGTGACCGATCCCGACTTCGTCCGGAACCGGACGGCGATCACGGCCCAGGTGAGGGAGGTCATCAGGGCGGGTCTGGCAGCGGCGGACCCGCCTCGGTCATGATGGTCGGATGATCATCGCTGCAGCGCAGTTCACGGCCCGGCCGTGCGACGTCGAAGCCAATGCGGCCCGTATGGCCGGTTTCGTGACGGAGGCCGGTGAGCAGGGCGCTTCGCTGGTCGTCTTCGGGGAACTGGCCGTCACGGGGTACGAACTGGAGGCGGTCGCCGCCGACCCCGGGCGGCTGACCCTGGGCCCGGACGACCCGCGGCTCGCCCCGGTACGGGAGGCGTGCCGGGCCGCGGGGGTCGCGGCGGTCGTCAACTGCCCCGGCATCGGCCTCACGATCAGCTCGTACGTGTACGGGCCGGACGGCGCGCTCCTCGCGCACTACGACAAGCAGCACGTGACCGGGACCGAGCTCGCGGCCGGCTTCGTGCCGGGGGCGCAGGACGGCCGGTTCGTGCTGGACGGCGTCCGGTTCGGCCTGGCGATCTGCTACGACGCCCACTTCCCGGACCTGGCCGAGCGGGCCGCGGCCGACAAGTGCGCGGTGCTGCTGGCGAGTTCGCTCTACGGGCAGCGGGGCGCCGCGGAGCGGATGACGGTCTTCCCCGCCCTGGCCGCGGACAACGGCCTGTTCACCCTGCTGGCCAACCACGCGGGCCCCGCGGGCCCGTACGAGGCGTGCGGACTCAGCGGGGTGTGGGGGCCGGACGGCACGGTACTGGCCGAACTGGGGGCCGGGGAGGGGCTGGTACGGGCGGAACTTCCGCTGCCCTGAACCGCCCCTCCCCCGGCACCTAGGGCGTGTCCGATGGGTCAGCACAGGCCCCGCGGCGCCCGGCACGGCACCTCGCCACGTTGTCGCATCACCCGAGTACGCCCAGTACGCGGGTAATGCTCCGCCTTGCGATGTACCGCACCTGGGGGTACCCCCAGCGGTAGCTGGGGGAGCCGCGGGGCCCGCACTGACCCATCGGACACGCCCTAGCGCACCGCCAGCGTCACCTCGATGTTGCCCCGCGTCGCGTTCGAGTACGGGCACACCTGGTGGGCCTTCTCGATCAGGGCGAGGGCCGTGGCCCCGTCCACGTTCGGGATGTGCGCCGAGATGGCGACCTTCAGGCAGAAGCCGCCGTCCGGCGTCTTGCCGATGCCGACCTCGGCCGTGACGGTCGAGCCGGAGATGTCGGCCTTCTCCTGACGGGCCACGACGCCCAGCGCGCCCTGGAAGCACGCGCTGTAGCCGGCAGCGAACAGCTGCTCCGGGTTGGTGCCGCTGCCGCTGCCGCCGAGCTCCTTCGGCGGGTTGACGACGACGTCGAGCTTGCCGTCGTCGCTGGCGACACGGCCGTCACGGCCGTTCTCGGCGGTGGCGACGGCGGTGTAGGCGACGTCCACGGGCTGAACAGACATAGCAGAAACCTTTCTTGATGTCCTTTGGCGCCGGAGAACCGGCTCAGAGACCGACGATCATCTTGCCGGTGTTGTCACCGCGCAGCAGGCCGAGGAAGGCCTCGCCCATGCCCTCGATGCCCTTCACGACCGTCTCCCGGTGCGCGAGCTCGCCGGAGCGCAGCCAGCCGCCGACCTCCGTGAAGAACTGCGGGCGCAGCGCCTCGTGGTCGGAGACGATCATGCCCTGCAGGCGCAGCCGCTTGCCGATGACCTGGCCCAGGTTGCGCGGGCCGGGGGCCGGCTCCGTGTCGTTGTACTGGGCGATCGCACCGCAGAGCACGGCGCGGCCGTGCGGCTTCAGGACGGAGATCGCGGCCTCCAGGTGCTCGCCGCCGACGTTGTCGAAGTAGACGTCGATGCCGTCGGGGGCGGCCTCCTTCAGCTGCTCCAGGACCGGGCCGTCCTTGTAGTTGAAGGCCGCGTCGAAGCCGAGCTCCTCGGTGAGGTGGCGGACCTTCTCCGCGGAGCCGGCGCTGCCGATCACGCGCGCGGCGCCCTTGAGCCTCGCGACCTGGCCGACCATGCTGCCGACCGCGCCGGCCGCGCCGGAGACGAAGACCGTGTCGCCCTCCTTGAACGAACCGACCTCCAGCAGGCCCGCGTAGGCGGTCATGCCGGGCATGCCCATCACGCCGAGGTAGCTGGAGAGCGGGGCGACGGCCGCGTCGACCTTGACGGCGCGCTGCGCGTCGACCAGCGCGTACTCGCGCCAGCCCAGGCCGTGCAGCACGTGGTCGCCGGGGGCGAAGCCCTCGGCGCGGGAGGCGACGACCTCGCCGACCGCGCCGCCGTCCATGGGACGGTCGAGCTGGAAGGGCGGAACGTACGACTTGACGTCGTTCATCCGGCCGCGCATGTACGGGTCGACCGAGAGGTACAGGTTGCGGACGACGATCTGGCCCTCGCCGGGCTCGGATACCGTCGCCTCGCGCAGGGCGAAGTCCTCGGGCTTCGGCCAGCCCTGCGGGCGGGCGACGAGGTGCCATTCACGGCTGGTGGCGGGCAGTGCGGACGACATGGACGAGCCTCCTAAAGCTTCACTTCCTGAAACAACCATGCTCCTCGATATTTCATGTTGTCAAGCAAAGGAGTAGCCTGTCCCCATGACGCGCCACAGCCACGACTCCGCCGCCCCCGCCGATGCCCTCACCGTCGAGGTGGTCGAACTCATCGGGACGGTCGTGGCGCGGTACCACGAGGAGTACGAGCACGCCGCCGCCCAGCACTCGCTGACCGGCGCCCAGGCCCGCGTCCTGGCCCTGCTCTCGCGCGAGCCGCTGCCCATGCGGCGGATCGCGCAGCAGCTGAAGTGCGAGCCGTCCAACGTCACCGGCATCGTGGACCGACTGGAGGCCCGCGGCCTGGTGGAGCGGCGGCCCGACCCCGACGACCGCCGCGTGAAGCTCGCCGCCGTCACGGAGGAGGGGCGCACGACCTCGGCGCGTTTGCGGGAGTCGTTGCACTTTGCGCGCGAGCCGCTGGCCGCCTTGTCGGCGGCCGATCGCGGGGTTCTGCGGGACCTGCTCAAGCGGATGCTGGGCGCCTCGTAACGGGGCGCCCCGTCAGGGGCGCGGGGCTGTTTCTCCCCCAGCTACCTCCCCCAGCTACCGCTGGGGGTGCCCCCAGGAGGTACCCCCAGCGGCTCCGCCGCGTGGGCGCGACCAGCCGCCACCGGCCCGCAGCCGACGCACCACCCCAGGGGTCCGGGGCAAAGCCCCGGGGACGTCAGCTGCGGGCGCGTCGTGGCTGATCGCGCAGTTCCCCGCGCCCCTTACGGGGCGCCCGGCTACGGGGCGGCCACGGTCAACGCCCTCGCCGTGACCACCGTGCCCAGCCTCGGCATGTCCAGCGTCACCGACGCCCGGTGTTCCTCCGCCGTCATCGCGCTCATGGCGTCCTCGACGAAGACCAGCTCGTAGCCGTGGTCGGCGGCGGCCCGCGCCGTCGACTCCACCCCGAGGTTGGTGGCGATCCCGGCGAGGACCAGGGTGCGCACACCCAGCCCGCGCAGCCGGTCGTCCAGGCCGGTGCCGTGGAAGGCGCCGACCGTCCGCTTCACGATCTCGATGTCGCCCGGCTCGGCGACCCCGGGGAGCAACCCGCTGCCGGGCGGCTGTTCGGGCACGCCCGGCCGCTCGACCCGCACGGCCACCACCGGCGCCCCCGCCTTGCGGAACGCGCGCGCCAACTCCATCGCCTTTTCGGCCACTTCGTCACCGCTGTGCGGGGCGAGGGGCAACGCCACGATGCGTTCCATGAGGTCGACGAGGACGAGGGCAGAGCACTGGGGGTCGATTTCCGTCATGGCCAGACCGTACCCGCCGGGCACCCGGCCCGGGCGGCCTCCCGGCCAGCTCCCGGCCGACGGCAGGTAAAGGTTGCGCGAAACGGCATGCACAGGAGGGGACTTCAGGCTCCTTGCCCCACAACTCCCGGATCCTTGGGGATCCTTACGATTCCGGTCGCCGGGTCCGGCCGGATCGGGTACCAGAGGGGCTGGTGGTGCGCCACCATGAACCCCATGAGCACAGTCCCCGAGCCCTTCGGCCCGCTGGAGTTCCAGCTCGTCCTGCTGCGCCGGATGGCCGACCACCAGCCGGAACTGGTCGAGGACGCCCTGCGCGAGCTGGGCGTCGACCGGTCCGCGATGCGCGAGGCCAACCGCCGCTGGCAGGCCATGCTGCACTCCCCCCGGCGCCGCGCGGCCGGCCCCCGCTACCGCTCCGTGCTCGGCCCGCCCGAGACCGTGGCCACGCGCACCGTCGGCGACCTGGCCTTCGAGGCACTGACCTGGCCGGTGCCGCTCTGGCCCGACCTGCGCTTCGAGGTGCTGGCCGCGCCCGGCGGCGCGGTCTGGAACGAGTGGCTGGTCCGCGCCCCGGCCTCGCGCGGCCCCGCCCTGCGCACGGTCCGTGACCTGCGGCCCTGGTCGTGCACGGTGGACGAGGTGGCCCACGCCTTCGCCCCGGCCCGCCCGATGGAGGGCACGGCTCCCACCCGCTGGCGGCTGTCCTTCACGGCGCGGGACGAGGACGACGCGGCCGGGGCGGAGCGGGAGTACGTGGCCGAGTTCACCTGGGGGCTGTTCCAGCGGCTCGTCTCCTAGGGCGTGTCCGATGGGTCGGCACACGCCCTGGAGGCGGACCACCGCGCCCCGCCTCGTCCTTTGGACGGAGCCGAAAGGTGGCCGTTTGTCCGAGGCGGACGCCGAGGCCCGCTCCGTAGCGTGAGGGCCATGTCCCGCACACGACTCTCCCCCCTCGCCCTGCTGCTGGTGCTGCCGGCCCTCCTGGTCGGCTGCTCGCTGGGCGGCGGTACGGACAAGGCGATCGGCGGCCCGGCGCGGGCCGAGGAGCCGTCGCGGGTCTCCATACCGTCCATCGGCGTGGACAGCCCGCTGATGCGGCTGGGCCTGAACAAGGACGACACCGTGCAGGTCCCGCCGCCCGAGAAGGGCATGACCGCCGGGTGGTACACCGGCAGCGTCGTGCCCGGCGACGCCGGGGCGGCCGTGATCATCGGGCACAACGCCACCCGCAACGGCGAGGCCGTCTTCCACGACCTGAAGAAGGTCGGCAAGGGCATGGTCATCGACGTGCGGCGCGGCGACGGCCAGGTGCTGCACTTCACCGTCACCGGTACGGAGACCGTCCGGAAGAACGCCTTCCCCACCCGGAAGGTCTACGGGGGCACGAGCGAGAAGGCGCTGCGCCTGGTCACCTGCGCAGGCGATCTGGACTCCGACGGGCACCCCGTGGACAACCTCATCGTCTACGCGTCCCTGCCATCATGACCGTGTGACCGCACGCCCGACGCGGCAGCTGGCCGTGCTGATGGCGCTGACCGTCGTCAGCGGCCTCGTCGACGCCGCCAGCTACCTCGGCCTCGGGCACGTCTTCACCGCGAACATGACCGGCAACGTGGTGGTGCTCGGCTTCGCGGCGGCCGGGGCCCCGGGCTTCTCGGCGACCGGCTCGCTGGTCTCGCTGGCCGGCTTCGCGACCGGGGCGGTGCTCGCCGGCCGGTTCGCGAACGCCCTGGGCGGGTGGCCGTCACGGCGGCGGACGGGATGGGCGCTGCTGGTGGAGGCGGTGCTGATCGCCGCGTCGGCCGCGGCCGCGGGCGCCTCGCGGTACGCCGGGATCGGCGTGCTGGCGGTCGCCATGGGGGTGCGCAATGCGACGGTGCGGCGGATGGCCGTGCCCGACATGACCACGACCGTCCTGACGATGTCCCTCACCGGGCTCGCCGCCGAGTCCCGCCTGGCCGGCGGCCGCGGCGCCCGGGCCCCGCGCCGGGCCGGGGCGGCGCTGGCCATGGCCACCGGCGCCTGCGCGGGGGCGGCGCTGGTCCTGCGGCACGGGACCGCCTGGCCCCTGGGGGTGGCGGCGGTGTGCGTGGGGGTGCTGGCGGGGGCGTGCCTGGCCCCCGCCTCCGGGAACCGGTCCCCTACGCCAGCTCCGCCGACAGCGTGATCGTCGTGCCGGCGAGGGCCTGGCTCACCGGGCAGTTCTTCTTGGCGTCCTCCGCGGCCGCGGCGAAGCCCTCCTCGTCCAGGCCCGGCACCTCGCCGCGCACCGTGAGGTGGATGCCCGTGATGCCCTCGCCCGGCTGGAAGGTGACCTCCGCCTTGGTCTCCAGGCGGGTGGGCGGGGTGCCCGCGCCCGCCAGGCCGTGCGAGAGGGCCATGGAGAAGCAGCTGGAGTGGGCTCCGGCGATCAACTCCTCGGGGCTCGTCTTGCCGTTGGCCTGCTCGGACCGCGACGGCCAGGACACCGCCTGGTCGGCGATGCCGGACGAGTCGAAGCTGACGACGCCGCTGCCCTTGAGCAGGTCGCCGGTCCAGACGGTGTGCGCAATGCGGTTCGTTGCCATGCCTGTTCCTCCTGGTACGTCGTTCCGAGACGGTCCGAGTCGTTCTGACACGTGGTGACGGTTCGGGTCGTATCGTGCCGCATCGCGCCCTTACGCGTCGTCAGGCCGCTCCGCCTCGGCGATCGATGCCCGCACCTCGTCCATGTCCAGCGCCCGCGCCTGGCGGATGACGTCCTCCAGCGCCGCCTCGGGCAGCGCCCCCGGCTGGGCGAACACCGCGATGTTCTCCCGCACGATCATCAGCGTCGGAATCGACCGGACCTCGAACGCGGCCGCCAACTCCGGTTGCGCCTCGGTGTCCACCTTCCCGAACACCAGGTCCCCGTGCCGTTCGGCGGCCTTCTCGTAGACCGGCGCGAACGCCCGGCACGGCCCGCACCAGGCGGCCCAGAAGTCGATGAGGACGAACCCGCTGCCGGAGACGATCGCGTCGAAGTTGTCCTTGGTGAGCTCCACCGTGCTGCTGCCCATGAGCACCTTCCCGACTGCCGTGGCCGTTACCTTGCTCCGCGACCGTAACGGGTCCGTACGGCCGCGTATTCCGGGCAGACGATCGAGTAGCCTGACGCCTTGTAGCCCCGCACGGCAGGGGGCTGTACTCGGGAGGGTCCGATGAACTGTTTCTTTGATCCGTCGCACGGCCAGGGCATGCAGAACCTGATGTGGGCGCCGCAGTGGGGCGTCGTGCGCAACGTCATGGCGTGCACCGCGTGCGCGCAGCGCTGGGCGACGATGCAGCAGCAGGCGGCGCAGGGCAACAACGCCGGTTACGCCCAGGGCTACGCGCAGGCGCCCCAGCAGGGTTACGCCGCGCCCCAGGGCCGCCCGGGCTACGCCGCCCCGGCCCAGCCCGGTTACGCCGCCCCGGCCCAGCCGGGTTACGCCCAGCCGCAGCGCCAGGGTCCCGGCTGGGGCGGCGTGGCGGCCGGTGTCGCGGCCGGTGCGATCGGCGGTGCGCTGATCAACGAGATGATGGACGACGACGAGCCGCGGGTCGTCAACAACTACATCGACAACAGCGAGTACGTCGAGGTCGACGACAACGGCGACGGCGACAGCTGGTTCTGAGCCCGCCCCCGGGGAGTGAGGCCGTGCGGGTCACGGGAGGATCCACCCCGCACGACCTAGACTCCTGGGCATGGATGCGCAAGCCCACAGGGTGGAACAGGCCGTCGCCGTGCTGAAGGCGGTGGCCGATCCCACGCGGTTCCAGGTGCTCTGGGCACTGACCCGCCGCGAGCACTCCGTGGGCCAGCTCGCCGACATGGTCGGCGCGCATGTCGCCGCCGTCTCCCAGCACCTTGCGCGGCTGCGGTCCGCGGGCCTTGTCGCCTCTCGGCGGGAGGGGACGCGGATCTACTACCGGGCCGCCGGGGATCAGGTGCGCACCCTGTTGGAGGGGGCGGTGCTTGCTGCGCAAGGCCCTGCGGTGACCCCGGAGGAGCCGTCTGCGTCCGAATCGCTGCCCGCCGCGGACATAGCCACGGTGCGGGGGCGGGTCGGGGCGGCCGCGCGCCTGCGGCGCGGGAGGCCTGCGGCCAGCGGTTGATTCTTCGGGTGCGGGTTCGTTGTGGTTGGTCGCGCCCACGCGGCGGAGCCGCTGGGGGTACCTCCTGGGGGCACCCCCAGCGGTAGCTGGGGGAGGTAGCTGGGGGAGTGACAGCCCCGCGCCCCTACGGGACGCGGCTGACGGGGCGCCCCTCCTACGCAGCCCCCGCCTCGTCCAACTCGTATTCCTCGCGGCCCGCTTCGTACGCGTACAGCTCCGCGTAGCGGCCCCAGTCCGTGGCCGTCTCCAGTTGTTCCGTCACCTGTTCGCTCGTGTAGTGGTGGGCCAGCAGGTCGCGGAAGAAGCCCGCGCGCACCGGGCCCGCCGTGCGGCGCAGGGTCGTGACGATCAGCTTGACCAGCGGGGCCGCCTCGGGAACCGCGTCCGCGAAGATTCTCTTGGACTCCTGCACGTCCGCGCCCGCGAAGGCGGCGCCCTGCGGGGTCAGCAGCAGGTCGCCCTCGCGGACCAGGGCGAAGCCCAGCAGGTCCAGCGCGTCGACCTGGGGCAGCAGGTCGTCGACCTCCAGGCCGAGTTCCTCGGCGAGGTCCGCCAGGTCGCACCGGTCGCCGTGCTGCGCGACGATCTCGGCGAGGCCGGAGAGGCCGTCGACGCTGGCCCGCGGCAGCGGTGTGCTGGCCAGGGTGCGCCGGGCCGGTTCCACGGGGCCGGCGGCGGTGCGGCCGGGCAGGTGCGGGGCGGTGTCCTTCTCGCGGCCGGTCATGACCTGGTAGACCGCGTCGATGAGCGCGTCGAACGCGGGCGAGTTGCGGTCGCGGGGACGTTCCAGGGGGACGTCGAAGGTGGCTCTGAGGGTGCCGGGGCGCGAGCCGAGGAGGACGACGCGGTCGGCCATCAGCACCGCCTCCTCGATGTTGTGGGTGACCAACACGACGGCGCGGGTGGGGAATTGGCCGGACTCCCACAGCTCCATCAGCTCGCCGCGCAGGTTCTCCGCGGTGAGCACGTCGAGCGCGGAGAACGGCTCGTCCATCATCAGCACGTCGGGTTCGACGACCAGGGCGCGGGCGAAGCCGACGCGCTGGCGCATGCCGCCGGAGAGCTCCTTGGGGTAGGCGGACTCGAAGCCGTCGAGGCCGATGAGGTCGATGGCCTGGAGCGCCGCCTCGGCACGCTCGGCGGCGGGCACGCCCCGTGCCTCCAGGCCGAGTTCGACGTTCTGCTGGACGGTCAGCCAGGGCAGCAGCGCGAAGGTCTGGAAGACCATGGCGGTGCCGGGGTTGGCGCCGTCGAGGGGCTTGCCGCGGTAGGTGACGGTGCCGGAACTGGCCGGGATCAGGCCGGCCAGGCAGCGCAGCAGCGTGGACTTGCCGGAGCCGGAGCGGCCGAGCAGGGCGACGATCTCCCCGGCGCGTATCTCCAGGTCCACCCCGGCCAGGACGGGCAGTTCGGCGTCGGCGCCGGCATAGGTCTTGGTGACCGCCTCGGCGGCGAGCAGCACCTCGCCGTCGGCCGGGCGGGGGCGGGCGGTCACGTCGGCGACGGGGCTCGGGGCCATCGCGGGGCTCCTTCCGGCGGGGCGGTTCACAGCGAGTACCGGGTCTCGGCGAGGCGGTAGAGCCTGCGCCACACAAGGCGGTTGAGGCCGACGACGTAGACGGCCATGACGGCGATCCCCGCGATCAGGTGCGGGTAGTCGCCGCGGGCGGTGGCGCGGGCGATGTAGGCGCCCAGGCCGGTGGCGGTCAGGGTGGTGCCGCCGAAGGTGACGACCTCGGAGACGATCGAGGCGTTCCAGGCGCCGCCGGAGGCGGTGATGCCGCCGGTGACGTAGGCGGGGAAGATGCCGGGGATGATCAGGCGCTTCCAGCGCTGCCAGCCGCGCACCCCCAGGTCGTCCATGGCCTCGCGCAGGTCGGAGGGGACGGCCGCGGCGCCGGCGATGGTGTTGAAGAGGATGTACCACTGGGCGCCCAGCGCCATCAGCACGATGCCGCCGATGTCGAGCGACAGTCCCGTCCTCAGGAAGAACCAGGTGGCCAGCGGGAAGAGGAAGTTGGCGGGGAAGCTGGCGAGGATCTGGACGAAGGGCTGGGCGATCCGGGCCAGCCGCGGCGAGAAGCCGATGCGCACCCCGATGGGCACCCAGACGAGGGTGGCGACGGCGACGAGCACGACGACGCGGGCGAGGGTGGCCAGGCCCAGCAGCAGCGGTTCGCCGAAGACGCCGAGCCCGGTGCGGTACCGCAGGTAGCCGAGCAGGTCGAACAGGCCCCAGGCGACGAGCCCGCCGGACGTCAGCCCGAAGACGAGGTCGCCGGCCCGGCGGCGGCCGGGGCGGACGGCGAGCGGCCGGTCGTCGGTGCCGAGGACCCGTCCGGCGCGGCCCAGCGCCTCCCCCACGGGCCGCGCCGCGCGGCCGAGCAGCCGCGGCCAGGAGGAGCGCCGCAGGAAGTCCAGCACCAGCGACCGCTGGACGTCGGCGGCCTCGGACTGCTCGTTCTTGAAGCGTTCCGCCCAGGCGGTCAGCGGCCGCCAGAAGAGGAAGTTGACGCCGACGACCATGGCGGTCATGGTGCCGACCGCCCAGCCGACCTTGCCCAGGTCGCCCTCGGCGATGGCGGTGCCCGCGAAGGAACCGACGCCGGGCAGCGCGTACTGGTGGCCGGAGACGCTGATCGCCTCGGAGGCGACGAGGAAGAACCAGCCGCCGCCGAAGCTCATCATCCCGTTCCAGACGAGCCCGATGGCCCCGGCGGGCAGTTCGACCTTCCAGAACCGCATCCAGCGGGTGAAGCGGAAGGAGCGGGAGACCTCGTCCAGTTCGCGGGGCAGGGTGATGAGCGAGTGGTAGAAGCCGAACGTCATGTTCCAGGCCTGCGAGGTGAAGATCGCGAAGATGGAGGCGCACTCGAGGCCGAGCATCGAGCCGGGGAAGAGCGAGAGGAAGCCCGTCACCGCGACCGAGAGGAAGCCCAGCACGGGGACGGACTGCAGGATGTCCAGGGCGGGGACGAGGATCCGCTCCAGCCGCCTGCTGCGGGCGGCCGCGTAGCCGTAGACCAGCGTGAAGGCGACGGAGGCGGCCAGGGCGGTGAACATCCGCAGCAGGCTCCGCGCCGCGTAGTACGGCAGCCTCGCGGGGTCGGTGTCCACCCTGGCCACGTGCGCGGGGTCGAAGGAGACGGTCGCCCCCTTGCCCACCCGCAGCAGCAGGTACAGGCCCACCAGCACCGCGGCGGCCACGACCGCGTCCACCCACGACAGGCGGGAGAACCGCCCGGCCACCCGCGAGGGCAGGGACGCCCGCGAGGCGGCGGATCGCGACGGGAAGGACATCGGGACAACCCCCAGCACACGGCGGCCTGTGTACCGATGATCCGTCATCGGTCCGGCCGCGTCGAGAAAAGGCGGTGCACGGCGGGTGGCCGTCGGGCATCGGGCAGTTTGCCGACATTCGCATCTGTATGCAAACAGCTGCGCAGAAGGGCCGGCCCTCCGTCCCGTACCCGGAGGGCCGGCCCGTCAGTCCCGCTGCAGAGCGGCGTCCACGAGCACCCGGGCCACCTCCGGGGGAAGATCCAGGTGGTCCGCTATCCAGTCGGCGTCGTGGCCGTGCGTGGCGAGCACCCACGCGGTGCACACCTCGCTGCGGCTCGGGGAGCCGGGCCGCTCCAGCAGGGGCCGGACGGCCTCCGTGGGGAAGCCCGCGAAGGTCGGTCCGGTGAACCAGTCGTCGTCCACCCGCTCCGGCAGCCGGGTGTCCGCCGCGCGGACGACGGTGCGGCGGCGGCTGTGCAGGACGCCTGCGGCCAGGGCGAGGGCCACGGCCGCGGAGGCCGTCCAGGCGGCAGCGGCGAACGGCCGGTCGCCGGCGAGGGCCGCGTTCAGCCCGGCGACGAGCAGCAGGCCCGCCACCAGGGCCGCCAGGGCTCCTGCACCCTCACCGGCGTGCAGGCGGGGCATCCTCATGCCGTACCTCCACCTCCTCGGCCTCTCCTCCCATCCTTGCTCGGTTCGCGGGACCCGGCCAGCCTCTGCCCTCAGGCGGCGGAGGCGCTCTCCGTGTGCAGCCGCCAGTGCAGGTCCCGCACGCCGGGCTCGTGGGACAGCTGGTCGACCAGCCGGTCCAGGGCGACGCCGCCGGGCCCGGGCAGGGTGAGGGTGATGCGGACGACGACGGTCACGCTGTCGTCCGGCTCGATGACGTGCAGGCTGTTCAGGCGCGCTCCGGTGCCCGCGAAGGCGAGCACGCACAGGGCCCGGACCTTGCCCTCGACACGGCGCTCGCACTGGGCACTGATCGTTCCGTGGGTCGGCGCGACGGGCGGCGGAGGGGCGGGGCGGCGGAACAGGGGACGGGTGAGGAGTCGCATGGGTGGCACACCTCCTGGGTGATCACTGGGCGGTCGTCTTCGACGGGTCGAGGGCGTAGCCGACCTGCCGCACGGTCTTGATCAGGGCCTGGTAGTCGGGGCCGAGCTTGCGGCGCAGCCGGGCGACGTGGACGTCGATGGTGCGGGTGCCGCTGGAGTTGCCGGGACCCCAGATGACGGTCAGCAGCTGGCGGCGGGTGTGCACCCGCCGGGGGTGGGCGACGAGGTGGGTCAGGAGCTCGAACTCCATGAAGGTGAGGGGGAGTTCCCGCTCCCCCGCGGTCGCGATACGGGCTTCGGTGTCGACGGTCAGCCCGCCCAGCCGGTGCGGCAGCTGCGGCTTCCGCGCCTTCGGCTCGACGGCCGCGGGGCGTTCCTGGTGGGTGCGGGTGATGCGGGGGTAACGCAGGGACATGTCTGCTCCTGACGATCTCGTGGGCGCGGCCGAAGCGCTCAGTGCCACTCGGCTTCGAGGTGCGTACGCCCGTCGGCGCCGGTGACGACGTGCCAGTGCGCGCGGGGCCGCCGGGGCGCGGGGCAGCGACATATGCGGCTCTGCCGCGTGGGCGCGACCAGCGGCAACCGGCCCGCAGCTTCCGGACGGCCTGCCCAGCGGAGCGCGGGCGCGTAACGGGCGCGGACGACAGACAGGACGGACATACGGGGTCACCTCCGCGAGGCAGCGCGACGGCATGCCGGAAAACGGCATGGCGAAGCCGGTGAGTTGGGGAAGGTACGGGGAGAACGGGCCGCTCAGGCGGCTGCGGCCTCGGTGATGCGGTGCGCGGCCGGCAGCGGCAGATCGGCGAACCGGGCGAGCCAGCGGGCGTCATGGCCCTGGCGGGCCAGAATGTAGGCGAGGTGGACGCGCGGTTCGTAGGCGGCGCGCGGGTCGTCCTCGGGGCGCGGGTCACTGCCGGGGTCGTCCAGCAGGTACGGGCGCTCGGTGCCGTCCTGCAGCGTCAGGCTGACGCGCGGGCAGAGGCGGCGGGCGTGGGCCTCGGGGGCCGGGCACGCCGTGAACTTGGAGAGGTGCTGGAGGAGGCGCATGGACGTGCCCTCCTTGTCCGTGGGAGACGGTCGGGTGAAGTGGCCCCCGGGGCGGCGGAACTGGGGAGGACACACCGCCCCGGGGACGTCTGTCAGTGGCCGAGTGCGAGCTGCACGATGCGGACGATCACCAGGATCATCGCGGCCAGCAGGTAGGTGCGCAGGGCGGTCAGGCCGATCTTGCGCCCGGTGGAGATGATGGGCTTGGGGAGCTCCTCCAGCGGGGGCATCCGCCAGTTCTCCTTGCCGGTGCGGTCGACGGGGGCGGCCATCGCCCACCCCTTCTTGCGGCGCCGGGTCTCGGCGTAGCCGAGGGCCAGCAGGCCGGCGACGCCGCAGACGGCCATGATGTCGAGGATCGCGCCGGTGGTGATGTCGGGGAAGAGCACCGCGGCGGTGAGGATGATCGACAGGCAGACCAGGACGGCGACGACGAGCGAGGTGAACATGTTCGTCCAGCGGCCGTTGACCCACGGGCCGAGGACGGCCTTGTCGTTGCAGAGCAGGAGCAGGAAGACCGAGGCGGAGGGCAGCAGCACACCGGCCAGGGTCTGCACGCCTTCGGTGATCAGGCCGAGCGGCGAGCCGGGGATGATGACGATGACCGCGGCGAGCAGCACCACGCCCGCGAAGATCGCGTAGAAGGCCTTGGCGCCGCCGATGCCCCGGTGCAGGGAGTGCTTGAGGCCGAGGACGTCGCCGAGCGCGTAGGCGGTGGACAGCGAGACGGCGGAGGCGCCGATGATCGAGGCGTCGAGCAGGGCGATGGCGAACAGCACGCCGGCGACCCGGCCCGCGTTGGCCTCCAGGCCGTGGGCGATGCCGATGGCGTCGTCGAAGTTGCCGAACTCCTTGGTGCCCGTGAAGGCGGCGGCGGTGAAGCCCATGATGGCGGCGGCGCCGATGATGACGACCACGATGCCGAGCCAGAGGTCGGCCTTCTCGTACTTCATGAAGCGCGGGGTGATGCGCTTGTCGATGACGTAGGACTGCTGGAAGAACAGCTGCCAGGGCGCCACGGTGGTGCCGACGATGCCGATGATCAGCAGCATGACGTCGGAGAGCTTGGAGTCCTTGGGCATGCCGGGGACGACGAAGTCGTGCGCCATGGTCCCGGTGCTCGGGTGGATCATGAAGTAGATCGGGATGAGCAGCAGCGAGCCGAGGCACAGCGCGATGGCGGTGCGCTCGAAGCGCCGGAAGGACCCGGTGGAGGCGGCCAGGATGACCACGGCCGCGGCGACCAGCACGCTCGCCGTCTTGGGCAGTCCGAGGTAGCCGACGGCGAGGGCGACACCGATGAACTCGGTGACGATCGTCAGGGCGTTGAGCAGGAAGAGGTCGATGACGGAGAACGCGCCCCAGAACTTCCCGAACCGCTCCAGGATCAGCCGCGCGTGGCCGACGCCGGTGACGGCGCCGAGGCGCAGCACCATCTCCTGGTTGACGTAGAGGACGGGGACGAGCAGCAGCAGCGTCCACAGCAGCCGGGTGCCGTAGTTCTGGCCGGCCTGGCCGTACGTGGCGAAGGCGCCTGCGTCGTTGTCGCCCACCATCACGATCAGGCCGGGGCCGACGATCGCGAGCAGGGTCTTGAGCTTGGCGGAAAGCCCCTTGCGGGGAGCGTTGTCGTCGAGCTTGATGGTGCCGAGTGCGCCGCGGATGTCTCCGACGTGCGCGTCGTCCAGAACGGCGGCGCGCGGCGCCGGTGCCGGCGAGGGGTTGATCATCGTGTCGGTCATGACGGGCCTCCCTTGCCCCCGATGGGGGAGGTAGAGCGGGGCACGCAGCAGCTATCCCCCCTGCGAGCGCGCAGCACGGCGACCCGGCACGGCAGTTGGCCGCACGGGTGCAGGGCAAGGCGCAAGAAGGCGCGCAGGGAAGGTGGTTACCGCGTACCGGAGGTCAGCGAGGACGTGCGGATACGGGGCCGACTGTGGCCCGGACTACTGCAACTGCTGCCATCCATGTCTCTCGCCTCCTCCCGGCCGGGGCGCACGCGGGCGCCGGACGACACGGCAAGGAGCGGACCGGTTCCTGTGACCGGTTCACCCCAACTCGTCAGAGCTTTGGCACTCCACGGCGTATTCCCCGCTCTGCGGGGCAGCCACTTGGGGTCACCCCTTAGGCCGGGGAGACCTGTCCTGACCCTGGGCGTCTCTCGACGTCGTGGGGTCAGTGGCCTGTGTCCGTGAAGACGCCTCACCGAACGAGGTGCCTGATGCTTTTCGAACGCTCAGCAGCATAGCCCCTTACTTGCGCATGAACGCAACTACTTGACACAAGCTTGACTCTTTGGCCAAGAATGCGGGCCGCTCCCGTGGGGAAGGAGCGGCCCGCACGATCCACGCCTCCGCCTACGGGAGGGTGAGCACGACCTTGCCGGTGACGCGGCCCGTGTCGCCCAACTCATGGCCCTTGACGGCCTGTTCGAGCGGGAACGCGGCCTCGACGACGGCCCGGAGCCGGCCCGCGGCGGCCAGGTCGGCGATGGCACGCATGCCCTCCTGGTCGGCCTCGACGAGCAGCGGCCGGGCCCGGACGCCGAGGGCGGCGGCCTGCGCGGAGAAGTCGCCGGGGAGATCGGTGAAGGCGATGGACACCAACAGGCCGCCGGGCTTGAGGGTCCCCAGCGAACGGACGGCCGTCTCGCCGCCGAGGGTGTCGAGGACGAGGTCGACCGGCTCGATCGCGGTGAAGTCCGCGGTGCGGTAGTCGATCAGCTCGTCGGCGCCGAGCTCGCGGAGCAGCGCGTGCTTGGGAGCGCTGGCCGTGCCGATCACGTACGCCCCGCGCTCCTTGGCGATCTGCACGGCGAGGTGCCCGACGCCGCCCGCCGCGGCGTGGATCAGCACCCGCTGACCGGGCTGCACGTCCGCCGTGTCCACCAGGACCTGCCAGGCGGTCAGGGCGGCGAGCGGGATCGCACCCGCCTGGACGTGGTCGACGTTCGCCGGCTTGCGCACCAGCGCCCGGGCCGGGGCGACCACGTACTCGGCGAAGGAGCCCACCCCGTACGGGTAGGGCAGCATGCCGAACACCTCGTCGCCCGCCTCGTGCAGCGTGACGCCCAGGCCGGCCTCCTCGACGACGCCGGAGACGTCCCAGCCGAGCACCAGCGGCAGGCGGTCCAGGAAGCCGGCGCGCTGCCGGTGCTTCCAGTCAGTCGGGTTCATCCCCGCCGCGCGGACGCGGACGAGGACCTCGGAGGGGCCGGGTACGGGGCGCTCGACGACGGTCTCGCCGACGACCTCCGGGCCGCCGTAGGTGTTCTGGCTGATCGCCTTCATCGTGGTGTTGTCGTTCATGTCCCCAGCGTGCGGGCCGGACCACCTGCGGGCACAGTGGCCCGGAGGTCATGGTGTGAAAGAATCGGGCCATGCATCGTGTCGTGGTCCTGGCCCTGGACGGGGTCATTCCGTTCGAGCTGAGCCTGGCGTCCCGGCTGTTCGGCGCGGCCACCGGGCCGGACGGGCAGCCGCTCTACGAAGTGATCACCTGCTCCGTGGACGGCCGGCCGGTCCGCACGGAGGCGGACTTCACGATCGCGGTCGAGCACGACGCGTCGGCCCTGGCGGGGGCGGACACCGTGGTGATCCCCGCCTCCGAGGAGTTCGTCCGCGTCACCGGCCCGGACACCTTGCCGCCGGGCACCGCCGCGGCCCTCGCGCGGATCGGGCCGGACACCCGGATCGTGGGCATCTGCGTCGCCACCTTCGTGCTGGCCGCGGCGGGCCTCCTCGACGGCAGCCCCGCGGCCACGCACTGGCACCACACGGCCCGCTTCCGGCAGCTGTACCCGCAGGTGCGGCTCTCGCCCGACGTCCTCTTCGCGGACGCGGGCCGGGTGCTGACCTCGGCCGGCGCCGCCTCGGGCATCGACCTGATCCTGCACGTCATCCGGCGCGACCACGGCAGCGGCGTCGCCAACCAGGTGGCCCGGCGCTGCGTCGTCCCCCCGCAGCGCGAGGGAGGGCAGGCGCAGTACGTGGAACGGCCGGTGCCGCAGAGCCCGGACGCCGGGACGTCCGCGACCCGCGCCTGGGCCCTCGACCGGCTGCACGAGCCGCTCGGCCTGGACGACCTGGCCCGGCACGCGGGCATGAGCCGCCGCACCTTCACCCGGCGCTTCCGGGCCGAGGTGGGCCTGAGCCCCGGGCAGTGGATCGTCCAGCAGCGCGTCGACCTGGCCCGGCACCTGCTGGAGAGCAGTGACCTGCCGGTGACCCGGATCGCCGAGCGCGCGGGCTTCGGCACGGACGTGTCCCTGCGGCAGCACCTGCGGACCGCGCTCGGCGTCTCGCCGGGCGGCTACCGGCGGACGTTCCGGGAATGAGCCCGGGGACGATCGCACGGTAGCCCGCCGGCATGCCCGCCAGCGCGATCAGTTCGAGCGGCCCGCTGCCTTCCAGCACCACGAGCGTGCGCAGCTGCGGAAGCGTCAGGTTCTCGTCGGTCCCCGCCGGCGCCCGCGGGGGCGGCCGGGGGGGTACGGCGAAGGGCCGCCACACGACCGGTGGCGGCCCTTCGTCGTACATCCGAAGCAGAACGTTTCTGCACTGCTGCCGCACAGTGGGGCGGGTGAGACTCGAACCTATTTCGGTGACGCTTCTCACCTGCGGTTTCACCGACAGAGCGGACATATCCATCCGTTTCCATCCGACTGGATCCTGCTCGATCCTGCTCGATCGGGGGCCGTTAGGCGTTCGCCACACCGTTTCCTGCCCGCCCCACGGCCAGTGGCGCGGCGAGGCAGGGCGCCTGTCGTCCGGTGACACCTGGCCGGTGGGGTCCGCGCTCGGGACGGTGGGCGGGTAGCAGGTACTGCGGCCGGACCGGTGGCGGTACAGCACGCTGGTGACTACGGCGGTGGCGAGGACGATCGCGGAGGCGATAGCCCGCCAATTGGCGAACCAGGCTCCCAGCGCACCGAGCACGCCCGCAACGAGGAGGGCAGGAGCAGCGCAACAGGCGATCAGCAACAGGGCAAGGTGTTACTTCAGTGCGCTGCGCTTCTGCCACTGGTCCCAGGTCTCCTGCCAGACCTCGAGGCCGTTGCCGACTTCGGTCTTGTCCGGGTTCGTCGTGTTCTTGACCTCGACGGTGGAGCCGACCGACAGGAAGTCGTAGACAATCCTGGCGTCTTCGGTTCTCATGCCGAAGCAGCCGTGGCTGTTGTTCACTTCTCCGACGGAGTGGTTCCAGGGCGCAGAGTGCAGAAACGTGCCGGAAGCGGTCAGGTGGATCACCCACTGTGAGGGCAGGGACCACTGGTTGCCGTAGCCGATGGTGGAGGAGTCCATGACCTCGTCCGCGTTCTTGCCGCGCACAGTGTGGATGCCGCCCCGGGTGGGGGTTTGCGGGGAACCGGCCGAGCCCTTGACGCTGCCGACTTCTTTGCCGTCCTCGTACATGGTCAGGCTGCGGCTGGGCACGTCGATGACCGCCTTGCGGTCCTTGCCTATCGAGAAGCCGTAGTTGTAGTCGCGGGCGAACCAGCCGCCCTCGCCCGAGTCGATGCCGGCCAGCGAGCCCTTGACGGTCACCTTGGTCCCGGCGGGCCAGGGGCTCTTGGGCCGCCAGTCGATGCGGTCCTTGCCGGAGTAGTCGGTGACCCAGCCCCAGGCGCCCTCCACCGGCACCGAGGTGCCGACCTTCAGAGCCTTCTCGATCTCGGCACGCTTGTCCTTGTCGACCTTGTGGTCGAAGAGGATCGAGACGGGCATGCCGGTGCCCACCGTCTCCCCGTCGGCCGGGGTGTTGGTGAGCTTGTTGGCCTTCTCGGCCTGCTGCGTGGTGAACTTCGAGGTCGTCGAGGACTCCCGGCCCTTGTCCGACTTCGCCGTGGTGTGCACGGTGTAGGTGGCCTGCGGCCTGACCTTCCCCTGCGAGGTCCACGAGGACCCGTCGTCCGCCAGCTGCCCGGCGACGTTCTGCCCCTTGTCGTCCTTGACGTCCACGGCAGTGAGCTTGCCGCCGTCGGCCTTGACAGAGATGGGCGAGCCGAGCGCGGCCGCCTTGCCGTCGGCGGACGGGGTGACGGTGACCTTGGCCTCGGGGCCGGCATCCGCCTTGGCACCGCCCGAACACGCGGTCAGCGCCAGGGAACCCAGAAGAGCGGGTACCAGCAGGACGGGGCAACGGCCCGATCCGATGCGCACGTGTGCGACCTCCATAGCTGCATGAAATCCGTGGCGGGCCCTGCCCTGTCACCGGAACAGACGGGTTGTGCTCCCCCCACCACCCCCCGTACTGAACGGCTGCGGGTTCGTTGGAGAGCGTGATGTGTGGTTTTCAAGTGGCCTGTGAGGCCGAAGGGCCGCTCGATGAAGTGGGAGTGGCGGATTCTCTTGCGGCGCTCTGGAGGCTGTCGATCTCTTCGCGTAGTTCGTTGATCAGGCGGTGGAGTGCCTGGATGGCGAGGAGGGCGACACCGTTGATGTCGACGCAGTCGATGCTGGTGTCGTGGCGGCCGAGGCCGAAAGCAGCTTTGAAGTCCTGGGACATGGGCCCCAGATGGCGGATTCCGGCGGGTTCCCAGTGGTAGCGCCAAGTGCTGACCGGCAGTGCTGAGACCTTGTCGAGGATCTCGAAACCGTTGACGGGGGCACCGGATCCGGCGAGGGTCTGCGGATCGGCGTGACTGTTGACCGTCAGGCGCGGGACACCGCTGGCAGTATCCGGACCGCCGGCCCCGGCGGGCAGGTCTTCCGTGCAGGTCACTGGCGGGTCCAGTCGGCCTGGAGGATGTCGGTCTTGATGTTGCGGTCGCTGGGGTTGCGGGAGGGCAACGGGCGGCCGTCACCGGGCTCATCGGTGGAGCAGGGGCCGCCGGGGAGGCTGTCGAGTGGGCCGCAGTTCGGCTTGGGGTCGTCCGCTGCCTGGACAGTGGCCGGGTCGGAGAAGGCGGCGGAGACGGAGGCGGAGACCGAGGCCAGGCTCGCGATGCTCAGGAGGGAGGCGCCGGCGCCCAGCGCGATGACGGCCGTGCAGGTGGTGCTCTTCTTCATGGCGGGATTCCTTGCTCGGGATGTGGTCGCGGCCGCCTGTTCACCCATGACAGAAAGAGGTGGACGAGATGACCCATGCAGGTACTGCAGCCTCAGACCTTGGTTTGTTGATCGGTCGGCTGCGGGTGTTGCCCGGTATGTCCTGCATCGAGTCTGTGCGCCGGAAGGGGCCGGTTTGTGCAGCGCACGTTGCTCCTGTGCAGCGCACGCTGCATCGAGCTGGGCGCCGGCCGCGGTAGGGCATGGGCTGCCGAGTGCCCTGTATCCACCCGGGCTCGGGGTCAGGCCGGGTGAGCGCCGTGCCTGCGCAGCCCGTCGGGCGGGGGACGAAGGAGGTCCTTAGGATCGCGTGCAGTTGATGTGTTCTGACGCGGAGGCTGCGCGATGGTGGTCAGTGTGCTGGTGGTCGATGACAGCGAGATCATGCGCCGGGGCCTGGCCGAGGTGCTGGAGGCCAGCCGCGAAGTGCATGTGGTCGGGCAGGCATGGGACGGGCACAGCGCCATCGAAGCGGCTCGGCAGTTCGTGCCGGACGTCGCCCTGGTGGACATCCGGATGCCGGGTATGGACGGGCTGACCGCCACCCGCCGGCTGCGCCTGCTGCCGCGGCCCCCGTTCGTGGTCATCCTCACCATGTTCGGGGAGGACGAGTACCTGGTCGAGGCTCTGGATGCGGGGGTGAGCGGGTTCTTGCTGAAGAACACCCCGCCCGACCAGTTGGTGCGCGCGATTGTGCTGGTCGCCCAGGGCCACTCGATCGTCGATCCCGCTGTCACCGGGCGGATCATGCAGCTGGCCACGGCGCGACGGCAGGCCGGGGCCGGTGGCCCGGAGCTGACCGACGACGAGAGGGCGGTCCTGGCCTCGCTGGGCGAGCGGGACCGAGAGCTGCTGGTACTCATCGGCCAGGGCCGCTCCAACGCACAGATTGCCGAGCAACTCGGTGCGGGCGAGGGAACCGTGCGCGGGCAGGTCAGCCGACTGTTGGGCCGACTGGGCCTGGACAACCGGGTTCAGGCGGCACTGCTGGCCTACAGGGCGGAACTGTCACGCTGAGCGGGTGGGGCCGGCATGCCCGGGCACGAAAACCGCCAGCCGGAATCCGTCGCCGTAGGGTCCGGCCTCCGCGTACCCGCCCAGCAGCGCGGCCCGCTCCCGCACCCCCAGCAGCCCGCTGCCCGAGCCGACGGCCGTCTCGACCAGGGGCCTGGTGGCGGAGGTGTTGACGACCTCCAGGTGCAGCCCGTCCGCACGGCAGTCCACCACCACCCGCACCTGCGAGCCCGGCGCATGCTTGTGGGCGTTGGTCAGCGCCTCCTGCACCATCCGGTACAGCGCATGCTGCACCACCGTGCCCAGCGCCTGCGGATCACCGGTCAACTCCCAGTCCACCCGTTGACCGTTCGCCCGTGCACGCTCGACCAGCTCCGGCAGCTGCCCGGCACCGGGCTGCGGCGCCCGTGGCGCTCCGCCCGCCGTGTGCTCCGGGGCGAGCACGCCCAGAATCTCCCGTAGCTCTTCCAACGCCGCCCGACCCTCCGAGCCGATCAGCTCCGCCCTCTCGACGACTCGCGCATCTCCCGCGCTGGAGCCGACCGTCAAGGTCGTCGCCGTCATCACCATGTGCCCGACCCGGTGCGAGACCACGTCGTGCAGCTCCCGCGCGATCTCGCGCCGCTCCTGGGCGCGCGCCTGCTCCACCAACAGCTCATGCCACCGTCGCGTGATCTCCAGCTGCCCCTGCGCGGCCCGGGCCAGTTCCTGCGCCGAGTGGGCCAGGTCCCGGCGGACCGCCACCGCATAGCCGACGATCAGTGAGCCGGTCACCAGGGCCAGGGAGTACGCCGCCCCGCGCCAGTCCCAGGCCGGTCCGCCGATCCGGGCCGCGGCCAGGTCCGCCACGCACCCGGCGACCCCGAACGCCCACACCACCCGCAACCGGTCACGGAACACCTCGCCCACCGTGAAGAGAGCCACCGCCAGCGCCAACGGCGTAAACACCATCGTGTGAGCGACCAGCAGCACCACGGCCACCAGCACCGGAAAACGCCTGCGCCACCACAACGCCAGCCCGGTCACCCCCACCAGCCCGGCCACAAGGTATCTGGGCCCGCCGGTCAGCAAGCCGTTCGACCACCAGGTGACCCAGCTGTCCGCAACGCCGGCAACCACCACAACCGCCACCAGCACCGCGTCGACCCGACGCGGCGGCCATGCCCGCCACCACCCAACCACCACATCAGCAGCGTAAAACGACCACTCACGGCATGCAGAGCAAGGACGCCTGCCTTCGCGGCCCCTCGGTCACACAGCGGGC
Source organism: Streptoverticillium reticulum (assembly GCF_047456005.1). Lineage (NCBI taxonomy): Bacteria > Bacillati > Actinomycetota > Actinomycetes > Kitasatosporales > Streptomycetaceae > Streptomyces > Streptoverticillium reticulum. The sequence goes on along the minus strand of NZ_CP179755.1, from coordinate 5,748,622 downwards.
ATCGAACCGCTCGTAGTGCCTCAACCGCCCGGCCCGGACTTCATCAGCATCACAGAAGTACCGGACTTGCCTGCCGGGAACGGTCCACCCCCGTGCCGGATGCCCGTCGGGTGGGCCGCCGAGTCCGTTGATGTTTTGAGCCCCCCGCGCGCCCCAACCGATACTTATCCGACAAACACGGCGCATAGCGTCAGGCACGCCGCTTCGGTGGCCTCCGGCCGATCGACGGTCAACGCCTGAACCCGCCCCGGAAGGGCCCCAATCCCCCATGCACCTTTCCCCTCACCTCCCGCGCCGCGGCCTCTTCGTCGCGACCGTCGTCGCCACGGTCACCCTGGCCACCGCCTGCGGTTCCCCTCAGCCCGAGGCAGTCGGTTCGGCCCGGCTCACCACCCTGGCCGATACAGAACGTACGTCACAGCTCACCTACGACTTCGGCGACACCGCCTACGCCCCGCCCGGCCTGGGCGGCAAGCGCACGGAGCTGAGGGCCTCCGTCACCTATCCCCGCCAACTGGGCAGCGAGAAACACCCGTTGGTGCTCATGCTGCACGGCTGGGGCACCGCCACCTGTCAAACCGGCGACCAGCCCGTCCGCGCCAAGTCCTGGCCTTGCGGCAAGGACGCGAGACCGGCCGACAATTACCTCGGGTACTCCTACCTCGCCGAGGCGCTGGCCGAGAAGGGCTACGTCGTGGTGTCGGTGTCGGCCAACGGCATCCAGGCCCAGGAGAAGAACGAGGGCCACGTCGCACGGGCGGCGCTGCTGGACAAGCACCTGGAGATGTGGCAGCAGCTGTCGGAGGGGAAGGGGCCGCTGGCGGAACTCAAGCAGTTCACCGGCCGCGTGGACCTCGGCCGGGTCGGCACGATGGGGCACTCGCGCGGCGGTGGAGGCGTCCTCGCCCAGGCCCTGGACAGTCACAAGCCGCCGGCCGGGGTGACCATCCGGGGCACCCTCGCCTTCGCCCCCGCCATGAACGGCATCGACCCCGCCAAGGAACGCATCACCCGCGTCCCGGTCTCGGTGGTCGTCGGCACCTGCGACGCCATGTGGGAGAAGACGGTCGTCCCCGGCGCCGAACAGCACGACCTGCCCGGCGCCAACCACAACTTCTTCAACACGGTCTGGACCCCGGGCACCGGTCCCGCCTTCGCTACGGACGACGTGGCCGTCGAGAAGCGAAACCGCCCCGGCGGCCGGTGCGAGACCACCAACGGCACGGGCACCGTCCGCCAACTCACCCCGGCCGAACAGCGCAAGGCCGCCCTCGACCTCACCACGGCCTTCTTCGCCGAACACCTCGGCTGACGCCCACCACCTTCACCACCGCCTGGTGCAACGCCCGCCGGCGAAGTCGACGCCGTCGGCCCCGGCGTGAATGCCTGGCACCCCGGGGACCGGGCCGGCATCGGCTGGCACGGCGGCAACTGCCTTGTCTGCGGCCCCTGCCGCCGGGGCGACTTCACCAACTGCGTGGAAGGCACGGTCGTCGGCGTCTCCTACGACGGCGGCTACGCCGAGTACGTCGTGGCGCCACAGGACGCGCTCGCCCGCATCCCGGACGAACTCTCCTTCGAGGAGGCCGGACCGCTGATGTGCGCGGGCATCACCACGTTCAACGCACTGCGCCACAGTGGCGCGGGCCCCGGCGACACGGTCGCGGTCCAGGGCATCGGCGGACTCGGCCACCTCGCGGTGCAGTTCGCGGACAAGATGGGCTTCCGCACGGTGGCGATCAACCGTGGCCGTAGCAAGGAGGACGTCTCCCGCAAGCTCGGCGCGGACGAGTACATCGACAGTGAGGAAGGCAGCGCCGGTGAGGCACTGGCCGGGCTCGGCGGAGCGGCCGCCGTCCTCTGCACCGCCGGCCACAGCCCCTCCCAGGCCGACCTCGTCCAGGGGCTGGAGCCCAACGGCCGCCTGGTGGTGATCGCCACGGGACACGACCCCCTCCAGGTGAACCCCGAGCTGCTGGTGTTCGGCCGCCGCGCCGTGGCCGGCTGGTACAGCGGCCACGCCAAGGACAGCGAAGAGGCCATGGCCTTCGCCGCTCTCAAGGGCATCCGTCCCATGGTGGAGACCCACCCCCTCGACCAGGCCGAGGACACCTTCCAGAACATGGGCAAGGCCAGGTACCGGGCGGTCCTCACCCCGTAGCGCAGGCACGCACGCCTAGGGCGTGTCCGATGGGTCCGCGCAGGTCCCGCGCAGGCCCCTCGACCAGGCCCTAGTGACCGAACCCGAGGAGGGCAAGCAGGGAACCGATGCCGTGGACGACCGGGTGGAGAGGGATGGGGTTGAGAAGCATGAACTCACCTTTCACGGACGATGATTGACAGCCAGTGGATGCCCATGCCGACGAGCTGACACTCGTCGCGTCCCTCGCAGGTGGTCAGGTGTATCGATTCCCCGCCTCCTTGTTCGGAGGCGATGCCCGCATCCGATGGCTCAGCACAGGCCTGCGCCGGAGTGTGCATCTGGGCGCTGTGGTGCGCGTCGGTGTGCCCCCGCATTACGGGTGCCGTTGTTGCTTCTGTGGCGCACTCTGGCGCGCATGCTTATCTCGGATCTGCTGCGGCAGGGAGTTTCGCGTGACAAGTGGTGACCTGATCGGTATGACGGGGTTCCACCTGACGTTCACCCCGGTGCTGACGCCCAGTGGCAGGGCGGGGGTATCGGCCATGGGCAAGCTGACCGGCTGTGTCTCCCCCAACGGGCTCCACAGTGAACTGCTGTCCGGGGTGATCAGCGCGACCGGCAAAGCGGAAGCCCACCCGGTGGACAGCAGGCCCTTGGGCGCACTGCGGAGTGCCGGCGGCAAGGGCACCATCATGTGGTCCCCCACCAGGGCCAGGAGCCGGTTCTCCTGGAGCATGAGCATCAGCCCGGTCAAGGCGGAAATAGCTTTCAGCGCCACCATCACCGGCGGCAAACTGAACGGGGACACCGTCATGGCCGGTCCCGTCCTGGCGCGCGTCAAGCCGGGCCTGGGCGACAGGGGACTTGGGGGACTGAGCACCGACCTTGCCGTGGTGGTCTTCGGCTGACCTCCCGGGCGCCCGTTGCCGGCCGCGTCCACGGCCGCTCCCCGGCCCGGGCGCCTTGCGGGCTGCCCGCAAGGCACGCTCACGGTGCTGGCCTGCCGTTTCCTGACGGGCCGACGGCCACGATGGCCGTGCACAGCGCGTGGGGACAGGTCAGGATCCGGTCCAGTCTCGGTTCGACGCGCCAGGCCAGGGGGCGCTGGCGGAGCGGCCCGGGTACGGCGATGCTGCTGCCGTCGCCCAGTACACCGACGGGATACTCCTCGGCGAGATGGCGCACGGGTGACGCGCTGGCCGGGACGAGCCAGTAGCAGACGTTGTTGAGCTGGTCGTGGATGACCGCACCGGTCTTCTCACCGAGCTCACCCAGGACACGGTGTCCCCACGTGTCGGACAGCCGTACCGCGTCCCGGCCATGGACCTGTCCGGCCGCCACTATGCAGATGCCGGTCCCACCGGGAATCCAGCCACTGGAAAGTGACGCCGCCTCCCCCATACGAGCACCCCCGGACGAACTCGCGAACGGTACACAGGCGCGCCGCACCGCAGTCACGCGGCTCTGCTGCGCAGGAAGCCCTGGCCAGGCGGAGTCCACGGCATGTCCGACCGCTTCCGGCACGGTCGTGGTTGAACACAACACTACCGAAGCAGAGTTGGGGCTGCGAGGGAATGCGACAACCTATGACACTGCGCTGACCCCCAACCGGTCGGCCGGACCGGCTCCCACCAGTGGCACCGACCCGGCCCGCTGAGCGCCACCACGACGCCCCAGACCCCGGTCCAGACGGCGACCCATCGGACAGGCCCTAGCCCACTCCCGGCACCGCCTCCCGGCCGCGGCCCCGGGCTCATCCCGCCCTGCGGCTCCACGCGCGGGCCACCCCGAGGCACAAGGCAGGAATCCGATCAGGCTCGTGCGTCCCGCTGCTGTACTTCCTTGAGCACGTTCGCCACAGTCGCGAAGTCGTTGTCCACGTGGAGCACGGTGTGTCCGTAGTGCACCGCTGTCGCACACACCAGGAGGTCGACGGCCCCCGCGGAACGGTGCTGCCCGTGCTGCGTGAGCTTGTACTGCGCAGTGTCCACCCAGCGCCACGCGCTCTTCGGAACCGCCGAGAGCCGGCACAGGGCATCCAGCTCCTCGGCCAGCTCGTCCCGGTGAGCCGGACCGGTGGCCGAGTACAGGAACTCTGTCCTCGTGGGCTCGCAGATATGGAACACCCCGGCAGCGATGTGCCCCTCCCAAGGACGCATCGCTCCGGGGGTGCGGAAGAGGTGCCAGAGGGTGGAGGTGTCGAGAAGATACGTGATCACTCGAAGGCCGCCCGCCGGGCCCGCTTGGCGGCCGTGTGCGCGGCTGCTGCGGCCTCGAACTCGCCTTGCTCGCCCCGCGCCGCCAGCTTCTCGGCGGCTTCGAGTCGCTTGACCCGAGCCACGTAGTCCCGCAGGGCCGCGTTGACGGTCTCCTTCTTCGTGGACGCACCCATGAGGCGCATAGCTTCGGCCAGCGCCTCGTCATCGAGGTCGATCTGGGTTACAGACACGCTCGCCACCCCTCCCCTGGATCAACTTCTTGTATGCGTTGACGATACATCACCAACATGACGCGGGGCCGACTGGCGCCCAGCGGGCCCGCAGCGCCCCCAATAAGGCCCCATATACACGAAGAGCCACTAAGTTGATCTAGTGCATGCATATGCGGGCAATTTGGACAGTATTCCGGCCTCACCTCGGCCTCACCCGGGCTGACCGGGGACGACCGGGGACGACGAAAGGGCCGCCACGATGCGCGTGGCGGCCCTTCGTCTTGCGTTTCCGCAGGTCAGATCGTTTCTGCAAGCATGCCGCAGTGTGGGGCGGGTGGGACTCGAACCCACGGCCGACGGATTATGAGTCCGCTGCTCTAACCGGCTGAGCTACCGCCCCGTTCACGGCGCGTCGCGCACATCTGTGCGCGCCGTCTGCCGCAGCATAGCCGTTCATACGATCTGCTGCCCCGGCGGGGCCGCATCGTGTGACCAGCCTGACCTTGAGGACTTCGATCACGCCGGAACGGTTCCCGTCCGGCGGGAACCGGGACATGAAAAAAGGACCCCCGCGGGGGTCCTCGTTCCACAGCTCCCCCGACTGGACTCGAACCAGTAACCTGCCGATTAACAGTCGGCTGCTCTGCCAATTGAGCTACAGGGGACCGCGCTCCCCCGACTGGACTCGAACCAGTAACCTGCCGGTTAACAGCCGGCTGCTCTGCCAATTGAGCTACAGGGGATTGTGGCGTTTTGCTTCGAATGCACCTTCGTCCGGATCCTCCGGGCGGCGTGCGCTCGCTGCGGGACATACATTAGCGCAAGCAGGGGGGTGCTCCGCCAATCGGTATCCCCGGAGTGACCTCGGGCCCTGCCGGGTAGGCGAGGGCGAAGGCCGGGAGAGGCACAGCGGATCCAACGGAAGGACGGTGCGCGATGCGCTACCGGGTGACGTTCTTCGCCGGACTGGCCGTCGGTTACGTGCTCGGGGCACGGGCCGGCCGCGAGCGCTACGAGGAGCTGCGCAAGGGCGCGCAGCGCATCGCGCAGAACCCGGCGGTCCGCAACACCGCGGAGTCCGCCGCGCAGAACGGCCGGGCCATGGCCTCGCGGGCGTTCGAACGGATCGGCAGCGGCCTGCCGGGGTCCGGCCCCCTGTCCGACCGGATCCGGTCGCTCCGCGAGCAGCGCACGTCCGACGAGGACGACTGGGGCACCAGCAACACCTGAGCCGCTGCGAGAAGACGCGCAGGATTTGGCATCATCATCGGCATGGGGATAGTCGCCGGGCTGGACAGTTCTGCCCAGAGCACACAGATCGTCGTCTGCGACACGGACACCGGTGCCGTGCTCAGGCAGGGGTACGCCCCGCATCCGGCGGTCGCCGAGGGCGACCCCCAGGCCTGGCTGATGTCGCTGGGCGACGCCGCCGCCGGGGGCGTGCTGGAGGGCGTGCAGGCCATCGGCGTCTCCGCGCAACAGAACGGTCTGCTCGTGCTGGACGCCGGCGGGGTGCTGGTCCGTCCCGCCCTGCTGGGCAACGACAAGCGCATGCAGCCCTGTGCGGCCGAGCTGACCGACGCGCTGGGCGGCCGGGCCGCGTGGGCGCAGGCGGTCGGGTCGGTGCCGCAGGCCGGGCAGGCGCTGGCGAAGCTGCGCTGGCTGGCCCGTAACGAGCCGGAGTCGGCCGCCCGTGCCGCCGCCCTCCTGCAGCCGCACGACTGGCTGGTCTGGCAGCTGCTGGGCAGGCCCCTGCGCCGGACGACGGACCGCGGGGACGCGTCCGGCACCGGTTTCTGGTCGGCCGCGACGGGCGAGTGGCGGCCGGATCTCGTGGAGCTGGCGCTGGGCCGGCAGGCCGCGCTGCCCGACGTGCTCGGCCCGGCCGAGCCGGCCGGGCACACCCCCGAGGGGCTGCTGATCTCGGCGGGCACGGGCGAGACGATGGCCGCCGCCTTCGGGCTGGGCGTCGGGCCCGGCGACGCGGTGGTCTCCCTGGGCGCCTCGGGTTCGGTCTTCTCCGTGCACCACTCGGCGCTGGAGGACCCGACCGGCACGATCATCTCGTTCGCCGACGCGACCGGCATGCACCTGCCCGTCGTCCACACGCTCAACGCCGTGCGGGTGCTGCGCGGCACCGCCGAGCTGCTCGGCACGGACCTGCCGGGCCTGTCCGACCTGGCGCTGCAGTCCTCGCCGGGCGCCTACGGGCTCGTCCTGCTGCCGTACCTGGAGGGCGAGCGCACCCCGCAGCTGCCGCACGCCTCGGGCACGCTGACGGGGCTGCGGCGCGAGAGCATGCGGCCGGAACACCTGGCGCGGGCCGCGTTCGAGGGCATGCTGTGCGGGCTGACGGACGCGCTGGACGTGCTGCGCTCGCGCGGCGTCGAGGTGCGACGGGTCTTCCTGCTGGGCGCGGCCGCCGAGCTGCCCGCCGTGCAGGCCGTCGCGCCGGCGCTGTTCGGCGCGCAGGTCGTCGTCCCGCAGCCGATGGACTACGCGGCGCTGGGCGCGGCCCGGCAGGCCGCCTGGTCGCTGGGCGTCCAGCAGGGCACCCTGGCCCCGCACACGCCCCCGCAGTGGCCCTCCGTGACGGGCCAGGCCTTCGATCCCGGCGAGGACCTGGCAGTGGGGCAGGCGGTGCGGCAGCAGTACGCGGCGGTGCGTGAGCAGACGCACCCGGGAGCGCTCTGAAAAAATCTGCGCGGGGCTCAGTCCAGGTAGCCGCGCAGCTGGTCCGCGAAGGCGTGGTCGCGGAGTTTGTTCAGGGTCTTCGACTCGATCTGGCGGATGCGCTCGCGCGTGACGCCGAAGATCCGGCCGATCTCCTCCAGGGTCCGCGGGCGGCCGTCGGCGAGCCCGTAGCGCAGCTGGACGACCTTGCGCTCGCGCTCCCCGAGCGTGGAGAGCACGGCCTCCAGGTGCTCGCGCAGCAGCAGGAAGGCGGCCGACTCCACCGGTGAGGCGGCGTCGCCGTCCTCGATGAGGTCGCCGAGCGCGACGTCGTCCTCCTCGCCCACCGGCGCGTGCAGCGAGACCGGTTCCTGTGCGAGGCGCAGGACTTCGCTGACCCGCTCCTCCGACAGGTCGAGCTGGGCGGCGACCTCCTCGGCGGTGGGTTCGTAGCCGCGCTCCTGGAGCATGCGGCGCTGCACCCGCACCACCCGGTTGATCAACTCCACGACGTGGACGGGCACTCGGATGGTGCGGGCCTGGTCGGCGAGGGCGCGGGACATGGCCTGGCGGATCCACCAGGTCGCGTACGTCGAGAACTTGTAGCCACGGGCGTAGTCGAATTTCTCGACTGCCCTGATCAGCCCCAGATTTCCCTCCTGCACGAGGTCGAGCATGGTGAGGCCGCGGCCGATGTAGCGCTTGGCGACGGAGACGACGAGCCGCAGATTGGCCTCGATCAGCCGGCGTTTGGCCATCCGGCCGAGGACGACCAGCTGGTCCAGGTCCAGGGCGAGGCGGGTGTCGAGGTCGGGGGTGCACAGGAGCTTCTCCTCGGCGAACAGCCCGGCCTCGACACGGCGGGCCAGCTCCACCTCCTCGGCAGCCGTGAGCAGGGGAATCCTGCCGATCTCGCGCAAGTACTGACGGAAGAGGTCGGACGAGGGGCTGCCGGTATCGGCCCGCACCGGTTCCGGGGGCGCCTCCTCGGCGAAGGCCTCGGTCACGGGCGGCCCGTCCTGCCGCGGCACGATCGGTGCCGGGGCGGCCGGGGCCTGAGGGAGGGTCGGGGTCCGGGTCTGCACGGGGGCGACCTCCAGGGTGATCGCTGCTATGGCGGCAGAACGGGGCGGCACGGATCAGGGCGCGGCGGCGGCCGAGCCGTCGCCCTTGCGGGGGATCGAGAGCGGCTTCGCAAAGGGGCCGGATTCCAGGGCGGGACCCTGGCGGCCGCCGGGCCTGCCGCGCTCCGAGGACTCAGGCACCGCCCAATAGTGTGGAGCACGACACGCGCCCGCCACGAGGGGCGTGCGGCCACTTTCTGAGCCCTGACCGTGACCGGCCGGTTACAGCAGGCTCTTGCGGCGCTGCTACAGCGCGGCCGCGCCGCGGTCCTTGAGGGACTTGCCGTACTGCTGGAGGACCCACAACTCGTTCTGCACGGCGGCCAGTTGTGCCGGGTCGGCCTGGGCGCCCAGGCGGACCATGCCCGCCTGGACCTCCTCGATGCGGCGCTCGACGGCCCGCAGCCGGACGTGCACCAGCTGGGTGCCCGCGTAGATCGCGTCGACCGTGCGGGCGTGGACGGCCTCGACGGCCAGCTCCGTGACCAGGGCACGGACGGTGTCGTCGGGCGCGGCCTCGCGGACGCCGGCCAGATAGCCGGGGCCGGCCTGCGTGACGCCGCCGGCCTCCTCGATGGCCCGGCGCACGGCGGCGTAGGGCGGGGCGGTGAACTCGTCCTCCATGTAGGCGTCGAAGGCCGGGGCGACGAGCTCGGGGTGCTGGAGGGCCAGCTTGAGCAGCTCCCGCTCGGTGCGGTGGGCGGGGCTGCGCAGATTGAGCGCCGGGCCGCGCACGGACGGCTGCTGGGGTACGGGAGCGGCGGGCGGCGCGCCGCGGTGCTGTGCGCGCCCCTGCTCGGGGCGCTGACCGCGCTCGCGGGCCCAGCGGGCGAGCTGGCCGACGCGGCGGACGACGAACTGGGTGTCCAGGATGCCGAGCATGCCGGCGAGCTGGACGGCGTACTCGTGCTGGATGGCGCTGTTCTTGATGTTCGCGACGATGGGCGCGGCCGCCTCCAGGGCGGCGGCCCGGCCCTCGGCGGTGTCGAGGTTGTGCCGGGCGACGACCTGGCGGATGGCGAAGGCGAACAGCGGGGTGCGGGACTCCACCAGGGTCTGCACGGCCGCGTCGCCCTCGGCCAGGCGCAGCTCGCAGGGGTCCATGCCGCCGGGGGTGATGGCGATGGAGGTCTCGGCGGCGAACTTCTGGTCGTCCTCGAAGGCGCGCAGGGCGGCCTTCTGGCCGGCGGCGTCGCCGTCGAAGGTGAAGACGACCTCGGAGGCGGAGTTGTCCATCAGCAGCCGGCGCAGGATCTTGATGTGGTCGCCGGCGAAGGCGGTGCCGCAGGTGGCGATGGCCGTGGTGATGCCGGCCAGGTGGCAGGCCATGACGTCCGTGTAGCCCTCGACGACCACCGCACGGTTGGTCTTGGCGATCTCCTTCTTGGCGAGGTCGATGCCGTAGAGGACGTGGGACTTCTTGTAGATCGGCGTCTCGGGGGTGTTGAGGTACTTCGGGCCGTTGTCGTCGTCGCGGAGCTTGCGGGCGCCGAAGCCGATGACCTCGCCGGTGATGTCGCGGATGGGCCACATCAGGCGGCCGCGGAAGCGGTCGATGGGGCGGCCGCCGCGGCTCTCCTGGGCGAGGCCGGAGACGATCAGCTCCTTGTCGCTGAAGCCCTTGCCGCGCAGGAAGCGGGTGAGGTGGTCCCAGCCGGCCGGGCTGTAGCCGACGCCGAAGTGCTGCGCGGCCTCCTGATCGAAGCCGCGGCCGGCCAGGAAGCGGCGGCCGATCTCGGCCTCGGGGCTGCCCAGCTGGTCGACGTAGAACTGTGCGGCGGCCTTGTGCGCCTCGACCAGGCGGATGCGCTCGCCCTGCTGACGGCCCGGGGTGTAGCCGCCCTCCTCGTACCGCAGGGTGATGCCGGCCTGGGCGGCGAGCCGCTCGATGGTCTCGGCGAAGGAGAGGTGGTCGATCTTCATGACGAAGTCGACGGTGTCCCCGCCCTCCTGGCAGCCGAAGCAGTAGAACAACCCCTTGGCGGGGCTGACCTGGAAGGACGGGGACTTCTCGTCGTGGAACGGGCAGAGGCCCTTGAGATTGCCGCCGCCCGCGTTGCGCAGCTGGAGGTACTCGGACACGACGGCGTCGATCGGGACCGCGTCCCGGACCGCCCTCACATCGTCATCGTTGATCCTGCCTGCCACGCCTGAATTCTACGGCCGGGCGCCGACACCCCCGACCTTGATCACGAAGACGAGGTGCGGGCCCACGCCCTCGACCATGAACTCCTCGCCCTGCACGGTGAAGCCGTGGCGCTCGTAGAAGCCGCGCGCGACCGTGCGGCCGTTGCACCACACCAGCCCGGCACCGCGGGCCGCGGCCTCGGCCAGGCCGGCTTCCAGCACGGCGACGCCGTACCCCCGGCCGCGGACGGCCGGGGCGCTGGCCATGCCGCGGAAGCGGTACGCCGCCTCGCCCGTGCCCGGCAGCGGCCCGGGGAGGAACGTCACGCACGCCTGCACCTCCCCCTCCTCGTCGTACGCGGCGACGTGGAACGTCCCCGGGTCGGCGTCCTCCGGGAAGGCCGCCGACTCCGGGGGCCGGCCGGGGCGCAGCACGGCGTGCCGCAGGGCGAAGATCTCCGCGACGGGCACGAGCGCGGTGCGGATCCGGCTCATGCGGTGGGCACCGCGTCCAGCGGGACGGCGGGGTCGGCGAGGGCTTCGGAATCGAGGCGGGCCCCGGAGCGGATGAGGTGCTGGATGTCTTGTGTGACGTCCCACACGTTCACGTTCATCCCGGCCAGGAGCCGGCCCTCGCGCAGCCAGAAGGCGATGAACTCGGGCTTTGCGGCGTCCCCGCGGAGGACCACCTGGTCGTACGAGCCGGGGGGCGCGTAGCCGGAGTACTCCAGGCCCACGTCGTACTGGTCGGAGAAGAAGTACGGGACGCGGTCGTAGGAGACCTCCTGGCCGAGCATGGCGCGGGCCGCGGCGGGGCCGCCGTTGAGGGCGTTGGCCCAGTGCTCGACGCGCAGGCGGGTGTGCAGCCAGGGGTGTTCGGCGGCGGCCACGTCGCCCGCGGCGTGGATGTCGGGGTCGGAGGTGCGCAGGGAGGCGTCGACGGCGATGCCGCCGCCGTCGGCGCGGTCGACGAGGGCGAGGCCCGCGGCCTCGGCGAGGGCGGTGCGCGGGGCGGCGCCGATCGCGGCGAGGACGGCGTGGGCGGGGTGCTCCTCGCCGTCGTCGGTGCGGGCGGCCAGGACCATGCCGTCCTGCCCGGTGATCTCGGTGAGCCGGGCGCCGAAGTGGAAGCGGACGCCGTGCGCGGCGTGCAGGTCGGTGAAGAGCTGGCCGAGCTCGGGGCCGAGGACCCGGTGCAGCGGGGTGGGCTCGGGCTCGACGATCGTCACCTCGGCGCCGTAGCCGCGGGCCGCGGCGGCGACCTCCAGGCCGATCCAGCCGGCTCCGGCGATGACGAGGTGGCCGTTGTCGCGCCCGAGGGAGGCGAGGACGCCGCGCAGCCGCTCGGCGTGGGCGAGGCGGCGCAGGTGGTGCACGCCGGCCAGACCGGTGCCGGGGATGTCGAGGCGGCGCGGCTCGGCGCCGGTGGCCAGCAGCAGCTTGTCGTAGGCGACGACCGTGCCGTCGCCGAGGCGGACCGTCTTGGCCGCGCGGTCGAGCGCGACGGCGGGCTGGCCGAGGTGGAGCTCGATGTCGGCCTGGGCGTACCAGGCCGGTTCGTGGACGAAGACGCCCTCCCGGTCGGTCTTTCCCGTGAGGTACCCCTTGGAGAGCGGCGGGCGCTCGTAGGGGTGGTCGCGTTCGTCGCAGATGAGAATCACCCGGCCGGTGAAGCCTTCCGACCGGAGGGTCTCGGCCGCCTTGGCACCGGCCAGGCCTCCTCCCACGATGACGAACGTCTGGTCTGCGTCCACCACTTGCTGCCTCCTCGCTGCCGCGCAGTGCGTCTGCGTACCGCCCCCGTGGGCCCGCTGTGCGGCCGTTCTTCCGGCCGGGGGTCCGGGGGTCGCCCCCGGGAGAGCACAGCCCCGGACGGTCAGTACCCGCAAGGGCCCGGGATTATCGTGACCCCGCCCCCGTGAGCCTGGCGTGAAGAGTGCGCGCCGAGGCGTCGGTGAGGGCGGCGATCTGGTCGACGACCGCGCGCAGCCGCCCCGCGTCGTCGGCGGCGACGGCGAAGAGGGTGCGGAACTGCGGGTCGAGGCCGTCGGGCGCGCGGGCGACCAGGGCCTCGGCGAGCTCGGCGATGACGACGCGCTGCTCGGCCCTGAGCTTCTCCTGGTCCTCCCGCTGTATGACATAACGGTCGGCGACGGCCTTGAGGACGGCGCACTCCAGCCGCGTGCCGCGGGGGACGACGAGCCCGGCCCCGTACCGCCCGAGCCGGCCCGGGCCCCAGGCCGCGCGCGTGGCCGTCTCGGCGGCCAGGCAGAAGCGGCCGATGAGCTGGCTGGTGGCGTCCTTGAGACGGGCCTGGGCGACGGCACTGCCGTCGTAGCCGTGCGGCCACCACTCCTGGGCCAGCAGCCGGTCCAGCGCCTCGGCGAGCTCGCCGGGCTCGGCGCCCGGGGCGTAGCGGCGGGCGGCGACGGCGAACACCTCGCGGCGCTCGGGGCCGGCGCGCAGCACGCCGGGGTCCAGGTGGCCGGCGTGCAGCCCGTCCTCCACGTCGTGCACGGAGTAGGCCACGTCGTCGGACCAGTCCATGACCTGGGCCTCGAAGCTGCGGCGGCCGGCCGGGGCGCCCTGCCGGAACCAGGTGAAGACGGGCAGGTCGTCCTCGTAGACCCCGAACTTGCGGGAGGCCGGGTCGGTGGGGTGGCCGCCGCGCGGCCAGGGGTACTTGGTGGCGGCGTCGAGCGCGGCGCGGGTGAGGTTGAGGCCCACGCTGACCGGCTCGCCGTCGCCCGTCGACGGGCCGGGCACGAAGCGCTTCGGCTCGAGCCGGGTGAGCAGGCGCAGCGACTGGGCGTTGCCCTCGAACCCGCCGCAGGACTCGGCGACTTCATTGAGCGCCTGCTCGCCGTTGTGACCGAACGGGGGGTGGCCCAGGTCGTGCGCGAGGCAGGCCACCTCGACCAGATCGGGGTCGCAGCCGAGGGCCGCGCCCAGCTCCCGGCCGACCTGGGCGCACTCCAGCGAGTGCGTCAGGCGCGTGCGCGGCGTGGCGTCCCAGGCCTGGGCGTTGGCGCCCGGGGCGACGACCTGGGTCTTGCCGGCGAGGCGGCGCAGCGCGGCGGAGTGCAGCACGCGCGCCCGGTCGCGCTGGAAGGCCGTCCGCCCGGGCCGCTTGTCGGGCTCGGGCGCCCAGCGCTCCACGTCCGACACGTCGTACCCGGCGATGCCGGGGGTCTCGCTGCCTGCGCCTTCGCTCCGTGCTGTGCCTGTGCCGTTCATACCCCGACGGTAGCCGCCGGGTGTGACAAACGGGGGCGGGAGCCCCGGCCGGGGGCTAGGACCTGTGCGGTAGCGCCCCGAAGGGGCGCGGGGAGCTGCGCGACAAGCCGCGACGCGCCCGCAGCCGAAGTCCCGGGGCGGTGCGCCGGCCGCAGGCCGTCGGTGGCTGATCGCGCCGTTCCCCGCGCCCCTGACGGGGCGCTACCGCTTCGGATCCCGGTCGTTGATCGCGTCGAGGTACAGCTTGAAGATCTCGTCGTCGTTGACCGGGCTGTACGACACCCGTGCGCTCTCGTCCCCGTCCGGGCCGCCGCCGTTCAGGCCGCCCAGGACGCCCACCAGGTCGCCGGTCTTCGTCTTCTCGTTGAAGTGGGTGAGCCACGGGCTCCCCGACGTCCCGGAGTAGAAGCCGTCGCACCGCATGCGCAGCTGCTGGTGGCCGTCCAGGCGCTCGGTCATCGCGGTGCAGCGGATGGCCTGGTCCGCCGGGTCGTCGTCGACGTCGGGGTAGCCGATGACCGTCACCCGGTTCGTGTAGCCGGGCGTACGCACCAGCCGGTTCGCGCCCGTCACCCGTTCGAGCTGTCTGCCGCGGGAGTCCGCCTTGACCGTCGCGAACGCGAAGTCGAGGTCGGAGCCGTCCCCGTAGTCGTCGCGGCGCGGGTCGGTGAAGGTGCGGTCGACGGCCCAGACGCCGTACGGCTGCTTGCTCGCGCCCTGCTGGTAGTCGGGAACGAAGGCGGCCGCGTCGCCGAACGAGCAGTGGCCCGCGGTCACGATGAGGTTGCCCTTGGGGCTGTGCACCACGCTCGCCGTGCAGTGGTGGTTCTTCATGTCCTCGCCGACGTAGAAGATCACGCCCACCGTCGGCACCCCGTCGAAGTGCCGCGCACTGCCGGTGATCTTCTGGGCCTCGCTCTTGGCGTCGGGGTCGGCGTCGGCGTCCTCGGGGTTCCCGGGGTCCGTGGAGGACGTCATCCGGGTGGGGCCCCAGAAGCGGCGGGCCTCCTCGCTGGACCAGCTGCCGTCCCGGCCGTGGCCTCCGGCGCCCTTGGGAACGACGGCGGCGAGGGTGACGACATAGAGCCCCGCGAGCACGGCCCGGACCCACCGGGCCCGGCTCCACCAGGAGAAACGCACGGGCACCCCCACCACGTCAGGAAGGTAGTCGACAGGCTAACCGCAACTGCCGGGATACGGCGCACGCCGGGCTGTTTTCCGCACAGTCCGATGACACGTGTTCCGCTGCAGGACAGCGTACGGACGCCCCGCCGACCCCGGCCGGCACTCCCCCGGCCACCGCCGGGAGGTGCCCCCGGCCGGATGCCGCCACATGGCTCACCGGGCCATGTGCCCCGTCCCGGTGACGTACGAGCACGGCCGGGGCCACCATGGCCCGAGGACTCGCCCGCCCTACCGGATGGAGCATCAGATGTCCGACCGCACCGACCGCACACCGCACCGGCTCGACCCGGCGGGCGCCCGCCGGCACGAGGACGACGCAGGCCTGCGCGCGCAGGGAGCGGCCGTTCCCGTCGTGCTGCCCGGTGGCGTCCCGGCCGTGGCCGTCACCCGGCACGAGGAGCTGAAGGAGTTCCTCGCGGACCCCGATGTGGCCAAGGACGCCTGCCACTTCACGGCCCTGCGCGAGGGGGTGATACCCGACGGCTGGCCGTTGACGATCTTCGCCACGCTCGAGGGCATGACCACCGCCGACGGCGCCGACCACCGGCGGCTGCGCGGCGTCGTCACCAAGGTCCTCACCCCCGCCCGGATCGAGGGCCTGCGGCCCCGCGTCGAGCGGCTGACCGCCGAACTGCTGGACGGGCTCGGCACGGCCGCGGGCGCCTCCGGCGTGGTCGACCTGCGGCGCCACTTCGCCGTGCCACTGCCCGTGTCCGTCATCGGCGAACTGCTCGGCGTCCCGCCCGCGATGCGGGGCGAGCTCCGCCGGTTCTCGTACACCATGGCCAGGACGACGCTCACGCCCGAGGAGAGCGCGGCCGCCAACCGCGGCATGGCCGAGGCCCTCGGCCGCCTCGCCGCCCTGCGCCGCGCCGAGCCCGGCGACGACCTCACCAGCGCCCTGGTCGCCGCGCACGACGAGGACGGGACCACCCTGGACGACCGCGAACTGACGGCCACCCTGCTGACCCTGGTCGTCGCCGGGCACGAGACCACGCTCGCCCTGATCACCAACGCGGTGCGGGCGCTGTGCACCCACCCCGACCAGCTGGAGCTGGTCCGGTCGGGCAAGGCGGGCTGGGCCGACGTGGTGGAGGAGACCCTGCGCTACGACGCCCCCGTGGGCCTCTTCCCCTTCCGCTATCCGCTCCGCGACCTGCCGGTGGGCGGGACGGTCGTGCCGCGGGGCACGCCGGTCCTCGCGGCCTACGCCTCCGCCGGGCGCGACGAGCGCGCCTACGGGCCGGACGCGGACCGCTTCGACGTCACCCGCCGCCCGGCGAACCGTCTGCTGTCCTTCGGCCACGGCGCGCACTACTGCATCGGCGCGCAGCTGGCCCGGCTGGAGGCGACCGTCGCACTGGAGGCGCTCTTCGCCCGTCACCCGGACCTCGCACTGGCCGTCCCGGACCGCGAGTTGCCCCGGCTGTCCAGCTTCATCAGCAACAGCACGGAGGTCCTGCCGGTGCGGATCTTCGCGCCCCGATAGGGGCGCGGGGAACTGCGCGATCAGCCACGACGCGCCTGCAGTCGAGGTTCTCGGGGCTGCGCCCCGGACCCCTGGGGTGGTGCGTTGTCTGCGGGCCGGTGGGGGCTGGTCGCG
This sequence comes from Streptoverticillium reticulum, assembly GCF_047456005.1. NCBI lineage: Bacteria > Bacillati > Actinomycetota > Actinomycetes > Kitasatosporales > Streptomycetaceae > Streptomyces > Streptoverticillium reticulum. The sequence continues at coordinate 5,732,099 of NZ_CP179755.1, read as the reverse complement.
CAGTTCCCCGCGCCCCTTACGGGGCGCACGCCCCCGGCATGAAAGGCCTGCGGTGCGCCCCCGGGCGGTCTACGCTGGCCTTCCCGGACCGCAGAGGAGCGCACCGCATGAACGGCTGGACCGCGAGCGACATCCCCGACCAGAGCGGCCGTACCGCCGTGGTGACCGGCGCCAACAGCGGGCTCGGCCTGGTGACCGCCCGTGAACTCGCCCGGCACGGCGCGCGCGTGGTGCTGGCCTGCCGGGACACGACGCGCGGCAAGGCCGCCCTGGAACTGCTGCGGGCCCAGGTGCCCGACGCCGACGCCGAGTTGGGACAGCTGGACCTCGCCGACCTCTCCTCCGTGCGGTCCTTCGCGAACGATCTGGCGGGCGAGCGGATCGACCTGCTGATCAACAACGCCGGTGTGATGGCGCTGCCGCAGCGCAAGACGGTCGACGGCTTCGATATGCAGTTCGGCACCAATCACCTCGGCCACTTCGCCCTGACCTGCCTGCTGCTGCCGGCGCTCCGGGCCGCCGGGCCGGGGGCGCGGGTGGTGACCGTCTCCAGCGGGCTGCACTTCCTGGGCAACGTCGACCCGCGCGACCTCAACATGGAGCGGCGCTACCGGCGTTGGATCGCGTACGGCCGCTCCAAGAGCGCCAACCTGCTGTTCGTGCACGAGCTGGCGCGGCGGCTCGCCGCCGAGGGCTCACCGGTCGTCGCGGCCGCCGCGCACCCCGGCTACGCGGCCACCAACCTCCAGACGGCGGGGCCGCGCATGGAGGAACGGGCCTGGGCCGAGCGGGCGGTGGAGCTCGCGAACCGGCTCGTCGCCCAGAGCGCGGAGGACGGCGCACTGCCGACGCTGTACGCGGCGACGGCACCGGGAGTCCTGCCGGACGAATTCATCGGGCCCCGGGTGCAGCTGTGGCGCGGGGCGCCTGCGCGGTCGGTTCGCGCCCGCTGGACCCTGTCCGACGTGGCCGGGCGGGGCCTCTGGGAGGCCTCGGAGAAGCTGACGGGGGTCACGTACGGCTAGCGCCCCTTCGGGGCGCCGTGGTGCCGGGTTGCAGCGAGTGCGGCACCTCAGTCCAGCCCCGACGCCCTCAGCAGCGCCCGCGCGCCCTCTCCGTCCACCCGTTCCGCCACGTCCGTCAACGGAGTTGCACCCCGCAGCAAACCCCGTTCGCGCGCCCGGCGCGCCCCCGTGTCGAGGCGGTGCCACAGGAGCGGGTTCGCCTCCAGGACTCTCGGGTCCACCTCCACCCGGCCGCCGGTCACGTCACGTAACACCAGCCGCGGGGCGACCCCGTCCGCGCGGCGGACCTGTGTCAGCAGGTCCGTCCGTACGCGGTGTTCACGCAACAGCCCACGGGCGGCGAGCCAGCCGTCGCCCGCGGTGATGCGCGCCGGACGCAGCACGGCGACGAGGGTGCCCGCGAGCGCGGCCCAGCAGCCGCCGCGGGGCCAGTCCAGGCTGCCGCGGGCGAGGTCGGCGAGGACGAGGACGGCGCCGAGGCCCAGGCCGAACCACCAGGCGGCGCGGGCCTCGCGGCGCCAGCCGCGGTCGCAGACCGGCACGGCGGCCCCCGGCGACCGGCCATGGACATGTCGCGCCTGCAGTCGCAGCAGCATTGCTCGCCGTCCCATGGCCGTGACGGTAGGACCGGCTGCCGGGCCGCGCGCCGGACATTGACGGAAAACTGACGTTACGTCGCCGAATCCTGACGCTCCGCTTACGGTTGCACGGCAGTCGCCGTCAAGATCACGTGAAGATCGCACCGCACCGCGACAAGACCCCGCCAAGGCCGGGCGCGCCCCCCGGAACCCGGCCGCACGCTGGGCGTTCCACGTCACGGAGGTACGACAAGACATGTCCATGCTGGCCAAAACGGGCGAACGGCCGACCGAACCGCCGGATACCGGCGCGGGTCCCGCTGCCGAGGACCGGCACCGGCTCACCGCCACCCAGGGCCTCGCGGCCCTGTCCCTCGACGCGATGGCGTCGGTGGCCTACGGCCCCGAGTCGATCGTCCTCGTGCTGGCCGCCGCCGGGGCGCACGGCCTCGGCTTCACCCTGCCGGTCACCCTCGCGATCGCCGCCCTGCTGGCCGTGCTCGTCGCCTCCTACCGCCAGGTCGTCGCCGCCTTCCCCGACGGCGGCGGCTCGTACGCGGTCGCCAAGCGGCACCTGGGCCGCCGCACCAGCCTGGTCACCGCGGCCTCCCTGATCCTGGACTACGTGCTCAACGTGGCCGTCTCCGTGACGGCCGGCGTCGCCGCCCTGACGTCCGCCTTCCCCTCCCTCTACGGCGACCGGGTGTGGCTCTGCCTCGCCGTCCTCGTCGTCGTCACGGCCGTCAACCTGCGCGGCATCGTGGAGTCGGCGAAGGCCTTCATCGTGCCGACGGCCGTCTTCGTCGGCTCGATCCTGCTCATGATCGTCATGGGCCTCTTCCGCAGCGCCCCCGCCAGCACCGCGGCCGCGCACGGCCACGCGTCCGTGCTCGCCGACAACGCCACCACGGTCGGCGCCCTGCTGCTCCTGAAGGCGTTCGCGTCCGGCTGCTCCGCCCTCACCGGCGTCGAGGCCGTCGCCAACGCCGTCCCGTCCTTCCGCGCCCCGCGCGTCAAGCGCGCACAGCGCACGGAGGTGGCGCTGGGCGCCCTGCTCGGCATCATGCTCATCGGCCTGTCCGTCCTCATCGGCCGCTTCCACCTGCAGCCGGTCGAGGGCGTCACCGTCCTGGCCCAGCTCGCGGACGCCTCGCTCGGCCACAACTGGGCGTTCTACGTCGTGCAGTTCGCGACGATGATCCTGCTCGCGCTCGCCGCGAACACCTCCTTCGGCGGACTGCCGGTGCTGATGGCCCTGCTGGCCCGCGACAACTACCTGCCGCACGTCTTCGGCCTCAAGGCCGACCGCCAGGTCCACCGCCACGGTGTGCTCGCCCTGGCCGCCGTCTCCGCGGTACTGCTGGTCTTCTCCGGCGGCGACGTCAACACGCTCGTACCGCTCTTCTCGATCGGCGTGTTCGTCGGCTTCACCATCTGCCAGGTCGGCATGGTCCGCCACTGGCGGCAGGAGCGCTCGGCCGGCTGGCTCGGCAAGGCGCTCCTCAACGGCTTCGGCGCCGTGCTCACCGGCGTGGCCACGGTGGTCGTCACCGCCACGAAGTTCACCGAGGGCGCCTGGCTGATCGTGCTGGCGCTGCCGGTGCTGGTCCTGGCCTTCGAGGCCGTCCACCGGGCCTACGGCCGGATCGGCGAACGCCTGGAGCTGGGCCGGGTTCCCGAACCGCCGCGCCGCTGCCACTCGGTGGTCGTCGTGCCGGTCTCGTCGCTGTCGCGCCTGACGAGCAAGGCACTGACCGCCGCCGTCTCGCTCGGCGACGAGGTCGTGGCCGTGACGGTCGCGCACCCCGACGCGGAGTCGCTGCGCCGCGACTGGGAGCTGTGGAACCCCGGCGTGAGCCTGGTCGAACTGCCCGGCCAGCCCGGCGCGTTGGGACGTCCGATCGTGCAGTACGTGCGCGACTTGGCAGAGCAGCACCCCGACAACCGGGTGACGGTACTGATCCCGGAGGTCGAACCGGCCCACATCTGGCAGCGGCTGCTCCAGAACCAGCGAGGCACGGTGGTGGCGCACGCGGTGCGCCGGGACACGGACGCGGTGATCTGCCGCTTGCGGTTCCGGATCACCTGAGCGCCCCGTCAGGGGCGCGGGGAACTGCGCGAGCAACCACGACGCGCCCGCAGCCGACGTCCCGGGGCTTCGCCCCGGACCCCTGGGGTGGTGCGTCGGCTGCAGGCCGTCGGCGGCTGGTCGCGCCCACGCGGCGGAGCCGCAAATCGATACAGCCCCGCGCCCCTTACAGGGCGCTCAGCGCAGCCCCAACCGTCCCCGTACCGCCTTCCACACATCCACCCGCCCGACCCGCAGGGTCAACACATCCCGCCCGGCAAGCGGCTTGGCGTACCACGGCAAGCCGCGCCGCTTCCAGCGCGCAGTACCGAGCCCGGGCCGGCGCGGTACGGGGACGGTCCACTCACCGTCTCCCGCGGCCAACCGCACGGTGATCCGCCACTCCCCCGCCTCGGCGAGCGGGAGCAGCGCCGTTCCCCCGTCCACCGGAGCCGCCAGCTCCGCGCCGTCCGGGCCCTCGGCCCGGACGGTCAGGGCACCCGTCGGCCAACCGGCCAGCGTGCAGCGGACGTTCACCGCGAGAGTGGCGGGCCCCGCGGGGGCCCACGCAACCCCCTCCACCCCCACGTGCGGAAGCACCCGGTGCCGCGTCTCCCCCACGTCCAGCGTGAGGTTCCCGTACGGCTTCGTCGTGTAGAGCGCGACCGCCGTGCCCTGCGCGGTCACCACCGTCGTCGTCCCCGTCGTCACCGACTCCGCCCGGCGGCTGCCCAGGCGGGCCTCCTTGGCGACGCCCGCCGCGTCGACCGTCAGGGAGATGTCCCACAGGCCCGCCGGCAGGGACGCGCCGTCGACCGTGACGTCGAAGGCGCCGTCCGTCCCGTGCACCGGGAAGCGGCGTTCGTCCCCGGTCCCGCGCCTGCGCAGGACCAGGCCGGCCGTCGTCCCGGCGGCGGGTATGCGGTCGACGGACGCGTGGCCCGTCAGGCGCAGTCCGCCCAGGCCGAGGGCCGCGGACGCGACCTCGTGGCGGACGCGCAGCTCGGAGGTGATGTCGTAGCAGTCGTCGGGGATGTTCAGGGTGGAGTCGCGGAAATACGGGTAACGGGCGTACGCGCGGCCGTCCTCGACGAGGAGCTCCTCTTCGTCGTCGGCCGTCGCGGCCACGGTCGTTATGCCGTAGCTCGCCGCGCCCCGGTCCAGTTCCCACCGCACCAGCGTCAACAGCTCGTCCAGCAGGCCCCGTTGGATCAGGTGGCAGCGCAGCCGCACCACCGCCGGGAGGCGGGCCGCCAGCCCTTCCCCGTAGTACGGGGCGATCAGGTCGCCCAGCTCGGCCAGCAGCTTCGTCTGGACGTCGCGGTGCGGCTCGCGGCACCACTGCAGTACGGCGTCGCGCAGTTCCACGGCGAAGTGCCGGTGCATGAGCACGTCCCGCCGGGGGCCGGGCTCCACGCGCTCCGCGACGAGCTGCGTCATCCGCCGGAAGAGATCCATCCGCATCCGGGTGCCGTGCGGCTGCGCGGTGATGTTGTTGCCGTCCTCGCGCGCGACCCAGTACAGGCAGTCGTGGTCGGCCACCACCGAGATCGCGGCGGCCTCCAGGTAGGCCGTGGCCGTGAACGGCTGGTCCTCGCCTATGGACAGGCCGGTGTCGAAGCGCAGCCCGAGCCGCTCGACCAGCTCGCGCCGGAAGAGCTTCATCGGGTTGAGCGTCCAGTACACGCGCGAGGCGAAGACGTCCGTGCGTGGCTGGTTCCGGCCGAACATCGAGCGCGGGGCGCGGCGGCCCCCCTCCCCCACGATCCGGCCCAGGACGACGTCCGAACCGTTCTCGTCGGCGGCGGCGACCATGCGCTCCAGCGCCTCCGGGCCGAGCCGGTCGTCCGCGTCGAGGAAGAAGACGTAGCGGCCCGTGGCCCGCTCCAGGCCCAGGTTGCGCGGGCCGGCGGGACCGCCCGAGTTCGGCTGGTGGATCACCTGCATCCCGGGCGCCCCGGCCGCCAGGCGGTCCAGCTCCTCCCCCGTGCCGTCCGTCGAGCCGTCGTCGACCGCGATCAGCTCGATGTGGCCGGCACCCAGGCTCTGCCGCAGGACGGACGTGACACTGCCGGTCACGTACGGCATGGCGTTGTAGGCGGCGACGATGACCGTGACATCCGGGGCGGAAGACATGGCGGCGTGCTCCGTTCCTGCAGTTCAGACGCGGTCAGCGTATACGAGGCCTCGAACCCGCGTTCTGACTACAGGGTGACCCGGGGGGAACGTTCCGCCAGCGAGGTCTGCCCCCGGGAGGGCTGCGGGCCACGGTGACCGCCGCGCAGTAACGCCGCACCGAGCGGGGTCAGCGTGTGCAGCACGGCGCTCCCGTGCCGCAGGGTCAGCACGAGCCCGGCCTCGCGCAGCACCCCGGCGTGCTGGCTGGCCGAGGCCGCCGACACCCCTACCCTGCGGGCGAGTTCGCTGGTCGTGCAGCCGCCCCCGATCGAGCCCAGGACCGCGGAGCGGGTGTGACCGACCAGCTTGCCCAGCGAACGCGGCGGGGACTGCACGCACGACGACGGCTCCGACATGTGCCGGGCGGGATAGACCAGGACGGGGGTGAGGTCCGGGTTCTGCAGGGCGACGGGCGTGCGCCGGCAGAAGAACGACGGGACCAGCAGCAGGCCACGGCCGTTGAGATACAGATCGCGGTCGACCGGGTAGTCGGCCTCCAGGACCGGCGCCCGCCAGCGCATCGTGGGCGGCAGCGAGGAGAGCAGCGCATCCGCCCCGCCGTCCAGCAGCGCCCGGCCGCGCACGGCCCGGTCGGCCTCTATGCGCGCCTGGATGTGCGCCCAGTAGGGGGCAATGGCGGCCTCGTGATAGGTGTGGAGCGCGCCGATCAGCTTGCCGAACGCGCGGGCGTCACCCTCGCCGAGCGATCGTATCCAAGCGGGCAGCGTCCGCACCGTGGACAGCCGGGACAGCTCCTCGTGGACCCGGTCGGCCGGAGTGGCCCGCAGCGCGGCGATGCCGGACTCCAGTCCGTCCAGCGCTTCGGGGGGCGTCAGGAAGTCCGGGAAATAGCCCCGGGACGGAACCAGCGGGGCCAGCAGACGCGTTTCACCATTCAACCGCGCGCGGGTTTCCGAGCGCCAATCGCCGTAGATCGATTCGCCTTGCTTGTCCCTGAGGCGGTGCAGGCTCAGAACGGTTTCCCAGAGTACGTCCGGGTCTCCGGCCAGGCGCAACCGGGCCAGATCGAGTCCAGTGAAATGGACACGCAGCACCAAACCCCCACATGAGACATCCGCAACCACCCCCCGCTCACTGAGTATGCACACCGATACGAGCTGTTACCACGCCCTTTTGGCCACAGTTGAAAGGACTCGCGGCGAACATCGCACAAGCGAAATGCTATTCACGCACTCGGGGCCGCCCCCGCTCGTTCCCGTGGGGGGTGGCGAGCGAATAAGCGGCCGCTGAGTATGCGAGTTGCCGCCCGAGCCGATGCGGGCGGCAACAACTCCCGGTGGGGGAGTAAAGAGGGGCGGCGCTCCCGCACGGGCGCCGCCCCTTCGCCATGCGGCGAGCCGGGGCGGGGCGCCCTGGGGTGCCGACGGCGTTACGTGCGGGTTACCCCGCTCCACGGCTGCGGGCTGCCGCCCGCGTGCTCAGGCAGGCCGACAGCCGCGGTTGTCGGCGCGGCACCGGCTCGGGTGCCGCCCCTAGGCCGTGTCCGGCGGATCTTCGTCGCGCGGCACCGCAGTGCCCCGTCAGGGGCGCGGGGAACTGCGCGACCGGCCACGACGCGCCCGTGGGTGCCGTGCTGCCCCGGGGCTTCGCCCCGGACCCGGGGGTGGTGCGTCGACTGCAGGCCGCCTGTGGCCTGTCGCGCCCACGCGGCGGAGCCGCATATGTCAACGGCCCCGCGCCCCTGACGGGGCGCGGGGATCCGCCGGACACGCCCCAGGCCTGCCGCGGTCAGCGGCTGTCGCTCCCCGAGGCCACCGCGGCAGCGCGCCCGGCCTCAAGCCGCGCCACCGGGATGCGGAACGGCGAGCAGGAGACGTAGTCCAGGCCCACGTCGTGGAAGAAGTGGACCGACTCCGGGTCGCCGCCGTGCTCGCCGCACACGCCCAGCTTGAGGTCGGGCCGCGTGGCCCGCCCCGCCTCGGCGGCCGCGCGGACGAGCGAGCCGACGCCGTCCTTGTCGATGGTCTCGAACGGGCTGACCCCGAAGATGCCCTTCTCCAGGTACGCGGTGAAGAAGCTCGCCTCGACGTCGTCGCGCGAGAAGCCCCACACGGTCTGGGTCAGGTCGTTCGTGCCGAACGAGAAGAACTGGGCCGCCTCGGCGATCTGACCGGCCGTCAGCGCGGCGCGCGGCAGCTCGATCATCGTGCCGAGGGTGAGCCCGAGCCGGGTGCCGGTGGCCTGCTCGACCTCGGCGATGACGCGCTCGGCCTCCTCGCGGACGATCTCCAGCTCCTGGACGGTGCCCACCAGCGGGATCATGATCTCGGCGCGCGGGTCGCCCTTGGCGCCCTGCCGCTCGGCCGCGGCCTCGGCGATGGCCCGTACCTGCATGGCGAACAGGCCGGGGATGACCAGGCCGAGACGGACGCCGCGCAGGCCCAGCATCGGGTTCTGCTCGTGCAGCTTGTGCACGGCCTGCAGCAGGCGCAGGTCGTTCTCGTGCGCCTCCTGCCGGGCCTCGGCGAGCGCGACGCGCACGGACAGCTCGGTGATGTCCGGCAGGAACTCGTGCAGCGGCGGGTCCAGCAGGCGCACGGTGACCGGAAGTCCGTCCATCGCCTCGAAGAGCTCGACGAAGTCGGCCTTCTGCAGCGGCAGCAGGGCGCCGAGGGCCTCGTCGCGCTCGGCCTCGGTGTCGGCCAGGATCAGCCGCTCGACCATCTCGCGGCGCTCGCCGAGGAACATGTGCTCGGTGCGGCACAGGCCGATGCCCTGGGCGCCGAAGCGGCGGGCGCGCGCGGCGTCCTCGGCGTTGTCGGCGTTGGCGCGGACGCGCAGCCGGCGCATGCGGTCGGCGTAGGCCATGATCCGGTGCACGGCCTGGACGAGTTCGTCCGCGTCGTCGGCGCCGGCGTGCATGCGGCCCTCGAAGTACTCGACGACCGGGGACGGCACGACGGGGACCTCGCCGAGGTAGACCTTGCCGGAGGAGCCGTCGATGGAGACGACGTCGCCCTCCTCGATGACGATCCCGCCCGGAGCGGTCATCTTCCGCTGCTTGGTGTCGACTTCGAGCTCCTCGGCGCCGCAGACGCAGGTCTTGCCCATGCCGCGGGCGACGACGGCGGCGTGCGAGGTCTTGCCGCCGCGCGAGGTGAGGATGCCTTCGGCGGCGATCATGCCGTTGAGGTCGTCGGGGTTGGTCTCGCGGCGGATGAGGATGACCTTCTCGCCCGAACGCGACCACTTCACGGCGGTGTACGAGTCGAAGACCGCCTTGCCGACCGCGGCACCCGGCGAGGCCGCGATGCCCCGGCCGAGCAGCTCGGTCTTCGCCTTCTCGTCGAACCGCGGGAACATCAGCTGCGCCAACTGGGCGCCGTTGACGCGCTGGAGAGCCTCGGCCTCGTCGATCAGGCCCTGGTCGACGAGCTGCGTGGCGATCCGGAAGGCCGCGCCCGCGGTGCGCTTGCCGACGCGGGTCTGCAGCATCCACAGCTTGCCGCGCTCGATGGTGAACTCGATGTCGCACAGGTCCTTGTAGTGCGTCTCGAGCGTCTCCATGATCTGCATCAGCTGGTCGTAGGAGGCCTTGTCGATGCGCTCCAGCTCGGCCAGCGGCATGGTGTTGCGGATGCCGGCGACGACGTCCTCGCCCTGGGCGTTCTGCAGGTAGTCGCCGTAGACGCCCTGGTGGCCGCTGGCGGGGTCGCGGGTGAAGGCGACGCCGGTGCCCGAGTCGGGGCCGAGGTTGCCGAAGACCATCGAGCAGATGTTGACGGCCGTGCCCAGGTCGCCGGGGATGCGCTCCTGGCGGCGGTAGAGCTTGGCCCGCTCGCCGTTCCAGGAGTCGAAGACCGCCCTTATGGCCAGGTCCATCTGCTCGCGGGGGTCCTGCGGGAAGTCCCGGCCGGTCTCCTTGGCGACGATGTCCTTGAACTCCCCGACCAGCGTGCGGAGATCGGCGGCGCCGAGCTCGACGTCGGTGACGACGCCCTTGGCCCGCTTGGCCTCCTCCAGCGCCTCCTCGAAGAGGTCGCCGTCGACGCCCAGCACGGTCTTGCCGAACATCTGGATGAGGCGGCGGTAGGAGTCCCACGCGAACCGCTCGTCGCCGGCCTGGGCCGCGAGCCCGCCCACGGACTCGTCGGAGAGGCCGATGTTCAGGACGGTGTCCATCATGCCGGGCATGGAGAACTTGGCGCCCGAACGGACGGAGACCAGCAGGGGGTTGTCGGCCTGGCCGAGCTTCTTGCCCATCCCGGCTTCGAGGGCCTCCAGGTGTGCCGTGACCTCGTCGCGCATCGCGGCGGGCTCGGTACCGCTCTCCAGGTAGACCTTGCAGGCCTCGGTGGTGATGGTGAAGCCCGGAGGGACGGGGAGACCGAGGTTGGTCATCTCGGCGAGGTTGGCACCCTTTCCGCCGAGCAGGTCCTTGAGGTCCTTGTTGCCCTCGGTGAAGTCGTAGACGAACTTCTGGCGGTTCTGCTGCTCGCGGTCTTCATGTACCGGCACGGGACTCGACTCCTCACTGGGGCCTCCCGGACGCAGGTGGGGAGGTGGGCTGCCCTGACGGCGGGGAGCGTACCCAGATCGAAGGCATCTGAGGAGGTCCACTCGGACGAACCATGGGCGCACACACCCGTCTGCCAGCAGATCGAAAGTGACATCACCAAAATCGCCACCCACCAAGTCCCTTCACATCTTGAAGGCAACCTCACGGAAAACACTCGAAGGGCAACACTGTGTCGAGAATTGAAGTTGGCTGAAAACAAGAGGCGAACACAACAAGGGTGGCACGCAGTGCCACCCTTGGAGAGGTGTAACCCGCCCTCAAATGCTCATCTGAGCGGGACCCTGATCAGAGGTGGCGAGAATCACGCCCCCTCCGGCCCTTGTCATCCCCCGGAAGTGTCAAGTTCGGCGTCCGCTCCGACGACCGCGCACGCGTACGGATCGTCGAGCCAGCCGTCCGGGAGCACCACGCGGTCGCGGCCCGAAGTACGGCCCCGGGGACCGTCCGCGCCGGCCGGCCAGGGCTGGTCCAGGTCGAGCCCGCTCAAAAGAGCATCCAGCTCGGCCAGCGAGGAGGCGATCGCCAGCTTCTTGCGCAGCTCCGAGCCGATCGAGAAGCCCTTGGTGTACCAGGCCACGTGCTTGCGGAAGTCGATGACGCCGCGCTCCTCGCTCTCCAGCCACTGGCCCAGCAGCTCGGCGTGGCGCAGCATCACCTTCGCCACCGTGCGCAGGCCGGGCGCCGCCGGGGCGCCGGGGCCCGCGGGGTCGAAGGCGGCCACGAGGTCGCCGAAGAGCCAGGGCCGGCCCAGGCAGCCGCGGCCGACCACGACGCCGTCGCAGCCGGTCTCGCGCATCATCCGCACGGCGTCCTCCGCCGACCAGATGTCGCCATTTCCGAGCACCGGGATCTCGGGGACGGCCTCCTTCAGCCGGGCGATGGCCGACCAGTCGGCGGTGCCGCTGTAGTGCTGGGCCGCGGTGCGGCCGTGCAGGGCGATGGCGGTCACGCCCTCCTCGACGGCGATGCGGCCGGCGTCGAGGTAGGTCATGTGCTCGTCGTCGATGCCCTTGCGCATCTTCATGGTCACCGGCAGCGCCCCGGCGTTGCCCACGGCCTCGCGCAGGATCGAGCGCAGCAGGTTGCGCTTGTACGGCAGGGCGGAGCCGCCGCCCTTGCGGGTGACCTTGGGGACCGGGCAGCCGAAGTTGAGGTCGATGTGGTCGGCCAGGTCCTCGTCCACGATCATGCGGACGGCCTTGCCGACCGTCACCGGGTCGACGCCGTAGAGCTGGATCGAGCGGGGCTTCTCGGTCCCGTCGAAGTGGATCAGCCGCATGGTCTTGGCGTCCCGCTCGACCAGCGCCCGGGTGGTGATCATCTCGCTGACGAACAGCCCCTTGCCGCCGGAGAACTCGCGGCACAGCGTGCGGAAGGGCGCGTTGGTGATCCCCGCCATCGGGGCCAGGACCACCGGCGGCTGCACGGAGTGCGGGCCGATCTGGAGCTGCGTCATGGAGAGGCTTCCTCGGTCGTGCGGAGTCGTACGGGACAGGGACGGGACAGGGGGGACGACCGTCCATTGTCCCTCATCCGGCGGAAGCGCCGGCCTGCCGTCCGGCCTGCTGTTCGTCGAGCACCAGCCGGTGCAGCCGCTCCATCCGCCCGCGGGTCTCCTCGTCGACCGGGGTGTAGCTGCTCAGCCGGGCGCCGGGGCCGGGGCCGAGCCACAGGCTGGTGTGCTTGACGCGCAGCAGGCCCACGCGGGGGTTCTGGAAGGCCTTCGTCCGTGGCGACTGGTCCGTGACCACCTCGTGCCGCGCCCAGATCTCCCGGAACTCGGGCGAGGCGTCGTGGAGCCGCTTGACCAGGCACTTCCAGGAGGGCTCCGCCACGTGCTCGGCCATCGCGGCGCGGAACTTGGCGGTCATCAGCCGCATCGTCTCGTCGCGGTCGACGAGCGCCTCCCGCCACTGGGGGTGGGTGTAGGAGAGCCACAGGCAGTTGCGGTCGCGCGGCGGCAGGGCGTCGAGGTCGCACAGCAGCCGGCCGTAGGTGCGGTTGTAGGCGAGGATGTCGTAGCGCGCGTTCTGCACGCAGGCGGGGAAGGGCTCCAGCTGCTCCAGCATCTGCAGCAGCGCCTCCGGCACGTCCGCGTACGCGGCCTCGGGCAGCGGGTCGGCGACGCCCGCCAGGGCGAAGAGGTGGGAGCGCTCGTCGCGGCCGAGCATCAGGGCCCGGGCGACGGAGTCCAGCACCTGCCCGGAGGCCTGGATGTCGCGGGCCTGCTCCATCCACGTGTACCAGGTGACCCCGACGGCGGCCAGGTGCGCGACCTCCTCGCGGCGCAGCCCGGGGGTGCGGCGCCGGACGCCGCGGGGCAGGCCGACCTGCTCGGGGGTGATGCGCTCGCGGCGGCTGCGCAGGAAGGCGGCGAGCTCCGCGCGCCGTACGTCGTCCGCGGTGTCCGCCTGCGCGTGTGCGGCGGTCTGCTCCAGCACCATCGTGGTCATGCCCTCCAGGGTGCGGCACCGCCGATCAGCGTGCCAGGTAGTCCTGGTACCAGGATAAAGACACTCTGGTACCAGGCTGAGCGGGGCGGCATTGTCATGTCCGTGAGCGAAACCCCGATAGCGACCCGTGTCCGGCCCCGCGTGGGCGCCCCTGCCTCCCCGTCCTCCCTTCCCGCCTCCTCCGCCGCCGCGCCCGTGCTGAGCCCGCTGGGCCTGCTGACCGTGCTGCTCGGTGCGGCGCTGCCGATGGTGGACGCGTTCATCGTGAACGTGGCCCTGCCGACGATCGACCGCGATCTGCAGGCCGGTCCGGCCCTGCTGGAGATGGTCGTCGGCGGCTACGGCGTGGCGTACGCGGTGCTGCTGGTGCTCGGCGGGCGTCTCGGCGACATGTTCGGCCGCCGCCGGCTGTTCCTGTGGGGCATCGCGTCCTTCGGCATCACCTCGGTGGCGTGCGGCCTCGCGCCGAACGCCTGGACGCTGGTCGCCGCCCGGGTCGCGCAGGGCGCGGCCTCGGCGCTGCTGCTGCCGCAGGTGCTGGCGAGCATCCAGGCCACGACGAGCGGTACGGCCCGGGTCCGGGCGATGAGCCACTACAGCTCGACGGCCGGCGTCTCCAGCGCGGTCGGCCAGGTGCTGGGCGGCGTGCTGGTCTCGCTGGACGTCGCGGGCACCGGCTGGCGCTCGATCTTCCTGGTCAACGCGCCGGTGGCGGCCGTCGCGCTGTTCCTGGCGCTGCGGACGGTGCCGGAGACGCGCTCGGAGCACCCCACGCGGGTGGACGGGCCGGGCACCGCACTGCTGTCGCTCGCGCTGGTCTCGCTGCTGGTGCCGCTGACCGAGGGCCGGTCCGCGGGCTGGCCGGTCTGGTCGTGGGTGCTGCTGGCGGTGTTCCCGTTCGCGGCCTGGGCGTTCCTGGCCGTGGAGCTGCGCACGGAGCGGGCGGGGCGCACGCCGCTGGTGCCGCCGTCGCTGCTGCGGATCCACTCGGTGCGCAGCGGGCTGGCCGTGCTGATGCCGTTCTGCCTGGGCTGGGGCGGCTTCATGTTCGCCATCGCGGTGGCGCTGCAGGAGGGCCTGCGGATGGGCCCGATGGCGGCGGGCCTGTCGCTGGTGCCGCTGTGCACGGCGTTCTTCGTCGCCTCGCTGGCGGGCCCGCGGCTGGCCGCGCGGCACGGCCGGCGGGTGGTGACGGCCGGGGCGCTGTTCCAGAGCGCCGGTCTGCTGATGCTGATCGCGACGTTCCACTGGGGCTGGCACGGGCTGGACGGCTGGGGCACCGCTCCGGCGCTGGCCGTCCAGGGCCTGGGCCAGGGGCTGCTGTTCCCCCTGACGATGCGCACGATGCTCAGCGAGGTGCCGGTCGCCCAGGCGGGCGTCGGCGGCGGCGTGGTGACCACCGCCCAGCAGGCGTTCCAGGCGCTGGGAGTGGCCGCGCTCGGCACGCTCTTCCTCTCGCTGGCGCCCTCGATGGGGATGCGGGACGCCCTGACGGTCACGCTCGCCGTGCAGCTGGCGGCGGCAGCGGTCACGGTGGTGCTGAGCCTGCGGCTGCCGCGCTCCATGCGCTGAGCCGGGCGGTCGCGGGGCGGGCCACGTCGGTGGCACATGGAATGACAGATATTGAAATCTGTCATTCCATGTGCCACGCTGTCGGTGTACCCGCTCCCCGCGCTCCGAAGGAGTTCCCGTGCAGCACCGCACCCTCGGCACCACCGGCCCCCGCGTCTCCGCCCTCGGCCTCGGCTGCATGGGCATGTCCGCCCTGTACGGCGACGCCGACCGCGCCGAATCCGTCGCGACGATCCACGCCGCCCTCGACGCCGGCATCACCCTGCTGGACACCGGCGACTTCTACGGCATGGGCCACAACGAGCTGCTCATCGGCGAGGCCCTGCGCAGCGCGCCCGCCGCGCTCCGCGAAAAGGCGCTCACCAGCGTCAAGTTCGGCGCCCTGCGCGGCCCCGACGGCGCCTGGTTCGGCTACGACGGCCGCCCGGCCGCGGTGAAGACCTTCGCCGCGTACTCGCTGCAGCGCCTCGGCGTCGACCACATCGACGTCTACCGCATCGCCCGCGTCGACCCCGACGTGCCGATCGAGGAGACCGTCGGCGCCATCGCCGAGCTCGTCGAGGCCGGCCACGTCCGCCACATCGGCCTGTCCGAGGCGGGCCCGGAGACCATCCGGCGGGCCGCCTCCACCGCCCCGATCACCGACCTGCAGATCGAGTACTCGCTGCTCTCCCGCGGCATCGAGCGGCAGATCCTGCCCACGTGCCGCGAACTGGGCGTCGGCATCACCGCCTACGGCGTCCTCTCCCGCGGCCTGATCGGCGGCCACATGCACCGCGACGCGCAGTTCGCCGCGAACGACTTCCGGGGCCTGAGCCCGCGCTTCCAGGGCGAGAACCTGCAGCGCAACCTCGACCTGGCCGACGCGCTGCGCAAGGTCGCCGAGGAGCGGGGCGCGAGCGTCGCGCAGACCGCCATCGCATGGGTGCTCTCGCGCGGCGAGGACATCGTCCCGCTGGTCGGCGCCCGCCGCCGCGACCGCCTCACCGAGGCGCTCGGCGCCCTCGACATCACCCTCGGCGCGGCCGACATCGCCGCCATCGAGGAGGCCGTGCCGGCCGGTGCCGCCGCGGGCGAGCGCTACCCGGCGGCGCAGATGACCCACCTGGACAGCGAGCGCTGAGCCCTCCCGGGCGGAGTACGGGCCGGGTATGGCCCGTTACGCTCGACCGGTCTACGACTGAGAGGACCGTCCCCCTGCCATGGCGCCCGAGATCCTGACCCCGGCCCGCATTCTTGAGGCCACCGAGGACGTGCTGCGCCGCTTCGGCCCGGCCAAGGCCACCGTGGTCGACGTGGCCCGGGCGCTGGGCGTCAGCCACGGCAGCGTCTACCGGCACTTCGGCAGCAAGGCGGCCCTGCGGGAGGCCGTGACCGACCGATGGCTCGGCCAGACGCACACGGAGCTGTCCGCCATTGCGGAAGGGGACGCCCCTGCCGGGGTCCGGCTCCGCGAGTGGCTCGCCGGGCTGTTCGCCGCGAAGCGGCGCAAGGCCGGTGGCGATCCCGAGCTGTTCGCCACCTACATGGTGCTCGCCGGCGAGAACAGCGGCACCGTCGAGCGGCACATCGAGACGATGATCGGGCAGTTGGCCGGGATCGTCGAAGAGGGCGTGCGGGACGGGGAGTTCGTCTCGGACGATCCCGTTGTCACGGCGCGGGCGCTGTGGGATGCGACGGGTCGTTTTCACGACCCTGCTTATGCGGAGGAATGGTCCCGCCCCGACATCGACGGGGCGTTCGAGGCGGTTTGCGCCTTGCTGGTGCGGGGGCTTCGCGCCCCGTAGGGGGTGCGCCCCGTAAGGGGCGCGGGGAACTGCGCGACCAGCCACGACGCGCCCGCACGCGCCCACTACGGGGTCACCCCACGCCGAGGAACCGCAACACCGCCAGCACCCGCCGGTGATCCGCATCCGCCTTCGGCAGGTCCAGCTTCGCCAGGATGCTGTTGATGTGCTTCGCCACCGCACTCTCGCTCACCACCAGCACTTCCGCGATGCCCGCGTTGGAGCGGCCCTCCGCCATCGCGGCCAGGACCTCGCGCTCCCGGGCGGTCAGCCGGTCCAGCGGGTCGGAGTGGCGGCGCACCAGGAGCTGCGAGACCACCTGCGGGTCCAGCGCCGTGCCGCCCGCGGCCACGCGCCGGACCGCCTCGATGAACTCCTCGACGTCCGCGACCCGTTGCTTGAGCAGGTAGCCGAGGCCCGCCGTCTCACCGGTCAGCAGGTCCGTCGCGTACCGCTCCTCCACGTACTGTGACAACAACAGCACTGCTGTCCGCGGCCACTGGGCGCGAACGGCCAGTGCGGCCCGTACGCCCTCGTCCTGGAAGCCCGGCGGCATGCGGACGTCGAGCACGGCCAGGTCCGGCCGGTGCTCGTCGACCGCCGCCAGCAGGGACTCGGCGTCGCCGGTCTCCGCGACCACCTCGAATCCGGCCGCCTCCAGGACCCTCACGAGGCCCACCCGGAGCAGGACGGAATCCTCGGCAATCACAGCGCGCACGGCAGCTCCACAGTCACCACGGTCGGGCCCCCTTCGGGGCTCTTGATCGAGAAGGTGCCGTCGACCGACGCGACGCGCTTCGCCAGACCTGTCAGTCCGGTGCCCCCGGAGGAGTCGGCTCCGCCCACGCCGTCGTCGGAGACGACGACGAGCAGTATCTCCCCGATCCGTTCCACGCTGACATCCGCCCTGCTCGCCCGCGCGTGCTTGACGACGTTGGCGAGCGCCTCGGAGACCACGAAGTAGGCCACGGCCTCGATCGTCGGCGCCGGCCGCTCAGGCAGGTCCACCGTCAACCGCACCGGCAGCGGGGCCCGTTCGGCGATGCCGGAGAGGGCGGCGTCCAGGCCGCGGTCCTCCAGGACGGCCGGGTGCAGGCCGCGGACGAGGTTGCTCAGCTCCTCGATGGCGTCCTTCGCCTCGCGGTGCGCCTCGTCGATGACCTTACGGGCATCGTCGGGCAAGCCGGGCAAAGTCGCCTTCGCCAGGCCGAGGTTGACCGCCAGCGACACCAGGCGCTGCTGGGCGCCGTCGTGCAGGTCCCGCTCGATGCGCCGCCGTTCGGCGTCGGTCGCGGCGACGACCTCCGCCCGCCGCTCGGTCAGGTCCGCCACCTGGCGCGCCAACTGCTCGGTGCGGTTGGGCCCGAGGCGGTTCGCCGCGGCGCGGGCGTCGAGCCGGGCGAGGGCGGTGGCGGCCCAGGCGGCCGCGTACAGCGCGGCGACGCCGACGGCGGTGACGTAGCCGTCCTGGACGACGTCGGTGAGGGCGTAGCGGTGCTCGGGCGGAACCGCCCATATCCAGATGTACGTGGTGGCGGCCACCCCCGCCGCCGTCCACAGCAGCAGGACCCCCAGCCCGGCCAGCGCCAGCAGCGGCCCCACCGCCAGGTGGTACCGCACCTGGCGCCAGGTGGGCTCCGCACGCAGCCACTGCGCCACGCTCCCGGCCCGCGCCGGTGCGGGGACGTCCACCCCGAACCGGGTGCGCAGGCGGGCCCGTTGCACCGCGCTCAGCAGGGGCGTCGCGGCGGCGAGCGCGGCGAGCGGCAAGAGGACGGCCGCCAGCACGCTCAGCGCCTGTGTCGGCCCCCCGGGCAGCCACGGCAGGGCGAGGACAAGCAACGGGGGGAGCTGGGCGAGGGCGCCCACGGCAAGCAGGGCGGTGGCGCGGCCGGCGCCGCGGAACGGGCGGAGGAGGAAGGCGAATTGCATGACTCACACGGTAAGTGCGCAGGTCAGGGTGGACCATCACGCCAAGTTCCGTTCCGGGGTGCAACTGGTGCCACCTGAACGGGTGAGCGGAAGGCCCGGACTGTCAGTGGGGGTCCCTACGGTGAGTGTCGCAGCGCTCACTCAAGACAGGAGGAGCATCATGGCAGTCATGGTCGAGACACCACCGCCGCAGTCGATAGACCGCTTCCGCGAACCCCCAGGGAGGTTCGAAGAGCTGTGCAGGATTCTCGAACAAGTCGATGCTGATCTCCCGGACGGGTACTACACGGAGATCATCGGGGGGCAAGTCATCGCGTCACCGTGGTCCCAATGCACCTACGAGCTCATCCTCGACAGCCTCATCGACCAGTTGGGCCCGCATGCGCCCGAGGGCCATCGCGCACGGGCCACCCCCCGGCTGTTCCGGTTCCCGGAACAATCGGAAGCGTACGGCCCGGATCTCCACATCACGGAGTCGACCACCTTCAGAACAGAAGGTATCTACGCGCCCGGTGAAGCGCTGTCCCTCGTCGGGGAGGTGACCTCTCCTTCAACCGCCCACAACGACCGGCGCAAGAAGGCAGAGGTGTACGGCAAGGCCGGGGTGCCCGTCTACTTGCTGGTCGACGTGCTGAAGGAGTTGCTCGTCGTGTACTCCGAGCCGTCACCCGAGCGCGGCTACCGCACCCTCACAGAGGCCAAGTTCGGCGAAACGGTGCACATCCCCGCCCCCTTCGACTGCGAACTGGACACCGCGGACTGGGAAGTCTGACGCACAGCCCGAGGGCCCCGCCCCCCGCCGCAGCGGGAACCGGGGCCCTCGGTCAGGCAAGGCAAGCGCCCAGCGGAACGTCAGCAGCCGATCAGGCGAGCGGCCAGGTAGCCCTCGATCTGGTCGAGCGAGACGCGCTCCTGCTTCATCGTGTCGCGCTCGCGCACCGTCACCGCGTTGTCGTCGAGGGTGTCGAAGTCGACGGTGACGCAGAACGGCGTGCCGATCTCGTCCTGGCGGCGGTAGCGGCGGCCGATGGCGCCCGCGTCGTCGAACTCGATGTTCCAGTGCTTGCGCAGGTCCGCCGCCAGGCCCTTGGCCTTCGGGGAGAGCTGCGGGTTGCGGGACAGCGGCAGGACGGCGACCTTGACGGGGGCCAGGCGCGGGTCGAGGCGCATCACGGTGCGCTTCTCCATGACGCCCTTGGCGTTGGGGGCCTCGTCCTCGTTGTACGCGTCGAGCATGAAGGCGAGCATGGCGCGGTTCAGACCGGCCGCCGGCTCGATGACGTACGGGAAGTAGCGCTCGCCGGCCTCCTGGTCGAAGTACGACAGGTCCTGGCCGGAGCCCTTGGCGTGGGCCTGGAGGTCGAAGTCCGTGCGGTTGGCGATGCCCTCGAGCTCGGAGAACTCCGTGCCGCCGAAGTTGAAGCGGTACTCGATGTCAGTGGTGCGCTTGGAGTAGTGGGAGAGCTTCTCGGCGGCGTGCTCGTACCACCGCATGTTCTCCTCGCGCATGCCGAGGCCGGTGTACCAGCTCCAGCGCTGCTCCATCCAGTACTCGTGCCACTGCTCGTCCTCGCCCGGCTTGACGAAGAACTCCATCTCCATCTGCTCGAACTCGCGGGTGCGGAAGATGAAGTTGCCCGGCGTGATCTCGTTGCGGAAGGACTTGCCGGTCTGGGCGATGCCGAACGGCGGCTTCTTGCGCGAGGTCTGCTGGACCTGGGCGAAGTTGGTGAAGATGCCCTGCGCGGTCTCGGGGCGCAGGTACGTCACCGAACCGGTGTCCTGGGTCGGGCCGAGGTGCGTGGACAGCAGGCCGGAGAACTGCTTGGGCTCGGTGAACTGGCCCTTGTTGCCGCAGTTCGGGCAGTTGATGTCGGCGAGGCCGTTCTCGGGGAGCTTGTTGTGCTTGGCCTCGTACGCCTCCTCCAGGTGGTCCGCGCGGTAGCGCTTGTGGCAGGAGGTGCACTCGGTCAGCGGGTCGGAGAAGGTGGCGACGTGACCGGACGCCTCCCACACCTCGCGGGCGAGGATGACCGACGAGTCGAGGCCGACGACGTCGTCGCGCGAGGTGACCATGGAGCGCCACCACTGGCGCTTGATGTTCTCCTTGAGCTCCACGCCGAGCGGCCCGTAATCCCAGGCGGCACGCTGTCCACCGTAGATTTCGGAGCAGGGATAGACGAAGCCACGGCGCTTGCTCAGGCTGACGATGGTGTCGATCTTGTCGGCGGCCACGGTGCTCTCTTCATTGCGACGACGAACAGCGAATGATTCAGGTTACCGGCGCGGCACCCCCTCTCATCAAATCGGCTATGGCCTTGGCTTGACCCCGCCCGTCGACGGATCCGCTGTTGACAATCGTTTCCAGTTTTGTTGAAAATGAGTGTCATGAACGTACGTCCGATAAGCCCCGTACGACCGTCCCGGTCCCGCCGTCGAATAACCGCCACCACCGCCGTCGCCGGGACGGCCGCGCTGGGCCTCCTGGCCCTCTCCGCCTGCTCCCCCGACAGCGGCAAGGGCACCACCGCGGACGGAAAACTGCAGGTCGTAGCGTCGTTCTACCCGATGCAGTACCTGGCCGAGGAGATCGGCGGCGAGCACGTCAAGGTCACCAACCTGACCAAACCGGGCGTCGAGCCGCACGACCTGGAGCTCACCCCGAAGCAGACCGGCTCGCTCTCCGAGGCGGGCGCCATCGTCTACCTCAAGGGCATCCAGCCCGCCGTGGACACGGCCATCAAGCAGTCCGGAAACAAGCACGTCGCCGACGCCGCCACCTTTACGGGCATGGAGAAGCACGGCACCGAGGTGGACGGCCACGACCACACCACCGGCGACAACCACTCGCACTCCGACGCCGAGCCCGGCGACGACCCCCACGTCTGGCTGGACCCGGTGAAGTACGCCGAGGTCGCCAAGGGCGTCGGCAAGACCCTCGCCGAGGCCGACCCGGAGCACAAGGCCGACTACGCGAAGAACACCGACGCGCTGGTCAAGAAGCTCGGCGAGCTGGACACCACGTTCAAGGACGGCCTGAAGAACCGCGCCTCGGACACCTTCATCACCACCCATGCGGCCTTCGGCTACCTGGCCGAGCGCTACGGCCTGACCGAGGAGGCCATCAGCGGCCTCGACCCCGAGTCCGAGCCCAGCGCCGCCCGGATGAAGGAGCTGCACAAGCTCGCCGAGGACCACCACGTGAGCACGGTCTTCTTCGAGACCATCGCCAACCCCAGCACCGCGAAGACCCTGGCCGGCGACCTCAAGGTGAAGACGGACGTCCTGGACCCCCTGGAGGGCATCACGGACAAGTCCCGCGGCCACGACTACATCGAGGTCATGAAGTCCAACCTGGCCGCCCTGCAGAAGGCGCTCGGCACCAAGTGAGCCGTTCACCCCACGAGACGGAGGCAGCAGCCATGGAGCAGCCCGTCATATCCCTGCGGGGCGCCACCGCCTCGCTCGGCTCCCGCCCCGTCCTGCGCGGCGTCGACCTGGCCGTGCGGCGCGGCGAGGTCGTCGCCCTGCTCGGCGCCAACGGCTCCGGCAAGTCCACGGCCGTCCGGGCCGTCGTCGGCCAGGTCCCGCTCACCGGCGGCGAGCTGGAGCTCTTCGGCACCCCGCAGCGCCGCTTCCGCGACTGGGCGCGCGTCGGCTACGTCCCGCAGCGCACCACCGCGGCCAGTGGCGTGCCCGCCACCGTGCGCGAGGTCGTCGCCGCCGGGCGGCTGGCCCGCACGAAGCTGGGCCCGACCCGCAAGGCGGACCGCGAGGCCGTCGTGCGGGCGCTGGAGCTCGTCGGCATGGCGGACCGGATGAAGGACTCCGTCAACGCCCTCTCCGGCGGCCAGCACCAGCGCGTGCTCATCGCCCGCGCGCTCGCCGGGGAACCCGAACTGCTGATCATGGACGAGCCGATGGCCGGCGTGGACCTCGCCAACCAGGGCGTCCTCGCCGAGGCCCTGCGCACCCAGGTCGCCCGCGGCGCCACCGTGCTGCTCGTCCTGCACGAACTCGGGCCGCTGGAGCCGCTCATCGACCGCGCCGTCGTCCTGCGGGACGGCTGCGTGGTGCACGACGGCCCCCCGCCCAAGGCCGTGGGCCAGCACGCGCTGCCCGGCCACGACCACGTCCACCCGCACGCCGACCCGGCCGCGGAACCGATCCGGACGGGACTGCTCAGCTGATGGAAATCCTCGACCTCCCCTTCATGCAACGGGCGCTGCTCGCCGCCTTCCTGGTCGGCATCACGGCCCCCGCGATCGGCATCTACCTCGTCCAGCGCCGCCAGGCGCTGATGGGCGACGGCATCGGCCACGTCGCCCTCACCGGCGTCGGCCTGGGCTTCCTGCTCAACACCAGCCCGGTGTGGACGGCCACCGCCGTCTGCGTGCTGGGCGCGGTGGTGATGGAGCTGATCCGCTCGTACGGCAAGGCGCGCGGCGACATCGCCCTCGCCATGCTCTTCTACGGCGGCATGGCCGGCGGCGTGATGCTCATGAGCCTCTCCTCCAGCGGCTCCAGCGCCAACCTCACGACGTACCTGTTCGGTTCGATCACCACCGTCTCGCAGCAGGACCTCGTCGCCATCTGCATCCTGGCCGCCTTCGTGGTCCTCACCACGCTCGGGCTGCGCCGGCAGCTGTTCGCCATCTGCCAGGACGAGGAGTTCGCCCGCGTCACCGGGCTGCCGGTGCGGCTGCTGAACCTGCTGGTCGCGGTCACCGCCGCGGTGACCGTCACCGTCGCCATGCGCGTGGTCGGCCTGCTGCTGGTCAGCGCGCTGATGGTGATCCCCGTCGCCGCCTCGCAGCAGATCGCCCGCAGCTTCGCGACGACCTTCGCCATGGCGGTGGCCGTGGGTGTGCTCGTCACCCTCTCGGGCACCGTCACCTCGTACTACGTGGACGTGCCGTCCGGCGCGACGATCGTGCTGATGGCGATCGGCGTGTTCATCGCCCTCACCGTCGTCGCCACCCCGCTGGCGAGACGGCGGGCGGACCGGACCGCCGGGGCCGAGCGCTGCACGCTGGCGCCGGAGGCCGACGTCCAGGTCTGACGATCATGACCGTGCCGGGCCCGGCGGCCGGGGGTGTACGGACCGATCCCGATGATCGACCCGTACAGTCCCGTCCGCCGGGCCTGGCACAATTGGCGGGGCAGCACGTGCAGTGCGTGTTCACGCGAGCTTGAGGAGGCAACTGTGGCGACCGCCGGTCCCCCGGTACGCGGACGGGCCACCAAGCAGCGGGCCGCGGTGGCGGCCGCGCTCGACGAGGTGGACGAGTTCCGCAGCGCGCAGGAACTCCACGACATGCTCAAGCACCGCGGCGCCTCGGTCGGCCTGACCACGGTCTACCGCACGCTGCAGTCCCTCGCCGACGCCGGCGAGGTGGACGTGCTGCGCACCAGCGAGGGCGAGTCCGTCTACCGCCGCTGCTCCAGCGGCCACCACCACCATCTGGTCTGCCGCGTGTGCGGCAAGGCGGTCGAGGTCGAGGGCCCGGCCGTGGAGAAGTGGGCGGACTCCATCGCGGAGGAGCACGGCTTCGTGGACGTGGCCCACACCATCGAGATCTTCGGGACGTGCGGGGAGTGCGCGGCCGCTGCCGCCAAGGGCTGAGTGATGCGACGGTGCCCCGGACGTCCGAGACGTCCGGGGCACCGTCGCATCCGCGCTCAGGCGCGGGGCACGTGCGTGGCGAGCAACGCCCGGAGGCGGTCGGCCGCACCGGGGGCGGCGAGCCCCCGCTTCGGCAGCACGGTCAGACAGCGCCGGTCCGCGCTCAACAGCACGAAGAGGTCCCCGCGCTCCACGTGGCAGCCGAACTGCGACCACGCCTGCGTGCTGGACGAGCCGGCGCCCGTGCACGTCACCCCCTGCGCGTCCAGCGTCACCCGGCGCGGGCCGTGCTGCCGCAGCCGCCCGCGCGCGTAGTACGCCTGCAGGCCCAGGACCTGCTGCGCGAAGAACAGGGCGAGGAAGGCCGCCAGCGCCCATTCCCTGGGCGACACTCCGCCGACGCCGTCCCTGGAGATGTGCAGGCCCAGTCCCCACGCCATCATCACCAGCGCGGCCCCCAGCACCCAGTTGAGCACGCGGACCTTGCGAACCGCCCGGGCCCGCGCCCGCATCCCGGCCCGCAGATCGGCGACCGTCAGCTCGAACTCGAGCACCACGCTCTCGGCCGCCGTGACCGATTCGCTCACGCACCCGCTCCCGGGACCTCGTTCGGGATCGCCCCGCCGAAGCGGCGGTCCCGCTGGGCGAACTCCAGGCAGGCGCGCCACAGGTCGCGGCGGTCGAAGTCGGGCCACAGGACGTCCTGGAAGACCATCTCGGCGTAAGCGCTCTGCCAGATCAGGTAGTTGGACGTGCGCTGCTCGCCGGAGGGGCGCAGGAACAGGTCCACGTCCGGCATGTCCGGGTAGTACAGGTACTTCGCGATGGTCTTCTCGCCGACCTTCGACGGGTCCAGCCGGCCGTCCTTCACGTCGCGCGCGATCGCCGCCACCGCGTCCGCGATCTCCGCGCGGCCGCCGTAGTTCATGCAGAAGTACAGCGTGAGCTTGTCGTTGTCCTTGGTCTGCTCCTGGGCGACCTGCAACTCCTTGGCCACCGACCGCCACAGCTTGGGCATCCGGCCCACCCAGCGCACCCGGATGCCGAGTTCGTCGAGCTGGTCGCGCGTCTTGCGGATGAAGTCGCGGTTGAAGTTCATCAGGAAGCGCACCTCGTCGGGCGAGCGCTTCCAGTTCTCGGTCGAGAAGGCGTAGAGGGAGATGCTGCCCACGCCCATCTCGATCGCGCCCTGGAGGACGTCCAGCACGCGCTCCGCGCCGACCTTGTGGCCCTCGGTGCGCGGCAGACCGCGCTCCTTGGCCCAGCGGCCGTTGCCGTCCATGACGATCGCCACGTGCTTGGGCACCAGCTCGCCCGGGATCTTCGGCGGCCGCGCGCCCGAGGGGTGCGGCTCGGGGGTGCGGTACTCGCGTCGGGGGCGGCCCAGAATCCCGCGTCGTGCCATGACTGCCACTTCTCCTCGTACGTCCTTACTGCTCCACATAGCGGAGGGACCTCAGCCCCCGCTCCAGATGCCAGCTCAGGTAAGCGGCCACCAGGCCGCTGCCCTCTCTGACATACCGCGCCTCGCACGCGTCCGCGGTCGCCCAGTCCCCGGTCAGCAGTGCTCCGAGGAGTCCGAGCGACTCCGAGGAGGGTACGACGCTTCCGGGCACCCGGCAGTCCCCGCAGGTGACTCCGCCGGCCGTGGCCGAGAAGAAGCGGTTGGGGCCGGGCATGCCGCACTTGGCGCAGTCCCCGAAGCTGGGGGCGTAGCCGTTGACCGCGAGGGAGCGCAGCAGGAACGCGTCGAGCACCAGGTGCGGGGCGTGTTCGCCCGCGGCAAGCGTGCGCAGGCCACCGACCAGCAGCAGGTACTGCTGGACGGCGGGCTCGCCCTCGTGGTCCGTGAACCGCTCGGCGGTCTCCAGCATCGCGGTGCCGGCGGTGTAGCGGGCGTAGTCGGTGACGATCGCACCACCGTAGGCGGCGATGGTCTCACTCTGCGTGCACAGCGGGAGGCCGCGCCCGACGAGCTCGCTGCCGCGCGCGAAAAACTGCACGTCGACGTGCGAGAACGGCTCCAGCCGGGCCCCGAACTTGGACTTGGTGCGCCGCACCCCGCGGGCGACGGCACGCACGCGGCCGTGGCCGCGGGTCAGGAGGGTGATGATCCGGTCCGCTTCCCCCAGCTTCTGGGTGCGCAGGACGATGCCGTCGTCGCGGAACAGACTCATGCAGTCATTGTCCCGTACCGGCGGGGCGGGGCGGACCGCCGGTCAGGGCGGCGGGGTCAGTGCCGGAAGTCGCCGTGGACGGAGAGGTAGTGGGCGACGGCCTTGCACTTGTCGCGGGCCTCGAAGTAGAGGAAGGACTGGCGCTGGGTGAGCTCCCCGCAGCCGTGGACCTTCTGCAGGGCGGGGGTCATGAAGGAGGTGGTGCGCTCCACCTCCTGCTTCATGTACGGGAATTCGGGGCCGGGCGAGCCGCACTCGAGCGTGAGCTTCGACGGCGTGCGGGCCGAGTGGTAGGTGGAGCAGTCCGCGGTGTCGGCGGCGGACGCGGGGGCGGGGGGCGGGAGGACGACGAAGGCGGCCGCGGCGAGGACAGCCGCAACGGCACCCAGGAGGCGGAATGAGGTCATGCGCCCGAGAATGTCGGGGTCCAGCACCCCAGTTCAAGATCATTCGATGACCGTCACAGCGCCCCGTCAGGGGCGCGGGGCTGTTTCTCCCCCAGCTACCTCCCCCAGCTACCTCCCCCAGCTACCGCTGGGGGTGCCCCCAGGGGGTGCCCCCAGGAGGTACCCCCAGCGGCTCCGCCGCGTGGGCGCGAGCAACCACGACGCACCCGCAGCCGAGGATCCACCGGCCACGCCCTACGACGGCATCCGCGCCGCCGCCAGCAGCCGGTCCGTGTCCTCGGGACAGATCAGCAGCGCCCGCCCCACCGTGGCCAGCACCTCCCGCTCCGCCGGGCGGTAGGGGCCGTCGGCCAGGGCGATGCGCGCACCCTGCAGCAGGATCGATTCGCGGCCCGCGGGCGCCAGGTGCGGGGCCAGCGGCTCCAGGGCCTCGTGGAGCTCGATGGCCAGGGCCGTGCCGCACGGGTCGAAGCCGTCGCGGCCGGAGGGGCCGGGGACCGGGCCGCTCCCCCCGTACCGGCCGGGCAGCCGGCCCGTGTCGGCGGCCAGCGCCTCGATCAGGGTGACCAGCTGCTCCTCGCTGCAGTCGGCGAAGCCCGCCGCGCGCACCGCGCCCACCGCGGCCCGGCGCACCGTGCGGGCCTCCGTGCCGCCCGCGGCCAGCACCGCGAGGGCCACCGTGTGCACCGCGTCGCGCAGCATCGCCGAGAACCGGGTGGTGGTGGGGTGGTCGAGGACGTCCAGCGCGAAGCGGCCGCGGCAGGCCGTGCATTCGACGATCGGGCCCACCGGCCCGCGCGGCAGCAGCGGCACCCCGAACGCGACCAGACGGCGGCGGCCCGTGCGCCGGTGGTAGTTGCGGTCCCCGCCGCAGCCCGGGCAGAAGAACTCGCCGTCGCCGACGGTGCGCCATACGGTGCGTACGCCCACCACACACCGGTCCGGGCTGTGTCGGCCTTGCGCGTGCATCACGGCGCACCTCCATAACGCCACGGCCTCGTCGCCGCGTTGACGTGATGTTAGCCACATCGGTGATGCTGCGTCAGTACCCCGCCACGCGGAGTTCCGGCTGCGGGTGGCCGAAACCGCCACCGTCCCCACCGGATGCGGTGGTTTCCGGTGGCGGCCCGTTGACCGCCGTCCCCGGGGAACGGCGGTCTCAGCCCCGGTGGGCCCGGTTGACCGCGGAGACGACCGCCTTGATCGACGCACGCGTGGTGTTGGCGTCGACGCCGATGCCCCACAGCACCGCCCCGTCGATCACGCACTCGATGTACGAGGCGGCCTGCGCCGTGGCGCCCTCGCTCATGGTGTGCTCGGTGTAGTCCAGCACCCGGGCGTCCACGCCGATCGCGGCGAGGGCGTCGACGAAGGCGGAGATCGGGCCGTTGCCCGTACCGGTCAGCACCGTCTCCACGCCGTCCACGACGGCCTCGACGGTGAGCGCGTCGGTGCCCTCCTTGCCGGAGGTGGTGGTCTGCGCGGAGCGCAGGGCGATGCGGCCCCAGGGGTTGCCGGGGGTCGGCAGGTACTCGTCCTGGAAGACCGACCAGATCTCCTGCGGGGTGACCTCGCCGCCCTCGGCGTCGGTCTTGTTCTGAATGATCTTCGAGAACTCGATCTGCATCCGGCGCGGCAGGTCCAGCTTGTGGTCGTTCTTCAGCACGTAGGCGATGCCGCCCTTGCCGGACTGCGAGTTGACGCGGATGACGGCCTCGTAGGAGCGGCCGACGTCCTTGGGGTCGATCGGCAGGTACGGGACCGCCCACTCGATGTCGTCCACGGTCTTCCCGGCCGCGGCGGCGCTCGCCTCCATGGCCTCGAAGCCCTTCTTGATGGCGTCCTGGTGGGAGCCGGAGAAGGAGGTGTAGACCAGGTCGCCCGCGTAGGGGTGGCGCGGGTGGACCTCCATCTGGTTGCAGTACTCGGCGGTGCGGCGGACCTCGTCGATCCGGGAGAAGTCGATCTGCGGGTCGACGCCCTGGGAGAACAGGTTCATGCCCAGGGTCACCAGGTCGACGTTGCCGGTGCGCTCGCCCTGCCCGAACAGGCAGCCCTCGATCCGGTCCGCCCCGGCCATGACCGCCAGTTCGGCGGCGGCCACCGCGGTGCCCCGGTCGTTGTGCGGGTGGGCGGACAGGCAGATGTGCTCGCGGCGCGACAGGTGCCGCGACATCCACTCGAAGCGGTCGGCGTGGGTGGAGGGCGTGGAGCGCTCGACGGTCGCGGGCAGGTTCAGGATGATCTCGCGGCCGGGCTCGGGCTGCCAGACGTCCATCACGCCCTCGCAGACCTCCAGCGCGAAGTCCAGCTCGGTGTCGGTGAAGATCTCCGGGCTGTACTGGAAGCCGAAGACCGTCCCGTCGCCCAGGATCTTGTCCGCGTACTCCGTCACCAGCCGGGTGCCGTCCACCGCGATCTGCTTCACCTGCTCGCGCGAGCCGCGGAAGACCACGCGACGGAAGACCGGCGCCGTCGCGTTGTAGAGGTGGACGGTGGCCCGGTGGGCACCGCGCAGGGACTCGACCGTGCGCTCGATCAGCTCCTCGCGCGCCTGGGTCAGGACGGAGATCGTCACGTCCTCCGGGATCGCGTCCTCTTCGATGATCGACCGGACGAACCCGAAGTCGGTGGCCCCGGAGGCGGGGAAGCCGACCTCGATCTCCTTGTAGCCCATGCGCACCAGCAGGTCGAACATCTCCCGCTTGCGGGCGGGCGACATCGGGTCGATCAGCGCCTGGTTGCCGTCGCGCAGGTCGGTGGAGAGCCAGCGGGGAGCCTTGGTGATGCGCCGGTCCGGCCAGGTGCGATCGGGGATCTCCACGGCCTCGTACGGCCGGTACTTGTGGACCGGCATCCCGGACGGGCGCTGGGTCACCGTCGCCGCGGTGACCGGGGTGGGGCGGCCGACGGAGTGCTCGGGGGACTGCTCGTTCGACTGCTCGGGCTGCTGCGACATCTGCGGAGGGCTCCTCGTGGTGTCCGCGAAGGGATCGGCCGACGGGCCTGCGCTCATCACGGCACGCAGCACCGGACTCCGCGGGGAGGGGGTCGGCCTACGACTACAGGCCCTCGCCGCGGCAGCTAAGAAGAAGCAGCCCGAAACGCATGATGCACAGCACACTAGCCGAGGCGGCACAGGTGTAAAGGGGGGTTCCACCATGCGGGACGCAGGCCAGGGCCCCGGAACCCCGCCACTCGTTTGCAGGAATCGCCGTCCGGAAGAGTGACAAGCCCCGCGGCCGATGCGAAATTGCCGCTCATGGACACCGTGAAGAGCGTTTTCTGCGCCATCGTTCCACCGCACATGCTGGACGTACTGGCCCAGTCCGAGGACCCCCGGCACCACGAGCCCGCCCGCCGCACCCTGGAGCACGACAGCACCCTGCGCACCCGGCGCCGGGTCACCACGCTGCAGGGCACGGCAGCCCCCACGGGCACCCCGTCCGACAAGCCGCAGCGCACCATCTACGACGAGCACCACGAGACGACGCTCCCCGGTACCAAGGTGCACGGCGAGGGCGACCGCCCCAGCAAGGACGCCACGGTCAACCGTGCGAACGCCGCGCTCGGGGCCACGTTCGACTTCTATCTCAAGGTCTACGGCCGGCACTCCATCGATGGCGCGGGCATGCCGCTGAACGCCTCCGTGCACTACGGCGAGAAGTACGACAACGCCTTCTGGGACGGCAGCCAGATGGTGTTCGGCGACGGGGACGGCGAGCTCTTCGGCGACTTCACGGTCTCCGTGGACGTCATCGGCCACGAGCTCACCCACGGCGTCACCCAGCACACCGCCAACCTGGAGTACTACGGCCAGCCCGGTGCGCTGAACGAGTCCCTCTCCGACGTCTTCGGCTCACTGATCAAGCAGTACTCGCTGGGCCAGACCGCCGACCAGGCCGACTGGCTGATCGGCCAGGGCCTGCTGGGCCCCACCATCCACGGCGTTGCCCTGCGCTCCATGAAGGCCCCGGGCACCGCCTACGACGATCCCCACCTGGGCAAGGACCCGCAGCCGGCCGCGATGGACGACTTCGTCCGCACCTCGCGCGACAACGGCGGCGTCCACATCAACTCCGGCATCCCCAACCACGCCTTCTACCTGCTGGCCACGGCACTGGGCGGGCACGCGTGGGAACGGGCCGGGCAGATCTGGTACAGCACGCTGACCGGCGGCGAGCTGGCCGCGGACGCGGGCTTCGCGGACTTCGCCCGGCTGACCGCGGCGACGGCACGGTCCCTCTACGGCGAGGGCGACGCGGTGCAGGCCGTGCTGAAGGCCTGGCACCAGGTGGGGGTCCCCACCTCGTAGCGCGGACCCCCGGCGGGCCAGAATGGCGGCATGCGGATCGTCATCGAGCGGACCGGCGGCTTCGCCGGCATCAGGCGCCGGGCCGAGCTGGACACGGCCGGCCGGCCCGACGCGACGCACCTGGAGGCGCTGGCGCACCGCGCGCTGGCGCCGGGGCGGGAGGCGGGGCCGGTGCGGGGCGTGCCGGACGGCTTCCACTACGAGATCGACGTGGACGGCCGGTCCGTCCACCTCGCCGACCCACACCTCACACACGATCAGCGGGAGCTGATCAGGGCGGTGCTCAAGGAGGGGGCGTAGCCCCCTCGGTGTCCTAGAACCCCAGCCTGCGCAGCTGCTTCGGGTCGCGCTGCCAGTCCTTGGCGACCTTCACGTGCAGATCGAGGTAGACGGGGGTGCCGAGCAGCGCCTCGATGTGCTTGCGGGACTTCATCCCCACCTCCTTGAGGCGGGCGCCCTTCGGGCCGATGATGATGCCCTTCTGGCTGGGCCGCTCGATGTAGACGTTCGCGTGGATGTCCAGCAGCGGCTTGTCCTTCGGCCGGTCCTCGCGCGGCAGCATCTCCTCGACCACGACGGCGATCGAGTGCGGCAGCTCGTCGCGCACGCCCTCCAGGGCCGCCTCGCGGATCAGCTCCGCGACCATGACCTGCTCCGGCTCGTCCGTGAGGTCGCCCTCCGGGTAGAGCGGCGGGCTCTCCGGGAGCAGCGGCACCAGCAGGTCGGCGAGGAGCGAGACCTGCTTGTCGCCCACCGCCGAGACGGGGATGATCTCGGCCCACTCGATGCCGAGCTCCGCGCCCAGCTTCTGGATGGCGATCAGCTGCTCGGCCAGGGTCTTGGAGTCCACCAGGTCCGTCTTGGTGACGATGGCGACCTTGGGCGTCTTCTTGATGCCGGCCAGCTCGCCCGCGATGAAGCGGTCGCCGGGGCCGAGCTTCTGGTCGGCCGGGAGGCAGAAGCCGATCACGTCGACCTCGGCCCAGGTGGTCCGGACGACGTCGTTGAGCCGCTCGCCCAGCAGGGTGCGCGGCTTGTGCAGACCGGGGGTGTCGACCAGGACGAGCTGGGCGTCCGGGCGGTGCACGATGCCGCGCACCGTGTGCCGGGTGGTCTGCGGGCGGTTGGAGGTGATCGCGACCTTCGTCCCCACCAGTGCGTTGGTCAGGGTCGACTTGCCCGCGTTGGGGCGGCCGACGAAGCACGCGAAGCCCGCGCGGTGAGGGGCCTGGGAGGGGGAGGAGGGCTTGTCCATGTCTGACATTCTCCCCGATCCCCCGGCCCGCGCGGACCAGCGGCTCAGCCCGCCGTGATCGTCGCGCCCGGCGTGCCGTCCGGCCCGGCCAGCAGCACGGGCGTCCGCGGGCCGCCCAGGTCCCGCACGGCCGCCCGGTCCGCGTCCGGCACTGCCGCCGCCTCGGAGACCACCGCGGCGGCCTCCAGGGAGGTCGCGCCGCTGGCCACGGCCATGGCGACGGCCGTCTGCAGCGCGCTGAGCCGCAGCGAGTCGAGGGCGACGGTTCCGGCGACGTAGGTGCGGCCCGTCTCGTCGCGCACGGCCGCGCCCTCGGCGACGCCGTTGCGGGCCCGGGTGGCCCGGGCGAGCGTGATGAGCTTGCGGTCTTCGGGGTGCAGGGTGTCCGTCATACCGGGAGCATAGGGGGCTCGCTCATGGGTGCGACAGCGCCCCGTAAAGGGCGCGGGGAACTGCGCGACCAGCCACGACGCACCCGCAGCCGAGGTGCTCGGGGCTGCGCCCCGGACCCCTGGGCGTGGTGCGTTCGACTGCGGGCCGGTGGGGGCTTGTCGCGCAGTTCCCCGCGCCCCTTACGGGGCGCACATGGTCGCGCCCACGCGGCGGAGCCGCATATCGAAAGGGGCCCCGTGCCCCTTACGGGGCGCCGCCCCCGCCGGAGGCGACCGGTTCGACCAGGACCGTCACGATCCGGTTCCGCCGCCCCGCAGGGGCCTCGGCGGTGAGCCGGAGGGCGGCGAGCTCCCTGCCCTCGACCGGGACCTCGGCCACCGCGCCGGCGATCGGCACCCGGCCCAGCGACTTGGCCAGCAGACCGCCCACGGTCTCCACGTCCTCGTCGTCCAGCTCCAGGCCGTACAGCTCGCCCAGGTCCCCGATGTCCAGCCGGGCCGTGACCCGGTAGCGGCCGTCCCCGAGCTCCTCCACCGGCGGCAGTTCGCGGTCGTACTCGTCGGTGATCTCGCCGACGATCTCCTCAAGGATGTCCTCGATCGTCACGATGCCCGCCGTGCCCCCGTACTCGTCGATCACGACGGCACAGTGGTTGCGCTGCTGCTGCATCTCCCGCAGCAGGTCCCCCGCGTTCTTGGTGTCCGGCACGAAGACCGCCGGCCGCATGGCGGTCGAGACCAGCTCGCTCTCCGCGTCCCGGCTGATGTGGGTCTTGCGCACCAGGTCCTTGAGGTAGACGACGCCCACGATGTCGTCCTCGTTCTCCCCCGTCACCGGGATCCGCGAGAAGCCCGACCGCAGGGCGAGGGTGAGCGCCTGGCGGATGGTCTTGCCGCGTTCTATGACGATCAGGTCGGTGCGCGGCACCATCACCTCGCGCACGAGGGTGTCGCCGAGTTCGAAGACGGAGTGCACCATGCGGCGCTCCTCGTCCTCGATGAGCGACTCCTTCTCCGCGAGGTCGACCATGGCCCGCAGCTCCGCCTCGGAGGCGAACGGGCCGCGGCGGAAGCCCTTTCCGGGGGTGAAGGCGTTGCCGAGGAGGATCAGCAGCTGCGGGATCGGCCCCATCACACGCGCCAGCGGCAGCAGCACGTACGCCGCCACGGTGGCGGTGTTCAGCGGGTGCTGGCGGCCGATGGTGCGCGGCGAGACGCCGACGGCCACGTACGAGACGAGGACCATCACCACGATGGCGACGGTCAGCGCCTTCCAGGTGGCGTCGAACTCCCGCAGGCAGACGTAGGTGACGAAGACGCCCGCCGCCATCTCGCACGCGATGCGCACGAGCAGCGCCACGTTGAGATAGCGGGTGGGGTCGGCCGCCACGGCCATCAGCCTGTCGCTGCCGCGCCGGCCCGAGCGCACGGCCTCCTCGGCCCGGAACCGGGTGGTCCGGGCCAGGCCGGCCTCCGCACAGGCGGCGAGCCAGGCGACGACCAGCAGCAGGACGGCAGCGGTGATCAGTTGACCGGTCACGTGATCGTCGGGGCCGGGGAGGGCCCTTCGATGCCGTGCTCGGCACGCCAGCCGTCGATGATCGCGGCCTGGAGGCCGAACATCTCGGCCTTCTCGTCGGGCTCCTCGTGGTCGTAGCCGAGGAGGTGGAGGACGCCGTGGACGGTGAGCAGCTGGAGCTCCTCGTCCATGGAGTGCTTCGTCGGCGCCTCCTCGCCCTGCTTCGTCGCGACCTCCGGGCACAGCACGATGTCGCCGAGCAGCCCCTGCGGGGGCTCCTCCTCGTCCTTGGCCGGGGGCCGCAGCTCGTCCATCGGGAAGGACATCACATCTGTGGGCCCGGGGAGGTCCATCCACTGGATGTGGAGCTGCTCCATGGCGTCGGCGTCGACGACGATGACCGAGAGTTCGGAGAGCGGGTGGATGCGCATCCGGGCGAGGGCGTAGCGGGCGACGTCGAGGATCGCCTTCTCGTCGACCTCGGTGCCGGATTCGTTGTTGACGTCGATTGCCATGGGATTACCGGGAGTTACTTTCCGTTGCCATTGCTGTTGCTGCGGGTGTCGTACTGCTCGTACGCGTCGACGATACGGCCGACCAGCTTGTGCCGGACGACGTCCCTGCTGGTGAGGTACGAGAAGTGGACGTCGTCCACGCCGTCGAGGATGTCCTGGACCTGGCGCAGGCCGCTCCTGGTGCCGCCGGGCAGGTCGATCTGCGTGACGTCGCCCGTGATCACGATCTTGGAGTCGAAGCCGAGCCGGGTGAGGAACATCTTCATCTGCTCGGGGTTCGTGTTCTGCGCCTCGTCGAGGATGATGAACGCGTCGTTGAGCGTCCGGCCGCGCATGTACGCCAGCGGCGCCACCTCGATCGTGCCCGCCGCCATCAGCCGCGGGATCGAGTCGGGGTCGAGCATGTCGTGCAGCGCGTCGTAGAGCGGGCGCAGATACGGGTCGATCTTCTCGTAGAGCGTGCCCGGCAGGAAGCCCAGCCGCTCGCCGGCCTCGACCGCGGGGCGGGTCAGGATGATCCGGTTGACCTGCTTGGACTGCAGGGCCTGGACCGCCTTGGCCATCGCCAGGTAGGTCTTGCCGGTGCCCGCGGGGCCGATGCCGAAGACGACCGTGTGCTTGTCGATCGCGTCGACATAGCGCTTCTGGTTGAGCGTCTTGGGGCGGATGGTGCGCCCGCGGCTGGAGAGGATGTTCTGGGTGAGGACCTCGGCGGGAGTCTCCGCACCCCCTCCGTCGCCTTCTTCGTTCCGAAGCATGGCGATCGAGCGCTCCACCGCGTCCTCCGTCATCGGCGCACCCGTGCGGAGCACCAGCATCATTTCGTCGAACAGCCGCTGGACGAGGGCCACTTCCCGCTCGTCGCCCGTCGCGCTGACCTCATTGCCCCGTACGTGGATGTCCGTGGACGGGAACGCCTTCTCGATGACCCGCAGCAGCGAGTCCCCGGAGCCCAGGACCGTCACCATCGGGTGCTTGGCCGGGACCGTGAACCGGGCTGTCGCCTGCGGTCGTGTGGGTGTCTGAGTCATGGGCCGGCACTCTGGCCTGCTCATCCCTCTTTCTCATGTCCGGCAACGTTGACATCTCAAGGGTACGACGGTGCGCAGGGCGGCCGGAGGGGATTTACGGCTGGTCACGGCCGGTGGTCACGACCGGCGGAAGCCCAGCGTGGGCACCGCCCGGCGCAGCGGCCAGGGCCGGCACGCCGCGGGCAGGATGCCGTCGAGGAAGGCGTAGCGGCGCAGCGTGGCCGGGGACTGGTCGTCGAAGGAGCGCACGTGCTGCCACCAGGCGGCGATCTCCACCCAGCCCGGCGCGGACAGCGACCCCCCGAACTCCTGCACGGACAGGGCCGCGGTCAGCCCGGCGAAGGCCAGCCGGTCCGCCAGCGGCCAGCCCGCGAGGGTGCCGGTGACGAAGCCCGCCACGAAGACGTCCCCGGCGCCGGTGGGGTCCAGCGCCTCCACCGCGATGGCCGGCACCTCGGCGCTCTCGCCCGTACCGCTGTCCACGGCGTACGCGCCCTGCGCCCCCATCGTCACCACGGCCAGCGGCACCTTCTCGGCCAGCGCGCGGGCCGCGGCGCGCGGGCAGTCGGTGCGGGTGTAGCGCATCGCCTCCTCGGCGTTGGGCAGGAACCCCTCGCAGTACTGCAGATCGGCCAGGTCGGCCGGATCCCAGCGGCCGGTGTCGTCCCAGCCCACGTCGGCGAAGATCCGGCTGCCCCGGCCGGCCGCGACCGCGATCCACTCCTCCTGCCGCCCCGGCACCAGCAGGGACACACAGGCGCGCGCCGGGGGCGGGCACTCGGGCGGCTCTTCCGGCGGCGGGGCCTCGTGACCGTGGGAGACCATCGTCCGCTCGCCCTCGTAGGCCATCGACACGGTGACCGGGGAGTGCCAGCCGCGCACGGTGCGCGACAGGGACAGGTCGATGCCCTCGCCGCGGGAGAGCGACTCCCAGCAGTACTCCCCGTACATGTCGTCGCCGAAGGCCGCGGCGAGCGAGGTGCGCAGGCCCAGCCGGGCCAGGGCGGTGGCCATGTTGGCGATGCCGCCCGGGCTCGACCCCATGCCGCGCGCCCAGGTCTCGGTGCCGCGCACCGGGGCCGAGTCCAGGCCGGTGAAGATGATGTCGAGGAAGACGGGGCCCGTGAGGTAGACGTCCGTGGCCGGATCCTGCTCGGAACGGACCTCGGCGAGCGGGTCCAGTACGGGGGCGGCGCCCTCGAAACGCTCTGCGTGGCAAGGCTGCGGGGAGGGGATCGTCATGCTCGCTTGCTACTCCTCTCGGGGATGCAAGAGTGCGGGTCCGGACAGTGTGCCCGATGCCGGTGTACCTTCCGGACTATGAGGCTGGTGATTCTCGGCGGTGGCGGATTCCGGGTGCCTCTGGTGCACCGGACCCTGGTTGACGATGCCCGGCGCGGCGTGCCCGGACGCTGTGACGAACTGGTGCTGTACGACACGGATCCGGGACGCCTCAGAGTGATTGCGGCGATTCTGGACGAGCAGGCCGCGGCCGTGCCGGACGCCCCCGTCGTACGGATCGCCTCCGACCTCGACGAGGCCCTGCGCGGCGCGGACTTCGTCTTCTCCGCGATCCGCGTGGGCGGCACCGCGGGCCGCGTGCGCGACGAGCGGATCCCGCTGGGCGAGGGCGTCCTCGGGCAGGAGACCGTCGGCGCGGGCGGGGTGCTGTACGGGCTGCGGACCATCCCGGTGGCGGTGCACATCGCGGAGCGGGTGGCGGCGCTGGCGCCCGAGGCGTGGGTCATCAACTTCACCAATCCCGCGGGGATGGTGACGGAGGCCATGGCCGCGGTGCTGGGCGACCGCGTGATCGGCATCTGCGACTCGCCGGTCGGCCTGGTGCGCCGGGCGGCGAAGGCGGTGGGCGCCGATCCGGACGAGGTCGAGTACGACTACATCGGCCTCAACCACCTCGGCTGGCTGCGGTCGTTGACGCTCGACGGGCGCGAACTGCTGCCCGGGCTGCTGGCCGACGAGCAGGCGCTGAACACCCTGGAGGAGGGCCGGCTGTTCGGC
This sequence comes from Streptoverticillium reticulum, assembly GCF_047456005.1. NCBI lineage: Bacteria > Bacillati > Actinomycetota > Actinomycetes > Kitasatosporales > Streptomycetaceae > Streptomyces > Streptoverticillium reticulum. The sequence continues at coordinate 5,694,710 of NZ_CP179755.1, read as the reverse complement.
CCCTGGTGGCTGCAGACGCTGGGCGCGCTGCCCAACGAGTACCTGCACTACTACTACTTCCGCCGCGAGACGCTGGCCGCGACGCGGGCCGCGGCCGAGACGCGCGGCGAGTTCCTCGCCCAGCAGCAGGGCAGGTTCTTCGAGGAGGCGTCCGCCGCCCCGCCCGGGCGGGTGCGCGAGCTCTGGGAGCGGGCGCGGCTGCACCGCGAGGAGACGTACCTGGCCGACGGCCGTGCGGCGAGCGGCGGTTGGGAGCGGGACACCTGCGACCTGGAGGGCGGCGGCTACGACCAGGTCGCCCTCGCCCTGATGCGGGCGGTGTCCGGGGACGCGGGGGTGCGGCTGATCCTCAACGTCCGCAACGGCGGCACGGTGCCGGCGCTGGACGCCGACGCCGTGATCGAGACGGTGTGCGAGGTCAGCGCCAAGGGCGCGGCTCCCCTGTCGTGCGCGCCCGTACGGCCGGACCAGCTGGGGCTGATGCTCCAGCTGAAGGCGGTGGAGCGCGGCACGATCGATGCCGCGCTCCGTGGGGGCCGGTCCGCCGCGGTGCGGGCCCTGGCCCTGCACCCGCTGGTGGACTCGCCGGTGGTGGCGCGAAGGATCCTGGAGCGGGCGGGCTACTGAGCCGGAGTCCCCGGGGGCGAAGCCCCCAGGGACGGCAACCCCTTACGGCAGGAAGTACATCGGGTTCGGCAGCTTGTACGTGTGCTCCGCGTAGCCGCCGGCGAGGTCGCTGAACTGGTCGCCGAAGTTGCCGATGATCCGGTAGCCCTCGGACTCGATGTGCTTCCGCGTGCCCGACTTGAACTCGACCGTGTTGCAGTTCGCGCCGCACGACAGGTACGCCGGCGGGGTCTTCTTGTTCTTCAGGAAGAAGTGCGCGGTGTCGGCCGCCGGCTTGTAGCCCGCGTTCTTCAGGTTGCGCACGCTCCAGTCGCGCTGGTGCTCGTCGCGGCCGGTGACGTAGAAGACCGTGATGCCCTTCGACTGCGCCCAGTTGACCAGCTGCGGCATGCCGAAGACCGGGGCCATGTCGGTGGACTTCAGGTACGCGTCCTGCGAGGCGGGCGTGAACGCGAAGCCCTGCTGGAGCTCGTAGTTGTAGGTCAGCAGCGTGGTGTCGTCCACGTCCAGGACGATCGCCGGCTTGCCCTTGGCGCTCTTGTTCTTGAGCGTGTGCTCCAGCTGGGCCTTGGCCTTCTTCTGGATCCCGGCGAGCTGCTTGGCGTAGTTGCTGTCCGCCGACGCGTAGTGCTGGCCGTTCTTGTCGACCGTGTCGCCGTAGTAGGCCTTGATCTGGTCCTCGACCTTGGCGAGGTTCGGGATCTCCTTGTCCGTGCGCGGCGCCTTGTGGTCGGCGGTGGCGGCACCCGCCGCGTAGAGGCCGGTGCCGGCGACGACGGCGGCGGTGAGGGCGGCGATGCGGACGCGCAGGGACGTGCGGGAGAGCGACAAGGGGGGCTCCTGGGAAGGGCAACGACGGTGCAGCGCGAAGTTAAGGCCTTGTTAGGACCTGGTCAAGAGCTATCTACGCGCGCAGAGAAAAGTGTGTCCGGCCCCTCACGGACCGGGCCGCCCGCGGCGCGTACCGTGGTCGTGGATCAACGACGCTCGGTGACGAGGACGAGAAGGGCGGGGCCGTTCATGGCACAGGAAGTACGCGGAGTCATTGCTCCCGGCAGGAACGAGCCGGTGCGGGTGGAGACGATCGTGGTGCCGGACCCGGGGCCCGGCGAGGCCGTGGTGAAGATCCAGGCGTGCGGCGTGTGCCACACGGACCTGCACTACAAGCAGGGCGGGATCAACGACGATTTCCCCTTCCTGCTGGGCCACGAGGCGGCCGGTGTGGTCGAGGCGGTCGGCGCGGGCGTGACCGAGGTGGCGCCCGGCGACTTCGTGGTCCTCAACTGGCGCGCGGTGTGCGGCCAGTGCCGCGCCTGCCTGCGCGGGCGCCCGCAGTACTGCTTCGCCACGCACAACGCGCGGCAGAAGATGACGCTGGCCGACGGTACGGAACTCGCGCCCGCCCTCGGCATCGGCGCCTTCGCCGAGAAGACACTGGTCGCGGCCGGTCAGTGCACCAAGGTCGACCCCGAGGTGTCCCCGGCGGTGGCCGGGCTGCTGGGGTGCGGCGTGATGGCGGGCATCGGCGCCGCGATCAACACCGGGCAGGTGGGCCGCGGCGACTCCGTCGCCGTGATCGGCTGCGGCGGCGTGGGAGACGCGGCGATCGTCGGCGCGCGGCTGGCCGGGGCGGCGCGGATCATCGCCGTCGACATCGACGAACGCAAGCTGGAGACGGCGCGCGGCATGGGCGCCACCCACACGGTCGACTCCCGCACCGCCGACCCCGTCGAAGCCATCCGCGAGCTCACGGGCGGCTTCGGCGCGGACGTCGTCATCGACGCGGTCGGCCGCCCGGAGACGTACCGGCAGGCGTTCTACGCCCGCGACCTGGCCGGCACGGTCGTCCTGGTCGGCGTGCCCACCCCGGAGATGAAGCTGGAGCTCCCGCTGCTGGACGTCTTCGGGCGGGGCGGCGCGCTCAAGTCCTCCTGGTACGGGGACTGCCTGCCGTCGCGGGACTTCCCGATGCTGATCGACCTGCACCGGCAGGGGCGCATCGACCTCGGCGCGTTCGTCACGGAGACGATCGAACTCGACGAGGTGGAGAAGGCGTTCGAGCGGATGCACGCGGGGGATGTGCTGCGCTCGGTGGTCCAGTTCTGACGTTCCGTCCGGGCCTGGCGTCACCCGGGCCCGGACGAGCCGTTCCTCAGATGATCTTGACCCAGCTCCCGCAGTCCGTCGTGTCCTTGTCGCCCCGGCACACGACGACCTGGACCGAGGTGAACGTGAGACTGCTGTCCTCCTGGGAGAAGGACACGCTGCCGGCTCCGCACTGCGTGGCCTGCTTCTCCGGCCCCATGCCCCACATGTCGTGAGCCACCGAGGTCCACACCGAGTAGCAGCCCGAGCCTGTGTTCTTCAACGTCCCCTGCCAGACGAGCGGGGTGAGCCCGGAGTCACGGTGCTCCACCCACTTGGTGCCCGCCACGGCGGCCGTCCCGTAGGAGGCCGACCACGGGGTGGTTGCGGGTGCGGCAACGGCCGACTGGGTCAGGGCGCCGGTCGCCGCGGCGGCGAGTACGGCGCCGGTGGCGACGAAGGTACGGATGCGCATGGCAGAAAGCTCCCGGTACAAGGACGAGTTGGGTACCAGCCGGACTCTGCCGTTCGCCACCGACCACCACCACGTCCCTCCGTCCCCGGCCATCCGGCCGGTACTGGGTCGTAGGCGGTGCGATTCACCCTGAACCGGCATCTCCACCCACCACACGTGATCTTGGCGACATTCCCGGGAAGTCCGCACAACGTGATGGAAGGATCACGTGGCGTTGACACGTATACACGGGGGAAAACGGAATGATTCGGGTTGCCGTCGTCCATCACAGTGCGCTCGCGCGGGAATCGCTGTCGTCCGCGCTGGAGACCGCAGGCGGGGTGGCGGCGGAATGGGCGAGTACGGCACCCGAGATGACGGCGGCGGCGCTCGGCGGTTCCGTGGACGTCGTCCTCGCGGCCGCAGAACTTCCCGGGCTCGCGGAGGTCCGTGCGCCCTCGCCCGGCAGGCACCGGCCGGTGCGGCGCCCCGGCTGACGGCCCGCGAGCACGACGTGCTGGCCCTGATCGGGCAGGGGCTGACCAACCGGGAGATCGGGACGCGGCTCGGGCTCACCTTCGCCACGGTGAAGTCCTACGTCACCAGCATCTACACCAAGTGCGGCGTCAGCAGCCGGGTCGACGCGGCGCTGCTCGCCCACGGGTTCGCACCCGCGGGCGAGGCCTGCTGAGCGTCACCGCCGCTTCGGCACCGGCACCCGCATCAGGTCCTTCGCCACCGTCAGCTCGCCCTCGAAGCCCGCGGCACGCGCCTGGCGTTCGAAGGCCGACGGGTCGTCGTACCGCTGCGAGAAGTGCGTGAGCACCAGGTGCCGGACCCCCGACTCGGCCGCCGCGCGGGCCGCCTGGCCCGCCGTCAGGTGGCCGTGCTCGACGGCCAGCGAGGCGTCCTCGTCCAGGAACGTGGACTCGATGACGAGCATGTCGCAGCCCTCCGCGAGCGCATAGACGCCCTCGCAGAGCCTGGTGTCCATGACGAACGCGAAGCGCTGCCCGCGCCGCACCTCGCTCACCTCGTCGAGCGTGACGCCGCGGACCTCGCCCTCGCGCATGAGCCGGCCCACGTCCGGGCCGGAGATGCCGTGCTCCGCCAGCAGCCCGGGCAGCATGCGGCGGCCGTCCGGCTCGACGAGCCGGTAGCCGTAGGACTCGACGGGGTGCGACAGGCGCCGCGCCTCCAGGACGTACGACGGGCCGTCCACCAGGACGGCGCCCTTGCCGGAGACGGGCTGCTGCTCCAGCTGCACCGTCTCGCGGTAGGCCGTGGCGTACCGCAGCCGGTCGAAGAAGCGGCGGCCGCTCGACGGGTAGTGCGCGGTGACCGGGTGCGGGACGCGGTCGAGGTTGATGCGCTGGATGACCCCGGCCAGGCCCAGCGAGTGGTCGCCGTGGAAGTGGGTGACGCACAGCCGGTTGAGGTCGTGGGCGGCGACCCCGGCGCGCACCATCTGGCGCTGGGTGCCCTCGCCGGGGTCGAAGAGCAGGCCCTCGCCGTCCCAGAGCAGGACGTAGCCGTTGTGGTTGCGGTGCCGGGTGGGCACCTGGCTGGCGGTGCCGAGGACGACGAGTTCGCGTACGGACACGAGGACTACCCGGGCGGCCAGTTGAGGCCGCGGCCACCGAGCACGTGCAGGTGCGCGTGGAAGACGGTCTGCCCGGCGCCTGCCCCGGTGTTGAAGACGACCCGGTAGCCCTTGTCGTCCACCTTGTCGTCGGCCGCGACCTGACCGGACTCCCGCAGTATGTCGGCCATGACCTGCGGCTCGGCGGCGGCGAGGGAGGCGGCGTCCGGGTAGTGGACCTTGGGGATCACCAGGACGTGCGTGGGGGCCTGGGGGTTGATGTCGCGGAAGGCCACGGTCGTCTCGGTCTCGCGGACGACGGTCGCCGGCACCTCCCCCGCAACGATCTTGCAGAACAGGCAGTCGGCCTGCGGTTCTCCCGCCACCGGTGGGCTCCTCCCGGGTCGTCGGCTCGTACGGACCGGATGTTACCGGGCCGCCTGCACGAGGCCGTGATCACGGGGGCCGCAGGCCGTCGTTCGCGCTCACTTGCCGTGGAAGGTGCTGCTGCAGCTCGGGGAGGGCCGGGCCGGCTCGGCCGGCGGGCAGCTGCAGCTCTGTTCATGTGACGGGGGCGGCGGGGTCCACGGGGTCCACGAGCCCGGGGTGGCCGGGGCGGTGGTGCTCGCCTTCGAGCAGTCGCCCAGCACCGTCACCGTGAACTTGGTCTTCCCGTCGACCTTGCCCGTCAGACTGCCCCGCACGCACGCCTCGCCGCTGATGCCGGTGACCGTGCCGTAGACGAGGATCTGCTTGCCGTCGGAGGTCTTCCCCTCGCAGTCCACGCCGACGGCGGTGACGGGAGCGGGCGAACCGCTGCTGCTCGCCGGGGCGCTGCTCTTCGCCTTGCCCTGGCACGTCAGATACGCCACGTGCACGCCGCTGTGCTCCAGCTGGTCCGTGGCCTGTTTGCCGGTGACGACGGCGACGCTCACCGAATCGAGCCCGCCGGCCGGTTCGCAGCCGACGAGTGCCGCGGCGGCCGCGCCCGTGAGAGCGACGGCGACGGCCGCATACCGCGCCCGTGGGACGCGTAAGCCCCTCAACGCACCCATACAGGGCAGTTTTCCACCCCTGCGGGCGCAGCGGAAGACGGCCTCCGGACGGCGACCGGGGGCCGTGTCCGGAACCAACTCCCCCTGTCCCAGGGGCCTCCCCCGGCTACCGCGGGAAGTGCCCCCAGCGGCTCCGCCGCGTGGGCGCGACCAGCCACAAACCGGCCCGCACCAGCCCACAAGGTAGGGAAACCCCCACCCCGATACGCCCAGCACCTCCATGGCCCGGCGGCCCGCAGCCCAAGACCCTTGAAGGGTGATTTCCCAGAAGAACCGCCCCCGGCGGCTGCGCCGCGCCCTGGCGACCGCTGCGGTCGTGACCGCCATCGCCGTCCCGACCGCAGCAGCCGCCGAGGCCCCGGCATCGGTGCCGGCACCGATGCCGGCCGCCTTCTCCCCCGCCGACGGCCCCGCCACCCGCTACGCGGCCAACCGCGCCACCATCACCGAGGCGGCCCGCATGGCCGACGCCCACGGCGATCACGGCCGGGCGTCCCGGCTGCGGGCGTTCGCCGATCCCGCCCGGCACTTCCTCTCCTTCGACGCCCGCGGCGGCGGCCGCGCCGTCGAGGTCCTCGGCGACCTCCCCGCGGCCGACCGCATCGCGGTCCTGGTCCCCGGCGCGGACACCACCCTGGACACGTACGACACCCGCGGCGGCACCCCGTACAAGACCCTCGGCGGCAGCGCGGCCGCGCTCCGCGACGAGCTGCGCCGCCAGGACCCGGCGGCCCGGGTCGCCGTCGTCGCCTGGCTCGGCTACGCGACGCCGGGCACGGTGAGCCCGGAGGTGCTGACCACCGGGCGCGCGGACGAGGCGGCACGCGAACTGCGCGCGTTCACCGGCTCGTTGCACCGCATCAACAAGAACGCGGCGATCTCGCTCCTGGGCCACTCCTACGGCTCCGTGGTGTGCGGCCGCGCCGCGAGCGGGCTCGCGGTCGCGGACATCGCCCTGTACGGCAGCCCCGGCACCGGCGCGGACAGCGCGGCGGCGCTGCACACGCCGGGCAGGGTCTGGGCCGGGCGCGGCACGGACGACTGGGTGGGCGGCGTCCCGCACACCAGCGCGCACCTCTTCGGCACGACCGTCGGCTTCGGCGCCGACCCCGTCTCGCCGGCCTTCGGCGCCCGCGTCTTCGCGGCGGGCGACGGCGGGCACAGCGAGTACCACAAGCCGGGTTCGCTCCCGCTGCGGAACCTGGCGCGGATCGCGCTGGGCAAGGAGCCGGTGGAGCGGTCCCATGGCTGAACCGCACGCCCTCGTCCGGAGGATCGACGCCGCGACGCCGCCCGGCCGCGACCGCGCCGTGGACGCGCTGCGCGCCGTCGCCGTCCTGGGCGTCGTGCTCGGCCACTGGCTGGTCACCGCGCTCGTCGCGGACGGCGGCGCGCTGCACGGGGCGAGCCCGCTGGAGCGCATGCCGTGGCTGACCCCGGTGTCGTGGGTGTTTCAGACGCTGGCCGTGTTCTTCCTGGTCGGCGGCCACGTGGCGGCGAAGGGGTACGCGTCGGCCCGCGCCCGCGGCACGGGCTACGGCCGGTGGCTGGCGGCCCGGCTGGCCCGGCTCTTCCGCCCGGTGGCGGTGCTGCTCGCCCTGTGGACCGTGACGGCGGCCTGCATGCTGGCGGCGGGCACGGGCCTGGAGACGGTCCGCACCCTGCTGCAACTCGTCCTGTCCCCCCTGTGGTTCCTGCTGGTGTTCGCGGGGCTCACGGCGCTGACGCCGCTGGTGCGGCGGCTGCACCCGGTGTGGCCGCTCGCCGTGGTGGCGGCGGTGGACCTGGTCCGCTTCGGCGCGGGCGGGCCCGCCTGGGCGGGCTGGGTGAACGTGGCGGCGGGCTGGCTGGTCCCGTACTGCGTGGGGGCCGCGTGGGCGCGGGGCGCCTTCACCTCGCGGCGGAGCGGCTGGGCCCTGCTGGCCGGCGGGGCGGCGGCGACGGCCGCGCTGGTCGCCTGGTGCGGCTACCCCGCCTCCATGGTGGGCGTCCCCGGTGCCGCGGTCTCCAACCTCAGTCCGCCGACCCTGGCGGCGGTGACCTTCGGCCTGGCCCAGTGCGGCGCGGCCCTGTTGCTCCGCGAGCCCCTGCGCCGCGCGCTGCACCGGCGCCCGGCGGCGTGGGCGGCGGTGGCCCTGGTGAACCTGTCGGCGATGACGGTCTTCCTGTGGCACCAGACGGCACTGATGGCGGTCACCACGACGGGCCTGCTGGCGGGCTCGTACCTGCCGGGCCTGCACACGGCCCCGGACGGCCTCGACTGGCTGCTGAACAGGCTCACGTGGATGCCCGCGTTCGCGATGGCCCTGCTGCTCTGCTGGTGGGCGTTCCGGGTGTACGAGCGGGTGGGGCCGCGAACCCCCGTCCCCGGGTAGGCGGGGACGGGGGCCGGTCGGCCGGGAACGCGTGCCCTATCGATCCCCCCGTGCTCGGTACGGCGCGGCTTCCCGTTGCTCATCAGCCTGCCGGACGGCCTGCTTCCGCGCGATAGGAAGAAGTTCCTAGGGCCCTGGGCCGGGTCCGGCGGATCTTCGTCGCGCGGCACCGCAGCGCCCCGTCAGGGGCGCGGGGAACTGCGCGCTCAGCCACCGACGGCCTGCAGCCGACGCACTGTCCCTGGGGTCCGGGGCGAAGCCCCGAGACTTCAACTGCGGGTGCGTCGTGGTTGCTCGCGCAGTTCCCCGCGCCCCTTCGGGGCGCACCGCACCCACGAGCGAAGATCCGCCGGACAGGCCCTACGCACCGGCCTTTGCGTTCACCGCGAACCACGCGCCGAAGGGGTCCCGCAGCGTGGCCTGCCGGCCGATGCCCCGCTGGGACTCCGGCGGGTGGACCACCTGGCCGCCGTTCTCGATGGCCGCGGTCACCGCCGCATCGCAGTTCCCGACCGCGAAGTACGGCAGCCAGCCGACGGGGGTCGCGTCGAGCGGCTGCATGATGCCGCCGTGCGCGCCCTCCATGCCGACGCCGCGCGGGGCGAGCACCGTGTAGGTGGCGCCGCGTTCGAGGACGAGGTCGTGGGTGTCCCAGGCGAAGACGGCGCGGTAGAAATCCTTGGCCGGCTCCACGTCGGGCGTGTAGAGCTGCGTCCACCACAGCGAACCCGGGGCGTCGACCGTCTCCAGGACCGGTCCCTCGCCGGGCTCCCGGGCGGCGAACCGGGCCCCCGCGGGGTCGGCGAGCCCGCCGGGACCGGCGTACCCGCCCGCCCGCTCCACGGCCGCGGCCGTCGCCGCCGCGTCCGCCGTGCGGAAGGACACGGTCCACGCGCCCCGTCCGGTACGGGAATCGGCCACGGCCCCCGCCACCGTCCGCCCCGCGAGCCGGAAGAGGCCGCCGGCCGTCAACTCCCAGCTCAGCAGGGCCCCGTAGAACCCGGCGGAGGCCGCGGGGTCGGGTGTGCTCAACGTGATCCAGTTCGGGGTTCCCAGGGCGGATCCGGCGCTCGTCAGCATGCGGCCAGCATGGCAGCGGGACGGGCGGACACGCCACGGCGGAGGCGGTGTTGACAGGTTGTTGACCGGAAGCCGGTGTCCTTCCTTCCGCCGCCCCCCCCACGCAGCCGTCAACGACTTGTTGACCGCTTGTTGAACGAGCCAGGACACGCTCTTATGGCAACGCTTCGCCGTTGCCCCTTTTTGCCCATGTGTCACTCAAAGAAGAGAGGCTCGTCATGAGCCCCATCAGAACCAACCGCTCGTCGATCGCCCGCCGCCTGACCGGCCTCGCAGCATCGGCCGTGCTCGCCGCGGCGGGCCTGCTGGCCACCGGCGGGACGGCGAACGCGGCCATCGACGACGCCCACACCACCATCTGGAACGACGAGCCCCTCTACCCCGGCTGGCACCTCGACAACGGACCGGCCCGGCTGATCATGCAGCAGGACGGCAACCTCGTCGCCTACATCAACGGCTACCCCCTGTGGGACTCCAAGACGGTCGGCTGCGGCGCCAAGGCCGTGATGCAGAGCGACGGAAACCTCGTGGTCTACGCACAGGACGGCCACGCATGCTGGGCGAGCGGCACCCAGCGCGGCAACCGCTCCTACCCGGTGAAGCTCCTTCTCGACTTCACCGGTCACCTGACCATCTACGGCGACAACGGCAGGGTCTGCCACAGCACGGCCCCGTACGGGATCACACTGCCCTCCTGCGACATCCTCTGGTCGTCGGCGTCCTGACGCTCCCGCTCACCCCCGCTCACCCCCTGGCCATCCGCTCGGCCATGCTCGCCAGCGACCAGTGCGGCCGGGCGGCAGCCCGTGCCGCCGCCGTCCGCAGCAGCGCCGGATGGCACCGGCAGGCCTCGGCCAGGGCGCGTGCGGCGTCCGGTTCGGCCGCGACGCGTGCCGCCCCGAGCGTGCGGACGAGCAGACCGAGCGCGTCGTCGACGGAGAAGGCACCGAGGGCGACCTGCCGGGCACCGGGGAGGAGCCCGGCCGGCGTCCGGCCGGTGACGAGAGCCGCGCAGCCGGGGTGCCGCGGGATCAACGGGCGGATGCCGTCGAGGTCCTGCACGTCGTCGAGCACGACCAGGACCCGGCGTCCGTCGAGGGCCTCCTGGTAGGCGGCGGCCACGTCGGCCTCGTCCTCCGGGACGTCCCCGCCGAGCGCCCGGACGAAGGCGGCGAGGACCCGGGCGGGCCGGACCGGCGCCGCGTGCGAGGCCTTCAGGTCGCCGTAGAGCTGGCCGTCGGGACAGGCCTCGCGCAGGCGGTGCGCCGCATGGACGGCGAGTGCGGTCTTCCCGGTCCCGGCGGCTCCCCGCACGACAGCCGTCCGCGCGCCGGACTCCAGGGCCCGGACGAGCAGGGCGACTTCCTCGTCCCGCCCGGTGAAGTCCACCGTGTCGGCGGGCAGATGGCGGGGACGACAGGCGGCGGGTGCAGCGGCGGTTCCATCGGTGATCTGCCGGTGCACCCGCACCAGTTCGGGCGCGGGGTCGAGGCCGAGTTCCTCTGCCTGCCCGCGGGCGCGCTCGTAGACGGCGAGCGCCTCGTCCCGGCGACCGCTGCGGAAGAGGGCGAGCATGAGCAGGGACTGCAGCTGCCCGGAGGGATCCGGCCCCGCGGCCAGCGCCGCGATCTCCGGGAGCACCTCGGCGTGACGCCCGCCGGCGACGTCGAGGGACAGCCGCGCCTCCAGGGCCGCCGTGCGGCTGGCCTCCAGCCGCTGCCGGATCCGCTCGGCCAGGGGGCCGGGAACGCCGTCCAGGGCGCTGCCGTACCAGAGGCCCAGGCCCCGGGTCAGCAGGGCGTGCGCGCCAGCCGGGTCGCCCTGCTGCCGGGCCGTGGCGGCGGCCTGGACGGCGTCGTCGAAGCAGTGCATGTCGACGGTCCCGGGCCCGGTCTCCAGCACGTACCCCTGCCCGGCCTGGTGCAGCGCCGCGGCCCCGTCCCCGGCCGCCAGCAGCTGCCGGAGCCGGTAGACGTGAGTGGCCAGGGCCCGCTTCGGCCGGGCCGGCCAGTGCTCCTCGTCCTCGTCCCAGACGGCGCGCAGGAGCTGCCCGGTGGTCAGCGGCCTGCCCCGGGCCGCCAACAGCGCCACCAGGACGGCCTGTTGCTGGGGCCGGCCCACGGGGGCCTCGGCGCCCCCCTGCCGGATCCGCAGCGGTCCCAGAGTCCGGAAATGCAGTGTCACGTCACGCCCCAAGCCGTGTCGCTTCGCCATTCACGCGACCCGACATCCCATCATATGTGCGTACTTCATGTATGAGCTGTGCATGTCGGGGAGGGAGCACATCATGACGTCGCACGAGGGGGCCCGCAACGGAGGCAGACCCGCCGAGGAACCCGCGCACCTGCTCGGGTTCGGGCTGCTGGGACCGGTCCGCGCCTGGCGCGCCGGCGCCGAACTCGGCCTGGGCAGGCCCCAGCAGCGCGAGGTGCTGGCGATCCTGCTCGCCGCCGCGGGGCGCACGGTGTCGGTCCCGCTGATCGCGGACGGGGTCTGGGCCGAGGCGGACCGGCCGACCAGGCCGGGCCAGTCCGTCCGCACCCACATCCACCGGCTGCGCCGCGTGCTGGGGCACTCCGCCGACGCGCCGCTGCTGGTCACCGTCGGCGACGGCTACGCTCTGCGGGTGCCCGCCGAGGCCGTGGACACCTGGGCGTTCGAGCGGGCGGAGGGGGAGGCCGCCCGGGTCCGGGCCGCGGGCGGCACGGCCGCGCAGGCCCGGGACGTGGTGGCGGGCGCACTGGAGCTGTGGTCCGCCGAGCCGCTGGCCGGCCTGCACGGCCCGCACGCGAGGGCCGTGCGCGACCGGCTCTGCGCCGTCCGGCAGTCGCTGCTGGAGACGCGCCTGGAGCTGGACGCCGAGATCGGGGACCGGCCGGACCTGCACGCCGAGGCGGGCGCCCTGGTCATCGAGTACCCGGCGAGCCAACGCCTGCGCGGCGTCCAGATGCTGGCGCTGTACCAGGCCGGCCGCCGGGCCGAGGCGCTGAGCGTGTACGAGGACACCCGGCGGTTCCTGGAGGCCGAACTGGGCCACCTGCCGGCGCCCGAGCGCAGGCCCTGCCCGGCCCTGCAGCAGCTGCACCAGCGGATCCTGTGCGCGGACCCCGCGGTCCGGCCCGCCGCCGAACCCGCCCACCTGGCCTTCGACGCGGACAGCATCCCCGAGGCCCACCGGCTGCCGTGCGGCATCGGCGACTTCACCGGCCGCGCCGAGGCCGTCGGCACCCTCACCGGGATGCTCACCCAGCCCGGCACGCAGGCCGTCGTGGTCTCCGCCGTCAACGGCGTCCCGGGCGTGGGCAAGACCACCCTCGCCGTCCACACGGCCCGCAGGATCGCGGACCGGTTCCCCGACGGGCACCTCTACGCGGACCTGCGCGGCGCCGACCGCGACCCCCTGGACCCGCAGGCCGTCCTGGCCTCCTTCCTGCACGCCCTGGGCGTGGCCGACAACGATGTCCCGGACGACGGCGACGAGCGCATCGCGCTCTACCGCTCGCTGATGGCCGAGCGCCGGGTCCTGCTGCTGCTGGACAACGCGGCCTCCGACGGCCAGGTGCAGCCGCTGGTGCCCGGGGCCGCGGGCAGCGCCGTCCTGGTGACCAGCCGCGCCCGGCTGACCGGGCTGGCCGGGGCGCAGCACCTGCGGCTCGACGTGATGCCGGCCGCCGAGGCCCTCGCCCTGCTCCGGCGGATCGTCGGCGACCGCCGCTGCGACGCCGAGCCGGAGGCGGCCGCCGCGATCGTGGCCGCGTGCAGCCGGCTGCCCCTGGCCATCAGGGTCGCCGCCTCGCGCCTGGCCGCGGAGACCGGCTGGACCCTGGCCGACATGGTGCGGCGGCTGGACGACGAGCACCGGCGGCTGCACGAGCTGGCCACCGGCGAACTCGCCGTGGAGGCCACCTTCGAGCTCTCCTACTCCAAGCTCTCCCCCGAACAGGCCCGGGCCTTCCGGCTGTTGTCCGCGGTGGACGCGCCGGACCTCGGCGTGCACTGCGCCGCCGCGCTCCTCGGCCGGGACACGGAGAGCACCGAGGACCTCCTGGAGTCCCTGGTCGACCTCAACCTCGTCGAATCCCGCCGGATGGGCCGGTACCACTTCCACGACCTGGTGCGGGTCTTCGCCCGGGCCAGGAACGGCCGCGACGACACCCCCGCGGAGACGTCCCGCGCCTTCGCCGGGCTGCTGGACTTCTGCCTGGCCACCGCGCGGGCCGCGGACGCCGCGTCGCACTCGGTGGACCCCGCCGAACGCCGGCTCATCGACGTGCCGGTGGCCGCGTCCGGCCTCGCCTTCGGCACCGCGCAGGACGCGACCGGCTGGATGCACGAGGAGATACCCGTCCAGCGGGCGCTGATCGACCGGGCCTGCGCGGACGGCGCCCTGCCGCTGGCCCAGGCGGCCGACCTCGTCGACAAGCTCAACAACGTGCTGCCCGGCGTCACCCACCAGACCGAGGTGACCGCCCAGGCCGCGCGGGTCGCCGAGGCCGCGGCGGCCCGCGGCGACCGGACCGCCGAGGCCCTGGCCCGCTACGTCCGCGGCAACGCCCTGTGGCACGCGAGCTCCTTCGCCGAGGCCGAGTCCGAACTCCGGCGCTCCATCGCGCTGTGCGCCGACGGCTCCGACGCCCGGCTGCGCGGATGGGCCCACCTCACGCTGTGCGCGGGCGCCCGCGTCGGCGGCCGAACCGACGAGGCGGTCGGGCACGGCGAGGCCTCGGTGCGCCTCTTCCGCGCCGCGGGCGCCGGCACGGCCGAGGGCACCGCGCTGGGCGAACTGGCCTTCAACTACGCCCGGCAGGGCCGGCTCACCGAGGCCCGCGACGCGGCGGAACGCGGCGCCCGGCTGGTCGGCGGGGAGCCCTCGGTGTCCAAGGCGATCGGCCTGTACTACCTGGCCCGGGTGCTGCGCCTGTGCGACGACGCCGACGCGTCGCTCCAGCGCGCCCAGGAGGCGCTGGAGCTGTTCCGCACCCTGAACGTGACGGCCTTCGAGGCGGCCACCGGCGTGCTGATGGCCGACCTCCACGTCCAGACGGGACGGCACCGCCTGGCGGCGGACGTCGCCGAGACCTTCCTGCCCGTGGCCCGCCGGACCAGCCCCGTCCTCGAGGGCAGCCTCCTCCGGGCCCTCGGCTGCAGCCTCGACCGCCTCGGACAGCACACCCGGGCCCGCACCTGCCTGGAAGCGGCCCTCGACCTCTTCGAACAGCGCCGGGCCCAGGCCGACATCGACCAGACCCGGGCGCTGCTGGGCGCCCCGTAAGGGGCGCGGGGAACTGCGCGACCAGCCCCCGACGGCCCGCAGACGACGCACCGCCCCGGGATCCGGGGCGAAAACCCCGGGACTTCAACTGCGGGCGCGTCGTGGCTGGTCGCGCAGTTCCCCGCGCCCCTGACGGGGCGCCGCATCACGCCACCAGCCCCGCCCGCCGGGCGACCCGCACAGTCGACACCCGGTTGTTCGTCCCCAGCTTCCGGTACACCTTCTCCAGGTGCCGGTTGACCGTGTGCGGCGAGATCGCCAGGCGCCGCGCGATCGCCTCCGTCGTCAGCCCCTCCGCCAGCAGGCCCAGGACGGTCAGTTCGCGCGGCGTCAGGCCGTGCCCCGTCATCACGGGGGCGGGCAGGGATCCGGCGCGCAGGCGGCGCAGCTCCCGTACGTGGTTGGCGACGCCGACCAGGAGCGGCTGGATGCGGGTGGCGAAGGCGAGTTCGCGTGCCGTGTAGTCGGCGTCGCGGCCCAGGACGATGTTGCGCAGGATGCCGTGCTCGCCGGGCAGCGGCACGCCCATCTGGTAGGCGGCACCGAAGTCGCGGCGCGCTTCGCTGTACCACTCCGTGTGCCGCCAACGGGCGCAGATCTCGCTGACGTTGACCGGGGGCCGGGGCTCCAGCGGGCTCGTGTAGAAGAACAGCGGGTGGCGCTGCCGGATCCGCCGCTGCACGAGGTCGCCCACGTGCGCACTGAGCCGTTCGGGGGCCCAGCCCTCCGCATGCCCGGTGCCGTCGGCGACGTTGCCCGCCGTGTACGTCGCCGAGTGACAGCCGAACGCCTCCAGCAGGTGGCCGGTGATCAGGTGCCAGGACGTGTCGGTGTCGCCGTTCTCCAGGACGGCGACGGCGAGGTCGAGCATCCGCTCGTAGTCCCGCGCTCTCAGCTGCACGCCCGTCCCCCTAGCTCCAGCGCCCCGTCCGCCCCAGCAGCAGGGCCGCCGCGGCCGTGCCCGCCGTGGACGTGCGCAGCACGCTCGGGCCCAGCCGGTACGGGTGGGCGCCCGCCGCGGCGAAGGCGGCGAGCTCCTCCGGGGAGACGCCTCCCTCGGGGCCGACGACGATGACGATGCGGCCGGTCTCCGGGAGCTCGGCCGTGGCCAGCGGGGTGCTGCCCTCCTCGTGCAGGACGGCCGCGAAGTCGGCCTCCGACAGCAGTTCCGCGACCTGCCTGGTCGTCATCTGCCCGGCCACCGAGGGGAAGCGCAGGCGACGCGACTGCTTGCCCGCCTCGCGGGCCGTCGAGCGCCACTTGCCGAGGGACTTCGCGGCGCGCTCGCCCTTCCACTGCGTGACGCAACGCGCCGCGGACCAGGGCACGATGGCGTCGACGCCCGTCTCCGTCATGGTCTCGACGGCGAGTTCGCCGCGGTCGCCCTTGGGCAGGGCCTGGACGACGGTGATCGACGGCTGGGGCAGCGGCTCGGAGCGCACCGAGGTGACGGCCACGTCGAGGTGGTCCTTGCCCTCGACGGCCGCGACGGTGCCGTGCACGCCGGTGCCCGCGCCGTCCGTCAGGACGATCTCCTCGCCCACCCGCAGCCGGCGCACGGAGACCGCGTGCCGGCCCTCGGGGCCGTCGAGCGGGAAGACCGTACCGGGGAAGACGCCCGTGAGAGCGTCCTCCTCGACCAGAAAGACCGGCGCTGTCATGGTTCTACTTGCTCCCTCGGTTCGACGGCGCGCTTGCCGCGCCGAGTTCGGCGACCAGCAGCTGCACGAGCTCGGCCGCCGGAAGTTCACGGGCCAGGCGGTGCCCCTGGCCCGCCCAGAGGCCGAGGGCCTGCGGGTCGCCGGCCGCGGCGGCCGCCTTGCGCAGCGGGGCGGTCAGGAAGTGCACCTGCGGGTACGCGGCCGGGGCGTACGGGCCGTGCTCCCGGACGAATCTGTTCACCAGACCGCGTGCCGGACGCCCGGAGAAGGCCCGGGTGAGCTCGGTGCGGACGAACAGCGGGTCGGTGAGGGCCCGTTTGTGCAGCGGGTGCGCACCGGACTCGGGGCAGGCGAGGAAGGCCGTGCCGAGCTGGGCGGCGCAGGCGCCCGCGGCGAGCACGGCGGCGATGTCGGCGCCGCGCATCAGCCCGCCCGCGGCGACCACCGGGATCCGTACCGTCTCGCGCAGCTGCGCCAGCAGGGACAGCAGACCGATGCCCGCGCCGGTGCCGTCCGCGTGCGGGTCGTCGTGGTGGGTGCCCTGGTGACCGCCGGCCTCGACGCCCTGGGCGCACACCGCGTCCGCACCGGCCCGCCGGGCCGCCTCCGCCTCGGCGGGCGAGGTGACGGTGACGACGGTGCGGGTGCCGGCCGCGGCGAGGGCCGCGAGGGCCTCGGGGGACGGGCAGCCGAAGGTGAAGGAGACGACCGGGACGGGGTCGTCGAGGAGGATGGCCAGCTTGGCCTCGTAGGCGTCGTCGGCGTCGCGGTCCCACTCGCCGAGCGGGGTGTCGTACCAGGTGGCCTCGCCGGCCAGCTGCTCGGCGTAGACCCCGACCGCGGCCGGGTCGGCGGCGGGCGGCTGCGGCAGGAACAGGTTGACGCCGAAGGGGCGGGAGGTGAGCGCGCGGAGCTGCTTGATCTCCTCGTACATGGCGGCCGGGGTCTTGTACCCGGCGGCCAGGAATCCGAGGCCGCCGGCCTCGGAGACGGCCGCGGCCAGCGCGGGGCGGCTTGCGCCACCGGCCATGGGGGCCTGCACGACGGGGTGCGGGAACAGGTCGCTCAGGAGAGCCATACCAACATCGTTGCACAGGCCCTGGGACGGGCCTTTCCACCGGATTCAGCGAAGTGCGGTGCGTGATCGCGCCCCGAAGGGGCGCGGGGAACTGCGCGACCGGCCACAGCCGACCCGCAGTCAACGCACCGCACTTCCCACGGAACGCCTAGCGACCGTTGAACGCATCCTTCAACCGCGAGAACAGCCCCTGCTGCCCCGGCTTGAACTCGCCCATCGGACGCTCCTCGCCCCGCAGCTTCGCCAACTGCCGCAGCAGGTCCTCCTGCTGCGGATCCAGCTTCGCGGGCGTCTGGACCTCGACGTGCACGATCAGGTCGCCCCGGCCGCCGCCGCGCAGGTGCGTGACGCCGCGCTGGTGCAGCGGGATCGACTGGCCGGACTGGGTGCCGGGCCGGATGTCGATCTCCTCGACGCCGTCCAGCGTCTCCAGCGGCACCTTGGTGCCGAGCGCGGCCGCCGTCATCGGGAGGGTGACCGTGCAGTGCAGGTCGTCGCCGCGGCGCTGGAAGACCGGGTGCGGCTTCTCGTGGATCTCCACGTAGAGGTCGCCCGCCGGGCCGCCGCCCGGGCCGACCTCGCCCTCGCCCGCGAGCTGGATGCGGGTGCCGTTGTCCACACCGGCCGGGATCTTGACCGTGAGCGTGCGGTGCGACCGCACGCGGCCGTCGCCCGCGCACTCCGGGCAGGGCGTGGGGACGACCGTCCCGAAGCCCTGGCACTGGGGGCAGGGGCGGGAGGTCATGACCTGGCCCAGGAAGGACCTCGTGACCTGGGAGACCTCGCCGCGGCCGCGGCACATGTCACAGGTCTGGGCGGACGTGCCGGGGGCCGCGCCCTCGCCGCTGCAGGTGGTGCAGACGACGGCCGTGTCGACCTGGATGTCCTTGGTGGTGCCGAAGGCGGCCTCGTTGAGGTCGACCTCGATACGGATCATGGCGTCCTGGCCGCGCCGCGTCCGCGAGCGGGGCCCGCGCTGCGACGCCTGCCCGAAGAAGGCGTCCATGATGTCGGAGAAGTTGCCGAAACCGGCGCCGAAGCCGCCGGCCGCACCCGCGCCGCCCGAGGCGGACAGCGGGTCGCCGCCGAGGTCGTAGACCTGCTTCTTCTGCGGGTCCGACAACACCTCGTAGGCGGCGTTGATCTCCTTGAACCGCTCCTGCGTCTTCGGGTCCGGATTGACGTCCGGATGCAGCTCGCGCGCGAGGCGGCGGAAGGCCTTCTTGATCTCGTCCGGCGAGGCGTCACGGCGGACGCCCAGGACCGCGTAGTAGTCCGTGGCCACTTACGACTCCGCCAGGATCTGTCCGACGTAACGTGCCACTGCGCGTACCGCTCCCATCGTTCCGGGGTAGTCCATGCGGGTCGGTCCGACCACGCCGAGTTTGGCGACTGCCTCGTCGCCCGAACCGTAGCCGACGGCGACCACCGATGTGGAGTTCAGTCCCTCGTGGGCAATCTCATGACCGATGCGCACGGTCATCCTCGAGTCCTTGGCCTCGCCGAGCAGCTTGAGCAGCACGACCTGCTCCTCCAACGCCTCCAGCACGGGCCGGATCGTCAGCGGGAAGTCATGACCGAAACGAGTGAGATTGGCAGTGCCGCCGATCATCAGCCGTTCCTCGGTCTCCTCGACGAGGGTCTCCAGCAGGGTCGCGAGCACCGTGGAAACGGTTCCGCGGTCGTCCTGCTCGAAGGACTCGGGAAGGTCCTGCACCAGCGGCGGCACATCGGTGAACCGCCGCCCCACGACCCGGCTGTTGAGCCGCGCCCGAAGATCCGCCAGCGCGTTCTCGCCAAAGGGCGCCGGGCAGTCGACCATGCGCTGCTCGACGCGCCCGGTGTCCGTGATGAGCACGAGCATGATGCGGGCGGGAGCCAGCGAGAGCAGCTCCACGTGCCGCACGGTCGAACGGGTCAGCGAGGGGTACTGCACCACCGCGACCTGCCGGGTGAGCTGCGCGAGCAGCCGCACCGTGCGGGCCACGACGTCGTCGAGGTCGACGGCGTCGTCCAGGAAGTTCTGGATGGCGCGCCGCTCCGCCGTCGACAGGGGCTTGACGCCCGCGAGCTTGTCGACGAAGAGGCGGTAGCCCTTGTCGGTGGGGATCCGGCCGGCGCTGGTGTGGGGCTGGGCGATGAAGCCCTCGTCCTCCAGGGCGGCCATGTCGTTGCGCACGGTGGCCGGGGAGACGCCCAGCCGGTGCCGCTCGGTGAGGGCCTTGGAGCCCACGGGCTCCTCGGTGCCCACGTAGTCCTGGACGATGGCGCGCAGTACCTCAAGCCTGCGTTCACTCAGCACCGCGCGCACCTCCAGTCAGTGGTCCAGCCGTCTTGCGGGTTCTGCGAGGATCACGGGGGGGCTCTCGGAGCCCGTTCCCCTGGCACTCCATGGTCACGAGTGCCAGATCCCTTCAGCCAGTGTACGGCCGGGCACCACGACCGGGGCAAGGGCCGTCCCCGCCGCGCGCCCGGAGGCCGGGCAACGGTACCGCGCTCCGGCTACCGTCGCGGCATGGGAACTCAAGGGGAACCGGGCGCCGCGGAGGCGCACTGGGAACGGCTCGCGCCGGGCGTCGCCCGCCGCAGAATGCCGGGCTGGGACGAGACCATCGGGGCGATCGCGGGACGTACGGGCGTGCTCGTCGTCGACACCGGGGCCACGCTGCGGGCGGGGGCGGAGATCCGGCGCGAGGTGACGGAACTGTTCGGCCTGCCCGTGACGCACGTCGCGCTCACGCATCCGCATTTCGATCACGTGCTGGGCACGGCTGCGTTTTTGGGGTTCTCGGGCTTGAAGGTGTACGGGGCCGTGGGCCTCGACGAACTGATGCAGCGCGAGCGGGAGGCGATGCGGCGCACCGCGGAACGGCACGGGGTGGACCCCGAGGAGGCGGCCGAGGCCGCGGACCTGCTCGTCCTGCCGCACCACCTGGTCTCGGGCGAGGTCGCGGTGGACCTGGACGGGGACGGGGACGGACAGCAGGTGCTGCTGGCCAACGTCGGTCCCGGGCACACCGCCCACGACCTGGCCGTCCTGGCGGTCGGCCGGGACGGGGCCCCGGACATCGTCTTCTGCGGCGACCTGGTCGAGGAGTCGGGCGAGCCCCAGGCGGGCAGCGACGCCCTGCCGCACGCCTGGCCGGCGGCCCTGGACCGGCTGCTGGCGCTCGGCGGGGAGGACGCGCTCTACGTGCCCGGGCACGGGGCCGTGGTGGATGCGGGGTTCGTGCGGAGCCAACGTGACGAGCTGGCGGCGCGGTTCGGTGTCGCGTGAGCGGGGCGGTGATCATGAACCACAATGGCCCCCATGCAGAGCAAGCGGTACAGCCCTGATCTGACCCCGCCCTGGAAGCGGACGGCGCCCGCGCCGGAGGTTCCGGCCGAGCCGGACCTCGTTGTGGAAGAGGTCACAACGGGCTTCTGCGGGGCGGTGATCCGCTGCGAGAAGACGGCACAGGGCCCCACGGTGACCCTGGAGGACCGCTTCGGGAAGCACCGGGTGTTCCCGATGGAACCGCGCGGCTTCCTGCTGGAGGGACGCGTGGTGACGCTCGTCCGCCCGGCGTCCGCACCGCCCACTGCCCAGGCCCGCACCGCCTCCGGCTCCCTCGCCGTCCCCGGCGCCCGGGCCCGGGTCGCCCGGGCGGGCCGGATCTACGTGGAGGGGCGGCACGACGCGGAACTCGTCGAACGGGTGTGGGGCGACGACCTGCGGATCGAGGGCGTGGTCGTCGAATACCTGGAGGGCATCGACGATCTCCCGTCCATCGTGCGGTCGTTCGGACCGGGCCCGGATGCGCGCCTGGGGGTCCTGGTGGACCACCTGGTGCCGGGCACGAAGGAGTCGCGGATCGCGGCGGAGGTGACGGGAGACCACGTGCTGGTGGTGGGCCACCCGTACGTGGACGTGTGGGAGGCGGTGAAGCCGGCGTCGGTCGGCATCGCGGGGTGGCCGCGGGTGCCGCGGGGGGAGGACTGGAAGACGGGGGTGTGCCGGGCGCTGGGGTGGCCGGTGAACACGGGGGCCGCTTGGCAGCGGATCCTGTCAAGTGTGCACTCGTACAAGGACTTGGAGCCGGAGCTCCTCGGACGGGTCGAGGAGTTGATCGACTTCGTGACGATGGGGGGCTAACGCGGAGTGCCGGGCAGGGTCTTGAAGTCCGAGGTGTCCAGGGTGATGCCCAGCATGTCGAGGGGGATCGGGTCGCCGAACTTACTGGTGCGCTTCGCCAGGTAATCGGCTTCGTCCCCGGCGCCAACCGGCTCCGTGAGCAGCACGCACTTGGCAGCGAAGGGATCGACGATCAGGTAGGCAGGCACCTGCCCGGCCGCGTACATCGACCGCTTGGTGTTGTAGTCCCGCAGGGCGCTGGTCTTCGAGACGACTTCCAGGAGCAACGTGGCGGCCGCCGCGGGGACGAGCCGCCCGGGGCCTTCAACCGCACCTTGCTCCACCACCACGAGATCCGGCTGTGGCTCACTGTCCTCGCCCGGGATGGCGATGTCCTGAGTCTGGAGCGGCCACCAACGGTCACCGGGAATCTGCCGCAGGACAGACAGAACGATCAAGTTGTGGACCACGTCAGGCCCCGCCATCATCACGATTTCCCCCCGCAGAAGCTCGATCTTGTATCGATCGAACACCTCGGGGTGCTCGTCGATGAGAGCGATCATTTCTTCATCCACAGCGGTCATCTCCGTGGTCCTCCACATCTGCCGCGTGTATTGAGCGGCAGCCTATGGAACGAGCCTAGGCGGGCACCAAGCCCGCACACGTCAGTTCACCCGAACAGGTAATCAGTCCACCAGGTCCCGCACCACCGCATCCGCCAGCAGCCGCCCCCGCAAGGTGAGGACGGCACGCCCGTCCTCGTACGGCCCGGGCTGCAACAGCCCGTCCTCCAGCGCCCGTGCAGCCGCGGCGGCACCCGCCGACCGCAGCAGCGACAGCGGGCAGCCGTCCACGAGCCGCAGCTCCAGCAGCACCCGCTCCACCCGCCGGTCCTCCTCCGGCAGCACCTCGCGCCCGGCCCCCGGGGAGCGGCCCTCGGCCAGTGCCTGCGCATACGCGCCGGGGTGCTTGACGTTCCACCACCGCACCCCGCCCACGTGCGAGTGGGCGCCGGGGCCCGCGCCCCACCAGTCGGCGCCGCGCCAGTACAGCTCGTTGTGCCGGCAGCGGCCGGCCTCGCTCGTCGCCCAGTTGGAGACCTCGTACCAGGCGAAGCCCGCCGCGGACAGCGTGTCCTCGGCGATCAGGTAGCGGTCGGCGTGCACGTCGTCGTCCGTCATCGGGACCTCGCCGCGCCGGATGCGGCGCGCCAGCTGCGTGCCCTCCTCCACGATCAGCGCGTACGCCGAGACGTGGTCCGGACCGGCGCCGACGGCGGCGTCCAGGGAGGCGCGCCAGTCGTCATCCGTCTCCCCCGGCGTGCCGTAGATCAGGTCGAGGTTGACGTGGTCGAAGCCGGCTGCCCGGGCCTCGGCCACGCAGGCCTCGGGGCGGCCCGGGGTGTGCGTGCGGTCGAGGATCTTGAGGACGTGCTGCCGGGCGCTCTGCATGCCGAAGGAGACCCGGTTGAAACCGGCCTCCCGCAGCTCCGCCAGGTAGCGCGGGTCGACCGACTCGGGGTTGGCCTCCGTGGTGATCTCGGCCCCGGGCGCCAGGCCGAACTCGTCGCGGATCGCGGCCAGCATCCGGCCGAGGTCGGCGGCGGGCAGCAGGGTGGGCGTGCCGCCGCCGATGAAGACGGTCTCGACCGGGCGGGGGTCGTCGCCCAGCACCTTCCGGGCGAGGCGGATCTCCTCGGCCAGCGTGTCCGCGTAGTTGTCGCGGGAGGCCAGGGCGCCGCCGGAGCCGCGCAGCTCGCTCGCGGTGTAGGTGTTGAAGTCGCAGTACCCGCAGCGCGTGGCGCAGTAGGGGACGTGCAGGTAGAACCCGAGCGGCCGCTGCCCGGCGCCGTCGAGGGCGTGGCGGGGCAGTGCCCCGTCCTCGGGCATGGGTTCGCCGTCAGGCAGTACGGAAGGCATGCCCCCATTGTCCGGCATCCGGCGCCGGGCCCGTTCCGGTCCTGTTCTCAGCGTTCGCGGGCGCCCTCGTACATCTCTTCGATCAGGTTCTTGTACGCGCGCTCGACGACCGGCCGCTTGAGCTTGAGGCTCGGCGTGAGCTCGCCGTGCTCGACGTCGAGGTCGCGCGGCAGCAGCCGGAACTTCTTGATCGTCTGCCAGCGCTGCAGCCCCTCGTTGAGGCGGCGCACATAGCCGTCGACGAGCTCCACGGTCTCCTCAGCCGCGACCACCTCCGCGTAGGAGCGGCCTTCCATGCCGTGCTCCTTGGCCCAGCCCAGAATGGCGGGCTCGTCGAGGGCGATGAGGGCGGTGCAGTAGTTCCGGTCGGCGCCGTGGACCAGGATGGTGGAGACGAACGGGCACACGGCCTTGAACCGGCCTTCGATCTCGGCGGGCGCGATGTACTTGCCGCCCGAGGTTTTGATCAGGTCCTTCTTGCGGTCGGTGATGCGCAGGTAGCCGTCCGGGGAGAGCTCGCCGATGTCGCCGGTGTGGAACCAGCCGTCCGGCTCCAGGACCTCGGCGGTCCGCTCGGGCTGCCCGTGGTAGGCCTCCATCACGCCGGGGCTGCGCAGCAGGATCTCCCCGTCGTCGGCGATGCGGACCTCGGTGCCGGGCAGCGGCTTGCCGACGGTGCCGGTGCGGTAGGCCTCGCCGGGGTTGACGAAGCTGGCGGCGCTGGTCTCGGTGAGGCCGTAGCCCTCCAGGATGTGGATGCCGGCGCCGGCGAAGAAGTAGCCGATGTCGGGGGCGAGGGCGGAGGCGCCGGAGATACAGGCGCGCAGCCGGCCGCCGAAGGCCGCCCGGATCTTGGTGTAGACGAGGGCGTCGGCGATCCGGTGCCGGGCGGCGAGGCCGAAGGGCACGGACTTGCTGCCGGTGCGGCGGAAGTTGTCCTGCTGCGCCTTGGCGTACTCGCGGGCGGTGTCGACGGCCCAGCGGAAGATCTTGTACTGGGCTCCGCCGCTCTCGCGCGCCTTGCCGGCCACGCCGTTGTAGACCTTCTCGAAGATGCGCGGCACGGCGGCCATGTAGGTGGGCCGGACGACGGGCAGGTTCTCGATGATCTTGTCGACGCGGCCGTCGACGGCGGTGACGTGCCCGACGCTGATCTGCCCGGTGGTGAGCACCTTGCCGAAGACGTGCGCGAGCGGCAGCCACAGGTACTGCACGTCGTCGGGGCGCACCAGCTGGGTGGCCTCGATGGCGCGGGACATGTAGGCCCAGGCGTCGTGCCGCAGCCGCACACCCTTGGGGCGGCCGGTGGTGCCGGAGGTGTAGATCAGGGTGGCGAGCTGCTCGGGGCGCAGGGCGGCGATCCGGTCGGTGACGGCGTCGGGGTGGGCCTTGAGGTACTCGGCCCCGCGGCGCTCCAGCTCGGCGAGGGAGAGGACCCAGTCCTCGGGGTCGTCCTCGTCGGCCGGGACGTCCGCCTCGTCGATCACCACGACGTGGGCGAGCGCGGGCAGTTCGGCGCGGTGCCGACGGGCCTTGGCGAGCTGCGCGACGTCCTCGGCGATGAGGACCCGGCTCTCGGAGTCGGCGAGCATGTACGCCGACTCCTCGGCGTTGGTGCTCGGGTAGACGGGCGTGGTGGCGGCGCCCGCGCACATGATGCCGAGGTCGGAGAGGATCCACTCGACCCGGGTGGAGGAGGCGAGGGCGACCCGCTCCTCGGGCTGCACCCCGAGGGTGATCAGGCCGGCAGCGGCGGCGAAGACCCGGTCGGCGGCCTGGCGCCAGGTGAGCGAGGCCCAGTCGTCGGGGCTCTGGCCGGAGGGAGCGGGCACCGGGTGGCGGTAGGCCTCCGCATCCGGTGTGGCAGCGACCCGTTCGAGGAACAGCGTCGCCACGGAGGGCGGCCGGTTCTCGATCAGTGTCTGTGTCTCCGTCACGGCATCCTCCGGGGTCCCGCCTCGTTGCTGGTGACTCGCGAGTAACCTTCCAAACAGTGATCAGACTAAAGCCGTTGGGGCCATGGCGTAAGAGCCGAAGAAAGCCTTGTTGAAGCTGTGACCGGCGGGACGGATGTCCCCGAATACGGCAAATGCCCGCCCCGGTACGGGACGGGCACATGCGCTGCGGAACGGCCCGGGCGTTACTTCTTGCCCTTCTCGCCGCCGCTGTCGTCGGTGGACAGCACCGCGATGAAGGCCTCCTGCGGGACCTCCACGTTGCCGACCATCTTCATCCGCTTCTTGCCTTCCTTCTGCTTCTCCAGCAGCTTCCGCTTACGGGAGATGTCACCGCCGTAGCACTTGGCGAGGACGTCCTTGCGGATCGCGCGGACCGTCTCACGGGCGATGACCCGGGAGCCGATGGCGGCCTGGATCGGCACCTCGAAGTTCTGCCGCGGGATGAGCTCGCGCAGCTTGGCGACCAGCCGCACGCCGTACGCGTACGCCTTGTCCTTGTGCGTGATCGCGGAGAACGCGTCGACCTTGTCGCCGTGCAGCAGGATGTCGACCTTGACAAGATCGGACATCTGCTCGCCGGTGGGCTCGTAGTCCAGCGAGGCGTAGCCGCGGGTCTTGGACTTCAGCTGGTCGAAGAAGTCGAAGACGACCTCGGCGAGGGGCAGTGTGTAGCGGATCTCGACGCGGTCCTCGGAGAGGTAGTCCATGCCCAGCAGGACGCCGCGGCGGGTCTGGCACAGCTCCATGATCGCGCCGATGAACTCGCTGGGCGCCAGGATCGTGGCCCGGACGACCGGCTCGTGCACCTCGTCGATCTTGCCGGTGGGGAACTCGCTCGGGTTGGTGACCTCGTGCTCGGCGCCGTCCTCCATGAGGACGCGGTAGACCACGTTCGGCGCGGTGGCGATCAGGTCGAGGCCGAACTCGCGCTCCAGGCGCTCCCGGATGACCTCCAGGTGCAGCAGGCCCAGGAAGCCGACGCGGAAGCCGAAGCCGAGCGCGGCGGAGGTCTCCGGCTCGTAGACCAGGGCGGCGTCGTTGAGCTGGAGCTTGTCGAGGGCCTCGCGGAGCTCCGGGTAGTCCGAGCCGTCCAGGGGGTACAGGCCGGAGAACACCATCGGCTTGGGGTCCTTGTACCCGCCGAGTGCGTCGGTGGCCCCGCCCTGGAACTGGGTGATCGTGTCACCCACCTTGGACTGGCGGACGTCCTTCACACCCGTGATCAGGTAGCCCACCTCGCCGACGGACAGGCCGTCGGCCGGGAGCATCTCGGGCGAGTTGGTGCCGATCTCCAGCAGCTCGTGGGCGGCGCCGGTCGACATCATCCGGATGCGCTCGCGCTTCTTGAGCGTGCCGTCGACGACCTTCACGTACGTCACCACGCCGCGGTAGGCGTCGTAGACCGAGTCGAAGATCATCGCGCGGGCGGGGGCGTCCTTGACGCCGACCGGGGCCGGCACGTCGCGGATGACGCGGTCCAGCAGCTCCGGGACGCCGACGCCGGTCTTGGCGGAGACCTTGAGGACGTCGGACGGGTCGCAGCCGACGAGGTTCGCCAGCTCGGCGGCGAACTTCTCGGGCTGGGCGGCCGGCAGGTCGATCTTGTTGAGGACCGGGATGATCGTGAGGTCGTTCTCCATCGCCAGGTAGAGGTTGGCGAGGGTCTGGGCCTCGATGCCCTGGGCGGCGTCCACCAGGAGGATGCAGCCCTCGCACGCGGCGAGGGAGCGGGAGACCTCGTAGGTGAAGTCCACGTGGCCCGGGGTGTCGATCATGTTGAGGATGTGCGTCGTCTTCGACTCGTCCTCACTGGGGGCCCAGGGGAGGCGGACCGCCTGCGACTTGATCGTGATGCCGCGCTCGCGCTCGATGTCCATCCGGTCGAGGTACTGCGCGCGCATCTGCCGCTGGTCGACCACACCGGTCAGCTGGAGCATCCGGTCGGCAAGCGTGGACTTGCCGTGGTCGATGTGCGCGATGATGCAGAAGTTGCGGATCAGAGCCGGGTCGGTACGGCTCGGCTCGGGCACGTTGGTAGGGGTCGCGGGCACGCAGGATCCATTCGGTGACTTCGGCGTTTGCACGCCAGCCTCGGCGGGAGTCGGGTATACGACCCCTCCATGCTCCCATGAGCGGCGGCAACCGTCCGGTTTGGGCGGCCCGAGCCCCTGCTGGTAGCCTGGTCCACTGTGCCTGGCGTGCCCTCTACACGCCGCGGGCACATTCGAACTCCAACGAACCTGAAAAGGCTCTTTTCGTGGCGAACATCAAGTCCCAGATCAAGCGGAACAAGACCAACGAGAAGGCGCGCCTGCGCAACAAGGCCGTCAAGTCCTCGGTCAAGACCGTCATCCGCGCGGCCCGCGAGGCGATCGCCGGTGGCGACGCCGCCAAGGCCACCGCCGCTGTCGCCCTGGCCGGCAAGAAGCTGGACAAGGCCGTCAGCAAGGGTGTTCTGCACAAGAACGCCGCCGCCAACAAGAAGTCGGCGCTGGCCAAGCAGGCTGCGGGCATCAAGGCCTGACCCCCTTCCGGGGCTCGCCCCGGACCCGTCGGTACGGGTCAGCGGACCCTCTCAACCGCTCCGGACCGGCATCCGTGCCGCACACGGACGTTCGCCACGTGCGTGCGGCACCCTGAACGATCTCGAAGGCCCTGTGTCTGTCCCCTTCCCCGGGGCGGACACGGGGCCTTCGGACTTTTCCGGGGGCGTTCGGGCCCCCGGGCCCGTCCGTCAGCGCCGGCTGCGGGCCGCCCGCGCCACCGCGACGACCGCCTCCTCCAGGGCGTACTCCGGATCGTCGCCCCCGCCCTTGACCCCGGCGTCCGCCTCCGCGACCGCCAGCAGGGCCGCGGCGACACCGTCCGCCGACCAGCCGCGCATCTGCTGCCGCACCCGGTCGATCTTCCACGGCGGCATGCCCAGCTCCCGCGCCAGATCCCCGGGACGGGCCCCCCGCGGGGCGGAGGCCAGCTTGCCGATGGAACGGACGCCCTGGGCCAGGGCGCTGGTGATCAGGACGGGCGCGACGCCGGTGGCCATCGCCCAGCGCAGGGCCTCCAGGGCCTCCGCGGCCCGGCCCTCCACCGCCCGGTCCGCGACGGTGAAGCTGGAGGCCTCCGCACGGCCCGTGTAGTAGCGGGCGACCACGGCCTCGTCGATGACGCCCTCGATGTCGGCGGTCAGCTGCGCACACGCACTCGCCAGCTCACGCAGATCGCTGCCGATCGCATCCACCAGCGACTGGCAGGCCTCCGGGGTCGCCGAGCGGCCCAGCGTGCGGAACTCCCCGCGGACGAAGGCCAGCCGGTCGGCCGGCTTGGTCATCTTCGGGCAGGCGACCTCCCGGGCCCCGGCCTTGCGGGCCGCGTCCAGCAGGCCCTTGCCCTTGGCGCCGCCCGCGTGCAGCAGCACCAGCGTGATCTCCTCGGCGGGCGCGCCGAGGTAGCCCTTCACGTCCTTCACGGTGTCCGCCGAGAGGTCCTGCGCATTGCGCACGACCACGACCTTGCGCTCGGCGAAGAGCGACGGGCTCGTCAGCTCCGCGAGGGTGCCGGGCTGGAGGGCATCGGGCGTGAGGTCCCGCACGTCGGTGTCCGCATCGGCGGCGCGGGCCGCCGCGACCACCTCCTGCACGGCACGGTCGAGAAGGAGATCCTCCTGGCCCACGGCGAGCGTCACGGGGGCGAGCGGGTCGTCTGCAGCTGTCTTCCTGGCCATCGTGTCCAGCATCCCATGCGCCGGTGACAGACCCCCCTCGCCGGTCTCCGGAGCATGCCGCACAATATGCGAGTGAGCAGCACTTTCTCCTCCTACAGAGCCTCAGATTCCGTACGGCACCTGCTGGTGCTCCCCGACCGCGAAGCGGCCGAGGAGGCGGCCGAGGAGGCCGCCTCGCGCCTCCGGCTGGACGACGACCCGCAGGTCGTGCGCGAAGCCCTCGCCGGGGAGGACGACGCCGAGGACGCCCAGTGGCTGGTCGTCGTGGAGGACCCCGACGGCGACCTGGACGTCTCCCTCCTGCGCGAGCTCGCCGAGGAGTACGACGGCTGGCTCGAGGCGGAGTGACCCGCCGGGAGCCCTGAGCCACCGGCCCGGCGGCCCCGAGCGGGCTCGGACACGCCCTACGGCTCGCGGAGCTCCGGCACCCGGTCAAGAGCGATGCCGAAGTACTTCCGGTACGCGCCGAGGACCTCGTCCTCGGCGAGCGTCCGCTCCAGCCTTCCGGAGGCGTCGGTGATCACCAGCTTGCGGCCGCTGAGCGTGACCCGGTCCGTGCCGGTCCCGGCCGGCAGGGAGCAGAGCAGCGACCGGGTGAAGGGCGACTCCGGCGACGTCCGGTGCCACCAGCAACCGGGCACGAAGTCGGCCAGCTCCCTGGGGCGTTGCTCCAGCCGGTACTGCAGCTTGCCGTCCTTGAACACCTCCAGGTCGTCCCCCTCTTCTTCTCCTTCGGCCTCCGCTATGCGGAACACACCTGCCGGGTCGCGCTGTTCGCCTCGCTCGCAGTAGTCCAGCGGGTAGAGGCTGTGCGCGCCGGCACCGACATCCACCAGCCACGAGCGCGGGGTCCCCGCCGCCCCGCCCTGTCCCTGCCCCTGGCCCGTCTCCACGCGCAGCGCCAGGTGGTCGTAGGGGATCCCGAGCGACCCGTCCGGCATCACCATCCGCGCCGCCAGCAGACTCACCCGGTAGCCGAGGGCGGTCAGCAGGTGGGCGAAGGCGCCGTTGAGCTCGTAGCAGAAGCCGCCGCGCCCTGCCTGCACCACCTTCTCCACGAGGGCCCCGCCCTCCAGCACGATCTCCTCTCCCAGATGGATCGACAGGTTCTCGAACGGCACGGCGACGATGTGCCGGAAGTGGAGCTCGCGCAGCGCCTCCGCATCGGGGGCGGGCGGGCGAGGGACGTCGATGTGGCGGAGGTAGGCGTCAATATCAGTGGAATCCATGGTTCAGTTATGCCGCATGCACGGCAGCCGGGACATCGGGCCCCGGTCCTACGTCTGCGGCTGCGGCTGCGGCCCGCGGTGACGGCCGTCGCCGCGCCCGTCACGGCCACCGCGCCGTCGGTGTCCGTCCGCAGCACCGTCGCGCCCTGCTCCTTCAGCGCGGCGACCGTCGCCGCCGCGGGGTGGCCGTAGCGGTTGTGCGTGCCGACCGAGATCAGAGCCAGCCGGGGATGCAGGGCCCGCAGCAACTGCGCGTCCTGGTGCGCGGATCCGTGATGGGCGACCTTGAGGACGTCCACCGGCGGCAGGCCCGGATACACCTCCGACAGGGCCTGTTGCGCGGGCGGTTCGAGATCCCCGAGCAGGAGCAGCGTGAGACCCGCGGTGCGGACGAGCAGCACGAGGCTGGCATCGTTGGGACCGTCCTCGGCCGCCGCGGAGGTGCCCGCGGGCGGCGGCCACAACACCTCCCACGACAGGTCACCGAGCTGCCGCCGCTCCCCCGCCACGCCTTCGGTCACCGGCACGCCCGCCCGCGCGGCGGCGCGGTGCACGAACGCGGCCCTGCCGGGCGGCCGGGCGAACGGCGTCGTCTCGATCATCCCGACCGCGCGGCCGTGCAGCACGCCCGGCAGCCCGTCGACGTGGTCGGCATGGAAATGGCTCAGGATCAGCAGCGGGATCCTCTCGACCTGCAGCGCCCGCAGGCAGGCGTCCACAGCGTGCGGCTCGGGCCCGGCGTCCACGACCACGGCGGCCCCGTCGCCCGCGGCGAGGACCAGGGCGTCCCCCTGACCGACGTCGCAGGCGGCCAGCCGCCAGCCGGAGGGCGGCCAGCCCGTGACGGCCCGGGTGAGGGGGGCCGGGCGGACGACCGCCAGGAGCAGGAGCAGGGCCAGCCCGGCACAGGCCCAGGGCCTGCGGAGCAGCCGCACCCGGCGGGCGGCCGGGACGGCGGCCGCCGTGACCGCGGCCAGCAGCAGGCAGCCGGTCCAACCGCCAGGCCAGGGCAGCGCGGCCCCGGGGAGCGCCGCGCCCGTGCGGGCCACGACCGCGGTCCAGCCGGCGGGCCATCCGGCGAGCCAGGCAAGGCACTTGGCGGCCGGCAGGGCGACCGGGGCCGCGGCCATGGCCGCGAAGCCCAGCACGGTGGCGGCGGCGACCGCCGGCTCGGAGAGCAGATTGCACGGGACGGCCACCAGGCTCACCTGCGCCGCCAGCAGGGCGATCACGGGCCCGCAGACGGCCTGCGCCGCTCCCGCGGCGGCGACCGCCTCCGCCAACCGGGGCCGCAGGCCGCGCCGTTGGAGCGCCTCGCTCCAACGGGGCGCCAGGGTCAGGAGGGCGCCGGTCGCCAGGACGGAGAGCAGGAAGCCGTAACTCCTCGCGAGCCAGGGGTCGAAGAGCACCAGCAGGAGCACGGCCGCCGCCAGGGCGGGCAGCAGGCTGCGGCGGCGGCCGGTGCCGAGTGCCAGCAGTGTGATCAGGCCGCAGGCGGCGGCGCGCAGCACGCTCGGGTCCGGGCGGCAGACGATCACGAAGCCGAGCGACAGCGCTCCGCCCAGCAGTGCGGTGAGCCGCAGCGGCAGGCCGAGGCGTGCTGCGAGGCCGCGGCGCTCGGCGCGGGCGGAGAGATGGGAGGGGCCGATGAGCAGGGCCAGCAGGATGGTGAAGTTGCCGCCGGAGACGGCGAGGAGGTGGGTGAGGTCGGTGGCGCGGAAGGCGTCGTCGAGGTCCGCGGGGATGCGGGAGGTGTCCCCGACCACCAGGCCGGGCAGGAGCGCCCGCGCGTCCGGGGCGAGGCCGTCGGTGGCCCGGCGCAGGCCGGAGCGGAGCCGGGCGGCGGCGCGCTGGAGCGCGGTCGGCGGAGCGATGACGTGCGGGGGCTCCCGGCCGCTGACGCGGACGACCGCGGCGATGCGGTCGGCGGCTCCGCCGAGGGTGGGCAGGGCCAGTCTGCCGTGGAGCCGGATCCTGGTCGACGGCAGGAGGCCGAGCCAGGAGCGTTGGCCGGCCATCACGAGCACGGGGGTGCGGAGCGCGGTCGTGCCGGCCGGGCCGTCGAGGCGGGTGGCCTCGGCCTCCAGGACGACGGTGGAGCCGGAGCGGGCGGTACGGGGATCGTCGGCGACCGTCGCCTCCAGGGTCACCTCCGCGGTGCGACGGGCGAGTTGGGGCAGGGGGCCTCGGTGGACGGCGGTGCCGGCCAGGACACCGGCCGTTGCGCCGGCGCAGGCACAGAGGAGGGTGGCGGCGAGGGCCGCCGCGGTGACGGTGGTGCGGTGCCGGGCCGCCAGGACGGCGGCCGCGGCGAGGGCGACGGTGCAGGCGAGGGCGACGGCGGCCGAGCTCGCGCTCAGGGCGAGGGCCGCGGCCAGCCAGGCGGCGATCGCCGGGGCGATCAACCGGAGGTCGGGCGGGGGGTCTTGGGGTGGGGGGTCCTGGGGCTGAGGGTCTCGGGGCTGGGTGGCGTCGAGGTCGGGTGCGGGTCCGGGCTGCAGGGCGCCCGCCCTCGTACCGCCCCCGAAGGCGGCCGCAGGCCTCATGGCTGGACCAGAGCCCGAAGGTCCGCGAACCGGTGTGCGCCGATACCGGTGACCTGGCGGAGGTCCGTGACCTCGTGGAAACCGCCGTGCTGGGTGCGGTAGTCCAGGATCCGCTTCGCCAGGACCGGGCCCACGCCCGGGAGGGACTGGAGCTGTTCCTGCGTCGCCGAGTTGAGGCTGACCGGGCCTCCCGGCGCACCGCCCGGCGCAGCCGCCGGGGGTGCGCCCACCACGATCTGTTCGCCGTCGGCCAGGACGCGGGCCCGGTTGAGCGCCGTCGTGTCCGTGCCGGGGCGGGCGCCGCCCACCGCCTCCAGGGCGTCGGCCACCCGCGCGCCCTGCGGCAGGTGCAGCACGCCGGGGTGCTGCACCTTGCCCGCGACGTCCACCACGACCGTCCTGCGCGCCGCGGGCGACGCCGTGGCCGCGACCGGCACCGGCTCCCGGGCGGGCGGGCGCACGGTCTGCGGGCGGCCCTGCCAGAAGTGGTACGCGGCGAAGACGGCCGCCGCCATCAGGACCACTGCCAGCGCGGCCAGGGTCCGCGGTTCGAAGCCGCATCTCGTCTGCAGCCACAGCGGGATGCGCTCCCGCGCCGCGAGCCGCCAATCGCCATGCCTGCCGCCGGGGGCGGTCATCGTCGTCGTCATGGAGCGACCGTAGGGCGGTTGCGGCATCTCCGCTGAGACGGCCCATATTCCGTGGATAACCCCGCAGTTGTGGATAACTTCGTCACCCACGGGGCCCCGCAGGGCCGCCCGCGCCCCCGCTACCTCGGCGAGACCACGACCCCCAGCAGCCCCGGCCCCGTGTGCGCCCCGATCACCGCGCCCACCTCGCTCACATGAAGCTCCACCACGCCGGGCACCCGGTCCCGCAGCCGTTCCGCGAGCTGCTCCGCGCGCTCGGGGGCGGCCAGGTGGTGTACGGCGATGTCCACGGGGGCCGTCGCGGCGCGCTCGACCGCGATCTCCTCCAGGCGGGCGATCGCCTTGGACGCCGTGCGGACCTTCTCGCGCAGCTCGATGCGGCCGCCGTCCAGTTGCAGCAGCGGTTTGACGGCGAGCGCCGAGCCCAGCAGCGCCTGCGCGGCGCCGATGCGGCCGCCGCGGCGCAGGTAGTCGAGGGTGTCGACGTAGAAGTAGGCGGCCGTGCCCTGTGCCCGCTTCTCCGCGGCGGCCACGGCCTCGTCGAGGGTGCCGCCCGCCCGGGCCGTCCCGGCCGCGGCCAGGGCACAGAAGCCCAGGGCCATCGCGACCATGCCGGTGTCCACGACCCGCACCGGCACCGGCGCCTCGCGCGCCGCGAGGACCGCCGCGTCGTAGGTGCCGGAGATCTCGGCGGAGAGGTGGAGGGAGACGATGCCCTCGGCACCCGCTTCCGCGGCGGCGCGGTACGCGGCGGCGAAGGCCTCGGGGCCGGGGCGCGACGTGGTGACGGACTTGCGCTTCTGCAGGGCCTGGGCGACCGATCTGGCCGAGATCTCCGTGCCCTCCTGGAGCGCCTCGTCACCCAGGACCACCGTCAGCGGGACGGCGGTGATGCCGTTCCGCTCCATCGCCTCCTGCGGCAGGTAGGCCGTGGAATCGGTGATGATCGCGACATGGCGGGACATGCTCCGGAGGTTACCCGCCGGGCCGCCCGGGCGGCAGCGCGGCCCGGGTCCTCATGATCGTCAAGTGGTGCTTTCCGGCCGCCGGGCCTTCTGCCAGGAATACCCCGGCTGGCGCCAGGCATTCCGGCCGTCGATCGCCGCGCGCCGGGACTCGGGCCCGGGCGCCGCCCCGCCCGCCTCCGGCGCCACACCCGCCGGCTTCTCCGCCGACGTCTCCGCCGGCTTCCCGGCCGGTTCCGTGTCCCAGTGCCGCAGGGCGCCGGACTCCATCCGGATCTGCTCGTTCAGCGTCGCCAGGTCGTCGTCCGCGAACTGCCGTGCCCTGTCCTGCGCGGCCCACCGCAGCGAGTCGGCCGACTGCGTGATGCTCTCCGTGCGCTCCCGCAGGGAGGGCAGGCACGCGGCGACACGTGCCCTGTCCGGCTCGCTCTCCAGGCGCCTGAGGTCCTCGTCGAGCTCCCGGCCGTGCGTGCTCAGGCGCTCGAAGAGGGCCAGCGACTCCGACAGGGAGGCGTCCTCCACGACGCCGGTGCGCAGGGCCTCCTGCGTGGCCCGCATGGACGTGCGCAGCGAGAGCCGCAGCTGGGCGACCTCGCCGGCCGCACCCGGCTGGGTGTACTGCTTGGCCTTCAGCCGGGTGTCCTCGACGGTGCGGCGGGCCTCGGTGACCGTGCGGTCGACGCTGCGCTTGACGGCCCGGACCGCCTTGACCGTGCCGATCACTGCGAAGGCGAAGAGGATCGCGCAGATCACAGCGATGATCGCGGCCGCGGCTACCATGCTTGCTCCCCAGCGAGGTCGGAGTTCGGGACGGACTTCGTTGCTTCCACCGTAAACGCAACGGGCAGGCCGGCGGTTCCATTCGAACCCCCAACCTGCCCGTAGGGACAAACCCTTATCCCCTGGCGCAGCCGGTTACGCCGGGACGATGTTCACCAGCTTCGGCGCCCGCACGATGACCTTGCGGATCTCCGCGCCGCCCAGGGCGGCGACGACGGCCGGGTCGGCCAGCGCGACCTTCTCCAGCTCCTCGTCGGAGATCGCCGGCGGCACCTCCAGGCGGGCCTTGACCTTGCCCTTGAGCTGGACGACGCAGGTCACGGTCTCGTCCACGACGTAGGCCGGGTCGGCGACCGGGAAGTCCCGGTGGACGACCGAGTCCTGGTGGCCGAGCCTGCGCCACAGCTCCTCGGCGATGTGCGGGGCCAGCGGGGCGACCAGCAGCACCAGCTGCTCGGCGACGGACCGCGGGACCTCGTCCAGCTTGGTCACGAAGTTGTTCAGCTCGGTGAACTTGGCGATGGCGGTGTTGAACCGCAGGTTCGCCATGTCCTGGCCGATGCCGTCGACGGCCTTGTGCAGGGCGCGCAGCGTCGCCTCGTCGGGCTCGGCGTCGACGACCGTGACCTCGCCGGTGGCCTCGTCCACCACGTTGCGCCACAGGCGCTGCAGCAGGCGGTACTGGCCGACGACGGCACGGGTGTCCCAGGGGCGCGAGACGTCCAGGGGGCCCATGGCCATCTCGTACAGGCGCAGCGTGTCCGCACCGTACTCGGCGCAGATCTCGTCCGGCGTGACAGCGTTCTTCAGGGACTTGCCCATCTTGCCGAGCAGTCGGCTGACCTTGCCGCCCTCGTAGTAGAACGCGCCGCCGTCGCGCTCCTCGACCTCCGCCGCGGGCACGGCGATGCCGCGCGCGTCACGGTAGACGTAGGCCTGGATCATGCCCTGGTTGAAGAGCTTGTGGAACGGCTCGGAGGACGAGATGTGGCCCAGGTCGAAGAGCATCTTGGACCAGAAGCGGGCGTACAGCAGGTGCAGTACGGCGTGCTCGGCGCCGCCGACGTACAGGTCGACACCGCCCAGGGGCTGCCCCTCGCGCGGGCCCATCCAGTAGCGCTCGGCGTCGTCGGAGACCAGGCGCTCGCCGTTGTGCGGGTCCAGGTAGCGCAGCTCGTACCAGCACGAACCGGCCCAGTTGGGCATGGTGTTGGTCTCGCGGCGGTAACTTCGTCGACCACGTCCGTCGCCCAGGTCCAGGGTGACGTTGACCCACTCCTCGTTGCGGGAGAGCGGGGTCTCCGGCGAGGTGTCGGCGTCGTCCGGGTCGAAGGTGCGCGGCGAGTAGTCCTCGACCTCCGGCAGCTCCAGCGGGAGCATCGACTCGGGCAGCGCGTGGGCGACGCCGTTCTCGTCGTAGACGATCGGGAAGGGCTCGCCCCAGTAGCGCTGACGGCTGAACAGCCAGTCGCGCAGACGGAAGTTGACGGTGCCCTCGCCGATGCCGCGCTCGGTCAGGTGGGCGATGACGGTGCGCTTGGCCTCGTCGACCTGCATGCCGTTCAGGTCGATCTCGTCGTTGGCGGAGTTGATGGCCGGGCCCTGGCCGGTGTAGGCCTCGCCCTCCCAGCCCTCGGGCGGCTGCACGGTGCGGACGATCGGCAGCTCGAAGGCGGACGCGAACTCCCAGTCGCGCTCGTCCTGGCCGGGGACGGCCATGATCGCGCCGGTGCCGTAGCCCATCAGCACGTAGTCGCCGACGAAGACGGGGACGCGCTCGCCGGTCAGCGGGTTGGCGGCGTACGCACCGGTGAAGACACCGGTCTTGTCCTTGCCCTCCGTCTGGCGCTCGACGTCGGTCTTGGACTGCGCCTGCTTGCGGTAGGCGGCGACCGCCTCGGCCGGGGTGGCGGCACCGCCGGTCCACGACTCCTTGGTGCCCTCCGGCCACGCGGCCGGGACGATGGAGTCGATCAGATCGTGCTCGGGGGCCAGCACCATGTAGGTGGCGCCGAACAGGGTGTCCGGGCGGGTGGTGAAGACCGTGATCTTCGCGTCCGGGCCGTCGGACACCCGGAAGTCGACGCGGGCGCCCTCGCTGCGGCCGATCCAGTTGCGCTGCTGCAGCTTGATGGCCTCCGGCCAGTCCAGCGGCTCCAGGTCGTCCAGCAGGCGGTCCGCGTAGGCGGTGATCCGCATGTTCCACTGGCGCAGCTTGGCCTTGAAGACCGGGTAGTTGCCGCGCTCGGAGCGGCCGTCGGAGGTGACCTCCTCGTTGGCCAGCACCGTGCCCAGGCCGGGGCACCAGTTGACCGGCGCGTCCGACGCGTAGGCCAGGCGGTAGCCGCCCAGCACCTCGTCGCGCTCGGCGGCGCTCAGCTCGCCCCACGCACGGCCTCCGGGGACCTCGCGCTCGCCGCTCTCGAACTGCGCGATCAGCTCACCGATCGGACGCGCCTTACGGGCGCTGTCGTCGTACCAGGAGTTGAAGATCTGCAGGAAGATCCACTGGGTCCACTTGTAGTACTCGGGGTCGATCGTGGCGAACGACCGGCGCTTGTCGTGGCCCAGGCCCAGCCGCCGCAGCTGGGCCTTCATGTTCTCCATGTTGGCCTCGGTGGAGACCCGCGGGTGGGTGCCGGTCTGCACGGCGTACTGCTCGGCGGGCAGGCCGAAGGCGTCGAAGCCGAGGGTGTGCAGGACGTTGTGCCCCGTCATGCGGTGGTAGCGCGCGTAGACGTCGGTGGCGATGTAGCCGAGCGGGTGACCGACGTGCAGGCCCGCGCCCGAGGGGTACGGGAACATGTCCATGATGAACTTCTTGGGCCGCGCCACGACGGCCGCGTCGCCGGCCAGCTCACCGCTCGGGTTCGGCGCCGCGTAGGTGCCTTCGGCGTCCCAGACGTCCTGCCAGCGCGCCTCGATGTCAGCGGCCAGCGCGGCCGTGTAGCGGTGCGGCGCAGCCACCTCGGCGGCGGTTGTGGTCTCGCTCATCGTCCTCAAAGCTCCATCGATCGTCGTCTCTGCCTGCCCGGAAATGAAAAATCCCCTCGCACAGGAGGGGACGCCGCGCCGATTCCGACCGGAGATCACCGGTCGGCGCTGATCAGCGCGGCTCGCTAAGCAGGAGGCGTACGGCACGCATGCGGTCAGGTTACACCGGCGGCGCCAGGGCCCGCACCGAGGTGGCGGGCCCTGACGCGCTGATCAGTGACGCATCGGTGACGCGGTACTGCCGGCGTCAGTGACGCGAACGCGGGATGTACGAGGTCACGTAGTTGTCGGCCGGGGTGCCGACGCCGGTGACGTTGTCGTAGCCCACGCCGGCCGAGAGCGAGCTGTCGCCGCCGAAGCTGCGCAGCGAGGTGACCGTGCCGCCCTTGGCGTCGACACCGTTGACGAAGTCCACGCGCACGTTGGCGATGCCCTGGCCCTGGCCGAGCGGGTGGTCGGTGACGTCGTGGTAGGCGGAGGTGCCGAAGCGGTCGTAGATGCCCGGGTTGGCGAAGCCGATCGGCGCGCCGCCGCGTGCCTGCTGCGCCAGGGCCTGGACGCCCGCGATCACCGGAGCGGCGAGCGAGGTGCCGCCGATGCGGTACTCGTCGTACTTGACGGTGCCGTCGGAGAACGTCTGGGTCTGGCCGACCAGGAAGCCGGTGGTGGAGTCGGCGACGGCCGCGATGTCCGGCACGACGCGCATCGGCTTGGCGGTGCCGTTGATCTTCGACAGCGCGTCCGGGACCACGTTGCGCTGGTAGAACGGCTGGTCGTAGATGGTGCTGGTGCCGCCGCCCGCGCCACCGGTGAAGGTGCCGGGGAAGCTGTCCCAGTTCTGGCTGTCCTTCGACAGCGGGGCCTTGTGCGTGCCCCAGCCGGTCTCCCACAGGTACGTGTTGCCCTTGCCGACGGCGAGCGAGGTGCCGCCGACGGTGGTGACCCACGGGGAGTTGGCCGGCGAGTCGACGGTCTTCGCACCGTGCTTGGCGACGTTGTCGCCGTCGTCACCGGAGGAGAAGTAGAAGCCGATGCCCTCGACGGCGCCCTGCTGGAAGAGCTGGTCGTAGGCGGCCGCCACGTCCGGGGACTCGTTGGCCTCCACGTCGCCCCAGGAGTTGGAGACGATGTCGGCCAGGCGGTTGTCGACGACCTTGTGCAGGGAGTCGATCAGGTCGTCGTCCATGCAGGACTTGCCGCCGACGTAGACGATGTCGGCGTCCGGCGCCACGGCGTGCGCGGCCTCGACATCCAGGGTCTCCTCGCCGTACCAGCCGGACGCGTCGCACTCGTTGGGTGCGGTGTGCGACCAGTCGGAGGGCAGCACCTGCGACAGCTGGCCCTTGCGGTAGGCCTTGTCGCCGTTGCGCTTGGCGTACTCGGCGGCGTCCTTCGCGATGGTCGGCGACGCGAACGCGTCGGTGATCGCGATGGTGACGTTCTTGCCGGTGTAGTTCTTCGCACCGTACACGGCACGCAGCTGCTTGCCCGTGTAGCCCTTGATGGCGTACGGCGCCTTGCCGCCGTAGGCGGACGGCAGGTCGGTGTTGACCTTCGAGCCGTAGTAGGTGGAGAACGGGCCGGCGTTGCGGAAGCCGGCGCCCGGACCGGGCAGGGTGTCGTTGCGGTGGGCCAGACGCGGGGCGTTGTTGAGGCCCACGACGGTCAGAACGGCGTTGCCCAGGTTGGCGGGGACGGAGGCCGTCTTCGCCGGGGCGTGGTAGGTCTTGCCGTCCTTGTCGTAGTTGTGGAGCTCGGTGCCGAAGGCCTTCTTGGCCGCGGCGGCGTCACCGGTGACGGTGACGTAGTGGTCGTTGCTGCCGGTCACCTCGAGGCCGGAGGACTTCAGCCACGCGGTGACCTGGGCTATCTGCGCCTTGGTCGTGCCGAAGCGCTCCTTGACCTGCTTCGGCGTCAAGTACTTGCCGTACGAGGCCGACTTGGGGTCGGAGACGGACCGGGCGTAGTCCGCCAGACCCTTCGCGTCCTGGCCCGCCAGGTAGACGCGGGCGGTGACGTTGTTCGAGGCGGCAGTGGTACCGCGGTCGGCCTGGTCAGTGGCCCACTGCGGCTTGGTGCCCACCAGTGCGTGGCGGTCGTGCGGACCGGAGTCGGCGTGAGCGGCCGGTACGCCGAGCGTCAGGGCTCCGGCGACCAGCGGCAGCGCTGCGGTCAGGGACAGTCCGGCGCGCGCTCTGGAACGGCTTGTTCTCAAAGAAACCCCCTGCGATGCGAGTCGTCGCAATCGTCGTGTGTGGCGTCACTCTTTCGATGAACTGTTCATCCATGGGACATGAGTTCGCCAAGAAGAGGTCAAGGAAGTTTCGAGGAACAAGAGGCGTCGTGGATTCAAAAACCGTTTATGGGCGGTTTATTGGTAATGCGGATACCGAACGCGGCCCGAACGGACCGACGCTAGCAGTAGTACGGGCGTGCGCACCGAGGTTGCGCAAAGCGGACCGGGCGGCGCGGGACGGCGCCTAGCGTGCCGGGCCATGGACCTCCACGGATTCCCCGGGCTGCTCGACCGGACCGCCGGCGTGCTCACCCTGGTCTCGCTGACCGCGACCGTCGCCTGGGGGCTCGTCGCCGCCGACCGGTGGCTCATGGGACCGCGCGGGCGGCTGCTCGCCCAGGCCGTGCACCGGGCCACCGGTACGTGTGCACTGGGCTTCCTTCTGGCGCACATCGGCGTCAAGGTCGCCGAGTCGCATGTGTCGGCGGAGGCGGCACTGCTGCCCTTCGCCTCCGGCGGAGTGCTGATCGGGCTGGGGGCGGTTGCGGCCTACTTGATGGCGCTGGCAGCGGCAACCGGGGTGCTGCGGGGCACCCTTGCCGGGCGGGGGCGGGGCGCCGCCCGGCGATGGCGCGCGCTGCACGCGTGTGCGTATGTGGCTTGGTGCACTGCACTCGTCCACGGCCTGAACGCCGGTCGCGCACCGGCGGGTTGGGTGACGGCCTGCTATGCGGTGTGCGTGACGGGGGTGTTGGGGGCGTTGGTGTTGCGGGTGGCGCGGGTGGGGGTGCCGCGGGGGCGGAGGGGGGTGCCCCGGTCCCTCCCCCTGCCTTCGGCGGGGGGACCCCCATTCACCGTTTCTCGGGGGGCAAGCCCCCCGAACCCCCCGCTTCAGGGACTCAGGGGTGTGGGCAGGCGTTCCGCAGGGCGGAACGGGTGGGCACACCCTGACCACCGGGCAGCAACCCACACCGGTAACCACGCCCGGCGGTCACTGTCATGACCGCCTTGCCCGACACCCTCGCCCTCGGCGAACCCCGGCTCACCGCCGGATTCGACGACCACGCCCGGCTCGACCGCCGAGCGCACCTCGCCGTACACGGCTCCGCCCCCCGGTTGAGTGCGGCAGAGCTCATCTCCCTCGCCGAGGCGACCGCACTCTGCGGCCGCGGCGGCGCAGGCTTCCCGTTCGCCCGGAAGCTGCGTGCACTGGGCAAAGGCGTACCCGCCGTCGTCGTCAACGGCTGCGAGGGCGAACCCGCCTGCCGCAAGGACGCGGTCCTGCTGCGCCGCGCCCCGCATCTGGTGCTGGACGGCGCCCTGCTGGCCGCCGAGGCCCTGGGGGCCCGCACGCTCGTGGTCGGGGTGACCCGGGACGGCGCGGAGGCGTCCGTGCGGGACGCCCTGGCCGAGCGCGGCCTGGCCGACCGGCGCGGACGTACCCTGCGCGCCCGCGTCGTGCGCCTCCCGGAGCGCATGGTCTCCGGCGAGTCCTCCGCCCTGCTGCGCGCCGCGGACGGCGGCCCCGCACTGCCGCCGGGCCGCCGTGTGCACGCCACCGCGCAAGGGCTGGGCGGTGCCCCGACGTTGCTGTCCAACACCGAGACCTTCGCCCAACTCGCCCTGGCCGCCCGCCGCGGAGCGCTCGGCACGCTCCTGCTCACCGTCTCCGGCGCCGTCCCGCAGCCGCGCGTGGTGGAGGCCCCGGAGGGGGTGGCGCTGCCGTACGTCCTGCAGCGGTGCGGCGCCGAACCGGTGCCGCAGGGGGTGCTGGTCGGCGGCTACCACGGGCTCTGGCTCGACGCGGAGCGCGTGACCGGCGCCGTCCTGTCGTACGGGACGGCGGGCGCGGGCGCCGTGCTGCCGCTGCCCGCCGCGACCTGCCCGCTGGGCGAGACGGTGCGGGTGGCCCACTGGCTGGCCGCGGAGTCCGCCGGGCAGTGCGGGCCGTGCCGGCTCGGACTGCCGTCGCTGGCGGGGGCGCTGGCGGACGTCCTGGCGGGCGGCGGGCAGAGCGCCCTGGAGGCCGTACGGGACGCGGCGCGGGCCGTGCACGGGCGCGGGGCCTGCGGGCATCCCGACGGGGCGGCCCGCTTCGTCCTGAGCTCCCTGGCGGCCTTCACGGACGATCTGGCGGCGCACGTCCTGGGCGGCGGCTGCGGGCGCGGCACGGCGGGCGTACTGCCCCTGCCGCAGGCCGCCGGGCCGGTGCCCGCGGCCGGGGAGCGGCTGGCGGTGGACTGGACGCTGTGTGAGGGGCACGGCCTGTGCGCGGACCTGCTGCCCCGGCTCGTACGGCTCGGCCCGGACGGCTATCCGTCACTCGCGGACGCCGCCGTGCCCGCGCACCTGCGGGTGCGCGCGCAGCGGGCCGTGCGCCGCTGTCCGGCGCTGGCACTGCGCCTGGAGGGCCCGGCGGCCGGAAAACGGTGAGAG
Organism: Streptoverticillium reticulum; assembly: GCF_047456005.1. Lineage (NCBI taxonomy): Bacteria > Bacillati > Actinomycetota > Actinomycetes > Kitasatosporales > Streptomycetaceae > Streptomyces > Streptoverticillium reticulum. Next base: position 5,651,893 of record NZ_CP179755.1, on the reverse strand, counting down.
GGTCGTCCGAACCGGACGACCCTCTCAACCTCTGTGGAGCTAAGGAGAATTGAACTCCTGACCTCCTGCATGCCATGCAGGCGCTCTACCAACTGAGCTATAGCCCCTTGTTTTGTTTTCCCGCCCGGTTTCCCTTGCGGTCTCCCTGGCGACATGGAATACATTACACGGCCCTCCCCCCCATCCGCCAAATCGGTTGACGGGAGGCCCCATTTGTCCGTTTCACCCGTCAGGCTGTGGCGAACGAGTAGAAGCGTTTGAGGGTGCAGTGCTCGTCGAGCAGCCGCCCGTAGATCGGTTCGCCCTCGAGTTCGCGGTAGGTCTCGATGGGGTCGCCCTTTATGATCAGCGCTCGCGCGCACTCCACGCACCAGTACTGGTAAGCGGAGTTGAGCGGTTCCATGTCGCGCACGATCGGCGTCCCGCTGCCGCACCAGTCGCACTTCCGGCTGTGAGCACCCATGGGTCAGCCCGTTCCCTCCCCTTCGGCCCCGTCCGGCCCCGGACGCCCGATTCTGCCACGGCAGCCCCCGGGAACAGCAACAATCCCGCCCCCCGGGGACCGGGAGACGGGATCATCTGTTCTGTGGAGCTAAGGAGAATTGAACTCCTGACCTCCTGCATGCCATGCAGGCGCTCTACCAACTGAGCTATAGCCCCGCTGTCCTCGGATCTTCCGGGCTTTCCCCCGCGTTCCCCGCGAACAAGAAGAACTTTAGCCTGCCACCTGCCCGGATGGGAAATCGGGCTCGGCGGGGGCGGTCAGTCGTCGTCGCCGAGCACCGGCTCGGGCAGCGTCCCGGCGTTGTGCTCCAGCAGCCGCCAGCCGCGGGCACCCTCGCCCAGCACGGACCAGCAGCAGTTCGTCAGGCCGCCGAGCGACTCCCAGGAGTGGGACGGCAGGCCGAGCAGGCGGCCGATGGTGGTGCGGATCGTGCCGCCGTGGCTGACGACCACGAGCGTGCCGCCGTCGGGCAGCTTGTCGGCGTGCGCGAGGACGACCGGGGCGGCCCGGTCGGCGACCTCGGTCTCCAGCTCGCCGCCGCCGCGCCGGACGGGCTCGCCGCGCTTCCACGCCGCGTACTCCGCGCCGTACCGCTCGATGATCTCGTCGTGCGTGAGGCCCTGCCACACGCCCGCGTAGGTCTCGCGCAGCGCGGCGTCGTGGACGACCTCGTGGCCCGTGACGGCCGACAGCTCGGCGGCGGTGTTCCGGGCGCGGACGAGGTCGGAGGCGATGATCGCGTCCGGCCCCAGCGCGGCCAGCAGCCGGGCGGCCCGGCGCGCCTGGGCCACGCCGGTGCCGGTCAGCTCGATGTCCGTGGAGCCCTGGAAGCGGCGCTCCAGGTTCCACGCCGTCTGACCGTGACGCCACAGGACGATGCGACGGCCCCGGCCGCCCCGGCTGCCGTTCAGCTCAGCTCACCGTCCGCACCGGCCTCGGCGGCCTGCGCGCGGGCGAGCTCCTCGCCCTTGCCGCGGGTCGCGGCGGCGTCGGCCGGCAGCTCGATCTCCGGGCAGTCCTTCCACAGGCGCTCCAGCGCGTAGTAGACGCGCTCCTCGCTGTGCTGCACGTGCACCACGATGTCGACGTAGTCGAGCAGCACCCAGCGGGCGTCACGGTCGCCCTCGCGGCGGACCGGCTTGGCGCCCAGGTCCTTCAGCAGCCGCTCCTCGATCTCGTCGACGATCGACTTGACCTGGCGGTCGTTGGGGGCCGAGGCCAGCAGGAAGGCGTCGGTGATCGACAGCACGTCGCTGACGTCGTACGCGATGATGTCGTGCGCGAGCTTGTCGGCGGCCGCCTGGGCGGCGGCCTGGATGAGCTCGATGGAGCGGTCCGTGGCGGTCACAAGCCATGCTTTCGGTCAAGAGGGTCAGTACGCCTCAAGGGTCTCACGACCCGGCGACAGCCCTCCTGACCATTTCCCGCCGGTCCTCGCCGCTCCCGGAACGGCCCGCGCTCAGGACCCGGCCTTGTAGTCCTTGCCCAGCACCACGGCGATGTCCGCGGTGCCCGCGCTGCCGCCCTTCTTCACCGCGCCGTCCGGCAGGCCCAGGGTCTTGGCGACCTCCTTGGCCTCCCCCGCACGCAGGTCGTCCGTGTACGTCACGGAGGACGTGGCCTCCGCGGCACCGGCCCGGCCGCCGTCGACGTAGGCGTAGCCGCCGTTGGCGAGAGCGACCTGTGCCGCTGCGGCTCCGCTCTTGCCGCCTGTGGCGTCCTTCACACTCACCCGCGGTGCGGCGTTCTTGTCGGCGTTCTTCACCGTGCCGCCGAGCACGTCCTTGACCACATCGGCGCTCTTGTCGGCGAGCGTCCCGTCCTGCTGGACGGGCAGCAGCCGGGTGTCGTAGGAACCGGCCTTGGCCCGCGCCGCGAGCCCGGCGAGGGAGGCGCCGAGCTGCTTGACGGACAGCGACGGGTCGGGGATCTGCGCGAGCGACTCGACGGTCGTGGTGGCCGCGTCCGGGTCGGTGGAGATCTTCTTCAGCACGCCCTGCATGACCTGGCCGAAACGGGTCAGCTGACGGTTCGGGTCCTCGCCGTCCGCACGGTAGGTGGCGTAGGCGACGGCGGCCTGCCCGTTGAGGCTCTGGTCCTTGCCCTGGGAGACGACCGGACGGTCGCCCGACGCGGCGCCCGGCACGGTGGCGTCGGCGTCCACGGTGATGCCGCCGACCAGCTGGACCAGGTTCTCCAGGTACGGGGTGTCCAGCCGCCAGCTGCCCTTGACGCCCGCACCGAGCAGGGTGTTGAGGGCGTCACGGGTGCCGCCGGTGCCGGCGTCCTGGACGGACTTGCCCAGGGTCGTCGCCCCGCCGCCATCCTTCGCCACGACCAGGGAGTTGGGCAGCAGGACGGTCGTGCCCTTCTTGCTGCCCGCGTTGTCGACCAGCAGGGCCGTCGAACTGCCGCCGCCCTTGGTCTCCTTCAGGTGCACGACGATCACATCGCGCTGCTGCGCTCCACCCGACGCCCCGGCGCCCTTCTTCCCTCCGGAGTCCGACAGCAGGAACCAGCCGACCGCCGCGCCGACGGCGAGCACCAGCACCACGACAAGGGCGATCACACGGTTGCGTCCCTTGCGCTTGCGCTCGTCACGCCGTTCGGTGCGGCTCTCGCTGAACTTGAGCCAGTCGATGACGTCTTCGGAGTCCTCGTCCGGCTCCTCGATGAAGGAGAACTGCTCGGTGCGGTAGTCCGGCGCCTGACGGGGTTCGGGGATCTTCTCAGCGGCCGGGGCGACGGGCTGGGTAGCCGACGCCTGCGGCTCCTCGGGAGCGGGCGGACCCGACTGGCGGGGGATCCACTCCTGTTCGGCCTGCTGCACGGGCTGGGCGGCGGACTGAGGCTGCGGTGCGTGCTGCTGCGCCTGGTACGGGTCGTAAGGCTGCTGCTGAACGGGCCGGCCGTACGGGTCGTAGCCGTAGGACTGCTGCTGCGGCTGCGCCTGCTGGACCGGCTGACCGTAGACGTCGTACACGCGCTCCGGCGCATCAGGCCGGTACACCGGCCGGCCATAGGCGTCGTAGCCGTACACCTGTGGTTGCTGTGCGTACGGGTCGTGTGCGTACGGGTCCTGTCGGTCGTTCACCAGTGCCCCTCGGTGCCCATCGAGTCCGGATGTCGGCGGGACTCAGCCGTCGTGACGGTACAGCCTGCGCTTGTCGATGTAGCGCACCACACCGTCGGGCACGAGGTACCAGACAGGTTCGCCCTCGGCCACGCGCGCCCGGCAGTCGGAGGAGGAGATGGCCAGCGCCGGGACCTCCACGAAGGAGACGCGGTCCTCGGGCAGGCCGGGGTTGGCCAGTATGTGCCCGGGCCTGGTGACCCCGATGAAGTGGGCGAACGAGAAGAGCTCGTCGGTGTCCCGCCAGGTGAGGATCTGCGCCAGGGCGTCGGCGCCGGTGATGAAGTACAGGTCCGCGTTCTCGTTGAGCGACCGCAGCTCGCGCAGGGTGTCCACGGTGTAGGTGGGACCGCCGCGGTCGATGTCGATGCGGCTGACCGAGAACTGCGGGTTCGACGCGGTGGCGATCACCGTCATCAGGTAGCGGTCCTCGGCCGGGGAGACCTTCCGGTGGCTCTTCTGCCACGGCTCCCCGGTCGGCACGAAGACCACCTCGTCCAGGTGGAACTTCGCGGCCACCTCGCTGGCGGCGACCAGGTGGCCGTGGTGGATGGGGTCGAACGTTCCGCCCATCACGCCGAGCCGCCGCTTCACGGGCTCTGTCTGCTCTTCCATGCGTGCAGACCCTACTGGGCACGGCTCGGGGGCCCGCCCTCAGGGACCGGTGGGGTCAGCGGTCGCGGTTGAAGCGGGTGGTGATCCAGAGCAGGAGCAGCAGGATGACCAGGGCGGCGCCGCCGGTCATGTAGGGGCTGATGCTCTTGTGGGTGTCCACGTGCTCGCCCTCGGAGGCGAGGGAGACCAGGGCTGAGTGGGCAGTGGCGATGAACATCGGCAGCAGGACCTATCCGGTGACGTGGTCGGGTGGAGACTTCTGCCACATCGTATGCGGGCCCTTACGCCAACCTCACGCCGACTCCGCCAAGTCCGCGTACGGCCGTCCGCGGCCGGTCCTCGGTCAGTCCTTCTTGCGGTAGCCGCGCAGCAGGAACCAGGCGGTCAGCGGGACGCCGATCAGGCCGACGAGCAGAACCGTGCGCAGGACGGGGCCGGGGCCCACGTCCTCCTTGGAGACGGCCAGCAGCATGGGGAAAGCAGGGTGAGCAGTGAAACCATCGATGAGGGGCATGCCTCCACGGTAGCCATGTCCGAGTCACGGCCTAGGCTGGGGTCCACAGCCGGGGGACGGGCCGTGCAGCAGCCCACCGAGGGGGTCGCCATGAGTGACGGCAGTATCGACCACAGCACCGAGCCCGCACGGGAGCGCAGGCGCTTCCCGGACCTCTCCTCGCGTGCGTACGAGCATCCGGCGGACCGCTCGGCCCTGGTGGCCCTGCGCAAGCTCAGCGGTTTCGACACGGTCTTCAAGGCGCTGAGCGGCCTGCTCCCCGAGCGCAGCCTGCGGCTGCTGTACCTGTCGGACTCGGTACGGGTGAGCGAGCAGCAGTTCCCGCACCTGCACGCGATGCTGGTCGACGCGTGCGCGGTGCTGGACGTCCCCGCGCTCCCGCCGATGTACGTCACCCAGGACCCGCAGCCCAATGCGATGTGCATCGGCCTGGACGAGCCGATCATCGTGGTGACCACGGGCCTGGTGGAGCTGCTGGACGAGGAGGAGATGCGGGCCGTCGTCGGGCACGAGACGGGCCATGCGCTGTCCGGGCACGCGGTCTACCGCACGATCCTGCTGTTCCTGACGAACATGGCGCTCAAGGTCGCCTGGATCCCGCTGGGCAACATCGCGGTGATGGCCATCGTGACGGCGCTGCGCGAGTGGTTCCGCAAGTCCGAGCTCTCGGCGGACCGGGCGGGCCTGCTGGCCGGCCAGGACCTGCAGGCGTCGATGCGGGGCCTGATGAAGATGGCCGGCGGCAACCACCTGCACCAGATGAACGTGGACGCGTTCCTCGCCCAGGCCGAGGAGTACGAGCGCGGGGGCGACCTGCGCGACTCGGTGCTGAAGATCATGAACGTGCTGCCGCGCAGCCACCCGTTCGCGACGGTGCGGGCGGCGGAGCTGAAGCGGTGGGCGGAGAGCCGGGACTTCCAGCGGATCATGGACGGGCACTACCCGCGGCGGTCGGAGGACAAGGACACCTCGGTGACGGACTCCTTCAAGGAGTCCGCGAGCCACTACGCGGAGTCGGTGAAGGCGAGCAAGGATCCGCTGATGGGTCTGGTGCGGGACGTGGCCGGGGGCGTGGGCGACCTGGGCGGCAAGCTGTTCGGGCGGGGGCAGGGGAACCGGGGGAACCAGGGGAACCAGGGCTAGGGCCTGGGCTCCGCGCCCGGGGCCAGGGAGCCGCAGAGGGCCGTCTGGGGGACGCCCGTGGCGTACGGGTCCGTGTCCGCCGGGCCGCCTGCCGCGGCCCGCTGGCCGGCCAGCAGCGGCCGCAGGTAGGACGCGTCGTCCGCCGAGCAGGACTCCGGGCCCGCCTGCACCGCGCTCTGCAGCACCTGGACGTGGTGTTCCTGCAGGTCGTCGCGGTCGAAGCGGAACTTCACGGTGCGCCGCACGGTGAACAGCGAGGCCTGGGCCGACTGCCCGGCCCCCGGCTTCGCCGGGCGCACGGCGTAGACGAAGGTGTGGTCCGCGGAGACCTCGAGCGCCGCCGGCGAGGCCTCCGTGACGGAGAAGACGCCCTGGGTCCGGACGGGCGCGTCCGCGAGGGCGACCTGGGACGGGTCGAAGCGGACCAGCCAGCCGGTGGCCTCGTGCAGGCCGTCGTCCGCGGGCCGGTCGAAACTGCGGTCGAACTGGTCCAGCTGGGCGGGGGCCAGCAGCAGCCGGACGGTCCGCTGGGAGCCTCCGGTGAGCACGGCCGGGTCGAGCGCGGACTTGACCGTGTACTCCTTGGCCGTGGCGAGCGCGGCCATCACGAGGGACTCGGAGAAATTCTGGGTGCGCCGTACGGCCGGGAGGGTGACGCCGTCGGTCCCGTCGCGGAACTGGACGGCCGGACTGTGGTCGAAGAGCGCCCTGGCGTCCCCGCCGGGCACGGCATCGTGCGGGGCGAGCGGGACGAGGGCGACGCGCAGCGGCTCCGCGGAGGGCGGCCTGGGCTCCTTGTAGGGGTGGCGCAGGCCCATGTAGACGGCCGTGCCGAAGGCGAGGGTGATCAATATGACCAGCAGGAGGACCTGGCGCGAGGCGCTCACGCGCACCCAGGCGTGCCGGGTGCGGACGGCCGGGGCGTGGTCGTCCATGCGCTCGCGGGCGGAGAACTCCCGGAGCCGGGCAGCACGGACGAACGATTCGTCGAAGACGACGGATCGGTACTCTTCGTCGCCACCTCCCGGGGCACCCTCGGGCGTGCCCTCAGGTGGGTCTCCAGGCCCGTCCATACCTCAAGAGTAGGTCCGTCGGGGCTTCGGTAAACGCGCTGGTACGCGACAAGTTCTGACGAAAATTCACTCCGTCGGGTGAACGGATGCCGGTTCCGCTTACGGGCGCGCAGGGCCTTGGCCAAGCCCTGGGCGGCGGTCAGCCCCGGCGTGGTGCGGCCGGGGCGGCCGGGGGCTCCGAGTCGGCCGAGACGGACGGGAGCGGCCCCGCGGGCGCCCCCGCGCCCGTGGTAGCGGTCGGCGGGACGGGCTCCTGGTCCCCGGCGGAGGCGGCCCCCCGGTAGACGGCGGCGAAGGCGAGGGCGACCACGCCTATGCCCATGATCACGGCGAGCACCCAGGCCACCGGGCGCCGCCAGCGGGCGTGGCCGCGGTAGGGGCCCCGGGCATTGCCGTAGCGCCCGTAGGGGCCGTAGGCGTCGTCGGGGTCGAGGCTCTGGGCGAAGCCGGGCAGCTCCATCGCCCGGCCCGGGCGGAAGCCGTCCCCGGCGGCCTCCTCGTACGGGTCGTCGTCGGCGGGGCCACCGCCGGAGCGGGCCCGGTCGGCGGCGAGCATCCGCTCGGCCGCCGAGGGCTCGTGGATCGCGGCGGCCCGCACGAACTCCTCGTCGAAGACCACGGAGGCGAACGGGTCGTCCGCGCCCCCGCGGCAGTGGCTGTCGGGCTCCTCGCCGTCCGGGAACGGCCTGCCCCCCACGTCGTCCGGCACCCGTTCAGAGTAGCCCCGAAGCGGCCAATCCGCGCGGGGCGTACGGGAATTCGCGGTACCGCCGGCGTTCGGGTGCGGGTCGTCGGTGGCTGATCGCGCAGTTCCCCGCGCCCCTGTCGGGGCGCGAGTCGGGGCGCGGGTGCGCCTAGCGCCGCGTGTGGCCGTCGCCCGTGACGATGTACTTCGTCGACGTCAGCTCCGGCAGGCCCATCGGGCCCCGGGCGTGCAGCTTCTGCGTGGAGATGCCGATCTCGGCGCCGAACCCGAACTGGCTTCCGTCGGTGAACCGCGTCGAGGCGTTGACGGCGACCGTCGTGGAGTCCACGAGCTGGGTGAAGCGGCGGGCGGCGGCCTGCGAGGTCGTGACGATGGCCTCGGTGTGGCCCGAGGTCCACAGCCGGATGTGGCGTACGGCCGCGTCCAGGTCGTCCACGACCGCGGCGGCGATGTCGTACGACAGGTACTCGGTCTCCCAGTCCTCCGCGGTGGCGGGCACCACCGTGGCCGGGGAGCCCTCCGCCAGCTCCAGCACCCGCTCGTCGCCGTGCACGGTCACCCCGGCCTCGGCGAGGGCGGCCAGGGCGAGCGGCAGGAAGCGCTCGGCGATGTCCCGGTGCACCAGCAGGGTCTCGGCGGCGTTGCAGACGCTGGGGCGCTGGGCCTTGGAGTTGATCAGGATCTCGACGGCCATGTCGAGGTCGGCCTCGGCGTCGACGTACACGTGGCAGTTGCCCGTGCCCGTCTCGATCACCGGGACCGTGGACTCCTGGACGACCGTGCGGATCAGCGAGGCGCCGCCGCGCGGGATCAGCACGTCGACCATGCCGCGGGCGCGCATCAGCTCCCGCACCGACTCACGGCTCTCCCCCGGCACCAGCTGCACCGCGTCCGCGGGCAGCCCGGCACCGCCGACCGCGTCGCGGATCACCCGCACCAGGGCGGTGTTGGAGACGTAGGCGGAGGACGAGCCGCGCAGCAGCACGGCGTTGCCGGACTTCAGGCAGAGCGCGGCGGCGTCGACCGTGACGTTGGGGCGGGCCTCGTAGATGATGCCGACGACGCCCAGCGGGACGCGCACCTGGCGCAGGTCGATGCCGTTGGGCAGGGTCGAGCCGCGCACGACCTCTCCCACCGGGTCGGGCAGCGCCGCCACGTCGCGGACGTCCTTGGCGATGGCGCGCACCCGCTCGGGGGTGAGGGTGAGCCGGTCGACGATGCTCTCGCTCGTGCCCGCGGCCCGGGCCTTCGCGACGTCCTCGGCGTTGGCGTCGACGATCTCGCGGGTGCGGACCTCCAGCGCGTCGGCGATGGCCAGCAGCGCCTCGTCCTTCGCCGACCGCGGCAGTGGCGCCAGGTCGGCGGCCGCGGCGCGGGCGCGGTAGGCGGCACGCAGAACGGGCGACTGCGGCATCGGGTCGGCGAGGGGGGAGGGGAAAACGCTGCTCATGGCTCCGCAGCCTAACCCTCGCGCCGGGGGCGAGCGGCGGGGTTTCACAGTGCGGGACGGTTCCGGCCGGTGTTCGGGTGCGGGTTCGTCGTGGTTGCTCGCGCAGTTCCCCGCGCCCCTTGCGGGGCGCAGGTCGGGGCGCGAGTCGGGCGCGGTGCCGTGTCAGAACGGGTGGACGCCCACCGGGGTTGCCGGCAAGGGGCCGTGGCCCTCGGCGATGCGTTGGTGGTAGGTCTCGCGGTCGATGACCTCCAGGCCGACGATCTCCCACGGCGGGAGCCGGGCCGTGGAGCGGTGCTCGCCCCACAGCCGCAGCGCGACGGCGGCCGCGTCGTGCAGGTCGCGCGCCTCCTCCCAGTACCGGATCTCGGCGTGGTCGTTGGCGTAGCGGCTGGTCAGCAGGAACGGATGGTCGTGCGCGAGCTGTTCGAGCGCCCGCCGGACCTCCTTCAGCGGCGCCTCGCTGCCCGAGACGCTGAGGGTGATGTGCCACAGCCGCGACACGTCGCCGGGCCTCTCACCGCCCTTCCGGCTCGCAGGGTCCGGCGTGCCGGACCCGACGCTGGTCAGTGTGCGCTCCGCCGTCCCCTTGGGCTGCGCCCCTGGGCGCCCTCGTCTCACCGGCGGCCTCCCGTTGATCGCTGCTCCGCACGCGTGGGGCGGAGCCGTGCCGTGCTGGTTCTCGTTGTGCTGCCGTACCTCAAAGTTGACCAGTCGGCGGGCGGCGGTGTGGGGGTTTTGCGGAAAGGACCGAGGAAAGGCTCTGCTGACCGGCAGTTCGGCCGACGGTTCCCGGCCCGCGTGACCCCCGTATGACGTCCGTCAGCGGCGCAGCACGACGAGGTCGTCCCGGTGCACGACCTCGCGCTCGTACTCGGGGCCCAGCTCGCGCGCGAGCTCGCGGGTCGAGCGGCCCAGGAGCTGCGGGATCTCCCCCGCGTCGAAGGCCACGAGCCCCCGCGCGACGGCGTGGCCCGTGGTGTCCCGCAGCTCGACGGGGTCGCCCGCGCTGAACTCGCCCACGACGGAGGCGATGCCCGCGGGCAGCAGCGAGCCGGTGCCCTCGACCACGGCCTTGACGGCGCCGTCGTCCAGCACCAGGGCGCCGCACGGGGCGGAGGCGTGGGCGAGCCAGAGCAGGCGGTCGGCGGAACGGCGGCCGGTGCGGTGGAAGAGCGTGCCGGTGGCCCGCCCGCGCAGGGCGGCATCGGCCTGGCTGGCCGAGGTGAGCACCACGGGGATGCCGGCGGCGGCCGCGATCCGGGCCGCCTCGACCTTGGTGACCATGCCGCCCGTGCCGACGCCCGCCCTGCCGGCGCTGCCGATGGTGATGCCCTCCAGGTCCTGCGGACCGTGGACCTCGGCGATCCGCGAGGTGCCCGGGGTGCTGGGGTCGCCGTCGTAGAGGCCGTCGACGTCCGACAGCAGGATCAGCAGGTCGGCCCGGACCAGGTGGGCGACCAGGGCGGCGAGCCGGTCGTTGTCGCCGAAGCGGATCTCGTCCGTGGCGACGGTGTCGTTCTCGTTGACGACGGGCACGGCGCCCATCGCCAGCAGCTGGTCCAGGGTGCGGCGGGCGTTGCGGTAGTGCGCGCGGCGGCTGGTGTCGTCGGTCGTGAGCAGCACCTGGCCGACGCGGCGGCCGTAGCGGGCGAAGGAGGCGGTGTAGCGGGCGACGAGCAGGCCCTGGCCGACGCTGGCGGCGGCCTGCTGCCGGGCCAGGTCGCGCGGGCGGCGGTCCAGGCCGAGCGGGGCGAGTCCGGCGGCGATGGCGCCCGAGGAGACCAGCACGATCTCCTTCGCGGCTGTGTTCGCGGGGTTCGCAGCGTTCACGGTGTTCTGTTCGCGCAGCGTCCGGGCCAGCACGTCGACCAGTGCGTCAACCCGGTCCGCGTCCAGTCCCCCGCCCGCGGTGGTGAGTGACGAGGATCCCACCTTGACCACGATGCGGCGGGCGTCCCGGACCTCCTGCCGCGTCCCCCGCTGCTCCCCTGCCCCTGTCACGTACGTACACCCCTGTGGTCGCCGGTCGTGCTGTGTGTTTCAGGCAGGCAAATCTACAGGTTGACGAAGTGTGGTCGTTCGACCCTGTTTGACTGCTGCTGCGGTATCGGAAGATTGCTCCCGGACCGGCGCCCGTCATACGGTCGGTGGTCGACCCCGTCGTTCCGCCCCTGCGCTACGGCGGAACACATCCCCCCACAGCCGCCCAGACGCGTCTATATCTCCGTCTCCAGTCCTCCTGCCAGGAGCCCTCCCAGTGCCTTCTGCCGGAACAGCCCCCCGCCGAGCAGCGCAGCTCGCGGCGCTGCTCGCGATGCTGGCGTTCTTCGCCGCCCAGTTCGTGGGGGCGCTGCTGCCCCAGGCGGCCCTGCTCGTCGCCGCCTCGACAGCGGGCCTCGCCCTCGACCTCTACCTGCAGCACCGCGACCCCGGCCTGCTCTCGCTGCTCGGCAAGATCCGCTTCGACGTCATGGTGCGGCAGCTGCTGCGCGACGTGCTGATCCTGGTCGGGCTCCTGCGTCTCAACAGCGACAACTCCCTGCGCGGCTACACCACGGTCGTCTCCGGGCTGGTTCTCTTCTACGGCGCGCACCTCGCCTGCCAGGCGCTCGCGATCGTCGTCAAACGCAGCCGCACCCTGCCGTTCGTCACCCGCAACATCGACACCGACGGACTGCACCTGACCGCCGCGCCGCCGCGCCTGCTGTACCGCCAGCACGGCCGGCGGCTGCTGCGCTTCGCCGTCGCCCCCACCGTCGGCCTGCTGCTCACCGTGGCCACCTCGGACACCGTGTGGGCCGAGACCGGGGTCGCCGCGGGCGTGCTGCTCGCCGTCGCCGGCACCGTGCACCTCGCCGGCTGGCTCAAGCCGGAGAAGCGCATCGCCGACGAGAAGCAGGCGCTGGAGTGGCTCGACCGGTGGCTCGCGGACTACAAGCCCACCGTCGGCATGTACTTCTCCGGCGGCACCACCTCGGCCTACCAGGCCAACATGTGGCTCTCCACCCTCGCCGAGCTCGACGGCAAGCCGGTCATCGTGCTGCGCGAGCGCTTCATGGTGCAGAAGATCGAGGCCACGGACGTGCCCATCGTGTGCATCCCCAAGGTCGTCCACCTGATGGCCCTGGAGAAGTCCGCGCTGAAGATCATGCTGCACCCCGCGAATTCCGGCAAGACCTCGCAGGTGCTGCGGATGCCCTCGATCAAGCACGCCTTCACCAACCACGGCGAGAGCGACAAGCTCTCCAGCTGCAACCCCTACTCCAAGGCCTACGACGAGGTCTGGGTCGCCGGCCCCGCCGCCCGCGAGCGCTACCAGCTCGCCGACATCGGCGTCGAGGACAAGGACGTCGTCGAGGTCGGCCGCCCGCAGCTCGCCCCGATCCTGCCGTGCAGCACGACGCCTCCCGGCGAGGACGAGTACGTCACCGTGCTGTACGCGCCCACCTGGGAGGGCTGGGACGGCAACCCGGGCAACACCTCCGTCATGCTCGCCGGCGAGAACATCGTGCGCGGGCTGCTGGCCGACCCCAAGGTCCGCCTGCTGTACAAGCCGCACCCGATGACCGGCTCGGTCGACCCGCGCGCCGGACAGGCCGACGAGCGCATCCAGGCCATGATCCGCGAGGCCAACTCCCACCGCGGCGGCCCCCGTCCCGGCCCCGAGACCGCGGCCGAACTGGCCCGCCGCGCGGCCGAGCTGGAGGCCCTGACCACCAGCGCCTTCCGGGACAGTGCGGATGAAATCGAGCGGATGCTGCTGCAGGGCACCCCGGAGCCGGGCCGTGCGGCGGGCGTCGCGGACGCCACCGCGGCCTGGGAGACGGCCTATTGGGCCTCGCTGCCGGAGTGGGAGCACCAGATCATCACGACCGCGCGGCCGTCCCTCTTCAGCTGCTTCAACCAGTCGCGACTGCTCGTCAGCGACGTGTCGAGCGTGGTCTCGGACTACCTGATCAGCGAGAAGCCGTACGCGGTCGCGAACACGAGCGGGATGGACGAGGACGAGTTCCGGGCGAACTTCCCGACCGTGAGCGCTGCGACGATCCTCACCCCGGAGGCGGACGGGATCGCCGGGCTGCTGGCCGCCGTGCGCGACCCGGCGCAGGACGAACTGGCCGCCGCGCGTGGCGAGTTGAAGGTGCAGCTGCTGGGGCCGTCGGACCCGCCGTCACTGGTGCGGTTCAACCGGGCGGCGCTGGCCCTGGCGGCCGAGGCCGACGCCCGGGCGGCGCGGATGGCGGAGCGGGCCTCGGCCGTGCCCGCACCGCGGGAGGCCGTGGAGGCCGGACAGCGGAGCTGAACTTCCGTACGACAAACGCCGGAGGGGCGGGACGATGTGCATCGTCCCGCCCCTCCGGCGTTCAACGGACCTACTCCCCGAACGGGTTGAAGCCCTCGTACTCGTCCTGTACGTCGTCCCGCTCGGCCTGGCGGTCGCGGCGGCGCTGCGCGGCCGGACGCGGGGCCTCGAAGCGGTGGTCCTCGCCGCGGCGGCCCAGCATCTCCGCACCGGCGGCCATCGTCGGCTCCCAGTCGAAGACGACCGCGTCCTCCTCGCTGCCGATCGCGACGCCGTCACCGGCCCGCGCACCGGCCTTCATCAACTCCTCCTCGACACCGAGGCGGTTGAGGCGGTCGGCGAGGTAGCCGACGGCCTCGTCGTTGTTGAAGTCGGTCTGGCGCACCCAGCGCTCCGGCTTCTCGCCGCGCACGCGGTAGATGCCGTCGTCCTCCAGCGCGACCGTGAAGCCCGCGTCGTCCACGGCCTTCGGACGGATGACAATCCGGGTCGCCTCCTCCTTCGGCTTGGCGGCACGCGCCTCCGCGACGATGCCGGCCAGGGCGAAGGAGAGCTCCTTCAGGCCCTCGCGGGAGACCGCCGACACCTCGAAGATGCGGTAGCCGCGCTCCTCCAGCTCGGGGCGGATCATCTCGGCGAGGTCCCGGCCGTCGGGGATGTCGACCTTGTTGAGGACGACGAGACGCGGCCGGTCGTCCAGGCCGCCGTACTCCTTGAGCTCCGCCTCGATGACGTCGAGGTCGCTCAGCGGGTCGCGCTCGGACTCCAGCGTGGCGGTGTCCAGGACGTGCACGAGCACCGAGCAGCGCTCGACGTGCCGCAGGAACTCCAGGCCCAGGCCCTTGCCCTGGCTGGCGCCGGGGATCAGACCGGGGACGTCGGCGATGGTGTAGACGGTGGAACCGGCCGTGACCACGCCGAGGTTCGGCACCAGGGTGGTGAACGGGTAGTCCGCGATCTTCGGCTTGGCGGCCGACAGCACCGAGATCAGCGAGGACTTGCCCGCGCTCGGGTAGCCCACGAGGGCCACGTCGGCGACGGTCTTCAGCTCCAGGACGATCTCCTGGGCGTCGCCGGGCACGCCCAGCAGCGCGAAGCCGGGGGCCTTGCGGCGGGCCGAGGCCAGCGCGGCGTTGCCGAGGCCGCCACGGCCGCCCTGGGCGGCGATGAAGCGGGTGCCCTGGCCGACGAGGTCGGCGAGCACGTTGCCGTGCCGGTCCTGGACGACGGTGCCGTCCGGGACGGGCAGGACGAGGTCCGTGCCGTCCTTGCCGGAGCGGTTGCCGCCCTCGCCGGGCTTGCCGTTGGTGGCCTTGCGGTGCGGGCTGTGGTGGTAGTCCAGGAGCGTCGTGACGGACTGGTCGACGACCAGGATCACATCGCCGCCACGGCCGCCGTTGCCGCCGTCGGGGCCGCCGAGCGGCTTGAACTTCTCGCGGTGGACGGAGGCGCAGCCGTGGCCTCCGTTACCCGCGGCGACGTGCAGCTCGACGCGGTCCACGAAGGTGGTCATAGCGGTGTGCCTCCTGGTACTACGGGGTTCGTACGGGATGTGTACGGAATTGTCTTTGTTGTAACGCAGCGAGGGCGGACCCGCTTCCCCAGGGCCGGGGAAGGGAGGTCCGCCCTCGTGTGTCGCTCGTATCGCTATCGCTCTACGGAGCCTGGATCAGGTGATCAGGCAACCGGAACGATGTTGACGACCTTGCGGCCACGGTGGGTGCCGAACTGCACCGCACCGGCGTCCAGCGCGAACAGGGTGTCGTCGCCACCGCGACCCACACCGGCGCCCGGGTGGAAGTGGGTGCCGCGCTGGCGGACCAGGATCTCACCGGCGTTGACGAGCTGACCGCCGAAGCGCTTCACGCCGAGCCGCTGAGCGTTCGAGTCGCGACCGTTCCGAGTGGACGATGCGCCCTTCTTGTGTGCCATGTGTTCTCAGTCCCTTACTTCGCCGGAGCGTCGATGCCGGTGATCTTCAGCGCGGTGTGCAGCTGGCGGTGGCCGATGCGCTTCTTGTAACCGGTCTTGTTCTTGTACTTCTGGATCCGGATCTTGTCGCCCTTGTGGTGGTCGACAACCTCGGCCTGAACCTTCACGCCGGCCAGGACCCACGGGTCGCTGGTGACAGCGTCACCGTCGACGACCAGCAGCGTGGAGAGCTCGACGGTGTCGCCGACATTGCTGGTGGAAATACGGTCAACCTCGATGACGTCGCCGACAGCAACCTTCTGCTGACGGCCGCCGGTGCGCACGATCGCGTACACGCGGAACTCTCTCTCGCTCAGGAACGGGACCTCTGATGCCAGCCACTCGCACGGGCAGGGCCCGTGACTGTCCTTGTGGGGACGAGCGGCCTCCCCCGACGGAGCGGGAGGTGTTTGCTCAGGGGTTTCGGTGTCGCACAGGTTTGCACAGACACCGACGGTCAAGGTTACGGGGCCTCGACCAGGGGGTCAAACCGGGCCCCTCGCCGGGGTGGCCGCTCCGCGGCGGGGGGATTCCGTGCGGGGTGCGGGGGCCTTACGGGGCCCGCAGCCCTGCCTGCGCCCGGCGGCAGAACGGGAAGGGGCGGGTCGGGCGGCACAGTGCCGCCCGACCCGCCCCCGGGGCCCTCGGAGGTCAGTCCTCCGCGACGGCCTTCTTCGCCGTCTTCTTGGCGGCGGTCTTCTTGGCCGTGGCCTTCTTCGCCGTCGCCTTCTTGGCAGTCGTCGTCTTCTTGGCGGCTGCCTTCTTCGCCGTCGCCTTCTTCGCCGTGGCCTTCTTGGCGGCCGTCTTACGGGCCGTCTTCTTGGCCGGAGCGGCCTCCTCGACGGCTTCCGCCTCGACCTCGGCCTGTGCGGGCTCCGCCTCGGCGGCCGCAGGCTCCGGCTCGGCAGCCGGTGCGACGACCACGACGGCCGTCTCCTCGGCGCCCTCCGGCGCACCCGCCGGAGCGGACACCCTGCGGGTCGCCCGGCGCCGCGCACGGGGCGCCGCCACCGGGGCTTCGGCCTCGGCCACGACCTCCGGCTCGGCGGCCACAGGCTCCGGCTCGACCGGGGCGGGAGCCGCGGCCACGACGACCTCCGGCTCGGCCGGCGCCGCCGGGGCCGACACCTTGCGGGTCGCCCGGCGCCGCGTACGGCCACCACGGGCGGCCGCGGCGGCCTCCGCCTCGGCGGGGCTGCCGAACCACTCGTCGTCACCCGCGACGGACGGCACGAGCTCCGCCTCCGTCACCGGGACCGGCTCCAGCTCGGGCGCGGCCTCGGCGGCCTCGACGACCTCAACTGCCTCCGCAGCCTCGGCAGGTGCAGCCGGCACCGGCGCCGCCTTGCCCTTCTTCTTGCCGCGCTTGCCGCCGCCACCGCCGCCGACCGTGGTCGGCTGGTCCATGTGGACGATGACGCCGCGGCCGTTGCAGTGCACGCACTGCTCGGAGAAGGACTCCAGCAGGCCCTGGCCCACCCGCTTGCGGGTCATCTGGACCAGACCCAGCGAGGTCACCTCGGCGACCTGGTGCTTCGTACGGTCCCGGCCCAGGCACTCCAGCAGGCGCCGCAGCACCAGGTCCCGGTTGGACTCCAGCACCATGTCGATGAAGTCGATCACGATGATGCCGCCGAGGTCGCGCAGCCGCAGCTGACGCACGATCTCCTCGGCCGCCTCCAGGTTGTTCCTGGTGACCGTCTCCTCCAGGTTGCCGCCCTGGCCGGTGAACTTGCCGGTGTTGACGTCGACCACGACCATCGCCTCGGTCCGGTCGATGACGAGCGAACCGCCGCTCGGCAGCCAGACCTTGCGGTCCAGCGCCTTCATCAGCTGCTCGTCGATCCGGTACGTGGCGAAGACGTCGACGTCCGACGTCCACTTCTGCAGCCGGTCCACGAGGTCGGGCGCGACCTGCGAGACGTAGCCGTGGATGGTCTCCCAGGCGTTGTCGCCGCTGACGATGACCTTGGAGAAGTCCTCGTTGAAGATGTCTCGGACGACCCGGACCGTCATGTCCGGCTCGCCGTACAGCAGGGTCGGGGCGTTGCCGCTCTTCGCCTTCTTCTGGATCTCCTCCCACTGCGCCTGCAGACGCTCGACGTCACGGCGCAGCTCGTCCTCGCTCGCGCCCTCGGCGGCGGTGCGCACGATGACGCCCGCGTCCTCGGGGACGATCTTCTTGAGGATGGTCTTCAGGCGCGCCCGCTCGGTGTCGGGCAGCTTGCGGCTGATGCCGGTCATCGAGCCCTCGGGCACGTAGACCAGGTAGCGGCCGGGCAGCGAGACCTGGCTGGTGAGCCGGGCGCCCTTGTGACCGATCGGGTCCTTGGTGACCTGGACGAGCACGGACTGGCCGGACTTCAGCGCGGTCTCGATGCGGCGCGGGCCGTTGCCCATGCCGAGCGCCTCGAAGTTGACCTCGCCCGCGTACAGGACCGCGTTGCGGCCCTTGCCGATGTCGACGAACGCGGCCTCCATGGACGGCAGAACGTTCTGGACCTTGCCCAGGTAGACGTTGCCGACGTAGCTGGCGGCCTGCTCCTTGTTGACGAAGTGCTCGACGAGGACGTTGTCCTCCAGCACGCCGATCTGGGTGCGGTCGCCGTTCTCGCGGACGACCATCACGCGCTCGACGGCCTCACGGCGGGCCAGGAACTCGGCCTCCGTGATGATCGGCACCCGGCGGCGGCCCTGCTCGCGCCCCTCGCGGCGGCGCTGCTTCTTGGCCTCCATGCGGGTCGAGCCCTTGATGGACTGCACCTCGTCGAAGCCCGTGCCGCCCTCGGTACGCGGGCGCGGCTCGCGGACCTTGACGACGGTGCGCTCGGGTTCGTCGGCACCCGGCTCGGCGTCCACGGCCTCGCCGCTGCGGCGACGACGGCGACGACGGCGACGGCTGCCGGCGGACCCGGAGACGCCGGCCTCCTCGGCCTCCTCGTCGGCCTCCTCGGGCTCCTCCTCGGCCTCCTCGCCCTCGGCGGCCTGCGACTCCTCCTCGAGGCCCTCGGCCTCGGCGGACTCGCCCCGGCGACGGCGGCGGCCACCACGGCGGCGACGGCGCGACGGGCGCTCGCCCTGTTCCTCCTCCGCCTCCTCGGCGGCCTCGGCCTCCTCCGGCTCCTCCTCGGCGGCCGGCTCGACGACCGGCGCCTCGACGGGCTCACCGCGGCGGCGGCGACGGCGCCGTCCGCCCGCGGCGGGGGCCGGGGCCTCGACGACGGCCTCCTCCTCGGCCGACTCCTCCTCCGGCACGGTGACGGCAGCGGCAGCGGCGGTCTCCGGCGTCTGGAACATCGGCTCGGCGAAAACGGGTGCCTGGAACACAGCCGACGGCGGCCGCACGGCCCGCCGACGGGTGCGGCCCGCGGCGGCACCGGGCTCCTCGGCGGTCTCCTCGGCAGCAGCCTGCGGCGCACCGGCGGGGGCGGCGGCACGACGGCTCGCACGACGGCGACGCGGCTCCTCCACGGCCTCCTCGGCCTGCGGCGCCTCCGCGACGGCCTCGGCGGCCTGCGGGGCGCCGGCGGGCGCACCGGCACGACGGACCGCGCGGCGGCGGGCGCGGCCCTCGGCGGGAACCTCCGCCTCCTCGGCAGCAGCCTCCTCGACGGCCTCCGGGGCACCGGCCGGAGCGGTGGCGCGACGGGTCGCACGGCGACGGCGCGGCGCCTCCTCGGCCTCCGGCTCCTCCACGACGGCCTCGGCGGCCTGCGGCGCACCGGCCGGAGACGTCACCCGGCGGGTCACGCGGCGGCGACGGGGCGCCTCCGCAGCTGCGGCCTCGGTGGCCTCCTCGCGGGTCTCCTGCACCTGTGCCTCCTCGGCAACGGCCGCTGCGGCGGCCTGGGGCGCGCCGGCGGGCGCGGTGGCACGGCGGCGCGGACGCACCGGCGCGGCGACGGCCTGCTGCACCTGCGGCTCCTCCTCGGAGACCACGGCGACGGCAGCCGGCTCGGCGACAACGGACTCGGCGGTCTCCACGGCGGCCACGGGCGCGGCGGCCGGGCGGGTCGCACGGCGACGGCCACGGGCGGGCGCGGCGACGGGGGCCTCGACGACGGCCTCCGGCTCCTCGGCAGCCTCCTCGACGACCTCGGCCTGCTCGACGACGGCCTCGCCACCCCGCGGCGTACCGGCCGGAGCAGTGGCCCGGCGGCGCGGACGACCCGCGGACACGGACTCGGCGGCGGCCTCGACCGGGGCCTCGGTCTCGACCTCGGCCTCGGCCTCGGCAACGACCTGCTCGGTGGCCGGAGCGGTCACACGGCGGGTCGCACGACGGCGCGGACGGGCGGGGGCCTCGGCGGCCTCCTCGGCTGCGGGCGCCTCGGGCGCGGCAGCCGCACGGGTCGCACGGCGACGCGGACGAGCGGGCGTCTCCTCGGCGGCCTCGGCCACGGGCTCGGCCGTCACGGCCTCCTCCGCGCCTTGCGGGGCACCGGCCGGAGCGGTCGCCCGGCGGGTCGCACGACGGCGCGGAGGGGCGGGGGTCTCTTCGGCGGCCTCGGGCTCGGCCGGAGCAGCGGCCTTGCGCGTGGCGCGACG
Organism: Streptoverticillium reticulum; assembly: GCF_047456005.1. Taxonomy (NCBI): domain Bacteria; kingdom Bacillati; phylum Actinomycetota; class Actinomycetes; order Kitasatosporales; family Streptomycetaceae; genus Streptomyces; species Streptoverticillium reticulum. The sequence goes on along the minus strand of NZ_CP179755.1, from coordinate 5,631,929 downwards.
TCGCGTACGGGCAGGCTCGGCGGCCTCAGCAGCCTCCTCGGCTGCAGGTGCCTCGGGCGCGGCAGCGGCACGGGTCGCACGGCGACGCGTACGAGGAGCGGGCGTCTCCTCGGCGGCCTCAGCGGCCTCGACAGCCTCGGGGGCTGCCGGCTCCGCCTCGGCGGCCTTGCGCGTCGTCCGACGACGCGTACGGGCCGGCTTCTCCTCGGAGGCGTCCTCCGCGGGGTCGGCGGGGTCCACGGGGTCGGCGGCGGACGCCGTGGGCGCCCCGGCCGGCCGCGAGGCCGCCCGGCGGCGGCGCCGCGGCGGCAGCGTGTCGCTCGGCGACGTGGACGTCGTATCGGTGGGACCGGACTGGGCGCTGGAAGCGCCACCGGTCTCGGTGGGCTCAATGGAATCGAGCATGCGGGCGGTTCTCCCGTCACGCTCCCGGGCGCCGCGTCGTGTTCCGGCCCGCCGGTCCGCGTGATGAGCGCGGAACCGCCGTCCGGGGCGCGGTCGCCGCACGGGAGCTGTCGTCTCGCTCGCCGGGGCCGAGTCTCGTCGGCACCGGCGAAAGTCTCCTGGTCAGTGCGCCGGCCGGACCGGGTGGCTCCCTGGTGGATCGGCGGCGCGTTCGACGGCCGTCCTTACGCGGGACCTTCCGGCACCTGCTGCGCGGCGCTCGGTCCGGCGGCCGTGGGTGGGGCGGCCGGGGCGGCGTCGCGGTCGGGCGCGAGCGGATCGGTCACCGTGCCGGACTCCTCATCGAGCAGCCCCTGCGCCAGCCTGGTCACCGCTGCGGGGACCGGCGGCGCCAGGTCGGCCACAGCGCGGAGACCGGACAGGACGTCGTCGGGTCGTACGGCGGGTGTCTCATGCCGAACAACCAGCCGCAGTATCGCACAGGCTCCGTCACCAGGCCTATCGGCCGGAGCTTCGAGCGCCTCGAGTCGGGTCACCGCGGCACGGGCGTCGAAGGTCCGCACGCCGTTTTTGGTGCGGCGCTGCACCTCCACGTGCTCCGCCGCGAGGAAGGCGGCCACGGCGCGCCCGGCCTCGGCCGGCTCGACGCCTTCGAGCCGCAGCTCCCACACCGAGGCCTGCAGACGGTCGGCGAAGGCGGAGGTGCGGACCTCCACCGCGTCGACGATGTCGAGCCCGTCGGGCAGCGACTCGTCGAGCAGCTCGCGCAGGCGTGCGGGGTCGCGCACCTCGGCGAGCTGGATCTCCAGGTACTCGGCCTCGCTGCCGGTACCGGTCGGTGCGGCGTTGGCGTACGACACCTTCGGGTGCGGGGTGAAGCCCGCGGAGTACGCCATGGGCACCTCGGCCCGGCGCAGCGCCCGCTCGAAGGCGCGCTGGAAGTCGCGGTGGCTGGTGAACCGGAGGCGGCCGCGCTTGGTGTAGCGCAGGCGAATGCGCTGCACCGCGGGTGCGGGCGGCGGGCCTTCGGGCTGTCGCTTGCCCAGTGTCTTCAGTCCTTCGTGAGTTGCGGTCGTACTGCTACCTAGAGTACGTGCCACGAAGGCCCCGCCGGTCCGGCGGGGCCTTCGTGGGAACAGGCGTGCTACTTGACCACACTCAGCGGCAGCAGCTTCTTGCCGGTGGGGCCGATCTGGATCTCGGTCTGCATCTGCGGGCAGAGACATACAGCCCTAGAGTCGAAAGCCGCCGTCCGCGAGGCGCATGGTCAGAGTGCTCGTACGGTCCGGTCTCTGCGGGCCCGGCCTCACCGCGTCCACGCTGCTGACCCGACTGCGCAATCCGGCTTTGATGGGCTACCGGGTCGAGACGGACCCCGACAGCAAGTCCCGCAGGTCACGGCTCGTACTCGGCAAGGACGGCAAGCCCATCAGGGTCGCGGAAGGGGTCTTCACCGAGGGCGAGTTCTACAAGCTGCAAGCCGACCTGGACAAGTCCGCCAAGAACCAACCCCCACGGCAGACGGACGGACCCACGAAGTTCCGCGGGGTCCTGATCTGCCCAGACTGCCGCACCAAATGACCGTGCAGGTGAACAACCGCCAGGCAAGGACGTATGAGTACCTAAGGTGCCAAAGGTGCAAGAGTGGCGGCCTCGGGGCCCCGAACCCACAGGACATCTACGGGCAGCTCGTAGAAGACGTGCTGAGTGTCCTTGGTGACTGGCCGGTGCAGGTCCGTGAGTACGCCAAGGGTGCAGAAACGCGCAAGGAGGTGAAGCGTCTCCAGGACTCCATCACCTACTACATGAAGGAACTGGAGCCCGGGGGGCGTTACTCGAAGACACGCTTCACGCAGGAACAGGCCCAGGAGACGCTGGACAAGCTCATTGCCGATCTTGAGACCATCGACCCGGAGACCGCCCAGGACCGGTGGGTGAACGTCCACAACGGCAAGACGTTTCGGCAGCACTGGGAAGAAGGCGGCATGGAAGCCATGGCCGCCGACCTCGTTCGTGTCGGCATCAAGTGCGAAGTCACCCGAAAGAAGATTCCGGGAGTTCGTGCCCCAGAGATCCACCTCAAGCTCATCGTCCCCAAGGACGTAAGGGAACGACTCATAGTCAAGCAAGACGACTTCGCCGAGAAATTCTAAGGAGAAGCAACGGTGTCCGACTACGTAGACGATTTCCTGATGGATCGCACCCAAGAAGCCCAGGCGTTCGACGGCGCCACGGTCGTCCAAGTGGTAGTGAACGCCTACCGCGAGGCCATGGACGAGGGGAAGAACGCGGCGGCGACCGCGTACGGCAAGCTGATGCTGAACATCGCTGAACAGTCCAAGGGGCACCCCGACTACCGCCCCGACTGGACCCCGTGAATTCCCTAAGCGGCCTCGGTGAAGTACGGCGCTGATCCTTTCCACGCCCACCCAGGTCGGCACCTTGGTGGGCACGGGAGGATCAGCACCGTACTTCTCTCCGAACTGCATGACGTTCCTGGATGCTGCGGCGAGAAGTGATGTGCGCACGGCGCCAATGTTTCGGCAATCGTTTGCCAACACCCGGGTGCGACGGTACCCGCACCGGGAATCCCCACGACTTCGTTCACGCGAAGCGGGCCTCCCCGGCGGGCCGGGCGTGATCGCTGATCCAAGCGAGCACCGGCCCAGCACCACCCGCTAACCGATTGGACGGCTATGGCCACCACTACAACCCCCGAAGCCCAGGAATCGGCGTCCCCCCAGCGTTCCCGGGTCCGTAAGGCGTTCTCCCGCGTCGGCCTGATTGGCATGCTGGCCGCAGCCGTCATCCCCCTCCAGGCCGGCAGCGCCTTCGCTGTGACCACCCATGACGGCGGCGCCGGCGGTGACTACCCCATCAACACCGATCTCACCTACACGTTCTGTGACTCCAACGGGCGTTGCCTGAACGTACTTGGCGGCGGCGACCGCTCGGGCACCGGTGTCGGCCTCTACCCAGGGCCTGACGACCCCAACTCCCAGTGGCGCATGATCCCCCGTGGCACCGATGCAATCGGCCAGCTCTGGCAGATCGAAAACCGTGCCACGGCACGGTGGCTGGACCTCCACATGGTCCGACAGAACGGGGTCGCCGACCCCCAGGCCTCTTGGATCGACCAGGTCGACCAGACAACCCCCAGCACTCTGGCCAACACGCTGTGGTACGTCCGCTGGAACGCTGACAGAAGCGGCATGCTCCTCGTCAACAGCGCCACCGGCTGGGTCCTCACCAACCACACAGCCAACGCGTACCCCAACATCCTCCGCGACGACCTCCGCGACGCGCAGTACCACTACTTCATGCTTCACGACATGAACAGCTCGGCGAGGCTGGATGTCACCGAACTGACGCGCGCGCATTTCGTTGGGTCCTGGGGATCTGACGTCTTCCAGGCCCGGGGGCGCTAAGCGGGTTGGTCGAGGTCGAGCGCTGATCCTTCGGACCACCAAGGCACCGACCTGGGTGGGCATGGAAAGGATCAGCGCCGTACTTCACCGGGGCCACTTACTGATCGTTTCAGAATCAGCCCAGGCCGTCTGCCTGCGCCGACGTCCCGTTAGGCTGGCCGGCAGGGCCGCGATCGGTAGCCCGTTCAGCGTTTGAACACCCTGGAGCCCTTCGTGTCCGATGACACCCTCGAATCCCGAGCCCTCGCCGAACTGCGCGGGGCTTTGACCGAGTCCAGCGTCGGGCACCAAGCCAACGCACTGCGGCACCTCGAACTCGCCACAGCCGCAAGCACCGGCACGGACGCGTATGCCGAGCACCGCGCGCTTGCCTTTGTCCACCAGTGGTGCTTCCTGATCGAGCAGCCGCCGACCGACCCTGCTCCGCTGCAAGAACTCATCGGGACCCCGGTCAGCCTTCGCCTCTCCGACGGTCGCGAGCTGACCACGTTCGCGGAGATCTCCGCATGGCACGACGCCACGGCCCACGCCATGGATGTCACCTCCCACACGATCATCGGCTGGAAGCTCTCCCAGCCCGTGAGCGGCCGCTACGACCTCGCGATCGACTTCGCCTGGCAAGGCATCAGCCCCACAGGACAGCCCATGACCGCTCGTACGCACCACGAGTGGTCGCTCAACGAGGACGGCACGCGACTCCCCCGGCTTGCCTCCTTCGTCTCAAGCCTCCTCCAGCCCTTTGCCCCGGCCACGGCCACGGACGCCCTGGCCGACCTGTGTTCCTGCCAGGGCGCCGCCATCGACGCGCCGTAATCGGCGGGTCCGCGTGATCCCTTCCGGACCACCCCCAATGCTGTCCAGGCGGAGGGGTGGTCCGGTCTTGCTTTCACCGGCCTTGCGAAGCATCTCTTCCGCCACCTCGCGATGGTCGTCTGCCCGATCCCGACTGCGCATCCTGGCTGCTGCCACGGCACCGTTGAGGTAGAGCGTTCCGTACACAGAGAGCGCCTCCGGAGAGGACTGCCACCAACCCGGCGCGAGATCGTTCACCGCGTCCGTGGTGACGTTCACCGCTTGCTCCGCCAACTCAGCACCCAACTGCACATGCGCAACTCCCCTGCGCAACGCGAGGATGACGGCCGGGTCCTCTGTCTCGCTCGCCGCCAAGTCACCGTGGTCCACGGCCGTCCAAGCCAAGTTCGTCTCGCCCAGCTTGCGGAGATAGACCGCCGCGAGGTGAAACGCCAACGCGAACTGCCGGAGTGCCTGGACTCTTTCGAGCCCCGTCGTGTACCTGAAGGTCGCCAGACCCCTGGTAGAGCTCCCACGCCTGCCCGACCTCGAACGTCAGCCGCTCAAGGCGGGGCGGCTCCCGGTCATCCAGCAGCGGGCCGGAGAGCCGGCGCGACTGCATCAGCGCCACGCGGATCGCTGGCACGCTCGCCTTGTGATCCCCCTGATCGTCCAGAAGCGTGGGCGTGCCCTGGAGGTCTTCCAAGTGGACGCGCAGCGCCTCGGCCAAGTCCATGAGCATCTTGACGTTGTTCACCGGGATCCGGCCCGACTCGACGCGGTACACCCAGTCTTCGGTGCGATTCAGCAGTTCCCCGAGCTCCCGCTGATGCAGGCCCCGCCGCTTCCGGTAGAAGCGCACGCGCTCGCCGAAGGCCTTGTGATCGGTCATGCCGCGCATGGTCACCCTCCCCAGTAACTACGCAGGGACGAGTCTCACACGCCGACCCACGAGGCAACAGGCAATGAGCCACGCGCAGCATCACAAGATTGTCTCCGTAGGCTCACCGCATGACCCAGAACGAGCACGAGAAGCGCATGGCCCGCCCGCGGACAGCATCGGGTGCCCTCTTCTTCGACGAGGAGGGGCACGTCCTCCTCGTACGCCCGTCCTACAAGCCCAAGTGGGAAATCCCAGGCGGATACATCGAGACGGGTGAGTCACCGCTTGCCGCGTGCCGACGGGAGGTATCCGAGGACGAACTTCTGGCAGCCGAGTTTCACCCGAAGGAGGCAGTGGATCAGCTTCTGATTCCGAGGCTTGCTCGTCGTGTGAAACATGCGATTGCCGCGCGGGAGCAGGCCCATCCCCAGTACCTCGAACACGGCGAGCCAGCCCAATAGGCAGCCTCACAGCCTGCCGACTCGGCGACCGCAGACAGAAGGTCCCTACCCGATAGGGACAGGGACCTTCTCGACATCAGTGGGCTACGTCACACCCATTCGATCTCGCTGCGGAAGTTGGAGCGGCTCCGTGGAGCTGGCAGCGGCGTCCGCGCAGCCTTGTGAACTGGCTCCTTGGCCCGCCTCGGAGGCGCCAGCTCGGACACGATGCGGGCCCGTTCAGCCTCGGTCAACCCGGCTAGGGCCTCCGCCACCTTCTCCAGAGCATCACTCACCAGACAGGCCCTTTCCGCAGGTCAGGACTACTTCTTGACGGTCAACGGCAGCAGCTTCTTGCCCGTCGGGCCAATTTGTATGGCCGTGTCCATTTGCGGGCACACGCCGCAGTCGAAGCAGGGGGTCCAGCGGCAGTCCTCGACCTCGGTCTCGTCGAGGGCGTCCTGCCAGTCCTCCCAGAGCCAGTCCTTGTCGAGACCGGAGTCCAGGTGGTCCCAGGGCAGGACCTCCTCGTACGTGCGCTCGCGGGTCGTGTACCAGTCGACGTCCACGCCCTGCGGGGGCAGCGTCTTCCCGGCGCACTCCATCCAGCGGTCGTACGAGAAGTGCTCGCGCCAGCCGTCGAAGCGGCCGCCGGACTCGTAGACCGCGCGGATGACCGAGCCGAGGCGGCGGTCGCCGCGGGAGAGCAGGCCCTCGACGATGCCGGGCTTGCCGTCGTGGTAGCGGAAGCCGATCGAGCGGCCGTACTTCTTGTCGCCGCGGATCTTGTCGCGCAGCTTCTGCAGGCGCGCGTCGGTCTCCTCGGCGGACAGCTGCGGCGCCCACTGGAAGGGCGTGTGCGGCTTGGGCACGAAGCCGCCGATCGACACCGTGCAGCGGATGTCGTTGGACTTCGAGACCTCGCGGCCCTTCTGGATGACGTTCATCGCCATGTCGGCGATCTGCAGCACGTCCTCGTCGGTCTCGGTGGGCAGGCCGCACATGAAGTACAGCTTCACCTGGCGCCAGCCGTTGCCGTACGCGGTCGCAACGGTCCGGATGAGGTCCTCTTCCGAGACCATCTTGTTGATGACCTTGCGCATGCGCTCGGAGCCGCCCTCGGGGGCGAAGGTCAGACCGGAGCGACGGCCGTTGCGGGTCAGCTCGTTGGCCAGGTCGACGTTGAAGGCGTCCACGCGGGTCGACGGCAGGGAGAGGCCGATCTTGTCGTCCTCGTACCGGTCGGCCAGGCCCTTGGCGACGTCGGCGATCTCGGTGTGGTCGGCGGAGGACAGCGACAGCAGGCCGACCTCCTCGAAGCCGGTCGCCTTGAGGCCCTTCTCGACCATCTCGCCGATGCCGGTGATGCTGCGCTCGCGCACCGGGCGCGTGATCATGCCGGCCTGGCAGAAGCGGCAGCCGCGGGTGCAGCCGCGGAAGATCTCGACGGACATCCGCTCGTGCACGGTCTCGGCGAGCGGGACGAGCGGCTGCTTCGGGTAGGGCCACTCGTCGAGGTCCATGACGGTGTGCTTGGACACGCGCCACGGCACGCCGGAGCGGTTGGGCACGACGCGGCCGATGCGGCCGTCGGCCAGGTACTCCACGTCGTAGAACCGGGGGACGTACACGCCGCCCGTCCTCGCGAGACGGAACAGCAGCTCGTCGCGCCCGCCCGGGCGGCCCTCGCTCTTCCAGGCCCGGATGATCTCGGTGATCTCCAGGACGGCCTGCTCGCCGTCGCCGATGACGGCACAGTCGATGAAGTCGGCGATCGGCTCGGGGTTGAACGCGGCGTGGCCGCCCGCCAGCACGATCGGGTCGTCGAGGCCGCGGTCCTTGGCCTCCAGCGGGATGCCGGACAGGTCCAGGGCCGTGAGCATGTTGGTGTAGCCGAGCTCGGTGGAGAAGCTCAGGCCGAAGACGTCGAAGGCCTTGACCGGCCGGTGCGCGTCCACGGTGAACTGCGGCACGTCGTGCTCGCGCATCAGCGCCTCGAGGTCCGGCCACACGCTGTAGGTGCGCTCGGCGAGGACGCCCTCGCGCTCGTTGAGGACCTCGTACAGGATCATGACGCCCTGGTTGGGCAGTCCGACCTCGTAGGCGTCGGGGTACATGAGGGCCCAGCGCACGTCGCACTCGTCCCAGGGCTTGACGGTGGAGTTGAGCTCTCCGCCGACGTACTGGATGGGCTTCTGGACGTGCGGAAGAAGCGCTTCCAGGCGCGGGAAGACCGACTCGACAGGCATCGCGATGTCTCTCATGAGCGGACAGGGGGGACCCTCAAGAGTAACGCGCCGCAGAAGTCGCCCCTGACGCGTCAGACGAGCCCCGCCCGCCACCGCTTGTCCGACGCCTCCGCCCACAGGCCGGGCAGCTCGCGCTCGTCCTGCGCGGCCTGCTGTTCCTCGCGGCCGTAGAGCAGCCCGAACGTGAACGTCGGCTCCCCGGCGCCGTGCGCCTGGTCGGCTATCTCGCGCAGGGCGCCCCGGGCCATCACGCTGTCCTGGTGGTCGCCCAGGAGCGTCTGGACGGACTTCATCTGCCGCGCGAAGCGCCGGGCCGCTCCGCCCAGCGCCGGGGTGGCCGCCTCGGCCGCGTAGCGGGCGCGCTTGGCGGCCTTGCGGGCGTCGTGCAGGGCGGTGTCTCGGCCGGGTCCGGGGCCGGCCGCGAGGGCCGCGTCGATGCGGGTGGCCAGCCGGCCGTAGTCGCCGAGGACGGCCTTGGCCAGGACGGGCCGCGGCGGGCGGGCGGCCGCGGGGCGCAGCGGCGGGTCGGCGAGGAGGGCGTCGAGCGCATCGAGCAGGGCGAGGTAGCGCTTGCTGTCGAGCACGTCGGCCAGCCGTCGCCGCGACCCGGTGCGGCGGCCGCCGGACCAGGCGCGCAGCCGGGCGCGGGCGGGGCCGCGGACGAGGGCGCGCGGCACCTCGTCCAGGCGCTGCCGCAGCCGGTCGGCGAGGACTTCGCGGTCGCGGTCGACGCCCAGCTCGGCGGCGAGCCACTTGAGCTCCTCGCCGAGCGGGTCCGTGGCCCGCCGGTCGAGGACCTTGCGGTACGAGCGGAAGGCGCCGCGCAGCCGCCTCGTGGCGACCCGCATCTGGTGGACGGCGTCCTCGGTGCCGCGGCGGGCGCCTGGGTCCAGGGCGACGACGGCCTCGACCTGCTGCCGCAGGTAGTCCAGGACGTGGTCGCCGGCGGAGGCGCTGCCCTTGTCCTTTCGGGGCCTGCGCTCCTCGGCCGCTGCTTCGGTGCCCAGGGCGCGGGAGAGCTTGGAGGGGGCCTTCGAGCGGCGCAGTCCGGCCTTGCGCAGGCGGGGTTCGAGCGCGTCGAAGAGGCCGGGTCCGGTGCCTTCGGCCAGTTCGACCTCGTACTCGGTCCATTGGGTGCTGCTCTCGCCGTCCCGCAGGCGGACGGCGCGCACGCGGTCCTCGCTCGCCTCGGCGAGCAGCGTGCCGTGTTCGTCCAGCAGGTGCAGCACCCGGCGGCGGCTGGTGATGCGGACGAGCGGGGTGAGGGCCGAGTCGCGGGTGCGGGAGCGGACGAGGGCGGAGAGGGTGCGGGGGACGCGGGCGGAGAGGGGGGCGCGGATCTCGTCGCGCACTCCCTCGGCGACGGGGAGCTTGAGGTGCCAGCCCGCGTCGGTGCCGCCGGTGCGGCGGCGGAGGGTGATGCCCGCGGCGAGGAGCCGGCGGTCGGCGGTGTCGTAGTAGACGGCGTCCAGCTCCTGCGTCCCCCGGTCGGTGACGGCGGCGACGGGCGCGGCCCCGCTCAGGTCGGGGAACCGGGCCGCGCCCGTATCGTCTCCGGCTTCGTACTTCCGCTCGATCTCTCGCACGGTGTCCGCCATGGAACGAAATCTAGTGCTCCGGAAGCCCGGACGGCAGTCCCCGTACCGGCCCTTATGCCGTCACCGGCCGCTGCACCTTGATCGACTGGAGCAGGCCGACGGCGATCCACGCGGCGAACATGGAGGAGCCGCCGTAGGAGACGAAGGGCAGCGGCAGGCCCGTCACGGGCATGATGCCGAGCGTCATGCCGATGTTCTCGAAGCTCTGGAAGGCGAACCAGGCGACGATCCCGGCCGCCGTGATCGCCCCGTAGCGGTCCCCGGCCTCGCGGGCGATGCGGCAGGCGCGCCAGAGCACGACGCCGAGCAGCAGGATGACGGCCCCTGCGCCGATGAAGCCGAGCTCCTCCCCCGCCACGGTGAAGATGAAGTCGGTCTGCTGCTCGGGGACGAACCGGCCGGTGGTCTGGGGGCCGTGGAAGAGGCCGGAGCCGGTCAGGCCGCCCGAACCGATGGCGATCCGGGCCTGGTTGGTGTTGTAGCCGACGCCGGTGGGGTCGAGGGCGGGGTTGGCGAAGGCGGCGAAACGATTGATCTGGTAGGTGTCGAGGATCCCGAGCTGCCAGACGAGGAGACAGCCCGCGGCGCCCGCGCCGAGCAGGCCCAGGAGCCAGCGCCGGGAGGCGCCGGAGGCGAGCAGCACGACGAGCACGATCACCACGAGCACCATCACGGAACCCAGGTCGGGCATCAGCAGGATGACGAGCGTGGGCAGGGCGGCCACGCCCAGCGCCCGGACGACGGCGCGGCCGTCGGGGTGGCGCTGTTCGCCGGAGTCCACCCTGGCGGCCAGCACCATGGCCATGCCCAGCGCGATGGTGACCTTGGTGAACTCGGAGGGCTGGACGGAGAATCCGCCGCCGAGCTGGATCCAGGAGCGGGCGCCGTTGATGGTGGCGCCGAGCGGGGTGAGCACGGCGGCCGTGCAGAGCACCGAGGCCGCGTAGAGCAGCGGGACCGCGCCGCGCAGCCTGTGGTGGCCGAGCCGGACGACGCCGAAGGCGAGGACGAGCCCGATGCCGGTGTTGAGGATGTTGCGCAGCAGGAAGTAGGAGGGATCGCCGTGGGTGAGCTCGGTGCGGCCGCGGGTGGCGGAGTAGACGAGCAGGGTGCTGATGCCGGAGAGGGCGAGGGCGGCGAGCAGCATCACCCAGTCGAGGCGGCGCACGACGGAGTCGCGGGCGGTCAGCCGGGACCAGACGCCGCGCTCGGGTATGAGCCGGCGGACCGGCGGGTGGCCCAGGAGGGTCACCGGCCGTCCTCCCTTCTGCCGGGCGAGGCGGACGGGCCGTCGGACGGGGACGGGGACGGGGAGCCGGAGGCGCCCGGGGAGTCCGACGACGACGCGGAGGGCGACGGCGAGGGCGCGTCGATGTGCTGGGCCTCGATGCTGCCGTCCTTCTCGATCTTCGGCAGCCGGGCCTCCGGGTGCGGCAGGAGCGCCTTCTTCTCGTCGACCTTGCCCTGCCCGTCCACCCCGTAGAGGGCGTTGTAGATGTTGCGCACGGCGGGCCCGGAGGCGCCGGAGCCGGTGCCGCCCTGGGAGATCGTCATCACGACCGTGTAGTCGGAGGTGTAGGTGGCGAACCAGGAGGTGGTCTGCTTGCCGTAGACCTCGGCGGTACCGGTCTTGGCGTGCATGGGGATCTGCTTCTGCGGCCAGCCCTGGAACCGCCAGGCCGCGGTGCCCTGGGTGGCCACGCCCGCGAGCGCGCCGTCGATCTGGTCGCGGAGCCTGGCGTCGAAGGGCAGCCGGCCGTGGGCGGTGGGCTTGATCTCGCGGATGTGCTTGCCGTCGGGGCTGACGATGGCCTTGCCGACGGTGGGGTTGTAGAGGGTGCCGCCGTTGCTGATGGCCGCGTAGATGGTGGCCATCTGGATGGGCGTGACGAGCGTGTCGCCCTGGCCGATCGAGTAGTTGACGGAGTCACCGGCGCGCATCCGCATGCCGGACTCGCAGTTCTCCTTGGCGATCTTCCCGGCGTAGCTGTCGTCGGTCTTGCCCTGCTTGCACCAGGACTCCTGGTTGGCGTCCCAGTACCGCTTCTTCCACTCGCGGTCCGGGACCCGGCCGCGGACCTCGCCCGGCAGGTCGATGCCGGTCTCCTTGCCGAGGCCGAACTGGTGGGCGGTCTTGTAGAACCAGTCCGCCGGGTGCTTGGGGTTGTTGCCGCCGTCCTTCTGCCACTGGCGGTAGGCCAGGTCGTAGAAGACGGTGTCGCAGGAGACCTCCAGGGCCTGGCCGAGGTCGATGGGGCCGTAGCCCTTGGACTCGTAGTTCTGGAAGACCTGGTTGCCGATGCTGTACGAGCTGGAGCAGTTGTAGTGGTCGGTGAAGGGGTTGCCGGCGGCGACGGCGGCGGTCGTGGAGATCACCTTGAAGATGGAACCGGGGGCCGCCTGGCCCTGAATCGCCCGGTTGAGCAGCGGGTAGTTCGAGTCCTGCCCGGTGAGCGCCTTGTAGTCCTTGGCGGAGATGCCGCCGACCCAGGCGTTGGGGTCGTAGGTGGGGTTGGAGGCCATGGCCACCACGCGCCCGGTCTTCGACTCCATGACGACGACGGCTCCGGCGTCGGCCTTGTAGGTGGTGCCGGTGTTGCGGTCGACCTCCTTGCGGGCGTCCTTCATCGCCTGGTCCAGCTCGCGTTCCGCTATGGCCTGCACGCGGGCGTCGATGCTGGTGACGATGTTGGCGCCGGGCACGGCCTTGTCGCTCCTGGCCTTGCCGATGACGCGGCCGAGGTTGTCGACCTCGTAACGGGTGACGCCGGCCTTGCCGCGCAGGTCGCCGTCGTACTGCCGCTCCAGGCCCGAGCGGCCGACCTGGTCGGAGCTCATCAGCGGGGTGCCGGTCTTCTTGGCCTCCTTGACCTCGTCGTCGGTGACGGGCGAGAGGTAGCCGAGGACCTGGGCCGTGTTGGAGCCGCCGGGGCCGCTGTAGCGGCGCACGGCGGTGGGTTCGGCGGTGATGCCGGGGAAGTCCTCGGCGCGCTCGCGGATCTGCAGGGCCTGCTGGGTGGTGGCCTGGTCGGTGACCGGGATCGGCTGGTACGGGGAGCCGGCCCAGCACGGCTTGGGGGTCTTGGCGTCGCACAGCCGCACCTTGGCCGCGAGCTCCTCCAGCGGCATGCCCAGCACCCCGGCGAGGCGGCCGAGGACGGCCTTGCCCTTGTCCTTCATCCGCATCAGGTCGGTGCGGTTGGCGGAGACGACCAGGCGGGTCTCGTTGTCGGCGAGCGGCACTCCGCGGGCGTCGAGGATCGAACCGCGGGTGGCCGGGGCGACGACCTGCTGGATGTGGTTGTTGGCGGCCTCGGCGGTGTACTGGTCGCCGTTGCGGATCTGCAGGTACCAGAGGCGGCCGCCGAGGGTGAGCAGCAGCGAGACGACGAGGATCTGAAGGATGATCAGGCGGATCGTGACCCGTGAGGCCCGCCCGCTCTCCGGCACCTTGGGCACCTTGCTCACCATGCCCCCTCGTTCTCCCCCAGGCCTGACGCCTGGGAGGTGCCCCCATCTCCGCCCGCGCGGCGCAGAGGTGCGGGCATCGTCGTCGGCTGCGACCCGGCGGCCGCGCGTGCGTCGCTCACAGCCGCTTGACCCCCTTCACACCCTTGATGCCCTTGATCCGCCCCTGCTTGCGCACCGACGTGAGCATGCCCGGGCTGCGCCGGCCGCCGATGCCGCCGCCCCGGCCGCCGCGGAAGGCGCTGCGCAGCCCGCCGCGGAAGCCGCCGGTGGAGACCCGGAAGCTGCCGCCGGACATCCGGCCGTACCCGCCGTCGCCCGCGCCCGCCGTGACGGGCGTGCCGTCGCCGGTGAGCGCGTCGCCCACGGTGCGCCGGGCCAGCGCCATGATCACCGGCACGGTGAAGGGGGCGAGCAGCAGGTCGTAGAGCGCGGCGGTGAACACCAGCCCGGTCAGGCCCACATGGCGGGCGGCGGTGTCGCCGACGAGGGCGCCGACGCCCGCGTAGAGCAGGGTGGAGACGACGGCCGCGCCCGCCACGACGACCATGGGCAGGGTGGCCGAACGCAGCTGCCCGCTCTCGGGTTTGGCGAGGCCGACGAGGTAGCCGACGACGCACAGCACCAGGGCGTAGCGGCCGGTGGCGTGGTCGGCGGGCGGCGCGAGGTCGGCGAGCAGCCCGGCGCCGAAGCCGACGAGGGCGCCGGCGGTGTGCCCGTAGACCAGGCCGAGCCCGACGACCACGAGGAGCAGCAGGTCGGGGACGGCACCGGGCAGATGCAGCCGGGCGAAGACGCTCACCTGCACGACGAGGGCCACCATCACGAGCACCGTCGAGAGCAGGATCCGGTTGAGACGCATCGTCAGTCCTGGGGTCAGTCGCTCGGGGAGGCGGAGGGTGCGGGGGAAGCCGTGACGGTCACGGTGGGGGCGGGCTTGGGGGCTTCCGGCTTGGGCGGCAGGACGGTGTCGCGCGGGTCCTCGCGGGGCGGCTGGACGACGACGCCGACGAGGTCGAGCTTGCTGAAGCCGACGAAGGGGCGCACCTGGAGGGTGCGGGTCAGGCCGCCGCCGGAGGGCTCGACGCGGACGACCTCGCCGACGGGGACGCCGGGGACGAAGGGCTTGTCCCTGCTGGAGCCGAAGGTCACCAGGCGGTCGCCGCGGTGCACGGAGGCCTTGCCGTTGAGGAGTTCGACGCGCAGGGTGCTGTCGCCCTGGCCGTTGGCGAAGCCGAGTTCGCCGCTCTTCTCCATGCGGGTGCCGACGGTGAACTTGGGGTCGCTGGCGAGCAGCACGGTGGAGGTGGAGGGGGCGACGGTGGTGACGCGGCCGACGAGGCCGTCGCCGTTCATGACGGTCATGTCGCGCCTGACGCCGTCGTTGCTGCCGATGTCGATCGTGACGGTCCAGGAGAAGCCCTGGGCCGCTCCTATGGCGATGACCTGGGCGCCCTTGATGCCGTACTGCCCGGCGCCCGCGGTCTTCAGCAGACGGTCGAGATCGCGGAGCCGGCCCTTGTTGCGGTCGTCGCTGCCGAGCCGCTGCTTGAGGGCGGTGTTCTCGCGCTCCAGCGCGGTGATGCGGCGGCTGCGGTCGCCGGAGTCCCGCACGGCGGCAAGGGCGTTGCCGACGGGGTCGACGGCGGCGGCGACACCTTTCTCCACGGGGCCGAAGGCGGAGGCCGCGGCGTGCCGGGCACCGTCGAGCGGGGACTGCTCACCGCCGCGGATGTCCACCGTGATCAGCGCAAAGGCGATCGCGATCAGCAGCACCAGCAGCAGCCGGCTCTCTCGTGTGTCCCTCACGTGCGGCGGCGGGCCCTTCTCGTCGGACCGTTCCGCTGCGGGCACGGACGGTCATCGGAAGCGTTCTGCCTGTATATCAGGTTGTTTCCCGGCGGCGGGGGTGCGCCGGGCGCCGCGGTGACCGCCGCCCGCCGCCGGGTGGGCGGCGGGCGGACACCCGGCTCACCGCCGGGGCTGGGCGTCCAGGACCTGCTGCAGGGCCTCGAACTCCTCGACGCACTTGCCGGAGCCGAGGGCGACCGAGTCCAGCGGGTCCTCGGCGATGTGGATCGGCATGCCCGTCTCGCGGCGCAGCCGCTCGTCCAGGCCGCGCAGCAGGGCACCGCCGCCGGTAAGAACGATGCCGCGGTCCATGACGTCACCCGACAGCTCGGGCGGGCACTTGTCGAGCGTGGTCTTCACGGCGTCGACGATGGAGTTGACGGGCTCCTCGATGGCCTTGCGGACCTCGGCCGCCGAGATCACCACGGTCTTGGGCAGGCCGCTGACCAGGTCGCGGCCGCGGATCTCGGTGTGCTCGTCCTGCTCGAGGTCGTACGCCGAGCCGATGGTGATCTTGATCTGCTCGGCGGTGCGCTCGCCGAGGAGGAGGCTGTACTCCTTCTTGATGTGCTGGATGATCGCGTTGTCCAGCTCGTCGCCCGCGACCCGGATGGACTGGGCCGTGACGATGCCGCCGAGCGAGATGACCGCGACCTCGGTGGTGCCGCCGCCGATGTCGACGACCATGTTGCCGGTGGCCTCGTGGACGGGCAGGCCCGAGCCGATCGCGGCGGCCATCGGCTCCTCGATGATGTGCACCTGGCGGGCGCCGGCCTGGGTGGAGGCCTCGATCACGGCCCGGCGCTCGACCCCGGTGATGCCGGAGGGCACACAGACCACCACGCGCGGACGGGCCATCCAGCGGCGCTTGTGGATCTTGAGGATGAAGTAGCGGAGCATCCGCTCGGTGATCTCGAAGTCGGCGATCACGCCGTCCTTGAGCGGACGGACGGCGACGATGTTCCCCGGGGTGCGGCCGATCATCTTCTTGGCCTCGGCGCCCACTGCGAGGATCCCGCCGGTGTTGGTGTTGATGGCGACGACAGACGGCTCGTTGAGGACGATCCCGCGGCCTCTGACGTACACCAGCGTGTTGGCGGTCCCGAGGTCGACAGCCATGTCACGGCCGATGAACGACATATTGTTCCCCATGAGGATACGTCTGGCCTTCCCAACTGGAGCGATTGCTTACTTGAGGTCGGCAGGTGGTGCGCTGCGGGCGCGGGAGCACTTCATCGTAGTCTCGCGCGGCGGTGGGGGGCGGCGCGAGGGTTCCTCCGCCATTGTCGGCAGAACGCAAGCCCGCCCCCGTAATGGTGACGTCGTGTCGGAGTGAGAGGTTCCCTCGTTCGCTCCGCATATGCCAGAGGGCGACCGACAATTAATCGGTCGCCCCTGATCAGAATGGGTGCATCTCTGATCGGCTATCAGGCGAGGCCAGGAAAGAAAATCTTGATTTCCCGCTCTGCGGACTCCTCGGAGTCCGAGGCGTGGATGAGGTTCTCGCGGGTGATGGTGCCGAAGTCGCCACGGATCGAGCCGGGGGCCGCCGCGATCGGGTCCGTCGGGCCGGCCAGGGCGCGGACGCCCTCGATCACGCGCTCGCCCTCGACGACCATGGCCACGACCGGGCCGGAGGCCATGAAACCCATCAGCGGCTCGTAGAAGTCGCGGCCCTCGTGCTCGGCGTAGTGCTGCTCCAGGGTGCCGCGGTCCAGGGTGCGCAGCTCCAGCGCGCCGATCGTCCAGCCCGCCTTGCGCTCGATCCGGCCGACGATCTCACCGATCAGGCCACGCCGGACGGCGTCGGGCTTGAGAAGGACGAGGGTGCGCTGGCTCATGTGGCGGCTCCTTGCGATCAGTGCGGTTGCCGCAGAGGGTACAGGGGTACCCGGCACCGCCGGTACCGGGTCCCTGCGCTGGTCAGGCGGTCTCCGCCGAGTACCGCGCCCCGAAGGGGCGCGGGGAACTGCGCGATCGGCCACAGACCGCCTGCGGCTGCCGGACCACGGTCCGGGACGCGGCGCCGACCGCAGGTCACGCCGTTTCCGGCGCCGCCTCCTCGCTCATGCGCGCAAAGCGCGCCTTCGCTTCGTCGATCTTGCGGCCGAAATGGACCGAACACCACCACAGGCCGGCGAAGACGATGCCGAGGACGAACATCACCGGGACCACGAATCCGCTCGCGATCAATGCGGCCTGCAGGGCCCATCCGAGCTGTATCCCGCCGGGCCTGGTGATCATTCCGCAGAGCAGCACGCTCAGCACCATCGTGGTCCCGCAGACCGCCCAGACCGTGCCCGTGGACAGAGCCGGATCCTTCATGGCGACCAGACCGGCGAATCCGATGACGAAGAATTCACCGATCAGAGTGCTCGCGCACAGCGTCCGCATCTCACTTCCTTCCCAGGAGCAGCCGGGCCTCGCCGACCGTGATCACCGAGCCGGCCACCAGCACACCGGCGCCCGCGTACTCGTCCTCCTCCTCGGCGAGGGTGATCGCCGCCTCCAGGGCGTCGTCCAGGCGCGGCTCGACCTGCACCCGCTCGGCGCCGAAGACCTCCACGGCCACGGCGGCGAGCTCGTCGGCGTCCATGGCGCGCTGGGTGGAGTTGCGGGTGATGACGACCTCGGCGAAGACCGGCTCGAAGGCCTCCAGCAGGCCGCGCACGTCCTTGTCCGCACTGGCGCCGATCACTCCGATGAGACGGCTGAAACCGAACGCCTCGCCCACCGCCTCGGCGGTTGCACGGGCGCCCGCGGGGTTGTGCGCGGCGTCCAGCACCACCGTGGGGCTGCGGCGCACCACTTCGAGCCGGCCCGGCGAGGTGACGGAGGCGAAGGCCCGGCGCACGGTGTCGAGGTCGAGCGTGCGGGCGTGCTCCGAGCCGATGCCGAAGAACGCCTCGACCGCGGCCAGCGCGACGGCGGCGTTGTGCGCCTGGTGGGCGCCGTAGAGCGGGAGGAAGACCTCCGGGTAGTCCCCGCCGAGGCCGCGCAGCGTCAGCAGCTGGCCGCCGACCGCGATCTCGCGACCGGTGACGCCGAACTCCATGCCCTCGCGGGCCACCGTGGCGTCGACGTCGACCGCGCGCTTGAGGAGCACCTGCGCCGCGTCCACGGGCTGCTGGGCGAGCACCACCGTGGCGTCGGGCTTGATGATGCCGCCCTTCTCCTGGGCGATCTCGCCGGGCGTGGCGCCGAGCCGGTCGGTGTGGTCGAGGGCGATCGGGGTGACCACGGCGACCGTGCCGTCCACGACGTTCGTCGCGTCCCACGAGCCGCCCATGCCGACCTCGACGACCGCCACGTCCACCGGGGCGTCGGCGAAGGCCGCGTAGGCCATGCCGGTGAGCACCTCGAAGAAGGAGAGGCGGTGCTCCTCGCGCTCGTCGACCATCTGGACGTACGGCAGGATGTCGCGGTACGTCTCGATGAAGCGCTCGGCCGGGATCGGGGCGCCGTCCAGGCTGATGCGCTCGGTCACGGACTGGACGTGCGGGCTGGTGTAGCGGCCGGTGCGCAGGTCGAAGGCGGCCAGCAGGGCCTCGATCATGCGGGCGGTGCTGGTCTTGCCGTTGGTGCCGGTGATGTGGATCGAGGGGAAGGCGCGCTGCGGCTGGCCGAGGATGTCCATCAGCGCCTCGATGCGCGCCAGCGAGGGGTCGAGCTGGGTCTCGCCCCAGCGCCCCGCCAGCTCGGCCTCCACCTCGCGCAGCGCCCGGTCCACCTCCGGGTCCTCGGGGCGGGCCGGCACGGCATCGCCCTGCGGGGGGCCGGACATGGTGCGCAGGGTGCGGCTGCCGGCCTCGATCACCGCCAGATCGGGGTCGCGGTCCGTCTCGGCTTCCACGATGTCGGCAAACTCGTCGGCTTCGCCGGAGTTGCCGGATTCATGATCGCCGGTCTCGTCGTTCAGGGGGCGCTCGCTCACGGCGTCCAGTCTACGGAGCCGGTCCGACAGACCCGGCAAGGGCCGTTCCCGGGACCGTCCAAGCGGAGCAGAACATTCCGGAATGCCCTAGCTTTTTGTCCGTGGATGAGGAGAAAAGTCCACGCGGCTGTGGCCCGCACGGCTGCGAGCACCGGGACCGCCTGCAGGCGGTCCTGGAGGCGCTGCCCGCCGGGCTGGTCCTGCAGAGCCCGGCGGACGAGGTGCTGGCCGTCAACCGCCGGTTCGTCGAGATGTTCGACCTGGAGGGCCGGGCCGACCTCTCCCCCGGCGCCCCCATGCGACCGCTCGTCCCCCTCGTCCGGGCCTTCTTCACCGCCGACTTCTCCGGCCCCAGCACCCCGGGCGAGATCCTCGCGCGCCGCCACACCCACCGCGTCGCCGAGATCCCCCTCGTCGACGGGCGC
This sequence comes from Streptoverticillium reticulum, assembly GCF_047456005.1. Taxonomy (NCBI): domain Bacteria; kingdom Bacillati; phylum Actinomycetota; class Actinomycetes; order Kitasatosporales; family Streptomycetaceae; genus Streptomyces; species Streptoverticillium reticulum. Next base: position 5,612,456 of record NZ_CP179755.1, on the reverse strand, counting down.
GTCGTCCGCCGCCAGGTCGAACCGCTGCGCCGGGACCGGGAGTACCTCGGCGGGCTGTGGCTGTTCATCGACATCACCGAGCGCAAACGCCGCGAGCACGACGCCGAGCGCGACAACGCCGAGCTCACCGAGCTGGCCCGGCAGCGCAACTCCTTCACCGCCGCCGCCTCGCACGAGCTGCGCACCCCGCTCTCCTCGATCCTCAGCTTCTGCGACCTGCTGCGGGACCCGAACTTCGGCGCGCTCACCGACGAGCAGACCGCGCTCCTCGACGCCGTCCACCGCAACGCCGACCGGATGCAGCGCGTCATCGCCGACCTGCTGCTCACCACCCGGATGCGGGCCACCGGGCCGGAGCTGGAGTTCGGGCCCGTCGACGTGCCCGCGATGCTGCGGGACGCGGTCATGGACCACATGGCCCGGGGCGCGGGCAGTGCCGGGAAGGGCGGCGTCTTCACCGTCCTGGACTGCGCCCCCGGTCCCGTCCTGCGCGGCGACCGGCACCGGCTCCACCACGTGCTGGGCAACCTGCTGGAGAACGCGGCCAAGTTCACCCCGCCCGACGGGCGGATCACCGTCACGGCGGCACCGCACGGCGACCACTGGCTGATCGAGGTCGCCGACACCGGGATCGGCATCCCCGAGGCCTCCCGCGAGGAGATCTTCAACGGCTTCGTCCGGGCGCCCAACGCCCAGCACGGCGGCTACCCGGGCACCGGGCTGGGCCTCGCGATCAGCCGGACGGTCGTGGAGCGGCACGGCGGCACGCTGACCGCCGGGGGCCACGAGGGCGAGGGCGCGGTCTTCACCATCCGGCTGCCCGCCGGGGGGCCGGAATGACCCGGGTGCTCGTCGTCGAGGACGACCCCGACCTCGCGCTCGCGCTGCGCACCCTCCTCACCCGCGCGGGGTACGAGGTCGTCCAGGCCGACAACGGGCGCGACGGGCTGCGCCTGCTCTTCGCCGAGCGGCCCGCGCTGCTGCTCCTCGACATCGGCCTGCCCGAGCTCAACGGCTGGCAGGTGCTGGAGCGCACCCGGGACATGAGCGACCTGCCCGTCCTGCTGCTGACCGCCCGGGGCGCCGAGACCGACCGGGTGCGCGGCCTGCGCGCCGGGGCGGACGACTATCTGCCGAAACCGTTCGGCAACGACGAGCTGCTGGCCCGGGTCGAGGCCCTGCTGCGGCGCAGCGCGCCCGCCGCCGGCTGGGCCGGCGACTCCTTCGGCGACGACGGGCTGCGGCTGGTGCCGGAACGCCGCTCGGCGGTGTGGCAGGGCCAGGAGGCGCGGCTGAGCGACATCGAGTACCGGCTGCTGCAGCTGCTCGTCCGCAACCGGGGCCGGGTGATCACGACGGACCAGCTGCTGGACCGGGTCTGGGACGACCCGGAGGGGACGGGGCGGGAGCGGGTGAAGTTCGCCGTGATGCGGTTGCGGCGCAAATTGCGCCAGGCGGCCGGGGACGAGGCCGCGGACCCCCTGGAGGCGGTCAGGGGCTTGGGGTACCGGTACCGGGGCTGACGTCCTGGGGGCTTCGCCCCCAGAGCCCTTTTCGCGGCTCCGCCGCTCGTCCTCAAACTCCCCCAGCTAACGCTGGGAGGTGCCCCCAGGACGGGCTGATTTTGCCCGGCACCGGGCAGCAGTGACCCCACTGCGGACCGTGCCCCGAAGGGGCGCGGGGAACTGCGCGGCCAGCCACAGACGACCCGCACCAGGACACGAGGCAAGGAGACCCCCACCCGGGACCAAAGTCCCGCAAACCAATCGCTACCGTCCGGCAACCGAACCCCATCCGGCGACGCAACCGTCGCCCCCCAGGCTCTGGAGCTGTCACCACCCCCGTCAGCCCCAGGAGCCACCCGTATGTCCCTGCCGCCCCGCAGCATCGCCATCGTCCTCGGTACCCGTCCCGAGCTCGTGAAGCTCACGGACCTGTGCCGGCTCCTGGGACCCGCCGCCCACCTGATCCACACCGGGCAGCACTACGACGAGGCGCTGTCGGGCCGGTTCCTGACCGAGCTCGGGCTGCCGGAGCCCACCTTCCTCACCGGGGTCGGCGGGCAGCCTCGCGCCGTGCAGATATCCGCCGCGCTCGGCCAGCTCGACGAGCTGTTCACCGCCGAGCCGCCGCGCGCCGTCGTCGTCCAGGGCGACACCAACGCCTCCCTCGCCGGTGCGCTGGCCGCCAACGCCCACGGCATCCCCCTGCTGCACGTCGAGGCCGGGCTGCGCAGCCACGACCGCAACATGCCCGAGGAGCACAACCGCGTGCTCATCGACCGCATCGCCGACGTGCTGTGCGCCGCCACCGAGGACAACCGCGCCAACCTGCTCGCCGAGGGCGTCGACGACGCGCGCATCGCCGTCACCGGCAACACCGTGGTCGAGGCCGTGCACGGTCAGCTCCCCGACGCCGACGAGCGCTCGGCACTGCTCGCGCGGCACGGGCTGACCGCCGACGCGTACGTCCTGGCGACCGTCCACCGCCCCGAGAACACCGACTCCGCCGACGCCCTGCGCGCCATCCTCACCGAGCTCGGCGCCCTGGCCACGGCCGACCGCCCGGTCGTGCTGCCGCTGCACCCGCGCACCCGGGCCCGGATCGAGGCCGCGGGGCTGTCGGACCTGCTCGCCCCGCTCACGGTGAGCGCCCCGCTGGGCTACTCCGAGTTCCTCGCCCTGGCCCGGCACTCCGCGCTGCTGGTGTCCGACTCCGGCGGCATCCAGGAGGAGTGCACCGTGCTGGGCCGCCCGCTGGTCGTCGTGCGCCGCTCGACCGAACGACCGGAGGCCATGGCCGACTTCGCGGACCTGGTCGAGCCGGGCCCGGCGATCGGCGAAGCCGCTCGCCGCCGTCTTGCCGAGGGCCCTGCGGGCCTGGACCGGCTGGCCGCTCTGCCGAGCCCCTTCGGGGACGGCACCGCGTCCGAGCGGATCGTCGCGCTGCTGACGACGGTCACCGCTCCGCAGCAGCTGGCCGCCGCCGCGTAACCGCCGCGCCGCCACCGCACGTTCGCCCCTCGATCTTCCCGGAGCTCCGCCCCCGCATGTTCTCCAGCCCCTTCCTCCTCGCGTTCCCCTTCTTCCTCCTCCTCTGCTTCCTCCTCTACTGGGCCGGTGCCCGCCACGCCTACCTGCGGCGGCCCGTCGCCGAGCCCGGCAACGCCGACGCCCTCGACTGGCACTTCTTCGTCCCCTGCCGGGACGAGGAGGCGGTCGTCGGGACGACCGTCGGCCGTCTGCGCGCCGACCACCCCCGCGCGCACGTCTGGGTCATCGACGACGACAGCGAGGACCGCACCGGCGCCATCGTCGCCGAGCTCGCCGAGGAGGACCGCCGCGTCCACCTCGTGCGCCGCCACCGCCCCAACGCCCGCCAGGGCAAGGGCGCGGCGCTGAACGCCGCGTACGACGAGCTGAACCAGTTCCTGTCGAAGCACACCGACCGCGAGCGCGTCGTCGTGTGCGTCATCGACGCCGACGGCCAGCTCGACCCCGACGCCCTGGACATCGTCAGCGGCCCGGCCGGCTTCGGCGACCCCGAGACCGGCGGCGTGCAGGTCAGCGTCCGGATGCGCAACGCCGGCGAACCGCGTCCGCTCCCGGACCGCGGCCGCGTGCGCAACGCCTTCGCCCGGCTCCTGGTCCGCATGCAGGACATGGAGTTCTCCGTCTCCAACGCCGGCATGCAGCTGCTGCGCGGCCGCACCGGCTCCGTCGGCCTCGGCGGCAACGGCCAGTTCACCCGCCTCGCCTCCCTGGACCGCATCGCCGCCGCCGAGCGGCGCCCCTGGCAGCGCGGTGCCCTGCTGGAGGACTACGAGCTCGGGCTGCACATGATCCTCACCGGTGACCGCATATCCCACATAGCCGACACCTGGGTCTCCCAGGAGGGCCTGCCGCACGGCCGCCGCTTCCTCACCCAGCGCACCCGCTGGGCGCAGGGCAACCTGCAGTGCGTCCGCTACGCGCCGCGCATCGTCTCCTCGCGCCACTACGGCGGCAAGGGCGTCCTGGAGACGCTCTACACCTTCCTCCAGCCGGTCGCCCACCTGGTCACCCTCGCGCTCTGCGCCGTGATGTTCGCCTTCCTCGGCCTGACCGCCGCCGAGAACGGCCCCGGCGAGGCGTTCGGCGGCATGCTGGCCCTGTGGCCGCTGGTGCTCGCCCTGGCCGTGGTCTCGGTCATGCCGTTCGTCCTGTGGGGCCCGGTCTACCGCCGGGACCGCGCGCCCGAGGCCTCGTTCCTGGCCGCCCTGCTGTGGGGCCTGGCGCTGTGGCTGTACGCGTACCACCTCTTCCCCGCCTCCGCCCGCGGCTTCGTGCGGATGCTGCGCGGCCGCAACGGCTGGGCGAAGACGCGGCGCAACGCCGAGAAGGTCGAGACGGGCCCGGTCGCCATCGAGGCCTGAGAAGTACGTCACTTTTGTAACTGCAGAAGCAACCTTCACTCCCGTTCCGCCATCTGACCGCCGGTGTTATTCATGCCCGGAACCGGTTCCGGGTGGCGGAACGGAGCGTTGTGCGCACCCGACAACTCAGCAATCGGATGCACTTGTTGCTGCTGACTGCGTGGACCGTGCTGTGGTTCGCCGTGGTGGAGCCCAGCGGCGGCTTCTCCTGGCACTACCTGCGCACCGGCGGCGAGCTGATCTACAACGGATCCGACGGCACCGGAGGCCTCAACCTCTACGCCCACCACCCCGAACTCCAGATGGGCCCGATCAGCTTCCTGGTCGCGGGGTTGTTCAACCCCTTCTCGGAGCACGCCGGCCAGTTCCTCTCGGCCGCGCTGATGTCCGCCCTCGGCCTGGTGATCGTGGTGCTGGCCGGGCGCAGCGCCGCCATCCACTTCCTCGGCACGGGCACCAACCACCAGCGGCTGCGGCAGCGCGTGCTGATCGCCGGAGCAGCGTTCATCCCCATGTGGATCGAGGTCTCGGTCCGCTTCGGGCACCTCGACGACGTACTCGCCCTGTTCTTCACTGCGTTGGCCGTCTGGTTCCTGACGCGCTGCAACCCCGCCGGCGTCGGCGCCTGTCTCGCCCTGGCGATGGACTCCAAGCCGACCGCGCTGGCCTTCCTGCCGCTGATCCTCGCCCTGCCCCGGGAACGCTGGATGCGGGCCGTGCTGTGGTGCGTGGGGCTGGTGGCCGTTGCCTGGCTGCCGTTCTTCGTCATGGACCCGCACTCCTTCGCCGCGGCGAAGTTCACCATCCCCAACAACCCCGCGTCCGCGCTGCGCTGGCTGGGCGCCAACGACCCCGAGACGCCCAACTGGGCCCGCCCCGCGCAGGCCGCGCTGGGCCTCGCGCTGGGCGCGATCGCGGTGTGGCGGGGGCGCTGGGCGGCGGTCGTGCTGCTGGGCGCCAACGCCCGGATCGTCCTCGACCCCAGCGTCTACACCTACTACACGGCCTCCGTGCTGCTCGGCACCCTGCTGTGGGACGTGTGCGGACAGCGGCGCCTGGTGCCGTGGTGGAGCTGGATCGCGCTGATCGTGCTCTACGGCAGCGTGTTCGTCGTCCCGGATGACTCCGCACGCGGGTTCATCCGCCTCGTCTTCGTGGCGGTCTCCACGCTGTACGTGCTCTTCGCCCCGGTCCGCGACCGCCGCGAACGCAACAAGGACAGGCCCCTCAACCGCCTGGAGGAGGAGCCTGTGGAGGGCCCGTGGGGCCCGATGTGGGACCCGGGCCGCACGAGGCCGTGGGAACGCAGATAGCAAAATCCCCGTGCCCCGTAAGGGGGCGCGGGGATTTTTCAATGGGCGATCCCGCGCCCCGTAAGGGGCGCGGGGAACTGCGCGATCAGCCACAGCCGACCCGCAGCCGACGAACCGTTCAGCCCTGAGGCAGCGAGGCCAGCTGCGCGGTGATCCGCTCGATGTCGCCCTCGGCGACAGCCTTCCGCTTCTGGATCTTCTCCTTGACTGCGTCCGGCGCCTTCGCCAGGAACGCCTCGTTCCCCAGCTTGGCGTTCGCCTGCGCAAGCTCCTTCTCCGCAGCCGCCAAGTCCTTGGCGAGCCGCTTCCGCTCGGCCTCGAAGTCGATGACACCCGACAGGTCGAGCGCGACCGTGGCCCCGGCCACCGGCAGGGTCGCGGTGGCGTGGAAGCCGTCCCCGGCCGGCTGCAGGCGCAGCAGCTGGCGGATCGCGGCCTCGTGGGCGGCGAGCGCCGTACCGGTCAGGTCGAGCTGCGCCGGGACCTTCTGGCCGGGCTGCAGGCCCTGGTCGGAGCGGAAGCGGCGGACCTCGGTGATGACCCGCTGCAGTTCCTCGATCTCCCGCTCGGCGCCGACGTCGCGGTAGCCGGAGTCCTTCGGCCACTCGGTGACGACGACCGACTCCTTGCCGGTGAGCGCGGTCCACAGCGTCTCGGTGACGAACGGGACGACCGGGTGCAGCAGGCGCAGCGTGACGTCCAGGACCTCGCCGAGGACGCGGGCCGAGACCTTGGCCGGCTCGCCGCCGCCCATGAAGGTGGTCTTGGACAGCTCGACGTACCAGTCGAAGACCTCGTCCCATGCGAAGTGGAAGAGCGCGTCCGTGAGCTTCGCGAACTGGTAGTCGTCGTAGTACGCGTCGACCTCGGCCACGACGGAGTTGAGCCGCGAGAGGATCCAGCGGTCGGTGGCCGACATCTGCTCGGCGGGCGGGAGTTCGCCCTCGACCGTGGCGCCGTTCATCAGCGCGAAGCGCGTGGCGTTCCAGACCTTGTTGGCGAAGTTGCGCGAGCCCTGGACCCAGTCCTCGCCGATCGGCACGTCCACACCGGGGTTGGCGCCGCGGGCGAGGGTGAAGCGGACGGCGTCGGAGCCGTACTTGTCCATCCAGTCCAGCGGGTTGACCGCGTTGCCGAAGGACTTCGACATCTTCTTGCCGAACTGGTCGCGGACCATGCCGTGCAGGGCGATGGTGTGGAACGGCGGGGTGCCGTCCATCGCGTAGAGGCCGAACATCATCATCCGGACGACCCAGAAGAAGAGGATGTCGTAGCCGGTGACGAGGACGGAGTTCGGGTAGAACTTCCGGACGCTCTCGGTCTGCTCGGGCCAGCCGAGCGTGGAGAACGGCCACAGGCCGGAGGAGAACCAGGTGTCCAGGACGTCGGTCTCCTGGTGCCAGCCCTCGCCCGTCGGAGGCTGCTCGTCCGGGCCGACGCAGACCATCTCGCCGTCCGGGCCGTACCAGACCGGGATGCGGTGGCCCCACCACAGCTGGCGCGAGATGCACCAGTCGTGCAGGTTGTCGACCCACTCGAAGTAGCGCTTCTCCATCTCCTCGGGGTGGATCTTGACCTTGCCCCCGCGGACGGCGTCGGCGGCGGCCTTGGCCAGCGGAGCGGTCTTGACCCACCACTGCATGGACTGGCGCGGTTCGAGCGTCGTCTTGCAGCGCGAGCAGTGGCCCACGGAGTGGGTGTACGGGCGCTTCTCGGCGACGATCCGGCCCTCGGCGCGCAGGGCGCCGACGATGGCGGAGCGGGCCTCGAAGCGGTCCAGGCCGAGGAAGGGGCCGTGGACGGTGATGACGCCGTGCTCGTCGAGGACGGTCAGCGACGGCAGGGCGTGCCGGCGGCCGATCTCGAAGTCGTTCGGGTCGTGGGCCGGGGTGACCTTGACGGCGCCCGTGCCGAACTCGGGGTCGACGTGCTCGTCGGCGACGACCGGGATGCGGCGGCCGGTCAGCGGCAGCTCGATCTCGGTGCCGACGAGATGCCGGTAGCGCTCGTCCTCGGGGTGGACGGCGACGGCGGTGTCGCCGAGCATCGTCTCGGCGCGGGTCGTGGCGACGACGATCGACGCGTCGCCCTCGCCGTACCGGATCGAGACGAGCTCGCCGTCGTCGTCCTGGTACTCCACCTCGATGTCGGAGATGGCGGTGAGGCAGCGCGGGCACCAGTTGATGATGCGCTCGGCGCGGTAGATCAGCTCGTCGTCGTAGAGCTTCTTGAAGATCGTCTGGACGGCCTTGGAGAGGCCCTCGTCCATCGTGAACCGCTCACGGGACCAGGCCACACCGTCGCCGAGGCGGCGCATCTGGCCGGAGATCTGCCCGCCGGACTCCGCCTTCCACTGCCAGACGCGCTCGACGAACGCCTCACGGCCGAGGTCGTGCCGGGACTTGCCCTCCTTGGCCAGCTCGCGCTCGACCACGTTCTGCGTGGCGATGCCGGCGTGGTCCATGCCGGGCTGCCACAGCACCTCGTAGCCCTGCATGCGCTTGCGGCGCGTCAGTGCGTCGATCAGCGTGTGCTCGAACGCGTGGCCGAGGTGGAGGGAACCCGTGACGTTCGGCGGCGGGATGACGATGGTGTACGGCTCTTTGTCGCTCTGCGCGTCGGCCTCGAAGTAGCCCCGCTCTACCCAGCGCTCGTACAGCGGCCCCTCTACTTCGGCCGGCGCGTACTGGGTCGGCAGTTCGGGGACGCTGTGCGGTTGCTGCTGAGTGTTATCGGTCACGGGGGAATTCTACGGGTCGGGGGCCGGGGCTTACGAACCCGTTTACCCCCGGAGGAGGCCCTTGATCGCCTATCGGCGAGGATGGCAGGTCCTTGATCTGACCACGTCAGATACGGGTCGGAATCACCGCGAAGGGGACGCAGAGTCACGATGAGCTTCAACCAGCCGGGCCCGTACGGCCAGCCGCCGCAGGGACCCAACCCGTACGCGCAGGCACCGGCACAGGCACCGCAGCCGCAGCCGCAGTACGCGCAGGCGCCCATGCCCCCGATGCCGCCTGCCATGCCGCCGTCCATGCCTCCCCAGGGCACGGGGACGAGCAAGGGCAAGGCGATCGGCATCGCCGTCACGGCGGTCGTCCTGGTGGGCGCGATCGCGGGCGGCGGCTGGATGCTCCTCAAGGGCGACGACAAGAAGCAGAAGCCCGCGAAGGCCTCGTCGTCCGACGCCAAGCCGGCCGGTCCCTCTTCCGCTCCTTCGTCCGCTGCACCGGCGGGCAAGCGCTACAAGCTCGTCGCACCGGACAAGGTGGCGGACATCTACGCCAAGGACCCGGCCGGGGACTCGACCGGGTTCGACTCCGGTGACCTGGAAGACCTCAAGACCCTCGGAGTCGTCAACCCGCAGAACGTCAGCGCCAGTTACAAGGCCGGCGACGAGCGCACGCAGAAGGCCCTCAAGGTCACCGGCGCGTTCGGCGACCAGGTGAAGAACCCGGAGGCGGTCGTGGACGGCCTGTTCCGGCAGATGGCCATCTCGGCGGGCAAGGAAAAGGACGGCACCAAGACCTCGGTCGAGGGGACCCCGCAGAAGGTGACGCCCGCCGGGCTCGACGACGGCGGCGTGCTCAAGTGCCAGAACATGGTGATGAGCGGCCCGGCCTTCGCCGGCCACACCATCAAGACGCCCATGTGCATCTGGGCCGACCACAGCACCGTCGGAACCGTCATTCACATGGACGCGTCCGCGATCCGGACGGGCGTGACCCCGACTGCCGACGAGGCGGGCGCCTTTGCGGCGCAGATCCGTCATGACATGCGGGTGGAAATACCGAACTGACCCCCCGACTGTTCCAGAACCGTTGCCGCCCCGACGTAAGTCCGGAATAAGCCATCGGGAAGGATGGCGCAGAACTGTCGCGTGAGAGCCCTGCGTCGAGCCGAAGAGTCGAAGAGGAAACAATGAGCTACAACCAGCCGGGTCCGTACGGCCAGCCCCCGCAGCCGCCCCAGGGGCCCAACCCGTACGGCCAGGGCGGCGCCCCCGGCCAGCCCGGCTACGGCTACCCGCAGCAGGCCCCGCCGCCGCAGGCCCCCTACGCCGCCCCGCCGGTCCAGCCCCCGTACGGCGCCCCGCAGCAGCCCCAGCAGGGCGGTTGGGGCCAGCCCCCGCAGCCCCCGCAGCAGGGCGGCTGGGGCCAGCCGGGCATGCCGGGCCCGTACGCCCAGCCCCCGAAGAGCGGCGGCGCGGGCAAGGGCATCGCCATTGCGGTGGGCGCACTCGTGGTCGTGGGCGCGGTCGTCGGCGGCATCGTGTTCTTCTCCGGCGGCGGCAGTGGCGGCGGCAAGGTGAAGCCGTACACGATCGTCCTGCCGGACTCGCTGCTGGACGGGCAGTTCACGAAGGCGCCCACGCAGCCCGGCACCCAGACCACCCAGGACCTCTCCAACAACGAGAAGACCAAGGCCCTCGGCATCAACAACGGCACGGCCGTCTCGGGCGGTTACTCCAACGCCCAGAAGCAGATGCTGACGGTGGCCGGGGCCTACGGCGACGTCTCCGACCCGGCGAAGACGGTCGACGCCATGCTCGCCCAGATGGACGAGGACGAGAAGAAGTCCGGCGCCCAGTACCACGCCACCTACGACACGACCTCGCCCGCCACCGAGTACCACCCCGGCGGTTTCGACGGTGCGGTGATGAAGTGCCTGTCCAAGAAGGTCACCATCTCCATGGGGACCATCACCAGCAACAGCGAGTCCAGCACCTGCATTTGGGCCGACAGCAGCGCCGTCGGCATCGTCCGGCACGCGGTGCCGAAGACCTCCGGAGGCATCGCCGGAGGCATGGGCGCTGGCGGCCAGGGCGCCACCGGTGACGTGATGTCCCCCAAGGACCTCTCCGACGCAACTGCCAAGATCCGCACGGCAGTCCGCAAGGACAAGTAACCCCGCACACAGCAGCAAAGAGGGGGCGCCCGACCGGGCGCCCCCTCTTGACGTTTCTGCGTGACTACGCGCTCTTCTCGTGCCGCTCGTCCTTCCGCACAATGCGCGGCTCCCGCGGCACCAGCGTCGGGTTCACGTTCGAGTGGACGACGTCCTCGGTGATGACGACCCGCGCCACGTCCTTGCGGGACGGGACCTCGTACATCACGGACATCAGGACTTCCTCCATGATGGCCCGCAGACCGCGCGCGCCCGTGCCGCGCAGGATCGCCTGGTCCGCGATGGCTTCGAGCGCCGGGCGGTCGAAGTCCAGCTCCACGCCGTCGAGTTCGAACAGGCGCTGATACTGCTTCACCAGCGCGTTGCGCGGCTCCACCAGGATCTGGAGCAGGGCCTCGCGGTCCAGGTTGTGGACGGAGGTGATGACCGGGAGCCGGCCGATGAACTCCGGGATCATCCCGAACTTCACCAGGTCCTCCGGCATGACCTCCTGGAACTGGTCGCTCGCCTCGATCTCGCGCTTGGAGCGGATCGTGGCGCCGAAGCCGATGCCCTTCGCGCCGGCCCGGGACTCGATGATCCTCTCCAGGCCGGAGAAGGCGCCGCCCACGATGAACAGGACGTTCGTCGTGTCGATCTGGATGAACTCCTGGTGCGGGTGCTTGCGGCCGCCCTGGGGCGGGACGGAGGCCGTCGTGCCCTCCAGGATCTTCAGCAGCGCCTGCTGGACGCCCTCGCCCGACACGTCCCGTGTGATCGACGGATTTTCGCTCTTTCGGGCGACCTTGTCGATCTCGTCGATGTAGATGATGCCGGTCTCGGCCTTCTTGACGTCGTAGTCGGCGGCCTGGATCAGCTTCAGGAGGATGTTCTCGACGTCCTCGCCGACGTAGCCGGCCTCCGTCAGGGCCGTGGCGTCGGCGATGGCGAAGGGGACGTTGAGCATGCGGGCCAGCGTCTGCGCGAGCAGCGTCTTGCCGGAGCCCGTGGGGCCGAGCAGCAGGATGTTGGACTTGGCCAGTTCGATGCCGTCGTCGCGGTTGTGGCCGCCGGTCTCGCCGGCCTGGACGCGCTTGTAATGGTTGTAGACGGCGACGGAAAGGGCCTTCTTGGCGGCCTCCTGGCCGACCACGTAGCCCTCGAGGAACTCGTAGATCTCACGGGGCTTGGGGAGTTCCTCCCAGCGCACCTCGGAGGTCTCTGCGAGCTCTTCCTCGATGATCTCGTTGCAGAGGTCGATGCACTCGTCGCAGATGTAGACACCAGGACCCGCGATGAGCTTCTTCACCTGCTTCTGGCTCTTGCCGCAGAACGAGCACTTGAGCAGATCGCCGCCGTCACCGATGCGTGCCACGAGGTGCTTCCCCTTCGCCTGGGATCCGCCCAGTTCCGCGGACCCGAGTGCTTGCCTATCGACGGTACCTTGCCGGGCCCCCCGTGCGGGCCCCCCTTGGACCTACTCGGCCAAGGGGGGTACCGGCGGCACAGTGCCCGGGAGAAGACCCGGGCCGGTCTCTCAGACCGCCACGGACGACTTGCGCGTGGTGACGATCTGGTCGACCAGACCGTACGCCAGCGCGTCCTCGGCGGTGAGGATCTTGTCGCGCTCGATGTCGTCGCGGATCTTCTCGATCGGCTGGGTGGAGTGCTTGGCGAGCATCTCCTCCAGCTGCGTGCGCATCCGCATGATCTCCTTGGCGGCGATCTCCAGGTCGGAGAGCTGCTCGCGGCCCGTCTGGCTGGACGGCTGGTGGATCAGGACGCGCGCGTTCGGCAGCGCCATGCGCTTGCCGGGGGTGCCGGCCGCGAGCAGGATCGCGGCGGCGGAGGCGGCCTGGCCCATGCAGACCGTCTGGATGTCCGGCTTCACGAACTGCATCGTGTCGTAGATGGCCGTGAGGGCCGTGAACGAGCCGCCGGGGCTGTTGATGTAGATCGAGATGTCGCGGTCGGGGTCCATCGACTCCAGGCACAGCAGCTGCGCCATGACGTCGTTGGCCGAGGCGTCGTCGATCTGCACGCCCAGGAAGATCACGCGCTCCTCGAAGAGCTTCGCGTACGGGTCGTACTCGCGGACGCCCTGGGAGGTGCGCTCGACGAAGCGCGGGACGACGTAACGGGACTCGGCCTGGGGGCCCGTGTAGAGGCCGCTGGCGGAGCCCATGGGGGACGAGATGTTCATGCGGGTGTTCACCATCCTGGTGGCGGTCAGTGGGCTGGGAGGTGGCTTTCCGGCGGTGTTCCGGGACCGTCAGGCCCCGGTGCCGCCGCCGCCCGGAACGCCGGAGGCGTGCGTGATGATCTCGTCGATGATCCCGTACTCCTTGGCCTCCTCGGCCGTGAACCAGCGGTCGCGGTCACCGTCGCGGATGATCGTCTCCACCGTCTGACCGGTGTGCTCGGCGGTGATCTGGGCCATGCGCGACTTGGTGCGGAGCAGCTGCTCGGCCTGGATCTTGATGTCCGAGGCGGTGCCGCCGAGGCCCGCGGAGCCCTGGTGCATGAGGATGTCGGTGTTCGGGAGGGCGAAGCGCTTGCCCGCGGTGCCACCGGTCAGCAGGAACTGGCCCATCGAAGCGGCGAGGCCCATGCCGATCGTGACCACGTCGTTCGGGATGTACTGCATGGTGTCGTAGACCGCCATGCCGGCCGTCACCGAGCCGCCGGGGCTGTTGATGTAGAGGTAGATGTCCTTGGTCGGGTCGGCTGCCAGGAGGAGCATCTGCGCGGTGATCTTGTTCGCGATCTCGTCGTCGACCTGCTGGCCGAGGAAGATGATCCGCTCCCCGAGCAGCCGGTTGTAGACCTGGTCGCCGAGGCCACCACCGATGGCGATCTCACCGGCGGCGGAAGGCATCAGATTCGTCACGTATCCACCTGCTCGTCTCTGACGGCAACGGGCCGTCTCCGCGTCTTCTCTGAGGACCGGGACCGGCGCGGCCGGACTGCCTCCGGTGCGCTGCCAGAGTCTCCCCTGCCCTCGTATCTACGGACCCTAACGCGCTGGTCGGCAGGCGCCATCCCGCATCCGTAACTGTTCGCTCTGAGCGCAGGTTCCCCCAGGGCTCCGGGAAGCGCGACGGGCCCGGGCCGCCACCCCTGCGGGGAAGCGGTCCGGGCCCGTGCGGAGCGAGGTTCCCTCGGACTCCGGGCGGAGGATCAGGCCTCGGTGCCCTCGGCCGCGGCCTCGACGACCTCGGCGGCGGACTCGGTCTCTTCCTCGTCCTCCAGGTCGACGACGTTGCCCTCGGTGTCCTTGACCGTGGCGGCCTCGACGACGGTGGCCAGCGCCTTGCCGCGGGCGACCTCACCGACGAGCATCGGCACCTGGCCGCCCTCGACGACCGCCTGGGCGAACTGGTCGGGGCTCATGCCGGAGGACTGGGCGCGGCGCATGAGGTGCTCGGTGAGCTCCTCCTGGTCGACGCCGACCTTCTCCTTGTTGACGATCTCGTCGAGGACGAACTGGGTCTTGATGCCCTTCTCGGCCTGCTCCTTGAGCTCGGCGTCGAACTCCTCGGCGGACTTGCCCTGGATCTCCAGGTACTTGTCCAGGGTCAGGCCCATCTGGCCGAGCTGGTGGTGCTCCAGGTTGTGCTTGCGGGTCTGGATCTCGTCCTCGAGGAGCTTCTCGGGCATCGGGACCTCGACCAGCTTCAGGAGCTCCTCGAGCACCTTCTCCTGGGCCTGGGTGGCCTGGTCGAACTTCTTCATGCGGGCGAGGCGCTTGCGGCTGTCGGCCTTGAGCTCGTCCAGCGTGTCGAACTCGCTCGCCAGCTGCGCGAAGTCGTCGTCCAGCGCGGGCAGTTCACGGGACTTCACCGTGGTGACGTCGACCTTGACCTCGGCCTCCTTGCCCTCGGCGGAGCCGCCCTTGAGCTCGGAGGTGAAGGTGGCGGTGCCGCCGGCCTCGAGGCCGGTGACGGCCTCGTCGATGCCGTCCAGCAGCTGGCCGGAACCGATGGTGTAGTCGATGCCCTCGGCGACGCCGTCCTCCAGGACCTCGCCGTCGACCTTGGCCTCGAGGTTCACGGTGACGATGTCGCCCTCGGCGGCGGCGCGCTCGACGGGGGCGGTGGTGGCGAAGCGCTCACGGAGCTGCTCGACGGACTTCTCGACGTCCTCGTCCGTCACCTCGGCGATGTCGACGGTGACCTCGATGCCGGAGTAGTCCGGGATCTCCAGCGCGGGGCGGATGTCCACCTCGGCGGTGAAGGCCAGCAGCTCGTTGTCCTTGAGCTCGGTGATGTCGACCTCGGGCTGGCCCAGCGGGTTCAGCTCGGCCTCGTTGACCGCCTCGGTGTAGAACTTCGGAAGCGCGTCGTTGACGGCCTCCTCCAGCACCGCGCCACGGCCGAAGCGCTGGTCGATCACGCGGGCCGGGATCTTGCCCTTGCGGAAGCCCTTCACCGTGACCTGCTGGTTGATCTTCTTGTACGCCGCGTCGAGGCTGGCCTTGAGCTCCTCGAAGGGCACCTCGACAGTGAGCCGAACCCGGGTCGGGTTCAGGGTCTCCACGGCGCTCTTCACGGTTCGGTCTCCTTGGGGCTGACTGCTTGGGTTTCTGCTGATGATGTTCAGCGGATCGCGCGCGGTAGAGAAGACACACAGACGCGCAGCTTGCATAGTAACCGCAAGCAGGATGAGCCCCACAATGTGATCTTGCTGGTCGGGGTGGCCGGATTCGAACCGACGACCTTCCGCTCCCAAAGCGGACGCGCTACCAAGCTGCGCCACACCCCGTAAGTGCGAGACGTAGGGTACATGGCCGCGGGGGTGCCGGGGCGCGGAAATCCGGGGGCGCGGAGGGTGAGGAGGGGTGGCGTGCGGTGCACCGCCTCGACCCGCTACGATGCACACCGTGCCGCGCGGTCCTCACGGGCCTTTGCGGCGCACGCGGGCGTAGCTCAATGGTAGAGCCCCAGTCTTCCAAACTGGCTACGCGGGTTCGATTCCCGTCGCCCGCTCCAACAGACGCCTCCGGCTCCGGCCGGAGGCGTTTTGCATGGTGTCCGCGCCGTGGGGCCGGGCGCCTCAGATCCTGATGCCGTTTATGGTCTGCGCAAGCGACTCCATGAACCGGTGGATCGGCGGGGCCATGCCCGTGGAGGCGAGGAAGAAGCCAAAGAGGATCGCCACGATCGCGGGGCCTGCCTTGATGTTGTTGCTGCGGATCATCACCACCAGGATGATCGCCAGGAGCAGCACCACGGACAGTGAAATCGCCACAGCGGATCACACCTTCGGTCGGAGACTGACCACCATCGTGCCACCAACTCGCCCGCAGGACAGGTGGCGTGACGATTCATCGGGGTACAACCAGGGGCTTCTCAGGGAACCCCCAGGTCCGAATCGTCTGGTACGGACCTGATCCGCCGCGTACGTCCCGGCGGTTTACCGGCCTCGGCCCGCGCGACTAGGGTTCCTCGAATGTCCCCCACCGCCACCTCGCCCTCGGTGGCCACCGCACCTCCGCTCCCCTCCTCCGCGGGCACGGCACGCGATCCCTTCTTCGACAACGCCAAGTACCTGGCCATCGTGCTGGTCGCCGTCGGGCACGCTTGGGAGCCGCTCACCCACACCAGCCGTGCGGCGCTGGCGCTCTACCTCACGGTGTTCACGTTCCACATGCCGGCCTTCATCCTCATGTCCGGCTACTTCTCCCGGGGGTTCGACTTCACACCCGCGAAGATCAAGCGGCTGGTCACCGGGGTCGCCGTGCCGTATCTGATCTTCCAGACCGGCTACATCCTCTTCCAGCACTGGGCGGAGGACGACGCTCCGCCGGACCCGTTCACCCTGACGAACCCCTGGTACCTGAACTGGTTCCTGGCCGCGCTGTTCGTGTGGCGGCTGACGACGCCGGTGTGGCAGGTGCTGCGGTGGCCGGTGCCGATCGCGCTCGCCGTCTCGATCGGTGCGATGCTCGCGCCGCACACCGGGCCGGACTTCGACCTGATGCGGGTGCTGCAGTTCCTGCCCTTCTTCGTGATCGGGCTGCGGATGAAGCCGGAGCACTTCGCCCTGGTGCAGAAGCGGTGGGTGCGGATCGCCGCGGTACCGGTGTTCGCGTGTGCGATCGCGGTGGCGTGGCTCCTCGCGCCGCGGATCGACTCGGGGTGGTTCTACCGGAACGATGCCGTCCAGGACCTGCACCAGCCGCTGTGGACGGCCCCGGTGATGGGCCTGGCGCTGTTCGGCTGCGCCGCGGTGCTGACGGCGGGCTTCTTCGCGTGGGTGCCGCGGAGGAGGACGTGGTTCACGGCGCTGGGGGCCGGGACGATCTCCGGGTTCCTGCTGCACGGGTTCGTGATCAAGATGTCGCGGTGGTGGGGTTGGTACGACCTCGCCGGGTGGATCCGGCAACCCGTCGGCATGGCCGTGGTGACCCTCCTGGCCGTGATCATGGTCACGGTGCTGTGCACGGCGCCGGTCCGGCGCGTGCTGCGGTTCGCGCTGGAGCCGCGCATGGAATGGGCGTTCCGCAAGTAGGAGCGGCACCACGGCGCCCCGTCAGGGGCGCGGGGCTGTTACATATGCGGCTCCGCCGCGTGGGCGCGACCAGCCACGACGCACCCGCAGTTCCCCGCGCCCCCTACGGGGCCTCGGCCCCCTTCAGGTGCCGCATCAGCGCCTCCAACGCCACCCACCCCTCCACCGTCTCCCCGTCGCCCAGCGGGTAGTAGAAGCCCGGGCGCGCCTCCGCGCCCAGCCGCACCGGTGCCTCGGCCAGCGGCGTGCGCCCGGCCCGGGCGCGGCCGAGCTCGCGGACCTCGCCCGCGCCCAGTGCGAACGCAAACGGCACCGGCGGCCGTTCGAAGCACGGCGGCACCGCGAGGTCGCGCCGGGCCTCCCGCAGGTGGCACAGCATCGAGCGCAGCCCGTACCGGGTCGCCAGCTCCTCCGCGAGCTGCGGCACCGCGTCCAGCGGCGGCTTCTCACCGGCCCCGTAGCCGACCGTCAGCGTGATGTCCTCCTCCACGCCGTCCGGCGTGCGCACGACCCGCAGCGTGGCGACAGCGGGCCGCTCCGGGCTGCCCACGACCACGGTCCACGTCGGCTGCGGCGCCCGCTCGTAGGCGAGGTCCGTCAACTGGCGCCGCGACCACGGCAGGTTGGCCGGCTCGGCCGTGCCCCAGCCCGCCGGGAGTTCACCGGTCAGCGCCTGCCAGGCGGCCTCCAGCGCGCCGCCGAGCACGAGGTGGGCCTCGGGCTGGTGCAGGGTGCGGAAGGACACCGACACCTGCCGCTCGTCGGTGCGCTGCACGTCGGTGAAGGCCTGCGCCACGGCGGTCTCGCCGTTCTCGTCCGTCGCCGCGACGAACATGCCGTCCTGCCAGCGGAGCACGGCCCCGGACAGGCCGTCGTAGTAGCCGGCCTTCTCGTCTTGGACGACCCAGCGCGAGGGCATGACCGTCGTCATCAACGACCGCGTCGGCAACGACAGCCGGCAGTGGCCCGGCGTGACGATCTGCAGACCGCGGTCGCTCTCCAGCGTGCCCCGCATGGCCTCGGACAGCCAGCTCGTCATGGCGACGACCGGCCGGTCCTGGAGGATCACGGCGACGTGCTCCGTCAGCACGTCGACGGCCGGCTGTGCGGCCGCCTGCGCAGGCACGGCGGTGATGCCGGAGGTGTCGACGGGCCTGGACGGGTCGGCCGTGCCCGGCGCGTTCGGCGGCCACACGCTGCCGCCCAGCAGCATCTGCAGCCGGGCCGCGAAGGTGCCCGCCAGCTCCGCCGCCTGCGGCACTGCGGTCGACGCGCGTGCCTCGGTCCACCACACGGGACCGTCGCCCGGAACCTCCTGGCCCAGCAGCCGGACGGCCTCGCCCGGCACCTGCAGCAGCAGCGGGGCCTCGATCGAGACCAGCGGCCGCCCCTCCGCGTCGCAGAGCTGGACCACGGCTCCGTCACCGGCCGCCTGCACGCGCAGGTCGGGGCCGCCGGAGAGCAGGCCGGCCAGGACGCTCCAGGCGTCCGGCATCCGTTCGGTGAGCGCGATCACGTCTTTGGTCATGAAGCATTACCCCCGTTGTCCCCGTCGTCTTCGGCGGCGAGCGCCGTCTGGATCAGCCGCGTGGCTTCGCCCCGGCGGACCAGGGTGCCCCGGCCGGGCGGCTGGGCCGATGCGTACACACCGGGGAAGAGCTGGCCCTCCTGCCGGTCGCCGGTCATCACGACGGCCGCCGTTCCGCTCTCCCGGAGCGTCATCAGGAACGGCTCGTACAGCGCCCGCGACGCACCGGCCACGCGCCGCGTGACCACGAAGTGCAGGCCGATGTCCTGGGCGGAGGGGATGAACGGCAGGAAGGGCGCCAGCGGTTGCTGTCCCGCGGTGGTGAGGATGTCGTAGTCGTCGATGAGGATGACGATGCGCGGGCCGGAGTACCAGGTGCCGGACGCGAGGGCGTCCTGGGCGGCCAGGTCGTCCGGCATGCGCTTCTCCAGCTCGGTGGCGATGCCGGTGGCGAGGGCGCCGCAGAGCTTGGAGTTGTGCGCGTAGCCGCCGCGGTACTCCTCGGGCACCAGCTTGCGCAGGCCGCGCCGCGGGTCCATGACGGCGAAGACGATCTCCTCGTCGGAGTAGCGCTCCATGAGCCCCTGCGCGATCAGGCGCAGCAGGTTCGTCTTGCCGCACTCGCTGTCGCCCAGGATCATCAGGTGCTGGTCGCGCTTGAACAGGTCGAGCAGGACGGGCGCGAGGGCGGTCTGGTCGAGGCCGACGGGCACCCGGTTGGGCTCGGCCGTCACCTGCGGCAGCGAGGCGGCCGGGATCCGGGCGGGCAGCACGCGGACGCGCTGGGCGCCGTCACCGGACCAGGACGAGCGGACGACCATGGCGGCCTGCTCGACGGACGGGCCGATCTCGGAGGTCGAGGCGAGGCCGTCGATGCGCGGCAGCGCGGTCTGGGCGAACAGCTTGCCGTCGGTCAGGACGCGGCCGGGCTCGTCGGCCGCGATGGTCTCCGCGAGCTTGCGGTCGATGCTGGAGTCGCCCGGGTCGTTGAGCCGCAGCTCCATGCGCGTGCCGAACATCGCCTGGGTGGCGATGCGCACGTCGTTCCAGCGCAGCATGCCGGCGACGATGTGGATGCCGTAGCCGCCGCCGCGCTTGAGGAGGTCGGTGACGGCGTCCTCGATCATCTCGAAGTCGTCGCGCAGGGCGCCGAATCCGTCGATGACGAGCACGATCTCGGTGGAGGACAGCTCGGGCAGGCGGCCCTCGGCGCGCATCTCGCGCAGCCGCTCGACGGAGTCGATGCCGTGCTCGCGGAAGAGCTCCTCGCGGGCGGCGAGCATCCCGCGCACCTCTTCGACGGTGCGGGCGGCGCGTTCGCGGTCGGCACGTCCGGCGATGCCACCGACGTGCGGCAGCCCGGCGAGGGCGGCGAGGCCGCCGCCGACCAGGTCGAGCCCGTAGATGCCGACCTCGCGCGGCGTGTGCGTCATGGCCAGCGACAGCGCGAGGGTGCGCAGCAGCGTCGTCTTGCCGGACTGCGGGCCGCCGATGACGGCGGCGTGGCCGCCCGCGACGGTGAGGTCGAGGATCCACTGGCCCTGCCACTGCCGGGCCGGGTCGTCGAGCAGGCCGAGCGGCACCTTCATCGCACCGGGCCGGACGGCGAGTTGCATGCCGCGGGCGCCCGCCTGGACGGGTCCGGCGGAGGCGTCGAGCGCGATGGCGGAGGGCAGCGGCGGCAGCCAGATGGAGCGCGTGGGCGCGGCGGCGTCGCGCAGCTGGTCGACCATGACGGACATGACGCTGGGGCCGGGGTTGCGCGTACGCATGCTGGGGCCTTCGTCGCCGGAGCCGTCCTCGGGGCCGTCGAGCGTGTTGAAGGCCGGGTACGGCAGAGCGAGCGGCGTGGCGTCCTCGACGTCGCGCAGGGCGGGACCCTTGTAGGGCCCGGACACGAAGCCCGCCTTGAAGCGCTCGTAGGCGCTGGTGTCGACCTTCAGGTAGCCGAAGCCCGGGATGGGCGGCAGGTGGAAGGCGTCGGTGGTGTCCAGGACGGTGCGCGACTCGTCGGCCGAGAAGGTGCGCAGGCCGAGCCGGTACGACAGGTAGGTGTCCAGACCCTTGAGCTTGCCGCCCTCGATGCGCTGGCTGGAGAGCAGCAGGTGCACGCCGATGGAGCGGCCGATGCGGCCGATGGACAGGAAGAGATCGATGAAGTCCGGCTTGGCGGTGAGGAGTTCACCGAACTCGTCGATGACGACGAACAGGTGCGGCAGCGGCTCCAGGTCGGGCCGGGTCTCGCGCAGCGCCGCGTAGTGGCCGATGTCGGCGACGTTCCCGGCGTCCTTGAGCACCTGCTGGCGGCGCTGCACCTCGCCTGCGAGCGAGGAGTGGACGCGCTCGACGAGGCCGGCCTGGTTCTCCAGGTTGGTGATGACACCGGCGACGTGCGGCAGTCCGGCGAACGGCGCGAACGTGGCACCGCCCTTGTAGTCGACGAGGACCATCGCCAGGTCCTCCGGCGGGTGGCTCGCCACCAGCGCGAGGACGAGCGTGCGCAGCAGTTCGCTCTTGCCGGAGCCGGTGGCGCCGACGCACAGGCCGTGCGGGCCCATGCCGAGTTCGGAGGACTCCTTGAGGTCGAGCAGGACCGGCTGGTGGCCGTCCCCTATGCCGATCGGCACGCGCAGGAAGGCGCGTTCGCCGCGCGGCTGCCACAGGGCGGTCACATCGAGCTGCGCCGGATCGTCGATGCCGAGCATCTCCGTGAAGCCGACCGGACCCGACAGGGGTGCGTCCACGAGTGACTCGGCGGACAGCCGCAGCGGGGCGATCAGCCGGGCGAGCCCCTCGGCCCCGGCCGCGGTGGCCGGGTCGGCAGTGCCCTCGACGACGAAGGGCTCGGGGGCGCGCAGGTCCTCCACGTGCACCTGGTCGCCGTCGACGGTGATGCGCAGGGAGACGTGGCCGGGCTCCTGGACGCGCTCGGCGACCAGGTGCAGCACGGTGACGCCCATCTCGGGCAGGCCCACGGCCTCGTCGGGGAGCGGCAGTTCGCGGGCGTCCGACCCGTACTCGTCGCTGACGACGAGCAGACGGCTCTGCATCTGCAGGGCGTCCTTGCCGGCCAGGCCGCGGCGCACCTCGGCCGCATAGGAGGCGCGCTCGCGGAGATCACGGTTGATCAGCCGGGCGAGCCGGGCGAGTTCGGGGGCGATGCGGCGGGCGGAGACGGGCCCGTCGTGCTCCTCGGGGTCGAGGGTGTGGGGCAGCCACTTCACCCACTCCCAGTCGTCCGCCATCCGGTCGCCGGGGGCGGCGAGGGCGAGGGCGACGTCGTCGGGCGCGTGCGCAACAGCGGTCTGGCACAGGAGGGCACGCACGACACGCAGCACGCCCTCCCTGTCGCCGCCGACGATGCTGACGTTGCCCGCGCGGTCCAGCGGGACGGTCAGCGGCAGGTCGGCGGCCGTGCTGAAGCGGGCCTTGAGCGCACCGGCCTCGTTGAGCATGAACCGGTCGGGCGGGGTCAGCACGCTGCTGCCCTGCTGTCCGACGGTCAGCGGGCGGGCGGGCATGCGGCCGGTGCCGATACGGACGCGCAGGAAGTCGTCGTCCGTGCGCCGCCGTTCCCACAGCCGGGCCGGGTCGCGCACGACGTCGTAGAGCGCCTCCGGCGCCGGGTCGAGCACGCGGGCCGCCTCGCGGCGCTCGCGCTCCTCGGCGCCCAGCTCCTCGCGGAGCTCCTCCAGGTACTCCAGGTAGCGCTCACGCTGCGCGCGCCGGGTGCGCTGCGCCTTGCCGCGCTGCGACAGCAGCATGCCGACCGAGCCGACGACGGTGACGACCAGCACGATGGCGCCGAGCCCGGCGAACTGGCTGTTGCGCACGACCGTCATCATCACGACGGAACTCATCACGCCCGCGATGGGCATGAGGGTGTGCAGGGCACCGCCGGTCTTGCCCTCGGGCAGGTTGGGCGGCGGCTCGATGGTGCGCGCGTCCGGGATGACCAGGGGGCGCGTGGTGCGGGCGGGGCGGTGGACTATGCGCGTGGTCATCGGGTGCTTCGCCTGCTCATGGCTCGGGAGAGGACGTCGGCGGCGAGTTCGGTGGCGGCCTCGCGGGTGGCCTGGCCCAGCAGTTCGGTGCGGATGGGGCCGCCTGCGGCGAGGTGCCGGTCGTACGGGAGCATCAGCACCTTGACGCCGTCCAGTTGGAGGTGGTCGCTCGCCGCGGCCACGTCGAGGGTCATGTGCGGGGAGGACGCGGCGAGGACCACGACGGTCTTCGCCATCAGCTGCGGGCGCCCGAGGGACGCCATCCACTCCAGCACCGCGCGGGTGCTGGTGACGCCCTCGGCGGTGGCGGGCGTGACGAGCACCCGCGCCTGCCCGGCGACCAGGGCGGTACGGGCCAGCTCGCTGGGCAGCGTCTCGGAGTCGACGACGGTGATGCCGAAGTAGCGGCGCAGCGCGACCATGACGGAGCGGTACTCGTCCAGCTCCAGCCGGCTGCCCACCCGGCCCTGGCTGCCGGGCAGCAGCCAGCCGCCGCGCCCGGGCAGTTGGACGAGGTAGCCGACGACGTCCGTCAGCTGCATCGAGGGCTCGATGATGCGGGCGAGGTCCGCGGTCGTCCAGCGCACCTTGGTCGCACCGAGGCGCGCGGGCAGCGTGCCGAGCGCGGCGTCGGCCTCCAGCATCAGGACGGGGTCCTGCCGGTAGTGCGCGTAGGTGCGCCCGAGCAGCGCGGTGACGGTGGTCTTGCCGGCGCCGCCGCGGATGCTGGTGACGACGATCTGCCGCCCGGTGGTCAGCGGCTGCTGCAGCGCCTGTGCGACGCGGGTCGCCTCCTCCACCTCGCGGGTCGCCGAGGACCCGACGAGGCGGCGCAGGGAGCGGCTGGTGCGCTTGGCGGCCGAATCCCCGCTGAACGGCTTGCCCTTGACGAGCTCCTCGGGGAGCTCGATCTCGGTGGTGACGGGGGTGGGCAGGGGCTGCCGGGGGGCGGGCCGGTAGGCGACGGGGGCGGGCGCCGGGGCCGGGACGGCGTCGACGGGCTCGGCGTCCTGTTCGGCTTCGGCTTCCTGCTTGGCGGCCAACTCGTCGAGCTCGCCGGTCAGATTGCGCAGGTTGCGCAGCAGATCGCCCTGCCAGTCGGTGCTCTTGCCGGGGCTCTGATCCTGGCCTTGGTCCTGGCCCTGATCCTGGTCCTGGGACATGCGGCTCTCCTAGAACTGGTGCAGCAGGCGTACGTACACGCCGAACACCCCGACCGCGAGCGGGAACAGGGCGATCACGCCGAAGGTCTCGACGAGGTCGACGGCGCGGCGCAGCCGGACGCGGACGTGCTCGGGCGGCTGGACGGCGAGGACGCCGAGCGGCACGACCGCGGCGAGCGCGAGCACGACGAGCGGGCCGTAGGGGGTGGCCGTGCCGGTGCCGTGGGTGTGGCCGCCGTGGTCGATCCAGAGGACGGCGAGCCGGACGAGCAGCACCAGGGCCGCCGCCATGAGCGCCACGACCTCGGCCACCAGCGGGAAGGCGCGCGAGCGGGAGAGCAGCACGACGGCGAGCACGGCGGTGAGGCCGACGGTCCAGGGCGAGGGGTCGCCGACGGCGAGGATGCCGCCTGCGGTGGCGGACACGGCGACGACGATCGTGGCGAGGACCAGCCCGCGGTGCGTCGCGGCGAGGGCGGTCTCGACCTCGTGGCGGCTGACGGAGGCGCCGCCGGAGCGGCGGTCGTCGAGCCCGGTGAGCCCGGCGGCCATCAGCGCGAGACGCGGCAGCAGTCCGAGGACGACGACGGAGACGACGGCGAGGACCGAGCCGACGCGGGCGGCGTCGCTCTGGAAGGCGGCAACCGCCTCCCACACGGCGGTCGTTGCGACGACGGCGGCGGCGCCGACGAGGCCGCCGCGGCCGAGCGGCGAGAACAGCCCGAGCAGCGCGAGGGTGACGGCGAGCGCGGCCGCGGTCGCGGCGAGGCGCGCGGCCCCGTTCCAGGCGTGCGCGTCGGCGGCGGTCCAGGCGGCGAGCACGCCGAGGGTGCCGCCGGCGAGCATCAGGATGGTGCCGAGGTCGCGTCGCCCGGCCTTGCCGACGACGGCGCCGACGACGGCTGTGAGCGCGGCGACCCCCGCGATCCCGGCGGGCACGGCGGCGGACCCGATGCTGGTGCGGGTGAGCACGCCGGCGACGAGGGCGAGGAGCACGGTGGCGGCACCGGCGGTCCACTGCCGGGCTTCGGGCCGCCAGCGCCAGGCGCGTACGTCCAGATCCTCGGCGAGCTCATCCGTGACATCGTGCACGACGGGCGCGGAGGGCGCGTCATGGGACCGGACGAGCCGGAGGATCGCCCCGTCCGGCACACCGGCCTCGGCGAGGCTGCCGTCCTGGGGCAGGACGGCCCCGTCGGCGGTCACCAGGTGCCGGGCGGCGGGCCGTTCGGCGACCCGGTCGTCGAGCAGCCGCAGGACGTCCGGGAGAAGCCGCCCGATGGGCTCGTCCGCGGGCAAAACAAGATCCACCCGGCGTCGTTCTCCGACGAGAGTGATCCTGCTCAATTCCGTACGCTGTTTTGCCCCCACGTTCACGCGGCAGAACCTATCACTGGGCCGACTCCGTCACTTTGTGCGCTTTGTGCGTTGCTTTGGGGGTGGGGGCGGGGGCGTCATCGGATGTGGACGAGGATGTGGACACAGGCGTAGGCGTAGGCGTGGGTGCCACCGGCGCATACCGCTGCTGTTGCTGCTTCTGCTGCTCTTTCTGCTTGGCGAGGGTGTGTTGAATGAACGACCACCCGACGCATCCGGCGCACAGCACCGCAGCAATGGCAATTCCGGCAAATACCTTGCCGAGCTTCTCGTCCGCGGAGCGGCGGGCCCGCTGGGCCCCGTAGAGCAGCGCATCCCGCATACGGCGGCGCCGCACGGACACCGACTCCAGCAGCTGACTGTCGTAATCCTTCGCCATCATTCCCCGTCTTGCCCGATGCACCGGGCTTGCCGCGCTTGCTTCGCGATCCGGCAACGACCCCCACGGTGGCAGCCCGGTCCGGTTCGGAACCGGTGCCGGGAGTTTGTTCAGCTTAGCCCGTGGGTCCGACAGGGCGGGGTGGGGGCGCGGGGCGGCTTGTCCGTTTTGGAGTCGTGGATCCGCATTGCGGGGAGGCCCCCACCGGAATATCTGTTACGCACGCATTACTTGATGCCGAACTCCGACCGGGCGGCCTTTCACTGCACGGCACGTCACGTCACATCACGGCGACAAAGGCGGGGCGTGGGCGGCGCGGGCCTCGTTGTGGATGGCCAGGCACTCGTCCATGGCCGCCCGCCAGGCGGGGTCGCCCCCGTCGAGGGTGTTCGCGGCGTTCAGCGCGGCGTGGTACCGCGCGGCCACCGCCGGACGGCGCTCGATCTCGATCTCCGTGGCCCACTTGGTGAGAAAGGCGCGGATGGGATGGAACGAGGCGTGCCGCGTGGCGAGCGTGAACGCCTGGTCCCGGTCGGCCTGGTACTCGGGCAGCCGCGCCGGATCGAGCCGCGCGAGGGCGGTGCGGAGCGCGGGGAAGGTCGCGGCGGGCCGCGGGATGAGGTCTCCCGGCTCGTCGGCGTGCGGCGCACTCATGCAGCGGCGGCCTCCTCCTGCATCGTGTGTTGCGTGGGTGTCAGCCCGCAAGGGTACGGAGTTCTGCCGGGGATTACGGGACGATCGTTGGCCAAGGGTCACCACCGGCGGCCGGGAGGCAGGTGTTCCGGCCGCCGGCGCTCGCGCTACAGCTTCGGCTCCCACGGCACCACCGTGAAGTCGCCGCTCTCCACCTTCTCGAACGGCGCGGAGCTCACGCACTTGGGCAGGTCGTTCGTGTCGCGCGGGCTGCCCGTGGCCGCCCAGCTGTAGCCGAGGCGGTCGCCGTGCCTGCCTCTGTCGTCGACGGTGAAGCCGACCCGCTTGCCCACGGAGCCGTCCAGGTCGGACTTGGTGATGACGCCCGTGGCCACGGCCACCTTGCCGCCCGTGACCAGGCAGTCGATCCGGCCCTCGGCCGAGGCGCCCTTGCCGTGCAGGTAGTGGCTGAAGCGGAACGTGCCGTGGGCCTTGTCCGGGGCCATCTGGTCCTTGGCGTCCAGGTGCGCGTCGAAGGTGAAGTGGATGTCGTCCCCGGCGGAGCGGTACAGCTTTCCGGTGCCGGTG
This sequence comes from Streptoverticillium reticulum, assembly GCF_047456005.1. Classification (NCBI taxonomy): domain Bacteria; kingdom Bacillati; phylum Actinomycetota; class Actinomycetes; order Kitasatosporales; family Streptomycetaceae; genus Streptomyces; species Streptoverticillium reticulum. The sequence continues at coordinate 5,585,657 of NZ_CP179755.1, read as the reverse complement.
AGCGAAGCGGCTTCCCGCTGCGGCCGGTTGTGCCGGCCGCCCGCGTCGTCGGAGGCAACTGCCGTGCCGGCGGCGGCTGTGGCGATGAGAAGTGCGGCGCCCAGGGCGGCGATCCGGGTGCGGTTGCGGGGCAGGGCGAAACGGGTCATGGCAGGACCTCGCGATCAGCGACGAGAGGGACGGTCGGGACGACCGTCGGCCGGTGTCTCCGGCCGTGCTCCACACTCCCGCCCGGCGCCCCTCCGGCACATCGCGCCGCGGACTGATCACCGTTCAGCCGCGCGGCGGTCCGCCGGTCAGACCTCGGGAGGACCTCCACGCAACCGGACACGTGCAGTGGGCGGTACCGACCCGCCCTCGACGCCGGCGTCACCGCCGAGCCACCCGGCGGCGAGGATGAAGCCGATCGCCAGGCCCCGTGCAGGAGACGGCGGCCGCTCCCGGCAGACGCTTCCGACAGCGGAAACCCTGAATTCTGGGCCCGATTATTCGGGGTTTCTGCTGTCGGAAGCGCTCACTTCAGCTTGTACTCGCACGGCTTGCCGGACTTTCCGTCCTGGTTGTCCGCGACCTTCTTGCCGTCGACCTTGATGACGCACGAGGCCGCCCGGAGCATGCCGTCGTCGCCCTGCGTCGAACCCGGAGCAAGGGTCAGCAGGTGCCCGACCCTGTGCTCCGCGCCGACCACCGAGACCTTGGCCGTCTTCTGCCAGGGCAGAGAGACTTCCTCACCCTTGTTCGTGTCCAGGTCGTAGTAGACCTGGGTCTTCCCGGTGCCCTGCACCTCGAAGGTCACTTCGTGCGTGACGTCCTTGTCGCCTGCGTCGGCCTTCGGCTCCACGCTCGACTTGGCGGTGGTGTCGCTCTTGGCAGAGCCCTTGTCGCCGCCCCCGCCGCTGCTGCCACATCCCGTCAGCAGAGCGGCAGTTGCGATCAGTGCCGCCATCCCGGTGAGTGTCTTACGCATGGGTCCCCCTTGTCGATCACCACAGAACAGGCAGGCGATCATAGTGGAGTTCCCCTTGCTGCCCGCCCGGGATCGGCCTCCTCCGAAGTTCGTCAGGCCCCGTGGACCACAACACCCAGCGCTTCCAGCAACGCCGTGCACGACCGGCAAGGCCGGGTGATCCGGCCGTGCTCGGGGTCGCCGTCGGGGCGAATCTTCCGGGACAGGATGACCGCTCCCTCGAAATGAGGCCGGGCTTCCGCGATGGTGGTGACGCGGCCGTCGGCGCGCTCCGCGTCGAGTGCCCAGAACTGGTCGGAGATCAGAGCGGACTCGGCACACGTGCCGAGGAATCGCTCGCGCTGCTCGGCCGGCAGAGCGTCGAAGAATTCCTGCACGGTCGGGTGCAGGTTCGGCGTCCCCTCACCGAACAGGCTGGTGTGGCTGACGATCGCGTCCCGGATGAGCAGGGACGCGGCCACGGAAGGGTAGGTGTCAGACAAAGTAATCCTCCGCGTCGGCAAGGGTGTCCCCGCTGAGCGCGTTCGCGAAAGCCTCGAACTCGTTCTGCCCGAGGAAATATCCGCCGGTGTGGTGCAGGTAGAAGAAACGCCCCGTCCCGTCCACCAGCCAGACGCCGTTCTCGTAGGTCTCGAAGGCCACCGGGAAAAGCTCCGAGCCCAGCTGCTCGGCAAGTTCGGCGATCTGCCGGGCGTCCCCGCGGAAGCCGATGGTGGGGTCCATCATCAAGGTCATTTTCGGCTCGCCCCCGGGGTAGGGCAGTTCAAGCCCTCCGTACGAACGGATGACGCGGACGGCCGCTGCGGAAGGTGTCAGGGGCGACCCCTGCTCCGCCGCGCCGCGTACCCGCAAGGACACGAGTTCGTCGGCCCGTTCGCCGATGTCCCGGCCGGGAGACCACCCGTGCGCCGACAGCCAGCGCTCGACATCGGGCGTATGAGTGTTCAAGGTCATGAGCAGCTCCTTGCGCATACGCGCCTACGAATGAGGGTGGATTCCCAGGCCGGGAAGGACGTGCCTGCAAGTATGACAGGGCGGGAAATAGGTGCCGTGCGGCTCCGTGAGCTGTGTCTCCGGATTGAACTGCTCACCGATGGTTCGCGTATGCATGACTGCACCCTCAAGGCGCTCCCTGGCCTCTTCCACGGTTTTTATGTTCTTCCCCGTGGGGTCGAGCATCTTCAACCGGTCGTTGATCAGCGCAATTTCCGAGCACTTGCCGTGCCCACGACCCAATCGGTCGATAAGCCCCGCGTCCTTGTCCCGCTGGAGCTGGTCGAGCATGTCCTGGAGCACCGGATGGTTCTTGGGCATCTTCTGGCCACCGAATTTGGTGGTGCTGGTGTGCGAAGTGATCACGTTGTCGTGGAGCAGGCTGCCGGCACAACCCGAATCGAGCTTGTGCTGTCCCTTGGGGATCGGGGGCTCCTTGCCGGTGACAACGACATCCGGATCCCTCCGCGCCTTGTCCGCCAGGTTCTGGGACTCGTCGGTGAGAGCCTTGATCTTCTCTTCGGGCGTCAAGTGCGACACGTCCACTGCCGGTGTCCGGTGGTGCTTCATGACGTCGGCACTGGACCCGTGCCACGCCGGCTGCGGGTCGAGCGGCTTGCCCGAAGGCCCGCCGCCATGGCCTCCGGCCCCGGCGGGGTCGTGCGGCGGCGGGGGGTCTCCGGCGTCGTGACCGCCGTGGCCGTCGTGGCCACCGGGGTGGTCCCCTCCGCCGGCCTCGGCAGGGTGCGCGCCGTCGCCTTCGTGGGCGTTGCCCGAGTGCGCGTCGTGGGCGTTGCCCGAGTGCGCGTCGTGGGCGTTGTTGTGGCCGCCGTCGTGCGGCGGGTTGTCGTCCACGTGACGGGGCTCGTCGTGGCCGTGTGGAGTGGAGTCGTGGTGACTCCCGCCGCCACCCGTGTTGTGGCCACCCGATCCTCCGCCCGGAGCGTCGTGCCCAGGGTGAGCCGGCGTGCTGTGGCCGCCATGCGTGTCCGGCGTGTGCGAAGCGCTCCCGGAGTAGCCGGCGGGTTCACCGGCGTGGCCGCCCGTGTGCGAGGCAGCGCTGTCGGCGGCTCCGCCTCCCGCGTGGGCGGATGCCTGGGGGTGCGAGCCGCCCGCGTGGACGAGGACTGGCTTTTCGGCCGGGCTGGTCTCGTGGGTGCCGCCGAGGTCGGTCTTGTGCGGTTCCTTGACGGCCGGAGGCGCGGCCAAGTTGCCGTGCTGGTCGAGGATTTTGCCCTCGGGGCTGAGGACGCGGGGCTCGCCCTGGGGCGTGGTGTACTTCAGGCCCTCGGGAGTGGAGACCAGGGGTCCGGGGTGTTCGGATGTGCCCTTGAGGAAGTCGGCAGTCGGGCCGGTGCGCAGGTCCTTCATCCCGGACATCAGGTCGCCGACCTGGAGCTTGACGAACTCGCCCGCCTTGCCGACATACGTCATCGGGTCCACGAGCCGGCCCGTTTTGCCGAGGGCGTTCGCCAGCTTCGCAGCGGCGCTCACCTTGCTCGCCGCACCCACCTCGCCCGCCTCGCCGGCCTTGGACGCGAGGCTGCCCGCCTTGCCGAGCTTGAGGAAGGAGCCGGCGCCGAGGGTGAGGACGTTGAAGGCGACGGTGCCGCCTGCGCGGGTCGGGTTCTTGTCCCACTCGTCCCAGGCGACGAGCGACTTGCCGAAGTCGCGGAGCGCCTTCTTCTGCTTGTCCGTGTCGCTGTGGTCCGTCGGGCCGAACATCTTGTCCATGGCCCAGTCGTACGGGGTCATGAGGTACGCGCTGACGCCGCCAAATACGTTGCCGATGCCGGTCCACGTCTTCTTGAACGTGTCCCAGTCGAAGACGTTGACCATGTTGCCGAGGCCCTTCAGGGTGCCCCAGACTCCATCGACGAAGAAGCCCTTGAGTGCGCTCCCCACATGGTCGGTCGTCCAGTGCCAGGCCGCTTCCACGCCCTCGTACTTGCGCTTGTCGACCTTGCCCCAGGGCGTGTCGTCGGCCTTGGCCGCGTCATCCGCACTGACGCCGTACATGCCCTTCTTGTGGGAGCCGTCGTCGGTCGTCCACTTGGTACCGGTGCCGGCCACGCCGCTGATCGTGTTGGCCGCCTTGCGCTCGGCCTCCTGGAACTGGCCCCAGACCCGGCCCACTTCGTGGATCAGACTGGCGTTCTTGTCGACCTTGCCCTGGTCCTTCTGCCAGTCCTTCTTGCCCTCGACCGACTTGCAGAACGCCTCCGCCTGGGTCTTCAGCTCGCTCATGCGCTGGACGAGCGGACGGGCATCACTGGCGAACGTCGACAGGGCACCGCTGACCGACTCCAGCTTGCCGGCGAACGTGTCCGCGCCATCGCGCACAGGCAGCGTCGTCGCGAACAGCTGCTCCGCTTCCGGAGCGGTGTAACAGGACTTGAGCCCCTGGAACTTGGTGTGAACCTCCCCGCCCGTCGTGCGGATGTCGGACGCGGCCTTCTTCAGCGTGCCCGCATCCTTCTCCAGTTGCTCCAGATCGCCGGAGAAGTCCGGAATGGAACTGACGTCGATCACTTGCCGTCGCCCTTTCCGGCCGAACCGTCCTTGCCCAGCGGGGGCAGCTTCGGCGCACTCAGGGCATCCTTCTGGGCGTCCTCAGCCATCTTGAGGTCACCGGCGATGTACTCCTGAGTGGCCTTCACCGCGCCGCTGATGGACTTGCCCGCCCGGGCGGGCAGGAACTGCAGATCCTTCATCGTGGCATCCGCGAATTCCTGCAGTGCTGCCGCGACCGGACCGGGCGTGCCGCTCTTCGGAGCGACCCCGGGGGCCATCGTGCCCGCGGACTTCGCCGCACTCGCCATGCTGTTGCCGTAGGTCGTGAACTCACCCTCGAACTTGCCCGCGGCAGTGTCGGTGTCGCTGAGCACCGTCCGCACAGCCTCGACCTGAAGATCCCAACTGGACACGAAATACCCCCGTATTTCCCTGAATTACCGTGACGCGCTACGTCAGCCGATGCCGTCGACGGCAGCCTTGGCCTTCGCCAGCGTCGACTGCGCCGTGCCGTCGTTCTTCTCCATCGTGTTCCGGAGAAGGTTGATGATCTGGCGGACCTCGTGCGCCGCGCTCTGCCAGCGCAGTTCCTTGCCGTGGTACTGGTCCGAGACACCATCGGCCTGGAAGTCCGCCATCGCGGCCTTCACCGCGGCGTCACGGTCGTTCAGCACCGACTCCAGGCGGGAGATGATGCCCTGCAGGGAACCCTGCACCTCGCCCGAGGCGCCGGTGTCGTAGCTGCGGCGGTCTGCATTCGCCATGTCTGTCGATCCCCCGTATTCCTAGCGGCCCGAGAAACGGGCTGCGTCGAAGTTCGCCGACGCCATCTGCTGGCGCGCGTTGTCCGCCGACTCCTGGTCGCCCTGACCGAACGAAGAGTCCATGCCGGACTGGCCACCCAGGATCGCGCTCAGGGCGCTGTTCAGGTCAGCAGTCACCTGGTCCGAATGGGACTTGAAGGAGTCGAAGGCCTGCTTGCCGGCGCCGTTGAACTTGCCTTCGAGCGGCTGCGCCGCAGCAATCAGCTGGCGGATCAGGCCGCCCAGGTCCTCACTCGAACCCCGCGTCTTGCCGATCAGGCCCGACAGCGCTGTATTGCCCATGTCGAACTTCACGAGCTCACCCCCGTGTCTCATGTGCCGCCACTCGACGACAACTCGAACATGTCTATCAACATCATCTACGTGACCACAAAGTGCTTTGGTTCCACAGATGACCATGTGTCATCACTGTGTCATGGGCCACTGACAACGGGCGGGGCGCGTACCGCACCCCACCCATTTTGTCCCGCTACGCACTCAACGTGACAGTTCGAACCACACCTTCTTGCCCACCAGTTCCAGCCCGTCCCACACCCACGCGACGCCCCAGTCGCACGAGAGGCGTCGCACGAGCGTCAGGCCTCTGCCGCCCTCCTCTTCCTTGCCCGGTTGCCGTGGCCACGGGAGTCTGCGTGCATCGGCATCGCGCACTGCCACGCGCACGCGCTCCTCGTTCACCACCATCTCCACCGTGAGCTCCTGCACGCGGGCGTGCCGGACGACGTTTGCAACGGTGTCCGAGACACAGACCCGAGCGTCCTCGACCAGTTGGTGATGGTCGGCCGCCACGAGGGCTGCGGTGACGAACTCCCTCGCCAGGCGGGCCGTTGTCGGCACTGCGGGCGCCGTCATGCAGTACGTCGCTCCGCTCACCGGGTCGCCTCGCGGCGGGCGATGCCGATCGTCCGCCGCGAAGTGCGAGGGCCGCATCGGGCCCTCGCACCTGCGACCAGGCGGCAGCTAAGGTCTCGCATGTCGACGCTCCCATAACAGCGTTGGCCACGCCCCGGGATCGTGTCAGCGGTCGCCGGGGTTCTCCTTGAGCGCGGAGCCTAGCGTAGGACCCCTAGGATCCTTGGGGTCCTTATAAATCTCTATCTCGCATAGCACTGCATGGAGCACGTAGCGTGCCCATGTGATCGAATTCGTTCCCGATGTGCCTCGTTGGCGCCAAGTAGCCGAAGTGATCAAGCAGCGCATAAGCGACGGCACGTACCCGCCCGGGTCGCGGGTCCCGTCCGTCGTCCAGCTCACGGAAGAGTTCGGCATCGCGGGCATGACCGCCCACAAGGTGCACCGGGCCCTGCGTACCGAAGGCCTCATCTACACCGAGCCCGGCCTCGGCTCCTTCGTCTCGAAGGAGCTGCCGTAGGGGCGCCCCAAGGCGCCCCTACCGCCTGCTACTTGCCCAGTGCCCCACGCACCGCCGAGCGGACCTCGTCGTCCCCGGACGCCATCAGGTACTCGGCGAACTGCCGGCCCTCCGGGCCGCTCGCCCGGTGGACGACGGCCACCGCGTGCATCAGCGCCCGCTGCGACGGCGCCGCGTCCAGCACGCTCGTCGCGAGCTCCACCGCCGGTGCGCCCTCGGTCGACGCCACCGCGCTCGCCAGGTCCACCAGCTGCGTCGGCAGGTCGAACGGGCGCCGCTCCCCTGCCGTCAGCGACCGCACGCCCCGGCCCACGACGTCCTTGATGTCGTCGAGCAGGGCCGCCAGCACCGCGCCGTCGAGGAGTTCGCCCAGCTTGTCCTCGAAGTACTCGGTGTCGGCGATGCGGACCAGTGCGCGCAGCGCCTCCGTACGGAGCGGGAGCGTGCCCTTCTCCTCCGCCAGGTCCTTGTCGGAGGCCGCCTCCGCGAGCTGCGCGAAGGTGCTGTCCACCGAGAACTTGCGGTCGATCAGCACGTCGTACCACGGCGACCGCTTCGGGTCCGCCGCTGCGCGGATCACGGCGTCGTAGCCGGCCTGCTCGCCCCACGTCGTGAGGGCGAGGCAGGCGAGGAAGCGCTCGTTCTCGGGAGCGGCGGGGTCGTTCATCAGCTCGACGAGGCCGGGGACCCGGTCCCGGTGGGCCGGGTCGTCGAATGCGCCGAAGATGACGTCGTCGATGTCGTCCGTCGGCTCGCCGTCGAAATCCGTGCCGAGCAATTCACGGAAGCGCGTCATGATCAATGCCTTTCGAATGCCTTGGCTGTCGGACGTCGGACGTCACGACGCTTCGTGGATGTACTCGTGCGGAACGACGCCCTTGATGAGCCACTCGGAGTCGCGGCGCGTGTGCATCATGTCCTTGATCCGCTGCTCGATGCGCTTCGTCTTGGCCTTGCCCCAGCCGTGTTCCTTCGCCATCTCCGCGGCCCGCTTCGAGATGTCGTCGTAGCTCGTCCCGGGCGGTACGTCGATGTTCACGTGCTCGCCCGCGATTTTATCGGCGCTCTGCTGGATCGCCGCCTCGACCTCCTTCGGCGAGTACACCTCGACGCCCTTGACCTTGCCGTCGGCGATGTCCTTCACCAGGTTCGGCAGATCCACGCGGATCTTCTTGCCGCCGTAGTCCTTGGCGTCGGCGCCGTCCTCGCTGAGCGACGTGTACGGGCTCTCGGACTTCTTCGGATCGCGGCCCACGATGTGGTCGACGATCGACGCGTCGCCGTTGGGGTCGGCCGGGACCAGGTCGCCGTCCGCGTTGAGGTGGGCCTTCCGCTGGCCCTTGCGGTTGTGCTCGGCCGCGAAGTTGTCGTCCTGGCGCTGGAGGTGCGGGATCTTGTCGTCCGGGCCCGGGTTGTACGTACCGCCCTCGTGCGGGGGCGGGGGCGTACCGCCACCGTCGTGACCGCCGCCGCCATGGCCGCCGCCACCGTCGTGACCGCCACCACCGTGGCCCCCCGTCGGCACATGGCCACCACCGCCGCCACCGCCCAAGTGGGGGCCCGGCTTCGGTATCGGCTTCGGCGCCGGTGCCGGGTGGTCGCCGCCGTGGCCCGCACCCACTCCCGCGGGTACCCGGTCGTGTGACGGCGTACCGGCCGGATGCTGCGCCGCACGCTCCGCCGCCGACGGCTCGGCCGGGATCGGCTTCTGGCTCGGCGTGCCGTCCGGCAGGTCCATCTTGCCGTCGTGGTGGACGACCGTGCCGTCGGGCATCTTCACGGACGTCTCGGGGATCTTGTACTTCCCCGTGCCGTTGAGGAAGTCCGTGTAGGTGCCCTTGTAGACGTTCTTCATCCCGGACATCAGGTCGCCGACCTGGAGCTTGACGAACTCGCCCGCCTTGCCGACATACGTCATCGGGTCCACGAGCCGGCCCGTCTTGCCGAGGGCGTTCGCCACCTTCGCGGCGGCGCTCACCTTGCTCGCCGCACCCACCTCGCCCACCTCGCCGGCCTTGGACGCCAGCGTGCCCGCCTTGCCGAGCTTGAGCAGCGAGCCGGAGCCGAAAGTGAGGACGTTGAACAGGACCGTGCCGCCTGCGCGGGCCGGGTTCTTGCCCCACTCGTCCCAGGCGACCAGGGACTTGCCGAAGTCGCGTGCCGCCTTCCGTGCACGGTCCTCGTCCGGGTCCGGCTTGTCGGGCAGGCCCATGGCGTTCATGGCCAGCTCGTACGGCCTGGCCGTGTAGAGACCGATACCGGTGACGACGTCGCCGATGCCGCTCCACGTCTTCTTGAACGTGTCCCAGTCGAAGACGTTGACCATGTGGCCGAGGCCGGTCAGGGTGCCCCAGACACCGTCGACGAAGAACCCCTTGAGCACGCTGCCCACGTGGTCCGTCGTCCAGTGCCAGGCGGCCTCCAGGCCCTCGTACTTGCGCTTGTCGACCTTGCCCCAGGGCGTGTCGTCGGCCTTGGCCGCGTCGTCCGCGCTGAAGCCGTACATGCCCTTCTTGTGGGAGCCGTCGTCGGTCGTCCACTTGGTGCCGGTGCCGGCCACGCCGCTGATCGTGTTGGCGGCCTTGCGCTCCGCGTCCTGGAACTGGCCCCAGACCCGGCCCACTTCGTGGATCAGACTGGCGTTCTTGTCGACCTTGCCCTGGTCCTTCTGCCAGTCCTTCTTGCCCTCGACCGACTTGCAGAACGCCTCCGCCTGGGTCTTCAGCTCGCTCATGCGCTGGACGAGCGGACGGGCATCACTGGCGAACGTCGACAGGGCGCTGCTGACGGACTCCAGTTTGGTGGCGAACTTGTCCGCGCCATCACGCACGGGCAGCGTCGTCGCGAACAACTGGTCCGCTTCGGGGGCCGTGTAGCAGGAGTGCAGTCCCTGGAACTTGCTGTGGACGTCACCGCCCGTCGTGCGGATGTCGGACGCGGCCTTCTTCAGCGTGCCCGCATCCTTCTCCAACTGGTCGAGATCACCGGAGAAGTCGGGTATGGAACTGACGTCGATCACTTGCCGTCGCCCTTTCCGGCCGAACCGTCCTTGCCACCCAACGGCGGGAGCTTCGGCGCGCTCAGCGCATCCTTCTGAGCGTCCTGCGCCATCTTCAGGTCACCGGCGATGTACTCCTCAGTGGCCTTCACCGCACCACTGATGGACTTTGCCGCCCGGGCGGGCAGGAACTGCAGATCCTTCATCGTGGCATCCGCGAATTCCTGCAGTGCTGCCGCGACCGGACCGGGCGTGCCGCTCTTCGGAGCGACCCCGGGGGCCATCGTGCCCGCGGACTTCGCCGCACTCGCCATGCTGTTGCCGTAGGTCGTGAACTCACCCTCGAACTTGCCCGCGGCAGTGTCGGTGTCGCCGAGCACCGTCCGCACAGCCTCGACCTGAAGATCCCAACCGGACACGAAATACCCCCGTATTTACCCGAATTGCAGTGCTGCGCTACGTCAGCCGATGCCGTCGACGGCAGCCTTCGCCTTCGCCAGCGTCGACTGCGCCGTGCCGTCGTTCTTCTCCATCGTGTTCCGGAGAAGGTTGATGATCTGACGGACCTCGTGCGCCGCGCTCTGCCAGCGCAGTTCCTTGCCGTGGTACTGGTCCGAGACACCGTCCGCCTGGAAGTCCGCCATCGCCGCCTTCACGGCCGCGTCGCGCTCCGTCAGCACCGACTCCAGGCGGGAGATGATGCCCTGCAAAGAGCCCTGGACCTCGCCCGAAGCGCCCGTGTCATAGCTGCGGCGGTCTGCATTCGCCATGGTTCTCAATCCCCCGTATTCCTAGCGGCCCGAGAAACGGGCCGCGTCGAAGTTCGCCGACGCCATCTGCTGGCGCGCGTTGTCCGCCGACTCCTGGTCACCCTGACCGAACGACGAGTCCATACCCGTCTGACCACCCAGAATCGCACTCAGGGCGCTGTTCAGATCGGCCGTCACCTGGTCCGAATGCGACTTGAACGAGTCGAAGGCCTGCTTGCCCGCGCCGTTGAACTTGCCCTCCAACGGCTGCGCCGCAGCAATCAATTGGCGGATCAGGCCGCCCAGGTCCTCACTCGAACCCCGCGTCTTGCCCACCAGGCCCGACAGCGCCGTATTGCCCATATCGAACTTCACGAGCTCACCCCCGTCTTCCCCGTCATCTCAGTTGCTCGTCGTTGCTTGTCGCCTCACGCGCCACGTACGCCACGTACTCCGCTCGGCGACTCGCACACATTTAGCAACATCACCAGCGCGAACACCAAGCCCGATCCGGGCCGACGGGCGCTCTGTTACGAGAACGTGCATGTCGTGACGCAGGCGGGACACCCGATGCTCCTGTGCCGAATTCGGTCCATATATGTGGGCAGAAGTCTCCCGTAAGAGGGGAATTGGCTGGAGAATGGCAATTCACGGGGAGTCTGCCGATTCCCCGCACGAAGCCGTGAATCCGGCGAAACGGGGGAATCATGTGTGCAGAGGTGAGCGTTCTCGGTCTCGGACCCATGGGAACGGCAGTGGCCGCTGCGTTTCTCGGCGCCGGGCACCGGACGACCGTCTGGCACCGAATGCCCGGTACGGCGGGGGAACTTGCGGCGAAGGGAGCCGTGGAGGCGACCTCCGCCGGGGCGGCCGTGGCCGCGAGTCCGCTGGCCGTCGTCTGCGTGGCGCCGTGCGGGGCCGACCGCGAGGTCCTGGACGCGGTGGGCGACGGGATCGCGGGGCGTACGCTCGTCGTCCTCACCCCCGGGTCGCCGGTCCACGCACGCGAGACGGCCGACCGGGCCAGGCGGCACGGCGTCGCCGGACATCTCGACGGCGTGGTCATGCCGGGCCCTTCGGGCATCGGCGACCCCGGCTGTCTGCTGCTCTGCAGCGGCGCGCAGGGCGCCTTCGACAACCACCGCAAGACGCTCGCCGCCCTGGGCGAACCGTTCCACCTGGGGGCCGACGCCGCGCTCGCGTCCGTGTACGAGACGGCGCTGTTCGGTCTGATGTCGGCCACGCTGACCGGCTGGCTGCACAGCGTGGCGCTCGTCGGCGCGGACGGGCCCGGCGGAAACGTCACGGCGACGGAGTTCACCGAGGTGGCCCGCCGGTGGCTGCGGACCGTCGGAGGGCTCATGGACGAGTACGCCCCGCAGATCGGCTCCGGGCACTGTCCGGCGGACGGCATTCCCCTGGAGCGGCACCTCGCGATGGCGGACATCCTCGTCCACGCGAGCGAGCTCCGGGGCGTGGCGCCCGGCCTGCCGGCGCTGCTCAGGGAGCCGCTCGCGCGGGCGGTCGCGGCCGGGCACGGCGGCGAAGGCTACGCGCGGCTGGCCGAGTTCGTGGCGTCCGACGGGGAGGAGAGCTTCGCCACCGGACCCGTCACCGGCTGACGGCCGCCCCCGCCGCCCCCGCCGCCTCCAGCCGGGCCGCCATGCCGTGCGGGCTGCCGGCCCAACCGCCCTCCTTGTACAGGGGTTCGTCACGGCCGAAGCACTTGTCGCGGAAGGTCATCAGCACGTCGGCGGCCCCGCGCAGGGTGCACTCCGTACGGCCGAGCAGTTCGCGTACGACCACGACCGCGCCCAGGCTGTGCACGCAACGGGCGGCGAACCACGCCTCGACGGCCTCCATGCCGCCCGCCGCGCGCTCCTCGCGCACGAGTTCCGTCGTGTCGTGGAAGGCGGCGGCCAGCCGGGCGTACAGCCCGTCCTCGTCGGGGGCGAAGACGGGGGCGAGGGCCATGACCAGGCGTGCCAGGTAGCCGCTGTCGCTGTCCGGGAGTTCGGGGTGGTCCTTGTGGAACTCGAACCAGTCGGCCTCGGCGGCCGAGTAGAGGATGTAGCCGAGGTCGGCGGGCTCGCCGGACTCCCTCAGGACGCGGTCCAGCAGCTCGTACGTCAGGTGCGTGCGCGCGCCCTCCGCGAGGAGCACCGCGTCGTAGAGGTCCTTGGCCTCGGGGTCCGAGTCCGAGACCAGCCAGAGGATCTTCCAGGCGAGGGAGAGCGCGGGGCTCGCCGCCTTGAGGACCGCCGGGGTGCCGCCCGGCGCCGCTCTGGGGAGCTCCGTCCGCACCGGCGGTTCGGGCAGGGGCTCGTTGAAGACGAAGTCGAGCTGGACCGTGCCCTGCGGGACGCCGTCCGCCGTGGCCGTCCAGGGCAGGACGAGGCGGCGGCCGGGCACCCGGTCGTACGTCCAGATCTCGTCGCTCGCGGCGCCGGAGGCGTCGATGCGGACGGGGCTGCCCGGCTCCTGCGAGAGTGCTTCGGCGGCGCGGGCGACGTCGGTGAACAGGGCGTCGGTGCGGGCGTCCTGGAGCTGCCACGTGTGCGGCACGACCACGAAGTCCAGGTCGCCGGGCTCGCGTGCCGCGTCGCCGAACCACGCCTTCAGCAGCACGCTGCCGCGCAGCACCAGGTGCTCGGCCCACTCGGAGCCGGCGACGGCCGCGAGGACGTGGTCCAGTGCGTGGCGGCGTGCCGCGTACCAGGCCGCACCGGTGCCGGCGTCGACGAACTGCGGCTCGCTGAGCCGCATGCCGCGCACGTGGTGGCCGGCGGCCGGGTCGTGGGCGGGGCGCTGGGTGACGCCCTCGCCGGGCACGGGGCGCAGGGTCTGCGGCAAGCCCCGTGCCACGCGCGTCGCTTCGTCCGGTGGGGTCTGCGGGACGACCATGCCGGCGTCCCAGGGGCCGTGGCTGAAACGCTCCCACGGAGTTGCTGCCGTCATGCGTCCGTACCTTCTTCCTCTGCGATCCAGCCTGCGTCGAGTGACTCGTTGCTGTCGTGCACGACGAACTCCCGCTCGACGGAGACGATTTCATGGCCGACGGCGCGGAGCGATGCCGCCAGGGCCTCCAGTCGCTCTCCTGCCGTGCAGCGGCCCACGAGCCTGCACCGCTGGGTGACGAACCGCTCCGCGCGGCCGTCCGCCCGTACGCGACGGGCGTTGTACGAGAGGTGTGCGGTGTGGGCGACGGCGAGGGCGGCGAGCGGGGCGGTGTCCGTGCCGGGGGCGAGGAGCAGCTTGACGTGGTGCTCGAAGTAGTGGCGGGCGCCGAGCGCCACGGCCTCGCCGTCCGTCTCCGGCACGCCGTCCGCCCATGGGGCGGCCTCGATCTTCGTCCGTACGATGTCGAACCCGGCGTTCCGCAAGGCGCGTTCGGTGCGTGCGACGGCCTCCCGCACCGCGGGCAGCGCGCCGGAGCGGCGCAGGGTGAGCATGGGCTGGCTCGGGGTGCGTCCGCGCTCCAGCACGATGTGCGTGAACTTCAGCCCGTGCGCCGCCGCGTGGCGTTCGAGGACGCTCGAACCGGCCGAGGTGCCTGAGCGGACGGTGAGGTGGGCTTCGAAGTCGCCGGTGAAGGGCGGGGCGGTGCTGGATGTCACCGGGAAATGATCACATGTCGGGGTTTCCCCCGCCCCCGCCAAGGGGGACGGGGCCCACCATCGGCATGGACCTCAGAAAAAGCCCAACATCCCCGGGGAATCGACGCTGATGGCGAGCGTCCCGGGCGGATATCGGTCCTCGTCATCGGTGAGCAGAATCGACAGACCGGTGAACTCGGCGCGGGGCAGTGCGCAGTACAGGGCGTGACAAGTGTCCGGGCCGCCGTATCCGTCACGGATCATCGTGCCCACGGTGACGGAGGCGATCGCATCAAGAGGGTCGACGGTGACCGTGGGAAAGCCGAGAACCCGCCGGGCTGCGCCATCGCTGTCCGCTTCGGCCTGCATGAGGCAAAGAGCAGGAACATACAGCTGGTCACGCGTGGCCGCCATGTTGGCCGTCAGGAGACTGAGCGTCTTGTGGCCCGCCGCGAGTGCCCCGACAGCGGCGGTGTCCAGGATGATCACGCGGCGGCACTCCGGGCCCTGCTGGCTGCGATCTTGTAGATGTTGCCGAGGATGTCGGGCGCCTGGTCGAACTCGGCGTCACTGATATCGAGACCGATGACCTTGCGCACGTGCTCACGGGCTGCGGCGAGCCGCTCGGCGCGCTGCGCAGCCGTAGGCTCCTGTTCCGCCAGCGATTCGACGAGTTGCCCAATGGTGAGGCCGCGTTCACGCGCGAGCTCGGCGAGGTGGTCGCGGGTTTCGCGAGGGATCTGGATCGTCGTCGTCGCCATAGGGCCACTATAGGGCCATCATGGCGGCGCCGCGGCCTTTTGCGAAGGGTGCCTAGTCCCGGCAGATCAGCAGCAGCGCCCTGTCGTCGTTGACGTCCTTCGCCACCGCCTCGATCAGGTGCCACGCCGCGCCGTGGAAGCCCGAGGTGACGTAGCGGTCGGCCTCGCCCGTGAGGCGGTCCATGCCTTCCGTCAGTTCGCGTTCCGACGTCTCGACCAGGCCGTCCGTGAAGAGCATCAGGACGTCGCCGCGGCGCAGCGTGCCGCGTACCGGCTCGAACTCGGCGCCGTCGTAGACGCCGAGGAGCGGGCCCTCGGCCGATTTCTCCTCCCAGCGGCCCGAGCCGGCGCTGAGGTGGAGGCCGGGGACGTGGCCCGCGGAGAAGAGGTCGTAGTCGCCGCTGTCCAGGTCCAGGACCAGGTGGACGGAGGTGGCGAAGCCCTCGTCCCAGTCCTGGCGGAGGAGGTAGCCGTTGGCGGCGTGGAGGAAGTCGTGCGGCGGGAGGGAGCCGAGCAGGCCGCCGAAGGCACCGGAGAGGAGGAGGGCGCGGGAGGCGGCGTCCATGCCCTTGCCCGAGACGTCCGTGAGGACGACCTCCAGCGTGCGGCCGCCGTTGGTGCGGGCCGCGACGACGAAGTCGCCGGAGAAGGACTGGCCGCCCGCCGGGCGCAGCGCCATCTCGCGGTGCCAGCCGTGCGGGAGCTTCGGCAGCTTGCTCTGGACGCGGATGCGCTCGCGGAGGTCGAAGAGCATCGTGCCGCCGCGCCGCCACGGCACGCCGACGCGGCTGCGGAACTGTGCGATGAGCAGCCCGAAGAAGGCGACCGCCGCGACGACGAGGATGGTGCCGGGGGTGACCCGCTCCGCGCCCTCCTCGTACGGGTCCAGGACCTGGGCCTCCGCGATCAGCGCGGCGGCCGCGGCGGAGTACAGGCCCAGCAGGCTCGCGGGGCGCAGCAGCAGGCCGCCGGCCACGATGGGGAGGACCAGGGCCGCGGGGGCGCACCAGTCGGGCTGGGCGATGGTGCCCAGGGCGAGGGCGGGCACGGACAGCAGCAGCGCGGTGAGGGCGACCCAGTCGGAGCCGTCGCCCCGGAAATAGTCGACACCGGCCTTGCGCACGCTCGTGCGCGCCCGGTGCAGTGCTTTGCGCATCCGGGCCGTCGGGGTCTCCGCAGCGCCAGTCATTGCATCGGGACCCTATCCACCCATTCGGCGGTGCGTCGATTCACGCCGCGCCGGGACGGGCGCCGTGAGGGCGCCCGGGTGGCACCCGGAGAGCAACCTTATGCGTATCGATCCTTATCGATGCGCGGCACGGTCGGGTTTCCGTCTCGTCGGTAACGGCTGATGCACGGTGGTGCCGGACGGGGTCGGGGGATGCGGGAGCCGCGTGCGCGGCGTGTGGCGTGCGCCGGTCGGCGCCCCCGTCCTGTCAGGCCTTCTGGCACTCCGGGCACCAGAAGAGGTTGCGGGCCGCGAGGTCCGCGGTGCGGATGGCGGTGCCGCAGATGTGGCAGGACTGGTGGGCCCGCCGGTAGACGTAGACCTCGCCGCCGTGGTCGTCCACGCGCGGCGGGCGGCCCATGGCCTCCGGCTCGTGCTCGGGGCGGACGGTGTCGATCCGGTTGTTGCGCACGCCCTCGCGCATCAGGGCCACGAGGTCGTGCCAGATCGCGTCCCACTCGCGGCGGGTGAGATCGCGGCCCGCGCAGTACGGGTCGATGCCGTGCCGGAAGAGGACCTCGGCGCGGTAGACGTTGCCCACGCCCGCGACGATCTTCTGGTCCATCAGGAGCGCGGCGATGGTGGTGCGGCTGCGGGTGATCCTGCGGAAGGCCCGCTCGCCGTCGTCGCCCTCGCGGAGCGGGTCCGGGCCCAGCCGGTCGTGTATCGCCTGCTTCTCGGCCTCGGTGATCAGGGCGCAGGTGGTGGGGCCGCGGAGGTCCGCGTAGGCGGAGGCGCCGGCGAGGCGGAGGCGGACGGTGTCCGTGGGCGGGGGCGCGGGGGCGTCCCCGAACGTGTACTTGCCGAAGAGGCCCAAGTGGATGTGGACCCAGCCGGTTTCGGCGAAGCCGAGGAAGAGGTGCTTGCCGTGGGCCTCGGCCGTTGCCAGCACCTGGCCGTCCAACAGGGCCGCGCTGTCCGTGAACTTGCCCTGGGGGCTGGCCACCTGGACGGCTTCGCCCGCGAAGAGGGTGCGGTGGTCCTGGGCCAGGCGGTGGATCGTATGCCCTTCGGGCATGACTCGTCGTCCCTTCGGGCGGAGGGGTGTGGGGGGCGTCTGCCCCCCACACCCGAAAAGAACCCTCAGCCCTGCTGCGGGTGGTGGGCCGGGATCGCGGGGAGCTCCCCCGTCTCCTCGTACGCGCTCAGCATCTCGATGCGGCGCGTGTGACGCTCGTCACCGGAGTACGGCGTCGACAGGAAGATCTCGACGAACTTCGTCGCCTCCTCCTGCGTGTGCATGCGGGCACCCACGCTGATCACGTTCGCGTTGTTGTGCTCGCGGCCCAGCGCGGCCGTCTGCTCGCTCCAGGCCAGTGCGGCGCGGACGCCCTTGACCTTGTTCGCGGCGATCTGCTCGCCGTTGCCGGAGCCGCCGATCACGATGCCGAGGCCGTCCGGGTCGGCGGCCGCCTTCTCCGCGGCGCGCAGGCAGAACGGCGGGTAGTCGTCCTGGGCGTCGTAGATGTGGGGGCCGCAGTCGACGGGCTCGTGGCCGTGGGCCGTGAGCCATTCGACGAGGTGGTTCTTGAGTTCGTAGCCGGCGTGGTCGGAGCCGAGGTAGACGCGCATGGGTCCGAGTGTGGCACGGGGCGGGCCCGGCGCCCGCCACCGGGCGGACCGAAGCGAGTACCGACGTGTACCGGGAGTGAAGACAACGATACGGATTCGGGTCTTCCTAAACACGTCTTTGAAAAGTTCTAATGCGGGCACTCGCAATCCGAGTACCGAAGGAAACAACCCGAATCCGAAGGAACATCCACATGAGCGCGACACCGCCGACGATGACGAAGGGGTCGACGACCGGCGATCCCGGCCGCGAACCGGCGTCCGGCGAGGCCGGACTCAAGGCAGGTCTCAAGAACCGGCACCTGTCCATGATCGCCATCGGTGGTGTCATCGGTGCAGGCCTCTTCGTGGGTTCCGCGTCCGGCATCGCCGCCGCCGGCCCCGGCATCCTGATCTCCTACGCACTCGTCGGCGCGATGGTCGTCTTCGTGATGCGCATGCTGGGCGAGATGGCCGCGGCCAACCCGACCTCCGGCTCCTTCTCCGCCTACGCGGACCGGGCGCTGGGCCGCTGGGCCGGCTTCACCATCGGCTGGCTGTACTGGTTCTTCTGGGTCGTGGTGCTGGCCGTCGAGGCGACCGCGGGCGCGAAGATCCTCGCGGGCTGGGTCCCGGCCGTCCCGCAGTGGGCCTGGGCTCTGATCGTGATGGTCGTCCTGACCGCGACCAACCTCGCCTCGGTGAGCTCCTACGGCGAGTTCGAGTTCTGGTTCGCCGGCATCAAGGTCGTCGCCATCGGCGCCTTCGTGGTCATCGGTCTGCTGGCCGTCTTCGGCGTGCTGCCCGGTGCGCACAACGACACCTCGGGGTTCTCCAATCTCACCGCGCACGGGGGCTTCCTGCCGAACGGCCCCGGCGCGATCCTCACCGGTGTCCTGATGGTCGTCTTCTCCTTCATGGGCAGCGAGATCGTCACCCTCGCCGCCGGCGAGTCCGAGGACCCGCAGCGTGCGGTGACCAAGGCCACCAACAGCGTCATCTGGCGGATCGGCGTCTTCTACCTGGGCTCGATCCTGGTGGTCGTCTCCCTGCTGCCGTGGGACTCCGCGGAGATCGCCAAGAAGGGCAGCTACGTCGCCGCCCTCGACTCCATCGGCATCCCGCACGCCGGCCAGATCATGAACGTCATCGTGCTGACCGCCGTGCTCTCCTGCCTCAACTCCGGCCTCTACACGGCCTCCCGCATGGCCTTCTCCCTCGGCCAGCGCGGCGACGCGCCGAAGGTCTTCGCCCGGGTCAACAGCAAGAACGGCGTTCCGCAGGCCGCGATCCTGGGGTCGGTCGTCTTCGGCTTCCTCTCGGTCGTCTTCAACTACGTGTGGCCGGACACCGTCTTCAAGTTCCTGCTGAACTCGTCCGGTGCCATCGCCCTGTTCGTCTGGCTGGTCATCTGCGTCACGCAGCTGAAGATGCGCGGCATCATCCTGCGCGAGATGCCGGAGAAGCTGGTCGTGCGGATGTGGGCCTTCCCGTACCTGACGTACGCGACCATCGGCATGATCCTCTTCGTGCTCGGCTACATGGTCGTCGACGGCGGGGACAACCGTGACCAGGTGCTGCTGTCGACCCTGGTGGGTGCGATCGTGCTCGTCCTCGGCATCGTCCTCGGGCGGCGGCACGAGGGGCGCGCGTCCGTCGAGCGGTAGGCGGTTCCCTTGACGGGCCCGGGCCCGCACCCCTGAACGGGGGTGCGGGCCCGGGCCCGTCCGGCGGAGGCGCGCCCCGTCAGGGGCGCGGGGAACTGCGCGACCAGCCACGATGCGCCCGCGGTCGAAGTCCCGGGGCTTCGCCCCGGACCCCGAGGCAGTGCGTCGACTGCGGGCCGTCAGTGGCTGGCCGCGCAGTTCCCCGCGCCCCTTCGGGCGCACCGTCACCCCGTGCGGAAGGACTCCTTCACGCGCGCGTAGACGTCCAGTGCGGCCGTCTCCGCGGAGTCCTGGTACCAGACGTTCACCTGGTACGTCCGTCCTCCCTTCTCGAAGCCGAGCTGCCGCCCGTACCACGGGGTGCCGGCCTGCGGGATGGTGTACTCCCAGATCACCGCGGAGTTGCCGCGGAACGTCGTGGGCTCCAGGCGGATCTTGCGGTAGCCGGTGATGCCGTGGAAGTTCTCCTCGTCGCGCTGCCAGTGGGTCACCACGTCCTCCGTCGTACGGGCCTGGCTCGCGGAGATCTCCATGGTGCCGTCCTTCGCGGCGTAGCTGATGTCGCTCGGGCTCTTCTCCGTGCGGTTCCAGTCGGCGGGCGGGGCCCAGCTGAAGCCGTCCTCGGTGCGGCGGGCGTCCGACGGCGAGGAGGACGCCGACGGGGTGCCCGCGGCGCCGCCGCCCCCGCCCGCCGAGCCCTGGAGGGCCAGGAGCACCGCGCCGACCACGACCGACACGGCCACCACCGCGGTCGCCGCGAGCAGGGCGGCCCTGCGGTACGGGCGCGGGCGCGGCGGGAGTTCGTCCTGCGCGGGCTCCGGCGCCGCTTCCGGTGCGGCATCCGGTGCGGCGTCCGGTGCGGGCGGCGGCTGGGCGGTGACCGCGGTCGGCGGGTGCGGGACGGGCTCCGGGGGCGGCGGTGCGCCGACGGCCGCCAGGGTCTCCTCCACTCCGTCGAGCGCGGGGCGGCCGCCCGGGTCCTTGAGCAGCAGCCCGGACAGCAACTCCCGCAGCGGGCCCGCCTCCGGGGGGAGCTCCGGCTCCTCGTAGAGCACGGCGTGCAGGGTGGCCAGCGTCGTCGCCCGGGCGAAGGGCGAGTGGCCGGCGACCGCCGCGCAGAGGGTCGCGCCGAGCGACCACAGGTCCGACGGCGGGCCCTGCTCGCGGCCCTCGATGCGCTCGGGCGCCATGTAGTCGGGGGAGCCGACGAGGGTGCCGGCCATGGTCAGGGCCGCGGCGTCCTGCACGGCCGCGATGCCGAAGTCGGTGAGGACGACCCGGCCGCGCGCGGTGAGCAGGACGTTCCCGGGCTTGATGTCCCGGTGCAGCACCCCGACCGCGTGCACCTCGCGCAGGGCGCGGACCAGGCCGAGGCCGATCCGGGCGGCCTCGCGGGGGGCCACCGGGCCGTCCTGGCGCAGCACCTGCTCCAGGGAGCGGCCGTCGACCAGCTCCATCACGATCCACAGCCGGTCGTTCTCCTCGGCCACGTCGTAGACGCGGACGACGTTGGGATGGTCGATGCGGGCCGTGGCGCGGGCCTCGCGCCGGCTGCGCTCGCGCTGGACGGCGCTCCCCTCCCCCATGAGGCCGTCGATGCGGATCTCCTTGGCCGCCACCCGCCGGTCGAGCATCTCGTCCGTGGCGCGCCACACCCGCCCCATTCCACCGCGCCCGATCAATTCCAGCAGCCGGTAACGCCCCACCACAAGGCGCCCCTGCATCTCACCACTCGAAATTCCCACCAGGCCCGCCCCCATTACGGAATTATTTTTCCGCACCCCTCGGACGTCGGAATCTTGTGGTACCTATTCAAATGCCTTCGCAGGAGACGAAGACAGGGGGGAACCAAAATGTTCTCAAGTAATCGGTGGCGGTGGTCCGCGACGGCGGCGGCCGTGCCGGTGGCGCTGCTGTGGCCGGCGGGCGCGTCGGTCGCCGAGCCGACACCGGGCAGCAGCCAGGGCGGAAGCCCGGGGCCCAGCGCCCCCGCCGGGAGCAGGGTGAGCACGGAGCTGCCGCAGCGGATATCGGTGAACAGGAAGTCGGGGAACACCAGTCTGACCGCCACCGTGCGCAATGGCGGGGCCAAGGAGACCGGCGACGTCACCCTGGACGTCGTCGGATTCAAGGGGCTCCGCGTGAAGTCCGTGGAGGGCTGCTCAGCGATTCCGGCCGGGGAACTCCCGGCGGGTGCGAACAGTGGATTCGCCTGCCCCGCCGGAAAACTCGCCGCGGGCGCCGACCGCACGTACCGCGTGTCCGCGGACTTCGACCTGGCGGACACGGGCCAGATCTGCCTGCCCGTGGTGCTGAGCGGCACCAAGACCCTGCTGTGGCAGCAGGGGCCCGTGCATTTCGGGACCACGGACCCGAGTGCCGACGCACCGGACACGCCGCTGCTCCTGGGCACCAAGAACGTGCCCTCGGGGACGCCCTCCGCGCCGGCCGCCTCGCCCACCGGCGTACCGTCCGAATCGCCGTCCGAGGCCCCGTCGGCCTCGGCCCCGCCGAGCACCGGCGGCGCCAAGTCCCCGGGCCCGTACGGCAGTCACCCCGGCAAGGACGTCGTCCCGTCGCACCCCGCCCCCGCCACGAGCGACGACCCCGGCGAACTCGCCCGCACGGGCGCCCCGTCGGACCTCCCGGTGGCGGAGGCCCTCGGCGCCGCCCTGCTGGCGGCGGGCGGTACCGGTCTCTGGCTCGCCGCGCGCCGGCAGGGGCGCCGCTGAGGGGGCCCGGCCTGCGGGACGGAGGAGCGGTCAGCCGCGGCGGTGCAGCAGCTTCCACGCCGCCGGCAGCGCGCCCATGGCCAGGGCGGCCTTCAGCGCGTCACCGATGAGGAAGGGGGTCAGGCCCGCCGCCACGGCCGCGGACAGCGACATGTGGGTGGCCAGCGCCAGGTAGGGGACGCCGACCGCGTAGATGATCGCGGTGCCGAGGGCCATGGCGCCCGCGGTGCGCAGCGCGGAGCGGTCGGCACCGCGGCGGGCCAGGGCGCCGACGACGGTGGCGGCCAGCAGCATGCCGAGCACGTATCCGAAGGAGGGGAACGACGAAAAACCAGCGCCGGAGCGGGCCTCGGCGAACCAGGGCATGCCCGCGATGCCGGCGACCGCGTACAGCGCCATCGACAGGAAGCCGCGGCGGGCGCCCAGGGCCGTGCCGACGAGCAGGGCCGCGAAGGTCTGGCCGGTGACCGGGACCGGGGAGCCGGGGACGGGGACCGCGAGCTGCGCGGCCACGCCGGTGAGGGCGGCACCGCCGAGGACGAGGGCGGCGTCGCGGACGCGGGCCCGGCCCGCGGTGGACGCGGGGAGCAGATCGGCGAGGACCGTACCGGTCCGGGGCAGGGTGGCGGCGGTGGCCATCGGTACTCCGCTCAGGGAAGTCGACAAAGAGTAAGGACACCGTGACGTTAGTCGAGCATCCGTTCCCACGACACCGTGCGCCGGTGACAAACCGCGCGCACGCTGCTTGGCGGTTCCGTACTCCCACACGCCCCTAGGGGCGTGCTCGACGGGCCCTCGCGCCGGCCGGCGTGATGCTCGTCACCTGGAACCCCGCGGAGCTTGGCGCAAACAGTGCGCTCAGGAGACTGTGTAAGTCCTGGTTAAAACGAGCGAACCGACACCTGACGAGAGCACGAGCGCCCCATGCACGACGCACCTCCGGCCGGCGAGACCCTCGCCGGCGAGAAAGAACCGCTGTCCGCGGGGCTGAAGCAACGCCATCTGACGATGCTCGGCCTGGGCGGGGTGATCGGCGCCGGACTCTTCGTCGGCTCGGGTGCCGGCATCGCCGTGGCGGGGCCCGGGATCATCGTCTCGTACCTGATAGCCGGTGTCCTGGCGATGCTGGTGATGCGGATGCTCGGCGAGCTGTCCGCCGCGATGCCCTCCTCCGGCGCCTTCTCGGTGCACGCGGAGCGGGCGCTGGGCCGCTGGGCCGGGTTCACGGTGGGCTGGCTCTACTGGTTCCTGCTGGTGATCGTGCTCGCCGTGGAGGCCACGGCCGCCGCGCAGATCGCGCACGGCTGGCTGCCGGCGGTGCCGCAGTGGGCCTGGGTGCTGCTCTTCATGACCGTCTTCACCAGTGCCAACCTGGCCGCGGTGAAGAACTTCGGCGAGTTCGAGTTCTGGTTCGCCGCCCTGAAGGTCGGCGCGATCGTGCTCTTCCTCGCGCTCAGCCTGCTGGCGATCTTCGGTCTGCTGCCGGACACCCACGCCGTGGGGATGGCGAACCTGACCGGCCAGGGCGGCTTCCTGCCCAACGGCTGGAGCGGGGTGATCTCCGGTGTGCTGACCGTGGTCTTCGCCTTCGGCGGGCTGGAGGTCCTCACGATCGCCGCCGCCGAGTCCGACGACCCGGCGCGCGCGGTGGGCCGGGCGGTGCGCAGCGCGGTCTGGCGCATCCTCTTCTTCTATGTCGGTTCGATGCTCGTCATCGTCACCCTGCTGCCCTGGAACTCGCAGAAGCCCGGGCAGAGCCCGTACGTGGCCGTGCTCGACCACATCGGGGTGCCGGGGGCCGGGCAGATCATGAACATCGTGGTGTTCGTGGCGCTGCTGTCCGCGCTCAACGCCAATCTCTACGGCTCGTCCCGGATGGTCTTCTCGCTGGCCGAGCGCGGCGAGGCGCCGCGGGCGCTGCTGAAGGTCTCGGAGGGCGGGGTGCCGCGGCGCGCGGTGTTCGCCTCGGTCGCGTTCGGCTTCGCCTCGGTCGTCCTCAATCTGGAGTGGCCGGATTCGATCTTCCGCTATCTGCTCAACGCGGTGGGCTCCGTCCTGCTCTTCGTCTGGGGCCTGATCGCGGTCTCCCAGCTGCGGCTGCGGCCGCGCATCGAGCGCGAGATGCCCGAGCGGCTGTCGCTGCGCATGTGGTGCTTCCCCTATCTGACCTGGGCGGCGCTGGCCGGCATGGCCGCGGTGCTGGTGCTGATGCTCACGGACGACGACGCACGGCCGCAGCTGCTGTGGTCGGCGGCGGCGACGGGCGCGGTGCTGCTGGTCTCCTGGCTGCGGGAGCTCCGGCTGCGCCGGGCCGGATGACGGTCACCGGAATTAGAGCCACAAAGCATCGCTTCTGGCGATATGTCAGCTACACGCGGTAACACCTGCGTCTGAATATCGGACAGCCGTGTGACAAGTGTTGTCCTGAGCGAACATGACCTCCACACTGAGGCCACTTTTCAGCTGCTGACCGATCCTGGACCGTTCAGCTCTCATCTCACGGGGACAGACACGAACATGACCGGTATACCCGCGGCCTCCCCCTCGACAGGGGCCACCGACCAGCCCCCGGGCACGGAAAGCGGCCTGTCGAACGGGCTGAAGCAGCGTCATCTGTCGATGATCGCCCTCGGCGGCGTGATCGGCGCCGGACTCTTCGTCGGCTCCGGCGCCGGCATCGCCGCCGCGGGCCCGGGCATCGTGCTCGCCTATGCCGTCTCCGGACTGCTGGTGATGCTCGTGATGCGGATGCTGGGCGAGATGTCGGCGGCCAACCCGGCCTCGGGCACCTTCTCCGTGCACGCCGAGCGCGCCATCGGCCCCTGGGCCGGCTTCACCGCGGGCTGGATGTTCTGGGTGGAGCTCTGCGTGGGCATCGCCGTCGAGGCGATCGGCGCGGCGGCCATCATGGTGAAGTGGTTCCCCGCCACCCACTCCTGGATGTGGGTGCTGCTCTTCATGGCCCTCTTCTGCGGGACGAACCTGGCGGCCGTCGGCAACTTCGGCGAGTTCGAGTTCTGGTTCGCCACGCTGAAGGTCGGCGCCATCGGCATCTTCCTGGTGCTGGGCGTCCTGGCCATCATGGGCCTGCTGCCGGGCACCTCGGCCCCGGGCACCTCCAACCTCACCGGCCACGGCGGCTTCCTGCCCAACGGGACCAACGGCCTGGAGGCGGGCCTGCTGGCCTCGGTCTTCGCCTACGGCGGCCTGGAGACGGTGACCATCGCCGCGGCCGAGTCCGAGCACCCGGTCAAGGGCGTCTCCAAGGCGGTCCGCACGGCGATGTGGCGCATCGCGCTGTTCTACGTCGGCTCGATGCTCGTCGTCGTCACCCTGATCCCCTGGACCGAGAAGTCCCTGGGCACCGACGGCCCCTACGTCGCGGTCCTGAAGCACCTGGACATCCCGGCCGCCGGGGAGATCATGAACGTGGTCGTCCTGATCGCGCTGCTCTCCGCGATGAACGCCAACATCTACGGCGCCTCCCGGATGTCCCACTCGCTGGTGATGCGCGGCGAGGGCCCGCGCTTCCTCGCCAAGGTCAGCAACGGGGTGCCGCGGCTGACCGTGCTGGCCTCCTCCGCCTTCGGCTTCTTCGCCGTACTGCTGAGCTACTGGTGGCCGGACACCGTGTTCAAGTGGCTGCTCTACATGACGGGCGCGGCCGTGCTGGCGGTGTGGGCCTTCATCGCCGCCACCCAGCTGCGGATGCGCCGGAAGCTGGAGCGCGAGGCGCCCGAGAAGCTCGTGGTGCGCATGTGGGCCTTCCCCGCCCTGTCCTGGGTGGCCCTGGTCGGCATCCTCGGCGCGCTCGGCCTGATGCTGCGCGAGAGCGACACCCGCGTCCAGCTGTACGCCACGGCCGGCCTGGTGGCGGTGCTCGCGACCGTCGGGTACCTGCGCCAGCGCGTGGTGGCCGGGCGGGCGCAGCGCGACTGACGCCCCGGCACATCCCCTTCCTCCGAGGCGGGGTAGGTCCTGATCTTCAGGACCTACCCCGCCTCCGTCTTTGGACCGAAGCCGCCCCCGTCACCGCCTTCCTGGGGCATCTGCTGATAGCTTCTACTTGCAAGCCAATTGCAATAAGCCGTCGGAGGGCTCGGCATGGCCATCTACACACTTCCCGAACTTCCTTACGATTACGCGGCCCTGCAGCCGGTCATCGACGCGAAGATCATCGAACTGCACCACGACAAGCACCACGCGGCGTACGTCAAGGGCGCGAACGACACCCTCGAACAGCTCGCGGAGGCCCGCGACAAGGACCAGTGGGGCGCGATCAACGGCCTGGAGAAGAACCTGGCCTTCCACCTCTCCGGCCACATCCTGCACAGCATCTACTGGCAGAACATGACCGGCGACGGCGGCGGCGAGCCGCTGGACAAGGACGGCGTGGGCGAGCTCGCGGACGCCATCGCGCAGTCCTTCGGCTCCTTCGCCAAGTTCAAGG
The DNA here is from genome assembly GCF_047456005.1 of Streptoverticillium reticulum. Taxonomy (NCBI): domain Bacteria; kingdom Bacillati; phylum Actinomycetota; class Actinomycetes; order Kitasatosporales; family Streptomycetaceae; genus Streptomyces; species Streptoverticillium reticulum. Next base: position 5,559,258 of record NZ_CP179755.1, on the reverse strand, counting down.
CCCAGCTGACCAAGGCCTCCGCCACCACGCAGGGCTCGGGCTGGGGCGTCCTCGCCTACGAGCCGATCAGCGGCCGCCTGATCGTCGAGCAGGTCTACGACCACCAGGGCAACGTGGGCCAGGGCTCGGTGCCGATCCTGGTCTTCGACGCCTGGGAGCACGCCTTCTACCTGCAGTACAAGAACCAGAAGGTGGACTTCATCGAGGCGATGTGGCAGGTCGTCAACTGGCAGGACGTGGCGAGGCGTTACGCGTCCGCGAAGGAGCGGGGGAACCTCCTGCTGGTCCCGTAACACCCCTCGAACGGCCTGCTCGTGATCGTCTTCTCACCCTTCACGCGGCAGGCGCCCGGAGAGGCCCCGTGCGCTCGCATCGCACGGGGCCTCTCCACTGCCCCGTAAGGGGCGCGGCCAAAGTCCTCAGGCGTGCCCGAAAGCCTCCCCCGTGACCGTGAACTCCCGTGCCAGCCCCGTCTCGTGCAGCCGGGCGAAGGGGGTGAACGGAACACCGCACTCCGAGCCGCCGCGGTCGAAGTTCCACGCCTTCTCCACGGCGACGCGGTAGTCGACGGCCGTCGTGCCGTCCGCGGCCACCCGCACCGTCCCCGTCAGCCGGAACTCCACGCAGCGCAGCGCGAGCCACCAGTCGGTGTGCACCCGCCGGGTGATCAGCGCATCGCGCCAGCCGCTGTCCGCGGGGTACGCGGCCACCCCGCCCGGGCCGGCGCGCCAGCGCTCCAGCGCCTCGGTGCGCCAGCGCTCCAGCTGGGCGTCCACGGCCGCCCGCACGGCCGGCAGGGCCAGCAACGCCTCGGCGTCCACCCGGCAGGGGGACCCCGTCCCGCGCAGGTAGTGCCGCATCATGCCCGCCGCGCGCCGCAGCCCTAGCAGCGACCACAGCGGCGGCAGGATCCGGCACACGGCCAGGGTCAGGAAGTCGTACGGACGTACGGGCAGCTCCGCGTAGGCGGCGTTGTCGCACGGCGGCTCCGCCTCGGCCCAGCCGCCGCGACGGCCGAGCGGCCGGGAGAGGTCGGTCTGGCCCATATCGGGACAGTAAGGGACCTCGTGCCCGGCCGCGACCCGTCGGCGGGCCCGGGCGGGCTCAGTCGAAGCGCGGCCCCTCCGTCCGCGTCCGCTTGAGCTCGTAGAAGCCCGGGGTCCCGGCCACCAGCAGGGTGCCGTCCCACAGTCTGGCCGCCGCCTCGCCCTTGGGGGCGGGGGTGACGACCGGCCCGAAGAAGGCCACCTCGGCCCCGTCCGGACCCGGCACCGAGATGATCGGGGTGCCGACCTCCTGGCCGACCTTCTCGATGCCCTCCTTGTGCGATATCCGCAGGGCGTCGTCGTAGGCGTCGGTGTTCCCGGCCTCCGCCAGGCGCGCCGGGAGGCCCGCGTCCTTCAGGGCGCCGAGGACCGCCTCGGGGGTGCGGCCCTCGCCGCGGTTGTGGATGCGGGTGCCGAGCGCGGTGTAGAGGCGGCCGAGCGCCTCGTTGCCGAACTCCTGCTCGGCGGCGATGCACACCCGCACCGGGGCCCAGGCCCGGCCGCCGGGGCGCATCGCGTCGCGGTACTCCTCCGGCATCTCGTCCAGCCGGTTCTCGTTGAGCACGGCCAGGCTCATCACGTGCCAGTGCACCTCCACGGGCCGCACCTTCTCGACCTCGAGCATCCAGCGCGAGGTCAGCCAGGCCCAGGGGCAGGAGGGGTCGAACCAGAAGCCGACGGCGGACTTCCCGGTGTTCGTCACGTCTGTGGTCACGCGGATCTCCTCGAAAGAGCAGGACAGTCGGCGTTTCAACAAACACACCCCATGCCATGATTCCTGGTGTTCGACATACGAGACGAAGCGTTTGAGACGAAGACGAGGGAGCCGCGTCGTGCCCGGCGAGAACCTGACCCGCGAGGAGGCCCGCGAGCGGGCCCGGCTGCTGACCGTTGACGGCTACGACGTGGCGCTCGACCTGCGGTCCGCGGTGGGTCCGGACGGCGGGCCGCGCACCTTCCGCTCGGTGACCACGATCCGCTTCCGCTGCGCCGAGCCCGGCGCCGCCACCTTCGCCGACCTGCTCGCGCCGTCCGTGACCGCGGTCACCCTCAACGGCCGCGCGCTGGACGCGCAGTCCGTCTTCGACGGCTCGCGCATCGCCCTGGAGGGGCTGGCCGCCGAGAACGAGCTGGTCGTGGACGCGCAGTGCGCCTACAGCCGCACCGGCGAGGGCCTGCACCGCTTCGTCGACCCCGAGGACGGCGAGGTCTACCTCTACACCCAGTACGAACCGGCCGACGCCCGACGGGTCTTCGCCAATTTCGAACAGCCGGACCTCAAGGCCCCGTTCACCCTCACCGTGACCGCCCCGGCCGGCTGGACGGTGCTGGGCAACGGCGAGCGGGACGGCGAACCGCAACCCGCGACCGACAACGCCGGCGATTCCGCCTCCGCCACCTGGCGGTTCGTGCCCACCAAGCCGATCTCCACCTACATCACGGCCGTCGTCGCGGGCCCGTACCACATGGTCCACGACCACTACCGGCGCACGCTGCCCGACGGCACCGTGCTGGAGATCCCGCTCGGCGCACTCTGCCGCAAGGGCCTGGCCAGGCACTTCGACGCCGACGACATCTTCACCGTCACCAAGCAGGGCCTGGACTTCTTCCACGAGCACTTCGACTACCCGTACCCCTTCGGCAAGTACGACCAGGCGTTCGTGCCCGAGTACAACATCGGCGCCATGGAGAACCCGGGCTGCGTGACCTTCCGCGAGGAGTTCGTCTTCCGCGGCAAGGTGACGCGCTCCGCCTACGAGCGCCGGGCCAACGTGATCCTGCACGAGATGGCCCACATGTGGTTCGGCGACCTGGTCACCATGGAGTGGTGGGACGACCTGTGGCTCAAGGAGTCCTTCGCCGACTTCATGGGCTCCTTCTCGCAGGTCGAGGCGACCCGCTTCGACAGCGCCTGGATCACCTTCGCCAACCAGCGCAAGGCCTGGGCCTACCGCGCCGACCAGCTGCCCTCCACGCACCCCGTCACGGCGGACATCCACGACCTGGAGGACGCCAAGCTCAACTTCGACGGCATCACGTACGCCAAGGGCGCGTCGGTGCTGAAGCAGCTGGTGGCCTACGTGGGGCGCGACGCCTTCCTGGAGGGCGCCCGCCGGTACTTCAAGCGCCACGCCTACGGCAACACGCGCCTGACCGACCTGCTGGACGTGCTGGAGGAGACGTCGGGCCGCGACATGGCCGCATGGTCGCGCTCCTGGCTGCAGACCGCCGGGGTCAACTCGCTCACCCCGCTCGCCACTTACGACGCCGAGGGGCGCATCACGGAGCTAGCCGTCCTGCAGGAGGCCGCCGCCTCGCACCCCGAACTGCGGCCGCACCGCGTGGCCGTGGGCCTGTACCGCCGCCGCGACGAGGACGGGGCGCTCGTGCGGTACGCGCGCGCCGAGGTCGACGTCACCGGCCCGCGGACGGTCGTGGACGAACTGGCCGGCGCCGAACGGCCGGAGCTGATCCTCGTCAACGACGAGGACCTCACCTACTGCAAGATCCGCTTCGACGAGGGCTCGCTCGCCACCCTGCGCGGCCGGCTCGGCGACATCACCGACCCGCTGGCCCGGGCGCTGTGCTGGTCCGCGCTGTGGAACCTCACGCGCGACGGGCTGATGCCCGCCCGCGACTTCCTGGACCTGGTGCAGCGGTTCGCCGGGGCCGAGAGCGACATCGGCGTGCTGCAGATGCTGCACGCCTGGGCGAACTCCGCCCTCGTGCACTACGCGGCGCCCGCATGGCGCGCCGAGGGCGGCCGGCAGCTGGCCGAGAGCGCCCTGCGCGAGCTCCGGCTCGCCGAGCCCGGCAGCGGCCACCAGCTGGCGTGGGCACGGTTCTTCGCGCAGGTCGCGGAGGGCAAGGACGACCTGCAGCTGCTGCACGGCCTGCTGGACGGCAGCGCCCGGATCGACGGCCTCGACGTGGACCAGGAGCTGCGCTGGACGTTCCTCGCCGCGCTGGCCCCGTGCGGCGAGGCGGACGAGGCGGTGCTCGCCGCCGAGCTGGAGCGGGACAACACCGCGTCCGGCAAGCGGCACCAGGTGCGCTGCCTGGCGTCGCGGCCGTCGGCCGCGGTCAAGGCGGAGGCGTGGGCCGCGGTCGTCGACTCGGACGCCCTGTCGAACGCCCTGGCCGAAGCCACGATCACGGGCTTCGACCAGCCCGGCCAGCGGGAGCTGCTCGCGCCGTTCGCGCCGCGGTACTTCGAGGTGATCGAGCGGGTGTGGCGGGAGCGGTCGATCGAGATCGCGATGGCAGTGGTCAAGGGTCTCTTCCCTGTGTTGCAGGACACACCGGGAACGGTGGAGGCGGCCGACGCGTGGCTGGCGCAGCATGGGGATGCTGCGCCGGCACTGAGGCGGCTCGTCCTGGAGGCCCGGGACGACCTGGCTCGGGCACTGCGTGCCCAGGCGTGTGACGGGGCCCCGTAAGGGGCGCGGGGAACTGCGCGATCAGCCACGACGCACCCGCAGTCGAGGTTCTCGGGGCTGCGCCCCGGACCCCTGGGGTGGTGCGTCGACTGCGGGCCGGTGGGGGCTGGTCGCGCAGTTCCCCGCGCCCCTTACGGGGCGCTACGAGCGGCCCTCGTTGGTGGCTGGTCGCGCCCACGCGGCGGAGCCGCTGGGGGTACCTCCCAGCAGTAGCTGGGGGAGCAACAGCCCCGCGCCCCTTACAGGGCGCGGGACACGTCCCCGAAAGCCGAACGGCAGTGCAATGGTGCGGCGTTGTCCCGAATTGTCGACGGCCCCGTAACAGCGGTTAGCAACCGCGACCCCGGCGGGAATGGGCGGATCATGAACCCGAACACCCCCCTGTCCCCCCGCCCGCTCCACCACCTCTCCGACGTCCGGCACCGGGTCCTGACATCTCGTCAGCTCCGCGAGCACGGCATGTCGGGTGCCGACCTCTCCGAGCGCTGCCGCCCCGGCGGCCCCTGGCAGCAACTGCTGCCAGGGGTCTACCTGCTCCACCCCGGACCCGCCACCAGCGAGGAACGGCTGCACGCGGCGCTGATGTACACGATCCCGCGCACGTACGTACCGGCCCAGCCGGGGCCCTCGGGCCCGTACGGCGAGGCGATGGTCACCGGGCTGGCGGCGCTCGCGCTGCACCGCTTCACCTCCGCTCCCCCGCTGCTCGCCCTGGACCGGATCGACGTGCTGGTGCCGCGCACGCGCCGGCTGCGCTCGACCGGGTTCGTCCGGCTCCTGCGGGCGCACGCCCTGCCGCGGGCCCGGACGGTGACGGGGCTGCCCGTCGCCCCGGTCGCCCGCGCCCTGGCCGACGCGGTCGCGCAGTTGACCGACGCCGCGGCCGTGCGCCGGCTGCTGACGGAAGCCGTGCGCGGCGGGCACTGCGAGGCGACGGCGGTCGTCCGCGAGCTCGCCCGGGCCCAGCTGCTGGGGCGGCCGTACATCGCGGAGGCCGTCGACGCGCTGCTCGCCGAGGGACGGGCGCTCGCCGAGGGCCTGATGTACGGCATGGTGCGCGACCACGCGCTGCCCGCCCCGCTGTGGAACGTCGAACTCCGTATGCCCGGCGGCCCGTTGCTCGGTGCCGTGGACGCCTACTGGCCGGACCATGCCGTGGCGGCCGACATCGACATGCGGGGCGCCCACGAGGGGGAGGACGGCGCGCTCTGGTCCGAACAGTCCCGCAAGCGCGAGCACTTGGAGCGGCTCGGCATCACGGTCGTGCGGATCACGCCGAAGCGGCTGCGCGAGGCGGCCGAGGAGCAGGCCGCGGTCGTCCGCACCGCCCTGGTGGCATCGGCCGACCGCGAGCCCGCGCCCTACGTCGTCGTGCTGCCGAGGTGAGTCAGCGCCGGGACAGGAGCAGCTCGGTGTTGCGGTCGGTGGGCGCGCCGTCGAGCGTGGTGTCCCGGCCGGGGGCGTTGAAGGCCAGTTCCCGGTAGAGGGAGGCCAGTCCGGTCTGTGAGAGGTCGTGGACGTCGGTGCGGTAGGGCGCGTCCGACTCGATGAGGGTGGTGAAGAGGGAGATCGTGCCGTCGCGGTTGTCGGTGATCTCGATGATCCGGGCGAGCTGGGGATAGTCGACGTGCGAGGCGGTCGCGATCTCCCAGAACGTGCCGCGGGGCCGGATGCGGTTGCGGTGGCTGTGGCCGTTGATCCAGGCCAGGACGTTGGAGTGGCGCTGCAGGAGCGCGATGATCTCGTCGCCGCCGTGGCGCTTGTCGCCGGGGCGGCCGGGGTCGGGCACCGGGTTGTCCATGCTCCAGCTGGGGTGGTGGCTGAAGATCAGCGCGTACTCGTCGCGGTGCCGCCGCAGGGTGCGGTCCAGCCAGTCGAGCTGCTCGCTGCCGAGGGAGCCCTGGTAGTGGCCGCCGGGGTCGGTGGAGTCGAGGCTGATGCCGAGGACGCGGTCGGAGACGCGGAAGGTGTAGTAGAGGTTCCCGGAGTCGAGGTTGTCGCGGCTGTAGCCGTGGCCGACGGGTCCCCGGCCGGTGTGCTGCGGGTCGAGGTGGGCCTGGACGTACTGGCGCGGGGTGAGCGGCACCCGGCGCGGGTCGGCCGTGACCGTGCGCATCTCCTTGGCGTGGGACTTCAGCAGCGCCTCGATGCGCTTGCCCGTGGGGTCGGCGCCCTTGCCCTCGCCCTCCATCAGCCACTTCGCCTCGGCGGCGGGGATGGTCTGGAGCTTGCGGCCGCCGACGGCCACGTCGGCGATGAAGGAGCCGGCCGCGGGGTAGCAGCCGCCGGAGAGCAGGTCGTGGTTGCCGAAGGTGGAGTACCAGGGGATGTTGAGGCCGGGGCTCACGACGCGCCGCACGGCCGCGTCGAGGTAGCCGGGGATCCTCGGGTAGCCGAGCGCCTTGTCCTGGTCGCGCAGGGCGCTCTCGGGGTGCCAGTAGAGCTTGAGGTTGCTGTTCTGGACGCCTTCGTAGTGCTGCGGGTCACCGGTGTTGGGGTTGATGCGGCCGCCGCTGAGGGCGGTGAGGAACCACTCGACCTCGATCGCCGCGTTCTCGTCGCCGTTGTCGCCGGTGGTGACGACGAAGCCGAACGGGACGCCGGTCGCCGGCCCCCGGCGCAGCTTGTTGACGCGCTCGACGAGGGCGACCACGCCGGGCAGCGTCAGCGCCTCGTGCGGGCGCCAGCCGCCGGGTCCGCCGGCCCGGAAGAACTCGTAGCGCAACGGGTGCTGAACATCCGTCAGATGCAGGTCGGTGAACTGCACGAAGGAGGCGAGCGTGCGGCGCCGGTCCTCTCGGCCGCGCTGCGCGTCGGCCAGGTCGGCGCGGACCACCCGGGGCCAGCCGGGCCCGTCGCCGAGGCGGCGGTAGCCGCCGGTGCCCCGGGGCGTGGCGACGGAGGCGAGGGTGGTGCCCGCGCCCGCGGGGGCCGCGGCGAGCGCGGGCTCGGGCTCGCTCCCGTCCGGCCCCTCGGGGCCGCCGGCCCGGGCGGTGGCGGACGCGGAGGCCGTGGCGGGGGCGCCGGGGGTGGGGTCCGTGGAGGGGGCCGCCGCGGCCTGCCGGCCGTCGGCGCCGAGGGCCAGGCCGAAGCCCGTGACCGTGGTGACGGCGCCCGCGGCGGCCAGAAACGTGCGCCGGTCGACATGCGCGGCTGCGGTCCTGCGTGATCTTGCGGGCATGGCGTCTCCCCGGGTGCGAACGCGAAGGCTTGCGGTCACGTACGGTCGGTCGGGCGGGCTGCAGGTCCGGTCAGTCGGGAGCGTTGACAGCGCGGATGACCTGGGCGTGAACAAGACCGCAACGCCCGCCGCCGATCCCCGCACATGGATCTTGGCTAGTGCGAACTGACATACAGCACTCGTCCCCTGGCGGGCTGACGCTCATTCAGCGTTCACCCGCGGGGGAAGCTCCGGTCCCACCCCGAGGGTGGCGGATTAGTCCGCTTGTCCCACAAGTAGGGGTGTGTGCGAATACGGACCCCGTCCGCACCGCCCCCGCGGGCGTCCCGTCCCTCGGACAACGGATTGGACTTTTGGCCAGGGGTGCCCCCCATGATGGATACCGTCCACGGAGTGACATGAGGTAGAGGAGCCCCTCGTGAGGATCGGAATCGTCGGAGCCACCGGTCAGGTCGGCACGGTCATGCGCAAGATCCTTGCCGAGCGGAAATTCCCGGTCAGCGAGCTGCGGCTGTTCGCCTCGGCCCGGTCCGCGGGCTCCACGCTGCCCTGGCAGGGCACGGAGATCACCGTCGAGGACGCGACGGCGGCCGACTACTCGGGCCTCGACATCGTGCTCTTCTCGGCCGGCGGCGCCACCTCCCGCGCCCTGGCCGAAAAGGTCGCCTCCCAGGGCGCCGTGGTGATCGACAACTCCTCCGCCTGGCGCCGCGACCCGGACGTGCCGCTGGTCGTCTCCGAGGTCAACCCGCACGCGATCGCGGACCGGCCCAAGGGGATCATCGCCAACCCGAACTGCACCACCATGGCCGCCATGCCGGTGCTCAAGCCGCTGCACGAGGAGGCGGGGCTCACCGCCCTGATCGCCACCACCTACCAGGCGGTCTCCGGCTCCGGCCTGGCCGGCGTCGCCGAGCTGGACGGGCAGATCCGCAAGGTCGCCGACCGGGCGGCCGGGCTGACGCACGACGGCGAGGCCGTCGAGTTCCCCGAGCCGGCCGTCTACAAGCGGCCCATCGCCTTCAACGTGCTGCCCATGGCCGGCGCGATCGTCGACGACGGCAGCTTCGAGACCGACGAGGAGCAGAAGCTCCGCAACGAGTCCCGCAAGATCCTGGAGATCCCGGACCTCAAGGTCTCCGGCACCTGCGTCCGCGTCCCGGTCTTCTCCGGGCACTCGCTCCAGGTGAACGCCCGCTTCGCGCGTCCGATCGGCGTCGAGCGCGCCTACGAGCTGCTGAAGGACGCCCCGGGCGTGGAGCTGTCCGAGATCCCGACCCCGCTCCAGGCGGCCGGCAAGGACGCCTCGTACGTCGGCCGCATCCGCGTGGACGAGACCGTCGAGCACGGCCTGGCGCTCTTCCTGTCCAACGACAACCTGCGCAAGGGCGCGGCGCTCAACGCCGTCCAGATCGCCGAGCTCGTCGCCGCGGAGCTGCGCGGCTAGAGCGAAGGACGACCGACGGCGGAGGGCCGGGCACCCGTGGGGTGCCCGGCCCTCCGCTGTCGGCGTACGCCCCACCACGGACAGCGACGGCGTGGAAGGATGGCCGAAAGACGCGATACGGATGTTAAGGAGATGCACTGGTGCCCGGAACGAATCTCACCCGTGAAGAGGCGCAGCAGCGGGCCCGGCTGCTCACCGTGGACGCGTACGAGATCGACCTCGACCTCTCCGGTGCGCAGGAGGGCGGCACGTACCGGTCCGTGACGACCGTGCGCTTCGACGCCGCGGAGGCCGGCGAGTCGTTCATCGACCTGGTCGCCCCGGCCGTGCACGAGGTCGTGCTCAACGGGACCGCGCTGGACGCCTCCGAGGTGTTCCAGGACAGCCGGATCGCGCTGCCGGGCCTGACCGCCGGGCGCAACGAGCTGAAGGTCGTCGCCGACTGCGCGTACACCAACACCGGCGAGGGCCTGCACCGGTTCGTCGACCCCGTCGACAACCAGGCCTACCTCTACACCCAGTTCGAGGTGCCGGACGCGCGCCGCGTGTTCGCCTCCTTCGAGCAGCCCGATCTGAAGGCCACGTTCCGGTTCACGGTGAAGGCCCCCGAGGGCTGGACGGTCATCTCCAACTCGCCCACCCCGGAACGTCCTTCCGACAACCTCTGGCGCTTCGAGCCGACGCCGCGGATCTCCACCTACATCACCGCGCTCATCGCCGGCCCGTACCACGCGGTGCACAGCACCTACGAGAACGCGGCAACCGGGCAGAGCGTCCCGCTGGGCATCTACTGCCGCCCGTCGCTCGCCGAGTTCCTCGACGCGGACGAGATCTTCGACGTCACCCGGCAGGGCTTCGACTGGTTCCAGGAGAAGTTCGACTACGCGTACCCCTTCGCCAAGTACGACCAGCTCTTCGTGCCGGAGTTCAACGCCGGCGCGATGGAGAACGCGGGCGCGGTCACCATTCGCGACCAGTACGTCTTCCGCTCGAAGGTGACGGACGCGGCGTACGAGGTGCGCGCGGAGACGATCCTGCACGAGCTGGCGCACATGTGGTTCGGCGACCTGGTCACCATGGAGTGGTGGAACGACCTGTGGCTGAACGAGTCGTTCGCCACCTACACCTCCATCGCCTGCCAGGCCTACGCGCCGGGCAGCAAGTGGCCGCACTCCTGGACCACGTTCGCCAACTCCATGAAGACCTGGGCGTACCGGCAGGACCAACTGCCCTCCACGCACCCGATCATGGCGGAGATCCGCGACCTGGACGACGTGCTGGTCAACTTTGACGGCATCACCTACGCCAAGGGCGCCTCGGTCCTGAAGCAGCTGGTCGCCTACGTCGGCATGGACGAGTTCTTCCGCGGCGTGCAGGCGTACTTCAAGGAGCACGCCTACGGCAACACGCGCCTGAGCGACCTGCTGGGCGCCCTGGAGGAGACCTCCGGCCGCGACCTGAGGACCTGGTCGAAGAAGTGGCTGGAGACGGCCGGCATCAACATCCTGCGGCCGGAGATCGTCACCGGCGACGACGGGACCGTCACCTCCTTCGCCGTCCGGCAGGAGGCCCCCGCCCTGCCCGCCGGCGCCAAGGGTGAGCCGACTCTCCGGCCGCACCGCATCGCGATCGGCCTGTACGAGCACGAGGACGGCAAGCTCGTCCGCAAGGAGCGCATCGAGCTCGACGTCGACGGCGAGCTGACCGAGGTGCCGCAGCTGGCGGGCAAACAGCGTCCGGCCGTCGTCCTGCTCAACGACGACGACCTCTCCTACGCCAAGGTCCGCCTCGACGCCGAGTCGCTGGCCACCGTCACCGCGCACCTCGGCGACTTCACCGAGTCCCTCCCCCGCGCCCTGTGCTGGGCCTCCGCCTGGGACATGACCCGCGACGGCGAGCTCGCCACCCGCGACTACCTGGCCCTCGTCCTCTCCGGCATCGCCAAGGAGTCGGACATCGGCGTCGTGCAGTCGCTGCAGCGCCAGGTCAAGCTCGCCCTCGACCTGTACGCCGCCCCCGACTGGCGCGAGACGGGCCTGGCGCAGTGGAGCGAGGCCGCCCTGGAGCACCTGCGCGCCGCCGCCCCCGGCAGCGACCACCAGCTCGCCTGGGCACGGGCGTTCGCCGCGACCGCCCGCACGGACGAGCAGCTCGCGCTGCTGGCCGGCCTGCTCGACGGCAGCGGGACGATCGAGGGCCTGGCCGTCGACACCGAGCTGCGCTGGGACCTGCTGGGCCGCCTCGTCGCCACGGGCCGCGCCGACGAGAAGGCGATCGAGGCGGAGCTGGAGCGGGACAGGACCAGCGCGGGCGAGCAGCACGCCGCGTGGGCGCGTGCCGCACGGCCCACCGCGGAGGCGAAGGCCGAGGCGTGGGCCCTGGTCGTGGAGTCCGGCAAGCTGCCGAACGCGGTGCAGGAGTCGGTGATCGGCGGCTTCCAGCAGGCCGAGCACCGTGAGCTGATCGCGCCGTACGCGGAGCGGTACTTCACTGTCGTGAAGCAGCTGTGGGACGAGCGCAGCCACGAGATCGCGCAGCAGATCGCGGTCGGGCTGTATCCGGCGCTGCAGGTGTCGCAGGCGACGCTGGACGCGACGGACGCGTGGCTGGCATCGGCGGAGCCGAGTGCCGCCTTGCGGCGGCTGGTGACGGAGTCGCGTGCCGGGATCGAGCGTGCGCTCAAGGCCCAGGCAGCGGACGCGGCTGCCGCGTAATCGCTTACCGCGGGTGGGTGGTTCCCCGCGCCCCGTCAGGGGCGCGGGGAACTGCGCGAGCAACCACAGCCGGCCGCAGCCGAACTCAGCCCCGGTTGGCCGCCCTCCGGGCGAGCAGGGCCGCGCGCCGCTCGTCGAAGCGAGTCGCCTGGCCGTCCAAGTCCCCCAGGAAGACACCCAGTTCTTCCTGGGCCCGCAGGCCCTCCGGGCCCAGCCCGGAGATGTCCAGGACCTTCAGGAAGCGCAGCACCGGCTGCAGGACGTCGTCGTGGTGGATGCGCAGGTTGTAGATGCCGCCGATCGCCATCTGGGCGGCGGCCCGTTCGAAGCCCGGGATGCCATGACCCGGCATCCGGAAACCGGTCACCACGTCCCGCACCGCGGACATCGTCTGGTCGGGCGCCAGCTCGAAGGACCTGCCCAGCAGGTTGCGGTAGAAGACCATGTGCAGGTTCTCGTCCGTCGCGATGCGGGCGAGCATGCGGTCGCACACCTCGTCGCCGGAGTGGTGGCCGGTGTTGCGGTGCGAGATGCGGGTGGCCAGCTCCTGGAAGGCCACGTAGGCCACGGAGTGCAGCATGCTGTGCCGGTTGTCGGACTCGAAGCCCTCGCTCATGTGCGCCATGCGGAACCGCTCCAGCGCGACCGGGTCGACGGCGCGCGAGGTGAGCAGGTAGTCGCGCATGACGATGCCGTGCCGGCCCTCCTCGGCCGTCCAGCGGTGCACCCAGGTGCCCCAGGCGCCGTCCCGGCCGAAGAGCGAGGCGATCTCGTGGTGGTAGCTGGGGAGGTTGTCCTCGGTCAGCAGGTTGACCACGAGCGCGGTCCGCGCGATGTCGGAGACCTTGGACTGTTCGAGGGACCAGGCCTCGCCGCCCATGACGCCGTCGAAGTCGCGCCCCTCGCTCCAGGGCACGTACTCGTGCGGCATCCACTCCTTGGCCACCTTCAGGTGGCGGTTCAGCTCGGTCTCGACGGCCTCTTCGAGCGCGTACAGCAGCCGACTGTCGGTCCACACGCGGGAAGGGGTGATGGTCACGGACGGCTCCTGGGGACGTGCTGACTTACGGCCCCGTAGGTTACGACACCGTAGGTTAAGCGCGGCATAAAGCCCGTGGATGTCCCGCACATGCACGACGGCCCCGGTTCCGCGTCGTGCGCGGAACCGGGGCCGTCGGGAAAAGCCGTGTGCGCTAGCGCGAGGCCTTCGCGTAGTGCGTGTCGTGGGTGTGGACGTTGTCGCCCTTGCGGGACAGGACCATGACCAGGCCGGCGATCACGAGGAAGAGGACGATCGGCGCGGCGACGAAGAGGCCGAGCGTGTTGATCATGCTCAGGCCGGGACCCGGGTCGTCGCCGTCGTCGCGGGTGAGCGCGAACGCGGGGGACGACATCAGCAGCATCAGCATCGTGCCGGCAGTGATGGCTCCGGCACGCATGGCGTTCTTGTTGACCTTATTGCTCACGCGCTCAAAGTATCGGACACCGGCGAGCCTCGCGCGCCCGGGGTCGCCTATACGCTGCGCACCCGCTCCCACCTGCGGATCTCGGCCATCAGCGCATGCAGCCGGGGTGAGGCCGCCAGCCCCTCCAGCGACACCGGGCGCCCGGCCGCGTCGGCGACGGGCAGCCGCCAGTTGGGGTACTGGTCCCAGGTTCCCGGCAGGTTCTGCGGGCGGCGGTCGCCGACCGCGTCCGGCAGCCAGACGCCCACCAGCCGCGCGGGGGTGGACAGCAGGAAGCGGTGGACGGCCTTGACGGCCGCCTCCTCGTCGCCCCGGCCCTCGGGCAGCAGGCCCAGCCGGGCGAACAGGGCCAGCCACTCCGCCGTCTCGGCCGCGGCCTCCCGCTGCTCGGCCGCCAGCGGCCGGGTGAGCAGGCCGAGCCGGTGCCGCAGGGCCACGTGACCGCCGGTGAGCCGGGCGGCGGTGCTCGGCAGGTCGTGCGTGGTGGCGGTGGCCAGGCAGCCGGAGCGCCAGCGCCCGGGCTCCAGCGGCTCGGCGTGCGGGGCGCCCTCGCCGTTCGTCCGCGCCCAGTCCCGCTCGAACCACAGCACGGAGGTGCCCAGCACGCCCCGCTCGGCCAGCGCCTCGCGCACCCCGGGCTCGACCGTGCCCAGGTCCTCGCCGATGACGACCGCGCCCGCGCGGTGCGCCTCCAGCGCCAGGACGCCGAGCATCGCCTCCGGGTCGTAGCGCACGTACGTCCCCCGCGCGGGCTCGCAGCCCTGCGGCACCCACCACAGCCGGAACAGGCCCATCACGTGGTCGATGCGCAGCGCCCCCGCGTGCCGCAACAGGGCGCGCAGCAGCTCGCGGTAGGGGGCGTGGCCGGTGGCGCGCAGGGCGTCGGGGCGCCAGGGCGGCAGGCCCCAGTCCTGGCCGCGGGGGCTGAAGGCGTCGGGGGGCGCGCCGACGGACATGCCGGGGGCGAAGGCGTCCTGCTGCGCCCAGGCGTCGGCGCCCGAGGGGTGCACGCCGACGGCCAGGTCGTGGACGAGGCCGATGCGCATCCCCGACTCGCGCGCGGAGCGCTGGGCGGCGGCGAGCTGACAGTCGGTGAGCCAGGCGAGCCGGCAGTGGAAGTCGATGCGGTCGAGGAGTTCGCCGCGGGCCCGGGCGGTGCCGGCCGAGCGCGGGTCCTGCAGGGCGGCGGGCCAGGAGCGCCAGTCGGGACCGTGCACCTCGGCGAGCGCGCACCAGGTGGCGTGGTCCTCCAGGGCGCGGCCGCGGTCGGCGAGGAAGTCGCAGTAGGCGGCCCGGCGTCCGGGACCCAGGGGCACGGTGTGCAGCAGCTCCAGCGCGCGGCGCTTGACGTCCCAGACGGCATCGCGGTCGATGAGGGCGCCCTCGTGCAGAACGGCGTCGCGCAACGCGGCCGCCTCCGCGCCCAGTTGGCCGGCGCGGTCGCGGTCGGGGCCGGTGAGGCAGGCGAATTCGGGGATCTCCTCGATGCGCAGGTGCACCGGGTCGGGGAAGCGGCGCGAGGAGGGGCGGTACGGCGAGGGGTCCGTGGGGGCGCCCGCACGGCCGGGGACGGCCGCGTGCAGCGGGTTGATCTGGACGAAGTCCGCGCCGAACGTGCGCCCCGACCAGGCGGCGAGCTCGGCCAGGTCGCCGAGGTCGCCCATGCCCCAGGAGCGGGCGGAGAGCAGGGAGTAGAGCTGGACCAGGAAGCCGTGCCCGCGCTCGGGGGGTGCGGGCAGCCGGTGCGGGGCGACGATCAGGTGGGCGCTCGCGGAGCGGCCGTCGGCGGTGCGGGCGTGCAGCAGGTGGCTGCCGGGCGGCGGGCCGATGTCGGGCTCGCCGCCCGGGGTGCCGTCGCACTCCAGCGTCCGGCCGTCCTCGGTCTCGACGCGCAGTGCGCCGCCCGCGGGAAGCCGGGCCGGGGAGAGCCGGGCGCCCTCGCGCAGCACGACGGTGGGCGGCAGCAGCCGCTGCTGCGCGTCCTGTTCGTGCTCCGCGAGGGCCGCGCGGACCGCGCGCGGGGTGGAGGCGTCGACGCCCAGCGCGGCGAGGACCGCGACGACGGTGTCCTCGGGCACGTCGACGGTGCGGCCGGGCGAGGGGCTGTAGGAGGTGGCGACACCGTGCAGCTGGGCGAGGCGCGCTCGGCTCATGCAGACCTCCGGGGTCCCGTACCGCTGGTAGCGCTCCACGTCACATTACGGTCTCCGGTGTCGATTTGACGGCCCTTTGGTGGACATCCCCGCCTTCTTCACCTCTGATGCACCGGTCATTACCGGCAGTTCGGTCACCTGCGTTGACATCGCGATTCGCCTGGTGATGGGCTCGGCGACCACGGAGGCGACACCAGAACGAGGAGCAATGCCCGTGCCGTTCCCCAGCAACGACTCCTCGTACGAGGCCCGTCCGGCAGGTCCGCCGGGTCCCGTCCTCGGCACCGGCCGGCTCGGCCGGCCGCGGCGGGCGGGGGTCACCGTGCTGGCCGCGGCACTGCTGAGCGGGCTGCTCGGCAGCACGCACGACGCCCTCGCCGACCCCCGCCCCGGCGACACCGCGGCCCCGACCACCCCCGACACCGACCCGCAGAGCACGGGCGCCCTGCCGCCGGTCTGGCCGCGTCCGCAGACGGCGCGCGCGCAGGGCGCGGGCGCCCGCATCGGTGACCAGGTCACGCTCATGGCCGAGCAGAACACCGACCCGTACACGCTCGAAGCGCTGCGCACCGTCCTGCGCGGCCTCGGCGCGCGGACCGTCGTCGACGCCCAGCCGGGCGGCACCCCGCCGCCGGACGGGCTGATCGTCTACGCGGGCGGCAGGGCGGCCGAGGACGCCCTGCGCGCGCTCGGCGCCCCTCCCGTGGCCGACCTGCCCTCCGGCGGCTACCGGCTGGCGACGGGCCAGGTCGACGGCCGTCCGGTGGCGGCGCTTTCGGGCGTGGGCCCGGACGGGCTGTTCCACGCGGCGCAGACGCTGCGGCAGTTGGCGGTGCAGCGCGACGGCGGCCGCGTCCTCGCCGGGGCGGTCGTGCGCGACTGGCCGGTCACAGCCGTGCGCGGCCTGACCGAGGGCTTCTACGGCGACCCCTGGACGCACGAACAGCGGCTGGCACAGCTGGACTTCCTGGGGCGCACGAAGCAGAACCGCTATCTCTACGCCCCCGGCGACGACCCGTACCGTCAGGCCCGCTGGCGCGCCCCCTACCCGGCCGCGCAGCGCGCCGAGTTCCGCGACCTGGCCGACCGGGCCCGCCGCAACCACGTGACGCTGGGCTGGGCCGTGGCGCCGGGGCAGGCCATGTGCTTCTCCTCGGGCGACGACCTGAAGGCGCTCAAGCGCAAGGTCGACGCGATGTGGGCGCTGGGCGTGCGCGCCTTCCAGCTGCAGTTCCAGGACGTCAGCTACACCGAGTGGCACTGCGGAGCGGACCGGGACGCCTTCGGGTCCGGCCCCAAGGCCGCCGCGAAGGCGCAGGCGAAGGTCGCGAACGCGCTCGCGGCGCACCTGGCGGCCAAGGGGTCCGAGGCGGCGCCGCTGTCGCTGCTGCCCACCGAGTACTACCAGGACGGGCGCACGGACTTCCGGCGCGCCCTGGCCGATGCACTCGACCCGCGCGTGGAGGTGGCCTGGACGGGCGTGGGCGTGGTGCCGAGGATCATCACCGGAGCCGAACTGGCCGACGCCCGCTCGGCGTTGGGTCACCCGCTGGTGACCATGGACAACTACCCGGTCAACGACTTCGCGCAGGACCGTATCTTCCTCGGCCCGTACACCGGCCGGGAGCCGGCCGTGGCCACCGGCTCGGCCGCGCTGCTCGCCAACGCCCCGGCGCAGCCCGCCGCTTCCCGCATCCCGCTGTTCACCGCGGCCGACTTCGCCTGGAACCCGCGCGGCTACCGGCCCGACGAGTCCTGGAAGGCCGCGGTCGACGACCTCGCCGCCGGTGACGGGCCGACCCGCGACGCCCTGCGCGCGCTCGCCGGCAACGACGCCTCGTCCATGCTGGGCGGCGAGGAGTCGGCGTACCTGCGGCCGCTGCTGGACGACTTCTGGACCGCGCTCGGCGGCACGGACACCGGGAAGCTGGGCGAGGCCGCCGACCGGCTGCGGGCCGCCTTCCGCACCATGGCCGACGCACCGCAGCGGCTGTCGCCGGCCCTGGGCGGCGAGCTCCGGCCGTGGCTGGACCAGCTGGGGCGGCACGGCCGGGCCGGGCAGCGGGCGGTGGACATGCTCGTCGCGCAGGCCCGCGGCGACGGCGCCGCGGCCTGGCAGGCCCAGCTGGACGTGCAGCAGCTGCGGGCGCAGATCGGTGCGGAGAACGCGACCGTCGGGGCCGGGGTGCTCACCCCGTTCCTCGACAAGGCCCTCGCCAAGGCCAACGGCTGGACCGGCGTCGACCGCCCGCTGCGCACGGGCGGCAAGGCCACCGACGGCGACCCGGCCACCGCCGTCACCCCGCCCCGCGGCGCCCCGCTGGCGGTGGCGGTGCGCGGGCCGCGCCCGCTGGCCGCGGTCACCGTGCTCACCGACCCGGCGCCCGGCACCCGCGGCGCGGTCGAGGCGCACGACCCGGCCGCGGGCTGGCAGCGGCTCGGCCCGCTGTCGGACAGCGGCTGGACCCAGGTGCCCGGCAAGGGCGTCAGGGCCGACGGGCTGCGGCTGGTCTGGGACGCCGCGGCCGCCGCCCCGCCCGCCGTGCACGAGATCGCGCCCTGGTTCGCCGACGCCCCCACCGCGGACATCGACCTCGCGCGGAGCGAGGTGGACACGGACATCGGCGGCCGCCCGGCCGTCGTCGAGCTGCGAATGATCAACCGACGGCCGGACGCCGTCCGCGAGCGCCTCGCGGTGACCGCCCCCTCGGGCGTCACCGTGAACGCCCCGGCCGAGCTGACCGTGCCGCGGGGCGGGGTGACCACGGCCCGGATCGAGATCTCGGTGCCCGCCGGGGCCTCGGGGCACGACGTCGCGGTACAGCTGAAGCTGGCCGGGCAGGAGCGGACGGTCACCGTCCACGCGTATCCGCCCACCGACGGCCCGGACCTGGCGCGCGGCGCCGGGACGACGGCGTCGGGCAACGGGGCGTGGCAGCTGGCGCTGGCCCGTCCGGTGCGGCTGGGGAGGCTGGTGCTGCACTGGAAGGACGGCGCCCGGCCCGCCCGCTACCGGGTGCAGGTCTCGGGCGACGGGCGCACCTGGCGCCCTGCGGGCGGCCCGGGCAACACGGAGACCGTGCGCATGGATGTGCCGGACGTACGGTTCGTCCGTATCCAGGGCGACAAGGGGGCCGCCCTTGCGGAGGTGGAGGCCTACGCGGTGCGTTGAGCTTTGGCTGCGGGTCGGTTGTGGCTGGTCGCGCCCACGCGGCGGAGCCGCTGGGGGTACCTCCCAGCGGTAGCTGGGGGAGTGACTGTCCCGCGCCCCTGACGGGGCGCGGCCCCCAGATGAGTCCGGGCCATCGAAACGCCGATGGCCCGGATCTCTCAGGCGGAAATGCCGTCGATCCGGGCCATCGCGTCCTCCGCGCCGTAGGCCTCCAAGTAGGGCAGCCAGCGCGGATCCCTATGCCCCGTGCCGATGATGCGCCACGCCAGCCCGGACGGCGGAGCGGGCTGGTGGCGCAGCCGCCATCCCAGCTCGGCGACGTGCCGGTCGGCCTTGACGTGATTGCACCGGCGGCATGCAGCCACCACGTTGTCCCAGGCGTGCTGCCCGCCGCGGCTGCGCGGCACGACGTGGTCGACGCTGGTTGCGACGCCACCGCAGTACGCGCAGCGCCCGCCGTCGCGGGCGAAGAGGGCACGGCGGGTGAGCGGGACGGGGCCCCGAAAGGGGACCCGCACGAAGCGCTTCAGGCGCACGACGCTGGGTGCGGGGATGGTGCAGGTCGCGCTGTGCAGATAGGCGCCGGTGTCCTCGAGGCTGACGGCCTTTTCGTTGAGGACGAGTATGAGCGCGCGGCGGAGCGGTACGACGCCGAGCGGCTCGTACGACGCGTTGAGGACCAGGACATGCGGCACGGGTGCCTCCTTGTACGCCGGCGGCGCGTGGCTCGCGCCGGGACGATCTCCTGCAAGTGTCCCCTGCGCCCTGGTCGGAGCGCCACCATGACCGGGTAACGGGTCACAGGTGTTTTGCGGCACACCGCGGCCAACCCCTGGCAGGACCTGCTCGATACCCGCCTCATCTCGAACACAACAACGGGGGACCCGCCCTGCCCCGATAGTGTGGTGGGCCTGCCCGCGCCGTCCCCGCCGCGGGCGTGTGTCCTACTCGGAGGATTCCTGCTGTGTTCTTGTCCGCTGCCCTGGCCGCAGACTCGACGCCCCGTCCCCCCGCGTCCCTGGACGAGGCCCAGCGGACGGCGAACGACGCCGCCGGCTGGGTCGAGCAGAACTGGTCCATCTGGCTCAGCAACGGCCTGCGCATCATCCTGATCGTCGTGATCGCTGTGGCCATGCGCTCCCTGATCCGCCGCGGCATCACCCAGCTGATAGCGCGGATGAACCGCACCACGCACCACCTCGACGGCACGGCCCTGGGCAGTCTGCTGGTCAACGCCGAGCGGCGGCGGCAGCGCTCGGAGGCCATCGGCTCGGTGCTGCGCAGCGTCGCCTCGTTCCTGATCATGGGCACGGCGGCGCTGACCGTGCTGTCCGTACTGAAGATCAATCTGGCCCCGCTGCTCGCCTCCGCGGGTGTCGCGGGTGTGGCCATCGGTTTCGGCGCCCGGAACCTCGTCACCGACTTCCTGTCCGGCGTCTTCATGATCCTGGAGGACCAGTACGGCGTCGGCGACGAGATCGACGCCGGTGTCGCCACGGGCACGGTGATCGAGGTGGGCCTGCGCGTCACCAAGCTGCGCGGCCCCAACGGCGCCATCTGGTACGTGCGCAACGGCGAGGTCAAGCGCATCGGCAACCTCAGCCAGGGCTGGTCCATGGCCGACGTGGACGTCTCCCTGCGCTACGACGAGGACCTCGACCGGGCCCGCGAGATCATCGCGTCGGCGGGCCAGGACATGGCCAAGGTCGCGCCGTGGGACGAGAAGATCTGGGAGCCGGTCGAGGTCATGGGCCTGGACTCGGTGGGCCTGGACTCGGTCGTGGTCCGCGTCCAGGCGAAGACGGCGCCCGGGGAGGCCTCCGGGGTCGAGCGGGAACTGCGCTGGCGGATCAAGCAGGCGCTGGACGCGGCGGGCATCCGGATGGGCGTGGTACAGGCCGCGGACACCGCGCCGGCCGCCGATCCGACGGCCGCGATGGCCGCCCCCTCGGCCCTGGGCAACCCGGTCTCGCCGCAGTCCATGGCCACGGCCCCGATACCGCCGGGGCCAGTGCTGGGCAAGTGAGGTATCCCGGGGGGGGCGCCCCGTAAGGGGCGCGGGGAACTGCGCGACCAGCCACGACGCGCCAGCAGTCGAAGTACTCGGGGCTTCGCCCCGGACCCCGGGTGGTGCGTCGGCTGCAGGCCGTCGGTGGCCGATCGCGCAGTTCCCCGCGCCCCTTACGGGGCGGAACCATTGACCCCACGTTTCCGCTCGCATACCGTCCTCGTGACGGTTAGGAAGGTTTCCCAACAGACCTCCGCGGGAGCGACCATGGCCACCACCCCCGGAACCCCCCGAGTCCTCCGGGCCATGAACGACCGGGCCGCCCTGGACCTGCTGATCACCCACGGCCGCCTCACCCGCACCCGGCTCGGCGAGCTGACCGGGCTGTCCAAGCCCACCGCCTCCCAGCTCCTCGCCCGCCTCGAGGCCGCCGGCCTCGTCCGCACCACCGGCAGCGTCACCGGGCGTCCGGGGCCCAGCGCCCTGCTGTACGAGGTCGACCCCGGCATCGCCCACGTCGCGGCCCTCGCCGTCGACAAGGCCGGGATCAGCGCGGCCGTCGCCGACATCACCGGCACCACGGTCGGCCGGCACCGCGTCGAGGCCGAGGCCACCGCGGAGGACGTCCGCACCCGCACCCCCGAGCTCGTGGCCGAGGCCGTCGACGGCGCGCTGCGCGCGGCCGGCCTCGGCCGGGACGCCCTGTGCCGCGCCGTCGTCGGCACCCCCGGCGCCCTCGACCCGCGCACCCGGCGGCTGCGGTACGCGCCCCACCTGCCCGGCTGGCAGTCGCACACCCTCGTCGACGAGCTCTCCGCCGCGCTCGGCACGCCCGTGGTCGTGGAGAACGACGTCAACCTCGCCGCCGTCGCCGAACAGCACTGCGGCTCCGCCCGGGACTGCGCCGACTTCGTCCACTTCTGGGCCGACGAGGGCGTCGGCGCCGCCATCGTGCTCGGCGGCCGGCTGCTGCGCGGTGCGCGGGGCGGGGCGGGCGAGATCGGCTACATGCCGATGCCGGGCGCCCCGGTCGTCCGCGGCAGGCCCGCGGGCACCCCCGGGCCCCTCGCCGAGGGCGGCCTGGACATGCTCGTCGTCTCCGCCGCCGTGGTCGCGCTGGCCCGCCGCCACGGCATCGACGCCGCCGGCGCCCCCGAGGCGCTGGCCGCCGCCGCGGCCACGCCGGGTGCCGGCGACGCCGTCCTCGCCGGGCTGGCGCACCATATCGCCACCGCGCTGCTGGCCGTCGTCGCCGTGGTCGACCCGGAGCTGATCGTGCTCTCCGGCGAGGTCTGCCTGGCCGGCGGCGACCGGCTGCGCGAACTGATCGAGAACGAGATGTCCGGACTCGACCTGCCCCGGCCGGAGTTGCGGCTGAGCACGGTCGAGGGCTCCCCCATCCTCCTCGGCGCCCTGCACACCGCACTCGCCGCAGCGCGCAACACGGTGTTCGACACCACGGCCTGAGGACCGCGCCCTCCCGCTCCTTCCCCCGCTGCCGAAGGGACGTTCCGCCATGTCACGTGCCCGCGTCCCGCTGCTGTTAGCGGCAGGGCTGCTCCTCGCCGGATGCGCGCATCCGAGCACCGGCAGCGCCGACGACGACCCCACCCGGCCCGTCACCCTGAGGTTCTGGCACGGCTGGTCGGAGAAGAAGGAGGTCGCGGCCGTCAAGGCGTCGATCGCCCGGTTCGAGAGGCTGCACCCCCGGATCAAGGTCGAGGCCACCGGCAACGTCAACGACGACACCGTCAACCAGGCCCTGCGGGCGGGCGGCGGAAACGCGCCCGACGTCGTGTCCTCGTTCACCACCAACAACGTCGGCCAGTACTGCTCCTCGGGCATGTGGGTCGATCTCGATCCCTTCCTCGTGAAGTCCGGTCTGGACAAGTCCCGGGTCTTCCCCGCACCCCTCGTCCGCTACTCCGGCTACCAGGGCCGGCAGTGTGCCCTTCCCCTGCTCGCCGACGCGTACGGGCTGTACTACAACAAGGACGCCTTCGAGAAGGCCGGCATCACCCGGCCCCCGCGCACCATGTCGGAGTTCAAGGACGCCGCCGTCCGGCTCACGCAGCGCACGAAGGACGGTTCATACCGGCAGCTGGGATTCATGCCGGACTTCCGGCTGTACCAGAACAGCCCCGACCGGTTCTTCGCCCAATGGGGGCCGCGGTATTTCGACGGCGAGGGCAAGGCGATGCTCGCCCGGGAACCCGCGGCGAAGCAGTTCTTCTCCTTCCAGCAGCAACTCGTCTCCGCCCTCGGCGGCTACACGTCGCTGGAGACCTACCGCACCACCTTCGGCGACGAGATGTCCTCGCAGAACGCCTTTCTCACCGGGAAGCTCGCCATGCATCTGGACGGCGAATGGCGGGGGTTGATGCTCGACGAGGCGAAGCCGGGATTCCGCTGGGCCACGGCCCCGCTGCCCGTCCCCGACGACCGGGCCGGGACGTACGGGCGCGGATATCTGACCGGAACGGTCATCGGCATCGCCCACAGCAGCAGGCACCAGAACGCGGCCTGGGAACTGGTGAAGTTCCTGACCACCGACACCGGTCAGGTCGTCGCCTTCGCCAACGCCATCCACAACGTGCCGTCCACCAACGCCGCACTGGCCTCGCCGGAACTCGGCCGCGACCCCGCCTTCCGCACCTTCCTGGACATCGCCGCGCACCCGGACAGCACCGGAATGCCGCCGTCGGTGAACGGCGGGCAGTACATCACCGCGCTCCAGGACTTCGGCTACGCCGTCGAGGCCGGAAAGGTCCGCGACCTGGACAAGGGGCTGCGGAGGCTCGACCGGCAGATCGACGACGACAACCTCCAGTCCGCGAACTGACGGAGTACCGCCATGGCCCCCGGTACCACGCCCTCCCCGCGCCGCAGACGCACCCGCGAGCGGCTGCGCACCCTCGGATTCCTCTCGCCCTGGCTGGTCGGATTCACCGTCTTCTTCGGCTACCCGCTCGTCGCCACCGTCTATTTCTCCTTCATGCACTACAACCAGATCCAGGCCCCCACCTTCGTGGGCCTGCGCAACTGGAAATACGTACTGCAGCAGATGCCGCTCTTCGGGCCCGCGCTGTGGAACACGCTCTGGCTGGTGGTGGTCATGGTCGCGCTGCGCGTCGCCTTCGGCATCGGCATCGGGCTGCTGGTCACCAAGGTGAAGACCGGCGCCGGATTCTTCCGCACCGCCTTCTACCTGCCGTACCTGGCCCCGCCGGTGGCCGCCACCGTCGCGTTCGTCTTCCTGCTCAACCCGGGGACGGGACCGGTCGACGAGGCCCTCTCGGCGGTCGGGATCGACGCCCCGAACTGGTTCAACGACCCGGACTGGGCCAAGCCGTCGCTGGTCCTGCTGTCCCTGTGGGGCATCGGCGACCTGATGGTGATCTTCATGGCCGCGCTGCTGGACGTGCCCAAGGAGCAGTACGAGGCGGCGGAGCTGGACGGGGCGGGGGCGCTCGCGAGATTCCGCTACGTCACCTGGCCGTCGATCACCCCGATCGTGATGTTCGCGGTGGTCACCGGAGTCGTCCAGACCATGCAGTACTACACCCAGGCGCTCGTCGCCGGAAAGCTTGCCTCCGGCGTCAGCATCGGGCCCGGCACGGTGATCCAGCCGGGGTATCCGGACCACTCCACGCTCACCGTGCCGCAGCTGGTCTATTCGCTCGGATTCCAGAACTTCAACACCGGTGCGGCGTGCGTGCTTTCGCTCGTGCTCTTCGCCCTCGCGATGGCCGTGACCTCGCTGCTGATGCGCAGAAGCACCGGCCTGCTGACGGCGGAGGACTGATCCGGCATGCATCGGAACCGCACGCTCCACTGGATCGCCGTCCATGCCACGGCCGTCGCCGCAGCACTCTTCTTCGTCCTGCCGTTCGTCTTCGTCTTCCTGACCTCCGTCATGAGCGACGAACAGGCGATGAGCGGCGAACTGTGGCCGCACCAGTGGAAGTGGGCCAACTACGCGACGGTGTTCCGCACCCCCGGATTCCTCGACTGGTGGAGGAACTCCCTGGTGTACGCCGGGCTGGGCACGCTGTTCACCGTGTGCTCGTCCCTGCCCGTCGCCTACGCGCTCGCGAAGTTCCGCTTCCGGGGCAGGCGTCCGGCGATGATGCTCGTCATCGCCACGATGATGCTGCCGCCCCAGGTCGTCGTCGTCCCGATGTACCTGGTGTGGGCGCAGCAGCTGCACCTGTCGGGGTCGTTGTGGCCGCTGATCGTCCCGATGGCCTTCGGCGACGCGTATTCGATCTTTCTGCTGCGGCAGTTCCTGCTGACGATCCCCAAGGAGTACCTGGAGTCGGCCCGGATGGACGGCTGCGGTGAACTGCGCACGCTGCTGCGCATCGTCGTGCCCATGGCCCGGCCCGGCCTGGCGGCCGTCGCGCTGTTCCAGTTCTTCTTCTGCTGGAACGACTATTTCGGCCCGCAGATCTACGCCGCGCAGAATCCCGGCGCCTGGACGCTGTCGTACGGACTGGAATCGTTCAAGAGCGCCCACAACGTCGACTGGAATCTCACCATGGCCGCCACCCTGCTCGTCATGGCGCCGGTCATCGTCGTCTTCTTCCTCGCACAGAAGGCCTTCGTCGAAGGCGTCACCCTCACCGGAGTAAAGGGCTGATCTCTCGTGCTCAAACTCACCGTGGTCGGCGGAGGTTCGACCTACACCCCCGAACTCGTCGACGGCTTCGCGCGCCTGCGGGACGTGCTGCCGCTGGAGGAGCTCGTCCTCGTCGACCCGGCCGCGGACCGCCTGGAGCTCGTGGGCGGGCTGGCCCGGCGCATCTTCCGCAGGCAGGGCCACCCCGGCCGGATCTCCTGGACCGCGGACCTCGACGCCGGCGTGGACGGCGCCGACGCCGTCCTGCTCCAGCTGCGCGTGGGCGGGCAGGCCGCCCGCAACCAGGACGAGACCTGGCCGCTGGAGTGCGGCTGCGTCGGCCAGGAGACCACCGGCGCGGGCGGCCTCGCCAAGGCGCTGCGCACCGTGCCGGTGGTCCTCGACATCGCCGAGCGCGTGCGGCGGCGCAACCCGGGCGCCTGGATCGTGGACTTCACCAACCCGGTCGGGATCGTCACCCGCGCCCTGCTGACCGCCGGGCACCGGGCCGTCGGGCTGTGCAACGTGGCCATCGGCTTCCAGCGGAAGTTCGCCCGGCTGCTGGGCGTGGCCCCGGAGGAGGTGAGCCTGGAGCACGTGGGCCTCAACCACCTCACGTGGGAGCGCGCGGTGCACGTCGGCGGCCGTGACGTGCTGCCCGAGCTGCTGGCCGGGCACGGCGACGCCATCGCCACGGACCTGCGCATGCCGCGCGGGCTCCTGGACCGGCTGGGCGTGGTGCCCTCGTACTACCTGCGGTACTTCTACCAGCACGACGCGGTCGTCCGGGAGCTGGGCGGCAAGCCGTCCCGGGCCGCCGAGGTGGCGGAGATGGAGCGCCGGCTGCTGGAGCTGTACGCCGATCCGGCCCTGGACGAGAAGCCGGAGCTGCTGGCGAAGCGGGGCGGCGCGTTCTACTCGGAGGCCGCCGTCGCGCTCACGTCGTCGCTGCTGCGCGACACCGGGGACGTCCAGGTCGTCAACGCGTTCAACCACGGCACCCTGCCGTTCCTGCCCGACGACGCGGTGATCGAGGTCCCGGCGTCGGTGGACGCGCGGGGCGCGCACCCTTTGCCCGTACGGCCGTTGGAGCCGCTGTACGCGGGACTGATCGCCAATGTGACCGCCTACGAGCACCTGGCCCTGGAGGCGGCGCTGAAGGGCGGCCGCGACCGGGTCTTCCGGGCGCTGCTGGCACACCCGCTGATCGGCCAGGCCGAGTACGCGGACCGGCTGACCGACACACTCCTCGCGCACAACCGGGAGCACCTGGCGTGGGCCTGACCGGAACCGTGCTCGCGATCGACGCGGGCAACAGCAAGACGGACGTCGCCCTCGTGGGCCCGGACGGCACGGTCCTGGGCGCCGCGCGCGGCGGCGGCTTCCGGCCCTCGGAGGCGGGGGCCGCGGCGGCGGTGGCGGGGCTGGTGCCGCTCGTCGCCGCGGCCGCCGCCCGGGCGGATCCGGGCGGGAGCCCGCGGGCCGGGCACGTCCAGGCGTGCCTGGCCAATGCCGATCTCCCCGTGGAGGAGGCGGAGTTGACGGCGGAGATCGAGCGCCTGGGCTGGGCCCCGTCGGTGACCGTGGCCAACGACACCTTCGCGCTGCTGCGGGCCGGGCTGCCCGACGGCCCGGAACCGGCGGGGGTCGCCGTGGTGTGCGGCGCGGGCATCAACTGCGCGGGCGTGGCCCCGGGCGGCAGGGTGGCGCGCTTCCCCGCCATCGGGCGGATCTCCGGCGACTGGGGCGGCGGCGGGTGCCTGGCGGACGAGGCGCTGTGGTGGGCGGCCCGGGCGGACGACGGCCGCGGCGAACCGAGCGAGCTCGCCCGTGCGCTCCCCGCCCACTTCGGGCTGCCCGGCATGCCCGCGCTGATCGAGGCGCTGCACCTGGGCCGGCTCCCGGCGGCGCGGCGGTACGAGATGGCGCCGGTGCTGTTCGCGGTGGCGGCGGCGGGCGACGCGGTGGCCCGGGCGGTCGTGGTGCGGCAGGCGGAGGAGATCGTCGCGATGGCCCGGGTAGCGCTGGGCCGGCTGGGGCTGCTGGAGGCGGAGGTGCCGGTGGTGCTGGGCGGCGGTGTGCTGGCGGCGCGTCATCCGCTGCTGCACGAACGGGTTCTGGCCCTCCTCGCGGAGTGCGCCCCGAAGGCGGTGCCGGTGGTGGTGACGGCACGTCCCGTGATGGGTGCGGCCCTGCTGGGCCTGGACCGGCTGGGGGCACCGAGGGAGGCCTACGGGACGCTGCGGGCGGCGTACGCGTAGCGCCCCGAAGGGGGCGTGCCCCGTCAGGGGCGCGGGGCTGCTGACATATGCGGCTCCGCCGCGTGGGCGCGACCAGGCGCCCCGTAAGGGGCGCGGGGAACTGCGCGACCAGCCCCCACCGGCCCGCAGACAACGCACCGCCCCGGAGGTCCGGGGCGAAGCCCCGAACACCTCGACTGCAGGCGCGTCGTGGCCGATCGCGCAGTTCCCCGCGCCCTACGGGGCGCATGGGTGGGCGCGAAAGCCGTCTCCCGTCATACTTGGCGCCAGCGACCAAGGGGGAGGTCTCGTGTCACAACCACAGCAGACGGCCTGGCGCGAAGGCGCCGCCCGCCTGCGCGCCGCTGCGACGACCGAGCCGGGCCGCCTGCGCATCATCGGTGCCGCGCTCGCGGCCGTCCTCGCCGTCTTCGGCGGCGTCACCGCCTGGCAGGTCAGTGACCGGGCCTCGGCGGCCGACGCGGTCGTCACGCACAGCCAGCCGCTCAGCGCCGACGCGGCAAGCATCTACCGCTCGCTCGCGGACGCCGACACCACGGCCGCCTCCGGCTTCCTGGCCGGCGGCCAGGAGCCGAAGGCCGCGCGCGACCGCTACGACCAGGACATCGCCCTGGCGTCCGAACTGCTGGTCAAGGCCGCGGCGAACACGAGCGGTTCGGACACGGAGCGCCGTCAGATCGCCACGCTCAACAAGCAACTGCCCGTCTACACCGGTCTGGTGGACACCGCCCGCGCGAACAACCGCCAGGGCCTGCCGCTCGGCGGCGCGTACCTGCGGTATGCGAGCGAGCGGATGCGCGGCGAACTGCTGCCCGCCGCCAGCGCCCTCTACGAGGCGGAAACCGGACGGCTCGGTTCCGACTACCGGGACGCCAAGGCCTGGCCCTGGGCCGCGCTGGCCGCCGGCGCCGTCACCCTCGGCGCGCTCGGCTGGGCGCAGCGGCGCAACTACCTGCGCACGAACCGCGTCTTCAATCACGGACTGCTGGCCGCGACGGCGGCCACCGCGGTGGTGCTGCTGTGGCTCGTCGCCGGGCACACGGTGGCCCGCGCGGAGCTGGACGACTCCGACCGGCACGGCGCGCAGTCCCTGCAGGTCCTCAACGAGGCCCGGATCAGCTCGCTCCAGGCCCGCGGCGACGAGAACCTCACCCTGGTGTCCCGGGGTTCGGTGCTCGACCCGGCAACACAGGACGACCTCTACGAGGCGAGCTTCCGGAAGGACATGAAGAAGCTCTTCGGCAACGGCAGCGGCGACGCCGGCCGGGCCGCTCCGGCCCCCGGCACCCTGCTGGACCGGGCCGGAGCACTGGCGGACGGCGCAGCAGGGCGTGACCCGGTGGCCAAGGCCGTGACGGACGTGGGGCAGTGGCTCCGGCAGCACAGTGCCGCACGCGCCGCCGACGTCAGCGGGGACTACAAGAAGGCACTGCAGATGGTGAACGGCGGGAAGGACAGCACGGGCGAGTCCTTCGACCGGGTGGACAACGAGTTGCAGCAGGCCCTGTCGCACGAGCAGGCGCAGTTCCGGCACTCCGCCGACAACGGGCGCGGGGCGCTGACCGGGCTGACGGCCGGGGCGGCGGTGCTGGCCCTGCTGGCCGCGGCGGGCGCGGTGCTCGGCATCGGCCGCAGGCTGTCGGAATACCGGTGACAGGGGGGAGGCGGGGCGTGAGGACCCACGCACGGAGGAGGGCGGCGCTCGCCGCCGCCACGGCGGCCGCGTGCGCGATGGTGGCGGCGGCCGTCCAGCTGCCGGACCGTTCCGGCGGGGCACCGCAGCACGAGGACCGTACGCAGCCGGTGGCCGCGGCCGCGCCGTCGGCCGGCGCCGCCCAGTGCACCGACCCGGAGGCGAGCCTGCGGCCGTCCACCGTGGACGGCCCGGCCGTGCAGCGCATCAAGGCCCGCGGCTGGCTGAACGCGGGAGTCGACCAGAACAGCTACCACTGGGGCTACCGCGACCCCGCGACCGGCGAACTCAGCGGCTTCGACATCGATCTGGTGCACGCCATCGCCAAGGACCTGCTGGGCGACCCCGGCAAGGTCGCCTTCATTGCGGTCACCACCAGTCAGCGCATCCCCGCGCTGCAACAGGGCAAGGTGGACATCATTGCGCGTACCATGACCATCAATTGCGAACGGGCCGGGCAAGTCGCCTTCTCCACCGCCTACTTCGGGACGGGCCAGCAGCTGCTGAAGCCCAAGAACTCGCCGATCAGCGGGTTCGACGACTCCCTGGCCGGCAGGAGGGTGTGCGCAGCGAAGGGATCGACCGCGGAGACAGAGCTGAAGAAGAACCCGCACGCCGCCTCCGTGCTGACCGTGCCCAACCAGCTCGACTGCCTGGTACGGCTGCAGCTCGGGCAGGCGGACGCGGTGCTCACCGACGGCGCCCTGGCCGCCGGACAGGCAGCCCAGGACCCGTCCGTGGGACTCGTCGGCAAACCGTTCACCACCGAGTCGTACGGCGTGGCGATGAATCTCAAGGACGAAGACCTGGTACGCCGGGTCAACGCAGTACTGGAGGAGTTCCGGCGCGGCGGCGGCGACAGCCCCTGGATGCAGGCGTACCACAAGTGGCTGGCCGCCGACCTGAAGGGGATCACCGCTCCCCCGGAGCCGAAGTACAGGGACTGACGGGACGGCAGCACCGGCGCTGCCGGGCCGACGACAGGAGAGGGGATCAATGGCGGTCGCGGGGCCCACCGGGCCGGCCTTGAGCCGCGAGGAGGCCGACCGGGCGCTGGCGCGGCTCGGCGCGGAGCACGAGGCGGTCGAGTCCTCGCTGCTCGCCCTCCAGGACCACGCGGGCCGCCGCCTGCTGGAGGGGGCGGAACTGAGCGGCACGACCCGCAGCAGATGGCAGCTCGCCGAGCAGCTCATCGCCCGGCTGTGGACGTACTTCGACGCCTACACCGACGCCCTGGAGGCGGCCCGCGAGCTGCGCGGCCGCCGCCGCTGGCCCACCCAGGGCGAACTGTCCGAGCTCACCGACCTGCTGCGCGGCACGGCCGTCACCCTGCCCGCCGCCCCGGACGCCGGCACCGCCAGGCTCAGCGAACAGCTGACCCTGCAGGAGCTGGTGGACCGGATGAACGGCTGGTACGCACAGGCGCTGGACGTGGTCGTCACCGCCGACGCCGTGTGGTCCGCGCTGCCCGCCCGCATCGACCTGCTGGCCGCCGAGCTGCAGCGCACCCGCTCGCTGGCCCACTCGATCGGCGTGCGGCCGGGCGAACACCCGTCGGGCGACGACCTGGAGGAGATCACCCGGGAGCTGGCCGCCCTGCGGTCCGAAGTGATATCGGATCCGCTGGCCTTCTGGACCGGCTCCTCGCCCAGCTCCGCCCCGGGCGGCGGCCGCCCGGACACCCGGCGCTACGACCGCGCCGCCCGCGCCCTGGAGGACGTGCGGCGGGAGGTCGAGGCGGTGCTGGACGTGCGGCAGGACGCCGAACAGCGGCTGATGCGCGTGCGGGACGTGCTCTCGCGGGCAGACCGGACGCTCGTCGAGGCCCGGCAGGCACGGGCCGAGGTCCTGTCGAAGATCGCCGCGTCCGTGGTGCCGGCCGTGTCCGGCCCGCCGACCGTGCTCTACGAGCAGCTGAGCGCCGCCGCCGAGCACCGCAGATGCGCCCGCTGGCACCGGCTCTCGCCGCTGCTGGACGGCCTGGAGCAGCGCGCCGAGGAGGAGCTGCTGCGCGCCCGCGAGTCGCTCACGGCGGTGACGGCACCACTGGCGGTTCGGGCCGAACTGCGCGGCCGGCTGGACGCGTACAAGGCGAAGGCCGCCCGGCACGGCCTCGCGGAGGACCCTTTCCTCGGCGAGCGGTACGACGCGGCGCGCCGCATGCTGTGGAGCGCGCCGTGTGATCTGGTGGCCGCGGAGGGGGCCGTGCTGCGCTATCAGCAGGCGGTGGCGGAGGCCCTGGCCCCGCCCGCCGACGTCAGGGGGGAATCATGAGCGGCACGTGCGAACAGGCGGGCTGCGACGGGACGTACGAGGAGATCGACGGCACGCCGTACTGCACGGTGTGCGGGGTGGCGCAGGGGACGGCGCGGGCGCGGGACTGCCAGCGGCCGGGCTGTGACGGGCGATACGTCGAAGTCGGGGCCGTCGGCGACGGCGAGCTGTACTGCGACCAGTGCGGGCTCGCGCCGGTCGTCTCGCCCAGCGGGATGATCGGCTCGCCGCCGACGGGCCTCACGAGCGCGGGGCGCGCGGCCCGGGAGGGGTCCGGCGCCTCCGGGCCGTCCTCGGGACCGGGGTCCTCCTCGTCGGGCGGTTCCGGTCCGGGGGGCTCGGGTTCGGGAGGTTCCGGTTCGGGGGGTTCCGGTTCGCCGTCCCACTCGTCGGGGTCCTCGTCCTCGCGCCGCTCGGTCCCCGGCCGGCTGTCGCGGACCGTGACGGGCCACACGCCGGGCACCGCCGCCCGTTCGGTCTCGGTGAGCAGCGGACCGCCCACCATGGCCGCCCCCACCCGCAACAAGCTGGGCGCGGGCCTGGTCACCATGCCGGGGGTGCCTCGCCCGGACCCGCGGGCCGCGGTCCTCGCCGACCCGGAGGTGCCCGAGCGCAAGCGGTTCTGCAGCCGGAGCGACTGCGGTGCGCCCGTGGGGCGTTCGCGCGGCGACCGGCCGGGCCGCACGGAGGGCTTCTGCACCAACTGCGGCCACCCGTACTCGTTCGTGCCGAAGCTGCGCCCGGGCGACGTGGTGGGCGGCCAGTACGAGGTGGCGGGCTGCCTGGCGCACGGCGGGCTGGGCTGGATCTACCTCGCCATCGACCACGCCGTCGACGACCGCTGGGTGGTCCTCAAGGGCCTGCTCGACACCGGCGACGAGGACGCGCTGCAGGCCGCCCTCTCCGAGCGGGGCTTCCTCGCGCAGATCGAGCACTCCAACATCGTGCGCATCTACAACTTCGTCGAGCACCTGGACCAGCGCACCGGCAGCCTCGACGGCTACATCGTGATGGAGTACGTCGGCGGCAAGTCCCTCAAGGAGATCGCCAACGAACGGCGGGCCCCGGACGGCCGGCGCGACCCGCTGCCGGTCGAGCAGGCGTGCGCGTACGGCATCGAGGCGCTGGAGGCGCTCGGCCACCTGCACAGCCGGAACCTGCTGTACTGCGACTTCAAGGTCGACAACGCCATTCAGCAGCAGGACCAGTTGAAGCTGATCGACATGGGCGCGGTCCGGCGCATGGACGACGAGGACAGCCCGATCTACGGCACGATGGGCTACCAGGCCCCGGAGATCGCCGGGCTGGGCCCGTCCGTCGCCTCCGACCTGTACACCGTCGCCCGCACCCTGGCCGTCCTCACCTTCGACTTCCAGGGCTACACGACGGTCTTCGCGCACAGCCTGCCCGACCCCTCCCACATCGACGTCTTCACCCGCTTCGAGTCCTTCTACCGGCTGCTGGTGCGCGCCACCGACCCGGACCCCAAGCGCCGGTTCGCGTCCGCGGCGGAGATGGCGGAGCAGCTGACGGGCGTGCTGCGGGAGGTCGTCGCGCTGCAGACCGGCATGCCGCGCCCCGCGCTGTCGCGGCTGTTCGGACCGGAGCCGCGGGTGGCGGACACCCGGCTGTTCGAGGCGCGCACCGACGACGTCTCCGCGCTGGGCACCCGCGCCGTGACCGGCCGCCGGGCCGTCGCGGGGGCCGCGGCCCCCGCCCTGCCGCAGCCGTCGGCGGCACTGACCGCCCCGCTCGACGCGCGGGCCACCGCCCTCGCCCTGCCGCTGCCCCTGGTCGACGCCGACGACCCCAACGCCGGCTTCCTCGCGGGCCTGTTGGCCTCGCAGCCGGCCGAGCTGTACGCGGCGCTCCAGGCGGCGCCCGCCGACTCGCCCGAGCTGCGGCTGCGCCGGACCCGCGCCCAGCTGGAGCTCGGCGAGGACGACTCCGCCTCCCAGGCGCTCGCGGCGCTGGAGGCGGACCACCCCGAGGACTGGCGGGTCGTCTGGTACCGCGGGGTGCACGCCCTGGCCACCGGCGACCACGAGACGGCCGCGCTCTCCTTCGACGCGGTCTACGACGCCTTCCCGGGCGAGCCCGCGCCGAAGCTGGCCCTGGGCGTGTGCGCCGAGGTGCTCGGCCAGCTGGACAACGCCGCCGAGTACTACCGTCTGGTGTGGGCCACCGACCCCGGCTTCGTCAGCGCCGCTTTCGGGCTGGCGCGGGTGCGCCTGGCCTGCGGGGACCGCGCGGGCGCGGTGGCGGCGCTGGAGTCCGTCCCCGAGGCCTCCGTCCACTGCACGGCGGCCCGGGTCGCGGCCGTCCGGGCCCGGCTGCGGCAGCGCTCCGCCGCCGACCCCCTGCTGCCGGACCTCCAGGCGGCGGCCCGGCAGGTGGAACGGCTCGACGGCTTCGGACTGGACGCGGTCCGGCGCGAACAGCTCTGCACCGAGGTGCTGGGCACCGCGCTGGACTGGGTGCTCTCCGGCAGTCCGGGCGCGCCCCCGGGCGGCCCGCCGGGCGCGCCGGGCCTGCTCGGCAGCGGCCTGGACGAGCGCGGGCTGCGGTTCGGGCTGGAACGCTCGTACCGTGTGCTGGCGCGCCTCGCCCAGCGCGGCGAGGAACGGATCGAACTGGTGGAGCGGGCCAACCGTTACCGCCCCAGGACATGGGTGTGATCGATGTCGCAACTGCCCCCACAGCTGACGGTGTGCGCCGCCTGCCGCGAACCGCTGGAGCCGGCCGACAACTTCTGCGGCCGCTGCGGCGCGGATCTCTCGGCGGTGCCGCCCGCGCCGGACCGGACCGGGCCCGTCCTCCTGCGCGGGGCCGAGGACTACTCCCTCGCCCCGCCCGCCGGGGCCGTGCCCGCCCAGACGGCGCAAGGACGGGACGGCACGGGGGGCACGGGCGCGTCCGGGCGGCCCTGCGGGGGCTGCCGTTCGGGCATGATCGACAAAGACGGGTACTGCGAGCACTGCGGGCATGCACAGCCGCGCGAACGGGATCACATGGAGCACGAGTCGGCAGGTGCGGCGGCGGTCAGCGACCGCGGCCTGCGCCACCACCGCAACGAGGACGCATACGCCGTGGCCACCGCGGAACTGCCCGACGGCGGCCCGGCCGTGATCGCCGTCGTCAGTGACGGCGTGTCGTCCGCGGCCCGCCCCGACGAGGCGTCGGCCGCGGCGACGGCCACCGCGTGCGAGGCCCTGACGGCGGACCTGGCACGCGGCGAGCAGCCGCGCGAGGCCACCCACCGGGCGATCGTCCGGGCCGCCGAGGCCGTCAGCGCCCTGGCCGCCCCCGGCCGCCCGGGGCACAGCGAGCGCCTGCGCCACGAGAACGCGCCGGCCTGCACGATCGTCAGCGCGGTCATCACCGGTGACCTGCTGACCATCGGCTGGGTCGGGGACAGCCGCGCCTACTGGGTGCCCGACGACCGCAGCACCCAGCCCGCCCGGCTCACCGAGGACGACTCGTGGGCCGCGCAGATGGTGGCGGCGGGGCTGATGTCGGAGGCCGAGGCGTACGCGGACGAGCGGGCCCACGCCATCACCGGCTGGCTCGGCGCGGACGCGTACGAGGTCGAGCCGCACACCGCGTCGTACCACCCGGACCGGCCGGGCGTGGTGCTGGTGTGCAGCGACGGACTGTGGAACTACGCCGAATCCGCCGAGCAGATGGCGGACATCGTCCCGGCCGACGCCCGGGCCCGGCCGCTGGAGTGCGCACGCCGTCTGCTGGCACACGCTCTGGACGGCGGAGGCCACGACAACGTAACAGTGGCAGTACTGCCTTTCCCGGAACGGCCGCACGGGGCAGGATCGGCCTGACGGGCCGAGCGTCCACGGGGGGATCGCGCGCCGGTGCACGACCCGGCACCGGCGTCCGCCGTCTCCCGCCGCACACGTGACACGTGGAGTTTCGAAGAGGAGCGGATCGGATGGCCAACTTCTCCAAGCCGAGCGTGCCGCGTTTCTCGGTGGAGGTGTACCAGAACGTCTATCTGCCTGAGGGCGGCCGCGACGTCAGCGCGATCGTCACGGTCACCTCCACCGGCGGCGGCACGACCGGCGAGACGCCCCGGATCCCCCATCTGTCCCCCTCCCCCACGGCGGCACAGGGCTGGGAGCCGGATGCGGCCGTGGTCGTCATGGTCGACTGCTCCGGCTCGATGGACTATCCGCCCACCAAGATGCACCACGCGCGCGAGGCCACGACGGCCGCGATCGACGCGCTGCGCGACGGTGTGGCCTTCGCCGTCGTCGCCGGGACCCACCAGGCGAAGGAGGCCTACCCCGGCAACGGCCGGCTCGCCGTCGCCGACGCCACGACCCGGGCACAGGCCAAGCAGGCGCTGCGCGGGCTCTCCCCGGGCGGCGGCACCGCGATAGGCACCTGGCTGCGCCTGGCCGACCGGCTGCTGGCCACCTCCGACGCCTCGATACGTCACGCGATCCTGCTGACCGACGGACGCAACGAGCACGAGGAACCGGACGTGCTGCAGGGGACGTTGGACGCGTGCGCGGGCCGGTTCACCTGCGACGCGCGGGGGGTGGGCACGGACTGGGAGCCCAAGGAGGTCCGGCGCATCGCCGAGGGGCTGCTGGGGACTGCCGACAGCATCGCCGATCCGGCGGCGCTGGCCGCGGACTTCACGCAGATGATGGAAGCCGTGATGGGCAAGGACGTCGGCGACGTCCAGCTGCGGCTGTGGACCCCGCAGCGGGCCGAGGTGCAGTTCGTGAAGCTGGCCGCGCCGCGCACCGAGGACCTCACCGGGCAGCGCGCGGAGGCCGGTCCGCGCGCGGGCGACTACCCCACGGGGTCCTGGGGCGACGAGTCGCGCGACTACCACGTGGGCATCCGGGTGCCGAACGCCGAGGTCGGCCAGGAGATGCTCGCCGCCCGGGTCTCGCTGGTCCTGCCCACGCCCGACGGCTCGTCACCGCACGTGCTGGCGCAGGGGCTGATACGCGCGGTGTGGACGGACGACCTGGCGGCGTCGACCGCCATCAACCCACAGGTCGCGCACTACACGGGCCAGGCGGAACTGGCGCTGGCCATCCAGGAGGGGCTGGACCTGCGCAAGGCGGGCGACGTCGACGGCGCGACGGCCAGGCTCGGCCGGGCCGTGCAACTGGCCGCCCGCTCGGGCCACGAGGACACCGCGAAGCTGCTCGCCAAGGTGGTGGACGTCGTCGATGCCGCGACGGGTACTGTGCGGCTGAAGTCGAACGTCTCCAAGGAGGCGGAGATGACGTTGGAGACGCGTTCGACGAGGACCGTCCGCGTCAAGAAGTGACGGACGGGCAGGGCAAGTACAGCGACAGAAGGTGCTGGAGGGGGAGCGACCGAGATGCCGACCTGCGAGAAAGGCCACCAGTCCCAGGCCGAGGACTGGTGCGACGTGTGCGGACACCGGATGCAGGCGGCAGCCACGGGACCGGCCGTTCCGCCGCCCCTGCACGGCACCGGCGGACCGCAGACCTGGAACGCGGAGCACGACGCCACGGTGCAGGCGGAGCTCTGCCCGCAGTGCCGCACGCCCCGCGAGACGCCGCAGACGCCGTACTGCGAGGAGTGCGGCCACAACTACCTCGGGCACCCTCCGGGGCCGACCCCGCCGGGCCCGCTGCAGCCGCACGTCTTCCAGTCGGACCCGTTCCAGTCCGACCCGCCGCCCTCGCCGCACCCCCAGGTGCCGCAGGACTGGGTCTACCAGCCGTCCCGCCCGTCGCAGAAGAACCGCCCGTCCGAGCCGCTGGCCCCGCAGCACCCCTACAGCGAGGAGGACGACTGGGTCATCTCCCCGCCGAGCGCCCCGCAGCGACCTGCACAGCCCGCCGGCTGGGTGGCCGTCATCGCGCCGGACCGCGAGTACTTCCTGCGGATGATGAACAAGGGCGGCCCCGAGGCGGCGAGCCTGAACCTGCCCGCCTACTCGCCCGAACAGCACCTCGCCCTCACCGGCCACCAGGTCACCGTGGGCCGCCGCCGGCACAGCACGGGCGAGTCCCCGGACATCGACCTGTCGGTGCCCCCGGAGGACCCGGGTGTCTCGCACCAGCACGCCATGTTCGTCCAGCAGCCGGACGGCACCTGGGCGGTGGTCGACCAGGACTCCACCAACGGCACCACGATCAACGGCTCGGAGGACCCGATCCAGCCGTACGTGCCGGTGCCGCTGCAGGACGGGGACCGGGTGCACGTGGGGGCCTGGACGACGATCACGGTGCGGCGGGGTTAGGGCCTGTTGTTCCCATCGGGGCACCGCGCGGCGTCTGAGACCATGGAAGGGTGAATGAGATTCCGCGCGGCACGCTTCAGGAGCAGACCTTTTTCGAGCAGGTCGGCGGCGAGGAGACCTTCCGGCGCCTGGTCCGCCGGTTCTACGAGGGCGTCGCGGAGGACCCGCTGCTGCGGCCGATGTACCCCGAGGAGGACCTGGGCCCGGCCGAGGAGCGCCTGGTGCTCTTCCTCATGCAGTACTGGGGCGGTCCCCGCACCTACAGCGAGAACCGGGGCCACCCGCGGCTGCGCATGCGCCACGCGCCCTTCACGGTGGACCGCGCCGCCCACGACGCCTGGCTGCGGCACATGCGCGACGCGGTCGACGGGCTGGGGCTGGCGCCCGAGCACGAGGCGCAGCTGTGGAACTACCTGACCTACGCCGCCGCCACGATGATCAACTCGGCCGACTGAGCACGGCACTCGGCGGGCCCGGCCCGCCGTCGGCTCAGTGGCGTGCGGGGGTGACCGTCAGGCCCGCGAGCCCGCCCGTGCGCACGGCCACCGAGCCGTACGGGGTGCGCAGCCGCAGCCAGCCGCTTGCAGCGAGCAGCGCGAACGGCTCGTCGGCCGGCGGCGGCACCGCAGCCGCCGCCCCGGCGGGCCGGGAGGCGGCGACGGCCATCTGCTGACGGGCCCCGGGCCGCAGGAAGCCCAGCGCCTGCGCCGCGTGCACGGCACGCAGCGGCAGCCCGGTGTCCCCGAGCGTGCGGGACCAGATCTGGCGGCCGATGCGATCACGCTCGCCACGCGTCCGCCGCTCCTCCGGCAGCGCCCGGTCGCGCGCACGGAACTCGGCGACGGCGGCGCTCAGCGCGCCGTGCATCGCCTGTGCGTCCGGCAGGCCCGGCACCCGCTGCCAGCCGCCGCGCGGGGGCAGCACCCCCGCCCACGGCGGCCCGGTGACGGCCTCCGGCACGACGACGGGCGCGCCCTGCGCCCCGGCCGCGTCCAGCGCGTCCGCGAGCTGCCCCGCCGAGACCGTCACGTCCAGCACGGCCTCCTCGGCCAGCCGGGCCGTGCGGATCGCGAGCACCTCGAAGGACGGCGGCCGTCCGAAGACGCCCAGCACCCCGCCGCCGGCCTGCAGCCGGACGGCGGCGGCCCGGTCGTAGTGGATCAGCCGGGCCAGGAAGGCGGCCAGATCGGCCGCCTCCCCGGCGTCGGCGAAGCGCAGCGACTGCGTCATCAGCCCCGGGTCAGCTTCTTGTACGTGGCGCGGTGCGGACGGGCGGCGTCCGGACCGAGCCGCTCGATCTTGTTCTTCTCGTAGGACTCGAAGTTGCCCTCGAACCAGAACCACTTCGAGTTGCCCTCGTACGCCAGGATGTGCGTGGCCACCCGGTCGAGGAACCAGCGGTCGTGGGAGACGACCACGGCGCAGCCCGGGAAGTCCAGCAGGGCGTTCTCCAGCGAGGAGAGGGTCTCGACGTCGAGGTCGTTGGTCGGCTCGTCGAGGAGGAGCAGGTTGCCGCCCTGCTTGAGGGTGAGCGCCAGGTTCAGGCGGTTGCGCTCGCCGCCGGAGAGGATGCCGGCCGGCTTCTGCTGGTCCGGGCCCTTGAAGCCGAACGCGGAGACGTAGGCGCGGGACGGCATCTCGACCTGGCCGACGTTGATGTAGTCCAGCTCGTCGGAGACGACGGCCCACAGCGTCTTCTTGGGGTCGATGTTGGCGCGGCCCTGGTCGACGTACGAGATCTTGACGGTCTCGCCGACCTTGATGTCGCCGGAGTCCGGGGTCTCCAGACCCTGGATCATCTTGAACAGGGTGGTCTTGCCGGCGCCGTTCGGGCCGATGACGCCCACGATGCCGTTGCGCGGCAGCGTGAACGACAGGTCGTCGATGAGGACCTTCTCGCCGAAGGCCTTGGAGAGGTTGTTGACCTCGACGACGATGCTGCCCAGACGCGGGCCCGGCGGGATCTGGATCTCCTCGAAGTCCAGCTTCCGCATCTTCTCGGCCTCGGCGGCCATTTCCTCGTAACGGGCCAGTCGCGCCTTGGACTTGGCCTGGCGGCCCTTGGCGTTGGAGCGGACCCACTCCAGCTCTTCCTTGAGGCGCTTCTGGCGCTTGGCGTCCTTCTGGCCCTCGACCTTCAGACGCGAGGCCTTGTTCTCCAGGTAGGTGGAGTAGTTGCCCTCGTAGGGGATCGCGCGGCCGCGGTCGAGCTCCAGGATCCACTCGGCCACGTTGTCGAGGAAGTACCGGTCGTGGGTGATCGCCACGACGGTGCCGGCGTACTTGGCCAGGTGCTGCTCCAGCCAGTTCACCGACTCGGCGTCGAGGTGGTTGGTGGGCTCGTCGAGGAGCAGCAGGTCGGGGGCCTCGAGCAGCAGACGGCACAGGGCCACGCGGCGCTTCTCACCACCGGAGAGGTTGGTGACCGGCCAGTCGCCGGGCGGGCAGTCCAGGGCGTCCATGGCCTGCTCGAGCTGGGCGTCCAGGTCCCAGGCGTTGGCGTGGTCCAGCTCCTCCTGGAGCTTGCCCATCTCGTCGAGCAGCGCGTCCGAGTAGTCGGTGGCCATCAGCTCGGCGATCTCGTTGAACCGGTCGAGCTTGCCCTTGATCCCGGCGACGCCGTCCTGGACGTTCTGCAGGACGGTCTTGCTCTCGTCGAGCTCCGGCTCCTGCATCAGGATGCCGACGCTGTAGCCCGGGGAGAGGAAGGCGTCACCGTTGGACGGCTGCTCCAGCCCGGCCATGATCTTGAGGACGGTGGACTTACCGGCACCGTTGGGGCCGACCACACCGATCTTCGCACCGGGCAGGAAGCTCAGCGTCACGTCATCGAGGATGACCTTGTCGCCGTGCGCCTTGCGCGTCTTGCGCATGGTGTAGATGTACTCAGCCAAGAGAAACCGTCCGGCAATCGAGAAGGGCCAATGTGCGGCGCCGCCGCATGAGGGCAGACACACCCATCTTGCCGTACCGGCACCCTCGGGCGGAAACGCGATAACGGCCCGGCCGGGCCGGTGACCGGGCGAACCCGGCCACCGCCTGCACGAATGCCGTGACACGGCACCCGCGGGACCGCACACCTCACCGGCCGCCCGCCGCCTCCCGCCTGCGAAGGGCGTAGACCGCACCGCCGCCGGCCACGATCAGCACCACGGCCAGCCCCGCCACGACGGGGGTCGAACCGCTGCCGCCGGTGGTCGCGAGGTCACCGTCGGCGACCGGGGACGGACCGGTGCTCGGCCGGGCCGAAGGAGCGAGCCCTATGGAGCCGGTGGAGCCGCTCTCCGCGGTCCGGCAGTCCAATATCCCGGAGAACGTCCGCGAGTACCCGTTCGCACCGGTGACCGCGACCCGGTAGGTCTTGTCCTCCCCGGCCTTCACGACGACCGTCTCGGACCCGCCGGGCCGGACCGTGTGCCGCCTGCCCGCCAGTTCGAAGGGGAAGGCCTCGTCGCCCTTGTTGTCGACGGTGATCTCCACCCCGTCCTTGGTGCAGTCCTTCCTGGCCGCCACGGCCGGGGCGGCGCCCTTCTTCGCCCAGGTCGCGGTGGCGCCGGCGGAGACGGTGCTCTCGCTGGAGCCGGCCAGGATCAGGGCCTGGGTCTTGATGTGATCGCCGATGAAGGCCCGGCCGACCGGGACCTTGGTCGCGGCGGTGACCTTGAGCGAGGTGGAGCCGTCCGGGGCGCCGGCCGGGACGGCGAAGTACAGCTCGCCGCCGTCGGCCGTCGTGGTGACCGGCCTGCCGTCCTTGCCGACGATCTTCACGCCCTTGGCCGCGGCGTCCCCGGAGGGGGTCACGGTGACGCTGGCCGCATCGGTGCGGACCGTGACGGGGCCGAGGCGCTGCCCGGACTTGCCGGAGACCGCCGAAGGGGCGAGGGTCAGCGAGGCCTTGGGCTCCTCGACGTCCTGCGCGCTCTTGTAGAGCCAGTCGGCGAGCTTCTGCGCCTCGGGGTTCTGCGCGTCCACGCTGACGTGGTCCGAGTACCGCCAGATGGCGACCTGGGTGCCCGCGGCGGCGGTGTTCGCGTCGAGCGTGCCCGCGCCGGCGTCCTTGGCGAGCGCGGCCAGGTCGTTGACCTGAGGGTAGGAGTGCTGGAGGATCCAGCGGATCTTCCCGGCGTCCTTGTTGTCGTGCAGGGACGACTGGTTCCAGCCGGCTTCCCGGTACTTCGCGCCGTCCACGGTGTTGGTCAGGATGTCGATGCAGTACGTCTGCAGCGCGCCACCGCCGTCGACCTTCATCTCGAAGAGCCCCGCGGCCACTTCGCCGGTCTTGCGCCGGTCGTGCACGACG
The DNA here is from genome assembly GCF_047456005.1 of Streptoverticillium reticulum. Taxonomy (NCBI): domain Bacteria; kingdom Bacillati; phylum Actinomycetota; class Actinomycetes; order Kitasatosporales; family Streptomycetaceae; genus Streptomyces; species Streptoverticillium reticulum. Next base: position 5,517,229 of record NZ_CP179755.1, on the reverse strand, counting down.
GCCCGGCCGCCGGCCGTGATGGCGCCGAGTGCCGCGCTGACGCCCCCCTGGTTCTGCGGCACCCTGACCGCCGCGGCCTGACCCGCGGCGGCTATGGCCCCCACGACGGCAAGTCCGGATGCCAGGACTGCCGCGACAAGGCGTGCTGCGCCCCGCCTCGTGACAGAGTTCATGGTTTCCTTTCGGGCAGGCGCAGCTCGCCGCACTCCTCCGGGCGTGCGCCCCACCGGGCAACTGAATACGCAGTGGCCCCCGTTGCTACGGACGGAGATCCTAAAGAGCGGGAGAACGCCTGGTTCCACTCAGCCGCCCGGATCCCGGATCCGAATCGGAATCGTTACCGGCGGCGCCGCTCCTGACCTGGCCTTATCGATAAATCACCGGGACAAATCCCTCATTTTCGGGGGTTGTTGTCCCGGCCCCGCCAACCCGGCCCACGACCCCGGACCCGGCCCCCACCCGGGCTGCCGACGCCCCGTCAGCCGTTCCGGCCGCGCGGCCCTACGAGGACATCCCGGCCGCCCGGGTCGCCTCGGCGACGCCTCCGGCGGCGATGACCTCGCCCGCCGTCACCGGCATCCCCGCCATCCGCACCGGCTCGAGCGGCAGCGGTCTCGCCTGCGACACCCGGCGGAACGCCGACGTGCCCCGCGCGAGATCGTGCCCGACGGACACTGCGTCAATGTCGGCGGACAGCCACCGTTTTCCGTCGCGCTCCTGCTCCTGGATCTTCAACTTGCCGTGGACGACAACCGGTTCCCCCACCGACAGCGACCCCACCACGTTTCCCGCCAGCGCCCGCCACGCCCAGACCGTGTAGAAGCTGGTGTAGGCGTCCGTCCATTCCTCCCGCCCCCGGTCCCAGCGCCGCACCGTCGCCGCGAGCCGGAAGCGCGAGACGGACGCCCCGCCGGCCGTCTCCCGGAAGTCCGGCGGCGTGGCCACGTTGCCCACGACCGTCACCAACGTCTCGTTCATGCGAACCGCCCCCGTCCCCCTGCGCAACCTCTGCGCGCCCGGCCGGAGCCCGATTGCCCGACCGCGTGACCTCATCGTGCCCGCGATCGCGAGAGTCTGCTGAGGGCTGTGGACTACCCGCGGGTTGTGGAAAACCCTGTCACCCGAACGACGCTCACCCGCCCCTGTCGCCTCGTCAGCCCCTCACACCTCGCCCGCGGCGATCACGAACTGCGCCCGCACCTCCTGGTACCGCAGGAGTTCCGCCGCCACGGGCTCGAGCACCCGCGCCCGCCCGCAGCCCGCCGCGGCCTCCCGCAACCGCCGCTCGATCTCCAGCCCGTACCGCCGGGCCGGCCCCCGCGCCGCCACCCGGCAGCACCACGCAAGGGCCGGCCCACCGGCCGCAGCCCCCGCCACCAGCAGCCCCGGCACCCACCACGGCACCCCGAAGTCCCCTGTCAGCACCCCCACCAGTCCTGCCGCCCCGAGCAATTGCAGCCCCAACAGGGCCACCTGTCCCACCGCCACCACCGTCCACCACCGCGGCCGGGCCGCCCGCACGGCGCCGCCCCCGCGCGTGCGCCACGCGGCGGCACGCCCCACGCCCGTACGCCAGCCCCGGGAGATACCCCACATGCCCCCCTCGTCGCCCTTCGCCGGCCGGCCCGCCACGCGCCAGCTGCCCCCGGTGTGCCAGCCTCCCGGGCGCCGCACGACCGGGGCGGACGCCGCGACGGCGGTCGCCTCGTCGAGCGCGTCGGCCAGCCCGTCGGCCCCGCGCACCGCGGCCTCGCGCACGGCCTGCGCCCAGGGGCCGGGCAGCCCGTTGGCGGCCTCGTGCGCCAGCGTCCGCACGGCCTGTTCGACCAGGGGCCGGGAGGCGGTGCGCCGGGCGGCCGCAGGCATCCCGGCCGCATCGACGGCGGCCTCGGCCGCGAGGGGATCGGAGACGTCGAGAGCGTCGACGCCGCGCACTTCCCCCTCGTCGTACTCGTCCGCCAGGGCGAACTCACTCGTGTCGCGGATGCCGCCCACACCGTCGGCCTCGTCCTCGTCCACCCCCGAGAACCCCAGCCACGGCCCCAGCGCCCGCAGCCACAGCCACACCCGTGCGATCAGGGCCCGGTACCAGCGCCGCGCCCGCCGCCACATCGTCGTGCACGCGCGCTCGGCGTCCCGCCGCCAGGCCCGCTCCGCCGCGAGCCCGGCCGCCTGCGCGCCCACCGCCTCGGCCAGCCGGTCCTCGAACTCCTGCCGCGCCTGCTCGGTCAGCCCGGGCCGCCCGTCCGTCACATAGGCCTGCCGCAGCCGCGCCGACACACCGTCCACGTCGGCCGTCAGCCGCAGCTCCGCCGCGGTCCGCCGGGCCGTGAACTGGCCCAGCAGCTCGCGCAGTTCCCCGATCCCCTCGCCCGTCAGCGCCGAGATCGCCATCACCACGGCCCCCGGCTCGCCGTGCTCGCCCAGGGCCAGCCCGTCGTCGTCCAGCAGCCGCCGCAGGTCGTCGAGCACCTGGTCGGCGGCGTCCCGGGACAGCCGGTCGACCTGGTTGAGGACAACGAAGGTCACCTCCGCGTACCCGGCGAGCGGCTGCAGATAGCGCTCGTGCAGCACCGCGTCCGCGTACTTCTCCGGGTCCACCACCCAGATCACCGCGTCCACCAGCCGCAGCAGCCGGTCCACCTGCTCGCGGTGGCCGGCCGCGGCCGAGTCGTGGTCCGGCAGGTCCAGCAGGACGAGGCCGTTCAGCGACCGGTCGTACGGGCGCACCGGCTGCCGGCGCGCCCGCGCCGGGATGCCGAGCCGGTCCAGCAGCCCCTCCGCACGGTCCGACCAGGCGCAGGAGACGGGCAGTGCGGTGGTCGGCCGCCGCACCCCGGCCTCCGAAAGCTGCGCCCGGGCCAGGGCGTTGAAGAGGGTCGACTTGCCGCTGCCCGTGGAGCCCGCGATGGCGACGACGGTGAGGTCGAACGAATAGCGCTGCCGGGCCGCGGCCTCCTCCAGCACCCGCCGTGCCTCGGCGAGCGTGCGCCGGTCCAGCCGCGCCCCGGACAGCCCCACCAGCTCGCGCAGGGCGTCCAGTCTCGGCCGTAGGGCGTGCCCCACGGGGCTCGGCGCGCTCCGGGGCGGCCCCGGTGGCAGGGGGCTCACGGGTGGGGCCGTGCGCTCCGGCGGAAGCGCCGTGGCGGTCAGCGGGGAGTGTGCGGGGCGCTCGGGCCGTGCCCTGCGTGCGATCAGGCCGTCGTCCCAGGCCCGGTCCCCGGAGTCGCCCGGAGAGCGGCCCTCGCCCCGTGCGTCGCTCCTGCCGGTGGTCTGCACGGCGGTCACCTCTCCTTCTGCAGGACGGACAACGCGGCGATCAGGTCGACCTGGTGTTCCGGCGTCACCTCGAGCGCCTCCAAAGGGGCCGCCCTGCGGTCCCGTTCGGCGTCGAGCACCTGCTCCAGGCAACCGGACAACAGATCCCCGCCCCGGTCGTGCAGCCGCAGCGCGCCCTGCGCGCCCAGCAGCTCGGCCAGCGTCTCCCCCGCCGTGCGCGCCCGGCGGCCACCCAGCAACGCCGCTGCGAGCAGCGCGGCAACGTGTTCCCCGTCGAGGCTCGCGGCCCGCTCGGCGGCCCGCACCTCCTCCTCCGCGATCTCCTCCAGGCACCGCCGCCAGCGCCGTGCGGCCACACCGATCCGTCCGGCGGCCCCGTCGGGGTCGCTCGGCGCGAGCACCGAACCGGTGGCCGGGTCGTCGCCGCAGGCCACGGCGATCTCCTCGTCGGCGGCGTCGGCCGCGCAGCTCAGCAGCGCGACGAGGGAACCGGTCAGGGCGGTGAGCAGCTCGTCGGGCGTGCTGTCCTGCGGATGTCCGCGCCAGTGCGTCAGTGCGTCCCCGGCGAGCATCTCGCCGGACTCGACGGCGAGCCGTACGCGCTCCACCGCGCGCCCGTACGCGTCCTCGACGCGCTGCAGCAGCCGGACGGCCGCCGCGTGCTGCACGGCCGACGCCCCGGCGAGCCCGGGCAGCCGTGCGCCGAGGGAGGAGAGCACCCCGGCGGCGGTCCGGGCGGTGGCCACCGTCCGGGCCGCCGGGTCCTGCGCCCGCTGGGCGAGCCAGGCGCGCAGCCCGGCGACGGCGGTGGCGGGCAGCAGACCGCTGCCGCCGCCCGCGGACTCCGGGAGTTCGGGAATGGTGAAGCGGGGCACGTCCCCCAGGCCCGCGTGTTCCAGTAGCGCGTCGTACTGGCGGGACACCTCGGCAGCGACCTGGTGCGGCACCCGGTCCAGCACGGTGACGAGCGTGACGTCGTACTCCTTGGCGGTGCGCAGCAGGTGCCAGGGCACCGCATCGGCGTAGCGGGTGGCGGTGGTGACGAGCACCCAGACGTCGGCGGCGCAGATCAGTGCGGCGGCGAGCTCGCGGTTGCGGGCGACGAGGGAGTCGATGTCGGGCGCGTCCAGCAGCGCGAGCCCGCGCGGCAGGGAACGGTCGGTCTCGATCCGCAGCGAGCTGAGCCCGTCGTCCGGCCCCTCCCCCGCGTCGCTGTCGGCCGCTTCCGGGGCCCCCGCCTCCACGGCGTCGTCCATCCCGCCCGCCTCGTACGCGGCACCCTCCTGGGCCGGCACCCAGACCCGGTGCAGCCGCGGCAGCACCCGGGGTCCCGCGAACCAGTGGTGGTCGTCCGGATGACAGACGAGAACTGGCGTACGGGTTGTCGGCCGCAGCACCCCCGCCTCAGTGACCCGCCGCCCCACCAACGAGTTGACCAGCGTGGACTTGCCCGCCCCCGTGGACCCTCCGACGACCGCGAGCAACGGCGCTTCGGGGGCGCACAGGCGGGGCACCAGATAGTCGTCGAGCTGCGCCAGGAGCTCGGCCCGGTTTCGACGGGCGCGGGCCGCGCCGGGAAGGGGGAGCGGAAAGCGTGCGGCGTCGACACGGTCACGCAGTGCGGACAGTGCATCGAGCAGCCGGGGCCGTACGTCCAAGGTCGCCACACGTGCAGAATGCCCAATTCTGTGGTGTTTTTGAAGCAAATCACCCCTGGCGCGTGAGGCGTGGCGCAAGGGGCCCAGGCATAACGAGTGCACAACACCCGGTGCCCAGGGCGTCAAAAACGATGCGAAAATCGCACCTGCCTGCGATTATCAGGACCGCTTCACCGAACCTCCACATCGTGTCACGGAGGTGAAGCAACCGGGACGAGGTACGCGGAGCCCTATCCTTGTCCCCGGCAAGGTCACGGCACCACCGAGCCCGGGGCTTCAGCCGTCCGCGACCGCAGCACCAGACCGGCCCCCGTAGCTCAGTGGATAGAGCAGGCGCCTTCTAAGCGCTTGGCCGCAGGTTCGAGTCCTGCCGGGGGCGCCACTGACGCGTCGTCAGGTTGGCGACGTTTTCGCAGGTCAGACTGCATCTGTCTGGTCTTTCAGATGAATCGGACTCCCTCCCTCTGCCAGGGCCGGAGTCCGGCTGACACCGGCAAAATCCGGGCTTCTACGGGTGTCCGTCCCACATACGTCCCACAAAATCGAGGGGCTCGGGACCGCCTTTCGGACCCCTCCGCGCACACAACAGAGCGGCCTCGGACCCCATCTTCGTGGGGTTCCGAGGCCGCTCTTCACGCCGCCACCTTCGGGAGGTCTTGGACGTCTTCGATCCGTCTCAGGTAGTCGTCTAGCTGGCCGACGATGCAGCGTGCGTAGATCGCCAGGAGCACCGGCACGCTGTTTCCGGCCCACTCCGCGACCTGGGCCGGCGGGATGCCGTTGTTGAGCCACGTCGTCAGGCAGGTGTGACGCAGGTCGTAGACGCGCTTGCCGGTCGGCGACTTGAGCTCGTGCTCGCTCAGGATCTCCTTGCGCGCCTTCGCCCAGACACGGCGGAAGACCGAACCCGCCAGCATGCCGCCCTTCTCCCCCGGGAAGAGGAGGTCGGCGGGCTTGAGGCCGTACTCCTTGATGATCTCGCGGAGGAGGGCGACGAGGGAGGGGTGGATGGGGACGATGCGCGTGTCGCCTTCGCCCCGGCCCTTGAGGTCCCGTTCCTCGTGGACCTCGCCGGTGTCGGTCCACTGGCTGCCGACTTCAGGCTGGGCTTCATGGACGAGGAACTCGCCCCATCCTGTCTCCGGCAGCATGGCGTCACCCACACGGAGGGCGACGGCTTCCTCGGGACGAAGACCCGCGTAGTAGAGGGTGGCGAAGAAGGCTCGGTAGAGGCGCCCGCGACGCGGACGCTTGCCTATCCAGTCCAGCATCTTCGCGACCAGGTCGCGGTTGAGCAGGCATCGCTTGTCGATGGCCTGCGCCACCTTCGGCGCCGTGCGCTCCCCCTTGCCCTTCGGCAGAGGGTTGGCCTTCAGGTAGTTGTGCCTGATCGCGTAGGCCATGACCAGGTTCATGATCCGGTCGTTGCGCGTAACCGAGCTGGCGGCTGCCGCGGTCCCGTCCAGGAGGGTGCCGAGAGCCGTGACGACCTTGTCGACCGTCTCGGTCTTCTCCCAGGCGCTCATCGGGAGGGCGTTGCGCTGGACCCAGTCGAGGATCGTCTGCACCTCGGCCGGCACCGGGTTCTCAGGGTCGGTGCGCCGTCTGACGTTGAAGGCGTACTCCCGTAGCGCCGTGCGGACCTTTACCGGCTCGAAGTGCGCTGGCAGCGGCGTGCGCAGGAGGGCGATGGTCGCGGGCGTGAGCGCTTTGGCCATGTTCTTCCGGGTGTTACCGGAAGCACGGGGCCACTTCCAGTCGACGTACTCGACAGCGAAGTCGTACCAATTCACCTCGGCCGCCTTGGACGTCCAAGTGATCGGTCGGCCCGTCTCGATGTCGAATGGCTCGCGCTTCCGATGCGCGGAGATCAGCTTCGAGCGCTCGTCGTCGGCTACCGCGCTCTTCTTATAAGTCTTGCTGTGCTTCTTGTGGGCAACCTTCCAACGGACGGTGTACGTACTGCCCTTGGCCCGCTTGTTCGTCTCTATCGGGTAGAAGCGAACGTCCAACGAGCTAGTGTCCATCAGGAAGGGTCCTCACAATCCATAAGCCAGTTTTCCAAATCGCCGCGCCGTATCCGGAGAGAGCCGTTGGGCAGTCGGATGCAACGCGGTCCGCGCCCCTTCTGGCGCCAGTCGTAGAAGGTCGATCGGGAGATCTGGAGCTCGGCGCAGACCTCGTCGACCGTCAGCTTCTGCCCCTGCCCGACTGCTACCGCCACGAGGCCACCCCGCACCCCGCGACGGGCGTGGTGACGGCAAGCCAGCGAGGGGAAATCGCTGACCGGAACTGGAAAAGGGCAGGGGGTATCGCAGATCGGCGCATCAAAAGGGAGTTCCTTGCTCAGGGACGAGGAGCTACAGGGAGGGGGCGATCGACAGCCCTGACGCCACGCGCATCACACGAAGGCGCGCCGCGCTTCACCAAAGCAGGCACCGTCGACGTCAGAAAGCCACAGACCAGAGCCGCTCCTTGTCTCCTCTCGAACGCGCGGCGCTGCCCTGCGTCCGCTACGGCTCCACCGCCAAGCACAGCCGAATGCGAACTCCCTCAATCGTCTCCACGATCGTGCTTTTGGCCAACCGCCGATCATGGTCTATATTTCGCTCGCCTCCCCGCCCGAGTCCCGTCTCGGCTACCGGTACGAGCTGATCGATGCGATCTCGCCTACCAACCTGCGCTGTGCTTGCGAGTTACCGATCCGGTGTCAGATTGCCGAGAGGTCAGGGACAGTGAAACGGGCGGACCGGATTGCGGTTCGACAAGTGGACCTCCATTGGGGCGGGCTCGGCCGCGAGATCGACAAGTACCGCGGGCTGCAGACCGCTGCGTCGGGCGACCCGTCCGCCGGTCGACCTAGAAGCCGGCATCCCTTCGCTGACCTGATGTTTCCTGGGACTTGTACGTTGACATGGTCCCGGAGGAGGTTCCAGTCCCTTGGGGCTCTTCCTCGTCTGCCGTGGGCGAATCGCGCTGTGTCGGTGCTTCCGGCCTTCCCATACCGCCCAGGGCGGCAGTGATTGCAGCGCAATCGTAAGGCGCGGCACGTTCGCCAGGCATGTAGCCCATTCGTCATGGGGGGATCGCTGTGTCGGTGGTGGGTAGCCCCCGTAGCGTGGTCTCGCAAAATCATTGCGGCGACCAATACATGACGGGCCAAACCGAGCGTCAGATGCGCTGCGATCAGTACGTCTCGGCGGGGCAGCCTTAGATGCGGCCAGGACCTCATCGAACCGGAAGCCGTTAGCGAGCGACTCGATAGCACCGGTTTACGTCGGTGGCTGGCGCATTGGATGCGGGCTGGGCCGGGCTCAGCTCCATCCACAACGGTCAGATCGAGTCGGCGGTAGTGACGCAGCACCAAGCGCACCGTGTACCCATTGGCGTCACTCCGGTTGGCAGCGAACACCGGCGCACGCGGTCGGACCATGCACGGTGGGATGGGGCCCCGCGTTCAGGCGCTCAGGACTGCTCGGAGGTGAAGGTGCCCGGGTAGGGGTGCCCCTCCAGATACGCCTGCATGTTCGCCACGATGCCGGCGATGCGGCGCGGTCCCCATGAGGCGACGTCGGCGTTGACCGGTGCTGCCGTGGTGACGAAGTTGAGGATGAAGGCATCGCGCAGCAGCAGGTAGGGCTCCAGGAGCCGAGCGGAGTCGGTCGGAAGGGGCCGCACCTCTGTGTAGCCGGCCAGGAAGGCGCGGGCGAACTCCTCGTAGGCGCCCTCTTCCTCCCGTGCGATCCGGTGGACGGATGAGAGCACGGTGGCGATGTCGAGCAGGTAGTGGCCGGTGCCGCAGTCATCGAAGTCGATGACCCCGATGCCGCCTGCGGACAGGGCGATCATGTTCTCGCGGTGGAGGTCGCCATGGATGCGCCCGCGGTCGTCCTGACCGCCCTCCTGCAGGGCCGGGGTGATCAGCTCGGCGACCTTGCGGAGAGCGGCGGTGCCTTCGGTGCCCAGCTGCTCCTGGGCGGCCGGATCGGTGAGGGCGTGCCCCTTGAGGAGGATCGTCTCCGCTTCCCAGACCGGCCGGTCGAACTCCTGCAGCGGCACTGTCGCGGCGTGCTCGTGCAGGTGGGCGGTCGCGCGGCCCATCTCCTGCGCCACGCCTCGCTGGCGGTAGGGGGGCTCTGCTGTGCCGGGAAGCCAGTGCAGCAGGGCGAGGGTGGCTGGCTCGTCGTGGCCGGGGACCTCGATGGGGACCACGTAGTGGCCGCCGGTGGTGGTGACGGGCTCGGGGACAGCGACTGTTCGGGACGCGGCCAGGCTCTCTAGCCATCGCATCTCGCTCCGCTGCTGGTGGGCGGGGCGGCCGTCACGGACGGACAGGCGGGCCACGAAGGAACTGCCGCCTTGCGGGGTGATGCGCCAGACGGCGTTGTCCTCGTACTGCTGGACTTCCATCCGTACGGCCGCGCCGTCGAGTCCGTAGTGCTCGGTCAGCGCAGCCCGGGTCAGCCCTTCGAGCAGGTCGAGCTGGGCGGCGTGGGGAAGGTGGGAGAACGACGGCACGGGGGCACGGGCTCCTTGGTGGTCGGGGTGGGCACGAGCGTAGCGCGGGCCGGTAGGGAGCTTGCCGGATTGGCGCGGGAATGCACCGCTTCTGGGGACCGCCCTGCCGCGACCGTCGCACGGAGGATCGATCGTGCTGGTTATCAGACGTAGGCGGCGGCGATTGGTTCATGAACCCCGGTGCTCGGGACGTGCGGTGCGCTGAGGGAGCAGGAAGCGCTGGCGGTACAGGCGGTCCTGGGCAGCGTCGATGTCGTGGCCGGCAGGGCGGGTCAGCGGGGTGAGCAGGGCGGCACAGGGAAGTTCGGCTTCGCTGTCGCCGAGGTTGGTGGTGTGGGTGGCGTCGGGCCGGAATCCGAGGTTGGAGACCAGGTTGACGGCGGGGACGATCGCTTTCCCACCGTGCATGAGACAGGCAAGAAACCACTGGTGGTTCCAGTTCTCTCGGTGCTCTCCCCGGTGGATGGCGTCCCAGCGGTCTTCCCAGAGGCGGCGTTCGGCGGGGTCGGGGAAGTGGGGGTGGTGTGCGCGCTGCGCTTTGAATGCGGGCCAGCCGCGGATGGCGGGGTCGTTGTGCTGCCAGGCCCGGGCCCAGGTGGCCCAGCCCCAGACGCGGTTGTACCGGGAGAAGTGGTAGGAGGGTGGTCCGGAGTAGGGCAGTGGGTTGGTGGCGCTGATGTGCATGACGGAGGGGTCGTCGGCGTAGAGGGTGAGGAGTTCTTCGGCGTAGGGGACGAAGCTGGGGTGGGGCAGGCAGTCGTCTTCGAGGATGATGCCGGCGGGGGTGTGGGTGAAGAACCAGTCGACGGCGCCCACGACTCCGTCCCGGCAGCCCTGGTTGTGCGGGGCATAGCGGCGTGTGACGGTGCACGGCCAGTCGACGGTGTCGAGCACGGCGCGGACAGCGGTGGTGCGCGCGGTGTCCTGGGCGGTGGGGCGGGGGCCGTCAGCGGCGAGGAAGAGGCGGGTGGGGCGCAGTTCGCGGAGCCGTTGCACGGTGCGAGCGGTCAGGTCGGGGCGGTTGTATGCGAGGTAGAGGATCGGGGTGGAAAAGTCGCTGTTCACCGGCGCCCCCTGCCGGTTTCGGGTGCCGGCTCGTGCGTGGACGGGCCGGTGCGGGATGCGGGGGCGACGATGCCGAGGAACTCGCGGGCGTAGCGCTCCCATTCGTCTTGGAGCGCGGAGGTGTCGGGCTGGTGGGAGCTAGGGGCGCGGAGCAGGGCGAGGATGTGCTGGGCGAACGCCTCGGTGTCGTCGACCGGCACGAAGGCGGCCGGGGAGGTGTCGGCGCCGTCGCGGTGGCCGGGAATGTCGGTGAGTACCAGCGGGAGGCCGTGCTGGCGGGCTTCCAGGATGGAGATCGGCACACCTTCGAAGCGGCTCATCGAAACGAAGCCGCGTGCGCCGGCCAGGACGCTGTCCACGAGGTCCTTGTGCCATACGGCGCCGAGCCAGATGACGTGTTCGGTGATGCCGAGGCGGTCGGCGAGCATGCGCAGGGGGATGGTCTGGTCTCCGTCGCCGATGATGACGAGGCGGACGGGCTGGTCGGCGTGGTCGACGACACGGGCGAAGGCGTGCAGGAGAGCGTCGTGGCCCTTGTGGGGGTACAGGCTCTGGACCGCGACGAGGTAGGGCTCGGTCGCCCAGCGCCAGGGCGGGGTCGCAGCGGTGGTGCGGGGCTCGGTGGCGTTGGTCAGCGTGCTGACCTTGCCGGCCGGGACGCCGACGTCGCCCAGGAGGAAGCGGGTGGAGCGGCCTCCCACGGCCACGATGCGGTCCTCCGAGCGCGCCAGGATCCGGTCCAGCCAGTTCTTCGTGCCCGTGCGCAGGTGGGAGTAGTCGGAGTGGCAGAAGCGGACGACGGTGCGCGCGGTGCGCAGGGCGGGGCGGATGGAGGGGTACAGGCGGCCGTCGCCGAACTGGAGCAGGACCGTGGTGCCGTGGACCAGGCGGGCGAGGAAGACGATGCGGCGCAGGCGGGTGCGGGGAGCGATCACGAGCCGGGCCTGCGGCGGGAGTTCGGCGACGAGCGCGTTGTCGCGGCCGGGGTCCAGGACGCAGACGGTGACCTCGCATCCGGCGGCCAGCAGGATGCGGACGTGGCTGAGCAGGACGCGCTCAAGGCCGCCGACGGTGAAGTGACGAAGGATCATCACCACGTGGGTGCGGGTGGTGGGCGGCTGGGCGGAGGGCATGGCGGTCTCCCAGGAGTAGCGGCGGGCCGGGCCGGGGACCTGGTACAGGCCCCCGGCCCGGTGCGGTCAGCTCGTGCGGTGCACCTTGTGCTGGGCGGCCTGGGCCAGGGGCCGGACCTCCATCAGGTCGATGTCCACGTGGGCGGGGCGGGTGGCGCACCACACCACGCACTCGGCGATGTCCTCGGGGGTGAGCGGGTGTTCGACGCCCTGGTAGACGGCGGCGATGGCCGCCTCGTCGTTACTGAACCGCGTGCGCATGAACTCGCCGCCGGCCTCGTCGCCGCGCATCATGCCGGGGGCGATCTCGGTGATGCGGACGGGCTCGCCGTTCAGCTCCAGGCGCAGGGTCTGCACGAGGGCGGCCAGCGCGTACTTGCTGGCGGCGTAGGCGGCTCCGCGCTCGTAGGGGACGCGGCCGACCGTGGAGCCGATGAACTGGACGTGGCCGCGGTTGCGGATCAGGTGGGGCAGCAGGGCCTGGGTCATCTGGACGACGCCGACGACGTTGGTCTCGTAGGTGCCGCGCCAGTCGGTGATGTCGCTGTCGGCGATGGTGGCGGCGTGGGTGGGGATGCCGGCGTTGTTCACCAGAAGCGTCAGCTCAGCGGGGTGCTCGGCGACGGTGCGCTCCAGTGCAGCCACCGAGTCGGCGTCGGTGACGTCGAGCTGGTGCGTGGTGATGCCGGTGGGGGCGGACGGGACCGTGGCCAGGCGGCGGGAGGCGGCGATGACGGTGTACCCGGCCTTCTCCAGGGCCTTGGCGGTGGCCAGACCGATGCCGACGCTGCCGCCGGTGACGACGGCGAGGCCGCAGGGTGACGATGCGCTCACGGGCTTTCCCTTCATGGCGGTTGGCTGATCAGGGATGGAGCGGCCTGGACTCCTTGCGGTCAGGAGTCCAGGAGCCAGGCGTGGGCCGGGTCGGTGTGCATGGCCAGGTGCGTGTCGGCTTCGCCGTGCGCGGCCCACAGGTAGTAGAGGTCGTGTCCCGCCGCGGCGGCGATGGTGTGGTATCCGTGGGGGACTGTGGCCAGGCTGGTGTCGGTGATCACCATGGGGCGGGCGTCGTGAACGCTCTCGTCGTAGGTGAGCAGGACACCGAAGCCGCTGGAGGGGCGGACCCGGAAGGCGAACGCCTCCTGGAGCGCGGTCTCGTCGGGCGGGTTGCTGTGCTGGTGGCGGTGCGGCGGGTAGGTGGACCAGCGGCCGTCCAGCGCGAGGGTTTCGCCCAGCAGCAGGCCGGAGGTCCGCGGCGGCTGGAGCAGGGTGGTGACGTGGCGCTCGAACGATCCGCTGCCGCGGACCTCCCGTTCAGGCGCCGTGATCGCACTCGCGTCCTTGGCCTCGGGCGGCGTGGCGGTGATCGGCGAGTGCACCTCGACCACCTCGGCACCGCCCGGGCCGGCGGTCGCGGTCGCCTGAATGCCGGGCGGCAGGTGCCAGCCGGCCGCGGGCGCGGTAAAGGGATCGGCACGCTCGACCGTGTCGTCGCCGTCGGGCAGGGCTGCAGTGATCCGGCCGGAGAGCAGGACCAGCGCGGTCTCCTGCTCGGGGCGGGCGCTCAGGGCGAGCAGCTCGCCCGGGGGGATCTGGCGGTAGGTCAGGTCCAGGCCGTTGGGGGTACGGACGACGGTGGGCTTCATCGTGACTCTCCGGGGGCGGTGGGCTGAGGGACCGGCAGACGTCGGCCCTGGCGGCTGGAGTCGTACATGGTGGTGCCGGTGGCGACGGCGAGAGCCGCTTCGGCGGCGGTGGCGAAGTACGGCGGGGCGCCGGGCGCAATGGCCTCGGGCAGCGCCATGAGCATGCGGCGGTCGGCGCCGGCGTGGGTTCCTTCCTCGCGGGCGATCTCCTGGCGGGCGCTGCCGGCGCCGGATGTGGTGTGCAGGTGCACGAGGTGGGGACCGGACCGGGCGTCGTAGCGGACGGTTAAGACCCCCTCGGTTCCGCGGAGGGTGCAGGTGTAGCCCTCGACGGGCGCGTTCAGGGTCAGCGCGTAGTGGACGGTGGCACCAGAGCTGTACTGGATCAGGGCGTGCAGGCGGTCGTGGATGTCGGCGTCGGCCGGGATGCCGTCCTTGCCGGGCAGGTAATGGCAGTGCTCCATCAGGGCAGTGAGCGCGATGGGTTGTACGCCGAGCCACCAGGCCAGCAGGTCCAGGTGGTGGCTGGCCTTGGTGACCTCCAGCCCGCCGGAGGCGGCGCGGGTGCGGTGCCAGCGGGTGAAGTAGCTGCGGGAATGCGAGGCGCCCAGGGTGTAGTGGAAGTCGGCGCCGGTCACCGCGCCGATGTGCCCACCGGTCAGCAGGGCGCGGATGTGGCCGTGGACGTTGGTGAAGCGGAGGTTGTGGCCGACCAGCAGCCGCGCGGAGGTGTCCTGATCGGCGCGGACGAGGGCGAAGGCGTCCTCGGCCGTGGTCGCCAACGGCTTCTCCACCAGCGTCGAGCAGCCCGCGGCGAGGGCGCGGGCCGCGTAGTCGCGGTGGCTCGCGTCGGGAGTAGCGACGACCACCAGGTCGGGCCGGCTGCCGGTCAGGATGAGGTCCAGGTCCCGCAGACGGGCGACGGCCGCGCCAGGCAGATCGCGGGCCACGTTCCGGGCGGCTTCCGTGTCGGTGTCCAGCACGGCCAGCGGCCGAACCGGCTCCGCCTGGTAGGGCGGCACGCCGGACAGCCAGGGTACGTAGACCTTCCGGGTCCGGGTTCCGGCCCCGATCAGCAGGACCTTCAGCGGCTGCTTCACCGGCCACCGTCCGGGGGGCCACCGGTGACCAGGCGCCCGCCGAGTATGACCGCCCGCACGCTCAGGTCCGGCCCGAACAGGACGACATCGCCGTCTGCTCCGGGCAGCAGGCTGCCCTTGCGCGGGTACAGGCCGGCCGCGCGGGCGGGGGTGGCGGTCGCCATCGTCACCACGTCCCAGGCCGAGGCGCCGGTCAGCTCCCGCATCCGGGCGACGGTGACCCCCAGCGGCGTGACGCTGCCGCACAGGCTGGTGTGATCCTCGGTGGCGGCGTAGCCGTCGTGGACCCGCCCGGTGCTCGCCCCGGTGCGGAAGGCTGAGCCGGGGGCCAGTCCGGTTCCGGCGGTGGCGTCGGAGACCAGGCACAGCCGGTCCGGCCCCAGGCAGCGCAGGGCGATGGTCAGCAGGACCGCAGGCAGGTGGTGGCCGTCCGCGATGACCTCGGCCGTCAGCTCGTCGGATGCGAGTGACGCTTCCAGCAGTCCCGGGAGCCGGTGCAGTGCCGGGCGCCTCATGGCGGACTGGCCGCTCCACAGGTGCGCGAGGTGGCTCAGGCCGAGCCGTTGGGCTCGGGCCAGGTGTTCGGGGGTGGCGCTGCTGTGCCCGGCGGACACGCGGACGCCCTGCTCGGCGAGGTAGGAGATCAGCGCGTCGGCGCCGGGCAGTTCCGGCGCGAGGGTCACCATGCGCAAGGCGTCGGGCAGCGGAGTCAGTTCGCGCAGGACCTCTGCGGCCGTCCGTAGCTGTGCGGGGTCGTGCGCGCCGCGCTGTTCGGGGGCCAGGCACGGGCCTTCGAGGTGGACGCCGGCCAGGGTGGGCGCCTGCTGATCGGCGATCAGTTCGGCGGCGGTGGCCAGCGCGGTGGAGGTCTCGGTGGGGCTGGTGCTCGCCAGGGTGGCCAGCGCCGTGGTCGTGCCCGTGTGCAGGTGGGTGTCGAGTACCCGACGCCAGGCGGCCGGTTCGGGCTCGGTCAGGTCGTGGCCGAGCGCGCCGTGGACGTGGATGTCCACCAGGCCCGGACTGACCAGGCAGCCGCCGGCGTCGATCGGCACCGGGTCGTGGGGGCAGTCGTGGCTCACGCTGCCCCGGCAGATCAGCACGGAGCCGGGTCGCGTTGCCTCGGGGGCGGTGTGGAGCACGGTGCCGGAATGCACGACCGTACAGCCGGTGACAGTCCTCCCCGGGCCCCTCACGCGGGTCCTCCCGAAGCCGACGAGGTGGCCCGGGCGTTGGTACAGGCGCACGCGGTGCCGCGGAGGCCGCCGGGCAAATGACGGTCGTACGCCCCGCCGTCCCACAGGTAGCGCCTTCCGTCCGGGGCCAGCGGCTCGGTGAGAGCCAGCGGGACCGCCCGCTCCAGCGCACCGCCCAGAACGTCCGGGAGATCGACCTTCCGCAGCAGGCCCAGCTCGTGCAGACGCTGGGAATGGACCTGCTGCTCGATCTCCCTCACCTGCCGGGGGATGGCGATCGAGTTGACGCCGGTGGCCAGGACTTCCCCCAGCATGTTCGCCCCGGCTGCGCCGACGAACAGGTCACAGGCCCGCATCCACGGCAGCAGACCCGGCTCATAGACCCGAATCTCCACCGCCGGGTCGCTCTCCCACAGCTGCCGCAAGGCCCGCTGGTCTTCAGGCTCCAGGTAGGGGCCGGTGACCAGCAAGGCCCGGTCGAACAGGGCGCGCCGGCCGCGCAGAGCCGCAGACAGGGCACGCCACACCCCGCCGGCGCCCTGGCCGCCACCCATCGCGGCGACAATCAGCCGCTCGTCGGGGCTGACTCCGACCTGCTCGCGGGCCTGCTCCCGGGGCAGTGCGTAGGGCTCGGCAAGGTAGCCGGTGTAGTGCAGGCGGTCGGCGGCCTCTTGCGGGATCTTGTAGTAGTCCGCGAGGTCGAAGACCTCCGGGTGGGTGTGCACGTTGACCTGGCAGTAGTGCTCCAGCAACCACGGGCCGCGGCCGTGCTCGCCGAAGTACTTGCGCAGCGTCTTGTCCCGGTCGAACAGCACCCCTCGCAAGCTGAGCACGGCGTGCTCGACATAGCGGGCCTCCAGCGCGGGCACCAACTCGTCGTCGGTGCCGCGGGGGATGTGGTCGCTCATCAGGACCTCGGGCCGGTAGTGGCGCAGGAAGGCGGTGATGAGGTCGGCGCGGACCTGGTGGAGAGTGGCTTCGTTCATGGCCAGGCGCGGGCGCAGGTTCCAGCCGGACGGGTCGTCGAAGTTCGCGAACGCCGGGATCTTGATGATGTCGACTTCGGGCGGGATCAGGTCCAGGCCGCGGTAGGCGCCGGTGATCCCAGCGATCGAGTACGGCTCGGGCGAGCGGAGCAGATAGCGGGCCACTTTCGCTGTGCGGGAGGTGTGGCCCAGGGAGCGGCCGTTGTGCCAGTACAGGGCGACGGTGCGAGCGCCGGTGTTCGTCATCGGCTGCGCTCCTCAGGGGCGGGTGCGGGCGTCGGTTTCACGGGCGGCGCGCTCGGCGGCGGCCGGGTCGGTGTCGCTGTCCAGCGCCGCCTGGAACGCGGCCAGACTCCAGGCGGGGTCGACCTGGATGCGGGACAGGGCGTAGGGGCGGTGTAGGTCGGGGCGGTGGTGCTCATCGGTAGCCAGCGCCAGCGGGTACAGCTCGGCGACGGCCCGCTGCACGCGGGCGTCGTAGGCGCCGTACGGGTAGGCGAACGTGCGCGGCACCTGGCCCAGCAGCTCGGTCAGCACCTCGCAGTCGCCGGCGGTCTGCCAGGCGAGCGTCAGATCGCTGACGGTGGTCAGCCGCTGGTGGGTGTAGCTGTGCGCGGCGACGGCGCGCCCCGAGGCCGCCCACTGCAGCACCTGGTCGAGATCGGCCATCTCCTGCACCGGGTGCCGGACACGGCGCGGCCGATCCCCGGTGAGATAGCCGCCGCACACCGCCATCACGGCGGGCAGGCCGAGCCGTTCCAGCACCGGCAACACTGTTGCGATCGTGTTGGCGTAGCCGTCGTCGAAGGTGAGCATCACGGCGTTTGCCGGCAGGGGCATTCCGCGGGCGACCATCGTGTGCAGGTCGTCCTCAGTCACCACCGTGTACGGGCCGTCCGCCAGCAAGTCCATCTGTGCGACGAAGTGGTCCGGCGGCACGGCCATCGGGCCGGGCAGGTCCTTCACCAAGTGGTACATCAGGATATGCATCAGCTCCCCCCGGCGGGCGGGCCGGATGTGGCGCGCTGTTCGCGGTGCCAGGCGACGGTGTGCTCCAGGCCCTCGCGCAGCGGAACGGCCCTCGCGCCCGGGAACAGGTCGAGTAGCCGGGAGGGATCGGCCTGCGAGTGGGCCACGTCCCCGGGCCGGGGCCCGGTGTGCTCGATGCGCAGCGGGGAGCCGAGCACGTTGCCCAGCAGAGCGGCCAGGTCCAGCAGTGAGGTCCGGGTGCCCAGGGCCAGGTTCACCGGCCACGGGGACGTCACCCGGTCGGTGATCGCGGTCGTGATCACCTGGCACACCGTGTCCACGCAGGTCAGATCACGGGTCTGGGTGCCGTCGCCGTGGACGGTGACCGCACTGCCGGACAGGGCGGCGTCGATCCAGGTCGGCACGACGGCCGCGTACGGATGCCCGGCCCGCTGCCGGGGGCCGTACACGTTGAAGAACCGCAACGGGAGCACCGGCAGGCCGTAACAGGCGTGGTAGGCGCCGAGATACGCCTCGGCCGCCAACTTCGAGACCGCGTACGGGCTCAGCGGCATCGCCCGGCTGTCCTCCGACTTGGGCAGGCTCGGCTGGGCTCCGTAGACGGACGACGACGAAGCCGCCACCACCAGCGGCCCGCCGGCGCGGCGGGCCGCCTCCAGGACCTGGAGCGTGCCGGTGGCGTTCGCGTGATGGCTGGCCACCGGGTCGAGCACCGACCGGGGAACGGACGGCAGCGCGGCCAGATGCACCACGGCGTCGGCCCGGGTCACGGCCTTCTCCATCAGGCCCGCATCGAGCACACTCCCACGGCGGAAGTCGGTATCCGCCAGGTCGCTGCCCAACAGGCTCATGCTGCCGGTGGAGCAGTCGTCCACGACCGTGACCCGGCCGACCGCCGGGTGTCGCAGCAGCCAGTAGACCAGGTTCGACCCGATGAATCCGGCCCCGCCGGTGACAGTGACCCGCAGCCCGCCCCTCACAACTGCTCCACCGCGGCAGCGGCGGTCAGACGGTCGGCCAGGCGGCCCCGGCAGTCCAGCACGAAAGGGGAGCGGGCGGCCACCTGGTCGTAGTCGAAGACCTCGTGGTCGGTCAGCAACACCACGGCGTCCGCAGCGGCAAGCTCGTCATCGGTCGCGATCACCAGCCGTACGCTCTCCAGCGCGGCCAAGGCGGAGGCCGGGTCCACGAAGGGGTCCGTCGCGCTGACCTGTGCCCCGCGGGCCGCCAGCAGACGGGCCACATCCAGCGCCGGGGACTCACGCAGGTCGCTGCTGCCGGGCTTGTAGGCCAAGCCCAGCAACAGCACCCGCGCGCCGTCGAGCGACCGGCCCCGCGAGGTGAGGTGTTGTCCCACCCGATTCACCACGTAGGCGGGGCGGGCGCCGTTGATCTGCGCGGCGAGGTCGATCAGGCGCGAGCCCTGGCCGCGGGCCTGGGCCGCCCACCACGACAGATACACCGGATCGACCGGCAGGCAGTGGCCCCCGATGCCGGGGCCGGGGTCGAAGCGCATGAACCCGAACGGCTTGGTCGACGCCGCCTCCACCGCCTCGCGCAGGTCCAGGCCGGTGTCGCGGGCAACTTCCGCGAGTTCGTTGACCAGCGCGATGTTCACAGCCCTGAAGGTGTTCTCCAGCAGCTTCGCGAGCTCCGCCTCCTCGCACCGGCCCACCGGCACGACGCGCTCGACCAGCCCGCCGTAGAAGGCGGCGGTGCGCTCCAACGACGACGCATCGATGCCACTGACGATCTTCGGTGTGGTCGCCAGTGTCCACAGCCGGTTGCCCGGGTCGATCCGTTCCGGGCTGAACCCCAGGGCGAACTGGCTGCCCATCCGCAGCCCGGAGACCTCCTCCAGCACCGAGCCCAGGACGGTCCGGGTCGTGCCCGGGTAGCTGGTCGACTCCAGCACCACCAACGCCCCCTCGTGCAGATGGCGGCCCACGGTCCGGCCGGCGGCGATCACGTACGACAGATCGGGGACTCCCTCGTGCAACGGCGTCGGCACCGCGATGACTGCCACCTCGAACCCCGCCACATCGTCTGGCGTCGCGGTCGGGCGGTAGGTGCCCTCACGCAGCAGTGACCCCAACTGCGCTGCGGTGATGTCCTCGACCGGCGAACTGCCGCCCGCCAGGGCCTCGGCCCGGCTCTCGTCGGTGTCTAGACCCACCACGCGGTGGCCCATCTGGGCGGCGCGTAACGCCAACGGAAGACCCACGTAGCCCTGGCCGACCACCAAGACCCGCAGGGAACTCACGTCAGCGGGGCGGTCGGCCTCCTGACCAACCGCCCCGGCCACTTCCGGTGTTCGCATACTCGCCGATGTGGACACACTGAACATCAGGTGCTCCTCGAGATCGAAGATTGGGATGCGTGGCCGCCACGCCGGTCACTGGCCCGTCCTGGGGCATGGGGGCCGGGGCCATCCACACGCGCTGGCCGGGCCGCCCGACCGCCAACAATCGTCGTCGCGGGCAGACAGGATCAGGCGAAACCACACCTGCTTGCCACGCGTGAGTTGGTGGATGTCGAACTCGTCGACGAGTTGGGAGAGCAGGAACAGGCCCCGGCCGCCGGTTTGGTCTTCGGTGGGCTCCTTGACGACCGGCAGGGCGTCGTCGAAGTCGGTCACTCCGACCACGACACCGTCCACTGTCTCGCGCACCAGCACCTCGCAGTCACCGGGCGCGTGCACCAGGACGTTGGTCAGCAACTCGCTCACCCCGAGTTCGGCGGTGAAGCTGAGTTCTTCCTTGCGCCATAGCCGCAGATGGATGCGGGTGACCTCGCGCATGGCCACGAGCGCCTCGGGACCTATGTCGGTCAGGACCGTGTGGTAGCGCCTCGCTTCACGGGTGACGGACACAGCCATGGGCCCTCCAAGCGGTGTGGGCAGGCACGGCGGGCGTAGCGCTCCGTACCAGGCAGAGCACCCTCCGCATGTCGCGAGCCTCGATGATGGACCCGGCATTCGCGGAAAGGCAAGAGTGACGGAGAGGAAAGACTTTCCTTTCGGGGATTGGGCGTATGCGCGGGCTGTCGTGCTCGCTACTCTTTCGTCATGTGGAAGGGAGGTGCGGATGCCTGTCGAACCGACCCCGCGCCGCAGGCGCCTGGGCACAGAAGTCCGACGTGCCCGCGAAGCGCTCGGGTGGACACAGGAGGAGGCCGCCGAAAGGCTCGGCTACCGGTCGCTCTCCACGGTCAGCAAGATCGAGAACGGCACCCAAGGCGTCAAGTACCAGCAACTGCCCCACTTCTTCGAAGTCTTACGCATCGACGATCAGGCCGTGCGCGAACACTGGCGCGAGCTGGTCCGCAAGGCCGGCGAACCCGACTGGTGGCAGCGCTTCGAGGGCGTGGTCAACGACCCGCTCGGCGACTACCTTTCCGAAATCGAGCAGGCCAACAGCCTGTTCGTATGGAACCCCGTCGTCCTGCACGCCCTGCTCCAGACCGAGGCGTACGAGCGGGCGGTCATCGAGGGCAGCCGCGCGTGGAAGACGGCAGAGGACATCGACCGCTTCGTCGCGATGCGCCGCGAGCACCGTCAGAACATGCTCGACCGCACGCCGCGGCTGAAGATCTGGGCCGTCCTGCCTGAGGGCCTGCTGCGTCAGCAGGTCGGCAGCCGTGACACCGCACGCGGCCAGATCGAGCACCTGATCCGCCTCGCGCGCACCGACGCGAACATCACCATCCAGGTCCTGCCGTTCCGCGCCGGGGCCCACGCAGGCATGGACGGAGCGTTCATGCTGATGAGCTTCGCCACCGGCCGCGACACGGTGGTCATCGAGGCGATCCGCGCACTGCTCCACCTCAACGAGCCGGACACAGTAGACGTGTACCGCACCACCGCCGATCACTTGAAGTCCGACGCCCTCGGACAGAAGGCGTCGCTGTCCCTCTTGAACACCATCGCCAAGGAACTTGCCTGATGAACAAGAACGACCTCGACCCGGCCTGGATCGCCGACCAACTCGCCGGCGCCCAGTGGCACAGCGCCAGCAGCGGCGGCCAGACCTGTGTTGAGGTGGCCTTCCTCGACCAGGGCATCGTCGCCCTGCGTGATTCGAAGAACCCGCACAAGCCCGCCCACCTATTCGACGACACTGAGTACGACACCTTCGTTGCAGGGATCCTGAACGGCGAACTGCGAAGGCCCCAAGGCCAGTGACACCTGCTACCCGCGATTCACCACCGGGGCCTCACCGGCACCCCGGAAAACGGCGGCGCAGATACTAGACACGGCAAGCCCCGGTGGACCGCTGACCTCAACGAAGGCCATGTCGCCGGGGCTAAGCCGAGCCCAATATCGAAAGCCGTCCGGTTCAGGAGGCCGAGGCCGCGCCTCGACCATTTGAGCGCAGGACCCGCGCGCCCAGGATTCCATCCTCCTAGCCTGACAGCCCGCCAAGATCGTGCCCGCCCGCAAGGGCAGCCACCAGCCGACTGTCGCCCCACACCCGTACAAGTCCGAACCGAGTCGAGGCGACGGGCCCTTGTCCCAGTCGGTGATGCGTGTCTTCATCTCCCCGTTCTCCGCCAGGGTCGCGATTCCGGGTGGTCCGCTCGGTGCGAGCGAGCGGCTGCCAGGGACGCACAGCGTGCCGCGTACGCTGCGAGATGCCTGTCAGCGAATCGGTCGAAGGACCAATCCGCTTCTAGCACTTCATGACCAGGCCAGACGTAGGCCCATCCGAACCGGCCATCCGTGAGCGGAAGGCACCGTAGGTCGTATGCGTCGTCCTCGAAGTCGTCGAGCGCGCGGACCTCGTCTTGCGTGAGGTCGGTCAGAAGAAGTCCCGGCACCGTCCGTCCAGGGGCTGGCACGAGGCCCGGGTAGACGCGGCGCTCAAGGGCCGCGGCGCGCCAGTGCTCCGCGAAGGCCGGCGTGCTCGCCGGTATTCGCCCTAGAAGGGCGTCCAGCACCTGGCTGAACTGGAGGGTGCCATAGACGAAAAGGGCATCGGCGCCCGGAGCGAGGCGGTCGCTGCGGCGGGTGATCGCCGAGGGAGCGGTGTATGCGTCAGGCATGTGGTGAACCCTGTCAGAGCGCTGCGGACAGGTACATGGCGTCATACAGCGGTGATTCCGGAGCATGGCGGATCTGCCCCATGATGCGGTATCCCCAGCGGAGGTAAGCGTCGTGGGCCGGCTGGTTGTCAACGATGCAGGTGAGGACGGTGGCGGTTTCCGCACGTCCGGCGATCACGGTGTCGTGGATCTGCCGCCCGAGACCTTGGTTGGTGTGGGCGGGGCGAACCATCAGTTCACGGAGCCAGAAGATCTGGCCGGCATCGGCGGCCACGGCCAGTCCGTCCGGACGGTCTGCTCCGAGGGAGGTCCACCACGGCTTGTCTGCGGGGAGGGTGGCGCCGTGGACGTAGCCAACGAGCTGGTCGTCCAGCCGGGCTGTGAGCACCTCGAAACCCTCGGTCTCGAACGCCGCATATAGCCGGTCGCTGAACATCTGGACGGAGAAGAAGGGATCACCGATGTACGGCGGTACGTTGTACACCTCGGCGTATACGTCGATCAGCTCTTCGGCGATCCCCTTGGCCGACACTCCGTCGTAGCGCTGGAACTGCACGTCCACTCTGTATGTCTTCCTCATCTTCCGGTGATCACGCGACGCGTTCGCGGATCTGGTCCAACAGGTCTCGTACCTCGGGCTTTCGACGGTGGCGGGCCAGCCCGTTATGCACGATGGTCAGCTGGTTCATGGCACGGGCGGACGACATCCCTCTCTCGATGAGCCGTAGGGATTCCGTCGCCGCGGCCACGCTGTGGTCGACGTCTCTGTTTCCGAGAGCAGCAGCCGACAGTCGGCCAAGGCACATTCCCCGGTTCCTGGAGTGCGCGATGTCCTGGAGCGCTTCGGAATGGGCGAGGAGTTTCTGTGCCCGGCCGTTCTGCCCCAGGTCAAGGCGGCACATACCTTCAAGACACGTGAGCTCCGCCTCGTTGAGGAAGAGGGTCCACTCCGGATCGCGATCGTCGACGCCTCGCTCCCAGGCACGCCAGGCTCGTCGGATGGCCTTTTCGCAGGCGAGATCGTCGCCGATCCGGGCGTGGCCCTGCGCTTCCCTGATGGAGAGCAGCGCCGCCACCCGGTGGGGCGCCGCCCATTCCTTGGCGTGTGTCTGGGCGAGGCGCGCGAACCGGACGGCCTCTCTGCCTTTGTTCAGATCGACTGCCTGCCTCGCCATATTGCTGAGCGTGCGGCTCGCGAGGATGTCGTCGCCCGTGAAGAGTGCCGTGTTCAGCGCCTCGGAGAAGTATTTCCGGGCATCGTCCTGGCGGCCGGCGTCGTAGCAGAACCAGCCCAGACTCGTCGTCAGCCGGCCGGAGACGGTGTGGAGCTGTCGGCCCAGCTCATCGTCGTAGATGCCCCGGTCGATCATGTGGTGGACCCACAGGAGATGAGCGCGGGTGGGACGCCACAGGCGGTTGCCACCGAACTGCTGGTCGATCGCGTCCATATCGTCGGCCGCAGTACGGAGCAGCTCGACCTCCGCCTCGCCAATGCGCCAGTCCGACGCGCCGCCCTGGTCGGGAATGGTAGGCGCGAGCCACGGCGGGCTCTCCTCGGTTAACGAGGCAGCGCCCGCAAAGAGGCGGGCCGGCTTGCCGCGTTCGCTTCCAGCACCAGGAGGCACCGACGGGCCGGCGGTCGAAGGTTCTTCGTCCTGGGGCGGGGTGAACCCCAAGTCCGTCACCCGGCACTGGAAGAACTTCTCCAGCACGACCCTGGTCTCCGGGTGGGGCCACGGCGGCGGCGACGTCTCCCACTTCGCGTACTGCTTCACGCTCAGCGACAGCCGCTTCCGAATCTCGCCTGCCGCGTGCAGCCGATCCGCGAACCCGATGAGATCGCGAACGATCTCCTCCTGCGTACGGTTCCGGGCACGCCGACGGCCTCGTAGATGCACGTTTCTCGGCTTCGGCTGCACGGTGGGCACCCCTCGGTCCTTTGCTTCCGACTCACCGTAGTAGCTCCGAGCGCGGGCCAGGGAGGCTTCCTCCCGGAATCGGTGCTGGTAGAAGCAAAAGGAGGGGCAAAAGGAGGGGGCGAAGGGAGGCAAAGGGGGGCCAGGGTTCCGGCGAAAGGGGCTGGCCCACTCCTCCCCTCTTCGCTGCACTGGGTCACGCCGCACGCACTGTGTGTGCCGATGAGGCCGACCCGGGAGTACGCGATGGAGACGCGCAGTTCGCCGCAGGTCGAAAGTCATGGCTTGACCTCGTGGTTGGCAAAGGCCGCCCCGCATCCGGATACAGCGGCCACCGCCTGGACGCTGAACCCTGCGCTGCCGCGCCGTCTGCGGACCGGGGTCACCTTCGACGTCGTGCTGGCCGAACGACCGCTCGTGGAGGCCGCTTACCGGATCCTCGAGCGCTACGAACAGCCTCTGGGGCCCGCTTTGGTCTTCCCGCCCTTGAGGCTCGGCGTCATTCTCGTGCCTTGCGGCACCAGCACCCGGTGGAGCGAACTCGTCTCCACCCCGGAGTGGGGGCCTCACACGCGCAGGCCGGCCTGCCTGGGCCGGAACCACATGATCCAGGTCCCGGCCTCGGCGCCGACCGCAACCTCGACCTCGCGTTGGCTCCAGCCGCCGGACGATGACCTCACGCCCGGCTTGGCACCCTTCCTGACCGCCCCGGTCCAGCTCGTTCGGTGCCTTGCCGAAGCCAGTCGCCTGGTCCGGCCGCAGTCGGACAGGCCGGCGCCCGCTTCTTCGTTGCGCAAGAAGGCCGCCGTGGTCGCTCGCACAGTGCTCCTCACCCCCCGGAGGACCTGATGACCCCCACCCCCCGCACCACGTACTCATCAAGCAGTAACCCGCCTGTTGCCCCCGACGGGAACCGGTCCGGTTCCGGCCCGTCGTCCACCAAGCAGTACCAGCAGAAGTTGACCGTCAGACCCCAGGGTCTCGCGGGCGTCCGCCGAATCCTCGGTGCGCACCTGCGGCTGTGGGGACGTGACGAGCTCACCGCTCCCGCCTGCCTGTGCACCACGGAGTTGCTGAGCAACGTGGCCAAGCACGCGGGGTCCCCGGACTGCGTCCTCACCCTGCAACGCCTGCCTGACGGCGTGCGCGTCACCGTCAGCGACAGCAGCAGCCGGCTGCCCGTCGTCCTGGAGCCGGACTGGTTCAGCACCAGCGGTCGCGGGATGTTCCTGCTTTCCCGGACAGCCGATGCCTGGGGCGCCGACCCGACGCTCAGCGGAAAGGACGTGTGGATCGAACTCCGCGCCCGCAGTAAGGAGGCCGCTGCATGAATGCCGGTCACCCCCCGCTGCCCGTCAGGAGCGCCGAGACCGCGCGCGAGATGAACGTCGAACCCGCGCGCCGTCTCGGCCCCGGCTCCCTGCTGGATCTGCTGAGCGCGCTGAAGGACTCCTTCATCAAGGAGGACGTGGACGACGACCTGGAGAAGGTCCTCGGCCTGGGCGCTGTCCCGCTGGATGCCGATGACCTGCAGCTCCTCGTACCGCGCCTTCGAGGTTGCCTCTGGCCCCTCGTGACGGACGCCCTCCAATTGGCCCGGGGCCACCCGGACAAGGACCTGGTACAGAAGGTGGGCCGGGCACACCGTCTGGACGAAGAGGGATCGGCCAAGGGCTTCGCCCCCACGAATCCCTACGCCCGCCGCCTGGCCTGGCTGATCCTTGAGCTGCTGGACATGGTGGCCGAGGACGACGACGCCCCCCTTCCGGACTTTGGCGCCATCGTCGCCAGCGGGAGGCCGGCGTGAAACCGCTGCCTCGCATCTACTGGTGCCACCTGGACCAGGACGGCGGACAGACCGAGGACGGGCCGCCGGAAGACTCCCGTGCTGGAACTGCTATGCGGGGAGGACCGTCGTGACCCGGATGACGTTGCTGGAGGCCATCACCGCCGCGGTGTGGGGTGATGAGCCCGGTGATGAGCTTGCGATCCTTCGCGAGGAAGCCCGCCAGGTCATCCTCGACGCTCGCGCATCCCTGAACCGCCCGGATGCCGAGAACCTGGTCGGCTTGGACGTGCCGAGGGTGGAGGCGGTCATCACCAACCTTCTGCCGTACTGCCAGGCCCATCTCAACGCTTCCAGTGCGAACACCACGGCCAAGAGCGTCGTCGAGCATGCGCACGATCTCATCAGCGGCACCCACGCCAGCCGGAACTACACGGCACGGCGGCGGCTGCGCATCCTGCTGTACTCCGCCAGTCGGTTGCTTGCCCTGACCCGGGCCGGGCCCGTCAGCGACACCCCCGGAACATCACCTTGACCAGCCCCACTTCCGGAGACTTACGATGTGTCAGCATCACCCGCCGTGCCCCAGCGCAGAAGCTTCTGATCGCGAGGCCGCGCAAGCCCTGGCGAGCCACCCAGAGCAAGGGTGGACGCTGCTCTGCAACGGCATCCTGTTCTTCGAGGACACAGGCGAGCTGCTGCCGAACGGGCAGATCATCGCACCGCACCGCCCCGTGGCGGTCCCGGCGTGAGCCAGCTGATGGCTCGGCCCACGTTCGTCCCGTACATCACCGCCCGCACCAACGAGGAACCCGCCTCGGCGTCGATACTGGGCGCGAGGCCCGGCCCCAACGGCGGCTTGTACTACGCGGACGAAGGACCGAGAGACCGGGACGCCCGAGGCGTCCTCTGGGCCCGATGCTCGCAGAACCGCCTCGGCAACACCCTGCTCGGCAAGCCCCGTTGGCGCGACGTGCACCCGGCACGCCAACGGGAGTGCATGGAGCAACTGCTGTGCCAGGGCTGCGTTCAGCAAGCCAGCCGGACATCCCTGGGGTATCTCTTCCTCGCCTCACCGCCGTCCGACGCCACGTCGACCGATTGGATCGAGGGGTACCGCACCGCCCAGCCGCCGCTCTGCCTGGAGCACGCGGGCATCGCGTCCGAGCAGTGCGGCCACCTCTTGAAGGAGGGCGTCGTCGCCCTCCGCGCCCGGGTACCGGCCTTGTACGGGGTGCTCGGCACGTACTACCAGAGCAGGGGTCTCCAGGCCCCCGAGCCGATCAAGACGTACGCAGAGGACGACGTCCCGCCCCTTTCGTACAGGGACCGGCGGCTCACGCCCTGGATCTTGGCTTCGCAGCTCGTGCGCGAGCTGCGCGGCGTCACCATCGTCAACCTCGAAGAGGAGATCGAAGCCTGTGTCTGATTTCTCCTGGCCCGCGCCCCGCAAGCGGCTCAAGGCCGAGCAACAGGATCGCGTCACCGCGGAGTTACGGAAGAAGTACGACGCAGGTGCGTCGATCCGCGCCCTCGCGGAGGAGTCGGGACGGTCGTACGGCTACGTTCACCGACGCCTGGCCGAATCGGGCGTGACGTTCCGGTCGCGAGGCGGCAACTTGCGTTCCTCGCGCCGGCCGCGCGGCAGCGGCCTGCGGCCCCCGCGCTGACAACCTGCACGGGCCGCCCCTTGCAGATCCTGCAAGGCGTTTGCACGCCCTGCTAGCCGACCACGATGGCCTTCGTGCCGGTGGTGTTCTCGAAGGGACACCTTCTCCCCCAAGCACCCGCCCCGGCCTGCTGCCGGGCACCTGCCCACCCGTGGCGCAGGACGAGGGGCGGGCTCCAACGGCGACCGGCCGCGGGTTCTTAGACCTGCTCTTCCACCCCCACTGCCTGCGGTGCGACGGCACTGCCGCCGGCGCCCTAGGCGACATCAATATGCCCACCGCCCGCAAACTCCTGTCCGTCCTCCAGTTCGGAGCATGATCTGTGACGACGCCACCGCAGCGGCCGGACATCGCCCGCGACCTGATCAACCGAGCCACCACGGCACGGGAGCACCGCAGCAAACTCCTCCGTGGACTGCTGAGCGAGGCCGAGATCTCCATGGGCCTGCACATCGACCATGCCAACGCCCTGGTCCTGCGGCGCGTGATGGGTGCCAACGGGTGGCCAGGGCGCAGCCTGGTCGGCGAGGACGGTGCCGAGGCCGCCTGGCAGCTCGCCCTGCGCGCCGACACGCTCCCGGACTTCCAACGACTGGCCCTGCGCCTGCTGACCACCGCCGTCGAGCACGGCGAGGCAACGATCCAGCAGTGGGCCCACCTGCACGACCGGTGCAGCATCAACGCCGGACACGCCCAGCTGTACGGCACCCAGCACCGGCTCGGCCCAGACGGCGTGGAGGCCCTGCCTATCCGGGAGCCGGAACACCTCGACGCCCGCCGCGTCACCGTCGGGCTGCCGCCGTTCACCGCCGCACAGCACGCGGTACGGCTTCGGCATGGTCGCGAGCCGGAGACCGGCGTGGCCGACCGGGCCGAAACCGAACGGGTAGCGACGGGAGCGGCGGCGTGACGACCTCGATCACAAACCCTTCGGCCGCGGTCTGGAACGCCTGGGAGGCGGAAGGCCGCAGCTACCAGCTGATCACCGACCGGGAGCTGATGCTCTTCACCCGGCACTTCCCGATACAGGGCGGGCATGTCGCGGTGGACGTGGGCTGCGGGAACGGCGCCTTCAGTCGTCAGCTCCACCGCTTCGGCTACAACGTCACCGGCATCGACTTCGCCGACACCGCCCTGAACGCCGCGCGCCGCACGCCCCTGCCCGGGGTCCGCTACCACCATCACGACCTCAACCAGGGCGACCCGCCCACCCTGCCACGGGGCCACATCGATCTAGTGGTGTGCCGACTGACCCTCCCCTTCCTCACCGACCCCACCGCCTGGGTCCGCCGAGTCCGCGACCACTGGCTGCGCCCCGGTGGACAGATGTACGCGGTGATCCCCGTCGTCTCCGACGACGCCCGGCAACCCGGCGGGATACCCGAAGAAGACATCGCCGCGCTCACCAGCGGATGGGCCCAGGCCGTCCGTTACGACCTGCGCGGACCGCTGGCCTGCCTCGCCCTGCGCAACGCCGCTACCTAGACGGCCGCCCGGTGGTCCGGCGGCACGGACCTGGACCACCGGGTGGTGACAAACCGCCTGTGGTGCAAGCCCCCGGCGCGGGATTCTAGCTCCCCGCGGTTCCCCTCCCCGCCCAGCAAAGTCCCGCGCCGGGTCATAGGTGACCAGTAGACGACTCCAGCGCCGCGACGAAGGCGGCGCCGAAAGTGATCAGGTGTTGCGGGTGAGACGGCTGGCCTGCCCAGCCCCGGGCCCTACCGAGTGCCAACTACCGTGACCAGCCGCGTCGATGCTCCTGTCATGGTTTGGCGTTCAGGTCGAGCAAACCCTGACATCGAGTCTTCTCCATGTTCTTGCTGACCAGAGAGGGGGGCCGGAAGGCTGTGCACGTGAATGTCAGCGATGTCCGAGGGATGGGTGACATGCGCAAACCGCAGTTACGGGTGACAGTGAACTCCCGGTGCAGGAGAAGCTGCTATTACTGCCGCCCCTCGGGTGAAGCAGTGGCTACCGAGTCGGGTACGGATCTGGTCCCCGACCACCTGATCACCGTGGCCGCCGCCGCGAGGGGCCAAGGCGTCGAAGCCATCAAGCTGACCGGTGGAGACCCGGCGCTGTACGAGCCGCTTGTCGACGCAGTGCGGCGCTTGCGGCAGGAAGCCGGCATGCGCGAGATCGAGGTCATCTCGCGGCACCCGCGGATCGGCGAGTTGGCACCGGCCCTGGCTGAGGCGGGGGTGACTCTGTTCAACGTCTCGCTGGACACGTTGAGCCCACAACTCCATCGGGAAATCTGCGGCGTCAACGACCATGCCGAGGTGTTGGCGGCAATCAACGCGTGCGTCGCCACCGGCGTCCCGGTGAAGGTGAACGTGGTGGTGATGTCCGGAATCAACTCCCAGGAGATCGATCCCCTGATCGAGTTCTGCGAGGAGGCCGGCGTTCACAGCGTGAAACTTCTCGACATCATCAAGGACCTCAACGAATCGAGCGAGAGCTTCGCCCGACGCCTGGAAATCAAGCGGCACCTTCAGCTGCCGGACCTGTACGTGCCGCTCGAGGAGCTGGCCGGCGACCTGCGGGTGCGGGCAATCGACGAGGAAGTCCTCCAGCAGGGGGGCCTGGGTCACCCCATGACCGTGTTCACGATGCCCTCGGGCACCAAGGTCGTGATCAAGGACTCCAACGCCGGCGCCTGGTACGGATCGGTCTGCCGGGGCTGTCCCCTGTTTCCCTGCCACGACGCGCTGATGGCCCTGCGGCTGACGGCCGATGCCCGACTGCAGTTCTGCCTGCTGCGCGAGGACGTCACCGTCGACCTCGCCCCGCTGCTGGAGAAGGGCGACAGTGAGGGCCTGGTCGCACAGCTGGAGGCGGCCTTCGAGATGTACGCCGCCTCCTATTTCCGTCCCGGCAACGCCACTCCCCAGCATCTGGTCGAGGCCGGCCGATGAGCGTCTACATGGGGCTGCCAGGCGGCCTGACCCAGTCCCCGGCCATCCCTGCTTCCCGGCAGGAGACGACCGGCCGGCCCACCGTCATCCTCGCCTACCCGAAGATCGACCATGAGAAGGACTACGTCTACCACTGGATGCCCTTCTCGCTGCTCACGCTCGCCAAACCGCTGATGGCCAGCGGCCTGGTCGACGTGGTGCTGTTCGACGGCAACCAGCAGGACATGGCGGCATGGGATCGCCTCCTGGACGAGCACCTTGAGCACACCGTGTGCATCGGGGTGAGCATCATGACCGGAGGTGGCCAGATCGGCCACGCCCTGAACATGGTGCGCGCAGCCAAGCAACACCCGTTCTCTCCCCCGGTCGTCTTCGGCGGTCCGCACGTGAATGTGCAGCCCGAGCAGACCGCGGCGCATCCGCTGGTCGACGCCGTCCTCCAGGGGCCCGGCGAGAACTCCATGGTCGAGTACGTGAAGGCGCTCCTCGGCCGCACCCCGCGTCGCCTGGTCCCGGGCCTGCGCATTGACGACGGCGGGTGCGTGGTGTGCGGGACGGTCAACCCGCCGCGGACCGGGAATCTTGGCGCCTACCCGTGGTCGCTGCTGGACGTCGCCAAGTACATCCGTGACGACCCGACGGTGGCCTCCCGAACGCTGAACTACGTGTCCAGCAAGGGGTGCGTGTACAGGTGCCGGTTCTGCTTCGAACTGACCTACCAGCGTAAGTACAGTGCGATGGCCGCCCAGGACCTCCTCGACGACATCACGGCTCTGCAGGCCGCCTACGGCATCAACGGCGTGAAATTTTACGATGCGGACTGGTTCGTGAATTTGAGGCGGGCGATCGGGTTCTGCGACGGCCTGATCGACCGCGGCCTAGAGCTGCGGTGGGCGGCAAGCATCAACCCCAACGACATCCTCAAGGCGCGCCGGGCGAAGCTCCCGCTGCTGGAGCGGATCGCCGAGAGTGGCTGCTCCCGGCTGCTTATGGGCGTGGAGTCCGGCAACGACCGGGTCCTGAACGAGGTGGTGCACAAGGAAATCAGCCGCGCGCAGATCCTCGATGTGGCCAGCGACATCGCCGCGCACGGCATCCTCGGCTCCTACACGTTCATCGTCGGGTTCCCCGACGAGACCGAGGCGGAGATGGAGGACACCTACTCCCTGATGGGCGAGCTACGGCAGCTGGACCCGGAACCCGAGACGCGTGTGCACCTGTTCGCCCCCTATCCGGGCACACCGCTGTGGGAGCAGGCACTCCAGCACGGGTTCACCCCTCCCGCGTCCCTGGAGGACTGGTCGACGTTCGACTACTACACCTCTCTGACCCCCTGGACCAGCGAGGCGACCGCCGCCCGGGCCAGGCGGGAGACCCGTATGCGGCTGGCACCCGCCCGCTAGCACCCCCTACGGTCACCCCGTGCACCCGGCCCACCACTGATCGTGCGCGGGTTGCCCGGTCCCACAGCTAAGGAGAGAACCCGTTGAGCATCGCCCGACTTCTGCCCGCGCCCCTCGCCAAGGGCGGCCGTATCGGCATCGTCACCGTGTCCGCACCCGAACCGGCCGCGCATCCGGAAATCTTCGACCGCGGCGTGGAGCGCCTGCGTGGCCGCGGCTACGAACCCGTCATCGCTGCCCACGCCGCGACCCGCGATGGCTACCGCGCCGGCAGCGAAGCGCAACTCGTGGAAGACCTGCACGCCTTCATGTCCGACCCCGCCATTGACGCGGTGGTATGCGCGGGTGGCGGCAAGAGCGCCAACCGGCTGCTGCGCGGCCTGGACTACGCGCTCATCGGCGCGCACCCCAAGCCGATCGTGGGAGTGAGCGACCCGAGCCTGCTGCTGAACGCGATCACCGCCCGCACCGGCATGCCGACCTTCCACGGCCCCGCTGTGCTGTGGGACTTCGGCTCCGACGACGTCCCCGCCGCCACAGGCGACCACTTCGCCTCGGTCCTCGCCGGGGACACCGGGGCCGCGCGGATCGATGCGCCGCTCGCCTGGGCCCGCACCGGATCCGCCCAGGGGCACCTGGTCGCCGGCTGCCTGTCCTCCCTGCGGTGCCTGCTGGGCACAGTATGGGAGCCGGACTGGAACGGTGCTGTCCTGGCGTGGGAGGACGCGTTCAAGCCGGTCGAGTTGCTGGACCAGACCCTCACTCACCTCCGCGACCGGGGCGTCCTCGACCAGATCGCCGGCATGGTCGTCGGCGAGCTGGTGAACTGCGAGCCTTCCGGCGGACTGGGGGCCCACGAGATGGTCATGGACCTGTGCGCCGAGTACGCCTTCCCCATCGCCTTCGGACTGCCGTTCGGCCACACCCCGCTCAAGAACACCCTGCCGATCGGCGCCGAGGTCCTCCTCGACAGCGACGCCGAGCACGCCCTGACCATCACCTCCCCGTGGACAACCCGGGGAGGAGAGTAGTGATGACCATCCCGAAGCAGGAACGACGTCTGTACGGCACGCTGCTCAAGCAGCACCCCGACGAGCGGAACCTGCTGCTGGCCAAAGCGGATCTGCTGCGCGCCGTGCGGGCCTGGCTGCACGAGGCGGGCTACGCCGAGGCAGCCACACCGGTGTTGTGCGCGGCGCGCGAGAGCGCGCCGATTCCGCAGTTCTCCACCCGCCATCCGTTCACCGGGGAGAGCTTCCACCTCAAGCACTCGGCGGAGGAGCACCTGCGGCGCCTGGTCGTCAGCGTCGACCGTGTCTACGACCTGGGCAAGGCGATCCGGGCCGAACGAGCGGATGACAGCCACGCGATCGAGTTCACCATGCTGCAGACCGCCGCCCGGGACATCACTCTGGCTGACGGCATCCACCTGGTCACCGAGCTGGTCCAGCACGCCGTCCAGACAGCGTTCGCCACGCTGCAGCCCCCCGGCGGCATCGACTTCTCCACGATCACCACCCGCACGGTGGACGATGCGATCGCGGAGGCACTGAACCTGCCGGAAGCTCCGGTCGGCCCTGAACTCGTCACGGCGGCGCGGAACTGGCTGGCCGGCCACTGCCTGACGGCAGGCGAATCCGACTGGGCGGTCATGGAGGACTTCGTCAAGCACGCCGTCGAGGAAGCCGTGACCGCCCCCATCGTCCTGTACGGGTTTCCCTACGAGTTGCGGCACAACTCCCGCGTGGACTCCTCCGGCCGAGCGCAGCGGTTCTCCCTGATAGCTGCCGGGATCGAGATCTGCGACGGCGGCGTGAAACTCCGCACGGCCGACGACTACCGGCCGATGGTGGAGAACAACATCGCCCTGCGTACCCAGCTGCACGGCGTTCCAGCCGACGAGGGGCCCGTCGACTTCTTCGCCGACATCGACTGCGACCCGGCCGACACCTTCACCTTCGGCCTCGGCATCGAGCGGCTGCTCGCGCTGTGCACCGGCCGGACCGTGTTCGAGACCCTCACCTTCCCCTACCACTAGACCGAGAGGACCCTGTCCAACGTGGCCAGCCCAACCTTGCGCGCCGTGGTGATCACCGAAAGCCTTGCCAACGGCTCGCTCCCCGCAGCGTTCTCCGGCATGGAGGACCGCCGCTACCCGCATCTACTGGACGAGCACACCCCGATCGAGATCATCGAGCTGACGGTGCCGGCCGAGCGGGCCGCGGCACTCGCGCTGGAGCTGGCCGGCGCGCTGAAGCCGCGGCTGTACTACGCGCACCTGCTGGACGAGGAGCGCATGCTGGTCGCCTTCCCGCACACGGTGGTCGACATCCCCCGCGGCGACACCGGAGCCATCACCCACGCCCGCAGCATCGGGGCGCTCTTCGACATCCCCGACGAGCAGATGCGGTTCGCCGAAATGTGGGACACGGACCATCCCGACGCACCCGCGCAGCCGGAGGCCGGCACCCGGTGACCCCGCCCCCGTCCACCAGTGCCCCGCTGGTCGTCGTCACCGGCGCCAGCGGGGCGCTGGGCGCTGCGATCCACAACCGGCTCAGCGAGGCAGGCTGGCGGGTCGTCGCCACCTACAACACCCGTGTCCCCAGGCCCGCCCGGCAAGACGGGGACAGCACATGGGTGCACTTCGACGCCGCCGACGACGCCTCAACCGAGGCGCTGCGGCACGCCGTCGACACGCAGTCCGGTCGGCTGCACGCGGTCTTCGCCTGCGTCGGGGCACCCTCCAGCAAGCGGCCGGTGGCCCAGACCCCGATCGGCGAGTTCCAGAGCGTCCACGAGGCCAACACCCTCAGCTTTGTCCGCACCTGGCACGCCGTGGCCCACCGGGCTCGGTCCGACAAAACGTCGGTCCTGGCCATCGGGTCAGACGCCGGGCAGGCCGCTCGCGCGAACAACGGCCCCTACACCGCGGCAAAGGCCGCTCTCGAAGCGCTCGTCGTCACGGTGGCCAAAGAGGAGGAGCAACACGGCGTCCGGGTCAACCTGCTCGCCCCCTCGCTCATCGAATCGCCCCTTGCTCACCACGTCATGGCGCTCAAGGGCGTCACCGACCCCGACAGATATTTCGCCCAGTTGCCCTGGGGCCGACCCCTAACTCTCGACGAGGTCTCCGCCGCCTGCATCGAGCTGGCCACCTCCGCGCACTGGTCATACACCACCGGCCAGATCTTCCCCCTGGGAGCAGTGCGCTGATGGTCGACGCCGCACGGGCCCGACAGCTGAACATCGTGCACATGCTCCGCAGCCGGACCAACGTGCCCGCGCCGGAGATCGCGGCCCGCTTCGGTGTCACCGAACGCACCGTCTACCGCGACATGGCCGCCCTCACCGCCGCCGGCATCCCCGTTCAAGCCACCCCCGGCAAAACCGGCGGCTACCGGCTGGCCGCCGACACCGCGCTGGACCCGCTCACCATCGACTCCGACCACGCCCTGCGGCTCTACGTCCTCGGCTTCCTCGACTCTCCCAACCCGGACGCAGAAGCAGAGGACAGGGCCCGTATGGCGGGCGTCAGCGACACGGTCCAGGACGTCATCCGGCGCCTGGCCCAGCGCATCCACTTCGACACCGCCGACTGGTACTGGCGCGACGAAGGCTCCGGCCACCTGCCAGTCCTGCGCACCGCCATGCTCACCGCGACGGCGCTTGAGACCACCTGGCGCACCAAGGACGGCTATCAGGAAACAGCCCTGCTCAAGCCCTACGGGGCGGTCTGGAAGGCAGGCGAGTGGCACATGGTCGCCGCCCGCACCACCGGTGACCCCACCCGCTTCCGGCTCAACCTGGTCGACCGGCTCCACCCCACCGACCTCACCTTCGCCTATCCCGAAGGCTTCTCCGTCCGAGACTGGTGGACCCAGACCATGGAGGACTACGGCAAGGGCGATATCCGCGTGACCCTCCGAGTGTCCCCTGACGCTCGGGACGAGCTGCTACGCCTGAGCCTGAAGTCCACCTCACGCGTCCGCGAACACGACGACGGATTCTTGTCGATCGTGCTGTTCGTCGACCGCTGGGAATGGCTCATTCCGCTAGTCACCAGCTACGGGCCCCACGTCGAAGTCGTCGAGCCCGCCGATCTGCGAGCGGCCCTCGCCCAGCAGCTGCGCCGCGCCCTCGCTCTCTACGACGACGCCGCGACCGGTGGCCCCGCCCCGCCCGATGGCCCACCGCACGACGACTCCCGCCTCCGATCGACCCACGGCCGCCACCCAGGAGCATGACGTGAAACCCCGCACCCTCGACCACACCGACACCCTTGAACTCCCCGTCACCGGCGACGGCCCGTTCAACGCCCTGCACACCTTCTGGAAGCCGTCCCACTACGCCACCGGCCTCGAAGCCCACACCCAGGCCCGCAGCTGGCGCACCTTCCGCATCGACGACCTCGTCATCGGTGTCCGGCTACGCGCCGAGGACCGCACGGTCATCGCCGACGTCTACACCGACGCGGACTTCAAGTCCGATCACCGTCAGCAGCTCGCCCGCCGACTGGTCTCCTCATACGGCCTGGACGAAGACCAGGCAGCGTTCACGGAACTCGCGGCACGTGTGCCCGCGATGCGCCAGGCGCTCACAGACTTGGGCGGGATGCGGCAGTCATGCCCCGAGGACCACTTCGAGATCGCCGTGATCGCCCTGCTGCTGCAGAACGTCACGATCGCCCGCACCACCCAGATGACCCGCAACCTGCTGGTCCACTACGGCCATCTCGTCCGCTTCGACGGGATCACGCTGCGGGCCTGGTTCACTCCAAACGAGATCGCCCATGTCCCGCCCGAGACGCTGAAGGAAAAGGACCGGCTGGGCTTTCGCGCAAAGAGCATGCCGCACTACGCGGCCTACTTCCGTGACCACAGCACTGAGGACCTCCAGGCCGCCGGAAACCTCATGGAGGCCGTCCAGGAAATCAAGGGAGTCGGGCCCTACACTGCCGCGGTAATCGCCTCCCACGCCTCACGCGACCCGGCCGTCTTCGGTATCGACGTGTGGAACCGCAAGATCCTCGCCCGCTGCCTCCTCGACGCAGACGACGCCGAACCGCAGACCGTCATGGCCCGCCTCAACGAGCTGTTCCCCGGCTACGCCGGCACCGCGGGCCTTTACCTCGTCGAGCACAGCTACCTCAGCCGGCCCGTCGCTCCACTGCTCGCCCCAGACCAACACGCCCTCGCCCGCTGGAACGCCTCCCTGGAGCAGGAGGCTTCTGCGTAAGCCGACACACCCCGCACAGAGAGCCGTGCAATCACTAGATCGTGTTCGTTTCTGGGTCGGACACCCATCTGCGTGATCGAACAGACGCCAAGGTCAGTCCACACGGGACCAATGCGCCACATTCGCACATTTACTCGAAAAATTCGCTCTCGGCACCCCCGAACGTGACCCGACCGAGGCCGTTAGTCCGAGCACCTGTCCGAGATTCGCGTCAACAGGAGGCGTCATGCGTTACGGCACGCACAGCACCCGGACTCAGCGGACCTTCGAACAGAGCTGTCCTGCCGGGCGACCTATGCGCCCCCTCCCTCCTCCCGGAACCCGGTTCGGAGGCAGGCCCGGCCCTGCTTCGAATGCTGCCGCAGGCGGAAGTGTTCGCCGAGGACGAGCACGTCTGGGGGCGCTGGCATGACCACGCCTGCCACGCCGTACACGAGCGTTGTCGATGTCCTGGTCCTGCTGTACCGGCAGGACGGCCGCGTCCTACTGCTGCGCCGGGCCGAACCGGAGTATCACGCCCAACTCACCATCGTCGGAGGGCACCTTGAAGATCACGAGTGGTACGACGAAGGTGCCTGCCGTGAGGTTCGTGAGGAGGTCGGCGTCCTCGTCGAACCCGAGGACCTCGAACTGAGCTGCACCGCGCATCTCCTCGCCCCGAGCGGGCAGCGTCGCCTCGCGCTGCTGTTCACGACGCAGTCCTGGACGGGCGAGCCGCGCAACTGCGAGCCGGATCGGCACACCGCGCTCGTGTGGGCCGATCCCGGGGAGCCGCCCACGGACGTCCACCCGTTCACGCGTGAGCTGCTGCGGCAGTTCGTCACCGGCTCACCGCGCGCCAACATCTGTGTCGCAGCCGATGAGGGGGTTCGGCATGAGTGACTTCCTCGATGCGCCTCGTGCGGATACGTCCTTGTCGCCGGCCGATCCGGACCTTGCCCGGTACCTGGCAACGCACCCCGCGCCCGTAGCCGCCGTGGATGCCTTGATCCGTGATGAGGCCGGCCGCCTGTTGATCGTCGATCCGGTCTACAAGGACGGCTGGGACCTGCCGGGAGGCATGCTCGGCGACGAAGGACCAGTCGAAGGGCTGCTGCGTGAAATCCATGAGGAGCTGGGACCGCTCCCCGCGCGCGTTGGTCGGCTCCTGGCGCTCGACACGGTCCCCAAGGATGTCTACGGCCGCACCTTGATCGCCTCCATCTACGCTGTGCACCTCAAACGCCCCGTTCACGCCGATGAGTTGCTGCTCCAGGACCAGGAGGTGCGCGCGGCGCAGTACGTACCCGTGCCAGAGGCCCTTGCCCGCTTCCCGGAGCAGCTGCGGCGAAGGGTGCGGGCCGCACTGGACGCCGAGGGCGGGTCGAGCACCGCGCATCTGCGAGACGGCGACCCAGTGAAGACCGACCAGCGTGATCACTACGCGTTGCTACCAGCGCCCTTGGTGTCGGCAACGGCCCTCGTCTTCGACCAGTTGGGCCGTGTCCTGGTCGTTGAGCACCCTTATGACCACGGCGATGGCGTCTTCTTCGGACTGCCCGGCGGCATGGTCCTGGCCCACGAGGGACCGCGGCAGGGTGCTGCCCGGGAGATCGCGGAGGAGCTGGGCCTGGACAACGTACCTGTGGGGCGGCTACTGGCCGTCGACCACGTGCCCGCGGACCGCTACGGCCGCACCGTGGTCCTGCACGTCTTCCACGTCGGGCCACTCACCGAGGAACAGATCGCCCGTCTCCACTTCGCCGACGGGGAGGTCAGCGCCGCGCACTGGCTTTCCCCCAGCGAGGCAGCCGAACGGCTTCCCCAACGTGTCGGTCGCCGCGTGACTGCTGGTGTGAAGGCCCTTCGCGCGGGCGGCGTCGCGCACCTGGAGGAAGGCGTACCCCACCGGGGGTCGCCAACGGGACTGACGCCGGCAGAGCGGGCTCGGCTGGAGCAGGACGGCGGTCTCGGGCCCGCGGATCACATTGCGGTACGGCCGAAGGCTCTGACCGC
This sequence comes from Streptoverticillium reticulum, assembly GCF_047456005.1. Lineage (NCBI taxonomy): Bacteria > Bacillati > Actinomycetota > Actinomycetes > Kitasatosporales > Streptomycetaceae > Streptomyces > Streptoverticillium reticulum. The sequence continues at coordinate 5,477,692 of NZ_CP179755.1, read as the reverse complement.
CTCCGCGGTGCTGTTCACGGATCCCGGCGGGCGAGTCCTGATCGTGCGCCCTGTCTACCGTAGCGACGGGCGGTGGCTGCTGCCCGGCGGCGCGATCGACTCGGATGCCGGTGAGACGCCGCGGCAGGCCGCAGTGCGCGAAGTCCAGGAGGAGTTGGGGATCAGCGTGCCGGTGGGACCGTTGCTGGCCACCGACTGGATCCGGAAGCAACACACAGCAGAGGTCGTCCACGTCTACGACGGCGGGGTGCTGTCCGCGCAGCAATTGGCCTCGATCCGGCTGCCCGAGCACGAACTGGCGCAATGGCGGCTTGTGGACAGCGACGACGACCTGCCCGGACTGCTGCCCGATGGCATCGCTCCCCGTATCCAGGCGTGCTTGGCAGCGCGCACCTCGGGCGCGGGTGCGGTGGAGTTGGTCAACGGCCGCGCGCTGGCCGAAGGGGCGGTCGCCATCGTCTACCGGCCGACCAGTGGTGAGTTGCTGCTCCACGAGCGTGACGAGCAGGCGCCCTGCTGGCCGGGGTTCTGGTCATTGCTCGGGGGTGCGCTGGAGGACGCGGAGTTTCCCGAGGAGGCCGTGGTCCGTGAGCTGTGGGAGGAGGCAGGGCTACGCGTCAGCGAGCCCCGCTTGGTCGATCGGGTGTGGGACCTCAGCGGCTCACAGCAGCTGATCAGCGTCTTCGCCGCGCCGTTCGACGGCGCTCCGGAGGACCTGGTCCTCGGTGAGGGCCGTCAGCTGCGATTCGTGCCCGCGCAGGAGCTGGGCGGCTACCGGATGCCGCCGTACCTGCGGGCCGTCGTCGACCGCTGGCTGCAACGGGGCGCTTCCACGTAGACGAGCCGGCCACGAACCGCGCGTGGTTCGTGGCCGACCTGACTACAGCCTCCCGGATTCCGCCTCGTGAAGGAGAACTGATGGCAACCACCTTGAACTTGATCGGCTCCCACCTGCTGTTCGAGCGCAACGACGAGGTTCTGCTCGGCCTGCGAGGCCCTGACGCGCAGTTCGCACCTGACACCTGGCACTTTCCGGCTGGGTGCTGCGAGCACGAGTCGGTCAAGCAGTGCGCCGTCCGCGAGGCCGAGGAGGAACTCGGTCTCCTCCTCGCCCCCGAACACCTTGACCTGGTGCACACCGTGCATCTCTTGGACCCCGACAATCCCCGGCCGCTCATGGAGCTGATCTTCCGGGTGACGTGCTGGAGGGGCGAGCCACAGCTGATGGAGCCGGACAAATGCAGCGCATGGGCCTGGTGGCCGAAGGCCGCGCTGCCCCTGCCGATCGTTCCGTACGCCAAGGCCGCGCTCGAAGGCATCGCCGCCGGCAGCACGTACACCGAACTCGGCTGGCCCGACGGACGCCCGCTGTCGCACCGCACGGCACTGACGACGCCGAAGGAGTCCTGAACGAACCTCACCCTCGCCAGTCACTCACCCGACCTGCTCGTTGGAGGCCCGCATGCACCAGCCCACGCCCGCCGCTGCCCACACCGCGACGTCTCCTCCCCCTCCTGTGCCCCAGGAGCATCCCCAGGCCACCCACGCTCGTCAGGAGATGGTCACTCGACTGGAAGCGGCCCAGCCTTTGAACCCGACCGTCCGCGAAGCTCTGCTCGCTCTGCGCTTGGACGTGCTGATTCCCCGGGCCTACGTCCGTCAGGTGCCCGACGATGTCGAACCGGGCGTGTGGAAGCTGCTCGATGGCTCGCATCCGCAGGACCTCGACGAGTGGATCAAAGTGCTGTACGGCGGCGACAGCATCCGCGTCCAGCACGACGGTGAGCGTCTGGACCGACAGCGGCGTGGCATGGTGACTGGCGGGCGGATGACATCCATGTCCAGCGTGATGCGGATGACCGCCGCCTTCCTTACCGAACTACAGCCTGAGCGTGGACAGTCCTTCCTTGATCTCGGCAGCGGTGCCGGGGTCACGGGGATGCTGGCCTGTCTGATCTGTGGGTCGGAGCGGGTGGTGCTCGTGGACCGGGACCCGCATCTGGTCCAAGCGGTTCTCGAACGCCTGGAGTTGCTCGGCCTCCGGCCCCGCGCCATCGTCGGGGATGGCTATCTCGGGGCGCCTGGCCTTGGCCCCTACCACAGAGTGCTGTCCGGCTTTGCAGTCGAAGCCCTCCCCATGGAGTGGCTGGATCAACTGGCCGCTGGTGGTCGGCTGTTGACTACGATCACGACCCGGTCGCCGAGCTGGCCGGGGTGCGCCGTGGTGGAGAAGACTCCGAAGGGGCGGGTGGAGGCCACGTTGCGTGGGGTGCGCAGCGGTCATCGCCCCGCGTACGGGTTGCAGTGGTTAAGCGTGCTCGCACACCGTGAGCGGATCGCAGCCGAGTCCGGCACGTCCCGGAGCACGATGCTGGCTCCGCCAGAGAACGGTGCTTACGGCTTTTGGCTCGCCCTCGATCATCTCGCCCCTGGGCTGGTGCGGGACTACCAGGCCGAGCACCTGACCCTCGTCGCCCCCGACGAGGACTCATGGGTTGTCGTGCGCCCTGCGGCAGACGGCGGTTGGACGGCCGAGTCCGTCGGCGTACGGCCGATCTGGGCCGAAGTCGAGGAGGTCCATGCGCGGTGGGTGGAGGCGGGCAAGCCGTCCTCGTATCGTCTGGACGTCGCGGCCGACGGGGCCCAGCACGTCACCTCCGACACGGGCAGTGGCTCGTTGAAATGGGCGCTGCCGACCCGTACCCAGGCCGAGGTCCCGTCACCGGCTGAGGAGCGCGCATGAGTGCTCCTCTCAACTCGAGCCCCACCGACGAAACACCGGCCGGAGTGCCTCGTCCCCGCGAGAAATCCCTCGGCCTACCGCCGGCCTCTCTCGAAACGGACATCGACGGCGACATCACCGGTGACCTGAAGGAGGCGTACTGGTCCGTATACGACGGTGCGGCGGCCAGCGCTACAGTCGGGCAGATTCTGGGCCGGCTGCCACGGATCGTCCGCCAAGTGGGCCGCCTGGCCTGGGCAACCGACCGGTGGGCCACCGTGCGGCTGGTCGTGATGCAGCTGGCCTCGGCGGCCATGCTCGCCTTCGGCCTGGTGGCCACCGTGGGCGTCGTCCAACATGTCGTGGCCGCGGGACCCACCCCGGACCGGATCCGGGCCGCCGCCCCGCAGCTCGTGGTCGTCGTAGTGGTGCTCTCGATCCGGGCGCTGCTGGAGTACGGGGTCTCGGTGGCCCAGGCCCGGCTGACACCCAAGATCCGCACCGCGCTGGAGCGGGAGTTTCTGGAGTTGACCGCGCACGTCCGCCTGGAGGTGGTGGACAACGCCGATTGGCACGACGAGGCGTACAGAGCCCGCGACCGGGGCCTGTTCTATGCCCGGCAGATCGTTGGCCAGATCATCACCTTGGCGTCTTCGCTGCTGGGCTTGGTCGGCACGGCCGGCGTCATCACCGTGCTCCATCCGCTACTGATCGCGCTGCTGCCGCTGTCCGTGCTGCCGGTCGGGGCCGCCGCTGTCTCCGCAGCCCGCGCCCGGTTTCACAGCTTCAAACGGTGGAACGCCCTCCAGCGCCGGGTGAACGTCTTCTCCTGGCTGCTGTTGGACCGGGACTCGGCGGCCGAACTGCGCTCCGACACCGCGCAACACGCCCTGCTGGCCGAGCATCACCGGCTCTCCGAGCACATCGCGGACGAGGACACGCGCCTGGGTCTCAGCTCCGCCCGCCTGTCCTTGATCGGCCAGGCCGTGGGCGGGATCGGCACCGGCATCACCTACGTCGCACTGTGCGCCATGTTGATCAACGAGTGGCTGCCGCTGGCCGCCGGGGCGGGCGCGGTGCTGGCCATCCAGAGCAGCCGCTCATCGATGACCCAGGCCGTCCAGGTCGCCCACCTCGTCTACGAACACGCCATGTGGGTCGATGACCTGCTGCGTTTCCAGGACAAGTGCCGCAAGCTGCTGCCCCGGCGCACCGGCCTGACAGCACCGGCCGCCGTCAAGGAGATCCAGCTCCGCGACGTCTCCTACACCTATCCGGGGTCCGAGACCTCCGCGCTGGACGGGGTGTCGATGACGCTCCGGGCAGGGACCACCGTCGCGTTCGTCGGCCTCAACGGCTCCGGCAAGAGCACCGCCTCCCGCCTGATCGCCGGTCTGCACGACCCCAGCAAGGGGGTGATCCTCTGGGACGGTGTCGACGTGATGGACATGGACAGCGAGTCCGTGCAGTCCCAGGTCGCCACCGTGCTTCAGGACCCCGTTCATTTCCCCTTCCCGGCTCTGGCGAACCTCACTGTCTCCCGCGGCACGTTGACCGAGGCGATCCCCGAACGGGCGCTGGCCGCCGCACGGGCCTCTGGCGCCGAGGCCGTCATCGCTTCACTGCCGAGCACCTGGCGAGCGGTGCTGTCCAAGCGCTTCCGCGACGGACAAGAGTTGTCGGGCGGCCAGTGGGCGAAGATCGCGGTCGGCCGGGGCCTGTACAAGGAGGCCCCCGTACTGTTGCTGGACGAGCCCACGGCCAGCATGGACCCCAAGGCCGAGCACGCGGTGTACCAGGCCGTGCTACGTGGTGAACACCGCGCCGACCGGATCACCGTGCTGATCTCCCACCGCCTCGCGTCCGTCGTCGACTGCCACATGATCTACGTGTTCGACCAGGGCCGAATCATCGAATCCGGCACGCACCACGAACTCATGAAGCTGGGCGGCGAATACGCCTCGATGTTCGCCCTCCAAGCCGCCGGCTACCTCGCCAGCGCGCCCGAGACGGAGGTGCGATGACAGCCTCCGCATCGCAAGGCCAGACGCCCTCCCCGAGTGATCAGCCCCAACACAACGGCGGGAAGGCATCCGCGCCAGCCGAACAGAACAGCGGCTTGTGGCGGCACCGCTCCTTCCGCCTCTACTTGCTCGGGGAATCCGCCAGTGTGGCCGGTAGCTCCGTAAGCAGCGTGGCCATTCCCTACCTGGCCGTGGTCGAACTCCACGCGACCACCGGCCAGGTCTCGCTGATCACATTCCTCGCCCAGGTGCCCAACGTGGTGTTCGCGCTCCACGTGGGCGCTCTGGCGGACCACCGTCGCAAGCGCCCCCTGATGATCTACGGGGACCTTGTATGCGTCGCGGCCCTGACCACGCTGCCTTTCGCCGCGGCCTTCGACATGCTGAGCCTGTACCAGCTGATGGGCGTCGCCTTCGTCCAAGCCACCGCCGCCCTCGTCCACGACGCCGCGGCCATCAGCTACTTGCCGAGCCTGCTGGACCGCTCCTTGATCCAGCAGGGCAACAGCCGGATCGGCGCCGTCTTCTCGCTGGCGACCACCGCCGGCAGCACCTTCGGGGCGTTCCTCGTCGGCGTTCTGGGCGCCGCCCGCGCGGTGACCGCCGACGCCCTGTCCTACGCGGTCAGCGCGTGGTGCATCGCCCGCATCCCCGATACGGAGTCGCCGCCCGCCCAGCGCGATCGCCAGCAGTTCGCCGAGATCCGCGAGGGCCTGCGCTACGTGTTCGCCGATCCCACGTTGCGCACGCTCACGATCACCAACGCGGTGATCAGTTTCGCGCTGGGCATCATGAACACGGTCTGGGCCTTGTACCTGCTGCGCGAACTGCGCTTCGGGTCGACCGCCTTCGGCGCCGCAATGGGCGTGGCGGCCTGCGGCAGCTTCGCAGGAGCGCTCCTCGCCCCACGCCTGACCCGGGCATTCGGTCCCGGCGCGATGATGCTCGCGGCCTTGGTGCTGCTGCCCCTCACACAGCTCCCGCTGCTGATGGCCGCTCCCGGCCTCGGCGGGCAACTCATGATCACAGCCGCCCTGGCCGTACAGCTCTTCTGCTCCGCCGCTGCCGGCACCACGCAGCGATCGATCCGACAGGTCATCACCGACGAGCACATGCAGGCCCGGATGCAGGCGGTGAGCACCTGGCTCACCTCCGGATCACGACCACTGGCCGCCGCCGTGGCCGGTGTCACCGGCTCCCTGTGGGGTGTGTGGTGGGCCCTGGTCGTCGGCGCCGTCTTCCTGACAGCGCCACCGGTCCTCTTCCTTCTGTCCTCCGTGCGCACGCTCAAGACGATGCCGCAAGCCGCCCTCGGGCTCGGCCCCCGGGCGGAGGAGGCAACGTGAACACACAACGACCCCGAAGTCGTCGAGCGCGGTCGGCGGACCCTGCGCCGCTTCCATCGCACCCAGCGCGCCTGACCATCCCCCTTCGACCGTAAGGAGCAGCCTCGGTGGGATACACGCAGCAGGACGAATGGCACGACCACTACGCCCGCGGCGAGAGCTTCCGGGCCCTGACCGACACCGAACGCGCCGTACTGGATACCGTCCTGCGCCCGCAGGGCCCCGCCGTCGCGTTGGACGTGGGCTGCGGCCTGGGTGAACTCGCCCTTTATCTCCACGAGCTGGGGTATGTGGTCGACGCCGTCGACTACGCGGAGGCGGCCATCGAACGAGCCGCCGCTCAGGCCCCGGAGGGCGTCGCCGTGCGCTTCCTGAAGCACGACATCGAACACGACAACCTCGCCGCCCTGCCACACGACGCGTACGACCTGATCATCTTTCGCCTGAGCTATGCCTTCCTCCGCGACCGCACCTGGCTGTCGAACCGCCTGCGTGAGCATCTCCGCCCCGGCGGCAGGATCTGCATCATCACGCCGCTCACGAGCGCCCTCCCCGCAGACCGGCATGACATTGCCCTCGACGAAGAGGAGATCGCCCTCGTCACAGCCGGCTGGACAACGGCCAACCGGTTCGACGCCGACGGCATGGCCGTGCTGGTGCTCCAGGAGCCCACCACGACGCCGTTGTCCTTCGCCGACAAGCGGCGCCCTACGCCGCAGGGCCTCATCGGCGCGGGTGTCGTGGTCACCGACGAGCAGGGCCGCGTGCTGCTGGGCCGGTCCGTACGCGGAGTCTGGGAACTCCCAGGTGGCAAGCCCCACCCAGGCGAGTCCTTCGAGCAGGCAGCCGTACGCGAGCTGGCCGAAGAGACCAGCCTGCAAGCCTCACCGGACGACGCCCAGGTGCTCGCTGTCCTGATGGACACCACGCACGACATCCCGCGCCTCACCGCCGCCGTCCGCGTCACAGCGCACCAGGGCACCCCGACCGTGACCGAACCCCACCTGTTCCGCCGCTGGGAATGGCACTGGCCTGCCGACGTCCCTGCCCTCGCCGGCACACTGTTCACCCCGAGCGCACACGTCCTGGACATCGCCTGGCCCGGCCTCATCCGGGACCTGCCGCCCGTGCACCGCACCCTCGCCCGCCAGCCCGTGGCGCCAGAGGCCCCCGAGCGGGTGCGCGAGAGTCACCAGCTGCGCCAGAAGATGACCGACCAACTGATCGACCAGGGCTACATCAACGACACCTCCGTCGAGACGGCCTTCCGGCGTGTACGTCGCCACCTCTTCCTCCCCGGCGTCGACCTGGAGACCGTATACGCCGCGGCCGACGCAGTCGTCCCCACCAAGCACAACCGCAACGGCAAGGCCACCAGCACGGTTTCGGCGCCTTGGTTGCAGGCCGTCATGCTCCGCGAGGCCGCCCTCCGCGCCGGCGACACCGCGCTGGAGATCGGCTCCAACGGCCCCAACGCAGCCCTCATGCAGGAAGTTGTCGGCCCCGACGGTCGGATCATCACGATGGACATCGATCCGTTCGTCGTCGAGCGCACGGCACGGTTCCTGCCCGCCGCCGGGTACGACCGGGTGTGTGTCGTGTTGGGCGACGGCGAGCACGGTGCTCCCGGCTTCACCGACAACGGCTCCCTCGACGCGATCATCGTGACCGCCCAGGCCCCCGACATCCCGCCGGTCTGGATCGCCTCGCTCGTTGAGGGCGGGCGCCTCGTGGTCCCACTGACCATCCACGGGTACAGCTGGGCCATCGCCTTCGAGAAGCGCGGCCATGAGCTGGTCAGCCGCTCCTACACGGTGTGCGGGTTCGTCCCTATGCAAGGTGCCGGAGCGCAGGTGGAAGACGTCACGTCCCTGCGCGGCGGCGAAATCCGCGTGCGGTTCCCCGAGGGCGGAACGGCGGAAGCCGAGCAGCTCACACGGGCCCTTGAAGCACCGCGGCTCGAACGCCGGACCGGTGTCACGATGCCCGGCAACACCCCCTTCGACAAGCTCATGCTGTGGCTCGCCACCACGATCGACGGCTTCTGCCGCCTGGCCGTCGACCCGGAACTCGACACCGGGGTCGTCCAGCGCGCCAAGGGCTGGGACGCGGCAGCAGTGGTCCGAGACAACTCCCTTGCCCGCCTGCTCCTCCAGCAGACCGGCCCTTCCACATGGGAGTGGTGCATCCACGCCTACGGACCGGCCGCCGAACAACTGACTGAGGAGATGACGCAGCAGGTCATCGCCTGGGACCGCGACCACCACATCCGCGACGCTCCCCGCTTGACGGTCCGTTCCCGCCTCGGCGGCGACACCGAAGAGAAGGGCGCCCGCACCCTCATGAAGCGGCACGCCCGCCTCGACTTCGACTGGACGCGCCCGCACCGCACAAGCCTCTAATGCTGAAGCCGCGTCTCGGGAGCGGCGACGCCGGATGAACGACGGTGCCTACTGATCACGCTCGCCCCCCGTGCTGCACGTTCCCCCGTCCACCGCTGCGAAAGGCAGAGACCCGTGCCCTCTCCCGTATCTCCTTCGGATCACGTCGCACCGCGTGCCGCTTTGCCCGCAGTGCAGTACGCCGCATCCCGGCACGCGGCGTGGCTCGGCGCTGCCGCGATCATCACCGACGAGGTCGGCCGGGTCCTGCTGGTGCACCCCACCTACCGCAAGGACGACTCGTGGCTGCTACCCGGGGGCGTCGTCGAAGCCGGCGAACACCCGCACGTCACCTGCCAGCGCGAGATCACCGAGGAACTGGGCCTGGATCTGCCCCTGTCGGCCGTGCTCGCCGTCCACTCCTTCTCCCCGCACCACGCCGACCTTCAGCCCGGCACGGCCTGCCCCGGCGAGGTCCGGTTCGTCTTCGACGCAGGGACCCTCGCCCCCGACCAGGTGGAGGCGATCCGCCTGCCGCACGAGGAGCTGTCCGAGTACGCCTTCCTGGAGACCCGGGACGCGGTACAGAAGCTGCGCCCCGTAGACGGGCAGATCATGCTCGCCGCCTACCGTGCCCGGCTCGGGAACACCGCCACCGCCCACCTCGCCGACGGCCGGCACATCCTCAACGTCCCGGCCCTGGACCGGCACGACGTCCACGTTCGCTACCGGCCCTTGTGGGACAACCCCCTCCACCGCGCCCCCGTCCCCGAGCAGCTGCCCGTGCAACAAGCCTGGGCGTGGTGCTTCGTCCCCGACGGCCGCGTCGTCGTCGTGGCCGACCCCGGCCCGCGGGGGGCGCTGCCGATGCTGCCCGGCGGCACCGTGGAGAGCACCGACGCGACGCCCGAGGACACCCTGCACCGCGAAGCCGCCGAGGAAGCCCAGCTCACCCTGGCCGATCCGGTGCGACTGGGCTGGGTGCTGGATGAGACCGGCGAGGTCTACGGCGGCGTGGGGCCCAACGCGAGGCTCCGCCTGGCCGCCCAAGTCACCGCCATCGGCCCGGCGGCCGTAGACCCCGCCACCGGCCACCCCTTCGCCCGCCTGCTCGCCGCTCCCTCCCAGGCAGCTGCCCTGCTGGGCTGGGGCCCGCCTGGAGCCCGGCAAGCCCAACTCGCAGCGGACACGGCGCACGACCGGTGGGGCCTGCCCACCGCTCGCCCCTCCGCCGTCGAAGAGATCCCGGCGGAGGGGATGCGGCTGAGCTGACGCGAACGACCCGCCCCGCCTTGACTCCTCCCGCTCCACGCCCCTCTGAGGTAGCCCCATGCCGTTGTCGCACGACCACATCCGCACCACCGTTGACGCCTACCTCGCTCGCCACCCTCACGAGCGCGCACAGCTCGGCGCCCTCCTGGTCGCCCTCGACCGGACCGGCGGCGACATCGCCAGCCGCTCCACCTTCACCGGGCACGTCACCTGCGCCGCGATCGTCGTCGACCAGCTCGGCCGCGTCCTGCACGTGCTGCACCTGGCGAGCGGGAAGGTCCTCCCTCCCGGCGGACACACCGAGCCCTCCGACGAGTCCCTGGCAGCAGCGGCGCTGCGGGAGCTGCATGAGGAGACCGGGATCCCGCCGCAGGCCGTCACGCCGTGGCCCGGCTACGAGACCGTGCCACTGGACATCGGCATCCACGACATGGACGCTCGCCCGAGCAAGGGCGAACCCGGACACGCCCACTTCGACCTCCGGTTCCTCTTCCGTATGCACGACGCCACCGAGGTACCGGTGGTGCTACAGGCGGAAGAGGTCGGTGGCAGCGAGTGGCTTCCCGTGGACCGGGTGGCCTCCCCGACCCTTCGCGAGAAGCTGCTCAAGCTCCCGCTGGCAGCCGAACTGGAGACGGCCAACGCCTCGGCTCTGATCTACAACGACCGCGGCGAGTACCTGCTCCACCTGCGCGACTACCTCCCCGGCCAGATCTGGGAGCCGGGCATGTGGTCCCTGCTGGGCGGCGGCCGAGAGTCCCAGGACGCCACCCTGGAGCACACCGTGCGGCGCGAACTGGCCGAGGAAGCCGGCCTCGACATCGACGACTTGAGCCCGTTCGCCACCGAGTGTGTCTCCCACGACGACGGCGCTACCGTGCCCATCGCCATCTATGCTGGCCGCTGGAACGGCGACCCCCGCGAACTCCACCTGACGGAAGGGGTGATGCTTGCCTGGGTCACCCCCTCAGACCTCCACCGGCTCCGTATCGCTGACACCACCAGCGACCTCGTCCGGCGCCACGCCGCCAGCCTCCCGGCCGGTACCGTGCCGCAGAGTGGGCTCGCACCGCAGGAGGAGCGCCGGACTTCGCCGCACGGCACGGTCCTCAACGTCATCGGCGTCCACCTCTACCTGGAGCGGCCCGACGGGACGGTGCTGCTCGGGTTGCGCCACCGCAACTCCGTGTTTGCGCCGTCCACTTGGCACGTCCTGGCCGGTCACTGTGAGCAGGAAAACGCCATCTCCTGCCTGATCAGGGAGGCATGGGAAGAAGCCGGCCTCCACATCGAACGCCAGGACGTCGAACTCGTCCACGTCGTCCACCACATCGACAAGGCCGGGGACCGGCCTCGCATGGGCCTGTTCTTCCGCGTCCGCGCCTGGAGCGGCGAGCCGCAGCTGTGCGAGCCGGACAAGTGCACCGAGTGGAGATTCTGGGACCCTGCCGCACTCCCCGACGACCTCGTCGACTACACCCGGGTGGCCATCGAGAAGATCCAGAACGGGGAGCTGTACAGCGAGACGGGCTGGCCCGCATGACCCGCGCACCGAGCGGCGCACCGTGTCGCGGGTCCGCTGGAACTGCGGCCGGACGTCCGGACACCCGCCTCGTGGTGATCCGCGGCAACTCGGCGTCAGGCAAGTCAAGCGTGGCCCAGGGCCTGCGTGATCACTACGGCCGCGGTATCGCGATCGTGGGCCAGGACGTGATCCGCCGGAACGTGCTCAGGGAACACGACACCGCGCGCGGCGCCAACATCGCTCTGCTGGGCAGGATCGCACGCGAAGCACTGAACGCCGGCTTTCACGTCGTGCTCGAAGGGATCCTGTACGCCGATCGCTACAGCCACATGATCACCTCTCTGGTACGGGACCACCGCGGTGTCTCCTGTTGCTACTACCTGCACGTGCCGCTGGAGACGACGTTGCTCCGGCACGCGTCGAAGGCGGATGCCGCGTACCTGGAGCAAGTCACCGACACCCACCTCGCCTCCTGGTACCGCGAGATGGATCTGCTGCCCAGCGGGCTGGAGACCGTGATCCCGGCCGACAGCACGCTGCAGGACACCGTCGTGCGGATCCTGCGCGAAACCGATCTGGTCCCGGCCTCCCCCGTCCCACTACCGCAGTGCAAGCCGTCACAGGGAGACTCGATGAACCCTCTGGTGTTGATGTCCGATCCGCGGGTCGCCGCGGTCCCGGTGCGCGAGTGCGGGGAGCCCCTCGTCGACGTACGTGACCACGACTTCCGGGTCGATCCCCGCAAGCAAGATCCGCTGGGCGCGTTCGCCCACGTTCGCGAGGGCGTCCTGGCCCGGCTGGAGCACGCCCGCTCGCTCCTGCCCGCCGGCACCGACCTGCTGTTCATCGAGGGTTACCGGCCACTGGCCCTCCAGCAGCGCTACTTCACCGAGTACCGGGACGAGCTGGCCGCCGCTCACTCCGACTGGACAGCTGAGCAGCTGCACCAGGCCGCCAGCCGGTACGTGTCGCCGCCGGAGATCGTGCCCCACTCCGCAGGTGCGGCGGTGGACGTCACCCTCGTCGACCAGGACGGCCACGAACTCGACCTCGGCACCCGTGTCAATGCCTCCCCGGAGGAGAGTGACGGGGCCTGCTTCACGCACGCCCCGCACCTCAGCGATCAGGCGCGTCACCACCGCACGCTGCTGCTCAACGTCATGGAGAACGCGGGCTTTACGAACTATGGGACCGAGTTCTGGCACTTCTCGGTAGCGGACCGGTACGACGCGCTGATGCGGCAGGAGCCGCACGCGCGCTACGGACCGATCGAACTGCCCTAACGCACCGGCAACCCTTCGCGCCGAGCAGCAGCGCACTCCCATGAGCTGGCGCACCGTGTGGCGACTGACCAAGGTCGGCCGGCCCCCCGTCATCTGAGCCCTGACCAACCGCCGGCCAACCCGGCAGTCGAAGTCGAAAGAGGAGACCATGTCCACTGCACCCCACCCGTCCGGACGTGACCACCTCACCGATCCCACCGACTTGAGCGGCCGTTCGGACGGCGATGCGGCGCCGTTCGTCGGCACGGCGGAGTCGAAGCCTGCTGTGCGGACGGGGCGCTGCTTGTGCGGCGACACCGTGTACGAGGTGGATGGCGATCCGGATGACCCGCATCTGTGCTCGTGCCAGCACGAGACGCGCATCTCCGGTGGCCCTGCTGTCCTGTGGGTCGGTTTCCGCAAGGACGGGCTGAGGTGGGTGGGGCCGGGCGGCGAGCCGACGTGGTACTCAAGCTGGCCGACCTTGCACCGCGGCTTCTGCCCGCGTTGTGGAAGCCAGCTCGTCTCGGTCGCCGACGACTCGGGCATGATCATGGTCACCGGGTTCAGCCTCGATGACCGCAGCGGCACCGATCCTGTAGGGCATTCGTATCGCGCAGAGGCTGCGCCGTGGATGGACGTCACCCTCGCCCCCGATCCGCGCGGCCCGCAGCCCGAAGCAACGTGACCATGAGTAAAACGCAGAGGCTGAATCACTGCCGTCGCTCTGGACGCACCCACCGTCCGATCGTGAATCGTAGTTGAGTACGTAGGAGTTGAACGTGTCGCGGAAAATTCGGATCGCCAATCTCAACGCATACAAGCTCACCCTCGCCGCCCGAAGCACCAGTTCCTGGAAAGCACGCGTCACAGCCATCCAGGAGATAGCGCCGGACATTCTCGCTCTGCAGGAAGTCGTGATCGACGAGAACGCCACCGCGCGCGACGACTGGGAGAACGACGCCTCCTCACTCATCCAGGACCTGGCCGAACAGTGCGGCCTGAGCGCCTCCGTCGGGGCAAGCGCCGGCCACCCGCACGGCACGGCCATGGCCGCGAACTGGCACCGACCGTGGTGGACCGCGCTGATGTGGAACCCCGAGTCCGTCGGACTGGTCGAGGGGTCGTACCGCCCCTTCGGCGCACCCGACTACTGGCACGGCTGCACCACAGCCCGCTTCGACGTCGGCGCCAAGGAGCCGATCCTCGTGGCCAGCTACCACGGGGACCCCTTCCGCCCCGACTTCCGGTACGACGAGTCGCTCCGCTTGAAGGGCACCTTCCGCCGGACGGGCGGCGTCAAGCCCGGCTTCGCGCTCGGGGACTTCAACTCGATCTCCGCCGCCAAGGTCGATGACGGCCATGGTGGCCTCTGGTATTACGACGACGAGCCCTATACCGCGATGGACCACGACGACCTGGAGTTCCAGGTACAGGCCGGCACGATCGGCACGACTCAGCTCGCGGACCGCCGGCCGACCGAGACCTTGCTACGCAAGGGCTACATGGTCGATGCCGCTGCCCACCTCGGTGCTCCGTGGGAGCCGACGGCGGGGCACTGGGCGGACGGCCAGGGTGACCCCGACCCATGGGGACCCAGGCGCATCGACCTGATCCTCGCCAGCCGCTCCGTCGCCCCCGCGCTGACCGGATACCGGGCCCACAGGAGCCCGGCAGCCGAAGCAGCGTCGGACCATCTGCCGGTCTTTGCAGACTTCGACCCCAGCAAAGTGGAGGCGTAATGAGGGACTTCTGGGCCACCCATCACTGGCCGGAGGGCGAACGGCGTGCCCACTGGCATCTGCTCTTCGACGACCAGCCGGCGGTGCGGGACTTCGCCCGCGCCCATGCCGAGATCCTCAGCCGTCACCCGGAGCTGAACCCGGTGCCCGTCGAGTGGCTGCACTCGACGCTCCAGTCCGTCGGCCCGCTTACGCCCGACCAGGCCGCGGCCATCGCGGCAGCCGCGCGGTCGGTGTTGCGTGCCATCGAACCGTTCGAGCTTGAGATCGGCCCTGCCCAGGCCATCCACAACGGTGTCGTCCCCGCGGTCTACCCCGAGGAACGGATCTCTGCTCTCTTCTGGGCTCTGCGGCGTGCCACCGAGAGCGTCATCGGCGCCGAGGCGATGCCCAAGGCCCCGGAGGTCTTCTGGCCGCACATGAGCCTGGCGTACAGCGGCGCCGAATGGGACCACGACGAACTCTCGCGGGCCCTGGTGAAACTCCGGCCGTCTCGTGCCCGGATGAGGGTGACCCGAGCCGTCCTTGTCGACCAGCAGCAGACGTGGCGCGACAGATACACGTGGACAGTCCTTGCCGAAGCGCCGCTCGGCGGTGCCGAGACGCCCGCAGCCGCGCCGGAAAGGAGGGAGCCGGCGTGAGGAAGTCCGTCCCGCGCCATCACCGCAGAGACCACGGCTGCGGCGGCCGGCGCGCTCGCAGCGCCCATGGCCCGCAGCCGGCGATGGCGGTGAGCCCGCCGGTGTCGGGCTCGGCACACTGCAGCGAGGACTTGGTACGTTCGGGCGCATGACGCTGCGTTCGGTGGATCTGCGCAAAGAGCCCGTAGAAGCCGTACTGGACCGTGTGGAGCGGTCACTGGGGGTGCACCTGGATCACGACACCGTGGTGCGTAAGCGCCGTTCTGTGGGGGCACGCACGGACCGTAGTACGTGGGTGCGCGTCGAACGGCGCGGGCTCGACCGGATCGGGGCCCAGGGCGGCGACGGCACCGCGTCCGCCGCAGCTCTGCACGGGATCGCCAAGCCGGTCTGGTTCGCCGGTGTCGCGTGGCGGGACGAGGCGGAGCCGGTGATGTGGCTGGCGGACGAGACAGGACTCCTGCCGGGCACACCAGTGAGCAGCGCCGTGGCGGCGGAGGACCCCCAGCTGTCCGAGGAGTGGTGGGCCTCGCTGAGTGCCTCGCTGGACGCCCTCGCCGCGCAGAGCACCAATCGGATCGCGACACCGGATACCGAAACCCTCACACAGGAACTGGTCACGGCAACGATCCACAGCGTCTTCCCCGGCGTCGATACGGCAGTCACCGACTGGTGTCCAGCCCATGCGGATCTCAACTGGGCGAACGTGACATCACCGGTGTTCTGCGCACTCGACTGGGAGGACTGGGGCATGGCCCCGCGCGGTCTGGACGCCGCAAGCCTGTGGGGGGCCTCCCTCGCTGTCCCGGCACTGGCCGACCGCGTCCGCAGCGAGCGGCGCAACGATCTGGAGAGCCGGGACGGCAAGCTGATGACGCTGTTCGTCGCCGCGAAGATCCTCGGTCCCTACGCTGGCCCAGAGGACCCCCGCCTGGTCCCCGCGCGGAAGACGGCAGAGCAGGTGCTGCAGGAACTTCAGGTGAGCTGACGGGCCTTGAGGAGCTGCCGGTACTCCCGGACCACGTTCTCGTCTACCTCGTACGTCAGGGCATCGGTCAGCTCCCGCAGGTGGTCGACGCTGTCGGTACCGACCGCGACCGCATCGACTGGGGGTAGGCCGTAGGAGGAGCGGAATGCGGCCTGGGCCTTCGTGACCGACGTGGAACCCCGCAGGAAAACCGTCGGGTCGAAGCGCTGCCACACGTCCTGGGCTGCACTTCCACCGAAGGGGCTCATGTCCCAGACCTGCGGCGGGCGCCATCGCGTCGCCAGGGCCTCGGCTGCTTCCAGGACGTCGATGCCGACCAGCAGTCCCGCCCGGACCATGAGGACATCAGGGCGCGGCACGTCCCAGACCGGGGCCGCCTCGGACGAGGAGCGCCGCCCGGCCTGCCCGCACGGCACGGTCCTTAACGTCATCGGCGTCCACCTCTACCTGGAGCGGCCCGACGGAACGGTGCTGCTCGGACTACGCCACCCCAACTCCGCGTTCGCGCCCTCCACCTGGCACGTCCTGGCCGGCCACTGCGAGCAGGAGAGCGCCATCACGTGCCTGATCAGAGAGGCACGTGAGGAGGCCGGCCTGCAGATCCAGCCGCAGGACATCGAACTCGTCCACATCGTCCACCACATCGACCGCACCGGGGACCGACCCCGCATGGGCCTCTTCTTCCGCGCCCGGACCTGGACCGGCGAGCCCGAACTCCGCGAGCCGGACAAGTGCACCCAGTGGAAATTCTGGGACCCGGCCGCACTGCCCGACGACCTCGTCCCCTACACCCGAGTTGCCATCGAGGGATCCGCGCCGGCCGCCTCTACTATGGCCTCTCGGAATCCACCGCGATGAACTACGTCGCCACCGCCCACCCCGAGAAGTTCACCACCGAGCCCATCATCCCGTAGGGGCTCTCGGGACGCTGCGTGCGGCCAGTGACAGTGCCGAAACGTCTCCGGTGTCCGGCGCGACCCCGGAGGCCCCGGTCTGCGGGACTGCAGCCGTCAACTCCCCTTCTGTGGCGTGACGGTGACCTGATCCCGCTGTTGTGAGCAGGATCACAGGTACGGTCAGCACGTGGTTTCCAAAGGACGGCACCAAAACGCGGATGTGGCGAGTGCGCTTGATCGCGCCAAGCGGGCTGGCTGCACAGTCGTGCCAGACAAGAATGGTCACCGATGGGGATGGGTCGTCTGCTGCTCGTGCGGAGCGCGCCTTGCAGTGTCCGGCACTCCCAAGAACCCCGGTAACGAGGCGAAGAAGATCGACCGCTTCGTCAAAGCCCACACGCATTAGGGAGGTACGAAGTGGAGTGGAATTTCAGCATCCTTCTCAAGCAGCCACTCACCCGTGAGCAGGCTGACGCATTCGATCACTGCGATGCCCTCGCGGACGGGGCCATCTCTTACACGCTCGCCCCAGAAGATCCTGACGCTCACCCGAAGTCCGCGGACTCAGCCATGCTGCGGGAGCTGGCCTGCGATATCGAGGCCCCGACCCTCCTGGACGCTGTCGCCGAAGCCGTACAACGCATCCGGCTCATCGACGGGCTCCAAGCTGTAGGCGCCACCCTGCCCGACACCGTGACACTCGACGAAGCCGCTCAGCGCAGCGGACACAGCGCGCAGTCGCTGGCTCAGCTGTCCCAGGACCAGCGCTTCCCCGAACCCGAATCCGGTGAAGGGACGGTGCTCTACTCCTGGGACCGGGTCGCCGCATTCCTGCGGGACGTCGGCGACCCGGTCCCCGACGTCCCGCAGGACCTGGTGATCGCGGAACAGGCACTCCGCCTCGTCAACGCCCTCGAAGGCGCGGACGTCTCCCCCGGGACGCTCAGGGCCCTGGGGCTGCCGATCGCCTGATCCCCTTATAACGGGGCGAACGTTAGCTAATGCGGCACTGACGCGCTTCCAGCGGTGAAGGACCCCCCACCCCCGCCGGCGCGGAAGGCGCCGGGGCCTGTACCTGCTGTCCGCCCTCGTCGATGAGCTGGAGACCCAGCCACTCTTACGCGGGAAACAGGTCTGGTTCCGGCTCAGCAATACCGCTGGCGGTGCCATCGAGGAGGGACGGTGCTGACCGCCCGGAGGCTGTCCAGCCTCGCCTCATCTCGCCTGTCCCGCAAGCCAGTTCGACCATTTTCGGGCTGTCGGGACGTCCGGTCGCACGGCCTAGACTCAAGGTCGTTTGCCCGGTGTCAGCTGCCCGTCACCAGGAGGTGCACGCGGCTGTGCGCCATGCCCTCGGGCGCCGAGTGCGCGTCCGGTTCCGACGTATGAAGAGGGGTGTTCCCGTGCCCGAGAAGGTCACTAAGGACAAGGTGCTGTGCTACGTCGTGCGCGACGGAAGGCTGCTGGTGTTCCGGCACACCGACTACAGCTACGAAGAGGTCGGCATCCAGGTCCCGGCCGGCAGCATCCGCGACGGCGAGACGCCGGAGGCCGCGGCCCTGCGCGAGGCCCGCGAGGAAACCGGTCTGAAGGACTTCAAGCTCGTGCGCAAGCTCGGCGAGACCGAGTACGACATCAGCCCTTACCGGTTCGAGCTCCAGCGCCGCCACGTCTTCCACCTGGAGCTGACCGAGCCCACCCCGGAGCGGTGGATGAGCCAGGAGGACCACGACGGGGAGCAGGAGCCCACGCACTTCGAGTGCTTCTGGATCCCGCTGGAGGCCGCCCACATCCTCCAGTCCGGCCAGGGCGCCCTGCTGGGACGCCTGTACGACTGATCCCTATCCGGTCACTGCCACCCCGGGAGGCAGCCGATGTACCGCACCACCGAACAGCACGAGCACGATCCGATCGCCCGGCTGTACCGCGGCCTGGATGCCGAGGACACCGCCAGCGCCGTATCGGTGATCTTGAAGTTACGCGGTGAGACCTGCGACATCGACTGCCTGTATTGCTACGAGAAGCGCAAGGAGGCCCCGGGAGGAGCCCGGATCGACGCCGGCCAGGTGCGCCGGCTCGCAGAGCTCTTCCAGGGGCGTCCGCTCGCCGTCGAACTCCACGGCGGTGAACCGCTGACCGCCGGACACGACCACGTCACCGAGGTCCTGCGTGAACTGGCCGCCCAGCCCAGCGTGGTCCGCGTCTCGCTCCAGACCAACGGCGTGCTGCTTGACGAGGAGTGGCTGGACCTCTTCGACGCCCTCTACCCGGGCCTTCAGATCGGGATCTCCCTGGACGGCGACGCGGCTGGCAACGCCTGGCGGGTCGGCTACGACGGGAAGCCTGTCTACCCGCGCGTCGCCGCGGCCCTGCGGCTGCTGGCCGAACGCGGCCGGAAGACCGGCGTGATCGCCGCCGTCACCCCCGCCGTGCTCGGCCGCGCCGAAGCAGTCCTGGACCACCTTGCCGACTTCGAGGCGGTCAACGCCGTCAGCTTCGTGCCCTGCTTCGACACCTCCGTCCACCAGCCCACCGTCGCCCCGGGGCGACGCCTTTCCGCAAGCCGACAGCTCCAGCGCGCCGCCGTGCGCGGCCCCGGCGGGCCGGCCTGGGCGATCAGGCCGGACGAGTACGCCGAGTTCGTACTCGCCGCCACCGTCCATTGGATCAGCGCCGGGCACTTCGCCCGTATGAAGCTGGAACCGGCCGTGTCCACCATCCGGCGCCTGCGCGGACTGGACACCGGCTTCTGCCACTTCTCCAACCTCAAGTGCGATCACGTCTTCACGCTCTACCCTGACGGCCGGCTCGGCAGCTGCGACGAACTACCCTGGCCACAGGCCCAGCTCACCCGTCTCGGCCAGGTCACCGATCAGAGCGCGGTCGCCTCGGCGCAGCGGCGGCTGCCGCTGCTGAACCAGGGCAAAGCCTTGATGGAGCAGTGCACCACCTGCGCGTACCGGTCGGCGTGCGGCGGCGGCTGCGTGGCCACCCGCTGGCGCTACGACAAGGCCGGGAACCAGGACGCCTACTGCGACTACCGGATACGGATGATTGACGGTATCGCCGCACTCCTCGCCCAGCCCGCCCATCCCGAAGGCGCCTGGTGCCGCACGATGCGCTGGCGCCCCCGCACGCCGAACAGCATGCGCGACGTCGCGGCCTTCCTCGCCTGCTGGAACCGCACCGACGCACCCCGCACGCCGATGCGACTGGAAACCAGCGCGCACGGCAACATCAACACCGTCGGCCTGCCCGGCGTCCACGAGGCCGACGACTTGGACCCGGCGCACCCCCAGTGGCAGGAGGCGATCGAGCCCGGGGTCCGCCCCGTGGTCGACGCCGTCACCCGCGCGTGGGGCCTGGTCACGTACGACAGCTGCCAGGGCCACCCCTATACCGGCCTTGACTTGGCGCCCGCTGAACGGCGGGTCGGCATCCTCCCCCGCGACCCTGACGAGTACGCCCAGGCCGCCGCGGCTCTGTGCCGCGCGGTCACCACGGTGGCCACCGATCTGCCCGCCACGGTGCAGGTGACCGTCGGGCGTGCGGAACTGACGTGCGAGGCCACCGGAGGCACGACTCCCGTGCTCGACCTGGCCCTGCGGCCGGCCCCCGGGCACGGCTGGACGGCGTACTTCGAGACCGTGGACGCCGCCACGGAGATCGTCGCATATGCACTGCGCGATCAGCGCCCCACTGCGGGCGGCGGGTGCCACTGCCCGGTGCCGCGGACCGCCGCACGCACGGCAGGGGGGGTGTCGGCGTGAGCAGCGCCACAGACGCGCTGACGATCCACCAGTTACTGGGACGGATCGTGTACTTCCATGCTCTGTTCATCGAACCGGCACTCATTGCCAGCCCTTCGCCCGGGCCGGGCCCGGTGTGCTGCAACCATGGCGCCGCCCCCGGCCGCCGTACCGCCGACGAGCTGTTGCCGGACTCCGCCTGGGCGTCCCTCGTCGAGGTCGCCGCCACCTTCCCGGCCTATCACCAGCCGTGCCCGAAGACCGTCGGCTCGTGCTGCGCCACCTGTCGCATCGCCGCCGCAGCCGCAGCGGTTGGGGCCGGCTGGGCGCAGACCGAGTGCCGCAGCTACCGGCAGGCCAGCCCCGCGGAAACGCTCCTGCGTGACTGCGGACGCGCGGCGGCGGCCCGGCTCGGGCGGGTCTTCGCCGCCCAGCACGCGGCCCCGTGCCCGGCGCTGGACCAGCTCACCGTGCCCGGCTCCCTGCCCGGCGCGGAGGAGCTGCCGCTGACCGGCGAGCTGCTGGCCCTGTGGGCCGACCCAACCGCCACCACCGGCAGCCCCGTGGCCAGTTGGCTCAATCACTGCACCGGCCTGGACGACGTCCGCCGCGTGCTGGAAACGAGGAGGATCGGCTCGTGATCCACATCGCCGAGACCGTCACGATGGGCAGCGTCGAAGGGTTCCTCGACGTCGAGGAGCGGACCCGGCTCGCCACCGTGATGAACGGCTTCCTCACCGACGACGAGCGCGCCCGCTTCGGTGAGGAACGCACCACCTCCATCCACGAGATCCCCGGTCACTCCCACGAGCAGGCGATGGCCGTGTACGAGCCGGCCGGACGGGTGGAGATACCCAAGATCCCGGACGAGGCCGAGGAACTGCTCCAGCGCGCCTTCGACCACGCCCGCCCGGCCCTGTCCCGCGTCATGCCGTCGATCACCGCCTGCCGGCCGTGGACCTACGTCGAGTACGGGCCCGGCCAGCACATCACCGGCCACCTCGACGGCATCGCCCCTGACCCGCTCGCCTGGCCGAGGCAGATCGCCGGAATCAGCGTAGTGATCCGCCCGGCGGAGGCAGGCGGAGCCTTCTACGTCGAGAGTTCCTCCAGCGACCGCCTGTGGAGCACCCGCCTGGACGATGGCACCGAAGACGGCTACGCGGACGGCATGTGGCTGACCCACGACGGGGCCGACCACTCTGCCGACTGGTTCGCGCAGATGCCCCGCACCCGCTGGAGCGTGAGCCCCGCCCCGGGCACCGCCCTGCTGTACGGATCTCAGCTCACCCATGGAACCGAGCCCGTACTGCGCGGCCGGGTCGCAAAGTTCATCAGCTGGCTGATCGCCGAGAAACACGAGGGGTGAGCGGCATGCTGCTGGCGCTGGAGGGCATCGCCGGAGCGGGGAAGAGCACGCTGCGCGACCGGCTCCTGGCCGCAGCCGCGGCCGAAGACATCCATCTCGGTCACATCGGCCAGTTCTCGTGGCTGTCGCTCGGGGCCACCCGCACCATCATCGGATTGCGGGCCGGCCGCCCCGCAGACAGCGTCGCGACGGCGGTGGCCACCGTACGCCGCGATCTGGAACTCCATGCCCGTCACAACCTCGCCCCCGCCCTGTCCCTGGGCGCGGTGGTCGCCGACCGGCTCACTCTGTCAACCGCCTGTCTGCTGGCGCTGCTACACGACCGTCCGGTAGCCGACTACGTCCACCGCCTGGCCGAGGTGACGTCCGCGCGGGCGGAGCTGACCGCCCTGCTGACCACCCCGCCCGAGCTGTGCCACACCCGGCTCTCTGGCCGGGCCACATCGCGCCGCTTCGGCGAGGACCCGCCGACCGCCACCCGGCTCGCCGACCTGTACGAGCAAGCCGCCACCGCCTGGACCGACGCGACCGGTCTGCCCGTGCTGCGGCACCCGTGCACCTCCGAGCCCGACCTCGATCTGCTGGCAGCCGCCTGCCTGGACCGGCTTCGTCAAGCCGCCCCGCACGCGGCGCGAATATGAGGAGCCGCACCATGCGCCTGCATCCCCTGCACCCGGCCGCCTGGGTCCTGGACCGGATCCGCGACGCCGGGTGGCACGTGCACGACCTGCTCGTCTTCACCCGCGCCAGCACCCTGGTGCTCGCCAGCCGCGACGACGCACCCCCGGTGGTCCTCAAGGCCGGCTTCGGCAGCAACCACGTCCTGGCCGAGCTCGACGAGCACACCCGCCGGGCCGCCTACGGCTTCTACTGGTACGCGGAGATGACGGAAGCCGAACGGGCCCTGGCCCGCGAGGACTTCCGACACGAGGTCGCCATCACCCGCGCCGCCGCGGGCGCGGAGCACGTCGTGCCGCTGCTGGAGGAAGGCACCACCGACCGGTTCGACTGGTACACGATGCCCTACTGCTCCGGCGGAAATTTCCGCCCCCTCCTCACCACCGGCCCCGCCAGAGACCGCCACGAGACGGCAACCGGGCTGGGCATCCTGGCCGACGTCGCCGAGGGACTGCGCCTCCTGCATGAGCGCGGGATCGTGCACCGCGACGTGTACCAGGAGAACATCCTAATCTCGGACGGCGTCGGGCTGATCACCGACCTCGGAGCCGCCCGCCGCACCGACACCCCGCGCGGGCCCGCTGCCCGGGGCCCCGAAGTGCACTGGCCCCCGGAGTACGCGGCCTCCTACGACCGTGCCACGCCAGCCGCCGACGTTTTCAGCCTCGCGGTCCTGGTCTACCGCTTCCTGTGCGCGGACATCCCCCGCCACGGCCACTCCCGGCTCGACGCCGCCCCCGCCAGCCTCCGCCCGGCGATCTCTGCGGCCCTCACCCCCGCGCCGCAGGACCGGCCCGCGATGGGCGAGCTCCGCGACGCCCTCCGCCAAGCAGCCACCCCGGCCACCGCGCTGGCCCAGCGCGGTCGCTGAAACCCGCTGTCCGTCCGAAGGAGACCACGGTGCCCACCGCCCGCTCGCCGCCGCTCCTCGGGTTCCAGAAGGTGCACGGCCCCAACACCCCCGTTTTGGAAAGGACGAGCACGCTCATGGACAA
Organism: Streptoverticillium reticulum; assembly: GCF_047456005.1. Classification (NCBI taxonomy): domain Bacteria; kingdom Bacillati; phylum Actinomycetota; class Actinomycetes; order Kitasatosporales; family Streptomycetaceae; genus Streptomyces; species Streptoverticillium reticulum. The sequence continues at coordinate 5,454,102 of NZ_CP179755.1, read as the reverse complement.
CGACCGGATCAGCGACTTCCTCGCCGCCGTGGACGACCTGCGCGGCGACGACGAGAGCGTCCGCACCACCGCCCACACCTCCAGCGTCTCCGCCGAGGGCTGGCCGACCACCGAGGCCCCCGCGGGCACCGACGCCTGAGCGCCGCGCACCCCACCGGCGGCAGAGCGCCGGTGAGCACCTCCTGGGGCCGGACCTCCAACGGTCCGGCCCCAGGCCCAGCCCCCGTCGGAAGGACCGCCCCGTGGATGCGCCCGCCACCGCCTTCACGTTCGCCCCGATCCAGACCCTGCACCACGACCGCGCCCGTCAGATCCGCACCGTCATCCAGTCCACCGCGCCGCACCCGGCCGGCGCCCCCGAGCCCCCGGCAACGGCCGCCGCCGACTACTGCCTCGCCCACCACGTACTTGAAGGCGCCGAGGCCGCCGCCCGCGTCCGCGACACCGCCACCTTCAACTGGTACGCCGCCCACCCGGACGCGGACGTCGCGACGCTGTCAGGGCCCACGGCGGTCGGCCCGCGCATCGTGGTCGTCCCCGACCTGGACCGCCTGCCCCGCTCGGCGATCTCCGAGACTCCCTATTACGTGCTCGGCCCCGATAGCACCTCCGCCCCGGCGGACTTGCGGGAACTGGCCGCCGCCGCGTACGCCACCGGAGCCCAGGCCGGGTTCGCCGAGCTGCTGGCCGCCCACGCCGTCGTCCTGGTCCTGCTGCGGCACAAGCAACTCGGCGACACCCTCGACAGCTGGACCATCACCCGCCTGCCCGGCACCGTCTTCTGCGACCACGTCAACGAGCCCATCGTCCTGGGCCGCGACCTCATCCACGAAGCCAGCCACAACTGGCTCAACGACGCCCTGGCCGCCACCGCCTCCAAGCTCAGCGACGAAGCGCGGTTCCTCTCCCCGTGGAAGAAGACGATGCGCCCCGCCTTCGGCTTCCTGCACGCCTGCTGGGCCTTCCCCCTCACCATGCTCTACACCGCCCGTGTCCTGCCCCAAACCTCCGGCGCCGTGCACCGCTTTCTGACCGCCTACCTCGACCAGCAGCGTGAACTGCTCGCCACAACCACCGACGACCACACCCGCGCGCTCGACCTCATCCCAGACACCGGCTTACGGCAGCGTCTGTATGCCGTCCACCACGAGGCCCTCAGCCTGTGAACCACACCGACACCCCGACCACCGGCACCACGGACCGGCTGCACGAGCCCGGCCTGATCCTGCGCATCCACCCCGCCGACCAACCCCCGGTGCAGGCGCACACCGGAGCGGCCAGCCTCGAACTGGCCACACCCATTGGGGAGAACACCGCCTTCAACGTCGGCTCCGTCGCCAAGCAGATCACCGCGTACCTGTGCGTACGCGCCGCCCGCGACCGCCTCCTCTCCCTGGCCCGGCCGGTCAGCGACTTCCTGACTCGCTTCCGCATCCCCGGCGTGACCGTCGCCGAACTCGTCCAGCACCACGGCGGCGTCCGCGATGCCGAATCCCTGCTCTCCCTCGCCGGCTTTCGGGACCTCGACCACTACACCGCAGACGACCTGCTGCAACTGGCCTACCGCCAGCACCACCGAGCCGTCGAGCCCGGCCGCTTCCTCTACAGCAACACCGGCTACCTCCTGCTCGGCGAAGTCCTCAAGCACATCCACAGCACCGGGCTCCAGGAGATCGCCAACCAGCAGCTCTTCAACCCCCTCGGCATGATCTCCGCCCGCTTCAAAAGCGATCCGCGCGAAGTCATCCCCGGTGCCGCCGCCAGCTACCAGCCGACTGCGGCCGGCTGGTTCCACCAGCAGCGCCCGGTCACGCTGCCCGGCCCCGGCTCCCTGTGGTGCACCGCCGCCGACCTCGACCGCTGGCTCGGCCACCTCTGGCAAGAATGGCAGCCCGCCGGCGCAACGCTCCCGTTCGAGCAGCACTTCGACTACCGGCCCAGCGACCACCGCCCGTTTACGTACGGAGCCGGTCTGTACGCCGATCCCCGCCCCGGCCGCACCGCGGTCTTCCACTACGGCCACGAACAGGGGTTCTCCTCAGCCACTCACCTCACCAGCTCAGGACTTCGCATCACTTGCCTCTCCAACCACACCGGAATCGCAGCCGACCACGTCGCCGCCACCGCTCTCGCCGACCTCGACCGCCACCCCGAAGCCGACCCGAGCGAAGTCCTCGCCCGAGCCCTTCAACGCCGTCCCGAGCCGCCGCCATCCCCGGTGAACCCTCCGGACAGCGACATGCCCCACATCCCGCTTGGCACGTACGCATGCAAGGAAGTGCCCGGCACCGTCCGTCTGACCCATAGCGCGAACTCGCTGTATCTATGGCGTCGGGGAACTCGCGACCGTCTCACCCGCACCGGGCCCGCGAGGTACACCGCGGACGGCTACACGCTCACGCTCACCACCTCTCCAGCAGACAGCGTGCCCTCGCCCGACGGCTTCGTTCTCGACCTCGATCGCGCACCCGGACTGCACTACCGACGACATCCGACCTGACCGACTTCCAACCGCAATGGCATTCGGCCTACAAGCAGCCGCACGTTCGCCCACGATCACGCCCCACGCTTTCCGCACCACCCTCGCCCGGCGCGTAGCAGGACACGGAGCCGAGCGGCAGCCTGACTTCGGGACTCCAGTCTGGCCATCCCGGTGTTTCGGCCCACAGCTACTAGACAGTTCCCAAGTGAAAGAAATGGGTCACATGAGCCACCAGAGCAGCGCCCGCTCCGCAGACGCCTCCGGCACCTTCGCCCTCGGCGGCGACCTGACCATCAACCGCCTCGGCTACGGTGCCATGCAACTCACCGGCCCCGGCACCTGGGGCGAGCCCAAGGACCCGGCCGAAGCAGTACGGGTGCTGCGCCGCGCCGTCGAGCTGGGCATCAACTTCATCGACACGGCCGACTCATACGGCCCATTCGTCAGCGAGCGACTCATCCGCGAGGCCCTGCACCCCTACGCCGACGGCCTACTCATTGCCACCAAGGGCGGGCTGACCCGCCCCGGCCCCGACGGCTGGCGCCCCGTAGGCCGGCCCGAGTACCTGCGCCAGCAGACCGAGCTGAGCCTGCGCCACCTCGGCGTCGAACGCATCGACCTCTACCAGTTGCACCGCATCGACGAGAAGGTGCCGCTCGCCGACCAGCTAGGCGAACTCGTCCTGCTCCAGCAGGAAGGCAAAATCCGCCACATCGGCGTTTCCGAGGTGACCGTCCACCAGCTCAAGGAGGCTCGCACGATCGCGGACATCGCCTCCGTGCAGAACCTCTTCAACATCGCCAACCGCAACGCTGAAGACGTCCTTGAGTACGCCGAACGCGAGAACATCGCCTTCATCCCGTGGTTCCCCCTAGCCACCGGCGAGCTCGCCCGCTCCGGCGGCCCGCTCGACACCGCCGCCAAACAGCACGGCGCCAGCCCCTCCCAACTCGCCCTCGCGTGGCTGCTGCGCCGTTCCCCGGTCATGCTCCCCATCCCCGGCACCTCCCAGACCTCCCACCTGGAGGAAAACACTGAAGCCGCCCGCATCACCCTCACCGACGACGAGTTCGACACCCTGGCCTCCGCAGTCTGACCCACCAGCAATACATCAGCGGATCGCGACAGGGGTGACTGGCGCACGCGCTCACGCAATCCGATGACCGCAACAACCTTCGTTGGAGAAAAGGGCAGACCCGGCTGGGGCCGGCGGATGCGGGTTCAGGTGAGCCGGCGGCCAAATAGGCATCGACTGCCCTGCTCTCAGCCGATGTTGATGTATGAGTCGGTATGTTGTCCGGTCATGAAGCCGTTCACGTTTCAGCAGGGCAATGACCTGTGGGAAGAAGGCAAGGCCCCGTCCCTTGCCCACGCCTACGTCTCCGTAGATCTCGGACGTAACCCAGAACTCGCCGAACTCGTGCACGGCATCCGCGCCGCCACCCAGGCCGACCCGCTCACCCACGTCGGAGACGACTGGTTCCACATCACGCTCTACCAGCTGAGTTCCAGACCGGCTGCCGCGGTCACCGTGGCCGAGCGTCAGACCCTGACAGCTGAACTTGCCCGTCAGATGCAGGGCATCGCCCCCTTCACCATAACGGTGGGAAGCGCCCTCGCGTATGGCACGGGCATCATTTTCGATCTTGGGCCCGATGAGCCGTTGAACGAGCTGCGGACTGCTGCCACCAGGGCGTTCGAGGTCGTATTCGGCACCGAGGCCACGGAATACGAGACCGGTGTCTTGCACCTGACCGAGTCCTACGCTTCCGCCGAAGTAGACCTGGACCACTTTCACCAGATTCACCGACGCATACGACGAGTCCGCCCTAGCCACGCGCCACTCTGTGTCGACACTGTCGCACTGGTCGACGTCGTCGCCAACGACGCCGAGAAGACCATCACCTGGAAGACCTGGGCGACGATCCCGCTGATAGCGCCAGGGCAAAGGAATTCGACGCAGTAGGCCATCCCGCTGCTAGCGCGCCTGTGCGGGTGCGCCAGCAGTACCTCGACCGAGACACCGCGCTGTAAGGACTGTCGATGGACACTCGCACAATCCGCCGTACGAGCGTCACGCTCCCCGTCCTGAACGAGCCGGGCCTCTACCTCTCCAACGTCACCTCGTTGGACAGCGGCCGAGGCCGAGTAGCGGAGTTTCACTATGCCGACGCCGATCTGCGCGACCTCGACCTCGCCGACGCCCACCTGCTGAACGGACGGATCGCCGGCCTGAAGGCCCAGCGCACCCGATTGGAGAAGCTACGCGTCGACTCCGTGGAGTTCTCCGGCTGCGAGCTGTCCTCCCTGCAGTGGGCCGACAGCAAGATCTCCCGCGTCGTCTTCCGCGACTGCAAGCTCATGGGCGCCTTGTTCGAGGACGTCACGCTCGACAACGTCCTGTTCGTCGACTGCAAGCTCGACTACAGCGCCCTCACCCGTGTCCGGTCCGCCGGCCCCGTGATCTTCGCCAAGACCTCGCTGCGCGAGACTACCTTCACTGACGCCGACCTGAGCGCCGCCTTGATCGACGACTGCGATCTGCGGCTGACTGAGTTCGTGGGCGGAAAGTACAGGGGCCTCGACCTTCGGAACAACGACATCTCCCAGCTTCGCGGCCTCTCCTCGCTCAAGCAGATCGTCATCGACCAGGCCCAGAAACTCCAGCTGGCCGAGGCCCTAGCCGCCGAGTTGGACGTCGCCTTCGGCGAGGACGTCGACAACGAATAGCCCCACATCCGCACACGGCAGGGCGGCTCCGTCTGGCACGTAGTCGTGGACGGCCTATCCGTGCAGGTCGGCGTTGGCGTGCATGGTTGCGTTTATGGCCAAGGGTGTCTTCAAGAGATCTTGGGACTTGGTCTCCAACGGCGTGGTCTGATGAGGTGGTGTTGGTGCTCTGAGTACCGACGTACCTGCGGGAGGGAACACGGATGGGCGAGGCGAAACGGCGGCGGGACAAGCAGCGCAGAGATCGAGAGGCGGGTCTCCCTGTTCCGGTGCGGGAGTTCGCCCGGGAGCCGCGCCAACGTCCCACCCCGGATGACGCGAGGTCCGGAAGGCTCTCCTCGTACGCCCGTTGGGAGATCGGTACGGACGTATACGGCTGGATGATCTTGCTGGCGTACCTGGAGTACGCGGAAGACGGCAATGCTCTTCCGGCCACTCTGTTCGCCCCGCGCCGACCGGACGAGAGCGAAGAGGACTTCGCCACGCGGCGACGCGCTGACCAACTGCTCGTGGAAACCTCGGCGATGGCAGGCACCCCTAGAGCCCAGGTCGCCGAAGTGCTGTCCTCCTGGGTACCGCAGTCCATGGTTCAGGGCCTGGTGCACAGGCTCGGCGAGTGGGGAGCAAAGCTCCTGGACGACAGCGGCGCCACTGTGGCCCCGGCGGCATGGGCAGCCGGCGCCCGTCCTCTTCTCGGTGGCCTCTGCCCGGCCACGCACTGGGACGCCGGACTGGACCAGCTGGAAGTCCTCGCCTCCAGTCGTCTGGTTGTCACCGAACCGGCCCGCCAGCAGCTGGTCGAATATCCCGTTGCTGCGGTGCATGCGATGGCCGCCCTGGTCGCCTGGCTGTACGACCAGACCGAGGTCGTGCCAGATCGAGCAAAGGCAGTCCTCGAACTCGCCGAAACCGCTGGGAAGATGGGCAAGTTCGTCTTCTAAGTCAGCACGGAACACGGAGTCATCGATGAGCAGTCGGAAAGCGGCCGACGCCGGCCCCTGGGCGGAGGCCGTCTGCCGTTCCACGACGGCAACCGCCGCTGCGCGCCCCGGCGCGATGGACGAGAACTGCTGGGATGACGTCGCGATTCGCAACATCATCGCCATGGTGCTCTATGCCCTGCACCTGCGCGACGACCAGCCGGTCGCGTCGATCTCATGGAATGCGGTGCTCTGGCAGCTGCTCGATGACCAGCGCGTCAACGCGCTGGTCACCGGAGTGCTGCCAGGGGTCGGCCATGACCTCGCCCGCACCGCCGCGCCCGGCGATCCGGTGGCCGAGACGTGGCGGTGGCTGACCCGCACGTGGGACCCCCATGCGCCCACGAGGGGTTCCCTCTCGGTACTTCCGGCCCGGCCGCACGGCGTCGAGAGCGGCTGGGTGCCGGACGCTCCGGAAGTGCGGTGGGGCGGGATGAGCCGGGGAATCGGTTCCGGTCTTCCTGACCCGGCGCTGGAGGTCTGCACGCATTGGGCGGCGGGCGTCATCCAGACCACGATCATCACCGAGCACGGCGGCCACCAGACGTTCGACCGTGTCGAGGTCACCGCTGGGGCGTTCGCGGGACGGCGCGGCTACGTACGGGACTCGGGATGGTTGTTCAACGACGAGAGCGAAACGGTAGAAGGGCCGGCCGGGTACGTGGTCGACCTCGACGATGTCGAAGGCACGGAGGACATCGACGCCGACGAGCTCCAGGCGTGCGCGGACCTACGCTGGCCGCGACGACCGGAGGGCACGGTCAAGGACGGCCCGCCTCCGGGCCTGAACGCCCCGCTCCCGCCCCGGACAACATGCGCCGAGGACTTGGCGGAGATCCTCGACCGCGCGAGCAACCCTGAGATCGTCCCCGACGAGCTGCGCCGCACCATCGATGCCGCGAAGGAGCATTTCCACCTGGAGTTGGACTGGCAGGCCAGCCCTTCGCCGCATCGGGTCACGTGGCGGGTGATCCAGAACTGGTACCAGCTGGGCATGCACTACGCGGACGGCCAGCGTGCCGACCTGTTCGAGGTGGTCGTCACCCGGCGCCTGAATGATCCCGAGCCCGTCCATCACCTCGCCCTGAGCGAGGAGGACGTGGCCGCCATCATCGCCCGGTGCACAGCGTTGAATTGACCGCCGCATGTCCGTGCTCCCCGGCAGATTGGCTCGGCAGCCGAGTTCAGCGTGGGCGATAAGCGTGGTTGCGGACAATCAGCGGCAGGGCTCGGGGAGGCTGGAGATGGGATGGACACGGACGGCGACCGAAGTGGTGCACCGAGGCCCCTTCATCGCCTTGAACCGCGACACGGTGATCCGGCCTGACGGCAGCGACGGCATATACGAGCACATCACGGTCGACGATGGAGTCCGCGTGGTCGCCCTCGATAATCAGGGACGAGTCGCTCTGGTGGAGGACGATTTCTACCTCCAGCAGCGGCGTGCCCTACACCTCCCCGGCGGCGGCAGCGACGGCCAGGAGCCGCAGGCGGCGGCACTGCGTGAACTGAAGGAGGAAGCCGGGCTCGTTGCCACTGACGTACGTCCCCTCGGTGTGATCGATCCGCTCCCCGCCGCAACGACCGCGCGGACGCACCTGTTCCTCGCTACCGGACTGCGCGCCGGCACGGTCGACCGGGACGACACAGAGGTCGGCATGACGGTGCACTGGTGGAAGTTCAACGAAGCCCTGGCCGCCGTTCGCGCCGGCCGCATCACCGAAGCCGGCAGCGTCGCGGGGCTACTCCTGGCAGCACACGTACAGGGCTGATCAAGCGCGTCCGCCTCACACGGCAGGCCGCGTGGTGAGGACGTGCCCGGTAAAGGCGGCCAGCTCGTCCTGCAGGGGCACGAGGTGTTCACGGAGAAGCTGCACACGACGGCGCGCCGTGTCGTACGAAGACCAGGCCCGCACGCGCTCGGGAGCGGGAAACTCCCGGTCGAGGGCGAGCACGGTGTCGTCAGCACTCGGCGCCGCCTGCTCACCGCAGTAGGCGACCCACGACTCCCGGAGCAAAGTCAGCGCGTGCGAGGCCCTGCTCGCCTCGAACACGAGCAAGGTCAGCGGATGATTCGGCCCGAGCGCGGTCAGCAGGTTGGTCAGCGCCTGATCCACGTGGACGCTGTGCTCGACGGAGGCACCGACGACGCTGTCCGGATCGTCGTAGTCCACGCCGTGCGCGCAGAACGGGGCGCGAACGGCGAGCGTCAGCTGGGCCTGCCACGCCGCGGCCCGAGCCTCCGAATCCCGGGCGCCCCTCGGCCGAAGGCTCCTGTTCGAGGCCACCCGCACCGTCCCCCTTCAATCCAACGTTTCCGTCTCACTCTGCCACCGCGAGAAGGCGCGCACCAGGGGGTCCGGATCGCGGGCCGGGGAAGGCGGATCTTGGACTTCTCCGCGGCCCTGCCCCCGAGGCGTCGCGCGTGTCTACGATGCCGTTCATGGGCAATGACGTCATGGGTAACCGGTGGGACGCGGCACGCAGGAGGGCACGAGAACTCCGGCCCTGGCCGAGAGACGAGCAGGACGTGCTCGCCTTGACCTGCTACCTCATCGCGGCCCAGGAGGGGCGTGACGTCGAGAGCATCTCCACGCAGTCGGTGCGCTACCGCCTCGACGATCCGTTTGTGCTGCAACAAGACCTCGCTCAGCTGATCCCCAGTCCACGCTCCGGGCCGACGCCCGACGCCGCGGAAGCGATGGCCGAGCGCGCTCGCACGCGGCTGGCTGAAGCGCGCGCAGATCAGGACGAGTTCAGCGGCCCCGCTCGGGTGGAGTCCCGCATCTGGCGGGTGTGGAACTCCCTCCAGTCCACGCACTACGAGGACCGCGAAGACACCCTGATGTCCGACGAGGCGGACGTCGAGATTTCTCCAGAACACCGCTTCCGCGACACCGGCTCGAACATGTTCGAGCAGGCCGCCCGCAAGCTCCGGACCAGCCTGGACCGCGAGTTGCTGACCGCCGGCGGGCACCCGTCGCTGTGGGCCGAGGTCGAAGTGGTCTCAACGGCGCATGCAGGACGCACCGGCAGTGTCTCCGCCGTGAACTGGCAAGCCGATCACGAGCAGCGCACCATTGGGCCGGCGCCCGAGTCGCTCACCGTGCAGTTCGACGACCTGTACGAGAGCCTCGACATCGCCACCGGTGATCTGCGTGAGTTGCCGAAGTGGGACCGCTCGTTCGTGGTCGTCCACGCCGGTGAGGCGTTCCCCAAGCAGTGGACTGCGTCCGTTCTGCTCGCGGCAGCCGACGCGAAGTCGCTCTGGCGACAGGACGCGCTCGATGCCTTGCGCACCGGATGGACCGAGGCGGGCCGACTGGTCGTGTTCATCCCCTGCCAAGAGGACGGCAGCCCGATGTCCGACGAGCACCAGGAGTGGGCCGCCAAGGCAGTCTCCCGGGCCGACGAGATCGTCGCCCACTGCCCGGCCGGCACCCCCGACCCGACGCGCCTGGACCTGCTGGCGGATACCGAGACCGCCGCGGTCCGCGAACGGCTCGTGCTCCTAGCCCCCGGCGGTGACCCCGACCCGTCGCTGCATCGATGGCTCGAACGTCATCCGGTACCCGTAGCCGGCAGCGGGGCCGATGCTGCGGCGATCGTCCTCAAGCGCATCGGACGAGGCCGTGAACGCAAGGGCGGAGAACGTGAGGTTCCGCTCCTGGTGGCCCGCACCACCGGCTACTACGCATGGAGTTCCGCTCTGCGCGAGGCCCGCAAGTCGCTCATCGGTGCCGACATCCAATGGATCCACAGCGACGAGCACACCGGGGACACAGGGCCGTGGTGGTCGATGCGGGCGCGCATCCGGCATGCCGATCACCGCATCACGAGCGAACTGCTCGTGTGCCACTCCATGGTGACCAGTGTCGTCGCCTACCGCCGGCGCGAACGGTGGACGGACTGCGAGATCGTCCTGGCTCCGTGCGACAACAGCCTGTCCAACTTCCCCGTCCGCAACGCACCCCAGGGGCTCGCCCTCCAACTGCCGACCATCACCACCGAGTTCAGCGGAGGAGACAACCGCGCCCGCGCCGTCGCCGAGGTGCTCGGCATCGACAGCATCGAACCAGACCGGCTGCGCTCCCATGGAGGGCGCAACGACTCCTCCCTCCTGGCCGCCCAACGCGGCGTGGCCGTACTCGAACTCACCGAAGAGGAACTCACCGCCCTCCAGAACCGACATGCCGAGAGCACAGACGCGGGGGCGGAAGGCAAAATGATGATCTTCCGCCTCGCGGACCTGCTGGCCGAGCCGATCTGCGACTGGGCCACGCTGGGAGCCGTCACCCGGGCCGTGGTGCCGACCTGGCCGCCGATTTCCGGCAACTTCTACACAGGCCGCATGTAAGGCCCCGGCCCATACAGAAGTGCCCCTCTAAAGGCCATCGTCTCCCCAGTCGATACGCGGTATAGGGGGCAGTGCAGGCCATGCAGTGCGCTCGTAGGTCTCAATATGGATGCGGTGGCTCTGCCATGCCTCAACGAAATCCAACTGCGCTGGCGGTTGCGGTAGTTCAAGGCTGGCCACGAGGCATTCACGCACTTTGCGTACCTCGCTGAGCCACCAACGACTCCATCCGTACAGCGCAGAGGGGAACAATGCCACCGGTGCCCCCTTGTCACCCCGCATCACGACAGTGAAGCCCGCAACGTCTTCGTCCGGGTGGGCAGAGCCGAGGAGGTGACGGGTACGCATGGCGACCAAGAACGTCTGCTCGTCGATCCGCACACCGATGGTGTCCGCCAGGCAGTAGCGGCGCATCATCGCGTCGAGCACGAGGGGCGGCGGGTCGCCGTCGTAAGTCCGGCCAACCACGACGGTCGCGCCGTTCATGGCCCGATGGTCTTGCGCTGAGTTCCCCCGCTCCAGCTCGTGCCGGTATTTGAGGTTACTGACGTTCGCCAGCTGGCGCTGAAGCACTCGAAACGGCACAGGGGCCGTCACCAGCGTATGGAGGTTCAGCGTGTCCGGCAGAAGGTGGTCATGCAGATCCTCCGCAGGCACCGGATACCGCGTCACGTGGACCGCAAGGACGCCGTCGTCGCCGGTCACGGGATGCGTGTCCACGCGGGCCCACGGCGCCCACACCCCGGGGGCCACTGCGACCAGCGGATCATTCAACGCCTTCCCCTTCCCCGTGCTGACGTGCATGGCGCCGCTTAGCCCTCCCCGCGCCAGGCGATGTTGACACCATCCCAGCAGGCCGGCCGTAAGTCGACCGGTGGTCCGCGTCGCCACCACAAGACGGGAAGGGGACAGCTGTCAGACGACTCTGACCGAGGCATTGGCGCGAGGTGCCCGAACGCCTCGCGTGGCCGTCCGAAGCGACACCCCAACGCTCAGGACTCGGTGTAGCGGTCCAGGAACGCCAGCTCGGTGTCGGTAAGACGACGGGGCCGTCCGGTGTCCAGGTTATAGGCGGCGATAGCGATCGTGCCCTCGGCATACAGCTGGTTGGCATCGCGGATCTCGTACGCCAGCTCGAAGGAGACCGCCCGGCGGTGAGCAACCCGGACGTGCACGTCGACCGGGTCTTCGCGGTAGTGCAGAGGGGCTCGGTACTCGACGCTGGCGCGGCTCACGACGAAGGCGTTCCTGCGGCGGCCGGCCTCGTCGTCGGCCAGCACTTCGCGGAACATGCGCGTGCGCGCCTCCTCCATGAACCGGAGGAACAGGGCGTTGTTGACGTGCCCGTTGGCGTCGGCGTCCGCCCAGCGCAGCGGGCAGGGGTAGATGTAGCTGTGCACGAAACGGGCTTTCTACGAGGCGGTTGAGGGAAGGTCCGCAGGGGCCGCCGCGGCAGGAAGGGCGCCGCCGCGTCGTTGGCTATGCCTTGGCCTGGCTGTACGCAGCGCCGGGCCGGGCCGCAGCTCGGTGACCAGGCTGGCGACGTCTTGGCTGTCGGGGCGCATGTGGGCGTGTCCGGACAGGTCTTCCTGGATTTCGCGGAGCAGTCGCTGTTCTTCGTCGAGTTCGCCGAGGAGTTGCTCAATGCGGGAGGCGGCGGCGTCGGGGGGAGCTGGTAGGGCGAGGCGGGTCAGTTGCTTCAGCTCGGCTCGGGCCTGCGCTGGCAGGGGTCCCCGTGGTACGCGGGCGATTACGGTGGAGGGCGATACTTCGCTGACGCCCCACTGTCCGGGGGCCTCTTCGACGGCCCAGGTCACGGTGCGCTTGGACGGCGAGAGGGTCAGCTGGCAGTCAGGTGCCACGAGGCGGCTGAGGGCAGACAGGTGGATGCCTCCCTTGCCGGCACTGGCTGCGGCCTTGTCCGCGCTGTCCACCACGGTTCGAGCGGTGCGGACGTCTTCGGCGCGGAGGCGTTCTGCTTCCGCGATCCGCTCCTGGGCTCGGTCGATCTCACGTGGCGTGTTGTGGGTTTCGTCCAGCCAGCCATTTCGGATGCCGCCCAGGGCGTCTCGTTGGCTGTCCGGTTCGGCCTCGACCCAGGTCATGACGACGAAGCGGCAGTCGGGCATGATCGCGGGGTAGGCCACATGGCTGACGATTTCGATCGTCTTCCAGCCAAGGGTCGGCACGCTGGCCAGGAAGACGTGACCGTCGCGGTGCTCGACCAGGTCGTCGTCCGAGTCCCAGATCTGCCGGACCTCGGGGTTCTTTTTGACGTCCTCGATCAGTTCCAGAAGCTCTGGGTCCTCGCCGTGGGTGGTGAGCGCAAACCGGAGCATGCGGATGAAGACCGTGGCGTGCTTGTGCCAGTCGTGGTACGTGGCGCGTCCCTCCGCGGTCGTGAGGGCCCAGCGGATCAAGTTGGCCTTGGGCTCCATCACCCAGGGCCACAGCTCGGCCATGGCCGCGTTGTACGCGAGGATGTTCCAGTAGCGGTCGGACAGATAGGTGGGGCTGGGCATCTGCCGGTCGATGAGCAGCCTCAGCGCCGGCTTCACATCAGGACGCCCCTCGGCCGGGACGGTCCGCAGGTAGGTGCCCACATTGTGGAGCAGCAGGGCGTGGCGCTCCTCATCGTCCAGCTGCAGCACCTCCGCCAGAGCATCACACTGGGCCTTCGAGAACCGCGGCGTGGCTCCCTTTTCGATATTGCGGTACTTGCGCTCGCAGATGCCCAGGGCCCGCCATACGGGGCGTTGCGTCAGGCCGGCGGCTTCGCGCCACTGCCTGAGCAGCGCGCCGAACCCCATGTACTGACCGGCGACTCCGGTAGGCCGTTCGGGAGAAGTCTTCTTCCCGGCAGAGCCCTTGCTGCTGTCGGCCCGCCGCTGCGCGACCATCAAGCCTCCTGTCCTGTCCTTGCTCCAGGGAGACATCCGCTTTCGGGCATGAAAAAAGAGGGGTCAGCCCGACCGCTGGCCCCCCTGCGCCTCCCGCAAGACAATACGCAAGATTTGGCGATCTTGTGCACTTGTGGTACGGGCCACATACCGTCCGGAATGTCACGGTTCAGGCTTGAACATTTCGACTGCAACGACGGGGAAAATGATCACGAAACGGACTTACCCACCGCACCTCCCGGCATGGACCGCGAGACCGGCAAATTTTTGCCGGTATTCGCCACCCCCTCCCGTTGGCCGGTCTAGACCAGCGTTGCGACCCTCCTCCTTCTATCGCCGGACTCTCTCATTCCGCTTACGTGGCAAGGCACTTAGAGACTCGCCGGCATGCCGGCGGGCGCGCGTTCCCCTAGCCATATACCCGCGTAAAACCGGGCATATGGCCGTCGTTGACGCTCTCTTGGCGCCTGACTTAAATCCTCTTACCGGCTGGTTCGGCAAACGGTTGTGGCATGGGACACACGGGGTCGAGTGAAGACCACCCCTTGCATCACCGGGGCTCTTTTGCCGCCTGTCGACGGGGGCGCAGCCGTGGGGCACTGATGCCTCCTGCCCCAGTGCATCGCAAGATCGGCTGTGGGGGGAGGCCATGAGCGTGAGGAACAGATATGTGGTGGAACGGGGCTCCGGACGCCGGGAATGCCCTTGCCCAGGGAGCGGCGGAGGCCGACTGCGGCGAGGGCGCGGGTGCCGGCGGAGGACAGTCCGTGGCCGCGGTGCGGCGCCGGGGACGTGCCTGGCGTAAGCGTCCGGCCGACAGCGATCTGGAGCGGCGCATCCGACAGGAACTGCGTGATCTTGACGTTCAGCCTCCCCTGAGTGTGGAGGCCCTGTGCAAGGCGCTCGGCGAGAGGCGCGGGCGCCCCATCGAGCTTCGGGCGTATCCGCTGCCGAAGCCTGGGCCGTCGGGCCTGTGGCTTGAGACGCCGGCGGCGGACCTCATCATCTATCAGCAGGAAACGACCAAGCTCCACCAGGAGCACATCATCCTGCACGAGATCGGCCATATTCTCGCGGACCACCGGGGCGACGACCGGGTGGACGAGTGGCATGCGGTAGTCGCCGGACTTGCGCCCAGCGCGATACGCCGGGCGCTGGGGCGCTGCAGCTACGGCGACGCGCAGGAGCAGGAGGCAGAGCTGGTCGCGACGATCATTTTGGGCTGGGCCTGGGCGCTGGACGGTGTCACGCCCAGCGTTTCGGTGGACCCGTCGGTGCGTCGCCTCCACGACACCTTCGGCGCCCCGGTGGGGTGGCGGTGATGGCCGTCCTCTTGGTCTTCGCCGCTTTGGCCACCGCCGTCGCCTGGAGGGTGTTCCAGCTGGTCAAGGACCCGCGCAACCCCTCGCAGCGCAGCGCGTGCTTGTGCTTGGCGTGTGCTTTTGCGTCCTATCTCGTCGCTGCGCCGGTCGGGCCGGGCTTCGAGACGGTTGCGGACCCGGGGTGGGGCAAGCTGGTGCAGAATGTGCTGCTTCTCGCGGCGGCGTACTTCGTGATGTGTGTCTACTTGTACGCAGTGTCGGACGAGCGCACGGGCAGGCGTCGGGCGCGGATCGAAGGCGTGGCCCTGGCTGTGGTCGTGGGCATGATCAGCTTCGCCGCCCTGGCCGCCCCCCGGTCCGCTCTGACCAGCAGCGTGGGGACGTCGGACATGACCGTTCCCCAGGTCGCCGCGTTCTACCTCACGGCCGGCCTGTACTTGCTCTACGCCCTGACGGCAGCCTCCTACTGGACCCGGCAGCATGCGCGGCAGTCCCAGCGTCCGGTGTCCACGGGCATGTGGGTAGCGGCTGCGGGGCTGCTCGGAATGGCCGTCGTGTGCGCGGCGAACGCGGTCTTCGTGATCGTCCGCTGGCAGGGCGGTGCCATCCCCAAGGCCCTGACCGTCGGCGTGGCGCTGGTGCTGATGGCATCGCTCGTGCTGCTCACCTTCGGCTTCACCTATGCGGGCGTGCGGGCGCGGCTCGCGGCCTTGCGGGTATGGCGGGAGCACCGCCGCATCCACCGTCAGCTGGAGCCGCTGTGGCGGCTGCTGCGGCAGGCATATCCCCGCAGCGTTCTGAAACTCCCGGGTGACACATGGCGTGACCGCTTGCGGGCCGGCGGCGTTCATCGCCGCTACCACCGCCGCGTGGTGGAATGCCGTGACGGCCTGGTGCAGATCAGCACGCGCCTCCAGGGCCGCGGGCACGAGGGCACCATCGTGGACTTGGGCCGCCCCGAGGTCCTGGCCCAGCATCTGCGGGCCGCCGTTGCAGCCCTCGCGAATGGCGCACCGGTCTCGGACCGGGCGGTCCCGCTGGCGGTGCCGGAGAACGGCGATCGGGACACCGATGTACAGCAGTTGGTCGCGCTGTCGCAGGCGTTGCGCAGCGAAGCCAGGAACGAAAGGGAAGCAGCGTGCTGATCACCGCTGGACGACTCCTCACCGACACCGCGGGGTGCGTTGAAGACGGCGCCGTCCTCTTCCGGGGTGGCACGATCATCGCCGCCGGCCGACGCGCGGATGTCGAACCCCAGGCGCAGCCTGGGGAGGCGCGGTTGTCCTTCCCGCACTCCACGGTGCTGCCCGGGCTGATCGACGCCCATGTCCACCTCATCTTTGACGGTGGGACCGACCCGGTGGCCAGGCTGCAAGGTCAGGACGACGAAGCTCTGCTGCGCGAGATGAAGCGGCGGGCCGAGCAGCTGCTGAGCACCGGTGTGACCACCGCACGCGATCTGGGCGACCGAGGCGGCCTCGCGCTGCAGTTGGCCGGCGCCATCTCGCAAGGTTCCGCCGTGGGACCGCGCCTGATCTGCGCGGGGCAGCCTGTCACTACCAAGGGCGGGCACTGCTGGTTCCTCGGGGGCGAAGTCGACGGGGAGCGGGAGATCCGCGACCTCATCCAGCGCAACATCGCGGCCGGCGCGAAGGTCATCAAGGTCATGGCGACCGGCGGCGGCCTGACCAAGGGCGGGCCGGCCAGCTGGGCGTCCCAGTTCACCCCGGAAGAACTCGCGATCGTCGTCCAGGAAGCTCATCAGGCCGGGCTTCCGGTGGCCGCGCATGCCCACGGGGCCGACGGCATCGCAGCTGCCGTGGCCGCCGGGGTGGACACCATCGAGCACTGCACGTGGATCACCCGCGACGGTTTCGAGGTGCGCGAGGAGGTGCTGGCCCAGATCGTCGACAAGGGCATTTTCGTCTGTCCCACCGTCAGCCCGCAGTGGCCCCTGCTGCCTAAAATCTTCGGCCCCGAGCGTGCCGAGGCCCTGGTCGCCATGGCCCGGCGGGTCGCGGAATCGGGGGTGCGGCTGATCGCCGGTACGGACGCCGGAGTGGGCCGTGCCGGGTTCGACGGGCTGGTCTCAAGTCTGGGCTTCCACCGGCACCTCGGGCTGCCGAACAACCGGATCATCGAAATGGCCACCGCCCAGGCGGCAAGTGCTCTGGGTCTCGGTGACGTGACGGGCAAGATCGCCCCGGGATACAGCGCGGACCTGCTCGTCGTCGATGGTGACCCTTTGGCGGACCTGGACGCGCTGCGCGCGGTCAACACCGTGTTCGCCGCCGGCCGGCAGTACCAGCCGAGCCGCCCGTGACCACCTAGGACGTGCGGCCAGCACACCCGCGGGGCCGAGGTCACTGCCCTTCGTCGCCGGCGGCGGGCAGTCCTCGGTCCTGGAGTTCGACGACGACCTCGTTGACAAAAGCGAGCACGTCCGCGGGAAGCCCCGCTTCGCCCGCGCCGTGTGCCACAGCCCGGGTGACCTTGCCCTCCCGGGCAAGGGCCAGCAGTCGCAGTCCCTCGTAGATGTGCCGGGCCACCTCGTGCTGGGGCTCGAAGAACAGCGGCTCAACGCCGAAGAAGTCGGCCAGCCCGTGATAGACGATCGGCTTGGCCGTGGGCTGGGCGCCGGAGAGAATCGCCTTCACTTCCGCTTCCGAGGCGACCGCAGCACCTGCCCACTCGTTGACCCCCTGGGCGATCTCGTCGGCCGTCGGCGCGACCTGATCACCCGGGTACAGGTGCTCCATCAAAAACGCGATCTTGTCCGCGAGCGACGTGGGTACCTGGCCCGGCTCCGGCACATCTCGCCCGAAGGACCGCTCCTGCGCGGCCAGCAGCGAATCGACACTGACCCCGTACGCCGCCGCGAGGGGCGGGACATACTTCGGGTCCAGCCGGCGGATGCCTCGCTCCGCGCGGCTGACGGGCGCGTGGCTCTTGGTGCCGATGATCGGGCCGGTGTCCTTCTGATAGATCCCGGCATCGGCCCGCAGGTCCGCGAGGTCAGGCAGACCCTCTCGGGGGAAGAGGGCGTCCAGGGACTTGCCGAGGACCTTGGCGAGAGCCGGCAGGACCTCGGCGTCAGGGCGCTTCTTGCCGTTCTCCCAGTTCGCCTCGGCGGAGTCGGAGACACCCAGGGCCTGCCCCACCTGGCTCTGCAGAAGTCCCGCATGGATGCGCGCCACCTTGATGCGGCGTCCGTCGACCAGACGCTGGGACATGTAAAGCGCTCCAATGCATGCAAGGTTTGATGAGCCCACTTTAGCAACTTGTGCGTGCGCGCAGGGACAGATAGCCTGACGATGGCGAGATCGACCGGGGGAAACCCCTTCTACCTGGTCTTTTTCTTCGCCCACGTACAGAACTTCCCTGCCCTTGGGCGGGAAGCGGCACCGGGCCCAGCCAGCTGCTGGCCTGAGAAACCCGCTGGCGGGCCCGGCATCATCCCCTTCGGAGACATGCATGAGTTTTGCATCATCACCTGCCTCTTCGCACGCCGCGCGTCGGTTTCGGCGTTCGCTGGTGGCTGCGTCAGCGGTGGCGGTGGGCGCGGGTGCGCTGCTGGCGCCGAGCGCGTCGGCGGCTGATCAGTGGGGCCGGGGTTTCCTGATCCCGGACTCCGCCGGACACGCGGGCGCCTCCCACGTCGGCGACTACGTATCCGCCGTGCCGGGCGCGATCGCGTACTGCGCCGACCCGGGCCTCGCTGGCCCGGACGCCGCCGGCGGTTACGCGGCCGCTCGCGACTACACCTCCTGGACGTCGCAGGCCACCGGCAAGGCCGCGACCGCCGCGCAGGTCTCTCAGGCCGCGTACATCGTGTCGAAGTACGGCCAGGCCGGCTCGGACGCGCAGGCCGCCGCTGTCGACGCGGACGTCTACAGCTTGCTCAACGCCGGGTCCACCTATGCCCTGCCCGACGGGACGCGGGCCGTGCAGCGGCTGTCGTACCCGCAGGTGGCCCCGCAGGCGAAGAAGCTGGCCACCGAGTACCTGGCCGAGGCCGCACGGTTCGCCGGCCCGTACACGGTCCACCTCCAGCCGCTGGCAGCGCTGCGGCCCGGTGTGACGACCGGCATCAAGATCACCGTCACCTCCGCCGCCGGGAACGCGGTGCCAGGCATCCGGCTCAACCTGAAGGCCGCCCTCGACGGGAGGCAGGTGGCGACGGACACCGAGTCCACCAACGCCGACGGCATCGCCTACGCGCACGTGACGGCCGCGAAGGGCCACAGCGTCACGCTCACCACGGAGGCGACGGGCCTGCCCGGCACCACGCTGCGCGCCGTCCTGCCCCACAACAAGCGCGCGCAGCGCATGGTCATCACCGGCGGCACCACCAGCGCCACGGCGCAGCTGACGATGAAGGCCACCGGGGAAGGCGGCCGGATCAAGGTCGTCAAGAGTGCCGGCGACACCGGCAAGCCGCTGTCGGGCGTGACGTTCGCCGTGCGCGACAAGGCCAGCGGCAAGACGGTCGCGACCGGCACGACCAACGCCGACGGCATCTGGCAGACCGCCGAGCTGCCGGCGGGCGAGTACACGGTCCACGAGGTCGAGGCGGTCGACGGCTACCAGCTGGCGGCCGACCAGGAGGTGGCGGTCACCGACGGCAAGGCCGCCCAGGTCGCCGTGCGCGACGCCAGGATCCCCAAGCCCGCGATGCCCAAGCCGCGGCCGGTGACGATCAAGGTGCTGCCGCAGACCGGCGCCTGACCCCTACGCCGGCGCGCGATGCCTAGCCGCGCGTCTGCGCGAACTCCGCAATGGGGCGGGGGCCTTGAGCCGGTCCCCGCCCCGTTGTGTACCTCCATCCGCTCTCCTCGCGCTCTGGATACACCCATGCATCAGTCCCCCGACCAGCCCGGCGACACCACGGATCCGCAGGGTCCTTCCCCCTCACCAACGCCGTCCAGTGATGCGCACGCGGGCCGCGGGCCGCGCCACCGCTGGCAGGTCGTGGCCATCGGCTTCACCGCTGCCTTGGCGCTCTCCGCGACCGCTGTGGCCTGGACACACTCCTCCAAGGCCGGCCAGGCGAGCACTGCGGCGTCCGTGCCCGCGCAGTCCGCGCCGTCGCAGGCAACGCCGTCCCCGCGCACCTCGAGCGCGCCCTCCGCCCGTGCGGCCACCGAAGCCGGGCGCGCCCTGGCCCACTGGGCCGATCCCCACGTTGCATCCGCACCGAGCGCAGTGCCGGGGCCGGGCGGATCCATCATCGACGTCGTGCGGATCCCCGCCCTCGGAAAGGACTGGGCACAGCCCGTCTACCAGGGCACCGGCCCCGACCAGCTCCGTGCCGGGCTCGGACACTTCGACGGCACCGAGGCCGCAGGCCAGGTCGGCAACTTCGTGCTCGCCGGCCACCGCTCCGGCATTGCCTCGCCTCCGCTGCGCGACATTGACAACATCAAGGCAGGCGCTCCCATCACCGTCTCGACACCCGGGCGGATCACCTACACCTACACCGTCACCAGCATTTCGACGGTCGCGCCGACCGACGTCGCCGTCACAGCCCAGGTCCCAGGCCAGCCCGGCGCGACGCCCACCAAGGCGCTGCTGACGCTGGTGACGTGCTGGCCCGCGGACGGTCACAGCAAGCGGGTCGTCGTCTCGGCGACGCTCGCCTCCACTCGCGGCAGCGAGCTGTGAACGCCCCGACGACGGGCCTCACCCAGCGGGAGAGCAGGCGTGGCGCGCACTGGGCCGTCACTTTCTGCAACTACTACAGAGTTCTAGAACCAAGTCTGGATCTTGACGCGGGTCCGTGCGTATGTTCGTCGTCCCCCGGGCACCCCCGCCCGGCACCACGAACATGAGGAGCGCAGCAGGCACAGACCAGACCCTGTAGGTCCGCATACAGCGACGGCGCCCGAGAGGTGCAACTCCCGGACGCCGAACGCTCAACGGCATAACCCGCCCCGGCAAGGGCGGCGATTGCCCACCATCACCACGCTGATCCCTATTCCACCAGGCGCTTCAGCGTGGCAACACTGCAAAGGGGATTGTTGCATGATCTCTGCCCTGCGCGAAAGGCCGGACGCCCCGCCCTGCGCGGCAGCCTGCTGCGCCTCGGCGGCTTCCCGCCCCGGCCGTGAGCACACCCTCGCGGCTTCGGCGAGCCGCCGGTCCCGCCTCGTGAGCGGGGGAGGCCGATGAGTGTCGACGCCCGCGAGTGGGTGTGGGAGCACAGCTCCAGCCGGGGAGTGGCGCGCCTGGTCCTGCTGTCGATCGCTGACCGTGTGCCGGACGAGCAGGGCGTGGCATGGGCCTCGCTTTCGAGCCTGGTCGAGCGCACGAATGCCTCCCGGACGGCCGTACGCACCGCTCTGACCGCGCTCGACAAGAGCGGCGAGCTGGAGGAGTGCAAGGACCTGGAGGGCCCGCAACGCACCACGGTCTACCGCCTGCCCCGCGCCGCCGCCTGGCTGGCCAAGGTCGCCGCTGCCAAGCAGGAGGACCCGGATGCGTACGTGGAGCCGCCGACGGAGTCGGACCCGGTGCCGGAGCTGAAGAAGGAGAAGCTCCGGAAGTACGGAATCTGGCCCCGGAAGGGTGCGGAATCCGACCCCTCCCGACGGAATCCGACCGGTGCGGAATCTGACCCCTCGCGACGGATTCCGACCCCTCGACGTGCCGGAATCCGACCCCTCGAAGGTACGGATTCCGTACCCCAGAACCAAAGTGAACCGAAGGTGAACCGTAAAGGCAGCAGTAGGGGTGGCGCTGCCGTCCTGCCTGCTGACGCGTGGCAGGTCGACCCCGCAACCCACGCCTGGGCCCGCCAGCACGGTCACCTGGATCGCCTCGGCGAAGACGGCCTGCGAGCGGCCGATGCGAAGTGGCGCGCCCACCGCGCCGACTTCAAGCCCCGCACCGCTGCGGCCTGGGCTGCCGACTGGCGGTCCTGGGTCGCCCGCGAGCACGCCCCGAGCCACCCGAACGCCTCCGCCACGCCCGGCAGAGGCGGCCCCGCCCCGGCAAGCGGCATGACCCGCGCCGAGGCGCACACCGCCGCCCTGCTGGCCGCCCTCAACGAGCCGACCGGAACGGAGCAGTAGCCGTGGACCGCCGCGAAATCGCCGCCCTGCTGGCCTACATCGGCCGGCTCGACCCCCGCACCATCCGCACCGACCAGGGCGAGGCCCGCGACCAGCTCGCCCAGTGGCACGAGCTGCTCGGCGACGTGCCCATGGCCACCCCGCACGGCTGGGACGCCCGGATCGCCGCCCGCCAGCACATCCGCACCTCGCCGTACCAGATCGTCCCCGCGGACATCGGCCGCCCGTGGGAGAGCTACCGGCGCGACCGCCTCGCCCGGCACAGCGACCCCACCCCCTCCGCCGACCCGGACGACCAGGCGGCCTGGACCGCCGAGCTGGCCGGCACCCGGCGCGCCGTGGCCTCGGGCTCGGCAGAGCCCACCCACCACCGGCAGATCGCCGGCGGCCGGATCAGCCCGCGGCTGGAAGCGCGGCTGAGGGAGGTCGGCTCGTGCATCCCTGCGCACGCCCGAGCCGCCCTGGCGCCCTACCGGCCCGCCCGCGCCGCCCGGGAGGCGGCCATCGCCGCAGGCCAGCCCGACGCGCTGGCGGTTAGGTGCGAGTGGTGCCACGCCCAGGCGGGCGAGCCGTGCCGCCGCCGACGCATCGGCCCCGACGGCGGAGCACGCGGCAGCGCCCCGCGTGCCACCCCGCACCCCGGCCGCTTCGACCTCGCCGCCGCCCAGCAGGCCCGCCAGGCCCAGCAGCCCGCGATGGCCTGACCGGCCCCACTCGCCGGTGCACCCCGCTGGTGCACCGGCGCCCGCCACCGTCCCGCCCGGCTGCGCCCGCTGCGAACCGCAGCCGGCACCCCACGCCGCGTCCACCTGCCCGCCGCCCCTGGGCGGCCGACGCGGCAGCACATCGGAGACCACCTTGCGCTACATCACCACCCACGACGCGCCGGCCACCGGCCTGCGCGGCGTCGGCGACACCAGCTGGCAGACCCGCGGTGTGTGCTACGGCATGGATGTTGAGGACGCCGACGCCACCTTCTTCCCTCTGCCCCGGGACCACGAGGCCATCGCCGAGGCCAAGGAGCTGTGCGCCGCCTGCCCCGTCCGTCGCGAATGCCTCAACTACGCCCTCGAAAACGACCTGAAGGACGGCATCTGGGGCGGGGTGACCGAGGCCGAGCGCCGGGCCTGGCATAAGGGGCTGCCGCAGCGTCTCGACTACACGCGCGTACTCGCGGTCTTCAAGGGGCGCGACGTGCACCTCACCGCCAAGGAGCGACAGGTCGTCATCGACCACGCCTACGTCCGGGGCTGGCGCGCCGACCGGCTCGCCGTCGCCTTGCAGATCGGCCACAAGCACGCCCAGGAACTGCTGCGGGAAGCCGCCGACAAGGTCTTCGGCCGCGACCTCACCTTCGGTGTCCCCCCACGGCGCAAGAAGAAGGAGAAGAAGCCGGCGGCACCGACCACGAGTCGGCCCACGCCTGCCCGGCCCGCCACGAGAGAGCCGGAGTTCCGTCCGGTGACGTCGACCTCCGCGAACACCTCGTTCGGAAAGGCCGTATGACCCACCCCCTCCTGACCCTCGGCACCATCCCGGACCTGTCCCTGGCCACCGTCGGCATCCCCGCCGCCGTCCTGGCGCTGGCCCTGACCGCCTGGGCGATCCGCCACCGGACAACGCGCTCGCGCGATCGTGCGCGCAGCCTGGCCGTCAAGGTCGCCGCCATCGCCGCGCTCGGCTGCACCGCATACAGCGCGGACACCAGCTGGCGGTTCGCCGCCGACTACCTGGACATGGCCGGCACCGCCGAGCGGGGCGCGATGTTCGGCTCCGCCGAACTGGCGCTCTTCGCGACCGCGTTGATGGCCCGGGAGAACCTGGTCACCCAGGGGGCGCCGGGGCTGCCGGGCACCTTGGTCTGGGTCGTCACCGGCGTGCAGGTGATCCCCGCCTACGCCGAGAGCGGCCCCGTCGGCGGCACGGTCCGCGCCTTCGTCGGCCCGGTCATGGCGGCGATGCTCTGGCACCAGGCCATGGGCATCGAACTGCGGCTGCGCATCCCCGGTGCCGCCTCCCACGGACTGATCGCAACCCTGGGCCGGGAGGCGCGCGAGCGCCTGCTGTCCCGCCTCGGCATCGCCGCCCGGGACCGCGACGCCGCGCAGATCACCCGCGACCGCGCCACCGCCCGCGCCGTCGCCCTCGCCTGCCGCCTCGCCGAGCGCACCCCCACACAGCAACAGGGCTGGCGCGGACGGCGAATCACACGCAAGCTGTCGAAGGCGATCGGCCGAGCGTCGGTCGGCACGGACCCCACCCAGCGCGCCGCGCTGCTCGACCAGCTCGCCGCGCGCCGGCACGCACTCGCGCTCGCCACGGTCCCCCTGTCCTCCCCCTGGTCCCCGCACGAGGGCGGCGACGGCACCGCAACGGTCCCCGCGCCGAACAGCGGAACCACCGCGGTCCCCATCGACGGTCCCCGCGCTAACGCCGACGCTCTCGGGGACCGGGGACCGAGCAACGAACGAGGACCGGTCCCCGAGAGCGCCCCCAGTCCGAGCGGAGAGACGGTCCCCGGGGACCGAGACACGGGGACCGGGGGCTGTCAGGCAGGGGCCGAAGCCGTCAAGCCGGAGGCCAGTGAGGAACTGGGCGGCGGTGAGGGGACCGGCAGGCCCGCGGGAGAAGCCCCTGGTCAAGCCCCCGATTCCCACCGGGGACCAGAGGCCGAGGCGGGGACCGGCCCCGCCGGGGAGCGGGGACCGAGCGACGCCGAGGCGGGGACCGACCCCACCGGGGACCGGGGACCGACCGACACCGACACCGACACGGGAACCGACCCCACCGGGGACCGGGGACACACGGTCCCCCTGCGGCGGAAGCCGGCCACGAAGGCCAAGAGCAAGGGCAAGCGCGGCGGGCCGTCCCGCAGCCCGCGCACGCAGCGTCCCTCGCGTGAGCTGCAGGAGTCCGTGGACCAGCTCGTCCAGCAGGTCCGCCCCCACGTGCCCGAGCTGCTCGCCCGGGACGGCAACGAGGCCGTCACCCGGGTCCAGCTGCGGGAGATCCTCCGGCGCGAGGGCCTGACAGGCGGCCGGAACGACCGACTCAGCCTCGTTCTCCAGCAGCTGCGGAGCGGGGACACCACCACGACGACAAGGAGTACGACCCGATGAAGACCTGCCAGCAGTTCACGCGCATGCGAAGCGGATACGAGCAGGACATCCGCTTCCTGATCAACCACTCCGCCCGCCACCAGGGCACCGTGTCGGGCAAGGTCAGCGCCAAGAACGCGATCGCAGTGAAGCGGAAGATGGCCAGGGCCTTGAACTGGCACATCGACCGCTGCCCTGAGTGCGGCTGACGCCCCCAAAGACGCAGGTCACCCGCCTGCATTCGGCACTTGAATCGGTGGCCCGGCCTGGTGCCGGGCCACCGCCCCCGCGACGGAGGACACGCCATCCATCCCCGACATCCGCGTAAGTACGCACCGACCACTGCGGAAGCCGATGCTTGGGCGGACGTGCTGGTGCGCCAGCAATTCCTGCACACCGCAGTCCGCGTCCCGAACGGCCAGTGGCTCATCCAGCACACCCCGGACGGCGACGTCCGCGTCCTTGCGGGACCGGCCGACGTCGTCGAACTGGCCGCCGCCATCCAGCACCGCATCCGCTCCACGAGGCCCGAGATCCGATGACGAACCCGAACGACAACGCCACCGCCGTCGCACCTGTAGCCGACGTCAACTCGCTCTCGCGGCGAGCAAGTTGGGGCGGAAGCGTAGCTTCCGCCACTCCCGCCCCCGAGGGGGCGGGAGTGGACCTGCACCGGGGGGCGCAGGTCCATCTGGCTTCGACCGAGGGCGGATCGAAGCCGAGGCAGGAGGAGAAGCCGTCCGAGCGCCGCACTCGCCGTGAGCGCGCCGTACGCGCCCGCCAACGCCCACGCCAGCCGCGCGAGAGCAAGCGCCTGCACCAGCCCAATACCCGTTTTAACGATGAAGAGTTCGCTCTGATCAAGTCCGCCGCCGCCCGCTGTCAGCTGTCCGTCGCCGGGTTCCTCGCGCGCTCCGCGCTCGCCGCCGCCCGCGACCTCGACCGCACCAGCGCCGAGATCGCCGACGAACGCGAAGTGATTACTGCCCTGTTCGACAGCCGCCGCCGCCTCGGCTGGGCCGGCAGCAACCTCAACCAGGCCATGAAGGTCATCAACTCCGGCGCCGACGCACCCCAGCTCGAAGCAGCCGTCGCCGCCGTCCGCCGAGCCGCCGAAACCGTCCACGAGGCTGCCGCACAGCTGATTGCGCACCGCAGCTCATGATCCCCAGCGTCAACGAGTCAGGGGAACGCACCATCGGCCTGCTCGCCTACCTGTACGAGACGGGCAAGCACGAGGAGCACATCGACCCGCACCTCGTCGCCTCCTTCGACGGCATGTCCCCCGGCCCCGGCCGCGACCCGAACGCCACCCTCAAGGACCTCCAGCAGCTCCTCGACCAGCCCGTGATGGCCCTCCCGCAACACGCTCGGCCCGCCAAGCACGTCTGGCACACCTCCGTGCGCGCGGCTGCGGACGACCGGATCCTGTCCGACGAGGAGTGGGGCGAGATCGCCCGCCGGATCGTGGCCGCCACCGGCATCGACCCCGGCGACGGACAGCCCGGCTGCCGCTGGGCCGCCGTCCGCCACGCCGATGACCACATCCACATCGTCGCCACCTTGGTGTGCGAGGACGGCAGCCGCCCCGACGACTACCGCTCCGGCAAGCGCGCCCAGGCCGAATGCCGCCTCATCGAGAAGGAACTCGGCCTCCATCAGGTCGCCCCCGGCGACGGGACCGCGGCCCAGCGGCCCACCAGCGCCGAGCGGCACAAGGCCGAGCGCCAGGGCCGCGAGCGCACCGCCCGGGAGGAGCTGCGCGAGACGGTGCGCCGCGCGGTGGCCGGCGTGAGAAGCGAGGAGGAGTTTTTCGACCGGCTGGCCGCCGCCGGCCTGCTGATCCGCAAGCGGGTCGCCCCCTCCGGGGACCTGCTCGGCTACAAGGTCGCCCTGCCCGACGACCGCAACAAGGACGGCGAACCGGTCTTCTACCCCGGTGCGCGTCTGGCCCCCGATCTGTCCCTGCCCCGTATCCGGGAGCGCTGGTCCGCCGACACCCGCGACCAGGACGCCACACCGATAGAAGCGCCCGCGCCGGCGGGGCCGAGCGGTCCGGCCGCTGCCCGCAGGCGGACGGCCTCGGCCGCGTGGGCGGCGGTGCTGGTGATCGAGCACGGTGACGACGCGGTAGCCGCCGCGTACATCGCCGCTGCCGGCGAGGTGCTGGACGCGCTCGCGAAGACCTCCGCCGCCCACACCCGCCGTGAACTGCGTGAGGCGGCCTGGGCGTTCGAGCGGGCCTCACGCTCCCACGTCCGTGCCGAGCGCGGGCATGACCGGGCGCTGCGGCAGGCTGCCCGTGAACTCGTCCACAGCGGCCCGGCGCTGGGCCGGGGCGAGGACGGTGCGACCACCGCGATGGCGATCGACATGCTGTTCTTCCTCATCACCGCCGCCGCCCACTGGCACGCGAAGAACGACCACGCCCAGCAGGCCGCCGCAGCGCGCCAGGCCGCCGAACACCTGCGCGCCGCCTACCAGGCCGCCGCCGCCCAGCCGCTCGGGGCCCTGTACCAGCGCGGCCGGCGCCTGGGCCGGGTGTTGCGGCAGCGGCAGACGGCGGTGCTGCGCGAGGCTCTGCCGGAGCTGGCCGAGCGGATCCTCGCCGAACCCGGCTGGCACGCGCTCGCCGCCACCCTCGCCGACGCCGAGGCCGCCGGCCACGACCCGGCCGCTCTCCTCGCCGACGCCGCCAGGCGGCGGGAACTCGACACAGCGGCGTCCGTCAGCGACGTCCTGGTGTGGCGGCTGCGCCGGGCCGCGGACCTGCCCGCGGACACCACCGGCATGCTGACCGACACTCACGCAGCGCAGCGCTCGGCCCAGCGTGCCGGGCAGCGGACGCCCGGACAAGGCCGGCCTGGGCGCGGCCGGTCGTGACTGTGGACTTTCTGAATTGAACAGGTCAGCGGGCTTGAGGCACGATCATGACGCGTGCAGGACGAGACGAGGGAGAACGCCCGGGTGTTTGGCCGGATACGACGCCGCCGCGAGCAGGAGTTCAGCGAGATCCAGCGCAAGGCGCACGAGGATTGGCTGCGGATGGACGGCCTGGTGCCGCCGGTCGTACAGATGCAAGCGGCAACGGAGCAGCCGGCGGAGCCGGCGCCGGTGGTGGACGACTTCATTCCCCCCGAGCTGCGCGTCCCGAGCCACGACCAGCTCGACGGCCGGGTGATGCCCTGGCCGTGGCCGGTCGTCCTGGAGGGCGAGGTCGTTGCCTGTGCCGAGTGTGGCGCGTACCGGGACTGGCTCATCCTCTCCATGCACGACCAGGTCTGGCTGCGCTGCCGGGACGGACACCAGCAGCACGAGAGGCGTCTGGACACCGCGTGGTTCAACCGGCACTCCGGCCCAGGGGATGCCATCCACGCCACGTTCGAGGACTGCCTGCGGCACCTCGGCCACCGCTGACCCCCACTCCTACGACCCCTCTCCGGGCCCCGCGGGCCCGCACTGCCCAACCGTCTCCGAGCACCAAGGGGTCAGTTCACCCATGCGCGTTCGCGTCGCCACCACCGCCCTCGGCCTCACCGCCGTCGCCGTTCTCGCCCTGCCCGCCTGCTCCACCCACGCCAGCCAGGCCAAGCCCGCCTCCCCGTCCGCCGCCCCCACCGGCAACCCGGCCGCCGCCGAGCAGAGCAAGGCTCCGCTGTCGTCGGCCGCGCTGCAGCCTCGCCTGCTCGACGAGAGCGACCTCGGGCCCGGCTACACCCGCAAGCCCGAGGCCCCCGTTCAGCACGACGACGTCACCGTCCTCGGCTGCCCGGCCCTGACCAAGCTGGGCGAGGCGGCAACCGGCGGTTCGCTCGACTTCCCCCGCCAGGCGAAGACCACCTTCACCTACACCGGCGGCAGCGACTCGCAGCTCTCCGAGGAGCTCTACAGCGACACCCCCGCGAAACTGTCCGACGGCACCGGGCGGATCTTCGACGCCATGACCGGCTGCCCGACGTACCAAGTCGTCTCGGGCAGCACCGCCATCGACGTCACGAGCCAGAAGACGGCCGCGCCCCGGCTCGGCGACGAGCAGTTCAGCCAGCTGCTGACCTTCTCCACCGGCGGGCAGGACAGCATCGTGAAGCAGACCGCGATCCGCGACGGCAACCTGCTGCTGGTCGTCTCCGGCTCGCCGGCCCTGGTCGACCAGCACCTCGGTAAGGCCCTGGCCAAGGCGACAGCAACCCGCTGACGCACCGCGACAGACGCCCCCGACCACCACGGTCGGGGGCGTCGTCACGTACTGCCGTCACAGTTCCCACTCCTCGGAGCACGGCGATCACAGCAGCATGAAGCCCGGCCTCCCCGAAATCGGGGAGGCCGGGCTTCGTTCGTCGGATCAAGGGCTGACGTCGGCGCTCAGCCGGCCGGGGCGCGCAGGAGTCGCTCCTGCGTGCTCTCCGGCAGCACCCGGCGCAGAACCGGTGCGGTGGAGCTGAGGGAGGCGGCGAACGCGGCGACGAGGTCGTGCGGCACGCTGGCCGCGAAGGACGCCGCCCACAGGCACGGCGCACCCAGCACGGGCTCGGCCCACGCCTGCCACCCCGCCGGCCCCTCCTCGTCGGCCTCGGCCACCAGGGTGCGCGGGTCGGCGTCCTGGATGAGGGGCGGTACCTCCCCAAGGCTGAGGTGGGAGGTGAAGGTCGGGTCCGTCGCCGCCGCGTTGGGCTGGTCGATGTCGCGGAGCCAGCCGTGGGCGGTGACGGCATCGAGGACCACCTCGGGCCCGGCGAAGGACACTGCGGGCTCCTCGCGGGCGTCGAGCGCGAGGAGGAAGTCGACCAGGACCTCGCCGGGGACGTCGGGGGTGAAGTAGGCCGACCACTGCGCGAGCGGACTGCCGGTTTCGGCGCGGGCGCACACCTGCCAGGCGATCGGCAGCTCGCCGAGGTGGAACGGCTCGTCGGCAAGCGTCCACTGGGCCCACCGAAGGGCGTCGGGGCTGATGTGCAGGACGGTGCTGCGCAGGACCTGGCGGTCCTCCGGCGCCTCGTCCGGCTCCTGGCGTCCGCGGACGATCGCAAGGCTCGTCCAGCCCAGGCCGGCGAGCGTATCGGCGACGGTGTCGTAGAGGCGCTGGTCGTCACCGGCCAGGTGCCGGGGGCCGACCCAGTACGCGCGCCGGGCGCTGTTCCCGGCGGCCGGGTCGAGGGGAATGTCGGGGTTCAGGGGCGCCTCCAAAGGCTCGGAGCGGGGACTACTGCCCGCGTGCGGTGCGGCGTTGACGGCGCGGGGGTGCCTGGACGGGAGAGTGCCAGGTCAGGGCGACGGCGACCTCGGGGGGCAGATGCCCAAGCTGAGCCTCCGGATCCCGCCCCTCGGCCAGGTAGACGATCGGCTGCCCGGTCTCGTCCGTGGCCTGCACGACCTGTTCGAGGCGGTGCGCCATCGGGAAGAACGGGTTCATCGCCAGCCGCAGCGGAATGCTGCGGTCGAAGGCGGACAACTGGTCGATGAGATCGCCGACGGTCATCTCCGTGTGCTCCACGGAAAGCCTCCTTGCACGTGAGGAACGGGATGGACGAGACGGCGCGGTATCGCGCCGCCGGGGCACGGGACGGGCGAGAGCACCGGCCAGCCAGGCAGCCGGGGGCGGTTTCGCCGTCACAGGGGCCGGGAGGATTGCAGCACGCTCGCCACGGTGGCGGCGACGATCTCGGCCGGCGTCTCGGTGTCGAAGGAGATGCTGTATCCGGGGACCGTGGCCGTGCCGGTGACGGCGATCTTCCAGCCCTCCCCGTCCGTACCGGGGCGGCCCTGCGGAAACCAGCCGCAGTAGAAGCGTCCGTCCTTCGAACTGATGTGGACATCGGCTCGGTCGTCGACGACCAGGTTGAAGTCGGCGGCGGAGAACTGGTCCGTGACGAGTGTGGGCTGGCCCGGGCCGAGCCGCCACTCACGCAGCCGCAGGGCGGCAACGGTGGTGGAGAATCCAGGGCTCACGGGAGCCACGGTCACGGCGATCACCTCTCTGACCTGCTATGTTCCGCGAAGAGGTCGTCTACGTTGACATGCCCCTGCCCGCGTTGGCCAGTCATTCGTGGATCTTTGCTGTCTGCCCCCGGCGAACTGTCCGCTGCCATCGAATCGATGTAGGGGCTGGGACTGCGTGGTGCGCAAATCCGCCTGATCTTGCGCACCGGCCGAGCAGATCCGGGTGATCATGAGCACTGGTGACGCTCAGCAGTTGTCAGTTGATCGACCCTCCACCAGCTCGCCGCGGGCTCTGCGGTGGCGCTGGTCCTCCGGAACCGTTCAGTCCAGCAGGGAGAAGTCGAGTCCGACAATGACGTCCTCCACCGTGGCATCGATTCGCTCCGTGAGGTGGTCGCGCAGCATCTCCCAGAAGTCGTCCCAGCCGTTGAGGATGTTGGAACCGCTCTTGCCTGAGACCCCGCCGGTCCACAGGAAAACCCGGTGGGGGAGCTCTTCTTCGAAGGGGTCATCGTCCACCCACGCCAATTTGCGGTTCTCGAGTTCCGCGAGGATGCGTCCGGTCCGCACGGGCTCGACCTCGCCGTTGTGGCGAGCAAGCTCCCAGATATCGATCGGCTCCTCACGCGATACCAGGAACGCCAACACCTGCCGGGCTGCTGTGGTGACGGTCGCGAGGTAGTTCGCGATTTCGTTCACGGTTTCGACGTTGCCGGCGCGCTCCTCCTCATCGTCGCCCAGCCAGAACTGCCCAAGCGTCGTGCAGGGCCGCACTACGTTGCCCTTGGTGACGTTCAAGAACGCCTCCTCCATCCGAGCCAGCCCGTAGCGGTACCTGGACTCGTGGCGCTCCTTGAGAGCACGCAGATACTCGACCGTGAACTGGTCCCGGCTAGCAGGGTGGTCGATGACGTCGTGGTGGTTACCGCACAGCAGGATCAAGTTGCTGTAGTCGCGCAGCTCCTCCTTGGTCCAGGTCAGATCGTGACGTGCGCTGGTGGGCTCGGCGCCGACGATGTGCGCAATCTTCCCCACCCAACCACCGGTCGGGTCCACGAGACGTACGTCGCACGGGTCCCAGGCACACTCGTTCCCGGAGAAGACCCACAACTGCCGGGCCACGTCCGGAAGCGGCGTAAGCCGATTCTTTTCGCTTCCGCTCTTCCTCCCGGCCATGCCGTCCTCCCCACACCAGGCGCACCGTACGGCGTCAGCATAGAAGGCGGGAGCTGATGCCGATCGATGCGTTTTGCGCATGACCGGCCGACGCGGCCGGTGCTGGCAGCGACACGGGATGTGTTCGGCCGTCGCTGTGATCACCGTCAAGGCATGTTCCCTCAGGGAACAAGACGGCCGTTCCCCGAAGGAACAGACCGCGCGTTCCCTAAAGGAACAGGCAACCCATTCCGTGGTCGTCCCCGTTGATCAACAGTGCCATGGCCTTGCGAGCCATACACCGTCACCCGACGGAAACAAGGCAGGGGCCACCGAGGTGCTGCTGGACGGCCGGCATTAGCCGGCAGAGGAGGCCGGGGAGCGCTTCGCCACCGCCTTGCTGCTGGAGATCCCCGACCGGGGCCATATCGCCCGGATGACCAGCTGCGGCCATCCCCCGCCCCTGCTGCTCCGCCAGGGCCGTGCCGTCACCGTTCCCAGCCTGAACCCCGCGCCCCCGCTGGGCATCAGCGGGAGCGGCCCGGCGGACTACACCGTGGAAGCGTTCTCCTTCAAGCCTGACGACACGCTCCTGATCTACACCGACGGCTTCGTCGAGGCCCGCGACGCCGACGGCTGCTTCTACCCGCTCGGGGAGCGGGCGGCCCGCTGGGCCGACTCCAGCCCGGAGGTGCTCGTCCACCACCTCCGGCACGACCTGCTCGCCCACGTCGGGGGACACCTCACCGACGACGCCGCCCTCATCGCACTCCACCGCGAACCCGCACACCGCCCGCACCGCCACGCACGGCTCCACCACGCTGCGGGGCCGCCACCTCGACCGGATGGCCCGTAGACAGGGTGGCCCCGCCCGTCGGGGCTACGGTACGCAGCAGGCCCCCGGGAAGGACTTGGGTTCCCGGGGGCCTGCTGGGCGAAGGTGGTCGTGGGTTAGCGGGTCTCGCCGCCTGCGTCCTGCTCGGACTCGGACGCCGCACGCCGGCGTGCGGCGAGGACGGCGCCGGCGCCGCCGACGACGAGGAGGGCGGCGCCGCCGAGGAGCCACGGCGTGGCGTCGGCTCCGGTGTGGGCGAGGGAGCCGACCGGGGCCTTCGGCGTCGCGTCGTCTGCCGCGCTAGCCGCCGCGGCGGTCGAGGAGTGGGCCTCCGGCGTGGCGGAGTCGCTCGGGGCGGGAGTGGGCCCGCCGAGAGTTCCGTGGTGGCTCGAGGTGTCCGCGGGCGTGGACGGGGCGCCGGTGGGCTTGTCGGTCGGCTTGTCGGTCGGGTCGGGTGCCGGGGTGGTGGAGGTCTTGGTGTTGGTGACGGTCACGGTGACCGGGGCCCCGGGCGCGGCGGTGAAGGTCTTCGACGCCTTGTACAGGTCGTAGCCCTCGGGCGCGGTGATCTCCTTGACCCAGAATTCTTGCTTGCCACTGGAAACGGGCAGTTCGCCGGAGGCCGTGCCGTTCTTCCCGGTGGTGAGGGTGAGCAGGGTCGTCTCGCCCGTGCCGATGGTCATGGTGGCGCCGGTCAGCAGCTTGCCGGTCTTGTCATCCTTGGCCGTGAGCTGGACCTGGGCGGCCTTGAAGGGGTCGGTGATCGTCACCGGGGCGGTGGCGCCGGGGGTGACGATGACGTCCTGGTCGGCGACGACGTCGTGGAGCGGGCTGCCGGAGGCGGTCTCCTTCAGCCGGTACACGCCAGGAGCGAGGTTGGGGAAGGTCAGCTTCCCCTGGGCGTCGGTCTTCCCGCGTCCGGCCTCCTGGCCGGTGGCATCCAGCAGGAGGAACGAGGCGCCCTGAAGGCCGTCGCCGGCCGGGTCCTTCGCGGTGACCGCGACACTGCCCGCATCGGGTGCGGGAGCCGTGGCGGCGGCGGTGGACGCGGTCGAGGCGGAGGGCGCCGGTGTGACCGGCTGGGCGGTTGCGGCCGGCGCCCAGGCGAGGGTGCCGGTCACCGCGGCGGCGATGGCGGCACAGCGGACGGCGCGGCGGACGATACGGGCGTGCACGAGAAAGGGGGCTCCTTGATCGGTGGGGAGGCAGCGGGTCAGCGGGTTCGGCCCGGGGCCGGGCCCGCGGCAGGGGGTACGGCGGCCGGCGAGGAGGGGGATGGCTGTCTGGCTGTTGTTGCCGTGGCGAGGTAGAGGTTGCGGCGGGTGTGGAAGGGGATGTCGCCGACGGAGCGGCGGACCGGCTCGGTGGAGATCAGCGAGGCGGTGAAGGCCGCGACCAGCGTGGTCGGCGCGCCGAAGGAGAACTGGGCGCGCCAGGAGGGCTCGCTGGGCGAGCCGCCCCACGCCGACCAAATGGGCGTGTCGATGCCGGTTGTGGCGTAGCGGTGCCGCACGCCACCGAGGCCGTCCGGGGCGTGGAAGAGTTGCGTGCCATCGGTCTTGACCTGATGGCTCCAGCCGCGGGCTAGCAGCGGGGTGTATGCCTCCTGCGGCGGCGTGTCGTCCTCGAACAGCCGGTCGCGGTCGCTGTGGCGGTCTTCGAGGTAGAGGTCGAGCAGTTCGGTGTGGACGTCGTGCAGCAGTTCGATCGGGGTGGTGGCGTCGAAGGTGATCTGCCAGGTCGGCGCAGCGAACGGGACGCGGTTCGCGGCGATGGTCCACTTCCCCTTGCCACGGCTGTCGGGTTCGGGGACCAGGCCGGTCCACAGCCGCAGGCAGGGGCTGGTGGCCAGCGCCGGTCCCTTCGCGGGCTGGGTCAGTGACCAGTCCTCCTCGAAAGGGAAGGGCCAGGCCGTGCGGAGGTCAGTGGGGCCGGGGCCTGCCAGGTGGCGGGGCAGGACCTTCACTTCCCCGTCGGGATCAAGGTTGTTGAACGGGTCGGACGACACAAGGCTCCTGTCTGTCACGAACGGCGCGGGAGAGGGGGCAACGGAGGCGGAGGAGCCCACGCGGGGCGCTGGGGTCGGGGTGGAGGTGCGGCGATGTCAGCGGGCGCGGCTCCCGGCGCGGGACGCTGGCTGGAAGGGTGCCTTGCCGGCGGTGCGGCCCGTCGCACGGTTCGGTGCGCAGGGCGTCCATGCGCCGGGGAACCAGATGGTGGTGTAATGCTCGATCGCGTCGCGCAGTCCGCGGGTGTGGGCGCCTTCCCACGGCACCCAGTCGGGGCGGTCCCGGAACTCCTTAAACTTGCCGTACCCCGTATCTCGTGGCGTGCGGCCTCGCGTGGCGTCGCGGTGGTCGAATGTGTGGTGGTCTTCGAACCGCAGGACGACGGCGTCGAGTTGGCCTCGGTCCTGGTGGAGGGTGGCGAGCCGCAGGCCGTCGTACTCGCCCGTGCGGATGGTCGGGCTGAAGTCGATCCGCAGCCGCAGGGGGCCGGGGGTGGGGGCGGCGTAGTAGGTGGTGCCGACGACGGTGGCGTCGGTGAAGGGCAGGCCCAGTTCGGCGAAGAACTCGCGGGCGTACATCGACACGCGAACTTCTCCGGAAGGTCAGCGTCGCGGGCCGGGCACGGCCGGGCGGCTGGTGGTGCTCCAGCGCGGGACGCTGGCGGTGGCAGGGAGGGCGGCCGGGCGTCGGGAGACGGCACGCTGGACATCCAACGGCGTCGGGGCCGGCGGGCGCGGCGCGGCGATCGGAGTGAGCTGGGCCATGCCCTTGACGTAGCTGAACGTCGCCTCCCGCCACCGTGGCAGCGGTGCCGGATCGGAAACGCACTCGGTGACGGCGGTGAGCAGCGCTACGGGGGTGTTGGTGCTGGCGGTGGCGTACCAGGCGGGGCGGTCGATGCTGGTGCCCGCCCACAGCTGCCAGCGGGCGTCGCGGGTGGTCAGCTCGGCTTCCGGATCGAGGCGTCGGGTGGTGGTGTACTCCAGCCCGGCGTGGCCGTCAGGTGACTGGATGGCCAAGACACCCCAGCGGGGGTGGTCGATCTGCCAGCCGCGGTTGATAAGGGGGGCGACGGCCAGGAACGGGTCGCGGTCCGCGCTGCGCGGGTCCGGAGCCGCGAGGTAGGCGTCCGGGCCCTGCTGGTACGCCTCGGCGAGGGCGGTGGTGAACGCGGTCACGAACTCGGTGGGACAGGAGTCGTTGAAGCACACGCCCCACGTCGGCGCAGCAAATGGATCTTCGTAGGCGTTGATGCGCCACAGACCGTCGTCCTCGCCTTCGGGCAGGTAGCCGAGGCGGACCCTGCGGTCGGGGGCGTTCAGGTAGGCGTTGCCGAGGTCGTCGTGGTCCAGACTCCAGCCGAGGTCACGGAGCGGAGCGAGGGCGGGATCGCCGATCCCGGTGGTGCCAGCGAGGTAGCGCGGGGAGACGTAGACGTCCCCGTCGATGGCGGGGGAAAGGTCATCGTGGGCTGTCACGCGGCTCCTGAAGAGGTCGGGCATGGAAGGTGGCGGGGTCGGCCGGCGGGCAGCAGCGCTGCTTCGAGGTCGGCCACCCGGCCGGTGTAGTGCAGCGTGCGCAGTCCCAGGCGGCGGGCGGCGTGGCAGTTGTCCGCCCGGTCATCGACGAACAGCACGCGCTGAGGGACTGCGACGCCGGTGGCGGCCAGGGCGTGCCGGTAGGCGGCCGGGTCGGGTTTGCACACCCCCAGCCGGGCCGAGTACAGGGCCTGGGCCATCAGGCGGCGCCAGTCGTGGGTGTCGAGGACGTCGCTGAGGTGGGCGGGTGCGTTGGACAGCAACACCATCGGCACGCCTGCCCGGTGGGCGTAGCGCAGGACATCGACGACGTTTTCGTCGGTGGTGGTCCACATGTCGGTGTCGGCGGCGCGCAGTTCGCGCAGCATCCGCGGGCCGGGATGGTGGCCGAGGACACGGGCCCAGTACGCCGGGTCGCTCAACTGGCCGGCGTCGTAGGGCTCTCGGGCGCTCCAGAAGGCGGTCTGGAAGGCGGTGAGGTCCTCCTTTGGCCAGGCCGCGATGCCAGCGAGGTGACGCCACTGGCCGATCGTGGGCTGCACGCCGATGACGCCGTTGTAGTCGAGGATCACGGCGTCGAGGCCGGGGTGCGCGGTGTTCAGGTTCAAGGGGTGGGGTGCTCCAGGGCTCGGTGGGAGAGGGCGGCGACTGCGGCTGCGAGCCCGGCGGGCAGCAGCAGCGCAGTGGGCAGGGTGGTGAGGCTGGCCATGGCGCCGATGAGGGCGGGCCCGGCGAGCAGGCCGAGGTAGCCGATGACGGCGACCGTGGCCACGGCCCTGGGCCCTCCGAGGCCGGCGGCGGTGATCAGGCAGGGGACGGTGATGGACAGGCCAAGTCCCAGGGCTGCCCAGCCGGCCAGCGCCAGCGGCACCGTGGCGGCCAGGACGCCGGCGGTGAGGCCAGCCGCCGCCAGGAGCGCGCCGGCACGAACGATGGTGGGAGCGCTGAAGGCTTGGGTGAGGCGGTCGCCGGCCAGGCGTCCGGCGGCCATGGCCGCGCTGTAGAGGGCGAACGCGGCAGCGCTCACGGCCGCAGACGCGCCCAGGCTGTGCAGGTGGACCGCGGCCCAGTCGGCTGCCGCCCCCTCCCCCAGCAGGCTCGCCGCGGCCAGCGCACCCAGCAGCAACAACGTCCTTGCCGACAGCGCCGGTTGGGTCGCGGCCTGCGCCGGGGGCTGGTCGGTTCCGCTCAGGGAGCGGGTGACCGGTGTTACGGCGAGGGCAAGGCCAGCGAGGGACAAGCCGGTTGCGAGGAACAGGGTGCGGTGCGGGGTGTGGGCGGTGGCGGCGGCCAGGGCGGCACCGCCGAGCGCACCGATCGAGTAGGCGGCGTGCAGGGAGGACATGATCGGTCGGCCGGCGGCGTTCTGGCAGCGCACTGCCGCCGCGTTGGCGGCCACGTCCGCCACCCCGTGGGCGGCCCCGAAGGCCCATGCCGCCACCAGCAGCGAGGGCAGGGTGCGGCACTGGCCCAGCAGGGCCAGACACGCGGACAGGGCGACGGTGCCGGTGGTCAGCAGGGAGGGAAGCCGGTCGGGCCGAGCCAGCCGGCCTCCTACCTGGAGTCCGAGGACCATGCCGAGGGCGGCGGTCAGCAGCACCATGGCCAGGTCTGGGGTGCTCAGGCGGGCGGTCTGCTGGACGGCCGGCATCCGGGCGCCCCACACGGCCATCACCACACCGAGACCGGCGAAGTACCCGGTCAGCAGGCAACGGCTGGTCCATATGGCCGCAGGTGTCTCCCTCACGCGGCCAGGCCCGGGCCCGTAGCGGCGGCGGTGGGAGTGAGCTGCATGGTGAGGGCACGGGCGGCCTGCTCGGCGCGGGCGCGTGCCAGATCGCCGGTGGGTGCGGTGGTGATCAGGTAGCCGATCCGGGCGGTGAACATGTCCCCGCCGTCCGCGGGCAGGAGGAGCTGGTCGCCGGGGTGGTGCTGGAAATGGATGCGCTCCAGCCACGGCGGGCGGGCACCGTCGAAGTGCAGTTCGGTGAGGGTGCCGGAGGTCTCGGGGTAGAGCAGGTGGATCGCGGCGGCCGAGGACCTTCTCGGGGTCAGGTCGGGGGCGCGGTCGCAGGCGATGTCGGCGGCGGCGCGCGGCAGGTCGATGCCGGTGGCGAGGCGGACGAGGTGGCCGATCATGTCTCCGGCGAGGCGGCCGTTGACCTCCACCAGGTGGGGCCGGCCATCGACCAGGCGCATTTCGACGTGGCTGATGCCGTCGGTGATCCCCAGCGCGCGGATCGCCGCCACGGCGGCGGGGGCGACGACCTCCAGGAGCGGGTCGGTGGCGTCGACCGAGTGCGCCAGTTCCTCGAAGAACGGCGGGGCGCTGACCGTCTTGCGGGTGAGGGCGATGACGGTGGTGTGGCCCCGGTGGGTGACGCATTCGATGGAGACCTCCGGCCCGTCGAGGTACTCCTCGACCAGCACGCTTCGGTTCTCCAGCCCCCGTCCGGCCGCCAGGGCGGCGAACTCGTACGCCGCGGCGAGCTGCTCGGTGCCATCGACGCGGATCACGCCGATGCTGGCCGCATGGCTTGCCGGCTTGAACACCACCGGGTAGCCGATCTGTTCGGCCGCCGCCTTGGCCTCCTGGAGGGTGCGCACGCCCACCGAGGCGGCCGAGGGAACCCCGTGGCGGGCGAACAGGGTCCTGGCGGTGGCCTTGTTGCGGCACGCCTGCATCACCTCCGGGGCGGTGGTGGGCAGGCCGAGCCGGCGGGCGAGGCGTGCGACCGGGACGAGGTACCACTCGGTCCAGGTGAACACCCCGGCCAGGTCGTAGCGGTCGGCCAGGGTGCGGCCCGCAGCAAACAGGGCTGCCTGGTCGGTCGGGTCGGGCACGACCACGCAGTCCCGGATGTACGGGACCTCCCACGACGGCTCCTCGCCGGTGATCAGGACGATGTCGTAGGCGGCGGCAACGCTTTCGAGGCAATAGCCGCGATACGCCTCGGCTTCCATGTCGGCCGCGGCAACGACCAAGACGACAGAACGGTCGGACAAGAAGGTGCTCCTCAAGAAAAGGTCGGTGATGGACAAGGAGTTGGCGAGAGGGATTCACGGGCTGCGACGGCGGCGGAGTTCGATCGCGCAGGACCACTCGGGGTGCTCGGCGAGCAGCCGTCTCGCATACAGGGCGGTGTAGTTGTTGTTCAGGCCCTTCACTGCGTGCGGGTGGCGCCAGCGCAGGGCCTCGAACAGGGCCTTCATCCCGATCCGCTTCGCTCCTGCCGCAAGGCGCTGGACGACGAGCCACTCCAGCTCGCGGTAGACCCACGGGTGTTGGGTGTCGAAGGCGTGGAACTGCTCGCTGATCGTGGGCCGCTCCCGGTATGGGAGGGCGAGGCCGGGCAGTTTGTCCTGCGTGATGGTGGACATGAGCGGAAGGGCTCCTCTCGAAACCGGGGAGGTCAGGCGCGGGCGGCGGGCAGGGTGCGCAGCCGGGCGAAGGCGGCGGTGAGGCCGAGGGCCTGCAGGAGGGCGGCGGCGGTGACGGTGTGCCCGAGCTGGGCGGGCGGCACGGCGGCGACGAGCAGGCCGGCGGCGGGGAAGGGCAGCAGGAGCAGCAGGATCGTCACCGCCAGGGTGCTGCCGAACACCTCGGGCGGGATCAGGTGGGATCGCAGGGTGCGCAGGACGACCGTCAATCCCCCTTCGCCGGCCATCAGCACCGCTACCAGCAGCAGATAGGCGCGGTAGCTGTGGGCTTGGGAGAGGGCGAGGGTTGCAGCGGCGGCCACGGCGGCGGATGCCGCGCCGATGGGCCACAGGCCCCAGCGGTCGATCGCACGCCGTGCGGCGATGACGGCGAGCAGGGAGACCACAGCTGCGGCGGACCAGATCAGTCCGGCGTCCGCGCTGGAGCGCCCCAGCTTGGTGACCACGATCACCGGCATGGCTGCCTGGAGCAGGGCCACGGCCGTGTTGGAGACGACCAGGCCGCCGACCAGCCAGGCAAGGGCAGGCAGCGAGCGCAGCGTCGCCCAGCCCGTCCGCAGCCCGCTCGCCGAATCCTCCCCGGGCACCTCGCCGCGCGGGACCGCCCCCTCGCGGGGGCTGAGCGCGGCAGCCAGGAGGGAGAAGGCGGCGAGCGTGGTGAGCATCGCGGCCGGTCCGCCGGCCTGCAGCAGCAGGCCGGATATCAGGGGCCCGGCGAGCATCGCACTCTGGTCGATGCCCAGCAGGACGGACTGCACCCGGTGCGCCCCAACTCCGGCCGTCCGGCTCGCCCGGCCGCCGGCGGTCTCGGCCGCGGCGTAACTGAACTCGGTGGCGAAGCCGGACAGCGCGGCGAGCGCCATCACCGTGGCCGTCGCCGCCGTCGACGCCGTGCCGACTACCGTCAAGACGAGCGCTGCGGTAAGGACGACCAGGGCGCGGACCGCGCACGCGGTACGGAAGACCCGCCCGGTTCCGTGGCGGTCAACGACCGTGCCGGCCACCGTGAACGCGGCGAGCCTGGGCACCCACTCCAGCGTGAACGCCAGCCCCGTCAGGGTCGCCGACCCGGTAGTGGCCAGCACCAGCAGGGGGATGCCGTAGGTGGTCATCGCGAACGCGGCACCATCAGCCATGCGGGGCAGGTAGACGCCGCGCAGCAGGGTCCGGGAGGGGCGGCGTGCGTGCCGGGGGTCGGTGCGCGCCCTCACGCGGCAAGCTCGTGCTCGGCGGGCTGGGCGGCCTGCGCGTGGGCGTGCAGCCACTGGCCCAGCAGGACTCGCGGCCCGGCAAGGTCCGCAAGCGCCTGGGCACTGGGCAGGTGGCCGACCGACGGTATGTCGGCCAGGAGGGCGAGGGTGTGCTGGATGCGGCCGGGGAAGTCCGCGACCGGTGCCGGGTAGGCGTGGCGCCTGGCCCAGCGGGCGATCGCGTCGTAGACATCGGCCAGCTCTGCGCCGGATGCGGTCAGGTCCAGCCCGGCGCCGGGCCGTGCCCGGACAAGGCCGAGGGCGCCTGCGGCGTCGGTGGCCTGCCGAAGGTGGTGCTCAGTGAGATCGGCGAGCGTACGGGTCAGTCCGCGTGGCGGGATGGGCCCGTTGTCGTCGATCTCGGTGATCAGGCGGATCAGGCCCGGCGAGGACAACTGGATGCAGAGCTGCCGGACCTCGGCCGGGGACAGGGAGGTGTTCATCGGCGCGGACCTCCCGCCAGGAGGGCCGCCGCCGGGCGCGACGCGGTGGTGTGGGAGAACAACTCGCGGTGCTGCCACGCCGTCGGCGCGGGCGGGCCGGTCCTGACCGGGGCGGGCGCGGCCGGCGGGGCGGGTAGCCGCGCCGGGTGGCTGACCCAGGCGCGCGGAGCCGGCGCGCTAGCGGCTGCTCCCCAGACCGGGTGCCGGGCAGCGTGAGTGAGGGGCTCTCCGGCCGACCACGCGGACAAGGCCCCGAAGACGGTCCCCAGGCCCTCCCCGGCCGCGGACAGGCGGTAGGGCTGACCGGTGCCGTCGGTGTCGACCAGGCCGTCGGCGACGAGCTGCCGCAGCGGGGGGTAGATGTTGGTCCAGTCGCTGCCGGGCATGATGATCCTCGCCAGGGAACGGCCGCTGGTCTCCCCGCGGGACTTGAGCACCCACAAGATCGCGGCGGCGTGCCGCCGGGTCAGCAGCGTCAGGCTGTCCTCGATCTGCTCGATGGCGGGCAGCGGCGTCTCCGGCTGCTCCAGGTGCTCCTCGGCCCAGGTGGCGATCAGCGGCAGGACCGGCAGCAGCGCTGCTGCGCGGTCGGTGTGGCCGTAGGTGACGTGCCGCGCGGTGTGCTCGGTGCGCTCAACCAGACCGGCATCGCACAACGTCCGCAGCTTCGGGTGCAGCTGGCCGTTCTGCAGCCAGGACACCTTGCCCGCGAGCTCGCTGTAGCGCAGCGGACGGCCCGCCAGCGCCAGCAGGATCCGCACGTTCCAGCGCGGAGTGATCATGGCGAGTGCCTCGGTGACCCGGGCGATGTCGGCGCCGGTGTCGGGGGGCAGAGCGGTGATGGCCAAGGGAGGAACTCCTGAGTGAAGGAAGGGGGTTGCCCGAAGGTCAGCGAGTGGGCGCAGCGCTCGTGGCCCGGACGGGAGGAGTGGGCACGGCCGCTGCGGCGGCTGGGGCGGGGGCGGGGGACGGCTCGGGCCCCTCGACGCGTCCAAGGCTGCGCAGAACGGCGGAGACGGTCTTGGCCTGGACGTCGCGAATGGCGACGGCTTCGGCGAGCCGCCGGGCGCATTCAAGGACGTGGGACACCTCGTGCACGCCGATCTGCCGTTCGGGGTGGACGAGTTGGGCTAGGCGCTCGCGGTGGAAGGTGATGCTCTGCTCGGCGAAGGCGAGGTCGTGGTGGCCGGCGAGGAGGGCGGCGAGCATGCCGGGCGGCTGGCCTTGGGCGTGGGCTTCGAGGACGGCGAGCGGAGCGCCGTACAGGTCCTCAATCCGTCCGGCTATCTCGGTGGAGATAAGGCGGGGCAATCGGCTGGGGCTTTCACGGTCGGCGGGCCCGTACCGCCCCGGCACGCTGCGGTGCCGGGGCGGCGAGGGCAGGGGGCAAGGCGGTGGTGACGGTCTGCTGCGCCGTCCGGAAGGGCCGCGGCTGCGGGAGGGGAGGCGGCATGGTGCGCAGCAGGTCATCGAGCGCGGCCCGGTAGCCGTCGCGGGCATCGAGCGCCGCGTCCAACCACTGCGCGTCCATCCGCAGCTCGTCGGCGGACAGCTCGTCCATGTCGCGGTCGGCCGCCATCGCCTCGTGCACGCGGTCCCGGACCCGGGCCACCTGCTCCTCGGCCAAAGCGAGGAACGAGCGCAACTCCATCGCACGACTCACGGCAGCCGAGGCATCCGGACCGGCCGCCCTCTCATACAGCTCGGCCACCGGAGCGTCGAAGACCTCCTCCAGCCGGCCGTCCACGGTGCTGGACTTGTGGCGGACGCTCACCGCAGGACTCCTCGTCCCGCTGTCGCTGCCTGCGCCGGTGCTGTCGCAGGCCGGACCGGCGCGCTGGTTTGTACCGCCGGACCCGTGCGAGCACCGCGGCTGAAGCGGGCGAGCCGTTCCGCGGCAAGCCCCTGCTTCCCGGGAGCGGCAGGGTCGAGGAGCCAGCGCACGACCATGGCTCGCCCATCCCGCGCGCTGACAGCCGCGTTGACGCGGTGGGCGAGGTCCATCGTCGGGTCGTCGACCTCGCTGGGCTGGGTCTGAAGCGCCGTGAGCAGATCGTCTTCGGCACGTTCGAGCGCCGCCTGGGATGCGACGAGAAGGCCATGCCACTTCACGACGCCGGTGGCCTCGGGGTTGGCACCCGGTGCCACAGCAACCGCAGCCTTCAACTCGGCCATACTCATGGCGAACCGCGCCTCGATCTGCTCGGTGAGGACGCCCACGACATCCTCCATGCCGTCGGACACAGGGAACTCCTCTCCGCCAGGCACCACGGCCCGGTAGTTTTGGGAAGGGACTTAGACAGGCGAGCGGTCAACTCGCCCGCCATGACCGCGCGTTGCTGGTTCTGGCTGTCAGTCGTCGAGGCACATGTAGACGGTGCGGTAGACGTAGGTGCCGGACACCCAGCCCGTCACCCCGGTGGACGTGTCCGTGATGTAGTGCCAGCCACCGCTGGACTTGTGGACGATGAATTTCTGGCCCCGGTAGAGCACCCCGACGGCAGTGGACTTGGCGGACGCCTTGGAGCGGATGGTCACCGCCTTGGTGCCGATGACCCACGGGCCGAGCCGGTCGCACGGCCGGGAGGCCGAAACCCGGCTCGCAGCAGACGCCGGAGCGGCCGTGGCCGTAGTCGCCGCGACCATCGGCAGCGCGAGCGCGCCGAGCATCGCAACGGATATCGCAATTCGGGTAGAGCGCATGCGGAAGAAACCTCCATAGGAGAAAGGGGAAGTGCGTGGAGAGACGGCCGGGGTTGTTGTCCCGGCGGCCGTATAAGAATCCGGAGAAACGTGCTTTTGGCCAACCGCCGATCGTCGGCTATATTCCGCCGCCCCTATCGGATTTGACGCTCAGCGCGACCGGCCCGGCGGACGCGAAATGGCACTCTTCGGCACGACAGCAGGGCGGGTGGATGACGCGGCAGGCCGCACCGGCGGCAAGGGGCCGGCCTCGCCGCTGAGCCGATCGTCACACCACCCGAGAGCTTCTCCGACCGTGGCGAAGCCCCCCTCGCGCAGGGTGTAGGTCCACGCCTCGGTGTCCAACTCCTCGACCACCACGCGGAACGGGGAGGGAGCGCGCTCGTCGAGGGCACGCAGAGCGACGAGAATCACCATGTCGTCCGGGTCGTCGCGGGTGTAGCTGTACCCGAGCGCGTAGTGGTCACCGTCCCCGGCCA
The DNA here is from genome assembly GCF_047456005.1 of Streptoverticillium reticulum. Lineage (NCBI taxonomy): Bacteria > Bacillati > Actinomycetota > Actinomycetes > Kitasatosporales > Streptomycetaceae > Streptomyces > Streptoverticillium reticulum. Next base: position 5,409,370 of record NZ_CP179755.1, on the reverse strand, counting down.
GACGCCGCTCCAGTGCCCGGGTCACCTCGTCCGCCGGAGCCGGGCCCATCCCCGCCGCGATCCCAATGGCGTCGCCCGGGCGGCCGCGGTGGATGAGCCAGGACTGCGCCATCGCCGGCAGCGGAAGCACAGCGTGCTCGAAACGGAACGTCCGCGCCTGCATGTCCCGGTGAATGTGCAAGGCGGCATACTGCGCCACCCCGGGGTGGTCCCAGGTGGCCGTGGGGTCGTGCAGGACGTAGAAGCTGTGGGCGCCGTCCGCAGTGTGGTGCTCGGCCAGCGGGACGAGCTCGTGCTCGATCACTTCGACCTTGTGGAAGAACGCGTCGGCGGTCGTCTCGTCGGCGGTGAAGCCGTCGAGGCGGACGTCGAGTTCAGGCATGCGCCCGGGCGCGTGGGCCGGGTCGGTAGGGGACATGGAGCCTTTCGTCAGGGAGCCGGCGCAGGTCAGCGCCGGTGTGCGGGGGTGGACGGCCATGCGCCCGGCCGGGCCGCCGCCTTCGCCGCTTCGGTTGTCTTGGGGCGGCGGGCGGCGACCAGGGCGGCGCGGCCGGTGTCGGTGAGGGCGACCGGCTGGCCGGCGTAGACGGGATGGCCGGTGTCCCGGCAGAGGAGGCCCGCAGCTTCGAGCCGCTGGACAGCGGTGTACGGGATGCGGGTGCCGGAGGCGGTGGCTACCGACATCCGCCCCGTCAGCAGATGCTGGTAGAGCTTGGCGCCGCCGGCGATGGCGAGCAGTACCGCCTGGTCGGCAGCCGATATCGGTGCTGCGCGCCCCACGGGTGCGGTGCGGGCGGCGGCCTCGATCGGCTCCAGGGCGGCGAGCACCCGTCGCGCGGCGGCATCGCGCTGATCGGCAGCCTGCTGCAGTTGGCCCACCGTGCGGTCGATCCGGGCGAACAGCGCCGCGTCGACGGGGAACTCGCCGCTGGCCAGGCGGTTGAGAAGGGTGCGGTAGAAGGTGACGCCGGTTTCGGCCTGGACCAGCTCGCGGTGCCGATCGACCAGGCGGGTGTGCACCGCGTCGAGGACGCCGCGGTCCCGGTAGGTCCAAAGGGTGTCGACGTCCTGGCCGGTTGCGGCCTGGATGCGGTCATCGAGCGGGGACACCGCACGCCGGACGGGTGCCGGCGTGGGGTCAGGGGGCATAGGCGCGTGCTCCTTGAAGTCAGCGGGCCTGGTAGTGGGAGGAGGTCTGTGCCGGGCGGGGCAGGCCCGGCATGGCGGAGGGCAGCGGGATCGGCCTGGGCACCGCGGTGCGGGTCGTCAGCTGCGGGGAGCGGGCGCGGGCTGCGTGGGTGCGGGCGCTGAGCGGGCGGCGGGTCATCCCCAGCCGTCGGCCGACGGTGTCGTAGACGTCGTTGCCGGCGCGGGGCCTGACCGCAAGGACGTGGATCTCCTGGCGGTGCGCGGACGTCTCGGGGGCCGTGCGCACGCCGTAGACGACGCGCCACTCCTTGCGGGAGTCCACGAACAGCTTGCGGTAGCCCTCCAGATCCCCTGTCAGCCGGAGCCCGAACCGCTGGGCGTTGACCACTTCCTGCAGGTAGGCAAGGGTCAGGTCGCGGATGTCGCTGGGCGCCTGGAGCAGGTCGGTCAGCGCGCGGGGGTCGAAGCTGAGGCCGAAGGCCGGCTGCCCGGTGCTCATGACGCCGGCTCGCCTGGCTTACCAGGACCGGGCGCCTCCGACTCGGCGGTGTTCGCCTTCTCGGTGCGGGCCGAGGGCGGCGGGCCGGGCAGGAGCCGGTGCGCGGGGCGGTCCGGTGAGGTCATGCAGGCCGACAGCGGCCCGCCGGGCGCGCGGATCGCTGCGACGGCGTGGGTGAGGAAGTCCCGGTGCCACACGAACAGCCCGCTCAAACCGGATTCGGCGTCCTTGTGCTGCTGGTAGGCCAGCCACAGGGCGTGGAGCCAGGCCACGACGTCGTCGTGCTCCTGCCACTGCAGACACCACGGCGCAGCCGTGGTGACCTCCGCGCCGTAGACCGGCAGGAGGAAATCATCGACCCAGTCGGACAGCGCGTCGAGTTCGTCCTCGTACTCCTCGCCCTCCAGCTCCAGGATCGGACGCGGCTCCGGCACAGCCGCCGGGGGCGGGCCGCCGAGCCCGGGCATGCCGAACGCGGCGAACGGCGAGGGGCCGGGGCTCGGCGCGGAGGCGAGGTGGTCGAGCTGGCGGGCCTGCTGCGCCGACTGCTCCATCAGCCGCCGCACGCTCGCCTCGATTCCCTCAAGGTGAGGGTCCGGCACACGAACCGGCTCCAGCTCCCCTTCGGCCGGCGGTTCTACGGATTCAGGCAAATCTGCCTCCAAAGAGGGCTGGGGGAAGGGCGTGAAGCGGGCCGACCTGGCGGCGGCGGGATTTCACCCGGCGCACGGGGGTGCAGCGCGCAGGGACGCGGTCACCGAGTACCCGTCGGGGAGGGGCGGTTGGTGTGTCAGGCCACAAGGCTCATGTCGTCCTGGGTGAGGGTTTCGCGGACGGTCTTCGTGAGCCGGTCGGCAGCGATCGAGGCGTAGTGCTTGGTCTTCTCCACGCCGATGAAGTCCCGCCCTTCAAGCAGGGCGGCGACGCCGGTGGAGCCGGAACCGGCGCAGAAGTCGAGCACCGTGCCGCCGGGCGGTGCGATCTTGACCAGCTCGCGCATCACCTCAACGGGCTTCTGGGTGATGTGCTGGCGCTGGGCGCCCGAGGGCTGCGAGGCGGAGTACAGGCCGGGCAGGTAGACGGGGTTGGCCGAGCCGTCGATCGCGCCCTTCGACGCCCAGACGATGAACTCGCAGTTCTGGGTGAAGCGGCCCTTCTGGGGCCGGGCCTGGGGCTTGTGCCAGGCCAGCACGCCCCGCCACAGCCAGCCGGCCGCCTGGATCGCATCCGTCGTAACGGGCAGCTGACGCCAGTCGGTGAACAGCAGGGCGGTGCCCCCGGTGCGGGTGAGCCGGTGGGCTTCGGTCATGATCTGGGTGAGCCAGAACCCGTAAGAGCGCTGGTCCATGTTCTCGCCGGTGAAGTCCGGCAGGGTGTGCTTGGCGTCGGCGGAGGTGTACTTCTGCTTCGCCGAGCGGCTGGTGCGCTCCTTCGCGGTCCGGCCCCCGCTGTTGTAGGGCGGGTCGGTGATCACGGAATCGACGCAGTCGTCCGGCAGACCGGCAAGGACGCTGAGGGCATCGCCCTGGTGCAGGGAAAAAGGCAAAGAGGAACCCCGATTCGGGTGGGAACAGGCGGAGATGAATAACCCGTCGCGCAACGGAGAACCCGGGGGCCGAAAAAGATGGGCGTGGAGAAGCCCAGGGCCACACACCGGGGAGGGCGAGGGGAGTCCCAAAACTGTAGAGGCGAATCGGCCGCCGACCAAGAAGTGCAGGGTTGAGGGGTCGAATTCCGACCCCTCACGCCGACTTTTTGGTCGACCGCCAATCTGGGCCTACTGTTTTTGAACCGCCCGGCGCACACACCGCCGCAGGCCCACCCTCACCCCTTTGCCCAGCGGAGGTTCCCCCTTGCCCCGGCACACCTGACCCATCGGTCCGCCACGCGAGCGGCAACTCGCCTGGCGCCGGCCGCCCCGATCGCCCACCCCGGCCGCCGCGCCCCCTTTCCACCACGCCATGCGCACGCGGCGCGCCGGACCTTGCACCCGAAGGACCCGTTCATGACCTCTCGCCACCCGCCCATGCCCGAAAACGCTGACCTGCGGCCGGGCTGCCACGGTTGAAGGCGCTCGCCGCCGGCATCGGCGTCGTCATCCTCTCCCCCTTCCTCCTCGCCGGCACCGCCGCCATGGCCGCGGCAGCAAGCGACGCCGGCCAGAGCGCCTCATGCGGCTCCACCGGCACGTCCATTGACACCGCCGCCGTCGCCAAACAGGTGACGGCCATCCTCGGCGGCAAGAGCTCCGCGAAGGACGTCCACGTCGAGGGGCTGGAGCTGCCTAACGAGCAGATCCCCAACGCCAAGACCATCGTCGCCACCGGCATCTCGCTCGGCGTGCCCGCCCAGGGTCAGGTCATCGCGCTTGCCACCGCCACGCAGGAATCCCGCCTGCGGAACTTGAACTACGGCGACTTGGACTCGCTCGGCCTGTTCCAGCAGCGCCCCAGCCAGGGCTGGGGCACACCCGAGCAGATCCGCGACCCCGTCTACGCCTCAACCAGGTTCTACAAGGCACTGCTTGAGGTGCACGGCTGGCAGCAGATGACGGTCACCCAGGCCGCCCAGGCCGTCCAGGCATCCGGTCTCCCCGATGCGTACGCGCAGTGGGAGCCGCTCGCCCGCGCCCTGCAGGAAGCCATCGTCAAAACCCTGCCGGGCGGCGGCAAAACCACCCAGCAGAACACGTCCAAGACCACGACCGGCACCACGCAGACTGCCTCCACCGGCTGTACCCCGGGCCAGGACGGCTCCCAGTGGGGCACCATCCCGGAGGGCTCCGTACCGAAGGGCTACACCATCCCCAAGGACGCCCCGCCGAAGGTCCGCACCGCCATCGACTGGGCCATGCACCAGCTCGGGACGATGTACCAGTGGGGCGGTGACTGCACCAACCCGCACGGCCCCGACCCGATGGGCCGCTGCGACTGCAGCTCCCTGATGCAGCAGGCATACGCCCACGCCGGCGTCCAGCTCAGCCGGACCACGTACACGCAGGTCAACGAAGGCAAGGCCGTCTCGACGTCGGAACTGAAGCCCGGCGATTTGTTGTTCGCGCGGGGGACCGCGGCCGTGCCCGAACACGTTGGCATGTACATCGGTGCGGGGCTCGTCATCGAGGCGCCGCGTACCACCAAGCCTGTCCGGATCACTCCAATCGGCGACTGGGACGTCCTGGCCGCCCGCCGCATCGTCTCCTGACCCGCCGCGCGTCCCGCCCGGCCACCCGAGCCGGGCGGGACCGGCCTCTCGCGCTTAGCGCGCCCTCTTCCGCTCTTCTCCCCGCCCTTCGCCAGGCCGGAAACCGGCCCTTGGCATGCAAGGAGTTCCACCATAGCCATGTCTTTCGCAGACCGCGCTGTCTCTCTCGCTTTCGACCCAGGCGTCAGCCCCAAGGAGGGCGGCCTGCCGGGCCTGTCCGTCCTGAAGGACGTCGTCAGCAGCATCAACCTCTTCGGCATCGTGGCCGTGGTCGGCGCCCTGGCCGTTTCCTTGGGTGTGTGGGCCTGGGGCCACCACACCGGCGGCCACCAGGCCGAAGCCAACGGCAAGAAGGGCGCCGTCGTCGCCGCCGGCGCCGCCCTGGGCCTGGGCGCCGCCAACGGCATCGTCGCCTTCTTCTCCGCCCTGGGGTCGCAGGTCCACTAAATGCCGAACCGATTCAGCTCCCCACTTTCGGGCTACGGCGCCACCTGGTCGGCCAAGCGCCGCATCCTGATCATCGCCGTGGTCATCACCGCGCTGCTCGCCGTCGCCGGCATCGCCGCATGGTTCACCGGCCACGACGGACACCGCCACGACGCCAGCACCACGCCGTCCGTGACGGACAGCACCACCCCCACCGCCGACCCCACGGCGGCCCCGGCATCGTCGGGCACCGGGTCGGTGCCCAAGCCTCCGCGGATCAGTGACCCCCTCGCCTACGCCAAGGCCGCAGCGGTGATGCTGTGGTCCTACGACACCCGCGACACCAGCCGCGACCAGGAACTGGCCGGCATGAGCGCGTGGATGACCACCGAGGCCAAGTACGCCGACTGGTCCTCGGTCACCGGGCAGGTGCCGGACCCGGTGTTGTGGTCGCGGATGGGCGACAACGCCCAGCACGCCAGTGCCAAGGTCACCGACGCGCACTACCCGTCCGCGTTCAAGCAGGCCCTGGCCGATGACCCCTCGGCGATCACCGAGGCGTACATCTACTACGTCACCGCCACCGGCACACAGCAGATCGCCTGGAAGAAGGGCGGCAGCGGCGCCGAAGACCGCGCCGTGACCCTCGCCGTGCAGTGCCGGCCCTCCCATGACTGCTCCCTGGTCGCCATCGCCCCCAGCGTCGCGCCCTGACCCCCGCCCTGACCTAGAAAGGGAGACCTCCCCTTGGGGTTCTGCAACCTCCCCCTCGCGGACAAGCTGTGCGCCGTCGGCGACGCGGTGAGCTTCGCCTCCGACCCCGGCAAGGCGATCGGCAACTGGATGGCCAAGAGCGCCGGTGAACTCGCCGCCGCAGCAGCCGACCTGGCCGCCAAGGCCGTCAACACCACCACCCGCGTGGATCTGAACGCCGCCTGGTTCCGCGACAACTACGAACTGCTGCTGCCGATCGGCCTGATCATCCTGGTCGGCACCTTCTGCGCCCAGCTCATCAGAGCCGCCGTGAGGCGCGACGGACAAGCCCTCACCCAGGCATTCACCGGCACCATGTCCGGCGTCCTGTTCGCCTTCTGCGCCATCGCCGGCACCACCGTCGCGATCGAAGTGGTCGACGCGCTCTCCGACGGGCTGTTCTCCTCCGCGCACCTGTCCATCGAATCCGCTGTGCGCCGCATCGTGCTGGTCAGTCAGATCGGCGCTCTGTCCGGACTGGGCTGGCTGGTCGCGGTCTTCGCCGGACTGGGCGCCGCAGTGGGTGCGTTCTTGTACTGGTGCGTGATGATGGTCCGCAAGGTCGGCATCCTCGTCCTGGTCACCCTCGCCGTGTTCGCCGGCGCCGGTGGCGGGTGGGAGGTCGCCCGCCGGTGGCGCAGGGGCTGGATCGAGGCCACCGCCACCCTCGTGGTCAGCAAGCTGCTGATGACGATCATCTTCGTGCTCGGCATTACCGCCATGGGCAAGACCGACTCCAAGGACGGCCTGGCCGCCCTCGCGGACGTCATGTCCGGCATCGTGATCATGGTCCTGATCCTGTTGTGCCCGTACGCGACGTTCAAGTTCGTGCACTGGGCGTCCGAGGGCACCAACGGCGAGGACATCCACCGCGCCGGCGGAGCCGGTGCCCAGATGGCGCGCCAGCACGCCGAACGTGCCGGACGCAAGGCCGCCGCGGCGGCTGCCACCGCCGGAACCGGCGGCGCGGCAGCCGGAGCAGCCGCCGCACCGCAGGGCCCCGACGCCGTACCCGGCGGCTTCCCCGGCGACATCTCCCCCACCAGCAAGGGCCCCGACCAGGACAGCAGCAGCAAGTCCGGCAGCTCGGGCGGTTCCTCGGGAGGCGAGGGGGTCAAGAACGGTCTGGAGAAGGCCGTCCAGCCCCCGCCGATGCGACCCAGCGATGACACCAGCGGCCAGTTCGGCGGCACCCCCGGCTCCGGCGGCCCGGGATCACCGTCCGGCCAGGGCGGCGGATTCATGTCGGCTCCGCCGACCGGCGTGGGCACGCCCCCGCCGCAAGGCGCACCGCCGGCCCCCGCCCAGGGCCAAGCGACGGGCGGGCCCGCCGCCCCACCGCCTCCGCCGCCCGCCGGCATCTGACCCTTCGTCCCGCCCGATGAGGCCAGGGGCGGGACGCACCACCACCCGGTGCGTCCCGCCCCGGCCACGGCCCGCGCACCCCTCCCGGAACAGCAGCCATGTCTGATCTCACCGTCACCCCCCTCACGGTCAAATTCCCCCACCGATCCCGGCGCGGCATCCTCCTCGGCCTGTCCCTGCCGCAACTCACCCTCGTCTCCAGCGCGTTGGCTTTGTTGCTGGTCACGGTGATGAGCACCGGCCTGGTCGGCGCCATCGCTCTGACCCCGCTGTGGGCGGCGGTCGCCGCCCTGGTCGCCATCCGCCGCCACGGCCGCTCCCTGATCGACTGGGCCCCGATCGTCGCCCGCTACGCCCACCGCCGGCGCACCGGCCAGAGACTGTGGCTGGCCCGGCCGGTCTCCCGCCCCCGCCAGGACGGCCTGCTGCACCTGCCCGGCACCACCGCCTCCCTGCGCGTGGTCACCCCCGGCGACTCCTCCGGCGGGGCCGCAGCCGTGCACGACCCGCACCGCCAGACCCTGACCGCCGTCGCCCGCGTCTCCTCCCGCGCCTTCGCCCTGCTGGACCCCGCCACCCAGAACCACAACGTCCAGTCCTGGGGCCGCGCCCTGGCCGGCATCGCCCGCACCGGCCATGTGGCCACCGTGCAGGTCCTGGAGCGCACCGTCCCCGACTCCGGCGACACCCTCGCCCGGCACTGGAGCCAGCAGGGCCGCCCCGAAACCCCCGTGGCCGGGCAGGTCTACTCCGAACTCGTCGCCTCCGCGGGCCCGGCCGCCGCCCCGCACGAGGCGTACCTGGCGATCTCCCTGGATATGAAGGCCGCCAAGCGGCTCATCAGCCAGGCCGGCGGCGGACTGCCCGGGGCGTTCACGGTGATGGAACAGACCACCGCCTCGGTCGCGCAGGCCGCCCGCAGCGCCGGGCTGATGGTCACCGGCTGGCTCACCGCGCGGGAGATCGCCGCGGTCGTGCGCACCGCCTACGACCCGAAGGCGCTGTCCAGCCTGCAGCAGTGGTCGGAATCCGGCCGGGCCGAGGCCGACCCGGCCGCCGCCGGCCCGGTGGTCCAGGTCGAAGAATTCGACCGGGTCATCACCGACTCCGCCCGGCACGCCACGTACTGGATCGAGGACTGGCCCCGCACCGAAACCTCGCCCGGCTTCCTGCACGGGCTGATGTTCACCGCCGGCGTCCGCCGCAGCCTGTCCCTTATCTACGTCCCCCAGGGGCTCGAGTCGGCGCTGCGTGATGTGCAGCGCAAGAAGGCGGCCATCATCGCCGACGCCAACGAGCGCGCCCGCCGCGGCCAGGTCGACAGCGAGGCCGACTCCATCGAGTACGCCGACGTCAAGGTCCGCGAACGCCAGCTGATCGCCGGCCACGCCGACGTCGCCCTGACCGGCCTGCTCACCGTCTCCGCCGAGACCGACGCCCTGCTCGATGCGGCCTGCGCCCAGATCGAGACCGCCGCCGTCACCGCCCAAGTCGACTTGCGGCGCCTCAACTTCCAGCAGCCCGACGCCCTGACCATGGCCGCCCTGCCGCTCGCCCGCACCGCCCTGTAGAACGCCCTCGTCTGGAAGCCCCCATGCCACCGACCGACCCCGCTCACCTGGCCACCCGGCTCCAAGAACTGCTCGGCGACGCGCAGGACCTCATCGCCCAGCACAAGGCAGTTCTTGACCAGTACCGCGACGCCGACGGCAACGTGATCGAGAGCAGGTACACCGCATACGACGACGCGCGGATCACAGCCGCCATCGAGGCCAGTGACCATCTCGACACCCGCCTTATCGGCCCGCCCCCGCCCCGCACTCCTGCGGCCCCCGCCGGCGGACCTCCGTCCGCCGCGGCCACCGTCCCGCGCCCCCGCCGTCGCTGATCCGCCGCTCCGCAGCAGCAAGGACCCTTCTTGTTCTCACCCCGCCCCGCCGACACCGAGTCCTACCCCTACCTGCGGGCCGCCACCGCCGGCATCCGCCACCACACCCGCACCCTGGCCACCGCGGACACTCCAGCACCGGCCCCGGCCGACCGCCTCCACCTGGATGTGCTGCACGCGCATCTCACCGCGCTGCACCAGCTGCTCGACCGCCTCGCCGAGGCCACCCGGCCACCGCATCCGGCCGCAGGCCGACACCTCGCCACGGCACACGCACGGCTGTGGCAGGCCACCGCCGCCGCGCACGATGCCTTCCACACGCTGCCCCCCACACCCCACAGCACAGCGGACACCGAGTGCCGGCCCGAGCGGCTACCGGAAGGACCGCCGGTTTTGACCATCTGCCAGCGCCACCTCGCTGCCGGCCACACCATCCGCCGCAAGACCACCCCCACCGACCTCAACACCCCGCTGACCGGCCACACCACCAGCTGCGCCCGGTGAGCGGGCACCGCCGCCGAAACGAGCCTTTCCGATGAACCACCGGCCCGCCCGCCGCGCCCGACGCGCCTCGGCCTCCCCCCTGTTCACCCCCCACGGCACCGACCGCGCCGCCCGCAAGGCCGCCCGCCGCCAGCTCGCCGAAGCCGAAGCCAAAGCCCGCGCCCAGGCCGCCGCCCACCCGGCCGGCCAGGAACCCGCCGAGCAGGAAACCCCCGCCCCGGCCTACCCCCTTGCCGGACGCCCCGGGCCGGCCTCCGCCCGCGGCAACAAGCTCAAACTGCCCGCCCACCGCATGACCACCGCCACCGCATCCGGCGCCTATCCCTTCCTCGCCGAAGGCGGCCTCGGCGCCGAAGGCATCTACATCGGCCGCGACGTCCACGCCGAAGCGTCCTTCTGTTTCGACCCCTTCGCCCTCTACGGCAAGATCGAGGGCTTCACCAACCCCAACGTCCTGCTCGCCGGCGTCATCGGCCAGGGCAAGTCCGCGCTCGCCAAGTCCTTCGCCCTGCGGTCGGTCGCCTTCGGATACCGGGTGTACGTCCCCTGCGACCCGAAGGGCGAATGGACCCCGGTGGCGACCGCGCTCGGCGGCACCTCCATCGCGCTGGGCCCCGGCCTGCCCGGCAAGCTCAACCCCCTGGACGCGGCCCCCCGTCCCCACAGCATCTCCGAGACGGACTGGGCCGGCGAGATCCGCAAGCGCCGCCTGCTGCTGCTCGGCTCCCTGGCCCGTACCGTGCTCGGACGGGACCTGATGCCGATGGAGCACACCGCGCTCGACGTCGCCCTCGACGCCGTCGTCACCCACGCCGCCGCCACCGGCCGCACCCCGCTGCTCGGCGACATCGCCGCCACCCTCAACAACCCCGACCAGCTCGATACCGCCGGCGGCGTGATGTCCGGCCGCCTCGGCGAAGCCGCCCGCGACCTCGCCCACGCTATGCGCCGCCTCGTCCACGGCGACCTGGCGGGGATGTTCGACGCGCCCAGCACGGTGCGTTTCGACCCCAACTCGCCGATGCTGACCATCGACCTCTCCCGCCTGGGCGGCTCCGGCGACGACACCGCCCTCGTCCTCGCCATGACCTGTGCCTCCGCCTGGATGGAATCGGCCCTGACCGACCCGCGCGGAGGCAGACGGTGGATCGTCTACGACGAAGCCTGGCGCCTGATGCGCCACCCCGGCCTGCTCCAGCGCATGCAGTCCCAGTGGAAGCTCTCCCGTGGCCTGGGCATCGCGAACTTGATGGTCATCCACCGCCTGTCCGACCTGCTCACCGCCGGCGACGCCGGATCACGCGGACGAGCCCTGGCCGAGGGCCTGCTCGCCGACTGCTCCACCCGCATCATCTACCGACAGGAAACCGACCAACTCCACGCCGCCGCCGCCCTCTTGGGCCTGACCACGGTGGAGACCGACGCCATCGCCCACCTCAACCGAGGCCGCGGGCTATGGAAGGTCGCCGGACGATCATTCATCGTTCAACATCTCTTGCATCCGCATGAGCTGGCGCTGTTCGACACCGACGCCCGCATGCACTGAAACGTTTCCCCCGGCCATCCCCGCGACCGGATCGGCCACCTCACCCCTTCCCCTTTTGCATCCAGGAGGATGCCATCGAATCCCACCCGACCTCTTCGCTCCTGCCCCTGCTCGATGAGGACGACCTTGCCGCCCTCGCCCACGACATCGAGGCCAACGGGCTGCTGCAGCCCATCGTTCTCGACGCCCGAGGACGCATCCTCGACGGACGCGGCCGACTGGCCGCCTGCGAGCGCCTCGGCATCGAACCGGATTTCACCACCTACGAGGGTGACGCCCCGGACATCTACGTCCTGTCCGTGAACCTCCGCCGCCGCAGCCTGACCAAGGGCCAGGCTGCCATGATCACCGTCAAGGCATGTTCCCTCAGGGAACAAGACGGCCGTTCCCCGAAGGAACAGACCGCGCGTTCCCTAAAGGAACAACTCGGAGTCGCCCTGGCCGTGATGGGGCGCGCGAGCACCGTCCTGCAGCACGCACCCGACCTTGTGGATCCGGTGATCAGCGGCGCCATGGGACTCAACGAGGCATACACGGTCGCCCAGGAGAACAAGGCCAAGGCCAACTCCGCCGAGGTGCAGCTCGCCCGGCTGCGGGAGGAGGACCCCGAGCTGGCCGACCGGGTCGTCGAGGGCCACCTGACACTGGCCGGCGCATGGGCAGAGCGCACCGAGCGTGTCGAGGAAGACAAGCGGCAGCGCCGGGTGGCCACCCATCTGCTGGACGAGATCGTCCCGCCGCTCGCCCAGACCCGCGGAACGAGAACGTTCAGCCGGTACGACCCCGCGTTCGCCAGCGGCACCCCCATCACCCGCGAAACCATCGCGCACGCCATGACGGCGCTGGCCGAGATGGACCAGGTCTGGCAGGAGCGTGACCTGCCGTGACGACCCCCGTCGACATCCGCCTGCGGCACATCGTCGAGCAGAGCGCCGTTGCGCTCACCGACACCGACGGCCGGTTCCGCAAGAACGACCTCATCGAGGCGGTGCACGAACGGCTCGCGCGTGGGGAGCTCGACCCGCACCTCATGGCCGCCGCCCTGAAGAAGCTCGCCCAAAGCTCCGTCACCGGGTGGGCCGAGGAACGCAACCCACGCCAGTGGCAACACACCGGCCGCTTCTTCCACCCCCGGTCCGTCATGAAGCTGGGCAACGGAATCTGGGTGTGGATGGGCCGCTCCACCGACTCCGACATGGTCCAGTGGAGCCGGCTGTCGAGGAAGAACCGGGCACGCGTCGACCGGGCCGACGACAAGATCCAGGACTACTCGGACGAAGTCCTCGACGCCTTCCGCGCCCATAAGCACATCACCTGTCTCGAAGACCTGGAGCGTGCGGTCTTCGGCTGGAGCGAAGACCAGGCGGATCAGGCCGGCCTCTTCTGACCGAGACCACCACCGGTCACGACATCGGCCTGGCAGGCAACGAACACAACGGCCCTTCCGGCATTGCCCTGCCAGTTCTCGAACCACCGGCCGCGAACGCCGAGCCACCCCGTAGCCCCGAGCCGGAGGCATCAACCGACCCGCCTGTCTCTGTCTCAAGGAGGAAATCCACGCAATGCAGCGCCCTGCGAACCTGACGGACGTCGAATGGGCCGAATGGCTCCAGTGCCAGGAAGAAGACGACGAGCTGCTGGCCCAAGTCGCTGACCGCGAAGCCAAGCTGGAAATGGGCCTGATCGACTCCTACGACGCGTACGAGTTCACCTGGGAGCAGCCCGGCAACGACCCTGGGCCGCACGACGGCCAGCCGCAGGCGACCCAGCCCGACCCGGCCACCGAGCGTCACCGCTCAACGCCCGCCCAGGGCCGTATCCCGGGCCTCCCACCGGGCCCGCCGCGCACCGCCCGCGGCCTTCGCCTCCCGTTCTGAGCCCGCACCCCACACCCCCTTGCACCGGCGCCACCCCTTGGACCACATGACCACCCAGCGCACCGACCTGGCCTCCTTCGCCGACGCGCTCGCCTCGCGCCTGCCCGGCGAATGGACCAGCCAGCACCACCAACACACGGAGTACAAAGACCAGTTCCCCCTCGGCGACCAGGTCTGGGACTGCGGACACATCCAGTGGGCAGTCAGCGAATTCGTCCTGGGCCACCACGCCCTGCTGAACGGTCCGGGCAGCCAGCAGCTGTGCGTCATCGACCGGCCGCTGCACCGCCACCACTTCCTCGTCGCCCCCCTCACACCCGAAGCCGGCCTCAAGCCCCACCACTTCGACGGCGTGGCCGAACCAGGCGGCATCAAAGTCACCCACAATCCGGCCCGCGCCGCCGCCGCCGTCACCCGCCGCGTCCTGCCCCGCTACCAGTACGCGCTGGCCGTCGTACGTCACAACGCGGCCCTCCACCCGGAGCCCCGCCACCGGCCCAGACCGCCGCAAGTGGCACGCGTGGTCACCCTGACCTGGTACGAGGACGGCGCACTCGGCACACCGTACGCAAGCGTCCCCGAAGACGCCCGCACGACGCTGTACACCCTCGGCTTCCAGTACCACCCCCACCAGGCCGCGTTCCTGCTGCCCGCCGCATACGGCGAGGACGGCCGCGCTGTGCGCGTGCAGGCCCTGGTGCACCAGCTCGCCCACCAGGGCATCGGCGTGAACCTCCGCCACACCACCCCGCCCACCACCGCCTCCGCCGGCCCGCCCGCCCCCGCGCCGGCCAGCGCCGTCGCGACCGGCCGACACCGGTAAGCCGACCGCCAGCCGCGTCCCACTCCTTCCCTCTTCCACAGCCTGGGGAAAACGACCGAGCCTGGCTCGGCATAACCCTCACGCCGCGTCTTCAACTCCCGCACCCCTTGCCCGGATACGGCTGCCGCCGCACCGACGCCGAGGCAGCCGTATCCGAGCACCATGCCGCTCAAGGAGCCCCGCCCCGATGCAGCACCCCGACTTCGAGCTGTACGACAACGTCGGCCGCGATGCCGACCAGATCGCCGCCGCCCGCTACGGCATCGCCACCCGAGGCGACCTGCTGCGCTGGGCGAAGCGGGACGCCGAGCCGTTCCTGGCCCAGCACCCGCTGCCCGAGCAGAAACTGCCGGGCCCCGACCTCGGCCCCTACCTGGACGCTCTCGCCGCCGCCGAGACACCCGCGCAGGCCAGTGCGGTCACCCGGCACCTGCTGGATGCGGTCGAACCGGTGCTCCAGGCGGTGAGCGACTACCTGGTGGCCGCTGCCCGCTGGCGCGGCCAAAACCGCGGAGCGGAGCTGGGATCCCCGCCCAAGATGCTCATGGCAGCGGCCAGCCGCAGCCTGTCCGTGCTGGCCCTCGCCGACCAAGCGGACCTGGCGATCCTGCGCGCCGCATACGACCCGGCACCGGCCCCGCCGGCCCCGCCCCAGGGGCGGACTGGGCCTGGCCTTCCCCCGGCCCCGCCCGGCACCCCTCCCGCCGACCCGGCACACAGCCGGTAGCCCTCCAACACCCCCTGGAGCCTCCTTGTGTCGACCCGGTCCTTCATCGCCCGTCCCACCCAGCCCGACCGCGACGGCGTCACCTGCTACGAGGGCATCTACGTCCACCACGACGGCGTGCCCAGCCACCATCTGCCCCTCCTCCTGGCCGCCTTTCAGTACCGGTTCCACCGGAACCTGGAAGCCATGTCGCGCCACCTCGTGGACGATGTGGCCATCGGCTGGGACGAGTTGGGCACCGACCTCCTCGACGGCGCTCCGCCCGCGCTCGTCGCTGCCCTGACCGGCGGCGAGAAGTGGCCCAGCCGCACCCTGGACAACCTGATCACCCCGGACGGCTCGGCGCCGGTGCGGATGACGGTCACCGACGACACCGCCGACGCGCTGGATGTGCAGTGGGGCTACATCCTGCACGCGCAGGGGATCGAAGTGATCAGCCTGCTCCACCAGGACTGCGGACCGTTCGTGGACTGGCGCACCGACCCCCGCACAGCCTTCAGCGACGACCCCGCACGCTGGTCCTCCACCGCGCCGCCCCCACTCATCCGCCCCCCGCGCGCCGCCGCACCCCAGGCCGCCACCGGCACCGCCGCCCCGGCGCGCGGCGTGCCTGCCCGCCCAGCCGCACGCCGCTAACCGACCTCCCCCCTACCTTCCGAAGGACCTGCCCTGCTCCCGTCCGACACGCCCTTGATCACGGTCGTCATCGCCACGCAGCTGCGCGAGGACCGGCTCGGCTACCTCACCGCCATGCACACAAGCCTCACCCGGCAGTCCGTACCGTGGCAGGCGGTGATCTCGATCGACGGCACCGATCCCGCGCGACTGCCCGCCCCGCTCGCAGCCGACCCGCGCGTCCGTACCCTCGCCCTGCCCCGGCCGGTCGGCGCCGCCTGTGCCCGCAACCTCGCCCTGAATGAGGTACGCACCGAGTACGTCAACTGGGCTGACGATGACGATGAATTCGGCCCCGACGCCATGGCGGCGCGGCTGGAGGTCCTGGAATCAACCGGGGTGGGCTGGTGCGCCGGATGGAGTGAGGACTTTCACCCCGACGGGTCGACCACACTGTGGCGCTGCCCCACACCGCCCGGCCGGCACGAGGCAGGCGATGTGTGGACGTACTGGCCCTCGCCGGCGCACACCATCCCGATCGGACCGACCACGATCCTCGCCCGCACCGAGCTGGTGCGCGCCGCTCCGATGGGCGGCCTCGTTCAAGGGGAGGATTACTGCGCGGCGGTGGGCGTGACCAATCTTGCCCCCGGAATTCTGCTGCCCCAGGCCGTGTACAGATACAGAAAATATGCAGGTCAGATGACCTCCCAGCCCGGATATGACCAGCTGGAGCCAGCCGCCCGCGAGCATGCCTGGCAGTACGGTCGCGCCCTGCGCGCCGCCCTCAACCGCACGGCGCACGCCCGTGGCTGACGCGCAGATCATCCTCGCCTACAGCCGGGCTGCCGGCATCGTCGCCATGGTATCCGGCACGAAGTACGAGGCCGCGCGCACCGCACTGGAGGCGTCCGGGTTCCAGCGAGGCGATGCCGGCGTGTACCGGCTGCAGGCCGGTGATTCGGACGCCTCCCGCGCCACCGTGGCCGACCTGGTCCGCTCGGCCGAGGCGCACGGCGTAGCGGTGACGACCAGCAGTCGGCGCTTCATCGGCGACGCCGCACGGGACATCGCCCGTGGCATGCCGGGCCAGTGGGACACCGAGGTCGAGCTGTACTGCCACCCGGTGTGGCAGGAGGACCTCGTGCCGTGGCTGTGGGACAGCGGCGAACTCGGCCGCGCCGTGCAGAGCGAGCGGATCCCCTACGCCGCCACCCTCACCAACACGGCTTCGGACACCACCCTGCTGCTCATCGAACGCCCCGGCCACCAACTCCACTACCTCGTCGGTGCGTTCGCCCCGGAGCCGTTCGGGGAAGGGTACGGCGATCCGCACGCCCCGCGCAGCATCGTCCTGCCGCCCTTCCCCGGCCGCGCCGCCCGGGAGATCAGCGACCGGTACCTGCCCGCCTACGACCGCGCTGTCCACACCCGCCGCATCACGGCTGTCGCCGGCGCCCTGGACCGCATCCGTACCGAGCACGACACCTGGAGCGCGATGGCCGCCTCCAACCGCTACAGCGACGCCACGCCGCTGGGTATCGACGCGCTCGGCGCCGCGACCGCACAGTTCCTGGACAGCGCCTGGCGGGACTTCCTGACCGTGGTGGACCACGCTCCCGCGCTGCTGGACCGTTGCCGCCCCACCGCCACCCCGTGGCCGGGCGACACCGAGGCCCTCGCACAGCTGGCCGACGCCCTCGGTGACGCGGAGGCCGTGCGTGAGGAGCTGGCCTTCGGCAGCCCGCTCGCCCGACAGGAACGCACCGCGCGGACGTGGCCGGCCATCACCACCTGGCTCACCCACAGCGAGCCGTTCCTCCGCCAGACCCAGGCCGCCACCCCGCACCCACGCTCCGCTCTTGCCGTCGCGGCGCCGCCCCGCGCTCTCCCGCCGGGCCGGCCCGCACCCCACCGGTGACCCGCCTCCTTCACCGAAAGACATCTCATTGCCCCTGCCCCCTGACGCCTACTTCGCCTTCGGCGCCCACCCCGCCCACGGCTTCGTCGCCACCGCCGCCCCGACGATGCCCGCCAACCTGGCCCACTGGTTCCTCACCCGCGAGCAATTCGAGCCCGTACCCGAACAGCCCGGCATGTACCGGCTCACCAACCCCGACTACGACGGTATGCGCCGCACCCGCCAGGCCGTCCACGACCTGCGCCGCCACGGCTATGCCGTGCACGCCGACTACTCCCTGGACCCCGTCCTCACCCCCGGCCCGCCCCACAACCCCATGGCCGTCCCCGAGCACACCGAGCGACGCAGCCGCATCGCGCGGGCCGCCGCCGGCCGCTCCCCGCAACGCGGCCCGGCACTGACCACCTCCCCGCCCTCGGCCCGGCCGATCCCGCCCAAGCCCGCCTACGCCCCCACCGTCCACCTGACCGCTTCCGCTACCGGACGCTCCCGATGACCGTCGAGCCGATCCGCATCACCCGCGGGCAGGGCGGCGAGGTCGAAGTGGAAGGCCCCCTGGACGCCCTGGCCGCAGACATCCTGCGCCGAGCCCACTTCCTGTTCCAGCCGGCACTGCGCGGCCACTGGATCCGTCTCCCGTTCGACCTGGGGCGCGACTGGGAGAACGAGCACGCGACGTGGGCAGCCGCGATGCTCACCGCCGCCCGCTACCCCGTCGCCCTCGACCCCGACCTGCGCACCGACGCACCCAACCAGGCCGCACCGCCCGCACCGGCCCGCCCGCCGGCCATGACCGCGCAGGCCCCGCCCAGGCGACGAGCCCGCAGCTGACCTTGACCATCAGGAGAAGCGATCACCGACACCTCCACGGCCCGCGAACTCGCCGAGCACGCCCGTGACTTCCGCCTTCGCATCGCCGTCATCGACCGCGAAACGCAGACTGCGCTCGACACCACCCAGGACCGCTACGGACGCACCGTCCACCACCACGCCGCGGCAACAGCCCGCGCCCGCCGCAACGCCGCAGCCGCCGAGGCATACACCACACATCTCGCCCCGCACGCCCCCGCTCTGCTGGACACAGCCCGCCACGCCCTCGACGAACTGCCGCCCGCCCGGCACACCACCGCCTGGCGAGCCCTGCTCGACTCCCTCGCCGCCTCCCACGCCGAGATCACCCGCATCCGCAGCCGCCCCGCCACCCCCGGCTCGGCCACCGAGCGCGAGCAGCACAAGGCCCTGTGGCCCCACCTCGCCGTCTGGGCGGACCACGGCTCACTCGCCGCCGACCTCGCCGACCAGCACCACCGGCCCACAACCGGAACCGAGTTGAGTGCCGAAGAAGCGCAGAGCTGGACACACCAGGCCCAGGCCGCGCAGCGGCGGGGCGAGTTGGACCTGATCGAATCGTGGTACGCCGCCGACGGCCAGCGCATCACCCTCGCCTACCTGGTCCAGGACGACACCTCGACCGTCATCGCCCTCACCGGCGACCCCGACGCACCGGGATGGCAGGTCATCGGACACTACAGCGACGAGTACGCGGCCGGACGGGCGCTGCCACGCCCCGTCCCACCCGGAGTCCTGCGGCCGGACACCTCCCGGTTCAACCGCCCGGAGCCCGCACCCGAAGTCCCCTTGCACGAGCTGCTCCAGGACATCCACGAGGCCCGCTCCGCAGGCGACGTCTCCGAGACGCTGCTCACCGCCACCCAGCACGGCTACGACGCAGGCCCGATGGTCCGCCTGCAAGAACTCCTCCACACCGCCGGCCAATTCGCCGCCGCGCTGGAGACCGTGCAGGGCCGGCAGATCGCCGCCCGGCTCGACGCCCTCGGCCGGCAACTGGACTTCCTCACCCGCGAAGTCAAGGACGCGGCCGAAGACCTCGGCGCCACGGTCGCCGTCCTGCCACCGCACCGCACCCCCACGCCACCGCGGATCCGCCCGCGCCCCGCCCTGGACACCGCACTCCCGCCACCGCCTCCCCGCGCCACAGCCCCCGCACACCACCCGTAGCTCCCCCTCTTTCCCGGCGGGCGGGGGCAGTTGTGCCTGACCGCCTCGGCGGCCCCGGCACCGCGCCCCAGTTCAGCGCGGTGCCGGGCAGCCCGCCCCTTGCCCGCCCTCTTCCACAGCCCCCACCGGTACCGGCACTCACGATGCCGATGACACCGGCGTTCACCGTGCCGACGCCGACGACGCCCCTCTGGCAGGGGTCCCAGCGTGGGTGTTCATCGGCAAGGTGCCGCCGCAGGCGAGCACCCCGCACCCCCGGCATGCGCCCCGCTACCCCGGGGCCCTGCCTCACCTTGCAGCACCTTTCAACCAAGCCCTCGACCCACCGACTTCAAGGAGAACCCGTCTATGGCTGTCCGTACGCAGTGGAATGTCACACACGCTTGCGGCCACGAGGTCGTCCATGACCTGTCCGACCGCCCCGCAGACCGGCGCGCCGGATTCGCGCGCTGGCTTCAAGGCAAGGACTGCACCGCCTGCTGGAAGGCGGCGCGCGATGGCGACACCGCCTCCAAGGAGCAGTGGCTGGCCGCCAAGCGCGCCGAGGAGCAGCAGGCCGCCAAGGAGTGGGCCGAGCGCTTCGACATGCCGCCGCTGGAGGGCCCGCAGCGGGCCCTGGACTGGGGTGAGCGGTCCCGCCATCAGCTGATGACCGCCGCGCACACCGCACTGGTCATCGAGGGCACCTGGGACGAGGCGGACTGGGCGGAGCTGGAGGAGAAGGCCCGCTCGGTCACAAGGGCGGGATGGTGGATCGACCAGAGGGACGCGCAAGGCGCTGACCTGCTGGAACTCCTCGACGCCGCCACCGAGCAGGACCGCGGGACGGAGAACCCGTTCCGCTGACGACGACGGAACGTAGCCGACGATCGGCGGTTGGCCAACCGCTCGTTTCTCCGGACGATTGTTGTTCCCACCGCCACCCGATCCGTGTGGAGAGGACCCCTGCATGATCCCGCCCTCTTGGACTTCTGCGCTGACTCCGGCGTTCTCGCCGATACCCGACCCGCTCACCCCGGCCCGGGACATCACCCACGCCCACTTCCAGGCCGGCGACCAGGTCGTCGTCATCAAGGGCGTGGTCAGCGGGGAACTGTGGGGGGAGGCAGTGCGCGTCGTCGCACCGTCCTGGCACACCCCGACCGACGAAGACGGATGGCGGCTGCGCGACCCCACCGGCGGTGCGCAGACGTTCATCACCGGCCATCCCCGCTACCTCGTGCACCTGAAGCGGCCCTGCCCGGACTGCCTGATCTACCTGCGCGCCATGGAGGACTACCTCCAGCCCAAGTACGCCGGGCACGACGCGCTGATCGACTGCGGCTGGTACACCACCACGGCCCTGAACCAGCTCGTCCACGTCGCCGACGCCCGGGGCGGCCGGTGAGCCTTCCCACCCGCCGTCCCGGCCGCGCCCTCGCCCTCCTGAGCGCACGCACCCGCGCCACCATGGATCCCTTGGACCCGTCGTGGCCCACTCGCCTGGCAGCAGACCTGCGCGAACTCGACGCCGACTGGAGCGAATCAGCCGAGGTCTGCGCGCATGTCGCCTGGACAGCCCGCGCCACCGGAAACAGCATCCTTGGCCTGCTGAGCCCAGGCCAGGTCACTACCGCCGCGGCGGATCCGGTCACCGCCCGCACGTACCGGCATCTGTACCTAAACGCCCTGCGCTACGACTTCCGCTGCCCCACCCTCCAAACGCTCGTCGAACAACTCCCCCAGGCCACCCTCGATGGACTGGACGCCTACAGCCGGGCCCTGTATGCCTTCGCACTACTGGGCCAGTCCCGCCCCGAGGGCCTGAAGGTGATGGACGAGGTCCTGCGCGAGGCCGGGGAGCATGCGAGTACGTTGCATGTTCTCTTGCACGGCCTGTGGCTCGGCCAGCACCTGGACCAGGGAGCGGAACGGCTCCTCGCCCTCAGCACCCGGCCGCCCTTCGACACCGGGCGGGACCCGATCGTGCTCTTCCGCAGGGCCGGCGCACTGCGCCGCCTCGGCCGATACGACGAAGGGCTCGCCACCATCGACCAGGCCCTGGACCTGCTGCCACCGGGCGATGTCGCGGTCCACGCCGACCTGGTGCGCGAGCGCTCCCTGATCGCCGCAGCCCACGACCTACATCACCAGCACCAGCCAGCACGGGCCATGGGAGGCATACCGACGTGATCCCGCGCGTCAATGCACGGACGAGCACCCCGCACGATCCTCTCAGTGAGGCGCTCGGGCGGGATGTGCCGATCGAGGGCGGTCTGCCGGAGCACGCCGTCATCACCTACTGGCCGGGCCTGGACTCCTACACCGACGGCGAGCAGGCGACGTGGACTGCGGCCCAGTGGGCCGAGCATCTGGAAGACCCGCTGCTGGAGAACCCGTTCGTCACCGGCCCCTGCGGGGACCGGCGGGCGATCTTCCACCTCGATGTGCGGCTCCACCCCAACGACCGGGACCTGGCCGCCGCGGAATGGGCCGAGGCCGCCCACCGCCTCGCCCGCGCCGCCGGCATCGAGACACCCGGCGACACAGGCGGCTGCCACTGGATCGCCGTCCAGGCCAAACCCGGGCGCCTCGATGTGATCGCCAACCTGATCCGGCTCGACAGCTCCTGGCAGCAGCAGCCCGCCGACCTTGCGCGACGGCTCTCGCACGAGGCCCGCCGCATCGAGCGGGACCTGCACCTGACCGCTCCCGCACCCCACGCCGCCACCCGACCGGTGCCGACCGCCTCGGCCCAGCTCGCCGAAGTCCTCGCCCAGCTCGCCGACGAGGACGCCAGCCCGCTGGCCACTGTGCGCGGCCTGGTCGAGCACACCGCCCACCGCATCGCCCGCCAGGCAGGCCCGGCCGGCCCTGATACCGCGCACCGCCTGGAGCTGATCGCGTACCGCCTCCACGGCATCCAGCAGGACCTCGATGCCACGGCCGCCCACCTCGCCACCGCGCCCCGCCCGCGCACTGCCGCTCCGGCGCCGCCCGCTGCCCGGACCTCCGCACGACGATCACCGTAGGAGAAACGTTCCCTTTGCCCCTTGCCGACCGCGTCCTGACCATCCACCGCGATCCGCACTCCCAGGAAGTCCTCGCCCGCGGCGGCGACATCGAGGCCCACAGCCTCCTCCAACGCGCGGGCTTCATCCCCGTCGTCCGCGTCCACGAGTCCTACCACCGCGCCCCCACCGGCCTCGACGAGGACGACGAGAGCCGACTGGCGACCGAGGCCGTGGCTAGGCTGCGGGCCGGCGGCTACCACGTCGACTGCGACGCCGGCTTCGGCACCGACCGCCGCCCGGCCCGCGATCTGCCCCTGGGCGCCGCGGTCGCCCAGCTCGCCGAGCGCATCCGCCAGGCCACCACCACCGACGAAGTCGCCGACGCGCTCACCGAGCTGACCGCCTCCCACGACGGCATCCTCGCCGCCATCGACCAAGTCCTCACCGCCACCGCGGAGTTCCACGACGGGCTCGGCGATGCGGCCGATGCACATATCGCCCGGCGCCTGCGCTACCTCGCCGAGGAGCATCTGCACGTCATCCGCACCGGCCTCGCCCACACCCGCGACGCGCTCGCCGACCGGCACGCCCCGCACCCCGGCCGCAGCACCTGCACCGAACAGGTCCCCGCCCACGAGCGTGAACGGTCCGCCGTGTGCGCCTGCCCACCCCCGCCGCGCACCGCGCCCGTCGCGCCTCCGCCGCCCGTGGCCGCGCGTGTGCGCCGCTGACACCACCCCAACGTTGCTCAAGGACACCATGCACGACCACGAAGATTCCGGGCGTCTCGCCTCGTTCGCCGACGTCCTCGCCGGCGAACTCCCCGGCACCTGGACCAGCACCCACCACCCCACCGCGCACAAGGACGACCTGGCCGAACTGGTCGATCGCATCTGGGACATGGATCTCGTCGCCGAGTCCCTCGCCCAGCATCCCCTCCGCCAGGCGGCCGTCCTGACCCGCAACGATGGTGCTCAGCTCGCCGTGCTCGACCGGCACGATGAGCGCGACGGATTCCTCATCGCCGCCGTCGCCCCGCCCAGCCTCCCCGACGAGGCGTACCGCGGCATCCGTGAACCCAACGGCATCGCCGTGAGTGATGATCCGTTCCACAGCGCCGAGCTGGTCGCTGGCGACCTGCTGGCCCGCTACGACGCCGCGCTCGCCCAGGCCCGCCACAACGCAGCCGCCGACATCCAGCCCTCGCAGCCGGACCGTCTCGTCTTGACCTGGCAGGCCGACGGCAGCCTCGCCGCCGCTCCCGCCGGCGAGACGGCCGCGGCCGTGCTGGCCGCCAACGGCTTCGTCCCCGACCCGCACACCGGCATCTACCGGCTCAGCGGTGACGACACAGCGGTGCAGGCCCGCGCCGTCCGCGCGGCGGGCCGGCAGCTCGGCGCGCACGGCATCGCCACCGCGCTGCAGCACCCCTCCGGCCGGATCGCGCCCACCGCGACACCGCCTGCACAGCCTCCGGCCCCGGCTACGGCCCGGGCCGCGGCGACACGGGGCCGATGAGGCGATCGTCCTCGCGAGCGACCGCACGCACACCCCGTCCCGGCCGACGCCGGGCCGGCGGTAGCGGCACACGCCCCGCACGCCCGCCCCGCCGCTGAAATGGAGTCCCTTCTATGAGCAATCGCGCCGACGAGTACGGCACCGATGTCGAGATCTACGTGAAGGCCCTGACCACCACCATCCACGCCGACACTCCCACCGACGCCCCCGAGCAGCTCCTCGACCTGCTCGACCAGCTCGGACTGGAGCGCCGCACCGCGGGGCCGATCTACGTGTGGCACGTGGTGCCCGAACATCTCGACGCCGACGAGCAAAGGCGCCTGGCGAGCCACGCGATCCCCGCCCTCCTCGTGGCCGGATACACGGTCAACTGCACGCCCGAGGTCTTCGACGAGGCCGCCTACCAGCAGGCCGTGCACGAGATCCGCTCCGGACACAGCCGTCCCGGAGCGGAGCCGACGGCGGCACCGGCGGCGTCAACCCCCGCCCCACCGTCCAACGCACCGTCCCGGCGAGCCCGGTAGCACCAACTGGCGGCCCCGGCACCCTGTCGGGGCCGCCCCACCACACGCATCACCGACCGGAGAACCCCGTAGCAACTCGCACACCCCCGCCGATCAGCGACCGGCTCAAGCCCCGGCTCGCCACGGCCCTGTTCCGCCGCTATCTGCACGCCTGCATTCCCGCCGACCCCGACCGCGCCTCCCCGCTGGCCGGCGCCCGCCCGGAGGCCGTCCTCGCCGAGACGCAGCGCGTCGGGCAGCGCCACCACCACTGACCGTCCACCGACCCGGAGGAGCATGTCCCACCCAGCCCCCTACCCGGTGAGACTGGCCGACGAGATCACCCGCCAGCTCGGCCAGCTCGCCGACCACCTCTCACAGCTTCCCCTGCCCCAGGCCGCTCAGGTCATCGCCCGCATTCTCGACCCGGACGCCGGAGTCCTCGGCGGCGTCACCCACCTCGTCGCCACCGGAAGCGTGTTCGCCAAGGACCAGGCAGAGCGAGGCGCGCTCCCCGCAGAGGTGTGGCTCGCTCTGGGCCGGGCCTCGAACGAACTGCACGACATCACCCTCGACCTGGACGAACACCAAGACATCCTCAAGCGCGTCGGCGCCCAGCCCGCCACCACGGCGGCAAAGCCCCCGGCACCCGCACCGCTCGTCGTCCGGCGGCGCCGGTGAAGAAGAAGCAGTGGCAGGGCTGGGGGGCGGGCGAGCAGGCCGAGCAGCACTACCTCGTCCAGCCCCGTGCCCTGGCTGGTGGCGGCGACGTCCGGCACGTCTCGGAGTTCCTGCGCGCCTCGGGCTGGCGGGATGCCTCCACCCCGGGCGGTCCGCTGTTGATGGACAGCCCCGACCGCAGCGTCCGCATCGGCTACGACCCCTATGTCCAGCCGGGCGGGTGGACGATCCGCGGCAAGGCGATTGGGCAGCAGGACGAGTGGTGGGCGACGCTCGGCCGGCAGACGCCGGTGGAGATCGTCGCCGGGCTGACCGACGCGCTCACCCGCCCCCGCTCCGCCCACGCCCCCAACGTGTGGGAACCGCTTCAGGAGCAGCGCTGGAGCACTCATCCCCACGCCGGGCACTACACCGCAACCAGCCCGGACGGCTCGGCGTGGATGCAGTTCCACCAGGACCCCAGCGGCCACGCGATGTGGTGGTCCGGCGCGCGAGACGGGCAGGGCAACGGGTGGACGGCGAGTTTCAGCGCCACCACCCCCATGCACCTCGTGCAAGCCTTCTCCGCCGCCCTGGCCAGTCCCGAGCCGGTGATGCGCCCGCGCGGACGCGTCCCGCACAGCACAGCCATCCGCACCACGTCCGTCTCCGTCCTGCCCTCCCAGCTCAGCGCCTGGCAGCAGGCCCGGATCACCGCCGCCCGCGCCGCCACCTGGGCCCGCAACTCCGTCCGGAACAACCGGCCCCGCACCACCGCCCGCCCCTACACCCATGCCGGCGGCGCCCGCGCCCGCCGCTGAACCACAACCCCCGCATCCCTCGAAGGAGCCTTGTGCCCGCGCTCACCCCGGACACCATCCGCACCGCCACCGAAACCCTCTGCGACCTGACCGCATACCTGCGCGAGGAGCCCGACCTCGACGAAGCCCTCGCCCTCGTCGAGCCGCTGCTGGATGAGTACACCGGCATCCCCATTCAGCTCGGTGACACCCTGCGCGCCCTCGCCCGTGTCGTACAGAGCCACCCCAGCACCCCGCGCACCGCTGAAGTCGTGCTCCTGATACAGGAGTTGCGGGATGCGGCATGGGAGCAAACCGACCAGTACCACCTCCACTACGTCCTCGACAACCTCCGCCGCCTCTACGCGCAGGCCCCGCCGGCCCCGGGACGCTGCCGGTGCCGGTGAGCGAACGGCAGCTCGCCGCCTTCGCCGACCACCACACCTGGCGGATCCCGTTCGACACCAGCCCCCGCCACCTCGCCGGCCCCGGGGATGCCCGCCACGTCACCCACGGCCTGGCCGCAGCCGGCTGGACCCGCACAACAGACCCGCTCAGCCCCGAGATCGTCTTGTGCAGCACCGACCACCGGCACACCCTCCAGTTCGACCCGCAGTCCTCCACCTCCGCCTGGTGGCGGCTGCGGGCCGCGCGCACCGATGCCGAGCCCGGCTGGTACGCGGAGTTCGGCGAACTCGTCCCCGCAGAGGTCCTCGGCCACCTCACCGACGCCCTCATCACACCGCCGCCCCGCGAACAGGCCGACCTTTTCCAGGTGTTGGAGTCAGCAGGCTGGCGGCAGGACACCCAGCACATGGCTGATTCACCCGACGGGATGTGCCACGTAGAACTGCGGCGCGACGGTGAGGACGCACTGGCGGGCTGGCACGTCGAGACCTGCGAGCCGGGATACGGCACCCCGATAGGCCCCCGGATCTGGCACGCCTGGTTCGACAGCCGCACACCCGCTCACCTGGTCGACGCCTTCGTCACCGCGCTCGCCGACCCCGCCCCGCTGCAGCGCGGCATGTATGAGCGCACCGCCCACCACAGCGTCGTGCAGCAGCCGAGCCTGCTCAGGCCGCAGCAGGTCGTCGAGGCGCACACCGCCCGCCTCGACGCCCTGCGCGCCCAGGCCCGGGCCGTCCGCCGCCAGCAGCCGAAGGCCGCGGCGGCCCCGGCGAAGGCCGGCACCACCCGGGCGACCGCGCACCGCTGACCCTGAATAAGGACCTCACCATCACCCTCGATCCCACCGCTCACCGCGACTTCCTGCACCACCTCGACGGTTTCCTCGACGACAGCGAGAAGATCCTCGGCTCCTGGGACGCCTACTCCGAGGAGCACACCGGCCTCGACGGCTGGCCCTACGACGAGGACGCCTACGGTCTGCGCGCCAGCCAGCGCGATGCCGACACCGCCGCGGCGTTCGAAACCGTCCACCCCGGCGCCCGTCACCTGCTGGCCACCGCCGAGACGCAGCTCGCGCACCTGCCCGCCCCCGCCGTACAAAGCCACTGGGCCTGGCAGCTGGGCGTCCTGCACGCCGCTCTCGACCGCCTGGACGCGCTGCACGAGCAGTGGGTGCAGACCCGCGACAGCCTCCCGCTGGATGCCCGGCCCGGCACTCAGGTCTTCGACGACGCGCTCGCCGAACATCACGCCGAGTGCTGGAGCTACCTCGACGACTGGGCCACCCACGGGCACGTCCTGCGCGACATCAACGCCGCCGCACGCCATGCCCCCTCGCCCCTGGCCCCACCGCCGGCCGCGACCCCCCTGCCTGCGGCCGGCCGCAGCGGCCCGGTGCGGAGAGGATGAGCGTGCACGAGACCATCGAGCAGGCGCTCGTGGCACCGAGCTACCTCGCCGGCGGCGGCGACCCCGGCTGGGTCACCGTCCCGCTGCACCGCGCCTGCGACTGGAGCTACGGGCACGACCCGCTGATGCCCCGCGTCATCCTCACCAGCCCCGACCAGCAGGCCACCCTACGGATCGACCCCGACCCGGACGAGCCGTGGTGGACCGTGCGCCACGCCCGCTGCGGCGACCGGCCGGCGTGGTCGGCGACCTTCGACGCACGCACCCCGGTCGAGATCATCGCCGCCCTCACCGACGCCCTCACCGCCCCCACACCGCCGGCCCCCGGCCTCGAGCCCTACGACCTGCTGCGGCAGGCGGGCTGGCACACCGTCGGCGAGGGCCTGATCTCACCCGGCCGCATCGCCGCCATCGAGCACTACGGCGGCGAGGACGGCCCGTGGTTCGCCGACGCCCGTCTCGACCAGGACGAGGGCGGCCTCATCTGGCGGGCCTACCTCAGCAACACCACACCACCGCACCTGATCGCCGCGTTCGCCCAGGCCCTCGCCGACCCGACACCGGTGCGCCGCCCTGTCGGCCGCGTCCCCGCGCCCGCCCGCGAACACACCCTCACCCGCACC
Source organism: Streptoverticillium reticulum (assembly GCF_047456005.1). Taxonomy (NCBI): domain Bacteria; kingdom Bacillati; phylum Actinomycetota; class Actinomycetes; order Kitasatosporales; family Streptomycetaceae; genus Streptomyces; species Streptoverticillium reticulum. Next base: position 5,381,136 of record NZ_CP179755.1, on the reverse strand, counting down.
GTGCACCTCCCGGTAGGGGACGTCGCCTTCGCACTGGAGCAGCGCGTCGCGGCGCTGTCCGCCCGCCGCAAGGACGCCACCTCGAACACGCATCCGCCGAGGTCGCCACGCGTGCCGCCGCCGCGCCGCACCCGCTGACCCACCGGCCTTCTCCACCGCCCCCCTTGGAGGCGCCCTCTTGCCCAACAGCCCGTCCAGCGCCAGCAGCACCGACGGCTACGACATAGCCTTCCGCGTCCTGCTCGGCGCCCTCGCCATCGCCGTGCCGGCGGCCAACCTCGCCTGGCTCGGCGGCAACACCACCGCATGGCTCACCGACTCCGGCCCCTGGGCCCCGTACCAGCCCGTCGAAGCCCTCCTGCACCCCCACCACCTCTGGCCCCACCTGGGCGATACGGCGCTGCTCATCGGCGCACGCATCGTCCCCGGCGCGGCCCTGATCGCTCTGGGCGTCGTCGGCGCCGTGCTCTGGTCACGGCACCACGGCGGCACCGGTGGAAGAAAGAAGAAGATCGCCGGAATGGCGAAGCCCAAGGACATCGAGCCCCTGCTCGCCAAAGCCATCACCGCCAAGGCCCGCTCTTTGCGGCCCAGTTTGAAGGACAGCAAGACCATCTCAGCGAACGACACCGGCATCCTGCTCGGCAACATCCAAGGCACCCGCCACGAAGTCCGCATGGGCTACGAGGACGTAGCGGTGGCCATCATGGCGCCCCGCTCCGGCAAGACCACCAGCCTGGCCATCCCCTCCATCCTCAGCGCCCCCGGCCCGGTGCTGCTGACCTCCAACAAGGCCGCCGGCGACGCCTTCACCGCCACCCTCGAAGCCCGCGCCGAGGTCGGCCGGACCTGGACGATGGACCCGCAGCAAATCGCCCACGCGCAGCGGGAGATGTGGTGGAACCCGCTGGCCGACGCCAACACCCTCGAAGGCGCAGGCCGGCTCGCCGGGCACTTCCTGGCCGCCTCCGTGGACGCCTCCCAGCAGGGGGACTTCTGGTCCAAGGCCGGATCCAACATCCTGTCCCAGCTGTTCCTGGCCGCCGCGCTGGACGAGCGGCCGATCACGGACGTGATGCAGTGGCTGGCCTTCCCCGGCGACCGCACCCCGCTGGACATCCTGCGCGACCACGGCCACGCCGCTGTCGCGGCCCAGCTCAAGGGCACTGTCGAAGGCCCGCCCGAGACCCGTGACGGCATCTACGAGACCGCCCGCCAGTACGCCTCCGCCCTCCTCAACGCCGAGATCGCCGCGTGGGTCACCCCGCAGAAGGGCATCCCGGAGTTCAAGCCGGCCGAGTTCGTCACCTCCCGCGACACGCTCTACCTGCTGTCGAAGGACGGCGGCGGCGGCGCCTCAGCGTTGATCGCCGCGTGCGCGGACTCGGTGATGCGGGCCGCCACCGCCCAAGCCGAACGCGCCGGCGGACGCCTCGACCCGCCGATGCTCGCGATCCTGGATGAGGCCGCCAACGTCTGCAAGATCTCGGACCTGCCGGACCTGTACTCCCACCTGGGCTCGCGCGGGATCATCCCGATCACGATCCTGCAGTCCTACCGCCAGGGCCAGAAGGTGTGGGGCGAGGCGGGCATGGACGCCATGTGGTCCGCCTCCACCATCAAGGTCATCGGCTCCGGCATCGATGACCCCGACTTCGCCGACAAGCTCTCCCGCCTGATCGGCGACCACGACGTGGAGACCAAATCCACCTCCACCTCGGACTCCGGCACCTCCACCAGCATCAGCATGCGCCAGGAACGCATTATGGCCGCCGACGCCATCCGCGCCCTGCCCAAGGGCACAGCCATCTGCCTGGCCACCGGCATGCGCGCCGCCATGCTCGACCTGCGCCCCTGGTACGCAGAGCCGGGCGCCGACGACCTCGCCGCCGCCTCCGCCCGCGCCTCCAAGGCCATCACCACCCGCGCCATCGCCAAGGCCGCGCCCAAGCAGGACGACTTCGGCACCGCCGCATAACAGCCGCACCCCACCCGGCGCTTCGCAAGGGCGCCAAGGGCAGCCGTCACGCCGCCCGCCGTCGACAACCGGCGGACCCGCCCCCTCCGTCACCGTCCGCCGACAGGCGGCACGGCTCGCCAAGGCGCCCTTGCGAAGCCCGGCGCGCTCGTCCCCGGTTCTTCCCCCCATAGATCTGGACCGCTATGCCCTTCACCGACCACCACGCCGTCTTCGTCGGCTCCACCGACGACGGCCACACCTTCGTCGTCGTCAACCAGCCGATCCGATCGGCCCACCGCATCCTCACCGCCAGCGGCTTCACCCCCCGCGAGCACCAGGGCCGCACCCTGTACCTCCTGCCGCCCGACACATCCCGGGAAGACGCGCACAACCGCACCGGCGAAGCCCTGCACCAACTCCTCGCCCACACCATGGACTTCGTCGACCTCAGCTGGACCACCCGCTACCACTCCACTGGCCCGGCACCCAAGGCCGTCGTCCACTTCGACCTCTCCGACGACCGCGTCACCGCAACCGCCCACACCCCGGCCGCCCAAGAGGTCCTGGAACAGCACGGGTTCACACCGGCCCCGGCGGGCCACATCCTCCCCTCCCACCTGGGCGAACGCGAGAGCGTCGGGGTCGTCGCCCGCGCTGAGACACACCTGTGGTCCCTCGGCCTCGCCTCCGAAACCCGCCTCGGCCTGCCCACCCCCGAAGCCATCGCCGCAGTGCCGGGACGCACCCGGCCTACCAGGCCGGCACCGCCGCCCGCGCCCACGCACCAGCGGCATACCCGCTGACCACCGCACGGCACGGCCGCCCAGCCAATCGCCCGTTTCTTCAGGCGAGTTGTGCACTCGCTCCAGCCCTCGCCTCGCATTCCTTGTCTTTTACGGAGGCCGCCACGACTGCCGACGCACCCACCCCGCATGACCTCGCCCGCGCCCTGGCCGCCGAGATCGCCCCGGACGCCGCGCCCCGCGACGTCATCGCAAGCTTCCGCGTCCGCCCGCAGGCCGGAGCGCGCTACGGATACAAGACCTCCGGCGGGCCCGTTCAGGGTCTGGCCCAGTCGCTGCACGCCCGGCTGTACGGGCTTCCCACCGACCCCGCACCGCTGCCCACCGCGCTGGACGAACTCCTCCAGGCCACCCGAACCGCACCAACCGGCGAGCAGCAGGCCGCCATCCTCGCCCAGCTCTCCGAGCAGTTGCGCAACGCGGTCGAGATCCTCCAGTGGGCCCAGCACCACGCCCACTGGCAGCAGCTGCCCGCAGGCGTCTTCGACTGGCTGAAGTCAGCCAAGGACGCCGCCCAGCAGCTCGCCGACGGCCTGGAGCACACCAGCCCCGCCTTCGCCTCCCGCCCGGCGCCGAAACCGCTCCCGGCACCGCCAGCCACGCCAGCCACCGCGCCCGCACGGCGCTGACCCGCTTCCCCCTCTTTCCCGGCCGACGACCGGCCAGTCCCGCACACCGCAAGGACCAAAGCCATTTCCACACCCCCCGCATTTAAATCAATTTCTCTAGGCGCAGGCATTCAATCAAGTGCAATGCTCGCCTTGTCGGCCGAGGGCGTCCTCCCGAAGGTGGATTACGCCATTTTCGCCGACACAGGCTGGGAGCCCAGAGCCGTTTATGACCATCTCGGACGGCTGGAAAAGGAGATAGCCGAACCGGCGGGCATTCCTGTCCTGCGCGTCGCCTCCGGGAACATTCGCAAGGATGCCATTGACCCGGATCACCGATTCGCTTCCATGCCGCTCTACATCCTCAATCAGGGCGGTAAGCCTGGTATGACTCGTCGGCAGTGCACGGGTGAATATAAAATTAAGCCGATAAAGAAGAAGGTCCGTGAACTCCTCGGCTACCCCTACCCCGCACGCATTCCGAAGGGGATATTCGTCGACCAGTGGGTCGGCATCTCCACCGATGAGTTCCACCGGGCCAAGGACGCCGACGTCAAGTACATGCGCAACCGCCATCCCCTGATTGATATGGGCTGGTCACGAGCCGACTGCGTCCGCTATCTGACTTCGCTAGGGCTGGCCGATACGCCGAAATCCAGCTGCCTCGGCTGCCCCTATCACGGGAACGCGCAGTGGCGTCACATCCGGGATAATTCGCCGTCCGAGTGGGCGGACGTCGTGGCCTTCGACGCGGCGATCCGCAAGGGCAACGCCCGCGCCAACGCCACCGGCAACCGGCTTCTGGGAGAAGCTTTTCTCCACCGCTCCCGCGTTCCTCTCGACCAGGCTCCGATCGACCACGTCACCGCCGCCGAATGGGCGGCCGTCCAGCAAGAGCTCGGCACCGAATCCCCGCATTCCGAGGAGCTGGAGCAGGGGGTCGTCGACGGTTGCTCCCCCTGGGCATGCCGGGGCTCGGAAATCACGCAGGATGACTTCGGGCTGGCGTCTTGATAATTGACCTCTTCAGCGGCCCCGGTGGCTGGAGTTTTGCCCTGTCCATGCTGGGTTTTCAGGACGTGGGCCTGGAATGGGACGAGTGGGCCTGCAAAACCCGGGCCGCGGCGGGACAGCTGACGATCCGGACCGATGTGGCCCAATATCCGGTCTGGCCGCTTGTCGGCAAAACCACCGCGCTGATTGCGTCACCGCCGTGTCAGGCATGGTCGAGGGCGGGTAAACGTCTCGGGCTCATCGACCAGCCGCTGGTCCACCAGGCCGTCGCCGACCTCGCTCAGGGCCGCGACACCCGCGCCCGGCTGCTGGCCTCGTGCCGCGACGAGCGTTCCCTGCTCGCGGCCGAGCCGATGCGCTACCTGCACGCCCTTCACGCCGTCGGCCAGCCGGAGTGGGTGGCCATGGAGGAAGTCCCGGACGTGCTGCCACTGTGGCGCCAGTACGCGTCCGTGCTGCGCGGTTGGGGTTTCTCGGTGTGGGCGGGGGTCTTGAATGCCGCCGACTACGGCGTGCCGCAGACCCGGCGGCGGGCGATCCTGCTGGCCTCCCGTACGCGCACCGCCGCGCCCCCGCCACCCACCCATGCCGAGGTCGCTGAACCGCAGACGCTGTTCGGGCCGGGCCGCTCCCGGTGGGTGTCCATGGCCGAGGCCCTCGGCTGGGGCGCCACCGACCGGCCCGTGCCCACCGTGTGCGCCGGCGGCGGCCCCGGCGGGGGACCGGAGCCCTTCCCCTCCGGATCCCGCAAGGCCCTCACCGGCGCCCGCGACCGCGGTACCTGGAAGCCCCAGACCGGCCCTGCTGTGCTCAAGTCCCCTGCCGAGGGCGATGGTTGTGGTGGACGCGAGGGAAGGTGGGGGAACCCGCCGGCCGGTGCGCCGACGCCGGCGTTCACCGCCGGGGCGCACGGCTGGTCGTGGTCGTTGCGCAGCAACAACCAGACGAATGCGACCGTGCGCGGTGCGGACGAGCCCGCCGGCACCTTGTTCTTCGGGCACCGGGCCAACGAATGCGTGTGGGTCGCCGAACCCGCGCCCGGGGTTGCGGGCGGGCAGCGGCCGGTGCCGGAGTCCATCCGGATCACCGCCCAGGAAGCCGGCCTCCTGCAAACGTTCCCCGCCGACTATCCGTGGGCCGGGAACAAGGGCCAGAAGTTCTCCCAGATCGGCAACGCCGTCCCGCCCCGGCTCGCCGCGCATCTCCTGGCCCCGCACCTCGGCAAGACCCTCACCCCCGACGACTTCACCCTGGCCGCTTGATGCCACGCCCCACCGACCCGTACCAGGACGACGACCGGGATGACCTGGAGGACCTGCCGCCGACCCCGGCGGTGCACTACGCCGAGCAGTCCCTGCTTGGCGCGCTCCTGCTCGAACCTCACCGTCTGGAGGACATCGGCTCTCTTCAGGCGGACCACTTCAGCAGCCACACCCACGGCGCCCTCTTCGCGGCCATGCGTACCGTGCCGCCACCCGACCCGGATGCCCATCGCACCGATCCGGCGTGGCTGAACACCGTCCTGGACACCGCCCGCCCCGAAGCCCCCGGGCTGACCGCCTCCTACCTGCACACCCTCATCCAGGTCTGCCCCTGGCCCAAGCACGCACCGGCGTACGCGACGATGATCCGCGCCGATCACGCCCGCCGGATGCTGCGCGTGCACGCCGAACGCCTGGCCCAGACCGCGGCCGACATCACCCTGCCGGACCCGGCCGCCGCCACACTGGCCCAGGCCGACACCCTCGGCCGGTTCCTGGAGGACCTCTCCGGACAGTTCGCCCCGCACCCCGGCTCGCTGCCCCGCACCCCGCTACCCGCCACGCCCCCTCGGGAGGGCGGCGAGGAAGCCGGGGACGAGGAACGGCTCCTCCTCGCCACCGCCACCGCGCACCCCACAGAGCTGAAGACCATGCGGTGGCTGCAGCCCGAGGACTTCACGCTGCCTCTGCACGGCGCCTTGTGGCAGTGCCTGGCCGCGCTGGTCCACCGCGGTGCCCCCGTCGATCCGGTCACCGTGCTGTGGGAGGCCCAGCACCGCGGCCTCCTCGCCGACGGCCCCACCCCCGGTGACCTGATGGACGTGGTCTCCACGCCTGTCGGCTCGCCCGAGTACTGGGGCGAGAGGGTCCTGCAACGAGCCCTGCTTGCCCGCGCCCACAGCGTCGCCGCCCGGATCGCTGCCTACACCGTGGATCCGGCCAACACTCCCCACCAGCTGATCACCGGAAGCCGCCGCGCCCTGGCCGACCTCACCGCCCTGCGCACCCGCTGGAACCACGCCACCAGCCCGGCACCGGTTGCCAAGCCCCGCCAGGCACGAGCCGCGGCGCCCCCGCGGGCGGGCCCTCCCCGGACAGCGGCCCCGTCCGCCTCCCGCGTCTCCCGCTGATACCGACCGCCTGTGGCCGGGCCCTGCCGGCCCGGCCACAGGCCGAAACGAGGAACCCTCCTTGACAGCCCCCGTCATCGACGCCCACATCCGCCTCGACACCCACCCCAGCCACTCCAGTGCCGTGACCGCCCACCTCACCGGCACCCGGCACCGCACGGCCCACGCCCTCCTGGCCGCCCGCGGATTCGAACCCGTCGACGAACGCACCCTGGTCCTGGCCCGCATCGACCACGAGGAGCCCTACTGGGCGGAACAAGCCGCCCAGGCACTGGCCGGCGAGGGCATCACAGCTGAGATCACACCCCAGTTGCGTGAAGCCATCGCCGAGGAATGGACGTGGGCCAACTACCCCATGCCCTGGTGCACCCGCGACGAGATCCGCCAGGTCTCCGACGAAGCCCACAAGATCTACGACGACATCCGCCACGGCCGGCTCGTCATCCACGCCCACGCCGACGACAGCGGCACCACCGTAGCGGTCGGCACCTACCGCGACAGCGGCAAGAGCGTCTACCTCCACGGCGAGAACCATCTGCGGCAGGTCGCCGACGTCTTCGACTCGACAGCCCAGGCCCTCGCCGCCTTCGAACGCCTCCACGGCGACACCCTGCGACCCGGCCCCGCGCCCACGACCGACACGGAACGCCAGACGGCCCAAGCCCTCACCACCCTGCACGCACCAGCCTCCGCGCAGCCGACGCCACCCGTCCAGCAGCCGGAGACGGTCCCCTCCTACGCCGCAGACCCCGGCGACCACGACGCCATCCTCCACCAGTTCCTCGCCCGGCACGACGAGTGGGAAAAGTGGCGCACCTGGACGGACGAGACCACCCACGCCATCCACGAGTCACAGACCCTGCGCATCGAACGCGTCCACGAAGCCCACCCCCGCGAGACGGCCTGGACCATCGCCGCCTACGAGAGTCCCGTCTCCGACCGTATGTGGCACCTCACCGCAACCGGCGCCACCCCGGCCCCCGTCCTCGACACCCTGCTGACGCACCTCGCCGAGGGTGACGCCTGGGAGACCGCCATCGGCAGCCCCGTCGGCGAGCAGACCGTCACCGCAGCCACCCGCCCGCTCACCGACGCCGGCTGGAAGCACACCGTCAACGGACGCTGGATCCGCTGGGAAACACCCCAAAGCGACGCCGGCATCCAGTTCGACGCCTTCGCCGCCCAGAACCCCCACAGCCCCCTCGCCACCTGGACCCTGTGGGCCGGCCCCAGCATCGACCACCCCACCTGGGAAATCCACGCCTCCCCCTACACCCCCACAACACTGCTGGCCAACCTCACCGAGAACCTCGCCCACGGCACCGGCACCCGGCACCACAGCCCCACGAAGCCCAAGCACACGGCGCAGCTCACCACCGCGCCCGCCGCCCTTCCCCCAACACCGGCCTCACGCCAGACCAGCCGAACCCGCTGACCCGCCAGATGAGCGTGGCCATGCGGCGGCGAAGAAGTCGTCCAGGGCGGAGACGGTCACCTGCGCGGGATTCGGCGGACGTTGTCAGCCCGGACACCGTGCCCGTCGCGTGTGATATCGAACCTGACCTGTTCCCTGCCCGCAGCGCGCGGCATCCATCACCCTGGACCGCCGACCGTTCGGCGGCTATCTCGTCCCCGGCGCCGGTCTGCCGGATCGCGCCCATGCCCCGGTCGGGGTCGAACCAGGCGACAACGCCGCTGGGCATACTCACCGTCCCTGCTCGGATCAATCGGGATACCCAATGTCCGCCTGCCGCCAGGATCTGACAAGCAGCTCGAGGCTCTGGCCCAGAGCAGACCAGCCCCTACAGTTCCAGGACGGGGCCAAGAGCAACAGGGAGTTCAAGTGAAACGTCAACGGGCCACCGAGCTGCTGCAGGAAATGCTCGACCACCTGGAGCAGGGCCGGCGCCCTCTGGATCTCGTGGACGAGGTCCACGTCTTCGGCTCGTATGCCCGAGGCGCGCTGGAGCCAGGCGACCTGGACGTGGTGGTCGTGCACCGCAGGGACACCGAGTTCACCGAGGACGTCGTCACCGCCCTGATGTACGGGCGTGACCCCATGGCGGACATGAAGCGCGCACTCAAGGGCAACAGGCGCGGAATCCAGTTCCAGTTCAACCAGAACGACCTCCCCCCGGGCAGCGAGCCGAAACTGCTGTGGAAGCGCGGCGACACACCCGCCGCAGCCCGGGACCGGCTGCACGCCATCAAGGCCGACCCCAACGCCGGCCGGGCACCGCGCGACGCGATGATCGAACAGTTCGACGGGCTCGACCGATGGATTCCCCTGCCCGTACGCACCCGGCTGGTCGACATGCTCGATGCCGGCGCCATCGATATCCGCCGCATCGAACTGCCCGACACCGAGACCTCCAGCCCGGCCGCGGCAACCGCCCTGGCCAGGCGCTGGAAGGCGGACAGCCCACTGCGCAGAGCCGCAGCCGCCGCCATCCGCTACGCCGAAGAAGCGGGCATCGCCGCACAGTCCGTCTGGGTGCAAGGCCGACCCCTCGACCCAGCCCGGCGCGACTACGCAGGCGCACTGTGGATCAACCTCGACTGGTACGACTTCAACCAGCTCATCTACCGGCTCCGCCAGCAAGCGCAGTGCCTGGAGGTCATCCGCCCCACCCGGACCCAGCCGCTGCACGCCCTCCACATCACCGTGCGCGGCGCCACCGCCCTGCCCGACCTGTGAGGCCCTGGGCCCAAGGCAAGGTTGACACGAGGCGACTCACCTCAAGGCGGGAGAAGCCGTCGGTGCCACAGTGACCTGCGTGATTCCCGCAGACCTCTCCGATGCCCCGCCCCTGGTGTATGCCGACAGTCTCGACATACCGGTGCTGATCCGTGACGGGCCGGCCAAGCGACCGCACCAGCAGTGGCGTACAGCCAAGGCCGAGCCGTGGACCTCGCCGGGAGCGTTCCCCGCGGCGGACGGCTGGTACCTGCCGACCACGACGTGGCGGGAGATCATCAAGGCGGCCACCGAGGTCGGCCGTGACGTGACGCCCTGGCTGCACCAGGCCCCGCAGCTGGCCCGGGGCGAGCTGGTCGCCCGCGTGGCCCCGCTGTACGCGTATCTCGGCATGCACGACGTCGAGCCCAAGCATCCGCTCCCGCACGCCTCGGGCCGGCGGCTCACGCTGAACGCGGTGTACGAGCACGGCACCGAGCGGTCGGGCAAGAACATCCTCGGCTACCGACTGGGGATGACCATGGCCGAGTGGGCATGCCGCTCGCTGATGGGGCTGGGCCAGACCTGGCACATCGAGGACGGCGGGCCCGTCCCCGCGTTGGCGGCGACGTTCAAGGACCCGTCCCGGACACTGCCGGATTTGTGGGGTCGGCATGAGGTGGAGAACGCGTACTGGCTGATCGAGGCCAAGGGCGGCAACGTCGGGCTGCCGCATCTCGCCCCGGGCTGGAAGCAGCTCGCCGAGGGCGGCAAGGTGCTGCACGCCTTCGCCCACCGCCGTATCCTGTGCGGCGCCTCCGTGCAGTCCAAGGGCGACCTGTTCATCACCATCGACCACGAGCAGCACCCCGGGCAGCCGCCGCTCCCGCCAGCCAACGGCCCCGCCCAGCCGAAAGCGCCGGGCGCTCCTGAAGACCATCTCGGCGAGAGCGACGACGCCCTCATGGAGACCGCCCGGGCCCAGATGCTGGTCTACCTGGCTCTTCGCTCTGCACCGCCCTCACAACTGCGCACCGTCGCCCTGCCCGGGGACCGCTCCACCCGGCGCCGCCGCCCCGACGGCCTGACCACACCGCTGGAGCGCGACTCCCTGACCCGTGCGATGCGGGCAGCAGTGAGGGCCGAGGTTCCCGCGACCGACGAACCGACTCGCCGGGCGCACACCCGCGGCATCGGCCTGGACGACTTCCTCACCTACCGCATCCCCGGCACCGAACTGCAGCTGGGCATGTCGCGGCGCCTGTTCGCCGCCTGCGACCAACTCCGCTACGAAGACCAGGTCATCGCCGAACGCACCCCGGGCCTGCGCGCCGAGGACCAACGCATCGCCGACGAGTCCGCCGACGAAGAGGCGGAGGAACAGCATCGTCGCGACCAGCGCCGCGTCTTCCGCGAAACGCAGGATCAACGGCGCGAGCTGATCCAGGAACGCCTGCGCGACGCCTACGAAGACGGCGCCACCCGCCAGTGGAGCGACCTCCTGCCAGCCCACCAAGAGCCCCGGCTCGACCTTGACGAGCACCCAGGCATCCTCGAGGCCGCCACCCCCGAGACGTACCTCGCCCTGCGCCAGGACGACCTTCCTTACCACCGCCGCTGAACGACCCGAACCGCACAGCACGCGACCATGGTGCTCCCCACCACCAAGGCGTCCAGAGCCAGGCGGATCAAGACGGGGCCACGCCCATAGGCGGCCCCGTCTTGACCCGTGAAGGGGCGCAATCCAGCCTCCGCGGTGTAAGCACCGCGGCGATCCTGCCCAGGAAACGCGGCCGGAATATAGCCGCAGATCGGCGGTTGGCCAAACGCTCGATCCTCCGGATGATTGTTACTCCACCGCCATTACCTGACCGGCACGTCGAAAGGCATCCACACGGGCTCCAGACCACAACTGCACATCCCCGAGCGCGTCCTGCTATTCGCGTACTCGCTACGCCGCGGCGTAGCTGAGGCGGAACAGCTCCTGGGCGCGCTCCAGGTCCCGCTCCGTACGCAGCTGCACCTCCAGGTCGCCCGTGCCATGGTGACCGAGCCCCGTCACATCCCGGGTGAAGCCGGGAATGAGGTCGACCTTCTTCGGGTCGGCCTTGAGGTAGACGAGGAGCTTGGTCTGCTGCGGCAGGCACAGGCACGCGAAGTTCCGCAGCCGCTGGTAGGCCGCGTACTGCTTGCGCTGGATGCGGGTGATGCCGTCCCCGAGACCGAGCAGCACCTCGTCGGCCGCCTCGGCCAGCTCCGCCAGGGCACCGCCCTGCGAGCGGGTCGGCGGCAGCCCGGCCGCCCGCCGGCGTACCCGCTTGGGCATGGCCGAGTGCCCCGTGACGGAGGCCACGGTCTCAAGGCCAATGTGGTCGTTGCCGAAGAAGCGGTAGCGGACCAGGTCGATGCTGCGCCGGTGCTCGCGCACGGCGTGGGCGTCGTAGCGGGTGAAGTCGCCGGCGATGCAGATCAGCCGGGGTGCGCTCCACAGGATCTGGGACGCGGCCGGGGCCCCGAGCCGGTCGCGGACCAGGTTCCGGAAGGCGTCCTTGTGGGCCATGAGCCACGCCATGTAGTACAGGCCCTGGTTGATCACGCCCGCATCGGTCGAACGCTTGTACTCCACGACCACGGGGGCGTTGTTCTCGTCCAGCCCCAGCGAATCGATGCGCCCGCCGTCAACGCAGTCGATGACGTACTCGCTCGCCAGGAACCGCACCCCTAGCATCGTCTCCATGTGCGCCTCGATGAGGTCCTGTACATCCGCCTCGACCTCAGCAAGACGCGGCGTGACCTCGGTCATGCCGCCGTTTGTCGTGTGGAACAGCTTCAGGCCCGACACCTTCCCCTCCTCGGTTCGAAGATCGGAAACGTCGGGCGGTACAGGATTGTTTCCGCGAGAGTCTTCGGGCTTGTGAAGATGGTGTGAGAAGCTACCTCCGGGCCACGTGGGCGCGCCAGCGTCCCACGGATCCCAGGGATCTGCGGATCCCACATAGGTCCCACAGATACCTGGGACGAGCGCCCGGAAGACTGCGTTTTCGCAGGTCAGCCCCCGTAGCTCAGTGGATAGAGCACGTGCCTTCTAAGCGCTTGGCCGCAGGTTCGAGTCCTGCCGGGGGCGCTCCGCGCTCCACCCTTCGCCTCTCCCTTCGGGAGGGGCGTTTTTGCTGGTCAGACGCAGACTAGTTCAGGTTCCGTACAGGGGGCGTAAGGGTCGGGCCCGCCCCGATGGCCACGGGGTGGGCCCGACCCTGTCCGGCTGTCACCGGGTATCTGCGCAGGCGATCTATGCGAGCGCCCCCTACCGCCCCTCCACCACATGCGCCGGCCCCTGCGCCTCCACGTACGCCTCCCCCGTCGGCCACGGCGCGTCGGTGTAGGCGATGAGGGTGGGCGGCAGGCCGTCCGGATCCGTGGGGAGGAGTTCGATCCTGTGGTCGTGGCCGCGGAAGCGGCACGTCTGTACCCGGGCGTGGACGGCGCCCGGGCCGGGGTCGGTGCGGAGGCGGAGTTGACGTGGCCTCAGCAGGACCAGGCCGTCCCGCTCTCCGTTCTCGGTCGCGGTCGCGGTCGCGGTCGCGGTCGCGGTCAGCGGGAAGGTGCCGAAGACGGTCTCGGCCTTGCCCTCCGCCACGGTGGCCGGGATCAGGTTGGCCTCGCCGAGGAAGCGGGCTATGGCGGTGTCGGCGGGCTCGCGGTAGAGCTGTTGCGGGGCGGCCTGCTGGGCCGTGCGGCCGGCGTGCAGGACGGCGATGGTGTCGGCGAAGGACAGGGCCTCCTCCTGGTCGTGGGTGACCAGGATCGCGGTCGCCCCGGCGCGTCGCAGCGTCGCTGCGACCTCGGCCCGCAAGTCGGTGCGCAGGGCCGCGTCGAGGGCCGCGAACGGCTCGTCCAGCAGGAGCAGTTCGGGTTCGGTCGCCAGGGCGCGGGCGAGGGCGACACGCTGCTGCTGGCCTCCGGAGAGCTGGTGCGGGTGACGCTTGGCGAGGCCGTCGAGGCCGACCAGGGCGAGGAGTTCGGCGACCTTCTCGCGGCGGCGGCCGCGCGGCAGGCCGAAGCCGATGTTGCCGGCCACGGTCAGGTGTGGGAACAGCGCACCGTCCTGCGGCACATAGCCGATCCTGCGGTGCTCGGCGGGCAGCCGACGCCGCCCGTCGTCCAGCAGCCGCCCGCCCAGGGCGACTTCGCCCTCTGTGGCCGGATGGAAGCCGGCTATGACGCGCAGCAGGGTGCTCTTGCCGCATCCGGACGGTCCGAGCACACAGGCCAGTGCCCCGTCCTCGACCGTCAGGTCGACTCCGGCGAGGATCTCGTTCCGGCCGTGCGCGGCACGCAACCCTTTGATCGACAGGCCACTCATCGCGTTGTCTCCGTACGGGGATCGGCGCCGAGTGTGCGGCGGGTGAGCAGGAGGACGGGCGGTACGGACAGGGCCACCATCAGTGCGGCGTACGGTGCTGCGGCTCCGTAGGCGAGGCCGCTGGTGTACGTCCAGAAGCGGGTGGCGAGGGTCTCGGTGCCGGTCGGGCGGAGCAGCAGGGTGGCGGTCAGTTCGGTGCTGGCGGTGAGGGCGACCATGGCGGCGGCCGCGCCGAGGCCGGGCAGCACGAGCGGCAGCGTGATGCGGGCCAGCACCGCGGCCGGGCGGGTGCCGAGCGAGCGGGCCACCTCCTCGACGCCGGGCGGCACTTGGGCCAGGGCGGCCCGCACGGCCGTCAGGGCGAGCGGGAAGTAGAGCACTGCGTACCCGGCGACGAGCATCGGGGGCTGCTGGTAGAGCGGCTGGGCGTAGCGGATCGCGAAGTAGACGACGGAGAGGGCGACCGCGATGCCGGGCAGCGCCCGGGTGAGGTAGGCGGCGCTCTCGGCGGCCCGGGCGAGCCGGCTGTAGCGCCGCCAGGCGTACAGGGCGACGGGTACAGCGGTCGCGGTGGCGACGAGGGCGGACACGGCGGCGTAGCCGAGCGTGGTGAGCGCGGCGGTGAGCACCGAGGCCTGCGGGAGCGTGGTGGAGCTGCCGCGCACCAGCCAGTAGCCGAGGGCGCAGACCGGCACGCCGAGCGCGGTGGCGACGAGGGCGGTCAGTGCGGCCAGGGCTGGCGCTGTCCAACGGCCGAGCCGGGCGGGGGCGGCGCTGCGGCCGGCGGTGGCGCGGCGGGCGGTGCGGCCGCGGCGGCCTGCGGTCGCCTCCAGGAGGACGAGCAACAGGGCGAGGGCGACGAGCACCAGGGTGAGCAGTGCGGCCGAGGCCGCGTCGAAGCCCAGTTTGTACTCGCTGAAGATGGCGGTGGCGAAGGTGGTGAACCGCAGCATCGCGAACGCCCCGTACTCGCCGAGCAGATAGAGCGACACCAGCAGTGCGCCACCGGCCAGTGCAGGACGGGCGAGGGGCAGGGTGACGCGCCAGAGGGTCGCGAACGGGCCCCGTCCGAGGCTGCGGGAGACCTCTTCGGCTGCGGTGTCGGCGCGGCGCAGGGTCGCGGCGACCGGAAGGAACACCAGCGGGTACAGCGAGCAGGTCATCACGAGCACCGCTCCCCAGTAGCCGCGGACCGAGCCGGTCAGCGAGACCCAGGAGTAGCCGCGGACGAACTCGGGCACGGCGAGCGGGAGGGCGAGCGCGACGGTCCACCAGCGACGGCCCGGCAGGTCGGTACGCTCCACCAGGTACGCCGCGCCGAAGCCGAGGACGGCGGTGGCGAAGGTGACCGCGAGGGCCAGCGTGGCGGTGTTCCACAGCAGGGTGGCGATCAGCGGGCGGCCGAGCAGGCGGTGGGCCTGCTCCCAGCCCGCCTGGGCGGCCTGGACGCCGACGAACGCGAGCGGCGAGACCACCGCGGCGACGACGACGAAGGCGACAGCGGGCAGCAGGCCGGCGGCCCGCCACCGCAGCAGCGGCGACGGACCACCGGGTGAACGGACGGTGCTCACGCCAGGAGACCGGTGTCCTGGAGGAGCTTGAGGGCCTCCTTGCCGTCACCGAGGTCGGCGACGTTCGCGACGGTGCCGATGGTGTCGAGTGCGGGGAGTTCGCTCTTGCCCTTGACGCCCGGGACGAGCGGGTACTCGTAGCTCTCGGAGGTGGCGATCACGTTCTGTGCGGGCGCACTGGCCAGGTAGGCGAGAAACGCCTGAGCGGCCTGCTGGTGCTTGCCGTGCTTGAGGGCGGCCGCGCCCGAGACGTCGACGAGCGCGCCCGGGTCGCCCTTCGCGAAGTAGTGCAGCTTGGCGTGGGTCTTGGCGGCGGTCTGCTCGTCGCGCAGGCGGTAGAAGTAGTAGTGGTCGATGACGCCGCCCTCGACCTCGCCCTTGTTGACGGCGGCGGACAGGTCCTCGTTGCTGTCGTAGGTCTTGGCGTTGGCCTTCAGGCCTTCCAGCCACTTCTTGGCGGCGTCCTCGCCATCGGTCTTGATCATGCGCGTGACGACGGGCGCGAAGTCGGTCTCGCCGGGCGCGATGCCGAGGCGCCCCTTCCACTCCGGCTTGGCCAGGTCGCGCACGGAGGACGGCGGTGCGGTGTCGGCACCCTTGCCCTCGGCGGCGAGGAAGGCGGCGGTGCGGGCGGAGATGCCGACCCAGTCGCCCTTGGGCGAACTGTCCGGGGCGGGGACGGCCTTGAGGGTGTCCGCCTTCACCGGGGCCAGCAGGCCCTTCTCCTCCAGAGTGGTCAGTGCGGGCGGGTTCTCGGCGTAGAAGACGTCGGCCGGGGAGGCCGCGCCCTCCTGGAGGATCTGGTTGGCGAGCTCGGCCTCGTCGCCGGAGCGCAGCTCGACCTTGACGCCGGTGCGCTTCTCGAAGTCCGCGGCCAGTGCCTTGACGGTCTGCTCGTGCTGACCGCTGTAGACGGTGACCGTCTGACCCTTGAGGGACGCTCCGTTCGACGCCGACGAGGCGTCGCCGTCGTCCTTGCTGCCGGACGAACCGCCGCAGGCGGTCAGTCCGAGGAGACAGGCGGTCGTGAGCGACAGCGCGGCGACGGGCCTGAGGGATCGGAGCATGGTGGGGGACCTCCGCAGTGGGCAGGGTTCGGCCGGTCGGCTTCACCCAGAACGGCTGGATCCAGCCGGTTACGGGCGGCGCCGCGCACCCAGGGAACGCGGCTCGTGGGGCACCCGACCCCGGCATGATGCGCCAGAACCTAGGACAGGGAAGGTTTACCTAACAAGTTTTGAGCCGTCAGATTTCAGCCATGCATCGGCATGGCCAAACTTCGCTCCCCGAAGCGCCAAGTCCGGGCAAACGCCCGAGGAGTCCCCGTCCGGATCGACCTGATTCGACCATCAAGCCCGTCATGCCCTCCATACCCTTCATGCCCGTCACGCCTGTCACGTCCGTCGGGCCACTGCCAGGCAGTGGCTGCTGGTGCCCGCCGCCCGCGAGCCGGTCCCGAGGTGGTACGCGCGGTAGTCCCGGTAGGCGTCCTCGTCGAGGTCTTCCAGGACGCGGGGGAAGAAGCCGCTCGGCCCGTCCGTGCCCGCGTGCTCGACGGTCTCGAAGCCGCACGCCTGCAGGTCCGCGTCGACAGACTCCCGCGTGGAGAAGTGGGAGACGTTGAAGAAGTCGTCCGGGTAGTCCGTACGGAGGTCGTCGGGCTGCGCCAGGGAGACGTACTGCTCCGCGGCGAGGGCCCGGCCCGTCGCGAGCAGGTAGTTCACGGCGAGGGGGCGGTTGATGTACGAGACCGCCACGATGCCACCGGCCCGCACCACCCGCCGGCACTCGTCCAGCGCGCGCCGGCGGAGCTCCTGCGTCCGCAGGTGGTAGTAGGGACCGAGGCAGAGGACCGCCCCGAACTCCCCGTCGCCGAACTCCTTGAGGCATGTGGCATCGGCCTGCCGGACGTCGAGCGCCACCCGCAGGCCCTCCGCGTCGGCCCGGGCCCGCATGGCCTCGACGTTGGCGCCGACCAGGTCGGTCGCCGTGACCCGGTGGCCACGGCGGGCGTAGTGCAGGGAGTACGCCCCGTGCCCGGCCCCGAGTTCGAGGAGGGCGGAGCCCGGCGGGAGGTGTCCGCCCAGCACGTGCAGCGAGGTGTCGAACTCCAGCCTCCGGACCCGTGACTTCGTCAGCCTCGGGCCCTCGCTGAAGGTCTCGTAGTGCCGTGCGACAAGCGTGTCGTCGGCTATGTCTGCCATGTCCGTCATGACGGAAGTCCCCCGGCCCCTAGCGGATTCCGCCGTCGCGCCACGGTGCCCGCAGCCCGAGCAGGACCGCGAGGTGGCCGTCGTAGCCGAACATGCTCGACGGCTTGCCGTCGGGGCCCGTCAGCAGCGCCGGTCCGTGCTCCTGGTACTGCGCGACGTACTCCTCGAGGCCGCCCAGCGGGGTATCCCGGACCGCCATCTCCCAGAACGGCGTCTGCAGGCGGGTGTTGAACTTGTAGTGGAGGGCGAGGAAGTCCCTGATGTCCTCCCACTGCGTGTTGACAGACCGGTTGTACTCCTCGGCGAGCGTCACGTCGGTCAGGCCGCCGGCCGCGAGGGCCTTGGCGAGCCGCTGGGCGTGCATGCAGATGACCTGGATGTTCGTCGCCTCCAACGGCTCGACGAAACCGCAGGCGTTGCCGATGGCGGCCACGTTCTTCACCCAGGGGCGGCGGATGCGCCGGGCCGCGAAGGGCACCACGCGCACGGCGGACGGGTCGATCTTCGGGTTCTTCCGGACGAGTTCCTCAGCAGCCTGGTCGTCACTGAGGTATGCACTGCTGAAGACGTAGCCCCGGTTGATGGTGTGCTCGTGGTCGATCCGCCAGCACCAGCCCGCGTCCATGGTGTCCATGGTGGTGTACGGCTTGACCGGCTCGCCGTTCCGGGCCCAGCCGCCGACGACCGCCCGGTCGCAGAAGAGGTGGTCGCGCATGCTGACGAACTGCTCCCCCAGCCCCTGGTTGATCAGCTCGGCGCGGAAGCCGGAGGCGTCGACGAAGAAGTCCGCCGTGTGCCGCTCGCCCGACTCGAGGAGGACGCTCTCCACGCCTCGCTCACCGATGTCCGCGGTCACCACCTTCGCGTCGACCAACTGACCGCCCAGACCGGCGAAGTGGCGCTCCAGGTAGGCCACGAAGGGCTGGTTCTCAATGTGGTAGCCGACGCTCCTGGCCGGTGCCCCGCCGGGGGCCGCACCGGCCACCATGGGGCCCGTGTAGTCGTCGAGGTGGTAGTAGCCCCACGGCTTCTGCGCGGTGGGCAGGATCTGGTTGTCGAACTGCTCGTTGAAGGGGTAGTCGAAGTACGGGCGCGGGCCCCACAGGAAGCGCACGCCGAGCTTCCACACGGGATTCACCTCCCGGTAGAAGTCCTCCTTGGGGATGCCCAGCACGCCGTGCAGGTAGTTGGGCGTGTCCGCGAACGTGCCCTCGCCGACCATGATGGTGCCCATCGCGGTGGAGCGGATGACGGTCACGTTCACGTCCGGGCAGGTGCGGATCAGGGTGATGCCCGCGATCAGACCTGCCGTGCCGCCGCCGATGACGGTGATGTCACGCTTCATTGCTCTGCCCGAGCCTTTCTCTGCATGGTCGTGTGCTGAGTGCGCTGAAGTCTGCTGAAGAAGTTCGTGTGTTCAGGCCGTGGCCGCGGCCGCGGCCAGCTGCCGCACGATGCGGGTGAGGATCTCCGGGGTGGTGGCGAAGTTGACCCGGACGAAGCCGCGGCCCGGTGCACCACAGGTGCCGCCGTCGACCGTGGTCACCCCTGCCGCCGCGGCGAAGTACGTGGCCGGATCGGGCCCCGGCAGGTCCAGGTCCCGGCAGTCCAGCCAGCCCAGGTAGGTCCCCTCGGGCGGGGTGTGGCTCACCTGTGGGAGGTGTTCGGCCAGCAGCCCGGCCAGCAGGTGCCGGTTGTGGTCGAGCCGGGCGAGCACCGCGTCGAGCCAGGGCCGGCCGGCCCGGTACGCGGCCGTTCCGGCCACTGCTCCGAGGGTCGACGTGCCGTCGGTGGCCAGCCGTCCGAGCCGCTCCCACCGGTCGCGGTCGGCGTCGTTGCCGAGCACCATCTGAGCGCACTTGAGCCCGGCGAGGTTCCACGCCTTGGACGCGGAGGTGGCCGTGACGGTGTGCTGCGCGGCAGCCGGTGACGTGGCGGCGTAGGGCACATGACGGTGGCCGCCGTACACCAGCGGAGCGTGCACCTCGTCGGCGAAGACGCGTCCGCCGTGTCGCTCGACCACCTCACAGATGGCGTGAAGTTCGCCTGTTTCCATCACCCGGCCGGTCGGATTGTGCGGGTTGCAGAGCACCAGCAGGTGCCCCCCAACGGTGTACGCACGATCCAGCGCATCCAGGTCGAGGACGTACCGGCCTGCCGAACGGACCATCTCGACCGGGATGACCTCCCGGCCGAGCAGTCCGGGCACCGTCAGGAACGGTGTGAACGCCGGGACGGGCACGATCACGGGCGAGCCGGGACGGGAGAAGTGGTCGATCGCCACGTGGAAGGCGCGGACGACATCGGGCAGCAGGCGGACGTCGGCCGGTGCCACGTCCCATCCGTAGCTGTCGCGCTGCCAGGCCGCGCAGGCCTCGGCCAGCCCGTCCGCCAGGGCCTGCGGCAGATACCCCAGGGCGCCTTTGCCGAGTGCCTCGGCGAGCGCCGCGGTGACCGGCGGGGCGGTGCCGTAGTCCATCTCGGCGGCGCAGGCCCCGAGCAGGTCCGGCCCGGACACCGTCCACTTGAGGTGTCCGGCCGCACGCAGGGACTCCGCCGTGATGCCGTCCAGGTCGAGATCAGGCGCGAGGTCGAGCAACGGCCGTACTGCTGCAGCGGATCCGGTCATGCGGCGGCACCTCGTGGCGTGCGGGGCGGACGGCCGGACGACTCGGTCCTGACGGAGCTCTCCGGTCGGCCTGCGGCTCTGAGCGCGTCGGTCACCATGGCCGTGTAGCCGGCCGGTCCGCACACGTACGACGTCGGCGCGTGCAGCGTGCCGGACAGGTCCCGGACGGTGGCGGCGTCGAGCCGCCCGTGTGCTCCGGTCACCCGCAGATCGAGCCGCAGGCGTCCCGGGTGGCGGCGCTCCAGGTTCTCGATCGGGCCGAGGAACGGTGCGGTGTCGCGGCTGCGCACCGAGTAGTGGAGACGGACGGTCCTGCGGGACGCGGCCAAGGCGTATTTGAGCAGTGAGTAGACGGGGGTGATGCCGACACCGGCCGCGAAGAGCAGCAGGTCGTTTCCGCTGTCGTCGAGGGTGAAGCTGCCGGACGGCGGGAGGACTTCCAGGGTCATGCCGGGTTCGGCGGTCTCGTAGAGCCAGTTCGATCCGGTGCCCCCGGCGGTGCGCTTGACCGTGACCGCCAGGCGGGGGTCCGAGACGGGACAGGTGGAGATGGAGTAGCTGCGCAGGACGGGCCGGTCGGCAGGGACGGGGAGGCGCAGGGTGAGGAACTGTCCTGCCCGGTAGGCGAGTTCGCGGGATGCAGGGCCTGTGACCGGTGCGAGGACGAAGGTCTTGACCTCGTGTCCCTCGGGGACGATGCGGTCGATGCAGACCGGTACGAGGGGGTCGTGCGGGCCGGTCATGCGGCCTTCTCCAGCAGCAGCGAGGGCTCCGTCCTGTCCTGCCGCCCGCCCCGCCAGCCCTGCCGGGCCGCCTCTTCGCGTTCGGGCGTGAAGTGGATCCGGTAGAGCGGCATGGCCAGTGCGGTGGTCGCGAGGGCAATGAGTACGAGGATGGAGAAGAGCTGCTTCTCGATCACTCCCATCGCCAGGCCGATGTTGATGAAGATCAGGATCATCAGGCCCCGGGCGTTCATCAGTCCGCCCATCGCGACCGACTCGCCCCAGCCCCAGCGGAAGGACCTCAGGACGATCAGGGACGCGACGGACTTCGAGACGAAGGCCGCCGCGAACAGAACGCCCAGTGCCCACAGGTAGCTTGACTGGAGCGCGCCGGATAGGTCGGTATTGAGGCCGGAGAAGGCGAAGAACACCGGCAGGAAGAGGCAGCGGACCACCTGCAGCAGGCGGGCGTTCAGCAGCTCGGAGAATCCCGGTACGCGGGGCAGTGCCATGCCGCAGATGAAGCCGCCGAAGACCGAGTAGATCCCGATGTAGTCGGTGAACCAGCCGGCCGCCAGCACCAGGGCGAGCAGGGCCACGAAAACCCCGTCGCCGATCCGGCCCGTGCGCACCGCCTCCTCCATGGGGGCCCGGAACACCTTCGGCAGGACGACGAAGGCCGCCCCCACGAACAGCACGGCCGGCACGATGGTGCGCCATGCCTGCGTCCAGTCGTCGTGCAGGTAGAGCGCGCTCACCAGGGCGAGGATGCACCAGGCCGCCGCGTCGTCGATCGCAGCCGCCCGCACGGCGATGCCGCCGAACCGGGTGCGGATCATCTCCCGTTCCTGGAGCGCCCTGGCCAGCATCGGGAAGGCGGTCAGCGACAGGGCGCCGCCGACGAAGAGCACGAACAGCGGCAGGCCGACACCGGACGGGCGGTAGGAGTCCGCCAGCCAGTAGGCCGCCGCGCCTCCGGCGAGCAGCGGTACGAGCACGCCGGAGACCGAGAGCACCACCGGGAGCAGGGCGTCCTTGTGGGATTCCGCGTGGTGTTCGTGCTCCAGGCCGATCAGGAACATGTACAGGCTGAGCCCGAACATGGCGATCACGTAGAGCGTGGGTTTGGTCGCCGCGGAGAAGACGTATCCGCTGAAGCCGGGTGCCAGCGCCCCGAGCAGGGTGGGCCCGAGCAGGATGCCGGAGACCATTTCGCCGACGACGGCGGGCTGGCCGATCCTGAGGGCGATGCGCCCGCAGATCTGTGCGGCCAGCACGATGACGCACAGGGCCGCGGTCACGGCGAGGAGTAGGTGCATTTTCGGGTCATGCATCGGTCAGCCGACCTCCGGCCTCTCACTGATGTGGTGCGTTCACTGATGTGGTGCGTTGCGGACGTCTTTCGTCACGGGGACGACTGGGTCACCGGCTGGACGACCGGGTCACCGGCTGACGGTGCCCTCCTCCAGGCGGCGCACCATGCGGTGGGTGGTCTCCAGCGGCGTCTCGCCGACGGCCGGCTCGGAGAAGTCGCCCTGTGCATTGATCCCGGCGATGCGGGCGTTCCACTCCTCGTGGCCGCGGAACGGGATGGTCTCCTCCGGCGAGTAGGCCGGGTACTTGCGGTACTGGTTGGCCGCCGCGCCGGGCGTGCCGCGCACCAGGATCGGGTCCAGGTAGAGGCCGTCGTTCGCCACCAGGGTGGACGTCGCGATGTAGCCGATGTCCAGCCCGCAGCGGCGCTTCTCGGAGGTGTTGGCCTCGGAGCAGTGCAGGATGTTCGGGTGGTGGATGGACACGTCGCCGGGGTTGAGCTCGATGTCGACGATGCCGGCCCGCTCGGTCCATTCGCGGACGAGTTCCTCGCGGGTCTCGGAGTAGAGCATGTTGGCGACGTCGGTGCGCACCGACGGGGCGTGGATCGGGAGCCGGTGGCTGCCGGGCACGATCCGGATGCAGCCGTTCTCCCTCGTGGACTCGTCGATCGCGGCCCAGACGGTCAGCGCCTCCATCGGCTTCAGCTTCCAGTAGGCGCCGTCCTGGTGCCACAGCACCGGGCGGCCGTCCCGCGGCGGCTTGCACACGTAGTGCGAGGTGAAACAGGCCAGGTCGGGGCCGAGGACCGCTTCCGCGATGTCCACGAGGCGTTCGTCGGTGACCAGGCGCACCCAGAAGGCGTCGTTGCGCATCAGGGGGTGGTGGTACTCCTCCGGGCGGAGATGGGGGTACCTGCGCCCGAGCCACTCGACGTGGTCCCGGGCCTCCGCGATCAGCTCGGGGTCGAGGACGTTGCGGAGGATCGCGAAGCCGTTCTTCTCGTACTCGTCGAGGGCTGCGGCAAGGTCGGCGGAGAGATTCTCGAGGACTGCGGTGGTGTCGGACACGGTGGCCAACTCCTGGAGCTGCGCTGCGGAATGGGGTGGCCGGTTCCGGTCGGGCAGTGGGTGTACTCAGTGCCCTGCGGTGCCGGTGATCAGCACTTTTCCGCACGCCCGGCAGGTTGTCAGCGCTCCCGGGGTGGCCTGATCCGGCGGTGGCATAAGCAGTCCACGCCGGGCCCGCGCCCCGTTGTGGGGCGCGGGGAGCCGCGTCCTCGGTGCAGTGCTCAGGCGGACACGGCGTCGTCGGCCGTGATCCAGCCGCGCAGGGCCGCGCTGGTGCCGGCCTGGAAGCGGCTGCGCGCGTCGAGCTTCTCCATCAGGTCCGCCGCGATGCGCCGCGTGGTGCGCGCGGAGACGCCGATGCGCTTGGCGATCATCTCGTCGGTGTGCCCCTTGGCGAGCAGCCGCAGGACCTCGGCCTCGGAGGCGGTCAGGCCGCGGTCGTCGCGTTCCTTGGCGCTCTTGCAGTCGAGCGGTGCCGCGCGTTCCCAGACGGACTCGAAGAGGCCACAGAGGGCCGTGAGGATGCCGCCGCCGCTCACGACGAAGGCCCCGGCGGCGCTGTCCTCGCTGTCGACGGGGACGACGGCGGTGGCGCGGTCGACGATCAGCATCCGGACCGGCAGCGAGGGGACGGTGCGGACCTGGCCGCCCAGCTCCGCGAGCCAGTTGGCGTAGGCGACGGTGGGCGGGTTGTTCCGGAGGCTGTCCAGGTAGAGGGTGCGCATGCGGACGCCGCGGCCGAGGAGTTCGGCGTCCTGCGGTTTGGCGGCCTCCATGTTCTCCGTCGTCTGCGCGCCGTCGGGGGCGAAGGCCATGACCTCCTCGCGTACGTCCGAGCACAACAGCCTTATGCGGTCGCGTATTTCGTCGAGGTCGGAGAGCCGCTCCACATTCTCGTTGCTGCCGGACGAATGCCGGGAGAATTGCGCGACGAGCTTCGCCGCCGCGTATCGGGCGTCGTCCAACCGTTGCTGCGCCAATGCGAGTTGGGCCTGCCGCTCCGCCAGGAGGAGCTTCACGCCTATTTCCGGGGCGACGACATGGAGCCGGCCGGGGTCCGCGTGCGAGGGACGGACCAGGGTGAGTTCGCTGAGCCGGTCGAGCCGGGCGCGCAGCTCGGATTCGGCGAGGCCGGTGAGTTCCGCAATTCGGTCGAGCCGCTCGCCGGGGTGGGCGAGCAACGTCCGGTAAACAAGCTCGGTCGCCTCTTCCATTCCCAAGGTGTCCGGCATCCTGCCATCTCTTTCCGTCGCGCCGCGCAATTCTGCTCGTCGATATACCGGTATGGGCGGACAGAGAATACATGAAGCACTTGCAGGCGGCCGGGAGTTACGTACCGGAGGGGCCGTTTCCGTCCTCGTCCGCAAACGGCCTGCCGTCCGCCATGGCATACGGTGCCGGATTCCCCGATGCTCCTGCCCATGCATCTCGTCCACGTATTCCTCGATACATCGCACGCGCCCGTTCCGGACGATTTCTCTGCCTTTGTCATGTCGTGCGCCCGCGCGGACGAAGGGATCGAGCACGTCACCGTCCACGCGGACGAACGGCCGGTGGTGCTGGGCCTCTTTGTGGCGGCCCGTTCCCCCGACGACGCCCGGCGCGCCGCCCGAGCCGTCGCGGAACGCGCCGCCGGCCGGCACCCGGGGCTCGCAGGGGCGTCCGCGGTCTCCTGCCGGATGCCGTTGACGGCATCCGGCCCGGGTCGGACCGCGGCCGGTGGACTGCTTATGCCACCGCCGGATCAGGCCAGCCAGGAGCGCTGACAACGCGCCTCCAGGTGCGGAAAAGTGCTGATCACCGGCCCACAGGACGCCGCGCAGACCAACTGCCCGTCCGGAACCGGCCACCCCCTTCGTCGCACAGCACCAGGAGTCGTCATGTCTTTCGCCCGCCCCGCCAAGACCGTTGCCGCGATCTTCCTTCTCTCCTGCGGCGTCCAGCTGTCCCTCGGCTCCCCGGCCGCCCAGGCCGCCGAGCCGCGCACGACCGTGGCCGCTTCCGCCCCCGCCCCGCAGCCCGTCCCCGCCGGGCACGCCATCGCCTGTACCACCGGCTGGCAGTGACCGAGCCGCCGCAGTGACCGAGCCGCAAAAAGGTTGACTAATGAACCTCTCCGAATTGCACGATCCCCCGCACGACGCCCTGTCCGAAATCCTGGAGATCAGGGCGGACTACATCGCCGGTCGCTCGGTCTTCGTCACGGGTGACCGGATGGCCGGACTCCTCGAGGCCCTCGGCGCCACCCCGGAGGACCTGGAGAAGCTCAAGCGGGTCAGCGACGATCTGCGCGAGGACCCGACACTGCCCTTCCGGCGGTCGAAGAACGGCCGATTCTGTTTCGATTTCAAAGATCTGAGGGCCTATCGGCTGGAGTTCCAGCCCTTCGCCCTGTCCGCGGAGGAGGACTTCGTCCGGCACGACTCCGGAAAGGCACGCGTCTTCCATGAAATCGGCGACGACCTCCAGCAGAACACGGCCTTGCAGGCCCTCTTCGTCTTCAAGTCGCTGATGATCCACGGCGTGGGCACGGCCCGGCGGCCGAAGCTCGACTACGACAGCGACATCTGGATCTGCACGCTGTTCAACCTCAGGACGATCACCACCCCCGATCTGGTGGGCGAGCCCGCGCTCGAAGGGGTCCACAGCGACGGCGTGGACCACACGATGACGACGTTCCTCGGCAGCGACAACATGACGGACGACAGCGCCGTGACGCTCCTCCACGACATGCAGGAACAGAACGCCACCCGGTGGGACGAGACCGATCCCCGGCTCGTCCTGGGCAGGCGGCAGCACCGCGCCTTCCTCGACACCCTGCTCGTCGTCGACCACGAGCGGAAGCACAGCCTGTCCCCGGTCGCCGCCGCCGATCCCGGCAGAGCCGCCACCCGCGACATGCTGATCTTCTTCACCCGCAAGCCGGCCCTGTCCGGGCACATTTCACACCCCTACGACTCCCTGCGCGCCCACGAGACCCTGCCGATGTCCGTCGACCTCCGGGTGATCCCCCAGAACGCCGGACCGGAGCGGGAGCGGGAGCTCGCCGCCTCCGGAACGGCCGACGGAGCCGTGACCCGATGAGCGAACCCCGTCAGGACCGCCGTCTCGACACCTCACTGCTGCGGCACCTGGCCAAGGCGAACCAGCGGCGCGTGGTCCTTCACGCCGCCGGCGTCCTCGCCGTCTACGCCGTCGCCGTCGTGGTGGCGATGCAGGCGGGCCTCGGCGCCACGGCCGTGGTGGCCTCGATGGTGTCCGGCGTCGTCCTCGCCGGCTTCCTGAACGCCGCGCACGACTGCGTCCACCGCTCCCACCTGCGGTCGAAGAAGGCGAACCGCATCATGGGAGCGGTCTGGTCGACGCCCCTGCTGGTCAACTTCAGCGTCTACCGCTATCAGCACCTGGTCCACCACCGGTACACGGGCGTGGAGGGGGACACCGAACCCGACCGCACCTACCCCGGCCTGCCCGCCTACCTCTACGCGCTGACGGGCATCTCCCTCTGGCGCCACACGTTCGCGACCATCGCACGCAACTGCCGGGGCGGCTATCCGGCAAGCATCAACAACGAGCAGCGCCGCGCCGAGGCCGTCGCCGACAACCGTGCCCTGTGCGGCTGGCTGCTCGCCGCCCTTGCCCTGACCGTCGTCTTCCCGCGTGAACTCGCCTTCGCCTACTGGCTGCCGCTGTATTTCGCGGGACCGGCCATCATCTTCCTGGCCCTGCCGGAGCACTACGGGCTCTGGGGCTCGCCGGACATCGCACGCAACACCCGTACCGTGCGCTCGAATCCGGCGACGCGTTTTCTGCTCTGGAACGCGAACTACCACGCCGAGCACCACCGTTACCCGGCCGTCGCCACCCTGAATCTCCACCGCCTGCACCGGGCCATGCCGGAGCCCCACCCCATTCAGGAGAGCTCCTACCTCGGATTCCACGTCAAGCTGGCCCGGGAACTCGGCGCCAAGTCCCCGGCGGGGCAGGAAGAACCGGAAACCCAAGGGAGTACCTCATGACCACCGAAGCATCGCCCGCGCCCGCCTCCCCCGCTGCCGGATCCGCGCCCTCCGCCGAATCCGGTCAGCGCGTCCGGTACGACGGCCAATGCCACTGCGGCGGCGTGAAGTTCTCGGTCCACGCCACCCGGCGGCTCACCGTCACCCTGTGCAACTGCGGAATCTGCTTCATGTCGGGGCACCAGGAGCTGATGATCCCGGAGGAACGGTTCGAGCTCCACCAGGGCCAGCAGTACCTGAAGCCGTACCGCTTCGGCAATTGCATCGCGGACCACACGTTCTGCTCGGTCTGCGGGATCATGCCCTTCTACCGGCCCCGTTCGCACCCCACCGGCTACTTCAGCGTCAACGCCCGCTGCCTCGGCCTGGACGCCGCCGAGTCCGTCGAATACGTCGAATTCGACGGACAGAACTGGGAAGAGAGCATCGCCGCCGGGAAGCACGTGCTCACCGAGTGACCCTTCACCGGCCGACGGACTTCCCCCACTTACCCGATTCAGAGGACCTACACGACGTCATGGAATCACCGAACTCTGCCGTTCCACAGGGCAATTGGCCGATCGAGCGGTTCGTCTGGGACCTGACCTACGCCTGCCCCCTGCGCTGTCTGCACTGCTTCACCGAGTCCGGCCGCCGCCCGGCCAGAATGCTCGGCCGCGAGGACGCCCTGCGCGTGACGGACGTGATCGCCGCGGCCCGGCCGCAGCGCATCTCGTTCGGCGGCGGGGAACCGCTGCTCGCCCCGTGGTGGGACGAGGCGGCGCGCCGCCTCGAATCCGCGGGCGTCCCCGTCACCGTCTTCACCAGCGGCTGGCTGATGGACGAGGGCATAGCCGAGCGGCTCGCCGACTCCGTGACCGGCGCAGCCGTCAGTGTGGACGGCGCGAACGCGGACGTCCACGATGTGATCCGCGGCCGTGCCGGATCCTTCCGGAAGTCCATGGAATCGCTGGAGCACCTCAACCGCATCAAGCAGGAACGCAGGGCACGGGGCGAGCGCTGCTTCCGGCTCGGCCTCGAATACACGGTGACGCGCAGCGGCTGGGACGGAACAGAGCGATTCGTCGAAGAAATGACGTCGCGCTTCCCGGAAATCGACTACGTGTCCTTCGGCGCGGTGATTCCCGAAGGCCTCGCCCAGGAGGAGAAGTTCGCGTCCCGCGAGCTGCTCTCGGACGAGCAACTGGCCGCACTCAGCGACATGGAACCGCGACTGGCGTCCCGTGCCCGCAACGGCGCGCACGTCTCCGTGACGGACGCCCGCAGTTTCCTCCCCACGTCCCCGCTCTGCGCCCAGGGCGAGACGATCGCGCATATCGAGGCGGACGGCCAGTTCAGGGCGTCCACCAATTACGAGGCGAAGGTGGGCAACGTCCTGGAGGAGTCCCTCGACGTCCTGTGGGCCCGGGCGCTCGCCTGGCGCAACGACCCGTTCGTGGCGGAGCAGCGGAATTCCATCCGGAGCCTCGACGACTGGGCGCGCGTCACGCGTCTTCTCGACCGGCGTTACGGATCCGAGGAGGACAAGGCCCGGATCGCGCGGCGGGGTGCCGCTGCATGACCGGCGCCCCGACCCTGCAGCGGCGCGGCCTGGGCGACGACATGGCCTCGGCCCGGGTCCTGCTCACCCAGCGCATCGCGGAGGCGCGCGACGTCATCGACGTCGTCCTGGCGAACCCTCCCGCCGTACCCTGCGCCCTCCCGGAACTCGCCCCTCCGGCAGCCTCCGTCGTGCGCGAGGAGTCGCTCGCGGAATACGCGGAGTTCCTGCTGCGCACCCGCCTGGACCCGTTCAAGTCCGCGGTCTTCAACGGAGCGGACTCGGTCCGGCTCGCCGTCAGCGGCAAACGTCTGAAGAAGGTGTCGCGCCGGCTGCACGAGGCCCTGGAGGAGTTCACGGCCCGTTCCGAACCCGTCGCCGGACTCGCCGCCGACCTGGCCGCCGACTATCCGGGCCACACGGACGTCACGTACGCGCAGGCGGCCGCCGCACTGCTCGTGCTCGGCGAATGGGACCGTACGCACCGGGCCCCCACGCCCGCGATGAAGCGGAACGTCCTCGGCAGCATCGCCCGGGACGGAAAGCTGCGGCTCGCGCTCTTCGTCTGCCCGCCCGTCGATTTCTCCCGGCTCTCCGGCGACAAGCCGGAGCTGTACATCCGCGACCACATGCACGGAAGCGTGCTGAGCCGCCTGACAGACCGCCTGCACACCCTTTTCCGCGGCCTGGAAGGCGCCCGAGTCGGCGTGGAACTCCGCACGTTCGTCGGCGACACCGACGAGGACGACTACCTCTGGCACGGAGTCACACCGCCCGCGCATCTCGACCGGCAGGCACTGGACGCGCGACGCGAACAGCTCGTCGGCGCAGTGGCCCGTTATCTGTCGGAGGAGATCCCGGGCTCCGAAGGGCATCACCCGAGAGTGCTGCGGGCGGAGGCCGTACGCGTGGAGCGCCTTTCCGCCGTCGTGCCGTCCGCCGCGGCCGAAGGGATCCGGGCCGCCGTGTCGGAAACACCGCTGGATTTCTTCGACGCGCAGGACATCGAGGCCGAGATGGCCCTCATGAGGAGCCTCTGGCAGCCGGGTTCGTACTACGACGGCCTGGCCGAGCCCGACGACGAGACGCTGCGCAGGATCGTCGTGCACAAATTCGCGGCGTACGCCATGCAGGGCGCCGTCCTGCGCGACGCCGAGCCCGATCTCGTACTCGTACAGACCGAACGGCCCCCGCTGCTGCGGACCAGGATGCTGGCGGCCGGGTGGCACACCACCGCGGAATCGGCCGAATGCACCGAATCCTCACTGCCGACGGTCGACTTCTTCGAGCCCACAGAAGACAGATGGTGAAGACATGCCCAAAATCGTTGTCCTGAACGTGGGAACGGCGCACGCCCTGGGCGACCGCTCCTCCAGTACGCACCCGATCACGCGGTCCGGCTGGCGCCACGCCTGGTTCGCCGAGGAGGGCGACGTCATCGTCAGCCCGGTGGCCATCGACGGGGAATTCCTGCAGTACCTGGGCGACACCCTCGGATTCGACGGGCACACCGTCTCCGTCCTCAGCCGCGACCGTATCGTCACCGACGAACTCCTGCTGTCCGAGGACGTCGTCGGAGAACTGCGGAAGCGCATCGAGTCCTCCGGGTCGCCCGCATCCTGGACGATGATGCCGTGCTTCCACACGGAAGGCACCGCGGAACTCGCCTCCCTCCTCGGCCTCGCCTCCGGCACGGGCACCGGATTCGCGGCCCAGCGCGGCTCCGACTTCCTCAACCGGAAAACGCATTTCCGCCAACTGGCCGCCGGCATCGGTATTCCCCTCCCCCGGGGTTCCGTCGTCCGCTCGCCGCACGACCTGGCCAGGGCCGTCGAGAAGCACCTGCCACACACCGGCACGGTGATCGTGAAGCAGGACGACGGCGCCGGCGGCCTCGGCAACCTCACGCTCACCACCGGCCCGGCGACGGCCCTGCCCGGCTCCCGCGAGACCCGGCATGTGGACGAGATCACCGAGGCCCTGGCCACCGAGGTATGGGACGCACTGACGGACCGGTGGAGCCACGGCCTCGTCGTGGAGAGCTACCACGGAGCCTCGCACCAGTTCTACGTCGAGTACGTCATCGGCGACGACGGCGTGCCGCGTTTCCTCGACAGCGGCACCATCCGGCTCCGCCCGGACAGCGACCCCGAAGCATCCGAACTGGTCTGGGTCGGCCTGGACATACCCGCCGAACTCCCCCCGTTCCTCTCCGCACAGGCCCTGACCCTCTCGACGCGGCTGGCCACGCTGGTCGCCCAGCTCGGCTACCGCGGTCACCTCAACATCGACGCCATCGCCACGGACACGGGCGAGATCGTCTTCAACGAAGTGAACGCCCGGTGGGGCGGCGGCCTGGTCGCGCACGACATCTGCGCACGGCTGCTCGGCGAGCGCTATGCGGACGGCCATGTGGCGTCCACCGTGCGGGACGTGCAGCCCGCCCCGCTGGACGACGTGCTGCGCATCCTGCGCGAGCACGGCCTGCACTTCGACCGAGCGACGCAGGAGGGCGTGCTGGTCCTGGCCTGCGACCCCCTGCTCGGCAACAGCATGGAGTGCCTCGTCGTCGGGGCGACGCGGGACCGCGCGCGGGAGATCGAGGCACAGCTGCGAGCCGCCCTCTGATGGCTTCTCCTCTGCGCCACAGCGCCTTCCGCAGGCTGTTCCTGGGCCGCACCCTCTCGCTCGTCGGCGACGCGGTGGTGCCCGCCGCGCTGGCCCTGGCCCTGCTGCGGGCCACGGGGTCGGCGTCGGCGCTCGGCATCGTCCTTGCGTGCGCCATGGTGCCCCGGCTCGTCCTGCTGCCGGTGGGCGGCGTCATGGCCGACCGCTTCAACGCCCGCAGCGTCGCGGTCTGCACGGACCTCGTCCGCTGTGCGATGCAGCTCTTCACCGGCTTCCAGCTGCTGAGCGGTCATCCGCACATCGCCTTCATCGCCGCGGCCGAGATGCTGGGCGCGGCCGCGTCCGCGTTCGCCATGCCGGCGATGTCCCCCCTCGTCAGCGGAACGCTCCCGGCCGAGACCCGGCAGCGGGCCAACTCCCTGCTGGGCACGGCCAACAGCCTCGCCAAACTCGGCGGCCCCGCGGTCGCCGGGATGCTGATCTGGGCGGCCGGACCGGGCTGGGCGTTCGTGCTCGACGCGGCGACCTTCGCCGCCAGCGCCGCGCTGCTGGCCTCGGTCCGCGTGCCGCACGTCAAGCCGCCGAAGCGCTCGTTCCGCGCGGACCTGGTCGAGGGCTGGGCAGAGGTGCGCAGCCGCGACTGGTACTGGTCCAGCCTGATCGTCCACGGGCTCTGGTGCTTCACCGCGAGCGTGTTCCTCGTCCTCGGCCCAGCCGTCGCGATCCACTCGCTCGGCGGCGAGGAGACCTGGGTGGCCGTGCTCCAGAGCGGCTCCGTCGGACTGCTCCTGGGCTCACTGGCGGCGAGCCGCACTCGGCTGCGCCGGCCGGTACTGGCCGGAGACCTCGCCCTGACCCTGTACGCGCTGCCGCTGGGCCTGCTCGCCGTGCCAGCACCCGCGCCGGTGGTGATCGCGGCGTACGGGGTGGGGATGGCCGGACTCGGCTTCCTCGGCCCGGTGTGGGAGACCGCGGTACAGAACAGCGTGCCCGAGCACACGCTCGCCCGGGTCACCTCCTACGACTGGCTGATGTCCCTGGGCCCGACACCACTGGGCTACGCCCTGGCCCCCGTCGCCGCCGACCTGTGGGGCCCGTCCGTCCCGCTGGCGGCCTGCGCGGTACTGGTGGCGGTGGCCTGCCTGGCCACGGCGGCGATGCCGGGGGTACGGGGGTTCACAGTGAACCGCGCCCCGTAACGCGCCCTGTCAGGGGCGCGGGGAACTGCGCGAGCAACCACAGCGCACCCGCACCCGAAGGCCGGCCGGTCAACGGGACCGGCCGGCCTTCGGCATGGGCGTCAGCCCTGCAGCGCAGGAAACAACTGAGCGGTCGGCGAAGCGTTCACCCGCCGCCCGACCCAGTCGGCAATGGTCTCCACGGCCTTCTCCACCGGCACCCCGTTGACCTGACTGCCGTCACGGAAGCGGAAGGACACCGCCCCGGCCTCCACGTCCTTGGCGCCCGCCAGCAGCATGAACGGCACCTTCTGGGTGGTGTGGTTGCGGATCTTCTTCTGCATGCGGTCGTCCGAGACGTCCAGTTCGGCCCGGATGCCCTTGAGCCGCAACGCCTGCTCCACCTCGCGCAGGTGCGGGATGAAGTCGTCGGCGATCGGAATGCCGACGGCCTGGACCGGCGACAGCCACGCCGGGAAGGCGCCCGCGTAGTGCTCGGTGAGCACGCCGAAGAACCGCTCCAGCGAGCCGAACAGCACGCGGTGGATCATCACCGGCCGCTGCCGGGTGCCGTCGGCGGCGGAGTACTCCAGGTCGAAGGCCTTCGGCAGGTTGAAGTCCAGCTGGATCGTGGACATCTGCCAGGTGCGGCCGAGCGCATCCCGCGCCTGTACGGAGATCTTCGGCCCGTAGAAGGCGGCGCCGCCCGGGTCGGGGACGAGCTCCAGACCGGACTCCACGGCGGCCGTGCGCAGCGCCTCGGTGGCCTTCTCCCAGACCTCGTCCGAGCCGACGTACTTCTCGTCGTTGCGGGTCGACAGCTCCAGGTAGAAGTCGTCCAGGCCGAAGTCGCGCAGCAGGTCCAGGACGAAGGACAGCAGCGACTTCAGCTCGTCCTGCACCTGGTCGGCGGTGCAGAAGATGTGCGCGTCGTCCTGCGTGAGGCCGCGGACGCGGGTGAGGCCGTGGATCGTGCCGGACTTCTCGTAGCGGTAGACGGAGCCGAACTCGAACATCCGCAGCGGCAGTTCTCGGTACGAGCGGCCGCGCGAGCGGAAGATGAGGTCGTGGAAGGGGCAGTTCATCGGCTTCAGGTAGTAGTCCTGGCCGGGCTTGCGCACCTCCCCGTCGCCGTCGAGCTCCGCGTCCAGGTGCATCGCCGGGTACATGCCGTCGCGGTACCAGTCGAGGTGTCCGGACGTCGAGAACAGGTTGGCCTTGGCGATGTGCGGCGAGTAGACGAAGTCGTAGCCGGCCGCGATGTGCCGGGCCCGCGAGTAGTTCTCCATCTCCTGCCGGACGATGCCGCCGCGCGGGTGGAACACCGCCAGGCCGGAGCCGATCTCGTCGGGGAAGGAGAACAGGTCGAGCTCGGTGCCCAGCTTGCGGTGGTCGCGGCGCTCGGCCTCGGCGATCAGCTCCAGGTGGGCGTCCAGGGCCTCCTGGGACTCCCACGCGGTGCCGTAGACGCGCTGCAGCTGCTGGTTGCTCTGGTCGCCGCGCCAGTAGGCGGCGGCAGTGCGCATCAGCTTGAAGGCCGGGATGTGCTTGGTGGTCGGCGCATGCGGGCCGCGGCACAGGTCGCCCCATACCCGCTCGCCGGTGCGCGGGTCCAGGTTGTCGTAGATCGTGAGCTCGCCGCCGCCGACCTCCATCACCTCGGAGGAGTCCACATCGCTCTTGATGTCGACCAGTTCGAGCTTGAACGGCTCGTCCGCCAGCTCGGCCTTCGCCGCCTCGGCCGACTCCACCACGCGGCGCGAGAAACGCTGCGAGCCCTTGATGATCTGCTTCATGCGCTTCTCGAGCACCAGCAGGTCCTCGGGCGTGAACGGGCGCTCGACCTGGAAGTCGTAGTAGAACCCGTCCTTGATCGGCGGGCCGATGCCCAACTTGGCCTCCGGGAACTCCTGCTGCACGGCCTGCGCGAGCACGTGGGCGCAGGAGTGCCGGATGACCATGCGGCCGTCCGCACTGTCGGCGGTGACGAGTTCGACCTCGGCGTCGGCCTCGGGCGCCCAGGACAGGTCGCGCAGCTGCCCCTGGGCGTCACGCACGACGATGACGGCCTTCGGCCCCTTCGGCAGGATCCCCGCGTCGCGGAGCACGGCACCGGCCGTAGTGCCGGCCGGCACCGTCGCGCTCGACGGGATCACGGACTGCACGGCACCGGGTTGCGACACGGGATGCTCCTCAAACGGATCATGACTGAACGTCCCGATGCTATGACGATCCGGTGCGGTGAAAGCGGGACTGTTGCCTACTCCACTCACGTGATGCACTTGCTTGAAATCGTGCTCCACTCGTCCGAACGGGAGGCCGTCGTGCCCGCATCCGTCCCTCTCCACCCCGAACGCACCGATGCCTCGTCCTCGGAATCCTCGGCATCCTCGGACGCGGAGGCCGTGTGGACCGTGGTCACCGGAATGTACGCGGCGCACGAAGCGTGCGACAGGGAAGAGGTCGACGCCCGGCTCGATCCGGAGGCGACGATGTGGCACTCGGAGGCGGACGGGCTGCTGCTCGGTAGGAAGGACCTCGACCGCCTGCGGGCCGAACGGGCCGCCGCCGCGAGCGGGCCCGAGTGGACGGGCCTCGACGCCCACGACCCGGTCGTGGACGTTCTCGGGGACACCGCCCTGGTGCGGTACTGGCTGCGCGTCGACTGCGCACCGGCGGCCGACGGCACGCCGCTGCGGCCGGAGTTGGTGCGCAACACGGCCGTGCTGCAGCGGGGCGGCAGCGGCGCCTGGCGCATCGTGCACCTTCACGAGGAGGTGCGACAGACGGGCGGTGTGCCCCTGTGAACCGACGGGGTGAACCCGACGGGCTTTCTTGCTACCTGCCGCCCGCTGCGACCGAACCCAGCCACAGGGTGTCCCGGGCCCGCGTCATGGCGACGAACAGCTGGGTGCGCCACAGCTCCTGGCGTTCACGCGTGACATCCGCATCGGGTGCGCTGCTGTCGGCTGAACCGCCAGACGCGATGTCGTGGTCCGGCAGATGGACGTGCTTGAACTCCAGGCCTTTGGCGCGGCGGTACGTGCCGAGCTTCACGGCCGCCACCGGCTGACCGTCGTAGCGGTCCAGCGGGCACAAAGGGATGCCCGACCGGTTGAGCAGATCCCTGAAGTGGTTCGTCTCCCGGTGCGAACGGCAGAGGATCGCGGAGTCCGGCCAGTTGGACGGTCCGAGCGTGCGGAGGGCGTCCAGGAGCGCCTCGTCCTGCGCTGCAGCGGTGCGGAAGACCACCCTGGTGACCGTGCCGTCGTGATAGGTCAGATCGACGTCCCGGTGCCCGGCGGTGCGAGTGCCGTCGATGTCGTCGAACGCGTCCTCGGCCACGACGGCCAGTGCCGCATCGAGGATCTCCTTGGCATTGCGGTAGTTGGTGCGCAGCACCTGACCCCGGTCGCCGCGGACGTCGATGCCCGCGTCGGACAGGCGGAACCCGCCCGGGTAGACGGACTGCTGACCGTCGCCCACCAGCAGCAGGCCGTTGGCCGTGTCGCCGACGAGAGCGTGCAGCAGACGCACACCCACGAGGGTCAGGTCCTGCACCTCGTCGGCTATCACCGCCGCGTACGGCGGACTGCCGGGATGCCGCCGGGCCTCGGCCAGGGCGAGGCTGAGGATGTCGTTGAAGTCGTGGACGCCATGCTCGGTGCGGATGCGCTCGTACTCCTCGTACAGCTCCCAGACCGCTTCCCGGTGCGTGCGCTGGAGGTTGGTGCGGCGGCGGATGCGGCGCAGCGTCGCATAGTCCTCGAAGCGCGTGATGCCACGGCCCTTTATGACGTAGTCGATTTCCTCGCGCCAGTAGCCCGGCGAACGGTCGACACTGGCGAGGACGCTGGACCGGCCACAACGCATCCAGGCGTGACTGAACGCGGTCTCCGCCCGCTCGCCGTTCAGCCGGTGGGCTATGCCGCGCTCTTCGAGGAAACCACGGGCCCAGGAATGCAGGCTGCGGAATTCGACGCGGTCGGCGACGGCGGGAGCCATCGTACCGAGGAACGTGCTCTGCACTCTGGGGAGGTTGTTGGCGAACGTCACGTACAGAATGCGGCCGGTGGTCCGCTGTGCGAGGTGGGCGGCGCGGTGCAGGGCCACGACGGTCTTGCCCGTGCCCGCCGGGCCGCTGATGCGGGCCGGTCCCGACCAGTTGCGCCGCACCAGGGGGACCTGTTCGGCGGCGAGGAAGGTCATCCACCGCTCGATCGGTGCACTGCGGGCGGCGTCCATGGCCGCGTCGCGCAGGCCGGTGACGTCGAAGAGGGCGTCGTCGACCGGTGTTTCCGGTTCCCGCAGTGTGGTGCTGCTGCGGTCCACCGACGAGGTCTCGTACGCCGGGAAGACCTCTTCCAAGTGGGCGCCCAGCATGCGCACTTGCGGCGCCGTGAGACGCGCCCGCTCGGCTATCAGCGCCGGAGCCACCTCCTGGTCGCCCAGGAGCCGCACCCGGCCGAGGCTCTCCGCGAGCGAGTGCCCAGCGAAGACCATCAACGGCTGCACCGCCACGGGCGACAGGCCCAGCGCGGCGACCGCGCCCTCCGCGACGCGCGTGACCGCCAGCAGCTTGCGGACCTCGCCGTCGCAGTCCCGGTCGCCGACCGTGAGACGGCCGTGCGCGATCTCCGGCGCGGATCTCCAGTTCTTGACGTCGATCACGAAGACGCCGCCGGGGCCGACGAGCAACATGTCGACATTGGCCGCGCGCGTACCCGGCCAGCGGCGGTCCACGAGCAGCCGCCAGCCGCGCTGCGCGAGTACCAACAGCTGGGCGTGCACCAGCTGTTCACCCTCGCTCGCCGCCTCCCAGCGCCGGGCCTCCCGCCGTGCCGCCCACAGCTGTTCACGCAACTCACGCTCGTGCCGCCGGGCCTCTTGCGCCCTGTTCAATGCCGAGCCGCCGGCCACCGCCATGCCCGCCCCCTCTTACGCTCCCCCTGCACGTAAAGTAATGATCATAGTGCGGATCGGAGTCACCGCACAGGGGCGCGGCAGGGATGCCGCCGGAGCGCGCAGCGGCAGCAAGGGCACGCAGGGCGTGCCGGAGCCGCCGGGTATCGTCTGCCGGAGCCGCCGGAGGGCGGCCGGAAGTGTGAGGAAGGAAGGGCCGTGCCGGACGCGGGACCGTCGCACATCCTGCTGCGCGAGGACGCCGCCGACTGGGCCACCGTCACGCCGGAACGGACCGTGCTCGGCGTCATCCACAACGTCACGTCCGCGACCCGGCTGCTCGACCTCCTGAAGCCCTTCGAGGGCGACACCCGCGTGCACGTCCTCTTCACCTGCACGGGGTCCTCGGCGTTCGAGGCGGGCATACGGGAGTTCATCGCCGAGCGCCAACTCCCCTACATATCCTGGGAGGAGGCCAAGCGCGAGAAATTCGACCTCGCGGTCAGCAGCAGCCGGGGCGGGGATCTGCAGCAGCTCAACGCTCCGCTCATCGGCGCCCCGCACGGTGCTGGATACAATAAATACTTGAGCCGGAAGCCGGAAGCCGGAAGCCGGAAGCCGGAAGCCGGAAGCCGGAAGCCGGAAGCCGGAAGCCGGAAGCCGGAAGCCGGAAGCCTTCGGCCTCGATGCCGAGTGGCTCACGCACAACGGTGAACTGATCCCCTCCGCGATCGTCCTCTCCCATGACGAACAGCGTGAACGCCTGCGCCGCGGCTGCCCCGAGGCCGTCCCCCTCTCCGTCGTTGCCGGCGACCCCTGCATGGACCAGCTCCTCGCCGGCGCTCCCTTCCGCGACCAGTACCGCGCGGCCCTGGGCCTCCGCCCCGGCCAGAAACTGCTCGTGCTGACCTCCACCTGGAAGAACCGGTCTCTGCTCGGTGCACACCGGGCCGACCTGGAGACCGTCCGCCGTTCCCTCGCCGAACTGCCCGCCGACGAGTACCGCGTGCTCTGCGCCGTCCACCCCAACGCCTGGTACGCGCACGGCGGTCACCAGATACGCGAGTGGCTCGCGCCGTTCCTGCGCTCCGGGCTCGTCCTCCCCTCCCCCGAGACCGACGTCTGGAAGGCAGCACTCGTCGCGGCCGACGCCTTCATCGGCGACCACGGCTCGCTGTCCCTGTACGCCGCGGCACTCGGCGTGCCCGGCCTGTTGGGCGCGTTCGGCGAGGACGCGGTGGCCGAGGGGTCGCCCATGGACCTGCTGGGCGGCGAACTGCCGCGCGTGACACGGCACGAGCCGCTCGGCGACCAGCTGCAGCGGGCCGTCGCCGCCCAGACCGGCCCGCTGCGCGAACGGATCGCGGAGATCGGCGCCCTGGTGACCTCCCGGCCCCTCAGAGCGGCCGGACTGCTGCGCAGCCTGTACTACGCGCGGATGGAGCTCGACGAACCGCAGCACCCCGCCGTCACCCGGCCCGTCGCGCTCCCCCTGCCGCTGCCTGCCGAACACCGCCAGCCGGCCGCTGCACCCGTGTACGCCGACCTGCGGGGCGACCGTCTCCGGCGCTACCCGGCCGAGCTCCAGGGCCAGGTCGCCGATCACCTGCCCGACCCCCACCTCGTGGCCTCCTACGGCGAGCCCGATCCCCGCTGGGCCCACGCGGCCGACGTGGTCCTCGCGCAGCCGCGAGACCCCGGCGAATCATGGGAGGACGCCGTCCGACGCGTCTTCCGGGACCACCCCGGATGCCTGCTTGCCGTCTTTCCCCAAGGGACGACGGGCTGCGTCGCGTTCACACGGGACGGACAGCATCGTCTGACCGCGCAGTGGCAGGACGGCACGGCGCCGTGGCCGTACGACACCGCGGTGGCCGCATCGGCTGTCTATTCCACTTTGACCAGCTGCGCAACTTCCCTACACATCAGCGTGGTCGACGGCATTCCACCGGCCGTCCTCACCATCAGCCGCTGACGCGGCGCCCGCGTGCGGCCTGCTCCTCTGCACCACGGCCCAGCCTCTTGTACAACTCGGCCGCTTCGCGCCAGTCGCCTCCGGCTGCCTGGTGTTCCCCCTGTGCCGCCCGTACGTCACCGCGCATCAGGAGTACGTCGGCCAGTTCCTTGGGGGCACCGCACGTGCGCATCAGCGCCACTGATACGTCAAGCGGTTCGAGTGCTTCGTCCAGCCGGTCGGCACGCTGCCGTGCCTGCGCGTAGTGCCACAATGCCTTGGCCTCGTTGAACGGGTCGGTCAGTGCGGCGAACAAACTCCGGGCCTGCAGGAGCAGTTCGGCTGCATCCTGGTGGCGGCGCTCGGCGCTGCGGGCACGCCCCAGGTGGAAGGTCAGCAGCGCCCTGCCCCGCGGGTGGTCGATGCCGTCGAGTGCCCCGGCTGCACGCTCGAAACAGTCTGCGGCCGTGCGTGCGTCCCCGGTGCGCAGGGCCAGCAGCCCGAGGCCTTCCAAGGCGGTGGACACCGTCCGCGCGTGGGTGACCACGGTGGCCTCGCGCAGGGCGTGTTCGTAGTGCTCCCGGGCGGCAGCACAGTCGTCGCCCTCGCCCCGGTCGGCGAGCGCGAAGGCGAGCTCGTAGTGCATGCGGGCCACGGCGACCGGATCGCCTGTCCGCCCGGCCGCGTCCAGGCCCTTCCGGCACACCCCGATCCAGTCCGTGTGGTACTTGCGACGGTAGAAGAATCCGCGCAGCGCCTCGCACAGCTGCCAGGCGGCTTCGTAGTGCCCTGCGGCGTGGGCGAGTTCGACGACGGCCACGGCGTTGGCGCGGTCGGGCTCCAGGGCGTCGAGTGCCGTGTTCACGTCCGGGAAGGCGGGCAGGTCGGTGCGGGTGAAGACTTGTCCGTGGCGCCAGCGGTCGGAGACCAGCCGCTCGACGGCTGCGGCCAGCGTCAGGTACCAGTCGATGCACCGCTCCACGGCGCCGTCCGGCCCACCGGCGTCGGCCGCCGCTCGCGCGTGGTCGTGCACCAAGCGGTGCATGCGCAGCCGGCCGTCCCCTGCGGGGTCGAGGAGCTTCTCCCGGACGAGCGTCCGCACGTCATCCGGCGCCCCTGCGAGCGACTGAACGAGCTCGCGGGAGAACTCCGGCGTGGGGTGGAGCCCCAGCGCGCGGTAGAGGGCCGCTGCGTCCTTGTGCAGGGAGCGGTAGACAACGTCGAAGACCTGCGCAACCGAAAGGTCGTCCGGCACGGTGAGCGCCTCCAAGCGGGTGCTCCGGTCGATGAGTTCGCGGGCGAGCCCGGCCGGATCCTCCCCCATGTCGCGCAGTTCACTCGCTCTGGCTCCTGCGATCCGCACGGCCAGGGGAAGCCCGGCACAGGCGTGCAGCACACCGTCCAGCAGCGGCCGTTCCATGACGCCCGAGCCCGCCACGGCCTCGAACAGCTCCTTGCTGGCCTTGGGTTTCAACGCATCCAGAGGAACACGCATCATGTGGTGCGAAGCCTGCAGACCGGTGAGGGGCGTGCGGCTGGTGACGACGACCACACTGCCGGGGTGTCCGGGCAGTAATGCGCGGACCTGCCCGGCGTTCACCACGTCGTCGAGCAGGACGAGCACAGGCCGGGCCGATGTGAGCGTTCTGTAGTGAGCGGCCAGTTCATCGAGGCCTGCGGGCAGGGGCGCGTCGGGCTGATGCGATGTCAGCGCGCGGACGAAGCCCTGCAGTACGGCGACGGGGTCGCGGGGACACAGTGGCCCCTGGGGGCTCATGTCGGCCTGGAGCTGTCCGCCGAGGAAGCGGTCGCTCAGGGCGTGCAACAGGCGCAGCGCGGTGGCCGTCTTCCCCACCCCGGGCATGCCGATCAGCAGGAGCACCAGCGGCGCCGCCCCGGCGGTCCGCTCCGCGACGGCCCGGGTGAGCGTGGCGAAGGTGCGGCGGTGATTGACGTACTTCTGTGGTGCCGGGGCGAGCTGACGGGGCGTCGGCGATTCAGGGGCGGCGTGGTACTGGATGTCCCGCCCCTGGATCGTCGTGCCCCATATCGTCGCGCCCTCAATGGTGTTCTCGGTGCCGTCCATGCGTCCCCATCCCCAGGTCCGCCCCCGCCCGTCGCAGCGGCGGCAGGTGATCCTACGTGCGCGTGGCGCCCGCCGACACTGTCGGGGGCGCCACACGCAGGACGGGTCCCGGCCGGGGACCGTCCGGAGGACGACGCGGACTAGCCGTGCATCAGCCGTTGACGCAGGTGTTGCCGGAGGCCGCGTTGAGCAGAGCGATGATGTCGATGGAGTTGCCGCACAGGTTGATCGGCACGTGCAGCGGGATCTGGATGACGTTGCCCGAGATCACACCCGGGGAACCGGCGGCAACGCCCTTCGCGCCGGCGTCGGCGACCGC
Organism: Streptoverticillium reticulum; assembly: GCF_047456005.1. Lineage (NCBI taxonomy): Bacteria > Bacillati > Actinomycetota > Actinomycetes > Kitasatosporales > Streptomycetaceae > Streptomyces > Streptoverticillium reticulum. The sequence continues at coordinate 5,339,174 of NZ_CP179755.1, read as the reverse complement.
GCTGCCGGCGGCGACGCCGGCGAGAGTGGCGCCCACGGTTGCGGTGATGACTGCTGCCTTGGCGATTCGTGACATGGGGAGACACCTTTGCTTGGTCGTACGGGACAGGCTCCCCGGCCGATGGGGCCAGGAGTCCGGTAAAACGCCCATAAGTCACAAAGGTTTCGTCCATGAAGCGTCCGGGTGACCGCCCCGTGGGCCGAATGGAGGTGCGAACCGGACGGTGCCCGCGACGGTCGTGCCGCCCGTATGCCGTCTGTACACGGTGCGCCCTGTGCGCTTACAACGGGTGAGGGTGGCAACCGTTCGATGGGGGAGGCGGCAATGCGCAGAATCGCCATCGTGGGCGCGGGACAGGCAGGCCTGCAACTGGCCCTGGGGCTGCGGTCGGCCGGGTACGAGGTGACGGTGGTCGCCGCGCGAAAACCTGAGGAGATCAGGGCCGGGCGCGTGACGTCCACCCAGCAGATGTTCGCTCCGGCGCTGACCCTGGAACGCGAGGCCGGGCTGAACCTGTGGGACGGCGAGGCTCCCTGGATCCACGGCGCCTCGCTGACCACGGTCGACCCGGAGGACGGCCGGAGGCCGTCCGTCACCGGTCCGCTCGCCGCGCCCGCCCAGTCCGTCGACCAGCGGATCAAGACCGCGCGGTGGCTGGAGCTCTTCGAGGAGCAGGGCGGCTGCGTGGAGTACCGCGAGGCGTCCGCCGACGACCTGGCTCAGCTGGCCTCCGGTCACGACCTGACGGTCGTCGCCACGGGGCGCGGGCCGCTCGGGGAGGTGTTCGGTCGGGACGAGCGGCACAGCCCCTTCGACCGCCCGCAACGCGTGGTCGCCGTCGTGTACGCACACGGGATCGCACCGGCACCGGGCGAGCCGTATCTGCGCATGGTCGGCTTCCCGGGTGTCGGCGAGTACTTCGTCATGCCGGCGCTGACGCTGTCCGGGCCGTGCCACGCGGTGCTGTGGGAAGGGGTGCCGGGCGGGCCGCTGGACTGCTGGCAGGAGTCGGCCGGCGATCCGCAGGCCGTGCTCGCGCGCACGCTGGAGGTGCTGCGCGAGCGGGCACCCTGGGAGTACGAGCTGTGCGCGCACGCCGAGCCGACGGATGCGGGGGCCGCGCTGTCCGGTGCCGTCACTCCGGTGGTGCGGCATCCCGTCGCGGAGGTCGCGCCGGACACGTACGTGCTCGGCATGGCGGATGCGGTCGTCGTCAACGACCCGATCACCGGGCAGGGCAGCAACAACGCGGCCCGGGCCGCGGCCCGATACCTGGCGGCGATCCGCGAGCGGGGCGAGTTGCCGTTCGACCGGGCATGGATGCACGGCGTCTTCGCCGCTTACTGGGAGCACGCACGGCACGGAACGGCCTTCACCAACCTGGTGCTGAGCACACCGCTGCCCGAGCACGTGCGGCGCCTGCTGACCGCGGCGGGCGAGCACCGCGAGATCGCCCACCGGTACGTCAACGGTTTCGCCGACCCCGCCGACTACCAGGACTGGCTGATGGACGAGGACCGTGCGGAGGCGTATCTGAAGGCCGTCACGGGAAGCGGGCGATAACCTGAGCTCTGCATGGAGTAGGGCACAGGCGGAGGCAGAGAGCGCACGTGGGCACGTCACAGGCCGAGGCGGTCGCGTCGGCACAGAGCGGGCGCACACGCCGTCCCCGCCCCTCCGGCCAGTGGCCGGTCGTGGGCGTCGTCTCCGCCGGAGGGGCCATCGGCGCGGTCACCCGCTACGGCGCCGGGCTGCTGTGGGCGACGCCGAGCGGAGCCTTCCCCTGGACCACGCTCCTGATCAATGCGGTCGGCTGCGCCCTGATCGGCGTACTGCTGGTCACCGTCTCCGAACTGGGCTCGGCTCACCGGCTGGTGCGGCCCTTCCTGGGAACGGGGGTGCTGGGCGGCTTCACCACGTTCTCGACGTACGCGGTGGACGCGCAGCAGTTGCTGCAGGCCGGCCGCGTGGCGAGCGCTCTGGCGTACCTGGCCGCCACGCTGCTGACGGCGTTGGCCGCGGTGTGGGCAGCGGCGGCGTCGACCCGCCGGTTCGTTCTCAGGAGGTCCCGTTGAGACTCCACGGCAATGCGCTGCGGGTGACGGCCTACGTCGGCGAGTCCGACACCGTGCACGGCCGACCGCTCTACTCCGAGATCGTCCACCGCGCTCATGCGGCGGGTCTGGCGGGCGCCAGCGTCTTCCGCGGCATCGAGGGCTTCGGCGCCTCGTCCTTGATCCACACGACCCGGCTGCTGTCGCTCAGCGAGGACCTGCCGGTGGCGGTCGTGATCGTGGACACGGAGGAGCGGGTACAGGCCTTCCTGCCCGTCCTCGACGAGCTGGTCGGCGAGGGCCTGGTCACCCTGGACGAGGTCGCGGTCCTGCACTACCGGGGCCGGGAGGCGCCCGCGTGAACTGGCTCCTCGTCATCGGGGGCGCGCTGGTCGGCGCTCCTCTCCGCTACCTGACGGACCGCGCGGTCCAGTCCCGGCACGACTCGGTCTTCCCGTGGGGCACGTTCGTGGTGAACGTGGTGGGCTGCTTCATCCTCGGCGTCCTGACCGCGGCCGCCCCGGCCGACGTGCGCCTGCTGCTGGGGACGGGCCTGTGCGGGGCACTTACGACATATTCAACGTTCTCCTACGAAACCCTCCGCCTGGCGGAGGCCGGGGCCCGGAGTTACGCCGTGGCGAACGCGGCGGCAAGCGTGGTGTGCGGACTCGGGGCCGCCTTCGCGGGGGTGGCGGTGGGGGGCTGGGTCCGAGGGTGACGAAGTTTTCCACAACGGAAACTCGTCAGTTGCCATGACGGAAAGTCCGTGCCAGACTTTCCGTCATGGCAACTGACGAGAACTCACGCCTGTCTCGCGAGAGCGCCGCGGAATCGCTGGCGCTCGCCGAGCAGGCGCAGGCGGCGGTGGGATCGATCAAGCCCTCGCGCCGGTACGAACTGAAACTCGCCGCGTGCGTGGCCGCGGTCTTCCTCGCCAACCTGCTGCCCAGGCCGTACGACCTGGTCGCCATCGCGGTCTCCTTCGCGTGTCTGATCACGTTCGTGATCCGGCAGGTGCAGACCAGCGGCGTCAAGCACCGCTACACCCCGAAGGTGGGACGGCAGATGCTCGGCGGCGCCGTGCTCGGACTGCTGGGATTCGTGGGGGCGGACCTGCTGGACCGGCTCGCGGGCATGTCGTGGATATGGGTGCTGGCAGCACTGCTGGTCGCAGGTGGCACCCTGGTCATCGACCGCTTTCCCCGCAAGAAGGGCATACCCGCACCGTGACCGCCCCCGAAGACGGCTTCAACGAGACGATCCACGCGCCGAACAGGCTGCGGATCTGCGCCGCGCTCGACGCCGTCGAGGAGATCGAGTTCGGGACGATACGGGACACGCTCGGGGTGAGCCCCTCGGTGCTCAGCAAGCACGTGACGGTCCTGACGGACGCGGGCTACGTCGAGCAGCGGCGTGCGGTGCGCGAGACGCGCCAGCGGGTCTGGCTGCGCCTCACCAAGGACGGGCGCGCGGCCTATCGGGCACACCTCGCCGCGCTGCGGGCGATCGTCAACGCCGATCTGGGCGAGGGTTAGCAGGGCCGGCAGGATCACAGGGGATTCTCGGAGGCGGCGCCGGCGCCGAGGTGCTCCAGCAGCACCCTGCGCAACTCCCGCGCGGCGCGCGGCGGCGGGGCGTCCTTGCGGTGGGCGACGGCCACCGTGCGGCGCATGCGGTCACCCTCGAAAGGGGTGACGCGAAGGCCGGACCGGGAGGCCACCATGCCGGGAACCACGGCCAGGCCCAGGCCCGCACGCACGAAGCCCAGCACCGCGTCCATCTCCCCGCCCTCCACCGTGAAGGACGGTTCGAAACCGGCCTCGCGGCAGGCGGAGATGGTGATCTCCCGCAGGTCGTAGCCCCGGCGGAACATGACCATCGGGAGGTCGCGGAGGTCCTCCACGCGGATGCGGCGCCGGAGGACGGGAGGCGGATCGGAAGGGGAGGTGACGACGACCAGTTCCTCGTGCAGCAGTTCCGTGGTGGCGAGGGCGGGGGCCGCGGCACCGAGCGGAGTGATGATCAGGGCCAGGTCGAGCTCGCCCGCGGCAAGGGTGCGGACGAGGTCACGGGAGCCGCCCTCGTCGACGAGGAGGTCGATGCCGGGATACCGGGCGTGATACGTGCGCAGCACGTCCGGGACGAGGCTCGCGCACAGGCTGGGCGGGGCGCCCAGGCGCACTCTGCCCCGGCGCAGCTGAGCGACTTCCTGCACCTCGCGGTGTGCGGTATCCGCGTCGGCCAGAATGCGCCGGGCCAGCGGCAGGAGGGCCTCGCCGGCGTCGGTGAGGGTGATGTTGCCGCGGGCGCGGTGGAAGAGCTCGGCGCCCAACTCCCGTTCCAAAGAACGGATCTGCTGGGACAGCGAGGGCTGGGCGACGTGCAGCACCTCCGCGGCCCGGGTGAAGTGGCGGAGTCCGGCGACGGTGGCGAAGTAGCGGAGCTGCTGGAGTTGCACAGCGGCATGGTAGTGCTTGCATAGGAGATGCCTATCGAAACCAGGCTCATCATGTCTTGGACGGATCGCCGAGCGGCGGCCTAGCGTCTCGGGTCATGGCACTGGCGACGACCCGGAGGGCACCTGCGTCCTCCTTCATCGGCTCCGCGTGGCGGTCGACCGTCGGCAAGAAGGCGGTCATGGCGGTCACCGGCCTGATCATGCTGGCGTACCTGGTCGCCCACATGATGGGCAATCTGAAGGTGTTCTTCGGAGCCGGGGAGTTCAACCACTACGGGCAGTGGATCCGCACCATCGGAGAGCCCTTCCTGCACCACGAGTGGTTCCTGTGGATCGCGCGGGTGGGACTGACCGTCTCGGTCGTGCTGCACGGCACGGCCGCGTACCAGCTCAGCCGCCGCGACCTCGCAGCGCGACCCGCGAAGTACGTGCGCAAGCGGGCCCGCGCGAGTTATGCGACGCGGACGATGCGCTGGGGCGGGGTGATCCTCGGCCTGTTCATCGTGTGGCACATCCTCGACCTGACCACCCTCACCGTGAACCCCAACGCCCAGGAGGGACACCCCTACGAGAACCTGGTGGCGTCCTTCGGCCGCTGGTACGTCGATGTCTTCTACATCGTCGCCATGCTGGCCCTCGGTCTCCACATTCGGCACGGATTCTGGAGCGCGGCCCAGACGCTGGGCGCCAACTCCCCGCGCCGCGACCGGGCGTTCAAGTTCCTCGCGAACGCCCTTGCTGCCCTGTTGACCTGCGGATTCATTGCCGTACCCATCGGTGTCATGACGGGAGTCGTGAGCTGACCATGAGCGAGTACCTCCAGTACGGGACCGGCGGTCCCGTCAGCGATACGAAGGCGCCCGGCGGGCCGATCGCCGAGCGGTGGGACCGGCGCCGGTTCGAGGCCAAGCTCGTCAATCCGGCGAACCGGCGCAAGCACACCGTCATCGTCGTCGGGACGGGCCTGGCGGGCGGTGCCGCCGGGGCCACGCTCGCCGAACAGGGCTACCACGTCGTGCAGTTCTGCTACCAGGACTCCCCGCGCCGCGCCCACTCCATCGCCGCGCAGGGCGGGATCAACGCCGCCAAGAACTACCGCAACGACGGCGATTCCGTGCACCGGCTCTTCTACGACACGGTCAAGGGCGGCGACTTCCGCGCCCGGGAGTCCAATGTGCACCGGCTCGCGCAGATCTCCGTCGAGATCATCGACCAGTGCGTGGCCCAGGGCGTGCCCTTCGCCCGCGAGTACGGAGGGCTGCTGGACACCCGCTCCTTCGGCGGCGTGCAGGTCTCGCGGACGTTCTACGCCCGCGGCCAGACCGGGCAACAGCTGCTGCTCGGCGCGTACCAGGCGCTCAGCCGGCAGATCGATGCCGGAGCCGTCGAGATGCACGCCCGCACGGAGATGCTCGACCTGATCGTCGTCGACGGGCGGGCCCGGGGGATCGTCGCCCGGGATCTGATCACCGGGCGGATCGACACGTACTTCGCCGATGCGGTCGTGCTCGCCAGCGGCGGCTACGGGAATGTGTTCTACCTGTCGACCAACGCCAAGAACTCCAATGCCACGGCCGTCTGGCGGGCCCACCGGCGCGGTGCGTACTTCGCCAACCCCTGCTTCACCCAGATCCACCCGACCTGCATCCCGCGGTCCGGCGACCATCAGTCGAAGCTGACGCTGATGAGCGAGTCGCTGCGCAACGACGGCCGGATCTGGGTGCCCAAGGCCCAAGGCGACACGCGGCCCCCGGCCGAGATCCCCGAGGACGAGCGGGACTACTACCTGGAACGGATCTATCCGTCCTTCGGCAACCTCGTCCCGCGCGACATCGCCTCGCGTGCGGCGAAGAACGTGTGCGACGAAGGGCGCGGCGTCGGGCCCGGCGGACAGGGGGTGTACCTGGACTTCGCGGACGCGATCCGGCGCATGGGGCGCAAGGCGGTCGAGGCCAAGTACGGCAACCTCTTCGAGATGTACGAGCGGATCACCGCCGAGGATCCGTACGAGGTGCCCATGCGCATCTACCCCGCCATCCACTACACGATGGGCGGCCTGTGGGTGGACTACGACCTGCAGACCACCGTCCCCGGCCTCTTCGCCATCGGCGAGGCCAACTTCTCCGACCACGGCGCCAACCGGCTGGGCGCCTCGGCCCTGATGCAGGGGCTGGCCGACGGCTACTTCGTCCTGCCGTCCACCATCAACGACTACCTGGCCCGCCATCCGCACGACGACGTGCCGCACGACCATCCGGCGGTCACGGAAGCAGTGAACGGTGTGAGCGACCGGTTGCGCCGTCTGCTGGAGAACGACGGCGACCGGACGCCCGATTCGTTCCACCGCGAGCTCGGCGAGCTGCTCTGGGACGAGTGCGGCATGGCCCGCACCGAGAGCGGGCTGCGCAAGGCGCTGGACCGGATCCCGGAGATACGGGAGGAGTTCTGGCGCCGGATCACGGTGCCGGGCAGCGGCCAGGAGCTCAACCAGTCGCTGGAGAAGGCCAACCGCATCGTCGACTATCTGGAGCTCGCCGAGCTCATGTGCCTTGATGCGTTGCACCGGAGCGAGTCCTGTGGCGGGCACTTCCGCGAGGAGAGCCAGACGGCCGACGGCGAAGCCGCGCGCAGGGACGAGGAGTTCGGCTACGTGGCCGCCTGGGAGTTCACGGGCACCGGCACGGCGCCCGTCCTCCACAAGGAAGACCTGCACTTCAAGTACGTCCACCCCACCCAGCGGAGCTACGCATGAAGCTCACCCTGCGCATCTGGCGCCAGCCTTCGGCGGACGCCGCCGGCAGCATGGTCACGTACGAGGTGACGGGCATCAGTCCGGACATGTCCTTCCTGGAGATGCTCGACCACCTCAACGAAGAACTCATCCTGCGCGGCGACGAGCCCGTGGCCTTCGACCACGACTGCCGCGAGGGCATCTGCGGCGCATGCGGCATGGTCATCAACGGGCAGGCGCACGGCCCCGAGCGGACCACCACCTGCCAGCTCCACATGCGGCACTTCCAGGACGGCGACGTCGTCGACGTCGAGCCGTGGCGGGCCGGCGCCTTCCCCGTCGTCAAGGATCTGGTCGTCGACCGGTCCGCGTTCGACCGGATCATCGGCGCCGGCGGCTACGTCTCCGTCCCCACCGGCTCGGCACCCGACGCACACGCGACGCCCGTACCGAAGCCGGTCGCCGACCTCGCGTTCGAGCACGCGGAGTGCATCGGGTGCGGAGCGTGCGTCGCCGCCTGCCCCAACGGGTCCGCGATGCTCTTCACTTCGGCCAAGGTGGTGCACCTGAACGTGCTCCCGCAGGGGGCTCCCGAGCGGGAGTCGCGCGTGCTCGGGATGGTGGAGACGATGGACTCCGAAGGGTTCGGCGGCTGCACGAACACGGGCGAGTGTGCTGTCGCCTGCCCGAAGGGGATCCCGCTGTCGGCGATAGGCACGATGAACCGCGAGTACCTTCGGGCCACCGTGCGGCGCCGGTGACTCAGTGGGCGGCGCGGTGATGACGGCCCATGGCCGCAATGCACCACTCGACCGCTGCACGGTTCCCCTCGCGGGACGCGGCGTGGTACGCCGCCCGGATGCGGCGGCACTCCGGACAGGGGTTCGGGCGGCGCCGGGTCGGCAGTAGGGGCTTCGGCGGGAGCGGGGCGTCGGATGGCGGCATGAGTACCTCGTGCGTGGGGTCAACTACTCGGTGTGCCACCAGAGTTGCGGTCCGCGAGTACGCTCCAAAAGAGGGGAGCCGATAACACCGGAAGAGTTATGGCGAAGGGTGCCACGCATGACCGCCGAGACCGACGCACCGGACCCGACCTCGTCCCTCCTGGCCTTCTTCGGCTCCGAGCTGCGGCGTGTGCGGACGGCAGCGGGGCTGTCGCAGGGGGAGTGCGCCAAGAGGGCGCATACGACGCAGGCGATGATCAGTTATGTGGAGGCGGCACGGCGGGTTCCTTCGGAGGACCTCGCACGGGACCTCGACGTGGCGTTCGGCACGGACGGACACTTCGGACGCCTGCACCCGCTGGTGATCCGGTTCGCCTACCCGAGCTGGTTCCTGCCGTATGTGGAGATGAAGCGGGAGGCCACGTCCATCCGCTCGTTCCAAGCACAGGTCATTCCAGGGTTGCTGCAAACAGAGGAGTACGCGCGGGCGGTACTTGCCGGTGGACGACCGGACAGCCTTGACGACCTAGTGGCCGCCCGCATGACTCGACAGAGTCTCTTCGAGCGGGAAAACCCACCCCACACCTGGTTCGTCATCGACGAATACGCACTGATTCGCCCCCTTGCCACCTCGGCCAATATGAGGCGGCAGCTTGAACATCTGCTTCACGCAAGCGAGCAACCTCGCACGGTGATCCAGGTAGTGCCGCGAGATGCTCCACCTCACCCGGGGCTGGATGGCTCGTTCACCATCATGGGCTTCGACTCGGGGGAAGATGTACTCCACGTCAACGGGTTCTCCCAGGGCCGGATGGCGGTAGATGTGGCCGAAGTGACCGCTGCGTCGTACTCGTACGACCTGATCAGGGCCATGGCCCTATCCCCCAACGCATCAGCTGACCTGATCCGAAAGCACCTGGAGGAGCTCGGCCCATGACCTCATGGCGAAAGAGCAGCTACAGCAGCAACAACGGCGGGGACTGCGTCGAGGTGGGCGCGTGGCTCAAGTCGAGTCACAGCGGCCCCAACGGCGGCGACTGCCTCGAATGGGCCCCCGCCCGAATACCCACCGGCGCGGTGCCCATACGGGACAGCAAAACCGCCCCGCACGGGCCCGCGCTCCTCGTGCCCGCCGCCGCGTGGCGGACGTTCGTCACCGCCATCAGCGACCACAGACTGCCTCTATAGGCGGCCCCGCCACCCCAAACCATCACCCCGCACGGCGTGTCCGAAGATTTGCGTCCAGCCGAGCCCCTTCCCCCTACCTCGCCCCGAAGTTCTGCGTCCAACGCGGGCCGCCCGGCGCCTGGTTGATGCCCACGCCTATCTCCTTGAAGGCGCAGTTCAGGATGTTCCGGCGGTGGCCGTCGCTGTGCATCCAGCTGTCCATCACCGACGCCGGGTCGGCCTGGCCGTAGGCGATGTTCTCGCCGTACGTGCTCCAGTGGTAGCCCGCGGCGGTGATGCGCTCGCCCGGGCCCTGGCCGGAGGGGTTGGTGTGGTCGAAGAAGTGGCGGGCGGCCATGTCGTCGGAGTGGCCCTGGGCCGAAGCGTCCAGCTGGCTGTTCTCGGCGACCGGTGAGCAACCGGCCTTGGCGCGCTCCACGTTCACCAGGCTGATCACCTGCTGGACGAGGCCGCCGTCCGCGGGGGCGGACTTCGGCTGCGGGGCCGGGCGGGCCGGGGCCTTGGGTGCCGGGGCGTCGGGGGTCTCGCTGGAGGGCTCGGCCTTCGGGGAGGCCGTCGTCGCGCTGGGCGACGGCGAGGCGCTCGCCGACGGGGAGGCGGACGCAGAAGCGGAGGCAGAGGCCGAGGCGGAAGGGCTCGGTACGGCCGAGGTCTTGGCGTCGAGGGCCTTCACGCTGGCCGGTACGTCGCCGGCGGCCTGGGTGCGGGTCGGCTTGCCGTTGGAGGAGTCGGTGTAGAGGTACAGGCCGCCCAGCACACCGGCGGCCACGAGTGCGGCGGCCGCGGCTCCGGCCACGGTGCGGCGGCGGCCGTCCTTGTTGGCGCGGCGGCGGCCGGAGCCGGCCCGGTGGCCGCGCACCACGTGGGAGACCGGCTGGGCGTCGCGCAGGACGGCGCCGCTCCCCCACCATGCGAGCAGCCCGGCGCCGAGCGGTACGAGGCCGAGGCCGACGAGAAGCCGCTCGGCGGGGACGAGCGAGGACCAGGAGCCGCCGCAGGTGCCGCAGTCGCGCGCGTGGCGGGCGATCCGCTTGCGCCAGAGGGCGGACGGGGTGCCGTCCCAGTGCGAAACGAGTTCGGCGAGCTGTGCGCAGCGCGGCTGGGCGGCGAGGGCCCGTACGACGCCGCGGGCGACGTCGAGTTGCTCCTTGGTGCGCTGGACGCGCACTGCCGTGTGCTGCGGGGTGAGCTCCAGGGCGGCGGCGACCTCGGCGCGGGTCAGTTCACCGGCCGCTTCGAGCCACCAGAGGGAGAGGACGGTCTGCTCGCCGTCGTCGAGCCAGCGGGTGGCCTCGGCCACCTCCTTGCGCTGGCCCTCCAGGCCGAGCCGGACGATGGTGAGGTCGACGAAGTCCGCGTCGGGGTCGGGGACTTCGGCGACCTCCTGGAGACCACTGACGGGCGCCTCGGGGCGCTGCCGCCAGTGGGTGCGTATCTGGTTGGTGGTGATGGCGACGAGCCATGAGCGGAACCCGGCGGGGTCGCGCAGGCCGTCGAGGCCGTTGATGACGCGCAGCATGCTCTCCTGGACGACGTCGTCGACGTCGGCGTGGCCGTTGAGGGCCCGGCCGACGATGTTGTAGACGAGCGGCAGGTACGTGGCGACGAGCTCGTCCTGTGCCGCCGCGTCTCCGGCTCGCGCCGCCTCGACCACGGCCACGCTCTCACTCTTCACGCCCCGACCACCTCTTTCCGTTCGGTCCGACACATAGGAGACGCAGAGCGGACGGGTGGATAACAAAAACCGGGGACTAATTTTCGGACGGCTGTCAGATGTCCAGAAACTCCCTCAACATCCCTGGCACGACGGTGTCTGCGAAGCCTGCGGCCTCCGCGGCCGCCATGTCCCGAATGCGGTATCCGTCCTCGCCGGCGGCGACGGCGGCGGTTGCCGTGACGACTCCGGCGCGCCGGGAGAACGGGGTGTCCGTGAACGTCCATGCCAGGACGGACGACCGGTCGAGGGTCACCGTCTCGCGCTCGAAAGTGCCGGAGCGGATGACGAGCCAGTTGCCGCGCAGTGCGTGTCCGAGTGAGCGGTAGGCGTCACGGGCGAGGGCGTAGACGATCGGTGTGGCGAGGACGGCGTAGGCGGCTGCGCAAGAGAGGAGGACGGGGGTGAGGAGGGTGCCGAGGACGGCGAGTGCGGCCGTCACCGGGGCCACTGCCCACAACACCCCTCGGACGAAGCGGCGGCGCAGCGCGGCGCGCGGGTGAGCGGTCAGTGCGGTGTTCACCTGACCGCCCTGTTGGCCGAGTACGTGCGTACAGACATGCACCGCCTCGGACTTGGGGGCGGGCGGGAGGATGACGCTGCGCTTGCGGTTCTCCTCGCGGTTGCCGAGGCCGCCGGCCACGGCGCGCACGCTCGCGCCGCCGCCTGCGCGCAGCAGCATCGGTTCACGCAGGACGACGCCGCGCAGGCGGGCACGTTCGATGGAGACGGAGCGGGTGGTGAACATGCCGCGGCGGACGCGGAGGGTGGCCGCGTCGGTCCATTCCAGGCGGTACTTCCACCAGTTCTCGGCGTAGAGGGCCATGGCGCCGACCGCACCGAGCGTGACGATCACGAGGAGAGCGAGTGGAATCGTCAACCACAAGGCGCTGTTGCCGAAGTCCTCGAAGGCGTGGCGGACGAAGCCGATCCGCCAGGGCTTGATGCCGACACCGTCGAAAATGCGCCAGATCGCGCCCACTGCGGCGAACACCCCTCCGAAGATCCAGAAGGTGAGCGGTGCGTAGCGCAGCCAGCGGGGATCGGCGGTGGAGAGGACGGGGTCCTCGGCGTCCACGGCCCCGGCGCGGGCGAGGAGTTCGACGCGAAGCCGTTCCGCGGCGGGGCGGGTGAGGGCTTCGAGGGAGAGCGCGGCGCCATGCGTGCCGCCGCCCGTTCCGGCGCGCAGGACGGCGAGGCCGAGAACGCGCTGGACGGGGTTGGCGGTGAGGTCGACGTTGCGGATGCGGTGGAGGGGGACGGAGCGGACGCGGCGGGTGAAGAGGCCCGTGTGCAGTTCGAAGGCGTCGGGGGTGACGCGGTAGCGGGTGCGGCGGTAGGTGACGAAGCCGGCGGCGGTGATGACGAGGAAGACGCCGGTGAGGGAGCCGAGGGTGCCCCAGGCGCCGCCGTCGAGGCGTCCGCCGGTGGCCAGGAGGGTGAGGCCGAAGGAGCCGAGGGGGGCGCCGAGCCAGGCGCAGTGGGCGAGGAGGGTGCGCGGGGAGAGGGTGCGCCAGGGGGTTTCGGCACGGGTTGTCACGTTGCGTCCCCCGGCATCAACTGGGCTGCTTCGCCGATGCGTTCGGCGAGCATGCCGGCGTCGGCCCCGGATATGCCGACGATCTTCACGTCGCCCGCCGTGGAGGCGGTGGTGACGACGACCGTGGCGAGCCCGAAGCGCTGCTGGAGCGGTCCGCGATGGGTGTCGACGGTCTGCACGCGGGAGAGCGGGACGATGCGGCGCTTCTGCCAGAACCAGCCGCCGGCTGCGTAGACCGCGAATTCGCCGAGTTCCCAGGCGTGGACGCGGTAGCGCCAGGCCGGCATGACCAGCGCGTAGAGCAGCGCGGGGAGGGCCAGGACGACGAGCGCCAGGGGGGCCAGCCAGGGCAGGGCGCCGGGGAAGAAGAGAGCGGACAGGACGAGGAGTGCGGCGGCCACCAGGAGGATCGGGCCGCTGACGGCCGTCCAGGCCTGGACGGCCCACCAGGTGCGGGCACGGGGGTCCATGCGGTGGCGAGGCGGGCGGAGTACTGGCGGCATCGGGCCCCCCGATCCTTTGCAGGCCGTACAGGCCTTGCAGGCTTTGCAGGTCAGTTGTATGGCGAAGCGTTGCCGCTAAGCTATAGCAATACGAACGACCTGTAAAACGGAAAACGGAAGGGCTGCTGCCCGTGCCCAAGCGCGTTGACCATGGAGAGCGTCGTCGGCGCATCGCCGAGGCGTTGTGGCGGATCGCGTCCGCGCGGGGGCTGGACGGGGCGAGCCTGCGGGACGTGGCGGCGGAGGCCGGGATCTCGCTGGGACAGCTCCAGCACTACTTCTCGTCCAAGGACGAGATGCTGGTGTTCGCACTGGAGCACATCAACGAGATGGCAACCGGGCGGATCCGGGACCGCATCACGGCGCTGAGCGACGAGCCGCCCGCGCCGCGGATCGTCCTGCGGGAGGTCGCGGCGGAGATGCTGCCGCTGAACGACGAGAGCCGGACGGGGCTGCTCGTCCAGATCGCCTACTTCATCCGGGCCGTGCACGACCAGCAGTTGCAGCGGCACGCGCGGGAAGGGGCGCCTGCGCTGCGGGAGTTCTATGCGGGGTTGCTGCGCTCGGCCATGGAGCGGGGGGAGGTGGCTCCGGATCGGGATCCGGAGACGGAGGCGGCGTTGTTCATGGCGCTGGTCGACGGGCTGGGCAGCTATGCGCTGCTCGGCGTGCACTCGCCGGAGGAGGCGATGGGGTTGGTGGACGCGCACTTGGGGCGGCTGTTCGGGGGATGATGCCCCGGCCCCACCCTTTCACCGTTTCTCAGGGGGCTTCGCCCCCGCCCCCCTGATCGCGGCTTCGCCGCTCGTCCTCAAACGCCGGACGGGCTGAAGTTGCCCGGCACTACCCCCGCCGCTTCGCCCGGTTCTTCCCCTTCATCCCCGGCGACAGCGCCTCCCCCAGTTCCTCCAGCGCGTCCATCAGCAGTTCCGACGCGCGCACCGCCACCCCCTCGTCGCCCTCCTTCTCCTGCCATTCGGTCAGTGCCGCGCGGGGTTTCGACCAGTCCAGGGTCTCCCGGACCCGTACTGCCTCCACCGCCGTCGGCAGGGCGATGCGCAGGGTCGTGGCGAACTTCTCCGCTGCCGGGGAGGGTTCGGCGTCGCGGTCCGGGAGGTGGGCCTCCATCAGCATGGTCACGCGGCCCATCGTGATCAGGGCCGCCTCGGACGCGCGCTCGGCGCTGCGGGAGATGCCGCGGTGGCGGACCGGTTCCTTCTGGGCGCGGGCCGCGGCCTCGTCCCATTCCAGGCGGGCGGCGCGGCAGTCGAGCAGGGCCTCGCGCACGCGGCGCGGCCGCCGGTCGGCCGGGCGGGCGTGGAGGGCGAGGACGGCGAGCGTGTAGTCGCCGGTGGTGCGCAGCCAGTCGCCGAGGCGGTCGCGCAGCTTCGTCGTCTCCCAGACGGGGAAGAGCGCGTACGCGGCCATCGCCAGCAGCCCGCCCAGCAGGGTCAGGGCCAGCCGCTCCTGGACCGTCTGCGACCACGCCTCGCCGACGATGCCCAGCAGGAAGACGACGTACGCGCCGATGCACGCCGACACCACGAAGTAGCCGCTCTGCATCAGCAGATACAGCAGCCCCACGCACAGCACCGACAGCCCGGCGCAGACGTACCGGCCGGGGTGGGTGAGGACCGCGATCCCGCCGCCGATGAAGACGCCGACGAGGGTTCCGGCGAAGCGGGCGATGCCGCGCTGGTAGGTCTGGGCGAAGTCCGGGCGCATCACCATCACCGAGGTCATCGGCGCCCAGTAGCCGTGTCCGAGCGGGAGGGCGGTGCCGACGACGTAGCCGGCGCAGGCGACCGCCGAGACGCGGACCGCGTGCCGGCCGATGGCGGACGACCAGCGGGCCTCGCGCCTCAGGGCGCGCAGGGCGACGGGGACGAGCCGGGGGACGGTGGGGCGCAGCAGGTGGCGGCGCTCCTCCGGGGTGGTGGGCCGGGTGGGCTTCACGGGCTCGTCGCTGGCCTCGACCACGTCCGCGAGGAGGGCCATCAGGCGGAGTGCGGACCGGCGGGCGGCGCCGTTCAGCTTGGGCCCGTCGGCCGGGACCTCCAGCGTGGCCATGGTCTCCGGCGAGAGCCGTACCGGTTTTCCGGTGCGGATGGCCCGGGCGACGGCGTCGAGAACGCTTGCGGCGGCGCCCAGCAGTTCGCGGGCGCGGTCGCGTTCGGGACCCTCGGGGGGTGCGCCGAGGACGGGGTCGGCGAGGGCGGCGAGCACGGGGCGCAGCCGTTCGGCGACGCCGCGCGGGCCGGCCAGCTGGCGCGGGCGGCTGCGTGCCTGGCTGGGCGTCAGCTCGGCGGCGTGCCGGGCGTCCATCAGGGGCTGGGGGTCGAAGGGGGCCACCGGGTCGTGCCGCAGCCTGCGGGCGTAGTCGGCCTCGGCGGCCAGCGCGTCGGCGAGCGCGTCGCGCTGCCGGCCCCAGGGGCGGATGGGGAACAGGACGATGAGCGCGGCCTGGACCAGACCGCCGAAGACGATCAGTGCGCCGTGCTGCGCGGCACCGGCGACGGAGGTGGGCAGGGTGACCGTGACGAGCATGACCGCCACCGTCTGGGTGGCGATGAGGCCGGAGACGGGCCCGATGGCCCAGGCCATGCCGGCGAGCAGGGTCCAGACGGCCAGCAGCGTGACGAACACGACGTGGTCGAAGGCGGCCAGGTAGCCCAGGAACGTACTGACGCCGAGGCCTGCTGCGACCGCGAGGGCCAGGATGGGGCGCGGCCGCCAGCTGCGCTGGAACGTGGCGAGACCGGAGGCGAAGGCTCCGAAGGCGGAGGAGACGGCGAGCGCGGGCGAGCCGAAGCCCAGCAGGACGCCGATGACGATCGCGACACCGCAGGCGCCGCGGACGGCGACGAGGGGTTCGAGCGTGGTCCGCTCGACCGTCAGCCCGGCCCGGGCGGTGTCTTTCAGGGCGCTCGACCAGGTCATATGGCTGAGAGTAGTGTCCTGGCGAACGATAAGCGGAGAGTGGCCCGCCGATTTGGCGTGCTCTTGGCGATTTGACGGTCTTGACCGGCGATCACGGACGTTCCAGACTCCCCACGGTGCTCCCCCCACGGGCAGAGGCAGACGGGTGTGACCGTCACACCTGCGCGTGCAGAGGAGGAGATCCGCGATGAGATTCCGCCGAACGGCCGTGTGCGCCGCCACCGCGACGGCGCTGCTGGCCGCCACCGCCGGTACCGCCCACGCCACCCCGCCCATTCCGACGCGGATGGCCGCGCTGGGCGACTCGCTGACCCGCGCCGTCAACTCGTGCACGGTGGGCGGCGGCACGCTGTGCGCCCGGAACTCGTGGTCCGCCGGCGCCAATCCGGCCGTCGGCAGCCACTACGCGCGCATCAAGGAGCTCAACCCCGAGGTGCTCCCCTACAACGAGGCCCGGGCCGGGGCCACGTCCGCCGACCTCGCACAGCAGGCACGGGCCGCCGTCGCGGAGGGCGGGATCGACTACGTCACGATCATGATCGGCGGGGGTGACGCCTGCGCGGCGTCCGAGGCGCGGATGACCTCGGTCGGTTCGTTCGCGAGCCGGATCCGGGCGGCGCTGCGGATCCTGCGGTCCGGGGCTCCCGACGCGTCGGTGTTCGTCGCGAGCGTGCCGGATCCCCTCCGGGTGTGGGAACTGGGGAAGGGCAACCCGGCGGCGGTCAAGGCGTGGAAGGACGGCGGGGTGTGCCAGGCGGTGCTCGCCAACCCGACGTCGCTCGCGGCGGGCGACGCGGAGCGGAGGGAGCGGGTGCGGGAGCGGGTGGTGGACTACAACGCGGCGCTGGAGAAGGTGTGCGGGGAGGATGCGGGGTGCCGCTATGACGGGGATGCGGTCTTCGACCACCGCTTCTCGGCGGCTGATGTGAGCACGGCGGACTACTTCCACCCCAGTCTGGTGGGGCAGCGGACGCTGGCGGAGGTCACGTACGAGGCGGGGTTCGACTGGTAGGAGGGGCGCGCCGACCAGCGGCGCACCCCGCGCGGAGCACTACCGGTGACTGGGGAACCCCAGGTCCACTCCCCCGTCCTCCGGGTCCGGCCACCTCGTCGTCACGACCTTGCCGCGCGTGTAGAAGTGCACGCCGTCGTTGCCGTAGATGTGGTGGTCGCCGAAGAGGGAGTCCTTCCAGCCACCGAAGGAGTGGTAACCGACCGGGACCGGGATGGGGACGTTGACGCCCACCATGCCTGCCTGGACCTCCAGTTGGAAGCGGCGGGCCGCGCCGCCGTCGCGGGTGAAGACGGCGGTGCCGTTGCCCCAGGGCGAGGCGTTGATGAGGGCCACGCCCTCCTCGTAGGTCTCGGCGCGCAGCACGCACAGCACGGGGCCGAAGATCTCGTCGCGGTAGGCGTCGGCGTCGGTGGGGACCTTGTCGAGCAGGGACAGGCCGATCCAGTGGCCGTCCTCGTAGCCCTCGACCGTGCAGCCCGTGCCGTCGAGGACGACCTCGGCGCCCTGGGCTGCGGCGCCCTGCACGTACGAGGCGACCTTGTCGCGGTGGGCCTTGGTGATCAGCGGGCCCATCTCGGAGGCCGGGTCGTCGCCGGGACCGATCTTGATCTTCTCGGCGCGCTCGCGGATCTTCGCGACCAGCTTGTCGCCGGTGTCGCCCACGGCCACGACCGCCGAGATCGCCATGCAGCGCTCGCCCGCGGAGCCGTAGGCCGCCGAGACGGCGGCGTCCGCGGCCGCGTCGAGGTCGGCGTCGGGGAGCACCAGCATGTGGTTCTTGGCGCCGCCCAGCGCCTGGACGCGCTTGCCGTTGGCGGAGGCGGTGGTGTGGATGTGGCGGGCGATGGGGGTGGAGCCGACGAAGGAGACGGCGGTGATGTCCGGGTGTTCGAGGATCCGGTCGACGGCCGTCCTGTCCCCGTTGACGACGTTCAGGACGCCGTCCGGAAGCCCGGCCTCCGCGGCCAGTTCGGCGAGCAGGAGGGCCGCCGACGGGTCCTTCTCGCTCGGCTTGAGGACGAAGGTGTTGCCGCAGGCGATCGCGAGCGGGAACATCCACAGCGGCACCATGGCCGGGAAGTTGAAGGGCGTGATGCCCGCGACGACGCCCAGCGGCTGGCGGATGGCGGCCACGTCCACACGGCTGGAGACCTGGGTGGACAGCTCGCCCTTGAGCTGGGTGGTGATCCCGCAGGCCAGTTCCACGATCTCCAGGCCGCGGGCGACCTCGCCGAGCGCGTCGGAGTGCACCTTGCCGTGCTCGGCGGTGATCAGCCGGGCGATCTCATCGCGATTCCGGTCCAGCAGCGCGCGGTAGGCGAACAGGACGGAGGTGCGGGTGGCGAGCGAGGAGGTGCCCCACGTCGCGAACGCGGCCTTCGCGGCCGCGACCGCGGCGTCCACCTCGGCGGCCGAGGCGAAGGCGACCCGGGTGGTCTGCACACCGGTCGCGGGGTCCGTGACCGGCCCGTAGGCGCCCGAGGTGCCCTCGACGGCCTTGCCACCGATCCAGTGGTTGACGGTCTTCATGACGTGCGCCTCTCTCACGTTCCAAGGTAGCGGTGACGGGCGGCGGCGTTGCGCTCGTACTCCTCCCGGGCCCGGACGGCCGCGGGGCGGGTCGCGGTCTCGGCGACAGGCACATCCCACCACGCCTGTGCGGGGGGCGCGCCGGACACTGTGTCGGCTGTTTCGGTCTCCACATAGACACATGTGGGACGGTCCGCGGCACGCGCCTCGGCCAGCGCGGCGCGCAGTTCCGCGACCGTTCCGGCGCGCAGGACCGTCATCCCGAGCGAGGCGGCGTTGGCCGCGAGGTCGACGGGGAGCGGGTCGCCGGTGTACGAGCCGTCGGGCGCGCGGAAGCGGTAGGCGGTGCCGAAGCGCTCGCCCCCGACGGCCTCCGAGAGGCCGCCGATGGAGGCGTAGCCGTGGTTCTGCAGCAGGACGACCTTGATGGCGATCCCCTCCTGCACGGCCGTGACCAGCTCGGTCGGCATCATCAGGTACGTGCCGTCGCCGACCAGCGCCCACACCGGCCGGTCGGGCGCGGCCAGGCGCACGCCGATCGCCGCGGGGATCTCGTAGCCCATGCAGGAGTAGCCGTACTCCAGGTGGTACTGGCGCCGGGAGCGGGCGCGCCACAGCTTGTGCAGGTCGCCGGGGAGGGAGCCGGCCGCGTTGACGACGATGTCGTCGTCGCCTGTGACGGCCTGCAGGGCGCCGATGACCTGGGCCTGGGTGGGGCGGGTGCCGTCGCCGTCGGGGCGGCGGGAGTACGCGTGGTCGACGGCCGCCTCCCACTCGGCCTTGCCGGCGGTGTACGCGCCGGCGTAGTCGTCGGCGACGCGGTGGCCGGGCAGGGCCGCGGTCAGGGCTTCGAGGCCGGTGCGTGCGTCGGCGACCAGGGGCAGGGCGGACTGCTTGTAGGCGTCGAACGCGGTGATGTTGAGGTTGACGAAGCGAACGTCCGGGTCGGCGAAGAGAGTTGCGGAGGCGGTGGTGAAGTCGCTGTAGCGGGTGCCGACGCCGATGACGACGTCCGCGGTGCGGGCCAGGGCGTTGGCCACGGCCGTGCCGGTGTGGCCGATGCCGCCGACGTCCGCGGGGTGGGCGTGGTGCAGGGCGCCCTTGCCGGCCTGGGTGGAGGCGACGGGGATGCCGGTTGCGTCGGCAAAGGTGCGCAGTGCTTCCTCGGCCTCGCTGTGGACCACGCCGCCGCCCGCGATCAGCAGCGGACGGCGGGCCTGCCGCACCGCCCGTGCGGCGGCGGCGAGTTCGGCCGGATCGGGCGCGGGGCGGCGGACGTGCCAGACGCGGTCGGCGAAGAACTCCTCCGGCCAGTCGTACGCCTCGGCCTGCACGTCCTGCGGGAGCGCGAGGGTGACGGCGCCGGTCTCGAC
The DNA here is from genome assembly GCF_047456005.1 of Streptoverticillium reticulum. NCBI lineage: Bacteria > Bacillati > Actinomycetota > Actinomycetes > Kitasatosporales > Streptomycetaceae > Streptomyces > Streptoverticillium reticulum. The sequence continues at coordinate 5,319,184 of NZ_CP179755.1, read as the reverse complement.
GGGGTCGGCCAGGACGCGCATGGCCTGGAGGGCGGCGGGGATCAGCGCCTCGGGGCGCACGATGCGGTCGAAATAGCGGGAGACCGGGCGGAGGCAGTCGTTGACCGACACGTCGCCCGCGGCGGGGTGTTCGAGCTGCTGGAGCACCGGGTCGGCGGGGCGGGTGGCGAAGGTGTCGCCGGGGAGGAGGAGCACGGGGATGCGGTTGACGGTGGCGAGGGCGGCGCCGGTGACGAGGTTGGTGGCGCCGGGGCCGATGGAGGTGGTGACCGCGTGCGCGGAGAGCCGGTCGCACTGGCGGGCGTAGCCGACGGCGGCGTGCACCATGGCCTGTTCGTTGCGGCCCTGGTGGAAGGGCAGGGCGTCGCCGGTCTCCAGCAGGGCCTGGCCGATGCCGGCGACGTTGCCGTGGCCGAAGATCCCCCAGCAGGCGGTGATCAGGCGCCGACGGCGGCCGTCGCGCTCGGTGTACTGGTGGGCGAGGAACTCCACCAGCGCCTGGGCGACGGTGAGGCGGCGGGGCTTCGTCGTCATACGCGTCCTCGGCCTTCCGGGGAATGAGGGGAGTGGGCGGAGTGAGTGGAGCGGTCGGGGCGGGCGGAGTACAGGGGCAGTCTGGGGTCCGTCTCCTGGTCCGGCCAGGTCGAGCGGATCCAGGTGTGGTCGGGGTGGTCGCGGATCAGCCACTCGCGTTCGGCGCGGGGGCCTGCCATGACGTTGAGGTAGTACATGTCGTGGCCGGGGGCCGCGATGGACGGGCCGTGCCAGCCGTCGGGGATCAGGACGGCGTCGCCGGTGCGGACTTCGGCGAGGACCTCGGTTCCGCCGGGGCGGGAGGGCGTGACCCGCTGGTAGCCGAGGCCCGGGGTGCCGGTGGGCCCGTCGGCGATCTCGAAGTAGTAGATCTCCTCCAGTCGGGACTCCTCGCCCGGGTGGTACTCGTCGTGTTTGTGGGGCGGGTAGGAAGACCAGTTGCCGCCGGGGGTGAGGACTTCGACAGCGATGAGCCGGTCGCAGGGGAAGGCGTTCGCGGCGGCGAAGTTGTTGACCTGGCGGGAGCAGGTTCCGCTGCCGCGGAGCTCGATGGGGACGGTGTCGGCCGCGCCGTGGCGGGCGGGGAGGCGGTTCTCGCAGCGGGCGCCGGCTGCGGCGAAACGGCCTCCGGCCGGGGAGGTGACGGTGACCGTGGTGTCGCGGGGGACGTAGGCGAAGTCGGTGACGGCCGTGAAGACGGAGGCGCGGCCTCGGAGTTCGAAGGTTTCGCCTTCGGCGGTGGTGACGGTGCAGCTGCCGCTGAGGGGGAGGACGATCCATTCGTGGTCGGCGGTGGCGAAGGTGTGGCTGTCACCTGCGGGGAGGGTGAGGATGCGGAGGGCGCAGTGGGGAAGGGTGTGGCTCGTCATGCTGGGCACCGCCGGACTCCTTGGTCGTGGTGTTCGTGGTTGCTCGCCGTTGCGGCGGGAGGAGAGGGGCTCACAGCAGCCCCACCGCCGTGTCCACCGCCCCCGCCACGTCCCCGTCCGCGGGGTACAGCAGGGCCCTCCCCACCACCAGCCCCCGTACCGTTGGCAGTTGCAACGCCGTGCGCCAGCGTTCGTACGCCGCGTCCTGGTCGTCGCCGACGTCGCCGCCCAGCAGGACCGCCGGCAGCGTCGTCGCCTCCATCACCCGGGCCATGTCGGCGACGTCGTCCGTCACCGGCACCTTGAGCCATGTGTACGCCGACGTCGCCCCGAGCCCGGACGCGATGGTGAGCGACTTCGTGACCGCCTCCGCCCCCAGGTCGTTGCGGACCTTCCCGCCGGTCCTCCGGGAGAGGAACGGTTCGACGAAGACCGGCAGCCGCCGCTCCGCCATCTCGTCGATCGCCCGCGCCGCCGACTCCATCGTGGCCAGCGAACCAGGGTCGTCGTAGTCGATGCGCAGGAGCAACTTGCCCGCGTCGAATCCGCGTTGGCGCAGGTCCTCCGCCCGTGGCCCCGTGAAGCGGTCGTCCATCTCGAAGGAGGCGCCCAGCAGTCCGCCGCGGTTCATCGAGCCCATGACGACCTTGTTCTCCAGTGCGCCGAGCAGCAGCAGGTCGTCGAGGATGTCGGACGTGGCCAGCACCCCGTCGACGCCGGGGCGGGACAGGGCGAGGCACAGCCGCTCCAGCAGTTCGGCCCGGTTGGCCATGGCGAGGGCGCGGCCTCCGACATCCAGTGCGCCGCGTGCCGTGTGGTCGGCCGCGATGATCATCAGCCGGCCGCTGTCGCCGATCAGCGGGCGGCGCACCCGGCGCGCCGCGGCCTCCGCGATCGCCTCGGGGTGACGGCTCCGTACCGCCACCAGGTCCGGGATCCGTACAGCGGCGCTCATGCCGCACCTCCGGCCGCGAGCAGTTCCGCGATCTCCTCGGGGACCGGCATGGCAGACGAGCAGGCGAGCCGCGAAGCGACCAGCGCACCGGCCGCGTTGGCGTAGCGCACCGTGCGTTCCAGGTCCCAGCCGGCGAGCAGCCCATGACAGAGGGCGCCGCCGAACGCGTCGCCCGCGCCCAGGCCGTTGACGACGTCGACCCGCACCGGCGGCACCTCCGCCGTCGTGCCGTCCCGGTGCACGGCGAGGACGCCCTTCGGGCCCTGTTTGACGACGGCGAGCTCGATCCCGGCCGCGAGCAACGCCCGTGCCGCGGCGTGCGGTTCGCGTTCACCCGTGGCGACCTCGCACTCCTCGGCGTTGCCGACGGCGACCGTCGCGTGCGCGAGGGCGCGTGCGTACTGCTTGCGGGCCGCTGCCGGTTCCTGCCAGAACATCGGGCGCCAGTCGAGGTCGAAGACCGTGGTCCCGGACCGGCCGCGGGCCTCCAGTGCGGCGAGCGTCGCGCTGCGGCTGGGCTCCTCGCTCAGGCCCGTTCCCGTCACCCAGAAGATCCGCGCGGCGCGGATCGCGTCCAAGTCCAGCTCGGGGGTGCGGATCTCCAGGTCGGGGGCCTTGGGGCGGCGGTAGAAGTAGAGCGGGAAGTCGTCCGGCGGGAAGATCTCGCAGAAGGTGAGCGGGGTCGGGTACGCGGCGACGGGGGTCACCCAGCGGTCGTCGACGCCGAAGTCCCGCAGGGTCTCGTGGAGATACTGCCCGAAGGGGTCGTCACCGGTGCGGCTGATCAGGGCCGTGCGGCGGCCCAGCCGGGCCGCGGCGACCGCGACGTTGGCCGCCGATCCGCCGAGGAACCTCCCGAACGTCTCGACCTGCGCCAGCGGCACGCCCGTCCGGAGCGGGTAGAGGTCCACGCCGAGCCTGCCCATGGTGATCAGCTCGTGGGGCCCGCCGGCCTCATCGGCCTCATCGGCATCGGCCTCGCCGGGCCCGCAAGGCGCGTACGGGAACGGATCGTTCGGGCCGTCCGGCCCGTGCGGCTGCGCACTCATGGAGGTCATCGTTGCGCCCCGCTCCGCACCGCGTCAAGCATTTGTCCTTACATATAGACGTCATCAGGCATCCTTGACGTGACGTCCTTATGTCCGGACGAACTCTTGACACCCGTGCACCCTGCGAGGAGGCTACGGGCAACCCCCGAGAGGAGCGCCGCCGGATGTCCGCTGCCCACTCCCCCTCGCCCGCCACGCCCGCGCTCGACCGGATCCGTGTCGGGTCGGCGCCGGACTCCTGGGGGGTCTGGTTCGCCGACGACCCGGTCCAGACCCCCTGGCGGCGCTTCCTGGACGAAGTGGCCGAAGCCGGGTACGAGTGGATCGAGCTCGGCCCCTACGGCTACCTGCCGACCGACCCCGGACGGCTGCGCGAGGAGGTCGCCCGGCGCGGCCTGAACGTCTCGGCCGGCACGGTCTTCACCGCCCTGCACCGGGGCCCCGCCGTCTGGGAGGAGACCTGGGAGCAGGTCGCCCGGGTCGCTGCGCTGACCCGGGCCATGGGCGCGGAACACCTCGTCGTCATCCCCTCCTTCTGGCGCGACGACAAGACCGCCGAGCTGATCGAGGAGCCCGAGCTGACGCCCGAGCAGTGGCGTCACCTCGCCTCCGGCACGGAACGCCTCGCCCGCGAGGTCCGCGAGGCCTTCGGGCTCGGCATCGCCGTCCATCCGCACGCCGACACCCACATCGACACCGAGGCGCACGTCGCCCGCTTCCTGGACGCCACAGACCCCGGCCTCGTCAACCTCTGCCTGGACACCGGGCACTACGCCTACTGCGGCGGCGACAGCGTCAAGCTCATCGAGACCTACGGCGAACGCATCGGCTACCTGCACCTCAAGCAGGTGGACCCCGACGTCCTCGCGGGCGTCGTCCGGGACGGCACGCCCTTCGGGCCCGCGGTACGGCAGGGCGTGATGTGCGAACCGCCGCGCGGCGTACCGGAGCTGGAGCCCGTCCTGGCCGCCGCGCAGGGGCTGGGGGTCGACCTCTTCGCCATCGTCGAGCAGGACATGTACCCGTGTCCGCCCGAGCAGCCGCTGCCCATCGCCCGCCGCACGCGCGCCTTCCTGCGCTCGTGCGGCGCGTGACGCACGATCGGCACGATCTCGTTCCACCGACGTACAACGACGTACGAGGAAAAGTCATGACGTATCAGCACGCACCGCTCGGCGTCGCCGTGATCGGCACCGGCCGGATGGGATCGGACCACGTCCGGCGCATCGACGAGGTCATCAGCGGGGCGCGGGTGGCCGCCGTCGTGGACATCGACGGCGACCGCGCCAAGGCGGTCGCCGACCGCATCGAGGGCTGCACCGCCCACACCGATCCCGCGGCCGCGATGGCCTCCTCCGAGGTGGACGCCGTGCTGATCGCCTCGCCCGGGCCGGCCCACGAGGCGGCGCTGCTGGAGGCGTTCGCGCGCGGCCTGCCCGTCCTGTGCGAGAAGCCGCTCACCCCGGACGCGGAGTCCGCCCTGCGCGTGGTGGAGGCGGAGGCGCGGCTGGGCAGGCGGCTGGTGCAGGTGGGGTTCATGCGGCGGTACGACGCCGAGTACCGGCAGCTCAAGGAGCTGCTGGACGGGGGCGGGATCGGGCGGACGCTGATGCTGCACTGCACCCATCGCAACGTCGCGACGCCGCCGGGTTTCACGGGCCCGATGATGATCAACGACTCGGTCGTCCACGAGATCGACGTCACCCGCTGGCTGCTGGGCCAGGAGATCACCGCGGTGCAGGTGCTGCGGCCAGCGCCCACCGCGGCGGCGCCGGCCGGGCTGAGCGATCCCCAGCTGGTCCTCTTCGAGACCGCGGGCGGTGCCGTCGTCGACGTCGAGATCTTCGTCAACTGCGGCTTCGGCTACCAGGTGCGCTGCGAGGCGGTCGGCGAACGCGGCACGGCACGGATCGGCGAGGCGCACGGGCTGTCGGTGGACGCGGCCGGGCGCTGGGGCGGGGCGATCGCGCAGGACTTCGTCGAGCGCTTCCGGGACGCGTACGACCGCGAGGTGCAGGCCTGGGTGGACGCCACCCGGCGCGGGGAGACCACGGGCCCGAGCGCCTGGGACGGGTACGCGGCCGCCGCCGTCTGCGCGGCGGGCGTGCGGGCCCAGGACACGGGCGGGCGCACGCCCGTGCTGCTGGCCGAGCGGCCGGAGCTGTACCGGTGAGCCTGCGGGTCGGACTGCTGGGCGCGGGGCGGATCGGCTCGTTCCACGCGGCGGTGCTGGCCGCGCTGGACGAGGTGGACGAGCTGCTGGTCGGGGACGCGGACGCGGGACGGGCCGCGGAGCTGGCCACGGGACTGGCCGCGCGGCTGGGCGGCGCGCGGGTGCGCCCCGTCCCCGCCGTCGACGACGTGTTCGCCTCCGGCGTCGACGCCGTCGTCATCGCCACCGCGACCGCCTCGCACGCCGGCCTGATCACCCGGGCCGCACGGGCCGGCCTGCCGGCCTTCTGCGAGAAGCCCGTCGCCCTGGACGTGGCGGGCACGGCGGCCGCACTGCGGGAGGTGTCGGCGGCGGGCACGCTGCTGCAGATCGGCTTCCAGCGGCGCTTCGACGCCGGGTACCGGGCGGCGCGCGAGGCGCTGCGCAGCGGCCGGCTCGGGCGGGTGCACACCATCCGGGCCGTCACCTCCGACGCCGCTCCCCCGCCCGCGGAGTTCCTGCCGCTGTCGGGCGGGCTCGTGCGCGACTGCATGGTGCACGACTTCGACGCCGTGCGCTGGCTGACGGGGCGCGAGGTGGTGGAGGTGTTCGCGCGGGGCTCGGACGCGGGCGCGGCCATGTTCCGCGAGGCCGGCGACGTGGACACCGCCGCCGCGCTGCTCACTCTGGACGACGGCACGCTCGTCACCGCGACCGCGACGCGCTGCAACGGCGCGGGGTACGACGTGCGGATGGAACTGTCCGGGGAGCTCGACCAGTGGGCCGTCGGGCTGGACGGCCGGACGCCCGTGACCTCCGCCGAGCCGGGCGGTCCGGCGGCACCGGCACGGCCCTGGCCGGGCTTCCTGGAGCGCTTCGAGGGTGCCTATCGCGCCGAGCTGGCCGCGTTCGCCGGGGCGGTGGCCGGGGGCGGCGCGAGCCCGTGTCCCGGCGCGGAGGGGCTGCGGGCGCTGCTGGTGGCGGAGGCCTGCGAGCTCTCCCGGCGCGAGAACCGGCCGGTGCGGGTGGCCGAGGCGGCTGCCGCCGCGGGCATCGGCTGACGGTCACGCCTCCGTAACGGACGTCACACGCCCGCACGCCCTGCGTCACAGCCGGGCAACTGCCGTACGCGCACGGTCACTCTGCGTCGCCGTCGAGGGCCAGGCTCTGGGGGACCGAAAAGGCCGCGCCGCAGTCCCCCGACGGAACCCCCTCCGTGGCTGCGGCGCTGCGGAGAGGCGCGAGAGATGACCGACCGTCGGCTCTGGTCCTACAAGGAGATCGCAGCGCACATCGGCGTGCAGACCGACACCGTGCGCTCGTACCGGAAACACGGGGTGATGCCCGCCCCGGACCTCACCGAGGGCGGCAAACCGTACTGGTTCGCCGACACGATCCGCTCCTGGGTGGCCTCCCGGCCCGGCAACCGCCCCCGGCGCGGTCTGCGGACCTGATCGTCCGTCACCCCACACCCCCTGGGAGGAAATACCCCCAGGGGGTAAGGTGTTGTCCGCCGCGAGACGGTACGAGACACCCGATGCACCGACGAGGAGAACGCCATGAGCACCACCACCTACAAGGTGACCGGCATGACCTGCGGCCACTGCGAGTCCGCGGTCAAGAGCGAGATCTCGGCCCTCGACGGCATCACCGCGGTCGAGGCCGCCGCGGCCACCGGACTGGTCACCGTCACCGCCGCCGCCCCGCTGGACGACGAGGCGATCCGCGCCGCCGTCGACGAGGCGGGCTACGAGCTCGTCGGCCGCGTCTGATTCCGGACGCACCCCGTCCGGCCCCGCCCCACCCCGTTCGGCAGCCGACCCCGCTAAGGCCGGATCCTTCACGAAATCTGCACGATCAACCCCTTGCCCTTTTACGTCCGCTTATGGCAAGAGACCTAGATCACATCGATTTACAGGTAACCATTACCGGGGGTCGCTGGTCTAACCGGGCAGTGCTGGATCGTCTTGGGGGACGGTACCGGCCACGCGTGGCCGGGGCACGTACCCGGGGAGCTTTGAGCGGCCCTCCCGTCCGTACGTGTTCCGGCAGATCGCGCAGGCGTGAGCCCAGGCGTACCGAGGCTCCCGGACGGATCCCGTGGGGGGAATCCGGGCCGGGGTGATGGAAAAGCGCCCCGCTCCGACCCGTGGGGGGATCGGACGCGGGGCGCTTTTTCTCTGCTCAGGTTCCTGTTCGGGTTCCCTGCTCAGATTCCCTGCTCAGGCGGGGAGCCGGGTCAGCGCTCTTCCACCGGGACGAAGTCGCGCTGGACGACGCCCGTGTAGATCTGGCGCGGACGGCCGATGCGGGAGCCCGGCTCCTTGATCATCTCGTGCCACTGGGCGATCCAGCCGGGGAGCCGGCCGAGCGCGAAGAGCACGGTGAACATCTCGGACGGGAAGCCCATGGCCCGGTAGATGAGACCGGTGTAGAAGTCCACGTTCGGGTAGAGGTTGCGCGAGACGAAGTAGTCGTCGCTGAGCGCGTGCTCCTCGAGCTTGAGCGCGATGTCCAGCAGCTCGTCGCTCTTGCCGAGGGCGGAGAGGACGTCGTGCGCCGCAGCCTTGATGATCTTCGCCCGGGGGTCGAAGCTCTTGTAGACGCGGTGCCCGAAGCCCATCAGGCGGACGCCGTCCTCCTTGTTCTTCACCTTGCGGATGAAGGCGTCGACGTCACCGCCGGAGGCGGCGATGGACTCCAGCATCTCCAGCACGGCCTGGTTGGCGCCGCCGTGCAGCGGGCCCCACAGGGCGTTGATGCCGGCGGAGATCGACGCGAAGAGGTTGGCCTGCGAGGAGCCGACCAGGCGCACGGTCGAGGTCGAGCAGTTCTGCTCGTGGTCCGCGTGCAGGATCAGCAGCTTGTCGAGCGCGTTGACGACGACCGGGTCCAGCTCGAACTCGGCGGCCGGCACGGAGAACGTCATGCGCAGGAAGTTCTCGACGTAGCCGAGGTCGTTGCGCGGGTAGACGACCGGGTGGCCGATCGACTTCTTGTAGGCGTAGGCCGCGATCGTCGGCAGCTTGGCGAGCAGCCGGATCGTGGACAGGTGACGCTGCTTCTCGTCGAACGGGTTGTGGCTGTCCTGGTAGAAGGTCGACAGCGCACTGACCACCGAGGACAGCATGGCCATCGGGTGGGCGTCGCGCGGGAAGCCGTCGAAGAACCGCTTGACGTCCTCGTGCAGCAGGGTGTGCTGGGTGATCTCCTGCTTGAAGGCCGCCAGCTCGTCGACGGTCGGCAGCTCGCCGTTGATCAGCAGGAACGCCGTCTCGAGGAACGAGCTGCGCTCGGCCAGCTGCTCGATCGGGTAACCGCGGTAGCGGAGGATGCCCTGCTCGCCGTCGAGGTAGGTGATCGCGGATTTATAGGCGGCAGTGTTGCCGTAGCCGGAGTCAAGGGTCACCAGACCGGTCTGGGCGCGGAGCTTGCCGATGTCGAAGCCCTTGTCGCCGACGGTGCTCTCGACCACCGGGTAGGTGTATTCGCCGTCGCCGTACCGCAGTACTACAGAGTTCTCGCTCACGTCATCCCTCACCGACGTTGTGCCTCTTCTTCGAGGTGCCCTGACTACCCCTACCTTCCCCCATTTGGACGATGTACGTGCACTCGGGGTCGGCCATAGGGCCCAAGAACGGCACTGAGTGCCGTCCAACCCGCCCATCCTGCCCCCTTCGCCCTGATTGGTAAACCGTTCTGATCAGAGACGAACACCACCTCCTCCGCTTGTGAAGAGTCGGTGGTCAAGGGCGGTACAGCGCCTTCCCGCCGAAACGGTGCGCACCGCCTGGCCCAGGGCTCTCCGGGAGCCCACCAGTACCACCAGTTTCTTCGCCCTGGTGACCGCTGTATAGAGGAGATTACGCTGGAGCATCATCCAGGCACCCATGGTGACCGGGATCACCACTGCCGGGTACTCGCTGCCCTGCGAGCGATGGATCGTCACCGCGTAGGCGTGGGCGAGCTCGTCGAGCTCGTCGAAGTCGTAGTCGACGTCCTCCTCCTCGTCGGTGCGCACGGTCAGCTTCTGCTCCACCTCGTCCAGTGCCGTGACCACGCCCACCGTGCCGTTGAAGACGCCGTTCCGCCCCTTCTCGTAGTTGTTGCGGATCTGGGTGACCTTGTCGCCGACGCGGAAGACCCGCCCGCCGAAGCGGCGTTCGGGCAGATCGGGGCGGGCGGGGGTGACGGCCTGCTGGAGCAGGCCGTTGAGCGTGCCCGCGCCGGCCGGGCCGCGGTGCATGGGGGCCAGTACCTGGACGTCCCGGCGCGGGTCGAGCCCGAACTTCGCGGGGATGCGCCGGGCGGCCACGTCCACCGTCAGCCGGCCCGCCTCGTCGGTGTCCTCCTCCGCGAAGAGGTAGAAGTCCGCCAGCCCCTGAGTGATGGGCGGCACCCCGGAATTGATGCGGTGTGCGTTGGTCACCACGCCGGACTGCTGCGCCTGCCGGAAGATCCGCGTGAGCCGCACGGCGGGGACGGGACTGCCGTCGGCCAGCAGGTCGCGCAGCACCTCGCCCGCGCCGACGGAGGGGAGTTGGTCCACATCGCCGACGAACAGCAGGTGGGCGCCCGGCGGAACGGCCTTGACGAGCTTGTTGGCCAGCAACAGGTCGAGCATGGACGCCTCGTCGACCACCACCAGGTCGGCGTCCAGCGGCCGGTCCCGGTCGTACGCCGCGTCACCGCCGGGCTTGAGCTCCAGCAGCCGGTGGACGGTCGAGGCCTCGGCGCCGGTCAGCTCGGACAGCCGCTTGGCGGCCCGTCCGGTCGGGGCGGCGAGCACCACCTTGGCCTGCTTGGCGCGCGCCAGCTCCACCACCGAGCGCACGGTGAACGACTTGCCGCACCCCGGACCGCCGGTGAGGACAGCGACCTTGCTGGTCAGCGCGAGCCGGACCGCCTGCTGCTGCTCGGCGGCGAGCTCCGCGCCCGTGCGCCCGGACAGCCAGGCCAACGCCCGCTCCCAGTCGACGTCCTGGAAGGCCGGGAGTCTGTCCTCCTCGGTGCGCAGCAGGCGCGTCAGCTGGCCGGCCAGCGACAGCTCGGCTCGGTGGAACGGCACGAGGTACACGGCCGTGACGGGCTCGCCGCCGTCCGGGCCGGGGACGCTCTCGCGGACCACGCCCGCACCGTCCTCGCCGTGCTCGTCCGAGGCCAGTTCGGCGAGGCAGTCGATGACGAGGCCGGTGTCGACCTGGAGCAACTTCACGGCGTCCGCGATCAGTTGCTCCTCGGGCAGGAAACAGTGGCCCTGATCGGTGGACTGGGAGAGGGCGTACTGCAGGCCCGCCTTGACGCGGTCGGGGCTGTCGTGCGGGATGCCGACGGACTGGGCGATGCGGTCGGCGGTCAGGAAGCCGATGCCCCAGACGTCGGCGGCCAGCCGGTAGGGCTGGTTGCGCGTGACGGAGATCGAGGCGTCGCCGTATTTCTTGTAGATGCGCACGGCGATGGACGTGGAGACGTTGACGCCCTGGAGGAAGAGCATGACCTCCTTGATGGCCTTCTGCTCCTCCCAGGCGGCGGCGATGGAGCGGGTGCGCTTGGGGCCCAGGCCGGGGACCTCGATCAGGCGCGCGGGCTCCTTCTCGATGATGTCCAGGGTGTCCGTGCCGAAGTGACTCGTGATCCGGTCCGCGATGCGCGGGCCCACGCCCTTGATCAGGCCGGAGCCCAGGTAGCGGCGGATGCCCTGGATCGTGGCGGGCAGGACCGTGGTGTAGTTCTCCACGGTGAACTGGCGGCCGTACTGCGGATGGGAGCCCCAGCGGCCCTCCAGGCGGAGCGACTCGCCCGGCTGCGCGCCGAGCAGCGAGCCGACCACGGTGAGGAGGTCGCCGCTGCCGCGGCCCGTGTCGACGCGGGCGACCGTGTAGCCGTTCTCCTCGTTGGCGTAGGTGATCCTTTCGAGGACCCCTTCGACCACTGCCAGTTGCACCATGCCCCGACGGTACCGGTGCGGTCCGACAGGGCGTTCAGGGCTGGGGATATCCGTGGTTCCGCTTACGCGAATTCCGCTGACGCATTTCGAGGGGCCCGGTCCGTCGACCGGGCCCCTCGGGTCCCCCCTTGCAACGGCTTCCTCCGAATCCCCCCGGATCCCTCCCCAGGAAGCCTGATGCACAGTACGACCCACGGGAGCCGCGAACGGTTGCAGCGGATCCAAGGCGTTATGATTCCGTTACGGACGGTAGGGAACCCCAGTTCACAGCACGTGCATCCGATACCGGTCCAGCACTTCGGCGAGCACGTCGGCCCCGTCCCGCGCCCACAGCGCCGGGCTGAAGATCTCCACCTCGACCGGGCCCGCGTAGCCCGCGGCATCGGCCCGTTCACGGAACCACCGCAGGTCCACCGCACCGTCGCCGAGCTGTCCCCGCCCCAGCAGCGCGCCCTCGGGCAGGGGCGTGACCCAGTCGGCGAGCTGGAGGGCCGCGATACGCCCGCCCGCCCCCGCCCGCGCCAGCTGCCCGGCCACCGTGTCGTCCCACCACAGGTGGTAGGCGTCGGCCACCACCCCCACGCGCTCCGCCGGGAAGCGCTCGGCGAGGTCGAGGGCCTGCCGGAGGGTGGAGACCACGCTGCGGTCGGACGCGAACAGCGGGTGCAGCGGCTCGACGGCCAGCCGCACCCCGTGGGCCGCGGCGTACGGCGCCAACTCGCCCAGCGCGTCCGCGATCCGCTCGCGCGCCCCGTGCAGGTCGCGGCTGCCCGGCGGCAGCCCGCCGCACACCAGCACCAGCGTTCCGGTGCCGAGGACGGCCGCCTCCTCGATCGCCGCCCGGTTGTCGTCGACGGCGGCGATCCGCTCGGCAGGGTCGGCGGCCGTCAGGAATCCGCCCCGGCACAGGCTGCTGACCGCCAGCCCCGCCTCCCGCACCAGCCGTGCCGCGGCCCGCAGTCCGTACGCCTGCACCGGCTCCCGCCACAGCCCGACGTGCCGGACACCGGCCGCCGTGCAGCCGGACACCAGCTCGGGCAGGGACCACTGGCGAATGGTCTGCTGGTTGATGCTGAACCGGTCGATGCCGCTCACTGCTCCACCCCGTGCACGGCCAGCAGCCGGACCATGCGCGCCTCGGCCAGCTGCGGATCGGGGAACAGGCCCAGCCCGTCGGCGAGTTCATAGGCACGCGCGAGGTGCGGCAGCGACCGGGCGGAGTGCAGGCCGCCCGCCATGGCGAAGTGCGCCTGATGACCGGACAGCCAGGCCAGCAGCACCACTCCCGTCTTGTAGAAGCGCGTCGGAGGCGCGAACAGATGACGCGCCAGTGGCACGGTCGGATCCAGCAGTGCGCGGAAGCCGGAGCGGTCGCCGTCGTCCAGCAGACGCAGCGCCTGCGCCGCGAGAGGGCCCAGTGCGTCGAAGACACCGAGCAGGGCGTCACTGTGGTGTCCGCCGTCGTCTCCTGCGACGAGTGCCGGGTAGTGGAAGTCGTCGCCCGTGTAGCAGCGCACGCCGTCCGGAAGGCGGCGTCGCAGGGCCCGTTCGTGCTCCGCGTCCAGCAGGGACACCTTCACCCCGTCGACCTTGTCCGCGTGCTCGGCGACGATCGCGAGCAGCGTGCCGGTGGCCTCGTCCGGGTCGGTGCTGCCCCAATAGCCGTTCAGCCGAGGGTCGAACATCGGGCCCAGCCAGTGCAGGATGACCGGTGCAGCAGTTTGGCGGAGCAGGCGGCCGTACACCTCCCGGTAGTCGTCCGGAGTCGTGGCCACGGCTGCCAACGCCCTGGAGGCCATCACGACCGCCCGGGCGCCCGCCCCCTCGATAGCCGACAACTGCTCCTCGTAGGCCGCCGCGACGTCGGCGAGGGTCAGCGAGCCGTAGGGCGGGGCGAGTTGGTCCGTGCCCGCCCCGCAGACGAGCGGGCCGCCCACGACTGCCGCCTCGGCGGCCGTGCGGCGGATCAGTTCGGCGGCAGTCGGCCAGTCCAGGCCCATGCCGCGCTGTGCGGTGTCCATGGCCTCCGCCACCCCCAGGCCGTGCGCCCACAGGTGCCGTCGGAAGGCGAGCGTGGCGTCCCAGTCGAGGGCGGCCGGGCCGTGCGGCGTGGTGTTGCCGAAGGGATCGGCGACGACGTGAACGGCGGCGAAGGCCGTGCGGGACACCGGGGGCGGGCCCGGCGCGACAGGCTGCGGCTCGGCCCTGGGCGCGTAGCGGCGCAGCTCCCCCGTCGCGTCCGGCAGCCGGATCACCGGGCCGGCTCCGGCACGTCGAGCCTGCGCCCTTCGGCCGAGGAGCGCACGCCCAGTTCGGCGAGCTGCACGCCGCGCGCCCCGGCGAACAGGTCCCAGCGCCAGGGCTCGCCGCGCGCCACGTGCCGCAGGAACAGCTCCCACTGCGTTTTGAAGGCGTTGCCGAACTCCCCGTTGTCCGGCACCTCCTGCCACTGGGCGCGGAAGTCGTCGGCGGCCGGGACGTCCGGGTTCCACACGGGCCGCGGGGTGACCGAGCGGTGCTGCACGCGGCAGCCGCGCAGTCCGGCGACGGCCGAGCCGTCCGTCCCGTCGACCTGGAGCTCCAGCAGCTCGTCCCGGTGCACCCGCACCGCCCAGGAGGAGTTGAACTGGGCGACGGCTCCGCCCTCCAGGCCGAAGACCGCATAGGCGGCGTCGTCGGCGGTCGCCTCGTAGGGCTTGCCCTGCTCGTCCCAGCGGCGGGGTATGTGCGTCGACAGCTGTGCCTGCACGGTGCGCACGGGGCCGAACAGCTCCCTCAGCACGTACTCCCAGTGGGGAAACATGTCGGCGACGATGCCGCCGCCGTCCGCCGCACGGTAGTTCCACGACGGCCGCTGGGCGCTCTGCCAGTCCCCTTCGAAGACCCAGTAGCCGAACTCCCCGCGCACCGAGAGCACGCGCCCGAAGAAGCCACCGTCGACGAGCCGTTTGAGCTTGCGGATCCCCGGGAGGAAGAGCTTGTCCTGGACAACGCCGTGGCGCACGCCTGCAGCGTCCGCCAGGCGGGCCAGACCGATCGCGCCTGCGTGGTCACTTGAGACGGGTTTCTCGCAGTACACGTGCTTGCCCGCGTTGATGGCCCTGCGCACTGCATCCTCACGGGCGCAGGTGGCCTGTGCGTCGAAGTAGATGTCGACGGACGGGTCGGACAGGACGGTGTCCAGGTCGCAGGACCACTGTGTGATCCCGTACCGCCGGGCGAGCGTCGCCAGTTTGTGTGCGTCACGCCCGACGAGCACCGGTTCGGGCTGCAGGACCGTCCCGTCGGCGAGTGACAGGCCGCCCTGGTCGCGCAGGGCGAGGACGGAGCGTACGAGGTGCTGGTGGTGGCCCATCCGGCCGGTCGCACCGTTCATGGCGATGCGGAGGACCGTGCCGTCGGCCGACTCCCTGGCCGTCATCCCGCGAAGCTAGCACCCCCGTCTGCCGTACGGGGCGCATTCCGGACCGCCGGGCGGGGAAGCCGCTTTCCATGAAACTGGCTTTCTCCACCCTCGGTGTCCCCGGCCTGCCCGTCCCCGACGTGGTGCGCCTCGCCAGGAACTGCGGCTACGACGGCGTCGAACTGCGCACGCACCCGGAGGAACCCGTGCACCCGGGCATCCCGCCCGGTGAACGGGCCGGAGTGACCGCGGCGTTCGCCGATTCGGGCGTGGAACTGCTGTGCCTCGCCGGATACGTCCGGGTCGCCTCGCCCGGCCCGGACGGCCCCGTGCTGGAGGACCTCGCGGAGCTGGTGCGGCTGGCCGGCGAGCTCCAGGCGCCGTACGTGCGGGTCCTCCCCGGCGCCGGTGATCCGCCCGCGGCGGAGGCCGACGCCGTCGCCGCGCGCCGGCTGGGAGCCATCGCCCCGCTCGCCGTGGACTCGGGCGTGCGGGTGCTGCTGGAGACCCACGACTCGCACAGCCGCGCCCAGGACGCGGTGCGCGTCCTGGGCCCGGTGGGGCACGGCAGCATCGGTGCGCTGTGGGACGTGCTGCACACCTGGCGGGGCGGGGAGCCGCCGGAGGCGACCTTCCCCGCGCTCGCCCCGCACCTGGGCTATGTACAGGTGAAGGATGTCGCCTCCGCGGAGGACACCGCTCCGCTGCCGCTGGGCGCGGGGGTGCTGCCGCTGGCCGGCTGCGTGAGCGTGCTCACCGCGGCAGGCTGGGACGGCTGGCTGTGCTGGGAGTACGAGAAGCGCTGGTACCCGCAGGCCGCGGACTTCGCGCAACTGGCAGGCCACGGGCGGGAGTACCTGCGGGAGCTGGTCGCCGCCGCCCCGGCAGCGAGGTGAGCGCGACCCCGCCCACCAGGAGGGCCGCCGCGCACCAGCGCAGCGGGCTCACGCCCTCGCCCAGCAGGAGGGCCGCGGAGGACATGCCGAACACGGGCACCAGCAGCGAGAAGGGGGCCACGGTCGAGGCGTCGTAGGTGCGCAGCAGGAACCCCCAGACCCCGAAGCCGAGCAGCGTGGTGATCCAGGCGACGTACACGACGGCGCCCACACCGCTCCAGTCCAGCGAGCCCAGCGCCGCGGCGTCGGCGGCCGGGCCCTCGAAGAGCAGGGAGAGCAGCAGCAGGGGCAGCACCGGGACCGCGCTGACCCACACCATGAACCGCAGGGCGTCCGGCGGGGCCGCCTTGCGGGTCAGGACGTTGGAGACGCCCCAGAACGCCGCGGCGGCCACCACGAGGGCGAAGCCCGTCAGCGGCCCCGAGGCGCCCTCGTCGACGGCGGCCACCACTATGCCCGCCAGGGCGACGGCCATGCCCAGGAGCCGGACGCGGCCGGGCCGTTCGCCCAGGGCGGCCATGGCGAACAGGGCGGTGAAGACCGCCTGGACCTGGAGCACCAGCGAGGACAGCCCGGCCGGCATCCCGGCGTGCATCCCGATGAACAGCAGTCCGAACTTGGCCACGCCCAGCACCAGTCCGACCGCGACGACCCACCGCCACTGCACCCGGGGCCGGCCGACGAGGAGGACGGCGGGCACGGCCGCCGCGAGGAAACGCAGCGCGCAGAACAGCAGCGGCGGGAAGTGGCCGAGGCCGACGTCGATGACGACGAAGTTGACGCCCCAGAGGGCGGCGACGAGCACGCCGAGGGCGATGTGGAACGGACGCATGCGATCAGCATCACGGCACCGAATCGTTCAGCACCAGCACGGGCTGCTTCATCATGGGATTCAGCAACGCTCAACAATGGGACACCTGCCGGGGGCTCACATGCTGGACCTGTCACGCCTGCGCGCCCTGCACGCCGTCTCCGTGCACGGCTCGGTCAGTGCGGCGGCCCTCGCGCTGGGCTACACACCCTCCGCGATCTCGCAGTCGATCACCAAGCTGGAGCGGGAGACGCGCACCACGTTGCTGGAGCGGCGCGGGCGGGGCGTGATGCTCACGGACGCGGCCGTCGAACTGGCCGAGACCGCACGGGAACTGCTGGCCATGGTCGAGCAGGCGGAGACGGACCTGGAGGAGCGGCGCGGGCAGCCCACCGGCCGGATCGTCGTCGGGGCGTTCGCCTCGGCCGCACGCGGACTGCTGCCCGGCGTGCTGGCCCAGCTCACCCGCGAACACGCCGCGCTGGACGCCCGGCTGATCGAGGTCGACCCCCACCTGTCGGTCGGCCTGGTGGCCCAGGGCGCCCTCGACATCGCGGTCTGGCACGACTGGGACATCGTGCCGCACACCACGCCGGAGCGGCTGGAACGGGCGAAGATCGGCGACGACCTGTGCGACGTGCTCGTACCGGAGGGACACCCGCTGGCCGGGCGCGAACGGCTGGAGCGCAGTGACCTGGTGGGCCTGCGCTGGATCAGCAATCCGCCGGGCACCGTCTGCCACGACTGGCTGGTCCGTACGCTGCGGGCCCTCGGCAGCGAGCCGGACCTCGCCTACCAGGCCGCGGAGAACCACACTCAGGTCGCCCTCGTCGCGGCCGGGCTGGGCGTCGCCCTCATGCCCCGGCTGGGCCGCGGACCGCTGCCCGAGGGCGTGGTGGACGTCCCCCTGGAGCCCGTACCCGTACGCCGGCTGTTCGCCTACTGGCGCACCGGAGCGGCTCGCAGGCCCGCCATCAGGGAAACCCTGCGGGTATTGCGCGAACAGTGGCCGCAGCGGGCCTGCTGACCGGTCGATTTGAGCGATCGATTGAACCGTATGATGAACGCTCGTCGAGAGGGCGGCACATGTCGGTGGAGACCAGGGAACGGCTGATCGCCGCAGCGGGGTCGGTGCTGCGCACACAGGGCTACGGCAAGGCCAGCGCGCGGACCATAGCCAAGGAGGCGGGCGTCAACTCGGCGCTGATCTTCTACCACTTCGGGGGCGTCGACCCACTGCTGTTCGCCGCGCTCGACCGGTCGTCCGACGAACGCATGGCGATGCACGCCGCCACCGTCGCCGAGTGCCGCACCCTGGAGGAGCTCGCGACGGCCGCCACCCGCATCTACCGTGACGACCTCGAGGGCGGCCACATAGCCCTGCTCTCCGAGCTCGTGGCTGCCGCCGTGGCCAAACCCGAGCTGCGCCAGGAGATCAAGGTGCGGGTCGAGCCGTGGATGGCGTTCATGGAGGAGACCCTGGAGCGGGTCATCGGCGGCACCGCGCTGGCCCGGCTCACTCCGCCGCGCGATCTGGCCAACGCCGCCTGCACGTTCTACCTCGGGGTCAACCTCTTCACCGTGCTGGACGCCGACCGCTCGCGCACCGAGTCGGTCTTCACGATGGTCCGGCGGCTCGCCCCGCGCGCAAAGCTGCTCACCCTGCGCCGTCCCGCACGCCTCCGCAGGGCACGGCACCGCGCAGCGCAGTAGGCCGCGGGGCACGGAACCGCTCCGGTGCGCCGTACGTCGAAGCGACGTGCAGCCGGGGAGCCTCCGCAGAGCGGTGTCGGCGTCGCTGACCGCCGCGTTGCTGACCACCCTCTCCGCCGCCTGCGGCCGGCCGCACCCCGCCGTCGGCGTACCCCCTCCCGACAGCGCCGGCGGTGGGCCGCCCCGCGGGCGCACGATAGGGACGGCCGGTCACCCTGCGCGAAGCCCGGCGCACGCCTGGCGTGTGCCGGTCGCGTCGGGTAACTGTGGGCCGGTGCCAGGGGTTGGGGGATCATGCGTCATCACTTGCTGTCCGCAGCGTTGCTCGCGTCGGCCACGCTGTCGGGGATGTTCACGCTGAGCGGCTGCCAGGAACAGCCGGTGCAGAGCGCCGCCGCCTCCGGCAGCCAGACCCTGCAGGCGCGGCAGGGGCGCCCCGCGCAGTTCCTGGCGCGGGGCACGTGTGCCGGACGGGGGCGGGGCCGGGCGGCCTTCGAGGAGGTCGACTGCGCGAGCGGCGAGGCCGCCGCCAGCGTGCTGGCCCGCTACAGCGGCCCGCAGGCGAGCGGGCCGCGCTGCCCGGACGACACCGACTTCGTCCTGCACATCGCGGCCGTCGACACCGGTACTTCGGAGCGGGAGAGCTCGCCGGAGGGCTACGCGTGCATGCGCAACCTGCGACCCCCGCACCCCGGCGACCCCGGCATGGGCGGCGGGCCGCTCACGGTGGCGGGGGACTGCGTCTACACGGAGCGCGAAGGGGTGGTGAAGGAGACGGCGTGCGACGGCTCGACGGGGCACGCGCCGGAGTACCGCGTTGAGGAGACGGTGCCCACGCGGGACGACTGCCCGGAGCGGACGGACCTCTACGTGGACGTGGGCGGCAGGGCCCCCGTGGGGTGCGCCCGCCGCCTGTCCTGACCCGCCGGAAGCGGCTTCACGGCCGCAGCGAGGCCTCCCGCTCCACGGGCTGGCGGTCCAGCTTGGCGTCGTACGGCGCCAGCGGCTTCGCGTGCCGCTCGTCCTTCTGGACGGCCGCGGGGGCGACGCCCGCCCACTTCAGGACCTCGGCCGTGGCCGTGGCCCGCTCGTCGGCCACCAACTGCGCAATGTTCGAACCGTGGTTGCCGCCGGGGGCGACGAAGCGGAAGTCGTGCCGGGCCGCTGCGTTGCGGCCGAGGCGGAACGGTTCGGCACCCCAGGGGTCGTTCTGGCCGTAGACGAAGAGCATCTGCGTGCTGTCGTTGCGCACCCAGCGGTCGACGTCGGCCATGACGCCCGGCTTCCACTTCATCGGTATGTCGCGCGACACGTAGTTGCGAGGGGCGTAGATGCCGGGGTAGCGCAACAGGCCCTTCAGATGAGGGCTCTTGAAGGTCGGGGAGCCGAGCTCGGTGCCCGCCTGGTAGTAGTACGGGGTGAAGCGCTCCAGGCCCTGGTCCGTGTAGCCGTCGAAGCCCGAGATGGTGTCGATGAACTTGTAGAGCTCGTCCGTCGAAGCCTTGGTCGCGGGCACGGAGGCGCAGTCGCTCTGCAGGTGGTACTGCCAGAACGACCACACCAGGTCCAGGACGACGTTCTCGTACGCCTTGTCGGCGCTGCCGACGACCTTGAACGTCTTGCCGTTCTCGTCGGCCCACTTCTGGTAGCGGGCGACGATCTCGTCACGGCGCACGAGCGCCTCGCGCTGCACCGAATCGAGCTGCGTGCGGCAGGCCTTGTCGCCGACGGTGGCGAAGAACCGGTCGTACGGGCGGTCGTCGCCGTTGTGCACGTCGTTGGGCGCGACGTAGGCGACGGTGCCGTTCATGTCGTGGGGGAAGAAGCGGCGGTAGTAGGTGGCGGTCATGCCGCCCTTGCTGCCGCCGGTCGCCAGCCAGTTCTTGCCGTAGACGGTCTTCAGGGCCTGGTAGAGGCGGTGCTGGTCGTTGGCCGCCTGCCAGATGTCGAGCGTGGACCAGTCGGCCGGCTGCGGCCGGGACGGAGTGAAGAAGCGGTACTCCATCGACACCTGGTTGCCGTCGACGATGCGCGTCGGCTCGCTGCGGGACGGGGTGGTGGAGACGTTGTAGCCGGAGGTGTAGAAGACGGTGGGCCGGTCCGTGGACTTGTGCAGCAGGGTGAAGCGCTGCTCGAACGTCCCGCGGTCCGGGTGGCGGTGGTCCACCGGCTGTGTGTAGGTGAGCACGAGGTAGCGGTAGCCCTGGTAGGGCTTCTCCTCGACGAAGTGCATGCCGGGGATCTGCAGGATGCGGTCCTTGATGTCCGCGGTCTCCTGCGTCTCCCCGGCGCTCGTCCCGGTGACGGCCGTGGCCGCCAGGGCCGGTGCGGCGCCGGCGCCGGCGAGTGTGCCTATGCACATCACCAGTGCCGGCAGCCATCTGCGTGCCGTGCGCATGTTCCCTCCCCTGGGTTCGCAAAGGTCGCCGCGAACCTACCCAAGGGGGCATGCGGCACGCCAGAGTTCACCCGTGAGAGGAGGGACACCGGTGGTCTACGCCGGGATGACCTCTCCCGTGAACGTGCGCCACAGCTGCGCGTACCGGCCGTCCTGTGCGAGCAGTTCGGCGTGGGTGCCGTCCTCCACCACACGCCCGTGGTCGAGGACCACCACGCGGTCGGCGCGGGCGGCCGTGGTCAGGCGGTGGGCCACGACCAGCGTCGTGCGGCGGCCGGCCAGCCGGTCGGTCGCCTCGTTGACGAGCGCCTCCGTCGCCAGGTCGAGCGCGGCCGTGGCCTCGTCGAGCAGCAGGATGTCCGGGTCGACCAGCTCCGCGCGGGCCAGGGCGATCAACTGCCGCTGGCCGGCGGAGAGATTGCGGCCGCGCTCCGTCACGGTGTGCAGGTAGCCGCCGTCGAGCGTGGCGATCATCGCGTGCGCGCCCACCGCCCGCGCCGCCGCCTCGACCTCCGCGTCGGTGGCGTCCGGACGCCCGTACGCGATCGCGTCGCGCACGGTACCGGGGAAGAGGTACGGCTCCTGCGGCACGACGCCGAGCCGGCGCCGGTAGGCGACCGGGTCCAGGTCCCGCAGGTCGTGCCCGTCCACGCGCACCGCTCCCCCGGTCGGGTCGTAGTACCGCGCCACCAGCTTCACCAGAGTCGACTTGCCCGCACCCGTCTCACCGACGAAGGCGACCGTCTGGCCCGCCGGTACGGTCAGCCGGACGTCCGACAGTGCGGCGTCCCCGTCATCGGCGGCACCGTAGTGGAAACGCACACCGTCGAATTCGATCCGGCCGCTCAGTTCGCCGACGGCGACGGGCTGTTCGGCCACCGGCGTGGTCGTCGGCTCGCGCAGCAGCGCCTGGACGCGGCCCAGGGAGACGGTTGCCTGCTGGTAGCCGTCGAAGACCTGGGAGAGCTGCTGCACGGGTGCGAAGAACAGGTCTATGTACAGCAGGTACGCCACCAGCGCACCCGCCGTGAGCGTCCCGTCGCTCACCCGTCCCGCGCCCACGATCAGCACGGCGGCCGCCGCGACGGACGACAGCAGCTGAACGAACGGGAAGTACACGGAGATCAGCCACTGACCGCGCACCCGGGCGTCGCGGTAGGACAGGCTGCGCTCGGCGAACCGGTGACCGCCCGTGGTCTCACGGCGGAACGCCTGCACGATGCGCAGGCCGGCGACGCTCTCCTGGAGGTCGGCGTTGACCACTCCGACGCGTTCCCGCGCGAGTTCGTACGCCTTGACGCTGTGGCGGCGGAAGTAGACGGTGCCGATGACGAGCAGGGGCAGGGTCGCGAAGACGACGAGGGCCAGCTGGACGTCGATGACCAGCAGGGCGACCAGGATGCCGAAGAAGGTGAGCACGGAGACGACCGCGGTGATCAGACCGGTCTGCAGGAACGACGACAGGGCGTCCACGTCCGTCGTCATCCGGGTCATGATCTTGCCGGTGAGCTCGCGCTCGTAGTAGTCCAGGCCGAGCCGCTGGAGCTGCGCGAAGATCTTCACGCGCAGCGCGTACAGCACGCGTTCGCCCGTCCGCCCGGTCATCCGGTTCTCGGCGACCTGTGCGGCCCACTGGCCCAGGACGACCAGCAGGGCGAGGGCGGAGGCCGCCCACACCGCCCCCAGGGCCAGGCGCTGCACGCCCTGGTCGATGCCGTGCCGGATCAGCACGGGCAGCAGCAGACCGGCGACCGCGTCGACGGCCACGAGCAGCAGGCTGAAGGTCAGAGGCGCGCCGAAGCCGCGCAGCAACTGGCGCAGGCCGTAGGCCTTCTCGGGGCGTGCGGCCTGTTCCTCGTCGATGTCGGGCGTGTCGGTGGCGGGCGGCAGCGCGGCCACCTTGGCGAGCAGTTCGGGGGTGGCGGGCATCCCTGCGAGCGCGCCGTGCGCCTCCGGGGTGTCGGAGGCGTCCTTGCGCACCCACAGGTGCGGGGTGACTCCGTCGACGACCTTCCGCTTGCCCCTGACGGGCGCGACGGCCGGTGGTTCGGCAAGGCCGGTGGCCGCCGCCTCGCCGCCGAAGACACCCGCGAGGGCCACCGTGCGGCTCCCCCCGGCGGCCAGGCCCGCCGGGTCCTTGCGCACGCCCGCGAGCTCCTCCGGGTCCGTCAGCAGGCGCCGGTACAGCTCGCAGCCGGCCTCCAGCTCCTCGGCGGTGCCGACCGCGGCCAGCCGGCCGCCGTCCAGGACGGCGATGCGGTCGGCCAGGGCGAGCGTGGACGCCCGGTGGGCGATGAGGAGGGTCGTACGGCCCGCCATGACGCCGCGCAGCGCCTCGTGGATCTCGTGCTCCACGCGCGCGTCGACGGCCGACGTCGCGTCGTCCAGGAGCAGCAGGCGGGGGTCGGTCAGGATCGCGCGGGCGAGGGCGATGCGCTGGCGCTGGCCGCCGGAGAGGGTCAGGCCCTGCTCGCCGACCGTGGTGTCGTAGCCGTCCGGCAGTTCGGAGATGAAGCCGTCCGCCTGGGCCGCCTGCGCGGCCGTGCGGATCTGTTCGTCCGTGGCGTCCGGCATGCCGTAGGCGATGTTGGCGCGGATGGTGTCGGAGAACAGGAAGCTGTCCTCGGGGACCAGTCCGATGGCCGCGCGCAGTGACGCGTGGGTGAGGTCGCGGACGTCCACGCCGCCGACCCGTACGGTGCCGGAGGTGACGTCGTAGAAGCGGGGCAGCAGCAGTGCGAGGGTCGACTTGCCGCTGCCGGAGGCGCCGACGACGGCCAGGGTCTCGCCCGGCTCGATGCGCAGGGAGAGGCCGTCGAGCACGGGCCGTTCGGAGTCATAGCCGAAGGTGACGTCGTCGAACTCGACAGCGGCAGGGGCGTCCACGGGAAGGTCGTGCGCCCCATCGCGCTCCTGCACCACCGGCTCGGTGTCGATGAGTTCGAGGACCCGTTCCACACCGGCCCGGGCCTGCTGCCCGACCGTGAGCACCATGGTGAGCATCCGCACGGGCCCCACGAGCTGCGCGAGATACGTGGAGAAGGCGACGAACGTGCCGAGGGTGACCTGGCCGCGCGTGGCCATCCAGCCGCCGAGGGCCAGCATGGCGACCTGGCCGAAGGCCGGAACGGCCTGCAGGGCGGGCGTGTAGCGGGAGTTGAGGCGCACGGTGCGCAGCCGTCCGGCGAAGAGCCTGCGGCTGACCTCGCGGAGCTTCCCGGTCTCCTGGGCCTCCTGGCCGAAGCCCTTGACGACGCGGACGCCCGTAACAGCACCGTCCACGACACCGGCGACCGCGGCGGCCTGGCCCTGCGCGTACCAGGTGGCGGGGAAGAGGCGGGTGCGGCTGCGCATCGCGAGGAACCACAGTGCGGGGGCGACCGCGAGGGCGACGACGGTGAGCAGCGGCGAGAGGACCGCCATCACCACGAGCGAGATCACGAACAGCAGGATGTTGCCGATCATCATCGGCAGCATGAAGAGCAGGCTCTGGACGAGCTGGAGGTCGCTGGTGGCCCGGCCGACCACCTGGCCGGTGGAGAGCTCGTCCTGCCGCCTGCCGTCGAGCCGGGCGATGGCGGCGTACATGTCCGTCCGCATGTCGTGCTGGACGTCGAGCGCGAGCCGTCCGCCGTAGTAACGGCGGACGTAGGTGAGCGCGTAGACGACGACGGCCGCCACGACCAGCAGCGTGGCCCAGGGGGCCAGAGGGCGCTGGTGGGAGCCTATGACGTCGTCGATGATCAGGCGGGGTATGAGGGGCACGAGCGCCGTGACGGCCATGCCGACGAGCGAGGACCCCAGAGCCAGCAATACCGTCCTGCGGTACCGCCAACAGTAACCGGCGAGCCTCCTGGCCCACCCCCGACCGGTTGCGTCCTTCACCGCCACCCCAGACCTCCTGCTGGTCTTCTCCCGCACTGCCGACGGAAGGCCCCAACGCTCCGGGCGGCCGATTTCATCCCGCTGCAACACAAGCGGCCGGAACGACCGCATCCGGTCACCTGTGCCGCAGCCGCGCCGCGGGACGGATCAGATCCCGGGGATGTACTGGATCAGCAGGTCGATCAGCTTGATGCCGACGAACGGGGCGACGAGCCCGCCGACCCCGTAGAGGCTCAGGTTGCGGCGCAGCAGCGCGTGGGCCGAGGACGGCGCGTAGCGCACGCCGCGCAGGGCGAGCGGGATGAGGGCCACGATGATCAGGGCGTTGAAGATGATCGCGGAGGCGATGGCGGAGGTCGGGCTGTGCAGGCCCATGACGTTGAGCTTCTCCAGGCCCTCGTAGCCGGCGACGCCGCCGAACATGGCGGGGACGATCGCGAAGTACTTGGCGACGTCGTTGCAGATGGAGAAGGTCGTCAGGGCGCCGCGGGTGATGAGCAGCTGCTTGCCGACCTCGACGATGTCGATGAGCTTGGTGGGGTTGGAGTCCAGGTCCACCATGTTCCCGGCCTCCTTGGCGGCCGGCGTGCCGGTGTTCATGGCCACGCCCACGTCGGCCTGGGCCAGTGCCGGGGCGTCGTTGGTGCCGTCGCCGGTCATGGCGACGAGGTTGCCCCCGGCCTGCTCCTCGCGGATGCGCGCGAGCTTGTGCTCGGGGGTGGCCTCGGCGATGAAGTCGTCGACGCCTGCTTCGGCGGCGATGGCCCTGGCGGTGAGCGGGTTGTCGCCGGTGACCATGACGGTCTTGATGCCCATGGCGCGCAGTTCGGCGAAGCGCTCGGCGATGCCGGGCTTGACGACGTCCTTGAGGTGGACGGCTCCGAGCACGCGGGCGCCGTCGGGGTCCTCGACGGCGACGAGCAGCGGCGTGCCGCCGGCCGCTGCGACGGACTCGACGATCCAGGCGGCCTCCTCGGGCACCTGGCCGCCGCGCCGGGCGACCCACTGGACGACTGCGTTGCCGGCGCCCTTGCGGATGCGGCAGAAGTCGCCCTGGAAGGCGAAGTCGACGCCGCTCATGCGCGTCTGGGCGGAGAAGGGGACGAAGCGGCCGTGCGAGAAGTCCCCGTCGTTGTGGTGGATTCCGTACTGCTTGGCCAGCTCGACGATGGAGCGGCCCTCCGGCGTCTCGTCGGAGAGGGACGACAACTGCGCGGCGTCGGCGAGGAGTTCGTGCCCGATGCCCTTGACGGGCACGAAGGCGGCCGCCCGGCGGTTGCCGAGGGTGATGGTGCCCGTCTTGTCCAGCAGGAGCGTGCTGACGTCCCCGGCGGCCTCCACGGCCCGGCCGGACAGCGCGACGACGTTGCGCTGGACGAGCCGGTCCATGCCCGCGATGCCGATCGCGGAGAGCAGGGCACCGATGGTCGTCGGGATGAGAGTGACCAGCAGGGCGACCAGAACGGTGATGGTCTGCGGCGCACCCGCCCAGTCGGCCATGGGCTGCAGCGAGACGACGGCCAGGATGAAGATGACGGTGAGCGAGGCCAGCAGGATGTTGAGCGCCAGCTCGTTGGGCGTCTTCTGCCGGCTGGTCCCCTCGACCAGGGCGATCATGCGGTCCAGGAAGGTGTGACCGGGGCGTGAGGTGATCCGGACGACGATCCGGTCGGAGAGCACCTTGGTGCCGCCGGTGACGCTGGAACGGTCGCCGCCCGACTCGCGGATCACGGGGGCGGACTCGCCGGTGATGGCCGACTCGTCGACCGAGGCGACGCCCTCGACGACCTCGCCGTCACCGGGAACGGTCTCGCCGGCCGCCACGACCACGAAGTCCTGCGGCCGCAGATCGGTCGCCGGTACCTGCTCCTCCTCCCAGTCGTAGCTCTGGATGCCGACCCGCCAGCTGCGCAGCCGCCGGGCGACGGTGGTGCTGCGCGTCCGGCGCAGCGCCTCCGCCTGCGCCTTGCCGCGGCCCTCGGCGACGGCCTCGGCGAGGTTGGCGAAGATGACGGTCAGCCAGAGCCAGACGCTGATCACCCAGGCGAAGGCCGAGGGTTCGAGCACGGCGGAGAGGGTCGTCAGGACGGAGCCGACCTCGACGACGAAGAGCACGGGGTGCTTGACCATCACCCGCGGGTGCAGCTTCCGGACGGCCTCCGGGAGGGACGCGACCAGCTGTTTGGGGTCGACGAGGCCACCGCCCACCTTCCGGTGGCTGCGCCGCCCGCCTCCGGTCGGGGGCGGCGGGTTCGGGGTGGGGGTCGCCTGTACGTCCTGGTCCGGCAGCAGGTGCAGCATCGGGATGGCCTTAGCGGTCGGATGGCGTGGAATGACCGACTCAGCCAATCGTCTCCGGCACATCTGCCGGGATCCCCTGACGGGCCTTTGTCGCAAGGCCCGTCAGGTCTGACGCCGTTTTAGCGCCGGAGCAGGAACCTCAGCCCCGGGCTGCTGCGATCTGCCGCGACATGATCGTGGTCAGCTCGTACGCCGTGTGCGACGCGGCCACGGAGGTGATCTCCGCGTGGTCGTACGCCGGGGCCACCTCGACCAGGTCGGCGGAGACCAGGTGGCAGTCGGCGAGCCCGCGGACGATCTCCAGCAGCTCGCGGGAGGTCAGGCCGCCCGCCTCCGGGGTGCCGGTGCCGGGGGCGTGGGCCGGGTCCAGGACGTCGATGTCGATCGAGATGTAGAGCGGGCGGTCGCCGATGCGCTGGCGCAGCTGGTCGGCGACCTCGTCCACGCCGCGGCGCATGACGTCGGCGGACGTGACGATGCCGAAGCCCATCTTGGCGTCGTCGTCCAGGTCCTTCTTGCCGTACAGCGGGCCGCGGGTGCCCACGTGGGAGAGCGCGGAGGTGTCGAGGATGCCCTCCTCGACGGCGCGGCGGAAGGGCGTGCCGTGGGTGTACTCGGCGCCGAAGTAGGTGTCCCAGGTGTCCAGGTGCGCATCGAAGTGCAGCAGGGCCACCGGGCCGTGCTTCTTGGCGACCGAGCGCAGCAGCGGCAGGGCGATGGTGTGGTCGCCGCCGAGCGTCATCATGCGCGCGCCGGTGCCGAGGATGTCGTCGGCCGCGGCCTCGATGGTCTCGACGGCCTCGTCGATGTTGAACGGGTTCGCGGCGATGTCGCCCGCGTCCGCGACCTGCGCCAGGGCGAAGGGGGAGGCGTCCTGCGCCGGGTTGTACGGGCGCAGCAGGCGGGAGGCCTCGCGGATGGCGTTGCCGCCGAAGCGGGCGCCCGGGCGGTACGAGACACCGGTGTCGAAGGGCACGCCGACGACGGCGACGTCCGCGGTGCCGACCTCGTCCAGGCGGGGCAGCCGGGCGAACGTCGCGGGGCCCGCGTAGCGGGGGATGCGGGAGGAGTCGACAGGGCCGCGCGGTTCACGGGGGGCGGGGGTGCTCATGCTGGGGCCTCTCGGGATCACGGACGGGTCACGGTCGCGTCGATGTGGTCACGTTCGCATCAACGTCGGGGCGGCCGCGGTGGCCGTACCCGAGGGTAGGCAGGGAGCCTGGTTCCGCACATGTACGGATTGCAGGGTCCGGAACGTCCATATGGACACCGCGTCCATCGCACGCCGGGGGAGAATCACCACATGCCGAGCACTCCGACCACGCCGATACCCAGCCGCAGCGAACTGATCGACCACCTCGTCCGCACCCGCATCGCGGGCGCCGTCGCGACCCCGCGCGAGAACAACCTCGACCACTACCGCAGGCTCGCGCAGGGCGACCGCAACTTCTGGTTCGGCCTGGAGCTCGGCGACCGCTGGACGGACGAGCAGGACGTCCTGGCCGTCATGGCGGAGCGCTGCGGCGTCAGCGACGACCTCGAACACCGCTCCGGGCAGGACACGATCGACCCGGAGCTCACGGCCGCGGCCCTGGAGCGCATGGCCATAGTGCTGCGCAAGGCCGCCGAGAGCCGCCTGAGCGTGCTGCTCGCCACCGGCCACCCGGGCGGCCTGCTGGACGTCCACCGCACGACGGCCGCCGCACTGCGGGCGGCCGGCTGCGAGATCGTCGCCATCCCCTTCGGGCTGCGGGCGGACGACGGCAACGTGCACCAGGTCGCGGACGTGGCGGTGTACGAGCGCGGGGCGTCCCTGTGGCACACGCACTCGCCGCACCCGATGGCGGCGATCCTGGACGGCCTCGCAGCCGGAGGACGGCCGCTGCCGGACCTGGTGGTCGCCGACCACGGCTGGGCCGGGTGCGCGGCGCAGCGCGGAGTCGACGCGGTGGGGTACGCGGACAGCAACGACCCCGCGCTGTTCCTGGCGGAGGCGGAGGGGACGCTGCAGGTGGCGGTGCCCCTGGACGACCACGTGGCGGACCCGCGGTTCTACGAGCCGATGACCGCGTACCTGCTGGGGGCGGCCGGGCTGCTGTGACGGCGCGGTGCCCCGCGGCGCATCACCCGCGGGGCACCCGCACCACGCCCTCCTGGATCACCGAGACCGCCAGCCTGCCGTCCGCCGTGAAGATCCGGCCCCTGGCCAGGCCCCGGCCGCCCTGGGCCGTCGGGCTCTCCTGGTCGTACAGCAGCCACTCGTCCGCCCTGAACGGCCGGTGGAACCACATCGCGTGGTCCAGGCTCGCGCCGACGACGTCGCCGACCGCCCAGCCGCCGCGCCCGTGTGCGAACAGCACGGAGTCCAGCAGCGTCATGTCGGAGACGTAGGTCGCCAGGCAGACGTGCAGTAGCCAGTCGTCGGTCAGTTTGCCGTTCGTCCGGAACCACACCTGCGACTTCGGCTCCCGCACCTCCCCCACGCTGGCGAACGGCGGTGCGTCCACGTAGCGCAGGTCCACCGCGTCCCGCGTCTCCAGGATCCGCTGCACGGTCTCCGGGCCGCCCAGCAGGTCGGTGTAGGCGGGCAGCATCTCGGCGGCCGTGGGCAGGGACAACGGGTCGGGCGCCGCGGGCATGGGCTCCTGGTGCTCCAGCCCCTCCTCGTACGTCTGGAAGGAGGCCGACAGGTGAAAGATCGGCTGCCCGTGCTGCACGGCGACGACGCGCCGCGTGGTGAAGGACCGCCCGTCCCGGATGCGGTCGACGGTGTAGACGATCGGCGCTGCCGGATCGCCGGGCCGCAGGAAGTAGGAGTGCAGGGAGTGCGCGGGCCGGTCGGCCGGCACCGTACGCCCGGCGGCCACCAGGGCCTGCGCGGCGACCTGCCCGCCGAACACCCGCGGCACGAGGGTGGGATGACTGGTGGTCCCGCGGAATATGTTCTCCTCGATCTGTTCGAGGTCGAGCAGACTCAGGAGCTCGTCCAGCGGCGTAAGGGGCTCGTTCATTGGGCCGGTGGTCCTTACAGGCCTTACAGGCCCATTGATTTGGCGACGATAGAGCGCATGACCTCGCTCGTGCCGCCGTAGATCCTGCTGACGCGGGTGTCCGCGTACAGACGGGCGATCGGGTACTCCATCATGTAGCCGTATCCGCCGTGCAGTTGGAGGCACTTGTCGATGACGACGGCCGCGTGCTCGGTGGTGAAGAGCTTTACGGAGGCCGCGTCGGCGGCGGTCAGCTCGCCCGCGTCGTGCGCGTCCAGGGCGCGGTCGACAACCGCCTGCATCGCGTCGACCTCGGACTTGCAGTCGGCGAGCACGAACTTGGTGTTCTGGAAGGACGAGACGGTCTTGCCGAACACCGTGCGCTCCCGCACGTAACCGGTGGCGAACCGCACGGCTGCGGCGGACTGCGCGTACGCGCCGACGGCGATGCCGAGGCGCTCCTGCGGCAGGTTGTGGGTGAGGTACTCGAACGCCCTGCCCTCCTCGCCGAGGCGGTCCCCGACGGGCACCACGACATCGGTGAAGGAGAGTTCGGCCGTGTCGGAGGAGTGCAGGCCGAGCTTCTCGAGCTTGCGGCCGACCGCGTAACCCTCGGAGGTGGCGTCGACGACAAGGATGGAGATGCCGCCGCGCCGGTCCTCGGGCGTGGCGGGGGCGGTGCGGGCGCAGACGAGGACCCGGTCGGCCTGGACGCCTCCGGTGATGAAGGTCTTGGCGCCGTTGAGCACGTAGTGCGTGCCGTCGGCGGAGAGCTCGGCCATGGTCCGCATGCCGGCCAGGTCGGAGCCGGTGCCGGGTTCCGTCATGGCGATGGCGGTCATCATGTCGCCGGAGACGAACGAGGGCAGCCAGCGCCGCTTCTGCTCCTCGGTGCCGTAAGCGAGGAGGTACGGCAGGCAGAGCGCGGTGTGCACGCTGCTGCCGCCGAAGCTGACGCCCGCGCGGGCACACTCCTCGGTGATGACGGCCTGGAACTTGAAGCTCGTCTCGCCCGCTCCGCCGTACTCCTCGGGCACCTGGATGCCGAACACGCCGAGTGCGCCGAGCTTCTTGTAGAACTCGCGCGGCACGGCGCCGGCTTCGCGCCACTGCTCGTAGGACGGGACGACCTCGGCGGCGATGAAGTCGCGGATGGTCTCGCGGAACGCCTCGTGGTCCTCGTTGAACACCGTGCGACGCATCATCGCCTCCCCGGCTGCTGCACAGCTGTATAAGCGCTTGCTCAGCCAGAAGCTACTCGGGGGTCACCGGACCTGTCCAGATCCGATTGCTCCGTGGCCCGATCGGCACCCCCTGTCCCGATCGGCCCCGCCGGTCCCGACAAGCCGGTCAGTCCGAGAGGGCCGCCAGGGCCCCCAGCGCGAGGCGGCGCAGCAGGGCGGCGGTGGCAGCACGGCCGGGCAGGGCGCCGGGACGGCCGAGGTGCGGCGTGGAGTTGAGGAGCCCGAACACGGCGTGCACGGCCGCGCGGGCCTCGGCCTCCGCCGCACCCGGGTGCAGCTCGCGCACGACCCCGACCCAGAGCTCGACGTACTGGCGCTGGAGCGAGCGCACCAGCTTGCGGTCGCTGTCGCGGAGCTGACCGAGCTCACGGTCGTGGAGGGTGATCAGCGCCCGGTCGTCGAGGGCGAAGTCGATGTGCCCGTCGATCAGCGAGTCGAGCACGGCGGACGGGCCCGCACCGGCCTCCGCCGCGTCGGCGACGCGCTGCCGGCCGCCCGCGAGGAGCCGCCCGCTGATCCCGACCAGCAGCTCGGCGAGCATCGCGTCCTTGCCCGCGAAGTGCCGGTACAGCCCGGGGCCGCTGATGCCGACCGCCGCCCCTATCTCGTCCACGCCGACGCCGTGGAACCCGCGCTCGGCGAAGAGCCGGGCGGCCTCCTGGAGGATCCGCTCACGGCGCGTGGGAACCGGGGCGACGACGGACTGGGCGCGGGTTGCTGCTTCCTTCACAAGGCAATTCTAGACAGCCGGGTTAGCGCGCGTTAACGTGGGGAACAGAGATGTTAACGCTCATTAACACGAGCAAGGGGGCTCGAGGACGATGCAGCAGGCACCGGTGCTCGGGAGCGCCGCAGATCCGGCGTCCGACGCCTGGCGGGCCAACGAGGCCGCGCACCACGAGCTGGCCGAGCAGCTGCGGCGGAAGCTCGCAGCGGCCCGGCTGGGCGGAGGCGAGAGGGCCCGCGAGCGGCACACCGCACGCGGCAAGCTGCTGCCGCGCGACCGGGTGGACGCCTTGCTGGACCCCGGCTCACCCTTCCTCGAGCTCGCCCCGCTCGCGGCGGACGGGATGTACGAGGGGGCGGCCCCGGCCGCGGGCGTGATCGCGGGCATCGGGCGGGTCTCGGGCCGCGAGACGGTGATCGTCGCCAACGACGCCACGGTCAAGGGCGGCACGTACTACCCGATGACGGTCAAGAAGCACCTGCGCGCCCAGGAGATCGCCCTGGAGAACAGGCTCCCCTGCCTGTACCTGGTGGACTCGGGCGGCGCCTTCCTGCCGATGCAGGACGAGGTCTTCCCCGACCGCGAGCACTTCGGCCGCATCTTCTACAACCAGGCGCGGATGTCGGGGGCCGGGATCCCGCAGATCGCGGCGGTGCTGGGCTCCTGCACGGCGGGCGGCGCCTACGTCCCGGCGATGAGTGACGAGGCGGTGATCGTGCGCGGCCAGGGCACGATCTTCCTCGGCGGCCCGCCCCTGGTGAAGGCCGCGACGGGCGAGATCGTCACGGCGGAGGAGCTCGGCGGCGGGGAGGTCCACTCCCGGGTCTCCGGCGTCACCGACCACCTCGCGGAGGACGATGCGCACGCCCTGCGCATCGTGCGCACCATCGTCTCGACGCTCGGCGACCGCGGCCCGCTGCCCTGGTCGGTGGAGCCAGCGGAGGAGCCGAAGGCCGATCCCGCCGGGCTCTACGGAGCGGTGCCGGTGGACTCGCGGACGCCGTACGACGTGCGCGAGGTCATCGCGCGCGTGGTGGACGGCTCCCGGTTCGCCGAGTTCAAGGCCGAGTTCGGGCAGACGCTGGTGACGGGCTTCGCCCGGATCCACGGCCACCCGGTCGGCATCGTCGCCAACAACGGCATCCTCTTCTCCGAATCCGCCCAGAAGGGCGCCCACTTCATCGAGCTGTGCGACCAGCGCGGCATCCCACTGGTCTTCCTGCAGAACATCTCGGGCTTCATGGTCGGCCGGCAGTACGAGGCGGGCGGCATCGCCAAACACGGCGCGAAGATGGTCACCGCCGTCGCCTGCACCCGGGTCCCGAAGCTGACCGTCGTCATCGGCGGCTCGTACGGCGCGGGCAACTACTCCATGTGCGGGCGCGCCTATTCGCCGCGCTTCCTGTGGATGTGGCCCAACGCGAAGATCTCGGTTATGGGCGGCGAGCAGGCGGCCTCCGTCCTCGCCACCGTCAAGCGCGACCAGCTGGAGGCGCGCGGCGAGGAGTGGAGCGCGGACGCGGAGGAGGCGTTCAAGGCCCCGGTCCGCCGGCAGTACGAGACCCAGGGCAGCGCCTACTACGCCACGGCGCGGCTGTGGGACGACGGCGTCATCGACCCGCTGGAGACCCGCCAGGTGCTGGGCCTCGCGCTCACCGCGTGCGCCAACGCCCCGATCCCCCCTCGAGACCCGGCCGCCCCCGGCTACGGCGTCTTCCGTATGTGAGAGGACACGGACCCACCATGTTCGACACCGTACTGGTCGCCAACCGGGGCGAGATCGCCGTGCGCGTCATCCGTACGCTGCGGGATCTGGGCATCCGTTCCGTCGCGGTCTTCAGTGACGCGGATGCGGACGCCCGCCACGTCCGGGAGGCCGACACGGCCGTGCGGATCGGCCCCGCCCCGGCATCTCGGAGCTACCTGTCCATAGAGCGCCTGCTGGCGGCCGCCGGGCGCACGGGCGCCCAGGCCGTCCACCCCGGCTACGGCTTCCTCGCGGAGAACGCCGCCTTCGCCCGCGCCTGCGCCGATGCGGGGCTGGTCTTCATCGGGCCGCCCGCCCCGGCCATCGAGCTGATGGGCGACAAGATCCGCGCCAAGGAGACGGTGCGCGCGGCAGGCGTTCCCGTGGTGCCGGGCTCCTCCGGCAGCGGGCTCGGCGACGCCGAACTGATCGCCGCCGCACGGGAGATCGGCATGCCGGTGCTCCTCAAGCCCTCGGCGGGCGGCGGCGGCAAGGGCATGCGGCTCGTCCGCGACGAGGCACTGCTCGGCGAGGAGATCGCCGCCGCCCGGCGCGAGGCGCTCGGCTCGTTCGGGGACGACACCCTGCTCGTCGAGCGCTGGGTGGACCGCCCGCGGCACATCGAGATCCAGGTGCTGGCGGACGGCCACGGCACCGTCGTCCACCTCGGCGAGCGCGAGTGCTCCCTGCAGCGCCGGCACCAGAAGATCGTCGAGGAGGCGCCCTCCCCGCTGCTGGACGGGGCGACGCGGGCCGCCATGGGCGAGGCCGCGGTCCAGGCCGCGCGGTCCTGCGGCTACACGGGCGCGGGCACGGTGGAGTTCATCGTGCCGGGCGGCGATCCCTCCTCGTACTACTTCATGGAGATGAACACCCGCCTCCAGGTCGAGCACCCGGTCACCGAACTCGTCACCGGGCTGGACCTGGTGGAGTGGCAGATCCGGGTCGCCTCCGGTGAGCCCCTCGGCTTCGGCCAGGAGAACGTGACGCTCACCGGGCATGCGGTGGAGGCGCGGATCTGCGCGGAGACGGCGCGGGTGAGCGGCGAGCGCGTCGACTTCCTGCCGTCCGCCGGCACGGTGCTCGCCCTGAACGAGCCGTCGGGCGAAGGCATCCGGGTGGACTCCGGGCTCGCGCCCGGCAGCGCCGTGGGCACGGCCTACGACCCGATGCTCGCGAAGGTCGTCGCGCACGGCCCGGACCGGGAGACGGCGCTGCGCAGACTGCGCGGGGCGCTGGCGGAGACCGCCGTGCTCGGGGTGGACACCAACGCGGGCTTCCTCCGCAGACTGTTGGAACATCCGGACGTGGTGTCCGGCGCGCTGGACACGGGGCTGGTCGACCGCGAGGCCGCGGCGCTCGTCTCCGCGACGGTGCCGGACGAGGTGTACGTGGCGGGTGCGCTGCTGGCGCAGGCACGGTTGTCCCCCGCGGAGGACGGGCGCTGGGTGGACCCCTTCGCGGTCCCGTCCGGCTGGCGCCTGGGCGGCGAACCCGCCTGGACGGCACACCACTTCCGCGTCCCGGGCCACGCCCCGGTGACGGTCCGCGTGCGCGGCACGGACGTCCTCCTGGACGACGCGCCGCTCGGCAGCGCCAGGCTGCTGCCCGCTCCGCGGCCCGGGGAGCTGAGCCTCGAACTCGACGGCGTCACCCACGTGTTCACCCGCTCCCCCGGCCCGGAGGGCGTCTGGCTGGCCCGCCGGGGCGACACCTGGCACCTCACCCCGCACGACCCCGTCGACGCCACCGGCGGCGCGGCGGCCGCCCATGCCGGCACCCTCACCGCCCCCATGCCCGGCACCGTCACCGTGGTCAAGGCGGCCGTGGGGGACAGGGTCACCGCGGGGCAGGGCCTCCTCGTCGTCGAGGCGATGAAGATGGAGCACCTCGTCTCCGCCCCGCACGACGGCACCGTCACCGAGCTGGACGTCACCGCGGGCAGCACCGTCGCCATGGACCAGGTGCTGGCGGTCGTCACCCCTCAGCAACCGGAACAACCGGAACAACCGGAGCAACCAGAACAAGGGGCACAAGGGGAAGAGTCATGATCAGCGGACTGCCGATGACCGTTCCGGACCCCGCCCTCCCGGACCGCGTCCGGATCCACGAGGTGGGCCCCCGCGACGGCCTGCAGAACGAGAAGGCCGTCGTCCCGGCGGAGATCAAGGCGGAGTTCATCCGCCGCCTCGCCGCCAGCGGCCTGTCCGTCATCGAGGCGACCAGCTTCGTGCACCCGAAGTGGGTGCCGCAGCTGGCCGACGCCGAGCAGCTGATGCCCATGCTGGCGGACGTCCCGGCCCGGCTGCCGGTCCTCGTGCCCAACGAGCGCGGCCTCGACCGCGCCCTCGCCCTCGGTGTCCGCGAGGTCGCGGTCTTCGCCAGCGCCACGGAGTCCTTCGCCAAGGCCAACCTCAACCGCACCGTGGACGAGTCGCTGGAGATGTTCGCGCCGGTCGTCGCGCGGGCCCGGGAGGCGGGCGGCAGCGTGCGCGGCTACCTCTCGATGTGCTTCGGCGACCCCTGGGAGGGCGCCGTCCCCGTCGACCAGGTGGTCCGCGTGAGCCGCCGCCTGCTGGACCTCGGCTGCGACGAGCTGAGCCTCGGGGACACCATCGGCGTCGCCACCCCGGGCCACGTCGCGGCCCTGCTGACCGCGCTCGGCGAGGCCGGGGTGCCCGTCGGACGGCTCGCCGTGCACTTCCACGACACCTACGGCCAGGCCCTCTCCAACACCCTCACCGCCCTGCGGCACGGGGTGACCACCGTCGACGCCTCCGCGGGCGGCCTCGGCGGCTGCCCCTACGCCAAGAGCGCCACCGGCAATCTCGCCACCGAGGACCTCGTCTGGATGCTGGAGGGCCTCGGTATCTCCACCGGGGTCGACCTCGGCCTGCTCACCGCCACCAGCGTGTGGATGGCCGCCCATCTGGGACGGCCCAGCCCCTCCCGCACCGTCCGCGCCCTCTCCCACCAGGAGCACTGAGCCATGTCGCTGGACCACCGCCTCACCCCCGAGCACGAGGAACTCCGCCGCACCGTCGAGGAGTTCGCGCACGACGTGGTCGCCCCCAAGATCGGGGACCTCTACGAGCGCCACGAGTTCCCGTACGAGATCGTGCGGGAGATGGGCCGCATGGGCCTGTTCGGGCTGCCCTTCCCCGAGGAGTACGGCGGCATGGGCGGCGACTACCTCGCCCTAGGCCTCGCCCTGGAGGAGCTCGCCCGGGTGGACTCCTCGGTCGCGATCACCCTGGAGGCGGGCGTCTCGCTCGGCGCCATGCCGGTCTTCCGGTTCGGCACGGAGGAGCAGAAGCGCGCCTGGCTGCCGAAGCTCTGCAGCGGCGAGATGCTGGGCGCCTTCGGCCTCACCGAGCCCGGCGGCGGCTCGGACGCGGGTGCCACGCTCACCACGGCCCGGCTGGACGAGGCCACGAACGAATGGGTGATCAACGGCACCAAGTGCTTCATCACCAACTCCGGTACGGACATCACCGGCCTGGTCACGGTCACCGCCGTCACCGGCCGCAAGCCGGACGGCCGCCCGGAGATCTCCGCGATCATCGTCCCGTCCGGCACCCCGGGCTTCACGGTCGCGGCCCCCTACTCCAAGGTCGGCTGGAACGCCTCCGACACCCGGGAGCTCTCCTTCTCCGACGTCCGGGTCCCGGCGGCCAACCTGCTGGGCCAGGAGGGGCGCGGCTACGCCCAGTTCCTGCAGATACTGGACGAGGGGCGGATCGCCATCTCGGCGCTGGCGACAGGCCTGGCCCAGGGCTGTGTGGACGAGTCGGTGTCGTACGCGAGGACGCGCGAGGCGTTCGGCAGGCCGATCGGGGCCAACCAGGCCATCCAGTTCAAGATCGCGGACATGGAGATGCGGGCGCACACGGCCCGGCTCGCCTGGCGGGACGCGGCCTCCCGGCTGGTCCACGGCGAGCCGTTCAAGAAGGAGGCGGCGCTGGCCAAGCTGTACTCCTCGGAGATCGCGGTCACCAACGCCCGCGAGGCCACGCAGATCCACGGCGGCTACGGCTTCATGAACGAGTACCCGGTGGCCCGGATGTGGCGGGACTCGAAGATCCTGGAGATCGGCGAGGGCACGAGCGAGGTCCAGCGGATGCTGATCGCCCGGGAACTGGGGCTCACGGACTGACGGTTCGGCGGCTCCCGGACGGTTCGTGCCGGGCGGGCCTGCTGGGAGAATTGCCCGCATGGTTGAAATCCTTCAGAAGGACGGCACTTGGGCGTTCGAGGGTGATGCGATACGCATCGTCCCGGGCTGGGACAAGGGGGTGCACGCCGCGCGGCAGACGCTCGGCGAGCTGACCGTGCCGCTGACGGCCGTTGCGGGCATCTCCTTCGAGCCGGGCCGCAAGGGCGGCCGGCTGCGCCTGCAGCTGCGTCACGGGGCCGACCCGCTGTCCCGGGCGACGGGCGGCCGGCTGCCGGACGCCGCCGACCCGTATCAGCTGACGGTCGACGCCTCGGGCGCGGACGTCGCCGCCTACCTGGTGGACGAGGTCCGCCAGGCGCTGCTGCTGGACCAGGTGCCCTCCGGCCCGGTGGAGCGCTATCTGCTGCCGGGCCCGGCCGTGCCGCTGTCGGTGTCCGCCGGTGACGGCACCGTCCACTTCGACGGCGAGTGCGTCCGGCTGGAGTGGAACTGGAAGACGGACGAGGACAAGCGGACGGCCGGCCCGACCGTGCTCCCGCTGGCGGAGATCCGCGCCGTGGAGTGGCGGCCGTCGGCCGGCCTGGAGAACGGCTGCCTCCGGTTCACCACCGCCGGCGGCCCGAGCAGGCTCCCGGCCAAGCGGGATCCGCACGCCGTGGAGCTGTACGGCTTCAAGAAGGACCCGCTGATGGCGCTGGTCGCCGCGGCGGTCACCGTCCGGCTGCCGCATCCGTCGGGCGGAGCAGGCGGAGCGGAACCGGCCGCCCCTCTTCCGGCGTCCTCTTCCGTGCAGCAGCTCGAAGGCGCCGCGCCCGCGGCCCCGGCGGCCGAGCCCGGCGCCGATCACGACACCCTGCTGCGCCGCCTGCGCGAGCTGGGTGAGCTGCATCACGCGGGAGTCCTCACCGACGAGGAGTTCACCGCTGCGAAGCAGGCCATACTTCGTCGCTTCTGACCGTTTCCTTTGCACTTCGACCGCAGCCCTGCCCGATTTCGGGCAGGATTCTTGCGAAAGCCTTCGGGACCCCTCAGTATCGACGGGTGCTCGAACGCCGCATGACCCACGACGACCTGGTCGACCACCTGGTGCGCAGCACACCGCTGCAGCGCGGTGAGGCCGCCCGGGTGGTGCTGGACGTGCTGGCGTACTTCGACGAGACGACCGAGGAATTCGTCCGCCGCCGTCACCGCGAACTGCAGTCCGGCGGCATGACGAACGCAGACATCTTCGAGCGGATCGCGGCCGAGCTGCCGCACAGGGCGGTGTCACCGCCCGAACTGTCGCTGCGGCAGCTGCGCCGCATCGTCTACGGCTGAGCGCACAGCGGCCCGCACGCCGCACCGCCGCCACGGCAACCGCCGTCGCCCCACGTCATCGTCGCCGCAGGGCACCACTGCTCGCTTACCTGGGAGGGTTACATATGTGCGGAATCGTCGGATACATCGGGAAGCGTGACGTCGC
This sequence comes from Streptoverticillium reticulum, assembly GCF_047456005.1. Classification (NCBI taxonomy): domain Bacteria; kingdom Bacillati; phylum Actinomycetota; class Actinomycetes; order Kitasatosporales; family Streptomycetaceae; genus Streptomyces; species Streptoverticillium reticulum. The sequence continues at coordinate 5,279,924 of NZ_CP179755.1, read as the reverse complement.
ACCGCTGCTCCTCGAAGGCCTCCAGCGCCTGGAGTACCGCGGCTACGACTCCGCCGGCATAGCCCTGCACGCGAGCGGCAAGACCGGCGGCCTGAAGGCTGCCAAGGCCAAGGGCCGCGTCCGCGAGCTCGAGTCCCGCCTGCCCAAGCGCTTCAACGGCACCACCGGCATCGCCCACACCCGCTGGGCCACCCACGGCGCCCCGAACGACGTGAACGCGCACCCCCACCTGGACGCCGAGGAGAAGGTCGCGGTCGTCCACAACGGCATCATCGACAACGCCGCCGACCTGCGCACCCGGCTGACCGCCGAGGGCTTCGTCTTCGTCTCCGACACCGACACCGAGGTGCTCGCCCACCTCATCGGCCGCTCCCAGGCCGGCACCCTGGAGGAGAAGGTCCGCGAGGCCCTGCGGCACATCGAGGGCACCTACGGCATCGCCGTGCTGCACGCCGACTTCCCGGACCGCATCGTCGTCGCCCGCAACGGCTCCCCCGTGGTGCTGGGCATCGGCGAGAAGGAGATGTTCGTCTCCTCCGACGTCGCCGCCCTGGTCAGCCACACCCGCCAGGTCGTCACCCTGGACGACGGCGAGATGGCCACCCTCAAGGCCGACGAGTACCGCACGTACACCACCGAGGGCTCCGCCACCTCGGCCCAGCCGACCACCGTCGAGTGGGAGGCCGAGTCGTACGACATGGGCGGCCACGACACGTACATGCACAAGGAGATCCACGAGCAGGCCGACGCCGTGGACCGCGCGCTGCGCGGCCGCATCGACGACCGCTTCTCCACCGTGCACCTCGGCGGCCTCAACCTCGACGCCCGCGACGCCCGCGCCGTGCGCCGCGTCAAGATCCTCGGCTGCGGCACCTCGTACCACGCCGGCCAGATCGGCGCCCAGATGATCGAGGAGCTGGCCCGGATCCCCTCCGACGCCGAGCCCGCCTCCGAGTTCCGCTACCGCAACCCGGTCGTGGACCCCGACACGCTCTACATCGCGGTGTCCCAGTCCGGCGAGACCTACGACGTCCTCGCGGCCGTCCAGGAGCTCAAGCGCAAGGGCGCCCGCGTCCTGGGCCTGGTGAACGTCGTCGGCTCGGCGATCGCCCGGGAGACCGACGGCGGCATCTACGTGCACGCCGGCCCCGAGGTCTGCGTCGTCTCCACCAAGTGCTTCACCAACATGGTGGTCTCCTTCGGCCTGCTCGCCCTGCACCTGGGCCGCATCCGCGACCTGTCCGTCGCCGACGGCAAGCGGATCATCGAGGGCCTGCGCAAGCTCCCCGCCCAGATCTCCGAGATCCTGGCCAACGAGGAGCAGATCGAGAAGCTGGCCGCGGAGTACGCCGACGCCAAGTCGATGATGTTCATCGGCCGGGTCCGCGGCTACCCCGTCGCCCGCGAGGCCTCGCTGAAGCTCAAGGAGGTCTCGTACATCCACGCCGAGGCCTACCCGGCCTCCGAGCTCAAGCACGGCCCGCTGGCCCTGATCGAGCCCGCGATGCCGACGGTCGCGATCGTGCCGGACGACGACCTGCTGGAGAAGAACCGCGCCGCGCTGGAGGAGATCAAGGCCCGCAGCGGCCGCATCCTCGCCGTCGCGCACCGGGAGCAGGAAAAGGCCGACCACACCATCGTGGTGCCGAAGAACGAGGACGAGCTGGACCCGATCCTCATGGGCATCCCGCTCCAGCTGCTCGCCTACTACACGGCGAAGGCCATGGGCCGCGACATCGACAAGCCGCGCAACCTGGCGAAGTCCGTCACCGTCGAGTAGCCGCCGGACCGGCCCCGCACGGGGCCATGAGCTCTCGTACCTGTCCGCACCTGTCCGCGACAGGTCCGAGAAGGACGGTCCTCCCCGCACGTGCCACCACGCGCGCGGGGAGGACCGCCTCCCCTGTGCCGGCGTCGCCCTCGCGCCGGCGGTGATGCCGCCGGGGCCCGGGAACCGTCACCTCCCGTCCGGCAGCACGCAAGCGTCCTGTCGACGGATGCCTACCCCCCGGAACGGCGCCTGCCACCTCTGCGCCCGGGTGGATTCCGGAAACCGCCACTTCACCCCGCCCTCATGTCGCCGACGGCATGGGGGAGTTGACGTTTCCGCAGGGAATGACAAGCGGCGCACCGCTCAGGGAATGACCACCACCGGGCGCTGTGCGCGCCGCGCCAGCCGCCCCGCCACCGAGCCGAAGATCCGGCCCACCAGGCCGTGCGTGGAGCCGACGACGATCGCGTCCGCCGCGTACTCCCGCCCGACTTCCTCCAGTTCGTGGCAGATGTCCCCGCCGCGCTCCACCAGGATCCACGGGACCTCGGACAGGTGGTCCGCGCAGGCCAGTTCGAGGCCGAGGACCTCGGTGCGGTGGTCGGGGACGTCCACGAAGACCGGCGGCTCACAGCCCGCCCAGACGGTCGTCGGCAGCCGGTTGGCCACATGGACGATGATCAGCCCCGAGCCGGAGCGCCGGGCCATCCCGATTGCATACGCAAGCGCTCGCTCGCTCGACATGGAGCCGTCGAAGCCCACCACGACGCCGTGCTGGAATGCCGGATCGCAGGAATGACGTGTTTCTTCCGCCGCTTCGGGATTCGCCATCTGATCGGCGATCCGCTTGCGGTCCGCGGGTTCGGAGAATTCGTGACCGGCCATCGGTGTCTCGGCGAAGAAGTCCTCGGACGGAGGGATCGGCAGTGGGCTGGTTGAAGTTGTCGACGGAGCTGGGGGGCGCTGCCCGCAGATGGATCATGGACGGCAAAATCCGTCCGGGATTCATCTTTTCAAGTGCTTACCCCCAGGGTACGGCGCCACTCCCCGCCTGCCCAGATGCCTGCGGATGATGCACGCCCCCCGGAACCGGCCGTTCGGCACCGGGTCCCGCCGTGCGGAACCGCGGCACTCGGCGCCCTTGGCCAAGGCGCTCGGGCTTCCCCGGAGCATGCACGAGGGCGGCGCCCAGCGCAATGGGCCGGGCTTCCCGGAGATGCCCGTGTCCCCAGTGACCCGGGCGGCGGGAGCGGCGTTGTAGTACCACCAGCAGCCGCCACCAGGGAGCCGCTCCGTGCCCGGAACCCGTGACCACACCCGCGACGACGACACCGAGGGGGAATCCCCCGATCCGGTGAGCGACGTCGTGCGCTGGGCGGCCTTCAGCTGCGCCCTGGTCCCGGTCGTTCTGCTGATGTGCGGTCAGTCCTTCGGCGGTGCGGTCGGCAGCGCGGCCGGGCTGGTGGCCCTCACCTGCGTCTGCCACGCCCTGCTGCGCCAGGCCGAGCGCACCGCCGCGCGGGTCGCCGCGGACCGGACCGCGCCGCACCGCGGACGGCACGGCAGGACGGGCGCCGGCACGCACCGGGGCGCACGCCATCCGGGCACCGGACATCCCGTCGACTGACGCTCTCGTACGCCTGCACCCGTAGGTTTTCAGCCAACTTCAGGCCGAACTCCCCACCTTGGCCGCAGCCGCTCCCAACAGCCGGTCGACCAGCAAGGAAAGGACCGCTGAGGGCGGTTGCCGCCTACGCTGTGTGGGCAGGGGCGGGAGGCGTACTTTTCACCGAGCCCTGCAAGTGCAACGCTTCGTGATCGAACGCTTCGCGCCAAGTTGTCATGTCGACATAGAGCCGGGTGGTGAACTGGTCACCGCGTCTCCATGCGACGCAGTAGATTCGATCTTGGCCATGACCGGCGGGGGAACCGTTCAGGACCGAGGGGAAACGTGCAGGACCGAGAGGACTCGACCGCCGAGGGGGGCTTAGCGCCATGAGCCAGGACTCCACGACCGTACCGGAGACCGCGCGCAAGCTCTCCGGACGCCGCCGCCGGGAGATCGTCGCCGTGCTGCTTTTCAGCGGCGGCCCCATCTTCGAAAGCTCCATCCCGCTCTCCGTGTTCGGAATCGACCGACAGGACGCGGGAGTTCCCCGCTACCGATTGCTGGTGTGCGCGGGCGAAGATGTGCCATTGCGAACGACCGGCGGCTTGGAATTGACCGCACCGTACGGCCTGGAGGCACTCTCCAGGGCCGGCACCGTCGTCGTACCGGCCTGGCGGTCGATCACTCAACCGCCGCCCGCCGCCGCACTCGACGCACTGCGCCGTGCCCACGAGGAGGGCGCCCGCATCGTGGGGCTGTGCACCGGTGCCTTCGTACTGGCCGCGGCGGGGCTGCTCGACGGCAGGCCCGCCACCACCCACTGGATGTACGCGCCCACGCTCGCGAAGCGCTATCCGTCGGTCCACGTGGACCCGCGGGAGCTCTTCGTGGACGACGGCGACGTACTGACATCCGCGGGCACCGCGGCAGGCATCGACCTGTGCCTGCACATCGTCCGCACCGACCACGGAGCCGACGCGGCGGGGGCCCTGGCCCGGCGTCTCGTCGTGCCGCCGCGCCGCAGCGGAGGACAGGAGCGCTACCTCGACAGGTCTTTACCGGAGGAGATCGGTGCCGACCCGCTCGCCGAGGTCGTCGCCTGGGCGCTGGAGCACCTCCACGAGCAGTTCGACGTGGAGACCCTGGCCGCCCGTGCCTATATGAGCCGTCGCACCTTCGACCGGCGGTTCCGTTCGCTCACCGGGAGCGCTCCCCTGCAGTGGCTGATCACTCAGCGGGTGCTCCAGGCGCAGCGGCTCCTGGAGACCTCGGACTACTCCGTGGACGAGGTCGCCGGGCGCTGCGGCTTCCGCTCGCCCGTGGCCCTGCGCGGCCACTTCCGCCGGCAGCTGGGGTCCTCCCCCGCCGCCTACCGGGCCGCCTACCGGGCGCGCCGCCCGCAGGCCGGTACGGACGGCAGGCCGGAGCGGAGCGAGCGGCCGGAGCGGGGCGACCGCGGCGAGCGGTTCGACCGGCCCGAGCCGGCCGAACCCCGGCCGGGGGATCCCTCGCTGGTGGCGATGCGGCGGGCGGCCATGGCCACCACGGCGCACGCCGTCACCGGGGCACCCCTGGGGGCTCCGCCGCCCCATGGAGGCCATGGCAGACATACGGGACATATCGTTCATGACCCCGGTTCCGCCGGGGGGCATCTCGCCGGAGGTCCGGAGCCGGGCAAGCCCGACACCGACCTCTACACTCCGCGCCTGCCCGGTCAGCGGGAGCGCCCCGTAGGGTGAGATGCATGAACGATCGCATGGTGTGGATCGACTGCGAGATGACCGGGCTCTCGCTGTCGGACGACGCACTCATCGAGGTGGCCGCACTGGTCACCGACTCCGAGCTGAACATCCTCGGCGACGGCGTGGACATCGTGATCCGCCCGCCCGCCGAGGCCCTCGCCACCATGCCCGAGGTGGTGCGCCAGATGCACACGGCCTCCGGGCTGCTGGCGGAGCTGGACGGCGGGACCACGCTCGAGGAAGCCGAGCAGCGGGTCCTGGCGTACATCCGCGAGCACGTCCCGGAGCCGGGCAAGGCCCCGCTGTGCGGAAACTCGGTCAGCACCGACCGCGGTTTCCTCCTGCGGGACATGCCCGCGCTGGAGGGTCACCTGCACTACCGGATCGTGGACGTCTCCTCGGTGAAGGAACTGGCCCGGCGCTGGTTCCCGCGCGCGTACTTCAGCAGTCCCAAGAAGAACGGCAACCACCGGGCGCTCTCCGACATCCGCGAGTCGATCGCCGAGCTCCGCTACTACCGCGAGGCGATCTTCGTGCCGCAGCCCGGCCCGGACTCGGACACCGCGAAGGCCATCGCGGCCAAGCACGTCCTGCCCGCCGAGGCCTAGCACCTCCGGCGGGGTGCGGCCGTTCTTCGGCTGCCGGTCCGTTGTGGCTGGTCGCGCAGTTCCCCGCGCCCCTTACGGGGCGCGGGTCCGCGCCGGATCACAGAGTGACGCAGGTCGCTCCCGATCATGGTGGAAGCCGGGAGCGAGCACCCCTCCGGACCCTGTACACTTTTTCTCGGCCGGTGGGAAACACGGAAACAAACGCCGGACGTGGTGGGTATAGCTCAGCTGGTAGAGCACCTGGTTGTGGTCCAGGATGTCGCGGGTTCGAGTCCCGTTACTCACCCTGAAGCCGAGGGCCCGGTCTGCGGAAGCAGACCGGGCCCTCGGCGTTGTGCGCACCGGACGGACCGTCAGGCCGGCCCGGTTCACCGCCGCGGGAGGACGTTCTCCCGGAAGGCCCCGTCCACATTGCCCGGCGGGGCGAACGCGAAGACCACGTAGCTCTCGGTGCGGCCGCCCGCCCGGCCGCTGACCCGGGCGGCGCCGAGCCGGTCCGAGGCCTTCCACACCAGCTGGGTGAAGTCGCCGGTGGCCGCGCTGAAGCCCGGCTTCCGCCAGTCGTACGAGCGCGCCTCGGCGTACCAGGTCTCGACGGCCTGTGCCGCGCCCGCGGCCGGGGCGCGTTCGGCCCCGGCGGACGACCAGAAGAGGTCCTCCCCCAGCCGCGGGTCCGCCCCCTCGGTGCTCAGCCGCCCGGGAGCGCCCCGGGAGATCTCCCGGGCGCGCTTCCTGGCGTACGCGGTGAGGGCGGGGTCGAGCGCCAGGGGCGGGACCCCGTGCTGCGCGCGGTGGCGGTTGGCCGCGGCCACGGCCTCCTTGAGGAACCCGCCGTCCGTGGTGTCCGGCAGCGGCGGACGGGCCGTGGCCGGGACGGCGGGTGCGGTGAGCGCCAGGACGGCGGCGGGCAGCAGCAGTTTCTTCCACATGCCCCCGACCCTGCCCGTCCGGACGCCTCATCCCCGGTTGCCCGGCGGGGCGTTCACCCGGAATGACCGCCGGGCCGACGGTGCGTCAGGACGATTCCCGCACGATCAGTTCGGTGGGCAGGACGATCCGGGGGCCCGCCGGTGCCGCGGGGTCCTGGATCCGGGAGAGCAGGACCGCGGCCATCGTGCGGCCCACGGCCTCGGTCGGGTGGCGGACGGTGGTGAGCGGCGGGTCCGTGTGGCGCGCGACGGCGGAGTCGTCGAAGCCCGCGACGGCCACGTCGGCGGGGACGCGGCTACCGCGGGCGCGGAGCACCTGGAGGGCGCCGGCGGCCGCCGCGTCCGAGGCCGCGAGGACCGCGTCCAGGCCGGGGCGCCGGTCCAGCAGGGCCCGCATGGCACGGCGGCCGCCGGACTCGGTGAGGGCTGCGGACTCGACGAGGGCGGCGTCGGGGGCGGAGCCGAGCGCCTGTCGGCAGCCGTCGAGAAAACGCCGGGCCGCGTCCGTCCCGGGCGGGCCGGCGATGACGGCGACGGTACCGCGGCCGCGGGCCAGCAGGTGGCCGAGCGCGGCCCGGGCGCCGCCCGTCTCGTCGGAGTCCACGCACGTCAGCGGCAGGCCGACGGGCCTGCGGCCGGTGAGGACGGCGGGCACGCCGAGCTCCGCGATCAGGCCCGGCAGGGGATCGTCGTCGTGGAGGGAGACCAGCAGCACGCCGTCCACGCGCCGCGCGGCGAGCTGGTCCGCGCAGCGGCGGCCCTCCTCCGGGCCGCGGAGGAGGGTGAGCTGCAGCTGCAGGCCGCTGTCGGCGAGCCCGGAGCCGACGCCGCGCACGAGGTCGGCGAAGTACGGGTCGGCCGGCAGGCCCGCTCCGGGCTCGGGGAGGACGAGGGCGACGGCGTCCGCGCTGCCCGCCGCGAGGGCACGGGCAGCGCGGTTGGGTATGTACCCCAGATCCGCGACGGCCTGCTCGACGGCCGCGCGGGTGCGGGCGCTGACCCGCGGCGAGCCGTTGATCACCCGGGACGCCGTGCCCCGGCCCACACCGGCGCGGGCCGCCACCTCCTCCAGGGTGGGAACGGTGCGGCGCGGGCCGCCGCGGGCGGTGTCCGTGCTGCGGGCTGTCTCTCCGGTCCGGGACATCGGGCGCCTCCATGGCACGTCGCACGCCGCGTCCTTGACACTCCGCCAGGTTGCGGCAACGCTTCGACTTGTCGTTCTGGGAGCGCTCCCACCGTACTGCGGGCCCCGCAGGCCCTTAAGACCTGCGCCAGGACCTCCGCGCCCCTTCGGATCCACCCGACGTGAAGCCCGACGCCCCGCTCCGGCGCGGCAGTTGACCGGGAGGACGCGATGCCCCGCACCCGCACCCGCACCGCCGGCCGCATCCGCCGTGCCGCGGCGGCGGCCGTGGCACTCGGCACTGTCCTGCTCGGCGCGGTCCTGCTCGCCGGCTGCGCACGCCACGGCGACGAGGCCGGGAGGACCACGGTCACCATCGGCACCTACGGCATCTTCGGCTACAAAGAGGCCGGTCTGTACCGGGAGTACGAGCAGCTGCACCCCGATGTCGTCATCAAGGAGAGCGTGGTCGAGCGCAACGACACCTACTATCCGCAGCTCCTCACCCACCTCGCGGCCGGCAGCGGGCTGGCGGACATCCAGGCCGTCGAAGTGGGCAACATCCACGACGTGGCCACCGGGCTGGGCGACCGCTTCGAGGACCTGTCCCGCGCACCGGGCGTCCGCCGGAGCGACTGGCTGGACTGGAAGTGGGCGCAGGCCACCACCCCCGGCGGCAGGACGATCGGCCTCGGCACCGACATCGGCCCCATCGCCGTGTGCTACCGCAAGGACCTCTTCCGGCAGGCCGGGCTGCCCACGGACCGGACGGCCGTCGGCAGGCTGTGGGCCGGCGACTGGCAGAAGTTCATCGACACCGGCAGGGCGTACATGCGCCACGCCCCCGCGGGCACCGTGTTCACCGACTCGGCCGCCGGGGTCTACAACGCGTCCGTCCACGGTTATGCCGAGCGCTACTACGACCGGCGCGGCAGGCCCGTCTACCACAACAGCCCGGCCGTCACCGCCTCCTGGGACCTGGCCATGCAGGCGGCGCGTGACGGACTGACCGCCCGGCTGCGGCAGTTCGAGAAACCCTGGGACCAGGCGTTCGCCAACGGCCGCTTCGCCGCCGTGGCCTGTCCGCCGTGGATGCTCGGCTACATCAAGGAGAAGTCCGGCGACGCGGGCCGGGGCGCGTGGGACATCGCCGCCGCGCCGCGGCCCGCGAACTGGGGCGGCTCGTTCGTCACCGTGCCGAAGGCCGCGCGGCACAAGGCCGCCGCGATCGCCCTCGCCGTCTGGCTGACCGCTCCGGACCGGCAGGCCAGGCTCTTCGCGCGGCAGGCCGCCGTCCCCTCCACCCCGGCCGCGTACGCCATGCCGGAGGTCGGGAACGCCCGCAACCCCTACTTCGGCGACGCACCTGTCGGAGCGATCTTCGCCGCCGCGGCCAGGGGCATTCCGACCCTCCTCTTCGGCCCCATGGAGCAGCAGATCGGGACGGCCTTCACCGACGTGGGCATCCCGCAGGCCGAGCAGCAGGGCAAGCCGCCCGCGGAGGCCTGGAAGGCAGCGCAGAAGGAGATCGAGAACGCGGTGGACGAATGACGGCCACGACCGCAGCGGTCGAGGACCCGGAGGCGCGGCCGCCCGGACCGCACGACGGCACCCGTACCCCCCGCAACGCCCGGCGTCCGTCGGCTGCTTGGCGCAGTCGGCTGCACCGCTGGGACGTGCGCTACAGCCCGTACGCCTTCGTGGCGCCGTTCTTCCTGTTCTTCGCCGCATTCGGACTCTTCCCCCTCCTCTACACGGGCTGGGCCTCCCTGCACCGCGTGGAGCTCACGGCGCCGGACCACGCGACCTGGGTCGGACTGCACCACTACACGCGGCTGTTGGGCAGCCCGTTCTTCTGGAACGCCCTGCGCAACACCCTCACCATCGGACTCCTGGCGACCGTGCCCCAGCTGCTGATGGCCCTGGGCCTCGCCCAGCTGCTGCACTACCGGCTGCGCGCCGCCACCTTCTGGCGGGTCGCGCTGCTGACCCCGTACGCCACGTCGGTCGCCGCGGCCACGCTCGTCTTCGTGCTCCTCTACGGGCGGGACTACGGGATGGTCAACTGGGCGCTGGGCGCGGTGGGTCTCGGGCCCGTCGACTGGCAGAGCGGCACGTGGAGTTCGCAGATCGCGGTCTCCTCGATCGTCGTCTGGCGGTGGACGGGCTACAACGCACTGATCTACCTGGCGGCCATGCAGGCCGTGCCGGACGAGCTCTACGAGTCCGCCGCGCTGGACGGGGCCTCGCGAAGGCAGCAGTTCCTGCACATCACGGTGCCGATGCTGCGGCCGACGATCCTGTTCACCGTGGCCGTCTCCGCGATCGGGGCCACCCAGCTCTTCGGCGAGCCCCTGCTGTTCGGCGGGGCGGCCGGGCAGAAGGGCGGGGCCTCGCACCAGTTCCAGACGCTGGGGCTCTACCTCTACGAACAGGGCTGGTTCGACTTCCACCTCGGGCGTGCCTCGGCCGTCGCCTGGACGATGTTCCTGATCCTGGTGCTGATCGCCGCAGGACAGCAGGCGGTCGCCCGGCGGCTGCACAGGGGCAGGTGAGCCGTGTCGCCCCGTACCCGGACGTCCGGGAACCGCGCCGGACGGCAGCTGCACGGCGGGCCGTTCGCGTACACCGTGCTCGCCCTCTGCACCGCGGGCTCCCTCTTCCCGCTGCTCTGGACGGCCGTCGCCGCCTCGCACGACAACACGCGGCTGGCCAGGACGCCGCCGCCCTTCTGGTTCGGCGGCAACCTCGGCAGGAACCTGCGCTCGGCCTGGACCGACGCCGGTCTGGGCCTGGCGCTGGGCAACACGCTGCTGGTGGCCGGCAGCATCGCGCTGGGCACGGTGCTCTTCTGCACCGTCGCCGGCTTCGCCTTCGCCAAGCTGCGGTTCCGCTTCCGCGGGCCGCTGCTGGCGCTGGTGATCGGCACGATGATGGTGCCGCCCCAGCTGGGCGTGGTCCCCCTCTTCATGATCGTCGCCCGCCTGGGGTGGACCGACCGGCTCCCGGCCGTGGCGATGCCGACCCTCGTCAGCGCCTTCGGGGTGTTCTTCATGCGGCAGTACCTGGTGGAGGCGCTGCCCACCGAGCTGATCGAGGCCGCCCGCGTCGACGGCGCGAGCAGCCTGCGCATCGTGCGGCACGTCGTCCTCCCCGTGGCCCGGCCGGCGATGGCCGTGCTGGGGATGCTCTCCTTCGTCCAGGCGTGGAACGACTTCTTCTGGCCCGTGATCGCGCTGACCCAGGAGAACCCCACCGTGCAGGTGGCCCTGACCGGGCTCGGCCGCGGCTACGTGCCGGACCAGGCCGTGGTGATGGCCGGCGCACTGCTGGGGACCCTGCCGCTGCTGCTCGTCTTCGCCGTCTTCGGCCGGCAGATCGTCGGCGGCATCATGCGCGGCGCGGTCAAGGGCTGACACCCCGTGAACTCCCATGTGCCCATTCCCCCACGTTTCCCCGTCCATCGGTCCCATCCGTCCATCGGAGCACTGCATGAGCGTGAACTTCCCTCCCGGCTTCCTCTGGGGCGCCGCGACGGCCGCGTACCAGGTCGAAGGAGCGGCGCGGGAGGACGGCCGCACCGACTCGGTCTGGGACGTCTTCTCCCGCACCCCCGGCCGGGTGCTGGGCGGCGACACCGGTGACATCGCCGCCGACCACTACCACCGCCGCGCCGCCGACGTGGCGCTGATGGCCGAACTGGGCCTGGGCGCCTACCGCTTCTCCGTCTCCTGGCCCCGCGTCCAGCCCACGGGCCGCGGCCCCGCGTCGCAGCGGGGCCTCGACTTCTACCGGGAGCTCGTGGACGACCTGCTCGCCCACGGCATCCGGCCGCTGCTGACCCTCTACCACTGGGACCTGCCCCAGGAGCTGGAGACGGCGGGCGGCTGGCCGGCCCGGGAGACGGCGCACCGCTTCGCCGACTACGCGTACCTCGTGGGCGAGGCCCTGGGCGACCGCGTCGGGATGTGGTGCACCCTCAACGAGCCCTGGTGCAGCGCCTTCCTCGGCTACGGCTCCGGCGTGCACGCCCCGGGCCGCACGGACCCGGCGGACGCCCTGCGCGCGGCCCACCACCTCAACCTGGCGCACGGCCTCGGGGCACAGGCACTGCGCTCCGTGCTCCCCGGCGGGGCCCTGCTGACGGTGGCCCTCAACACCGCGGCCGTCAGGGCCCTCACGTCCTCCCCGCAGGACCTGGACGCTCAGCGGCGCATCGACGCCCTGTCCACCCGTATCTTCACCGAGCCCATGCTCAACGGCGCATACCCCGCCGACCTGTTGGCGGACACGGCACGGATCACGGACTGGTCGTTCGTCCGCGACGGCGACCCGGACATCGTCAAGCACCCCCTGGACGCGCTCGGCATCAACTACTACGCACCCACAGTGGTATCAGCGGGCACTGACAACGGCCCCTCGCGCGCCGACGGCCACGGCGGAGGCGAGCACTCCGCCTGGCCCGGCGCCGAACGCCACGTCGCCTTCCACCAGCCCCCCGGCAGGCGCACCGCGATGGACTGGAGCGTGGACGCCACCGGCCTCCACGACCTGCTGATGCGCTTCACCCGCGAACTGCCCGGCCTGCCGCTGCTCGTCACCGAGAACGGCGCGGCCTACGACGACAAACCCGACGCGGACGGTGCGGTGCACGACCCGGAGCGCATTGCCTACCTGCGTGCGCACCTGGAGGCGGTTCTGCGCGCCGTCTCCGAGGGCGCGGACGTCCGTGGGTATTTCGTGTGGTCGTTGCTCGACAACTTCGAGTGGGCCTATGGGTACAGCAAGCGGTTCGGGGTGGTGTACGTCGATTATGCGACGCAGGCGCGTACGCCCAAGTCAAGTGCCCGGTGGTATGCGGAGGTTGTGCGTACGGGACGGCTCGGCTGATTCCACCGCTCTACTCGAAGACCGACGGCGGCGGGGCCGGGGACGGGCGGGCGGTCGCGTCCGTGACCGGCGCCGCGCCGCCGGTGAAGTCGGCCAGCCCCTTGCCGTGTTCCACGCGCCCCTGGTGCGGATCCGTCGCGGCGCGCCGGGTCAGCTCCGCGAGCGGCAGCTCCCGGTCCGAGGCCAGCAGCACGGCGTTGCCGAAGCGCTTGCCGCGCAGCACCGCCGGGTCGGCGGTCAGGCACAGCTCGGGAAAGACCGTCCGCACCGTCGCGATCTGTGCCTTGAGGTGGGCGAGCGGCGGGCCGTCGGCGAGGTTGGCGACGTAGAAACCGCCGGGGCGCAGCGCGCGGCGCACCTCGGCGACGAACTCGGTGCTGGTCAGATGCGCCGGGGTGCGGGCGCCGCCGAAGACGTCGGCGATGATCAGATCCGCCCAGCCGTCCGGCACCTTGCCGAGCCCCTCGCGGGCGTCACCGCCGCGGACCCGGATCCGCCAGCTGCCGTCCAGCGGCAGCTCGGTGCGTATGAACTGCACGAGCGGGGCGTCGATCTCGACGATCTGCTGCGTCGACCGGGGCCGGGTCGCGGCTATGTAGCGCGCGAGCGTGAAGGCGCCGCCGCCGAGGTGCAGCGCCTGGACGGGCCTGCCGGGCGGGGCCACGAGGTCGGCGATGTGACCGATCCGGCGCTGGTAGGCGAACTCGAGGTACGCGGGGTCGTCGAGGTCCACGTGGGACTGCGGCGCCCTGTCGATCAGCAGGGTCCGGCCGCGGGGGCGGTCGCGATCGGGCACGAGCTCCGCGAGACCACCCGCCACCTGCGCCGATATCGGTTCCGCCGCGCGCCCGCGGCCCTGCTTCTGTTTGCCCTTTGCCACACGGCAAGTATCCCGCGGGCTGCTCGGGCGGCTATCGGCAGCGGTCGACGGCCTCGATCGTGCGGGCCGCCTCGCCGAGCGCCGCACGCAGCACGGCGGGGTCCGTGGCGGAGGTGAAGGCCACGTCCGGGGCGACGAGCCAGCCGGTGCCCGTGACCGGCGGCTCGGCGACGCCGTCGGGCGCGCCCGTGCGCAGGCCGCGCCCGTAGGTCTCGGTGCAGGCGCTGCCCGGCAGGTCCCAGGCGGCGGCGGTGCCGGGCGGTACGAGGAAGCCGAGGGTGTCGCAGTCGCCGTCGTGCAGCACGGGCCCCACGCCGTCGCGCAGCCGCAGGATGTCGACCGCCTCCAGGCCCTGCCGGGCGGGGACGGTGACGAGGTCGCACGGACCGCTCTCCGCGGCCGCCGGCGGCGGGTACGGGGAAGCGCTGCGGTCCTGACGCGGCTGGTGCAGTGCCGTCGTTCGCGAGCTGCCGATGTCCACTCCGGCCTCCACCACGGGAAACCCCTCCTCCGCCGCACAAGTCCGCTCCGCAGTGAACGGACCGTGCGCGGGCCCCGGTCACGGGCCTGCTCCAGTCCGTTCACCCGGTTCAACGCCCGTGCGGTGTCAACGGCTACGGCGCCGCGCCGCCGCAAAGGATGGCAGTTCATGGCGGATGGCAGGTGGGATATCCGTTTTGTAGAGAAACCAGGCGTAGTGGTCCCGCCACAGCCGGTACGGTCATCACGCCATACGGCAGCACAGCCACCCGTCCCGCAGGCACCTCGCGGGGCGGCTCGCCAGGGAGAGGGTCCGGCCATGGCGTCGTCTCGCACATCTTCCTCCGCGTCCTCGCCACGTCGCCCGAACACCGCCTTCCGCCGGCTCCGGGGACAGCGCTCACCAGGCGAGTTCGCGGCGGAGGTGCGCCGGGCGGCCCGTGAGATCGGCGAACACGTCTCCTGCGACGCGCGCTACATCGGGCGCGTCGAGTCCGGCGAGATCCGCTGTCCCAACTATGCCTACGAGCGAGTGTTCCGCCATATGTTCCCCGGCTGCGAACCGGCGGACATGGGGTTCGCGCCGCGGGAGGCAGTGCGCGGACGGGGGGCGCGCGACAAGGGTGGTGCGCCGCCCGCTTCCACCGAGAGCCCCTCGGGCGGCCGCAACCCGGGTTCCGGGGGCGGTCCCCTCGACCGCTTCGACAGCAGCAAGGAGAGCGACGTGTTGCGTCGCGCGTTCATTTCCTCCGGCCCGGCCGCCATGGCCGCCGCCTCCCTGGGCGGAGCGCCGGGTGCCCGCACGCCCCGGCACGCGGGCGAGGCCGAGGCCTCCGCCCTCGAACAGGCGGTCCGGCGGATCCGGCTGCTCGACGACCGGCACGGCGCCGACCACCTCTACCGGCGTGCTGCGCAGCCGCTGCGGGCGGCGTACGAACTGCTCGACGCGGAGACCCGGCGGCAGTCGGTGGCGGACCGGCTGCACGCGGGCGCAGGCGAACTCGCCATCTCCGTCGGCTGGCTGGCCCACGACTCCGGACGCTTCGGCGACGCCCGCTCCCACTACGCGGAGGCCCTCGCGACCGCACGGGTCGCCGGGGACGCGGCACTGGAGGCGCACGCCTTCTGCAACACCGCCTTCCTCGCGCGCGACGCCGGACGGCCGCGGGAGGCCGTCCGCGCCGCGCAGGCCGCACAGCAGGCCGGCCGGCAGCTGGCCTCGGCACGGCTGATGTCCCTGCTGACCCTGCGCGAGGCCGGCGGCTGGGCGCAGCTGGGTGACCGGGCGGCCTGTGAGGAAACGCTGCTGCGCGCACGGACGCTCTTCGAGCGCGGGCGGAGCGAGGACGACCCGGAGTGGATGACGTTCTTCGGCGAGGCCGAGCTGGAACTGCTGGAGGCGCAGTGCTGGTCCGCCCTCGGCGACTGGCGGAGGGCGGCGGAACACGGCGGGCGGGCCGTGGAGCTGGCCGATCCGCACTTCGCGCGGAACATCGCCCTGTACACGGCGCAGCTGGCCGGGGACCTGGCGCAGGGGGGCGCGGTGGCGGAGGCGGCGGTGGCCGGGGAGCGGGTCCTGGACCTGCTGGCGCAGGTCCAGTCGGCGCGGATCCGGGGGATGCTGGCGTCCATGGCGCGGGTGCTGCGCTCCCACGCGCGCGTACCTGCGGTCGGCGCGTTTCTGGCGCGGCACGACACGCAGGCCGTGTGAGGCGCGAAGCGTTCGAGGCTCGAACCGTTTGGGGCCCCGGACGCGAAACGTGTGACGCTCCGGACGTCAAGATCCGGGGCGCCAGGATCCAGGCGTCAGGCCAGGTGCCCCGTGTCGTTCCAGCGCTCGATGGCCGGTTCGCCGTACGCCCAGCCCAGGATCGACAGCGACGTCGGGTCCAGGCGGATGCGCGCCGCGAACGACGCGTCCTGGCCCAGCCAGCGGGAACCGATCACGCGCAGGATGTGGCCGTGCGCGAAGATCATGACGTCGCGGTCCGCCGACTTCGCCCAGCGGATGACCTCGTCCGCGCGCGCCGACACCTCGGCCAGCGCCTCGCCCTCCGGCACGCCGTCGCGCCAGATGAACCAGTCCGGGCGGCCGGACTTGATCTCGGCCGGGGTCATGCCCTCGTACGCGCCGTAGTCCCACTCCATCAGCGCGTCCCAGTCGGCCGCCCGGTCCCCGAAACCGGCCAGCTCGCAGGTCTCCTTGGCGCGCACGAGCGGGCTGGTGCGGATCTCGACGTCCGGCAGGCCGTTCCACGGGGTGCGGTGCAGGCGCTCGCCGAGCAGCTTGGCTCCGCGCCGCCCCTCGTCGAGGAGCGGGATGTCCGTGCGGCCGGTGTGCTTGCCGGAGAGCGACCATTCGGTCTGTCCGTGCCGGGCCAGCAGGATGCGCGGTGCCATGGAGTGGGCCCCTTCACAAGTGTGCGGTGACGTTCCTCTCCATCATCACTCACTCCCCTACCAGGCAACCCTTGGGACGCTTGAGACGTCTCCTTCCTCGCGCCCAGGGGCGGTGTGCGGCCAATGTGGCGTACACCGTACGGTTGCATGTCCGCTTGTTGGCCGCCTGAACAACATGGAGAGCGTCCGGATGTACCGCACCGCACCACTCGGGAAGCGGCCGCGCTGGTGGACCGAGCTGCCCCTGATAGCCGTCGTCTACGGCCTGTACTCGGCAGGCCGGCTGCTGGTGCGGGGGGACGTGCAGACGGCGGTCGACCACGGGCTGTCGATACTCGACCTTGAAAAAACGTTCCGAATAAACATCGAGCCCCCGCTCAACCGGCTCTTCACCGACCACCCCGCGCTCGGCATACCCGCCGACTTCGCCTACGCGTCCCTGCACTACCTGCTCACGCCCGCCATCCTGATCTGGCTGTTCCGGCGTCGGCAGGAGCACTACCGCCGGCTGCGGACCTGGCTGATGATCTCCACCCTCATCGGCCTCATCGGCTTCACCCTGCTGCCCACCTGCCCGCCCCGGCTGCTGGAGGCCGGCTACGGGTTCGTCGACACGATGGCCCAGTACGGCTCGTACGGCTGGTGGGGCGGCGACGCGAGCGCCCCGCGCGGACTCGGCGGGTTCACCAACCAGTACGCGGCCATGCCGAGCCTGCACGTCGGCTGGGCCCTGTGGTGCGGGGCCGTGCTCTGGCGGCACGCGCGCAGCGTCTGGGCGAAGGCCGCCGGTGCGGTCTACCCGCTCGCCATCGCCCTCGTGGTGATGGGCACCGCCAACCACTACCTCCTGGACGCGGTCGCCGGCGCGGCCGTCATGGGCGTCGGCTACCTCCTGTCCCGGCCCGCACTGCGCCTCGCCGGCCGCATCCGGGCCCGCTTCACCGGCCCGGACGGCGCGGAAAGCCGTGAGGTGCCCGCGGTTGTCAGTGGCGGATGCGAGACTGCGGCGCGTACGGCGGATACAGCGCACCGACTTCGCGAGGCGGACGCCAGTGACCAGATCCCTCGACAGCCGGCCCGGGGCGAGGCCGGAGACAGCCGCACCGACGACGCTGCGACGGCAGCTCGCTGAGCTGCGCGGCCCGGAGGCCGCGCAGCGCCCTCTGGACGCCCGCGCACTGGCGGCCCTGGCCGCCAACCCCGGCTGCCGTCGCCGGGCCCTGCTCGACGGTGCCGGGGTGGACAAGGCCTCGTTGGCTCGGGCGCTGGGGGCTCAGGCGACGTTCGGACAGTCCCAGTTCGCGTTCGTGCGCGGCCACGCCTTCGAAGCGCGGGTGAAGGGCGACGGCGGGGCGGAGCTGGTACGGCTGCTGTGCGGCCGGCTGCCCGGGGCGGAGCCGCCGGAGGCGGATGCCGTGGACGTGCCCGACCTGTCGGCTGCCGGCCCCGAGGGCCGCACGGCACGGACGGCCCTGGCCCTCCGCGAGGCCACGGAGGCGGGGCGCTGGGCGCTGCTGGACCACCCGATGCTGAGCCTGACCGTCGCCGGGACGCCCGCCTTCCTGGAGCCGGATGCGGTGATCGTCCATCCCGACGGGGACTGGACGGTCGTGGAGATCAAGTCCTTCGCCATGGTCGACGGGGCGGCGGACTCCGCCAAGGTCGGCGCCGCGGCGCGGCAGGCCGCGGTGTACGCGCTCGCGCTGGAGGCCCTCGGCGGGCGCGTCCGCCCGGAGGCGCTCCTGGTCTGCCCGAAGGACTTCTCCAATCTGCCGGCCGCGGCACTCGTCGACGTCCGCCGCCAACTGGCCGCCACACGGCGCCAGCTGACCCGGCTGGAGCGGGTGGCGGACATCGCCGCCGCACTGCCGCCCGGCCTCTCGTTCGCGACGGACCGGCCGCCGGCCGAGCTGGCCGAGGCGGTGGGCGCGGTCGAGGCGGCGTACGCGCCGGAGTGCCTGGCGGCCTGCGAGCTCGCCTTCCACTGCCGGGAACGGGCACGGGAGGAGGGGGCTGTGGCAGTGCTCGGGCGGGGACTGCGGGCGGAGTTGGGGGACCTGACGACCGTCGAGGCGGTGCGGGGCGCTGCCGTCGGCGCTGCACCGGGCGAGGTGGGGGATCCGGTCGTTGCCGCGTTGCGGCGTGCCGCCGGGCTGCGAGCTGAGGCGCTCAGCAGTGCGGAGGAGCTCGTATGAGCCTCCTCACCACCCTCGCCCGCATCGAAGCCGTTCACGCCGGCAAGGCGCAGCCGCTTGCCACCGTGCGGCATCGGTATCTCTCCGAGCGGCCGCTCGTTCTCGTGCTGTTCACCACCGCCGGTGAAGCGGGTGCGCCGCTCGGCGCACTGGTCGGGACCGAGCGGGACGCCCCGCGGCTGCTGGCCGTTCCCCAACCGCGCGACAGGGACCTGCGGTTCGCGTTCCTCGCCGAACTGGCCGACGTGATGCTGCCGTACATCGAGCAGTACGGCGAAGAGGACGGCGGCGAGGGCGGCGGTGAGGGCGAGGAGCCCTGCTCCGATGCGCCGCAGATCCTCGTGCCCAACGCGCCCGGCGTGGAGTACGTCCGCCTGCTCGGCCGTTCCATGCGCTTCCGCCGCACCGCCGAGCAGGATCCCGAGACCCCGTACCCCGCGCCCCCGCGCGTCCCGCTGCTGGGCCGGTGGCTCACGCACGTCGGGGAGCGGGCCCGGGTGCCGGGAGCGTCCCTGCTGCTGCCGATGACGCACCTGCTGGGCCGGCACTGGGCGACGGGCCAGAGCCGCCTGGAGGACCAGCACCTCGGCGCGCTGCTCGCCTGGATCGATCCCCCGCCGGGGACGACGGGTGCTGCGGCGGCCCTGCGCGCGGAGACGGAGCGCGGCCCCGACGGGCTCCTCCGCCACCCCCCGGCCGGGCCCGCCACGGATCCGGTCTTCGACAACAAACGTCTGGCGCCCGCCGCTTCGCGCCACGACCTCGCGCGCACCGCGGCACAGCGGTCCGCCGCCGAGGAGGAGATCCGCGAGCTCCTCGCCTCCCAGCTCCGGCCCACGTGGGACGCCATGTGGCGCGGCATCGACCTGCTGCGCGCCCTCCCGGAGGGTGCCCGGGTCGCCGACCGCTGGAGGCGGGACCGCTGGTCGTACACCGCGCACCGCGACCGCATCCGCGCGGGCGAACCCCCGCAGCCCCGGCGGGACGACGCGGTGACGGCGGCCCGGAAGCTCGCCGCGCGCGAGAGCGCGCTGGCGCAGCTGGACGCCCAGGAGGCGCTGGACGATCCGCTGGTGATGGCCGAACGGCGGCTGGCAGGCGAGGCCTTCGCGGGAGAGGTCACCGAGGTGGTGATGGAGTACTCGGAGGCGAAGGTCCCGCGCCCGCGCCCCCTGGTCACGGTGCGCACGGAGGACGCCCCGCACCTCGCCGAGGGCGTGAAGCTGTACCGGGCGCTGCCCGACGGCCGTGCCCAGGCCGGGGAGTTCGTGTCGTACGGGCCGGACGGCGCGCCGACCGTGCGGCTGACCGGCGGGATGGGCCGGGGCAAGGTCCCCGAGCCGGGTTCGGTGCCGGAGAAGGGCGACCGGGTCTGCTGGACGCTCTTCGAGCACGCGCCCCGGGGCGGCCCCGAACTGCCCGATCCCGAGCGCACGCCCTGGACCCACGGCGGCCCCCCGGGCCCGGCGGCACCGCCCGACGCCCCCGACCCCGTGACCGCGGAGGACCGGCTGTGAGCGTACGCATGGCGCGCGGACGCGCCTTCGACCCGGCCAAGGCGGCGGCCGAGGCCACCGGGGCGATCCTGCACGACACCCTGCACAGCCCGCACCGCGGCGTCGTCGTGGACTCCCCGCCCGGCGCGGGCAAGTCCACGCTCGTCGTCCGGGCGGCCCGCGAACTGGCCGCCGCCGGGCGCCCGTTGATGGTCGTCGCGCAGACCAACGCCCAGGTCGACGACCTGGTGCTGCGCCTGGCCGAGGCGGAGCCGGGGCTGCCGGTCGGCCGACTGCACAGCAACGAGCGCCGTCCGTACGACCCGGCGCTCGCCGACGTGGACTCGGTGGTGACGTCCGCGAAGGCGGCGGACCTGGCCGGGCTGGACGTCGTGGTCTCCACGGCCGCGAAGTGGGCGCACACCAAGGTCGAGGAGCCGTGGGGGCATGCGATCGTCGACGAGGCGTACCAGATGCGTTCGGACGCGCTGCTGGCCGTGGCGGGTCTCTTCGAGCGGGCGCTGTTCGTCGGCGACCCGGGCCAGCTGGATCCGTTCAGCGTGGTCGGGCCCGAGGGCTCGGCCCAGTGGGCAGGGCTGTCGTACGACCCGTCGGCGAGCGCGGTGACGACGCTGCTGGCCCACAACCCCGGTCTGCCGCAGCACCGGCTGCCGGTGTCCTGGCGGCTGCCCGCCTCGGCCGCGCCGCTGGTGTCGGACGCCTTCTACCCGTACACGCCCTTCCGCAGCGGCACGGACCACGGGGACCGGCGGCTGGCCTTCGGGGTGCCGTCCGACGGCTCGGGCCCGGACCGGGTGCTGGACGAGGCGGCGGAGTCGGGCTGGGGCCTCCTGGAACTGCCCGCGCGCCACACGCCGCGGACGGATCCGGAGGCGGTGGGCGCGGTGGCCCTGGTGGTCCGGCGGCTGCTGGACCGGGGCGGCGCGACGACCAGCGAGCGCTCGCCGGACCCGGTGCCGCTGACGGCGGAGCGGATCGCGGTGGGCACGGCCCACCGCGACCAGGCGGCGGCCGTGCGCGCGGCACTGGCGGAGCTCGGGGTCCACGGCGTCACGGTGGACACCGCCAACCGGCTCCAGGGCCGGGAGTTCGACGTGACGGTCGTGCTGCACCCGCTGTCGGGCCGCCCGGACGCCACGGCCTTCCACCTGGAGACGGGCCGGCTGTGCGTCCTGGCCTCGCGCCACCGGCACGCGTGCGTGGTGGTGTGCCGGGCGGGCGTCGACCGCCTGCTCGACGACCACCCGTCGACGGAGCCGGTGCAGCTGGGCGTCACGGTGAAGTTCCCGGACGGGTGGGAGGCCATGTTCGCCACGTGGCAGCACTGGTCCGAGCACCGTGTGCACTGGCGCCCTTGAGGCGCGGGCCGTCGGGCGGCTCCACACTCGCCTGGGCAGTACCAGCGAACGCCGGGCGAAGCCCGGCACGCCGCCGGAGGCGGCCATGGGATACAGCCCGGACGGGTGGGAGGCCATGTTCGCCACGTGGCAGCACTGGTCCGAGCACCGTGTGCACTGGCGCCCTTGAGGCGGGGGCCGTCGGGCGGCTCCACACTCGCCTGGGCAGTACCAGCGAATGCCGGGCGAAGCCCGGCACGCCGCCGGAGGCGGCCATGGGATACAGCCCGGACGGGTGGGAGGCCAACCATGCGGTGCTGGCGCACCTCGGCGAACACCGGGTGCGGTGGACACCGCCGTGAGGGGGCGGGGCTTCGCCCCGGACCCCCTGGGTGGTGCGCCGGCTGCAGGCCGTCGATGGCCGGTCGCGCAGTTCCCCGCGCCCCGCCGGGTGCACGGCAGCTCCGGTACGGCGGCGGTCCTGCGCCCCGCGAGGGAACCGCCCTGCTCGACGGCCCCCTTGCACGACGCAGGAGAATGGATGGCGGTGCAGACGATCCTGGAGGTATGTACATGTGCGAGCCGAAGCAGGCTCCCGGCGCGCGTGACGGCAGTGGTCCGCGTCGTCTGAAGCCCGCCCAGTTGCTCTTCGAGCCGCCCGAGGCCGTCACCGATCCCGAACACTTCTTCGACCTCGAATCGATCGAGGACCCGCGCGAACTGCTGGCCCGCTCCACCGAGCTGGCGCTGGCCTTCCGCGCGGCGGCCGACCGTGCGACCGAGTACCAGGCGGTCGCGGCGGCCCAGCTCGCCGACCCCCGGCGCTTCGACCGGCTGCCGACGGCCGTGATCGCGGAGCGCGCCGAGTGGAGCGAGGACTACACCAGAAAGATGGTGGAATTCGGCCGCGGGCTGCTGCGCGACGGCAGCGTGGTCGAGTAGCGGCCGAGCAGCCGCCCGGCGGGACGAGTGCGGCCCGGGGTCCGGGGACCATGGGCCGCTGGCATATGCGGCGCACAAGGTAGCGCACCGTCCGCCGCCCTGTCCCGGATTCGGGCAAGCACCCGGGGGCCGGGCCTGTGACGCAGATCATGGGACCCATGACCTCCCGAGAGCACTCGCCGCGCCCCCCGTACGCCGCACCGGTCGCCGCCCGGGTCACCCTGGCCGGTGCCGACTGGCTCGCCTCCGCCAGCAGGTTCCCGCGCAGCGTCCACGCCCTGTGGGCCGAGAGCCCGGGGTCCTCGGTCGTGCTCCCCTGCGGCACCGCGTTCGACGTGATCGGCACCCCCGCGCTCTTCGGGCGCCGGGTGCTGGACCGGCTGTGGGCGGCCGGGCCGGGCTCCGGACCGGTCGCGGCCCAGCGCGGCCGGCTGCTGCTCTTCGCCGCCCCCGGCACCGCCCAGCGGCTGCCCGCGCTGCTGAGCTGGGAGGAGTGGGGAGGCCGCGACCGCCGGGTGCCCCCGCTGCTGTGCCACGGCACGGGTGACACGGTGGCCGTCCCCCCGCTGTTCCCGGCGGACGAGACCGAGCCCGTGCCTCCCGCCGCCCGCTGGCTGGTCGCCCCGGAGACCCGGGACCCCTGGCTCCCGGGGCCCGACGTGCTGCTCTGGGCCTGCGTCCGAGCCGCTCGCGCAGCGGTTTAAACATCCGGATTTTCTTTCCACCGGATCCGGGTGCTAAAGTCTTCCACGTCAGCAGGCGCCGCTAGCTCAGTTGGTTAGAGCAGCTGACTCTTAATCAGCGGGTCCGGGGTTCGAGTCCCTGGCGGCGCACAGACAGAAGAAAGGCCCTCGCACTCCGGTGCGGGGGCCTTCTTTCTTTTCCTTCCGCCCCGCGTCACTCCCGCCGCACCCGGACCGTCCAGGCGCCGCCCGCCGTGCGCGCCCGGACGCTCACCTCGACGCCGTCCGCGTGCTCGGCCGCCAGCGTCTCGCCCACGCCGAGCGGCGCGTCCGCCAGCTGCGGATTGACGGACTCGCCCCAGCAGGCCTGCCGCCCCGGGTGACCGTCCAGCACCTGGATCGGCCCGCTGCCCGAAGGAACGTCACTGCGCACCCGATAGACCAGGACGCCCTCGGTGCAGGTGGAGGCGTCGTTGCCGGAGGCGCCCCGCGCCTCGACGACGATCGCGCTGTTCAGGCCCGTACGCACCACCACCAGCCGGGTGCGCGGGTCCGTGCCCGGCACCATCGGGGCCTCGACCGGCTGGAGGGTGTGCAGCGTGCTGCCCCGGCCGAGGACGCAGTCGACCTGCCGGGCGGTGAGCCAGCCCAGCTTCCACTTGTGCCAGCCGAAGGGGTCGGAGGCGAGCCCGAACTGGCTGCCCATGAGGTCCCAGTCGCCGACGTGGGTGTCCCAGTCGCCCTTGCCGTCCACGGGCCGGTGGTAGAGGTCGGGCAGGTCCAGGGCGTGGCCCGTCTCATGGGCGAGGACGTTGCGGTCCGGCGGGTGGTGCTCGAAGACGGTGACGACGCGGCGCAGGTCGGTGTTGTCGACATGGATCGGCTGGTCAAGATTGACCACCTTGGTGGCATCGGAGTCCACGCCGGGTGCGTCGGGATCGGCCACGAGGTAGACGAGCCCGTAGCGGCTGAAGTCCACCTCGCCGTCGGCCGCGGCAATGGCGTCCTTGAGGTAGGCGGAGCGCAGGTCGCCGTCCCAGTCGCGCTGTATGCGGTAGTCGACCGAGGGCCGGGGCATGCGGATCCACTTCTTCAGCGGGTGGACCCGCAGCGAGAACTGCCCGTAGGAGGCCCGCTCGAAGAAGCGGGAGGTGCCGGGGAAGTGGTCCGCCGCGAGCCGCTCCGGGGTGACGTAGGGGCGGGAGTCCGGGAAGGACAGGAAGACCATCACGGCGTCGAGCCGGCCGACCGGGCGCGGGAAGGCCGGGTTCCAGGTGTCGAGCCCCTCGGAGTGATGGGCCTCGCTGCGCGGCAGCGCGCACGGGCCGCCGGGCCCCACGGCGTGCGCGGGCCCGGTCGCGATCGTCGTGGCGATCGCACACAGGGAAGTGATCACGGCCCCGGCGCGACGCAGCCGGGGCCGGTCCACTCCCATGGGTGTCTGCGGACGCACCACGTCGACCTCCGGGGACGGATTCGGGAGACCTCCACCACCCTCTTGTTATTTGCGGTGTTATGCCCCGTTTCACTACCCCAGTCGAGTGACTAAGCCGACTTCTGGGTACATCACACTCAGTCACGGTCAGTCAATCGGGAAGCCACTGTCATGCAGCTCCGGACATGAGTGCGCATGGGCGGGCACGGAAGAACGGAATCGGTCACCGCATGGCCGGCGGCACCGCCGCTCGCGGGCGGGCCGCTGGAACGGGCCCGATGCGAGCCCTATGATCGCCACATTTCCAGCACGGAAACCCCCCTACAGACGGCCATTCAGCCCCATTTCGACCACTCGTACGACCCACGCACACGATTCGAAGACCCCTGCACTCCAGCAGTGCGGACCCCGATGCCACGCGGGAGCGAGCGGTGAGCGGACCCCTCGACGGCCAGGGCGGTACCCCCGGCACCATGCCGCCAGTCGTCACGCAACGTAATCTGACCCCCCAGGAATTCCGGGCTGCCTTCCGAGCCGCGCACCTCGGCATGGCCGTCGTCGGCCGCGACGGCCTCGTACGCACCGCCAACGACGCCCTCGGCGTCCTGCTGGGCACCGACCCCGCCCGGCTCCAGGACTCCCCCGCCGCCGAGTTCACCGGACTGCGCGACGACACCCGGACCTGGCTGAAGTACCGCGAGGTGCTGCTGGGCCGCCGCGACCGCCTGCACTGCACCCGGCGGTTGAGACAGTCCGGCGGACGGGGACTGTGGGCCGAGGTGACCGTCACCCCGCTGCCCGAGAGCCACGACGCGCTGCTGTCGGTCGCGGACGTGAGCGACCGGCGCGACCTGCGGGCCCGGCTGCGGCACGTCCGGATGCACGACCCGGTGACCCGGCTGCCCAACCGGAGCCTGTTCTTCGAGCGGCTGACCGGAGCACTGGCCGCCGCCTCGGCCCTGCCGACCCTGCCGGGCGGAACGGGCAGAACGGGCGGAACAGGTAGCACAGGCCGGATCGGCCTGTGCTACCTCGACCTGGACGGCTTCAAGGCCGTCAACGACACCCTCGGCCACGGCGCCGGCGACCGGCTGCTGATCGCCGTGGCCGACCGGCTCGCGGCCTGCGCGGCACCGGGCGGGCACCTCGTGGCCCGGCTCGGCGGCGACGAATTCGCCCTCCTGGTCGAGGAGTCCGCGGGCACCCAGCAGCTGATCGACCTCGCCGTGGCCGTACAGGCCGCCCTGCAGCGGCCGTTCGAGGTGGCCGGACAGCAGCTGTCGGTGTCGGCGAGCATCGGCGTGGTCGAGCGCCCGGCCGCCGGGACGCACGCCACCGAGCTGATGCAGGCCGCGGACACCACGCTGTACTGGGCCAAGGCGGACGGCAAGGCCCGCTGGACCCTCTTCGACCCCGAGCGCAACGCCCACCGGATGAATCGGCAGGCGCTCTCCCGCACGCTGCGCCCCGCCGTCGAGCGAGGCGAGTTCGCGCTGCAGTACCAGCCGCTGGTGGGACTGGCCGACGGCGTCGTACGAGGGGTGGAGGCCCTGGTGCGCTGGTGCCACCCGCAGTTCGGCACGCTCGGACCGAACCGGTTCATCACGCTCGCGGAGGAGACCGGCGCCATCGTCCCGCTGGGCCGCTGGGTGCTGGCGACCGCGTGCCGCCAGGCCCGGCGCTGGCAGCTGGAGCGGCCGGACGGGCCGCCGCTGGTCGTCAGCGTCAACGTGGCGGTGCGTCAGGTGTGGGACTCCGACCTGGTCGCGGACGTGGCCACGGCCCTCGCCGAGACCGGGCTGCCGCCGCGCCTGCTGCAGCTGGAACTCACCGAGTCGGCCGTGATGGGCACGACCGGGCGGCCACTGCAGCAGCTGCGGGAGCTGAGCGACATGGGCGTCGCCATCGCCATCGACGACTTCGGGACGGGGTACTCCAACCTCGCCTACCTCAGCCGACTGCCGGTGTCCGCGCTCAAGCTGGACGGCACGTTCGTGCACGGCCGCAATCCCGCGGACGAGGCGATCGTGGAGGCGCTGGTGCAACTGGCGCACCGGTTGGGGCTGACGGTGACGGCGGAGTGCGTGGAGAGTGCGGAGCAGGCTGAGCGCCTGGGGCGGATGGGGTGCGATACCGGGCAAGGGTGGTTCTATTCGCGGCCGGTGCCGGCCGAGCGGATCTCGGAGTTGCTCGGGGCCTGAGCGGTCGGTACTCGGCTGCGGGTCGTCCTTGGTTGCTCGCGCAGTTGCTCGCGCAGTTCCCCGCGCCCCTTACGGGGCGCGGGGAACTCTACATTTCGTACATATTCGCGATCAGCTCAAGGCTCCGCACCCGCGCCTCCGCCCCATGCACGTTCGAGGTGAGCATCAGCTCGTCCACGCCCGTCCGGCGCACCAGTGCGTTCAGCCCCTCCCGTACCTCGTCCGGCGTGCCGTACACCACATTGCGCAGCCAGTCCGCCACGAACTCCTTCTCCGCCGGGGTGAAGGCGTACGTCTCCGCCTCCTCCGGTGTGGGGACCAGGCCGGGGCGGCCCCTGCGCAGGCGGAGCATCGCCAGTGCGCCCGTCATGACCTGGCGGTGCGCCTCGCGGGCGTCGTCCGCGGCGAAGGCCTGGACGCCGATCTTGGCGTAGGGGCGGTCCAGGACCTCGGACGGGCGGAAGGACTCGCGGTACAGCTCCAGCGCCGGAACCGTGTTCGCGGCCGAGAAGTGGTGTGCGAAGGAGAACGGCAGGCCGAGCAGGCCGGCCAGGCGGGCGCTGAAGCCCGAGGAGCCGAGCAGCCAGACCGACGGGCGGTCGGCGCGCTGCACCCCGCCGGGCACCCGGCCCTGGACCGGGCCCGGCACGGCGTGGATGCGGGCGAAGCGGTGGCCGTCGGGGAAGTCGTCGTCCAGGAAGCGGGTGAGTTCGGAGAGCTGTTGGGGGAAGTCGTCCGCGCCTTCCTGCAGCGTGTCTGTGCGGCGCAGGGCGGCCGCGGTCGCGCCGTCCGTGCCGGGGGCGCGGCCGAGGCCGAGGTCGATGCGGCCGGGGGCGAGGGCCTCGAGGGTGCCGAACTGTTCGGCGATCACCAGCGGCGCGTGGTTGGGCAGCATCACCCCGCCGGAGCCGAGGCGGATGCGGTCGGTGTGGGCGGCGAGGTGGGCGAGGATGACGGCCGGCGAGGAGCTGGCCACCCCCGGCATGGAGTGGTGCTCGGCGACCCAGAAGCGGTGGTAGCCGCGGCGCTCGGCGAGGCGGGCCAGTTCGACCGTGGTGCCGAGCGCCTGCCGGGCGGTGCGGCCGCTGCCGACGGTCGCCAGGTCCAGTACGGACAGGGGGACGGGAGCGCTGCCGCGGGGCCTCGCCCGGACGGTCCCGTCCTGAACATCCTGAACATCCGAAACGCCCTGAACGTTCTCCTGTGCGTCGGCCACGGTGGCCCGCCTCCCTGCGGTCGTCTCCGCGCGCGTGTGCGCCGTCGCCGCAACCAACCGGAGCCGTTCTCCGGTTATTCCCGCGCGGCCGCCTACGACTACGGCATATGCCAAGGTCCGACGGTCCAGGACAGGGGTACGGACCAAGCCGGGATTCTGCTCAACACCCTCTCCGTGCAGGCCCTTTCGCCCTTATCGTGGGGAGGGCGACAACCGGGGACACCCGCAGGAAAACCGCAAGGGGGAGACCGTGGCGCTCAGGCCCGACCCGACCGCACCGTTCCACTCGGTGCAGTACGCGCTGCGCGTGCTGGAGACCGTCGCCAAATACACCGGAGGCGTCAGCGAGTCACAGATCGCACGCGAGACCGGGCTGCCCCGCGGTCACCTCGCCCACCTCCTGCAGATGCTGCGGCACGAGGAGTACGTGGAGCGCACCGCCGACGGCGGCTACGTCACGGGCGACGCGGTACCCCTGCTCACCGCGGGCCGCGACCGCACGAAGGCCCTGGAGGCCAGACTCCAGCGGTCGCTGTCCGTGCTGCGCGACACCCTCGGCGCCGCCGTCTACCTGAGCAGCTACGTCGACGGCGAAATCACGATCACCCAGTACGCGGACGGCCCGCGCACTCCCAAGGTCAACGAGTGGGTCGACTTCCGCTCCGCCGCCCACGCCATGGCGGCCGGAAAGTGCCTGCTCACCCAGCTCGACCACGACGATCGGCGCGACCACCTCGCGCGGCACCGCACCGCCCGGCTCACCTCCCGGACGATCACCAGCGAGCAGCTGCTCTTCCGCAGGCTCGACGCCCAGCCCGCCAGCGTCCCCGTGCTCGACCTCCAGGAGTACGCGCTCGGCACCGTCTGCGCCGCCGTCCCGATAACGGCCGGGCGCGCGGTGGGATCCCTGGCGCTCTCGCTCCCGCTGGAGCACGCGCACCGGCTGCGCCAGGCGGCCGAGGCGCTCAACCGGCACGCGGCGCCGATGCTGCTGTCGATGGCCCTCTGAGCGGGGTCCGGAGGGGCCGCGGAACGGGTGGTTCAGAGCACCCGTTCGGACCAGGTAGTATTTACCTCGTCAGCAAGCGCCGCTAGCTCAGTTGGTTAGAGCAGCTGACTCTTAATCAGCGGGTCCGGGGTTCGAGTCCCTGGCGGCGCACAGACTGAAGAAGGCCCCTCGTTCCGGCGAGGGGCCTTCTTCGTTCGGCCGGGAATGCGGCCGGGAACGGGACGGGAGGAGGAGGCAGATGCCGCAGCGGTACCGCACGCCGGCGGTCTCCGTGCTCGTCCTCCTCCTCGCCGTCGTCTTCGGCCCGGCCCTCTGCGGCGGCGGGGCGACGGGCGCGACCGTCCCGCCCGCACAGACGCAGACCGGCGCGCAGATGGCGTCCGCCCCGCAGGCCGACCACAACAACTGCCGTCAGCAGGACGTGCCGATCAAGGGCGCGGAAGTCGCCGTCGCCCACGGCTCGGCCGACCCGCTCACCGCCCCCGGCACCGCGCGCACGCCCCTCCCCCAGGCGCCTGCGCCCAAGGCCACCGCGCCCCGTGCCCCGCCCGCGCCGGTCGCAGGCTGCTCCGAGCTGCTCCCCGTCCTACGGATCTAGACCCGCCCCGCCACGGCCCGCTCCCCCGCGCGAGCGCCCGGCCGTGCCCCGGCATGCCCAGATTCCGTACGTCCCAGGGAGTTCCCCGCCCATGTCCGCACGCCCGCCCAAGAACGCTCAGAACACGCAGAACACCAAAACCGCCAAGAACGCCAAGAACGCCAAGAGCACCAAGCCCGGCAAGCCCGCCAAGCCCGCCCGTCGCATCGCCGCCATCGGCGCGATCGTCGCCCTGGTCGTCGCGGTCGCCGCCGCCGGCATCGCGATCGGCAAGAGCACGGGCGGCTCCGGCAAGCGCGAGCCCTCCGCGGCCTCCGGTGCGGCGAACGATCCGCAGCAGAAGGCCTACGACCAGTACGACAAGGCCAGCGCCCGCCGCCAGGACGGCGACCCGCTCGCGCTCGGCAAGGCGGACGCCCCGGTCGTGCTCGTCGAGTACGCCGACTACCAGTGCTCCTTCTGCGGCCGCTTCACCCGGGAGACCCAGCCCGAGCTGATCAAGAAGTACGTGGACACCGGCGTCCTGCGCATCGAGTTCCGCAACTTCCCGATCTTCGGCGACCCCTCCGTGCGCGCCGCCCGCGCCTCCTGGGCCGCCGGGCAGCAGGGCAAGTTCCACGCCTTCCACGACGAGCTCTTCGCCAAGCTCCGCAAGGGCGACGCGCTCGCCGAGGACAAGCTCGTCGACATGGCCCGCACGGCCGGCGTCGCCGACCTCGACAGGTTCCGCACGGACATGAACGGCTCCGCCGCCGAGGCCGCGGTCAAGAAGGACCAGGAGCAGGGCTACGCCATCGGCGTGCAGAGCACCCCGTCCTTCCTCGTCAACGGCCGTCCCCTCGCGGGCGCGCAGCCGATGTCGGCCTTCGAGGACGTCATCGCGCAGGCCAAGGCGGCCAAGGAGGCACAGGCCGGCGACGGGAAGCCGGGCAAGTGAGCGACATCGGCTACCTCGCCGCGTTCCTCGGCGGCGCCCTCGCCCTGCTGAGCCCGTGCAGCGCCCTGCTGCTGCCCGCGTTCTTCGCCTACTCGCTCGCCACCCCCGGCCGGCTGCTGGCCCGTACCGGCGTCTTCTACCTGGGGCTGGCCACCACGCTCGTGCCGCTCGGCGCGGCCTCCACCGCCGCGAGCCGGCTCTTCAACGGGCACCGCGACGTGCTGATCACGGCCGGCGGCTGGATCGTCGTGGCCCTGGGCCTCGCCCAGATCCTGGGCCTGGGCTTCGCCTCGAAGAAGGCCCAGGAGGCGGCAGGGCGGATCACCCCGCGGTCGGCCGCGTCGACGTTCCTGCTGGGCTGCGTGTACGGGCTGGCCGGCTTCTGCGCCGGGCCGATCCTGGGCGCGGTGCTGACCGTGACGGCCGTGCACGGCAACCCGGTGTACGGGGCGTCGATGCTCGCCGTCTACGCCCTGGGCATGGCGCTGCCGCTGTTCGTCCTCGCCCTCTTCTGGGACCGCTTCCAGCTCGGCGGCCGACGGTGGCTGCGGGGGCGGGAGTTCCGGGTGGGACGGCTGCGGCTGCACACGACGTCGCTGGTGTCAGGGCTGTTCTTCATCGGCATCGGCGTCCTGTTCCTCGTATACGACGGGACGACCGGACTGCCCGGCATTCTGAACGCCGATCAGGAGTTCAGGCTGGAGGAGTTCGCCTCGAAGGCGGGCAACGCCGTGCCCGACTACGCCCTGCTGGCGGTGGTCGCGCTGGTGGTCGCGGGCATCCTGGCGCGGATCGCGCTGAAGCGCGACCCGGACGAGTGAGGTACCGGGGGCGGGGGCCGTTCCGCCCGCCCCCGGTACCGGTTCAGAACTGGACGTCCGAACAGGCGTAGAACGCGTTGCCGGTGTCCGCGATCGTCCAGACGGCGAGGATCAGCTGCTTGCCGGTTCTCCCGGCGGGGACGACACCGTCGTGGGTGACGGTGGCGTCCGGGATACGGCCGTCGTAGGGCACCGTGAGGAAGGGCTCGGGGTCGAGCTCGTCCCGGGTGAGCGGTTTGGTGGGGTCGTAGGTGCTGTTGGTGAGGTAGTAGCGGAAGTCGGTGGTGGCGTGGCGGGCGGTGAGCCGCCACCGGAAGCTGAAGTTCTGGCCCGCGGTGACCGTGGTGGCCGGCCAGTTTCCGCCGCGCGGGTCGTCGAGCTCGGCGAAGCGGCTGTTGCCGCCGGCACAGAGTGTGCCGTCGGAGGGGCCGGAGTCCGGGAAGCCCTTGGGGCCCTCGACGCTCTGCGGCTCCCACTGGATCGCGCCGCAGTTCTGGACGGTGCCGTTGGCGCAGAACGCCTGGCGGCTGGTGGGCGCGTCGGTGTAGCCGTGACCGACGGCGCTGCCGGTGGAGAGGGCGGACACGCAGGCGATGCCCAAGCCGATGACCACCGCACTGATCTTTTTGCGCATGCTGAGCACTCCTCGAACGTGGGGGGTTCGTGGGTCGTGTGGGATGAGCGGTCCAGACCAATACGGAGGCTAGTACCGGCCAATAGTCATGTCCAGGCCAATCACATGCCCGGCCGCAGGCCCGATCGCAGGCCCGGCCGCACGCTCACCTGGCCACCGGCCGCCCGTAAAGATTCGGGCTGTAGCGGGAGAAGGCCGAGATCCGTACCTTCGTCCCCGGCCGGGCCGCCTCGATGTAGCGGCCCCCGCCCAGATAGACCCCGACGTGATGGATGCCGGACGCCCGGCCGTCGGAGGACCAGAAGACCAGGTCGCCGCGGCGCAGCGCCTTGCGCGAGATCCGGGACGTCGCCCGGTACTGGTCGGCCGCGATCCGCGGCAGCCGGACGCCCGCCCGGCGGTAGGCCTGCTGGACCAGCCCCGAGCAGTCCCAGCGGTGCGGGCCGTCGCCCCCCAGGGCGTACGTATCGCCCACATGGCCCATCGCGAAGGCCACCGCGGGCTCCAGCCCCCGCGCCCCCGCACCCCCGTCCGCGACCGCCTCCGCCGGGGCGTCCTCGTTCGCCGCGGGATCGGGGGGATCCGCCAGGGCGCCCGGGACCGCAGCGGCCGTACCGACGATCACCGCGGCCCCGACAACCGCCACCAGGGCCCCGCGCAGGGTGCATCGTCCCTGGTGGGAGGGGTGATCGTCGTCGGGTATCCGGTCGGGCATCTCCTCGCTGCCTTTCCTGCGACAAACCGCAGATCAATAGCCATTACGACACAAATACCGGCGTACGGCCTGCCGGGGTGGTCGGGAGCACCCTCCGGAGTCCTGTAAAGTTCTCTCTGTCAGCAGGCGCCGCTAGCTCAGTTGGTTAGAGCAGCTGACTCTTAATCAGCGGGTCCGGGGTTCGAGTCCCTGGCGGCGCACGCGAGACTCAGGGCTCCTCACCATCGGTGAGGAGCCCTGAGTCGTTCCCGTCCAGGTGTGCGCGCGATGCTTCTGCATGTTCGTGCGTTTCTCTGTTCGACCGTACCGCTTTGCCCGGTAACCACCTTGTTTCACCCTTGCGATCATGACTGACGGTCCGAGATCCTGACCTGAACAGCAACACCCCCAATATCACTGTCTGACCAGTGAGTTGGGTGGTGCCGGAGGGAGCCGGCACCGACGCACGCCCGCGCTCGGTCAAGGGGGGCCGGCCGGGCCCCGTGAACTGCAGCGCACACGCAGTCAGCATGCGTGCGGGGGGACGATTCATGACATCTACGCCTGCCGACTCCAGGCATCAGGAGACGCCGCCGAAAGCGATTCCGCGCGTGCGGGTCCCCGTTCCGACCAGTCGGGCCACCGCGCCCGACACCCGGCGGACCGTCACCGGAGCGGTCGTCCCGGCGCCGGCCCGCCGCCACCCGGGGCGGACGCGCCCGCGCTACGACTACGAGCACTACAGCCGCCTGGCCGGCCCGCTGACCCAGCCTCCCGAGGGCGTCCCGTACCGGGTCCGCTACCGCAGTCTGCTGGCCGACGAGCCGCACCGGATCAAGGCGGCGCTGCTGCTGGGCGCCGCCCCGGTCGTCTCGCTGGCCCTGCTGCTGTGGCTGATGCAGCCCGCGCACTGGACCCACCGGGACAACGCCACCGCGCTCATGCGCGTGCTGGACACGGTGATGCTGGTGTCGATCGGCCTGATCGAGCTGTTCCGCACCCTGAACGTCACGTCCAACGCCCACGCCACCCTGGTGGCCCGCGACCCGATACCCGTAGTGCCGCAGACCGGCACCAAGGTCGCCTTCCTCACCTCCTTCGTGCCCGGCAAGGAGCCGATCGCGATGGTGACGCGCACCCTGGAGGCCGCGGTCCGGGTGCGCCACCGCGGCCCGCTCGACGTCTGGCTGCTGGACGAGGGCGACGACCCCGAGGTGAAGGACGTCTGCAAGCGCCTCGGGGTGCACCACTTCACGCGCAAGGGCGTGGAGAAGTGGAACAGGCCGAAAGGCCCGCACCGCGCAAGAACCAAACACGGGAACTACAACGCCTGGCTGGACGCCCACGGAGAGCATTACGACTTCTTCGCCTCCGTGGACACCGACCACGTGCCGCTGCCCAACTTCCTGGAGCGCATGCTCGGTTATTTCCGTGACCCGGATGTCGCCTTTGTCGTTGGACCGCAGGTGTACGGGAACTACGACGCGGCCGTCACCAAGGCCGCGGAAAGCCAGCAGTTCCTCTTCCACGCCCTCATCCAGCGCGCGGGCAACCGCTACGGCACCCCCATGTTCGTCGGCACCAACAACGCCGTGCGCATCAGCGCGCTCAAGGGGATCGGCGGGCTCTACGACTCGATCACCGAGGACATGGCGACGGGCTTCGAGCTGCACCGGCACCGCAATCCCGCGACGGGCAGAAAGTGGCGCTCGGTCTACACCCCGGACGTCCTCGCCGTGGGAGAAGGGCCGAACGCCTGGACGGATTTCTTCACCCAGCAGCTGCGCTGGTCCCGGGGCACCTACGAGACCATCCTCAAGCAGTACTGGAAGGGGCCCTTCACCCTGCGCCCGGGCGCATTCCTGAACTACACGCTGATGGTTATCTACTATCCGATGACCGCGATCAACTGGATGCTCGGCGCCCTGAGTTGCGCCCTCTTCCTCGGACTCGGTGCCTCCGGCATCCAGATCAACTCCGAGGTCTGGATGATGCTCTACAGCGATGCGGCCGCCCTGCAGATCGGGCTCTACATCTGGAACCGCCGGCACAACGTCTCCCCGCACGAGCCCGAGGGCTCCGGCGGGCTGGCCGGCATGGCGATGTCCGCGCTCTCCGCCCCGATCTACGCACGCTCGCTGACGGATGCGGTGCTGCGCCGCAAGAGCCGGTTCGTGGTCACCCCGAAAGGCGATTCCGCCAGCCCCGACACCCTCTTCGGCACCTTCCGCATCCATCTGTTCTTCCTGGCGGTCTTCGGCGGTTCGCTGGTGGCCTCCTTCTTCCTCGGCCACACCCATGTGGCCATGCGCACCTGGGCCGCCCTCGCCGTACTGATCACCGTGGCGCCCATCGCCGCCTGGGCCTGGACCCTGCGCCGCACGCCCGAGCACCCCGAGGGGGCGCAGCAGTCATGAGATACCGGTTCAGCCGCCGCACCCGCCGCACGGCGATCGGCGCGGTGGTCGTGTGCGCCCTGGCGGGCATGAACGGCCCGGCGATCTGGGGGTACGCCTCCGACCAGTACTACGCCTACAAAATCAACAAGCCCGAGTACAAGGCGAAGAACGGCCACTGGGACGAGGTGGACGTCCCCAAGCAGTACCGCATCAACACGATCCACGCCGCCCTGCTGCACACCGGCAAGGTGCTGCTGGTCGCCGGCTCCGGCAACAACGCCGCCAATTTCAAGGCGAAGTCGTTCCGCTCGGTCCTGTGGGACCCGAAGGCGAACACCTTCAAGAACATCCCCACCCCGAAGGACCTCTTCTGCGCCGGGCACACCCAACTGCCCGACGGGAACCTCCTGGTGGCGGGCGGCACCCAGCGCTACGAGAAGCTGGAGGGCGATGTCACCAAGGCCGGCGGCCTGATGATCATCCACAACGAGAACCCCGACAAGCCGATGACGTTCCCCGCCGGGACGCGCTTCACCGGCAGGGCGAG
Organism: Streptoverticillium reticulum; assembly: GCF_047456005.1. Lineage (NCBI taxonomy): Bacteria > Bacillati > Actinomycetota > Actinomycetes > Kitasatosporales > Streptomycetaceae > Streptomyces > Streptoverticillium reticulum. The sequence goes on along the minus strand of NZ_CP179755.1, from coordinate 5,244,327 downwards.
CCACAAGACCTTCGAGTCGAAGGACGCCATTCTCGTCCCGCGCGCCAAGAAGGACCAGGACAAGGACGGCAAGGTGACCGTCACCGGCAGTACCGCGCGCGTCTATGTGGAGGCCCTGGAGAAGGGCCAGGAATACGAGACGGGGGCGACGGACAACTACCGCATCGAGGGCCTCTCCGGCACCGACGCGCAGAACTTCTACGGGATCGCCAACAAGCTGTCCTTCGACAAGAAGGATTTCCAGGGCATCAAGGACGCCTACGAGTTCGACCCGGTGGCCGAGCGCTACCTCACGGTCGACCCGATGGCAGAGGCCCGCTGGTATCCCACACTCACCACGCTCCAGGACGGCAAGGTCCTCTCCGTCTCCGGCCTGGACGAGATCGGCCAGGTCGTCCCCGGGAAGAACGAGATCTACGACCCGAAATCCAAGAAGTGGAGCTATCTGCCCACGCAGCGGTTCTTCCCCACCTATCCCGCCCTGTTCCTCACCGACAAGGGCCGGATCTTCTACACCGGCTCCAACGCCGGGTACGGACCGGCCAACGAGGGCCGCACGCCCGGGCTCTGGGACGTGCAGACCAACCAGTTCACCGAGGTGCCCGGCATCAGCGACCCCGACGTCCTGGAGACCTCCATGTCGGTGCTGCTGCCGCCCGCGCAGAACCAGCGCTACATGGTGCTGGGCGGCGGAGGCGTCGGCGAAGACCGCAAGTCCACGGCCAGGACCCGGATCGTGGACCTGCACGACACCACACCGCGCTTCCACGACGGCCCCGACCTCTACGCCAAGGTGCGCTACCCCAGCAGCGTCATCCTGCCCGACGACACCGTGCTGACCACGAACGGCTCCGGCGGCTACCGGGGCCGTAGCGACTCCAACGTCCTCAGCGCCGAGATCTACGACCCGAAGAGCAACTCCACCCGCCCGGTGGCCGATCCGCTCGTGGGGCGCAACTACCACTCGGGCGCCCTGCTGCTGCCCGACGGCCGGGTGATGACCTTCGGATCGGATTCGCTCTTCGGCGACGCGGACAACACCCGGCCCGGCACCTTCCAGCAGGAGATCGACCTCTACACCCCGCCGTACCTGTTCCGCACCATCCGCCCCGAGATCAAGGACAGGGACCCGCGGACGGTCGCACTCGGCGAGGACACGAGCTACCGGACCTCCGGCGAGGTCGGCACGATGCGGCTGATCCGGCCGGGGTCGTTCACCCACGTCACCAATGTGGAACAGCGGTCGATCGCCCTGGACTTCACGAAGACCAAGGACGGCGTGAAGGTCACCCTGCCCAAGGACCCGTCCCTGGTGCCGCCCGGCTGGTACATGCTGGAGGCGGTCGACGGCCAGGGGACGCCGTCCGAGGCGGTGTGGCTGAAGGTCCCCGTCAAGGACGTGAGCAAGGACGAAGGCCAGTAGGACTACTTCGCGTTGCGGGCCAGTTCGAGGGCGTACGCCTCCCACCACTGGCCCGCTCCCGGGCCTCCCTTGCACGAACCGTCCGACTCACCCGGCCGCTTGACCCACAGGTAGGCGTCCACCAGCGCGTCACCGGTCTTCGTCGTCGGGGGTTCGCCGAGGGCGCGGCCCTCCGGGTTGCACCAGGCCTTCTCGTGATCGGCGCCGGACAGCGGGCCGTTGCCGTTGCGGCTGGTGTCGATCACGAAGTGCTTGCCGCCGACGAGGGCCGAGAGCTGCCGGCCGTACTCCTTGCTGTCCTGCGTGGTCTGGAAGTTGGAGACGTTGAGCGCGAAGCCGTCGGCCTGGTCGATGCCGGCCCGCTTGAGCGGCTCGGCCATCCGGTCCGCGGGGGTGACCCAGCTGGGGTTGCCCGCGTCCAGGTAGACCTTGGTCCCGGGCAGCCGCTTGAGCCTGCCGACGGCCTCCTTGAGCAGCGCGTACCGCTCCTCGTGGAACTGCTTCGGGGTGCAGCCGTCCTCCATGTGCGGCAGGGCGTCGGGCTCGAGGACGACGGTGGCCCGGCGGTCCCCGATGCCGGCAACGGCCTTGTCCAGCCAGGCCCGGTAGGAGTCGCCGTCGGAGGCGCCGCCCTGGGAGTACTGGCCGCAGTCGCGGTGCGGGATGTTGTAGAGCACGAGCAGGGCGTCGCGGTCGGCCTTGGCGGCGGCCTCGGTGAAGCCGCGGGTCTGGCCCTCCGGATCGTCCACGCCGATCCACTCGGCCTCCGGCTGCGCGGCGATCCTGGCGATCAGCCGGGCGTCCTGCGTCTTGCCGGACTGCTGCAGCTGGATCATCTGCTTGGCCGCGGTGGCGTCCGGATTGACCCAGAACGGCGAGCGGGACTTGGGAAGTTGGGAGGGCGGCTGGATGGCCGCCGAGGCGTTCTGCGCGGCCGGCGTCTTCTCCTCGGAGGAACAGCCCGTCGTCAGAAGAAGCACCGCGACTGCCGCGCCGGTCAGCGCTAGGGCCCTCCGTGGGCCGGTGTTGCCGCCGTACATCCACTCCCCCTTGGGTGTACCGCCGGAGCCGATGGAGGTGCCTCGTCCATGGTCGCACAGTCCGGCCCGCGACCGGGGGCGCTCCCGCCGGGACACGGCGTGGAGTCGCTCTGTTGGGCGAGTGTTCGCCGGTGGTTCCACTGGGATCTCTCCGCTCGTTGCAGGCTGCGGGACTACGGCCGTGCGCTGCCGCCGGTCAGGTACGCCGACACCACGACGTTGGCGCTGTACGTCTGCCGCACCCGGTCGAAGGTGCCGCCGCAGGTGATCAAGTGCAGTTCGGCGCGGCCCTTTTCGTGTGGGCCGTAGACCTTGGCGGCGTCGAAGCGGTCCTTGGTGTAGACCGCCACGTCCTCGACCGTGAACTCGGCGGTGCTGCCGTCCGCGCGCTCGACCGTGATCGTCTCGCCGCGCGGGACGCCGCCGAGCCCCGCGAAGACCGCGCGGCCGTGCGCGGTGTCGACGTGCCCGACGAGGACGGCCGCGCCGAGGGTTCCGGGCTGGGGTCCGCCCCGGTACCAGGCGACGCTGCCGGGCCGGTTGTACGGCGGCGGTTCGACCGCGCCCTGCGGGGTGAGCCCGCGCTCCTCCACCGGGGCGCGGACGCCCATGGCCCGGATGGCGAGGACCCGCGGGCGCGCCTTGGGCAGGGGGTCCCGGGCCGGGGGCAGGGGGTGTGCGGGCGGGCGGCCGGCGGCCGCGGCGTCGCCCGTGGTGGGGGTGACCGACGCCGGCACCTCGGTGGCCTCGCGGCCCCACAGCCACAGGGCCACCAGCAGGGCCGCCCAGGCCAGGCCGGTCAGCAGCCGCCCGCGGCCGGTCGTCTGCGGTTCGCCCCCGGTACGCAGTTCTTCCATGGCACCCAGGTCGCCTCTCTCACCGCTGCTGCCGGCCGTCGGTGCGCCGGCGGTACCAGATCAGGCCGCCCGCGATGGCGGCCGTGGTGCCGGCGAGGACCAGCCCGGGGGTGTCGGGCGGCTGCGGGACGGCCACGCGCGCGGTGCCGCCGCCCCCCGCCGGGACGGGTGCGACCGGCGAGGCGAAGTGCCCGCTCGGCAGGGTGTGGGCCTCGTGCGGGCCGAGCCCGTCGTGCACGACGGGGGCGGTGCGCTGCTCGGGGGGCTGCGGGGCGGCCTGGGGTTCGGGCAGGTCACGGCCGTAGGGGACGACGGTCAGCCGGCCCTGGGCGGTCGAGTTGTAGCCGTCGCACATCACCTTCACCGGGTACGTGCCGGCGCGGGCGGTCTGCCGGACGGTCGCCTCGGCGAACAGCCCGGCGGAGTCCTTGGCCAGCCGGGCGTCGGAGACGAAGGCCTCGGAGGTGGCCGTGGCCCGCTCGCTGCGGCAGCCGGAGATGCGCAGCTGCACCTCGGAGCCGGGGCGGGCGGAGACGGGGGTGAGCTCTATCGTTCCCGACATCGTCGCCGGACCGTCGCCGGCGCGGGCCGGTCCGGCGGAGAGGGATCCGGTGCAGACGGCCACCGCAGCAGTGACGGCGCCGCACAGGGCGATGCGGAATGAGTCCATGGTGAACCTCCTGCTCCAGAGGTTCACCCGGCGGGCGAGCGCGGCGCATCCGCTCCGTAGACGTATTGCTCCATTTGGCGATCATCGGGCCCGATCGGCTCAGAATCCCGACCGGAACGGGCCCTGTTCCGCCCGTTGTCGCTCAGATCAGATCGACGAGATCGGCGATCGAGTCGACCACCCGGGACGGACGGAAGGGGTGGTGCTCGACCTCCTCGGGCCGGGTCAGCCCGGTCAGGACGAGGAAGGTCTCCATGCCCGCTTCCAGTCCGGCCAGCACGTCGGTGTCCATCCGGTCGCCGATCATGGCGCTGGACTCCGAGTGGGCCCCGATGGCGTTGAGCCCGGCCCGCATCATCAGCGGGTTGGGCTTGCCGACGAAGTAGGGCTCGCGGCCGGTCGCCTTGGTGATCAGGGCGGCCACCGAACCGGTCGCGGGCAGGGCGCCCTCGGCGGAGGGCCCGGTCTCGTCGGGGTTGGTGGCGATGAACCGGGCACCCGCGTTGATCAGCCGGATCGCCTTGGTCAGCGCCTCGAAGCTGTAGGTGCGGGTCTCGCCGAGGACGACGTAGTCGGGCTCGACGTCGGTGAGGACGTAGCCGATGTCGTGCAGGGCCGTGGTCAGACCGGCCTCGCCGATCACGTAGGCCGTGCCGCCGGGCCGCTGGTCGTCCAGGAACTGGGCCGTGGCCAGGGCGGACGTCCAGATGTTCGGCACGGGCACGTCGAGCCCGATCCGGGCGAGCCGGGCGTGCAGGTCGCGCGGGGTGTAGATCGAGTTGTTGGTCAGGACGAGGAAGGGCCTGCCGGACTCGCGGAGCCGCTTGATGAAGGCGTCGGCCCCGGGGACCGGGATGCCCTCGTGCATCAGCACACCGTCCATGTCGGTGAGCCAGGACTCGATCGGCTTGCGCTCTGCCATGTCGCTCCCGCTGTGGGTACGTGGGGTAACACCTTCACCCTATGTCCTTCGCTGCGGGTGCGTTGTGGCTGGTCGCGCAGTTCCCCGCGCCCCTGCGGGGCGCGGATGACGGGGAGCCTCAGCTGCCCGTGGCCTTCTTCCACTCGTCCACGTACGACGTCAGGTGGGCATTGATGTCCTGCCAGTCCGGGCGGAAGATGTCGACGCCCTTCATGATCTCGCCGAGGGCGATCGCGTTGCGGTCGGCCGGCTTGATGTCCGTGCGGGCCGTGAAGCCGCCGGCCACGGAGGACACCTCGCCCTGGACCTCGTCGGAGAGCAGGTAGTCGAGGAACTTCTTGGCGTTGGCCGTGTGCGGTGCGCTCTTGACCAGTCCGGCGGCGTAGGGCAGGGCGAAGGTGGTGGGCTTTCCGTTGTCCCCGGCGGGGAAGAAGATGCCCTGGTCCGCCATGAACTTGGTGTTGGCGTAGTTCATCTGCACGTCGCCGTTGGCGACGAGGAGTTCGCCCTTGGCGGTCTTGGGGGCGAGCTGGCCGGTGGAGGAGGACGGGCCGACGTTGTTGGCCTGGAGTTTCTTGAAGTAGGCCATGGCCGCGTCCTTGCCGCCGAAGTCGTGCATGGCCTTGATCAGTACGGCCGTTCCGTCGCCCGCGACGCCGGGGGTGGAGTACTGCAGCTTGCCCTTGAACTTGGGGTCCAGGAGGTCGTTCCAGGTCTTGGGCGGGCTGCTGAGCTCCTTGCTGTTGTAGATGAAGCAGAAGTAGTTGTTGACGACCGAGGTCCACTTGCCGGAGGGGTCCTTGTCGGCATCGGCGACCTGGTCGGAGCCTGCGGGCTTGTACTCCTCCAGCAGCCCCTTGCTCGACGCCTGCTGGATGAACGGCGGGAGGGTGACGACCACGTCCGCCTGGGTGTTGGCCCGTTCACGGTTGAGGCGCTGGACCATCTCGCCCGAGCCGCCCTCGACGTACTTGACCTTGATGCCGGTCTTGTCCTCGAAGTCCTTGAAGACCTTGTCGTAGAAGCCGGTGCCGTTCTCGGCCTTGAGGCCGTCGGCGCTGTAGACGGTGATCTCCTTGGCGGAGGCGTCGGCGGAACCGCCGCAGGCAGCGACGGAGGCGCCGAGGGCCAGGACGCCGAGGGCGGCGGTGAGCGGCCGGGAAGAGCGGGACATGGCGAGGTGAACTCCGTTGTCAGTGGTGGGTGGTTATCTGTAGGAGGCGCGGGTGCGGATGCGCGAGACGCCCAGCAGGGCGAGGAGGGTGGTGACCATCAGCACGACGGCGAGCGCGGCTCCGGAGAAGAGCGAGCCCCGGTCGGTGGCGCCGAAGATCTTGACGGGGAGGGGCAGCCAGTCCGGCGGGTAGAGCATCATCGTGGCGCTCAACTCGCCCATGGACAGGGCGAAGCAGAGGCCGGCGGCGGCCGTGAGGGAGGGCAGCAGGAGGGGGAGCTTCACACGCCACAGCACGTAGGCGGGGCGCGCGCCGAGGCTCGCGGCGCTCTGCTCGTACGCCGGGTCCAGGCGGGCGAGCGCTGCCGTCACCGACTGGTGGGCGAAGGCGGTGACGAGCACGGTGTGCGCGACGACCACGATCTCGCGGGTGCCGTTGAGGAGCAGCGGGGGCCGGGAGAAGGCGACGAGCAGCGACAGTCCGACGACGACGGAGGGCACCGCCACTGGGAGCATGAACAGCGCGTCCAGCACCTTGCGCGAGCGCCGGCCGCGCAGGGACTGCGCCGCGAGGGCGGCCCAGGTGCCGAGGGCGAGGGCGAGCAGGCTGGCGGCCACGGCCGTCACCAGGCTGGTGACCAGGGCGTCCGTCGCGTCGCCGTGGACGAGGTCCCGGTAGTGCGCCGTGGTGGCGCCGGAGGGGAGCGCGCCGCTCCAGCTCGTGGCGAAGGAGGCGGCGACGATGACCAGGAAGGGGAGTGCGAAGACGGGGAGGAAGAGGGCGAAGAAGACGGCCCATACCGCCCGGCGGGCGCGGCGGCTATGCACGAGCACGAGGACCTCCTGCGGGGCGCGTTCGGGAGAGCAGCAGCCGGTACAGGCCGTAAAGGCCCACGGAGAGCGCGATGTTGACGATCGCGACCACGCAGGCGGAGGTGTAGTCGCCGTCGAGGATGGCCTTGCTGTAGACGAGCGTGGGCAGGGTCGTCACGCCCTTGGCGCCGGTGAAGAGGACGATGCCGAACTCGTTGAGGCACATCACGAGGACGAGTGAGCCGCCTGCGGCGAGCGAGGGCAGCGCCTCGGGGAGGATCACCTGCCGCACGATCCGCGGCGCCTTCGCGCCGAGGGAGGCGGCGGCTTCGAGCTGCGCCGTCTCGACCTGGGAGAAGGCGGCGAGGAGGGGGCGCATGACGAACGGGGTGAAGTAGGTGACCTCGGCGAGGAGCACGCCCCAGGAGGTGTGCAGGAAGTCGAACGGCCCGGTGCCGCCGACGGTGTCGGCCCAGAGGCCGTTGGCCATGCCGACGGTGCCGTAGATGAAGAGGAGGGCGAGGGTGATGAGGAAGGAGGGGAAGGAGAGGAAGACGTCGATGAACCGGCTGAGGGCCTTGCCGCCGGGAAAGGGGACGAAGGCGATCACGATCGCCAGCACGAAACCGAGGATCACGGCGCCGGCCGTGGATCCGACGGCGATCAGCACCGTGGTGCCGAGGGCTTGTCGGAAGGCCGCCTGTCCGAAGACGTCGCCGTACGCGGCGAGGGAGGGGCTGCCGCCGGAGCCGTCCGGCGAGACGGACTGCCAGGCGACGAGGGCGAGGGGGTAGAGGAAGACGAGGCCGAGCACGGCGAGGGGCGGGAGCGCGAGCGCCCATGCGGGCAGGGCCCGTGACCTTCCGTCGCGGCGGGAGCATTCTTCGGCGCCCGGCACCGCAGGGGTCCCCGCCCGGGGCCCGTTCGGCAGTGCAGGGTCGTAGGGACCGCCCCCGTCCCCACCCTCCGCCGCAACGGCGAGACGACGCACGGCGGAGTCCGGCGGTGCCGAACCGACCCGGGCCGCGCCCGTGTTCGGGTCAGCCATGACTCGTTCCCCCGCTCACGCCGACCGCCCCTGCTGGAAGCAGCACCGCGTCCTCGCTCGCGAAATGGACGGTGACCTCATCGCCGAGCACCGGGGTCTCCCGGAGTTCGCGGACTTCCGCGGTCACACGATGGCCGTCCACCTCGACGGCCACCCGGTGCGTGGCACCCCGCCACTGGACCTCCGCGACCCGGCCCCGCAGGGCGTTCGGGCCGGGGCCCAGGCCCACCAGGTGCGGGCGGACGCACAGGGTGGCCGACGCGCCGCGCGCCGCGCCGTCCGTCGGGACGGACACGTCCGTCCCCGCGAGGCCGACGCGGCCGTCCCCGGTGACGGTCACCGGCAGCAGGTTCGCGTTGCCGACGAACGACGCCGTGAACTCGGTGCGCGGGCGCCGGTACAGCTCCTGCGGCGTGCCGCAGTCCCGCAGCCGGGCGCGGTCCATGACCGCGATCCGGTCGGCGAGGGTGAGCGCCTCGACCTGGTCGTGGGTGACGTACAGCATCGTGACGTCCGGCAACTCGCGGTGCAGCCGGGACAGTTCCGCCAGCATTCCGGAGCGCAGCTGAGCGTCCAGCGCGGACAGCGGCTCGTCCAGGAGCAGCACCCCGGGCCGGATGGCCAGCGCCCGCGCGATGGCCACGCGCTGCTGCTGTCCGCCGGACAGCTCGCGCGGGTACCGCTCGGCGTACGCGGCCATGCCCGTCATCTCCAGCGCCTCCGCGACCCGTCCGGCGATCGTGTCGCGCGGCGCCTTCTGCGCCCGGAGGCCGAAGGCGACGTTGGCGTCGACCCGCATGTGCGGGAAGAGCGCGTACTGCTGGACGACCATGCCGACGCCGCGGCGGTACGGGGCGAGGTCGGTGACGTCCCGGTCGCCGATGAACACCCGCCCGGCGGCGGGCCGTACGAACCCGGCGACGGAGCGCAGCGCCGTCGTCTTGCCGGATCCGGACGGCCCGAGCAGGGCCATGACCTCGCCGGGTTCGACGGTGAGGGAGAGGCGGTCGAGGACGGTGTTGTCGCCGTAGGCGACGGTGACGTCCTCGAACCGTATGCCTGTGCCGCTGCGCGGGCTTCCGGCGGCCGCAGTACCGGCGCTCAGGTCGTCGGACGCCGGTGACGGCGCCCGCCCGTCCGCCCGTATCACGACCCCGCCCCCGTGGCACGGAGCTCGTACTCCGCGATGGCGTCCGGCAGTTCGGCCACCGAGCCCAGGACGTGCGTGGCCCCGGCCGCCCGCAGGGCGCCCTCCTCGTGGGCGCCGGTCAGCACGCCGGCGACCACGCCCGCGCCCGCCCGGCTCCCGGTGAGCATGTCGTACGAGGTGTCCCCCGCCACCGCGATCTGCGCCACCGCGTCCGCGGCCTGCGTGCGCAGCAGGGCGGCGAGCACCATGTCCGGGTACGGGCGGCCGCGGCCGCCCACGTCGCCCGGGCAGAGGGTGAGGTCGACGAGGCCGTCGCCCCAGCCGAGCGCGGCGAGGATCGCGTCCTGGGTGACCCGGGCGAAGCCGGTGGTCAGCACGACGCCGCGGCCCTCGGCACGCAGCCGCTCGATCGCCTCGCGGGCGCCCGGGACCGGCGCGCAGTGCCCGGCCCCGACCAGCTGCCCGTAGGCCTCCTCGAAGGCCGCGTTGGCCTGCTGCGCCTTCGCCTCCTCGCCGAAGAGGTGACGGAAGACGGAGATCTTGGACTCGCCCATCGTGGCGCGGACGTAGGCCAGTTTCTCCGCGTGGTCCGCGGTGCCCGGCTCCACGCCGAGTCGCCGGGCCGCGGCGTCGAAGGCCTGCTCGACGAGGCCGTCGTCGGCGACGGTCGTGCCGGCCATGTCGAGCACGACCAGGGAGATACGGTTCTGCTCCTGCTTCAACACCCTCACCAGCCCAGTTCGTTCGCGGTCGTCTCGGCGATCGCCGGGGAGCAGGTCATGCCGCGCCCGCCGGGTCCGGTCACCAGCCACACGCCCTCGCGCACCTGCTCGCGGTGCACGACGCGCCCGGCCTCCAGGCACTGCGCGTACACCCCGGCCCAGCGGCGCCGGATCGCCGGCAGCGGGCGGCCGAGGAGGGACTCGGCGACGTCGGTGAGGTGCCGGTAGGGCGCCTCGTCGACGTCGAAGGCGAACGGGGTCTCGTACTCGTGCGTGTCGCCGATGGTCAGCCCGCCGTCCGCGCGCTGGACCATCAGCAGCTGCATCTTGTGCTCGGCGGCCACCGGCGGCTGGGCCTGCGCGGCAGCCATCGCGTCGAGGGCGGCGCCGCCGTAGGCCGGGTAGTAGCGGAAGCTGTCGGCGTCGGCGACGGAGGAGCCGAGGCGCTCGCCGAGGGGATCGGTCTGCATCATCTGCAACCGCACACGGCGGACGGGGAGTTCGGGGGCGAGCTCCTTGACGAGCCCGCCGAGCCAGGCGCCCGTGCACAGCACCACGGCGTCGCCGCGGTGGACGTCGCCGTGGTCGTCTCGGACGGCGCGCTCGCCGACGACCTCGCGGACCTCGCGTCCACCGAGGAAGGTGTAGCGGCCGGACTTCAGCAGTTCGGCCTTCAGGACGCGCTGGGCGGTGCGCGGTTCGACGGCGCCGTCGCGGCCGCACCGCAGGGCGCCGAGGAACGTGCCGCGCAGGGCGGGTTCGAGGGCGCGGACCTCGGCGGGGCCGAGGAGTTCGAAGCCGCGCCGGTCCGCCTCGGGGCCCTCCGCGGCGGCCCGGGCGACGGCCAGCTCGGCCTCGTTGGTGACGAGGGTCAGCGAACCGTTGCCCCGGAAGCCGAGGCCGGGGACGGCGGTCCCGATCTCCTCCCACAGCTCCCGGGCGCGCAGGGCGGTGTCCAGCTCCGCGCCGGCGGCCCGGCCGCCGACCCAGACCAGGCCGAAGTTGCGGACGGAGGCCCCGCGGGCCTCGGCCTCGCGCTCCAAGTGGACGACCTCGTGGCCGCGTTGCACTGCATGCCAGGCGTGCATGGTTCCCACCACGCCGGCTCCGACGACTATGACTCGCATGCCGTGAACGGTCGTCGGAGTCGGTGACTCCGTTCTGTCCGGGCGGCAACATGGGGGTGAACGGAGCGTCAAAGTTGGCCTAGACCCGTTACCGTTTCGTTATCTGCAGGTACGACGTGGCTGACCGCGCGGTTCCCCGCGCCCCTTACGGGGCGCTCACGCCCCCAGATGCGTCGTGAACGAGAACCGGTCCCCCCGGTACAGCGACCGCACCCGTTCCATCGGGCGGCCGTCGGTGTCCCGCGACAGCCGGTGGATCAGCAGCATGGGCAGCGCGGGCGGCGTGCCGATGAGGAGGGCCTCGCGCGGGGTGGCCAGCACGGTCTCCAGCTTCTCGTCCGCGTCGCCGAAGCGGATGCCGAGCTGCTCGCGCAGGTAGCCGTAGAAGGACGAGTCGGGCGAGAAGTCCGTGTCGAGCCGGGGCACCCGCTCGACCGCGATGTAGGTGCTCTCCAGCCCCACGCGCTCGTCGTCGGCGAGCAGGACGCGCTCCATGTGCCAGACGGGATCGCCCTGTTGCACCCCGAGGTCCGCGGCGAGGGCGGCCGGGCTCGGCAAGCGCTCCAGCCCCACCAGGGTGCGGCCCGGGCGGCGGCCCTGACGGCGGACACCCTCGGTGTAGCTGGCGAGGGCGAGGGGCTGTTCGAGTTTGGGCCCCGCCACCACCGTGCCGCGGCCCGCACGGCGCAGGCGGCCCTCCAGCAGGAGCTCGCGCAGGGCCTGGCGCAGGGTCTCGCGGGACACCTCGAAGCGGGCGGCGAGCTCGCGCTCGGTGGGCAGGAGGCCGCCTTCGCCCAATTCGTCGAGCAGGGCGGCCACTTGCGTCTTGACGGCGTAGTACTTGGGGACCCGGCCGTGCTCGGGAATACCGGCCCGGACAGGGGCCCCGGGAGAGTGCGCACTGTTCACGGCGCCGATCTTTGCACGGGGGCAGCGCCCGGTAGGGGTGCGGGGAACTGCGCGATCGGCCCTCACCGGCCCGCAGCCGACGCACCACCCCAGAGGTCCGGGGCGCAGCCCCGAGAACCTCGACTGCAGGCACGTCGTGGCTGGTCGCGCAGTTCCCCGCGCCCCTTACGGGGCGCCCCGGCGCCGCACACCCAGCATCAGCGCCGCCCCAGCGGCAAACGCACTACCCGCACCGGCCGCGATCCCCCGCAGAGGATCGCCCCCGGTATCGGCCAGCCCATCCGCCCCCGCATCCCCGCCCCCCACCGCGAACGCGTAATCCCCGGACTGCCCCACCCACGCCCCGTCCGCCCCGCGCCGCTGCACCGCGGTGACATTGGCCGTGACCGTCCCCTCCGGGGCGTCCCCCGTGAACCCCAGCCGCATCCGCACGGTGACCGCCTGCCGGGCGGGTACGGCGAAGCCGGGGAAATCGGGCTCCTGCCCGTCCAGCACGCCCACGTTCTCGGCCTCCTCCGTGCGCTCGAACTGCACCGGCCGCCACCGCGCGCCGCCGGGGTCGTAGAAGTCGAGCCGGATGTGGCCGGGCTGCAGCGCCCGTCCCTTGTCGGACAGCACCGCCACGGGGTGGACGGCACGGCACTCCCCGTCGGTCGTGTTGCGCAGCTCCAGTTCCCAGGTCTGCTGGGCGCCCCCGCGCTCGTACGCGTCCGGGCCGCCGCTCAGGCGCGAGGTGATGGGGAAGTCCTTGCCGGCGGGGTCGCCGCAGTGCGGCTGGGGGCTGAGTGGAATCGCGTCCCGAAAGGGGCGCGGGGCGGATACATATGCGGCTCCGCCACGTGGGCGCGACCAGCCAGAGACGGCCCGCAGCCGCAGAGCCACACTCCCGGCGGAGCGCTCGGCGGCGGCCGGCTCCTGGGGCACCACCGGCCCGAGGGCCAGGGCCAGGACAAATGCGGCGGCGCCGAGGGCGCGGGGCAGAGGCATGTTCCGGGACCTTCGCGGTGAGGGATCGCGTGGACACCGGGTAACTCCCACCGGGCAGGCCGCGGTACGGGCGCGTACGGCCGACCGGCCGTCAGACGCCACCCGTTGTGCGGAAGAGCGGGGCGAGCGCGAGCTCGGCCGCCCCGTCGACCACGGTGCGCCCGCCCCCCGGGGCGACGGCGACCGGGACCGCACCCCCGGCCGCGCCCGCAAGGGCGTCCCGCACCCCGGCCGTGTACGCCTCCGGGTCCGCGAGCACGGTGCGGCCGCCGAGCAGGACGAGGTCGATGTCCAGCAGGCGCACGAGGTTGGCGGCGCCGACGCCGAGCAGGCGGGCGGCGCGGGTGGTGTCGCCCGCGGCGACGGCGGCCAGGCACAGGGCCTCGATGCAGCCGCGGCTGCCGCAGGGGCACGGCGGCCCGTCGAGCTGGAGCACCTGGTGCCCGAACTCCCCCGCGCCCGTGCGCGCGCCGCGGTGCACGCCGCGGCCGAGGACGAGCCCGGCGCCGAGGCCGGTGCCGAGGTGGAGGTAGGCGAAGGAGTCGGCGGCACGGGTGCGGGCGAGGCCGAGGGCGGCGGCGTTGGTGTCCTTGTCGAGGACGACGGGGACGCCGAGGCCGAGCCGCTCGGCGAGCGCGTCGCGCAGCGGGAAGCCGTCCCACTGGGGGTGCCCGGTGACGCGGTGCAGGATGCCGCCCGGGTGGTCGAGGGGGCCGGGGGCGGCGACCCCGACGCCGAGGAGCGTGGCGGGGGCAGTCTCCGCCAGCAGGGCCGCGACCTCGCCCTGCACGGTGGCGAGCACGGCCTCCGCGCCCGCGCCGAAGGCGAGCGGGGCGGTGCGGACGGCGACGGGCGTGCCGGTGAGGTCGGCGAGGGTCACGTGCATCTCGTCGCGGTCGAGGTGCAGGCCGACGGCGTGGGCGGCGCCCGGTACCAGGCGGATGGCGGTCGCGGGCTTGCCGCCCGTGGAGGCCCGGCGGCCCGCCTCGGCGGCCAGCCCGCCGTCCCGCAGCCGCGCGGTGATCTTGCTGACGGCCTGCGGGGTCAGCCCCGTGCGCCCGGCCAGCTCCGCGCGGCTGGCACCGCGCTCGCCCGCCTCGCGCAGGAGACCGAGGACGAGGGCGGTGTTGTGATCGCGGAGCGCGGCGAGGTTGGCGCCGACGGGGGTGGTGATCCTGTGCACACCACCATTGTGATCGCCCCGCTTGCACTTCTGCAACAGCGTTGCCAAAGTGGAGGGCATGGTCACCCCGAACCCGTACCGCGTCGGCCTCATCGGCTACGGCCTCGCAGGCTCCGTCTTCCACGCCCCGCTGATCGCGGCCACCGGGGGACTCGTCCTCGGCACGGTCGTCACGGCCAACGAGGAGCGCCAGGCACAGGCCCGCGCCGAGCACCCCCAGGTGCGCACCGTCGCGACGGCCGACGAGCTGTTCGCGCGGGCCGGCGAGCTCGACCTCGTCGTCATCGCCTCCCCCAACCGCACGCACGTCCCGCTCGCGCACACCGCGCTGGAGGCCGGCCTGCCCGTCGTCGTCGACAAGCCGCTCGCCGCCACCGCCGCCGAGGCGGAGGCGCTCGCCGAACTGGCCGACCGGCGCGGGCTGCTGCTCAGCCCGTTCCAGAACCGCCGCTGGGACAACGACTTCCGCACCGTCGCCGGCCTCCTCGCCGACGGCGCACTCGGCAGCGTGCAGCGCTTCGAGTCCCGCTTCGAGCGCTGGCGCCCGCGGCCCAAGGGCGGCTGGCGCGAGTCCGGCGACCCCGCCGAGATCGGCGGCATCCTCTACGACCTGGGCAGCCACCTCGTCGACCAGGCACTCGCCCTCTTCGGCCCGGCCGCGGCCGTCTACGCCGAGACGGACGTCCGGCGGCCGGGCGCCGAGGCGGACGACGACACCTTCATCGCCCTGACGCACCGCAACGGCGTCCGCTCCCACCTGTGGATGAGCGCCACCACGGCCCAACTCGGGCCGCGGTTCCGGGTGCTGGGCAGCGCGGCGGGCTACGTGAAGTACGGGCTCGACCCCCAGGAGGCGGCCCTGCGCGAGGGCCTGCGGCCGGGCCCCGGCTGGGGCCGGGAGGCCGAGACCTCGTGGGGCCGCCTCGGCGCGGGCGAATCGCCGCTGACGGGCGGCGGCGAACCGGTGCCCACGCTGCCGGGCGACTACCCCGCCTACTACGCGGCCATCGAGAACGCCCTGCGCACCGGCGCCGAACCGCCCGTCACGGCACGGGAGGCGGCGGCCGCGCTGCGGGTGCTGGAGGCCGCACGGAAGTCGGCGGCAGACGGCTGCACGGTGACATTCGAGGACGGTACGAAGTGAGCGTCGCAGTGGGTGAATTGATCGCACGCCTGGAGGAGGACGAGGCCCGCCTGGTCCTCGACCGCTTCGACAACGACGACGCGTGGCGGCTCGGCCTGGCCCTGACGGAACTCGCGCAGGAGCAGGGCGCGGCGGTCACGATCGGCATCCGCCGGGTCAACCAGCGCCTGTTCCACCGAGCCCTGCCCGGCACGACGGCCGACAACGACCACTGGATCGACCGCAAGTGCCGCGTGGTGCTGCACTACGAGGAGTCCTCGCTCCTCGTCGGCGCCCGCTTCCGCGCCAAGGGCCGCACCTTCGAGACGGCCTCGCGCCTCGACCCCCGCCGCTACGCCGCACACGGCGGGGCGTTCCCGCTGCGGCTGGGCGGTACGGGGGTGATCGGCGCCGTTGCCGTGTCCGGCCTGGCGCAGGAGGCGGACCACGCGCTGGTGGTGGAGGGGCTGGAGCGGTTCTTGGGGCTCTAGGACCTGTCCGGACGGGCCGGGCCGATCTTGACGATCGGCCCGGCCCGGGTGCATGATGCGGCCTTCAGTACGTGAACAACCAAGGAGGTGAGACCCATTACCGCAGCAGCAGGCGGGATGCTCTCACCCCACCACCGCACGGTTCCCTTGGCATAGGTGGACCGGGAGAGCGTCCTTCGGTTTCCCGAAAGGCTTCACCTCTCCCATGTCGGTTTCCCTTGTCACCACTTCGCTTGTCACCACTCTCCGCGCCGCCGGCTGTGTCTTCGCCGAGGACGAGGCGCGCCTCCTTCTCGACACCGCACGCACGCCCGGCGAACTCGACACGATGGTCGAGCAGCGCGTCACCGGGCTCCCCCTGGAACACGTCCTCGGCTGGGCCGAGTTCCGTGGCCTGCGCATAGCCGTCGACACCGGCGTCTTCGTCCCCCGCCGCCGCACCGAATTCCTCGCGGAGCAGGCGGCAGCACTGACGCGGCCGGGTTCCGTCGTCCTCGACCTGTGCTGCGGTACGGGCGCGGTCGGGGCGACGCTGGGCGGCGTCGAACTGCACGCGGCCGACATCGACCCGGCGGCGGTGCGGTGCGCACGGCGGAACGTTGCTGCGGTGGGCGGCCGGGTCTACGAGGGCGACCTGTACGAGCCCCTGCCGGCCGCCCTGCGCGGGCGGGTCGACGTGCTGGTCGCCAACGCACCGTACGTACCGACGGAGGCGATCGGGCTACTTCCGCCCGAGGCGCGGGAGTACGAGGCGCTGGTGGCCCTGGACGGCGGTACGGACGGACTGAGCGTGCAGCGGCGAGTAGCCGCCGGGGCATTGGACTGGCTCGCGCCGGGCGGTCACCTGCTCATCGAGACGAGCGAGCGACAGGCTGAGCAGACGGTCGACGTCTTCGTGCGGAACGGGCTGACGGCGCAAGTAGTCAACTGTGACGAGCTGGACGCGACGGTCGTCGTGGGGCGCGTCTGACGGACCAGGGGGCCAGGGGGGTGCTCCGGGCGGCCGGAGCACCCGCTTCGCCCCTCACACGCGCTCCAGCACCACCACCGGGATCTCCCGGTCCGTCTTGCGCTGGTAGTCGTCGTACGCGGGCCAGGTGGCGACCATCGTCCGCCACATGTCCGGCTTCTCGTCGGCGTTCGCCGTACGCGCGCGTGCCGTGAAACGGTCGCCCTTCACCTGGACCTGCACCTCGGGGTTCGCCTGCAGGTTGAGGTACCAGGCGGGCGGTGTGGCGGAGCCGCCATTGGAGGCCACGAGGAGCAGCGCGTCGCCGTACGGCTGGTAGATCAGCGGATTGTTGCGCTGCGCCCCGCTCTTGCGGCCGGTCGTGGTGAGGATCAGCACCGTGGAACCCTGCCAGTCGTGGCCTTCGGCCCCGTCGGTCTCGACATATCGCCTGACGTGCTCGTCGCCGAACAGCATGAGCCTGCTCCTTCGATTTCGATCAGCGGGTCCGTTCTCATGGAACACACCGCACCCGCCGTTCGTTCCCGCTCACATGGTGAGCCTCCTGACGGGTCCGTTCCTCACGCTCCTCATCGTGATACCGCTGTTCCTGCTGGCCGCCCTGCGGAAGGCCTTCCGGCCACGCAAGGGTTTCGGCACCCGAGGTGTCGGTGCAACAGCCACCGAGGAGTTGCACGCCCTGCTCTACCCCAGCAAGCGGGTGCAGCTGGAACAGCGCCGGGTCATGCTCGTCCTGCGCGACGACGAGCTCGACGGCGCCCCCAAGAAGACCGGCATCGACCTGGACGGCGGGACGGCCCGGATCACGTGAACGCCTTCGAGAAACCCCAATGGCTCACCCGGTAGTGCCCCTTGGCGATGATGAGCGCCGCCGCCTTGTCCCGCTCCACGAGCAGCTGCCGACGTGTCCGCAACGGCTGCGGCAGCCCTTCGGGGCGCAGGGCCCCGTAATCCGTGAAACGGCGCGCCCCGCAACGGGTGCACTGCGACAGGCCGTTGGCATGCTGCCAGGCCGCGTTGTGCTGACAGTTGACCATTAGTTCCTCCCTTCCGCAGAGTGTGCCACGATCCAGTGCCCGTATGCGGCGGCACTCGCCTTTCCGGCTTCTTCGGTACCGGTTGCCGTACGCCTTGCGCTTTCCAGTGCCGCGCATTCCTCGCACCCGGTGCGGTACGGGCGCAGCCCGGCTGCGGCACGTTCGTCGCGGGTCGCCAACCGGAGGGCGGAGAGCGGGACTTCCCACGTCAGACCCCCTCCGGGGCGCTGGACCTGTACGCGGTCCCCGGTGACCCCGACGACTTGCGCGATGCGATTTTCTCGGGCATCTACCACGAACGCCCCGTTTCTGTACGCCATTCACTGACACCTTCCGCCCTGCGGGTGTGCGCGACGGTTCCACGATGCACGGGTGCGGACGGTATTTCAAACTTCAAATTGCAGAGCTGCAAATTGCAGAGCTGCCTTTTGCGGGTGGCCACTCACTGCAGAGATTCGGCATGATTTGCCGACACGGCCACAAGGGGGAGGTCAGCGTGGGTCAGCAGGCACACCGCACGGCCCGGCGCCGCCGGCTGGGTGCTGCCCTCAGGCAGCTCCGGGAGGCGGCGGGGGTCACCGCTGTGGGGGCGGCGGGGGCCATCCACGGCGGCGTCAGCAAGATCAGTCGCATCGAGACCGGTAGGCACTGCATCACACGACTAGAGCTGGACACGCTGCTGGGCCTCTACGGAGTCGAGGAAGAGAGGATCCGCGGGTGGCTGATCGCACTTGCGTCCGAGGGACGGAAGAAGACCTGGTGGCGCAAGCACAGCGAAATCCTTGGGGAGGGGTTCAAGGAAGGTCTGGCCCTTGAGTCGGAAGCAGCGCGGATCGCGGCGTACCAGACGCAGGTCGTCCCTGGGCTTCTGCAAACGCGCCCGTACGCAACAGCCGTCATGTCGGGAGCCCTCATGCCCTTGGCCGACGAGGAGTTGGAGTTCCACGTCGACTTCCGCATGGCCCGGCAGGATCTCCTCCAGCGGGATATGCACCCGCAGTACCTGTGCATCATGACGGAGGGAGTCATCCGCCAACAGGTGGGCGGTCCCAAGGTCATGGCAGCACAGCTTCGGCACCTGGTGGCCAGCAGCCGACCTCCCGACCTGACAATTCAGGTCGTCCCGTTCTCCCAAAGTGCGTTCACCTGCACCGGCGGCGCGTTCACGCTCTACTCGTACCCGGACCCGCTGGACTTCGACGTCGCGCGTATCTCGCACCTCGACGGCGAGCTGTTCCTGGAGGAGGATGAGGTCACGGCCAGGTACCAGAGGGTGCTCGATGCCCTCCGGGCTTCAGCGCTGCCGGTGGAGCAATCCATCAAGCTGATGGCGTCGGTCGCTCACGAACTTGAGCAGCAGTGAGGTACCTATGAGACGTCTCAATCTGCCCGCGCAGACATGGCGGAAGTCTTCCTACAGCGACGACCTAGGCCCCGGGTGCGTCGAGTTACAACCCACCCCCGACGCCCAAGTCGCCATAGGCGACAGCAAGTCCCGCCCCCGCGGCGCCCTCGCCTTCCAACCCCCCGCCTGGGCCACCTTCGTCCGCGCCGTCACACACGATCAGCTGACCACGACCGTGCCCTTCATCGTCGGGTGAACGGTGCAGTAGTAGCTGAACGTGCCGGCAGAGCTGAAGGTGAAGCTGAACGTGTCGCCCTTGTTGAGCATCGGCGAGTCGAGCGGACCGGAACCGCTGCTGGTGACCGTGTGTGGATCCGTATCACCATTGGTCCACGTCACCGTGGTGCCGCGGCTGATGTTCAGCGTTGCGGGCGAGTAGGCGAAGTTGACCACCGCCACCTGCCCGGTTGCCGCGAACGTCTGCTGTGCGGCGGTCAGTACGGCAGCACTCGCCAGCGCCGCCACAACGGTCCCGTACCTCTTCATCCCACTCCTCCTCTGGTCCGCCCGCCCAAATCCTCAAGACACGCCCAGCGCGCTGAAGATTTTGTGCCAGCACTCACAACAACGCCCTCTCCCACCCCGCCTCCCGCCCCTCGATGTACTCCGCATCCGTCCGCCAGATGTCTCCATCGCCCCGCGCCCATATGTCCGTCCACGGCCGTCGGCCCCGCCGGTTCTGCTCGCGCAGGAAGTCGTACATGGCACGGGTGCGGCGGCCAAGCGCGCCCACCAACTCCCGGCGTTCACCCTCATCGCCCAACCCGTACGCGTCCACAAAGACGCGCAACCTCGCCTCCGCATCCGCCCGCCGCAGGTCCCGGTCCGCCGACAGCGGCACAAACCCGTGCGCCGCATACGCCACGTCCCACAGCCGCGAACCCGGCGCCGCCGTGTCCCAGTCGATGAACGTCCAGGCGCCGTCCCCGCCCTCCGCCACCAGGTTCCACGGAGCGAGGTCGTGGTGCGCGATGATCTCGTCGCCCTCGGCAGGGACCACCACCTGCCAGCACGCATCCGGCGGCGGCACGAAGTCCGCCACGGCATCGTGGAATTCCCGGATCAGACGCCCTACCCGCGCCAGCCGCGCCACCGGGTCCAGGAGGCCGAAACCGTCCCGCCAGATCACCTCGCCCGGTGCGTACGTCAGGACCTCCCGGCCCTGTTCGTCGATGCCGAGCGGGCGTGGGGCCGCCCGGAACCCCACCCCGTGCAGGTGCGTGAGCAGGGCGTGCACGGCGGGGGTCCACGGGCCGGCCGGGCGGCGCACCGTGTTCCCCACGCGCACGATGCCGGTGGGGTTCATGCCGCCCGGCAGCGGCTGTTCCTCGCGAATCGTCACGCGCCCCAGCGTATTCAGCGCCCCTTCCGCGCCGGGAACCGCGACCGGTACAGGACGTACAGCGCCAGTGCCGCCCCGGCCGCCACGCACGTACCGCCGATGGCCATGCTCATCCCCATCGGCGGGCCGCCGTGGGCCAGTTCGTGGTCGCCCGCGACAACACTCGGCGACGCCGCCGGGCGGATCGACGAGTCCCCCCGCGGCGCTCCCGCCGCCAGCGCACCGGCGGCCTCGCAGTTCGGGAGTTCGCCGTCGAAGGGGTACGCGTGGATGCCCTGGCCGCCGCTGACGCCGGACTCGTGGCTCAGCGAACCCGCCGTGAACAGGCGCCCGTTGAGGGCGCTGAGGGTCACCACCGTGGTGCTGGCCGGGCGGCCGACCAGGACCGAACCGTGGAGGTTGCCGCTGCCTGTCAGACGGACCTCGCTCGCGTCCGGGAAGTTCCACAGCAAGCGTTCCCGTCGTGCGCCCGTGACGCCCGTCTCCGACGGGCTCACCATGCGCGAGTCGCCCGTGAAGTTGACCAGGACGGTTGCGTCCTGCGGGACGTTGCGGAACTCCACCGCCTGGGCGCCGCCGTCGGGGGCGACGAGGTCGAAGCCCACGTCGAAGACCTGGAGCGGCGAGGCGCCGTCGCCCGTGAAGACCGTGACCTGGCCGTAGTTGACGGCCGTGCCCGTGGGTTTGCGCGGGACGCCCTTGTCGTAGGCGTAGCAGGAGCTCGCCGAGGTGAGGACGTCGCGCAGGTGCCGGTAGCGGTCGACGGCGGAGGCGTCGTGCACGGCGCGCGGGCTGACCGTGCCCGTCTGGGTGCCGGCGTAGGCGACCGTCCCGTTGACCGTCCCGTCCTCCGCGAGCAGCTTGCGGCCCCCGGCCACGCGGACGTCGCCGCCCACGCGGAGGAAGGCGGAGCCGTTGTCCGGGGGGACGTGGGAGCCGAGGGTGGCGGCGCCGACCTGGTAGGCCTGGGAGGCGCCCTCGCGCTCGGCGACGTCGAAGGAGCCGAGGACGACGACGCTGCCCTCGGCCTCGGCCGCCGCGCGGCGCACGTGGAAGTCGCCGCCGACGAAGACGTTGACCGCGTTGTCCCGGCCGCGTGCGGGGCCCGCGGCGGGCTCGGGGAACACGCCGGGGCAGGAGCCCGACATGCAGGGACCCAGCCCGGCGGGCAGCGGTTCCGCGACGCCGGGGACGCCGACCGCGCTGAGCAGCAGGGCGCCGCCGGTCACGATGCCTGCCGCCAGGACGGTCGCGGCGGGGTGCCGCGGCTTCTTGCGGTGGGGATGCGGGTGCTGGTGCCGTCTGTGCCGCCTCTCGCGCATATTCCGAAAATATGCGCATAAGGGTTGACGGAGCCCTGAACACACGCCCCGGGTCCCCCGAACGCCGCTCACTCGGACGGCTCCGGCGCGGTGGCGGGGGCACCTGGCGGGTGATCACCTCGGAGCAGCATCGTGCACCCGTACCGCACCGCAGGAGGACCGCGATGGACCCGACGCCGCCTCGTCGCGCGGCCGCACCGCTGACCGTGGCCGTGGCCGTGCTGATGGCGATGACGGCGACGGCGTGTTCGGGTGGCGGCGGCTCGTCGGGGTCGGCGGCGCAGTCCGCGTCGCCGACCGCCCAACTCACCGACAGCCAGGCGAAGTCGGCGCTGATCGGCATCTCCACTCTGGGGGCGCAGTGGAAGGCCGGCGCCGGCAGCGCGAGCGCCGGGACGCAGGACGCCCTGCTGCGGAGCAAGACGGACAAGCCCGACTGCCAGGTGCTCCTCGACCGGCTGAACTCGGTCGACCTCTTCGGTGCCGGGCCGACGGCCAAGTCCACCGAGGCCTTCACCGAGCCGTCCAGGAACGCCCGGCTGACCTACCAGGTGGCGTCGTACCAGCCGGACGCCCTCGACAAGGCCATGGACTGGCTGAAGACCCTGCCGTCGGGATGCGACGCGTTCAGCGCCACCGACCCATCGGGCAACAAGGTGAACGGGCAGGTCGTCGCGACGAAGATGCCGGATGTCGGCGACGACCGGATCGGCCTCCGGACGACGCTCGCCACCACGACGCAGGGGCTCAAGGCCACCCTGACCCTCGACACGGCCGCGGTGCGGGTCGGGTCCAGCGCCGTCACCGTCGCCAACGGCGGGCTCGACGGGGCGGAGGGCTCCGCCACGGAACAGGCCGTCCAGAAGGGGGTGCCGCGGCTCAAGGAGGCGCTCGCGGGGAAGACGCCCTAGCGCCCCGTAAGGGGCGCGGGGAACTGCGCGATCAGCCACGACGCGCCCGCAGTCGAAGTCCCGGGGCCGTGCGTCGGCTGCAGGCCGTCGGTGGCTGGTCGCGCAGTTCCCCGCGCCCCTTACGGGGCGTCCTTCAACTCCTGCCGCTGTCGCCCCAACCCCTCGATCTCCAGCTCCACCACATCCCCCGCCCGCAGATACGGCTGCGGGGCCGGGCGGCCCATGGCCACGCCGGGCGGGGTGCCCGTGTTGATCACGTCTCCGGGGTGGAGCGTCATGAACTGGCTGACGTAGCGCACCACCTGGGCCACCGGAAAGATCTGGTCCGCGGTGCTGCCGTCCTGCATCGGCGTGCCGTTGACCCACAGGCGGAGGCGGAGCGTCTGCGGGTCGGGGATCTCGTCGGCGGTGACGAGCCACGGGCCGAGCGGGTTGAAGGTCTCGCAGCTCTTGCCCTTGTCCCACTGCCCGCCGCGCTCGTACTGGAACGCGCGCTCGGAGACGTCGTGGGAGACGGCGTACCCGGCGACCGCGGCCAGTGCCTCCTCGTCGGTGCGCAGGTAGCGGGCCGTGCGTCCGATGACGACGGCCAGCTCGGCCTCCCAGTCGGTCTTCTCCGCACCGCGCGGCACGAGGACGGTGTCCTCGGGGCCGACGACGGTGTCCGGGGCCTTGAGGAAGAGCACCGGCTCGGTCGGGATGGGGACGCGGTTGCCCCTGTGGTCCGTGTGGCCGCGGTAGTTGATGCCCACGCAGACGATCTTGCCGATCCTGCTGAGGGGCGGTCCGGTCCGCAGGCCGCGCGGGTCGAGGGCGGGGAGGATCCGCGCCCCCACGGCCGCCCGGATGTGCATCTGCAATGCCGCGTCGGCGAGGAGCCGGCCGTCGATGTCCGGGACGAGCGCCGACAGATCGCGCAGCGTCCCGTCCTCCTCCAGCAGGGCCGGGCGCTCCGCTCCTGCCGGTCCGACGCGCAGCAGCTTCATCCGGTGGTCTCACTCCCTGGCAGGTCGGCCGCCTGATCGTCAAGGAATCGTCCAGGAGCGGAGGCTGTCTCCGCAAGCCCCGTTTCGGTCTCCCTGGGCCTCACTTGGCGGGTATCGCCCCTTCCGCACCCTCCGGGGTGCGCAGGGGCTGGAGGAACGCGCGCTCCACCGCCGACCACGTCGTGCTCGTCACCACGTACAGCGCCGCCGCGAGCGGCACCACGGCGACGGTGACGAGGGTGCCGAAGGCGAGCAGCGGGGCCACCTTGGTCACCTTGGCCATCACGGCCGCCGTCGGGTCCGAGGCGTCCGGCGCGGGGAGCGCCGCCGCGGCCGCCGCCTTGCGGGCGCGGGTGTACGTCCAGGTGGCGACGGCGCCGACGAGGGCGAACAGGCCGAGGTAGACGAGCCCGTGGGGGCCGGCGACCCCGCCGTGGCCCAGGACGTCCGCCCAGCGTCCGGTGAGCGGTGCGCCGAGCAGGGCGTGGCCCTCGCCGCTCGAACCCGTGGAGAAGAGGTGGTACATCACGAAGAAGACGGGCAGCTGGGCGAGGAGGGGCAGGATGCCGCCCCACGGGGAGACGCCCGCCTTGGCGTAGAGCTCGCTCGTCGCGCGCATCAGCCGCTCGGGGTCGTTCTTGTGCCGTTTCCGCAGCTTCTGCACCTCCGGTGCGAGCGCGGTCCGGGCCCGCTCGCCGCGTGCCGCGGAGCGGGCCAGCGGGTGCAGGGCGAGCCGTACGCCGAGGGTCAGCAGGACGATCGCGGCGGCCGTCGCGGAGCCGCCGAAAAGCGGAACGAGGACGTCCGAGAAGTGGGAGAGGAAAGAGCCGAGAGTGGCGAAGACATGCATGGGAGAGCCCTCCAACGGGTCTCGTCGAGCCGGGATTTCAGAGAAATCGGCGTGACGAGCCGCTCGGGCCCCCGGAGTTGCGGGGACCTACGCGGCCGCCGGGAGGGGACGGCCGGGTGCCCGGGGCCGTCGGCGGCCCCGGGCGTCGGGATCGCGCTGGGCCAGGAAGGCGGTGCGGAGTTCGCGATCGCGCATGGCGGTGCGGATGCGCGTCGGGGTGAGCGGGCCGGTGCTGTGCACGACCAGGGTGCACAGGGTGACGGCGGCGGCGACCGTGGCCGTCGCCGCCATGGCGACGGCGCTCATGAGGCCGCCGCTGTGGGCGAGCAGGAGCTCGCCGAACAGGAGGAGGAGCAGGCTCAGGTGCGTACGCAGGGTGCTGTTCACCATGTTCCCCCTCCTCACCACACGTTCACGCGTTCCGTCAGACTGACTCAGATGGTACTGGGTCGCTCGCCAGCACTTCCTCGTCGGGTCGGTCGTCGGCCGGCTTCGGCCCGAGCCACGAAACCGCCAGCGCGACCACGACGTTCACACCGAGCGCGAGCGCCCCCGCATTCACCCCGTGCACCGGATCGTTCTCCGTGAACACCAGCGAGCACACCAGCGCACCTCCCACGACCAGACCGCTGAGCGCTCCCCACAGCGTCAGCCTCCGCCACACCAGGCCCAGCAGGATCATGGGGACGAGTTGGGCCATGCCCTCGTACGAGATCAGCGACAGCCGGACGAGCGTGTTCGGCTGCGTGTAGGTCAGCAGCAGCGCCAGTGCGCCCGACACGACGACCACCACCTGCCCCGCGAGGCGCTGCCGTTGCGGGCGGTCCGCCAGCGCCGGCACGGCGCCCAGCACGCTCCGGCCCCACATCGTGCCGATCACGAGCATGAACACCGCCATCGGCACGATCGACGACAGCGCCGCCGCGACCCCGATCAGCCCGACCGCCCACGCGGGCAGCGAGTCCACGACGAGCTTGAA
Source organism: Streptoverticillium reticulum (assembly GCF_047456005.1). Classification (NCBI taxonomy): domain Bacteria; kingdom Bacillati; phylum Actinomycetota; class Actinomycetes; order Kitasatosporales; family Streptomycetaceae; genus Streptomyces; species Streptoverticillium reticulum. Next base: position 5,218,886 of record NZ_CP179755.1, on the reverse strand, counting down.
GAGCGCCAGGTTCGACCCCGCGCCCGTGAGGCCCGGGATGACGAAGACGGCCGCCATGCCGAGCAGCATCGGCACGAACAGCAGCACGTTGTAGCAGGGCAGCAGGATCGCGTTGCGCCGCAGGGCGTCCGCGCTGCGGGCGCCCAGGTAACCCGCCACGGTGGTCGGGAAGATGACGACGGTGAGGGAGTTGAGGAAGCTGGTCGTCACGAACCAGGTCCCGTTCAGTCCGCTCCCGCCGTGCCCGGTGAACGTCAGCCACTGCGGCTTCTCCGCCACCAGGCGGTGCAGGAAGGGGCCGTAGCCGTCGAAGTAGTGCACGGGGACGTAGATCGCCAGGAAGCCGAGGGTGCCGATGACGAGGACGTCCTTGAGCACCGACACCCATGCGCTGCCGCGCAGTCCGCTGACCACGACGAAGGCGGTGGTGACCGCGAAGGCGATGAAATAGGCCCAGTCGAGGCTGATGGCACCGTAGGAGATCGTCGAGACGACGACGCCCATGCCGGTGATCTGCAGCTGGATGTACGGGAGCAGGCAGACCGTCGCCAGGATCGCCACGAGGGTGCCGAGCCAGGGGCGGCCGTAGCGGTGGGCGACCATGTCGGTGATGCTGACGAGGCCGTGGCGGCGCGCGTACGACCAGAGGGTCGGGCCGACGAGGTAACCGATCGCGTAGCCGCAGGACATGTACGCGATGACGTAGAGGACGGGGGCACCGTAGTTGTAGCCCCAGCCCGCGGCGCCGAGGTAGCTGAAGCTGGTGTAGCTCTCGCCGGCCATCAGGACCCAGATGAAGACGGTGCCGAGACTGCGGCCGCCGACGGACCACTCGGCGATCCCGCCGGCGCCGCCGCGCCCGCGGACGGCGAGGAGGCCGAGGGCCACGGTCAGCACCATGAAGACGCCGAAGATCGTCGAGGCGACCGCCGCGTTCGTGCTCATGCGCGGCCTCGCTTGCGGTCGCCGCGCCAGGCGAGGAACACGGCCACCGGTGTCAACAGGGTTGACAGGAGGATCCAGGAGAAGAGGAAGGGGAAGCCGAGGATTGTCGGCCGGACCTGGTCCACCAGTGGCAGTGCGCCGAGGAAGAGGGCGTAGGGGGCCAGGAGCCATAGGAGGGCGGGACGTTTCAGCACGGGTCGACCCTAGGCGGTGCCCGCCGCATCAGGGGCGCGTACGTCGGCTGCGGGCCGGTGGGGGCTTGTCGCGCAGTTCCCCGCGCCCCTTACGGGGCGCTACCGCTAGGCCCCCACCAATCGTGACGCTGTATAGATCAGCAGCCCCGCCAGCGCCCCCACCACCGTGCCGTTGATCCTGATGAACTGCAGGTCCCGTCCGATGTGGGCCTCGATCTTGCGGGACGTGTGCTCCGCGTCCCAGCCCGCGATCGTGTCCGTGATCAGCAGCGTGATCTCGTCCCGGTACGTCGTCACGACGTAGACCGCCGCGTCCTCCAGCCAGCCGTCCACCTTCGCGCGCAGCCGTACGTCCTCCGTCATCCGGGCGCCCAGCGAGAGGATCGCGGCCCGCGCGCGCAGGCGCAGTTCGCTGCGCTCGTCCTCGGCCGCGGCGACGATCATGCCGCGGACCGACGACCACGCCGAGGCGATGACGTCCTGGACCTCGCCCCGGCCCAGCACCTCGGACTTCAGGCGCTCGACACGGGCCCTGGTGTCCGGGTCCGACCGGAGGTCCTGGGCGAAGTCGGAGAGGAAGCGGTCCACGGCGCCCCGCGCCGGGTGGTCCGGCATGTCGCGCATCTCCGTGACGAAGCGCAGCAGTTCCTTGTAGACGCGCTCGCCGACCTTGCGGTCGACGAAGCGCGGCGTCCAGCCGGGGGCGCCGCCCGTGACGGCCCCCATCACGGAGTCGCCGTGCACGACGAGCCAGTCGTGGGCTCGTACGCACACCAGGTCCACCACCTTCCGGTGGCCCCCGTCCGTGACGATCTTCTCCAGCATGGCGCCGATGCCCGGCGCGATCTCGGCCGCGTCGGCGCGCCGGGTGATGGCCTCGCCGACGACGGCCTGCACGTCGGAGTCGCGCAGGACGGTGAGGGCGCCGCGCAGCGCGGTGGCCAGTTCGGCGGTCACCCGGTCCGCGTGGGCCGGTTCGGCGAGCCAGGCGCCGAGCCGGGAGCCGATGCCGACGGTGCGCAGGCGGAGGCGGACGACGTCGCCGGAGAGGAAGTTCTCGCCGACGAATTCGCCCAGGCTCTGGCCGAGCTGGTCCTTCTTGGTCGGGATGATCGCCGTGTGCGGGATGGGCAGGCCCATCGGGCGGCGGAACAGGGCGGTGACGGCGAACCAGTCGGCGAGGGCGCCGACCATGCCGGCCTCGGCCGCGGCCGCGACGAAGGCCGGCCAGCCGGTCCAGCCCGCGGACTGGGCCCACTTCGCGAGGGCGTAGACCAGGGCGACGGCCAGCAGCAGGCCGGTCGCGATGGTCTTCATCCGGCGCACACCGCGCCTCTTCTCTTCGTCCACCGCGCTGGGGGTGAAACCGCCCGGCCGAGCGGGCATCACCCCTTCGGCGGCATCCGACTCCTCACCCTGTGCCCGAATCATCCGCACCACCCGTTCCGGCTGTCCTCACGTGCATTGTTCCTACCCGGGGGGACTCCGGGTGCGGACGAGGAGTTCCCGGGTGCCGTGGGATCATGGAGCGGCGACCCTCCCCAGGAGACACCGTCCATGGACCACCGCTCATGAACAGGCCGCCCCTGGCCGCCCGGCAGGTGCTGCCCCGAGGTGCCGTCCCCGCCGCGCTCGCCGCCCTGGCGGCCGCGGCGACCGTCGTGGCGGCGGTCCTCTTCACCGACACCGGCGCCGGCGTCCCGCGCGCGCAGGCCGGTCCGCACGCCGTCGCCCGCTCGCACTCCGCCGTGCCGGCCGTCGCCGGGCACTGGGTCGGCAGCTGGGCGGCCGCCCCCGCGGGCGCGGAGCCGGCGACGGACGTGCGGGGCATGGCAGGCCGGTCCGTCCGCAACGTGGTGCACACCAGCATCGGCGGGACCAACGCCCGCATCCAGCTCTCCAACCTCTTCGGGAGACGGCCCCTGACGATCGGCCACGCCTCGCTCGCCCTGGCCGCCTCCCCCGGCTCCCCCGCCGCGGCACCCGGCACGCTGCGGCGGCTGGCCTTCGGCGGGCGGGAGCAGGTGACGATCCCGGCCGGGCAGGCGGTCGTCAGCGACCCGGTGCGGCTGGACGTGCCGCGCGCCGCCGACGTGCTGGTCAGCACCTACTCCCGCACGCCGTCCGGCCCCGTGACGTTCCATCCGCACGCCCGGCAGACCTCCTGGCTCGCGTCCGGCGACCACACGCAGGATGCGGGCGGGGCGGCGTACGCCGAACGGACGCCGTACTGGCGTTACGTGACCGCCCTCGACGTCTGGAGCACCGGCACGCGCGGCGCGGTCGTCGCCCTCGGCGACTCCATCACCGACGGCGTCACCGCCACGTTCGGCGCCGACCACCGCTGGACGGACGTCCTCGCCGGGCAACTGCCCGACTACGGCGTCCTCAACGAGGGGATCAGCGGCAACCGCGTCCTGCTCGGCGGCATGGGCGGCTCGGCCGTGGACAACCCCAGTGCGCTCGGCCGGTTCGACCGTGACGTCCTCGCGCGGACGGGCGTGCGCGCGGTCGTCGTCGAGCTCGGCATCAACGACATCCTGCGGTCGCCGCAGCAGCTCGACCCCGCGCGGATCGTCGACGGGCTGCGGGACCTGGTGCGCCGGGCGCATGTGCACGGGCTGCGGGTGATCGGCTCGACACTGAGCCCCTTCGGGGGGCACGGCGGCGTCGGGGCCGAGCAGGAACGGGTACGGCAGGGGGTCAATGCGGCGGTGCGGGCGGGCGGGGTGTTCGACGGCGTCGTGGACTTCGACGTGGTGCTGCGGGATCCGGCGAACCCGCAGCGGCTGCTGGCGGCGTACGACTGCGGGGACCATCTGCACCCGAACGACGCGGGGTACCGGGCCATGGCGGGGGCCGTGGACACGGGGGCGTTGACGGGGTGGCTGTCGCCGCTGACCCGGCCTTAGGCGGCGCCCCGGACCCCGGGTCGGTGCGTCGGCTGCAGGTCGTCGGTGGCTGGTCGCGCAGTTCCCCGCGCCCCTTCGGGGCGCCCCTGGCGGGGCGCTAAGGCAGCGGCTTCCGCTTCACGCCCACCCCGCCCCACAGAGCAAACCCCGTCACCCGTACCCTCGGCGAGCCCGGGGTGCCCGGGCCCGTCGCCTTGTCGCCGAAGCCGCCCATCAGGCCGAAGCCCCGCACCTGCACGTCGAGGTCCGGCGGCACCAGGACGCCCATGCCGCCGAAGAGCGCGAAGCACCGGATCACCGTCTCGCGGTCCTCGAACCGCGCCTCGCGCAGGTCGATCTGGCCGCCGCCCCACAGCGTGAAGGCCGTGAACGTCCGGCCCACCGTCCACCGGCCCCGGCGGGCGAAGCCGCCGAAGACGGCCACCGCGCCCTTGGACGTGGCCGGGCCGCCGATCCGTTCGGGCCAGGTGCCGGCCTCGTCCTTGTGCAGCGACAGCGGTGCGGGGGTCTCCGCCCCCGCCGCCGGCAGGTCACTGACGAGCGGCACCAACTCCGCGTGCGTACGGGCCTTGTACGCCGCCTCCAGGCGCTCGCCGAACTCGTCCATGTCCAGCCGTCCTTCGGCCACGGCTGTCCGCAGGGCCTCCGCGACCCGTTCCCGCTCGGCGTCGGAGGCCCGCATCTCAGGGAGTTCGTTCGTCATGGGGCACAGCGTAAGGCCTGCGTTCGGCGTACATTCTCGCGATCACGTCCTCGATGTCCGGCTCCCGGACCGACAGGTCCACCAGCGGATACCGCTCCGCCACCGCGGCCACCAGCGGCGCCGCGCTCTGCGTGGCCGCGAACGCCAGCCACTGGCGCGGGCCTTCGGTCTTCACGACCCGCACCCCGGGGATGCCGGTCACGGGCGGAAGCTCCCGCTCCAGGTCGATCACGAGCGTCCGCTCGCTCTCCCCCACCGCGTGCAGCCCGTCCAGGTCGCCGTCGTGGACCAGCCGGCCGTGGTCGATGACCATCACCCGGCGGCACAGCTGCTCGATGTCGGTCAGGTCATGTGTCGTGAGCAGAACGGTCGTTCCCTGCGTGGAGTTCACCTCGCGCAGGAACTCGCGCACCTTGGCCTTGCTGATCACGTCCAGGCCGATGGTGGGCTCGTCGAGGTAGAGCACGTCGGGGTCGTGCAGCAGGGCCGCGGCGATGTCGCCGCGCATCCGCTGGCCGAGGGAGAGCTGCCGGACGGGCACCTCCAGCAGCTCCCCGAGGTCGAGCAGCTCGACACAGCGTTCGAGGTTGGCGCGGTAACGGGCGTCGGGAATGCGGTACATGCGGCGCACGAGCCCGTAGGAGTCCCGCAGCGGCAGGTCCCACCACAGCGTGGTGCGCTGCCCGAAGACCACGCCGATGCGGCGCGCCAGCCGCGTCCGCTCGCGGGACGGGTCGACCCCCGCGACGCGCAGCCGGCCCCCGCTCGGGGTGAGGATGCCCGTCAGCATCTTGATGGTGGTGGACTTGCCCGCCCCGTTCGGGCCGATGTAGCCGACCATCTCGCCGCGCGGCACGGAGAAGCTGATGCCGTCCACCGCACGCACCTGGCGGCGCTCCCGGCGCAGCAGTCCCGTACGTCTCCGGACGTCGAAGACCTTCTCGACCCGGTCGAGTTCGATGAATCCGTCCATCTCCGTGTCCCCTCTCCTCTCTTCCCCTCTTCCCCTCAACTCCCCGTGCTCCGGTAGCTCCGCAGCCCCACCCGCCACGCCAGCCCCGCCAGGGCGCAGCACACCGCCGCCACCAGCGGCGAGGCGAAGTCCGCCCACGGCGGCAGGCCCAGCGCGTTCTCCCGGCCCAGCACCCGCAGTGCGGGCACCCAGTTGACGAAGGCGATCGGCACGACGAACGTGACGCCCCGCACCAGGTCGGTGGCGAACAGCGTGGGCGGGTACTGCAGCAGCGTCGTACCGCCGTAGGTGAAGGCGTTCTGCACCTCGGCCGCGTCGTTGGCCTTGAACTGGAAGGCCGCGCCTGCCACGAACACCGCGCCGAAGATCGCCGCCCCGCTCACCAGCATCAGCGGAACGAGCAGCAGCCGTACGGGCGTCCAGTCGACGTCCAGCCGCACCAGCGACCAGCCGAGCAGCAGCGCCCCCTGGGTGACCCGCCCCAGCCTGCGCAGGGCGAAACGGTCCGCCGCGACCTGCGCGAGGACCGGCGCGGGCCGGACGAGCAGGGTGTCGAGCGTGCCGTCGCGCACCCGGCGGCCCACCTTGTCCATGTTGCCGAGGAACAGGTCCGCCAGCCCGAACGAGGTGCTCGTCGTGCCGTAGAGGAAGGCCACTTCGGGCAGCGAGAAGCCGCCCAGCGTGCGCACGTGCGAGAACATGATGAGGATCGCGACGAAGTCGAGCGCGGTCGCCGCGAAGTTCCCGGCCGCCATCATCAGGAACGACGCCCGGTACGCCATCGTCGAGCGCACCCACATGGCGACGATCAGACCGTAGGCCCGCAGCCCCTGCGCGACACCGGAGAGTGCGTCAGCCACCCTGCACCACCACCTTCCGCGTGGCCACCGCCTGCACCACGCGCCCCAGCCCCAGCATCACCACCGCCCACCCCGCCTGGAACGCCAACGCCCGTATCAGCCCGGCCCCGTGGTGCCGGCCGAGCAGCACGTCCGCCGGCACCTGGAGCAGCGCCGACCACGGCAGCAGCCGCGCCACCTCGCCGAACGTGCCCGGGAAGACGCCCAGCGGCAGCAGCATCCCGGACAGGAAGGTCCCCAGCAGGCTGCTCAGCAGCGTCAGCCCGGCCCCGTCCAGCAGCCAGAAGGCGGCCAGCCCCACCAGGTAGCGCATCCCGAAGCCCACCAGCAGGCCGAGCAGCACCGACAGCAGGAAGGCCAGCCACGTCAGCGGGTCGGCGGGCAGGGTCAGTTCGAACGCCAGCGCCCCCACCGCCAGCGGCACCACCCCGCGGCCCAGCAGCTGGAAGGCCGCCCGGCCCAGGTCGTTGGCCAGCCACCACAGCTGCAGGTCGGCCGGGCGGTAGAGGTCGACGGCCACGTCCCCGGAGCGGATCCGCTCCTGCAGCTCTTCGTCGAAACCCCCGCCCATCAACGCCGATGCGGCCAGCAGCGCCTGACTGATCCACACGAACGCCAGCGCCTGCCCGAGCTCGTAACCGCCCAGGTGGGGACGGGCGTTCCAGAGGGCGATATAGGTGTACGCGACGATGAAGCCGAAGACCGTGTTCGTGAAGACCCCGGCTGCGGTGGCGACCCGGTAGGTGGCGTACCGGCGGAATCCGCTGAGCGCGACCGCCGCATAAAGCCGCATCCCCGGACCCCCCGCGTCGTTGAACTCATACCGGACGAAACGCAGGAGCCTAGTCGCACGCCCCGCCCCGGGGCCACGCATTTTCACCCCGGGGAGTGGTCGGCCTGAACCGAACGGCCCTGACCGCGCCGCCATCGGTGTGCTCTGCCGCTGCGCCGGAACGCAGGATGCGACAGTGTTCGCCGTGGCCACACAACCCCGGCGGCGGCCGAGGAGTCCCAGGAGACATGAGCGACGAGCACGCACACCGACGTCCCGGCGGCGGGACCGGCGCGCCGCCGCACGGCTGGGCGCCCCGCAGCGCCGCGCCCCACGCCCCGACCGCCCGCGCCCGGCGCACCGGATGGCGCCGCCTGCTGCCCACCTGGCGCCTGATCCTCGGCGGCTTCCTGCTGGTCGTGCTGCTCATCGCGGGCGCCCTGATCGCGGGTTACATGCTCGTCGACATCCCGCCGGCCAACAAGGCAGCGGTCGCCGAGAGCAACGTCTTCCTCTACTCCGACGGCAGCCAGCTCGCCCGCGACGGCGAAGTCAACCGCGAGAGCGTGCCGCTGAGCAAGATCCCCAAGAATGTGCAGCACGCCGTACTGGCCGCCGAGGACCGGGACTTCTACTCGGAGTCGGCCGTCAACCCCGAGGCCATGGTGCGCGCCGCCTGGAACACCGTCACCGGCAAGGGCAAGCAGTCCGGTTCCACGATCACCCAGCAATACGTCAAGAACTATTACCTGGGCCAGGAACAGACCATCAGCCGCAAGGTGAAGGAATTCTTCATCGCCATCAAGCTGGACCGCGAGGAGTCCAAGAACGACATCCTGGAGGGCTACCTCAACACCAGCTACTTCGGCCGCAACGCCTATGGCATCCAGGCCGCTTCGCAGGCTTACTACAACAAGGATTCGGACAAGCTGAACACGGCGGAGGGCGCCTATCTGGCCACCCTCCTCAATGCGCCCAGCGCCTACGACGTGGGCGCCCACCCCGAGAACAAGCCGCGGGCCACGGCCCGCTGGAACTACGTCCTCGACGGCATGGTGAAGAAGAAGTGGCTCACCCCGGCCGAGCGGGCGGGCATGAAGTTCCCGGTGCCCGGCAAGTCCCGTCCGCGGCTGGGGATGTCGGGCCAGCGCGGCTATCTGGTGGAGGCCGTCAAGGACTACCTCACCACCAACAAGATCGTCGACGAGCAGACGCTGGCCGCCGGGGGCTACCGCATCACCACCACCATCGACCGCAAGAAACAGGACGCGTTCGTCACCGCCGTGCGCGAAGAGCTGATGAACCAGCTCGACGAGAACCGCAAGGTCGACACGTACGTGCGCGCCGGAGGCGCCTCCATCGACCCCAAGACCGGCCGCGTCGTGGCCCTTTACGGCGGCATCGACTACACCAAGCAGTACGTCAACAACGCCACGCGCCGCGACTACCAGGTGGGCTCCACCTTCAAGCCCTTCGTCTTCACCTCCGCCGTCGACAACGGCTCCACCACGCAGCAGGGCCGCTCGATCACCCCGAACACCGTCTACGACGGCACCAACAAGCGCCCGGTGCAGGGCCCCAACGGGCCCGTCGGCTACTCCCCCTCGAACGAGGACGACAAGTCCTACGGGCCGATCACCGTCACCCAGGCCACCGACTGGTCGGTCAACGCGGTGTACGCACAGATGGCGGAGGACGTCGGGCCGGGCAAGGTGCGGGACACGGCCATCGCGCTCGGCCTCCCGGCCAAGACCCCCGACCTGAACGCGAACCCCTCCATCGCCCTCGGCCCCGCCACCGCCAGCGTCCTGGACATGACCCAGGCGTACGCGACCCTCGCCAACCACGGCAAGCACGGCCCGTACACGCTCGTCGACAAGGTCTCCAAGTCCGCCGAGGACATCGCGCTGCCGGACCGCAGCGACACCCGGCGGGCCGTCTCGCGCGAGGCCGCCGACACCACAACCGCCATCCTGCAGAGCGTCGTCGAGAGCCCGACGGGCACCGGCAAGGCCGCCCAGGCCGCCGGGCGGCCCGCGGCCGGCAAGACGGGCACGGCGGAGGACGACAAGGCGGCCTGGTTCGCGGGCTACACGCCGGATCTGGCGACCGTGGTCGCCGTCATGGGCCAGGACCCCGACACCGCCGACCAGAAGCCGCTGTACGGGGCGACCGGGCTGAGCCGCATCAACGGCGGCGGCTACCCCGCGCAGATCTGGGCGTCGTACACCGGCACCGCGCTGGAGGGGACGCCGGCCACGGACTTCAACCTGACGCTGGAGAGCGGGGCGGGGAAGCCGACGCTGGAGCCGACGGCGTCGCCGTCGTCCGCGCCGCCGTCGTCGGCACCGCCGTCGTCCCTGCCGCCGACCGCCCCGACGGGCCGCCCGACGGTCCCCGGCCCCCCGACGGGCCCGCCCACGGGTCCGCCGCCGTTCACGCCGCCGGGCCCGCCGACCCCACCGGGCTTCCCGCCCTTCGGCGGCCCGAACGAGGGCAAGGAGGGGCATGGGCGGGAGCGTGACCTGCTGGGGTACGAGTACTGAGCGGGCTCCGCGAAGTGTGGTGCGTCGGCTGCGGGCTCGTCGTGGCTGGTCGCGCAGTTCCCCGCGTCCCTTCGGGGCGCGGGCCTCAGTGCCCCGACGTCGCCTTCAAGCCGACGATGGCCACCAGCAGCAGCACGATGAAAAACACCCGCCCCACGCTCACCGGCTCGCCCAGCACCGCCATGCCGAGCACCGCGGCCCCCGTCGCGCCGATGCCGACCCAGACGCCGTAGGCCGTGCCGATGGGGAGGGAGCGGGCCGCCTGTGCCAGCAGCAGCATGCTGGCCGCGATGCCGGCCACCGTGAAGACGCTCGGCCACAGCCGTGTGAAGCCTTCGGTGTACTTCATTCCGATCGACCAGCCGACCTCGAGCAGGCCGGCGACGACGAGCAGGACCCATGCCATGATGGTGCACCCTCCGATGGAAAACGGTTTCCAGGGGTGCGTCGTCTTGTCCTGACCCGGTACGGCGCGTCTCGTCGGGCTTGCCGCCCAGGCTACAGGTACAGGCCCGTGGAGTCCTCCGAGCCCTCCAGCCGCTCCGCGGCCACCGCGTGCAGATCGCGCTCGCGCATCAGGACGTAGGCGATGCCGCGCACCTCGACCTCGGCGCGGTCCTCCGGGTCGTAGAGCACCCGGTCGCCCGGCTCGACCGTGCGCACGCTCTGGCCGACCGCGACGACCTCGGCCCAGGCCAGGCGGCGGCCCACCGCCGCCGTCGCCGGAATGACGATGCCGCCGGTGGACCGGCGCTCGCCCTCGGGGATGTCCGTCCTGACCAGAACGCGGTCGTGGAGCATCCGGATGGGCAGCTTGTCGTGGGTGGTATTCGTCCTCACGCGAAGACCGTACCTGTCCGCGCGGGGTGCGCAGGCCCCAGGCCCGGGATCCCGACCGGAACCCGGCCCGGAACCGGGGCCTTCAGTCCTTGTGGCGCCGCGAGGACACCGCCAGCAGGCCCACGACGCCCACGGCCAGCATCGCCGCCGGAACGATCCGCTCCAGCCGGGGCACGCCCTCCTCCGTGACGAACCGCGAGCGCACCTCGGAGACCAGACGGTTCGCCGCCACGTACGCGCGGCCCGCGGTCTGGTCCACCTTGGAGGCGACCTTGGCCCTGGCGTCCCCGATGATCGTGCTCGGGTGCACCCGCACCCCGATCTCGTCGAGCGTCACGGCGAGCTCCTCCCGCCTGCGGGCGATGTCCGCCTCGATCTGCGCAGGGGTCCTGGCGTCCGGCACCGGGCTGCCTCCGTCTCCGTCATGAAGAGTGATGAATGCTGATGACCAGTCTGTCAGCTTCCCCGGCCCCGTGCCCCGCGGCACCCCCGATCGGCGGGCTGGCTAGTCTCGGGACCGTCAGCCCCCGCACACTCCCAGGAGAGCCAGCCATGAGCGAGCGACTTCAGCCCGGCGACACCGCCCCGGCCTTCACCCTGCCCGACGCGGACGGCCGGGAGGTCTCGCTCGCCGACCGCAAGGGCCGCAAGGTCATCGTCTACTTCTACCCCGCCGCCCTCACCCCCGGCTGCACCAAGCAGGCCTGCGACTTCACCGACAACCTGGAGTTCCTGGCCGGCCACGGCTACGACGTCATCGGCGTCTCGCCCGACAAGCCGGAGAAGCTCGCGAAGTTCCGCGAGCAGGAGGACCTGAAGGTCACGCTGGTCGGCGACCCGGAGAAGAAGGTCCTGGAGGCGTACGGCGCCTTCGGCGAGAAGAAGCTGTACGGCAAGACGGTCACCGGGGTCATCCGCTCGACCGTGATCGTCGACGAGGAGGGCAAGGTCGAGCGCGCCCTCTACAACGTCAAGGCCACCGGCCACGTCGCCAAGATCATCAAGGACCTGGGGCTCTAGCCCCCGCGCTGCTGCCCGCGCCCCGGAGGACCGGACGGTCCTCCTCCGGCACGTCCTCGGCCTCCGGCAGGTCGAGGACGGCCAGCGCGCCCCCGCCCTCGGCCGCGCCGAACGTCAGCAGGGCCCCCAGCACCGCCGCCTGGCCCACCGCGATCGTCAGCCCCAGGCCGTGGCCCGTACCGCGCTCGGGCGCCGCCGTGCGGAAGCGCCGCGGCCCGCGGTCGACCAGGCCCGGCGGAAAGCCGTCGCCGTGGTCGCGCACCGTGATCCGGGTGCCCCGCACCGTCACCTCGATCGGCGGACGGCCGTGCTTGGCCGCGTTGGCCAGGATGTTGACCAGGATCCGCTCCACCCGGCGGGCGTCCGTCGCCACGATCCGGCCCTCGCCGACCACCTCGACGGCCACGTCGGACACCCCGCGCTGGCCCTGCGCCCGCTTGACGATCCCGCGCACCAGCGACGGCAGCTCCACCGCGTCCAGCTGGGCGCTCTCCGCCCCGGCGTCCAGCCGGGAGACCTCCAGCAGGTCCTCCACCAGCGCCCGCATCGTCTGCGCGCGCTCGCGCACCATCTCCACCGCCCGCGGGTGCGGCAGCAGTTCGGCCGAGGCCACCAGCCCCGCCACCGGGGTGCGCAGCTCGTGCGCCACGTCCGCGGTGAACCCGCGCTCGGCCTCCACCCGCGCCGCCAGGGACGTCGCCATGTGGTGCACCGAGCGGCCCAGTTCCGCGACCTCGTCCCGGCCGCCGGTCAGCAGCGCGTCCGCGTCCTGCGACTCGCCCGCCGCGATCCGCCGCGCCGCGGCGGCGCTCAGCCGCAGCCGGCGCGAGAGGCTCTGCGCCACGAACAGCGCGACCACGGCCATCAGCGCCACCGTCACCGCACCGGCCACGATCAGGGTCTGGTCCAGCGACCGCTGCAGCGGGTCCCGGGCCGGGTACGAGGCCGAGACCGACAGCAGCTTGCCGTCGCCGACCCCCGTCGCCGCCCACACCCGCGGGTCGCCGCCGCCGCTGATGTACGTCTTCGGCTTGCCCCGGGCCACCGCCTGCGCGAGCGGCGCCGGCACCCGCGAGTCGTCCAACTGCGCGCCGAGCACCAGCGTTCCGTCCCGCTGGTAGACCTGCAGCGCCGAACTCAGCAGCCCGTCCTGGTACTCCCGGGCCTGCTTGTCGCGCTCCAGCCCGGAGATGTGGTGCACGGCGACACCCAGCACCACGACGGCCAGCGCGGTGACGAAGGAGATCGCCAGCGCGATCCGTCCACGAATACCCATCACGCGATCGTGAACACCTTGTGCGCCTCGCCGGTCGGGGTGGCGCCCGTGTACGTGACCTCGAGCGCCGTGAACGCCATCGTCCCGTCCACCCGCTTGGGCCCGGTCAGCCGCAACTGCGCCGGGAACGACGTCCGCGCAGCCCCGCCCGCCCCGCTCGACACCTGCACCACACCGCTGCCGGTCGCCTCGCCCGTTCCGTACTCGTCCCAGGTGATGTTGCTGGCGACCTGGCCGGAGCTCGCACAGTCCAAGGTGATGATCTTCGGCTCCAGCACCGGTGTCCCGCCGCCGCAGTCCCGCACTCCCGGCAGCTCACCGGCGGCCGACTCGTCGACCTCCACCTGCACCTCCTGCGTGCTGAACGCCCGCTGCGCCGCGGCCGTGCGGGGCGCTTCGCCCATCACACTCCCGCGGTCGGTGGCACACGCCAGCCACACCCCGCCGGCCCCGAGCACGACCACGCCCAGAACGAGCGCCAGCACGCTGCGCGTACTGGCCCAACGGCGCGCGGCACGGTCGGTCATCGGCTCTCTTCCTCGCGTACGGGCGGGCGTTCGTCTCACGGGCTGTCCCCGTTCCCGCTCTGAGGGACGGAGAAATGGGGTCGTGCGTTCCCTTCGCGCATATCAGGTTCCTGTGAATCGGTGGGGAGACGGAGCGGCGTGTCCGAGCAGGATTGCGGTCGTTGCACTCTCCGGTTACGCGGGCGCCATCCCAACTCCCGCGCGGGGCCCAGTACGATGGCCGTGGCACGCGGCCGTGATGGAATTGGCAGTCATGCTGGGTTTAGGTCCCAGTGGGTTCACACCCGTGTGGGTTCGAGTCCCACCGGCCGCACACAACGCAGGAGGGCCGCCCCCGCAGCACAGCGGGGGCGGCCCTCCTCGTTCGGTCCGGCAGCGTCAGCCCAACAACTCCCGCACCACCGGCACCAGCCCCCGGAACGCCTCGCCGCGGTGGCTGATCGCGTTCTTCTCGTCCGGCGTCAACTCGGCGCAGGTGCGCGTCTCCCCCAGCGGCTGGAGGATCGGGTCGTAGCCGAAGCCGCCCGAGCCGGACGGGGTGTGGCGGAGGGTGCCGCGGAGGCGGCCCTCGACGACGCGTTCGGTGCCGTCGGGGAGGGCCAGGGCGGCTGCGCAGGCGAAGTGGGCGCCGCGGTGGTCGTCGGCGATGTCGGCGAGCTGGGCCAGCAGGAGGTCCAGGTTGGCCTTGTCGTCGCCGTGGCGGCCCGCCCAGCGGGCGGAGAAGATGCCGGGGGCGCCGTTCAGGACGTCGACGCAGAGGCCGGAGTCGTCGGCGACGGCCGGGTGGCCGGTGGCCTGGGCCAGGGCGTGGGCCTTGAGGAGGGCGTTCTCGGCGAAGGTGACGCCGGTCTCCTTGACGTCGGGCACCTCGGGATACGCGTCGGCGCCGACGAGTTCGATGTCGAGGCCGGCCCCGGCGAGGATCGCGCGGAGCTCGGTGACCTTGTTCGCGTTGCGGGTGGCCAGGATCAGGCGCTGCACGGTTCTTGCTTCTCCCGGGTCTCAGAGGGTGCGGGCGAGGGCCTCGCGCTGGGCCTTGTCCAGTTCGGCGCAGCCGGTCACGGCCAGGTCGAGGAGGGCGTTGAGCTCCTCGCGCGCGAAGGGCTCGGCCTCGGCGGTGCCCTGGACCTCGACGAAGCGGCCGTCGCCGGTGCAGACGACGTTCATGTCGGTCTCGGCGCGCACGTCCTCCTCGTAGCAGAGGTCGAGGAGCGGGACGCCGTCGACGATGCCGACGCTGACGGCGGAGACGGTGCCGGTCAGCGGGTGGCGGCCGTGCTTGACGAGCTTCTTCTGCTGGGCCCAGGCGACGGCGTCGGCCAGGGCCACGTAGGCGCCGGTGATGGCGGCGGTGCGGGTGCCGCCGTCGGCCTGGAGGACGTCGCAGTCGAGGACGATGGTGTTCTCGCCGAGGGCCTTGTAGTCGATGACGGCGCGCAGCGAGCGGCCGATGAGGCGGGAGATCTCGTGGGTGCGGCCGCCGATCTTGCCGCGGACGGACTCGCGGTCGCCGCGGGTGTTGGTGGAGCGGGGCAGCATCGAGTACTCGGCGGTGACCCATCCTTCGCCGCTGCCCTTGCGCCAGCGGGGGACGCCCTCGGTGACGGAGGCGGTGCAGAACACCTTGGTGTCGCCGAAGGAGACGAGGACGGAGCCCTCGGCGTGCTTGCTCCAACCGCGCTGGATGGTCACGGGGCGGAGCTGGTCGGGGGTGCGGCCGTCGATGCGAGACATGGTGACGAGCCTAGCCGCAACACGAAGGGCCCCGTTCCGGTCCGTTCCGGTGCGGGGCCCTGCGCGGAGGAGCTCAGCGGCTCACATCATGTCTTCGATCTCGGCGGCGACGGGGTCCGCGTCGGTGCCGATGACGACCTGGATGGCGGTGCCCATCTTGACGACACCGTGGGCACCGGCGGCCTTGAGGGCGGCCTCGTCGACGAGGGAGGCGTCGGCGACCTCGGTGCGGAGGCGGGTGATGCAGCCCTCGACCTCTTCGATGTTGTCGATCCCGCCGAGACCGGCGACGATCTTCTCAGCCTTGCTGGCCATGTGCACTCCTGGTTGTCTCGGCCGGACCCTGGCGGTGTCGCCGGTCGGCTTTCACACGGTAACCCACGTTCAGCCCAACTACGCGGGCGTTCGTCCGCCATCTGACGAAAGATGGCCACCACCCGGCAGTGCGTTCCGGGAGGCCGTCGCGCACGTGCCCGCCGAGTGGTCTACACCAGTATGCCAGCCGGGAGGATGCGGATGACCTCGGAAGCAGCGGCGGCCCCCCGGCCGGCCAGGAAGCACCTGCACTCCGTCTTCCAGGGCCTGCAGAAGATGGGCCGGAGCCTGCAACTGCCCATCGCCGTCCTGCCGGCCGCCGGCATCCTCAACCGGCTCGGCCAGCCGGACGTCTTCGGCAAGGACGGCCTGGGCTGGACGGACGTCGCCAAGGTGATGGCGGGCGCGGGCGGGGCGCTGCTGGACTCCTCGCTGGGGCTGCCGCTGCTGTTCGCGGTGGGCGTGGCGATCGGCATGGCGAAGAAGGCGGACGGTTCGACAGCCCTGGCGGCGGTGGCGGGCTTCCTCGTCTACTACGCGGTGCTGCACCAGTTCCCGCAGAATTGCCCGGGCGGTCACCGCTTCACGGGGCTGGGGCTGCTCAGCGGGGTGTGCATCGCCCCGGACGGCACGGCGGGCGCAGCGGCGTACCAGAACCCGGGCGTCTTCGGCGGCATCGTGATGGGCTACATGACGGCCAAGCTCTGGGAGCGCTACCACCGGGTGCGGCTGGTGGACTGGCTGGGCTTCTTCAACGGGCGCCGGCTGGTGCCGATCATCATGGCCTTCGTGGCGATCGCCTTCGCGGCGCTGTGCCTGTGGATCTGGCCGCCGGTGGGGCGCGGCCTGACGAGCTTCAGCAAGTGGCTGGTGGATCTGAGCTCGCTCGGCTCGGGCATCTTCGGCGTGGCCAACCGCGCCCTGCTGGTGATCGGTCTGCACCAGTTCCTGAACGTCTTCGTGTGGTTCCAGTTCGGCGACTACACCAAGCCGGACGGCACGGTGGTGCACGGCGACATCAACCGCTTCCTGGCGGGCGACCCGCACGCGGGCCAGTTCACCTCGGGCTTCTTCCCGATCATGATGTTCGCGCTGCCGGCGGCGGCCCTGGCGATCGCACACTGCGCCAGGCCGGCCCACCGCAAGGCGGTGGGCGGCATGATGCTCTCGGTGGGCCTGACCTCGCTCGTCACGGGCATCACCGAGCCCATCGAGTACTCCTTCCTCTTCATCGCCCCGCTGCTGTACGTGGCGCACGCCCTGCTCACCGGTGTCTCGATGGCGGTCACCTGGGAGCTGGGCGTGCACGACGGCTTCAGCTTCTCGGCGGGCCTGATCGACTACGTGATCAACTGGAGCCTGGCGACCCGGCCTTGGCTGATCATTCCGATCGGCCTGTGCTTCGCGGTCGTCTACTACGCGCTCTTCCGGTTCGCGATCACCCGGTTCGACATCCCGACGCCGGGGCGGGAGCCGGAGGAGGAGGCCGGGGAGAGTTTCGAGGACGCGGCGGTGAAGCCGTAAGTTCAACACCGCGTAAGGATCCTGTAACCCTGCGCCGCCTCCGGACCGATAGGTTCGGGGGCCGCCGTGCATGTGGTCCAGGCCACCTGGAAGCATGGATTCCTTTATGCCCGCTTCACGTGCTACAACAGGTCTAAACCACTGAGTGGTGTAGACCATAAGCGGGCCGTCCCCTTCCCCCGAGCGCCCGCCTCACTTGGAGGAATCCGATGAGCAGGCCCAGGTCGAAGGCGACCAGGAAGCCCTCCGGGCAGCAGAAGAAGCGGCCGGTCCCGGCCCAGAAGAAGTCCGGCGGCGCCGCGCCGGCCCAGCAGGCCGAGACCGCGAAGGCGTCGGCGAGCACCGCGACCGCGGTCGCGGAGAAGCCCGTCGAGAAGGCCGCCAAGGCCGAGAAGAAGTCCGCCCCCGCCAAGAAGCCGTGGTCCGGCGTGCTGCAGGGCCTGCAGAAGATCGGCCGCAGCCTGCAGCTGCCCATCGCCGTGCTGCCCGCCGCCGGCATCCTGCTGCGCCTCGGCCAGAAGGACGTCTTCGGCAAGGACGGCCTCCACTGGGACAAGGTAGCCGACGTCTTCTCCACCGCCGGTGGCGCGATCTTCGACAACCTGCCGATGCTCTTCTGCATCGGTGTCGCGATCGGCTTCGCCAAGAAGGCCGACGGCTCCACCGCGCTGGCCGCCCTCGTCGGCTTCCTCGTCTACAGCAACGTGCTGAAGGCGTTCCCGGTCCACGAGGCCTTCGTGAAGAACGGCGAGTACACGGCCGCCGTCTACAACAACCCCGGTGTCCTCGGCGGCATCATCATGGGTCTGCTCGCCGCCGTGCTGTGGCAGCGCTACCACCGCACCCGACTGGTGGACTGGCTCGGCTTCTTCAACGGCCGCCGCCTGGTGCCGATCATCATGGCCTTCGTCGGCACCCTCGTGGGCGTCTTCTTCGGCCTGGTCTGGGAGCCGATCGGCAACGCCATCAGCGACTTCGGCACGTGGATGACGGGCCTGGGTGCCGTCGGCGCCGGTCTGTTCGGTCTGGTCAACCGCGGTCTGATCCCGATCGGCATGCACCAGTTCGTCAACACCGTCTCCTGGTTCCAGCTCGGTGACTTCACCGACGCCGCGGGCAAGGTCGTCCACGGTGACATCAACCGGTTCTTCGCCGGCGACCCGAGCGCCGGACAGTTCATGTCGGGCTTCTTCCCGATCATGATGTTCGGTCTGCCGGCCGCCGCGCTCGCCATCGCGCACTCCGCCCGCCCCGAGCGCCGCAAGGCCGTCCTGGGCATGATGATCTCGCTCGCGCTGACCTCGTTCGTCACCGGCATCACCGAGCCGATCGAGTTCGCGTTCATGTTCATCGCGCCGCTGCTGTACGCGGTGCACGCGGTGCTGACCGCCGTCTCCATGGCCGTCACCTGGGCGCTGGGCGTGCACGCCGGCTTCACCTTCTCCGCCGGCTTCATCGACTACGCGCTGAACTGGAACCTGGCCACCAAGCCGTGGATGATCATCCCGATCGGTCTGGTCTTCGCGGTGATCTACTACGTGGTGTTCCGCTTCGCGATCACCAAGTTCAACCTCCCCACCCCGGGCCGCGAGCCCGAGGAGGAGATCGAGGACCTCACCAAGGCGTAAGCCCTGTCGGCGACTCAGAAGGGCCCCGGAACCGTTGGCGGTTCCGGGGCCCTTCCCCGTGTCCGGTGGATCTTCGCGCCCCGTCAGGGGCGCGGGGAACTGCGCGACAAGCCACGACGCGCCCGCAGATGACGTGTTGCCCCCGGGGCGGTGCGTCGGCTGCGGGCCGGCTGTGGTTGCTCGCGCCCACGCGGCGGAGCCGCATATGTCAACAGCCCCGCGCCCCTTACGGGGCGCACCCGACGGGGTGCGCCCTACACCTCGTACACCGCCCCCGCCTGCGCCAACTCCGCCGGCCCGTCGTAGACGGACCTGGCGTCGCGCAGGTTCGTCAACGGGTCGGTCCACGGCGGGATGTGGGTGAGGACCAGGCGGCCGACGCCCGCGCGGGCCGCGCACTCGCCGGCCTCCAGGCCGTTGAGGTGGAGGTCGGGGATGTCCTCCTTGCCGTGCGTGAAGGAGGCCTCGCACAGCAGCAGGTCGGCGCCTGCGGAGAGTTCGTCCAGGGCGGCGCAGGGGCCGGTGTCGCCGGAGTAGACCAGGGACGCCCCGTTGTGCTCGACGCGGAAGGCGTAGGCCTCGACGGGGTGGCGGACCAGGGCCGTACGGACCGTCAGGGGGCCCAGGGCGAAGGTGCCGGGGCGCAGGGTGCGGAAGTCGAAGACCTCGCTCATGCAGGCCTCGTCGGGCACGTCGCCGTAGGCCGTGACCAGCCGCTGCTCGGTGCCCTGCGGGCCGTGGACGGGGATCGGCCTGGCGCGGCCGCCGTCGTGGCGGTAGTAGCGGGCGACGAAGTAGCCGCACATGTCGATGCAGTGGTCGGGGTGGAGGTGCGACAGAAGCACGGCGTCGAGGTCGTAGAGACCGGTGTGGCGCTGGAGCTCTCCGAGGGCGCCGTTGCCCATGTCGAGCAGCAGCCGGTAGCCGTCGGCCTCCACGAGGTAGCTCGAACAGGCCGATTCCGTGGACGGGAACGACCCCGAGCATCCGACGACGGTGAGCTTCATGCGGGCCTGAACCTCCGTGGGCCGGTGACGGGGGGCCATGCGGTGCAGTCGAGCCTAGGACGGGAGCGGTGCAACCGCTCCTCGGCGGCGGGGTGGTGTGGCTGGAATCACCAGGACGGCCGTCCGGCACGGCGCCCGGTGCACCGAAGGCCCCGCCCGCGCTACAGGGGGGAGCGCGGGCGGGGCCACGGGAGCGGAGAAGGCTGCGGCTACAGGGGCTTGTGCTGCTCGGCGCGGTCCAGCGTGTCCATGAAGCGCTGGAAGCGCTCGGCCGACTCCTTGCTGCCGGCCGTCACCGTGAACACCTCGGGCGACATGAAGGCCGCGAGGCGTTCACGCGTCTCAGGGGCGAGCGCATCCCACGCTGCCCGGTCCAGCCGTGACTGCGCCGCAGTTTCCGCACTGCCAGTTTCCATTGTTGAGTTGCCTCGTGTCCGAAGATCCACATGCGGGACAGGTCATGTGCGTCTCCTACGTGATGATGTCAGCCGCCTGCCAACATCGGTAGTAGCAGTTCACCCGTGCACAGTTCTGTTTTTTACCGACCGCAGCGGACACTACGCCCAGAGCTGGCCGTGCAGCGCGGCCACCGCCTCCTCGGTCGTCGCCGCCGTGTAGACGCCGGTGGAGAGGTACTTCCAGCCGCCGTCGGCCACGACGAAGACGATGTCCGCCCGTTCCCCGGACCGGACCGCCTTGCGCGCGACGCCGAGGGCGGCGTGCAGCACGGCGCCGGTGGAGATGCCCGCGAAGATGCCTTCCTCGGCGAGGAGTTCGCGGGTGCGGCGCACCGCGTCCTCGGAGCCGACGGAGAAGCGCGTGGTGAGCACGGAGGCGTCGTAGAGCTCGGGGACGAAGCCCTCGTCGAGGTTGCGCAGCCCGTAGACCAGGTCGTCGTAGCGCGGTTCGGCGGCGACGATCTGCACGCCGGGGACGTGCTCGCGCAGGTAGCGGCCGACGCCCATGAGGGTGCCGGTGGTGCCGAGTCCGGCCACGAAGTGGGTGATCTCCGGGAGGTCGGCGAGGATCTCCGGGCCCGTCGTGGCGTAGTGGGCGCCGGCGTTGTCGGGGTTGCCGTACTGGTAGAGCATCACCCAGTCCGGGTGCTGCTCAGCGAGCTCCTTGGCCACGCGCACGGCCGTGTTGGAGCCCCCGGCGGCGGGCGAGGGGATGATCTCCGCGCCCCACATGGCGAGGAGTTGGCGCCGCTCCTCGCTGGTGTTCTCGGGCATCACGCACACCATGCGGTAGCCCTTGAGCTTGGCGGCCATGGCGAGGGAGATGCCGGTGTTGCCGGAGGTGGGTTCGAGGACGGTGCAGCCGGGGGTGAGCCGGCCGGCCTTCTCGGCCTGCTCGATCATGTGCAGCGCGGGCCGGTCCTTGACGGAGCCGGTGGGGTTGCGGTCCTCCAGCTTGGCCCAGATCCGCACGGACGCCGAGGGGGACAGCCGGGGCAGGCCGACGAGCGGGGTGTTGCCGACGGCCGCCAGGGGGCTCTCGTAGCGCATGGGGCGCCGCTCAGACCATTCCGCCGGCGACCGCCGGGAGGATGGTGACGCTGTCGCCGTCGCCGAGCTCGGTGGCGAGGCCGCTGAGGAAGCGGACATCCTCGTCGTTGAGGTAGACGTTGACGAAGCGGCGCAGCGCGCCCTTCTCGTCGACCAGGCGCTCGCGGATGCCCGCGTGCCGACTGTCGAGGTCCTTGAACAGCTCGTCGAGCGTGCCGCCGCTGCCCTCGACGGCCTTGGCGCCGTCGGTGTACGTGCGGAGAATGGTCGGGATACGGACCTCGATGGCCATGGGCTGTGCTCCTGTCGGAGTGCTGGAGTGCTGGGGGTGGGGCACGTGGGGCGATCGTATCGACACCCTGTGCGTCCGCCGGAAGCATGTACCGGCATCCGGACACAACGGTCTTACTGCGTGGTCACATTCCCGTACGCGGCGACGATCTCGACGTCTTCTTCGGTGACTTCGCCGTCCACGATGCGGAACGAGCGGAACTGGAAGGGTCCGGAGCCGTCGGTGTCCGCGGTGGAGACGAGGACGTAGTGCGCGCCGGGCTCGTTGGCGTAGGAGATGTCGGTGCGGGAGGGGTAGGCCTCGGTGGCCGTGTGGGAGTGGTAGATGATCACCGGCTCCTCGTCGCGGTCGTCCATCTCCCGGTAGAGCTTGAGGAGATCGCCCGAGTCGAACTCGTAGAAGGTGGGTGAGCGGGCCGCGTTGAGCATCGGGACGAACCGCTCGGGCCGGCCGCTGCCGGCGGGGCCGGCGACCACGCCGCACGCCTCGTCGGGGTGGTCGGCGCGGGCGTGGGCGACGATCCGGTCGTGGAGGTCCTGGGTGATGGTCAGCATGCGGCCAAGAATAGGCAGGGGGCCCGCCGGTACGGCGGGCCCCCTGCAGGAGCGAGAGGCTGCGGATCAGGCGGCCGCCTCGACCTCCGGGACGGGGGTCGGGTGCGGCTTGCGGGCGAAGGCCTCGGGGTTGCGCTTCTTGAGCACCACGTAGGAGACCCACATGATCGCGGCCCAGACCGGGGCGCAGTACAGCGAGATCCGGGCGTCCTTGTCGATGCCCATCAGCACGAACACCATGCCGATGAAGAGCAGGCCGAAGAGGCTGGTCCACGGGGCGCCCGGGGCCTTGAACTCCGACTGCGGCACCACACCGGCGTCGGCCAGCTTCCGGTAGCGCAGGTGGGACGCGAGGATCATGACCCAGGCCCACAGGCCGGAGATGGTGGCGAAGGAGACGACGTAGTCGAACGCCTGGCCGGGCCACTGGTAGTTGATCCAGACGCCGACCAGCATCAGCGCGGCGGAGATGGTGGTCCCGCGCAGCGGCAGGCCCTTCTTGCTCAGCCGGCCGAAGAACTTCGGGCCCTGGCCGTTGAGCGAGAGGTCCCGCAGCATGCGGCCGGTGGAGTACATGCCGGAGTTGCAGGACGACAGCGCCGCGGTGAGCACCACGAAGTTGACGATGCCGGCACCCGCCGGGAGACCGATCATCTGGAACGCCTCGACGAACGGGCTGACGCCCGGCTTGAAGACGGTCCAGCTGACGACGGACAGGATGATCAGGAGCGCACCGAGGTAGAAGAGGGCGATGCGCCAGGGCACGGTGTTGATGGCCTGGGGCAGGGTCTTCTTCGGGTCCTTGGCCTCGCCGGCGGTGACACCGACCAGCTCGACGGCCATGAACGCGAACATCACCAGGTGCAGGGTCATCAGCGTGCCGCCGATGCCGTGCGGGAAGAATCCGCCGTCGGCCCACAGGTGGCTGACGGAGGCCGTCTTGCCGGCGTTGGAGAAGCCCAGGGTGAGGACGCCGATGCCGATCAGGATCATGCCCATGATGGCGGTGACCTTGACCATGGAGAACCAGAACTCCAGCTCACCGAAGAGCTTCACGGAGATCAGGTTGGCGAAGTAGAGGACGACGGTGAAGCCGAGGGCCGAGACCCATTGCGGAATGGACTTGTCCCAGTACTGGACGTAGGTGGCCGCGGCGGTGACCTCGGTCATGCCGGTGACGACCCAGAAGAGCCAGTACGTCCAGCCCGTCACATAGCCCCAGAAGGGGCCCAGGAATTCGCGGGCGTACTCCGAGAAGGAGCCCGACACGGGGCGGTACATGAGCAGCTCGCCGAGCGCTCGCATGATGAAGAAGATGACCAGGCCGGCAATCGCATAACCCAGGATCAGGCTCGGACCGGCCTTGGATATGGCCTTGCCCGCTCCGAGGAACAATCCCGTGCCGATGGCGCCACCGATGGCGATCATCTGGATCTGCCGGTTGCCCAGTCCCCGCTGGTAACCCTCGGAAGCTTCCGTTCCGCTTCCGTTCTCGTCCCGCACTGCGGTAGGGGACGCGACCTGCTCAGAGGTCATGGTGGTGCGCCTTTCGCTCCATACCGATCCGGTTGCTCCGGATCGGGTTCCGATCCCCCCGGATGGAGTCCTGCGAGTGCCGACGGTCGGTCGGCCAGCGCTCCCGCCGTGACATGGGTGGCGTCACGGAGGCAGGTCGGCAAGATGTATCACGATGTAACAAGGAGATCAGTGGGGCGGGTATGGTGCACGCCACACAAAAAGCAGGACAAAGGTCACAGCCGTCGATAAAAGCCGTGGCGACGGTGATTCGATCGTTATCCGGTTTTGAGCGTTCGCTGAGCGAACAGCGGCGCTGCGGCTCGGCGGACTCAGTGAGTCAGCGATTCAACGAGTGTCTCCTGCAGCCCCCCGAGCCACAGATAGGCCATCACCATCGGCTTGCGCGGATCCTCGTCCGGCAGCTCGAGCAGGGCCTCGCCGTCGTCCTCGTCGGTGACCTCCAGCCGGGTCCCGATCGTCAGGCGGAGATCGTTGAGCGCGCACAGCCACCGCGTGCAGTCCTCCGGCGACAGGCGCAGCACCGCGCCGCGGTCGCCGGCCACAGTCAGCCCGTCGAGGGAGCGCACCATCGCGAGGGCGTCGTCGCGCTTGCGGGCGCGCAGGTCGTTCTCGGTGTAGCGGCGGAACTCGGACGCGTACGCGCGCTCCTGCCGGTCCTGGTCGGTGCCGGGTGTGCCGTAGGCGTCGGGGAAGAGCCGGGCGAGCGCGGGGTCGGACGGCGGCTCGCTCGGGCCCTCGGCGAAGAGCCGGGCCAGCGGGTCGGCGGCGTCCGGGCCCTCGGTCTCCCCCGGCCCGATCAGCTCCAGCAGCTGGACGGCCAGGCTGCGCAGGATGGAGATCTCGACCTCGTCCAGGGCCACGGCGGCCCCGCCGCCGGGCAGCGGCTCGAAGTGCCCCGCCATCAACGGTCCTGCGACAGCGTCGCCCAGAGCCCGTAGCCGTGCATCGCCTGCACGTCGCGCTCCATCTCCTCGCGGCTCCCGCTGGAGACCGCGGCACGGCCCTTGTGGTGGACGTCGAGCATCAGATTGCGGGCCTTGTCCTTGGAGTAGCCGAAGTAGGCCTGGAAGACATACGTCACATAACTCATGAGGTTCACGGGGTCGTTGTGGACCAGGGTCACCCAGGGGACGTCTGGCTCGGTCACCGCGAAGGGGGACTCGCCCGTCTCGGGCCGTTCGATCTCGACCGGTGCAACACTCACGGTTCCCATGCTGCCACTCGCGGGCGGCCGATGCACAAAGGGGTCCCGGTGCGGTGGCCGTGCTTTCGATCACTGAAATCGTCAAAGTGACGAGTATCGGGGGTAGCATCTGAGCCATGAATGCTGCGGACTTGAGGCTGCCGGTGGACGTGCCCTCGACGGCCCTCTTCACCGACCGCTACGAGCTCACCATGGTGCAGGCGGCGCTCCGGGCCGGCACCGCCGACCGGCGCTCGGTCTTCGAGGTCTTCACCCGCCGCCTGCCGCACGGGCGCCGCTACGGCGTCGTCGGGGGCATCGGCCGCGTCCTGGACGCCGTCGAGAACTTCCGCTTCGACCGCGGTGTGCTGGACTTCCTCGCCGCCCAGCAGATCGTCGACGAGCCCACGCTCGCCTGGCTGGCCGACTACCGCTTCCGCGGCGACGTCTGGGGCTACCCCGAGGGCGAGATCTACTTCCCGGGCTCGCCGATCATGCGGGTCGAGGGCACCTTCGCCGAGGCCGTGCTGCTGGAGACGGTGATCCTGTCGATCCTCAACCACGACTCGGCGGTCGCCGCGGCCGCCTCCCGGATGGCCGTGGCCGCCGGGGACCGGCCGCTGATCGAGATGGGCGCCCGGCGCACCCACGAACTGGCCGCCGTCGCCGCCGCGCGCGCCGCCTTCGTGGGCGGCTTCAGCTCCACCTCGGACCTGGCGGCCGGCTTCCGCTACAACATCCCCACCGTCGGCACCAGCGCCCACGCCTTCACCCTGCTGCACGACAACGAGCGGGACGCCTTCACCGCCCAGGTCGCCTCGCTCGGCGGCACGACGACGCTGCTGGTCGACACCTACGACGTCACCGAGGCCGTGAAGATGGCCGTCGAGGTCGCCGGGCCGCAGCTGGGCGCGGTGCGCATCGACTCCGGGGACCTGCTGCTGCTCGCCCACCGGGTGCGCCAGCAGCTCGACGACCTGGGCGCCCAGGACACCAGGATCGTCGTCACCAGCGACCTGGACGAGTACGCCATCGCCTCGCTGGCCGCCGCGCCCGTGGACGCGTACGGGGTGGGCACCCAGCTGGTCACCGGCAGCGGGCACCCCACGTGCTCGATGGTCTACAAGCTGGTCGCCCGCGCGGACTCCTCCGGCGAGGACGCCCCGCTGCGGCCCGTGGCCAAGAAGTCGATGGGCGGCAAGACCTCCATCGGCGGCCGCAAGTGGGCCGCGCGCCGGGTGGACGCGGACGGGGTGGCCGAGGCGGAGGTCGTCGGCACGGGCGAGGTCCCGGCGGAGCTCGCCGACCGGCAGCTGCTGGTGGAGCTGGTCCGCCGGGGCGAGGTCGTCGCCCGGGAGCCGCTGGCCACGGCCCGCGAGCGGCACGTCCGGGCCCGGGCCGGGCTGCCGCTGTCGGCGACGCAGCTCTCCCGCGGCGAGCCGGTGCTGCCGACCGAGTACGTCGGCTAGGGCGCCCTGGGGGGCGGCGGCGCGGGCGCGTGAGCCCCCGTTGTTCCCTTGCGCCGTCCGTTCCCCCTCGCACACCGAAAACCGAGTCACTACCCTCGGTCACATCGAGCTGATCTGTTGTTCGACCGTTCGACCGACGGCCCTCCCCCAAAGGATCTGCACCATGAACCGTGCACTGATCATCGTCGACGTGCAGAACGACTTCTGCGAGGGCGGCAGCCTCGCGGTGGCCGGCGGCTCCGACGTGGCCGCGGCCATAACCGACCACGTGGCCGAGACGGCCGGGATATACGAACACGTCGTCGCGACGCGTGACCACCACGTGGACCCCGGCGAGCACTTCTCGGCACACCCCGACTTCGAGCACTCCTGGCCCGCGCACTGCGTGGCGGGCACGGAGGGCAGCGGGTTCCACCCGAACTTCGCGCCCGTCATCACCTCCGGGGCGATAGACACGGTCTTCGACAAGGGCGCGTACGCAGCGGCGTACAGCGGCTTCGAGGGAACGGACGAGAACGGGGAGCCACTGGAACGGTGGCTGCGCGAGCGCGGGGTGACCGAGGTGGACGTGGTCGGCATCGCCACGGACCACTGCGTACGGGCCACGGCACTGGACGCGGTGCGGTGCGGCTTCGCCACCCATGTCCTGCTGGACCTGACGGCCGGGGTCGCCGCCGAGACGACCCAGCGGGCACTGGAGGAGATGAAGGAAGCGGGCGTGGAACTGAGCGGCAAACCGATCGTGGGGTGACCGGGGCTTCGCCCTCGGCCCCGGGGCGAAGCCCCCGGGACGTCACCCCGTGCGCCGCAGCAACGTGGCGATCGGATGCCACGACTCGGTGTCGTCGTCCGGCGCCGCGCGCCACACGATGCCCTCCGGGTGGTGCAGCACCGCCGTTATCTCGTCCGGCGTCGGCGGCTCCGTGTTGCCCCGCAGGTACACCGCGCGCAGCCCCAGATTGCGCAGGCGCGTCAGGGCGCGGGCGCGGTTGGCCGCGCGGACCAGGACGCGCACGCGCGCGCCCGGCGCCACGCTGCCGCCGGGCGGGCCCGGCAGGGACAGGGCCACGACCACGCTGCTGTCCGGGAGCCTTGCGAAGCCTCCGCCTGCCATCGCCCGCCTCACCTCTCCGCCGGTAAGACCATCACGAGAGCATCATGGGCACGATGGCCGCCGCCCGCCAGAGGGCGAGGCGGCGGCCGGTTACCGAGCGGTCGCTCCGGCGGTTACTTCGCCGACGGGCCCACCTGGAGGAGCATCCAGGAGCCGCTCGGCGCCTGCGCCTGGATCCGGATGCGGGTGTTGGTGTCGGTCAGGCGCACCCCGCCCGTGGGGTTCGCCGGGTCGTAGTAGGTGTTCCTGTGGTCGTCGAAGACCGGAACGCCCGGCTTGGCCTTGACCTTGGCGGCCACGCCGTTGGAGTGCACCGTGTAGCCCGCGGCCGGGAACCAGCTGAACGTGGAGTCGTAGGCCTGGAAGCGGTTGCGCATCAGCGAACCGTCCGCCCACTTCTCGGCCTTGGGGTGGGCGTCGACCGGCAGGATGCGGCCGGAGCCGGGGTGGACGCCGACGTTGTTGTCCGTCTGCGAGGTGTCCCACAGCCAGACCAGCAGGCCGTTCTGGTACGGGTAGTGCTCCACCCAGCCCGGCTTGCCGTCCTTCCAGCCGAAGTTGTACGGGCCGGTCTTCAGGGTCCGGTCGTAGGAGACGTACTGGCGGTTCTCGGCGATGTAGTACTGCGGGTACTCCTTGGTGAAGGAGGCGCCGATGCGCGAGAAGCCCTTGGCGGTCCAGCCGTTGTCGTCGCCCTCGGCGTTGTCCGAGAAGACGGTCCGGCCGTCCGCGGTGAGCGCGATCGCGTCCGCCGTGAAACCCTTGCCGGAGGTGCCGCCGTCGGTGGCGTAGCGGAACCGGAGGTCGACCTTCTTGCCCGCGTACGCGTCGAGCGGGAAGGCCAGCTTCCGGTACGCGCCCGAAGTCCCCGTCAGAGCGGGCCGGTTGCCGCCATCACGAGTGATCCCCTTGCCGTCCGCGGTGCCGTCGAGCGGCGTCCAGCTCGCACCGCCGTCCGTGGAGACCTCGGTGTAGAGGAAGTCGTAGTTCTCCTCGATGTCCCACCAGCCGGAGAGGTCCAGCGAGGCCTTGGACGCGCCGGTGAGGTCCACGGTCCGGGTCAGGGTGTTCTTCAGGCCGTCGCCCTGGCCCGACCACCACTGCCTGGTGCCCTCGGCCGGCGCGACCACGCCGGTGGTGACCTTCTTGGCGGGCAGGTCGACCAGCAGCGCCTGCTTGTCCTTGGTGTTGTACTCGGCCACGCCCAGCTTGTGCGTCGACTTCGTCGCGGCCTTGGCCTTGTCGTAGTTGAGCCAGCCGAGCTGGAGCTTGTCCCAGGCGCTCATGTCACCGGGCAGGTCGCCGATGGTGTCCTTGCCGTTGCCGAGCCAGGAGCCCGAGGACATCAACGACCAGTAGGCGACGGAGGACTCACCGGTTCCGGTGGTGTCGTACTCGTCGGGCAGGCCCAGGTCGTGACCGTACTCGTGGGCGAAGACGCCGAGTCCGCCGTTCTCCGGCTGCATCGTGTAGTCGCCGACCCAGAAGCCGGTGTCGCCGATCTCGGTGCCGCCCGCCTTGTTGAAGGACGGGCCGGTCTTGCCGGCGTCGGAGCCGTAGGCGTACCAACGGTGCGCCCAGATGGCGTCCTTGCCCTGCGCGCCGCCGCCCGCGGACTCGTCCTCGCCGGCGTGGACGATCTGGAAGTGGTCGATGTAGCCGTCGGGCTCGTTGAAGTTGCCGTTGTGGTTGTAGTCGTTGCGGTCCCACTGGTCGTACTGGGCCAGGGTGGCCTTGATGTCGGCGTCGCTGCGGCCGGCGGCCTTCTGGTCCGCCACCCACTGGTTCACCGCGTCGCGCACGAGGTCCCAGGCGTTGGAGCAGTTGGTGCTGCCGCAGTAGTTGGAGCCGTAGCGGGCCTCGTTCCAGGGGACGCGCACCCAGTCGCTGACGACGCCGTCGACCGAGTAGCGGCCCGAGGACTGCTTCTCGTAGTACTTGGCCAGGGACTCCTTGTTCTTGTCGTGCGAGAAGTAGAGATCCTGGTAATGCCGGCGGTCGAAGTCCTTCTGCCAGGCCGTGCTGTTGTCCTTCGCACGGTCCGGCTTCGGTATCCGATTGTGCGCGGGGCCGGGCGTGCCGCCGTACTTCTTGACGGGCGGCTTGGGGCCGTCGGGCCCGTCCGGGTCGTACGTCGTGGTGTCGTCGACCTTGTCGCCGAAGTCGACGAGGATGGTGAAGATCTTGTCGGTCTTCTGCCGGGCGAGCTCGACGTACTTGCCCTTGCCGAGCTGGACGACCGTGGACGGGCCGCGCTTCTCGGCCTTGGCGTCGCCGGAGATCGTCTGCTCCAGCGCGGACTTGCGCTGGTCGGCCTGCTTCTTCGAGTAGGGGCCCTTGAGGTCGTGCTCCGCGCCGCGCTGGACCTGCGCGGGGTCGTGGCGCTCGACGGCGACGGGCGAGGGCGAGTCGGTCGGGCTCGCGGCCCAGGCCGTCCCCGTGGTCAGGGTGGCCGCGCCGAGTGCAGCGGTCACCGTGGCCACGGCGGCGGCTCTGAAGCCCCTCCGTTGGCTGCTGTTCACTTGTGAGTGTCCTCCCCAGTAAGAACTGTGGAGGTATTTGACCGAAGTCACGCAAGAAAAGACAGATCTTGACTGAGGCGGTCAACCCCAGTACGTTATGCGGACTTTAAGTTTCGAATAAAGGATGGGGCAAGACTTTCCCCTCTTCCTCGACGTCCCCCTCGACGTCCCCCTCGGCGTCCCCTCGGCCGCACAACGGGCGCGCACCGACACCTCATTGATGCCCCCAATGCATCCACACGCCCCCCGCGCCCTGCCACCGTGGGTTAGGTCACGCTTACTGCTGGTTCCCCTCGGGCAGTCAGGACCGTAGAGTCGGATTGCTGTCCCCTGTTCGCCGACTCGTCGTCCCTGTCGATGTCTTGAGGACGGATACCGCCATGCCGCGTCCGACTCCTGCACAGATCGCTTACGGCTCGGCCACCGTGGTCTGCTCGACCCTCGTCATGCTGCTGCTGTCCCAGGCACGCTCGGGGTTCGGTGCCGCGGTCATCGCCCTGACGGCCCTGGCCCTCGGGCTCCTCGCCGCCTTCGCCGTCGCGGCACCACCACGCCGCCGGCATACGCGGACCGCCGTCCGGATCCCCGGACAGCGGACGCCCACGCGCACTGCGGCCGCCCCCACGGTCCGCCAGTCACTGCACGGTTGACACCACGACGGTCTTCGCCGCCTTGTCGTGGATGCACTGGTGGTACGGCTGGTCCCACGTGCACCACAGCACGTTGACCAGCCAGAACACAAAGCCACAACAGGGCACGACCTCCGGCAGGTTGTAGACCGCCGCACGCGTCCAGCCGACGCTGCCCGCCGGGACGGCACCGTTCTCCAGCACCGCGACGCGGATCTTCATCGCCATCTTGCCGACCGTCTGCCCACGCGTGGTCAGCATCAGGCCCTCGTACACGAAGTAGACGACGGAGATGAGGATGCCCAGCCCGGTGGACTTGGCGTTGTCCCGCCAGGGGTCCCAGCCCCAGGTCGCCGCGGAGAAGATCGCGCTGACCGGGATGCTGACGATCAGGCCGTCGATGATGCGCGCGATCAGCCGCCTGAACCGGCTCGCCAGCGGCGGCATTCCGGCCAGAGGGTCGGCTGCGCCGTACTCGTTGCCGTAGGGGCTGCCGGGGCCGCCGGGGCCGCCGTAGGGCGGCACGCTGCCCGACCCCGGGTACGGCGGCTCCCCCGAGCCGGGCGGCTCGGACGGCCTCTTCTGGAACGGGTCGTCTTCCCGCGGCTGATCGGTGCTCATGGCCCGAGTAGAACCCGGGCTGCCGGCTTCCGCATCCGCCGCGCGCCGTTCGGGTCGGCGGTACTGCGGCTGCGGGCCGTCCGTGGTTGATCGCGCAGTTCCCCGCGCCCCTTACGGGGCGCGCCGACGAGCCGACCGTGCCCCGAAGGGGCGCGGGGAACTGCGCGACCAGCCCCCACCGGCCCGCAGATGACACAGGGGCTCAGCCCTTCGCCGAGGCCACGAACGTGTGCGCCGCCTTGTCGTGCCAGCACTGGCGCCACGGGCGGTCGAACACGCACCACAGGACGTTCAGCACGCCGATGCCGAGCACGCCCAGAACGGCGTTGACCAGCCAGCGCCGCAGCGCCGTGCCGAACGAGGCCTTGTCGTGCGACTCGATGTCCAGCACCCGCACCCCGCACAGCTTCTTGCCCAGCGTGCGCCCCCACAGGGCGGTCGGCAGCGCCTCGTAGAGCACGCCGCCGACGAGCAGGACCGCCAGCACGATGCCGAGGTACGTGCCGGTCGTGCCGTCGAGCAGCCACACCGTCACCGTCTGGCCGGACTGCCGGGCGCGCTCCACCTTGGCGTCGATGTGCTCGACGGACTTCTCCCACAACGGCGCCGCGACGGCGCCCACGGCCGAACCGAGCACGGCCCAGTCGATCAGCCGTGCGCCCAGGCGGCGGCCGAGCGGGGCGGGCCGGCCCTGCTGCTGCGCGGCCATCGCGGCGAAGATGTCGTCCGCCGGCGGCGGCTTCCACGGCCCCGGCTCCCCCGCGGCGAGCTGGTGCACCTGATGTGCCCAGCCGACCGGGGCCGTGGGCGGGACGGACTGCTGCTGCTCCCGGACCGGCACCGCGGCCGAGGAGGGGCGGAGCACGGGCGGCGGGCTCTCCTGACGCCGGGCGGGGACGGCGGCGGGCGCCTGGGCCGGCACGACGGGCGGCTCCTGGGTGCGCTGGTCCGGCCGGGCCTGCGGGGCGGCCGCGATCTGCGGGGTCGCGGGCAGCGGTTCGGGCCCGCCCGGGAGCGGCGCGGGCGGGCCGCCGGGGGCGGCGCCGTGCGGCTTGGGACGCAGCCCGAGCGAGGCCTCGGACTCCGCCGGTTCCGCGGGCAGCCGGGGGTCGCGGGCGCGGGGGACCTCCGGGACGGCGCCGGGCGTGCCGCCCCAGGAGACGCGGCGGTCCGCATCGCCGCCGAAGCCTTCCTGCCGGGCCGCGTCCGCGCGCCAGGCGATGCCCCCGGCGTCCTCGGCCGGCTCCGGCTCCTCGTCCAGGAACACCGGACCCGTCTCCTCCGCCGTCGGCTGCCGCGGCGTGGGCGGGACGGGCGCGGCGAGCGCGGGTGCCTGTGCCGCGGCCATCCCGGCCACCCCGGCGGGCGCCGCCGGCATCGGCTCCCCCTCGGAGGGCGCGGGCCGGCTGGTGCCGGGCACCCAGGCGGTACCGCTCCAGTAACGGATATATCCGGGAATGGAGGGGTCGGGGTAGTACCCTCTGCAGGGTACATTCCCAGTCTTGCCGGGAGGGTGGACCATGCCCCCAACTCCGTTCCTCAACAACACACTTGACTTGTCGGCCATGTCCGGCATCGATGATCCCCTGATCGCTCAGCTACGCAAGCAGGGACGCACCACGACGCTTGACTTAAGCACGGGGTACGCGTCGTACGTACCGCAGCGTCCAGGCGGGTACCTCCGCCTGTCCATGGAGGACATTAACGAAGAGAGGAGGACCAGGAAGAAGGAGACCAACCGAAAGACTGCCTTCGAGCGACAGACCGAGGACATTGAAGCCAAGCGCAAGGCGCTGGGCTGGGGCAAGTTCGCAAAGTTGTACGAGGACCCCGCAACCAGCGCTTACAAGAAGCGGAAAGTCACCCGTCCGGACGGCAGCGTCGATTGGGTTGTCCTCCGCCCCGCGTTCCAGAGGATGCTCAAAGATCTTCTCAGCGGGTTCATCGATGGAGTGATCTTCTACGACCTGGACCGACTGGTCAGGCAGCCCCGGGACTTGGAGGACCTGGCGAACGTCGTCCAAGAGACCAAGCGGCCGGCCGTGGGAGCAACGAGCGAACTCAACCTCGTCCGGGAAGCTGACTGCAACATGGCGCGCATCATGTGCGTGATGCTCCTCAAGCAGTCTCAGGACACATCGCGGCGCGTAGCGCGCGACACCCTAGGAGCCGCAGAGGTGGGGATCCCCATCGGACGCCTCGGGTACGGCTGGGTGAGGAAAGGCGAGGAAGTTGGCCGCATCGTCGAAGACGAGGCGGAGGTAGTCCGAAGGATCTTCAGGGAGTTCACTGAAGACAGCAAGTCCTTCAACGGGATCACAGCAGACTTGAACGCCGACAAGATCCCGTCACCCGGCGGTAAGCACTGGGATGTTCCATCCGTCAAAACGATCCTTGTGAACCCACGCTACGCCGGAATGGTCCTCTACGAAGGAAGCCACCGCATAGAGGCATCGAAGCAACACGACGGCTTGTCAAAGCTTCTCACCGACGAGAAGGGCAACCCCATGATGGGCTCATGGGACGCCATCGTCACTCCGCAGGAATGGTTCAGAGCGCAGACGGCCATGAAGCAGCGTCGCGAGAGCGGTGAGGTCGACACGACCAACTACGGCGGCATCGGTCGCGGAAAGTACTTGCTCACCGGCATCGTGCGGTGTTCCAAATGCAAGACGCCTTTGGAGTCGTACTTCAACTCGAAGCGGGGCTATCACACCTACAGGTGCCCTTCGCGAGGGAGAGGCACCGCATGCGGGTCCACGTCGAGGAAGATGGCTCCGTTGGACGACCTGGTCGACCTGCTCATGAAGGGGTTCATTGAAAAGGAACTCTCCAAGACGAGCGATCCGGGGGACGCAGAGCAGCAGATCACTGAACGCAGGACCGCTCTGGAGGCAGAGGAACAAGAACAAGTACAAGAGAAGGCCCGGCTCGAAAGCAAGTGGGAGAGCGGAAAGCTTGCAGACCTTGGTTGGTCGCGCGATGACTACGACGAGCACATCGGACGGATCTCCAAAAAACTTCGCGAGATCAACGACAATCTTTCCGCTCTCGGGCCCGTTCGTGTGCATCAACCAGCTGCGGAAGTGGCAGAGCAGTGGAACAAGGGCGGTATCCCGGAGAAACGAGCCCTCTTGAAGCGCTACATGGAAGGAATCCAGCTCCTTCCCTCGCCTAGAGGACGAGGCGCCTTCGACGCGGACACGGTCATCCCTCTGTGGCGCCACCGCAAGAACTCCGCGATTGTTCCCGGCCAAACCGAAGCAGCCGAGACCGAAGGTAGCTCCGCTCCTCAATAGTCAGCTGGGGAGCACGTGCGAGATGGCGATCGAGCCAAGCCCGGACGGACGGATCGTCCGGGCTCACGCCGCTACTCGTCTCCGGCATGAGCCCGCCCCCACGCCACACGAGTCAGCGAATCACGTGCAATTTCCCGGTTTAGGATCGCGTCTTGGGTGATTCCCGCAGCGATGAGAGCGGCGCCGGGGGTGTGGCCGGAGCCGAGGTAGCGCCAGTTGGCTTCTGTGATCGTTCCGGCAATGTTCTCGGGGCTTGCGCTACTTGCGTGTTGAGTGCGTTCGGTTTGTAGTGCTTCGTAAGTGGTGGAGTACACCCGGGATTTGGTGAGGATGTGGCCGCGGTAGCCGAGGGTGTGCGCCCAGGCGTGGAGTCGGAGTGGCGCGAGTTCGGGTAGGCCGCCGAGTCGCCAGCAGGTGTGCATGAGAGTGCGTACGTGGCTGGTGACAGGGGCGCGGTCGATGTCGTCTTGGCTGGTGACGGGGTAGTCGGTACCGCCGGCTGAGCCGGAGCCTGCTCCCTTGGTGACGTACTTGGCGACGTACGCGGCTATCGCGTCGTCCGTGAGACCTCCGGGGCCGGGGTTGGTGCGGATAGGGCGGGCGTCGAGCTGAATGCCCCAGCGGAGAGCGACTTCCCCCGTAGCCGGGGTGTACGAGGTGCTGACGAAGACCTGGCGTCGGGCTGCGTGGACGGCGTCGACGAGTGCTTGTGCGGTGCCCCAGAGCGGGGGCGGGTCGTTCGGTCCGGCGGGGCCGTCGAGGCGGATGACGGCGTGGACGTGGACGGCGGCTCGTTGCTGGTATTCGGCGACCTTGGCGAAGGACAGCCGTGCGTGCTGGGGGAAGTGGGACTGCTTGAATCCAGCCGCAGTGGCGAGGTGACGCCGGATGTTGCGGACGAAACGGGACCACAGTTCTCCGGCGTGGGCGTGCCACAGGACGTGGGCGGTGTAGTCGTAGCAACCGGGGCAGATCGGTTGTCCGGCCAGCGGCTCGTCCGGTGCGTGGAAGGCGGTGCAGCTGCGGGGGCGGTCGTGGTCGCATGTGCCGCTGTTGCGGCGGGGGTGGCAGCGTCGGCCGTCGGTGGTGGTGCGGTGGACGGGCCCGAAGGACGGGGCGGTGAGGGTGACGAAGAGCCGGGGATGGGTGCGGACCGAGACGGGGATGGTTTTGCCGCCGGTCAGGCCGGCTCGGACGAGGTGGAAGGTGTCTCCGGCGTGGAGGCGGGAGCAGGAGGGGCAGACGGTTTCGCGCCGGTTGCGGCAGCGCAGGAGAAGTCGTTCGCCGGGTTCGTTGTGGGTGCTGTAGTGGCGCAGGATCTCGCCGGTTGCCACGTCGTAGGCGGTGGTGTGGCCGCTGAGGTGGACCGGTCGGGCGCAGCCGCCGGTGGCAGTGACCTGCTCGATCCAGCGGGAAAACTTCGAGTCGTTGGCGAGTCGGATGATGTCCTGGTCGATCTGGGGCAGTTGGCGCAGGCGCGCCGCGCGGTCGAGGACGGCGCGCCTGTCGTCCGACGTGATGTCGGGGCGGATGGTGGGGACCTCCCTTGGTAGGCCGCAGTGGCGGCACGGTGGTTGGGTGGTGGGCCGGTGTCGTCCATGGCGATCACTCCTGGTTCTCGGGTTGGTTGGTCAGCGGATGGTGCCGTTGCCGCGGCAGCAGCGGCAGCGGTGCCAGCGACCGTGACGGGTTTTGCGGGTGCGGCGTTCGCCCTTGCAGACGGGGCAGCGCACGGGGCGCATGGGCACGGCGTGGTCCCTTCTCAGCTGTGGTGGGTGAAGCCGGACAGGATGTAGGTGACGATCTGGTTGAGGAAGAGGAACGCTGCGGTCTGGCCGACGTACATGCCGAACAGGCCGATGATCACGGCCTCCCAGGCCTTGACGTCGCGGGAGCGGACCAGGAGCGCGGTCATGACGCCGAAGACCACGGCGATGGGCAGGGCTGCTTGCTCGCTCACGAGGCACCATCTCCGTCGGCCATCAGCAGGGCACGGTGGACACCGGGAAGGACCGGGGTCAGGTGGAAGTGCTTGGCTGTGATCTCGCGTGCTTGGTCGATGGTGGTCAGGTGGGACCGGGCCCGGCTCCAGCCGCCATCGGCTCCGAGGCAGATGGCAACGCCCTTCTCCTCTGCGGTGATCGACTGCGCGGCGGCGACAGCGTCCTTGGCGAGGTCGCCCAGGGTCATCTCAGCGGTTCCGGGGTCGTTGACCGCGTGGCAGATGCGGCCGGACAGCTGGGCACGCAACGCGGTGACGCCGGAGCCGAGTTCGGAGCCGATCCGCTGCCCGGCTACCACCAGGTGCAGCCCCAGGACCGCACCGAGCTGGGCGATGCGCAGCAGGTAGACCGAGCACTGCTCCGCTTCGGCCTTGCTCTCGCGGGTACCGTCGTGCAAGTAGAGCTCTGCGAGCTCGTCGACGATGACCACGATCGGGACCGGGCGCAGTTTCTCCGGCAGTTGCCAGATCGAGCGCACGCCTGCCTCACGGCAGACCAGCATGCGTTCCTGCAGCTCGATCACCAGCGCGCCGAGGGCCGCGGCAGCCTCGCGCCGGCTGGTTGCCAGAGCCGACAAGCGGCTCTCAAACAGGCCCAGTTCCATGCCCCCCTTGCAGTCGATGCCCACCAGGGCGACATGCTGCGGAGCGAGCTGAGTGACCAGCCGCGCGAGCAGGGTGGACTTTCCTGACTGTGTGGCGCCCACGATCATCCAGTGGGGTACCGTCCGGAAGTCCAGCACCCACGCGCCGCCGGCTTCGAGGATCCCGACCAGCGCCGAGAGCAGGGCAGGCTTGGCGTGCGCGCGCCCGGGATGCTGGAGCGGATCGACAGCAGTCGCCGTCAGCAGGACGAACCCCCGGTCCGGCGAGGTCACGCGGACAGCGTGGACGCGCCATGCGTGCGCCAGCGCCTCCACCGCGGCCTTGTAGAGCTCCGGGGTCTGCCCGGGGTGCAGGCGCACCAGCAGGGAGACACCGGTGCGGGTGGGTTTGGGGAAGGAGATGCGCGGTGCGACCGGCCGCAGCGGACGACCGGTCACGATCACATCCGCGATCAGCGTGCGGGCCGGGCTCGGGGAGACGGCCAGGTCGGTGTGCCGGGCGACCTCGCGCCAGTGCCACAGGATGCGTAACGCGGTGCGCGGGTAGCCGGTGCAGTACCAGACCGCTATCGGGTACCGCTCCCGCAGGCGCCCGCCGGCCACCAGCAGCACCGCCGCGACGGCCAGGAGCAGGGCGAAGAGGATGTGTCCCATCACGCCCCACCCGCCTTTCCGGCAGCAGGCGCGACGGGGGTGATGGCGTTGGCGCGGAAGGACAGGCCGTGCCGGTCGCCCATGGCCCAGGCGAACGCCTCCAGCCCGGTGACGCGCACCTCCACACCCTCCGCCACACCCTTCGGCTCACTGGGCACGGCGATCTCGATCACCGACACCCGGCGCCCGTCCTGCCGCACCAGCACACCGACCGTGTAGATCGTGTTGCCGTCGCGGTCTTTCTTGACCTCCTTCGTCTCGAACCCCGTCATCTTCGGCTCGGGTGCCACCGCACACCGCATGACACCCAGCCGGGATACGTCCACAGGAATGGACTGCATGAAGTACCAGGCCTCCTTGGCCAACCAGACACCCGCCGACCCGGCGGACGTCACTCGTACTAACAAGTGACGACTATGCATCTGTTGACCCGAGCGCGCAACCACTTATGCTGACGAGTGATGTGAGCCGGACCGCAGACCGACGGAGAGGAAGTCCCCGACGTGGGAGAGATTCAGCGCCCCGGCGCCCTGTACCAGCAGGTCGCTGCCGAAATCCGCAAGGCCATCGCCGCAGGCGAGTTCCCGCCCGGCGCCCCGCTCCCCTCCGAAGCCCAGCTCATCGCGCGCTACGGGGTCTCCCGCCCCACCGTCCGCAACGCCATCTCCGCCCTTCGGTCTGAGGGATTGATCGAGGTCATCCACGGCAAGGGATCGTTCGTCCGCGCACTCCCCGCACCGTCGCTGGTCATCGACCGCAGCATTGCCCGCAAGGCGAAGACCTTCGTACTGGGACACGCGTGGGAGACGGTCGAGGCCCCGACGGTCTACCGCACCGAGGTCACCACAGAAACGGCTCCGCTGTTCGAACTCGCCGAGGGGGATGCGCTCTTCGGTGTCGACCGGCTTCTGTCCGATCCCGCCACGGGTACGCGTGCGCTGCATCGGATGCTCATCCCGTTCGCGGTGGCGGAGGAGGGGAAGGGGAAGGCGCTCGCCGAGCATCCCGACATGGACCCGGAGCAGGTCTATGCCGCCCTTGCCGCAGCCGGCCACAGCCTGGCGTGGACCGAGACCGTAGGGGCCCGGATGCCGCAGCCCGACGAACGCTCCGCACTCGACATCCCCGAAGCAACCCCGGTCGTCACCTCCACGCGCATCACCCACGGCACCGACGACCAACCACTCGTCCTGGAGGACCTGCGCGCCAGCGGCGCCCGTGCGCAGTTCTCCTACCGGATCACCGCCGACACCACCCGCACCGCTGGTGCTGCGCGCAGCAGCTGAGAGCCGATCGCGTCCAACTTCCCTTTACTTGCTCAAGGGCGCGCCTTCGGCGCGCCGGGCGGCCCCGCCGCCCCGCCCGGGCTGCGGCCTGGCGGCCGGTCCCGGACGGGCGCGAGCCGCCCGCACCCACAATCGCCCTTGCGCGTAAAGAAGTCGACGTCGCCGGCTCAGCAGCGATGGCCGCGAGCGCCATGTCGACGCCCCCCAGGTCGCTGCAACCCGGGCTCGTTGGCGATCGGGTCCCCGGTCGGGCGCCGATGTCAGCCGGCTGCGTGCGGTGGAGGGTTGCCGGTCTTGAGCTGAGCAGGCTTCGCGCGTCGGCTTTCGCTGTCGTCTGCGGTCCGGCAGGCGGCATCAGCGGATCTGCGTCTCGGGTGGCGACGACCGTGACGAGAGCCAAGAGCAGAAAGGCGTGGCTGAGGCCGGGAAGTGGCTGAGGGAGACACACGTGACGCACGACCACTCGACCGCCCCGCCATCGTGGCTGACGTTCTGTGGCGCAGGTTGAAACGGCTAACAGTGATCAACGCTCCCCAGGTCAGCTGGCCACAGCCGCGTGGGCGGGGCGGCAGCGGTGAGGGGCACATGTGGCGGGCGCTTGGCCGACTGCACGCATCGTCGTTGCGCGGGTGGTCTTGGCCAGCAGCAGGGGGAGGAGTGGGGCATGAGTCCGGTGCGCTGTCCGCCGGGAACGTGGGACGTTGCCGCCGTACTCGCGCCGTCACGGATGCACCAGCGTGAGGAGAGCGCACTGCCCGGCCGTGGTTGAGGGGGGCAGCAGTTGCCGCGATGCGGCTGAGCCCGTCTTGGGCGCTCCGCTCAGCTTGCCACCGTCGTGGCCAGGCGTCCGGCTGGCTCTTGCCGGTGGCGAAACGTCTAATCCAAGCCGCTTGTGGTGACGCCGACCCTGGTACGTCAAGCGGTAGTTGGCCCGATCTCGGCCACTGTGAACGCTAGATGTCGTACTGGCCTCACCTGGTCATTTTGTACGTTCTGGTCATGTGCCATTATGGGTGATCTTGTGAGCTTGATTTAGGTGACATCAAGATCATTCGATGCTTATGGTTGAAACGTATTGATCAGCGAGATATGAGTGATTCGCCCTTCTTGTTCATGAATGGAAAACGAGGGTGATTTCGCCATGCACTTTTTCCCCTGTGCCCCGTTCCGGCGCGCATGCGATGATCTTCGGCGAAGCGCAATTGGGCCGCATTTCCGCGGGCTTGCGCTTCGGTTTGACATAAACGACAACGGGAGAAAAATGAACTCCGCAACGTTCGGCGACAGAGTGTTCAAGCGCTTATCGATGGGTGGCGTCGCGGTGGTGACCGCGGGTGCGATCCTGACGGTCGCCGCGTCGACTGCTTCAGCTGCGCCGGCCAACTCCTCGCGTACCGCCAGGGCGGCCGCTGTGGTCTCGGCTCAGCTCGGCACCCCTGTTGACGAGGCTCTGGTCAAGCAGCTTGTCGACGGCATCAACTCTGCGCGGGCATCGCTTGCCGAGGGCCAGAGCAAGGTCATCTACGACAACGGCCAGTACGCCCTGAGCCTGTCCAAGGAGGCTGCGGGCAAGACCACGCTGCGCGCCTTCCAGACCGGCCACACGGGCAACCAGCCTCGCGGCTTCTGCCACATGTCCGCCATGGCTGCGGTCTACGGCATTGGTGCCGCAGCGTTCGCCGCAGCGGCTGCGGTCGGTGGCATCGAGGTTCTCGGCATCGCCATCTCAGCCGACGCCGCGGGGGCGCTCTCCACCGCTCTGTCGGCAGGCTCGGGGGTCTCGGCCCTGGTCTCGCAGTACATTTGCTGATCCAGCACTGACCTGAACGGAAAACATGCGCGCCCTCGTTACCGTCCTCGCGGTTCTGGCGATCCTTCTGCCATTGGCTGGAATGAGACTGAAGAAGTCGGAGGCTGGACTTCCCAAGTGGTATTTCTGGGCATTGGCCGCAGTCGCCCTTGCTCTGGTCGCATCTGTGGCCTACACGCAACTATCGTGAGGAGAACGAATGCAAAACGGTAATGTGGTCCGGACGCTGGGAACTGTCTGGCTGATAGGCATGGCCACGGTTGCACTACCCGGTGTGGCGCTGTGCGGCGGCACCGCGTTCAGCGACATCGTGTCCTCCAGCACGCCGCTCCTGGCTTCGCTGGCCGTCGCCACAGGTCTGACGGCCAAGCGCGCCCTGCGGAACAGCGGAGTTCGCGCATCCGCCCAGGTCGCGCAGGCCTGATGTAAGAGAGACGTCCCGCACGGGACGTGGTTGGGGCTGCGACGTCTTGCCGCAGCCCCAACCTGCCTTACGGGCAACTGCGCAGTTGGTGTCACAGCCAGCACTATTGATATCGACGTAACTGCCGTGCCAGACGCCGCACGGCCAGCTCTTGGGCAACAGCAGGCCCAAGGTAGTGGGCCAGCACCAAGGTCACTCCAGTGGCAAGCGTGGGCCATGGCCCCAGAAGGGCATCCCCCAGGAGTACCCCGCCCACCAGCATCAGAAGACCTATCGCAATGGCAAGGGCCTGTTGTTCGTCACGCGGCATCATGCACCTCCCCGAGATCGCGAGAAGCACACGAGGCTATCGGCCGCAACTCGCCCCAGCAGCCCCATTTTTGCCACGCCGACTCAGCCGGCTTCACCCAGGTGGGTTCCCCGCCGCACCAGCTCCGCCACCGCTCGGACCAGCTCCGCCGGCCACACCAGCCGCGCGACCCCGGACCCATCTGCCCGCGTCTGCGCCACGACCGATGCTCCGTCGATGTCGACCCCGGCACGGACGAGCGCTGCGCTCAACTCCGCAGTTGCATCCTTGGCATCCCGCCACCCGCCGACGTAGTCGACACCCCGCACCCACAGCACCGCATCCGGGTCGAACTCCGAGCCGATCCCGAACGCCCCGTCCTCTGGCCCGAACATCAGCGTGCCACCCCTCTTCGCATCATGGCTGCAATTGATCATTTGAGGGGCACATCCCATAGGCGCACGACGACGGCCCCGGTACCATCGGCACCGGGGTCATCCGTGATCCCTTCCGGACCACCCCCCAACTGTCCAGGCGGCGGGGTGGTCCGGTCTCGCGTTCTACGACGTTGCGCGGTCCGGCTCCCCGAGGAGTGATCAGACTCAGGGGAACCGAACCGCTGACGGTGGCTGGCGCCAACCGCCGCCCCCTCAGGCATCTTTCGAGAGAGCACAGACGTCGGTCATAACGTCGGTGTTCCCGCGCTGAGGGGAGGCTCGGCCACGCGCTCGCTGTGGCCCAGCCCGTCTATGGGAGTACGTCGGTCTTCACTGGCCGAGGTCTCGCCGCGGGTCGTCACTCAGGTGCGCCGAATCCGAGGGGCCCAGCCGCAAGGGCTTGGCGTTCTTGAACGTCAGTACGACCTCCATGGTCCCCGAGCGCCAGTCCTGGCGGACGCCCTTCACCTTCCGCCACCTGCCATCGTGAACGATCACGTCTCCGGGCCTCACGCGCTGCGACCACACCCTTGCCATTGCCATTCCTGTCCGTCTGGGGCCCTCAACAAGGCCCGTACTAAGTTGCCGGTGGGGGCGCGGCCTCTCGCTCGGGAGGGGAGCTCCCGAGGGCTGCGAGAGGCCACGCCAGCCGGGGCTGGGCGGTCACTCCTGCTCCGGCAATGGGCCGCGCCTACCTCCCGATCGCAAGGGAGGTCCAGGACGGCAGCGGCCCGGCTCTCTACCCCGGCGTGCCGAGATCGAAGCGGCAGTAGATCGTCTTGCCACCGTCCTCCCCCGGGACCCACCACACGGCGTCCGCCAGGCGGTTGATGATCAGAAGGCCGCGGCCGGAGTCAGGCAGCACCGCTTCCGGGAGGCCATCCGTCAGGTAGGGGGAGAACCCCTCACCGATGGGGAACGTGGGCCCGCTGGAGTCCTCGTCAGCCACGCCGACGAACAACCACTTGGGCCACATACGGAGGGTCACGTCGATGCGTCGAGGTGCTCCCGGTCTGGCCAGCCGCTGATCCGGGATCGCGTGGTGGACCACGTTCCCGACGAGCTCGGAGACGACTAACCGGACGTCGTCCAACAGTGCTTCAAGGCCCCAGTCCTGGACGGTCGATCGGGCCATGTCGCGCGCAGCCCGCACGGTGTCGGGCGACTCGGCGAACAACGTGAACGCCCGGAAGTGGAGAGCCGAAGCTACGTGCGCCGGATCGTGGGGAGCAAGTGTCGAAGAATCCGCTGTCGACCGTTTGGTCTTCGATGACGCCATGCCTGTTCCTCCCATCTGCCGGGCGGAACGGCTGTTCCGTCGGTGCCGAACAGTCAACGGCGCACCGGGTGCAAGCGGGAGCGTTCACAAGGGGGTTCATGCGAACTCCCTTGATGCGAGGGGGGTTCACGAATGAACCCCCCTCTGCGGCCCTGCTGTGCCACCATGAACCCCAGCCGTCATCCAGGGATGGCAGGGGAGCATGAGCCGAGAGCCAAACACCCATTTGATCTCCCTCATGGCAGAGGCCAACGTCTCGAACAAGGGCTTGGCCAAGCGCATGCGGGACGTCGCGGCCCAGCGTGGTGAACACCTTGGGACCACGCACGTAGCGGTTCAGCGATGGCGGAGCGGAGCCGGCATCCAGCCGAAGACCGCGGTCGTCATGGCGGCAGCCCTGAGCGTGAAGCTGCAGCGCAGGATCACACCGGCCGATCTTGGGTTCTTC
Organism: Streptoverticillium reticulum; assembly: GCF_047456005.1. Classification (NCBI taxonomy): domain Bacteria; kingdom Bacillati; phylum Actinomycetota; class Actinomycetes; order Kitasatosporales; family Streptomycetaceae; genus Streptomyces; species Streptoverticillium reticulum. The sequence goes on along the minus strand of NZ_CP179755.1, from coordinate 5,175,146 downwards.
GGCGAAGCGGAGGCGGCTGCACCTCTCGCCGTGACGTATCCCGCCTCAACTACGGATGCTTTGGCTGCACTCGACGGTCTGAGCGCGGAACGAGTGGAGGGGCCGGACAATGGGCGCTTGGTCGTTGCCGACGGCGACCTGAGCGCCGCCGTCCTGTCCTGGATGGTTGCCCGCCCCGACGGCATCCAGACCGACCGGCCGGTGAGCCAGCGCGTGGGCATGCGCGACGTCCGAGCCATCCGTACTGCCGGCAAGATGTTCATGGAGCTGGACTTTCAGTTCGGCGGAGGCCACGGGCACAAGGCCTTACGCCATTACTTCCGGCACGAGGTTCTTCCTCTGCTCGACGCAAGCTTCAGCGAGAAGGTCGGTACGGCCTTGTTCGGTGCCGCATCGGAAGTCGGGCAACTGTTGGCGTGGACCGCCTACGACACGGGCAACCATCGGCTCGCCTACCGGTACATGCTGTCCACCCTCAGGCTTTCCCAGGTAACCGACGACAGGATGTTCGGGGCGCGTATCCTGTCCAACCTCAGTCACCAGGCAAACTATTTGGGCCAGCATGTCCAAGCCGCCCAGCTGGCCCGTGCTGCACTTGAAGGCGCAAAGGGACGTGCCACGCCTCGTGCCATGTCCATGTTTGCCGCCATGGAAGCCCGAGCCTTGTCCAACTCCGCAGACCCCGGGGCCGCAGGAAGGGCCATGAGCGAAGCAGAGCGATACTTCGAGCAGGCAGACACGGCGGAGGATCCGGATTGGTTGTCCTACTTCGACTCGGCAGAGCTCATGGGCGAGTTCTGCCACTGTTTCCGTGACTTGAAGCAACGATCCGAGGCCGTGCGGCATGCGCAGAAGGCCGTGAATGAGACGGATCCCAAGTACGCGCGCACCCTTGGGTTCTGCCGCATGGTGCTTGCCCAGAGCCAACTACTCAATGGCGAACTTGAAGCTGCGGTGGCTACAGCCAGCTTGGCTGTGGAAGCAGGGGACTCGCTCCAGTCTTCCCGCTTCCAGCGCTATGTCTCCGACTTCCAGACCGAAGTCAGCACCCACGCCACCCATCCGGTCGTCGCCGGCTTCAACGAGCAGGTGCGCCAGGCCCTCGCCCGCCTCGAAGACGAGTAGCGCCTACCAAGGGCGCCAGTCCCGGCGCGCTTTGTCGTCCCGGAGGGAGGCGATGCGGCGTGCGTACTCGTCTGCCACGTGCCGATCCTCGTTGATGTTTTGCATGAGCCACGTAGTCATGTGGAACTCCTGCACAGCGCGCAATGTGGGGAAGCCTGGCCAATCCCGGAGATCACGCCCGTACGCCGATACGAAGCCCGCGTACTCCTCTGCTGTCTGCCAGCCGAGGCTGTGATGCTCGACCGAAGTCACCATGAGGTCCCACTCCGGGTGATCGAAGCCGAACTTCTCGAAGTCGATGAGCCTGACTTGCCCCCGATCGTCAACCATCAGGTTCTGTACGTGTGCATCCCCGTGCATCGGACCCTTGGGCGAGTCGAAATACAGCTCAGCCACCTTGGTTCGCAGCTCTCCGAAGCGGTGTTGCAAGAACTCGCGGTCAGCAGCAGCTATGCCATGCGCGCGAGCGAGGCGCAGAGGGGTTCGGCCGAAGATGTTGTAGGGCGGCAGCTCCAAGCCGGAAGGCAGCAACAGCGAGTGCAAATCCCTAAGAACTCCGCCGAGTTCTGCATAGGTTGCCTTCCTGTCCCCCTCGCGGATCAGATGCCAGAACGTCACCGGGTGCCCGTCAACCATCTGCGGCTGTTCCAGGTCGCCCAGAACACGCGCAGCAGGGAATTGCTCAGCCTCCAGCCAACGAGACACTGCTACCTCGTTGCGTGCCGAAGCCATGTACTCCGATGATCGGGCAATGCGCACGACCACTGGCACGGACGCCAACCGGTAAAGGGCGTTCTCCCCGAGGCGGATCAGCGTCGCTCCTTCGGCGTCCAGCCCCGCCAACCGGCACGCTTCAGCCATCACGCGCGCTGTTCGTGCCGAGGTGAAACCTTCTTCCTGTGTGCAAGCAGCGTCGAACGGCATGCCGGTACCAGCTCCCCTAGTCGTGCGCGACCTCCCGCCACGCGCAACCACTGGTGACCAACCAACGCGCGCCGGGCACAACACAGACCGTACCGACCCCCGACGAGTGCGGCGAACCCCTGCCGACGTTGATCAGCCGGTTTCGGCAACAACCTTGGGGGCGGGCCGGAGAAGCTCAGTCATCGGTCCTGGTCACGCCCACCGGGCAGGAGACTCCCATCCCCCGATCCCGCAGTACCCGTTAATGTTGCGCGAGAGGTACTGCTGGTGCTGCGAGTCCGTGATCCCGTTCGCCGACTCCGCGTAGATCAGGGACTTCATCGGTCCCGTGTCCATTTGCGGACAGACACCGCAACACATAGACCAGCACAGCCGAATCACGCCTCTGACCAGGCGAAATGCCGCACGCCCCAGATGTACCCGGTTGACGGTACTACCCCTCGGGGTAGTACCCGCGGACGGGGTGACTGTCGGCGGATCCCGAGGGAGGTGCGCTCATGGTCTCCGGTGTCCCGTATCTGTTCGGTCCGTACTGTGAACTCAATGCGCAAAAGGCAACCCGCAGCGCAGCCAACAGGTCTACCAGAAGTCCCCACTCCTGTGGCCGTCCCGGGAGCGGGACCACTCACACGTGCGACTGGAGGACGCCCGGAGCCATGCTGCGACGTCATGGTGAGAAGTCAGGGTGAAAAGTCGCGTCATGACGTGGGGCCGGTGCGCTCTCCCCGGTGCGGGCCCACACCGAAGGGCCACGCGTCGAGGGAAGCCGAGCAGAGAGGGCGCACTCATGGACACCGTGGTGGAACGCGAGCTGGACATCGACCTGATGCTGTCACCGGAGCGCAGCATTCCCGTGCCGGCCCGGCTGACGTACTGCGCGGACGATCCGTACGCCGTGCGCATCACCTTCCACATCACCTCACTCGCGCCGGTGACATGGACGTTCGCGCGCGACCTGCTGGTGGACGGGGTCTTCCGCCCGGCCGGGGAAGGGGACGTGCGGGTGTGGCCCGCGCGGGCCGGGGGACGCACGGTGGTGTGCCTGGGGTTGACGTCGCCGGAGGGCGAAGCGGTGGTGCTCGCGCAGGCGAACGTTGTTACGGGGTGGCTGGAGCGGACCATGCGGGTTGTTCCGCCCGGGGCGGAGGCCGAGTTGCTGGGGCTCGACGAGGGGCTGCGGGTGTTGCTGGCGGCCGAGTCCGGGTGACGGGACCTCCCCCAGCTGGCGCTGGGAGGTGCCCCCAGGGACTGTCGTCACATTCCCGTCGTCGCCCGAAGGGCGGCCCCGCGGCGTCTGGTGCGTGCTTTCGCCCGGTGCGGCGAGAGCGCGTGCCAGGCGCCGCGGGGCAGACGGGAATGTGACGACAGGCCCTAGGGGGGCCGGGGGCGGTGCCCCCCGGCCGGTCACGCGTCCAGCACCTTGCCCGGGTTCAGCAGACCCAGCGGGTCGAAGACCGCCTTGATGCCCCGCTGCATCTCCAGGGCCACCGGGCCCAGTTCCTTCGCCAGCCATTCCTTCTTCAGCAGGCCCACCCCGTGCTCGCCCGTGATCGTGCCGCCCAACTCCAGGCCCAGGGCCATGATTTCGTCGAACGACTCCCGTGCGCGCCGCGCCTCGTCCGCGTCGGCCGGGTCGAAGCAGACCACCGGGTGGGTGTTGCCGTCGCCCGCGTGGGCGCACACGCCGATGGTCAGGCCGTGCCGCTCCGCGACGGCCGCCGTGCCGTCCAGCATCTCCGCCAGGCGGGACCGCGGGACGCACACGTCGTCGATCATCGTGGCCGGGCGGAGTGTCTCCAGGGCGGGCAGCGACATGCGGCGCGCCTGCAGCAGCAGGTCCGACTCGGCCGCGTCCTCGGCGGGGACGACCTCCGTCGCCCCCGCGTCGCGGCACAGTTCCGCCACCGCGGCCAGGTCCGGGCCGGGGTCGGGGGTGTCGAAAGCGGCGAGCAGCAGCGCCTCCGTGCTCTCCGGAAGGCCCATCCGGGCCATGGAGTTGACCGCCCGCACCGTGGTGCCGTCCATCAGCTCCAGCAGTGACGGCGCGTGCCCGCGCCGCATGATGCGGCACACCGCCTCGCACGCCGCGGCGACCGACGGGAACTCCGCCGCCAGCGCCAACTGCTGCGGCGGTTCGGGCTTGAGCGCCAGGACGGCCCGTACGACCACGCCGAGGCTGCCCTCGGAGCCGACGAACAGACGCGTCAGGTCGTAGCCCGCAACGCCCTTGGCCGTCCTGCGGCCGGTCCTCAGCAGCCGGCCGTCCGCGAGGACGACGTCCAGACCCAGTACGTACTCGGCGGTGACGCCGTACTTGACGCAGCACAGCCCACCGGACGCCGTGCCGATGTTGCCGCCGATGGTGCACTGCTCCCAACTCGACGGGTCCGGCGGGTAGTAGAGGCCCTGTTCGGCGACCGCGCGCGACAGGACGGCGTTGACCACGCCCGGCTCCACGACGGCGACCCGGTCGACCGGGTCGATCTCGACGATCCGGTCCATCTTCACCAGCGACAGCACGATGCACCCGTCCAGCGCATTGGCCGCGCCGGACAGGCCCGTCCGGGCCCCCTGTGGCACGACCGGCACGCGCAGTGCCGTCGCGGTGCGCATCACGTGCTGCACCTGCTCCACGGTCCGCGGCAGCACCACGGCACCGGGCGCCCCGGCGGCGCAGAAGCTGGCCATGTCGGTGGCGTAGGAGCGCATGACGTCGGGGTCGGTGAGCAGCGCGTCGGCGGGGAGCCCTTCGAGCAGCTGACCAATGAGATCGCCCATAGGCTCACCCTGCCACCACACAGTGGCAGGGGGAAGATCGCCGAACCGTCAGAGATTGCCCCGCTTCTCCTGCTCCCTCTCGATCGCCTCGAACAGCGCCTTGAAGTTGCCCTTGCCGAAGCCCATCGAGCCGTGCCGCTCGATCATCTCGAAGAAGACCGTCGGACGGTCCTGCACCGGCTTGGTGAAGATCTGCAGCAGGTAGCCGTCCTCGTCGCGGTCGACGAGGATCTTCAGCTCGCGCAGCGTCTCGACGGGCACGCGGGTCTCGCCGGCCCACTCGCCGAGCGTGTCGTAGTACGTGTCGGGGGTGTCGAGGAACTGGACCCCGGCCGCGCGCATGGCGCGCACGGTGGCGACGATGTCGTTCGTGGCCAGGGCGATGTGCTGCACGCCGGGGCCGTTGTAGAACTCGAGGTACTCGTCGATCTGGGACTTCTTCTTGGCGATCGCCGGCTCGTTGAGCGGGAACTTCACCTTGCGGGTGCCGTCCGCGACGACCTTCGACATGAGCGCGGAGTACTCGGTGGCGATGTCGTCGCCCACGAACTCCTTCATGTTGGTGAAGCCCATGACGTTGTTGTAGAAGGTGACCCACTCGTCCATCTTGCCGAGCTCGACGTTGCCGACGCAGTGGTCGATCGCCTGGAAGTACCTTGTGGGGGACACCCCCACACCCCCGGGCCGCGTGCCGGGCTCGACGATCGGGGCGGCGGCGACGAAGCCGGGCAGGTACGGGCCGGTGTAGTCGGAGCGCTCGACCAGGGTGTGGCGGGTCTTGCCGTAGGTGGCGATGGAGGCGAGGACGACCGTGCCGTGCTCGTCCTTGATCTCCTGCGGCTCCTGCAGGCCCGTCGCCCCGTGCTCGACGGCGTAGGCGTAGGCGGCCCGCGCGTCCGGCACCTCGATGGCGAGGTCCACGACGCCGTCGCCGTGCTCGGCGACGTGGGCGGCGAGGAAGCGGCCGCGCTCGCTCGCGGGCTTGATGACAGTGGTGAAGACGAACCGGGCGCTGCCGGACTCCAGGACGTAACTCGCCGTCTCCCGGCTGCCGTTCTCCGGTCCGGAGTAGGCGACCAGCTTCATGCCGAACGCGACGGAGTAGTAGTGCGCGGCCTGCTTGGCGTTGCCGACGGCGAAGACCACCGCGTCCATCCCCTTGACCGGGAAGGGGTCGGCCTGCCGTGCGGTGTGCGGGGTGTGATCCGTGGTCTGAGTCATGGCCGCAGGGTCCCTCCGAACCGCAAGGTGCGCAATAGTTTGCGGATTCCCTGGGCATGTTGCCCACCGGTGTCCGAGAGGCTCCGGACGTTCTGTACAGGCTGCACAGGAGAGGCGGAGAACCGTGATCGATCGTTTGGACGGCAGGCTGATCGAGCTGCTCGCCGAGGAGCCGCGGATAGGGGTGCTGGAGGCCTCCCGGCGGCTGGGCGTGGCGCGCGGCACGGTGCAGGCGCGGCTGGACCGGCTGCAGTCGCAGGGGGTGATCCGGGGCTTCGGGCCGGACGTGGACCCTGCGGCGCTGGGCTACCCGGTGACCGCGTTCGCCACCCTGGAGATCAAGCAGGGCCAGGGCGCGGACGTCCGCGAGCACCTGGCGACCGTCCCCGAGGTGCTGGAGCTGCACACCACGACCGGGCACGGGGACATGCTGTGCCGTCTGGTGGCCCGCTCGAATGCCGACCTCCAGCGGGTGATCGACCGGGTTGTGGGCTTTGATGGGATCGTGCGGGCCTCCACGGCGATCGTCATGGAGAATCCGGTTCCGCTGAGGATCATCCCGCTGGTCAAGCAGGCGTCCGAGGACTGATCACGGTCCCCCCACGGGTAGGAGTGGCGGGTGAGCTTCTGGGAGTACGTCGGCAGCCGCCACGCCCAGCTCTTGGCGGACACCTTCCAGCACGCCAGCGCGGTGTTCCAGTGCATGGTCGTCGCCACGCTCGCCGGGGTCGCCATCGGCGTGGCGACGTACCGCAGCGAGTGGGCCGGCAACCTGGCCGTCACCGCCTGCGCGACGCTCCTCACCATCCCCTCCCTCGCCCTGCTCGGCCTGCTGATCCCCGTCACGGGCCTGGGGGTGGCACCCACGGTCACGGCGCTGGTGCTCTACGGGCTGCTGCCGATCGTCCGCAACGCGATCGTGGGCCTGCGCGGGGTGGACCCGGCGCTGGTGGACGCGGCGAAGGGGATCGGGATGTCGCGCACGGCCCGGCTGTTCCGGGTGGAACTGCCGCTCGCCTGGCCGCCGATCCTCACCGGGATCCGGGTCTCCACGCAGATGCTGATGGGCATCGCCGCGATCGCCGCCTACGCCTCGGGCCCGGGCCTGGGGAACGAGATCTTCCGCGGCATCTCCTCGCTGGGCAGCGCCAACGCGCTCAACCAGGTGCTCGCCGGAACGCTGGGGATCATCGTGCTGGCCCTGCTCTTCGACGCCGCCTACGTCCTCATAGGACGGCTGACCGTTCCGAGGGGGATCCGTGCCTGAAACGCACGACGCGCCGGGTGTCCGTGCCACCACGGGGGCCACGATCCGGCTGGAGAACCTCACCAAGCGCTACTCGGGCAACCCCGTCCCCGCCGTCGAGGACGTCAGCATGGAGATCGGAGCGGGGGAGACCGTCGTCTTCGTGGGACCGTCGGGCTGCGGGAAGTCCACCACCCTGAAGATGATCAACCGGCTGATCGAGCCCACCTCCGGCCGGATCCGCATCGACGACGAGGACGTCACCCGCATCGACCCGGTGAAGCTGCGGCGCAAGGTCGGCTACGCCATCCAGTCCTCCGGGCTGTTCCCGCACATGACCGTCGCGCAGAACATCGCGCTCGTGCCGCGCATGGTCGGCTGGCCCAAGTCCCGTGTCCGCAACCGGGTGGAGGAGATGCTCGACCTGGTGGGCCTGGACCCCGGCGAGTTCCACGGCCGCTACCCCCGGCAGCTCTCCGGCGGCCAGCAGCAGCGGGTGGGCGTGGCGCGGGCGCTGGCCGCCGACCCGCCCGTGCTGCTGATGGACGAGCCCTTCGGCGCCGTCGACCCGATCACCCGCGACCACCTGCAGGACGAACTGATCCGGCTGCAGCACGAGTTGCACAAGACGATCGTCTTCGTCACGCACGACTTCGACGAGGCCATCAAGCTCGGCGACCGCATCGCGGTGCTCCGCGAGCGGTCGCAGATCGCCCAGTTCGACACCCCCGAGGCCATCCTCACCAACCCCGCCGACGACTTCGTCTCCGGCTTCGTCGGCGCGGGCGCCGCCCTCAAGCGCCTCAACCTCACCCGGGTCCGGGACGTGGGCGTCGTGGACTTCCCCACGGCCGGCGTCGACGACCCCCTGCAGTCCCTCTTCGACACCCTGCGCTCGGGCACGGCCAACGAACTGCTCCTGCTGGACCGGCACCACCGCCCCTACAAGTGGCTGCGCCGCGGCGACCTGATGCGCGCCAAGGGCTCGCTGGCCCGCGCGGGCACGCTCGTGCACGACACGGTCACGCGCGACGCGACGCTGCGCGACGCGCTGGAGGCGGTGCTCATCGACAACGCCGGGCGGGTGGCGGTGACGGGCAAGCGCGGACGGTACGAGGGCGTCGTCGACATGCAGACCCTCATGAACTCCGTCCACGAACTGCTGGAGGCCGACCGGCTGGAGGCCGTCGAGCACCAGCACGCGCTGGAGGAGCAGCGCGCGGAACACACCCGGCGGGAGCAGGAGGGCGACGCGTGAGCCCGGCGGACTCCCGGCCGCCGAAGGACGAACGGCCGCCGGGCGAACTGGAGGTGCGCGGGATCGTCTTCCGCGACGAGACGGAGGCCGCGGAGGCGGGGACGGAGCCCCCGGATGCCGTATCCGGACGCCCCGCCCCCGCGCGCCGGATCACCTGGCGGAAGCTCGTGATCCTGCCGGCCGTGGTCGCGCTGATCCTGCTGGGCACCTGGCTGTGGTTCCGCGGGGCGCGGCTGGACTCCATCGCCCGCAACGCCATCGGGGGCGGCAACGTGTGGCTGCGGCTGGAGCAGCACGTCTACCTCACCGTCGTCTCCACCTTCTTCGTCCTGATCATCGCCATTCCGCTGGGCGTCCTGCTCACCCGCCGGCCGCTGCGCGGCGCCGCGCCCATGGCCATGGCCGTCGCCAACATCGGGCAGGCGACGCCCGCGATCGGCCTGCTGGCACTGCTGGTGATCTGGCTGGGCATCGGGACGAAGGCCGCGCTCATCGGCATCGTCGTCTACGCGGTGCTGCCCGTCCTCGCGAACACCATCGCGGGCCTGCGGGCCATCGACCCGACGCTGACGGAGGCCGCGCGCGGCATCGGGATGTCCCCGGTGGGCGTGCTGCGCAGGGTCGAACTCCCGCTGGCCGTACCGCTGATCCTCGCCGGGGTGCGCACCGCGCTCGTCCTCAACGTGGGCACCGCGACGCTCGCCTACTTCGGCGGGGGCGGCGGCCTGGGCGACCTGATCGCCTCCGGCATCACCAATCAGCGGATGCCGGTGCTGGTGCTGGGCTCGGTGCTGACGGTGGCGCTGGCCCTGCTCGTCGACTGGCTGGCGTCGCTGGCGGAGATGCTGCTGCGGCCGCGCGGCCTGGAGGGGGGCGAGTGACCGTGGCCGGGGTGCTGGAGGCGGCGCACCAGGCGGAGGTGGCCCGCGCCAAGCGGCGCGCGGTGGTGGCGACCCTGATCGCCGGGGTGCTGTTCCTGCCGGCGGCACTGCTCGGCGGCTGCGGGCTGACCAGCGGCTCACCGCTGGTCGAGGAGGTCCGGCCGGGGTCGGTGGGACAGGGCCTGCCGCTGAAGGGCGCGCACCTGACGGTGACGTCGAAGAACTTCAGCGAGAACATCGTCCTCGGCCAGATCATGGGCCTCGCCTTCCGCGCGGCGGGCGCGAGCGTACTGGACCGCACCAACATCCAGGGCTCGATCGGCGCCCGGGAGGCGGTGCGCTCGGGGAGCGCGGACGCGATGTACGAGTACACGGGCACCGCGTGGATCACCTACCTCGGCCACGACAAGCCGATCAAGGACCCGCACGAACAGTGGCGCGCGGTCGCCGAGGCGGACGCGAAGAACGGCCTGGCGTGGCTGCCGCCCGCGGCGCTCGACAACACGTACGCGCTGGCACTGAACCGGGAGAACGAACGGCGGTACGGGACCCGGACGTTGTCGGACGTCGCAGCACTCGCGGCGACGAACCCGGGAGCGGTGACGCTGTGCGTGGAGAGCGAATTCGCCGCGCGGAACGACGGGTTGCCGGGAATGGCGAAGGCGTACGGGATGACGGTCCCGGCGTCGCGGGTGCAGAAGATGGACGGCGGCATCATCTACACCCAGGTGTCCGGGGGCCGTTCGTGCACGTACGGGGAGGTGTTCACGACGGACGGCCGGATCAAGGCGATGGACCTGGCCGTCATGGAGGACGACCGCCACTTCTTCCCGAACTACAACGCGGCGCCGGAGCTGAACGCCAAGGCCCTGCGGGAGCATCCGGCGATCCGGGACGTGCTCGACCCGATCACGGCACGGCTGACGAACGAGGTGGCGCGGGAACTGAACGCGGAGGTGGACGTGCAGGGGCACGACCCTCGGGCGGTGGCGCTGGGGTGGCTGGTACGGGAGGGGTTCGTGCGGAAGGGGTGAATGCCCCCGTGCCGCGCCCCGTCAGGGGCGCGGGGAACTGCGCGAGCAACCACAACGGACCCGCAGCTCACTCAGCAGCTGGGCACCTGCCCGCCGGAGGCAAGCGCCTTGAGCGACGCCACCGCGTCGCTCAACTCCGTCACCGGAATCAACTGCATCCCCTTCGGCAACTCCGCCTGGGCGTCCCGGCACTCCGCCTTGGGAACGAGAAAGACGGTCGCCCCGTCCCGCTTGGCAGCCTGCGTCTTCAGCGAGACGCCACCGACAGCGCCCACGCTGCCGTCCGGATCGATCGTCCCGGTGCCCGCGATGGTCCGGCCGCCGGTGAGGTCTCCCCCGCTGCCGTTCCCGTTCAGCTTGTCGACGACGCCCAGCGCGAAGAGCAGGCCCGCGCTCGGGCCACCGACGTCGGCCAGGCGCAGTTCGACCTTGACGTCCTTCGGCGACCGCTGCAGATAGCCCAGCGCAGCAGCCGCGGCCGCGTCCTGCGACTTCGCCATCTCCGCGAGGTTGTGCTGCTCGATCTGCCGGTCCGACTGCCCGGACGGGTAGACGGCGTCGTGCGGCATGACGGCGCGGTCGGTGCGGAACCAGCCGTCGACCACGTCGCCGAGCATGACGTCGGTCTGCGGCCCGGTGGCCATGATCGTGGTCATCCGCAGCTGCCCGTTCGTCGGCCGGCTCTCCGCCCCGCTGATGCTGATCACCGGCTTGTTCTTGTCGGAGCCCAGCACGTTCACCGTCGTCCCGGGCTGCGCGATCGCGAACGGCAGGGGCACGAACGCGGCCACCGCCAGCAGCGCGACCACGGGCGCGGCGCAGACGGCGAGGGTACGGGGGCGGCGGGACGGTGCAGACATGGTGCGAATCTAGCAATCCCGCTCACCGCAGCGCGTCGGCCACCTCCTTCGCCGCCTCCATCACCCGTGTCCCGACCCGCTCGGGCACCGAGTCCGCGAGCATCACCACGCCGACGCTGCCCTCGATCCCGGTCACCCCGAGCAGCGGCGCGGCCGCGCCGCTCGCGCCCGCCTCCAGCTCGCCGTGGGTGAGCGCGTAGCCGGGGGAGTCGGCCTCGCCGCGGCGGGCGGCGAGGATGGCCCGGCCGGCCGCGCCGCGGTCGAGCGGGTGGCGGAAGCCGGCCCGGTAGGCCACGTGATAGTCGGTCCAGGTCGGTTCGACGACGGCGACCGCGAGGGCCTCGGCCCCGTCGACGAGGGTCAGGTGGGCGGTGGCCCCGAGATCCTCGGCGAGGGCCCGCAGGGCGGGCAGGGCCGCTTCCCGCACCAGCGGGTGCACCTGCCGTCCGAGCCGCAGCACCCCGAGCCCGACCCGGGCCCGGCCGCCGAGGTCCCGGCGGACGAGGGCGTGCTGCTCCAGCGTGGCGAGCAGGCGGTAGACGACCGTGCGGTTGACCCCGAGCCGGGTGGAGAGCTCGGTGACGGTCAGGCCGTGGTCGGTGTCGGCGAGCAGTTTGAGGACGCGCAGTCCCCTGTCGAGCGTCTGCGAGGTCTCCGCGGTCACGACGCCCCCTCCTCCGATGAGTGGCGGCCGTCGATGCGGTGGGGTTGCGCCACCGGTCCCGTCCGGCAGCGCGCAAGGAGAGGCCGCCGGTTGCTGAGACGCACTGAGTACCGGCTGCGCTCCGCGGCGGCGCTGCCACGGGGCGTGCGTGACCGGACCGTAGCGCCGCCGGTCCGCTCTGCGGAAGAGTCTGCCCACAATCCGGTCAGCCCGCAGGCGAATCACGAGTATCGGAGCCGGAGTTTCAGCATGCGGACGCCGTGCGCGGGGCGCGCACGGCGGACGCGCCCCGCGTGGGAGTCACGCTGTGAAGAGTCACCGCATGCGCGTGGCCCACTCCCGGACCTTGTCGATCCGCTCGGTCAGCTGGCCGGCCGTCGCCTCCGCGCTCGGCGGGCCGCCGCACACGCGGCGCAGCTCGGTGTGGATGACGCCGTGCGGCTTGCCGCTCTGGTGGACGTACGCGCCGACGAGCGTGTTGAGCTGCTTGCGCAGCTCCAGCAGCTCCTTGTGCGTGACCACCGGCCGCCGCTCGGCGGGGATCTCCAGGAGGTCGGCCTGCTCGTCCGGCTTCTTACGGCTGTGCGCGATCTGCCGCGCCTGCCGCTTCTGCAGCAACAGCTGCACCTGGTCGGGCTCCAGGAGGCCGGGGATGCCGAGGTAGTCCATCTCCTCCTCGCTGCCCGGGTGCGCCTGCATGCCGAACTCGGCGCTGTTGAACAGGACGCGGTCGAAGACGGCGTCGGACTCCAGCGCCTCGAAGGGCAGCATGTCCTGCTCGCCGGTGTCCTCGTCCTCCTGCTTGTTCGCCTCGTCCATCTCCTTCTCGGACTCGGCGTACGGGTCCTCCTCCTCGCCGTCCTTCTTGGGCTTGTCGAGGACGTGGTCGCGCTCGACCTCCATCTCGTTGGCGAAGGAGAGCAGCATGGGGATGGTCGGCAGGAAGACGGACGCGGTCTCGCCGCGGCGCCGCGACCGCACGAAGCGGCCGACGGCCTGGGCGAAGAACAGCGGCGTGGAGATCGTCGTGGCGTAGACGCCGACCGCGAGGCGCGGCACGTCGACGCCCTCGGACACCATGCGGACGGCGACCATCCAGCGCGAGTCGCCGCCCGCGTAGTCGTCGATGCGCTGCGAGGCGCCGGAGTCGTCGGAGAGGACGACCGTCGGGCCCTCACCCGTGATCTCGCGCAGCAGCTTGGCGTAGGCGCGCGCCGAGTCCTGGTCGGAGGCGATGACGAGGGCGCCCGCGTCGGGGATGGACTTGCGGACCTCGGTCAGCCGCTGGTCGGCGGCGCGCAGCACGTTCGGCATCCAGTCGCCGCGCGGGTCCAGGGCGGTGCGCCACGCCTGCGAGACCGCGTCCTTCGTCATCGGCTCGCCGAGCCGGGCGGAGAGCTCGTCTCCCGCCTTGGTCCGCCAGCGCATGTTGCCGCTGTAGGAGAGGAAGATGACGGGCCGGACGACGCCGTCGGAGAGGGCGTTGCCGTATCCGTACGTGTAGTCGGCGGAGGAACGGCGGATGCCGTCGTTGCCCTCCTCGTACGTGACGAAGGGGATGGGATTGGTGTCGGACCGGAAGGGCGTACCGGTCAGGCACAGCCGGCGGGTGGCCGGGTCGAAGGCCTCCAGGCAGGCTTCGCCCCAGGAGCGGGAGTCGCCGGCGTGGTGGATCTCGTCGAGGATGACGAGGGTCTTGCGCTGCTCGCACCGGTTGCGGTGGAGCATCGGCCGTACGCCGATGCCGGCGTAGGTGACGGCGACGCCGTGGTACTCGCGGCCCAGCGGGCCCGCGCTGTACTCCGGGTCGAGCTTGATGCCGACGCGGGCGGCGGCTTCCGCCCACTGCTTCTTCAGGTGCTCGGTGGGTGCGACCACCGTCACCTGCTGGACGACGTGGTGGTGCAGCAGCCACGAGGCGAGGGTCAGGGCGAAGGTGGTCTTCCCGGCGCCCGGGGTCGCGACGGCGAGGAAGTCCCGGGGCTGCGTCTGGATGTACTTGTCCATGGCGCCCTGCTGCCAGGCACGCAGCTTGTTGGCGGTACCCCAGGGGGCCCTGCCGGGGAAGGCGGGCGAGAGTTGGTGATGTGTGGTGGTGGTAGTCACGGTCTCCGTCGGCTGGGTCGGCGACAGGCAACCGCGACAGCCTACCGGGCCGGGCCGGGGGCCCTGGGGTGCCGCCCGGTGCGGCACCGTTCCCGGGGCTCCGCACCACGGCCTCCTACCCCCGAGGCCTCAGCCTCGTACCGACCCACGCACCCGCCAGGGCACACGCCGCCGCCACGGCAAAAACGGCCGCGAACGCCCCACCCGGCGCGGCAGCGCCCCCGGCGTCGGCGGACACCGACCCGCCCCCGAAGGAGACGAACAGCACACCGGCCACCCCCACCAGCACGATGCTGCCCAACGCATCGGACACCTGCATCGAGGCCGAGTTGGTGCCCTCCTCCCCCTCCCGCGAGAGCCGCAGCAGCAGCACGCCGAGGCTGGACATCGTCAGACCCATCCCGTACCCGGCGACGATCCACGCGCCGGCCACGACCCACACCGGCACGGCGCCGGCCAGCACGGCCGGCACGACGCCGACGGCCACCGCCAGCAGGACCATGCCCAGGCTCATCAGCCGTGCCCGGTACGGCTCCGCCGCAGGACGGCTCTGGGTGTACGAGCCCAGCGCCCACGTCAGCCCGCCGCCCGTCAGCGACATCCCGGCCATCGTGGCCGACATCCCCCGCTCCGTCACGAGCATCAGCGGCACGAACCCCTCCGCGGCGAGGAACGAGCCCTGCGCGATGCCCCGCAGCAGGACCACCGCCGGCAGCCCCCGCGCGGCCCGGAACGTCCCGGCCGGCAGCAGCCGCAGCACGCACGGCACCAGCAGCAACAGCCCGGCGGCCGCGGGCAGCAGGGACCAGGGCCGCAGGTCCTGGCCCGCGTACTGCAGCAGCCCGGCGCCCGCCGCCACGGCGAGGGCCAGCAGGATCCGCCGCCGGTCCATCCGCTCCGTCCGCACCCCGGCCGGGACGCGCCGCAGGGCCGGCAGCATCACCAGCAGCGGGGGCAGCACCAGCAGCGGGATGGCGAGGAACACCCAGCGCCACCCGAGCTGCTCGGTGACCGTGCCGGCCACCGCCGGGCCCACGATGACCGGGACCACCCACGCCGCCGAGAACGAGGCCATCACCGACGGCCGCAGCCGTTCCGGGTAGGCCCGCCCCACGACCACGTACAGCGCGACGATCACCAGCCCGGAGCCGGCGCCCTGCACGGCACGCGCCGCCACGAACGTCCACATCTGCTGCGCCGCACCGGCCCCGAGCAGGCCGGCGCCGAAGGCCCCGATGCCGGTGAAGAGCGGGGCCGACGGTCCGGCTCGGTCGCACCACTCCCCCGACAGCGCCATGGCGAACAGGCTCGCCGTGAAGAAGGCGGTGAAGGCGAACGCGTACATCCCGATGCCGTCGAGCGCCCGCGCGGCGACCGGCATCGCGGTGTTGACCGCGCTCGCCTCGAAGGCGATCAGGGAGACGACGGAGATGATGCCGAGGGTGAGCGCCCGGTGACGGCGCCCGAGTATGCCTTCCGGCGCGTCGGGCGAGGGCATGCCGGGCAGGGCCGGGGACTCGGTGGAATCGGGAGCGGTCATGCCCCTCAGAGTAAGGAGCGCAGGGCGTTTTCGCCCCTGTCATGGGAACCAGATCCGCTCCGCCTTCGGTCCTAGGGAGGCCGGCCGGCCCGGCACCGGCCGGGCCCCCTCCTCCTCTCACGTCGTGAGCAGAACACCGCCGTACGACACCCCGGCGATCACCACCCACGAGCACAGCCCCAGCGCCGCGACCCGCCCGCCGGTCCGCACCAGCGAGGGCAGGTGCACCGCACTGCCGAGCCCGAACAGGGCGGCGGCGAGCAGCAGTTCCTGCACGTGCTGCGCACCGTCCAGGGCGGCTGCGGGCACCCAGCCGGTCGTCCGGACGACGACCATGGCGAGGAAGCCGAGCACGAAGAGCGGTACGAGCGCGGGCCGCTTGCCCTCCGCCGCACCGGCGTCGGGGGTACCCCCAGCGGTAGCTGGGGGAGCGTCGTACGCCCGCCTCCGGCGCACCGCGACGGCCACCGCCGCGACGAGCGGCGCCAGCAGCGCCACCCGCATCAGCTTGACGAGCACGGCCTCGCCGAGCGCCGCCGGTCCGGCGGTCTGCGCGGTGGCGACCACCTGTCCGACGTCGTGCACGCCCGCACCGACCCACCGCCCGAACTGCGCGTCGTCCAGCCCGAGCGGGTGGTGGAGCAGCGGCAGGACGGCGATGGCGAGCGTGCCGCACAGCGTGACCAGGGCGACGGACGTCGCCACGTCCTCCTCGTCGCTGCCGGACACCTCGCTGACGGCGCCGATCGCGGAGGCCCCGCAGATCGAGTACCCGGTCGCGATCAACAGCGGCTGGTCGCCGCGCAGCCCGAGCCGGCGGCCGAGCCACAGCGTCCCGAAGAACGTCGCCACGACGGTGACCAGCACCATGACCACGGTGGCCCAGCCCAGCCCGAGCACGTCGTCCAGGCTGAGCTTGAGGCCGAGCAGGACGACGCCGACGCGCATGAGCCGCTTGCCGGCCAGCGTCAGCCCGGGCCGCCCGGCGCCGCGCACCAGGGCGCGTGCTCCCGGCAGGTGCGCGGCGGCGATGCCGAGCACGACGGCCATGGTGAGCATCGGGACGGCGGGCACGAGCCGGTGGACGCCCCAGGAGAGGGCGACCCCCGCGGCGGCCATGGCGAGGCCGGGCAGCTTGCCGGGTGTGCGCCCGGTGCCGGCGGAGGAACGTGCCCGCTCCCGCGAAGAGATCAGTGTCATGTGTGCGGTCAGAGCTCGTGGGCCGGAAGGTCGTACACGCGGCGGACGCTCGATCCGAGCCGCGAGACGTCGGCGCCGTAGATGTGGACGGAGATGGCGGTGGACGAACCGGCGTTGCGCACCCGGTGGATGTCACCGGGCGGCGCGAAGCCGCACACGCCGCCCTGGGCGTTGACCACGTCCTCGGTCGCGACGAGCCGGGCGGTCAGGCCCTCCGGGACGAGGCGGTAGCGGCGCTCGCTCTCGGTGCCCTGGTGGACTCCGGTGACGCACCAGGAGACGTGGTCGTGGATACAGGTCTGCTGCCCGGGCATCCAGACGAGCGCGACGACGGAGAAGCTGCCGTCGGGTTCGGCGTGCAGGATGTGCTGGCGGTAGTGCTCGGGGTCGCCCTCGCACTGCTCCTCGGTCAGCAGATCGCCGGCGCCGAGGTGGGCCGCGAGCCGCTCACCGACGAGGTACGCCGTCGTGTCGGGCGGCAGTCCGCGGCCTACGGCCTCCCGGACATCGCCGATGAGCTCGTCCAGGCGGGCTGTCGTCGGGGGTGCGGTAGGTGTGGTCATACGTGCAGAGTCGGGCGACTTGATCCATCAGTCCAACGACAGTTCGTAGAGAGGATTCTCAAGCGAGCTTATGGATCGGGGCTGCTCTGTTCGAAGAGGGCGCCCCGAAGGGGCGCGGGGAACTGCGCGAGAAACCGACACCGACCCGCAGCCGACCGACAACCGGCGGAAGCCCTCAGCAGCCGACCCGCCGCGCCGCGACGGCCTTCAGCTCGTCCAGGACGAGCATGGTGGCCGGAATCCGGAGGTGCTCGCGCAGCACGTAGGCGGAGACCTGCCGGCGGGACGCGGGGTCGAGGGCCCGCCCGGTGATCTTGTCGTGGCGCAGGAAGGACAGGACGAGCCCCGGCATCATGGCCACGCCGAGCCCTTCGGCGACGAGCGACTGCACGACGAGGATGTCGTCCGTGGTGAAGGCGATGTCGGGCGCGAAGCCCTCCTCGGCGCACTCGTGGAGGAAGTTGGCGCGGCAGCGCAGGCACCCGGCTATCCAGCGCTCGTCCGCCAGCTCGGCCAGCTTGACCGCGCGGCGCCGGGCGAACGGATGCCCCGCGGGCAGCAGCACGGTCAGCTGGTCCTCCATGAGCGGTATCTCGACCAGCTCCTCGGGAACCTGTTCGCGCAGGCCGGGATAGGTGAAGGCGAGCGTGATGTCACACTCGCCGCGCACCAGCCGGCGCAGCGACTCGGGCGGCTCGCCCTCCAGCAGTTCGACCCGCACCCCCGGATGATCGGCGGCCAGCCGGGCGAGGGCCTCGGGCACGATGGTGGCGCCGGCGCTGGGAAACGCACAGACCCGCACCCGCCCGGCCCGCAGCCGCGTCAGCGAACTCATCTGCTGCTGCGCGGCGGTGAGGCTGTCCAGAATCGTCTCGGCGTGCCGCGCCATCGCCTCCCCGGCCTCGGTCAGCCGCATCCGCCGCCCGGCCCGGGTGAAGAGGGGCGTGCCGACGGCCCGTTCGAGCGCCTTCATCTGCTGGGTGATCGCGGGCTGCGTGTATCCGAGCGCGCGGGCGGCTGCGGAGTACGACCCCGTCGTGACCACCGCATGAAACGTCTTGATGTGCCGCGAGTCGAACACGCAGGAATCATAAGCGGAATTTGGGGGAAGGGGGCGAGGACCGGTGGGTTGCTTCTGGATGATCGCCACGGCACTCCGTCCTCCCGATCCTCCCGCCGTTCCGTGAACGCAGCATGTCGGGTGCGTGGCAGGCCCCGAGGCCCCATTGAGCCCGCGCCCCCGGCGCCCTATGGTCGTGGGCAGTTGCACGAAACGGCCGTGTGCCCGAGTGGTTGAGGGGCTCGCCTGCAAAGCGAGTTACGTGGGTTCGATTCCCGCCACGGCCTCCATACCCGTCCGTTGCTCACGGACCGGCGATGAGCCCGCGCAGGCGCAGGGCGAGCCACGGCCGGGGGCCGCCGGCCAGGATCCGGCCCTGCGCCATCTCCTTCCAGAGCGGTGAGCGTCGGAAGGCGATCAGCAGGAAGGCGACCGGATCCATGGAGATCCGGCAGTCGGAGCGGCGCGAGGACGTCCCCTCGCGGGTCACCGTCATCGTCCCGTCCTCGACGGCGGCCACCAGCCGCGGCCCGCCGCGGACGGCGAGGTCGAAGGAGATGCGCACGCCTTGCGCCTTCGCCCGGTCCAGGGTGAGCGGCATCATCGTCGGCAGCGACTGCCCGACGACCAGCCGTGCCGCGTCCGCCCCGATCGTCCAGGGGAGCCGGGCGCCGCGGGCGATGTCGAGCCCGTGGAGCAGGCTTTCGCTGAGCATCAGCCCGGTGGCGGTGGCAAGCGTCAGGGTCACCTGCTGTCCGTACCAGGGCGTGGGTACGGGCGTCTCCGGCGCGAGTCCCCCGGTGACCCGGAGGAACGTTTCGCCGTGGTCGCGGACGAAGTCGCCGAGGTGTGCGCGTTCGTCCGCGCCGAAGAGCGAGACGGCCTTGGCGTTCACGGCAGTGATCCGCTCGGTCAACGAGCCGTCCCCGGGCGGAAGAACGCCGCCCCAGTCGGCGAACTCGCCGGTGAAGGCGGAGCAGTAGGCGAGGTAGACGGCCCGGAGGTGGGCGCCGACGTCGCCCACCGTCCAGTCGGGGAGGCTGGACGGCACGGTCATGTCGCCGACGTTGTCGAGCAGTTGGCCGAGCCGCTGGGCCGTCTCGTGCAGCGCGGCGCGGGTCTTGTCGTGCTCGGCGACGGGGTCGAAGGCGAGGGCATCCACGGCCGGCAGGGTACTGCCGACGACCGCAACCGGCCATGGTCCCGACCGTTCTCGGCGATCGCCCCCGGCCGTAGGCTGGTGCGCATGTCATCCCTCGTGCGTCACATCACCATCGACTGTGCCGACGCCCACCGCCTGGCCTCCTTCTGGGCCGAGGTCCTCGACGGCTCGCTCGCCGCCGACGACCATCCGGGCGACCCGGAGGCGATCGTCACCTCCGCGAGCGCGTCACTGCTGTTCATCACGGTGCCCGAGCGAAAGATCGTGAAGAACCGCGTGCACCTGGACCTGCAGCCGCAGGGCCGCACGCGCGACGAGGAGGTGGAGCGCCTGCTCGCCCTGGGGGCGACGATGGTGGACGACTTCCGCCGCCCGGACGGGACGGGGTGGGCGACCATGGCCGATGTCGAGGGCAACGAGTTCTGCGTGGAACGGAGCGCGGCCGAGCGGGAGCGGGGGCATTAGGCGGGCCGCAGATCTTCATCTTTGCCGGCGTGGCGCGAGGGTTCGGGTCACCCGAAGAGGCTGCGCCACACCTGCCTGGCCGAATTCTGTCCCTTGTGCCACAGGTCCACCGCGTCGTTGTCGGCCCACGCCCTGCCGGCGTCGGCGAAGCCTTCTCCGATGCCGGCGACGACACCGTCCTGGTGGATGTGCCGGCTGAAGTGGGCTCTGTGGGTGAGCTCGTAGCCGAACGTCCCCACGCCGTACCCGAGGACCGCACCTGCCGCAACACCCGTTGCGGCCACGGCCACCGGAGGTGCCGCTGCACCGATGGCGGCGACCCCCGACTCCACGAGGACGCCCGAGGCCAGCCCCGCCACCGCCGGGCCGCCGGCCTTGGCCACGGCCTCGCCCCAGGACCAGCCCTTCTCGTGGTCCTCCTCGGCCTGGCAGTAGACCGTCGCCCCGGTCAGGACTCCGCTGAGGGCACCCATCGCGCCCACCGCCCCGGTCCTTCCTCCGCGGAACCGGTCCGCGATCTCCCCGACCGTGAGCCTGGCGCCCTTGCTTCCCTTGAACTTGCCGGCCCAGCCCTCGACGGACGAGACGCTCATCCGCTGCTCGGTGAGCGCAGCCCGCGTCGTCCGGCGCTGCTCCAGCATCCGGTCCCACTCCTCGCTGCCCTTCGGCACCCCCGCATGCGCCCGCTTCAGGTCCGCCGCCTGCTTCTGCAGCCGCTCCAACCGCTCGTGGCCGACCTCCGTGACCGCCGCCGGTGCCGTGTACAGACCTCGCAGCACCTCCGCGAGCGTGAGCTGGTCCGCGGGGCCGAGCGTCTCGGGGGACCCGTCGCAGGGGAGGATCTGACCCGCAACGCCGTTCAGCCGCTGAGCAGCCCACTGACGTACGTGCTGTGCACGGGAAAGCGCTGCTTCCGCAAGGGTGAGGCCGACGGCCTGCGCCTGGCCTTGGTCCTGGCCCTGGCCCTGGTCCTGGTCCTGGTCCTGGACAGCCTCCAACTCGTGCCGCGCTTCGGACAGTTCGTCCGCGAGAACCGTGACGATGTCCGCTACCTGCGACATGGCCTCCGCCATCGCCGCCTGCACCGTGCCGTCCGAGGCCCACGCCGTCTGGAACGCACTCGCGGCCTCCCCGGTCCACCCCGCCTCGTGGACCACACCGGCGACCTTGGAGTTCAGGAACCTGGACGACTCGTCCAACGCCTGGGCGGCCGCCGTGTAGTCGCGCGCGACGTCGTGGAGCCCCCTGATGTCGTCGTCGATCACGGTCGGCCCCTCAGTCCTTGCCCTGGTACTTCTCGATCAGGTCGTCGAACATCCCGTGAACGTCGATATCGGTGTTCCGGTAGTCGGCCGCCGCCTTGCGCAGCTTGCTGCCGTGGCCATCGATCAGGCCGGTCATCATCTGGTGCGCTGCACCGAATGCGTCGCTGAGGCGCGAGAGGGCGGAGCCGAGGGCGACGTCACCGACCCCGGGGGTCGGCGGGGACGCCAGGTGCCTGGTGCGTCCGAGCTCCGCCGCCTCGCGGTGGAACGCCTTGCCGGTGGCGTCGATGTGGTCCACGGTTGCGCAGAGCCTGTCGCTCATGCCGCAGCCTCCGCCGTCGCCGGATCGACGGCGATGACCGAGATACCCGCCTCGCCGAGCAGGACACGCAACGCACCGACGGGCAGGGCCACCCACGGCTGATCCGGCCCGAGACAGGACACGAGCCGCTCCGCGGAGGTGAACACAAGCCCACAGATGTGTCCTTGAGCGGTCCGGCGCGTCTCGAAGAGAACCTGAGCCTCGGGCCCTTCCGGGCCGGGCCGGGCAGGTGCCAGGACAACACGGTTGTCGTCGAGCAGATCTGCGCTCATGGAGGGCGGCTCCTGATGGTCGTCAGGCTGTGCGGCGATCGCCAAGGCGATCACGCCTGCGACGCCTGCCGCAAGCAGGTTGCCGCGGGTCCGCCCGGGAGGGGTACGAGTCGTCAGGCCTTGCGTCGACGGTTGACGAGTACGGGGACCGCGACCGCCAGTGCGACGACTCCTGCGATGCCTGCCGCGAGCATGTTGCGCGTGGAGAGCAGGCCGTCGTCATCTGAGGCTTGCACTGGGGTGGTTGGCTCGGCTTCGGCATTCGGGGACTTCGACTCGAAGTCCGACACCGTGAGCAGGCCGCTGACCGGCTGCCTGATGAGCGGGCTCACGCCGCCCCCACCCGCGACAGGGGTCGTCACCTAGATCGTCCCTTCGCTATTGGCCGCGGCGCCGGCGCCGGCCCTGCCACCGCGCCCGCCCCCGGCCGGAGTGGCCGCCCCGCCCAGCTCCTGCGCCCGGCGCTGCGCCGCCCACATGCGTTCCTTCAGCTCCGCGTCGACGTTCGCGTAGCCGTCGTGCGCGCCCAGCACCGCCGTGCCCATCGCCTCGATCAGGTCTGCGAACAGCTGGGAGAGCTGCTCCAGTTGCGCATGCACCTCGTTGTACGCGCTGTACAGGCCGCCCGCCTCGGCGAAGTTCACGCCGAGGTGCCCCGCCCCGAGGCTCGCCTCCGCCACGCGTCCGGGGGCCGCCGCCGAGTCGTGCAGGGAGGCCAGAAGCTCGTCGACCCTGCCCTTGAAGGTCTTGAGCGATTCCAGCTCTGCGTGCAATCTGTCGGCGCCCACGTCCGCCCCGCCCGTCCCGTCCCTCGTCCGCTCTTCTTGACGGGACGCAGCCTACTGTCCGGTACCGACAGCCCACCTGAGTACAGGTACTCAGACGGCGCGTCAGCCCATCGGCAGGTTCGCGAGGATGCCGATCACCAGCGCTCCCGCCGCGAACGCCCCCGCCGCCACCGCCCCACGCGTCACCCCGTACCGCGGGTGGGACGGCAGGGCCCAGGTCACGACGAGCAGGGCGGCCGCGACGAGCCAGACGACCGGTGCGGCCGCCAGTGACGTCATGAGCGCGTCGGAGCAGTGGTCCGGGCCGCAACTGTCCGTCGCCATCGGGGACAAGCCGATCAGGAAAAGGTCGAAGGCGAGCAACGGCAGGACCAGCAAAGCCGTCACGCCGCGCACGCACCACGCCTTGCCGTCGTACGGGCGCACAGCCGGTATCGGCGGCTGCTGCCAGCCGTTCATCGTGGTGTTCCTCATGGACACCAGCCAAGCAACCAACAGCCCGGCCCCGCCTGCGCTCCCGTACTCAATCAGCCCACGCGCGCGTACTCAGACTCAGACGACCGCCGCCGTCTGGGGGCGGATCGGCAGCCGGTTCACCGGCCGGCCCGTCGCCGCCCGTACCGCCGAGGCGATCGCCGCCGGCGACGTCACCACCGGCACCGCGCTGATCGCCTTCGCGCCGAACGGGGCGACCACGTCCCGTTCCTCCACCAGCTTCACGATGCGGATGTCCGGCGCGTCCAGCGCCGTCGGCAGGGCGTACCCCGTCAGGTCCGGCCAGCGCACCTGGCCGCCCGGTGTGCGCAGGTTCTCCGTCAGCGCCGCGCCCACGCCCTGGGTGACGCCCGCTTCGATGCGGGCCCGAGCCTGGGCCGGGTTGAGGATGCGGCCGACGTCCTGGGCGAGTGCCATTTCGACGACCCTCACCGAGCCGAGTTCCACGTCCACGTCGACCACGGCACGCACCGCGCAGAACGCCATGCCGACGAAGGCGTCGCCCTGGCCCGTGTCGTCGAGCGGCTCCGTGGGGTGGGGGCGGCACTGGGCCGTCGCCCAGAGCTCCTTGCCGTCCAGGGCCTCCGCGACCGTCGTGCTCAACACCCCGTCGTACGACGTGATCTTGCCGTCCGTGATCTGCAGCAGCTCCGTCGACATCCCGAACTGCGCGGCCAGCGGCTGCAGCAGTTGCGTCCGCACCATGCGCGCCGCGCGCTCCACCGCGCCGCCCGACACCCAGGTGTGGCGGCCGTGGCAGGCGGGGCCCGACGGCGGCTGGTCGGTGTCGACCGGGGCGACGTAGACCTCCTCCAGGCCGAGGACCTCCTGGACGATCTGACGCGCCAGCGTGGTGAACCCCTGGCCCGTCTCCACCGCCGCGCAGATCACCGTCGCCACCGAGCCGCTGACCTTGACCGTGGCCGTCGAGACCTCGTCCGCGCCCTCGGCTCCCAGCATGTGGACCATGCCCACGCCGTAGCCCACGCCCCGGCGCACCGCGCCCGGGTCGCCCGCGCCGTCCGGGCCGCCGGGCAGGAGCCAGCCGTCCTCCGGGTCGTCCTTGGGCAGGGCCGGGAGCGGGAAGTCGCGTACCGCGCGCAGCAGTTCGGCGACCGGTGCCGGGCACGTCACCGTCTGGCCCGTGGGCAGCAGGTCGCCCGTCGCCATGACGTTGCGCATCCGCAGCTCCGCCGGGTCGATGCCCAGCTGCGCCGCCAGCTTGTCCATCTGGCCCTCGTACGCCGCGCACACCTGCATGGCGCCCTCGCCGCGCACGTGGCCGGAGGGCGGGTTGTTGGTGCGTACCGCCCAGCCCTCGACGAAGGCGTGCGGGACGACGTACGGGCCGCAGGCGAAGGCGACGGCGGCGGCCAGTGCGTCGGACGACGAGTCCGCGTACGCGCCCGCGTCCATCAGGATCTGGGCCTCGACCTTCACCAGCTTGCCCTCCGCGTCCGCGTGGTGGCGGTAGCGCAGGAGCGTCGGGTGGCGGTGCGGGTGGCTGAGGAAGGACTCCTCGCGGGTGGCCGCCAGCTTCACCGGGTGGCCGGTGCGCAGGGCGAGGAGGCCCAGCGAGAGCTGGATGCCCGCGTCCTCGCGGTCGCCCATGGAGCCGGGGACGCCGGTGACGACGACCTTCACGCGCTCGGGGTCCAGGCCGAAGCAGGCGGCGGCCTGGTCGCGGTCGGCGTGCGGGTCGGTCGAGGCGGTGTAGATCTCCACGCCGCCGTCGGGGCGCGGCACGGCCAGGCCGGCCTCGGCGCCGATGGGGGCCGGGTCCTGGCGGCCGATGCGATACAGGCCCTCGACGACGACCTCGCCCGTCGCCTCCGGGTCGCCGAAGCGCAGCGGGATGTGGCGGATCAAGTTGCCGTCGGGGTGCAGCGGTTCGGCGGCGAACGCCTGCTCCGGGTCGGTGACCGGCTCCAGCACCTCGTACTCGACGGCGATGGCCGCCGCCGCGAGGCGGGCCGTGTCGGGGTGGTCGGCGGCCACGGCGGCGATCGGCTCGCCGTGGTGGCGGACGATCCCGGAGGCGAAGACCGGGCGGTCGGCGATCCCGCGGCCGTGCGCGGCGGAGCCCGGCACGTCCTCGTGCGTGACGACGGCCCGGACGCCCGGCATCGCCGCGGCGGCCGAGGTGTCGATGGTGACGATGCGGGCATGCGGGTGCGGGGAGCGCAGCACGGCCGCCCACAGCAGGCCCTCGGCCCACAGGTCGGCGGCGTACGGGAAGGTGCCCTGGGCCTTGGGCAGGGAGTCCGTGGAGGGGAGCGAGACGCCGATGCCGTGCGTGCGCGGCTCGGTCAGGACGGGCGGCGGAGCGGTCACCGCAGTGGCGGCGCCGAGGCCCTCGCCCAAGCCCATGCCGGTCGCGCCGCCCATTCCGCTCATGCCGTTGCCCTTCCGCTGCCGCCGTTGTGCAGACCCGCCTGGTGCGGGATGCGTGCCGTCTCGGTCTCCGGCTGCTGCGCCTCTTCGAGCGCGGCGGCCGTCTCGGTGCGCTCGTCGACCACCTGGCGCACCGCGTCGAGGACGCCCCGGTAGCCGGAGCAGCGGCAGAGGTTGCCGCAGATCGCCTGCCGGGTCTCGAGCTCGCTCGGGGCGTGGTTGCCCTCAAGCAGGTCGTGCACGGTCATGGCCAGTCCGGGCACGCAGAACCCGCACTGCACGGCCCCGCACTCGACCAGTGCGCGCTGGACGTCGGACGGCTGCCCGTCGACGGTCAGGCCCTCGACGGTGCGGACGTCCGAACCGGCGGTCGTCGCGGCCGGTACGAGGCAGGAGGCGACGAGCCGGCCGTCGACCTGCACCGAGCACGCGCCGCACTCGCCCTGTGAGCAGCCGTCCTTGGCGCCCGCGAGGCCGAGCCGCTCGCGCAGGACGTAGAGCAGGGACTCCCCGATCCAGGAGTCGGTCACGGGGCGGTCGGTGCCGTTGACGCACAGGACGTAGGAGACGCGCGGGTGTTCGTCGTGCGGTTCCGCTTCCGCGAGGCCGCCGGGGTCGCCATGGTCGCCGGGGGCGGCCTCCGGGTCCGCTTCGGGGGCGGGGGCGGGCTCCGGGGCGGGTTCGAGGGCTGCGGCCTCGTCCTCGGTCTGCTTCTCGTCCGCCGACTCCGCCGCCGGCTCCACCGGCGCGGCAGCCGGCTCGGGCGCAGGCTCGGGCTCGGGGGCCGGCCCGGCCGTCCACGCCTCGGTCAGGTGATCACCTGTACCGGTGATGTCCACGGGCGCGGCGGCCCGTTCGCGCATCGGGTACTCGCCGGACTCCTCCACCGAGTCGTCCCCGGCGGCCGGGACGGACCACTGGCCCGTGTCGCCCTCCGTGGCGCCGAACGGGACGGCCCACTCCTGCGTGGCCTGCGGGTCCGCGGGGCCGCCGGCGTCGGCGCCCCGCACGTCCCACTCCCCGGTGGCTGCCGGGGAGGCGTACGGGTCCGGCCACGTCACCGCCGGAGCGGGCGCGGGTGCAGGCGCGGGTGCGGGCGCCGGGGTGCCCGGCGCCGCGAGGGGGCCCCAGCCGCCGGAAGTACCCGGCTGTGCGAGGAGTTCGGGCGGCAGCTGGACGAACGTCGTGCCGTCCGCGTCCAGCCCTGCGCCCTGGGGGATCGGCTGCCAGCCGCCCTCGGTGTGTCGCTGCTGTTCGTCACTCACGCGAGTGCCCTCCCCAGTGCTCGGCGGGCCAGAGTCGCCACCGTACGACGGAGATGCAGCACCGCCGGCGGCAGGGTACCCGGCCCGTCGCCGGTCAGGGCGGCGGAATGCTCGGGTACGGGGTCGGGGATGCAGGCGACGGCCACGTACTCGCCGAAGGCGGCGAGCGCCTCGGGCGCGAGGGTGCGGTCGCCGTCCCAGTCGATGAGCGAGGACACCCAGTGCTCGGTGTCGAACGGCCGCAGCGGCATGGGCGCGACGGCGCCCACCGCGCAGCGCACGCTGCGCCGCGCCGGGTCGAGGACGACGGCGACGGAGGCGGTGGCGCGGCCCGGGCCGGTGCGGCCGGTGGCCTTGAGGAAGACCTGCGGGGCGTGCAGCAGCGGCACGCGGACGTGGCCGATGAGCTCGCCCGGCCGCAGCATGTCGAGGCCGGCGAGCATCCGGCCGACCGGCACCTCGCGGCGCCCTCCGCCGGGGCCCGCGATGACGAGCGAGGCCTCCAGGGCGGCGAGCACGGGCAGGGCGTCGCCGGCCGGTGCGGCCGAGGCGATGTTGCCGCCGAGGGTGCCGGCGTTGCGGATCTGCGGCGGGCCCGCGGTGCGGGCGGCGGCGGCGAGGGCGGGGATGAGGGCGGCGAAGTCCGGGCGGCCCATGCGGGCGTGGGTGAGACCGGCACCGAGCAGGGCCGCGCCGTCCTGGTACTGCCAGCCGCGGATCTCGTTGATCCGGCCGAGGCCGACGAGTCCGGCGGGGCGCAGCAGTCCCGAGTTGACGGCGGCCATCAGATCGGTGCCGCCCGCGACGGGCACGGCTGTGGGCATGGCGGCGAGCGCCGCCACGGCCTCGTCGAGCGTGCCCGGCAACGTCACGGTGTGCGCCGCCTGCGGTGCGTGCGTGGTCAACCCACCTGCCCCTTCCCCGGAGGTCCCGACTGTGCCGCCAGGTCTCGCCGTACGGTACGTGCTGTCGGCCCGGACGTGGCAACTCTGGCACATCTTCGGAGGTCGCCGTCGCGAGGGTCCGCGAACCGCCGGGCCGGCCCCGGGCGGAGGCCGGCCTCTGCGCGCTGTGGGCGTATTGCCATGCTTCGGGGATCCTTGTACGACTTACGGCGGTGTGTGAAGGACCACGGTGCCAGGGGCACGCCGCACGGGCCGTCACCTTCCGCCGCGGCTCACACGATCGGGGGCGGGCCCTCGATCGGGCGTCCGAGCACACCCGGGCGGCGCTGCCAGGGCCGCGGGCCGCCGGACGGCCGGTAGTCCACGCCGAGGGCGTCGAGCCGGGCGTAGTGGACGGCCATCCGGCGTTCGAACCCGGCCCAGTCGCGCTCCGCGGGCGCCGGCAGCGCGGACCACGCGGTCTCGGCGAAGGCGGCGAGCCGGGGGAACGCCTGGTAGTCCACGCGCTGCTGGGTCTCCGTCACCTCGGTCCAGAGGTTGGCCTGGGCGCCGAGGACGTGTGCGGCGGCGGGAGTTCCGGCGAGCTCCGGGGGGACGGGTTCGAAGCGGTAGACGTCCTCCAGGGTGCGGACGTAGCCGATGGGGACGGGCTCGTCGGGGCCGTCCGCCTGCCGGTGGTCGAGGTAGACCTGCTGCTCGGGGCACATGATGACGTCGTGTCCGGCGCGCGCGGCGGCGATTCCGCCCGCGTATCCGCGCCAGGAGGAGACGGTCGCTCCCGCGGCCAGGCCGCCCTCCAGGATCTCGTCCCAGCCGACGAGCCGCCGCCCGCGCCCGGCGAGCCAGCGGTCGAAGTGCCGGATGAACCAGCTCTGCAGCTCGTCCTCGTCGGCCAGGCCCTCGGCTGCAATGCGGGCCTGGGCGGCCGGAGATGCCTTCCACTGGTCCTTGGGGCACTCGTCGCCGCCGATGTGGATGAAAGGGGAGGGGAAGAGGTCGAGGACCTCGGCGAGGACGTTCTCGTAAAAAGCGAGAACGGTGTCGGTGGGGGCGAGGACGTTCGGGTTGACGCCCCAGGTGTCCCAGACGTCGAGGGCGGCGGTGTCGACGACGTCGGCGTTGCCGAGCTCCGGGTATGCGGCGATGGCGGCCTGCGAGTGGCCGGGGAGGTCGATCTCGGGGACGACGGTGATGTGCCGCTCGGCCGCGTACGCGACGATCTCGCGGATGTCGTCCTGCGTGTAGTACCCGCCGTGCGGGCGCTCGTCCCAGAGCGGGGACGCCCGGTGCCCGAGCTTGCTGCGGGCCCGCCAGGCGCCGGCCTCGGTCAGCTTCGGGTAGCGCTCGATCTCGATCCGCCAGCCCTGGTCGTCCGTCAGGTGCAGGTGCAGGACGTTCAGCTTGTGGGCGGCGAGCAGATCGAGGTAGCGGAGGACGCCGTCCTTGGGCATGAAGTGCCGGGCGACGTCGAGGAGTACGCCGCGCCAGGCGAAGCGGGGGGCGTCCTCGATGACGGTGCAGGGCACCGTCCACTGCCGGTCCGCGTGCAGCGGGGCGCGGCGGAAGGCGTCCGGGCCGAGGAGTTGGCGGAAGGTCTGGGCGGCCCAGAAGACGCCGGCGGGGCTGCCGCCGGTCATGTCGACCGTGTCGTCGCCGACGACGAGGCGGTATGCCTCGGTGCTCAGCGAGCGGTCGACTCCGAGCACGATGCGGTGGGTTCCGGCGGTGCCGGGGTCCAGCGGGAGGCTGGTGGCCGCGCCGACCGTGGCGCGCAGCCAGCGGGCCACGTCCTCGGTGCCGGGGTGGGCGTCGAGCAGGGTGCGGGCGTCGAGCGCGCAGTGCCCTGCGGGGGGTACGGGCCGGATCTGCTGCGGGGACGGGATGAGGTCCATGGGGTGTTCTTGCCCCCGACCCGCCCCTTCCCGAAACCGGGGCCCGGGGGCGGAACCCCCGGACACCCGGTGCCGGACTACTTCTTGTCCCCGCCCTTGCCCTTGTCCTTGTCGCCGCCCGTGGAGCCGAGACCCTCGAAGATCTCCTTGCACATCGGGCAGACCGGGTACTTCTTCGGGTCGCGCCCGGGCACCCAGACCTTGCCGCAGAGGGCCACGACCGGGGAGCCGGAGAGCGCGCTCTCCATGATCTTGTCCTTCTGGACGTAATGGGCGTAGCGCTCGTGGTCGCCGTCGCCGTGCGACACCTGCGGCGTCGGCTCGACGAGGGTGCCGGTACCTGCCCCGCGCTCGGGCTCGAGAGTGCTCATGGTCCCCAAGGGTACTGGGGCCGGGCGCCGTCAGTTGAGGCTCGGGTCGTCCGGATAGGTGGCGACCATCGCCAGTTCGTTCCGCTGGCGGCGCAGCACGGCGCGCCACAGCTGCTGGGGGTCGGGCGAGGAGACGTCGCCGGGCTCGGACTCCACGACGTACCAGGCGCCCTCGACCAGCTCGTCCTCCAGCTGTCCGGGGCCCCACCCGGCGTACCCGGCGAAGATCCGCAGCGAGCCGAGGACCGTGGCCAGCAGCTCCGGCGGGGCCTCCAGGTCGACGAGGCCGATCGCGCCGTGCACCCGGCGCCAGCCGAGCGGGCCGTCGTCGCCGGTGTCCTCGCCGCGGAGCCCGGGACCCGGCCGGGCGCCCCGCTCGCCCGCCTCGTGCGCCTCCCCCGGCACGACGGCCACGCCGAGGGCCGAGTCGAGCGAGACCGGGCCGCCCTGGAAGACCACGCCCGGCTCCCCGGTCAGACCGGCCCAGGACGCGAGGATGTCGCCCACGCCGACCGGGGTCGGCCGGTTGAGGATCACGCCGAGGGAGCCCTCGTCGTCATGGTCGAGCAGCAGCACCACGGCGCGGTCGAAGTTCGGGTCCGAGAGCGCCGGTGTCGCGACAAGCAGTCGCCCTGTGAGCGAGGACACCTCGGTCATGGCCACATGATCCCGCATTTCCGGCCCGAACGGGGAGTGGACTGCGAGGACGGACAGGGAGCGACGAGGGGCGTACGAGAGCAGCCACCGCGCAGAGCGACCGGTGATAACCGGTAGCGACCGTTCCATAAACGCAGCGTGTTGTTGCCAATCCATGACGTACGCAAAGCCCCCATCAGGCGGCAGTCGGGCCCTCCGGTCGCATTACCCTTTCTTCTTGCCCCCTGCCCAACTCCAGGAACGCGAGATCCATGACCGGCCCTGACGATGTCCTGCTTGTCCACGGCGGTACCCCGCTCGAGGGCGAGATCCGTGTCCGCGGTGCGAAGAACCTCGTGCCGAAGGCCATGGTCGCCGCGCTGCTCGGCAGCGGTCCCAGCCGGCTGCGCAATGTGCCCGACATCCGCGACGTGCGCGTCGTCCGCGGCCTGCTGCAGCTGCACGGTGTGACCGTCCGCCCCGGCGACGAGCCGGGCGAACTGGTCATGGACCCGTCCCGCGTGGAGAGCGCCAACGTCGCGGACATCGACGCCCACGCCGGCTCCTCGCGCATCCCGATCCTCTTCTGCGGCCCGCTGCTGCACCGCCTCGGCCACGCCTTCATCCCCGGCCTGGGCGGCTGCGACATCGGCGGCCGGCCCATCGACTTCCACTTCGAGGTGCTGCGCCAGTTCGGCGCCACCATCGAGAAGCGGGAGGGCGGCCAGTACCTGGAGGCCCCGCAGCGGCTGCGCGGCACCAAGATCCAGCTGCCGTACCCGTCGGTCGGCGCGACCGAGCAGGTGCTGCTGACGGCCGTGCTGGCCGAGGGCGTCACCGTGCTGTCGAACGCGGCCGTGGAGCCGGAGATCGAGGACCTCATCTGCGTGCTGCAGAAGATGGGCGCGATCATCTCCATGGACACCGACCGCACCATCCGCATCACCGGTGTCGACTCGCTCGACGGCTACAACCACCGCGCCCTCTCCGACCGCCTGGAGGCGGCCTCCTGGGCGTCGGCGGCGCTGGCCACCAAGGGCAACATCTACGTCCGCGGCGCCCAGCAGCGCTCGATGATGACCTTCCTCAACACCTTCCGGAAGGTCGGCGGCGCGTTCGAGGTCGACGACGAGGGCATCCGCTTCTGGCACCCGGGCGGCTCGCTCAACGCCATCGCGCTGGAGACCGACGTCCACCCCGGCTTCCAGACCGACTGGCAGCAGCCGCTGGTCGTGGCGCTCACCCAGGCCTCCGGCCTGTCGATCGTCCACGAGACGGTCTACGAGTCGCGCCTCGGCTTCACCTCCGCGCTCAACCAGATGGGCGCTCACATCCAGCTCTACCGCGAGTGCCTGGGCGGCTCCGCCTGCCGCTTCGGCCAGCGCAACTTCCTGCACTCCGCGGTCGTCTCCGGCCCGACGAAGCTGCAGGGCGCCGACCTGGTCATCCCCGACCTCCGCGGCGGCTTCTCGTACCTCATCGCCGCCCTGGCGGCCGAGGGCACGTCCCGCGTCCACGGCATCGACCTGATCAACCGTGGCTACGAGAACTTCATGGAGAAGCTGAAGGAGCTCGGGGCGCACGTCGAGCTCCCGGGCGGAGCGGCCGCCTGACCGTGCAGCACCACCCGGCTGGGCCCGCGCCCGGCTGGGGGTCCGGGGGTCATCCCCCGGGACAGCACAGCATGGAGAAGCTGAAGGAGCTCGGGGCGCACGTCGAGCTCCCGGGCGGAGCGGCCGCCTGACGGCGCGTAGCGCACTGAAGAAGCCCGTACGGACCGGTCGGTCCGTACGGGCTTCTTCGTGTCTCAGAGGGCCTGACAGGGCCTCACGAAGGCCAAAAGGGTGGTCACCCCGGCCGGGGTGACCACCCTTCAGTGCTGAGCAGTGCTCACAAAGGCCTTACTTGCCCTTGGCCGCTTCCTTGAGCTTGGAGCCCGCGGAGACCTTCACGCTGTAACCAGCGGGGATGTTGATGGGGTCACCCGTCTGCGGGTTGCGGGCGGTGCGAGCGGCGCGGTGCGTGCGCTCGAAGGTCAGGAAGCCGGGGATGGTCACCTTCTCGTCGCCCTTGGCGACGATCTCACCGACGGTCTCGGCGAGGGCGGCCAGAACGGCGTCGGCGTCCTTGCGGGTCACCTCGGCGCGGTCGGCCAGAGCGGCCACCAGCTCACTGCGGTTCATGTTGTACTCCCGTGTTCATCTTGCCAATGAGGCGTGAGATCGAAGCCGATGCTGCCAGGGCCCTCGGACAGTCCCCGGACCCGGGTCCGTTGCCGGACCCTCGCGCCCGGTTACGCATCCTGCCCCCACCAGTAGTGGGAAAGCCAATCCGGCGCCCTGGAGAGTCACACGGAAAGCGCTGCAGCCTCGGATGCGGCCGCGTCCTGCGGCCTGATTTCTGCCCGACACCTTATGGGGGTCCGGCAAGCCGCGCGCCACTCGACGCGCCGTGATCAGGCAGTCGTGGTGGCCGTCACAGCCGCTCCGGCGGCCTTGGCGGCCTCCCGGACGGCTCCGGCGACCGCTCCGGCGACCTTGTCGTTGAAGACGCTGGGGATGATGTAGTTCGCGTTGAGCTCGTCGCCGGCGACGACGTCGGCGAGGGCGCGGGCGGCGGCGAGCATCATGTCGGTGTTCACGGTGCGGGACTGGGCGTCCAGCAGGCCGCGGAAGACTCCGGGGAAGACCAGGACGTTGTTGATCTGGTTGGGGAAGTCCGAGCGGCCGGTGGCGACCACGGCGGCGGTCTGGCGGGCGATGCCGGGGTCGACCTCGGGGTCGGGGTTGGCCAGCGCGAAGACGATCGCGTCTTCGGCCATCGCGGCCACGTCCTGCCCGTCCAGCACGTTCGGCGCCGAGACGCCGATGAAGACGTCCGCCCCGCGCACGGCCTCCTTCAGCGTGCCGGTGATGCCCTCGGGGTTGGTGTTGTCCGCGATCCAGCGCAGCGCGGATTCGGGGGCCGCGTCCACCAGGTCCGCGCGGCCGGCGTGCACGACACCGTGGATGTCGGCCACGACCGCGTGCCGCACGCCGGCGGCCAGCAGGAGCTTGAGGATGGCGGTGCCGGCCGCGCCCGCACCGGACATGACGACCCGTACGTCGCCGATATTCTTCTCCACCACGCGCAGCGCGTTGGTCAGGGCGGCGAGGACGACGATGGCGGTGCCGTGCTGGTCGTCGTGGAAGACGGGGATGTCCAGGGCCTCGCGCAGGCGGGCCTCGATCTCGAAGCAGCGCGGGGCGGAGATGTCCTCCAGGTTGATGCCGGCGAAACCCGGGGCGATGGCCTTGACGATCTCCACGATCGCGTCGGAGTCCTGGGTGTCCAGGCAGATCGGCCAGGCATCGATGCCCGCGAACCGCTTGAACAGGGCGGCCTTGCCCTCCATCACCGGCAGCGCGGCCTTGGGGCCGATGTTGCCCAGGCCCAGCACCGCCGAGCCGTCGGTGACCACGGCCACCGAGTTCCGCTTGATCGTCAGACGCCGCGCGTCCTCCGGGTTCTCCGCGATCGCCATGCACACCCGGGCCACACCGGGGGTGTAGACCATCGACAGGTCGTCACGGTTGCGGATCGGGTGCTTCGACGCCATCTCGATCTTGCCGCCGAGGTGCATCAGGAACGTACGGTCCGAGACCTTGCCCAGCACCACGCCCTCGATGCCGCGGAGCTTCTCGACGATTTCGTCCGCGTGCTCGGTCGAGGTCGTCGCCATCGTGACGTCGATGCGCAGCTTCTCGTGGCCGGAGGCGGTCACGTCCAGGCCGGTGACCGAACCGCCCGAGGACTCCACGGCCGTGGTGAGCTGGCTGACGGCGGTCCCGCTCGCGGGGACCTCCAGACGGACGGTCATCGAGTACGAGACGCTAGGCGCCGTTGCCATGGCCGCTTTCCTCTGCTTTCCCTGTTCTTTACGTTTTCCCCGTCGCGGGAGCGCGACGTTCGATCGTCGCACCTACTGACCAGTAGACGGTAACCGGTCAAGAAGGTGCAAAACCCTGTGCGAAAAACCGTCAGGGCGCCCCTCGGACTGTGAGGGACGCCCTGTGGAACGTCTGGTGACACCGACCCGCCATGCTCGCCTCGCGGCAAGTGGTCGCTCGAAGCGACGAAGGTTGGGCCCGGGGGCTTGGATCGAGCCGGTGCCGTAACCAGGCTAACAAACGCTCTCCCGAAAGTAATTCCTCCGGGCCCGGCGGCCGGCCCGCACCGCCCGTTCGGCGCCGCGGGCCGGTCCCGGGGCCGGTCCCGCCCTCAGTCCCGCAGCAGGTCCGGCACCCCGTGTGCGTCCGGGTCGTCGCGCTCGGCGGAGAGCACCGTCAGCCGCTGCGTGGCGCGGGTGAGCGCCACGTAGAGCACGCGCAGGCCCGCGGGGGACTCGTCCGCGATCTCCGCGGGCGAGACCACGAGCGTGGCGTCGTACTCCAGGCCCTTGGCCTCCAGGCTGCCCAGCACCACCACGCGGTCGCCGAGCCCGGCCGCCCACTCGCGCGCCTCGGCACGGCGGCCCATCGGGACGACCACGCCGACCGTGCCGTCCACGTCGGCCAGCAGGTGCAGCGCCTCGCGCCGTACGGACGCGCCGAGTTCGGGCCCCGCGACGGTGAACCGGGGCTCCAGGCCCGTCGAGCGCACGGCCCGCGGGGCCTGCATGCCCGGCATCGCCAACGCCAGGACCTTTGCGGCGAGTTCGGCGATTTCGGCGGGGTTGCGGTAGTTCACGGTCAGCTCGAAGCGGCGCCGCGGGCGGGCGCCCAGCGCCTCGTCGCGGGCTTCGGCCGCCTCGTCCGGGGCGGACCAGGAGGACTGTGCCGGGTCGCCGACGACCGTCCACGTGGCGGTACGGCCGCGGCGGCCGACCATGCGCCACTGCATGGGCGTCAGGTCCTGGGCCTCGTCGACGATGACGTGCGCGTAGTCCCGGCGCTCCTGGGCCAGCCGCTCGGCCCGCTCGCGGCGCGACTCCGAGCGCTGCGGCATCAGTTCCTCCAGCCCGGTGAGCTGGTCCAGCGGGTCCAGGTCGCGGGCCGGCTTCGGGCGGGCCGGGACGCCGAGCAGCGCCTCCAGCTCGTCCAGCAGCGCCACGTCGTGCACCGACAGCAGGCCCTTCCCGGTGGCGTCCAGGCGGCGCAGCGAGCGGGCCAGGAGCCGGACTTCGCGCGGGTTGAGCACCCGGCGCGACCAGCGCGAGAGCCGCTTCTCGTCGGCCATGCAGGCCAGCACGCGGCGCGGGGTGAGCTCGGGCCACCAGGCGTCGAGGAAGGCGGTGAAGTCGTCCTCGGTGGTGATGTCCTCGTCGAAGGCGGAGCGTGCCTCGGCGGCGAGTTCGGGGTCGGTGTAGCGGCGGGGGCCGCCGGCCTTCGACCACAGGGCGTCGAGGATCAGCCGACGGGCGCGCGGCCGCAGGAGGTTGACGGGCGCGGTGCCGCCGAGGGCGGTCTGCCGGATGCGCTGGAGCGCGTCGGCGTCCAGCTCGATGCGGCCGCCGAAGGCGACGACGCGCAGCCGGCCGGGCTGGTCCGGCGTCTCCAGCGCGCCGCGCACGGCCTTGCGCAGCACCTTGAGCATGCGCGACGAGCCCTTGACGCGGGCGACGGCCGGCTCGTCGTACGTGTCCGCCTCGGCACCGTCCACCAGGGAGCCGACCGCGCGGATGGCGACCTGGCCCTCCTCGCCGAGCGACGGCAGGACGCCCTCGGTGTAGGCGACGAGCAGCGGCGTCGGGGAGACGACGAGGATGCCGCCCGCGTAGCGCCGGCGGTCCTGGTAGAGCAGGTAGGCCGCGCGGTGCAAGGCGACGGCGGTCTTGCCGGTGCCCGGGCCGCCCTCGACCTCGGTGACCGAGGCGGCGGGGGCGCGGATGACCAGGTCCTGCTCGGCCTGGATGGAGGAGACGATGTCCCGCATGGTGTGGCTGCGGGCCTGGCCGAGGGCGGCCATCAGCGCGCCGTCGCCGACGACGGGCAGCGCGGTGCCGTCGAGGGTGCTGGTCAGCTCGGGGCGCAGCAGGTCGTCCTCGACGCCGAGGACCCGGCGGCCCTTGGAGCGGATGACGCGGCGGCGCACGACCCGGCCGGGCGCCACCGGCGTGGCCCGGTAGAAGGGGGCGGCGGCGGGCGCCCGCCAGTCGATGACCAGCGGCGAGTAGTCGGAGTCCAGGACGCCGATGCGGCCGATGTGCAGGGTCTCGGCGATCTCGGCCCGGTCGCCGCGGACGGCGTCGTCGGCGGGTTCGACGGAGGTGTAGGCGCCGTCGGGGCCCTTCTTGCCGTCCTTGCCGAGGAGCAGGTCGATGCGGCCGAAGAGGAAGTCCTCGAACTCGTTGTTCAGCCGGTTGAGGTGCACCCCGGCACGGAACACCTGGGCGTCCCGCTCGGCGAGCGCTCCCGGCGTGCCGACCTGGCCGCGCTTGGCGGCGTCGTCCATCAGGAACTCCGCCTCGCGGATCTTCTCCTCGAGGCGGTGGTACACCCGGTCCAGATGGTGCTGCTCGGCACCGATCTCTCGGTCGCGGACCCCTTCCGGCTCCTTTGCCGGTCCTGTCGCCACCTGCACGTCCGTGGCGTTCTGCGCGGCCACCCAGGCCCCCTTCTGCTGTGCGTAGGGCAGCCGTCAACCGTACGCGAACAGGGGTACTGAGCGCACCTGTCAGGACATGAGGGGTTTGCCACGATGGGTCATACGTTCTGCATGTTGACAGTGGCCAGATGCTGGCCATCGAGGGTACGGACCTCGAAGCGCGCGATCTCGTCGCGGTTGAAGGCCGTGCCGCCGTGCGTGTAGAGGGGCTCCCGGCCCCACTTGTCGCCGCCCTTGTCGATCCCGTAGCCGGAGGCCGGGACGGCCCAGGTGGTGACGGTCTGCGTCCGGCCGTTCTTGCCGACGGCGACGAGGTCGCAGCTCAGCGGGCCCTTGACGTTGGCGAGCTTGAGGACGACGCGGGTGCCCCAGGGCTTGTCCATGAGCGAGACGGTCGCGTCGACGCCGGTGCCGGGGTCGACGGCCCCGTACTTGTCGCCCTCCTGGTACATCTGCTGGGCCATGCTCGTGCCGCTCTGGTCCGGCTCGCCCTCCGCCGTGACGGCCAGGGCCGCCAGCGGCCCGGCGACGATCATCGCGGAGGCCGCGCCGGCCAGGCACACCCGCCGCACCCGCTGTCTGCGGCGGGTCACGGCGATGTGCTCCAGCAGCGCGGGGAGCATCTCGGGGCGGGGCGCGGGCTTCCTCACTTCCTCCTCGTGCGGGGGCATCGACTCCTTGTAGTCGGCGAGGAGCGGGGTCAGGCCCATCAGACCGTCGAGCTCGGCGGCGCACCGGGGGCACGCGGCGAGGTGTTCCTCGAAGCGGGCGGCGTCGGCCGCGTCGAGGACGCCGAGTGCATAGGCGCCGACGTCGGTGTGATCGGTGTGCCGTGCCGGCCCGGTCATGGCGTCACCCCTCGTTCCTCGAGCGAGACCTTCATCGAGCGCAGGGCGTAGAAGACCCGGGACCTCACCGTCCCGGGCGGTACGCCCAGCGTCTCTGCCGCCTCGTTCACCGTTCTTCCCTTGAAATAGGTCTCGATCAAGGCCTCCCGGTGGGCTTCGGAGAGATCGCCCAACGCGTCGGAGATGGTCATCAGGCGCAGCGCCCGGTCGATCTCGTCGGCCGCCGGGACGACGTCCAGCGGCCCCGCGTCGACCTCCTGCGGGCGTGCCTGCCTGCTGCGGTGGCCGTCGATGACGATCCGCCGCGCCACGGTGACCAGCCAGGGCCGGACCGAGGAGGGCGAGCCGCGCAGCCGGTCGGCATTGCGCCAGGCGCGCAGCAGCGTCTCCTGGACGACGTCCTCCGCGCGCTGGCGGTCACCGGCCACCAGCCGGGAGACGAAGGCGAGGAGCGGGCCCGCGTGCTCCGCGTAGAGAGCCCGCATCAGGTCCTCGTCACGGCTCGTCCTGTCGGCCACGCCCGCATCCTTGCGCACGCGTTCCCCTCGGGTCGAGGGCGTGAACACCCACGGAGTTTCCTTTCAACCGTGGGTACGGGCAGATGGCCGAATCCGTTCAGTTCCGGTCAGTTCCCGGCTGTACGGGCCCGGTGCCGGGCGACCCGCTCCCGGTTGCCGCACACCTCGCTGGAGCACCAGCGCCTGCGGCGGCCCCGGGAGGTGTCCAGGTAGACCAGGGAGCAGTGCTCCCCCGCGCAGCGGCGCAGCTGGCCGCGGGCGACGGGGTCGGTGAGCAGGTCCACGGCGTCCCGGGCGACCTGCCCGAGGAGCGCCCCGCAGTCGGGGGCGCCGGCGAGACTGCGGACGAGGAGCCCGTCGGCGCCCCGGCCGGCCTGCGGGGCGGGCGGCGCGGTGGCGGCCAGCGCGTTGACCCGCTCCAGGTCGGGGTCGGCGGCCCGCCCGTCGACCTCGGCGTGCACCACGCGGTGCAACAGGTCGCGCGCCGCACGGAACCGCCCGAGCCAGGCCCCGTCCACGCCGCCGAGCGGGGTGCCCTGGGGCACGATCCCGGCGCCGAGCAGCCACGCTCTCAGCCGCTCGGGCGTATCGAGCCGGTCCACCGGCTCCTCGCCGCGCCGCCCGTCGACCGTGGCCACCAGATCGAGGCAGAGCCGCCCGGAGTCGAACCGCAGCTCGTAGGCCGTCGCCGCCGCCATGCGCGTGTCACCTTTTCCTGTTGGGAGAGGCTCCCCCCGCCGCCCCCAGGGTGCCGGGTCGGACGCGCGCCCGAAAGGGTCTCGGGCTGCCTACGCCCGTACGCCGGGTGGGCGCCGGGCGGTTGACGGGGGGTGGGTGCGGGGGTTGGTGGATGGGTACGCCCTCTCTTCGGGTCAATTTCCCTGCGGTGGCGGCTATTTGGCGGACGTGGTGCGCTGCATACCCCGCGGGGGGCCTCGTGCGCAACGGGCGGGTGATTGTCGGATCTTGGGATCCGCCCACGTCCATTCGGGAACACGCCGCTGAACTGGGGCGATGCTACGCCGTTCGAGATCGTCGGGCCGTGGCTCCCTGGCATTGATCGTCTTCTCTCCACTAAAGAGGTACCGGTCCGCTGGCGAGCAGTCGGCGGGCCTGCCCTTTGCCAGGTGGCGATTCGGCCCTCCCGGACCGACCTGCCCACCTGCGCGAGCACTGACGACCACCCACCAGACTGCTAACTTGCAGATTGCCGGGGCCCGTTGAGGACCCGGCCGTCTGGGAAGGACCAGAGATCGTGGCTACTCCGGGAGCCGTGGTACAGCGGCGACAACTGCGCACAGAGCTCAAGAAAGCCCGCGCCAAAGCGGGTCTCACGCAGCTCGAAGTGGCTGCGCGCATGGACTGGAGCCCCTCCAAGCTCATCAGGATCGAAGCCGGCCAGGTGGGCGTGTCCCGAAACGACCTCCTGGCACTGCTCACCGCCTACGGCGTGACCGGCCAGGACAAGATCGACTACATCCTTGAACTGGCCCGCGCCAGCCGGAAGATGCCGTACCGGGAATACCGCGGCCTGTTCGACAAGCCGACCCTGGACCTTCTCGAATACGAGATGGCGGCGTCCATTGTCCGCTCCTTCGAACCGCTGCTCATTCCGGGCATGCTCCAGACCGAGGAATACATGCGGGCCCTCGCCGTGTCCTACGCGCCGGACATCGTCGGGAACCAGCTCGACCGGCTCGTGGAAGCACGGCAGCAGCGACAGGAGCTGCTGGAGCGCGTGGAACGGCCCGAGCTTTTCTACGTCCTCGACGAGGCGGCGGTCCGCCGCTGGATCGGCGGCCCCAGGGTGATGACGGCACAGTTGCAGCACCTCAAGGACCTTGCGTCCCGGCCCGGCATCTCCATCCAGGTCCTGCCGTTCGCCCTCGGCGCCCACGCGGGCCTGCGCGGTCCCTTCGTCCTCCTCGAATTCGACGCGGAGATGGACGACATCCTCTACCTGGAGAACAACCCCCTCGCAGAACCCGTCTTCAGTGACGACGCCGACAAGACGAGCCGGTTCCTGGAGACGTTCTGGGAACTGGAGCGGCTCGTACCGCGAGAGGACCTCCCCCGCGTGCTGGACAGCGTGATCCAGGAGATGAACGAGCCGGCGACGGGCTCCTCGCCGGACGAGGCGGAGAGCGAGACGTAGCAGAAACAGTGCCACCGTCGGCAGCGGCGACCGGTCACAAGCGGGTTGATATCGGAGCGATTCGTGAAGAGCATAGCCAGCCGGACGCATACCGACGGGTTGCGGCACCATGGCCGACCATGACGACAGGACCGGCCAGGAACGCGCATCGGGACTGTGGGCCCTCTGGGACATCATCAGGGAAGTCCTGCGCAACGTCGTGTCCGACTCACGCCGGACGCGCAATCTCATCCTCCTCGTCAACATCACCATGCTCTGCGCCGCGATCTTTGTCGCCGTCGTCGTGGCAGCGCTGCTGACGGTCTGGTTCTGGCTGTCGTCCCACCCCTCCGGCTGGCTGGAGGCCGCAGCGCTGTCCGGCGGCGTAGGGGCCGTCTCAGGGCTGCGCTACCTGCGTTTGCGCACCGCGCGCAAGGTCAGCGCGACGGGTCGAGGCGGGCGGCGTCGCGGCCGTGACGAGGAGGAAGCAGACAGGCCAGCCGACTGACCAGGGTCGGTGCGACCCACCCCGCAGCAAGCATCACCAGCACCGAAGTCACCACATGGATCGGCACGTTGCCACCGGCCACGGAGGCTGCGAGCTGCCCCGCCCCCACCGCTGCCACGCCTGCAGCCAGGACGTACGCGGTCCACAACAGGGCCTTGGCGATCCGGGGCGGACGGGCTGGAGCCATGGCACCTCCTCCGGCGCGAGGGGTACGCCCCTCGGGACCCAGCGTAGGGGATGAGCCCGGGGGGCCGGAACCGTTGGTACAAACTGTCTGCTGGCGCTATATATGCGGGAAAGTACTGAACCCCGCAGGCCTTCTCTGATCGCCGATTCATTGCCACCCTAGAGGGAATACCGACTCCTGGACGGCCGATCGGAAGGGGACTCACAGTGAGCGGTCAGGACCCTCGTCCACACTGGCGGAAGAGCAGCTATTCCGAACCTGGAAAAAACTGCGTCGAAGTCACCTGGACCGGACGGCACATCCGCATGCGGGACTCAAAATTCCCCGAGCGCCCTGCCATTTCTCTGTCCGACCGCGCCTGGGCAGAATTCATAGCCGGGTTATGCGGATAGTCCACCGCGAACTCGCACCACACCACCTTGCCGGGGTCGCGCTCGCCGACGCCCCACTTGTCGGCGAGCATGTCGACGATCCGGAGCCCGCGACCGCCGTCGGCCATGGCCTCCGGCGGGAGGATGCGGGGGCAACCGGCGCCGCTGTCGTGCACCTCGATGCGGAGGGTGTGGCTTTCGAGCAGCCACAGGTGGAGGAGGAATCCGCGCCCCTGCGGGACGCCGTGCCGGAGGGCGTTGGTGGTGAGCTCGCTGACGCAGAGGGTGATGTCACGGGAACGGGCTTCGATTTCCCATCGTTTGAGGGTTTCCCTGGCGAACTCCCGTGCGGGTGCGATGGCTCGCATGGTGCGGCGGTAGAACCTCTTGCGGAAGAGGGGGAGTTCGGGTTGCTCGTTCATACGGCAACAGTCGCAGGAGGTTACTAGGGTGGGCCAGGGAGTGGGGGCGTACGTATCCGGAGTACGGCTTCCATCGCGGTGACGCGCGTTTGAGGGTGGGGAGTTGGCTTGCATGCAGACCCGGAAGAACAACAGGCAGATCTCATCCACTCACATCATCGGCGCTCTCCTCAAGCAGGTCCGTATGAATGCGCAGCTGACGCAGCGCATGCTCGCAGAGCGTGCATGCGTACACGAAGAGACGATCGCATCGATCGAACAAGGCCGACGAGTACTGATGCCGAAGTTGGCCGAGCAGCTGGATCGCATCCTCGACACTGGCGGGGTTCTCGCGGTCGCTGCTCGGAAAGCCCTCGTGCAGGACAACTTCCCAGTTCTGGTGCAGGCGTTCATGGAGTACGAACGGGAGGCAATTGCTCACTCATCGTACGAGAACGCGGTCGTCCCTGGGCTGCTCCAGACTGAAGCCTACGCTCGCGCAGTATTCCGCACCGCAATCCCTGCCCTCAGCTTGGACGAGATCGAGCGACGTGTAGAAGTCCGCATGGAGCGCCAGCTTCTCCTGCACCGCGAGGAGCCCATGACGGCGAGCTTCATCGTCTGGGAACCGGTGCTGTTGAGCCGAATCGGCGGTCAGGACGTCATGCGTGAGCAGGTGCGTCACATTCGAACCTGCGCAGACCTTCCCGGGGTGTCCGTCCAGGTCTTGGAGCTCGTCTGCGAGAGTCACACGGGGCTCAGCGGACCGTTCGTCCTTCTGGAGACTCCGGACCACCAGCACCTCGCGTACACGGGAGCTCAACGCAGCAGCCGTCTCATCGCCGACCCGGACGAGGTCAGCACTCTCGCACAGAAGTATGGAATGCTGCGAGCACAGGCCCTCAACACCAAGGACACCAGGGCCCTGTTGGATCGGCTGCTAGGAGAGACATGACCAGCGCCCAGCCTCCCACATGGTTCAAGTCGAGCTACAGCAGCGAAGAGCGCGACAACTGCGTCGAAGTAGCCCCCTCCCCCGCCACCGTCCTCGTCCGGGACTCCAAGAGGGTCCCGGACGGCCCGAACCTCACCCTCACCCCCGCCGCCTGGGCGGCATTCACCCGCTCCCTCTAGCAGCGGCTACGACACCCGAGCCACGCTCAGGATCACGCTAGGGATCAGCGGCCCCTCACTCGGCTGGGTCGCGTCGAACTTGACGTCATCCCCCTTGGCCTTGACCCGCAGCACATCCCCCGCCTTGAGCGGGGTGACCGTCTGAGCCACGACCACATGCGTGCTGTGCGCAGCAGCCTGGCACAGGCGGACGCTGCTGTTGGGTACGTCCTGGTCGTTGACGTTGAACCACGTGTCCGCGCAACCCCGCGTCGGGTCCTTGCCGCGCTGGACGCCGCCCTCCTCGGTGAAGACCTGCGGGGCTACGACGATCATGTACATACCGTCGTGCTCCACGGTGACCGAGTCCTTGCCGGCCGTGAGGCCGTGGATGCCGTCCACGTGCTCGAACTGCACGGCCTTCACGTTGCCGTTCTGCTCCTGGTCGATGCCGGAGGACAGC
Organism: Streptoverticillium reticulum; assembly: GCF_047456005.1. Lineage (NCBI taxonomy): Bacteria > Bacillati > Actinomycetota > Actinomycetes > Kitasatosporales > Streptomycetaceae > Streptomyces > Streptoverticillium reticulum. The sequence continues at coordinate 5,131,326 of NZ_CP179755.1, read as the reverse complement.
TGGGCGAAGTCCGAGCCGCCGTGCGCGGCGAGGGACGGCGGAGGAGCCGCCTTCCCGGTGCCTGCGGTCACAGCGACAGCGGCAACGGCGGCGGCCGCCGCGGCGAGAGCGGCGAAGGTGCGGGGCGCGGACACAGGGAGCCTCCGATATGCGGATACCCGACAGAAACGGCAATAACGTATTGGCGCGGTATGCCCGATGTGAATCGGAACGTCAGTGCAGCCGACACCTCTTTCGGATGAGGCCGCCGGGTGGGCCGTGGCTCCGAACAACGCCCATGGCGACCGGAATTGCACCCGGTTCGTACCCGAACCGGTGGTTTGGCGGCGTCCTCGGCTGCCGTCGAATCCGGCGGCAGTACAACGGTCACACCGATCACGTCACTCCCGAGGAGAATGCATGCGCCTGAGGTTGACCGCCCTCGCCGTCACCGCCACCGCTCTGCTGGCCACGGCGATCGCCGCTCCCCCGGCAATCGCGACGGCACCGGCCCACCCACGCGCCCAGCTGCTGCACACGGTGCACCACTTCGAGGGTTCCAACTGTGAACCCCAGGGCGGACAGCACCACCTCTGCATGTTCGGCGACCATGACTTCAAGGGCGGCGGTCTCGCCCTGGAAGAGGGCGCCAGGATCCCGCGCCTCGGCGACTACAACTTCGACAACACGATGTCGTCGTGGGCGAACAACACCCAGTTCACCTGCCACTGGTTCACGGACAGCGACTTCAAGGGCACAGAGCACCGGATGAACCCCGGGGACCGGGTGGACCTCCCGTCCCAGGACGACAACAACGCCTCGTCGGTCTACTGCGAGGGCTCGTCCCACTGAGGCCCAGGAGCTGAGCGCGGCGGTGCCCGGCACCGCCGCGCTCACGCGTCAGTCCACCGCTTCACCCGGCGGCAGCCAGGAATCGGCCGCCGGCCGCACCCGCCAGCCCAGCTCCCCCGCGAGCTCCGCCGCCGCGCGGCGCAACGCATCGAGCCCCGCGTGCCGCAGCCCCTTCCGCCACACCATCGCCACCGGCGACAACGGCACCGGATCGACCAGCGGCCTCAGCGCCATCCCCGGCACCGCGATGAACTCCTCGCTCGCCAGCACCGACCAGCCCCGTTTGCGCACCACGCGCACGAACTCCTCCTCCCCCTCCAGCCCGGGGAAGGGCTCGGCCGTCCGGATCCCGCGCCCGGCGAAGAGCAGCCCCGCGAGCCGCGTCCACTCGGCGGTGGCCTCGTTGCCCGCGGCGGCGTACAGCGTCTCGCCGCGCAGGGCGGCCAGCGGGACGGTCTCGCGTGCCGCGAGCGGATGATCGTCCGGCAGCAGCACGGCCATCCGCTCCAGCCGCACGGGTGCCCATTCCAGCCCGGCGCGCACGTCCGCCGGCAACCCCGCGGCCCACCCGAAGGACACGTCGAGCCGGCCGCTCAGGATCTCGCGCGCCGCACCCGTCAGCCCGCTGTGGAAGCGGGTGACCAACTCGACGTCCGGCGGCACGGCTTCCCGCGCCCGGACGAGCACGCGATGCCCGGTCGTCATCGTCCCGCCGGTGTCGACGAGCAGGGGCCGGCCGCTCTCCCCCGCGCAGGCCGCCGCCAGCTCCTCGTACGCGGCAAGAATCCGCCGGGCGTACGGCAACAGCCGCGCGCCGTCCGCCGTGAGCGTCACGCTCCGCGTGGTACGGGCGAACAGCTCGGCACCCAGCAGCCGTTCCACCCGCCGGACGTCCCGGCTGAGCGCCTGCTGAGCCACGTACAACCGGGCCGCGGCACGCGTGAAGTGCAGCTCCTCGGCCACGGCGACGAATGCGCGCAGCAGGCGCGGCTCCATGTCGATGTCGTGCGTCACGCAGGGCAGTTAACAACACACGTGCGTGAATGCCCACTGATCAGGTGTTGGACCGCGGGGACGGGCAACGGCGACCGTAGAGACATGATCCGGTTTCTCGCCTTCCCGCCCCAGTACGCCCCGGCCCCGCCTCAGCCGCCGCGCAGCGCCCGGCGCCGACGCCTCACCAGCACCACGCCCGCCACTGCGGCAACACCCGCCAATCCGCCCGCACTTGCCCCGGCGACCAGGGCGGTGTTGTCGAAGCCGCTCTCCTCCGCGCGGCGTTCGAGGCCCGCGACGATCAGGTGGCCGGTCCGTTTCACGCGGCCGTGATGGCTTATGACCGTCACGGGGTAGCGGCCGGTCGCCAGGTCGTCCCGCAGGCGGGCCGGGCCGAAGTAGCGTGGGTCGTCGCCGTCGCCGGCCTTGCTGTCGTCGCGGCGCAGCGGGACCGGCTGTTCGAAGGCGGGGGACGTCGCGGTCAGGCGGTCCTCCTCGCCCGGATCGGGGGACGCGTCGCGCCACAGCACGTTGACGGTGCCGCCGGCCGTCGCCCGGTGGCCGCCCGTGCGGGCGGCGCCGGGGTGGGCGGTCGGGGCGAAGAAGGCGGGGCCGCGTGCCCTGCCGACGTAGTCGCGGTCGCCGGGGCGGGCGGCCCGTACCTCCAGGGGCTTCTCGTCGACGGTGCGGCCGCGGGCGTCGGTCAGCCTGACCTTGTACGTGCCGTCCTTGACCGTGGCCGGCAGGGTCACCAGCGCGCTGAACATTCGCGGGTTGTTCCAGTCGCTGCTCTCCGGGTCGTGGACGAGCCGGACCGGCGCCCGGAAGGCGGGCGAGGAGGCGGTGAAGACGTCGCCCGTCTCGCCGGGCCAGAGGTCGTCGTACGAGATGCCCTGCCGCTCGCCGGGGCGCAGCACCTCGCCCTCGGAGGCCACCCGGAAGACCGGCCGCTCGGCCTTCTTGACCTCGACGTTCTCCTCGGCGACGACCTTGCCGCCCGCGTGCACGCGCAGCGGGTACGAACCGGGCCGGACGGTCATCGCGACGGCGGGCCGCGCGTGGTGGCCGCGCTCGCCGTCGTGACGGTACGGGGTGAGGCGGACGCGCTGCGGGAAGACCGGTGAGGTCACCGTGACGTCGCCGTGGGCGCGGAGTCCCTGGACGTCGATGTCGATCAGTTCGCCGGGGCGGTTGTCGAAGGCGCCGTTGAGCAGCAGGTGCACGCCGCCCGTCCCGTCCCCGGCCCAGGCCGCGGGGGAGGCGCCCAGCCACAGCGCTCCCGCACCACCCAGGACGATCACTGCCGTGCGCATACGGTTCACGGCGACACCCCCTTGTCGTTCTGTTAAGAGGGCCGGGAGGGCCTTCGGGTTGCACGGATCCGGGATATGACGAAGGCCCCGCCACCGGTACGGTGACGAGGCCTTGGCCCACATGGGATGAGTGGAGATGGCGGGAATCGAACCCGCGTCCAACGGTGCAGAATCAGGGCTTCTCCGAGCGCAGTCCGCTGCGATTTTCTCGGCCCCGGAGATCACACGGACAAGTCTCCGACGGGCTCAGTCACTGTTTGGTTTCCCGCTCGGCCCCGTGACCGGGCCTAGCGGTTTAGTTCCCTAGCTGATGCCAGGATCCGGGTCGGGAACAGCCCCGGGCTGACACTTCGCAAGTCGCTACTTAGGCAGCGAGGGCGAAGGAATCGCGCTTGGTGTTGGCGATTATTGGTTGCGACATATGGTTTACGAGATCATTGCCGCTTCCTCGGCTCGCTTCCCCTGCTTCGACATCCGCTGTCGAAACCGATCATCCCCATGTTGTGTTTTCAAGCTGCTCAGCCGGTCCCCCGGCTGTGCGAGGCCCATCGTACGTGACCGGGGCCCGGCGGTGCCAGCGAATTCCCGCGGAGCGGGAAGCGCCCCGTCAGGGGCGCGGGGCTGTGACATATGCGGCTCCGCCGCGCGGGCGCGCTCAGCCGCCGACGGTCTGCAGCCGACGCACCACCCCAGGGGTCCGGGGCGCAGCCCCGAGAACCTCGACTGCGGGCGCGTCGTGGCTGGTCGCGCAGTTCCCCGCGCCCCTTCGGGGCGCCGTGGTGCCGCGCGACGGAGATCCGCCGGACAGGCACTACGCCGCGCGGGACCGCTGCCGCCGGCGCGCCGCCGAGATCGCGCGGTCCGACTCGCGCCGGTCCTGCTTCTCGCGGAGCGTCTGCCGCTTGTCGTACTCCTTCTTGCCCTTCGCCAGGGCGATCTCGACCTTGGCCCGGCCGTCCTTGAAGTACAGGGACAGCGGCACGATCGTGTGCCCCGACTCCTGCGCCTTGGACTCGAGCTTGTCGATCTCCATGCGGTGCATGAGCAGCTTCCGCTTGCGGCGGGCGCTGTGATTGGTCCACGTCCCCTGGCTGTACTCGGGGATGTGGACGTTGTGCAGCCACGCCTCGTGGCCGTCGATCTGCACGAAGCCGTCGACCAGGGACGCGCGGCCCTGGCGCAGCGACTTGACCTCGGTGCCGGTGAGCACCAGGCCGCACTCGTAGGTGGTCAGAAGGTGGTAGTCGTGCCGCGCCTTCTTGTTCTGCGCGACCAGCTTGCGCCCTGTCTCTTTAGCCATAGCGCTGTCATTCTCGCACTACGCCCCACCCCCGAGGCCAGCGAATACTGTGCGGGCCCGCTCCTCGGCGTCGCCTTCCTCGATCACGTCGGGCGCGATGCCGACGCCGTCGACGGCGTGCCCGTCTGGAGTGCGGTAGTGGCCCACGGTGAGCTCGGCGACGGAGCCGTCGGCCAGCCGGCTGGGCATCTGCACGGAGCCCTTGCCGAAGGTGCGACTGCCCACCAGGACGGCGCGGCCGCGGTCCTGGAGCGCGCCGGCCAGCAGCTCGGCTGCGCTCATGGTGCCGCCGTCGACGAGGACGACCAGCGGTCTGCGGGTGTCCCCGCCGTGCTCGGCCCGCAGCACGCAGTGGCGGCCGCGCAGGTCGTACGTGGCGATCACCCCGCCGTCGAGGAAGGCGGAGGCGGCCGAGACGGCCTCGGAGACCAGCCCGCCCGGGCTGCCGCGGAGGTCGAGCAGGACCCCCTCCCCCGGCCCGGCCTCCTGCACCGCGTCCCGGATGCGGGCCCCGGCGCCCTTCACCAGGGGGCCGACCCTGATCCGGGTGAGGGGACCGCCGGGCCCGTCCGGCCGGTCCACGGTCACGCTCTCGGTGACCAGACGCTCACGGAGCAGCGTGCGCTCCCACGCACGGCTCCCGCGCTGCAGACCGAGGCGCACGGGCGTGCCCGGGCGCCCCGCGCCCCAGGCTTTGTCGCCGCGCAGCCCGGCGACCACGTCCGTCACCGGACGGCCGGTGACGTCGTCGCCGTCGACGGTGCGCAGCCGGTCGCCGGGGGCGATGCCGGCACGTGCGGCGGGGCTGCCGGGCCGCACCTCCTCGATCTCCATCCGGCCGCCGCTGCCGCGCCGCGCGGAGAGGCCGACGCCGACGTAGGCGCCGTCCAGGGCCCGTTCGAGACCCTCGTACTCGGCGGCCGTGTAGACCGAGCTCCAGCGGTCGCCGCTGCGGCTGACCACCTCGGAGGCCGCCGCGGAGCCGGACTTGCCGTCCTCGACGGCCTGTCGGGCGGCGTCCTCGACGGCCCGGTCGTCCACGGCCCGGTCCGCGGCGGCCCGTTCTGCGGCGGTGCGTGGAGGAGGGTGATCGGCGTCGCTGTCGGAGGAGGCCTCGCGGTGGCGGGCCGGGGTGCGGGCGTCGTGCGGGCCCGTCGCCCAGGAGCCGGCGGCCGCGCCCGTCGCCAGCACTCCCACGAACACGAGGGTCAGTGCCGCCGCACGGCCGGTGCGGCGCTGCGGTACGAACATCGTCGGCCCGGGCATGAGCGGGAGTCTAGGACACCGAAGGGCGCCGTACGGGGAGTTGACCGTACGGCGCCCGTGGCGATCGTCCGGCGCGCGTTACACCTTGAGGTACTTGCGGAGCGCGACGAACGCCGCCAGCGCCGGCATCAGCAGACCGATGGCCAACACAAGCGGAAGCTTGGCCAGGACCGCGTCCCAGCCGATGAACTGGATCACGTCGATGTGGTGCGCGAGCCAGTTGTTCACCAGGAACTCCTGGCCGCAGACCAGCAGCACGCACGCGAAGCCGGCGCCCAGCAGACCGGCGAAGGCGGCCTCCATGATGAACGGAATCTGGATGTAGAAGCTGGACGCGCCGACCAGCCGCATGATCCCGGTCTCCCGGCGGCGGCTGAACGCGGAGACGCGGACCGTGTTGACGATCAGCATCAGCGCGACGACGAGCATCAGGCCCATCACGCCGAGCGCCGCGAAGTTCATGCCGTTGAGGAGATTGAAGAGGTTCTCCAGCAGGGTCTTCTGGTCCTGCACCTCCTGCACGCCCGGCCGCTGCGAGAACGCGCTGGAGATGACCGCATATTTGGACGGGTCCTTGAGTTTGACGCGGAAGGATTCCTGCATCTGGTCCGGGGTCAGCGAACCGGCGATCGGGGAGGATTTCCCGAACTGTTCCTTGTAGTGCTTGTAGGCCTCGTCCGCCGTCTCGAACTGGACTTTCTGGACGACCGGCATCTTCTCCAGGTCGGCCTTGATCTGCTTCTTCTGGTCCTCGGTGACGGCGCCCTTGGCGCAGGCGGGCTGCGACTCGACGTCGTTCTTGTTGCAGAGGAAGATCGAGACGTTGACCTTGTCGTACCAGTAGCCCTTCATCGTGCTGACCTGCTCGCGCATGAGCAGGGAACCGCCGAACAGGGCGAGCGACAGGGCGACGGAGACGATGACCGCGAAGGTCATCGTGAGATTGCGGCGGAGACCGACACCGATCTCCGACAGGACGAACTGGGCGCGCATGGCGTCTTCTCAGTCCCTTTCAGTGCCGTTCAGAGCCGATCAGTGCTGGTAGCCGTAGACGCCGCGCGACTGGTCGCGCACGAGACGGCCCTGCTCGAGTTCGATGACGCGCTTGCGCATCTGGTCGACGATCTGCTGGTCGTGGGTGGCCATGATCACCGTGGTGCCGGTCCGGTTGATCCGGTCCAGCAGCTTCATGATGCCGACGGAGGTCTGCGGGTCCAGGTTGCCGGTCGGCTCGTCGGCGATCAGCAGCAGCGGACGGTTGACGAACGCCCGGGCGATCGCGACGCGCTGCTGCTCACCGCCGGAGAGCTCGCCGGGCATCCGCTCCTCCTTGCCGCCCAGCCCGACCAGCTCCAGCACCTGCGGCACGGCCTTGCGGATCTCGCCGCGCGGCTTGCCGATCACCTCCAGGGCGAAGGCGACGTTCTGGCTGACGGTCTTGTTGGGCAGGAGCCGGAAGTCCTGGAAGACGGTGCCCAACTGGCGCCGCATCTGCGGCACTTTCCAGTTGGAGAGCCGGGAGAGGTCCTTGCCGAGCACATGGACCTGGCCGTGACTGGCCCGCTCCTCCCGCAGCAGCAGCCGCAGAAAAGTGGATTTTCCGGAACCCGAGGACCCGACCAGGAAGACGAACTCACCTTTCTCGATCTCAAGCGAGACGTCGCGGAGCGCCGGACGGTTCTGCTTCGGGTAGGACTTGGAGACGTTGTCGAATCGGATCACGAGTGCACCACGCTGCGACCTGGGGAGAGAGCGGCACGGAACGCCGCGTTCGCGGCTCCGTCGGTGTGCGTGACCATACGCGAACCACCGGTGCACGCGCAGTCGGCATCCGGGTTCGGCGTGAGTTGTCACGTTTCCGACCGACTGGGCGGGCCCCCGAGCGCCGCCGGCGGGCGCTTCACCGGAGCGGACGCGCCGGACGGCGGAAAAGCTGGCAGAGTGGTAAGGGGAACCGCGTGGCCGTCCCGCGCGTTGCACATACCGAAGGAAGGAAATCGCATGACATGCGACCGACTGGTGTGCGCCAACTGCGCGGGCCCCGTCAGCGAGGGCCGCTGTCCGGTCTGCCGGGCCAGCCGTGAGCGGCTGCAGCAGCAGGAGGGCGTCTTCGGCGCGCTGAACCCGGCGGCATTGCTGGTCCTGCTGGTGGCATTGGTCGCAGTGGCCGTACTCGCCCGCAGCTTCGCAGGGTGATAGCGCGATTACGCGCAGACGTTTTCCGGATTCTCCGGCGGTAATTCCCTTGATGTGTGCGCAGGGGCGCATGAACGCACGAAGGCCCGGAGTGCGCGGCGCGCACTCCGGGCCTTCGTGCTGCGGGGAGGCCGTCGTCAGGCCGCCGTACCCCGGTTGATCAGGCGCGGGAGCATCCGGAAGCCGATGCCGCCGGCGATCATCACCGCGGCGCCGGTGACCAGGAAGGCCGTCTGACCGGCACCGGTCTGGGCCAGCTCACCGGTCTGCGCGAGCTCCTCCTTGGGCTTGCTCTGCTGGACCGGCTGGGCGCCGACGTTGTCGGTGCCCGGGTTGTTGTTGCCGCCACCCGTGGCCGCGGCGCCGTTGTTGCAGTTGGCGCTGTCGGTGTCGACGGGGCAGGTGTGGGCGTCGTCGGAGCCGCCGGTGCTGCCGCCACCGGTGGCGGTGCCGCCCGTGGAGCCGTGGTCACCGGAGCCGCCGGTGGTACCGCCACCGGTGGTGGAGCCGCCGGTGGAGCCGGAGGTGCCACCGCCGGTCGTGCTGCCGCCCGTGGTGGAGCCGGAGGTGCTGCCGCCGGTCGTAGTGCCGGACGTGCTGCCACCCGTGGTCGTACCGGACGTGCTGCCGCCGGTCGTGGTGCCCGAGGTGCTGCCACCCGTGGTGGAGCCGCCGGTGCTGTCGCCGCCGGTCGAGCCGGAGGTGCTGCCGCCGGTCGTCGTACCCGACGTGCTGCCACCCGTCGTCGTACCGGACGTGCTGCCACCCGTCGTCGTGCCCGACGTGCTGCCACCCGTCGTGGTGCCGCTGGTGCTGTCGCCGCCGGTCGAGCCGGACGTGCTGCCACCGGTCGTCGTACCCGACGTGCTGCCACCCGTCGTCGTACCGGACGTGCTGCCACCCGTGGTCGTGCCCGACGTGCTGCCACCCGTGGTGGAGCCGCCGGTGGAGCCGGACGTGCTGCCGCCCGTCTGGCCGCCGGTCGGCTGCGGGATGGACGTCGGGTTGCCGGTGGGGTCCGTCGTGGGACCGCCGGTGTGCACGCTCACGTCGATGCCGGGAACGGACACGTCGACCCCGGCGGCTGCGGCCGCACCCGCGGCCGTCAGCGACGCACCCGCGGCCATCACGGCACCGGCCGCTATTCGCGCAACGCGCAGCCGAGTTGTCTTCGTCATCTGCCTGCTACCCCCTGTAGCTGAACTCGTCGATGGAGCAGCTATACACAGGGCCGTGGCCTTCTGGGGGTCGCGTGACCGAACCGGCGACCGAATCGCCGGGACGCTTACCCCCCATCACACGCGCCCCAGTGATACGCATGCCGGGCGCAAGCCTTGCGATTTTCGGGGGCGGCGTCAAGCCGGAACGATCCGGCCGACGCCGTTGCCGCTGCTTCTACTTCTCCTGCTGCTTGCGCCAGCGGATGCCGGCCTCGATGAAGCCGTCGATCTCACCGTCGAGAACGGCCTGCGGGTTGCCGACCTCGAACTCGGTGCGCAGGTCCTTGACCATCTGGTACGGGTGCAGGACGTACGAACGCATCTGGTTGCCCCAGGAGCCGCCGCTGTCGCCCTTGAGGGCGTCCATCTTGGCCTGCTCCTCCTGGCGGCGGCGCTCGAGGAGCTTGGCCTGGAGGACGTTCATCGCGGTCGCCTTGTTCTGGATCTGCGAGCGCTCGTTCTGGCAGGAGACGACGATGCCGGTCGGAATGTGCGTCAGACGCACCGCGGAGTCGGTGGTGTTGACGCCCTGGCCGCCGGGGCCGGAGGAACGGTAGACGTCGACGCGCAGCTCGGACTCGTCGATCTCGACGTGGTCGGTCTGCTCGACGACCGGGAGGACCTCGACGCCGGCGAAGGACGTCTGGCGGCGGCCCTGGTTGTCGAACGGGGAGATGCGCACCAGGCGGTGCGTGCCCTGCTCGACGGAGAGGGTGCCGTAGGCGTAGGGGACCTGGACGGCGAAGGTGGTCGACTTGATGCCGGCCTCTTCGGCGTACGAGGTCTCGTAGATCTCGGTCTTGTAGCCGTGGCGCTCGGCCCAGCGCAGGTACATGCGCTGCAGGCGCTCGGCGAAGTCGGAGGCGTCGACGCCGCCGGCCTCGGCACGGATGTTGACCAGCGCCTCACGGGAGTCGTACTCGCCGGAGAGGAGGGTGCGGACCTCCATCTCGTCGAGCGCCTTGCGGACGGCGGTGAGCTCGGCCTCGGCCTCGGCGAGGGCGTCCGCGTCGTCCTCGGCCTCGGCGAGCTCGAAGAGCACGCCCAGGTCGTCGATGCGGCCGCGCAGCGTCTCCGTCTTGCGGAGCTCCGCCTGGAGGTGCGACAGCTGACTGGTGATCTTCTGTGCCGCCTCGGGGTCGTCCCAGAGGGACGGGGCGGCCGCCTGCTCCTCGAGCACGGCGATGTCGGCCCTCATCTTGTCGAGGTCCAGGACGGCCTCGATCGACCCCATGGTCGAGGAGAGGGACTTCAGCTCTTCGGATACATCAACGACTGCCACGCACCCCAGCGTAACGGCTGCGCCGGGCTGCCAGGTCCTCGCGGTGCGGGCCCACTGCGTGGGGGCCTGCTTTCGCCCTGGTTGTGGGCAGGCGTTCCGCAGGGCTGGGGGCACCTCCCAGCGGTAGCTGGGGGAGGGTGGGCACAACCCGAACCACCGGCCGCAACCACCCCGCGGCACCCCCGGACTACGGCGTCCGCTCCGTCCGGTGCACACCGGGCTTCGCATCGCCCCCGCCATCGTGGTCGGCGGCGAACCAGCCGCCGACCCCGGCCGCGGCGGCCACCGCGACGGCCACGGCGCCCAGCCGGATCCGCTTGCGCCGCGCGGCGAGCTCCGCAGGAGTCCGGTGGCGGGCCGAGCCCGCCCGCGGCTCGCCCGCGGCGCGCGGGGTGCGGGCCGTGCCGTGCGGGCCGCCCGCGAGTTCCTCGGGGGCCGGCACCCGCATGCTGGTGTGCGTGTCCCGGCTGGAGTCGGGCACCCCGCCCGGCACCAGCGGCACCGCGCCCCGCCGCTGCGGCTCGCCGGATGCGGCCGGCGCGGGCACCGCGGCACCCGCATCCGGGCGGGCGGCGGCCGCCGGCTCCTCCGGTTCGTCGATGTCCAGCGGCGGCAGCCCGGCCAGCGACGGCAGCAGCTCCCGCAGCCGCGCCCCCAGCTCGGTGGCCCGCAGCCGTGAGGCGGGGGCCTTGGCGAGGCACTGCACGACGAGCTGCCACAGCTCGTCGGGGATGCCCGGCAGCGGCGCCACCGTCTCCGTCACGTGCCGCCGCAGCACCGCGCCCGGGTGTCCGCCGCCGAACGGCGTGAAGCCGGCCAGGAGCTCGTAGAGGACGGTCGCCAGCGCGTAGACGTCGACGGACGCGCGCGGCGGCAGGCCCTCGATGATCTCGGGGGCGAGGTAGTCCGGGGTCCCGATGATGCTGCGCTGGCCCGTGGAACGGCCGCCGGGGCCGCCGCCCGGGGAGTCGACGAGGCGGGCGATGCCGAAGTCCGTCAGCAGTGCCTGGTGCGCGCCGCCGGGGCCGAGCGGGCCCTGCATGTCCAGCAGGACGTTCTCCGGCTTGACGTCGCGGTGGATGATGCCGGCGGCGTGCGCGGCGGCGAGCCCGTCCGCGACGTCGGCGACGATGGCGACCGCGGCCTCGGGCGCGAGGCGGCGCTCGCGGTCGAGCCGGGTGCGCAGGTCCGTCCCGCGGATGAGGTCCATGACGAGCGCGAGATCGGCGCCGTCGACGACGAGGTCGCGGACGCCGACCACGTTCGGGTGGTCGAGACCGAGGAGGGCCGCGCGCTCCTGGACGAAGCGGCCGACGAGCTCCTGGTCGGAGGCGAGGTCCTCGCGCAGGAGCTTGATCGCGACCGGTCCCTCGGGACCGTCGCCGAGCCACACCGTCCCGGCACTGCCACGGCCCAGAACCTGGTGGGCGGTGTACCGGCTGCCGATCTTCCGTGCCAAGACTGTTCCCCGACTCCTCCGTCATCCGGCCGTCATCCGGCCGTCCTGCCACTGGCGCGCTGGCGACCAAGCTACTGCCAACCGTCACCGGCGATGCAGAAAAACCCCTGCCGGTGTCGACATATCGACGGCGTCACCGGCTGGACCGCCAGGTCGCGGGGCGTGCGGGGCTACCCGTGGGAACCGAGATTCGACACCCAGTCCTTGATGGCGGTGCCCCAGGTCCAGAGCGTGTCCCAGTACCCCTTGCCGTCGGCCACCCACGTCTTGAGCGGGGTGAACTCCCAGAGCAGCCAGGAGCCGACGACCAGCAGGACGATCATGAACAGACAGCCCTTGAGGCAGCCCAGACCCGGGATCCGCATGGGGTTCGCGCTGCGCTGCCGCGGCGGGCGCGGCTCCCGGCGCGGCACCGGCTCGGGGGCCTGCGGCGGGGCGTACGGCTGCGGGGCGGACTGCTGGTAGCGCGGCTGCTGCTGCCGCTGGGACCGCTGCGGCTGAGGCTGCGGCTGCTGCCGCCGGGGCGGACGCTGCTGCTGGGGCTGCGGCGCGTAGGGCTGCGGCTGGGGCGGGTACTGCTGCGCGTAGCCCTGCTGCCCGTACGGCTGCCCCGGCTGCCCGGACCGGCCGCCGTACTGCTGCTGTTGGGCCTCGCGGCGCGTGGGGCGGCGGCGCAGCGGGTCCTCGGCGGGATCGAGGTACTGCAGCTGCGTCTGCTCGTTGCGGTCGCGGGCGGCGGCCATCTGCGTCTGCCACGGGTGCGGGCCGTCGGCCTGCGGGGCCCCGGGCGGGACGGGCGGCATGACGCGGGTGGGGTCGCCGCCCTCCCCGCCGGCGGGGCCGGTGGGCGGCAGCACCTGGGTGGGGTCGGCGTTCGGGCCGGTGCTCGGCAGGACGCTGGTCGCGGCGTTCGGGTCGTAGCCGCCCGGCTGCTGCGCCGACAGCACCTGCGTGGGGTCGGCGTCGCCGGAGCCGGGGAGGCCGGCGCCGGTGCCCAGGCCCGTGCCCGGCACCGTGGCCGGCTGCGGGTCGGGCGCGAGGAGCGCGGCGACCCCGAGGGCCGCCTCGGCCTCGGCCGGGGAGGCGTGCACCCCGACGCCCGAGGCGACGACGCGCAGGGCGCGGGCGAGGTTCTCGGCGCTGGGCCGCACCTCGGGCCGCTTGCTCAGGCAGCGCTCGATGACCGTCCACAGCGGCTCGGGGACGGTGGTGGGGCGGCGCGGCTCGGCGCTGAGGTGCTGGTGCAGGACCTCGAGCGCGGTCGCGCCCGCGAACGGCGGGTGGCCGGTGACCAGTTCGTAGAGCAGGATGCCCGCGCCGTAGATGTCGACGGCGGAGGTCTGCGGACGGCCCTCGGCGGACTCGGGCGCGACGTACGCGGGCGTACCGACGAATTCGTGGGTGCGGGTGAGGCCCGGGGAGTCCGCGAGGCGCGCGATGCCGAAGTCGGTGAGCATCGGGTGCATCTGTCCGCCGTCGCTCCTGAGGAGGACGTTGGCGGGCTTGAGGTCGCGGTGCACGATGCCGTCGGCGTGGCTGGCGGCCAGGGCGTCGGCGATCTGGGCGGTGAGGAGGGCGGCGGCCACGGGGGTGAACGGGCCGTTGTCGCGCAGGTAGCGGTGCAGGTCCGGGCCGTCGATCAGGTCCATGACGAGCGCCAGCAGATCGCCCTCGACGACGAGGTCGCGGGTGCGGACGATATTGGGGTGGGTCAGCCGCAGCAGGACGGAGCGCTCGCGCAGGAACCGCATGACGACGTCGGCGTCATGGGCCAGCTCCTCCTTGAGGACCTTGATCGCAACGGTCTCGCCGGGCTGCCCGGTGACGGCGGCCTCGGCACCGGCCGCCTCCCGCTGGCGGGCTCGCCAGACGGTGCCCGTAGCTCCGCGCCCGAGCGGCTCCTCGAGCAGGTACTTGCTGCCTACCGGCCGCACGTCATGCGCTCCCTGGTCGTGATCTGCTGGATCGGACCGGTTCTCTCGCCCGGCCTTTCGCCCACTGTAGTGCCGGTCCGGGGGCCGTCGGCGGCCGTGATTCGGATGCGACGCCACGGGCTTACGGGGAAGACGCGACGGGAGCGGGGATGGTTGCCGACGGCGTGGCGGACGGCCGGGGCGACCGCACGGTTTCGGCAATAAAGCGCAAGAAACAAGCCTGTCCGCGGACACATGCAGCACACAGGAGAGAACAAATCGGCCACCGGCTGACAGTGGCGCGATAGTGCCTCCATCCTCGGAGGGTCGTTCAAGATCACGAATTGGCTCTCGCCGGGCGCGTTGTCGGCAGCAGGTGCGAGGATGCTCGCAGCACGGATGCGGCGGGGAGGGAGCGGGAGGCCCCGCGCGACGTGGTGACCTGTACGTGCCGACGCGCTCGTGCACGGCCGGAGGGGGAGAGCCGCCCCGCCCGGCCGGCGGGGGCAGGAAGGGACCGTTGACGGCGATGCAGATCCGGCTGACCGTCCTCGGGCCGCTCGGCGGCCACACCCACAGCGCCGCCGCGGCGGCCCACGTCTCGTGCGACGTGCTGGTCACGGCCCCCGTGGGCACCGCCCTCGCCGGTGTCGCGAGCGGCCTCGCGGCCGCCGTCGCCGCGGCCGGCTCCGACCTCGGCACGGGTGCCGTCGCGGTCTACGCCGGCACCGAGCGCCTCGACCCGCAGCGCTGCGCCCTCGGCGAGCCGCCGCTGATCGACGGCGCCGTCCTGTCCCTGAACGCCCCGGCGGACCCCGAGCGGCACGCGGGCGTCCTGCTGTCCGGCGTCCCCGAGTCCGCGGCCCGGCTGCACGTCGTCTCCGGCCCCGACGCGGGCGGTGTGCACCTGCTACACGGGGGCGAGGTGCGGGTGGGCCGCTCCAGCGGGGCGGACGTCCCGCTGGACGATCCGGACGTCTCCCGGCTGCACTGCGCGGTCACCCTGTCCGACGAGGACGGCAGCATCACCCTGCACGACCTGGGCTCGACGAACGGCACGGTCCTCAACGGCGAGCGCGTGGACGGCCGGGCCGTCCCCTTTCCTCCCGGCTCGCTGCTGCGGGTCGGCGAGTCGACCCTGATCCTCCACGCGGGGCCCGGCGGCGACGCACCGGAGGCGACTCCGCGGGTGCTGCCGGCGGTACCGGACGGCGAAGGGCATCTGCGCGTGGGGCAGTTGGCCTCGGCGGAGCAGTCCGTCAAGCTGCCCGGACAGCAGACCGCGACGGAGGGCCGCACGGGAACTCCCCTGCCGCACAGCCCCGTTCCCGCACCGGGCGGGAGAGAAGCACCCCTGACGGCCGCGGCCGTCCCGGGAGTGCCCGCACAGGCGACCGCCGCCGAACCGGCAGCGGTGCCCGCACCGATGCCCGCGCCCGAGGCGCAGCGGCCCCCGGCGGCGGCCAGGGCGACGATCCCCCCGCAGGCCGCCCCGCCCTCCGAACAGCCGCCCCGCACCGGCGACTTCGAGCAGCCCGGCCACCTGCCGTCCACCGCCCCCACCGGCTATGCCACCGGTACTCTCGGCTTCGACGGCGGCACCGTCCGCCGCCCCGCGCCCGCCCACTCCGGCTACGCCGGCCACACGCCCGGCGCCGCCGGGACCGTCCGCGGCGTCGGCTCCGCCTCCTTCACCCCCGGCGGCCACGACGACCCCAGCCCCGAGACCCTCGGCGGCCGCGGCCTGCCCCTCGCCGTCGACGCGGATCCGGACGTGGACGACCCCGCCGAGCCGCGGCGCGGCAAGCTCGGCCGCGGGATAGGGGCCTGGGCCCGGCGGCTCGCCACCGGGCGGGGCACGGCGCAGCGCGGAAGCGGCGAGGACCCCGAGGCGGACGGGCCGGAGAGCGAGGCCGGACAGGCACTCGCCACCGCCGCCGCACTGCGCGGGCGCTGGCCCGATCCGGCCGCCGTGCTGCTGACGGCCCTCGGGCCCGGGCCGCACCTGTGGGAGCGCGGCCCGCACCACCCCGACCTGCTCACCGTCCGGCTGGGCACGGCCGACCGCGGCCTGCTGCCCTCCGTGCCCGTCACCGTCTCGCTGCGTCAGGCCGGCGCCCTCGGCCTCGCCGGGCCGCGCGAGCGGCTGTCCGGGCTCGCCCGGTCCGTGCTGTCCCAGCTGGCCGCCCTGCACCGCCCGGCCACCCTGGAGTACGTGCTGATCAGCGCGGACCGCGCGCGCCCCGCCGAGGAGCGACTGGCCGAGTGGTCCTGGCTCGGCTGGCTGCCGCACACGCGGCCCGCGCACGGGCAGGACTGCCGGCTGCTCCTCGCGTACGACCGCGAGCAGGCCGAGGCCCGCACGGCCGAGCTCGTACGCCGCCTGGACGACGGCCCGCTGGGCCCCGGCTGGGCCACGGCGCCCCCCGAGGCGGTGGCCGCGGCGGCCGTGCAGCACCGCGGCCCGTACACCGTGCTGATCGTCGACGGCGACCCGGGCTCGACGGCGCTGCGGGACACCGTCGCCCGGCTGGCCGGGAGCGGCGCGGCGGCCGGCATCCACGTCGTCTGCCTGGCGGAGGCCCCGGCCACCACGCCCTCCTCCCCCGTGTCGGCCACCCTCGCCACGGCCCAGGCCGCCTCCCCCGCCTTCGCCCAGTGCGGGGCGGTGGCCCTGCTCAGCGGTGACGTGGCCACGGTGGTGCAGGTCATCCAGCGCGCCCCGGCGGGTTCGCAGGGCCCCGTCGTGCCGGCGGTGGTGCCGGCCGTCGCGGGCACGACACTCGTCGCCGCCGTGGACGCGGTGTCGGCCGCGTGGGCCGAGCGGTTCGCCCGGGCGCTGGCCCCGCTGCGCATGGCGGAGGGAGCCGGTGCCGACGGGGGCGCCCGCGTGGCGGCCGTACTGCCGCGCGCGGCACGGCTGTTGGACGAGCTGGGGCTCGCCCGCGCCACGCCCGCCTCGCTCACCGCCCGCTGGGCGGCCGCGACCGACCGCGGGGCCCGGCCCGGCGGCCGGGCCGTCGCCGTGCTCGGCGCCGGGCCGCACGGCCCGCTCGCCGTGGACCTCGCGGGCGACGGCCCGCACCTGCTGGTGGAGGGCGGGCCCGGCAGCGGCAAGACCGAGCTGCTGCGCTCGCTCGCCGCCTCGCTGGCGGCCGCCGACCGCCCCGACCGGCTGTCGCTCGTCCTCGTCGACGGCGCCGCCGCCGAGCGCGGCGAGGGCCTGCGCATGTGTACGGACCTGCCGCACGTGTCCACGTACCTGGCCGCGTCCGACCCGGTGCGCATGCGGGAGTTCGCGCAGGCGCTCGCCTCGGAGCTCAAGCGGCGCGCGGAGCTGCTGGGCACGCTCGACTTCTGCGCATGGCACGACCGGAACCCCGCTCCCCCGGCGCCCGACGCCCCCGGCGTCGTGGGCGCGCGGGGCGGCGACCTGGATTCCCCGCCGAGCGGCACGCTCAAGCTGCGGACGCAGCGCGGCGGTCCGACGCGGACAGCGGAGACGGCGCTGCCCCGGCTCGTCGTCCTCGTGGACGACTTCGACGCCCTGGTCGCCCCCGCCCTGGGCAGCACGGGCCGCCCGGCGGCCGGCTCGGTGGTCCGGGCACTGGAGGCGGTGGCCCGCGACGGCGGGCGACTGGGCGTGCATCTGATCGCCGCGTCCGGGCGTCCGGACCGTACGGCCGAGACGGCCGCGGTCGAACGGGCTGGGCTGCGGGCGACGCTGGAGATCGCCCCGGCGGCGGAAGGCACCGGCTCCGGAGCCGACGGCGAACCGGCGCCCGGCCGGGGCCGGTTGCAGCGGCCGGACGACGGAGGCGTGACACCGTTCCAGGCGGGCCGCGTCACGGGCCGCATCCCGCGCACGGCGACGCTCCGCCCGACGGTGGTGGCCCTGGACTGGCAGCGCATGGGCGACCCGCCGGCCCGCCGCCCGGTACGGGAACTGGGGAACGGCCCGACCGACCTGGCCCTGCTGGCCAGCGCGTTGCAGCGCGCTGCGCAGTCGGCGGGGGTACAGGCGGCTCCGCCGTTGCTGTGAGGGAAGTTGAGGCCCCGGTCCCACCCCTTCGCCGCTTCTCGGGGCTCCGCCCCGAACCCCGGTCCTCACCCCCCAGCCAACGCTGGGAGGTGCCCCCAACGGGCTGATTTCAGCCCGTCCGGCGTTTGAGGACGAGCGGCGGAGCCGCGACAACAGCAACCCCGGGGGCGGCAGCCTCCAGGAGACGGCACCCCGCACGCACTATTGCGGCAACCGCCTCCCCGGCGTACGACTTGTCGCACGGGAGTGCGGTCACGGGGAGGTCCGGTCATGCGTACGGCACCATTACTCGCTCTGGCCACGGCGGTCGTCCTGACCGCCGCCGGCTGCAGTAGCGGCAGCACCGACAAAGACACCAAGGGCGACAAGAGCGCATCCGCCGTCCCCCACACCCTCCAACTCCCCAGGCTCACCGGCCAGAAGCTCAAGGTCACCGCCGTCTGGACCGGCGTCGAGCAGCAGAACTTCACCAAGGTGCTGGACGAGTTCCACCAGCGCACCGGCGCCGACGTCTCCTTCGTGCCCAGTGGCGACGACATGTCGTCGTTCGTCGGCTCCAAGATCGCCGGTGGCGACCCGCCCGACGTCGCGATGCTGCAACAGCCCGGCGTCCTGCGCGAGTTCGCACAGAAGGGCTGGCTCAAGCCGCTCTCCGCCGGCACCACCGCCGAGCTGAACAAGAACTTCGCCAAGGGCTGGCAGGACCTCGGGGCGGATCGGGGCAAGCAGTACGGCGTGTACTTCAAGACCAGCAACAAGTCCCTGGTCTGGTACAACGCCAAGATATTCGGCGCCGCCGGCGCCAAGGAGCCCAGAACGTGGCCGGAGTTCCTGCGCACCGCGCAGGCCATCGCCGACTACGGGGTCTCCCCGGTCTCCGTCGGCGGAGCGGACGGCTGGACGCTCACCGACTGGTTCGAGAACGTCTACCTGTCCCAGGCGGGCCGCGAGAAGTACGACGCCCTGACCACCCACAAGATCAAGTGGACGGACCCGTCCGTCAAGGACGCGCTGACCACGCTGGGCCGGCTGTTCGGCAAGAAGGAGCTGCTCGCCGGCGGCAACGAGGGCGCCTTGCAGACGCAGTTCCCCACGTCCGTCACCCAGGTCTTCGCCGGTGGCGACAAGGCCAAGGCCGCCATGGTCTACGAGGGCGACTTCGCCGCCGCCAACGTCACCGCGGCCAAGGCGTCCATCGGCACCGACGCCAAGGTCTTCCCCTTCCCCGCGGTCGGGGCCGAGCCCCCGGTGGTGACCGGCGGCGACGTGGGCGTGGCGCTCAAGGACGGGCAGGCGGCGCAGGCCCTGCTGACCTTCCTGGCCTCGCCGGACGCGGCCGCCATCTGGGCCCACCAGGGCGGCTTCGTCTCGGCGAACAGGAACCTGGACCTCGCCGTCTACCCGGACGACGTCCAGCGCTCGATCGCGAAGGCCCTCGTCGGCGCCGGCGACGGCTTCCGCTTCGACATGTCCGACCAGGCGCCCGCCGCCTTCGGCGGCAAGCCGGGACAGGGCGAGTGGAAGGACCTCCAGGACTTCCTGAAGAACCCCTCCGACGTCGCGGGCATCCAGCAGAGACTGGAGGACGACGCGGCCAAGGCGTTCAAGAGCTGACGGGAGCGGTCCCGTGGCCTCCACCACGCACGGCACACGCGTCACACGAACCCGCAAGGCCCGCGGAGCGCTCGGCACCCGCCCCTGGGCGGCCGCCTGCTTCCTGCTGCCCGCGCTGGCCCTGCTCGGCGCCCTCGTCGTCTACCCCATCGGCTACTCCGTCTACCGCAGCCTCTTCGACGCCTCGGGCCACGGCTTCGTCGGCCTCGGCAACTACCACGAGGTCTTCTCGGACGACCGGATCCGTACGGCCCTGAAGAACAACGTCATCTGGGTCGTCGTGGCCCCGACCGTCGCCACCGCCCTCGGCCTGGTCTTCGCGGTGCTGACCGAACGGGTGCGCTGGGGAACGGCGTTCAAGCTGGTGGTCTTCATGCCGATGGCCATCTCGATGCTGGCCGCGGGCATCATCTTCCGGCTGGTGTACGAGCAGAACCCCGACCGCGGCGTCGCCAACGCCGTGTGGGTCGGCATCCACGACACCTTCGCCGCGCCCGCGCCCTACCCCGGCGCCCACCCGCGCCCGAACGCGGACCTCGCGGCGAGCAGCGGCGGTGCGTTCACGACGCGGACACCGGCCCACGCCGGCGCCCCCGTGCTGCTGCCCCTCGTGGCCGTCAAGCCGGAGGACGTGGGCGGTGCGCACCAGGCGGCCCCGGCGAAGGCGGTGCCCGGGAAGGTCACCGGGACGGTGTGGATGGACTTCACCCGGGGAGGCGGCGGGACGCCGGGCCGCATCGACCCCGGTGAAAAGGCCCTGTCGGGCATGAAGGTCGAGGCGGTGAAGGGCGCCACGACCGTCGCCTCGGCGACGACCGCCGCCGACGGAACGTTCACCCTGCCCGCCGCCGCGGACGGTGCGCAACTGCGCCTGCCCGCCGCGAACTTCGCCTCCGCCTACGGCGGGGTCGACTGGCTCGGCCCGTCCCTGGTGACGCCGTCCATCATCGGCGCCTACATCTGGATGTGGGCCGGCTTCGCCATGGTGCTGATCGCGGCGGGCCTGGCGAGCGTGCCGCGCGAACTGCTGGAGGCGGCGCGGGTGGACGGCGCCAACGAGTGGCAGGTCTTCCGCCGGGTGACGGTGCCGCTGCTGGCGCCCGTGCTGGCGGTGGTCGTCGTCACGCTCATGATCAACGTTCTGAAGATCTTCGACCTCGTCTACATCATCGCCCCCGGCTCCAGCCTCCACGACGCCAACGTCCTCGCCCTCCAGCTGTACCAGTCGTCGTTCGGCACGGACGTCAACCAGGGCGTGGGCAGCGCGATCGCGGTCTTCCTGCTGCTGCTCGTCCTGCCGGTGATGTACGTCAACCTCCGGCGGATCCGCAGGGAACGGGAGCAGCGCCGATGACCACCACGCACCCGCACACCACCGCGCCCGCCCGGCCGTCGCTGCCGGCCCGGATCGCCGCCCGCGCCGGCGGCGGACTGCTGCGCCTCTTCCTCGTCCTGACCGGCCTGTTGTGGCTGACGCCGACCGTGGGCCTGCTGCTGTCCTCGCTGCGCGACCGCTCGGACATCGCGGCCTCGGGCTGGTGGCAGGTCTTCGTCCACCCGGCACAGTTGACGACGTCCAGCTACAGCACGCTCTTCCACAACTCCAAGGTCATCCACTCCCTGCTGACCACCGCCCTGATCACCGTCCCGGCGACGGTGCTGGTGATCCTGATCGGGGCGCTCGCCGGATACGCCTTCGCCTGGCTGGACTTCCCCGGCCGGGACGGGTGGTTCATGGTGGTCGTGGGACTGCTGGTGGTGCCGGTGCAGGTGGCGCTGATCCCGGTGGCGAAGCTCTTCAACGCGCTGGGCATCTTCGAGACCACCCCCGGAGTGGTCCTCTTCCACACCGCCTTCGGGCTGCCGTTCGCGGTCTTCCTGCTGCGGAACTTCTTCGCCGAGATCCCCCGCGAGCTGCTGGAGGCCGCCCGGCTGGACGGGGCGGGCGAACTGCGGCTGTTCACCCGGGTGGTGCTGCCGCTGGGCGGACCGGCCATCGCCTCGCTGGGGATCTTCCAGTTCCTGTGGGTGTGGAACGACATGCTCGTCGCGCTGATCTTCGCGGACAGCGGCAACCCGCCGATCACCGTCGCCCTGCAGCAGCAGGTACGGCAGTTCGGCGACAACGTCGACATCCTCGCCTCGGGCGCCTTCCTCTCGATGGTCGTTCCGCTGGCGGTCTTCTTCGCCTTCCAGCGCCAGTTCGTCAGCGGCGTCATGGCGGGCGCGGTGAAGTGACGGCGGAGCCGGCCGCGCTCACCGCCGCACGTACAGCGACACCGCGCCGCCGTGCACGTACACCGACGACTCCTCCCGGTACAGCGCGCCCAGCACCCGCGACTTGGCGTACTCCGCGCGCTGGGCGCGGAACCAGCGGGTGCCGACCGTGTTGGTGTCCCACACCACCCACACGCGCTCGCTCGGGGAGAGCCGCGCCAGCCGGGCGCGGAGCTCCCCGCTGCTCACGTCCTCGCCGAAGAGGGTGCCGGAGGCGGCGGCCGAGCGTTTGAGGGTGAGGTCCTTCAGACCGGTGAAGTCGCTCGGGTAGAAGAGCGCTATGCGCCGCTCGTAGTGCGGCAGGAACAGCACCGCGTCGCCCGGCCGGGCCACCGCCCCGACCGCCGTGGCCACCCGGGCCGGCTCGTCGCCCCGGCTCGACGGCAGCCGCTCCCGCTCCTGGAAGGGCAGTTGCCACACGAACGCCCCCGCCACGGCCGCCACTCCCACCGCCACGGCGACGCCCCGCCACGGCAGCAGCACGAGCAGCCGCTCGGCCCCGGCGGCGGCGAGCAGCGGCACCCCCGCCAGGCAGAACAGCAGGTAGCGGTCGAGGAACAACGGCTGCTGCTGGGACGCGGCGTACAGCAGGACGGGCGGGACGACCGCCAGCGGCAGGGCCACCGCGTGCAGCGGGAGCGGCCCGGTGCGGGGCAGGGGGAGAAGGACGCCGACGGCGATCAGCAGGAGCGTCACGGCCAGGACAAGGTCCCCGGGGCCGGCGAAGGCGTAGAGCAGGGCCTTGGCCTGCTCGTAGCCGGGCGTGCGGAGCCAGGAGACCTGCTCGCTCTGGCCCTGCGAGAGCGCCGCCAGCGGCGCGAGCAGCGCGCAGGCGGCCAGGGCCGCGCAGCACCAGCCCCGCCAGACGGACCAGGGCACGCGGGAGACCAGCAGCGTGACGGCGTGTGCGGCCAGCAGCAGGATCGCGAACTCGTGCAGCAGCGCCGTGACCCCGACCACCGCGCCGTAGCCCGCCCACCAGCCGGACGCGCCGCGCTCGACGGCCCTCAGCAGCAGCCACGTCGCCAGCGCCGCGCCCGCCGCGACGAGGGCGTACGACCGGCCCTCCTGCGCGTAGTGGCTGACGAACGGGGTGGCCGCGTAGAGCAGTCCGGCCCACAGCCCGACCCGGGGACCGGCCAGGCGACAGCCGATCGCCGCGGTCAGGGAGGCGGTCGCGGCGGCAGCCGCGACGGACGGCAGCCGCAGGGTGACCTCGTCGGCGTGCAGGGCCAGCACGGCGTGCATGAACAGGTAGTAGAGGCCGTGCACGGCGTCGACGGTGCCGAGCAGGTGCGCGATCTCGGGCAGGGAGCGGCACGCGACCTGGAAGGTGGCGCCCTCGTCCCGCCACATCGTGCCGCGGTCCAGGCCCCACAGGCCGAGGACGGCCATGAGGGCGGCGGGCGCCAGGACGGCGGCGGCCCGGCCCGCCCTCTCCGGGGTCACGGCGGGCAACCGCCCCCGCAGCCGCTGTGCAGTCGTCCGTGCCATGTCCGCCCCTTGCGCGTGCGTCGTTCCCCGATGAGACATATTTGTCGGACCTGTCGGATAAAGATGTATTTCGTGATCGCGAACGTGAACGACGACGGAACTCCCGCCGTCGGCACTCCGGACCCGGCCCCGGACCTGGATTCGGCCCCGGACCTGCCCGCCGCGCGGATCAGCGTGATCGTCATCGGCTTCGACGACGCCCGGCACATCGGCGCGGCGGTGCGCTCCGCCCTGGCACAGGGGCCGGTCGTCGCCGAGGTCGTCGCCGTGGACGACGCCTCCACCGACGGCACCGGCGCCATCCTCGACCGGCTGGCCGCCCGGGAGCCCCGGCTGCGGGTCGTCCACCGCAGCGTCAACAGCGGCGGCTGCGGCACTCCCCGCAACGACGGGCTGCGCGCGGCGACTTCGCCGTACGTGATGTTCCTGGACAGCGACGACGTGCTCCCCGCGGGCGCGGCCGCCGCCCTGCTGCGCGCCGCGCTGCAGCACGACGCACCCGTGGCGGCCGGGTTGTGCGTACGCCGGGAGCTCCCCCAGCGGCGCGACACCCGCTGGCAGCCCGGCCTCTACCGCACGGCCGCCGTCCACGACCGGCCCGAGGCGCACGCGGCCCTGCTGCCCGACACCCTCTGCGTCAACAAGCTCTACGCGCGCGCCTTCCTCACCGGGAACGGCATCGCCTTCCCCGAAGGGCCCTACCGCTACGAGGACTTCGTCTTCACGGCCCGGGTGCTGGCAGCGGGCCCGCGCGTGGCGACCGTCCCCGACGCGGTCTACATCTGGCACGTGCGCCGGAACACGGACCGGCCCTCGCTCTCCCTCGACCGGGACCGCATCGGCAACTGGCAGGCCCGCGTCCTCGCCCACCAGCACGCCGTGGAGATCCTCCGCGGCGCGGGCGGCACGGCGCTCGCGCAGGCCGCGCGGGTGAAGTTCCTCGACCACGACCTGCGCATGTACGTCCGCGAACTGCCCTCCCGCGGACCCGCGTACCGGCGCGCCTGGTGGCGCGTGGCGCGCGGCTGCCTGGCCGCGTACGGGGAGGCCGAGTTCGCGGCGGCCCGCGCTCCCGCGCGCTGGATCGCCCGGGTGCTGCTGGCGGCCGGGGCGCCGCGCGACCTGGAGCGGCTGGCCCAGCTGGCCGCCCGCCCCGCCCGGCTGCTGCCGCCGTACGCGGCGGTCGCCGGGCTGCCGGTATGGGCCCACGACCTGCCGGCGGTCGTCCTCGACGGGCTCACGGGGCCCGGCGCGAAGCCGGTGCGGCGGCTGCCGGTGACGGTGGACGCCGGACTGCGGACCGGCCCGGCACGGGCGGAGCTGCGGCTGCGGGTGCACGACCTCTACGGGCGGCTGGCCCAGGCCGGACCGCGGAAGGTGACGGTGGAACTGCGCCTGCGGGGCGGCGAGCCGGCCGTCGCGTACGCCGCCCCGCTGACGCCCGAGGGCCCGGCCGTGTGGGGAGCGCGCCTGTACTTCGGCCTGGGCGCACTGGCCGCACAGGGCTCCGGGGGCGGGACGCAGGTCTGGGACGTACGGGTGCGCCTCCACTGCGGGCGCGGCGGCGCCCCGCTCCGCACGGCGGTCCGGGCGACGGGCCCCGGGCTGCGGCGGACGATCCTCCCGAGCGCCCGGCACGGCGTCCTCCTGGCCCAGCCGTACGCCACGGCAACAGGCTCCCTGGCCCTGCGCCTTGCACCGGGGGTACGGGGGGCGGTGGGGGTGGTGGTACGGAGGATGCGGGGGTGGTTCCGTTGACGTAGGGGGTCGCGCCCCGCAGGGGCGCGGGGAACTGCGCGACCAGCCGAATCGGACCCGCACCCGAAGAACCGCCCGCCAAACGAAGCGCTCAGCGCCGAATCTCATCGAACAGCCCCTCCCACCGATCCAGCACCGCCCCCAGGCGCAACGGCGCCACATGGGCCCGGGCCGCCTGCCCGTACCGCACCCGCAGCCCCGCATCCGCCATCAGCTCGCGCAACGCGCACGCAAACGCCTCCGCATCCCCCGGAGGGACCAGCGCCCCCGTCCTCCCCTGCACCACCAACTCCCGTACTCCGCCCGACAGATCGAAACTCACGCACGGCACCCCGGCGGCAGCCGCCTCCGCCAGGGCCATCGGCCGGCCCTCGCGCTCGCTCGTCAGGGCCACCAGCGACAGCTCCCGGTAGGCCGCGGCCATGTCGCGCACCGTGCCGCGGAAGCGGACCCGGTCCGCGACGCCCAGGCGCGCGGCCAGCGCCCGCAGCCCCGGCTCCTCCGGGCCGTCGCCGAAGAAGTGGAGCTCCCAGCCCGGGACTTCGGCAGTCGCGGCCGCGAAGGCCTCGATCAGCCGGTCCAGCCGCTTGACCGGATCGAGCCGCCCGACGGCCCCCACGCGCCGCGTGTCCAGCGGCGCGTCCCCGGCCGGCTCGAACGGCAGTGGATTCGGCATCACCCCCGCGTTCGGCAGCCGTCTCCGGCGGAACTCCGCCGCGTCCGCCTCGCTCAGGAAGAGCGCCTTCTCCAGGGCGGGGTAATGCTTCAGGATCAGCCGGAGGTTGGGCGTGTGACACGCCTGGGCGTACGACTCGTGGTACTGCCCGATCCCCTTCAGCCCGGGCGGCCGCGGCACCCCCTCCAGCCACACCGCCGCCCACGGCGAGCCGATGACGACGTACCCCTCCGGCGCCCGGGCGAGCCGCCGCGCCAGCCGCTCCCGCGCCCGGTCGCGCTCCGCTCGGGCGGCCCGTGCCGCCCGCAGCCGGGCCGGGCTGAACCGCTCGGCGAGCGAGCCCGCCTGCCAGGAGGGCGGCGCCGGGGACCGGTACAGCGTGGCGTGCCCGTAGCCGGGGTCGGCGTGGTACGTGTGCGGTTCGGGGCTGGGCCGGATGCCGATCAGCTCCACGCGGTGGCCCCGGCCGGCGAAGCCCTGCGCGAGCGTGTGCAGCACCCGCTGCGAGCCGCCCATGGAGTCGACGTCGATGCCGACGAGGTACAGGTTCAGCACGGCGCGCGCCCTTCGCAGAAGAACTGATCCACCACGTCCTTGCTCGCGCGCCCGGTCTCCAGCGGGTTGAACCGCGCCTGGAACCGGGCGTACGCCCCGGCCCACTCCTCCTGGACGGCCCCCAAGTCCCTCAGTGCGGCCACCAGTTCACCGGTCCGGGAGAACATCGGACCCGGGGCGATCTCCCGGAGGTCGTAGTACGTGCCGCGCACGGCCGTCCGGTACTGCTCGTAGTCGTCGGCGTAGAGCAGGATGGGGCGGCCGAGATTGGCGTAGTCGAACATCACCGACGAGTAGTCCGTGAGCAACGCGTCCGAGGCGAGCAGCAGGTCGTTGAGGTCGGTGAACTCCCGGCCGTCGCGCACCGCGTGCCCCAGTTCGCGCGGCACGGTGTACCGCTCGTAGTAGTGCGGCCGGACGACTACCGTCCACTCCTCGCCCACGGCGCGCACCAGCTCCGCCAGGTCGACGCGGAGCGACGCGCCGCTGTCGCGTGCCCCGTCGCGGAAGGTGGGGGCGTAGAGGAGCACGCGGCGCCCGTCGGGGATCTGGAGGCGCTCCAGGGTGGCGGCGGCCCGGTCGCGCTGGGCGGGGTCGTTCCAGCGGACGAGCGCGTCGTTGCGGGGCAGGCCGGTGTGCAGCAGCCGGCCGGTGTACTCGTTGGCCCGGACGAAGGTGCGCTCGAACTCCTCGCCGGGGCAGATCAGGGCGTCCCAGCGGGCCACCATGGCGCGGTGCTGCTGCTGTCGTGCAGGGCCGGCGAGGCGCAGTTCGGGGACGTCGAAGCCCATGTGCTTGAACGCCTGGCCGTGCCAGGTCTGGAGGTAGCGGGTGCCGGGGCGCTTGGGGAACGGTCTGGGAAACCCGTGCGAGTCCACCCAGTAGCGGGCGCGGGCGACGGCCCGGAGGTACTCCCAGCTGCCCCGTCTGACCAGCTCGACGCCCGGGGGGTAGGAGGCGCGGCTGCCGGTGTACGACCAGACGATGCGCAACGGGAGCCCGCGGCGGCGGAGTTCCTCGTGGAGGTAGCGGGGGCTGTCCGCGTAGCCGCGGCCCTCCAGGGCCTCGAAGACGGCCAGGCCGTCGTCGACGGGGAGCCGGCACAGCTCGTGGTGGGCGAGCTGCTTGGCGCGGGTGCCGGTGACCCGGCGGGCGAGCCTGCGGATGCGGCGCGGCACGGGGCCCAGCCGGGGTGCGGCCGCCTCGGCCCGGGCGAGGGCGCCCGTCCGCTCCCAGGCCACCTGGAGCCGCCCGGCACCGCGCTGCTCGCAGCCCACGCGCACCGTATGACGGCTCAACGCGGCCTGCAGCGGGGCCGTTCCGACGGGGGCCAGCACCGGATCGGTGCGGGTGAGGCCCAGCCTGCCGAGGACGACGACGGGGTGACGCCACCCCCGGAACCCCTTGAGGCCGAGCGGGACGCGCCGCAGGTCGACGTCGAACTCCGCGGTGCGGACGGCTCCGTCGCCGTCGGCCGGTGCGTAGCGGAACGGCACCGCGAGCGGGCCGGCGGTCGTGGTGAGGCGCAGCTTCGCGCTGATGGGCACGGGCCCGTCGAGCAGCCGCCCGGGGTCGTACGTCCGGAGCGCGATCCGCAGGACCGGGCCGCGGAGGCCGAGCCGCTCCGCCTCGTGCCGCAACGGGACGGTGGCGAAGGGCTGTTCGTCCAGGTGCCAGTCGGTGATGTCCAGGGCCGCGGCGGTCGCCTCGTCGCCGGGGAGGGCGGAGCCCCAGTACGTCCGGCCGTCGCCGTCCCGTACGACGTGGCGGGGGGCGATGCGGGGGCGGTCGAGCGTGCGGGCGCATTCGGCGGCCTCGGCGAACCGGCCTGTGCGCAGGAGGTGTTGGCAGATCTGCTGCTCGCGCGGGATCGCTGCGTGCGCCGCGGCGCCGATGCCGTCCAGGCAGGGGGCGACCGCCGCGGCGAACCCCGCGATCCACTGCTCGTCGCGGAACGGCAGGTCGCCGAGGTAGAGGCGCAGGTCGTGGCGGAGGAACTTGGCGTCCTTGGCCGGGCGGAGGTCCGCGTTGCCGGTCTCCTCCAGGAAGGCGTCGGCCAGGCGGGCCACGGTGACGCGGTCCGTCGCGTTGCGGAGGCTGTGGCGGCTGGAGGAGATGGACGGCGCGTCCGGGCCGGCGGCGAGCCGCCAGGTGTAGACGGGCCAGGGCACGACGGCGAAGGTGCGCGCGAGGGTGAAGGCCTGGGCGGTGAAGAGCCCGTCCTCGTAGTGCAGGCCCTCGGGGAAGCGCAGGCCGTGACGGACGAGGAAGTCCGCGCGGTAGAGCTTGTTGGTGGAGAGGGTGTCGAGGAAGTACTCGGGGGCGGCGCGGATGCCCTCGACGAGGCGGACGTCCGCGAAGAGTTCGGGGTACCAGAGGCCCTCGGTGCCGGTCTCCTCGGCGTACCGGGTGACTTCGCCGGTGACGAAGTCCGCGCCGGTCTCCTCGGCCGTGAGCAGCAGTGACTTGCAGGCGTGGTACGGGAGTTCGTCGTCGCTGTCGAGGAACATCAGGTATCCGGCCCGCGCGGCGTCGATGCCCGCGTTGCGCGGGGTGCCGCAGCCGCCGCTGTTGACGGGCAGGCGCAGGAGGCGCACCCGCGGGTCGGCCTGTGCCAGCGCGCGGGCGGCGGCGGGGGTGCCGTCGGTGGAGCAGTCGTCGACGACGATCACTTCGAGGTTGCGCAGCGACTGCCCGAGGACCGAGCGCACGGCGCGGGGCAGCCGCCCGGCGTCGTTGTGGACGATCACGACCACGCTGACGTCGGGGCAGGGCCGGGGCTGTTCAGGCGGAGCAGTGGACACGGGTCACCTCATTTCGGGACGATTCCCTGCAGCGGGATCACTACACAGAGAGTAACCATCGCCACTGACAGTGACCAGACCCCCCTTCCGCCGCCAGGCTCGGAAGGCCGCCAGCCCCAGCACCGCCGCCATCCCCGTGTACATGACGATGTCCTTGAAGGCGTGCCGCCGTGCGCTCTCGACCCCGGGCCACGGCACCCCGCCGAGCTGCGGCACCAGCACCATCCAGAACCACACCGACCGCACCGCCGCCGCGCGCACCACCACCGACGCCGCGAGCGACGGCACCACCACCAGCGCGTAGTTGAGGAAGGACGGCCGCGACCCGAGGAACGCCGCCAGCATCAGCAACGACGCCGTCTCCACCAACCGCAGCCCCTTCTCTCCCCCGCACCTCCAGCGCACCGCGGCACACCCGAGCACCACCAGCGACACCACCACCGCGAGCCCCAGGGCCACCGGGTGCGGCATGCCCACCCGCTCCAGCACCGCGGGCCACGACGCGTCGAACGGTCGCGCGTACGCGTCCTGGCCGTGCAGCAGGAACGGCAGCGTCCGGGTGAAGAACAGCTCCGGGCGCGGCATCGCGACCGCCGCGACCAGGGACACGGAGGCCGGCAGCGTCACCGCCCAGATCAGGGCCCGCCACTTCCGGGCGAGGACGAACAGCAGCAGAACGGGCACGAGCATGGGCTTCAGCGCGATGGACGCGCCCACGACCCCTGCCGCCGCCTCCCACCGCCCGCGCCGCGCCAGCAGCAGCGCCAGAGGAAAGGCCGCCACGGAGACGACCGTCCAGTTGCCGAGCGAGACGATGCTGTGGAACGGCAGGAACAGCGCCGTCCCGGCCGCCAGCGCGGCCGCGAGCCGGCTGTCGGCCCGGACGTCGAAGAGGGCCAGCGCCGGCATCAGCGACAGCGCGACGAACAGCCCGGTCACGGCCGGTACCGCGTAGAACAGCAGACGCTCGCTCAGCAGCGTCTGCGGCAGCGCCGCGAAGGCGGCCCCCGGCAGGTACAGGAACCGCCGGTCCGCGTAGGGCGAGCCGCCCTCCAGCAGGGTCCGGGCGGCACGCACCACCACGTCGTTGTCGATGCCGATGGCCTCCTTCGCGTACGCCCGTACCGTGCTCAGCGCGAGCAGCAGCACCGCGGCGACGGAGACCGGACGCGACGTCCTGGCGCACAGCCAGCGGGAGAAGTCGTCACCGGATGCGGGGACGGCGCCGGCCTCCGGCAGCGGGGCGACGGGATCCGGGACGGCTGCGGGCGCGCTCACCGGGCCACGACCTCCAGCAGCGCGAGCCCGCCCGGCCCCCGGGCGGCCGTGCGCAGGGCCGGGTCGTCCTGCGGCAGGCCCGAGCCGCCGCTCTTCTGCAACACCCAACGCACGTCGAACTCCTTGAGGATGCCGAGCCGTTCGGCCCGGGAGGTGGCAGGGGCGAAATAGCGCCGGGTGGCGTCCCGGCGCTGCTTCTCGTCACGGAGGAAGACATCGGGGTAGGCGGGGGCGACCGTGTAGGGCCCGTAGGCGGGGAGAATGCGGAGGGCGTAGTAGTCGTCCGTCAGCACGGTCGCCCCCGCGGGCAGCCGCCGCGTGGCCCAGGTGAACCGCGGCCACAGCGCGATCGCCGGGGCGCCGCGCAGCACGGGCGGGACGGCCTCGCGGCGCAGCACGTACGAGACCACCCCGGCCTGCGTCCAGGCCCCGGCCAGCAGGGCCGTCGCCGTGACCGCGGCCAGGACCCGGCGCCGGCGCGGGCCGCCGGACTCCACGGCCGCGGCGGTCTCCAGGGCGAGGGCGAGCTGGGCGGGCAGCAGGACGGCGGGCAGGACGCGTCCCCAGGCGTAGTGCCCGGACAGCCAGCCCGCGGCGAAGACCGTCAGGCCCAGGGCGCAGAGCAGCACCAACGGGTCCCGCCGGTCGCGCCGCATGCGCAGCACGAGTGCCGCCCCGCCCAGGGCCACCAGGCAGAACTTCTGCGGCAGTCGGCCGTACAGCGGCCGGTGGACGGCGTCCAGGCCGGACGGTCCCAGCAGCGAGAAGAAGGAGTAGTACGGCCAGAGCAGCAGCACCGCCACCGTCACGGCGCCCCCGACAGCCGCCCGCAGCAGGACCGTACGCCCGGGCCACGGCCGTGCACCCAGCAGCACGGCGGCAACTCCCAGCAGGGCGACGGCTCCTGTGAACGGATGGATCAGCAGCACCAGGGCGAGCAGCAGCCCGAGCGCCGCGAAGGCGGGCAGCCGCCAAGCCTTGGCCACGGCTGTGCGCAACAGGGCCCACAGATGCAGCGCCATACCGAGCGCCAGAGTGCTCGGATAGGCAAGCGTCAGCGCCAGCGAGGTGAGCCCTGGCACCCCGCTCCACGCGAACAGCCGCACCCCGTACAGCAGCAGCACGCACAGCAGCGCAAGCGGCACGGCTGTGCGTGCACGGCTGAACGTGCGGACGAACGCACGGATGCCGCTGCCGAGCACGACGAGACCGGCCAGACCCGCCAGCCGCAGCACCGCGAACGTGCTCCAGCCGGTCACGGAGGCCAGCAGCGCCAGCAGGACCGTCCACGGCGAGTAGTAGGGGCTGGGCGTGTCCGCGTCCACCAGCGGGTTGCCGGGGTGGAACAGGTCGGTACGCAGCCGCTCCAGCACCGCGCCGTGCATCCCCAGGTCGCCGGACCAGGGCAGCCGCACCACCATCAGCAGCAGCAGGACGGCCAGCAGCAGGGCGGCGGCCGTGGCCGCCCGCCGCGGGAGGTCCGCCCGGAGGGCGAGGGGGTGCGGGGTCACGGTGACCGCTCAGCGGGCGCGGTGATGTCCGTGTCCCCCGGGGGCGCGCAGTGCCTTGGAGCGCAGCCGCCAGGGCATGGCGACGGATTCGAGCTGGACCGCGAGGTTCATCTTGGACTCCCCGGCGGTCCGGTCCTCGAAGTGGATCGGCACCTCCATGACGGTGAAACCGGCGCGCAGCGCGCGGTACTTCGTCTCCACCTGGAAGCTGTAGCCCGCGCTGTCGACGGAGGCGAGGTCGATGGTCTGCAGGGCCTCCGCGCTCCACAGGTTGAAGCCGCTGGTGATGTCGCGCACGCGGGTGCCGAGGATGGTGGAGGCGTAGGCGTTGGCCCAGCGGGAGAGCAGCTTGCGGTGCGCCTTCCAGGCGTCGGAGAGGGTGCCCCCGGGCACGTAGCGGCTGCCGACGACGACGTCCGCGCCGGTGGCGAGGGCGACGCCCAGCATCTCGGCGATCTTGTCGGCCGGGTGACTGCCGTCGGCGTCCATCTGCAGCACGTACGCGGCGCCCTCGTCGACGGCGCGGGCCATGCCCGCGGCGTAGGCGCGGCCGAGGCCGTCCTTGGTGGTGCGGTGCAGCACGCCGACGCGGGTGCGGCCGGGCTCGTTGTACTTCTCGGCCAGCTGCTCGGCGATGTCGCCGGTGCCGTCGGGGCTGCTGTCGTCGACGACCAGCAGCCGCAGGCCCTCCAGGGGGAGGGCCATGAGCGCCTCCGCCATGGTGGGCAGGTTCTCCGCCTCGTTGTAGGTGGGCATCACCACGGTCGTCGTGGTGCGGCCCCATTCGCCGGGGAGCGGTCTGCCGGGGTCGGGGATGCGCGGAGCACTCATGGGCCCATCCTTGTCGGTACGCCGGTACGGCTCGGGTTCGGGGTTCAGACGGCGGAGTAGCGGATCGCCGCGTCGGGGATGGCGGTGCCGCACCAGATGCGGGCTCCGTCGCGCAGTTCGTTGTCCGCGCCGACGGTGGAGTGGTCGCCGACGACGGCGCCGTCGAGCACGGTCCGGGCGCCCACCCGGGCGCCCGTGCCGATCATCGAGGCCCGCACCCGTGCCCCCGCCCCGATACGGGCGCCGTCCAGGACGACGGAGCCGTCGATCTCGGCGCCCGCCTCGACGTGGGCCCCGGCGCCGACGACCGTGCCCCCGCCGAGCCGGGCCCCGGGCTCGACGCGGGCGCCGGGCAGCACCAGGCACTCGCCGGGCTCCCCGGGCACGGCCGGCGAGTGCACGATGCCGCGGACGAGGTCCGCGGAGGCCTGGATGAAGGACGCGGGACGGCCCAGGTCCAGCCAGTACGCGGGGTCGACCACCCCGTGCAGCAGGGCGCCGCCGGCCAGCAGCCCGGGGAAGGTCTCCCGTTCGACGGAGACCGGGCGGCCCGCCGGGATGGCGTCGATGACCTCGCGCCGGAAGACGTAGCAGCCCGCGTTGATCTGGTCGGTGACGATCTCCTCGGGGCGCTGCGGCTTCTCGGTGAAGGCGGTCACGCGCCCGTCGGCGCCGGTGGGCACGAGCCCGAAGGCCCGCGGGTCGGCGACCCGGGTCAGGTGCAGGGTGACGTCGGCCTGGGCCCGCTCGTGGCGGCGCAGCAGCTCGCGGGCGTCGAGTCCGGTGAGGATGTCGCCGTTGAGGACGAGGACGGGGTCGCCGGGGCCGGCCTCGAGGGCGGGGGTGGCGGCGCGGATGGCGCCGCCGGTGCCGAGCGGCTCGTCCTCGGTGACGTAGGTCAGCCGCAGTCCGTGGGCGGAGCCGTCGCCGAAGTAGGGCTCGAAGACCTCGGCGAGGTAGCAGGTGGCCAGCACGACGTGGCGGACGCCGGCGGCTCTGGCGCGGGCCAGCTGGTGGGCGAGGAAGGGCACCCCGGCGGCCGGGACCATCGGCTTCGGCGTGTTGATGGTGAGCGGCTGGAGCCGGGTCCCCTTGCCGCCGACGAGCAGTACCGCCTCTGTCATGCCTCGTCCCTCGTCATGCGCTGGCCTCGCTGTCGTCGCCTGCTGTCGCCTGCTGTCGTCGTACCGTCGCACTGCGTCATCTTCCGCGGCAATTTACACTACAATCGGTTGTCTGCGCGCACTGTGCGCAATGTCCGCTATGCGTGGCGACCGTACAGGGAGAGGCCCTTGCGACCGAGGGAACCCGGGAAGAAGAACGCGCCCGCCCGGACGGGGCTGCGGGCGCTCGGTCAGGAATTCGCCAAGTTCGGCACCGTGGGCGGGCTGGGGATCTTCGTCAACCTGGCGGTCTTCAACCTGTGCCGGGGCGTCACCGGCCTGCCGGTGGTGCGCTGCAGCGTGATCGCGACCGTCGTCGCCATCGCCTTCAACTACCTCGGCCTGCGCCACTTCACCTACCGCGACCGCGACCGCGGCCGGCGCAGCCGGGAGATCCTGCTCTTCGCGGCCTTCAGCGCCGCCGGGCTGGTCGTCGAGAACGGCGTCCTGTACGTCGCCACCTACGGCTTCGGGCTGCACACGCCCTTCGAGAGCAACGCGTTCAAGTTCCTCGGCATCGGGACCGCCACGCTGTTCCGCTTCTGGTCCTACCGCGCCTGGGTGTTCCGGGCCCTCCCGGTGCACGGCCTGCCGCACGGCGCCGCCCCTCACGGCGACCCCTCGAACACCACGAGCAGCCCGGCCGCGTACCAACCCGAGACCACCGCACCCCCACCGTAGAGACAGATCTGCACGCCAAGCGGAGCACGCGCGAGCGGCCGGGCCACCAACAGCAGCAGAACCGGCAGGAACGGCAGCATGAAACGTGGCTTGGAGAACGGCGAGCCGGGCGTCCCGACCGTCAGCACCCAGGCCCCCGCGAGCGCCGCCACCAGCGGCCACGGCACCGTGCGGTCCAGCGCCAGGGCCAGCACCCCGACGGCCGTCAGCAGGACCAGCGCGAACACGGCGGCGTGCCGCACGTCGTCGGTGCCGTGGACGTTCCGGTAGAACAGGATGCCCTTCAGGACGTGCGCCGTGCCCCGCCCGAAGTCGAAGCTCTGCCCCCACGCCTTCTCCGCCTCGAACCAGCCGTCCGCACGCCCCACATGACTGCCCAGGAACAGCCAGCTGCCCGCCAGCCCCAGCGGGGCCAGCACCAGCACCGCCCACGGCCGCCACCCGCCGCGGCGCCGCACCAGCGCCCAGCAGGCGGCCAGCAGCACCGTCCCCACCAGCACCGTGGCCGTCGGCCGCACGGTCCCGGCCACCACGCACAGCACCGCGGCCGTCAGCCAGCGGCCCGCCAGCAGCGCCACCAGCGTCCACAGCAGCACCGCGGCGAACACCGCCTCCGAGTACGGCACCCACAGCGCGAAGGCGTAGGGCGAGGCGGCCCACAGCGCCACGCACGCGTACCCCGCGGCCGCGCTCCCGCCCACCACCCGGACCAGCCGGTACGCCCCCGCCCCGGCCAGCGCGGCCGCGCACCAGGAGACCGCCACCCCCGCGTACGCGTACGGCAGGCGCGTCACCACGTGCATGCCCCGGACGAGCGCCGGGACGAGCGGGAAGAAGGCGAGCCGGGTGAACCTGGGCGTCCCGTCGTCGCGCAGCGGGAGCGAGCCGGGATAGCCGCGTTCGGCGATCTTCAGGTACTGCCCGCTGTCCCACCGGTGCAGCAAGTAGCCGACGGAATGGCCGAGATGGTGATTGATCAGCAGACAGACCGCGAACCCCACGCCCGAGACGGCCAGCTGGACCCCCGCCGCGACGACCGTCCCCCGGACCGGCCGACCGCCAACAAGCCGCGAAACGACTCTCATTCGTCTCTCTTAGCACGGCAAAGGGGCGGCCCCGGGAACAATTCCCCAGGACCGCCCCTTTTGTGCAAGGCGTCGAATTCTTGTCAGCCCGCGTTCACCGGAAGACCGGATTCCGGTCAGGTGTGGGTACGGAGCAGCGTGCGCATCGTCCGCATGGCGACCGACAGGTTCGCCAGGTCGAACGCGTCCGAGCTGCGGATCTCGTCCAGCGTCGTCCGCGCGCGGTTGAGGATGGCCGCGTTCTTCTCCTCCCACGCACCGAAGCGCTGCTCCGGCGTCGAGGTGCCGTTGCCCACGGACAGGACGTCGGAGGTGAGCGCCGCATGGGCCGCGTAGAGGTCCTCACGGATGGAGGCGCGGGCCATGGACTGCCAGCGGTCGGACCGCGGCAGATCGATGATCTTGTCCATCAGCTGGCTGATGTGCAGACGGTCGCCCAGGTCGTAGTAGACCTCGGCCACGTCCAGCGGGGCCTTGCCGATGCGCTCGGCGATGGCGACGACGTCCAGCGCGGGGAAGGCGGACGAGAAGCCCGCGACCCGCATCGCCAGCTCGCCCGGCACGCCGGCCTCCACCAGCTCGTCGTTGATCGACTGCCACCAGGTGATGTCGGCGCCGCGCAGCAGCTTGGGCAGCTCGGCCCAGACCGTGTCCACGCCGTCGCGGAAGAACTCGATCGTCTCCGTGAGCTGCAGCGGCTGCGGCCGGTTGTTGAGCAGCCAGCGCGTGCCGCGCTCGACCAGGCGGCGGGAGTGCAGCCGGATCCGGGTCTGCACGTCGGCGGCGACGATGTTGTCGAGCGACTCGACGGCGTCCCACACGGCGTTCAGGCCGAAGATCTCCCGGGCCGCGGTCTGCGCCCGGACGATCTCCTCGATCGAGGCGCCGGTCTCCTCGCGCAGCCGGTGCAGGAAGGTCGAACCGCCGGAGTTGACCGTGTCGTTGACCAGGACGGTCGTCACGATCTCGCGGCGCAGCGGGTGGGTGTCGATCTGCTCGCCGAACGACTGGCGCAGCGCCTGCGGGAAGTAGGCGTACAGCAGCCGCTCGAGGTACGGGTCGTCGGGCAGCTCGGTGCCGAGCAGCTCCTCCGCCGTGGTGATCTTGATGTAGGCGAGCAGGACGGCCAGTTCGGGCTGGGTCAGCCCACGGCCGCCGGAGAGCCGCTCGCGGATCTGCCGGTCGGTGGGCAGGAACTCCAGCGCGCGGTCGAGGTGTCCGTCGCGACCGAGGCGGCGCATGATCCGCTGGTGCGCGTGGAGCAGGCTGGGGGCCTGGTCCACGGCGTTGGCCAGCGCCACGTTCTGCGCGTAGTTGTTGCGCAGAACGAGCTCGCCGACCTCGTCGGTCATCTCGGCGAGCAGCTTGTTGCGCTGCTTGACGGTCATGTCGCCGTCGGTCACCAGGGCGTTGAGCAGGATCTTGATGTTCACCTCGTGGTCGGAGGTGTCCACGCCGGCGCTGTTGTCGATCGCGTCCGTATTGACCCGCCCGCCCGTGGAGTCCGGACCGCCCGCCATGGCGAACTCGATCCGGCCGAGCTGGGTCAGGCCCAGGTTGCCGCCCTCGCCGACCACCTTGACGCGCAGGTCCCGGCCGTCGACGCGGATCGCGTCGTTCGCCTTGTCGCCCACGTCCGCGTTGGACTCGGCGGAGGACTTGACGTAGGTGCCGATGCCGCCGTTCCACAGCAGGTCGACCGGCGAGCTGAGGATGGCCTTCATCAGCTCGGCGGGGGTCATCTTGGTGACGCCCGGCTCGATGCCGAGGGCCTCGCGCACATGGGCGTTCAGCGGGATCGACTTGGCCGTGCGCGGGTGGATGCCGCCGCCCGGGGACAGCAGCTTGGTGTTGTAGTCGGCCCAGGAGGAGCGGGGCAGCTCGAACAGCCGGCGGCGCTCGGCGTAGGAGACGGCCGCGTCCGGCGTCGGGTCGAGGAAGATGTGGCGGTGGTCGAAGGCGGCCACCAGGCGGATGTGCTCGGAGAGCAGCATGCCGTTGCCGAACACGTCGCCGGACATGTCGCCCACGCCGACGACCGTGAAGTCCTGGGTCTGGGTGTTGTGGCCGAGCTCGCGGAAGTGCCGCTTGACGGACTCCCAGGCGCCGCGGGCCGTGATGCCCATGCCCTTGTGGTCGTAGCCGGCCGAGCCGCCGGAGGCGAAGGCGTCGCCCAGCCAGAAGCCGTAGGACTCGGCGACCTCGTTGGCGATGTCCGAGAAGGTCGCGGTGCCCTTGTCGGCGGCGACGACGAGGTAGGTGTCGTCCTCGTCGTGACGCACGACGTCCTTGGGCGGGACGACCTCGCCGCCGACCATGTTGTCGGTGATGTCGAGCAGACCCGAGATGAAGGTCTTGTACGAGGCGATGCCCTCGGCCAGCCACGCGTCACGGTCCACCGACGGGTCCGGCAGCTGCTTGCCGACGAAGCCGCCCTTGGCGCCGACCGGCACGATGACGGTGTTCTTCACCATCTGCGCCTTGACCAGGCCGAGGATCTCGGTGCGGAAGTCCTCACGCCGGTCGGACCAGCGCAGACCACCGCGCGCGACCTTGCCGAAGCGCAGGTGCACGCCCTCGACGCGCGGGGAGTAGACCCAGATCTCGAACGCCGGGCGCGGCGCCGGCAGGTCCGGGATGGCCTGCGGGTCGAGCTTGAGGGACAGGTACGGGTGCGGCTTGCCGTCGACCTTCTGGAAGTGGTTCGTCCGCAGCGTGGCCTTGATGACCGTCAGGAAGGCCCGCAGGATGCGGTCCTCGTCCAGGCTCGCGACCTGGTCCAGGGCGCCGTCCAGCTCCTCCATCAGGCCGTCGGTCAGCTCCGTGCCGGCGCGCTGCAGCGACGGCGACATCCGGGCCTCGAAGAGGTTGACCAGCAGGCGGGTGGTGTGGACGTTGTTGCTGAGGGTGTCCTCCATGTACGCCTGGCTGAACGGCGAACCGGCCTGCCGCAAGTACTTGGCGTAGGCCCGCAGGACCATCGCCTGGCGCCAGTCGAGACCGGCGCGCAGGACGAGGTTGTTGAAGTTGTCGTTCTCCGCGTCACCGGCCCACACGGCGGCGAAGGCGTCCTGGAAGCGGTGGCGGGCGTCGTCGCCCTCGACCCGCTCGGGCATCCGCAGGCCGAAGTCGTAGATCCACGCGGTCGTCCGGTCCGAGCAGCGCAGCTCGTACGGGCGCTCGTCGACGACCTCGACGCCCAGGCGCTGGAGCACCGGCAGCACGGCGGACAGGGAGACCGGCTCGCCCGTGCGGTAGATCTTGAAACGGCGCTCGCCGGGGGCCGCGCCGACCGGCTCGTAGAGGCTGAGCTCGAAGTCGCGGTCGCCGCCGGCCGTGGTCAGCTTCTCCAGGTGACCGAGGTCGGAGACGGCGCCGCGCGGGCTGTGGTCGGCCTTGTAGCCCTCGGGGAAGGCCTGGCCGTAGCGGCGCAGCAGCTCGGCGGCGCGCTCCTCGCCGACCTCGGCGGTCAGCGTCTCGGCGAAGCCGTCGGCCCAGGAGCGGGCGGCCTCCACCAGGCGGGCCTCGATGCGCTCGGCATCGGCGTCGGTGAGGTCCGGCAGGGTCGAGCCGGGCTCGACGCGGACGACGAAGTGCAGCCGGGAGAGGACGGACTCGGTGTTCCAGGCCGTGAAGTCGACGCTGGTGCCGTTGAGTTCTTCCTTGAGGATGTCGATCAGCCGCAGCCGGACGGCCGTGGTGTAGCGGTCGCGCGGCAGGTAGACGAGGGCGGAGAAGTAGCGCCCGTACTCGTCGCGGCGCAGGAACAGCCGCAGCCGGCGGCGCTCCTGGAGGTAGAGCACGCTGGTGGCGATGGAGCGCAGCTGGTCGGGCGGGGTCTGGAAGAGCTCGTCGCGCGGGTAGGTCTCCAGGATCTGGAGCAGGTCGCGCCCGTCGTGGCTGTCGGCGGAGAAGCCCGCGTCGGCCAGCACCTTGGCGACCTTGCGGCGGATGACCGGGACGCGGCGGACGGACTCGGTGTACGCGGCCGAGGAGAACAGGCCCAGGAAGCGGCGCTCGCCGATGACGTTTCCGTCGGCGTCGAACTTCTTCACCCCGACGTAGTCGAGGTAGGAGGGACGGTGCACGGTGGCACGGCTGTTGGCCTTGGTCAGGACGAGC
Source organism: Streptoverticillium reticulum (assembly GCF_047456005.1). Classification (NCBI taxonomy): domain Bacteria; kingdom Bacillati; phylum Actinomycetota; class Actinomycetes; order Kitasatosporales; family Streptomycetaceae; genus Streptomyces; species Streptoverticillium reticulum. The sequence goes on along the minus strand of NZ_CP179755.1, from coordinate 5,091,659 downwards.
ATCTTGTGCTCGCGGGCCTTGGCGCGGGCGTCCGCCGGGAGCCGGCTGAAGGACGGGGAGGTCGGCCGGGAGAGCGGGGCGTGGTGGCCCTCGTGGTGCCCGTCCGGGGTGTGGGCGGGGTCGGAGCGCAGGATGCCCAGACCGGTGCCCGGAACGGCGCTGAGGGTGTCTTCCTCGGCGCCGTCCGTACCGACCTTCGTCAGCTCGTACTCGCGGTACCCCAGGAAGGTGAAGTGGTCGGCGGCGAGCCAGCGCAGCAGCTCGCGGGCCTCGCTGACCTCGGTCTTGGGGACGTCGGAGGCGACGGGCTCGGAGGGCAGGCCGTCGGCGATGCGCAGCGCGGCGTCGCGCATCTTCTCCCAGTCCTCGACGGCCTCGCGGACGTCGGAGAGCACGCGTGCCAGGTCGGCGGCGATCTGCTTGAGGTCGTCGCGGTCGGTCTCGCGGTCGGTCTCGACGTGGATCCAGGACTCGACGAGCGCGTCGTGCGGCAGCTCGGCGCCCTTGCCGGTGCCGTGGGCGTCGCAGGAGGAGCCGAGGACCTCCAGAAGGCGGCCGGTGAGGTCACGGCGGACGACCACCTGCGGGTGGATCACCACGTGGATGCCGCGGTTCTGGCGGGAGAGCTCGTTGGTCACCGAGTCCACCAGGAAGGGCATGTCGTCGGTGACGACCTCGACCACGGAGTGGCTGGACGTCCAGCCGTTCTCCTCGACGGTCGGGGTGTGCACCCGGACGTTCGCGGTGCCCTGGGGGCGGTTCTCCGCAAGCCGGTAGTGCGAGATGGCGGCACCGTAGACGTCGACCGGGTCGCGGCCGGTCAGGTCCTCGGGCGCCGTGTGCAGGTAGTAGCGCTGGAGGAAGGCGACGAGGGCCTCGTGGTCGAGCCCGCCCTCGCCCTTCGGCCCGTTCGTCTGCGGCCCCCCGGCCGGTCCGCTCTCAGCGACGCGGGCTGCCCGCTCGAGCAGCTCGGCCTTGGCTTCGTCCAGCTTGGTCTGCATGTCCTCTGGCTCCTGTCGCGCGCCGTTGCGTGACATAGGTGGTGATGGCATCACGCCGCGACCCGGGGTGTCCGGTCGTCTTCGACGGTATGCCTGGATGAGGGGTGACCGGGCCGTTCCTGGCCAACTGCGTCAGTCGCGCCCGGTTCCGGGGACCAGCGCCGGCCGGGGCGCTGTGGCGCTCCGGGTGCAGGACAGGAGCGTCCACGCCCCTGACTGGATATCGCGCTGATCACCTGGTAAGGCTATCGCTCTTCCCCTGGAACACGTCACGAGGCGTTTGTGCACAAAACATGGGCCTCAACTTTGACACTCTGCACAGCGACGCGGAGGTTCCTCTTCCTCTTGGTCTCCGCCCGGTCTCCGCACATCCACGTATCCCAGCATCCCGCACAACCCGGGGTACGCACCCGGTGGATGGGCCGTTCAGCCGCCGCCCGGATCCGCCCGCCGCACCTTGCCCAGCAAGCACACGTTTTCGGCCAGACTCAGCCGACTGCGGCGGCCACCAGCCGCTCCGCCTCCGCGACCGCCTCCGCCAGGCTGTCCACCACCGGAGCGCCCGCCCCGACGAGGCTCGCGCGGCTGTGGGAGCCGCCCGTGTAGAGCACGGCGTGGGCGCCGACGTGCCGCGCCGCGACCGCATCGTCCGCGGCGTCGCCGATGACCACGGTGTGCTGCGCACGCACTCCGTCGAGACCGGCGAGGTGGCGGACCATGTGCTCGGCCTTGCTGCCGCCCGAGGGGCCCGTGCGCCCGTCGACCCGGACGAACCGGCGCTCGATGCCGAAGCCGCGCACCAGCGGCAGCAGTTCCTCGTGCCCGTACATCGACATGATCGACTGGGTGCGGCCGGCCTCCTGCCAGTGCTCCAGCAGCGACTCCGCGCCGTCCGCGAGACCGCAGCGTATGTGCTGGTCCCGGTAGTGCCGGTGGAAGACGACGTCCATGTGGTCCCACTCGGACCGGGTGGGCAGCCGGCCCATCAGCCGCTCGTAGAACCGCGGGATCGGCACGCAGTACAGCTCGCGGTACCTGGCCAGCGTGATGGGCGCCAGGCCCACCTCGGCGAAGGCGGCGTTCGTCGCCGCGATCACCGCATCGGTGTCGTGGAAGAGCGTGCCGTTCCAGTCCCAGACGATGTGCGCCCTGTGCTTCCCCATGCCCCCGAAGGTACCCGGCGGGTACGACAACGGGCTCAGACGAGGTTGGGGATCTCCTGGACCCCGAACCACATCAGCTCGTGGTCGTCGGCGCCGTCGACCGTGAAGCGGGCGTCGTCGTCGCCCCCGTCCGCGGCGTCCAGCGCCGCGGCCGCGGCCGCCACGTCCTCCTCTGCGTCGTCGGAGTCGACGTGCACCGCGGCCGCCTTGCGCAGCAGCACCGGCGCCGCCAGCCGCACCTCGCCGAACCCGGCCTGGTCCGGCCCCTGGTCCACGGCGGTCACGGCGCCGTCGGCCACGTCCACCGCCACGACCACCCGGCGGCGCGGGGCGCCGGGGTCGGCGGCGAGCAGCCGCAGCGAACCCTGGGCGGCGCGGCCCAGCGCGGCGTACTCCAGCTCCTCCAGGTCGTCGGAGACGTACCACTCGCGCAGGGCGGGAGTGACGGCGTAGGCGGCCAGGGGGGCCGGGCCGAGCTCGCCCGCCTTGTGCACCTCGGCGAGACCGGGGAGGGTCAGGGGGACGTAGACGCGCATGACCGCCGCTTTCCTGTTCTGCCGCTGCTGATTCTCACGATGCTGATTCTCGCGATTGTGCAGCCAATATACGGGCGGGAGTCCCCCTTCGAAGTGCGGGTGGCCCCTGGGGCGGATGTGCCGTGCCCCGGACCGCCATGCGCCCGACCTGCGACGGAGCGGAGCCTGTCGCCCGGATAGGTGAAGAACGCGGTGCCTCCGGGGTCCCGCGGGCGTCCTTGCCGCTCCTGGAAAAGCGCCGGTAAAAGATCCACCACGCGGCTACCGCCCGGTACTCACCGGGCCCGGCACCCCGGGGGGACGACCATGCACCTGCACAGGACCAAGAGCATCACGGGCACCAGGAGCACCACTGCCAGGACGGCACCACCCCGGCGCACCGACCCGCGCCGCCCCGGCGCGGACGCCGCGGCCCGGCGCCACGAGCGCGAGAAGCTCCCGCACTACTGGTTCGCCGAGCGGCTGCTGCTGACCCTCAGCGGCCAGCGCCCGGTGCACTCGATGCTCGGCCACACCCTCGGCGAGGCCTACGAGCAACTGACCGCGCTGGCGCCCCGGACGCCCCTGCGCCCCGCCCCGCCGGGCGGCCGCACCCCCGTCGTACGCCACTGCGGGCAGTTCCGCCCCCGGCCCGGGGTGATCGAGGCCTTCGCCCGCATCGCTTCCGGCGACCGGCTCCAGGCCCTGGCCTTCCGCCTGGAGAAGTGCCCGGACCTGCGCTGGCGCTGCTCGGCGGTGGAATTGGGCGGGGCCCGTGCCTGACACGGCGAGGGGCGGGCACACCCGGGAACACCCCGGGCGGCCCGCCCCTCGCGGTCACGCTCCTACCGGCACCCGGCCGGCACGGTCACTTCTTGCGGCGGCGGCCGCCGACGCCGTTCTTCTGGGCCTTGCGGCGCTCGGCGCGGGTCATGCCGTCCGCCTCGGAGCGGAACTCGCCCCCGTCGTCGTCGCTGGCGAAGTCGCCCTCGACCACGCCGCCCTCGCCGTCCACGGTCGGAGCGGAGAAGTGCAGCTGCGCCGGGCGCTGCGGGGCCGAGAGGCCCTTGGCACGGATCTCCGGACGGGCGGCCGGCACGCTGTCCTGGACCGCCTCCGCCGGGGCCGGGCGCTCGGCGCCCTCCTCGACCGGGACCTCCTCGAGCTGCTGGTCGACCTGGACCTCCAGGTTGAACAGGTAGCCGACGGACTCCTCCTTGATGCCCTCCATCATCGCGGTGAACATGTCGAAGCCCTCGCGCTGGTACTCGACGAGCGGGTCCTTCTGGGCCATCGCGCGCAGGCCGATGCCCTCCTGGAGGTAGTCCATCTCGTAGAGGTGCTCACGCCACTTGCGGTCCAGGACGGACAGCACCACGCGGCGCTCCAGCTCGCGCATGATCTCGGAGCCCAGCTCCTCCTCACGGGCGGCGTACTGCTCGTGGATGTCGTCCTTGACGGACTCGGCGATGAACTCGGCGGTGATGCCCGCGCGGTCGCCGGCCGCGTCCTCCAGCTCCTCGATGGTGACCTTCACCGGGTAGAGCTGCTTGAAGGCGCCCCACAGCCGCTCCAGGTCCCACTCCTCGGCGAAGCCCTCGACGGTCTCCGCCTGGATGTAGGCGTCGATGGTGTCGTCCATGAAGTGCTGGACGTGCTCGTGCAGGTCCTCGCCCTCCAGGACGCGGCGGCGCTCGCCGTAGATGACCTCGCGCTGGCGGTTGAGGACCTCGTCGTACTTCAGGACGTTCTTGCGGGTCTCGAAGTTCTGCTGCTCGACCTGCGACTGGGCGGAGGCGATGGCCCGGGTGACCATCTTGTTCTCGATCGGCACGTCGTCCGGGACGTTGGCCATGGCCATCACGCGCTCGACCATCTGGGCCTTGAACAGGCGCATCAGGTCGTCGCCGAGCGACAGGTAGAAGCGGGACTCGCCCGGGTCGCCCTGGCGGCCGGAGCGGCCGCGCAGCTGGTTGTCGATGCGGCGCGACTCGTGCCGCTCGGTGCCCAGCACGTACAGGCCGCCGAGCTCCTCGACCTCTTCCTTCTCCGCCTTGACCGCGTGCTCGGCCTTCTCCAGGGCGGCGGGCAGGGCCGCGGCCCACTCCTCGATGTGCTCCTCGGGGTCGAGGCCGTGCTGGCGCAGCTCGGCCTCGGCGAGGTCCTCGGGGTTGCCGCCGAGCTTGATGTCCGTACCGCGGCCGGCCATGTTGGTGGCGACGGTGACGGCGCCCTTGCGGCCGGCCTGGGCGACGATCGAGGCCTCGCGCTCGTGGTGCTTGGCGTTGAGCACCTCGTGCGGGATGCCGCGCTTGGCGAGCTGCTGCGAGAGGTACTCGGACTTCTCGACCGAGGTGGTGCCGACGAGGATCGGCTGGCCCTTCTCGTGCTTCTCCGCGATGTCCTCGACGACGGCGGCGAACTTGGCGACCTCGGTGCGGTAGATGAGGTCGGACTGGTCCTTGCGGACCATGGGCTTGTTCGTCGGGATCGGGACGACGCCGAGCTTGTAGATCTGATGGAACTCGGCGGCCTCGGTCATCGCCGTACCGGTCATGCCGGAGAGCTTGCTGTAGAGGCGGAAGAAGTTCTGCAGGGTGATCGTGGCGAGCGTCTGGTTCTCGTCCTTGATGTCCACCCCCTCCTTCGCCTCGATCGCCTGGTGCATGCCCTCGTTGTAGCGGCGGCCGGCGAGGATACGGCCGGTGTGCTCGTCGACGATCATGACTTCGCCGTCCATGACGACGTAGTCCTTGTCCTTCTTGAAGAGTTCCTTCGCCTTGATGGCGTTGTTGAGGTAGCCGACGAGCGGGGTGTTGACCGACTCGTAGAGGTTGTCGATGCCCAGCCAGTCCTCGACCTTGGCGACGCCGGCCTCGTGGATGGCGACCGTGCGCTTCTTCTCGTCGACCTCGTAGTCGCCGGTCTCGTCGATGCCCTTCTGCGGGTTGGCGGGCTCGCCCTTGGTGAGCCGGGTGACGAGCTTGGCGAAGTCGCCGTACCACTTGGTGGCCTGGTCGGCCGGGCCGGAGATGATCAGCGGCGTACGGGCCTCGTCGACGAGGATCGAGTCGACCTCGTCGACCACGGCGAAGTTGTGGCCGCGCTGCACCAGTTCGTCCTGCGACCACGCCATGTTGTCGCGCAGGTAGTCGAAGCCGAACTCGTTGTTCGTGCCGTAGGTGATGTCGCAGCCGTACTGCTCGCGGCGCTGCGCCGGCGTCATGTTGGCGAGGATGCAGCCGACCGTCAGACCGAGGAACCGGTGGACGCGGCCCATCATCTCGGAGTCGCGCTCGGCCAGGTAGTCGTTGACCGTGATGAGGTGGACGCCCTTGCCCGACAGCGCGTTCAGATACGTGGGCAGGGTGCCGACGAGGGTCTTGCCCTCACCGGTCTTCATCTCCGCGACGTAGCCCAGGTGCAGCGCGGCGCCGCCCATGAGCTGCACGTCGTAGTGCCGCTGGCCGAGGACGCGCTTGGCGGCCTCGCGGACGGTGGCGAACGCCTCGGGGAGCAGGTCGTCCAGGCTCTCGCCGTCGGCGTAGCGCTGCTTGTACTCGTCGGTCAGGGCGCGCAGCTCGGCGTCGGAGAGGTTGACGAAGTCCTCTTCGATGGAATTGACCTGGTCCGCGATGCGGTGCAGCTTGCGCAGGATCTTGCCTTCTCCTGCACGCATGATCTTGCCGAAGACGGACACGTAGGCTGGCTCCTTGCCGGTCGGGCCTGGGCACGGCGGGGTGCGCGGGCACGACGGGACAGTCCCCGCCGCAACGGCCATCGTAAGCGAGGACCCCGCCGCGCCGGGAGGTCCGTCATCACCGAGGCCGAGTGTCACCCGTACATCCAACGAACGGATATTCCCGGGAGTGCCCGGCCCCGGGTCCCTACACTCCGTTCATGGAGCCGATAACCCTCACCACGGAACGCCTGGTCCTGCGCCCCTTCGCGCCCTCCGACGTGCCCGATGTGCACGCGGCCTGCCAGGACCCCGACATCCCGCGCTACACCAACGTGCCCGACCCGTACCGGATCGAGGACGCCCGGCTCTTCGTCGAGGAGACCTGCCCCGAGGGTTGGCGGAACGACACGATGTACACGTTCGGTGTCTTTTCCGGCGAAACCGGGCAATTGGTGGGAGCCATGTGCCTCGTACGGCTCGCGCAGCTGCGCACGGCGGAGCGCCAGGCCGAGCTGGGGTACTGGACGGCCAAGGAGCACCGCGGCCGCGGCTGCACCGCGGAGGCGGCGCGCGAGACGATCCGCTGGGCCTTCGAGGACCTGGGCGTCGAGCGGCTGGAGTGGTACGCGGAGGCGGGCAACGAGGGCTCCCGCGCCGTGGCCCTGAAGGCCGGCTTCCGGATGGAGGGCACCATGCGCGCGAAGATCATCCACCAGGGCACCCGGCGCGACGCCTGGATCGGCTCGCTGCTCCCCTCGGACCTCGGCCGGCCCTCGGAGACGCCGTACCTGCCCTGGCCCGAGCGCGGCTGAGGCCCGGGAACGGGGCCCGGGAACGGGGCGTTGTCAGTGGCCGGCCCTAGGGTGCCGTCATGACAACTTCCGCTGCCGCACGGGGCCGTAGGGCCGAGACCGGGTTGTCCGCCGACGAGGCCCGGCGCCTGGCCCTGCACGCCCAGGCCCTGCTCGGCGCCCCGGACCGCCGCGCGGGCGCGCGCGGGGTGCTGCGCCGGCTGGGCGCGGTCCAGCTGGACACGATCTCCGTGCTGGCCCGCTCGCACGAGCTGGTGCCGTACGCCCGGCTGGGCGCGATCGGACGCGATGCCGTCGAGCAGGCGTACTGGGCACCGCGGGCGGCGGGAGCGGCCCCGCACGGCTTCGAGTACTGGTCGCACGCGGCCTGCATCCTGCCCGTCGAGGAGTGGCCGCTCTTCGCCTTCCGCCGCCGGGCGTTCGTCGCCCGCGGCCGCCGCTGGCACGTCCTGGAGGACGCCGAGCGCTCCTGCGCGGCGGTCCGCGACCGCCTCAAGGCCGACGGCCCGCTGACGGCCGCCGATTTGGGCGGCGCGAAGAACGGGGGCGAGTGGTACGACTGGTCCGAGACGAAGATCGCGGTGGAGTGGCTGCTCGACACGGGCGAGGTCGTCTGCACCGAACGGCGCGGCTGGAAGCGGGTCTACGAGCTGGCGGAGCGCGCCATTCCGGACGCCCTTTTCCACGACGACCTCGACGACGCCGCGTGCATACGGCAGTTGGTCGCCCAGGCGGGCGCCGCCATGGGCGTGGCCACGCGCGCGGACCTCGCGGACTACCACCGTCTCAAGGGCGAGCAGGTGGATGCGGTCATCGGGGACACGGGCCTGGTGCCGGTCGACGTGGCGGGCTGGGGCAAGCCTGCGTGGGCCGACCCGCAGGCGCTGGCGGGCCTCTCCGCACTGAAGGGCAGGCGCCACCGGACCACGCTGCTCTCCCCGTTCGACTCCCTGATCTGGGACCGGCCGCGCACGGAGCGGATGTTCGGCTTCACCCACCGCCTGGAGGCGTATGTGCCCCGGCAGAAGCGGGTGCACGGCTACTTCGCCATGCCGCTGCTGACCGGCGGCCGTCTGGCGGGCCGGGTGGACCCGGCCCGCGAGGGCAGCACCCTGGTGGCCCGGCAGGTCTCGCTGGACGGCCCGGCCGCGGTCGCCCCGATGGCGCGGGCGCTGCGCGAGGCCGCGGAGTGGGTCGGCTGCGACGCGGTGCGCATCGAACGCTGCGACGATCGGGAGCTGGCCACGGCACTGACCCGTGCCGTGGGCTGAGTCCCCTTACCGGATCTCCGGGCTGCGTCAGCGGATCTCCAGGATCTTCTCCCGCATCGCGTAGACCACGGCCTCCATCCTGGAGTGCAGCTGCAGCTTCTCCAGGATGTTCCGCACGTGGTTCTTGACCGTGTTCTCGCTGATGAACAACTCCTTGGCGATATCACGGTTGTTCATCCCCGTCGCCACCAGCTTCAGCACCTCCAGCTCCCGGTCCGTGAGCCGCGGCGCCGGCACCAGCCGGCGCTCGTCGGTGCGCTGGATCATCGACTTGAACTCGGTCAGCAGTTTGGACGCCATCGACGGGCTGATCTGCGACTGCCCGTCCGCGACGGCCCGGATCGCGGTGGCCACCTCGTCCGTGGAGATCTCCTTGAGGAGGTAGCCCGTCGCCCCGGCCTTGATCGCGTCGTAGAGGTCCGCCTCCTCGTCGCTGATCGTCAGCATGATGATCTTCGCGCTGGGGGCCACCTCCTTGATAGAGGTGCAGGCCTCGATGCCGCCCCGCTTGGGCATCCGCACGTCCATCAGCACAATGTCCGGCAGCAGATCGGCCGCCTTGTCCACCGCCTCCGCGCCGTCCCCGGCCTCCCCCACGACCAGGATGTCCTCCTCCTGGGCCAGGACGATCTCCAACCCCCGGCGGAAGAGCGCGTGGTCGTCCACGACCAGCACCCGGATCGGCTCCTCGCACCTGGCGCCCCGGCCCACGCGGGCGCCCTCCTCGTCCTCGCCGGGCACGAGTACGGGCCCGAACCTGTCCGCCATCGTTCCTCCCCCTGAAGGCCATGGCCCCTCGCGGTCGCACACTGCTGCTGCCGCCCGTCCCAACCGGTTCCGGCGCACCGGCGGTTGGCCCGGCCATGATTTCATGCCGGAGGGCCCGGGCGGTGCTTCCCGGCCGCACGACCACACGGGGGTGCCCCGGGAGCGCGAACGCTCCAAGGGCACCGTCACGGTTGGATGGGCTCACTCCGGGCGAGGCCCCGGGCCTGCCGGGTCAGCCGCCGAGCGCTCCGCCCGCACCGCCGGGCTCCGCCTCGAAGAGGGGATCGGCGTTCAGGTGGATGACGCCGTAGTCGTACGCGTGCCGCCGGTAGACGACACTGGGCATCTTGGTCTCGGAGTCGACGAACAGATAGAAGTCGTGGCCGACCAACTCCATTTCGTAGAGAGCCTGGTCGAGCGTCATGGGAGCTGCGGTGTGGGTCTTCTCGCGGACCACCAGCGGGCCCTCGCCCTGGATCTCCAGCGACCCCATACGGGTGACCGGAACGCCGTTCGCCTCCTGGATCGCGGCGAGTTGACCGCTGTCGTTGAGCTCCGCGGCACCGATGACGGCCGCCGACACCTCACTGGCCGGGATGCGGCCGTTGCCGCGACGCGTGAAACGCTTGTCGTGCTGCTTGCGCAGCCGCGCCTCGAGCTTGGCCGTGGCCAGGTCCAGCGCGGCATAGGGATCGGTCGCCGCCGCCTCGGCCCGGATCACCGGGCCCCGCCCGCGAACGGTGATCTCCACGCGGTCGGAGCGGTCTGCCTGCCGCGGGTTGGGCTCCTTGGACACCTCCACGTCGAGGCTGATCACCTTGCTGTCGAGCTTCTGGACCTTGTCCAGCTTCAGCTTCTCGGCCACGTGCTTGCGAAACCGCTCGGGCACCTCTGTCTTGCGGCCCTTGACGACGATGTCCACGCAGAACTCCGTTCCCGGATCGCTCCGCCGAAGGTTGCGGAGCGCATCCCTCTTGCATCAGGCCCCGGGGCCGGCCCGGAGCCACCGACTAGGCGGTTTTCACCTCCTCCTCCCCCACCGGGAAGATCGACACCCCACCGGGCCGAAGCTTCTTTCCAGCTTCGACCACGGCGCAGGAAGTGCGCCATTCGGAGATATGAGGCATAGCTCCTGCCATTCCTCACAACCGAACATATCTCGCTCGGAAGCCTGTCGGTACCCCCTACCGCGACGTACCTCCATTCAGGTGTTTTCCTGCCGTTTCCCTCAGGAACGCCGCTCGTTCCGCATCAGTTCCGGTTGTTTTCGAAAGCGCGCGGTGCCGCAGCGACCACCGCGGCGGCCACGGTCCGCCCGCCCGAGACTCCGACCGCCCGGGCCGCCTCGGCCAGCGAGGCACCGGTCGTCATCAGGTCGTCCACCAGCACCACCGGGCCGCCGTCGCGCCACACACGCCCCGCGTCGCGCACAGCCCCCATCGCCCCCGCCACGTTCGCCCACCGCTCACGGGCGTCCAGCTCCGCCTGGTCGGCCACCGCCCGGCGCAACCGCAGCACGGCGGCCATCCGGGCCGGAACGCCCGCACCCCGCAGCGCCCGCGCTGCGGCCAGCGCGACGCGCCGGCACGCATCGTGCCCGCGCCCCGCCACCGCCCGCCGCGCCGAAGGCACCGGCACGAGCAGCAACGGGCCTCTCCCGGCCCATCCGTCCCGTCCCCCTCCGGGTATACCGGCCGCCTGCACCGCGCCCGCCAGCGCGGCGCCCAGCGGCTCCGCCAGCCCCAGCGCACCCCGCTCCTTGTGCGCGAGCAGCACGGAACGCACCCCGGCCGCGTACGGCGCCGCCGCGAACACCGGCGGCAGCCCGGGCGGCACCGGGTCAGGCCGCACCTGCCGGGGCCGCCGCCCGCACAACCGCGCCCGGCACTCCTCGCACAGCACGGACCGGCCGAGACCGCACCCCGTACACGGAGACGGCAGCACCAGCCCCGCGATCTCCTGCCACCACCCCCGCACGGCACCACTGTCCCGCCGCGGAAGGCCGGCCGCCACCCCTGTGGAAAACTCCCGGCATATGCCCGGCTACCCCGGGTAGACCGGCGCCGTCCCCTCCTTGGCCACCAGCTTCCAGTTCGCGTCCGGCAGCAGCCGGACGATGCCGCCGTCGCCCTCGGCGACCAGCGCCTGGGACTTGCCCGTGCTCTCGGGGGCCGCAATGGCGCGCACGCCGGTGATCCCCGGCAGGGCCGCGGTGTTCGACAGCGAACCGTCGGTCTCGATGTACTGCAGCTGTTGCAGGCCGCCCTGCTCGCTCCCGGCGACCAGCAGCCTGCTGGCACCGGCCCAGGAGACGGCGTCGACGTTCTCCAGCCGCGGCGCCACGGAACGCAGCTCCTGCACCGACAGCACCGGCTTCCCGGTGCTCGTCCTGCGCTCGACCCGGCCGAGCTTCAGGGACGTACGGTCGCCCTTCGTCACCAGCAGGGCGATGCGCACCCCGTCGGCCGCGACCCGCAGCCCGGTGATCCGCCCGCCGTCCAGCGCGGGCACCTGGACCTCCTCCGGCGTGCCCGTACCGCCCGGCAGCCGCAGCAGCCGCGGGTGTTCCTGGTCCTGGTCGGCGACCCACAGATCGCCCAGTCCGTCCCAGCTGGGCGCCGTCAGGCCCGCCTTCGGGCCGCTCCCGCGGGCGGTCACCCGGGCCTCGCCCAGGGGGACGCCGGACTGCAGGGCGGCGACGTACAGCATCTGCCCGTTCGCGGAGACGCCCGCGGCCCGGCGCTCGGACCGGTCGACGGCCACCGAGCGCAGCGGCACGGCACCGTCCGCGCCGAACGGCCCCGGCACCCGGCGCGGCTCCTCGTCGCCGTCGGCCAGGCCCACCAGGCGGTGCTGGGCGTCGACGAAGAACTGCCGGTCGGCCTGCCCCGCCGTCTGGTCCGGCGCATACCACTTGGCCTGTTCGCGCCCGAGCACGCACAGCCGCGACCCGTCCTTGCGCTCCAGCGTCACATCGGTGACCTTGGCCGAGTCCTGCACGGTGTAGAGCACCTGGGCGGCCATCCGCAGGCACTGGTCCTGGCCGGCACCCGCCGCCTGATCGCTCAGCCGGACCTTCAGCGCGTTGGAGTCGTCCAGCGAGAGCCGGTCGTCCAACAGGCGCGTACCGGTCGGGAAGGCCGTCCCCGCCACCGGGTCCAGCCAGGTCGTCGGACCGTCCAGCAGGGCCTTCACCGAAGACGTCACCGGGTCTATCCGCTTGCGCAGATACACCGGGTCGGCGACGAGCACGTCCCGGCCGCGACCCGGGCTGCTGCCGCCCGGCCCCGTCTCGGCGAAGTAGTACTTGTTGGCAGAGCGGTAGATGCGCTGGAAGTCGGAGATCCCGAGCACCAGCCCGTCCGGCGGGGCGTCGATGCGCCACTCGCCGTCCTCCCGCGTCATGTGCATCTGCGCCTGGTAGTCGCCCGCGTCCGGCTTGTAGGCGTGCCGGGCGTCCACCTTCGCGACCTGCTTGCCGGTCAGCGTGATGGTGACCGTCTGCTCGCGGTCGCCCCCGCTGTGCTCCACCCGCACCTGGGGCACCGACGACAGCACGGTGATCGAGGTCGACGGGTCCCACTGACGCTTCACACTCTTCGCCAGGTACATGCGCGCCGTCGCATAGTCCGCTTCGTCGCTCGTGGTGGCCTCCAAGAAGCCCGCCACGAGTTCCTGCGGCTGCTCGTTCTTGCGCGGCGGGACACCGTAGACGCGGACCTGCGAATCGGCATCCGCACGCTGCGAGGCGTCGACCGACATCACGTCCCCGCCGTCCGGCATCGACGCACAGCCCGCCAGCAGCACCCCGCTGACGGCCACGCCGCACACGCCCGCCAGCGAGCGTGCACCCCGACGCGTGCGCCCTCTGCGGAGGCGGCCGCCGACGCCCTCAGTCCTGAGCGTCATGGTCGCCTCCACTGCCGATGCTGCTGTCGTTCCCTTCGGCCACCGGCCGTCCGGTCCTGCCGTCCGGTGCACCGCCCTGGCGCGCAACCACTCGGGCACCGTTTCCCGGCAGCGCCGTCGGGTCGGCGGACGGCCGGACGTTCCTCGTCTGCGCCGGCACGGATGCCGGCAGCGGGGGCGCACCCCGGCCCACGGCCGCCATCGGCACCCCGGCCTCGTTCAGCCCACGGTTGCGCCGCGAGTCCTCCGGCTCCAGCGGAATCGGCGAACCGCGCAGCGTGTCACCGGCCGTCCGCGGCAGCGTCAGCCGGAACTGCGAACCGCCGCCCGGCTCGCCCCACGCCTGCAGCCAGCCGCCGTGCAGCCGCGCGTCCTCCACCGCGATCGACAGCCCCAGGCCCGTGCCGCCGGTCGTCCGCGCACGAGCCGGATCGGCCCGCCAGAAACGGTTGAACACCCGTGTCGCCTCACCGGGTTTGAGGCCCACGCCGTAGTCGCGCACCGCGACCGCGACCGCACCGCCGGCCACCGCCAGCCGGACGACCACATCCCGGCCGTCGCCGTGCTCCACGGCGTTGACCACCAGGTTCCGCAGCACCCGCTCCACGCGCCTGGCGTCCGCCTCGGCGATGACCGGCTGCTCGGCACCGCGCACGACGATCCGGCTGCCCTTGCGGTCCGCCAGCGGCAGCGCCCCCTCCACCACGCGGCCGACCACGTCGCGCAGGTCGATCGGCTCGGCCTCCAGGGCCGCGGCCCCTGCGTCGAACCGGCTGATCTCCAGCAGGTCGGCCAGCAGCGACTCGAACCGGTCCAGCTGCCCGAACAGCAGCTCGGCCGAGCGCGCGGTCACCGGGTCGAAGTCCTCGCGCGCCTCGTGGATGACGTCCGCCGCCATCCGCACGGTCGTCAGCGGCGTCCGCAGCTCATGCGACACGTCCGAGACGAACCGCCGCTGCATCCGCGACAGCTCCTCCAACTGCTGGATCTTGACCTGCAGGTTCTGTGCCATCTTGTTGAAGGCTTCACCCAGACGAGCGATGTCGTCCTCGCCGGTGACCTTCATTCGCTCATGCAGCACACCGGCTGCGAGCCGCTCCGAGATCCCGGCGGCCATCCGCACCGGCGTCACGATCTGCCGCACGACCAGCCAGGCAATGGCCCCCAGCAGCACGACGACGAACACCCCGGCCGTCGCCAGCGTCGTCTTCACCAGCGTCAGCGACTTCTCCTCCTGAGTGAACGGGAAGAGGTAGTACAGCTGGTAGGCCTTGCCGTTGATGTCGTACATCCGCTTGCCGACCACCAGCGCCGGCTGCCCCTCGTCCGAGGCACTGCGCTTGACCGACCCGGGCTTCTCGAACGTGCCCGTCTTGGTGTCCAGCTGCCTGCGCAGGTCGACGGGCACACTGTGCTCGGGATCGATGTCCCCCGAGGCCCGCGGCCCGCGCCCGATGAACGAGCCCGTGGCCATCGCATCGCTGTCGCCCGCGCTGAGCGCCACAACGTAGTAGACGCCCTGCCCGCCACTGGCGAGCTGCTGCACCAGCTGCGTCAGCCACGCACCCGGATCCGGGGTCCCCCGGCCGCCGGACTGCTGCCCGCCGTCCTGGCTGCGGCCGTCGGCCACGGCCCCGGCAGCATCCTGCGCCGCCTTGAAACCGCCCGCGGCCTGGCTCTGCGAGGCATGCCGCTTGGCGTCCAGCAGACCGTTGCGCACCTGGCCGATCACGACCACGCCGAGCAACAGCACCACACCGAGCGACATCAACAGCGTGGTGGCGACCACCCGCAGCTGGATGTTGCGCCGCCACAGCCGCATCGCCGGCAGCAGCGGACGCCGCACCCAGCGCACGTACAGCCGCAGCACGGGATGCACCGACCCCGCCGCGGCACCGTCGGGCAGCATCTGCCCGGCACGCCACAGGCGGCGGAGAAGAGATATGCCGCCCGTCGAACCGACGGGCCGCCCCACGCCCCGCTCCGGGGCGGCACCGTTTCCCGTCATGCTCAGCTCGGCCCGGCCTTGTAGCCCACGCCGCGCACGGTCACCACGATCTCGGGGCGCTCGGGGTCACGCTCGACCTTGGAGCGCAGCCGCTGCACATGCACGTTGACCAGCCGCGTGTCCGCCGCGTGCCGGTAACCCCACACCTGCTCCAGCAGCACCTCACGGGTGAACACCTGCCAGGGCTTGCGGGCCAGGGCGACCAACAGGTCGAACTCCAGCGGCGTCAGCGCGATGGACTGGCCTTCGCGCTTGACCGAGTGCCCGGCGACGTCGATGACCAGATCGCCGATCGTCAGCTGCTCCGGAGCCGGCTCCTCCGACCTGCGCAGCCGCGCCCGGATCCGGGCCACCAGCTCCTTGGGCTTGAACGGCTTGACGATGTAGTCGTCGGCGCCGGACTCCAGCCCGACCACCACGTCGACCGTGTCGCTCTTCGCGGTGAGCATCACGATCGGCACTCCGGACTCGGCCCGGATCAGCCTGCACACCTCAATGCCATCCCGCCCGGGCAGCATGAGATCGAGCAATACAAGATCCGGTTTGGCCTCGCGAAATGCAGCAAGTGCCTTGTCACCGTCGGCAACAAACGACGGCTCGAAACCCTCGCCACGCAGAACGATTCCGAGCATCTCGGCCAGTGCGGTGTCGTCGTCGACGACAAGGACGCGTCCCTTCATATCGACATCATCCCATTACCCGATCGTGACCTGGCACACAGCTCCGCCAGACCGGCCTCCGTCACGGGCGAAACAACCCCGTTTTCCGTGATAATCGCGGTCACCAACTCGGGCGGTGTGATATCGAACGCAGGGTTGTAGGCCTGCGTTCCGAGCGGCGCCACCGGCACCCCCGACCCCGCCTCCGTGCCCGCCCCGGGCACCGACGGGGCCGCCAGCTCCGTCACCTCGCGCCCCGGCCGCTGCTCCACCTCGATGGCCGCGCCCTCGGCCGTCCCGAGGTCCACCGTGGTGGTCGGCGCCACGACCACGAACGGCACGTGGTGATAGCGGGCCAGCACCGCCAGCGGATAGCTCCCCACCTTGTTGGCCACCGACCCGTCCGCGGCTATCCGGTCGGCGCCGATCAGGACCGCGTCCACCTCCCCCGCCGCGAACAGCGACCCCGCGGCGTTGTCCGTCAGCAGCGTGTACGCCATGCCGGCCCGCGCGGCCTCGTACGCGGTCAGCCGCGCGCCCTGCAGCAAGGGCCGTGTCTCGTCCACCCACAGCCGCCGCAGCTCACCCGCGCGGTGCGCCGCACCGGCCACCGCCAGCGCCGTCCCCTCACCGCCCGAGACCAGGGCACCCGTATTGCAGTGCGTCAGGATCCGGTAGCCGCCGCCCGGCAGCAGCTCCTCCAGCAGCGCCAGACCGTGCGCCGCCATACGGGCACTCGCCTCGGCGTCCTCGCGGTGCAGCGCCCGCGCCTCCGCGAGGGCAGCCGCAGCAGCCTCTGAGGCATCGGCGCCGCCCCGCAGCGCACTGCGGTGAGCCGCCAGGGCACGCTGCACCCCGTACCCCAGATTCACCGCCGTGGGGCGGGCGTACGCGAGCATCTGGGCGGACTCCTCCACATCGAAGCCGCGCACCGCCGCCAGAGCCAGGCCGTACGCCCCCGCCATCCCCAGCAGGGGCGCCCCGCGCACGGCGAGCACGTGTATGGCCTCCACCAGCGCGGGAACGTCCGTGCAGACCAGCTCCACCTCCTCGACCGGCAGTCTCCGCTGGTCCAGCAGGACGACCACCGGGCCCTCGGGCCGCTCCTCCCAACGCAGCGCAGGTACGAGGTCGGAGACACCGGGAGACCCGGGACCGCACGGAACAGCAGAAGCCGCAGATGCCGCGTACTGATCAGCCATTCGTCCAGTCTGCCCCGCACACACCAACTATTGAAGGTCTCCCTGCGTCTCTCCCCCTTACGAGCCCGGTCGTGCGCTTCGAGCGCCGTGACACGATGGCTGACCGGGCAATGGCCCGTACCTGCGGCCGTACCCGGCAACCGGTACGGGCAGTGAAAAGGAGCAAGAGACGATGAACAACTCTCCGCCGGGCGGTCCCCAGGGATGGGGAGGCCAGCAGGGCTGGGGCGGGAACGGCTGGGGTGGCGGCAGCTGGGTGCCTCCGGTCCCCCCGGCCCCCAAGCCGGGCGTGGTCCCGCTGCGCCCGCTCTCCCTGGGCGAGCTCCTGGAGGGGGCTTTCGCCACGATGCGCAGGTACTGGCGCACCTTCATCGGGGTCTCGCTGGCCGTGGCGGCCGGCACCCAGGTCGTGGAGACCGCGATCACCCGGCCGTGGCTCGGCAAGCTGCAGGACCTGCAGTCCCTGCAGGAGCAGGGCAAGACGGTCAGCGTCAAGGAACTGCTCAACGCTCTGGGCGGCACCTTCGGCGGCCTGGCGGTGACCGGGCTGATAGGCCTGGCCGGCTCGATCGTGGCGACGGCGATGTTCACGGCCGTGGTCAGCCGCGCGGTACTGGGCCGCCCGATGACGGCGCGCGAGGCTTGGCAGGAGGCCCGGCCGAGGCTGGCCGGCATGGCCGGGCTCCTCGTCGTCGTGCCGCTCCTCATCGGCGGAGTTGTCCTGGCTTGCCTGCTGCCGGGGCTGATCATCGCCGCGGCCGGCACGGAAGCGGCCGGGGTCCCGTTCATTCTTCTCGGCCTCCTTGCCGGAGCAGTGCTGGCCGTCATGCTCTGGATTCGCTACAGCCTTGCGACACCCGTGCTGATGCTGGAGAAGCAGGGCGTAATCGATTCCATGCGGCGCTCGGCGAAGCTGGTGCGGGGTTCATGGGGACGAATCTTCGGCGTGACGATCGTGAGCAGTTTCCTGGTATTCGTTTTCTCGTCGATGGTGCAGATTCCGGGTGGACTCATTCAAACGATCTTCACCAAGGACGCCACGAGCTGGCCAGCCATGATCATTACCGGTATCGGTGCCATCGTCGCCTCCACGATCGCACTGCCTTTTATGGCCTCGGTGACCACGCTGCTTTATACGGATCAGCGCATCCGGCGTGAGTCCCTCGACCTCGAACTCGCCCGTGCGGCGGGTGCAGGCGGCAACGCTTAGGACTTCAGCCTCCGGGCCGCCCTGGAAAGGGCGGCCCGGAGCAGAGCGGGGACGAGACGGCGAAGAAGGTGCAGGTAAACGCAAGAAAGCCCTGACAGGGAACCGGAGTTCCCCGTCAGGGCTTTCTTCAACATTAGTTCGGCGGCGTCCTACTCTCCCACACGGTCCCCCATGCAGTACCATCGGCGCTGAAAGGCTTAGCTTCCGGGTTCGGAATGTAACCGGGCGTTTCCCTAACGCTATGACCACCGAAACACTATGAAGATATCGAACCGGATGTTCACACGGGTCGTTACTTCAGAACCTACACAGTGGACGCGAGCAACTGAGGACAAGCCCTCGGCCTATTAGTACCAGTCAGCTCCAACCGTTACCGGTCTTCCACACCTGGCCTATCAACCCAGTCGTCTACTGGGAGCCTTACCCCATCAAGTGGGTGGGAGTCCTCATCTCGAAGCAGGCTTCCCGCTTAGATGCTTTCAGCGGTTATCCCTCCCGAACGTAGCCAACCAGCCATGCCCTTGGCAGAACAACTGGCACACCAGAGGTTCGTCCGTCCCGGTCCTCTCGTACTAGGGACAGCCCTTCTCAAGA
Organism: Streptoverticillium reticulum; assembly: GCF_047456005.1. NCBI lineage: Bacteria > Bacillati > Actinomycetota > Actinomycetes > Kitasatosporales > Streptomycetaceae > Streptomyces > Streptoverticillium reticulum. The sequence continues at coordinate 5,072,865 of NZ_CP179755.1, read as the reverse complement.
CTCCTACGCGCGCAGCGGATAGGGACCGAACTGTCTCACGACGTTCTAAACCCAGCTCGCGTACCGCTTTAATGGGCGAACAGCCCAACCCTTGGGACCGACTCCAGCCCCAGGATGCGACGAGCCGACATCGAGGTGCCAAACCATCCCGTCGATATGGACTCTTGGGGAAGATCAGCCTGTTATCCCCGGGGTACCTTTTATCCGTTGAGCGACGGCGCTTCCACAAGCCACCGCCGGATCACTAGTCCCGACTTTCGTCCCTGCTCGACCCGTCGGTCTCACAGTCAAGCTCCCTTGTGCACTTACACTCAACACCTGATTGCCAACCAGGCTGAGGGAACCTTTGGGCGCCTCCGTTACCCTTTAGGAGGCAACCGCCCCAGTTAAACTACCCACCAGACACTGTCCCTGATCCGGATCACGGACCCAGGTTAGACATCCAGCACGACCAGAGTGGTATTTCAACAACGACTCCACACACACTGGCGTGCATGCTTCACAGTCTCCCACCTATCCTACACAAGCCGAACCGAACACCAATATCAAGCTATAGTAAAGGTCCCGGGGTCTTTCCGTCCTGCTGCGCGAAACGAGCATCTTTACTCGTAGTGCAATTTCACCGGGCCTATGGTTGAGACAGTCGAGAAGTCGTTACGCCATTCGTGCAGGTCGGAACTTACCCGACAAGGAATTTCGCTACCTTAGGATGGTTATAGTTACCACCGCCGTTTACTGGCGCTTAAGTTCTCAGCTTCGCACACCCGAAGATGCGCTAACCGGTCCCCTTAACGTTCCAGCACCGGGCAGGCGTCAGTCCGTATACATCGCCTTACGGCTTCGCACGGACCTGTGTTTTTAGTAAACAGTCGCTTCTCGCTGGTCTCTGCGGCCACACCCAGCTCACACTGCAAGAGTGATCACCGGACATGGCCCCCCTTCTCCCGAAGTTACGGGGGCATTTTGCCGAGTTCCTTAACCATAGTTCACCCGAACGCCTCGGTATTCTCTACCTGACCACCTGAGTCGGTTTAGGGTACGGGCCGCCATGAAACTCGCTAGAGGCTTTTCTCGACAGCATAGGATCATCCACTTCACCACAATCGGCTCGGCATCAGGTCTCAGCCTCAACGTGTGACGGATTTGCCTATCACACGGCCTACACCCTTACCCCGGGACTACCACCGCCCGGGCTGGACTACCTTCCTGCGTCACCCCATCGCTTACCTACTACAAGTCTGGGTCGTCGGCTCCACCACTTTCCTTCACCCGAAGGATCCAGAACGGCTTCACGGACTTAGCATCGCCTGATTCGATATTGGGCGTTTCAAAGCGGGTACCGGAATATCAACCGGTTGTCCATCGACTACGCCTGTCGGCCTCGCCTTAGGTCCCGACTTACCCTGGGCAGATCAGCTTGACCCAGGAACCCTTAGTCAATCGGCGCACACGTTTCCCACGTGTGTATCGCTACTCATGCCTGCATTCTCACTCGTGAACCGTCCACAACTCGTTTCCACGGCTGCTTCACCCGGCACACGACGCTCCCCTACCCATCACAGCAGACGTTGGTCCTTATGCTGCAATGACACGACTTCGGCGGTACGCTTGAGCCCCGCTACATTGTCGGCGCGGAATCACTTGACCAGTGAGCTATTACGCACTCTTTCAAGGGTGGCTGCTTCTAAGCCAACCTCCTGGTTGTCTCTGCGACTCCACATCCTTTCCCACTTAGCGTACGCTTAGGGGCCTTAGTCGATGCTCTGGGCTGTTTCCCTCTCGACCATGGAGCTTATCCCCCACAGTCTCACTGCCGCGCTCTCACTTACCGGCATTCGGAGTTTGGCTAAGGTCAGTAACCCGGTAGGGCCCATCGCCTATCCAGTGCTCTACCTCCGGCAAGAAACACACGACGCTGCACCTAAATGCATTTCGGGGAGAACCAGCTATCACGGAGTTTGATTGGCCTTTCACCCCTAACCACAGGTCATCCCCCAGGTTTTCAACCCTGGTGGGTTCGGTCCTCCACGAAGTCTTACCTCCGCTTCAACCTGCCCATGGCTAGATCACTCCGCTTCGGGTCTAGAGCGTGCAACTCTGGTCGCCCTGTTCGGACTCGCTTTCGCTACGGCTTCCCCACACGGGTTAACCTCGCTACACACCGCTAACTCGCAGGCTCATTCTTCAAAAGGCACGCAGTCACGACCGCCAAGCAAGCTTGACGGCGACGCTCCCACGGCTTGTAGGCACACGGTTTCAGGTACTATTTCACTCCGCTCCCGCGGTACTTTTCACCATTCCCTCACGGTACTATCCGCTATCGGTCACCAGGGAATATTTAGGCTTAACGGGTGGTCCCGCCAGATTCACACGGGATTTCTCGGGCCCCGTGCTACTTGGGTGTCGCACAAGCAAGCCGCATAGATTTCAGCTACGGGGGTCTTACCCTCTACGCCGGACCTTTCGCATGTCCTTCGCCTATCCATACGGTTTCTGACTCGCCCAACAGCCGGCAGACTGTTGAAGTGCGATCCCACAACCCCGCATGCGCAACCCCTGCCGGGTATCACACACATACGGTTTGGCCTCATCCAGTTTCGCTCGCCACTACTCCCGGAATCACGGTTGTTTTCTCTTCCTGCGGGTACTGAGATGTTTCACTTCCCCGCGTTCCCTCCACACTGCCTATGTGTTCAGCAGCGGGTGACAGCCCATGACGACTGCCGGGTTTCCCCATTCGGACACCCCCGGATCACAGCTCGGTTGACAGCTCCCCGGGGCCTATCGCGGCCTCCCACGTCCTTCATCGGTTCCTGGTGCCAAGGCATCCACCGTGCGCCCTTAAAAACTTGGCCACAGATGCTC
>NZ_CP179755.1:4532500-5067500 GCF_047456005.1 Streptoverticillium reticulum | reverse complement strand
GATGTGGACCGTGTGCTGCTCGCCCGTGTCCAGGGCGCTGACCTGGTACTCGTCCACTTCCAGCAGGCCGTTGTCAGTGGGGTGTGCTGTCCTTCCCTTCAGCGCCCACGCCTGGTCGACGGTGAGGGGGGCGAGGACGGGGGACGTGAAGGCGACCAGGCGGATCCGGGTGGCGGGGGCGCCGGAGGAAAGGCGAAGGAGGCGGGACACGGCCACGTAGAAGGCGGGGGACGTACCGGTGAAGGCATGCGCGCGGACATTGCCTTCCGATGCGTGCTCGCCGGTCGCGTCCGTGCGGACCCAGGTGACGCCTTCCAGGGCGGCGCCGCGTACCTGCCAGTCCCCCGCCTGGAGCTGGAGACGGATGGGGCGGCCGAGATCGTCGATCGCCAGGTCGACGGAGCCGGCCGGGGCGCCCGAGGGGGTGGTGATCTGTGAGACGTAGCGCCAGCCGGAGGGGCCGGTGGCGCAGTGGAAGCGCTCTTCACCGAGGGGGGTGTGGTCGTGCGGGTCGTGCAGGGAGTAACGGCCGCGAGGCATGGTGGGGTCCTTGACGGAAAGCGGACAGGCCCCCGCCCAGGGGGCGGAGGCCTGTTCTATCAGCTGCGGCTGATGGTGCTGTCAGTAGCGGTAGTGGTCGGGCTTGTACGGGCCCTCCACCGGGACGCCGATGTAGGAGGCCTGCTCCGGGCGCAGCACGGTGAGCTTGGCGCCGAGTGCGTCGAGGTGCAGGCGGGCGACCTTCTCGTCCAGGTGCTTGGGCAGGACGTAGACGTCGGTCGGGTAGGACTCGGGCTTGGTGAAGAGCTCGATCTGGGCGATCGTCTGGTTCGCGAAGGAGTTGGACATCACGAACGAGGGGTGGCCGGTGGCGTTGCCCAGGTTCAGCAGGCGGCCCTCGGAGAGGACGATGATCGCCTTGCCGTCGGGGAAGGTCCAGGTGTGGACCTGGGGCTTGACCTCGTCCTTGACGATGCCGGGCACGGCCGCGAGGCCGGCCATGTCGATCTCGTTGTCGAAGTGGCCGATGTTGCCCACGATGGCCTGGTGCTTCATCCGGGCCATGTCGCCGGCCATGATGATGTCCTTGTTGCCGGTCGTGGTGACGAAGATGTCGGCGGTCTCCACCACGTCGTCCAGCGTGGCGACCTGGTAGCCGTCCATCGCGGCCTGCAGGGCGCAGATCGGGTCGATCTCGGTGACGATCACGCGGGCGCCCTGGCCGCGCAGCGACTCCGCGCAGCCCTTGCCCACGTCGCCGTAGCCGCAGATGACCGCGACCTTGCCGCCGATGAGGACATCGGTGGCGCGGTTGATGCCGTCGACGAGGGAGTGGCGGCAGCCGTACTTGTTGTCGAACTTCGACTTGGTGACGGCGTCGTTGACGTTGATCGCCGGGAAGAGGAGCGTGCCGGCCTGGTGCATCTCGTACAGGCGGTGGACGCCGGTGGTGGTCTCCTCCGTGACGCCGCGGATCTCCGAGGCCAGCTGCGTCCACTTCTGCGGGGACTGCGCGAGGGTGCGGTTGAGGAGCTCGAGGATGACGCGGTGCTCCTCGTTCTCCGCGGTGTCCACCGACGGGGCCTTGCCCGCCTTCTCGTACTCCACGCCCTTGTGGACCAGGAGCGTGGCGTCACCGCCGTCGTCGAGGATCATGTTCGGGCCGCCGGTCGGCGTGCCGGCCCAGGTCAGCGCCTGCTCCGTGCACCACCAGTACTCCTCGAGCGTCTCGCCCTTCCAGGCGAAGACCGGGACGCCCTGCGGGTTCTCGGGGGTGCCCTGCGGGCCCACCGCGATCGCGGCCGCGGCGTGGTCCTGGGTGGAGAAGATGTTGCACGACGCCCAGCGGACCTGGGCGCCCAGCGCCACCAGGGTCTCGATCAGCACGGCCGTCTGCACCGTCATGTGCAGCGAGCCGGTGATCCGCGCGCCCTTGAGCGGCTGCGCCGCCGCGTACTCCTTGCGGATCGCCATCAGACCGGGCATCTCGTGCTCGGCGAGGGTGATCTCCTTGCGGCCGAAAGTCGCCAGGGACAGGTCCGCGACCTTGAAGTCCTGGCCAAGGGAGGTGGTGGACATACGGGCTGCTCCTCCTGAAGGTCGAGCGAGGGTTAAGTGCCTGCGGCTGTGCACGCGGCCGGGCTGCATGCGTGCGGACACACTGATCCACACTGGTCGAATCACCCTTGACCGCAGCGCAGTCCGTCGGAGGCCCTCTCTCCCTCGGCCGGTCCGTCGCGCGGGCCGCCCGACCGCCATCAGCAGCGACGTCTGGCTCTGCCCCGAATCTACACCGGGTGCGGCGGTGAACCCCAGCCCCTTCTCGGCCCCGATCGGGCCGCCCGGAACGGCGATTCGGCGGACCGTCAGGTTCCGGCTGCGGCAATGACCTTGGTCTCTCTCGCTTTGCTCCGTCCCTCCCGTGCTGCAGGATGCCGTCAACGCGAGTTGTGAGGAGATCCATGTGACCAGTCCAGCCGGTCCTCCCCCCGCCGCGGGGACGAGCGGGCGACGGCTCAAGCTGCTCGCGGTGACCGCGTGCCCCACCGGTATCGCCCATACCTACATGGCCGCGGAGAAGCTGGTGCAGGCCGCGGAGTCCCTCGGCCACGACATCAAAGTGGAGACCCAGGGGTCGATCGGCGCGGAGAACGTCCTCACCGACAACGATGTCAGACAGGCCGACGGCATCATCATCGCCGCGGACAAGGACGTCGACCGCAGCCGGTTCGCCGGCAAGAGGGTGCTGGTCGTCGGGGTCGCGGAGGGGATTCACCATCCCGAGCGGCTGATCAAGCAGGTGCAGTCCGCACCGGTTCACGAGGGTGGCGGAGCCGGGGGCGGGATCCTGGCCGGAGTTGCGGGCGGCGGAGCCGGGAAGGGGCGCGGGGTCACGTACAAGGCGCTGATGAACGGCGTCTCGTACATGATTCCGTTCGTCGTCGTCGGCGGTCTGCTGATCGCGGTGTCGCTCGCCCTGGGCGGGCACCCCCAGGCGAGCGGCGGGCTGGTGATTCCGGACGGTTCGTTCTGGAAGCACGTCAACGACATCGGCGGCATCGGCTTCACGCTGATGGTGCCGATCCTGTCCGGCTACATCGCCTACGCCATCGCCGACCGTCCGGCGCTGGTGCCCGGCATGGTCGGGGGCTGGATCGCCAACACCGGTGCGCTGTACGACTCGAAGTCGGGTGCGGGCTTCATCGGCGCGATCGTCACGGGCTTCCTGGCCGGCTATCTGGTGCTGTGGATCAAGAAGGTCAGGGTTCCCCGGTTCGTCCGGCCGATCATGCCGATCATCGTGATCCCGGTCGTGGCGACCTCCGCCCTCGGCCTGTTCTTCATCTATGTGGTCGGCCAGCCCATCGCCTGGGTCTTCGAGCACCTCACCACCTGGCTGGGCAGCCTGACCGGAGCGAGTGCGGCGCTGCTCGGCGTGCTCCTGGGCCTGATGATCGCCTTCGACATGGGCGGGCCGGTCAACAAGACGGCGTTCCTGTTCGGCGCGGGGCTGGTCTCCAAGAACCCCGAGATCATGGGCATGTGCGCGGCCGCCATTCCGGTGCCGCCGCTCGGGCAGGGGCTGGCGACGCTGCTGCGGCGGCGGATGTTCGACGAGCAGGAGCGGGAGACCGGGCTGGCCGCGCTGTTCATGGGGTTCTTCGGCATCACGGAGGGGGCGATTCCGTTCGCCGCGGCCCGGCCTGCGCGGGTGATTCCGGCGAACATGCTGGGCGGTGCCGTGGCAGGGGCGATCGCGGGCCTGGCGGCGGTGCAGGACAGCGTGCCGCACGGCGGGCCGATCGTGGCGGTGCTGGGCGCGGTGAGCGGGGTGCCGATGTTCTTCGTCGCCGTGGTCATCGGCGCGGTGGTCACGGCGTTGACGACGGTCACGCTGATGTCGCTCGGGCGCACGCCCGTTGCCGCCGGCGGTCCCGCTGCCGCGCCCCCTGCGGCCGAGGCGGTCGTGCCGCCCGTGGCCCGGCCCTCGGCTCGGCCCGAGGTGCTCTCGGGGTACCTCACCGAGCAGACGGTGAGCCTCGGGCTGGCCGCGGAGGACAAGGAGGCGGCCATCCGGGAGATGGCCGAACTCCTCGCCGCCACCGGCAAGGTGACGGATGTGGACGCGCTGACGGCCGCCGCGCTGGCGCGGGAGGAGCTCGGTACGACCGGGCTCGGCGAGGAGATCGCGATCCCGCATGCGAAGACCGACGCGGTGTCCGCTCCGGCCGTCGCCTTCGCCCGGTCCGGCGCGGGCATCGAGTGGGGGGCGCTCGACGGGACGCGGGCGCGGCTCATCTTCATGATCGCGGTGCCGGAGGCCGCCGCCGGGGACGAGCACCTGCGAATCCTGGCGCTGCTGGCGCGGAAGCTGCTGGACAGCGGGTTCCGGGAGCGCCTGCTGGAAGCGGCCGGCACGGACGACGTGCTGGGGATCCTGGAGGAGATCCGCTGAGGGCCGGGGCCCGGGCCCCGGCCCTGTCTCAGCGTCTGATGTCCGGCTCCAGGTAGATCACCCGCGCGATCGGCACCGCCTCGCGGATGCGTGCCTCCGCCTCGTCGATGGCGCGGGCCACCTGGGCCGCCGTGTCGTCGTGGCGGACCGCGATCTTGGCGGCCACCAGAAGCTCTTCCGGGCCCAGGTGGAGGGTGCGCATGTGGATGACCGACGTGACGGTCCTCCCGTCCACCGCCGCCGCGCGGATCCTGGCCACCTGTTCCGGTCCCGCGGCCTCGCCCAGCAGCAGGGACTTGGTCTCGGCCGCCAGCACGAGGGCGATCACGATCAGCAGGGCGCCGATGCACAGCGTGCCGATGCCGTCCCACACCCCGTCGCCGGTGAGGAGCGTCAGGCCGACGCCCGCCAGCGCGAGGACGAGGCCGATCAGGGCGCCGAAGTCCTCCAGCAGCACGACCGGGAGTTCGGGCGCCTTGGCTGTGCGGACGAAGGAGCTCCAGGACTGCCCGCCCCGCAGTTCGTTCGCCTCCTTGACGGCCGTGCGGAACGAGAAGCCCTCCGCGACGACGGCGAAGACGAGCACGCCCACCGGCCAGTACCAGTGCTCCAGTGCGTGCGGGCTCCTGATCTTCTCGTAGCCCTCGTAGAGCGCGAAGACGCCGCCGATGGTGAACAGGACGATGCTGACGAGGAATCCGTAGACGTAGCGCTCACGGCCGTAGCCAAAGGGGTGTTCCTCGGTCGCCTGCTTCCGGGCCTTCTTGCCGCCGAGCAGCAGCAGGGCCTGGTTGCCGGAGTCGGCGACCGAGTGGACGCCTTCGGCGAGCATGGACGACGAGCCGCTGAAGGCGAAGGCGACGAACTTCCCTGCCGCGATGGCCAGGTTGGCGCCGAGCGCGGCGACGATGGCCTTCGTGCCGCCTGTCGCACTCATGCGGCGGCGCCGTCGACCGTGGCCCGGAAGACCGTCGCCTCGCCGAGGAGTACGACGCGTTCGCCAGCGGGGACGAAGGCGGACATGCCCGGGTCCAGGAGCAGTTCACGGCCCTCGGTGTCGCGGAGGACGACCGTGCCGGAGGTGCACAACAGGATCTGCGCGGCGCCGGACGGCAGCGCGGTGCCCTCGCCGTCGTTGCCCGCGCAGGGGGCCAGGACGTAGCGCGAGAGCCGGAACTCCTGCACGGGGGCGTCGTAGACCTCCTCCCCCTCGGCGTCGGCCTCGGGCCGCAGCACCTCGGGGTCGGACGCCTCGAAGCGGACGACGCGCAGGAGTTCGGGGACGTCGACGTGCTTGGGGGTCAGGCCGCAGCGCAGGACGTTGTCGGAGTTGGCCATGATCTCGACGCCGAGGCCGTCGAGGTAGGCGTGCGGGACTCCGGCGCCGAGGTAGAGGGCCTCGCCGGGCAGCAGGCGCACGTGGTTGAGGAGCATGGCCGCGATGACGCCCGGGTCGCCGGGGTAGTGGTGGGCGAGGGAGGCGTAGGCTGCGTACGCCTCGCGGTACGGGCCGTCGACGGCGCCGAGCCGCTCCGCCGCGGCGGTGGCCTCCGCCACCGTCTTGGCCATGGCCTCGGGTTCGGCACTGAGGACGGCGGCGAGGACCTCGCGCAGGGCGGCCTCCTCCGGGTGTGCCCGCAGGAGGTCGGCGTACGGGACGAGGGAGTCGACGCCGAGCGCGCCGAGCAGACCGGCCGTCACCTCGGGGGCGCGGAAGCCGCAGAAGCCCTCGAACGGGGTGAGGGCGCAGATCAGTTCGGGCTTGTGGTTGGCGTCCTTGTAGTTGCGGTGGGGGGCGTCGAGGGGGATGCCCCGGGCCTCCTCCTCCGCGAAGCCGGCAGCGGCTTGGGCGAGGTCGGGGTGGACCTGGAGGGAGAGCGGGGAGGCCGCGGCGAGGATCTTCAGCAGGAACGGCAGCCGGGGACCGAAGCGCGCGACGGGCCCGGCGCCCAGCTCGCCCTCGGGGTCGGCGGCGATCACCTCGGACAGGGCGCGGGGCCCCTCTCCCCGGTCGATGCGGGAGGGCGCACCGTGGTGGGCGCCCATCCACAGCTCCGCCTGTGGCTCGCCGGTGGGGTCGACGCCGAGCAGCCCGGGGATCGCGGTGGTGGAGCCCCAGGCGTAGGGGCGCACGGTGTTGGCGAGAAGGTCCATGGGGTGCTCTGTTCCTGACTGTCCTGGGTGGGCTGTCGGGGGACGACCTGGGGCGGGGCGCCGGCCCCGCTACGGCGTGGAGGCGAGCGCGAGGTAGACGGCGGCGAAGTCCGTGATGGCGAGGAGCTCCGCGGCGGTCTCCAGGGCGCTGTTGCTCTCGGTGGCCTCCAGCTCGCTGACGGGGGTGTCGCGGTGCAGGGCGAGTTCACGGGCGGCGGGAGCGGGCGACGTGACGTCGGGCTCGTGCTCGCGGAGCAGCACGACGCGGGCGTGCAGGGCGGCTTCCTGTTCCTCGACCCGGTCGCGGAAGAAGTCCTCCGGGTCCGCCCCGGCGGCGAAGACCCCGGAGAGCAGGGCGCCGTGCGCGGTGAGCGCCTCTGGGAGCTCGGCGGCGAGCGCGGGGCGGCCGGCGAGCGCGGCGAGGACGGTCGCGAAGCGGCGGCCGGCCGCCGCGGCGAGCTCGCCCTCGCTCCAGATCAGCGGGAGGGTGTCGGCGACCTCGGCCGCCAGGGTCTTGGCCGGGTTGCTGTAGGTGGCGATGGCGGGGCCGCAGCGCTCGGCGACCTGGTCGAGGTGGTCGGCGAGCGACTCCAGGGCCTCGGGCGGCGCGGTGCACAGGCCGATGCGGTCGGCGAGGGCGAGCAGCGGCGTGAGCAGCGACCAGAGGGTGCCGGGGCCGGAGGGCAGCACGGCCCGGGTGCCCTCGTCGTTCTCGGTGCCGCCGGCCATGGCGGCCTCGTACGGCGTGGCGGTGAGCGGCACGGCCAGGCCGCGGACCTGGGCGGTGGCCTCGGCGAGCGGGGAGCCCGCGGGGCTGACGGAGACGACGGTGCAGCCGCGCCGGTAGGCCTGCTCCAGCAGCACGGCGAGGCCCGGCTCCGTGCCGTCCGGGCTGGCGACGAGGAGCAGGTCGAGCGGGCCCGTCCAGCCGGGGAGCGTCCAGCGCAGGGCGCCGGGGGCGGGGGCCACACCCGCCGGGCGGATCAGGGCGACGGGGCAGCTGCCGTCGGCGAGCGCCGAGAGCAGCTCCGCCGTGGAGCCGGCGGCCGGCCCCGGCCCGGCGACCAGGACGGCGCGCGGGCGGCCGTCCGGCTGCAGGGAGCCGATGCCGGCCTCCGTGGCGTTCCGCACGGCCGTGCGGACCCGGGCGCCGGATTCGGCGGCGCCGCGGAGCAGGCCGTGCAGATCGGCGCGGGAGAGGCCGTCGGGGTCATCGAGGAGCGACTCGTCGAACACCGTTGCTCAGCCTCCGATCGCCGAGGGGATGCGGGTGTGCCTGGCTGCCTGTGGCAGGCGGCGGGGTCAGGCGGGGCGGCGGGCCTCGTCCACGAGCAGGACGGGGATGCCGTCGCGGACGGGGTAGGCCAGGGCGCAGCTCTGGCTCTCGCACACCAGCTCGGGGGTCTCCTCGGCCGCGTTCTCCTCGCGGAGGGGGGCGTGGCACGCCGGGCAGGCGAGGATCTCCAGGAGACCGGCTTCGAGCGGCATGGGGATTCCCTTCGGGGATGTGCGGTTCTGTGTGGTCAGCCTACCGCCGGGGACCCGGCGCCCTCACGCCCTGACGATCGCCAGGACCTCGTCCCGCACGCGGGCCACGGTGGCCGCGTCGCGGGCCTCCACGTTGAGGCGGAGGAGGGGCTCGGTGTTGGACGCGCGGAGGTTGAACCACCAGTCGGGCGTGGTGACGGTCAGGCCGTCCAGCTCGTCGAGCTCGGCGCCCTGCAGGCCCTCGTACACGGCCCGGACCGCCGCGCTGCGGCCGGCCTGGTCGGCGACGGTGCTGTTGATCTCGCCGGAGGCCGCGTAGCGGTCGTACTGCCGGACGAGCTCCGAGAGCGGGCCGGGCTGGCCGCCGAGCGCCGCCAGGACGTGGAGGGCCGCGAGCATGCCGGTGTCGGCGTTCCAGAAGTCGCGGAAGTAGTAGTGGGCGGAGTGCTCGCCGCCGAAGACGGCGCCGTGCGCGGCCATCTCCTGCTTGATGAAGGAGTGTCCGACGCGGGTGCGGACGGCCCTGCCGCCGTGCTCCCCGACGACCTCCGGCACCGACCAGGAGGTGATCAGGTTGTGGATGATCGTGCCGCCGGGGTGCTTGGCCAGCTCGCGGGCGGCGACGAGGGCCGTGATCGCGGAGGGCGAGACGGGCTCGCCGCGCTCGTCGACGACGAAGCAGCGGTCGGCGTCGCCGTCGAAGGCGAGGCCGATGTCGGCGCTCGTCTCCCGGACCTTGGCCTGGAGGTCGACGATGTTCTTCGGGTCGAGGGGGTTGGCCTCGTGGTTCGGGAAGGTGCCGTCGAGCTCGAAGTACATGGGCACCAGGTCGACCGGCAGGCCGTCGAGGACGGTCGGGACGGTGTGGCCGCCCATGCCGTTGCCCGCGTCCACCACGACCTTCAGGGGGCGGATCCGGCCGAGGTCGACGAGGGAGCGCAGGTGCTCCGCGTAGTCCGCGAGGACGTCCCGCTCGGTGACGGTGCCGGGGACGGCCGCGGGCTCGGGGGCGCCGCTCTCCAGCCAGCCCTCCGCGAGGGCGCGGATCTCGGCGAGGCCGGTGTCCTGGCCGACGGGGGCCGCGCCCGCGCGGCACATCTTGATTCCGTTGTACTGCGCGGGGTTGTGACTGGCCGTGAACATGGCGCCCGGCAGGCCGAGTTGGCCGCTGGCGAAGTAGAGCTCGTCGGTCGAGCAGAGGCCGATCAGGGTGACGTCCGCGCCCTGCGCCGCCGCACCGCGCGCGAAGGCCTGCGACAGGCCGGGCGAGGAGGGCCGCATGTCGTGGCCGATGACGATCGCGCGGGCTTCCGTGACCTGGGCGAAGGCGGCGCCGAACAGCTCGGCCAGCTTCTCGTCCCACTGCTCGGGGACGACGCCGCGCACGTCGTACGCCTTCACGATCTGCGACAGATCAGCCACAGCCGACCCCTCCTTGAGTGCGATTCGGGACACCAAACCTACCTGGCGGCTGTGACAACGGGCGTACGCGCTGTCAGGAGTCGGGCGAGCGGAGCACCCTGAGGTGACCCCGGCGGGCGACCTCCATCGGGTTGGCGTCGCGACCGCCCGGGCCCATGACGCCCGGCACGGCACCCGGCCCGGCGGCGCGCTCCTGCGGACGGGCCGCCTCGCGCACGGCGTTGGCGAGGGCTTCGAGGTCGTCACTGCTGGGACGGGCCGGACCGCTGTCGACCGCGAGGCGGACGACGTCCCAGCCGCGCGGGGCGGTCAGGCGCTCGGAGTGCTCGGCGCACAGGTCGTAGCAGTGGGGTTCGGCATAAGTGGCGAGCGGACCGAGGACGGCGGTCGAATCGGCGTAGACGTACGTCAGCGTCGCGACGGCCGGGCGGCCGCACGCGGTGCGCGAACAGCGACGTACAGGGCTCACGAGGTTGGACGGTACCGCACTCTTGAGCGGGCCGCGACGACTCACCCCCGGCTCACCCCTCCGTGTCGTCCCGGTTCGTCCGGTGGACACCGTTGTCAAAGCGCCTGGTTGAGGCGTACACGAGACGAGGAACACGGTGCGGGGTGGAGGGAGAAACCGCCATCACCCGGAACACATAGTGTCATTCCGCATGCGGCGGGCGGCTCAGCACACGGCCGAAAACGTTCGCAGAGACGGCCGAAACGTTCATCCGGCGACATGCGATGAGATGCGTGGCCACGGCGTGTACACGGGCCGCCGACGGATACTCTCAGGAGTGATGGACAGCCCCGTACCTCCCCCGACCGACGCCGGCGGGCACCCCGGGCCGACGCCCCCGCGCCCCCGCCACCGCGACCGCCACGGGCGCGGTATGCGCGGACCGGTCGCCCCGCCCCAGGTGCCGCTGTCGGTCAGCCGGGCCGAGGCGTTCATCGACCTCGTGCACGACTCCGCGGAGCGGCTGGAGCGGCGGTGGCCGCAGCTGGCGTCGGTGGACTTCGTGGTCCGGGAGGTGCCCGTGGGGGGCGACGAGGCCGAGGCCCTCGCCGGGCTGCTCGACGGGGACACCGTGCCGCTCGGGCGGTACGTCCCCGCCCACGGCGACAGCCCCGACCGGATCGTCGTCTACCGGCGGCCGGTGGAGATCCGCACCAAGACGCGGGACGAGCGGGCCCTGCTCGTCCACGAGGTCGTGGTGGAGCAGGTCGCCGAACTCCTGGGGCTCGCGCCCGAGTCGGTGGATCCGCGGTACGGGCAGGACTGATCGGTACGCCAACTGCGGGCCGGCTGCGGCTGGTCGCGCAGTTCCCCGCGCCAGACATCAGCCCCGGTTCAGCAACGACAGGTCCGTCTTCGCCTCCGGGACCGCCACCGTGGAACGGTCGTCCGGGAGGGGCTGGATCGTGAACATCGGGACGCCGTCCTTCGGCAGGGCGAGCATCCGTGACGCGTACACCGGTCCCCCGCCCGTCTTCTCCACCGTCACCGCGTAGGAGCCCTTGGCCCCGTCCGGCTGCGGAGGTTCGAAGGCGAGGGTCGTTCCCGCCTTGACCGTGTACGTCTTGGTCACCGGTGAGCCGCCGTCGCTGCCCGCCGAGGACGTCACCCGCACCGTGGCCGCCTTGCCCGGTGCGGTCAGCGACAGGGTGGCGGCCTTGGGCCGGTTGTCCGCCACGGTGCCGCGTCCGTCGATCGCGGAGGTGGCGGGGATGAACGCCGTCTCCTGCTTGTCGTCCTTGCCGCGCGTGACGCGCAGTGCGGCGACGACCGGGGTGCTGCCGCCGCCGCCCGTGAGCATCAGGGAGCCCGCCTCGCCGCGGGTGAGGTCGCCGAGGTCGACGGCGGTCGTCATGCCGCCCTTGAGGTGCAGCGACTCGTGGCCGGCCGGGGAGATCGTGCCGTTCGGCCCGACGAGGCGCAGGCCGACGTCCGCGTCGTCCGAGCCGGGCACGTGGGCGACGAGCCGCACGGACGTGGCATCGGCGGGGATGCCGGGCAGCACCGCGTCCGCCGCCGGGTCGGCGGACGGCGGCAGCCAGTCGCCGCCGGCCTTCTCGTCGGAGGCCTGCACCGCGGCGCCGAGGCGGCCCGAGCGGGCCGCCACGTGGAGGGTGAGGTCGTCCGCAGGCGCATCCGTCAGTGTCGACAGCAGCACCGGCACGGTCGTGTGCGGCGGAACGGTGACGCCCTCGCCCGAAGGCGCCTTGATGCGGCCGTCCTTGCCGTACAGCTCCAGGTCGACGACGGCCGGCGTGACGTCCGGGTTGGTCAGGTGGACGTAGTCCTGACGTCCCTTGGCGGTGCTCGCGCCCGGGAACCAGAAGGACGTGTCGGGCGGTGTGCACGTCAGACCGTGCAGGCCGCGCCCGCTGCCCGCGCTGATGGCGGTGGTCTGCTGTGCCGTCCAGCCGGGGGCGAGCGGACCGTCGGCGGCGCCGTAGAGGGCCGGTGCGTCCGAGCGGTCGGTCGTGGCCGTGACCGGCTTGCCGGGCTCCTTGAGGGAGAGGACCGGCTTGCCGTCGTTCTTGCCACTCTTGCCGCCCGCCGCGGGCAGCAGGTCCGCGGGCTTCCCCGTGCCCTTGCCCCCGGTCGGGGTGAAGGCGGTGTACGTCGTGTCCCCCACGTCGGACGACGTCGGCGCCGGGCACACCAGCGCGGATCGCTGCACGGGCGCCTTCGCGCCCGTGACGGTCTGACCGCTCTTGCCGCCCGGCGCGGAAACGTCTGACGGGCCGGTGAGCACGGCGACACCGGTGACGGCGGCGAGTGCCGCCGTCACGGCGAACAGGGAGAGGGTCGTGCGCTTCACTGCTGCTCGCTCCCGTCACGGTGGGGCTGCTGGTGTCCGTAGCCGTACGGGTCGTAGGCGTCGTACTGGCCGTACGAACCGGCCGCGTAGGGGTCCTGCGGGTACGGCGCCTGGCCCGGCGAGTCGTACTGCCGGGGCTGGGGCTGGTGCTGTGCCGGGTACGAAGGGTCGTAGCCCTGGTCGTAACCGGTGCCGTAACCGGGCTGCTGGTACGGGTGGTTCTGGGCATTCTGGGCGTCCCACTCGCCGTACTCCGTGTACGGCTGCTGGTGCGGGACGGCGGCGTACGGGTCGGCCGGGGCCTGCTCCTCGTACGGGTCGGCCGCGGGCGCCTCGGCCGGCGGGGCCGGCTCCGGGGCGGCCGCAGCGGCCGCGGCCGCGCGCAGGCGGCGTGCCCGGCGGCCCTCCCCCGGCACCGGCTGCTCCGGCACGGTGGCGGCGGCCGGTGCGGCGGGCGGGGCGTCGGTCTCCGGCAGGTCGTCGTCGACCCGGCGCCGGCGGCCCGGGAGGGCGAGGACCACCAGGAGGAGCGCCAGCAGGCCCTGCCCCCACATCCACGCCGTGTGCGCCACCGGGGTCTCGTACGACAACGACAGCTTGCCGCCACCCGCGGGGAGGGTGAAGCCTTGGGCCCAGCCGTCGACCGTGGTGCGCTTGAGGGCCTTGCCGTTCAGCGTGGCCTTCCAGCCGGGCGCGGCCTTGTCGGCGATCCGCAGCACGCGGCCCGCGGGGCCGGCCGGCAGCGTGGCCCGGGCCGTGACGGGCCCGGCGGCGACGGGGACCGGAAGACCGCCGTCCTGCTGCGCGCCGCTGACGACCGCGACACGGGCGACCTGCCGGTCGACCCGCCACAGGGCCGTGTGGCCCTCCTGGCTCAGCCGGGTCAGCCCGGGGGTGGCGTCCAGGACGCGGACTGTGCGGGCGGTCGCGCGGTCGTTGTCGCGGACGAGGACGTAGCCGACCGCGTAGTCCCCGAGGCGGCCCGCCTGGTCGGCGCCGGAGCCGCCGACCAAGTTCGCCACGACGGAGTCGAGCCGCTTGTCGCGGCCCGCGGCCTCGCCCAGCTCGGCGTCGCCCATGCGCGCACCGGCGCCGCGGACGAGCGTGTACGTGACGTGTGCGGCGTCCCCGCCGAGCACCAGCGTGCGGGCCTGGTCGCGGGTACCCGCCTCCTCGGCGACGAACGCGGGCACCTGCGCCGGGTCGCGGCGCACCAGCGGCCCGTCCGCGCCGGTGACTGTCCAGGCGACGGCGGCGACGAACGGTGCGGCCCCGGCGGCGAGCACGATGAGGCCCGCGACCGGCTGCCGCCAGCCGAAGCTCTGAGCCGCCACCCGCTCCCGGGCGCCCTCGGCCCCGACGACGGCCGCCGCGACGAGCGCCAGTCCGTAGACGAGGGTGGCGGGACCGGCCCATGCGGTCCGGTTGCCCAGCACCGCGCACAGCAGACCGGTCAGTGCCACGGCCCAGGCCGTGCGGACGGCGAACTGCCGGTCGCTGCGCAGCAGGGCGGCCATCGCGGCCAGCACGAGACCGGTGAGCAGGAACGCGCCGGTCTTCGGCCCGCCGGGGTCACCGGTGAGCAGTCCGAGCGGTGAAGCGGATCCGTGCCCCAGATCCAGACCCGCCTGACCGAGGAAGCGCACCGGATGAGCGAACAGTCCGAGCGACCAGGGGGCCAGTACGGCGACCGGCGTGAGGATCACGGCCAGCAGCCGCGGCCCCTGCACGGCCAGTTGTCCCGCCCCGCCGCGCACACAGCACAGGACGAGCATGCCGAGGCCGAGCACGCCTGCGAGCGGCCAGACGACCGGAGTGAAGGACATGGTGACGGTCAGCAGGAGCGCGTACGCCCAGCACGCGCGCCACGAGGGGCGCGCCCCTGCGGTGCCGAGGCCCGCCGCGGAGACCACCGCACGCGCCATGAGCGGCAGCACGACGGCCAGGACGGCGGTGCCCAGCCGACCGGTCGCGAGAGCACCCGTGGCGGCGGGCAGGAAGGCGTAGGCCACGCTCGCCCAGGCGCGCAGCAGCCGGGAGCCGACCAGCGGCCGGGAGGCGAAGTAGGCGGTGAGACCAGCCAGCGGCACCGAGCAGACCAGCAGCAGGGTGAGGGTGAAGCTCGTGGAGCCGAGGAAAAACGTCGACAGGGCGGCCAGGACGGCCAGATAGGGCGGCGCCCCGGCGGTGGTGCCGGTGCCGACCGGATGCCAGCCGTCGGTGTAGCTCGCCCACAGGGCGGACGCGCCGTCAGGTACGGGCAGCAGCGCACCGCCCGAGAGCGCGCCGCCGCCGAACAGGCCGCGGCAGGCGATGGCCGACACGAGCAGCAGGACGGCGAAGAGGACGGGAGCGGGCTTGCGGGCGATGCGCCTGAGCCGGGCGAACTGCTCGATCTCCAGGTAGTCGGCGTCGTCCCCGCCCGGTCCCGATTCGACCGCTCCATGGCGTCCGGCGGCGGAGGGCCCGTCGTCCTTCCCGGCGCCGAAGTCGCTCGCGAGCTGCTCGACGGTCGCACGGACGGTCGCGCCCGGCGGCGGGAAGAGGGCCCGCAGCTCACCGGCCGTGACGGACGGCTGCCCGCGCCGCTTGCGTGCGGCACGGATGCGCCCGGGGCGCAGCAGCGTGGCCATGAGCCCCGCGAGCTCGTCGAGCGCCTGTCCGGGGGCCTTGCCCACGAGGTAGCCGAGGGTGCGCAGCAGGGTGCTGAGGACGACCCGGAGCATCACGTACGGCAGCAGGGCGCCACGGGTGTTGGCGAGGAGCGTGTAGACGGCGCCCGCCTTGTCGACCTTGTGCGGGTCGGCCGGCTTGCGGCCCGCGCAGTCGACCGGGCGGCGCTCGCGGGCGGCCGCCTCGGCGTGCCGCAGCACGGCCTCGGGGGCGACGAGCACGCGGTGCCCGGCGGCGGTGGCGCGCCAGCACAGGTCGACGTCGTCGCGCATGAGCGGCAGGCGCTGGTCGAAACCGCCGAGCTGCTCCCACACGTCGCGCCGGACGAGCATGCCGGCTGAGGAGACGGCGAGCACCTGGCGGACCTGGTCGTGCTGGCCCTGGTCCTGCTCGCGGCGCTCCAGGCCCGTCCAGCGGCGGCCGCTGCGGGCGATGGAGACGCCGACCTCGAGCAGCTGCCTGCGGTCGTACCAGCTGCGCAGCTTGGGGCCGATGACGGCGGCGGGCCGGCCCGCGGTGATCTCGGCGTCGGCCACGCGCAGCAGCTCGTGCAGCGCGCCGGGCTCGGGGGCGCAGTCGTCGTGCAGCAGCCACAGCCACTGCACGGGGTCGAGGTCGGCGGTGTACGCGCCGTCGTCGTCCTCGCTCCAGGTGCGGCCGACCGGGTCCCAGCCACTGGACCTGCGCAGGTACGGCAGCTCGTCGGCGGTGGGCACGGGGGCGGCGCGGACGGCCTCGTCGACGGCCGTGCCGAAGCCGGCGCGGCGGGCGAGGTGCAGGACGCGGTCGTCGCCGAGGGCCTCGGCGAGCAGCCGGGCGGAGTCGTCGGTGCTGCCGGTGTCGGCGGCCACGGCGTTCTGCACGGGCCGTTCCTGGCCGAGCAGTCCGGCGAGGGCGTCGGGCAGCCAGCGGGCGCCGTCGTGCGCGACGAGCACGGCGGTGACCACGTGGCGCGGGAACGCCGGGGGAACCGTGTGGTCGGACAGGGAGCCGGCGGGGAAGCGGGCCGCCGTAGTGCTGTGCACGGACATCGAGGTACAGGCCCTCCGGCCGGGCGTCCCCGGGTCACCCCCGGAGGACTGCGGTGCTGGACTGCTGCGGTGGACGCGGGCGGGTCCGGCGGGCCCGGAAGGGCACTGCGGCGGCCGCACGGTGCGTCGTCGAGGGACCCACCCTAGTGGCTCCGGACACAGCAGTCCGCCTCCCGCTTGCGGGGCGCGGGAGGCGGACTGTTCGCTATGGACGGTGCTGCGGATGCTGTTGCGGGAGTGCTCGGACCGGATGGTCCTTCAGTCCCCTGGATCGGCCTTGTACAAGACATTGCGTCAGGTCGTGACTCTGTGCGTCGGTCCTGGACCGGCGACCGTCAGACCGCGGCCTTCTTGAGGCGGCGGCGCTCACGTTCGGACAATCCGCCCCAGATGCCAAAGCGTTCATCGTTGGCCAAGGCATATTCAAGGCACTCGGAACGGACCTCACAGGCCAGGCATACTTTTTTCGCCTCGCGCGTGGATCCGCCCTTTTCGGGAAAGAAGGACTCGGGGTCGGTCTGAGCGCACAGTGCGCGCTCCTGCCAGCCGAGCTCCTCGTCCGCCTCCTCGACCAGCAGTTGCTGGAACAGCTCGGTCATGTGCGCCCCTCGTCTGTCATTGCGTCCCCGTGTGCTGCCGCTATCAGGTGCGACAGAACGACACGAGTGAAATTACAAGTGCGGCGATCCGGGGCAGTCAAGCCGGGATCTGCTATTGGGCCCCTTATTCACTCTGCGGAACCAAGGCTGAGCGTAAAGTTGCCAAACCATCACAAGAGTGGACACATCTCCCACTCGTCACAGGGACCCCGCAGCTCCCTTCCGTGAGGGAGGACGCAGAGGGGGTCGACCCCAGTTGCAGCACGGTCCGGCAAGCCTGCCGACGGCCCGGACGGTGCGCCACCTGTCCGGCATTGCAACCGCACAAACCCTTTGCCCCTTTCGGTGACCGGAAGAGGTGAACCAATAACGTCAAAACAGACATCCAGTTGACAGAGGGGCCCGTGGCCCGGTCTCCTTGGTGACATGCCAGCGACCTCCCTCCCCCTGGGGAACCTCAGCCTGACCCGTGCCTACGGGTCCCGCTGTGCTGTTCAGGCGCGCTGTCGCTGTTCCAGCTGTTGATGCGTACACGCTTTCGCTTCTTTCGCTCCAGCTGAT
This sequence comes from Streptoverticillium reticulum, assembly GCF_047456005.1. Taxonomy (NCBI): domain Bacteria; kingdom Bacillati; phylum Actinomycetota; class Actinomycetes; order Kitasatosporales; family Streptomycetaceae; genus Streptomyces; species Streptoverticillium reticulum. Next base: position 5,050,297 of record NZ_CP179755.1, on the reverse strand, counting down.
CCTTCCGGTCTTTTCCGGCGCTTCCGCACACCCGCACCCCTTGGTGCGACTCGGTGCAACTCGCCGCCCCGGCCTCCGGTCTTTTCTTCCCGTACGAGGAACACCCTTCATGAACAGCGACGTCCAGATCGCCGGCGACCCCCTCGCCATCCCCCACCTGATGCCCCCGCCCGCCGCCCACCCCGCCACCGTCGCCGAGTTCGCCGGGCTGGCCCGTACCCTCGCCGCCGACCGCGCCGCCTGGGCGCACCTCGTGCGCTACGACGCCGTCAGCCGCTGGTACCACCGGCTGCGCACCGGGCCCGGGTACGAGGTCTGGCTGCTCAGCTGGGTGCCCGGGCAGGGCAGCGGGCTGCACGACCACGGGCGCTCCTCCGGCGTGCTGACCGTGGTGCAGGGCGAGCTCACCGAGGCCGGCGCCACCGCCTCCGGCACCGTCCGGCGGCGGCTCGGCCCCGGGGCCCAGCGGGTCTTCGCCCCCGGCTACGCGCACGAGGTGCTCAACGACTCGCTCGAGCCCGCCGTCAGCCTGCACGTCTACTTCCCCGGGCTCACCGAGATGCCGATGCACCGGCCGCAGGCCGCCGCGCCCCAGTGCGTCCCGGGCCTCGGCGGCGCCGGCCGGATCCGGACCGCTCTTCAGGGCGGCTCCTAGCGGCTGCCGGACTGCTGACAGACTGCAGGCATGCAGCAGCGCATTGTGGTTCTGGCCGGCGGGATCGGGGGCGCCCGCTTCCTCCGCGGCCTCAAGTCAGCAGCCCCCGACGCCGACATCACCGTCATCGGCAACACCGGCGACGACATCCACCTCTTCGGCCTCAAGGTCTGCCCCGACCTCGACACCGTGATGTACACCCTCGGCGGCGGCATCCACGAGGAGCAGGGGTGGGGCCGGACCGGCGAGACCTTCGCCGTGAAGGAGGAACTGGCGGCCTACGGCGTGGGGCCCGAGTGGTTCGGGCTCGGCGACCGCGACTTCGCCACGCACATCGTGCGGACGCAGATGCTCGGCGCCGGATACCCGCTCAGCGCCGTCACCGAGGCGCTGTGCGCGCGCTGGCAGCCGGGCGTCCGGCTGCTGCCGATGAGTGACGACCGGGTCGAGACGCACGTCCTCGTGGACACCGAGGACGGGCGCAAGGCCGTCCACTTCCAGGAGTACTGGGTGCGGATGCGGGCCTCCGTGCCCGCCCACGCCGTCGTTCCGGTGGGGGCCGAGCAGGCCAAGCCCGCGCCCGGCGTGCTGGAGGCCATCGCCGCCGCGGACGTCGTGCTCTTCCCGCCGTCCAACCCCGTCGTGAGCGTCGGCACCATCCTGTCCGTGCCCGGCGTCCGCGAGGCCGTCGCCGAGGCCGCGGCGCCCGTCGTCGGCCTCTCCCCCATCGTCGGGGACGCGCCCGTGCGCGGCATGGCCGACAAGGTCCTCGCCGCCGTCGGCGTCGAGTCCACCGCCGCGGCTGTCGCCCGGCACTACGGGTCCGGGCTGCTGGACGGGTGGCTTGTCGACACCGTCGACGCCGGGGTCGTCGCGGATGTCGAGGCCGCCGGGATCCGGTGCCGGGCCGTTCCGCTGATGATGACCGATGTCGCCGCCACCGCTCGGATGGCCTCCGAGGCGTTGGCGCTGGCCGAGGAGGTGCGGGGCGCGTGAGCGGGTCCAGCGGTTCGTGTGTGGATGTTCCCGCATTTCGGGTGTGGGCCGTCCCCGGGATTCCCGAGGTGCAGGGCGGTGACGATCTCGCCAAGCTCATCGCCTCCGCCGCTCTGGGGGACGGGCTGCCCGGGCTTGTCGACGGCGACGTCGTCATCGTCACCTCGAAGATCGTCAGCAAGGCCGAGGGGCGCGTCGCCCTCGCCGAGGACCGTGAAGCCGCCATCGATGCCGAGGCCGTTCGGGTCGTGGCCCGGCGTGGTGCTCTGCGTATCGTCGAGAACCGGCAGGGTTTTGTGATGGCCGCCGCCGGCGTCGATGCCTCCAACACCCCCGCGGGGACCGTTCTGTTGCTGCCCGAGGACCCCGACGCCTCCGCGCGGCGGATCCGGGACGGGCTGCGGGACGCGCTCGGGGTCGAGGTCGGCGTCGTCATCACCGACACGTTCGGGCGGCCTTGGCGCAGTGGGCTGACGGACGTCGCCATCGGGGCCGCCGGGGTGCGGGTCCTGGAGGATCTGCGCGGCGCCGTCGATGCGCACGGGAACGAGCTCGGGGTGACCGTGGTGGCCACCGCCGACGAGCTCGCCGCCGCCGGGGACCTGGTCAAGGGCAAGGCCGGGGGGCTGCCGGTGGCCGTGGTGCGGGGGTTGCCGCATGTGGTGGGGGGTGAGCATGACGGGTCCGGGGCGCAGGAGTTGGTGCGCGATGCGGCCGGTGACATGTTCCGGCTGGGGACGTCCGAGGCCGTGCGGGAGGCGGTGACGCTGCGGCGCACCGTCCGGGAGTTCGCGGACGCGCCGGTGGACCCGGGGGCCGTGCGGCGCGCCGTCGCGGCCGCGGTCACGGCGCCGGCGCCGCACCACACGACGCCGTGGCGGTTCGTGCTGCTGGAGTCCGAGGAGTCGCGGGTGCGGCTGCTGGACGCCATGCGGGACGCGTGGGTCGCGGACCTGCGGGCGGACGGGCGCTCGGAGGAGGCCATCGCCAAGCGGGTGCGGCGGGGGGATGTGCTGCGCCGGGCGCCCTATCTGGTGGTGCCTTGTCTGGTGATGGACGGGTCGCACGACTATCCCGATGCGCGGCGGGCTGCGGCGGAGCGGGAGATGTTCGTCGTCGCGGCCGGGGCCGGGGTGCAGAACTTCCTGGTGGCGCTTGCCGGGGAGGGGCTCGGGTCGGCCTGGGTCTCGTCGACGATGTTCTGCCGTGATGTGGTGCGGGGCGTCTTGGGGCTGCCGGAGCACTGGGATCCGATGGGAGCCGTGGCGGTGGGGCGGGCGGCGGTTGCGCCTGCGGCTCGGCCGGGGAGGGACGCGGGGGCGTTCGTCGAGGTGCGGTAGTCCGTGGGGCGGGGGTGGGGTGGGAGCGGGGCGGGCCCTTCCGGGGACTGGACTTTTTGTGACGGTCCGTTCCGCGTGAGGGTGGCCCGACCTTGCGTCACAAAAAGTCTTTACGTCCCTCTCCAGGGCCCGCCCCGCTCCCGCCCCACCCCCTTGCGTTGCCGGGTAATCAGGCGGGTGGGTGGGCGAAAACCACGCGTCCTGGGGTGCCTCCCGGCGGTCAGAGGCGGGCGATGTCCCCGACCGGGAAACGCGGTGCCCTCCGCGGCGGTACCGGGGCCGTCAGCAGGATCAGGCGGCATGCTCGGTGGCGCTGGCCCTCGTACGGGGCCAGCAGTTCCAGCATTCCCTCGTCGTCCGTGCCCCTGGCGCCCGTGAGGGCGTAGCCGATGATCTTTGGTAGGTGCAGGTCGCCCGTCGTCACCGCGTCCGCCGCGCCGTTGCTGCGCTGCAGCGTCTCCGCCGTCGTCCACGGGCCGATCCCCGGGATCGCCTGAAGGCGTGCCGCGGCCTGATGGTCGTCCATCGCGGCCGCCTCCTCCAGGCGGGTCGCCGCACGGGCGGCGCGAATGATCGTCGACGAGCGTTTTGCGTCCACGCCCGCCTTGTGCCACTCCCACGTCGGGATCGAGGTCCAGGTCCTCGGATCCGGCATCACTCGTAGTCCTGCCAGCGGACCCGGGGCCTCGTCTCCGTGGCGTTGCAGGAGCAGGCGCCACGCGCGGTACGCCTCGTCGCTGGTCACCTTCTGCTCCAGGATCGCCGGGATCAGCGATTCGAGCACCAGGCCCGTACGGGCCAGCCGCAGGCCCGGGTTGCGGCGGTGCGCCTCGTGGAGCAGGCGGTGGCGGGGGGTGAACCTCTCCGGGGCGTCCTTCGACCCCAGGAGGGTGGGGAGGTTGTCCAGGAGCCACGTTGCTCCTGGACCCCAGGACTCTGCCTCAATGCCGGCCGTGGTCGGCCTCACGTGCAGCGTTCCCGGTCCGGCAGGGGTGCGGCTCGACCGCCAGATCCCGCCGTCCGTCACCCTGTACGCGGGGTCGCCCGGTCCCCTCGCCAGGACGCCCAGTGTGCGTCCCAGGTCGTACGGGCCCGGCGGGGTCCACGTTCTGGTGGCCATTCGGCCAGGGTACGTCCGACCGGGGCGGTCACCGGCCGTGGGTTTCTATTGGTCCGACGAGAAGCGGATCGTTCCTTGTGGGATCACCGCTTCGCACCAGATGCGGGCTCCCGCTCGTAGTTCGTTGTCCGCACCGATGTTTGCGTTGTCGCCGACCACCGCGCCGTCCAGCACGCAGCGGGCTCCCACGCGGGCTCCTGCACCGATGAGCGAGTCCGTCACCTGGGCACCTGCTTCGACGACCGCACCGTCCATCACCGTGCTGCCCTCGATGCGCGCCCCCGACTCCACCCGTGCGCCCTTGCCGATCACCGTGCCGCCCATCAGCTTGGCGTCCTGCGCCACCTGCGCATCACCCAGCACCAGGTGCTCCCCGCAGCGGCCCGGCACCGCCGGGGACGGGGCGCGGCCGAGGACCAGGTCCGCCGAGCCGCGCACGAAGGCCTGCGGGGTGCCCAGGTCGAGCCAGTAGGTGGAGTCGACCATGCCGTGCAGGTGGGCGCCTGCGGAGAGGAGGTTCGGGAAGGTCTCGCGTTCCACCGAGACCGGGCGGTTCTCCGGGATGGTGTCGATGACCGAGCGGTTGAAGACGTAGGCCCCGGCGTTGATCTGGTCGGTGACGATCTCTTCGGGGGTCTGAGGCTTTTCCAGGAACGCCGTGACCCTGCCCGTTTCGTCCGTGGGGACCAGGCCGAAGGCCCTGGGGTCCGCCACTCGCGTGAGGTGCAGGGAGACGTCCGCCTTTGCCGTGCGGTGCGTCTTCAGCAGCGCCTTGATGTCCAGGCCCGTGAGGATGTCCCCGTTGAAGATCAGGACCGGGTCGTCGGGGCCCGAGTGCAGGCGCGAGGCGACGTTGCGGATCGCCCCGCCCGTGCCCAGCGGCTCCTCCTCCGTGACGTACTCCAGGTGCAGGCCCAGGGCGGATCCGTCGCCGAAGTACGGCTCGAAGACCTCGGCCAGGTAGGACGTGGCCATCACGATGTGCTCGATCCCGGCCGCGCGGGCCCTCGCCAGCTGGTGGGTGAGGAACGGGACGCCCGCCGCCGGGACCATCGGCTTGGGGGTGTGCACCGTGAGCGGGCGCAGCCGGGTCCCCTTGCCGCCGACCAGGAGGATCGCTTCTGGCGAAGAAGTCAACTGTTGTCTCTGCTTCCTGCTGGGGCCGGGCCGTGGACGGCGGCCAGTGTATGCAGAATCCTCGACTCCGCTTCGCGCCGGTCAGCGGCCCTGGAGCCGGGCTGCGGTCGAGCGGATGGTGCCGAGACGGGAGTACAGCTTGTCACCGGGACATTCCGTGGCATAACCGTCGCGATGCCCTGAAATCGCCTTGACCTTGACGGTCGTGCCCTTCTTGTAGAGGTTGCCACCTCCCGAGACCAGGGACACCGAGCCCTTGGGGTTGATGCCGAACAGGCCGAGCTTCCACGCGGCGAGCCTGGCCACGGCGTCCACGGCCGCACCGGGGGCGCTGTTCTTGCTGAACGTGCCGATCACGGCGATGCCCATGCTGTTGGTGTTGAAACCGAGCGTGTGAGCACCCTTGACGGCCTTGGCCACGCCGCCCGCCCGGCCTTCGTAGACCGTGCCGCACTTGTCGACGAGGAAGTTGTAGCCGATGTCCCGCCAGCCGCTGCTCACCACGTGGTAGCGGTAGATACCGCGAATGACGGAGGAGGCCTCCGAGCAGCTGTAGCCGTTGCCCGAGGCGGTGTGGTGGACGAAGGCCGCCTTGACCGTCTTGGTGTAGGCGAACTGCCGCTCGCGCATGGACTCGTCGGCCCCCCAGCCCGCGCGGGTGACGATGCGCGGGCGCGGGCCCACGTAGCGCCCCGCGGACTCGGAGTCGTCGGCGTTCTCCTCCGCGCCCCGGTCCGTCTCGGGGCTCAGCGGGATGCTGGCGGTGTCCTGGGAGGACGCCGTCTCGGGCACGTCCTGGGTCTCCGGGTCCTCCGTGTTCCAGTCGGCGGTGATGCGCCCGATGCCGATGTGCGCCGCGGCGACGTCCCGCTGGGAGTCCGGGCGGTCCGCGGCGGGGATCTCGGTGGCGCCGAGGGGGGCCAGGGGGGAGTTGGCCGCGGAGGCGGAGGAGGCCCCCTCGTTGTCGCCGCCGGGGACCGGGCCGGGCGGGGTGACGGCCCGCCGGCCGTGGCCGCCGGCGGGCGCGGGGGCCGGGTCGCGGCCCGGGTCCACGAGTTCCGCGCGCATGCCCCGGGGCAGGCCGCCGCCGTGGCCCGCGGGCTGCCGGTCGGCCGTGGGCTCCGGGCGGACCCGTACCTGGACGGCGTCGGAGGCGCCGACCCACAGCGGTGCGGTGGAGCCGTGCACCTTGGAGTGGCGGCCCTCGTCCGAGTCGGGGTCGGGGCGGTCGTCGTCGTGCGCCTGGATGTCCTGCCAGCCGGACCACGCGTGGGTGGCCGCCCCGCGCGTGCGGACCTGGACCCGGCCGTGCAGTTCGGTGTCGGCGTCGTCCCAGACGATGCCGATCAGCGAGAACGGCCGGACCTCCTGGGCCGGCAGGCCCATCCCGGCCGTCCCGGACGCCGTGCCGTACGCGTGGCGGGCGGTGCCGAGCGGGACCAGCGGGAGCGAGCGCGTCGCGCCGGCCGGCGCGGCGGGGGCTGTGCCGGTGACGGGGGGTCTCCTCTCCGGCCCGGTCGCGCGGTGCGGCACTGCCCCGAAGGAGGCCGGGGCCAGGAGCGGCAGGGTGAGGGCGGCGCAGGCGGTGACGGCGGGGGTGACGAGGATTCCACGCATGGAAGAAACCTGAACACAATGGGACATTCATGTCCATTGCTCAACTGCTGGTATGTCGGCCCGGAGCGGCCCGGGGACACCCCCCGTCCGACTGACCGTCACCCCTCGCCCCGCGTACCCTGGCGCGGATGAACGCCACCGACCGCACCCCCGCCGACCTGCTGCGTTCCGCGCTCGCCGCGGACCCGGCCCGCCCGCTGGTGACCTTCTACGACGACGCCACCGGCGAACGCGTGGAACTCTCCGTGGCCACCTTCGCCAATTGGGTGGCGAAGACCGCCAATCTGCTGCAGGGCGACCTCGCCGCCGAGCCCGGCGACCGGCTCGCCCTGCTGCTGCCCGCCCACTGGCAGACGGCCGTCTGGCTGCTCGCCTGCTCCTCGGTGGGCGTGCTCGCCGACGTGGGCGGCGACCCGGCCGCCGCCGACCTGGTCGTCAGCGGGCCGGACACCCTGGAGCGGGCGCGCGCCTGCTCCGGCGAGCGCGTCGCGCTGGCCCTGCGCCCCCTGGGCGGCCGCTTCCCCGAGCAGCCGCAGGGCTTCCTCGACTACGCCGTCGAGGTTCCCGCCCAAGGCGACCGCTTCGCCCCGTACGCCCCCGTGGACCCCGACGGCCCGGCGCTGGCCGTGGGCGGGCTGGAGCTCACGGGCGCGGAGCTGGTCGGGCGGGCCCGTGCGGACGCCGCGCAGCTCGGCCTCGGAGCCGGCTCGCGCCTGCTGTCGGGGCTGTCCTACGACGACTGGGACGGCCTGTCGGCCGGACTGTTCGCCCCGCTCGCCACAGGCGGCTCGGTGGTGCTGTGCCGTCACCTCGGCCTGCTGCCCGCGGACGGCCTGGAACAGCGGCGCGCGAGCGAGCGCGTCACCGTGACGGCCCTCTGACGCTGCCGGACGGCCGGTTCCGCGCGATGATCGACGGTACGCCGACGACCCCGCGCGGGAAGGACGCAGTCAGCCGTGAACCACAGCCCTGGCAGGCCCCGCCTGCCGGACGGACCCCTCTTCAGGGGGCCGGACGGCGGGGCGGGCCTGTCCCGGCGCTGGCTGAGGGCGATCGCGGCGGGCACGGCACTGCTGGTGCTGGCCGTGGCCGGGATCGGATGGGTGCTCTACGAGCAGCTCAACAGCAACATCCACACCGACGACGAGACCGCCGCAGAGCTCAAGCGCTGGGAGAAGGAGCGCCCACTGGCCATGGTCAACGGCGCCCAGAACATCCTGATCATCGGTTCCGACACCCGCAGCGGCTCCGGCAACTCCCGGTACGGCGAGGACAGCGGCACCCAGCGCTCGGACACCACGATCCTGCTGCACCTGGCCGCCGACCGGCGCAGCGCCACCGCCGTCAGCCTCCCCCGGGACCTGATGGCCACGATCCCCCGCTGCCGCAAGCCCGACGGCAGCTACACCAACGAGCGCTTCGCGCAGTTCAACTGGGCCTACGAACTCGCCGGCACCGCCTGCACCATCCGCACCGTCGAGGGCATCAGCCGGGTCCGCATCGACCACCACATCGTCCTGGACTTCAGCGGCTTCAAGCGCCTGGTCGACTCCGTCGACGGGGTCGAGGTCTGCCTGAAGAAGCCCGTGGACGACCGCGAGGCGCACCTGACACTGCCCGCCGGCCGCCAAGTGCTCCACGGGGAACAGGCGCTGGGCTTCGTCCGGGCCCGCTACAGCCTCGGCGACGGCAGCGACACGGAACGGATGGGCCGTCAGCAGCTGTTCATGGGCGCCCTGTTCCAGGAGATGCAGAGCGACGGCGTGCTGCTCAACCCCGCACGGCTCTACCCCGTGCTCGACGCGGCCACCAAGTCGCTCACCACGGACTCCGGGCTCGACTCGCTGCGCAAGATGTACGACCTGGTGCGCACCGTGCGCAACATCCCCAGCAACCACGTGCAGTTCCTGACGGTGCCGCGCAAGCCGTACCCGTACAACTCCGACCGCGACGAGCTCGTCCAGCCGGACGCGGACCAGTTGTTCGAACAGCTGCGCATGGACCGTCCCGTGACGGTGAGTGAACACGTCCGGCCCGCGGACGGCAAGCACGGCGGGCGGCGTCCTCCGCGGACCCGGCGGGACGACGACCCCGATCCCGTCGACGTCCCGGAGAGCGGGACCGGCGTCGCGCCCGAACCCCCCGCGGCGCACCGGTCCGTGCTGCCGTCCGCGCCCGCTTCGCCCACCGCGGGCGGGCGTTCGCAGGAGACCGCCGGGCCTGCTCCGACGCCGTCCACCAGGCCCGATGCCCCGCCCACGTACCAGGGGACGACCGCCGCGCGCGGCATCTGCGGCTGAGCACCGCCGAAAAGGTGCGATCATCTCTTTCACCCCCGCGTTCGCCGAGGCGTTCGTACCCGCGAAGGGATCGGGGGGATCGCCCAGTTGTCGGGAGTGCTTTTTGTCCCCGGCGTCGTTGGACGCTGAACTGGGCGGATAGTGTGAGCGATCCGGTGCGCGCTGCCGGCTCGGCGCGCACTGCACAGACGACGTGAAGGTGATCGGGCGCCCCCAGGGGGACGGGCGCCGGGTGGCACCCGACGGAGGATTCAGGCGACCGTGGACGCGCAAGGCCGTGGGCGAGCGGGTGGCATCGACCCCGCCGACCAGTGGGTGTTCGACCCCAAGACCGGCAGCTATGAGCTGCGCCTCGACGAGACGGGGGAGCCGTCGGCCCCCGCCGGCACCCCCTCCGCCCCCGCCGCCCGGAGACCTCGGCCCCGTCCCGCCGCCCGCCCGGTGCCCGGGCAGCGCGGCACCGCCGCCGGGCGCCGGACCGGCGGCGGCAAGGCGGCGGGCGCGGACCGCCGCAGGCCCAAACCGAAGAAACGGACCGGCAGGAAGAAAGCCCTGATCTGGACGGGCGGCACGCTGGCCTTCGTCCTGGTCGGCGGCTCGGTGGGCGCGTATCTCCTCTACGAGCACCTGAACGGCAACATCGACAAGGTCGACGTCGGCATCGACAACGCGGCCGTCACCAAGGGCCCGGTCAACATCCTGGTGATCGGCACCGACAAGCGCTCCGGCAAGGGCAACACCGGCTACGGCGACGACGGCAGCGTCGGCCACGCCGACACCACCGTGCTCTTCCACGTCTCGGAGGACCGGACGAACGCCACCGCGCTCTCCATCCCCCGCGACATGATCACCGACGTCCCGGACTGCCCCACCAAGTCCGGCGGGGTGACGAAGACGATCCCCGGCTCCAAGAACGTCCGCTTCAACGAGAGCCTGGGCCAGGAGGATCGCGACCCCGGCTGCACCTGGCGGACGGTCGAGCAGCTGACGGGCCTGAGGGTCACCCACTTCATGATGGCCGACTTCAACGCCGTCAAGGAGCTCTCCTCCGCGGTCGGCGGCGTCGAGGTGTGTCTGGGCAAGGACATCGACGACCCCAAGTCGCACCTCAAGCTGAGCAAGGGCCGGCACGAGATCCAGGGCGAGGACGCGCTGGCGTTCGTCCGGACCCGGCACAGCGTCGGCTTCGAGAGCGACCTGGACCGCATCAAGCTCCAGCAGCAGTTCCTGAGTTCGATGATCCGCAAGATGAAGTCGGGCGACACGCTCACCAACCCGAAGAAGCTCTACGACCTCGGTGACGCGGCCACCAAGTCGCTGACCGTCGACACCGGCATCTCCTCCGTCGGCAAGCTGGCCAGCCTGGGCAAGGAGCTCAGCAAGGTCAATCTGAAGAACATCACCTTCGCCACCCTGCCCGTCGTCGACAACCCCGCCGACGGCAAGGTGCACAAGACGGTCGTGCTGGACAAGGCGAAGGCCGACCCGCTGCTGGCCATGGTGCGGCAGGACGTCTCCCTCACCGAGGTCAAGGAGAAGGAGAAGAAGGCCCAGGAGGACGCGGACGCCAAGCAGCAGGCACTGCTGCAGGGCCCGAAGGCCGAGCCCGCGAACGTCAGGGTGCGGGTCTTCAACGGCAGCGGCCGGATGGGCGCCGCCCAGGAGACCGTCGCCTGGATGCAGAACTCCAAGGGCATGACGCGCACGAGCAACGGCGGCAACGCCACGGGCGGCAAGGCGGACAAGACGGTCCTGGAGTTCGCTCCCAACCAGGCCGACCAGGCCCGGCGGCTCGCCGACGCCATGGGGCTGCCCGCGGACGCCCTCCGGCAGAGCGGCGGCGACGCGGCGCCGAAGGCGGAGATGAAGCTCACGCTCGGCGCGGACTTCAAGGGTGCGGGCACCCCCGTCTCGGACCCGGCCCCGGCCAAGGCGCCGGAGGGCGTGCAGAAGATCGAGGCCGACGACCAGAACGTGTGCGCGAAGTAGGACGGTACGTCCGTCGAACACAGTTACGCGCCGCATAATGCAGTAACACAGTCCACCGTGCACGAACCGGCACAACACGCATGCCCATCGGGCCGGACGCACGCACCACTTCAGGGGAGGCCCGATGCGCCAGAGCAGCGGAGGCGACCGGGCCGGGGGCCCGGTCGCGGCGACCGAGGCGAACGCCGGGGGGCCGGCCCCGGCCGGTACCGGTGCCGCTGCGCGGGGCGGGGACCGGGCGCAGCCGGGTGCCGCTGCGCGGGCCGATGAGGCGGCGGAAGCCACCGTGGCGGCAGAGGCCGAGGGGCCGGCGCCGGCCGGGATACCAGGGCCGGGCGAGGGCCCGGCGAAGACCAAGACCCCTGCGACGGGCGGGATCCCGGGACAGGCCGAGGGTTCGGCCGAGGGCGGGGGCCCGGCGGAAGCCGGGGGCCCGGCGAAGGCCGGCATCCCCGCGCAGGCCGAGAGCCCGGCCAAGGCCGACGGGCCGGCCGAGACCGGGGCCGCTGCGCAGGCCGAGAACCCCGCGAAGAGCGGGGGATCCGGGCAGGCCGAAGGTTCGACCGAGGGCGGGGGCCCGACGAAGGCCAAGAGCTCGACGAAAACCGGTATCCCCACGCAGGCCTCAGGCCCCGCGCAGGCCGAGAGCCCGGCGAAGGCCGGCATCCCCACGCAGGCCTCAGCCCCCGCGCAGGCCGACGGTGCAGCGCAGGCCGACGCCGCCGCGCAAGCCGACAGCGCGACGCAGGACCAAGGCCCGGCGCAAGCCGACAGCCCCGCGGAAGCCGGCGACGGCTCCGGCGGTGACGGTGGTTCCGGTGACCGTCCTGCGGGGGCCGGCGGTGGGGCCGCCAAGCGGAAGCGGACGTTGCGAATAGTGCGGTGGACCGCCCTCGGTGTGTCCGTGGCCGTGCTCGCCGCGGCCGGGGTGGGGTACTTCTACTACGAGCACCTCAACGACAACATCAGGAAGGGCGCCCTCAACCTCGGCGACAAGCAGCTCGACCGGCCCGTCGCCAATGCCGAGGGGCAGCGCCCGGTCAACATTCTCCTGCTGGGGTCCGACAGCCGGGCCACCAAGGAGAACCAGGACCTCGGCGGTGCCCGCGACGACGCCGACCGGCCGCCGCTCGCCGACGTCCAGATGCTGGTGCACGTCTCGGCGGACCGCAGCAACATGTCCGTCATCAGCGTCCCGCGCGACACCCGGGTGACGATCCCCAAGTGCACCGACCCGGACAGCGGCAAGGTCTACAAGGAGACAACGTCGCAGATCATCAACACCAGCCTGGTGAACGGCGGTCCGGGCTGCACGGTGGCCAGCTGGGAGGAGCTCACGGGCATCCCCATCGACCACTTCATGATGATCGACTTCTCCGGCGTGGTGAACATGGCCGACGCCGTCGGCGGCGTCCCGGTCTGCGTGGACGCCAACGTCTACGACGACAAGTCCGGGCTGCGGCTGCCGAAGGGCACGCACACGGTCAAGGGACAGCAGGCGCTGCAGTGGCTGCGCACCCGCCACGGCTTCGAGGACGGCAGCGACATCGGCCGCACCCACGCCCAGCACCTGTACATGAACTCGATGGTCCGTCAGCTGAAGGCCGGCACCAAGCTCTCCGACCCGGCCCAGCTCACCGGCCTCGCCGAGGCCGCCACCAAGGCGCTGACCGTCGACAAGGACCTCGGCTCGGTCAAGAAGCTCTACGACCTGGCCGACGACATCAAGCGGGTGCCCTCCGGCCGGATCACCATGACCACCATGCCGTGGGTCGCCGACCCCCAGGACCCCGACGCCCACGTGATACCCAAGCCCGGCGACGCGGACAGGCTCTTCTCGCTCGTCCGCAACGACATCGCGCTGGACGGCAAGGACAAGAAGAAGGACGAGGGCGGCGCCACGGGCACCGCCCCCGCCTCGGCCAAGGCGAACATCCCGGTGACCGTCTTCAACGGCACCGGCACCGTCGTCCTCCCGCCGGCCACCGGGCGCGGCGCCGACATCGCCGCGCTGCTGGTCAAGCAGGGCTTCGCCAAGGCCGTCTCCGACTCCACGCCCCGGGCGCAGGCCGACACGACGATCACGTACCCGAGGGCCGCGCTGCGCAGCGACGCCCTGACCGTCGCCAAGTCGCTCGGCCTGCCGGAGACGGCGGTGCGGCTGTCGCCCGAGGTGCAGCAGATCACCCTGGTCGTCGGCGGCGACTGGCGGGAGGGGGCGGTCTACCCGAACGGCGACGGTGGCGACACCGGGGCGCCGGCTCCGGACACCTCTGCCTCCGCGTCCGCGTCGCCCGACGCGAAGAACGGCGCCCGGAAGCCCGGCGACAACAAGGCGCCCGAGAGCGCCGACCCCCTCAACGGCGACGACAAGTCGGCCTGCATGAAGGTCAATTCGCTCAACCGCTGGTGATCCGGCGGGGGGTCAGTCCCCCGCCTTGACCGCGGGACGGCGGCTGGCGATGACGCGCTGCGCGAGCGAACGCGGGCTGGTGAGGAAGCCGAAGCCCCACGACATGTGCATCGTCGCCAGCGCGACCGGGATCTGCGCCCGCGCCTTCAGCGGCAGCCCCTTGCCGGCCGGCACCGAGCCGGCCGCGATGGCCGCCAGGTACCCGGCGGGCACCACGAAGCCCCACGGAGTGACGGCCGCGCCCACCACGGCACCGGCCGCGATGGCCAGCACGGCGGCCGGCGGGGCCAGGTAGCGCAGGTTGATCGAGCCCTGGTGGTAGCGGGCGACCACGTGCCGCCAGCGGCCGTAGTCCTTGTACTGCCTGGCGAGCGCCCGGACCGAGGGCCGGGGGCGGTACGAGACCCTGAGCTCCGGCGAGAACCAGATCAGCCCGCCCGCCTCGCGGATGCGGAAGTTCAGCTCCCAGTCCTGGGCGCGGATGAACTCCTCGTTGTACCCGCCCTGCTGCTCCAGCGCCTCGCGCCGGAAGACGCCCAGGTAGACGGTCTCGGCGGCGCCGGCCGCGCCACCGGTGTGGAAGGCGGCGTTGCCCACGCCGATCTTCGAGGTCATCGCCGCGGCGACGGCCTGCTCCCAGGCGTTCTCGCCCTCGGCGTGCATGATGCCGCCGACGTTCTGCGCGCCGGTCTCCTCCAGGAGCCGCACCGCGGTGGCGATGTAGTCGGGGGACAGCATGCCGTGCCCGTCGACCCTTACCACGATCGGGTGACGTGACGCCTTGATCGCGGCATTGAGAGCGGCAGGGGTGCGTCCGGTGGGATTCGGCACGGTATGGACCCGTGCGTCCTCCTTCACGAGCTCTGCGGCGATCTCGTCCGTGCGGTCCGTGGACGGTCCGAGGGCGATGACCACCTCCAGCTCCCCGGCATACTCCTGCTCGAGGATGTGCCGGACGGAGGTGCGCAGATGCCGTTCCTCATTGAGCACCGGCATGATCACGGAAACGGCGGGCGGCTGCTGCTGAACTGGCATGGTTCCTCGGGGACAGGCCTACGGGGTCGTTCGTCACGTTACCGCCAATGGGGGACACGGGCCCGCCCCGGCCGGGTGGCGGGGCCTCCTCGGACGGCGCGGTGCCGCGGCCAGCTGATCGTATGGGCCTACGGTTCTTGCGGTTTCCGCCCGGTTTCTCCCCGCCCCCTCCTGATCGCTGCGGAGGTCCCGACGTGACCGCACCGGCCCGCTTCCCCCGCCCGATCCACCGCCCGGTCCCCCGCCCGAACCGGCCCCGCCACAGCGCCCCCCGCCACCGGCGCTGGGGGCTGCGCATGGCCATGGGCGCGGCGGCCGCGGTGCTGGCCGCCGGGGGCCTGGGGCACGCGCTCGTCGTCGGGATCGACGGGGGCATCAGCCGCATCGACCCCTTCAGCGGGCTCTCCGACCGGCCCCGGGTGAGCCGCGGGACCAACTTCCTGCTGGTCGGCACCGACGGCCGCGACAAGATCACCGAGGAGGAGCGCGCCGAGTACCACCTCGGCGGCGAGGCCTGTCACTGCACGGACACCGTGATGCTGGTGCACCTCTCCGCCGACCGCAGCCGGGCCAGCGTGGTCAGCCTGCCGCGCGACACCTACACCGAGATCCCCGAGTACACCGACGAGAACGGCCGGGTGCACCCCGTCCACCCGCAGAAGCTCAACGCCGCCTACGCGGAGGGCGGGCCCGGGCTGACCGTGCGGGCGGTCGAGCGGCTGACCGGCGTCCACCTCGACCACTACCTCGAGGTCGACTTCACCAGCTTCATGAAGACCGTCGACGCCGTGGGCGGGGTGCAGGTGTGCACCCCGAAGCCGCTCAAGGACGACTACACCGGCCTCGACCTCCCCGTCGGCACCAGCAGCCTCAACGGTGGGCAGGCCCTGCAGTACGTCCGCTCCCGGCACCTCGACGGGGCCGCCGACCTGGGCCGGATGCAGCGGCAGCAGCGCTTCCTCGCCGCGCTGATGCACCGGGTCGCGGGCAGCGGGGTGCTGCTGAACCCGGTGAAGTTCCACGACGTGGCCTCCACCGTGATCGGCTCCATGCGCGCCGACCGGGGGTTCGGCACGGCACAGCTCGTCGAGCTCGGCGAGGCGATGCGGAGTCTGGCGCCGTCCTCGGCGGAGTTCACCTCCGTGCCGATCGGGGTGGTGGACTTCCCCGTGCCGCACCTCGGTTCGACCGTGAAATGGGACGAGGCGGCGGCCGACCGGCTGTTCGCGGCGCTGCGGGAGGACCGGCCGATCACCTCGCGCCCGGCGGGGCGGGCGCCGGAGGCGCAGGAGGCGAAGGGGGTGCCGCCGGGGCCCGGCGGCGATGCGGCGGGGGCCACGGCGGTGGACGTGCCGCCGGGGCGGGTGCACGTCCAGGTCTTCAACGGGACCGGGCGGCCGGGGCTGGGCCAGTCCGTGGACCAGGCGCTGCGGGCGACCGGCTTCGCGACGACCGGGTCGCCGACGAACGCGCCGACGGCGGAGCGGACGGTGCTCAGCTACGACCCGCGCTGGGACCGCTCGGTGCGGACGCTGGCGGCGGCCTTTCCGGGGGCCGATCTGCGGGCCGAGCCGGGGCAGGGGCCGATGATGCGGGTCATCGTGGGCTCGGACTTCCGGGCCGTCCACCCCGTACGGGGGCCCCAGTCGGGGCCGCCGCCCGGGGGCGGTTCGGTGATGACCGGCGACCAGGCGGTGTGCCCCGCCGGGGCGTAGGTGCTCCGCACCGGGGTACCGGGGGTAGTGCGGGCCGGTGGTCGGGTTGTGCCCACCCTCCCCCAGCTACCGCTGGGAGGTGCCCCCAGCCCTGCGGAACGCCTGCCCACAACCGGGGGCGCCCCGTAAGGGGCGCGGGGAACTGCGCGATCAGCCCACGACGGCCCGCACTTTCAGTCCGCGTCCGAGCCCTCGGAAACCGCCTTCTCCCGCAGCTCCATGATCGCGCGTCGCCGCGCCAGGCGGTGCGTCCGGCGGATCTGCGCCTCCTGGTAACGGCGCCGGTCCTTGTCCGTCTCCGGAAGCACCGGCGGCACGGAGCGCGGCTTGCCGTTCTCGTCCACCGCCGCGAACACCAGGTACGCGCTGCCCACCTGCACCGCGGGCGTGGACTCGTTCCAGCGCTCCGCGAGGACCCGCACCCCGACCTCCATCGAGGACCGGCCGGTCCAGTTGACCTGGGCCTTCACATGGACGAGGTCGCCGACCCGGACGGGCACCAGGAAGGCCATCTCGTCCATCGAGGCGGTGACCGCGGGCCCGCCGGAGTGACGGCCGGCGACCGCGCCCGCGACGTCGTCCACCAGCTTCATGATCACGCCACCGTGGACGGTGCCCAGCAGGTTGGTGTCATGGCTGGTCATGATGTGGGACAGCGTCGTGCGGGACGCCGAGGTCGGCTTGCCGGATATCGCCGGCTCCGGGCTCCGGTCCTGAAGGGTCATGCCCTCCACTGTATGCGGGTGCATGCGGACCTCCGACGGCGCCGGATTGCATCAGGTCTGCAACAGCCCTGCCCCGATCCTGTCCTCGCCCTGTGGGTCGGCGTGCCACACAAGGCACACTTCGTCCCATGAACGATTGGCCCCGGAACAGGACAAACGACGCCCGCGCCGTGCCGCCCACCCGGCGCGGCGGGCTGCCGCCGCAGTACCGTCCGGGTGCCTCCCACCCCGACGGCGGCTACAGCACCGGCCAGGTCTACGGCCGGGGCGGCCCGCCCCCGGGACCGGGCGGCAGGGGCCGTGCGCCGCGCGGCGGGGCCCCGGACTGGAAGCGGCGGATCAGGATCGGGGCGATCGCGCTCGTCGGCACGCTCCTCGTCGTGGCCACCGTCACGTACTTCTGGGCCGACTCCCAGATGCGCCGCGAGGTCGACCTCGGGAAGATCAAGGACCGCGCGCCCTCCGGCAGCGGCACCAACTACCTGATCGTCGGCTCCGACAGCCGCGAGGGCCTGTCGGAGGAGGACAAGAAGGAGATGCACACCGGGTCGGCGGACGGCAAGCGCACCGACTCGATGATGATCCTGCACACCGGCGACAACGGCACCACGATGCTGAGCCTGCCGCGCGACTCGTACGTCACCATCCCCGCCTTCACCGGCGAGAAGTCCGGCAAGCAGTACCCGCAGTCCACGCACAAGCTCAACCAGGCCTTCGCGGACGGCGGCGCCGAGCTGCTGATCCGGGCGATCGAGTACAACACCGGGCTGCACATCGACCACTACGCGGAGATCGGCTTCGGCGGCTTCCGCAATCTCGTCGACTCGCTCGGCGGCGTGGACATGTGCATCGACAAGCCGATCAAGGACCGGGACTCGGGCGCGGACTTCAAGGCGGGCTGCCAGACCCTGAACGGCACCCAGTCGCTGGCGTTCGTCCGGCAGCGGCACCAGGAGGCCGACCAGGACCTGGGCCGGATGCGGAACCAGCAGAAGTTCCTCAACACCCTTGCCAAGCAGGCCGCTTCGCCCTCGACGGTCCTCAACCCCTTCCGGCTCTACCCGGTCATCGGCTCCGGCCTCGACACCCTCATCGTCGACAAGGACATGGGGCTGTGGGACCTGACCTCGATGTTCTGGGCCATGAAGGGCGTCACGGGCGGGGACGGGCAGCAGCTGACCGTGCCGATCTCGAACCCGAACCTGCCGACGCGCAGCGACGGCGTCGCGGTGAAGTGGGACCCGGTGAAGTCGAAGCAGCTCTTCGAGCAGCTGAAGAAGGACGAGAAGGTCACCGCCGCCGCCAAGTGACCCGCGGGCGGCCTCCGTTCAGGCGGCCGGCAGCTCCGGACCGCTGGTGTTCACCAGGGCGAAGGGGGCGCCCTGCGGGTCGGCCACGACGGCCATCCGGAAGTCCATCATGTCGAACGGCGGCTTGAGCACCGTGCCGCCGGCCCGGATCAGTGCGTCGACCGTGCTGTCGGTGTCGTCGACGGAGAAATACGTCAGCCAGTGCGAGGGCGTGCCGGGCGGGAGTTTGTCGAGCCCCTGCATCCCGCCGACCGTGCGGCCGTCGGCGGTGAGCGCGAAGTAGCCCGGGGCCTCCTCCATGGGGGCGGTCTCCAGGCCCAATGCGGGGTAGAACGTCCGGGCGGCGGCCGGGTCCGCGGTGTTGAGCTCGTTCCACACCACCGAGCCGGGTTCGTTCACGATCTGCGCGCCGAAGAATTCCCCCGCCTGCCACAGCCCGAACACCGCTTCCGCGGGGTCGACGACGATCGCCATGCGGCCGATGGTCATGACGTCCATCGGGCCGAACATCACCCGGCCGCCCTTGGCCGGGACCGCCGCCAGGGCGGCGTCCAGGTCGGCGGTGGCGAGGTAGGTGGTCCAGACGGTGGGCGGGACGGGGAGGCCCTCCGGCGCCATCGCCGTCATGATGCCCGCCACCGCCTTGCCGCGCAGGGTGCACACGGCGTAGCCGCCGGTCTCCGGCGGGCCGGGCTCGCCCTGCCAGCCGAAGAGGTCGCGGTAGAAGTCCAGGGCCGCCCGCTGGTCGGGGACCGTGAGCTCCGTCCAGCACGGTGTGCCGGGCCGGTACGGGCTGGTTGCCTCGGGCATGACGGGTTCCTCCACGGGCTCGGGCGGGGCGACCCCCGCCCCCGACCACCTTGGCGGGCCGGGAGCGCTCCCGCCACCGCAGGGCGCCATCGGCGTGTTCCGTGTCTTCCCTCTCCACGGCCCCGGGCGTACTGTCGGCGCCCGATCTGATGTGCCGTCAGTAATTTACGGCTGCGGCACCGGACGAGAAGGGAACCCCACGTGTCCCGCACCCCACGTCACACAGCGCGCCGGAGCCGGGCGCTCGCGCTCTCGGCGGCGCTGGCAGGCGGCACGATCGCGCTGGTCGCACCGGCCGCACACGCCGAGACGGTCGACGTCAACTACCACTGCAAGACGCCCATCGGGGACCGGAGCGCCGTCTCGCCCATCGACGTCAAGGGCGAGCAGAGCGGCGACTCGTACAAGCTCACCATGTCCTTCCAGAAGGGCGTCTCCTCCAGCCCCGTCGAACTCGGCAAGGGGGCAATGAAGCCAAGTGCCGTCATCAAGCTGGGCGGTGCGGACTCCGGCACGGTCGCCGTCTCGGGGCCGGCCAACGAACAGCCGATACCCGCCAACACCCCGATCAGGATAGGCGACTTGTCGGGGACCTACACGCCCAAGAAGGACGGCAAGGTCACCTTCACCGCCTCCACGCTCACCATCCTGGCGCTGGGCACCACGACCACGTGCGACCCCACCAACGACCCCAAGCCGTCGCTCACGCTGGACGTCAAGGCGGGCGGCGGGACGACGGGCGGCGGCGCGACCGGGGGCGACTCGACGGGCGGGTCGACGGCCGGCTCCACAGGCGGGTCGACGGCCGGGTCCACCACCGGAGGATCGTCCACCGGCGGCAGCACCACGGGCGGATCCACGTCCGGGTCCACGTCCGGATCCACCGCAGGCTCCACGGGCGGCGGCCGGCTCCCGCAGACCGGCCCGTCCGACAGCGCCGTCGCCCTCGGCACCCTCGGCGGCACGGTGCTGCTCGCCGGGATCGCGGGCACGCTCTGGCTGACCCGGCGGAAACGCGCCGCGGGCTAGGGCCGGTGCAGCCCCGTACCCGCGCGGCGGCCCTGGCCGTCCCGGCCGTCGCAGCGGTCCTGCTCGCCGCGCCGGCCGCCGCGGAGCCGCAGCCGTGGTGGGCCGCGCCGTCCGGCGGCCGGTCCGCGATCGCCCTGGAGGGCGTCCCCGGCACGGTGTTCGAGGACAAGCTGTCGGTGGTCAACCCCGGCACCGCACCCCGCACCGTCGAGCTGCGCGCCACCGGTGCGTGGATCGCCCTGGCCGAGCGCCAGGTGCGGGTCCCGCCGCGGACCCGTGCGGACGTCCCGC
This sequence comes from Streptoverticillium reticulum, assembly GCF_047456005.1. NCBI lineage: Bacteria > Bacillati > Actinomycetota > Actinomycetes > Kitasatosporales > Streptomycetaceae > Streptomyces > Streptoverticillium reticulum. The sequence goes on along the minus strand of NZ_CP179755.1, from coordinate 5,029,815 downwards.
TGACCGTGACCGTGCCGACGGGCGCGGTGCCCGGCGGGCATCCGGCCGCCGTGACCGTCACCGGGGAGGGCCGGCAGCTGCAGGTGCCGGTGACCGTGCGCGTCACCGGGCCGACGCTGGCGGCGCTGTCGGTCGAGCACGTGCGGGTCAGCGGTACGGGCCGGGGCACGGTGATCCACTACGCGCTGGTCAACCGGGGCAACACCGTGCTCGCCCCGCACCTGGAGATCCGCGCCGTCGGCGTCTTCGGTCAGGTGCTGCACCGCACGCCGGACGGGGTGCCCGCGGAGCTGCCGCCGGGGCGCAGCCTCCGGCTCACCGAACCCTGGCCGGGCGCCCCGCGGCTGGACCGGGTCCGGGTCAGCGTCACCGCCACGGCGCCCGGCGCGGCGCACTCCACCGCGTCGGACACGTACACGCCGCTGCCCTGGCTGCTGCCGGGGCTGGGCGCGGCCGCGGCCGCTGCGGGGGCCTGCCGGCTGGTGCGGCGGCGCCGGAAGGCGGTGCGGCCGTGAGGGCGGTGGTGCGGGCCGTGCAGTGCGCCCTCCTGCTCCTCGCGCTCCTGGCCGCGCCCTGCACCGCACCCGCCACCGCGGCCGGCGGCCCCACGGCGGTCGTGAGCGGGGGCGAGGCCGTCAAGGGCGGCAGCGTCACCGTCACCGGCGCGGGCTGGCGGCCCGGGGCGCTGCTGACCCTGCTGGTGTGCGGGCAGAACATGATCGGCGGCACCGGTTCCTGCGCCAACGCCGACGGCCGTACGGTCACGGCCGCCGCCGACGGCACGTTCCGCCGGAGCATCCCGGTGCCCGCGCCGCCGAAGCCCTGCCCCTGTGTCGTCCACGTGGCGACCGTCATGGGTACGCCCGCTGCTGCCGATGCCGCGCTGGCCGTCTCCGGGCACCCCAGCGCCACGCTGCCGCGGCAGGAGGGCGGGGAGCGGCTGAGTGTCCTGGAGGCGCGTCTGCAGGGCGGCGACGGGCTGCTGACGTGGTTCGGGGCACCGCCGCGGCGGACGCTCGTCCTCACCGTCGGCAACCTGGGCACCACGCCCGCCCGGGACCCGGTCTTCCGGCTCGGCACCTCGCACGGCGTCCTCGCGCCGTCCTGGGAGGACCGGCGCTGGCGCGGCACCGTGGAGGCCGGGCGCACGGTGCGGGTGGCGCTGGACGTGGAGCTGGCGACGGGGGCGTACGGGGACTACCGGGTCTCGCTGGAGTACGGCGGCAAGCTGCTCGTCGAGGAGCCGTGGGACGTGAGCCGCCCGTGGGGCGTGACGCTGTTCTGGGTGCTGCTGTGCGTGGTGGTCCCGGCGGGGGTGTACCGGACCGGGATGGCGGTGGTGGACCGGATCCGTCCACCGCAGCAGAAGCCGCGCCGGCGGAAACCGCGCCGGACGACAAAGCGCCCCCGGCGCGGGAACGCGCCGGGGGCACTCGGTACGGGTACGGGGTCCGTCAGTGGACGTCGCCCATCAGGGCCACGATCTTCTTCCGGTTGACCCAGATCGCGGCGCCGGCCAGGACGGCGGCGCCCGCCTCGCCGAGGATCACGCCGATGCCGTCGAGGTTGACGCCGCCCGTGGCGAGCAGGCTGGTCACGCAGTCACCGGCGGTGACGGCGAGGAACCAGACGCCCATCATCTGGCTGGCGTACTTCTGCGGCGCCATCTTGGTGGTCAGCGAGAGGCCGACCGGGGAGAGGCAGAGCTCACCCATGGTCTGGACCATGTAGATCGCGATCAGCCAGGCGGGGCTCACCGTGTGGCCGCCCGTGGCCATCGACATCGGGATGGCGAAGATGACGAACGAGGCACCGGCGAAGACCATCGCCATGGCGAACTTCACCGTGGTGCTGGGCTCGCGGTTGCGCCTGGCCAGCGCCATCCACGCGGAGGCGAAGACCGGGGCGAGGGCCATGACCCACAGCGGGTTGACCGACTGGAACCAGGTCGACGGGAAGTTGATGCCGAAGACGTTGTCCGCGGTCTTCGACTCGGCGAAGGTCGACATGGTCGAACCGGCCTGGTCGAAGATCATCCAGAACACCGCGGCGGCGACGAAGAACCAGATGTAGCCGCTGACCTTGGTCTGCTCGGTGTCCGAGAGGTCCTTGTCGCGCTTGATGCGGACCAGGACGGAGATCGGGATGACCAGGCCCAGCAGGGCGAGCGGCACGGTGGCCCAGTTCATCGTGAAGTGGCCGGTGCCACCGACGACGCCGTAGAAGACGGCGGCGACGGCGAGCCACATCAGGCCCTTCTTCAGCCAGGAGTTGCGCTCCTCGGCCGTCAGCGGGGTCGGGACCTCGCTGCTCCTGGGGTTCAGGTGGCGAGTGCCCCACAGGAAGAAGGCGAGGCCGATCGCCATGCCGACGGCGGCGATGCCGAAGCCCAGGTGCCAGCTGACCTTCTGGCCGACGGTGCCGATGACCAGCGGGGCGAAGAACGCACCGATGTTGATGGCCATGTAGAAGATCGTGAAGCCACCGTCGCGGCGCGGGTCCTTGGGACCGTCGTAGAGGTGGCCGACCATCGTGGAGATGTTGGCCTTGAGCAGACCGGAACCGATCGCGACCAGCGCGAGGCCGATGAAGAAGGTCGGCTTGCCCGGAACCGCCAGCAGCAGGTGGCCGCACATGATGGTGCTCGCCGCGACGGTGACCGTCTTGCGCGGGCCCCAGATCCGGTCGCCGATCCAGCCGCCGGGCATGGCGAGCAGGTACACCATGGCCACGTAGACGGAGTAGATGGCCACCGAGCTGGCCTTCGGCATGGCCAGACCGCCGCCCAGGCTGCCGGCCTTGGCGTCGGGGCCGCCGGCGATCAGGTAGACGACGAGAAGGGCACGCATGCCGTAGTAGCTGAAGCGCTCCCACATCTCCGTCATGAAGAGCGGGGCCAGGCCAATCGGATGGCCGAGGAAGGTCTTCTCGCTCGCGGCAGGAGAGGTCTTCTCCGCCTCGGCAGTGCCCTTCGTCAGGCTGGACGCCATGGTCGATCCTTGAATGTCTCGGGACGCGCGGATGGAGCTGTTGCGCGCCCGGGTGGGGGTAGGCCGGCACCGGTTACAGCGCTGCCCGCCCCCACGCCCAAGGGGTTCGGCTCCTCACGACGAGGACCCGGCAGGACAGCCGTACTTCCGGGATCCACGCCCCCGCGCATCCTCGCGCGGCGGACCCGGCCGACAGGTCATTCACTGTGACAGGACCAGGGGTACCCGGCCCTGCACACAACAGGGACCTCCGGCGAAGTGTGTGGCCCAGCCGAAAGTCCCCCTTGTGCTACAGACGTTCCCAGCACCATACGTCAGACCCTGCCCGCTTATGGAAGCCGTTGAGACATGGATCACAGGCGGGCCGGGAACCGTTCGCGCTTGTTCGATGGTGGTAACACTTCTGTTGAAGTGTTGCCCCGGGTAGCCCTGAGTACTCCTCTGACGTGCGTCCGGGCGGACTACCATCACTTGCATGACCCGAGTACTGCTCGCCGAGGATGACGCCTCCATCTCGGAACCGCTCGCACGCGCGCTGCGCCGCGAAGGGTATGAGGTGGACGTACGCGAAGACGGTCCCACGGCGCTGGACGCCGGCCTCAAGGGAGGGGTGGACCTGCTCGTCCTCGACCTCGGGCTGCCCGGCATGGACGGCCTGGAAGTCTGCCGCCGGCTGCGCAACGAAGGCCACGGCTTCCCCGTCCTGGTGCTCACCGCCCGTGCCGACGAGGTGGACACCGTCGTCGGCCTGGACGCCGGCGCCGACGACTACGTCACCAAGCCCTTCCGCCTGGCCGAACTGCTCGCCCGGGTGCGGGCCCTGCTCCGCCGCGGCACCGTCGAGTCCCACCAGCAGCCCCCCGCCACCCACGGCGTCCGGATCGACGTCGAGTCCCACCGCGCCTGGATGGGCGACGAGGAACTCCAGCTCACCGCGAAGGAGTTCGACCTGCTGCGCGTCCTCGTCCGGGACGCCGGCCGGGTCGTCACCCGCGACCAGCTGATGCGCGAGGTCTGGGACACCACGTGGTGGTCCTCCACCAAGACCCTGGACATGCACATCTCGTGGCTGCGCAAGAAGCTGGGCGACGACGCCGCCAACCCGCGCTACATCGCCACCGTCCGCGGCGTCGGTTTCCGCTTCGAGAAGAGCTGACCCCCGCACAGTGCGCCGCCGACTGATCAACTCCACGCTCGCCGTCGTCCTGGTCGTGATCGCCGTCTTCGGCATCTCGCTCGTCATCGTCGAGACCCGCACGATCGAGAGCAGCGCCCAGGAGAGCGTCCAGACCGAGGCCGTGCGCCTGGCGGGCATCGTCGACTCCCGGCTGCTCGGCGGCGAGCGCGTGGAGTCCGGGGTGCTGCGCGAGCAGTTCACCCCGGACCGGTACGCCCGGATCGAGATTCCGGGCAGGCCGGTCATCGAGCTCGGGGACCGGCCGGCCGGCGGCGTGATCACGGCGACGGAGAAGGGGGAGCAGGGCGAGACCGTCCGCGTCGAGCAGTCCCGCTCCGCGGTCAGCCGGGAGGTCGGCCGCACCCTGCTGGTGATCCTCACGGTGGCGCTGCTGGCCGTGGTGGCCGCGGTGTTCCTCGCCGTGCGCCAGGCCAACCGGCTCACCGCCCCGCTCACCGACCTCGCCGAGACCGCCGAGCGGCTGGGCTCGGGCGACCCCCGCCCCCGGCACCGCCGCTACGGGGTGCCCGAGCTGGACCGGGTCGCCGACGTGCTGGACAGCAGCGCCGAGCGGATCGCCCGGATGCTCACGGCGGAGCGGAGGCTGGCCGCCGACGCCTCGCACCAGCTGCGCACGCCGCTGACCGCCCTGTCGATGCGGCTGGAGGAGATCACCCTCACCGACGACCCGGACACGGTCAAGGAAGAGGCCACGATCGCGCTCACCCAGGTCGAGCGGCTCACCGACGTCGTCCAGCGGCTGCTCACCAACTCCCGCGACCCGCAGTCCGGTTCGGCGGTCACCTTCGACCTCGACGAGGTCATCAAGCAGCAGATCGAGGAGTGGCGCCCCGCCACGCGCGGCAGCGGCCGGGCCCTGGTGCGCTCCGGCAAGCAGGGCCTGCAGGCCGTGGGCACCCCCGGCGCGGTGTCCCAGGTGCTGGCGACGCTCATCGAGAACTCGCTGATGCACGGCACCGGGACGGTCGCCCTGCGCACGCGCGTCACCGGCAACCAGGCCGTCGTCGAGGTCACGGACGAGGGTCCGGGCGTCCCGCCGGACCTGGGCGCGCGGGTCTTCGAGCGGACGGTCAGCGGCCGCAACTCCACGGGCCTGGGCCTGGCCGTCGCCCGCGACCTCGCGGAGGCGGACGGCGGCCGCCTGGAACTGCTGCAGCAACGCCCGCCGGTCTTCGCGTTGTTCCTGTCGATGGGCGCGGACCCGGAGGAGTAGCCGCGCCCCGTAAGGGGCGCGGGGAACTGCGCGAGCAACCCCCGACGACCCGCACCGGACGAACTACCGACGCGCCCCAACACGCTCCGGCGCCTCCGCCAAGAAGGACTCGGCCGTCTCCACGGCCTCCCGCGCCGGAATGGCCCGGAACACCCAGGTCCGGTAGGACCAGAACCGGAAGACGGTACCCAGCCCGAGTCCCACGACGTTCTTGGCGATGTTGTCCGCCAGCGGCGACGTGAGGTCGAGGCCGTAGTGCGACAGCGCCAGGATCCCGTTCTCGATCACCAGGCCGACGCCGCTGAACAGCAGGAAGAGCGTGAGCTCACGGCTGCGCCGGCTCCGGTCGCAGTCGCGGTAGGTCCAGTAGCGGTTGCCGATGTAGTTGGCGCCGATCGCCACGACGGTGGCGATCACGCCCGAGCGCACCACGGCGAGGTGCAGGCTGTGGATGCAGAGATTGAAGACGACGAGGTTGACCACGCACCCGATGGCGCCGACGGCGCCGAACTTCGCGATTTCGCGGGCCAGCCGCTCCAGCCGGGAACGCACTGTGCGCCGTTGAGTCATGTCGTTCATGCTAACCAGCGCCGTGCTGCGGCAAGCCGGGGAGTGGGTAAACAGACGGCGAACCCCCGTATTCTCACGCGGATTTCATCCCGCATTCGAGAGGCTTTCGTGCACCGGGGAAGCGGACAAAATCGACCTCTCCCGTTGGAGGATCATCCAGGAGGGGCGAGAGTGGTTCGTGCGTACGGATACCCTGGTGCGGTGACGTTCCCGGTAGTCGGCATGGTCGGCGGCGGCCAGCTCGCCCGCATGACCCACGAGGCGGGCATCCCCCTCGGCATCAGGTTCAAGCTGCTCAGCGACACCCCGCAGGACTCTGCGGCCCAAGTGGTCAGCGACGTCGTCATCGGCGACTATCGCGACCTGGCGACGCTTCGTGCGTTCGCACAAGGCTGTGACGTGATCACCTTCGATCACGAACACGTGCCCACCGAGCACCTGAGGGTCCTGGAGGCCGACGGCATCCCCGTCCGCCCCGGCCCGGAGGCGCTGGTGCACGCGCAGGACAAGGGCGTGATGCGGGCGAAGCTGGACGCGATCGGGGTGCCCTGCCCGCGGCACCGGATCGTCGACGACCCCGCCGACGTGGAGCGCTTCGCCACCGAGGGCGACGGCTTCCCGGTCGTCCTGAAGACCGTGCGCGGCGGCTACGACGGCAAGGGCGTGTGGGTCGTCCGCTCCCCCGCCGAGGCCGCGGACGCGTTCCGCGCGGGCGTGCCCGTGCTGGCCGAGGAGAAGGTCGACTTCGTCCGCGAGCTCGCCGCCAACGTGGTGCGCTCCCCGCACGGCCAGGCCGTCTCGTACCCGGTCGTGGAGTCCGTCCAGGTCGACGGCGTCTGCGACACCGTGATCGCGCCCGCGCCGGGGCTCTCCCCGGACCTGTCCGCGCACGCGCAGCAGCTCGCCCTGAAGATCGCCAAGGAGCTGGGCGTCGTCGGGCACCTCGCCGTGGAGCTCTTCGAGACCCGCGACGGCCGGGTGCTCGTCAACGAGCTGGCGATGCGCCCGCACAACTCCGGCCACTGGACCCAGGACGGCGCGGTCACCTCGCAGTTCGCCAACCACGTCCGGGCCGTGCTGGACCTGCCGCTCGGCGACCCGCGGCCGCGCGCCCCGTGGACCGTGATGGCCAACGTGCTCGGCGGCGACTACCCCGACATGTACTCCGCGTACCTGCACTGCATGGCGCGCGACCCGCAGCTGAAGATCCACATGTATGGCAAGGACGTGAAGCCCGGCCGTAAGGTCGGACACGTCAACACCTACGGCGACGACCTGGCGGACGTGCGCGAGCGCGCGAGCCATGCCGCCGGATATCTGCGAGGAACGATCACGGAATGAGCGCTCCCGGCACCACCCCCCTCGTCGGCATCGTCATGGGCTCGGACTCCGACTGGCCCGTCATGGAGGCCGCGGCCGAGGCCCTGGCGGAGTTCGAGGTGCCCTACGAGGTCGACGTCGTCTCCGCCCACCGGATGCCGCGCGAGATGGTCGCGTACGGGGAGCAGGCGGCGGGCCGCGGGCTCAAGGCGGTCATCGCGGGCGCGGGCGGCGCGGCCCACCTGCCCGGCATGCTGGCCTCCGTCACCCCGCTGCCGGTGATCGGGGTGCCGGTTCCGTTGAAGTACCTGGACGGCATGGACTCGCTGCTGTCCATCGTCCAGATGCCGGCCGGGGTGCCCGTCGCCACCGTCTCCGTCGCCGGCGCGCGCAACGCGGGCCTGCTGGCGGTGCGGATGCTCGCCGCCCACGACGAGGAACTCCTCGCCCGCATGCGGCACTTCCAGGACGAGCTCAACGAGCAGGCCACGGCGAAGGGCAAGCGCCTGCGCGCCAAGGTCGAGGGAACCGCCGGCTTCGGGTTCGGTAAGTGACACTGGTGACCATGACGTCCGCACACCTCGAGCGCGCCCGCGAGCTGCTGGCCGCGCACCCCGTCGTCGACGGCCACAACGACCTCCCGTGGGCGCTGCGCGAGCACGTCCGCTACGACCTGGACCAGCGCGACATCGCCGCCGACCAGAGCGCCACCGGCCTGCACACCGACCTGCCCCGGATGCGGGCGGGCGGGGTCGGCGCCCAGTTCTGGTCCGTCTACGTCCGGACGGACATGGCGGGCGACGAGGCGGTCAGCGCCACGCTCGAACAGATCGACATCGTGGGGCAGATGGCCGGCCGCTACCCCGGCGAGCTGCGCATCGCCCTCACGGCCGACGACATGGAGACGGCCCGCGCGGAGGGCCGCATCGCGTCGTTGATGGGTGCCGAGGGCGGTCACAGCATCAACAACTCCCTCGCCACGCTACGGGCGTTGCACCGCCTCGGCGTCCGCTACATGACGCTCACCCACAACGACAACGTGGCCTGGGCGGACTCGGCGACGGACACCCCCGTGGCGAACGGCCTGACCCGCTTCGGCGAGGAGGTCGTGCGCGAGATGAACCGCATGGGCATGCTCGTCGACCTCTCGCACGTCTCGGCCGACACGATGCGGGACGCGCTGCGGGTGAGCGAGGCGCCGGTGATCTTCTCGCACTCGTCGGCGCGTGCGGTGTGTGACCACCCGCGCAACATTCCCGACGACGTGCTCGCCGCGCTGCCGGGGAACGGGGGCGTGGCGATGGCCACGTTCGTCCCGAAGTTCATCCTCCCGGCGGCGGTCGCCTGGACCCGCGCCGCGGACGAGAACATGCGCGCCCACGGCCTGCACCCGCTCGACCGGTCGCCGGAGGGCATGGCGGTCCACCACGCCTTCGAGACCACGAACCCGCGCCCGCGCGCGACGCCTTCGACGGTCGCGGACCACCTGGACCACATGCGCGAGGTCGCGGGCATCGACCACATCGGCATCGGCGGCGACTTCGACGGCACGGCGTTCACGCCGGACGGCCTGTCGGACGTGTCGGGCTACCCGAACCTGATCGCCGAACTCCTGCGGAGGGGCTGGTCGGAAGAGGATCTGGCGAAGCTGACGTGGCACAACGCGGTACGCGTGCTGCGGGCGTCGGAGGCTGTCGCCTCCGATCTCTCGGCGCGGAGGGGCCCGTCGATCGCGACGATCGAGCAGCTGGACGGCTGAGGTCTTTCGTTTCCCCGCGCCCCGAAATGGGCGCGGGGAACTGCGCGACCAGCCACGGACGGCCCGCAGGTCACACCCGAGGCCGCCCCATCGCCCGGTACGTCCAGCCGGCGGCACGCCACACCGTGGCGTCGAGCGCGTTGCGCCCGTCCAGAATCCGCGGCTCCGCCACGACCTCCGCCAGCGCGGCGGGGTCCAGCTCGCGGAACTCGCCCCACTCCGTGAGGTGCAGCACCACATGCGCCCCGCGGCACGCTTCCAGCGCCGAAGAGGCATACGTCAAGGTCGGGAAGACCCGCCGCGCGTTGTCCATGCCCTTGGGGTCGTAGACCGTCACCTGCCCGCCCTGCAGGTGGATCTGCCCGGCGACGTTCAGCGCCGGCGAGTCCCGGACGTCGTCCGAGTCCGGCTTGAACGAGGCGCCGAGCACGGCGACCCGCTGCCCGAGGAAGCTGCCGCCCACGGTCTCCCGGGCGAGCTCGACCATGTGGCCGCGGCGCCGCATGTTGATGGAGTCGACCTCCCGCAGGAAGGTCAGGGCCTGGTCGGCGCCCAGCTCACCGGCGCGGGCCATGAAGGCGCGGATGTCCTTCGGCAGGCAGCCGCCGCCGAATCCGATACCGGCCCGCAGGAACTTCTTCCCGATCCGCTCGTCGTGCCCGATGGCCTCGGCCAGCTTGGCCACGTCGCCGTCGGCCGCCTCGCAGACCTCGGCCATCGCGTTGATGAAGGAAATCTTGGTGGCGAGGAAGGAGTTGGCGGCCGTCTTGACCAGTTCGGCGGTCGGGTAGTCGGCGACGACGAACGGCGAGCCCTCCGCGATCGGGATCGCGTACACCTCGCGCAGCAGCTTCTCGCCGCGCTCCCCGCCGACGCCGACCACGATCCGGTCCGGCTGCAGGGTGTCCTGGACGGCGAAGCCCTCGCGCAGGAACTCGGGGTTCCAGGCCAGCTCCACGTCGTGCCCCGCGGGAGCGAGCCCGGTCAGCAGCTCCGCGAGCCGGGCGGCGCTGCCCACCGGCACGGTGGACTTGCCGACGACCAGGGCCGGCCGCTTCAGCTGCGGTGCCAGCGCGGCGAAGGCGCTGTCGACGTAGGACATGTCGCACGCGTACTCGCCGTGCTTCTGCGGGGTGTTCACGCAGACGAAGTGGACATCGCCGAACTCGCCGACCTCCTCCCAGGAGGTCGTGAAGCGCAGCCGCCCGGTGGAGCCCTCGATCCCGGCGACGTGCTTGCGCAGCAGCTCCTCGAGCCCGGGCTCGTACATCGGGACCTTGCCCCGCGAGAGCATCTCGATCTTCTCGGGGACCACGTCCAGGCCCAGCACCTCGAAACCGAGCTCGGCCATGGCCGCCGCGTGCGTGGCGCCGAGGTACCCGGTGCCGATCACAGTGATCTTGAGGGCCATGCGTGTGCTCCATACGTACTACGACACTGGCTGGACTGCGCGCCCGAGCATACGTCCCTGTCGGCAAGCTCACGTAGGCGCACTCCGGAGGGCCGCCCTAGAATCGTGGTTACTAAACGGTAGTTAACTCTCTGGGGAGTACGCCTTGGCGGGATCAAAGGACTTCGACCTGTACCGGCCGTCCGAGGAGCACGACGAGCTGCGCAAGGTCGTACGCTCGCTCGCCGAGGCGAAGATCGCGCCGTTCGCCGCCGCGGTGGACGAGGAGGCCCGCTTCCCGCAGGAGGCGCGTGACGCCCTCACCTCGACGGACCTGCACGCGGTGCACGTCCCCGAGGAGTTCGGCGGCGCGGGCGCGGACGCGCTCGCCACCGTGATCGTCATCGAGGAGGTGGCCCGCGTGTGCGCGTCCTCCTCCCTGATCCCGGCGGTCAACAAGCTCGGCTCGCTGCCGGTGATCCTGTCCGGCTCGGACGACCTGAAGAAGCGGTACCTGAGCCCGCTCGCCAAGGGCGACGCGATGTTCTCGTACTGCCTGAGCGAGCCGGACGCGGGCTCGGACGCGGCGGGCATGAAGACCCGCGCCGTGCGGGACGGCGACCACTACGTCCTCAACGGCGTGAAGCGCTGGATCACCAACGCGGGCGTCTCCGAGTACTACACGGTCATGGCCGTGACGGACCCGGAGAAGCGCTCCAAGGGCATCAGCGCCTTCGTGGTCGAGAAGGACGACGAGGGCGTCTCCTTCGGCGCCCCCGAGAAGAAGCTCGGCATCAAGGGCTCCCCCACCCGCGAGGTCTACCTCGACAACGTCCGCATCCCCGCCGACCGCATGATCGGCGAGGAGGGCACGGGCTTTGCGACCGCGATGAAGACCCTGGACCACACCCGCATCACCATCGCGGCCCAGGCCCTCGGCATCGCCCAGGGCGCGCTGGACTACGCCAAGACGTACGTCCAGGAGCGCAAGCAGTTCGGCAAGCCGATCGCGGACTTCCAGGGCATCCAGTTCATGCTCGCCGACATGGCGATGAAGCTGGAGGCGGCACGTCAGCTGACGTACACGGCGGCGGCCAAGTCCGAGCGCCTGGACGGCGACCTGACCTTCTACGGCGCGGCGGCGAAGTGCTTCGCGTCCGACGCCGCCATGGACATCACCACGGACGCGGTGCAGTTGCTGGGCGGTTACGGCTACACGCGTGACTACCCGCTGGAGCGCATGATGCGCGACGCAAAGATCACGCAGATTTATGAGGGCACGAACCAGGTGCAGCGGATCGTGATGGCGCGGAACCTGCCGTAGGGCTTGGCCGAAGCCGTGATGAGCCCCTGCCCTGAGGGCAGGGGCTCAGTGGTGAGTGAGCGCTCCACCGCGCAGGACAGCCCGCTTGGCCGCGACAGCGTCCGGGTCGATCGGTCCGTGCTCGGCCTCGGCTCGTTCCACCAGCTCGCGCAACCGAGCGCGCTCCTGCTGCCGTTGCGCGGAGTCTGCAGGACTGATGCCATCGTGCATAGAGAACTTCTCCCTCTCTCCTTGCTTTCTTGGTGCGCGGCAGCACGCATTGCAGCCCAGCAGCCCGGCTTCCAGCTATGGCCACAGATCGCCACGGATGACCTTCGCGTGGCTACTGTGTACCCACACGCTTCAGCGCCGACGACTGCATCCGCTCGCGAAGGAGCCTCTGCATGAGCGCACACCCGGTGGAACACGGTGACGAGCCGGTCATCGAACGGCCCAAGAGAACCCTGTCCACGCTCAGAGCAGCCCTGGCGCGCCTGGCTCCGTCGATGCTCCCCCTCATGGAGTCCGAACGCGACGAGGTGTTCACTCTCGCGGCAGAGACGCAATCCGTGGGTCCGGTCAACGGCTTCCTGCTCCGCTGGGCCGTAGCCGTGGAGATCGAACGCCACCCCGCGACGGCCCGCAAGCTGCACCGCGCCGAACACCTCGCCCGGACGGCATCGGACGAGGAGACTCTGCGAGCCGCGGCACGAGAGGTGGCCGAGATCAAGGCTGCTGCGCGGCGGGCGGTCGGAACGTGAGCGATGGCTGGACCTGGGAATTCTTGTGGCCGGACACTGAGCTCGATCTTGAGCCGCAGTTTGCAGGCCAAATCAAGGAGCGGGCCCAGGAATTACTGCGGGCAGCAGAAACTCTGTACATCGCCGGAGACCGGTACGAAGGTGGCTCCGTATCGGACACCGCATACGTCGCGGGCGGCATGTTCGACTACCTGATCACCCCCAGGCTCTTGAAGCTGGTCGTGGTGAGCGTCAGCGCCTACTGAACCGGGCGGACCGATCGCTGCCCCCCTATGACGGCCCCGCCAGCTCCGCCCACACCGTCTTGCCCACGCCGCCCTCGTGCCGCACCACGCCCCAGTCCAGGCACAGCCGCTGCACGATGAACATGCCGTGGCCGCCCGGGCGGCCCGCGCGGTGCGGGGTGCGGGGGGCCGGGGTGCCCGCGCCCAGGTCGGAGACCTCCAGGCGGAGGACCTTGCCCGCGCGGGTGACGCAGAGCTCCTCCGGGCCGCCGGCGTGCAGGCACGCGTTGGTGACGAGCTCGGAGACGACCAGCAGGACGTCCTCGGCCGCGGCGCGGTGATCGGCCGTGGCCGCCGGGAGCCAGCCCCAGTCGCGCAGGGCCTGGCGCGTGAAGTCACGGGAGAGCGGCACGGCGCCACTGACGCCGACGAGGCGCAGCCGCCGGCGCTGGCCGTCCGGCTGCGGCGAGCCGTCGGCCCCCGGGCCGGGGTCGTCCGGCGACGGCAGGGACGGCCGAGTCGTGCTCATCAGCGCTTCACCTCACCGATCACCGATTCAGAAGGGGTCATCTCGCACACCACAGGGTCAGCTGTCTCCTGCCCCGGCGAACCGTGAGAACACCCACGCATTCTGCGCGGGTCCTGTGACACAGGTAACGGAGGTAATGGAAGCGACAGCGATGGAGAGTAAGGGATCCGATACGCAGAGCGCCGTCAGTCGACGAGCGCCGCATCGAGCGTGTCGTGGATGCTGAATACGGCCCCGGCGCCCGTGATCTCGAAGACACGGGCGACGACGGACCCCATCGCGGCGAGGTGGACTGCGCCGCCGGCGGCCTCGGCCTTGAGCCGGGCGCCCAGGAGCACGTTCAGTCCGGTGGAATCGCAGAATTCGAGCTGCGAGCAGTCGACGACGATGCGCGGAGTGCCGTCCTCGACACTCTTCTCCAGAAGTTCGCGCAGCAGATCCGCCGTGTGGTGATCGAGCTCACCTGCGGGCGTCAGGACCGCGCTTCTCCCGAGATGCTTGAACTCGACTTTCAGCCGACCCCTGCTCGCACTGCCGGCTTTACCGCAGTCCATGCGCATCCCTTCGTGGTGTGCCGCGCGCGCGTGACGCTCCGTGGAACCCTACGCCTTCCTTACGCGCTCCGGAAGCCGAAGTTCCGGCATAGCGCCCCATACCAGGACAAACGGCACTTGCCATCGCGGGGCAAAGACCGGTAGGGCTAGAGGAGGACATCCACCACGGACGGCTTTGGAGGCGCCGCAAACCGCAGCAAAAGGTCACGGCATCGGCTGCCTTATGCCGAGAATGATGGAGGAGACCATGTCACCCCGGCTCGACGAAAAGCGTTCCGATCACCTTCGGGAGATCCGGGAGACCGCGTCGTCGACAATCCCGCCCGAGCAGAGCGACCCCGGTCTCGCCGGGCTCCCCGAGATACCTCCGTGCGAGGAGATCGGGGCGGTCGACGCAAGGGCGCTGTCCAAGACGCTCTTCGCGCGCCTCGAATCGCTCGAAGAGGGCACCCACGAATACGCGTACGTACGCAACACGCTCGTCGAACTCAACCTGGCCCTGGTGAAGTTCGCCGCCTCCCGGTTCCGCACCCGCAGCGAACCGATGGAGGACATCATCCAGGTCGGCACCATCGGCCTGATCAAGGCCATCGACCGCTTCGAGCTCAGCCGCGGCGTCGAGTTCCCCACCTTTGCGATGCCGACCGTCATCGGCGAGATCAAGCGCTTCTTCCGCGACACCAGTTGGTCGGTGCGCGTCCCGCGCCGCCTCCAGGAACTCCGCCTGGACCTGGCCAAGGCCGGCGACGAGCTGGCGCAGCGCCTCGACCGCTCCCCCACCGTCGCCGAACTGGCGCAGCGCCTGGGCCTGTCCGAGGACGAGGTCGTCGAGGGCATGGCCGCGAGCAACGCGTACACCGCGAGCTCGCTGGACGCCCAGACCGAGGAGGACGACACCGAGGGCTCCCTCTCGGACCGCATCGGCTACGAGGACCACAGCCTGGAGGGCGTCGAATACGTCGAGTCCCTCAGGCCGCTCATCGCCGAACTCCCTTCCCGGGACCGGCGGATCCTCTCGCTGCGCTTCGTGGCGAACATGACGCAGTCGGAGATCGGCGAGGAGCTGGGCATTTCCCAGATGCACGTGTCACGGCTGCTGTCGCGGACGCTGGTGAAGCTGCGGCGGGGGCTGTTGACGGAGGAGTAGGTCTCGGACCCGCCGGGGGGACGGACTTCCGGGCTGCATTTGTCTTGTGCCGCAGAGGACTTCCTCTGCGGCACAAGGCGTTTCCGGGATGGCTTCCTGGCCGGCACAACGCCGGCCTCCTGCTACCGGCGATCCGTCGCTCGTGGATGCGCCGTGCCCGCATAGGTGATCCAGCAGGTTCTGCGCGAGGTGTCCGCGAGGTACCAGATGCGTCCCCCGCCGGTCACCTCGATCTGCCACTGCTCACATATCTGCCCACGGTGAGATCCGTGCGCAAGGGTTCCCTTCAAGCGATGGTGACGTTGCGTCTCCATCGGCGGTCTCGGATCGGTGCGCATGGTGACCCAAGCCCGGTAAGTGTTCTGACGGAACTGCCCGGCCAAGGAATCCCAGCCCTTGGCCGATGCAGCGTCGGCGAACCGGACTTCCCATTCACCGTCCGGCGCAGGGGGCGCAACCCGTTCTCCACGGGCGGGAGTCATGCAACCTCACCCGGGCTCGGGCACAGGTCCGTAGTCCTCGTCGTGATCCTTGATCAGGGCTGCTCGGACATCCGGATCCGCGTGTGCCTCGGCCGTGTGCTGCCACGCGATCAGCATCTGGGCAACGACTGAGCTGTTGGCGATGGATTCCCCGGCACGCATGGTGTCGACGAGCTCGACGGCAAAGGCGTGGACATCGGAGTCAGGGAGAAAGCGAACCCATGGGAAGGCATCCGGCAGTATGTCCAGGAGCAGCTCCATGCTGCCGGGTTCATGCCGGGCCATCGCGACGAGCATCCGCGTGGCGGCCGACACCACGGTCCGGTCCTGCTCCGCTCTTTCCGCAGTCGTGAGGACCAAGTCTTCCCCGTCCCTGCGGCGCAAGAGCAACCTTGGCGTCTCCTTCAGCCGGGCAAGCGTCTGCTTGTTCTTGTTCACCAGCTCGGAGAAGTTCACAGCGGCGTTCTCGGCGCTCATGACTTTGAAGGTAGTTCGAAACACACGCGGTGCACCATCGCCCACAAGGGGGACAGAACCCCGGTCACCGACGCCCGGCCGGATCGAGTCGCCCACGACACGGTTGCCCGCGAACCGGCCCGGCACGACGCCCCGTTGAAGAACTGGAAGAGAACCAAACCCCACCAACCCGGCGCGCGTCACTCCATCAGGTGACTCCGTGGCAGATGCGGGCGGCAACGCGGTACGTTCGCGGCACAACCCCAGACAGACGACGGCCCCCGGCCGGGAGTGGCTTCCCGATCGAGGGCCTGATCATCCAGGAAGCGAACCTCTTCCCAATGACTACTGCGCAGTCTATCGCGCACGCCTCGGCGCGCGCCGATGCTCCGCCAGCCGGAGTTGTCCACATCCGGCACCGGCACGACACGAACTTCACCGTGGTGGGCAATCACCTCGCCCAGCACCCCGACCTGTCCGCCGTCGCGATCGGCATCGGCGTGTACATCCAGTCGCTGCCGGACGGCGCACGCATCGGCATCAAGGACCTCACCCGGCGCTTCCGCGAAGGCGAGATCGTCATCGCGCGGGCGCTGCGGGAACTGGAGACGGCGGGGTATCTGGAGCGGAAGCGCGTACGGACTGACGCGGGCCGGGTGGTGACCCGGACCAGCTGGTACGAACGTCCGGGCGCCCCGGCCGACTTGGCGCCCCGGCCCCGGCCCCGGCCGCAGCGCCGGGCGGCCGCCCCGGAGGAGGCCGCTCCCCTGCCGCCCGCCGACCCGCCCGCGGCCGACCTGCTCGCCGGGCTCCGCCGCCGCGACCCGCGGCTGTGGCTCTCGGAGAAGGACGTCCGCCGCCTCTCGCCCGGTGTACGGGCCTGGCTCGACCGCGGCATCGGCCCCCGCCAGATCACCCGCACCCTGACTGCGGGGCTGCCGACGGGTGTCATCCCCTGGCCCGCCCGCCTGCTCTCCTACCGCCTCACGGACTGGCTGCCGCCGGATCTGCCGGTGCAGTCGGAAGCGCCGCCGTCGGCCCCGGCACGTCCCCTCCCCTTCCAGACCTGCGGCGGCTGCGAACGCGTCTTCCGCGCGGCGGAGCCGGGCCGCTGCCGGGACTGCCGCCGAGCGGCAGGCGAGGCGGCGTGAACAGCCGTCGAGGACGTCCTCGCCCACAGAGAGGCCAGAGGCCTCCCCGTTGACTGATCGAGGCCGGTCAGACATCGGTTTCCTTGTCGTCCGCCGCCCGCAGTGCCTGAAGGATCCGTTCGGCCAGCAGGCGCCGCCCCCTCGACTGGGCGAGGAATCCGCCCGGGTCCAGATGTGCGCGCAATACCGCCGCCAGCCGGTTGCGGTCCGGTTGTGCCAGGTGCGGAATCATCGACTCTGCAGCAACAAGTGCCTGGTGCTGCTCGAAGGCCGAGCGGGACCGTTCGACGGCGTCCAGGACCGCGTCCAGGTACGCGGCATCCGGAACGCCCTGCATGAGGGCGAGGGCGTAGACGCGCCCGCCATCGCCTCCCCGGTCGAAGAACTCCCTCACCTGCTCGGGCAGGAGGCCGGACTGCGGGGCCGAGGTGCGGGCGGCATCGACCAGCGCTTGCATCTGCGTGGTGCGATTCGTGCCCGACGGAAGCCGGCGGCGCAGGTCGTCGTAGCGCTGTGCCTCCCGCAAAGGCGCCTGGAGTTGCTCCAGAGCCAGCGCCCGCAGGGTGTCCGCCTCGTCGTGCTCTCCGCGGTCGGAGAGTCTCTGGGCCTCCACGAAACTGGTGAGGGCCTTGCTGTCCGCTTCGGAGAGCGCCGGAGCGAGGAGCAGCCGGGTGACGAGCCAGCCGCTGAGGAAGCCCAGTATGAGGAACTCCACCACCAGCGCTCCGGCGAAGACCGCACTGTCGGTCCGCGCGCCGAAGCTCGGGGCCAGGTCCTTGCAGAGTCGTTTGAACAAGCTGGCCAGCGTGCCGAGTTGTGTGAGACCGGCTCCGATGAGCAGTTTGGTCAGCCAGTCCGAGACCTGTTCCAGGTTGGTGTTGGCCGCGTAGGTGGGCCGGGGTTCCCCGGGCGGGTCGCCGTCCTCGCGCTGAGTCGCCAGCGCGCGGGGGACCCCGAACAGGAAGCCCAGCCCGGCTCCCACCACGGCCACCGCGCCGGTGACCAGTAGTCCGGCCCCCATCACCGCGACCGGCTCCCGGCACCGGGACGCGTACAGCACCAGGCTCAGCACGCCCGTCCCCGCCAGGGCGGTCGCCACCACCCCCACCCGGCGGCTGACACGCGCCGACCGTCCCTCGATCCGCCGCCGGTTGCGCACCGCCGGTAACGCGGGTCTGCTCCGGTTGTTCGTCATCCTGCCCCCAGCCGCTCGGGCTTGACCTTCACACTGATGTCAGAACCTAGCGTCGGGGCCATGTCGAGCAACACCACTCCCGCCAACAACAGCAACCCCTTCAACCTCCGCGTCATCGAGGACTTCCGGAGCAACGGAGGCCGCGTCGGCGGGCAGTTCGCAGGTGTGAAGCTGTTGCTGCTCACCACGCGCGGCGCGCGCAGCGGGCTGCCGCGGACGACGCCGCTGGTGCATCTGCCCGACGGCGAGCGGCTCGTCGTCTTCGCGTCCAACGGCGGCGCGTCCACCGCGCCCGCCTGGTTCCGCAATGCGATGGCCTCGCCCGACGACGTGACCGTCGAAGTGGGCGAGGAGCGCTACGCGGCGCGCGCCCGACTCGTCGACGAGGCCGGGCACGACGCGCTGTGGGCACGGCAGATAGCCGCCGATCCCGGCTTCGCCGCCTTCCGGGAACGGGCGTTGCAGGCGGGCCGGGTCATACCTCTGGTCGCCTTGGAGCGCCCTGAGCGTCACACCACCCGCACGCCCCGCTGCCAGACCGCCGAGACCAGCGGGACGCCCGGACGGTAGGCCAGATGGACGTGGGACGGGGCGTCCAGGAGCACCACGTCCGCCCGGGCGCCCGGTGCCACGCGGCCGATGTCCGTGCGGCGCAGCGCCGCCGCGCCGCCCGCCGTGGCGGACCACACCGCCTCGTCCGGCGTCATGCCCATGTCCCGCACCGCCAGCGCGATGCAGAACGGCACGGAACTGGTGAAGGACGAGCCGGGGTTGCAGTCCGTGGACAGGGCGACCGTCGCGCCCGCGTCGAGCAGGCGGCGTGCGTCGGGCCACTGCGCCCGCGTGGAGAACTCCGCGCCGGGGAGCAGCGTGGCCACGGTGTCGCCGCCCGCCAGCGCGTCGACGTCCGCGTCCGTCAGGTGCGTGCAGTGGTCGGCGGAGGCCGCGCCGAGCTCCACCGCCAGCTGGACGCCGGGGCCGTGGCCGAGCTGGTTGGCGTGGACGCGCGGGGTCAGGCCACGGGCCCGGCCGGCTTCCAGGATCGTCCGGGCCTGGTCACCGTCGAAGGCGCCCTTCTCGCAGAAGACGTCGACCCAACGGGCGTGCGGGGCACAGGCGTCGAGCATCTCGCCGGTGACGAGGGCGACGTAGGCCTCCGGGTCGTCGGCGAAGTCCGGGGAGACGATGTGGGCGCCGAGGTATGTCACCTCGTCCAGGTGGACGGCGGCGATGCGCAGCGCGCGGGCCTCGTCCTCCGTGGTCAGGCCGTAGCCGGACTTGGTCTCCAGGGTCGTGGTGCCCTGGCGCAGCGCCTCGCGGACGTGGCGCAGGAGGTTGGCCTCCAGCTCCTCGTCCGTGGCGGCGCGGGTGGCGGCGACGGTGGTGCGGATGCCGCCCGCGCTGTAACTCTGCCCCGACATCCGCGCGTTGAACTCCGCGGTGCGGTCGCCCGCGAAGACCAGGTGGGAGTGGGAGTCGACGAAGCCGGGGAGGGCGGCGCGGCCCGCCGCGTCGACGGCGTTGTCAGTGGCGGGTGCTTTCCTGGACTCACCGACCCAGGCGATGCGGTCGCCGTCGACGACGACCGCCGCGTCCTGGATGAGACCGAGCGGGCCTGCACCGAGGGAGGGGTCGTTGGTGACGAGACTGCTGATGTTCGTGATCGCCGTGGTCATGGCCGTGGTCATGGGCGGGCTCCGGTCCTTCGGCTTCGGGCGGTCGGGCTGCTTCAGGCGGTGGTCAGGTCCGCGATCGCGTCGGCCAGGGCGCGGGGGACGTCCGGGACGAGCTGATGGACCCCGTCGCGGACGACGTGCCGGCCGCCGACCACCGTATGCCGGATGTCCGCTCCGGTCCCGGCGAATACGGCCGTCTCGGCGCCGAGCCGGGGCAGCGGTCCCGCGGTGCGGACGGAGTCCAGTGCCAGCGTGGTGAAGTCGGCGAGCGCGCCCGCCTCCAGCCGGCCCGCCCCGGGCCAGCCGAGGGCGGCGTGGCCGTCGGCGGTGGCGGCCCGCAGCAGGGCGGCCGCCGTCCAGTGGCCGCGGGTGCGGGTGCGCAGGCGCTCGTTCAGCTCCATCGCGCGGGCCTCTTCGAGCAGGTCGATCACGGCGTGGCTGTCGCTGCCGAGGGAGAGGGGGGAGCCGGCGCGCTGCAGGGCGACGGCGGGGCCGATGCCGTCGGCCAGGTCGCGCTCGGTGGTCGGGCACATGCAGGTGCCGGTGCCGGAGCCGCCGAGGAGGGCGATGTCCTCGTCGGTGAGGTGTGTGGCGTGCACGGCGGTGGTGCGCGGGCCGAGGACGCCGTGGTCGGCGAGGAGCCGGGCCGGGGTGCAGCCGTGCGCCGCACGGCAGGCGTCGTTCTCGGCGGTCTGCTCGGAGAGGTGGACGTGCAGGGGGGCCTCGCGCTCCTCGGCCCAGGCGGCGACGGTCGCCAGTCCGTCCGCGGGCACGGCGCGCACGGAGTGCACGGCGGCACCGATCCGGA
The DNA here is from genome assembly GCF_047456005.1 of Streptoverticillium reticulum. Classification (NCBI taxonomy): domain Bacteria; kingdom Bacillati; phylum Actinomycetota; class Actinomycetes; order Kitasatosporales; family Streptomycetaceae; genus Streptomyces; species Streptoverticillium reticulum. The sequence goes on along the minus strand of NZ_CP179755.1, from coordinate 5,009,089 downwards.
CGTGGCCGCCGTCGGCGGGCTTGAAGGCGGAGAGCCGGTCGGCCCAGGCGTCCGCCGTGCCGTCGGAGAAGCGCAGTTGGTGGTGGTTCGGGGGCTCACCGAAGCCGGACGAGAGATAGGCGGTGTCGAGGAGGGTGATGCGGATACCGGCCGCGGCCGCGGCCTCGGTCAGAGCCTCGCCCATGGCGTTGGGGTCGCCGTAGGGCGTGCCGCCGGGGGCGTGGTGGACGTAGTGGAACTCGCCGACGCACGTGATGCCGGCCAGCGCCATCTCGGCGTAGACGGCGCGGGCGAGGGCGAAGTAGGAGTCGGGGGTGAGGTTCTGGGACGCGTGGTACATCACCTCGCGCCAGGTCCAGAAGGTGCCGGAGCCGACCTGGGTGCGGCCGCGGAGGGCGCGGTGGAAGGCGTGCGAGTGGGCGTTGGCCAGCCCCGGGAGGGTGAGCCCGCGCAGGGTCACCGCTCCCGGGGGCGGGGCGGGCACGTCGGTGCGGACGGCCGTGATGCGGCCGTCGGCCACGTCGACGACCACGCCCGACTCGACCACGGGGTCGGTCCAGGCGTGCTCGGCCCAGTAGGTCACGGTCACCGGCACGCGAGGCCCTCCAGTACGTCGGCGAGTGCGGTCACTCCGGCCGTGCAGTCGTCCTCGGTCGCCGACTCGGCGGGCGAGTGCGAGACCCCGGTGGGGTTGCGGACGAAGAGCATGGCGGTGGGGACGGTGCCGGACAAGATACCGGCGTCGTGGCCCGCGCCCGTGGGCAGGACCGGTGCGCCGCCGAGCATCTTGGCCAGCTCGTCGCGCAGGCCGTGGGCGAACTCGACGACGGGGGTGAAGGACTCCCGGGTGACCCGGACGTCCACGCCGTCGCGCTCGCCGCGCTCGACCGCGGCCTGTTCGACGGCGGCGACGACCTCGGCGAGGGTCTCCTCGTCGGCGGCTCGGGAGTCCAGCCAGCCGCGGACGAGCGAGGCGATGGCGTTGACGCCGTTCGGCTCGACGCTGACCTTGCCGAAGGTGGCCAGGGCGCCGGCGAGCCGGGCCTTCTTGCGGGCGGCGAGGACGGTGTTGGCGTAGGTCAGCATCGGGTCGCGGCGGTCCTCGATGCGGGTGGTGCCGGCGTGGTTGGCCTCGCCGTGGAAGTCGAAGCGCCAGCGGCCGTGCGGCCAGATCGCCGACGCTACGCCCACTGCGTGCGGGCCCGCGGCGGAGCCGCTGTCGGACAGGGCCGCGAGGGCCCGGCCTTGCTCGACGTGCAGCTCGACGAACGCGCCGATACGGGCGAGGCGTTCGGGGTCGGGGCCGATGGCCTCGGGGTCGTACCCGGCGCGTTCCATGGCCTGCGGGAGGGTGATCCCGTCGGCGTCGCGGAGCGCGTGGGCCGCCTCCACGGTGAGCTGTCCGGCGGTCAGCCGGGAGCCGACGCAGGCGAGGCCGAAGCGGGCGCCCTCCTCGTCGCCGAAGTTGACGACGGCGAGGGGGCGGTGCGGCTGCGCGCCGCGGGTGCGGAGCTCGTCGAGGGCGGCGAAGGACGACACGACGCCGAGGGGGCCGTCGAAGGCGCCGCCGTCGGGGACGGAATCGAGGTGCGAACCCGTGACGACGGCGTCGCCGGCGGCCGGGTCGCCCAGCCAGGCCCATTGGTTGCCGTTGCGGTCCACTTCATAGGTGAGACCGCGGGTCTCGGCCTGTTCGCGGAACCAGGTGCGGCAGTCGGCGTCGGCGCCTGTCCAGGCGTAGCGGCGGTAACCGCTGCTTTCGGGGTTCCGGCCAATGGGCAGCAGGTCGCGCCACATCTCGTGGAACGAGGGGGCGGCTGCGGGTGCGTTGTGGCCGGTCGCGCCCACGCGGCGGAGCCGCATATGTGACTGCCCCGCGCCCCTTTCGGGCCGCGGTTGCTCGGTGTTCACGCCTGCTCGCCCTCGCGCATCGGGATGCGGACGCCGCGGTCGGCCGCCACCGACTCCGCGATGTCGTAACCCGCGTCCACATGGCGGATCACGCCCATGCCCGGGTCGTTCGTCAGCACGCGGCGGATCTTCTCGCCGGCCAGCGGGGTGCCGTCCGCCACCGTGACCTGGCCCGCGTGGATCGAGCGGCCCATGCCGACGCCGCCGCCGTGGTGGAGGGAGACCCAGGAGGCGCCGGAGGCGACGTTCACCATCGCGTTGAGGAGCGGCCAGTCCGCGATCGCGTCCGAGCCGTCGAGCATGGCCTCGGTCTCGCGGTACGGGGAGGCCACCGAGCCGCAGTCGAGGTGGTCGCGGCCGATGACGACGGGCGCGGACAGTTCGCCGCTCGCCACCATGTCGTTGAACCGCTCGCCCGCGCGGTCGCGTTCGCCGTAGCCGAGCCAGCAGATGCGGGCCGGGAGGCCCTGGAAGTGGACGCGCTCGCCGGCCATCTTGATCCAGCGGGCCAGGGACTCGTTCTCGGGGAAGAGGTCGAGGATCGCGCGGTCGGTGGCCGCGATGTCCTTCGGGTCGCCGGACAGGGCCGCCCAGCGGAAGGGGCCCTTGCCCTCGCAGAACAGGGGCCGGATGTAGGCGGGGACGAAGCCGGGGAAGGCGAAGGCGCGCTCGTAGCCCGCCAACTGCGCCTCGCCGCGGATGGAGTTGCCGTAGTCGAAGACCTCGGCGCCCGCGTCCTGGAAGCCGACCATGGCCTCGACGTGCTTGGCCATGGACTCGCGGGCGCGGAGGGTGAAGTCGGCGGGCTTGTCGGCCGCGTAGGAGGCCATGTCGTCGAAGTCGACGCCGATCGGCAGGTAGGCCAGCGGGTCGTGGGCACTGGTCTGGTCCGTGACGATGTCGATGGGGGCGTTCATCGCCAGCAGCTGCGGGAGGAGTTCGGCCGCGTTGCCGAGGACGCCGATGGACAGCGGGCGGCGGGCGTCGCGCGCCTCGACGGCCAGGTGCAGGGCGTGGTCGAGGGAGTCGGCCTTGACGTCGAGGTAGCGGTGCTCGATGCGGCGCTCGATGGCGCGCGGGTCGCAGTCGATGCAGATCGCGACGCCGTCGTTCATGGTGACGGCCAGCGGCTGGGCGCCGCCCATGCCGCCGAGGCCGGCGGTCAGCGTGATCGTCCCGGCCAGGGTGCCGCCGAACCGCTTCGCCGCGACGGCGGCGATGGTCTCGTAGGTGCCCTGGAGGATGCCCTGGGTGCCGATGTAGATCCAGGAACCGGCCGTCATCTGGCCGTACATGGTGAGGCCGAGGGCCTCCAGGCGGCGGAACTCCTCCCAGTTGGCCCAGTCGCCGACGAGGTTGGAGTTGGCGATGAGGACGCGCGGGGCCCACTCGTGCGTCTGCATCACGCCGACCGGGCGGCCGGACTGCACGAGCATGGTCTCGTCCTGCTTCAGCGTCTGCAGGGTGCGGACCATCGCGTCGAACGAGCGCCAGTCGCGGGCCGCCTTGCCCGTGCCGCCGTAGACGACGAGCTTGTCGGGGTGCTCGGCGACCTCGGGGTCGAGGTTGTTCTGCAGCATCCGCAGGGCGGCTTCCTGCTGCCACCCCCGGGCGCTCAGCTCGGTGCCTCGCGGTGCTCGCACGGGTCGCGGTCCTGACATGGGGCCCTGCCTCCCAGCCTCGATGGGCGTTCTGAATAGAACACTGCACATCTTGGGCCGGTGAATAGCACTAGTCAACAGGTGGGGGTTCCGGTTCGTCGCCCGCCGGGCCGGAAGCACCGGCGAGGTCGGCGAGCCGGACGGGGTGGGCCAGGGGGCGGCGGTCCACGGCGAGCGGGTCGGCGGGCGGGTGTCCGAGCAGGCCGGCCGCCAGGTCGGCGGCGTTGCGCCCGCACACCCGGCCCTGGCACGCCCCGAGGCCGGCCCGGCAGGTGAGCTTCACGGCCCGCATCCCGTCCGCGCCCCTCCCCAGGACGGCCTCGCACAGCTGCCCGTACGTGACCTCCTCGCAGCGGCAGACGCAGGTGTCCTCGCTCAGCCAGGTCGACCAGCCGTCGCGCAGCGGGTGGGCGGAGGCGAGCGCGGCGGCGAAGCGGCGGCCGGAGCGGACGCGCGCGGCGGCGGCCGCGGCGCGCACGGGGCCGGAGCCGCCGGTGACGTCCGACGCGGCGGCCAGGCCCGCCAGTTCGCCCTCGGCCGCGGCGGCGGCCGCTCCCCCGATGCCGGTGAGCTCCCCGGCCGCGTACACGCCGGGCACGGAGGTGGCCTGCCGGGCGTCGACGACGACGTGGCCGTCCTGCACGGCGCAGCCCGCGGCGAGGGGGAGTTCCAGCTGCGGGGTGAAGCCGTAGCCGACGCACACGGCGTCCACGGGCGCGACGATGCGCTCGCTGCCGGGGACGATGCGCCAGTGCGCGTCCAGGCGGGCGACGGTGACCGCCTCGACGCGGCCGTCGCCGTGTGCCGCGACGACTGCGCGGCGGGTGCGGTACGGGACGCGGTGCCGGGTCAATTCGACCGTGTATGCGGCGAGTTCGGCCATCCTGACCGGGCCGCCGTCGAACAGCGCCACGAGCGGGCGGCGCAGCCAGCGGGCCGGGGTTCCGGCCTCGTACACGCCCAGCACCCGGGCCCCGGCCCCGAGCAGCGAGGTCGCGACCGGCAGCAGGAACGGGCCCGTCCCGGAGAGCACCACGCGTCGGCCGACGGCCAGCCGCTGCCCCTTGGCCAGCGCCTGGCCGGCCCCGGCCGTGACGACGCCGGGCAGGTCCCAGCCGGGAAAGGGCAGCGCGCGGTCGTAGGCGCCGGTGCACAGCACCAGCGCGTCGGCCAGGAGCGTACGGACCGGCAGCCCGGCGGCGTCGGCGGGGCCCTGCTGGAGGTGCACGAGATGGCTGCCGGTGTGCGGCCCCGGTTCGAGCGCGCAGACGGCGGCGCGGGCCAGGTGCTCGATGCGCGGTTGCGCGATGACGGCGCGCTCCAGCGGGTGCGCGCGGCGCGAACCGGCGCCCACCGCGGGCTGCCGGTGGTACTGCCCACCGATGCGCTCCCCACTGTCGACGAGCACCACCCGGGCGCCCCCGCGAGCGGCACTCAACGCGGCCCGCACCCCGGCGGGCCCGGCCCCCACCACGACGACGCGCGGCGGTAAGCCGCTCACGCACCGCTCCCGGTGCCGGCGGTCCCACGCGGTGGTTCGTCGGGCGGAGGCGCAGCGGGCGCCTCCACCACCGGCGAGGGCGCGACGGGCCCACCGACCGGCACGTCGGCAGCCGGCGCCGGCTCCCGGCCCGGCTGCGGAACGGCGCCCGGCACGTCCACGGCCGGTGCCCCGGTGCGCGGCGCAGCCGCAGGGGGCGGCCCGCCCAGCGCTTCCCCGCCCGCCGCAGGCGAGGCGGTCTCGATCCGGTCTCCCTCGCGGACTTCGCGTCTGCAAGCCCGTACGCCCGCAAGGCCGTTGACGGTGACGAGGCAGTCGTAGCAGACGCCGATGCCGCAGAACACGCCGCGCGGGCGGCCCCCGTGGCGGGTCTCCCGCCAGGACACGCGGCCCGTCGACAGCAGCACGGCCGCCACGGTCTGGCCGGGGCGGGCCGGGTGCGGGGCGCCGTCCACGTGAACGGTCAGGGGCATGGGTTCTCCTTCGTGAAGCCCGTGAGGCCCGTGAAGCCCAGGCCCGGGCGGGCCACCCGGAACGGCCGGGGGTCGGTGAGCGGGGGCTCGCCGGTGTGCAGCTGGGCGAGGAGTTCGCCGGTCGCCGCGGCGAGGCCGACGCCCGCGCCCTCGTGGCCGGTCGCGTGCCAGAGGCCCGGCAGGCGCGGGTCCTCACCGATGACGGGCAGGTGGTCGGGGGTGTACGGGCGGAAGCCGCCGTACGCGCGCACCACCGGGACGTCCGCGAGCAGCGGGAACAGCCGCACCGCACCGCGCGCCAGGGCGCTCAGCACCTCCAGGCGCAGCGTCTCGTCGAAGCCGCAGCGCTGCCGGCTGGATCCGATCAGCACCGTCCCGGCCGGGGTCGCCTCGATCACGGCCGCCGTGCGCAGCCCGGCGTCCCCGCTGCCGACCGCGCCCGCGTACCCCGCGTCGTACACCTTGTGCCGCACGGTGCCCGGCGGCAGCGGGCCGGTGACCAGGACCGTGCCGCGCCGGGGCAGCACGGGCAGCGGCGCACCGGCCGCCTCGGCGAAGCGGCCGGCCCACGGGCCGCACGCGTTGACGACCGCGTTGCACGGCACCCGCCCGTCGGAGGTGCGCAGGGCCGTGAGCCTGCCGCCCGCCCCGGTCTCGACGCCGAGCGCCCTCACTCCCGTGCGGACCCCGCCGCCCCGGGCCCGTACGGCGGCGAGCAGCGCGGTCGCGGCGAGCACGGGGTGCAGCTGGGCGTCCTGCGGATAGTGCACGGCGGCCCGGACGTCCGGGGTGAGGTGCGGCTCGTACGCGGCCGCCTCGCCGGGCGCGAGGTCGTGCGCCTCGACGCCCGCGGCGCGCTGGGCGGAGACGGCGTCGCCGAGCGCGGCGGCGGCGTCCTCGCCGGTGGCGACGACGAGCCCGCCCTTGGGCTCGTACTCGCACGCGGCGCGCCCGGGCCCGAGCTCCTCGCGCAGCGCGGCCAGGAGTGCGGGCCAGCGGCGCAAGGAGGCCTGGGCGAGGGCGAGTTCGGGGCCGGGGGGCTTGTCGGAGACGAGCAGGTTGCCCTCGCCGCGGGCGGTGGTCTCCCCGACGGCCGACCCCCGGTCGACGACGAGCACGCCCACCCCGCGCCGCCCGAGCGCCTCGGCACAGGCCGCACCGACGATGCCGGCGCCGATGACCACGACGTCGGCGCCTTCGCGCTCGCGCTGAGCGTCTGAACGAACGTCCTGCCGTAGAACGCGCACGCATCGCACCGCCGTTCCCTGTGGACCGCCGCGAAGCTAGCCGCCTCGCGGCGGGCGGGTCAACACCGCGGGGGCGGTGCGCCCCGTAAGGGGCGCGGGGAACTGCGCGAGCAACCACGACGCGCCCGCAGTCGACGTACCCGGGGCTGCGCCCCGGCCCCCTGGGGTGGTGCGTCAACCGCGGGCCGGTGGGGGCTGGTCGCGCAGTTCCCCGCGCCCCTTCGGGGCGCCTCCGGTCGCGCCCACGCGGCGGAGCCGCTGGGGGTACCTCCTGGGGGCACCCCCAGCGGTAGCTGGGGGAGGTAGCTGGGGGAGTGACAGCCCCGCGCCCCTACGGGGCGCACCCCGCACCGCTCCGTGGCACAGTCGGCGGCATGAGAACCGTCGAAGACCGACGGCGCCGTGCCGTCGAGGACGCCGTGCGGCAGGGGATCGTCGGTCCGAAGCAGCCCGTTGCCGGGTTCCTCGACGTGGACGCGATCCGGGACGCCGCCCGGACACTGCGCGAGGCGTTCCGTGCCCCCCGCATCCTGCACACCTTCGCCGTCAAGGCAGCCCCGCTCGTCCCCGTCCTCCGCCTACTCGCCGACGAGGGCCTCGGCTGCGAGGTCGCCAGCCCCGGCGAACTCGCCCTCGCCCGGGCCGCGGGGGCTTCGCCCGCCCGCACGGTGCTCGACTCCCCCGCGAAGACGGGCGCCGAGCTGCGCGAGGCCCTCGCGCTCGGCATCGCGGTCAACGCCGACAGCCGCGAGGAGCTCGCGCGGCTGGACGCGCTCGTGCAGTCGGCCCCCACCTCCTCCACCCTCGGCCTGCGGGTCAACCCGCAGGTCGGCGGCGGCAGCATCGGCGCGCTGAGCACGGCCACCGCCACGTCCAAGTTCGGCGTCGCACTGCGCGACGAAGGGGCGCGCGCATGGCTGCTCCGCGCCTGCGCGGAGCGCCCCTGGCTCACGCGGCTGCACGCCCACGTCGGCTCGCAGGGGTGCCCTCCCGAGCTGATGGCCGAGGGCGTGCGGGCCGTGTACGAGCTGGCCGAGGAGGTCAACGCGGCCGCCGGGCGGCAGCAGATCGCGACGCTCGACATCGGCGGCGGACTGCCCGTCAACTTCTCCTCCGACGAGGTCACCCCCACCTTCCACGACTACGCCCGGCTGCTGGCCGGCACCGTCCCCGGCCTGTTCGACGGGCGCTACGGCCTGGTGACGGAGTTCGGCCGGGCGCTGCTCGCCAAGAGCGGCATGGTGCTGGCCCGCGTCGAGTACGCCAAGTCGGCGGGCGGCCGCCGGATCGCGGTGACGCACGCGGGGGCGCAGTTGGCCGTGCGGACGGTGTTCGCACCGGAGTCGTGGCCGCTGCGGGTGGCCGCGTACGACGCGCAGGGGCTGCCGAAGACGGGCGGGGCGGTGGCCCAGGACGTGGCAGGGCCGTGCTGCTTCGCCGGCGACCTGGTCGCCGTGGACCGGCCGCTGCCGCTGCTGGAGGCGGGCGACCACGTCGCGCTGCTGGACACCGGCGCGTACTACTTCGCACACCACTACGCGTACAACACGCTCCCCCGGCCGGGGGTTTACGGCTACACGGCCGCAGAAGGAGAGACCGCTCGGTTCGTCACCGTCCGCTCGCCGCAGACACTCGCCGAACTGGTTGCCGAGGGGGGCGCTGCGCACGCGGCGGGTCTCACCGCCCTGCGGTGATCCTCGCGCCACCGGGGGCGGCGTCGCCCGCGGCGAGCCCGGTGGTCAGGTAGCCGGTCACGCGCGGGGCGGCGGGGCTCGCGTGGGCCCACTCGGTGCGCACCCACAGCAGCGCCTCGTCACGGCGCTCCAGGGTGCCCAGCCACCGGGCCTTCGCCCACAGCCCGGCACCGGCCCCGGCCAGGCCGAGGCCGACGGCGCACGGCAGCGCGAAGGAGGAGCCCACGGCGGCGAGGAAGCCCAGGGCGAGCCACCAGCGGTGGGCGCGGCGCCAGTTCCGCGCGGTGACGGCGCGGTCCTGGAGGAAGACGGCCCGCCTGGCCCGGGACGCGCCGCGCGCGAGCTCCGCGTAGCGCTTGCGGCGCACGGCGAAGGCGCCGGCTGCCGCGATCAGGAACAGTGCGGCACCGGCGAGGGCGCCGATGCGGAGGCCGGTGAACCCCGGCACGAAGGCGCCGATGCCGGCGCCGAGCAGCCCGGACCACCAGAGCCAGGCGGCGGGCGCCCGGACGATCACCGCTACCCGTGCCAGTGCGTACTTGCTGCCGCCGCTCACGTTCGGACCTCCTCGTTCCGGATCGGGATTCCGGTGCGGAAGGGTAGTAGGGGTTTCTGAGAGCGGGCTGAGTGGCGGGGCCCGTAAGGGGCGCGGGGAACTGCGCGACCGGCCACGACGCACCCGCAGACGACGTACTTCCCGGGGCGGTGCCTCGACTGCAGGCCGTCGGTGGCTGTTCGCGCCCACGCGGCGGAGCCGCAAATCGGTACAGCCCCGCGCCCCTTACGGGGCGCCTGGCTAGCCCACTCGGAGTCATACCGCGGTATCACACGGGACTTGGCCCCGTCGCGTGACGCGTCACAGGCTGCCCGATCCCTACTCTCGTCGTATCAGACGAACACAAGGAGCCACGCATGCCGGTGACCGACCAGCAGCGCGCCCTGCGCCGACGGGCACTCGTCGCAGCCGGCGTACTGGCCCTGAGCAGCCTCGTCAGCGCCTTCACCCCCACCGCCCACGCGGCAGCGGCCACAGCGGCAGCGACCCCGCTGCCCGCCCCCACCGGCCCGTACCCGGTCGGGACGACGACCCGGCACCTGACCGACACCGAGCGCCCGGACCCCTGGCACCCGGAGCGGGGGTCCCGCCAGGTGATGGTCAGCTTCTGGTACCCGGCCGCACGGGCGCAGTGGCGCACGGCGCAGCGCATCGCCCCGCACATGGACGCCCTCTCCGCCGCCCACTTCGGCTCGGCCAGGGGCGCGGGGGTGTTCAACTACGGCGTGCCCGCCGGAAGCGTCGACTGGGCCGCCACCCGGACGCACGCCGTCGTGGACGCACCCGTCGCGCGCGGCACCCGGGTGCGGCCCGTCGTGCTGTACTCCGCGGGCCTGGGCGACCCGCGCACGTGGAACACCTCGCTCGTCGAGGAGCTCGCCTCCCGCGGCTACGTGGTCGTCACGGTCGACCACACCTACGACTCCTCCGAGGTGCTCCTCACCGGCACCGGTCCCGGCCGCCACGGCGGCGGCCGGCTCGCGGAGTCCGGGCTGCCCGCCCTGGCGCAGCAGCACGGCACCGACCCGAGTGCCGTGCTGCGCAAGGCGATGACGGCCCGGGTGGACGACACCCGCTTCGTCCTCGACGTGCTCGACGGCCACCGGCCGCACCCCCGGCCCGAGTTGCCGCGCACGCTGACGGACGCGATGGACCTGCACCGCATCGCCATGGCGGGCCACTCCGCGGGCGGCTTCACCGCGCTGCAGGCGATGCACGACGACCGGCGGATCGGTGCCGCGGTCGACATGGACGGGACGCTGGCGTTCCCGGACGGCAAGCCGGGCACCGTGGCCCGGGACGGGGTCGACCGCCCGTTCCTCCTCATGGGGACGGAGAGCCCCGACTCGGGCTCGTACCGGCGCCAGCCGTCGTGGGCATCGCTGTGGCGGCACTCGCGCGGGTGGCACGGCGACGTGACGCTGCTCGGCTCGCGGCACGGGGCGTACACGGACGCGGCGGCACTGCTGCCGGGCGCTGCCTCGCGCGAAACGGTACGCAAGGACATCGGAACGGTACGCCCGGAGCGGGCAGTTGCGGCGACGCGAGCGGCGGTCGTGTCGTTCCTGGACCGCGTCCTGCGGGGCAGGAACGACCACTTGCCGGACGGCTTTCCGGAGCTGCGCCCCGAAGGGGCGCGGGGCCGCTGAATCATGCGGCTCCGCCGCGTGGGCGCGAGCAACCACAACACACCGCTACTCGGCGAACAACCCCCTGGCGGCGGCCCGCACATCGAACTCCTCCAAGCGCGCCTGAGCATCAGGCAACGCATCGCACATCGCCTCCAGCAACACCCGCCCCAGCAGCATCGGCGCACACGCCGTGTCGAAGGCCAGCCCCGTCCCCACGGCGGCGGGCAGCAGCACCTCGCTGTACCGCGCCACGGGCGCGAACGTGGAGTCCGCGACGGTGACGACCGTCAGCCCCGCACCCTGTGCGTACGCGAGCGCCTCCACGACCTCCCGCGGGTGCCGCGGCAGCGCGAAGCACAGCAGCGCGCTCGCGCCCGCCCGTACGGCCGCGTCGATCCGGTCTTCGAGCAGCGTGCCGCCCTCGTCGAGCAGCCGGACGTCCGGGTGCACCTTGCGCGCGAAGTAGGCGAAGCCGCCCGCCTGGGCCCCGGCGGCGCGCAGCCCGAGCACCGGCAGCGGCCGGGACGCGGCCAGCAGCCGCCCCGCGCGGGCGACCGGCTCCGGGTCGGCGAGCAGCGAGGCCAGGTGGCGGAGGTTGTCGATCTCGGCGTGCACCGCCTGCTGGTACTCGTTGTACGAGTCCGCCGCCGCGCCCGCGGCGGCCGGTACGACGTCCCGCAGGTGCCGGCGCAGCGCCGGGTAGCCGTCGAAGCCGAGGGCCACCGCGAAGCGGGTCACCGACGGCTGGCTGACGCCGGCCAGTTCGGCGAGCTCCACGCTCGACAGGAACGGCGCGTCGGCGGCGCGCCGCACCATGCAGTGGGCGATGCGCCGCTGCGTCGGCGTCAGCCTGTGCCCCTCGAAGAGTTTCTGCAGCCGCGCCGTGGCCCCGGTGTCGCTCATCGACTCTCCTCGGTCATTCAGCCCTGTCCCAGCCTGCATGAAATTATGCAGGCCGGGACAGGGTGCGTCACAACGGCGGCAGCAGCTTCTTCTGCGGCTTGCCCATCGCGTTGCGCGGCAGCGCGTCCAGGAAGCGGATGCGGCGCGGCCTCTTGTGCACCGACAGGTGCCCGGCCACGAAGTCGATCAGCTCCCGCTCGCCGACCCCGTCGGCCACCACGTACGCGACGACCTCCTGGCCGAGGTCCTCGTGCGCGACCCCGACCACCGCCGCCTCGCTGACCGCCGGGTGGTCGAGCAGCGCGTTCTCCACCTCGCCCGCGCCGATGCGGTAACCGCCGGACTTGATCAGGTCGGTGGAGGCGCGGCCCACGATGCGGTGGGTGCCGTCCTCGTCGACGGCCGCGATGTCGCCGGTACGGAACCAGCCGTCGGCCGTGTACGCGCCGGCCGTCGCCTCCGGGCGGCCCAGGTAGCCGGCGAACAGCGTCGGCCCGCTCACCTCCAGCTCGCCGATGCCGCCCTCCGTCGCCGCCAGCCGGGTCCGGACGCCCGGCAGCGGCAGTCCCACGGCACCCGGGCGGCGCTCGCCGTCGGCGCGGGCGGAGACGGTGATCAGGGTCTCGGTCATGCCGTAACGCTCCACGGGCCGCTGCCCGGTGAGCTCCTCCAGGCCCCGGAAGACGGGCGCGGGCAGCGCCGCGCTGCCCGACACCAGCAGCCGCGCCCCGCTCAGCGCCCGCGCCGCGGACGGGTCGCGCACGACGCGGGACCAGACGGTCGGCACCCCGAAGTACAGGCTGCCGCCCGCGGCCGCGTACGCCTCCGGCGTCGGCCGCCCGGTGTGCACCAGCCGGCAGCCGGTGCGCAGCGCGCCCAGCACGCCCAGGACCAGGCCGTGGACGTGGAACAGCGGCAGGCCGTGCACCAGGGTGTCCTCGGGCGTCCACTGCCAGGCGTCCACCAGCCCGTCCAGGCACGCGGCGACCGCCGCGCGGGGGATCAGCGCGCCCTTGGGCGCACCGGTCGTGCCGGAGGTGTAGAGGACGAGGGCGGTGGACGCGGGGGCGGGCTCCGCGCCCGTCCAGGAGCCCTGCTCGCGTATGTCGACGGGCACGTCCGCGCCGAGGACCAGCTCGGCGCCGGAGTCGCGCAGGATGTGCTCGCGCTCGGCCGGCCCGGCGTCCGGCGGCAGCGGCACCACGGGCACCCCGGCCAGCAGCCCGCCCACGACGGCGGCGACGGTCTCCACGCTCGGCGTCGCCCGGACGGCGACGGACTTGGCACCGGCAATGCGGGATGCCACCGCGCTTGCGGCCCCCAGGAGTTGCTCCCGTGAACACGGTTGCCCGGAGATGGTCAGGGCGTCCGGGCGGTCGCCGGGCCCGGCGAGGGAGGCGAGCAGGGGGACGGTCACGGGTGCTCCTTCCGGAGGGTGCGGATCCTGTGACCGTACAACTCGTGCCCCGTAAGGGGCGCGGGGAACTGCGCGACCAGCCCCCACCGGCCCGCAGCCGACGCATCAACCCGTGAACGGCACGTCGCCTGCGGGCGCGTCGTGGTCGCTCGCGCAGTTCCCCGCGCCCCTTACGGGGCGGGCGCAGAGGCCGCCGCACCCCGCCCGGTGAGGGCGAAGGTCGGGACGGCGGCGGCCCCCGCAAGGACGGCCGGGGTCCGGGAGCCGCTCCGGAGGTCCCGCCGATTCCCTCACTATGCCGGTCGCTTGTTAAGTCCGTGCTGCGAGCACGTGACACATACGTACCTTTGACGAACCGGCAGATGGCAAAGGGCCAACGGACCGGAGCCCGCGGCTACTTGGCGCCGTTCTCCTCGGCGAGGAAGGCGAGCAGGTCCTGCCGGCTCACCACGCCGGACGGCTTGCCCTCGACCAGCACGACCGCCGCGTCCGCCTTGCCCAGCACGGCCATCAGGTCGGCGACCGGCTCGCCCGAGCCGACCTGCGGCAGCGGCGGGCACATGTGCTTCTCCAGCGGGTCGGAGAGCGAGGCCCGGCTGGCGAACAGCGCGTCCAGCAGCTCCCGTTCGACGACCGAGCCGACGACCTCGGCGGCCATCACGTCGGGGTGCCCCGCGCCCGGCTTGACGATGGGCATCTGCGAGACGCCGTACTCGCGGAGCACCTCGATGGCCTCGCCGACCGTCTCCTCGGGGTGCATGTGCACCAGCGAGGGCAGGCCGCCGTCCTTGCGACGCAGCACGTCGCCGACGCGGGCGGTGGCGGGGCCCTCCTCCAGGAAGCCGTAGTCCGCCATCCACTCGTCGTTGAAGATCTTGCTCAGGTAGCCGCGGCCGCTGTCCGGCAGCAGCACGACCACGACGTCGTCCGGGCCGAGCTTCTCGGCGACCCGCAGCGCCGCGACGACCGCCATGCCGCAGGAGCCGCCGACGAGCAGGCCCTCCTCCTTGGCGAGGCGGCGGGTCATCTGGAAGGCGTCCTTGTCGGAGACCGCGACGATCTCGTCCGCCACCGACTGGTCGTAGGCGGTCGGCCAGAAGTCCTCGCCGACGCCCTCGATCAGGTACGGCCGGCCGGAACCGCCGCTGTAGACCGAGCCCTCGGGGTCGGCGCCGACGATCTTGACCTTGCCGTCGCTGACGTCCTTCAGGTAGCGGCCGGTGCCGCTGATGGTGCCGCCGGTGCCCACGCCCGCGACGAAGTGGGTGATCCGGCCGTCGGTCTGCTCCCACAGCTCGGGACCGGTGGACTCGTAGTGGGAGAGGGGGTTGTTGGGGTTGCTGTACTGGTCGGGCTTCCAGGCGTTGGGCGTCTCACGGACGAGGCGGTCGGAGACGTTGTAGTAGGAGTCCGGGTGCTCGGGGTCGACGGCGGTCGGGCAGACGACCACCTCGGCACCGTAGGCGCGGAGCACGTTGATCTTGTCCGTGGAGACCTTGTCCGGGCACACGAAGATGCACTTGTAGCCCTTCTGCTGGGCCACGATCGCCAGACCCACGCCCGTGTTGCCGGAGGTCGGCTCCACGATCGTGCCGCCCGGCTGCAGCTCGCCGGACTTCTCGGCGGCCTCGATCATGCGCACGGCGATGCGGTCCTTCACGGAACCGCCCGGGTTGAAGTATTCGACCTTGGCAAGCACGGTGGCCTCGATGCCATCGGTCACGCTGTTGAGCTTCACCAGCGGGGTGTTGCCGACGAGCTCAATCATCGAATCGTGATACTGCACGGTGATCTCCGCGGTCAGGGGGCACTAGCGGTCGTCGCGTACCCGTAAGGCCAGCCTATTGCGCGTCCGACTGCACTAGTGGCGCGTTGTGTTCGACTGCAGGCGGGGCAACCTGCTGGTAGTGCGCCTCCGCAAAGGGGAGCACCACATTCGTGAAGCTTTCATGAAGCCTTTGTGAAACGGGCTTCCGGGCATGGATTTCCGTGCCCCGGAGACGGTGAAGGAGGCCTGCCGATGTCCAGGTCGAGGGCGAGGGCAGCACGGCGGATCGCAGCGGCAGCGGCGTACGGGGGCGGGGGCGCCGGCCTGCTCGGCGGGGCCGTGCTGGGCGTGCTGCTCACCGAGGTGGCACTGGCCAAGCGCGTGGTCGGCGGCAGCGGGGACACCCCGCCGCAGGCGGACGGGCGCTACGGCTCGGCCTTCGTCCACAGGCTGGGGAACCCGCCCCTGCTGCTGGGCATGCTGGGCGACTCCACGGCCGCCGGCAAGGGCGTGCACCGGCCGCGGCAGACGCCGGGCGCCCTGCTGGCCACCGGGCTCGCCGCCGTGGCCGAGCTCCCGGTGGAGCTGCACAACGTGGCGCTGTCCGGCGCGCAGTCGTACGACCTGGAGCGGCAGGTCACGCTGCTGCTCGCCGACCCGGAGCGGATCCCCGACGTCTGCGTGATCATGATCGGGGCCAACGACGTCACCCACCGGGTGCCGGCCGCCCGCTCGGTGCGGCTGCTGACGGAGGCGGTGCGCAGGCTGCGCGAGGCGGGCTGCGAGGTCGTCGTGGGCACCTGCCCGGACCTGGGCACCATCGAGCCCGTCTACCAGCCGCTGCGCTGGCTGGCCCGGCGGATGAGCCGCCAGCTGGCGGCCGCGCAGACCATAGGGGTCCTGGAGGCGGGCGGGCGTACGGTCTCGCTGGGCGACCTGCTGGGGCCGGAGTTCGCGTCGAACCCGCGGGAGCTGTTCGGGCCGGACAACTACCACCCCTCGGCCGAGGGCTACGCCACCGCGGCCATGGCCGTCCTGCCGACGCTGTGCGCCGCGCTGGGCCTGTGGCCCGAGGACGAGGAGCGGCCGGACGCCGCGCGCCGCGAGGGCATCCTGCCGGTGGCCCGGGCCGCCGCCCAGGCCGCGGCCGAGGGCGGCACCGAGGTGTCGGTGGCCCGCGGCCGCTGGGCACTGCTCAAGCACCGCAAGCGGCGCCGGCTGCCCGGCCACGCCGAACCGGCGGCGCGACGGCGGGCCCAGCCCCGGACGGTGCGCGGAATGCGCCCCTCCCAGCCACCGACGCCGGGGTTCCGGCCGAGCGACAATTGAGGCCGGCACCACCCTCCGGGAAAGAGGTCCGTATCACAGCGACGAGGCCGTGACCACACCGCTACGTGCGGGTAACTTCCCGGAGAGTCCTGCCTTTTGCGCACCCTGGGAGCCGTGATGCCCGAAGCCGTGATCGTCTCTACCGCCCGCTCCCCCATCGGCCGCGCCTTCAAGGGCTCGCTGAAGGACCTGCGCCCGGACGACCTGACCGCCACGATCATCCAGGCCGCCCTGGCCAAGGTGCCCCAGCTCGACCCGCGCGACATCGACGACCTCATGCTCGGCTGCGGCATGCCCGGCGGCGAGCAGGGCCACAACCTGGCCCGCATCGTGGCCGTGCAGATGGGCATGGACCACCTGCCCGCCACCACGATCACCCGCTACTGCGCCTCGTCGCTGCAGACCTCCCGGATGGCGCTGCACGCGATCAAGGCGGGCGAGGGCGACGTCTTCGTCTCGGCGGGCGTCGAGATGGTCTCCCGTTCCGTCAACGGCTCCTCCGACGGCATCCCGGGCACCCACAACCCGCTCTTCGCCGAGGCCGAGGCCCGCACGGCCGCCCGCGCCGAGCAGGGCGGCGAAGACTGGCACGACCCGCGTGAGGACGGGCTGGTCCCGGACGCGTACATCGCGATGGGCCAGACCGCGGAGAACCTGGCCCGGCTCAAGGGCGTCACCCGGCAGGACATGGACGAGTTCGGCGTGCGCTCGCAGAACCTCGCCGAGCAGGCCATCGCCAAGGGCTTCTGGGAGCGCGAGATCACCCCGGTGACGCTGCCCGACGGCACGGTCGTCTCGACGGACGACGGCCCGCGCGCAGGCGTCACCCTGGAGGGCGTCCAGGGCCTGAAGCCCGCCTTCCGCCCCGACGGCCGGATCACCGCGGCCAACTGCTGCCCGCTCAACGACGGCGCGGCGGCCGTGGTGATCATGTCCGACACCAAGGCGCGGGAGCTGGGCCTGACCCCGCTCGCCCGGATCGTCTCGACGGGCGTCTCGGCGCTGTCCCCCGAGATCATGGGCTACGGGCCGGTGGAGGCGAGCAAGCAGGCGCTGCGCCGGGCGGGGCTCTCGGTCGGCGACATCGACCTGGTCGAGATCAACGAGGCCTTCGCCGCACAGGTCATCCCCTCCTACCGGGACCTGGGCATCGACCTCGACCGGCTGAACGTCAACGGCGGCGCGATCGCGGTGGGCCACCCCTTCGGCATGACGGGCGCCCGCATCACGGGCACGCTGATCAATTCGCTGCAGTTCCACGACAAGCAGTTCGGTCTGGAGACGATGTGCGTGGGCGGCGGACAGGGCATGGCGATGGTGATCGAGCGGCTGAGCTGAGCCGCAGCGGAGGGTAGGGGTCGCCTGAGGAACGAAGGCGGCACCTGCCCGCAGCGGAGGCGAAGCTCAGCGCGACCAAAAGATCGAGCGGCTGAGCTAGGCGCCCTCGGGGCACGGCCCCCGGCAACTGCCAGCTGCAAGGTGCCGTCACCTTGCCCAATCGTGACCGAATCTCCCCCAGGATGTGACCAAGGTCCCGGGGGAGTTTTCTTTCCCCAGGTCAGATGATTGAAGCCAGAACGGCAGGGCCTTTGGTCCCGTCCGTTTCGGTCCGTTTTGCACTGGGGGGCGCTGCGGACGTACGCCAAGCTGAGGTAGGAATTCGGGGGATCCAATGCAACCGGGAGTACGTCAGTGAGCGCCATGTCCCTTGCCCTGCTGCTGGCCGCCGGCACCGCAACCGCTGCAGGCATCGCCGCCCTGTACAGCACGCGCGGCCTGCGCCGGCAGATCACGGCGCTGCGCGCCGACCTGGCGGCCGCCTCCGCGGACCGCGTCGAGCGCGCCGCGGTGCCCGCTGCCCGGACCGCGCCGGCCGCCGAACTCTCCGAGATACGGGCCGCGGTCGCCGACGCCCTCGCCGAGGAGCGGGAGCGCGAGCTGGCCGAGGCGCGTGCGTTCTGGGCGGCGCAGGAGGCCAGGGATCTGGCCGGGACCGGCGATGCACACTCCCTGCTGCCGGGCCTGGAGGCGCTCGCGGACGCCGAGTCCGAGGCCGCCGAGTCCCCCGAACTGGCCGCCGCCCGGCGCCGTCACCCCTCGCACCCCGAGTTCTCCCCCGCCCCGTCCGCCGACGACCACGAGCGCACGGCCGAGCGCCTGGCCGAACTCGCGCAGGCCCGCATGCCGCTGGCCGACGTCCGGCCCGGGCCGCTGGGCACGCTGGACGTCTACGTCTTCGCGGACGGCACGACGCTGTGCATGACCCCGGGACACCGGGAGACCTCCGAGCGCCTCGCCGGGGCCCTCCGGGACGGGGACGAGCCGGTCCTGCTGGGCGGCTCCGGGGTGTCCGGCGCCTACGCCCTGACGTTCAGCTGCGCGTCGGGCACCGTCTACGTCCTCGCGGACCGCGTCATCGCATCGCTGTAGGCCCCGGCCCTCAGAGCCCGCAGCGCCGCGCCGCCTCCTCGACCATCGCGACCGCCTCCGCCACTCCCGTGTGCACGGGAGTGCCTCCGCGCACCAGGGCCTCGGCCAGGTCGTGACCGGCCACGGCCACCTGGTCGGCGACGGCGAACATGCCGGCCTCCGGCATCTCCCGCCGCTCCGCGGCGTGCGGTTCCTCGATCCGCTGGGCCCACGCGGCCAATTCCCGCGCCAGCGCCAGCGCTTCCGCGGCCGCCCCCCGGCTCAGGCGGGACTGCGGCAGGGCCCGCAGCCGGTCGGCGAAGGTGTCCACGGCGGCCAGGAGAGGCGTCACATCATCCACGTCCCGAGCCTATGCGCCGTCGACCGACTGTTGCCAACGCCTGAACACTCAGGCACGGTGACATGAAGGACCATCATTCGACGCGTCCGGAGGCGCCGATGTCCCACGTCTTCTCCGACGAGACCCACCGGAACCTGCTCTCCCGCATCCCCCAATGCACCGGCCGTGAAGTGGCCGACTGGCTGCGCACGGTCGACGAAGGACCGTCCCTCTCCCGCTTCGAGGAGAAGGTCAGCTGGCTGCGGGGAGAGCACCAGCTCGCCTACGGCCACGCCAAGGCGATCGTCCACGAGTACGACCTCCGCCGGGCCGCTCGCAGGCGCGGATAAGACGAGACCTGACGAAAGAGGCCCGGGAAGGCAGCTGCCTTCCCGGGCCCCGACAGTTCGCCGCAGCGTCAGTCGTTGTTCAGGATCGCGATGATCCGGAGGATCTCGGTGTAGATCCACACCAGCGACATCGTCAGGCCGAACGCCGCCAGCCAGGACTCCTCACGAGGGGCGCCGTACCGGACGCCGTCCTCGATCTGCTTGAAGTCCAGCGCCAGGTACGCCGCACCGAGCACCACGCCGATGATGCCGAAGACGATGCCCAGGCCACCCGAACGGAAGCCGAGGCCGTCACCGCCGCCGAACGCGGCGAACATCAGGTTGACCGCCATCAGCAGGACGAAGCCGATGCCGGCCGCCACCACGAAGCGGACGAAGCGCTGGTCGACCCGGATGAGCCGGGTGCGGTAGGCGATCAGCACGCCGACGAAGACGACCATCGTGCCGAGCACGGCCTGCATGGGCGCGCCGCGCGCGATGGAGTTGTAGGCCTGGCTGATGACGCCGAGGAACAGGCCCTCGAAGACGGCGTAGGCCAGGATCAGCGCGGGGGTCGGACGGGCCTTGAAGGCCTGGATCAGACCGAGCACCATCGCCACGAGACCGGCGCCGAAGCCGATGCCGACGGGCAGCTCGAGCGCCCAGGCGGCGCCGGCCGCGATGATCAGCAGGCCCAGGGTGATGCCGGTGCGGGAGACGACGTCGTCGATCGTCATCCGGCCGGTCTGCGCCGGCGCCTGCTGGTACCCCTGCTGGAGGCCGGGGCCGCCCTGTGCGTACGGGTTGGTCGGCTGCGCGTACGGGTTGCCCGCGTAGCCGGGGTTGCTCGCGTAAGGGTTGCCCTGGGCTGCCCCGGCCTGCGGCCCCGGGTCGAAGCCCGCGTAGCCACCGCCGCGGCTGAACCCCCGTCGCGAGAAGACCGGGTTGCTGCTCCTCATCTCACTCCTCCGTGGCCACCCTGCGCGGCCTTGGCGTCAAGCGTAATGGGTAGGCAAAAGAATGCCTCTCCTGCTACGGGACGATCTTTTCCTCGCGTTCCCACCTACTGACAACGCGATGCCAGGGTGCCCGGTTCCGGGAAGGCCCGGGAAGCGGGTGTCAAAGATGCGCGAGCGATTACGGAGAATGCCTCGGCTGTGCCCGGAGCCGGACTTGAACCGGCACGGCCCGTAGGGCCAGCGAGGTTTAAGCTCGCCGTGTCTGCATTCCACCATCCGGGCTGGTTCTCTCGGGCCGCACAAGCAGGGGGAGGCACCAACCCCTCCCCCCTGAGAGAGCAGGACGAGCCTAGCCGGGGAGCGCCCCCCAAACAGCGGAACGGTGACCGGAGGTTGTCTTATTTTATTGGCAACTGAGGGTCCATCAGTACAGGGACGACGCCAAGGGCACATGCCAGCGGCCGATCCCCGCCGTTCACCACCCCACCCCCACCGGGAAGCGGAATTGTCGCAATCTCGTCGCTCTCGGTAAGGGTCGGCCTCCTACCCAGGGATGACAGGAGGCCCTCCGCATACCTCCGGAGGTAGGGCGTGGAACGGGCGCTTCGGCTGATCCCCTGGCCCGAACCGCCGGGGAGCATGGAGGGGTCCCTTGCACCACGTCCCGACAGGAGCGCTCCTGTGACCACCAGCCCCCTCGGCGCCCAGACCGCCGTCCGCACCGCCGCGGTGGCGGCCCGCGCCACGGATCTCACCAAGGTCTACGGGCAGGGCGAGACCCAGGTGGTCGCCCTGGACGCCGTCTCCGTCGAGTTCCGCCAGGCCGAGTTCACCGCGATCATGGGCCCCTCCGGCTCCGGCAAGTCGACCCTCATGCACTGCATGGCCGGGCTCGACGCCATCTCCCGCGGCTCGGCCCGCATCGGCGACGTCGAACTGACCGGGCTGAACGACAAGAAGCTGACCCGGCTGCGCCGGGACAAGATCGGCTTCATCTTCCAGGCCTTCAACCTGCTGCCCACCCTGACGGCCCTGGAGAACATCACGCTCCCCATGGACATCGCCGGCCGCAAGCCCGACAAGCAGTGGCTGGACATGGTCGTCGACACCGTCGGCCTGTCGGGCCGCCTCAAGCACCGCCCCAACCAGCTCTCCGGCGGCCAGCAGCAGCGCGTCGCCGTCGCCCGCGCCCTCGCCGGACGCCCCGAGATCATGTTCGCCGACGAGCCCACCGGAAACCTCGACTCCCGCTCCGGCGCCGAGGTCCTGGGCTTCCTGCGCAACTCCGTGCGCGAACTCGGCCAGACCGTCGTCATGGTCACGCACGACCCCGTCGCCGCCTCCTACGCCGACCGCGTCGTCTTCCTCGCCGACGGCCGCATCGTCGACGACATGCGCGACCCCACCGCCGACGCCGTCCTGGACCGCATGAAGCGGTTCGACGCCAAGGGCCGTACGAGCTGACCATCGCCGGACACGATCTCCAGGACTGACCTCCCCATGTTCCGTACCGCTTTGCGCAATGTGCTTGCGCACAAGGCCAGGCTGCTGATGACCGTGCTCGCCGTACTGCTCGGCGTGGCGTTCGTCTCCGGCACCCTGGTCTTCACCTCGACCATCTCCCAGGCGTACCAGAAGAGCTCCCAGAAGGGCTTCGACCACGTCGACGTCGCCGTCCAGCCGCACCGGCAGGCCGACGACAAGGAGCGCCCGGGCGCCGCCCCCAAGCTCACCCAGCGGATGCTCGACCAGGCCGCCAAGGTGCCCGGCGCCGCCTCCGCCACCGGCACGGTCAACGGCTTCGCCGCGATCGCCGGCAAGGACGGCAAGCTCATAGGCCAGGGCTTCGGCTCCACCGGCTCCAACTACTACCCCGGCACCGACGGCAAGGACGCCCGCTACCCGCTCAAGGACGGCCGCGCGCCGAAGGGCGCGGGCGAGGTCGCGCTGGACGCCAAGACCGCCGACCGCGCCGGCTACAAGGTCGGCGACACCGTCCGGATGTCCGTGAACGGCCCGGTCCTGGAGCAGAAGCTCACCGGCATCTTCACCACCGACGACGGCAACGTCTCCGCGGGCGGCAGCCTCGCGCTCTTCGACACCGCCACCGCCCAGCAGCTCTACGCCAAGCCGGGCGAGTTCAACGAGATCGACGTCAAGGCCGCGGCCGGCACCTCGCAGGACGCGCTGAAGACGGAGCTCGACAAGGTCCTGCCGAAGACCGCCGAGACCACCACCGCCAAGCAGCTCGCCGACGACCAGGCCAAGGTCATCGCCCAGGGCATGGACGGCATGAAGACCGCCATGCTGGCCTTCGCCGGCATCTCCCTCTTCGTCGGCATCTTCATCATCGCCAACACCTTCACCATGCTGGTCGCCCAGCGCACCAAGGAGCTCGCGCTGCTGCGCGCGGTCGGCGCCAGCCGCCGCCAGGTCACCCGCTCGGTGCTCATCGAGGCGCTCGTCGTCGGCGCGGTCGCCGGCGTGACCGGTCTGCTCGCGGGCATCGGCATCGGCGCCGGGCTGCGCTCCCTGCTCGGCAGCACCGGGGCCGAGATCCCGGACGGCCCGCTCGTCGTCTCGCCGGGCACGGTCGTCGCCTCGCTGGCCGTCGGCATCGTGATCACCGTGCTCGCCGCCTGGCTGCCCGGCCGCCGCGCCGCGAAGATCCCGCCGGTCGCCGCCATGAACAGCGTGCACGCCGTCGCCACCACCCGCTCGCTGGTCGTCCGCAACACCATCGGCGCGGTGCTGGCCGCCGCCGGTGCGGCCCTCACCGTGGCCACCAGCAGCAAGGCCGTCATGGGCCTGGGCGCGGGCCTGCTGCTCATCGGCGTCTTCGTCCTCACCCCGCTGCTGTCGCGCCCGGTCATCGCCGCCGCGTCGCCCGTCCTGCGCCTCTTCGGCATCTCGGGCAAGCTCGCCCGGCAGAACGCCGTCCGCAACCCGCGCCGCACCGCCGCGACCGCCTCGGCGCTGATGATCGGCCTCACCCTGATCACCGGCCTCACGGTCATCGCGGGCAGCGTGCAGAAGGCCGTCGACAAGATGGCCACCGACGCCATCCGCGCCGACTACATCGTCTCCATGGCGAGCCACACCCCGCTCTCCCCGGACGTCGCCAAGAAGATCGCGGCCGTGCCCGGGGTCGAGGCCAGCAGCCCGCTGCGCCAGGCTCCGTCCCGGATCGACGGCGACTTCGAGATGCTGACCGGCGTCGAGGGCGCCACCATCGGCAAGCTCACCAAGCTCGACTTCGTCTCCGGCTCCTTCGCGGACCTGTCCGCGGGCAAGGCCGTCGTCGACGACGCGGCCGCCAAGAGCCACGGCTGGAAGCTCGGTTCGACCGTCGACGCCACCTACGAGGACGGCACGAAGGGCAAGCTGACGGTCTCGGGCATCTACAAGGGCAACGCCCTGATGAACGGGATGATGGTCGACCTGAAGACGGTCACCCCGCACCAGAGCCAGATCACCGACCAGCAGGTCATGCTCAAGACCTCGTCCGGCGTGAGCGACTCCACCAAGGACGCGCTGAGCAAGGCGCTCGGTGACAACCCGGCGATCCAGATCCAGGACAAGAAGGACATCTCCAACGACATCGCCAAGATGATCAGCCTGCTGCTGAACATGCTCTA
This sequence comes from Streptoverticillium reticulum, assembly GCF_047456005.1. Taxonomy (NCBI): domain Bacteria; kingdom Bacillati; phylum Actinomycetota; class Actinomycetes; order Kitasatosporales; family Streptomycetaceae; genus Streptomyces; species Streptoverticillium reticulum. The sequence continues at coordinate 4,985,323 of NZ_CP179755.1, read as the reverse complement.
CGGGCTGCTCGCCATGGCCGTGATCGTCGCGGTGCTCGGTGTCGTCAACACCCTTGCGATGTCCGTCTTCGAACGGGCCCAGGAGATCGGCATGCTGCGCGCCATCGGCCTGGACCGCAAGGGCATCAAGCGGATGGTCCGCCTGGAGTCCCTGGTCATCTCCCTCTTCGGCGGAGTGCTCGGCGTCGGCCTCGGCGTCTTCCTCGGCTGGGCCGCGGGCCAGCTGATCGGCAAGAGCATGCCGACGTACGAGCTGGTGCTGCCGTGGGACCGCATGGCGGTGTTCCTGCTGCTGAGCGCCGTGGTCGGCGTGCTGGCCGCGCTGTGGCCGGCTCGCCGTGCGGCGAAGCTGAACATGCTTGCCGCGATCAAGGCCGAGTAACGGCTGGGGACCGTTCGGGGCGGGCCGGGGGTTTTCTTTGCCCCTGACCCGCCCCTTCCCGTTTCTCGGGGCTTCGCCCCGAACCCCGGGGTTGCACGTCGGCTGCGGACCGTCCGTGGCTGGTCGCGCCCACGCGGCGGAGCCGCATATCGAAGCTGCCCCGCGCCCCTTCGGGGCGCTACCCCCGCCACTCCCGCGCCCGCAGCGACAGCCCCGGCTCGCCGGACGCCGGAGTGCGGACCGCCAGGACCTGGTTCACGCCGATGCGGTTGCGCTCGAAGGACAGCGCGCAGGCGGCCATGTAGAGCCGCCAGACCCGCGCCCGGCCCGGCGACGTGAGGCGCACCGCGTCCGCCCAGTGCGCCTCCAGGTTCGCCACCCAGCTGCGCAGCGTCAGCGCGTAGTGCTCGCGCAGCGCCTCCACGTCCCGGACCTCGAAGCCGGCCTCCTCCAGCTGGGCGACCGTGCGGCCCACCGGAGCCAGTTCGCCGTCCGGGAAGACGTAACGGTCGATGAACTCGTCGACCTGGTAGGCCTCTTCGTCGTGCAGCGGGCGCCGCGCGATCTGGTGGTTGAGCAGCCTGCCGCCCGGCTTGAGGAGCGCGTACAGGTCGGCCGCGTAGGCGGCGTACTGCGTGGAGCCGACGTGCTCGGCCATGCCGATGGAGGAGACCGCGTCGAAGGGGCCGTCGGAGATCTCCCGGTAGTCCTGGACCCTGATCTCCACACGGTCCGTCAGACCGGCCTCGGCGACCCGCTTGCGGGCGTACGCGGCCTGCTCCTCGGAGAGCGTGATGCCGACGGCGGAGACCCCGTACTCACGGGCGGCGTGCAGCACCATGGAGCCCCAGCCGCAGCCGACGTCCAGCAGGCGCTGCCCGGGCGCGAGGCCGAGCTTGCGGCACACCAGGTCGAGTTTGGCCCGCTGGGCGTCCTCGAGCGTGGCGTCGGGGCCGGCGTCCCAGTAGGCGCACGAGTAGACCATGGACGGGCCGAGGACCTTCTCGTAGAAGGCGTTTCCCACGTCGTAGTGGTGGCTGATGGCCTGTTTGTCGCGGCGAAGTGTGTGCAGCGGGCCGCCGGAGCGGCGGACCTCCTCGGCGGGCGGGGCGGGCGGCACCCAGGGCCCGGCGAGCCTGAGCAGTTCGCCGCCCGCGGCGCGCAGCCGGGGGTCGCGCAGGGCGGTCAGCAGGGCGGCGAGGCCCTGGCGCCGGGACGTGCCACCGGCCGTCTCGCCGCGCTCCCAGAAGGTGCCGGCGAGCAGTTCCAGGGCCTCGTAGAGGTCGCCCTCGACGTCCAGGTCGCCGGCGACCCAGGCGCGGGCCAGGCCGAGTTCGCCCGGCTTCCACAGCAGGCGGCGCAGGGCCCGGCGGCGGCGGACGACGAGAACGGGTGTGCCGGGCGGGCCGGACTCGCTGCGGTCCCAGGCGCGGAGCCGTACCGGAAGGGGAACCCCCAGTACCTGTTCCGCGAGAGCGGTGAGCCGTCGAGCGGCCTCGGCCATGTCGCACACCTCCGTGATGAAGCGTCAGACGATGGATTCATCTGACACCTAAACACCGGCAAGCCGTGCTCTAGTCCTGCCCCGTACTTCCAGATTAGGTCAACCCTCCGCCCCTATACGCCCCTGCATACGCCGAAAGGCGCCCACCCCCACGGATCGGGTGGACGCCTTCCGGCGCTTGCTCTGCGGGTCCGGCCGGACGTCAGGCCTTGGCCTTCTGGGCCGGGGCCGCGTCGGACGCCTGCGGGGCCGGCTTGGCGGCCTCGTAGAACTCCTCGCGGGGGTTCTCCATGGCGCCGAGCGAAACGACCTCGCGCTTGAGGAACATGCCCAGGGTCCAGTCCGCGAAGACGCGGATCTTGCGGTTGAAGGTCGGCATGGCCATGCCGTGGTAGCCACGGTGCATGTACCAGGCGAGACGGCCCTTGAGCTTGATCTTCATCTTGCCCATGACGATCATCGCCACGCCCTTGTGGAGGCCGAGGCCCGCCACCGCACCCTTGTTGGCGTGCTTGTACTCCTTCTGCGCGGCACTGAAGTCGCGCAGGGCGGAGACCACGTTGTCGCCGAGGACCTTGGCCTGGCGCAGCGCGTGCTGGGCGTTCGGCGGGCACCAGGCGTTCTCGTTGCCGGCGGCGCGGCCGACGAGGTCCGGGACCTGGGCGTTGTCGCCCGCGGCCCAGATGTAGTCGGTGCCCTTGACCTGGAGGGTCGGCAGGGTGTCGACGTGGCCGCGGGGGCCGAGCGGCAGACCGTAGCGGGCCAGCACCGGGTTGGGCTTGACACCGGCGGTCCAGACGATCGTGTTGGCGTCGACCTCAAGGCCGTTCGACAGCACGACGTGGCCGTCGACGCAGGACTTCATCGACTCCTTGAGGATCACCTCGATGCCGCGGCTCTCGAGGTGCTTCCGGCCGTACTCGCCGAGCTTCGGGCCCACCTCGGGGAGGACCCGGTCGGCCACGTCGACCAGGACGAAGCGCATGTCCTCGCGCTTCACGTTGGTGTAGTACTTGGCGGCGTCGCGCGCCATGTCCTCGACCTCGCCGATGGTCTCCGCACCGGCGAAGCCGCCACCGACGAAGACGAAGGTGAGCGCCTTGCGGCGGATCTCCTCGTCGGTCGTCGAGTCGGCCTTGTCGAGCTGCTCGAGGACGTGGTTGCGCAGGCCGATGGCCTCCTCGATGCCCTTCATGCCGATGCCGTTCTCGGCGAGGCCGGGGATCGGGAAGGTGCGCGAGACGGCGCCGAGCGCGATCACCAGGTAGTCGAAGGGCAGCTCGTACGCCTCGCCGACGATCGGCGCGACGGTGGCGACCTTGCGGTCCTGGTCGATCGTGGTGACGCGGCCGGTGAGGACCTCCGCCCCGGGGAGCACACGTCGCAGGGGCACCACGACGTGGCGGGGGGAGATGCTGCCGGCAGCTGCTTCGGGAAGGAAGGGCTGGTACGTCATGTACGAGCGCGGGTCGACGACCGTGACGATCGCCTCTTGGGACCGCAGCTTCTTCAGGATGCGGCGCGCTGCATACAGGCCGACGTACCCACCGCCTACAACGAGGATCCGTGGACGCTCCGTGGTGCTCATGATTCGAGTATCCAGCACTCCCAACAGGGGTGCTCGTGAGCCCCTTCACAAGGCGTGCGGGGGTATCTGCTACACTCCGCGGCCCCCGTGACCGACGCCATAGCCACTGCAGGGAACCACAGTGGCCGTACGGGCGTTGAGGACCCCCGCTGAACTGGCCTTGGGGCTTTCAAGAGGACTAGACCACTTCACGAGCCGGCACCGGATAAGCGTTTCTTTAACCCACCCGAAACCAGGCTGTTCCGTCCGCCGGGCGGACGGGAAGGGGCCGATGGGCCCCGGAAGGGGGTCTGAAGGCCCCCTTCCGCGACTCCAGGACCGCCATTTCATGTGAAGGATTTCACGAACAATTTTCTGCGGCCCGTTCCCGGACCGCCTCAGGCGACGCTCCAGGCGATGCCGTCCAGGCTCGCTTTCCCCGGGGGACAACCCCCGGACCCCCGGCCGGACATCCCCGTCGGCACAGGTCAGTCGTCCTGTGCGGCATACCAGGCGATGCCGTCCAGGATGTCGTGCTCGCTGACGACGACCTCCCGGGCCCCGGTCCGCTCCATGATGCAGAGCAGGACGAGCGCCCCGGCGGAGATCACGTCGACGCGGCCCGGGTGCATCACGGGGATCGCGGCGCGCTGTTCGTGCGTGGCGGCGAGCAGTTCGTGCGTGATCTCCCGGACCCGCTCCACGGAGATCCGCGCGTGGTGGATGGCCTCCCAGTCGTACTCCTGCAGCCCGAGCGCGATCGCGGCGACCGTGGTGACCGAACCGGCCAGACCCACCAGGGTGTGCGCCTCGGCGACCGGCACCGTCTGCTCGACGAGGTCCAGCGCGGCCTCCACATCGGCGCGTATCGCGGCGATCTGACCCTGCGTCGGCGGATCGGTGACCTCGCCGTCCACGACGAGGTGGCGCTCCGTCATCCGCACACAGCCGATGTCCACGCTGCGGGCCGCGCGCACGTGGTCGTCGCCGACGACGAACTCGGTCGAACCGCCGCCGAGGTCGACGACGAGGTACGGCTTGGTGAGGTCCGCGCGCCCGGCGAGCTCCTTGGTGGCACCGGTGAAGGAGAACTCGGCCTCCTGGTCACCGCTGATCACCTCGGGCTCGACGCCGAGGATCTCGACGACGCCGCGCACGAATTCCCCACGGTTCTCGGCGTCGCGGGAGGCGGAGGTGGCGACGAAGCGGATCCGCTCGGCGCCGTACTCCTTGATGACGCCGGCGAACTCGCGGCACGCCGCGAAGGTGCGCTCCAGCGCCTCGGGGGCGAGGCGGCCGGTGCGGTCGACGCCCTGGCCGAGGCGGACGATCGTCATCCGGCGGTCGAGCTCGGTGAGTTCACCGGTTTGCGGGTTCGCGTCCGCGACGAGGAGGCGGATCGAATTGGTGCCGCAATCGATGGCGGCGACGCGGGTCATGTGCGCTCCTGGGGTCGGGGTACCGGCACCGGGGGTGCCGCGGGGTGGTTGCGGCCGGCGGTCCGGGTTGTGCCCACCCGTTCCGCCCTGCAGAACGCCTGCCCACAACCCAGGTGGGGCAATTTCAGCCCGTCCGGCGATTGAGGACGAGCGGCGGAGCCGCGATTACGGGGCCCTGGGGGCCTAGCTCACTCCGCTTCCGCTTCCCCGCACGGCGTCACGCAAGGCCCCTTGCGCCACCACTCCGGGAGCATGGCGATGGCCTCGTCGCCGAGGGGGTTCACGCCGGGGCCGGCGGCCAGGGAGTGGCCGACCAGGACGTGCAGGCACTTGACCCGGTCCGGCATGCCGCCCGCGCTCGGGAAGCCCTCCAGCACCTCGATCGCGTCACGGCGCGCGATGTAGTCCTCGTGCGCCGCACGGTACGCGGCCGCGAGCTCCGGGTCGCTCTGCAGGCGTGCGGTCATCTCCTTCATGACCCCCTCCGCCTCCAGCGTGCCGATGGCGGAGGACGCCTTCGGGCACGTCAGGTAGTAGAGCGTCGGGAACGGCGTGCCGTCCTCCAGCCGCGGTGCGGTCTCGACGACGTCGGGGTTGCCGCAGGGGCAGCGGTGGGCGATCGCCCGCAGGCCGCGCGGCGGGCGGCCGAGCTGCTGCTGGAACGCCTCGATGTCCGCGGCGGTCGGCTCGGTGGGCTCGGTCTGGGGAGGAGGGGTGTCCATGTGCTCGCTCGTGCTCGGGGTTCTCGGAAGGGAAGGCCAGGGGCCGAGGATACGGGGCGGCGTCAGCGCGCGGCGTCCGCCGAGTCCACCCCGTCCCAGAGGTTGCTGTACCAGGGACGGTCGGCGGCGCCCTGGTCCTTGGGCCGCTTCGCGGCACCGCCGCCGTCCAGCACGGTGAAACCGGTCTCCCCGGGGCGCACGTAGTGCAGGTGCTCGCGCGCCTGCTGCTCCACGTACGCCGGGTCCTCCAGCCGGGCCTTCTCCTCGCTCAGCTGCTTGACCTGCTGCCGGGCCCGCTCCGACTGCCGCCGCTGGTCGGCGATCTCGGTGCGCTGGGTGACCCACTGCCGCATGGGGTACGCGAGCGCGACGACGAGGGAGCAGACGACGAGCGCCAGGAGCGCCGCCCGGCCGGTGAGCCGGCTGCGCCGGGGCGGCCGCGCGCGGTAGACCCGGGCGGCGGTCGGACCCTGTACGAGCGCGGTGCCGAGCGCCCTGAGCCTGGTCGCGGTGGAGGACCGTTCCGCCGCCACGTAAGCCTCCCCATGGTCTGGTTACGCAAAGCCGTCCCCGGCCACGGTACGGGACCGCGGCCGAGGACGGGGTGAGGCTAAGGGCTTTGAGTGTCAGCCCTGACGCGTGTCAGCCCTTGAAGCGCGGGAACGCGCTGCGGCCCGCGTACACCGCGGCGTCGTCGAGGATCTCCTCGATGCGCAGCAGCTGGTTGTACTTGGCGACGCGCTCGGAGCGGGCCGGGGCACCGGTCTTGATCTGGCCGCAGTTGGTGGCGACGGCCAGGTCGGCGATGGTGACATCCTCGGTCTCGCCGGAGCGGTGGGACATCATGCACTTGAAGCCGTTGCGCTGGGCCATCTCGACCGCGTCGAGGGTCTCGGTCAGCGAACCGATCTGGTTGACCTTGACGAGCAGGGCGTTGGCGCTGCCCTCCTCGATGCCGCGGGCGAGGCGCTCGGGGTTGGTGACGAACAGGTCGTCACCGACGAGCTGGACCTTGCTGCCGAGCTTGTCGGTGATGGTCTTCCAGCCGGCCCAGTCGTCCTCGAACAGCGGGTCCTCGATGGAGACGAGCGGGTACGCCTCGACGAGCTCGGCGTAGTACTCGGTCATCTCGGCCGCGGTGCGGTCCTTGCCCTCGAACTTGTAGACGCCGTCCTTGTAGAACTCGGAGGCGGCCACGTCGAGCGCGAGCGCGATGTCCTGGCCGGGGGTGTAGCCGGCCTCCTTGATGGCCTCGAGGATGAGGTCGAGGGCCTCGCGGTTGGAGCCCAGGTTCGGGGCGAAGCCGCCCTCGTCGCCGAGGCCGGTGGCCAGGCCGCGGCCCTTCAGGACCTTCTTGAGGGTGTGGTAGACCTCGGTGCCCCAGCGCAGGGCCTCGGAGAAGGACTCGGCGCCGATCGGCGCGATCATGAACTCCTGGATGTCCACGTTGGAGTCGGCGTGCGAGCCGCCGTTCAGGATGTTCATCATCGGAACGGGCAGCAGGTGCGCGTTCGGGCCGCCGAGGTAGCGGAAGAGCGGCAGGTCGGACGCCTCGGAGGCGGCGTGCGCGACGGCCAGGGAGACGCCCAGGATGGCGTTGGCGCCCAGGGAGCCCTTGTTGTCGGTGGCGTCCAGGTCGAACATGGCCTGGTCGATCAGGCGCTGCTCGGTGGCGTCGTAGCCGACGAGCTCCGGGCCGATCTGCTCGATGACGGCCAGGACGGCCTTCTCGACGCCCTTGCCCAGGTAGCGCTTGGGGTCGCCGTCACGGAGCTCGATGGCCTCGAAGGCACCGGTGGAGGCGCCGGACGGCACGGCGGCACGGCCCGTGGAGCCGTCGTCGAGGCCGACCTCGACCTCGACCGTGGGGTTGCCTCGCGAGTCGAGGATCTCGCGAGCTACGACGACGTCGATGGACGGCACGAGGGTCTCCTTCGTGTGTGCTGGAGTTCTGCAGCACGAGCCTAACGGGCCCCGGAGGCTGCGCCCGCCCTCGGCCCGCGACCCGTGCCGAAAATTGGCACAAAAGCCGAGATCACGGGGCGAATGGCCGGTGCGTTCGCCCAGCGGGGGCGTGATCTTGCGCAGGTCCCGGAACGGCGGAGCCCCGCTCCGATGCGGCTCGGGGGGAGGACGCATCGGAGCGGGGCGGTCCGCTGGGCTCACAGGGTTCAGCTGAGGTGCAGCTTCTGGCCCGGGAAGATCAGGTCGGCGTTGTCGACGATGTCCTTGTTGCGGTCGAAGAGCTTCTCCCAGCCGCCCTTGACGTGCTGGGCGTCGGCGATCGTGCCGAGGGTGTCGCCTTCCTTGACCGTGTACTCGCCGTCGCCCGTCTTGACGTCCTTAGCCTTCGGGGCGGCGTGCTTCGGCGTGTACTGCTTCGCCGGGGTCTCCTCGGACGAGTCGTCGTCGGAGGACTCCTGCTGCGGCTTGGCGTGCTTCGGGGCGGCCTGGCGCTCGCTGCGGTCGGCGTGGCTCTTGCTCGACCAGTTGTTGCGCTCGGACTTCGAGGACTTCGACGAGGACGAGGAGTCGGAGGTGTCGACGTCGGCCTTCGCGCCGCCGGAGGTCAGACCGCCGGCACCGGCGCAGCCCCAGGCGCCCGGGCCCTGCATGGCGAGCAGCTTCTCGGCGGTGGCGATCTGCTGGCTCTTGGAGGCGAGGTCGGCGCGCGCGGCGTACTTGGTGCCGCCCGCGGCTGCCCAGGAGGAGTTCGAGAACTGCAGGCCGCCGTAGTAACCGTTGCCGGTGTTGATCGACCAGTCGCCACCGGACTCGCACTGGGCGACCTTGTCCCAGGTGGACACCGAGGCGGCGTTGGCGGAGGTTGCGACCATCAGCGGGGCGGCAACGGCGACGCCGGTGACCCCGGCGAGCGTGACGATGCGGACGGCCTTGGACGGACGGCGGTGCTTGCCCTTGGACATGAGTCGTTTCCTCACCGGCGCCTACGAGGTGAGCTGTCGGGTTCGGGCTGTGAGTTTGCCCGGCCCAGTGGCTTGCGCGCACCGGGCTTCACCCCTAGCCGCTCCGGCTTCCGGCTCTCACCGGCGGCCGTTGCGGCGACCTACCTTGGTTCCCCCGCTCCTGCCTACGGCGCTTGCGCGACGGTTCCCGCGGCCGTCGGCAGGATTCGGCGTGACGACCGTGGTGCTCGCGATGGCGAGCGGTGATGACGGTAAACACAGGCGGCCGACGGGTTCAAACCCCTCTTTTCAGCCACCACTGACTGCAGTTACCCCTGGGAACCTGACATTTCCGCAGGTGGGAGGCGGTGCGCGGAGAACGGACCGAGGCCGTCCAGCCAAAAGTCAACGAGACCCTTGTCTCATTTTCCCGCGTGAACGGACATTCGACCCGAACTGCCGCACTACCGGCCCAGATCGAGGCGCTGACCAGGCTGGATGAGGTCGGGATCGCTTCCGACGGTGTTTTGATTGTTCTCGTACAACGAGTGCCAACCGCCCTTCACCGAATGGTCTTCCGCGATGGCTGACAGGTTGTCACCGGGGCGCACGGTGTAGTCGTGGTCGGAGGGGCCACCGGTGCGGGCGTCCGAACCTCCGCGCGAAACACGTCCGTCGTCGCCGGAACGGGGCGGCTCCGCACGGTGCTTGCCGTTGCCGGAGTCGATGCCCCCGGTGCCGGGGCCGGAGTTCGACGGAGCGTCGGACGGGGTGCCGGACGGCGTGCCGGGCAGGGACGGGTGCGGGTTCGCCGGGTCCGTGGAGGGCGTGCCGGACGGGGTGCCCGAGGGCGTGCCGGAGGGCGCCGTGGAGCCCGTCGACGGCGCGGGGGCCGGGTCGTCCTTGCGGTGCCTGCCGTGCGACCGGTCGTCGTCGGAGGGCGAGGGCGACGGGGTCGCCGGGCTCGTGGAAGCGGGACCACCGGGCGTGGCCGTGCCGGGCGCCGGCTTCGCGTCCCCGGACGCGCCGTCGGACGGCGCTGAGGACGACGGCTCGTGCACCGGCGGAGCCTTGCGCTCCGGCGCGGGCGCCCTGGATGCCGGGGTCTGGGTGGCACCCGGGTCCACCTGCGGCGCCTTGCTCCCGCGGGACAGGCCCGCGCTCGCGCCGCAGCCGCCCCAAGCGCCGGGGCCCTGGCCGTCGAGCATGCTCTCGGCGACGGCTATCTGCTGGGAGCGGCTGGCGAGGTCGGGGCGCGGGGCGTACGCACGGCCGCCGTTCTGCTCCCACGCGTCCTGCGAGATCCCCAGTCCGCCCCCGCCGGCCGCGCTCCAGGTCCCGCCGCTCTCGCACTGGGCGACCTGGTCCCACGTACCGGTGTCGGCCGCGGACGCGCCGGTGGCGGCCATCAGCGGCATGGCGAGGGCCGAACCCGTCACCCCCGCTGCGACCACGATCGCGGGTGCCTGACGGGGGCGGCGATGTCTTCCGTTGCCTGCGCGCATGCGTGGGCCTCTCGTCTCGGGGCTGATGTGGTCGTCGAACATAGCGACGGCCTCCGGGAGTCACAAGCCGGTGTATCCGAGGTCACGCCGCGGTCACGCCACTTGACCGTACGTCATCCGACGGCGGTCGGAGCCTCCGGCGTGAACTCCACGGGCAGCGTGCGCAGTCCGCGCATGATGAGCCCGCCGCGCCAGCGCAGGTCGTCCGGATCGGCGGCCAGCCGCAGGTCGGGCAGACGGCGCAGCAGGGTCGCGAGCGCCGTCTGGCCCTCCAGGCGCGCCAGTGGCGCCCCCAGGCAGTAGTGGATCCCGTGCCCGTACCCGAGGTGCTGGTTGTCGCGCCGGGCGAGGTCGAGGGTGTCCGGGTCGGCGAACCGCGCCGGGTCGCGGTCGGCGGCGGCCAGCACGACCAGCACCGGGTCGCCCTCGGCGATGCGCTGCCCGCCCAGCGTCAGGGACTCGGTGGCGAAGCGCCAGGTGGCCAGCTCCACCGGGCCGTCGTAGCGCAGGAGTTCCTCGACCCCCGTGGCCAACAGGCTCCCGTCGCCCTCCGCGAGGGCGTTTTGCAGGCGTTCGCGCTGATCCGGGTTGCGCAGCAGGGCGTAGGTTCCGTTACCGATCAGGTTCACAGTTGTTTCAAAACCGGCGAACAACAGGATGAAGGCCATGGCGGCGGCCTCGTTCTCGGTGAGGTGCTCGCCGTGGTCGCTTGCCCGGATCAGACCCGAAATGAGGTCCTCGCCCGGATCGTTGCGCTTGCGGTGGATCAACTCCGCGAGATAGCCCCGCATCTTCTTCACGGAGCGGGCCACTCCGCCGCGCGGGCCGCCGCCGTGGCGGATCATCATGCCCGCCCAGTCGCGGAAGTCGTCCTGGTCCTCGGGCGGGACGCCGAGCATGTCGCAGATCGCGTAGATGGGGAGCGGAAAGGCGAACTCGTGAATGAGGTCCGCTTCCCCCTGCCCCGCGAAGCCGTCGATGAGCCGGTCGGTGAGCTCCTGCACACGCGGGGCGAACTCCGCCACACGCCGCGGCGTGAACGCCTTGGAGACGAGACGGCGGAGCCGGGTGTGGTCCGGGGGATCGATGTTGAGCAGGTGCGTCATGAGGTTGGCGCTGCGCTCGCCCGGGATGCCGGTCTTGCCCTTGCCGTGGGCGGACCGCTCGGAGTGGTGCACCGGGTTCTTCGAGAGCCGCTGGTCGGCGAGGGCCTGCCGGGCGTCGGCGTACCGGGTGACGAGCCAGGCCTCCACCCCGCTGGGGAGGGTGGTGCGGTGCACCGGGGAGTGCTCGCGGAGCCAGGCGTACGCCGGGTAGGGGTCGGCGGCGAACTCCCAGGTGAAGAGGTCGGGGGCGGCGGGGGTGTCGTTCTGGTGCACGGCACCGACGGTACTTCGTACCGCTACCGGGCCCCCGCGCCTCCGCTGCCGAAGGAGCCGCTGCCGCCCGGGCGCCACTTCTTGTCCTCTTCGGACGGCTCCTCCGGATGACTGCCCGGGTTGCGGATCTCGTGCGGCAGCACCCGTTCCCCGTCGGCCTCCGTCTGGAGCCGGTCCGACTCGCGGTGCCCGCGGACGTAGCCGACGGCGTCCTCGTCGTCGTCATGGCCCGGGCCGTGCTCGGGCGTCCGGGGACGGTCCCGCTCCTCGGGCGTCGTCCAGGCCCCCATGCGCCGCTGCGGCTGCGAGGGCGGGGGCGGCTCCTGGTCGCGTTTCCGCATCCCGTAGGCCACCGCCCCGACCAGCAGGGCGACGACGAAGATCCCGACGATGAAGGGGGCGAGGCCGCCGAGGTAGGCGGGGAGGGCGAGTTCCATGGAACGGGAGTACCCGTCGGGGGCCTCGCCATGACCACCGCTGGCCCGAACGGGTGAACGGGTAGTTCTTCGGGTGCGGGCCGTCCCCGACTGGTCGCGCAGTTCCCCGCGCCCCTGACGGGGCTCGGCGCCCCGAAGGGGCGCGGGGAACTGCGCGACCAGCCACGGCGGGCCTGCAGCCGAAAACCGGGCTCAGCGCCCCCGCTCGGCAGCCAGCACCGCATCCCGGTACACGCGGGATGCGGCCCGCAGCGCGGTCTCCGGCTCCACGCCCTCCGCCTCGGCCCGCACCGCCAGAGCCAGCAGTTCGTAGCCGATGCCCTCGCCCGCCGGGACGGCCACGTCCAGGCCCTCGTGCCGCGCACGCGACGCCAGCTTCGCAGCCAGCGCCAGCGCCGGCTGGCCCAGCGGCACGCCCTCGGTGACGGACTCCCGGCGCTTCTCCTCCGCCTTCGTCCGCATCCAGTGCGCCTTGACCTCCTCCGGCGTCTCGGCGGTCTCCTCGCCGAAGACATGCGGGTGGCGGTGGATGAGCTTGTCGACGATCGTGCCCGCGACGTCGTCGACGGAGAACGGCTCGTCCGGGTCGTCCTGGGCGATCCGGGCATGGAAGACCACCTGGAGCAGGACGTCGCCGAGCTCCTCGCGCAGCGCCTCCCGGTCCCCGGTCTCGATGGCCTCCAGGAGCTCGTACATCTCCTCCAGCCCGTACTTGGCCAGGTCCTCGTGGGTCCGTATGCCGCTCCACGGGCAGGCGGCCCGGATCCGGTCCATGACCTGCACCAGGTCCAGCAGCCGGGCGCCGGGCAGGTCGTACGAGCCGGGGAGCAGTTCCAGGGCGGGCATGGTCTCGCGCCCGGAGCCGGCCAGCCGGGCGAGGCCGTCGGTGAGGGCGGACTCGCCCTCGGCCGAGCTGATCACGACGGCGGTGCGCCGCTCGTGCACGCAGTAGTCGACGAGCTCGCGGGCGTCGGCACCGGCCTGTTCGACCTCGACCCCGGCCTCCCGCAGATACGGCAGCTGCGGGTGGTCGGGGTCGGCGCACAGCACCCGCCCGGCCTCGCGCAGCGCCTGCCACGCGGGCCAGGACAGCAGCCCCGGGGCGACCCGGTGGCTGGTGGTGAGGAGGACGATGCGGCCGGCGGAGTCCGTGGAGGCGTTCACACGGACGAGCCTATGCCGTGCCGTCGGCCCCGGCTCAGGCCGGCTGCTCGGGCGCGGTCGTCGTGGGCCGCAGCCAGGGCTCCTGCGCGGGCCGCGCGGTGCCGCGCTTCGCGTCCCAGGAGCCGTAGCGCGGATTGACGTCGACGCGCAGCGCGTCGGAGGTCTTCATCAGGACGTCGTTGGTCCGCGCGGCCCCCAGCTTGCCGTCCAGCTTGCTGCGGACCAGGTCCATGGTCAGCGCCTGGTCGATCTGGTCGGGGGCGATGCCGAGCGCGAGGAACCTGCTCTCGACCGCGTCGGCGCCGCCGTTGGCCTTCTCGACCTTGGCGCGCTGCTCCTGGACCTCGCGGCGGGTGACCTGCACGCCGTTGTCCTCGCCGGCCTGCTCGATGATGCGGTACTGGATGAGCCGGACCAGGGTGTCCTGGCCGAGGCGGGCGCTGTCCGCCAGCATCTGCCGGCCCTGCGGCGAGGACTGCTGCGCGTCCCGCACGTCGTTCACCTGGCTCTGCAGCTGCGAGACGGTGATCCTGTCCTTGCCCACGACGGCCGCGGCACCCGGATGCGGGGCCGAGCCGCAGGCGGTGAGCAGGGGGGACGCGGTGAGCAGTGCGGCGGCGGAGACGGCGAGCGCGGTCCTGCGGCGGATCATGAAGCCTCCCGGGAAGGGGTACGGGCGGGCACAACGATCGGGCGTTGATCGATGGTAGGCGAACCGGCCCGGTCCGGGGGCCGTCTCCGCAGGAGAACCGGGAGAGCCGTTTCGCGTATCTTTTCGACATTCACGGTGCAGCGGTACAGAGAGGACAAGCCCCCCATGGAACCGGCAGCGGCCCCGGCCCCGGCACGGCAGCGCGGCGCGTCCGCGGCCCGTACCGCCCTGCGCACCCCCCGGCTCGACCCGTACTGGGTCGGCGGCGTCTTCTTCGTCCTCTACACCGCGCTCTCGCTGAGCCGGCACGTCCGCATGCTCACCATGTCCTGGGACCTGGGCATCTTCGAGCAGGCGATACAGGGCTACGCCCGGCTCGGCGCGCCGATAGCCGACCTCAAGGGGCCCGGCACCAACATCCTCGGCGACCACTTCAGCCCCGTCACCGCGCTGATCGCCCCCTTCTACCGGGTCTTCCCGACCCCGGTGACCCTCCTGGTCGTCCAGGCCCTGCTGTTCGCCCTGTCCACGGTCCCGGTGACCCGGCTCGCCGCACACCTGCTGGGCCGCGGGCGCGGCCTCGCGATCGGGGTGGCGTACGGGCTGTCATGGGGCGTGCAGCGGGCGGTCGACTTCGACTTCCACGAGATCGCCTTCGCCATGCCGCTGCTGGCCTTCTCCCTGGAGGCCGTGGTGCGGCGGCGGTGGCGGACCGCGGTGCTCTGGGCGGCACCGCTGGTGCTGGTCAAGGAGGACCTGGGGGTCACCGCCGCCGTCATCGGCGCGCTGGTGCTGATACGGCTGCGGGGCGTCCGCAGCGATCCGCGGGCGGCCGCGTGGGCCCTGGGGCTGGTGGGGTTCGGGCTCGTGGCCACGGCCGTGGCCCTCGGCGTGGTCATCCCGAGCTTCAACCACAGCGGGGCGTACGACTACTGGACCAAGCTCGACGGCAACGGGGCCCCCGGGCCCGCCCCCGTCATCCCGCTCGACACCGCGATCCGCACGCTGCTGTGGATCGTGCTGCCCACGACGGGCCTGTTCGCGCTGCGCTCGCCCGTACTGATCGTCGCGCTGCCGACGCTGGGGTGGCGCTTCCTCTCCCACGACGACCACTACTGGGGCACCGACTGGCACTACAGCGCGGTGCTGATGCCCGTCGTCTTCATCGCGCTGGCGGACGCGCTGGCGGGTGCGCCGCGCGCGGGCCGCGCCTGGCTGCGGACGTACGCGCAGCACCTGCCCGCCGCGGTGCTCGCGGCGGCGCTGGCGCTCACGGCCTCGCTGCCGCTGTACAGCCTTACGGTGCCGGACAGTTACCGGATACCGGCGAGCGTGAAGGCGGCGGAGGGGCTGCTGGACCGCATCCCCGACGGCTCCGTCGTCGAGTCCGACGTGGGCCCGATCAGCCGGCTGGTCAACCGGTGCCGGGTGCTGTGGATAGGGGACACCCGGGGGATCACGCCGGATTACGTCACGCTGCGGGTCGGGGACGGACGGTCGGCGAAGGACCTGCTGGCCGAGGTGCAGAGGCTGCACCCCGGGGTCCGGTTCGATCTGTTCGGCGACGCGGGCGGCTACGTGGTGCTGCAGCGCGTCGGTTAGGCGTGGCCCTGTCCCCTATATATAGGGGACACATATAGGGGACAGCCCTCAGCCCAGGATCGTCGTCAGGAACTCGCCGGTCCACGCCAGCAACTCCCGCCCGACGAGCGGCTTGCCGCCGATCTGCCGGGTCGCCGGGCGGGGGACCAGGATCTGCTGGGTCGCCGGCTTCATCACCGTCCGCGGATACAACCGCTTCAGCCGCAGCTCCTGCGACTCCCGCAGGTCCACCGGGCCGAACCGCACGTTCGCCCCCTGCAGGGTGATGTCGGCGACCCCGCACGCCCGCGCCAGCATCCGCAGGCCGGCCACGAGCAGCAGGTTCTCCACGGGCTCCGGCAACTTGCCGTAGCGGTCGGTCAGTTCCTCGCGGACCGCCTTGATGTCCTCCTCGGAGTTCGCCGAGGCGATCGCCCGGTACGCCTGGAGGCGCAGCTGCTCGCCCGGCGCGTAGTCGTGCGGGACGTGCGCGTCCACCGGGAGCTCGATCTTGACCTCCAGCGGCGGCTCCTCCTCCACGCCGCCCTCCAGGGAGGCGCGGTAGTCCGCGACGGCCTCGCCGACCATGCGGATGTAGAGGTCGAAGCCGACGCCCGCGATGTGGCCGGACTGCTCGCCGCCGAGCAGGTTGCCCGCGCCACGGATCTCCAGGTCCTTCATCGCGACGTACATGCCCGCGCCCATCTCCGTGTGCTGGGCGATGGTGGCCAGGCGCTCGTGCGCCGTCTCGGTGAGCGGCTTCTCCGGCGGGTAGAGGAAGTAGGCGTAGCCGCGCTCCCGGCTGCGGCCCACGCGGCCGCGCAGCTGGTGCAGCTGCGAGAGGCCGAAGTTGTCGCCGCGCTCGACGATCAGCGTGTTGGCGTTGGAGATGTCGATGCCGGACTCGACGATCGTCGTCGAGACGAGCACGTCGAACTTCTTCTCCCAGAAGTCGACGACGACCTGCTCCAGCGCGCTCTCGCCCATCTGGCCGTGGGCCGTGGCGATCCGCGCCTCGGGCACGATCTCGCGCAGCTTCGCGGCCGCCCGGTCGATGGACTCGACGCGGTTGTGGATGTAGAAGACCTGCCCCTCGCGGAGCAGTTCGCGGCGGATGGCGGCGCCGATCTGCTTCTGGTCGTACGGGCCGACGAAGGTGAGCACCGGGTGGCGCTCCTCCGGCGGGGTGGTGATCGTCGACATCTCGCGGATGCCGGTGACGGCCATCTCCAGCGTGCGCGGGATCGGGGTCGCGGACATCGTCAGCACGTCCACGTTGGCCCGGAGCTTCTTCAGCTGCTCCTTGTGCTCGACGCCGAAGCGCTGTTCCTCGTCGACGATGACCAGGCCGAGGTCCTTGAACTTGGTCTCGGAGGAGAAGAGGCGGTGTGTGCCGATGACGACGTCGACCGAGCCCTCGCGCAGGCCCTCCAGGACGGCCTTCGCCTCGGCGTCCGTCTGGAACCGGGACAACGCCCTGACCACGACCGGGAATTGGGAGTAGCGCTCGGAGAACGTGCCGAAGTGCTGCTGCACCAGCAGGGTCGTCGGCACCAGCACCGCGACCTGCTTGCCGTCCTGCACCGCCTTGAAGGCCGCACGGACCGCGATCTCGGTCTTGCCGTAGCCGACGTCGCCGCAGACCAGGCGGTCCATGGGGACGGACTTCTCCATGTCCTCCTTGACCTCGGCGATGGTGGTGAGCTGGTCGGGCGTCTCGGCGTAGGGGAAGGCGTCCTCCAGCTCGCGCTGCCAGGGGGTGTCCGTGCCGAAGGGGTGGCCGGGGGCGGCCATCCGGGCCGAGTAGAGCTTGATCAGGTCGGCGGCGATCTCCTTGACGGCCTTCTTGGCGCGCGCCTTGGTCTTGGTCCAGTCGGCGCCGCCGAGCCGGTGCAGCGTGGGGGCCTCGCCGCCGACGTACTTGGTGACCTGCTCCAGCTGGTCGGTGGGGATGTAGAGGCGGTCGCCCGGCTGGCCGCGCTTGGCGGGGGCGTACTCGACGAGCAGGTACTCACGGGTGGCGCCCTGGACCGTGCGCTGGACCATCTCGATGTAGCGGCCGACGCCGTGCTGCTCGTGGACGATGTAGTCACCGGCCTGGAGGGTCAGCGGGTCGATCGTCTTGCGGCGGCGGACCGGCATCCGGCCCAGGTCCTTGCTGGCGGACTTCTGACCCGAGAGGT
This sequence comes from Streptoverticillium reticulum, assembly GCF_047456005.1. Classification (NCBI taxonomy): domain Bacteria; kingdom Bacillati; phylum Actinomycetota; class Actinomycetes; order Kitasatosporales; family Streptomycetaceae; genus Streptomyces; species Streptoverticillium reticulum. The sequence continues at coordinate 4,967,902 of NZ_CP179755.1, read as the reverse complement.
CGGTCTCCGTCAGGACGGCGATCTTCAGTTTGGGGTCGACGAAGCCGGTGTCGATGCCCGCGCAGGAGACGTGCACGACGGACGGGGCGACCGTCTCCAGGTCCGCGTCGAGCCGGGCGGCGATGCCCTCGCCGCCGAGCACCTCGACGGTGCGGGCGGCCGGGCCGTGGCCCTCGGTGAGGAAGACCGTGCGCCAGCCGTCGGCCAGCCAGCCCTTGGTGTCGGCCAGGGCCCGGGCGGTGTCGCCGCGGTAGGTCTCGGGAGCGTGCATGCCGAGCTTGAGGGTGTCGCCGTCCCCCTCGTCCTCGCCTGCCGCGAAGGGGCTCACCGACCACCACATCATGCCGAGCTCGCGGGCCCGGTCGCGGACGTCGGCGATGCTCCACAGGGAGGCGGCGTCCACGTCGATCGGAGCCTCTCCGCCGCCCGCGGTGGCGGCCCAGGAGGCCTGCAGGAACTCCTGGCTCGTCGCCACGAGGTCCGCGGCGCGCGTGCGCACCCGCTCCGGGTCGCACACGACCGCCATGCTGCCGGCCGGCAGGACGTCCAGCAGCAGCTCCATGTCGTCCACGAGGACGGGCGCGAGGGACTCCATGCCGTCGACGGCGATGCCCTCGGCGATCCTGCCGAGCAGCTCGCCCAGCTCGGGGTGCTGCTCGGCGAGGGCCGCGGCCCGCTCCCGGACGGCGTCCGTCAGCAGCAGCTCGCGGCAGGGCGGGGCCCACACGCCGTGCTCGGCGATCTCCAGGGAGCGCTGGTCGGCGACCTTGAAGTAGCGGATCTCCTCGACGTCGTCGCCCCAGAACTCGATCCGGAGCGGGTGCTCCTCGGTCGGCGGGAAGACGTCGAGGATGCCGCCGCGGACCGCGAACTCGCCGCGCTTCTCGACCAGTTCGACGCGCGCGTAGGCGGCCGCGGCCAGGGCGTCCACGACCTCCTCCAGGTCCGCGGTCTGCCCGGTGCGCAGACTGACGGGCTCCAGGTCGCCGAGCCCCTTGACCTGCGGCTGCAGCACCGAGCGGATGGGCGCGACGACCACGCTCACCGGTCCCGCGGCCGGGTCGTCCTTGCTCGGGTGCGCGAGCCGGCGCAGCACGGCGAGGCGGCGGCCGACGGTGTCGGAGCGCGGGGAGAGCCGCTCGTGCGGCAGCGTCTCCCAGGACGGGTACTCCACGACCGCTTCCTCGGGGAGGAACGAGCGCAGCGCGGCCGCGAGGTCCTCGGCCTCCCGGCCCGTCGCCGTGACGGCGAGCACGGGCCGCTGTGCGTCCCGGGCCAGCGCGGCGACGGCGAAGGGCCGCGCGGCGGGCGGCCCGACCAGGTCGATGTGCGGCCGGTTGCCGTCGGCCGCGGCCTCGACCGCTTCGGCGAGCGCCGGATCGTTGACGACGGCGTCGAGCAGACCGTGCAGGCTCATGGAGGGCATCCCGTCCCGGGGGTGGACAAGCGGACAACGCGAATCGCCCGACGCGTGCGTACGGGCCGGGGTGCTTCCAGACTACGACGGTCCGCCGACAGCCACCGCCGTAACGATCCTGCCGGGGCGGGCCGCCGCTAGGCTGTGAAACAGGCGACTTCGAGGGAGGTGGCACGTGACTGCCGAGCCGATCGACTGGATGCACCCGCCGTCCCGGGGCTGGACGTATGACGAGGTCAAAGACCTGGATCTGCCGTTCGAGTGGGACCTCGTGGATGGGAAGATTGCGGTCCGGGGGATGACGAACCAGTGGCACGACCGGGTACGCGATGAGCTGTACTTCCAGTTGCGCGGCGCCAAGCAAGATCCTTACGAGGTGAACACCGAGCGCTGCGTACTGGTCGACGAGTACAACCCGCCCAAGCCGGATGTCATCGTCTTCGACCGCACCGGCCTGGACTTCTTCACCCTGGAGTGCGTGCCGGTCGACGCCGTGTCCCTCGTGGTCGAAGTGGTCTCCCACGGCTCACGGTCCGACGACCGCTTCCGCAAGCCCGCGATGTACGCCGAGGCGGGAATTCCGCATTACTGGCGCGTGGAGCGCGGCGAGGACGGCTTCCCCGTCCTCCACGAGTTCTGGCTGGACCAGCCGAGCGGTGTCTACGCACTGGCCAGTCACCCCGAGGGCGCAGCCCACACCGACCGCTTCCGCGCCGAGGTCCCCTTCCCCGTGCAGATCGACCTCAAGTCGATCTTCCGGTTCTGAGCACGACCGTACCCGGCCCGGGCGCGCACTCCAGCGCGCGCCCGGGCCGGGTTCCGTTGTCTGCTTGTCACCCGATGTGACGGGTTTACAGCTTCCCGCCCCGGCCGCACTCCACGACCCTCGACGATGGTGCCCGGTCGCGTCCGCTGGGCGGGGAGAGGCGGGAAAAGGGGGCGTACGGAGAAACGGCGCGCGCAGAATCTGTGAATCCCGTCCCCGGACAAGACATTTGGTGCTTGCGGGAATTAGTGTTCGGGTTTATGGCCGAGGGGGGCTCGTGCGACCCCCTTCGTACGGCCGCCGGTCTCCCAAGGAAGCAGCCTCCGTGAAGATACTTCAGACTCGCGCTGCCAGCGTCTCCCGCCAGGGACTGTGCACTGCTCTGCTCGTCGCCAGCCTCACCACCGCGGCCGTGGGCGCCAGCCCGCCGCACAACACCGCGGACGGGGGCGACCCCACACCGGGTCCCGACAACCCGCAGAGCCGGCCGCACGGCTCCCCCAACCTCACCCTGCCCGACCTCGTCCCGCGGCCCGGCGCCAGTGGAAGACCCGGCACCAGCACGCCCGGTGACGCTCCGGACGGTGCGACGGGCATTCCCGCGACGGCCCTCGCCGCGTACAAGCACGCCGAGGACCTGGCCAAGGACCTCTATCCCGGCTGCCACATCCCGTGGCAGCTGATCGCCGGCATCGGCAAGGTCGAGTCCGAGCACGCGAGCGGCTACGGCCTGCGCTCCGACGGCTCGACCGAGAAGCCGATCATCGGCCCCGCCCTGACCGGCGACAAGTTCGCGCTCGTGAAGGACACCGACGGCGGCAAGTGGGACGGCGACCCGGTGTACGACCACGCCGTCGGGCCCATGCAGTTCATCCCGTCCACGTGGGAGAGCTACGGCGCGGACGGCCGCGGCCTGGGCATCAAGGACCCCAACAACATCTTCGACGCGGCGGCGGGCACCGCCCGTTACCTGTGTGCCGGCAACAAGGACCTCAGCAACCCCGCAGACCTCGACAGGGCGATCCTCAGCTACAACAGCTCCCGCGACTACGTGAACGCGGTCGAGGCCTGGATGCGCACGTACCAGAGCGGCGAGGCCGTCTCGCTGCCGGACACCGGGCACGGCTCGGGCCCGACCGGCACCCCGCCGCCCGTGAGCGTGCCCCCGGCGCGGAAGCCGGAGCGGCCCTCGGCGCCGAGCACGCCGAGTACGCCGTCGCGGCCGAGCACGCCGGCCGAGCCGTCGAAGCCTTCCGAACCGTCCAAGCCCTCGCAGCCGTCCAAGCCGGGCGGCGGTGGCGACCAGGGCGGGGACCACGGCGGCGACAAGGGCGGCGACAAGCCCACTCCGCCGACCCCGGCCAAGCCGGTGGCCGACCACCTCGAACGCCTCGGCGACGACGGCACGTTGACGGCCACGGCGGGCGAGACGTTCGACGCCCGGCCGGGCGTCAAGGTCCTGGACAAGAACGGCAAGCCGGTGCCGGGTGCCGAGGTCCGCTTCGAGATCATCGGCAAGACCGGGGCGAGCTTCCCGAGCAAGGACGACAACCGCACGGTCCTCGCCACCGTCACCGCGGGCGAGAACGGCGTGGCCACCGCGCCGAAGATCACCGCGGGCGACGTGACGGGCAAGTTCACCGTGCGCGCCACGGTGAAGGACGTCACGCCGGCCGACTTCGACGCCGACGTCGAAGCACGCAAGGCGGACGAACTCGCCCTCGTCGGCAAGAAGATCCTGACGGCGGCCCCGATGGGCTCGTTCGCCGAGCGCATCAAGGTCGAGTCCCTCGGCAAGGGCAAGCCGGTCGCCGGCACGGTGGTGACGGCCACGGTCTACGGTCAGGACGGCAAGCCGGCCGAGACCACGGGCCCGTTCTTCAAGGACAAGGCGGGCAGTCCGGTCCGCACCGTGACCCTCGCGCCGACCGGCAAGGACGGGGTGGCCGAGGTGCCGGAACTGTTCACGGGCGGCCAGCCGGGCAGTTACGTACTCCGCCTGACGACGGAGGACGGCCTGCAGGTGACAGTGGCGCTGGTGGTGCAGGCGGCCAAGTAGCCACGGTTTCCCCGCGCCCCGTTTCGGGGCGCGGGGAACGGACTAGTCCCCCACGTCCTCCGCAACCGGCTTGCCGGTCAGAGCCGCCAGACTGTGCCGCACATGGGCCATGTGCGACCGCAACTCCTCGCGCCGCTCCTCGTGCTCCCGCAGCACCCGCTCGGTCTCCCGCGCGATCCGCTCCTCGCGCACCCGCGCCTGCGCGAGCACGGCCGCCGCCTGCGCCTCGGCATCCTCCTGACCGTGGCGCGCGGCCTCCTCCGCGTCCGCGTAGTGGCGCTGCGCATCGTTCAGGGCCGTGCGGCCGTACTCCTCCATCGCCGCCACCCGGGCGTCCATCGCCGCCTCGCGCTCGGCGATCTCGCGGCCGGCCGCGTCCCAGCGCTCCGCGTGGTCCTTCTCCTGCTCGGCGAGCGCCTGCGCGGTGCGCCGGCGCATCTCCTTCAGGGCCGCGAGGGACTCCTCCCGGCGCTGGGTCACCTCGTGGCGCACCTTCGTGCGCAGGTCGTCGGAGACGGACTCGGCGGCGAGACGGGCCTGCCGGGCCCACTCCTCCGCCTCCGCCCGCACCGCCACGGCGTACTCGTGCGCCGCGTCACGGACTTCGCGGGAGTGCGCCTGGGTGGCTTCCTGAAGGTCGACGACGGCCGCCTCGGCGCGCTCGTGCAGGCCGGCGGCCTCCAGCTCGGCGGTGGTCAGCAGGCCCTGGGCGCGCGGGCCCAGGGTGTCGTACGTCTGCGGCGGGAGCTTGCCGACGATCTCGGCGAGCCGCCGCACCTCGTCCTCCATCTCCCGCCCGAGGACGGTCAGTCGCGCGGCACGCTCCCATGCGGAGTCGCGCTGGCGCGCCAACTCCGTGAGGGCGCGGTCGACCTGCTCGGGCCGGTAGCCGCGACCCCGTACGACAGCGAATCCGTCAGGAGACACCGATGAACTCATCCCTGTAGCCCCTTATATCCGGAAATCCGGTATGCGACGCGGTCCGGCGTCCCATCATTCCTGGACGGGAGAGGCGCTCTTGACACGACACTCCGCCCCGTCTTGGGCACAGGGCGCCCGTCCCGCCGTCCACGGGTCGAGCGCCCTGTGCCGTCCACGCCTCGGCCGGCCGCTAGAAAAGACCGTCCCACATCTGCTCCAGCAGCACGGCCCACCAGTTCTCCGGCGAGGAGAGGGCCACCGGGTCCAGTGCCGCCAGTTGTTCCTGGAAGTCCACGGTCCAGCGCCCGGCCTGCTCCGGCGTCAGCCCGTAGCGCCAGCGCCACATTTTGCCGAGCAGCGCCAAAGAGCGTACGAACTGAGGAAGGCTCGTGTTGACGAACTGCGGCACGGCCGCACGCCCGTCGGGCCCGGCCTCCAGGGGGACGGCCACGATGTGCGCCGTACCGTACTGCACGCACAGCTGGCGGCCGTAGTCGCTGCCCATCACCAGGTACGAACCGGCGTCCGCCGCCGACTGCGCCCCGCGCTCGACGGCGAGCTCGGCGAGCGTCGGCACCGGGCGGCCCGGCTGGGCCTGCCCCCAGAAGAACGGGCCGAAGTCGACGGGCACGCCCGCCTGGACGAGGGTCTGCGCGACGACCTCCGGAACGCCCTGGCGCGACACGGCGCGCTGGTCGAAACGGAAGACGCCCTGCGGGCCGAAGGACTCGGCGAGCTCCCGCCCGATGGCGTCCGGCGCCGCGGGCGGAGCCGGACGCACCTGACTCGGGTGCGGCAGCGGCGCCCGGTTCGGCGCGGGGCGCGCCGGGCCGTCGGCGACCTGGTGCAACTCGCCCTGGTGCGCGACGAGATGACGCACGCCCTGCTGCCGGGTCGCGTGGTCGCGCCCGTACGCGGCGGTGTGGCTGATCCGCACCTGCGGCCAGGTCTCGCGCACCATGCGGGCGCAGTAACCGCCCGGCAGATCACAGGACTCGAGCTCGGTGTGCAGCTCGACGACGGACTGCGGGGGCACGTTCATGCCGCGCAGCTCGTGCAGGATCTGCCACTCCGGGTGCGGCGTGCCCGGCGCACTGCGCCGGATGATCTGCTGCTCGGACCCGTCCTGGGCCCGGTACCGCACCACGGCCATGTACCCGGGCCCCACGGTGGGCGGCCCGGCGGAGGGCTGGGGATACCCGTACCCCTGCGGGGCGGCGGGGGGTTGGGGTGCGGGTGCCCCTGCGGGGGTGCCGGGGACGCCTGGGGGCTGGGGTGCGGCCGGTGCCTGCGGGCCGTTCGGCCCGGCGAGCGGGCCCCCTCCGGGGATGCCAGGAGGCCGGGGTGCGGCCGGCGCCTGCGGGCCGTTCGGCCCGGCGAGCATCGTGGCGGCGTGATGCACACCGGGCCCCTGCCCGGGCCCCTGCGGGGGGCTCGGGGGCTGGACGGGTCCGCCGGGCCCCTGCGGGGCGAACATGGTGGCGGCGTGGTGCACGCCGCCGGGCGCGCCGGGGGGCGCAGGCGGGGTGCCGCCGGGGACGCCGGGTGCGCCGGGCGGCGCGGGCGGGTTGGCACCGGGGCGCGCGGAGGCGCCCGCCATGGCACTGGGGTCGGCCAGCATCGTGGCGGCGTAGTGCCGGTTCCCTCCGGGGGTTCCGGGGGGTTGGGGGGCGTTGGGGGTGGCCGCGCCCTGGGGGGTGCCGGGGGCGGGTGCGCCCTGGGGCGCGTTGGGGACGGCGGGCGGCTGCGGGGCAGCGGTGCCCTGCGGAGTGCCGGGGGCGGCTGTGCCCTGGGACGCGTTGGGGACGGCGGGCGGCTGCGGGAGGCCGGGGATGCCGGGGGCTGCCGGACCGCCGGTGCCCTGCGGGGCGTTGGGGGTACCCGGGGCACCCGGGACGGGGGGCGGCTGCGGGGGGTTGGGGGCGCCGGGGACGCCGGGCGGCTGCGGAGGGTTGGGCATGCCGGGGGCCGCGGGGCCACCGATGCCCTGGTGGGTGCCGGGTCCGCCGATGATCTGCGGGCCGCCGGGGGCGCCCGGGACCGCCGGAGCACCGGGGACACCAGGCGCCTGCGGGCCGTTGAGTGCGCCAGAAGCCGACGGGCCGCCGAGGCTCTGCGGACCGCCCGGCACGCCGGGGGCTGCCAGGCCGCCGGGCACGCCAGGCGCCTGCGGGGCACCAGGAGTCACCGGGCCACCGATGTCCTGCGGGCTCTCGCCTGCCGGTCCGCCCGGCATGCCGGGAGTCAGCGGACCGCCGGTCCCCTGCGGGGCGCCGGGGACACCCGGAACTGCCGGAGCACCGGGCGCCTGCGGAACACCAGGGACACCCGGAACCGCCGGAGCACCGGGAACACCGGAGACCGACAGGTCACCCGCGTTCTGCGAACCGCCGGGCACGCCGGGAACCGACGGACCACCGGGCACCCCGGGAGTCACCTGGCCGCCGGTCCCCTGCGGGGCGCCGGGGACACCCGGAACCGCCGGAACACCGGGCGCCTGCGGAACACCAGGGACACCCGGAACCGCCGGAGCACCGGGAACACCGGAGACCGACAGGTCACCCGCGTTCTGCGAACCGCCGGGCACGCCGGGAACCGACGGGCCACCGGGCACGCCGGGAGTCATCGGACCGCTGCCGCCCTGCGGGACACCAGGAACGCCCGGGGCCACGGGAGCGCCGGGGATGCCGGGTGCCTGCGGGGCGTTGGGTACGCCAGGGGCCGAGGGGCCACCGATGCTCTGCGGGCCGCCCGGCACGCCGGGCACCTGCGGTGCGCCAAGGCTCACCGGGCCACCGGTGCCCTGCGGGACGCCGGGCGCGCCAGGTGCCGCCGGGCCACCCATGTTCTGCGGGCCATCAGGCCCGCCCAGGGCCGGGTCGCCGGACGCACCGAGGGACACCGGACCACCGGTGCCCTGCGGGACATCGGGAACACCCGGGACCGCCGGGCCACCGGATACGCCAGGGGTCGAAGGGCCACCAATTCCCTGCGGGCCGCCAGGGGTACCCGGGGCACCTGCAGGCTGCGGGGCACCGGGCACACCCGGGCCGCCGCCGGACGGGCCAAGGCCCGCCGGGCCACCCGGGGTGCCCGGGCCCCCCACGCCGTGCTGGGCACCGGGGCCACCGAGGCCCTGCGGACCGCCAGAGGCATCCGCGCTCTGCGGGGCGTGGGGCATGCCATGGACCATCGGGGCACCGGGTGCCTGCGGGGCACCCGGAATGCCCGGGCTCTGAAGGCCGACGGGCGCACCGGGGGCACCCGGGCTGCCCGGAGCGGCATGGCCGTGCGCCGCACCCGGGGCGCCGGGAACGCCCGGCGCACCCTGCGGAGCAGCATCCGGCAAAGCCGGGGCGATCGCCGTGGCCGGCAACGCACTGCCCCGCGGCAGCAGTTCCGTCTTCGCGTCCGAACGCACGCCCGGCGGCGGCGTGTCGTCGGCGTCCGAACCGGACAGCGCCGGCGTCAGCACCGTCGCCGGCAGGCCCACCGAGCGGTCGTCGTCCTCGTCGGCACCCGCCCAGGGGGCCGCGCCCGCAGCGGACTTGTCCACGTCCTCCCAGGACGTGACCGCCGCGGTACCGTCACCGCCCGCCCCCGCCAAAGGCGCCCCGGTACCGTCACCGTCCTCCGCCGCCGCAGGCTTCCCCGTCCTGTCACCGTCCCCCGCCGGAGGCGAAGACGGCGTCCTGCGGTCCGGAATCCCCATCGCGTCCGCCGCGTCCTGCAGCCACTGCGGCGGCGACAGCAGGAACGACGTCGCCTCCAGGTCCACCCGGCGCGGCGGTGCCGCGTCCGGGGCCGGTTCGTCCACGGGCACCGTTCCGTACTCCTCCTCGTAGCGGCGGATCACCTCGCCCACCGGCAGTGCCGGCCACAGCGTCGTCTCACCGCTGTCCCGGGCGATCACCAGGCGGGCGCCGCCGCCTCCGGAGCCGCCCTCGGCCCAGGCCACGAAGCCCAGGTCGAACTCCCGTACCTGCACCTCGCGGTGGAGGTATCCGGGCACGTCGCCGTTGACCCAGCGCTCCGCCCGTTCCTGCGCCTGCGCGAACGTCACCATGCGCCGCTCACCCCTCCACCGGCACGGCGTACGCGAAGCCGCCGTCCACCATCAGGTTCGCCACCGTCTCCAGCTCCGGCGGTCCGCCGGCCAGCCGCATCAGGAAGGCGTCGAAGTCCTCGCCGCAGGGCAGGAGGAGGTGCTCCACCCGCTCCTGCACCGTCCAGCCGTCGTGGTCCCGGGCGTCGTCGTACGCGCAGAACCACACCGAACCGACCGCCTCGCCCTTCACCTTGACGGCGAGGACGCCGCCCTGGACGAAGGCCACCCCCAGGTAGTCCTTGGTGAGGTGGTCCCGCAGGCACTTGTTGACGTAGACGAGGTCGTTGACCGCCGCCTCCTCGCGCACCGTGAAGAACGGCTGGTCGATCAGCAGGCCCAGCTCCGCGTCCAGCGCCGCGCCCACGGGCGCGCAGCCGCCCGCCGCCTTGAGGAAGGAGCGGTACGCGTCCGGCAGACGGTAGCCGAGGTCCTCCTCGACGCCCTGGACCTGTTCCTCCGTCACCGCGAGCTCCCGCTGCGGGAGCGCGAAGTGCACGGGACGGGTCTCCTGCAGCGGGCGGGTGCCGCGCTTGTCCTGGTCCACGAGGGCCGTCGTCAGGCCACCGTGGTGCCGGAGCAGCGCCTTGACCTCGACGGGGACCAGCTCCAGGCGCCGGGTGCCCGCGACGTGGTGCCAGGTCCAGCCGTGCGGGGTGGCCACCGGCGGCATGCTCGCCCACAGCTCGTGGCCCGCCGCGCAGAGCGCGGCGTTGGCCGACACGTAGTCGGTCAGCCGCAGCTCGTCGACGCCGAAGCCCTCCGGGGGCTCCGCGATCTCGGCGGCGGCCCTGGCGTACGCGGAGAAGTCCGGAAAGCCGTTCTCGTCCACCCGGACGCCCTTGGGATGACGGGCGTGCCGGACCGGGTCCGGGAAGTGCACGACCTGCCCGGCATAGGCCGCGTTCGGTGGCGCGGCCTGCTGCCCGAGCCGACCTGAAGTCATGGCGGAAGCCCCCTACTGACTGCCTGCTGTCTCCTGGAGACCCGGCCGCAGGCCGAGCACACCTCGTGACCGACAAGCCTATGCGGTGCCGCAAGACGGGATTCCGCCGCTGCCCCGCACCCGCCCCGCGCCTATGCCGCCGACATCCGACCGGCGCTTGCAACCGCGTACACCGGCGCGGCGTGAATACCGATATGACCCCGCCGCAGCTCCACTCCCACGGCGACAACTCGTGCCCCCTCAGCCATCACGCGGCACACCAGGCGCACGCAACGCCGACCTGCCTTCCGCACCCGCCACCCCATTTGGCAGTCTGATCCCCGCAACAGGGGGATTGCACGGGAGGGAAGTACCACCATGCACACGACTCAGGACCGCCAGACCGAGGGCGGTACGCCCGGCGACCCCCGGCTCACCTGGAGTTCCACCGAGGACGCGGACAGACCGCCCGCACTGCTGCACCGGCGCGACGGGATCCTGCCCGCGGTCGCCGCGGCGCTCTCCGTCCGCGGCGAGACCCTCACCTGCACCGGCGGCAAGGCCGACCAGCCGCCCCGGCTGCACCCGCTCGTCCAGGACTTTCTGGACACCCTCACCAGCGACCGCCGCGAGCGCTTCACCGGCCGCTGCCCGGAAGCGGTCCTGCTGACCCGCTTCCTCACCGGTTTCGAGGGCGGCCGCAGCAAACGCGCCTCCCGCAAACCCCTCACCCACGGCGAGGCCCGGCGAGCCCTCAAGCAGGCCAAGCTGACGGCCCGCCACATCCGCGAGGACGGCGACCCGCTGCACGGCGGCTACGCCCCGCCCTGCCGCTCCTGTACCGCGCTGCTGGCCCACTTCGGCGTACGCTCCGTCGACCCGGCCCCCTCGACCCATGGCAGGAACTGACCACCACACCATGCGCGCTTTCGACCGCACCGCCGCCACCCGTTTCCCCGTCGCCGTCGACGTGGCCCTGCGCGAGGCCGGGTGGCAGCCCGGACGCTGGGACATCAAGGCCGCCGAGCAGTGGGCCGACGCCCTGCGCGCCCACGTCTCGCCCGCCGGGCACCGGCACACCGTCTTCCCCGCGGCCGTGGAGGCGTGGGCGGAGTTCGGCGGACTGCGCATCGCGTCGTCCGGACCGGGGCGGCACATCGCGCCGACACCGTTCGAGATCGACCCGATGCACGGGCTGCACCTGGCCCGGACCGTCGCCGACCTGGGGCGGGCGCTGGGGGCGGACGTGTGTCCGCTGGGCCAGGAGCTGGACGGCCAGGCGCTGCTGGCGATCGACGCGCACGGGCGGGTGTACGGGCTGGACCATGCGGGCGACTGGTATCTGGGGTCGGACATCGATCATGCGATCGGCACGCTGGTGACGGGCATGCGGCCGTCGCGGCTGTCGGCGGGGGCCCGCCAGGCCTAGAGCCTGTCCGGCGGATCTTCGTGCGCCGTATTCGCGCCCCGTCAGGGGCGCGGGGAACTGCGCGACCAGCCACCGCCGACCCGGGGTCGACGCACTACCCCGGGGGGCCGGGGCGAAGCCCCGAGAACCTCGGCTGCGGGCGCGTCGTGGCCGGTCGCGCAGTTCCCCGCGCCCCTTCCGGGCGCCCCGGCACCCCCTAAGCCGGTATCACCGCCGACACCCGGAAGCCCCCCGCATCCGTCGGTCCCGACACGAACACCCCGCCCAGCGCGGCCACGCGCTCCCGCATGCCGATCAGGCCGTTGCCGCCGCTCGGCAGGCCGGGGCCGGGGCCGTCCGACGGGCCGTTCTCCACCTGGAGGGCGACCTCCGCCGCCCGGTGCGCCACGCGCACCACGGCCTTCGCGCCGGGTGCGTGCTTGTGCACGTTCGTCAGGGCCTCCTGCACCACCCTGTAGGCCGTGCTCTCCACCGGCGCCGCGTACGACCGCTCATCGCCCTCCATGGACAGCTCCACGACCATCCCGGCCGTGCGCGACTGCTCGACCAGGTCGCCCAGCTCCTCCAGCGACGGCCCGGCGGCGTCCCCGGCCGCCTTGACCCGCGCCGACGCGGCGGCCGCCACGGCCGCGAGCCGCTCCGGCTCCTCCGGGGCGGGAGCAGCGGGGACGTCCGAAGCCGTCCGCAGGACGCCCAGCATCGAGCGCAGCTCCGTCAGCGCCTGCCGGCCCATGTCACCGACCAGGGCCGCGTTGCGGGACGCCTTCTCGGGGTCCTTGAGGGCCACCGCCTGCAGGGCCGCCGCGTGCACCACCATGAGCGACACCCGGTGGGCCACCACGTCGTGCATCTCGCGCGCGATCCGGGTGCGCTCCTCGTTGCGGGCCCACTCGGCCCGCTCCTCCGCGCGGTCGGCCAGCAGGGACAGCTCCCGCTCCAGGCCGTCGGCGCGCTCGCGCAGGCTCTCCACCAGGCGGCGGCGGGCGCCGACATACAGGCCCATGAGCACCGGCGGCGCCGTCAGGCCGAGGGCCATCACCAGGGAGAAGACCAGCGTCGCCCAGAATCCGGGGCGGTAGGCGTCCTGCGGCATGTCGCGGTGGAAGCGCGCGAGGGTGACGACCAGCGTCCCGGCGAAGGAGGCGCCGGACAGGACGACGATGATGCGGCGCGGGACGTCCGAGGCCGCGAGGGTGTAGAGGCCGACGATGCCGAGCAGCAGGCCCATCTCGGCCGGGGTGATCGCGATGGACACCAGCACCACCGCGACGGGCCAGCGCCGCCGCAGCAGCAGCGTGGCCCCCACGGGTATCCCCGCCAGGCCGACGAGCGCGGCCGGCAGTCCGGCCTCGTTCGCGAAGGAGACGCCCTCCAGCATGCATTCGAGCGCCGACACCAAGGCCAGCACCGCGTCCAGCGCCAGGCCCCGCCGGCGCGCCCACCACCACGGCCCCGCAGGCGCGCCGCGCGCGCCTGCGTCCGTGATTGCCCCCGTTGTGGTCATACCACCCAGACTACGGGCGGGTGCCACCGCTTTTCCCGGGGTGCGCAGCAGTACAAGGGCACATACCGTCGCGTCGGAGGGCGGCGGTACGGCATAGTGTGGGGTACCCGGCGGACAGGTCTTGGCCAATGTCCGATTCGGGTGAGATTGCTATCCCCTGTGGTGTAATTGGCAACACTACGGTTTTTGGTGCCGTCTTTCCAGGTTCGAGTCCTGGCGGGGGAGCTTCCGTTCCGGGCCTTTTTCTTCGGCTTTCTTCGGTTTCCTCCGGTTTCCTCCGGGCCCTACCGTTTCCTTCCGGGTTCTTCCCGTGATTTCCGTCCCGCTCCGAGGCCCTGACCAGGCAGTCGTTCCCGGGGCGCGTTTCGGCCGCAAGACTCACCGGTATCCTTCGGGTGTCCACCACTCGAAGCCAAAGGACACACCCGTGAGCGCCAACCGCCCGGCAGCCGTCGTCGTCCTCGCAGCGGGTGAGGGTACCCGCATGAAGTCGGCGACCCCCAAGGTCCTGCACACCCTCTGCGGCCGCTCCCTCGTCGGACACGTCGTCTCCGCCGCCCGCGAACTGGACCCGGAGCACCTGGTCGTCATCGTCGGCCACGCCCGTGAGCAGGTCTCCGCGCACCTGGCCGAGATCGACCCCGGCGTCCGCACGGCCGTGCAGTACGAGCAGAACGGCACCGGGCACGCGGTGCGCATGGGCCTCGAGGAGCTCTCCGACAGCGGCATCGCGCTCGACGGCACCGTCGTGGTCGTCTGCGGCGACACCCCACTGCTGACCGGCGACACGCTCGGGCGCCTCTCGGACACCCACGCCGCCGACGGCAACGCGGTCACGGTCCTCACGGCCGAGGTCCCGGACTCCACCGGCTACGGCCGCATCGTGCGCGACGCCGCGACCGGCGCCGTGACCGCGATCGTCGAGCACAAGGACGCCACCGACGAGCAGCGCGCCATCCGCGAGATCAACTCCGGGGTGTTCGCCTTCGACGCCCAGCTGCTGACGGACGCGCTCGGCAAGGTCCGCACGGACAACAGCCAGGGCGAGGAGTACCTGACCGACGTCCTGGGCATCCTGCGCGAGGCCGGGCACCGGGTGGGCGCGGCCGTGGCCGGCGACCACCGGGAGATCCTGGGCATCAACAACCGCGTCCAGCTGGCCGAGGCGCGCAAGCTGCTCAACGAGCGCCTGCTGCACGCCGCGATGATGAGCGGCGTGACCGTCGTGGACCCGGCCACCACCTGGGTCGACGTCACCGTCACCTTCGAGCCCGACGCGCTCGTCCAGCCCGGCACCCTGCTCCTCGGCGCCACCCACCTGGCCGCAGGCAGCGAGGTCGGCCCCAACACCCGCCTGACGGACGTGTCCGTGGGCGCCGGCGCGCGCGTCGACACCACGGTCGCCGTCTCGGCGCGGATCGGCGAGGGCGCCGTCGTCGGCCCGTTCGCCTACCTCCGTCCGGGTACGAACCTGGGCCGGAAGTCCAAGGCCGGGGCCTACGTCGAGATGAAGAACGCCGAGATCGGCGAGGGCACCAAGGTCCCGCATCTGTCGTACGTCGGCGACGCCACGATCGGCGAGTACACCAACATCGGTGCCGCCAGCGTGTTTGTGAACTACGACGGCGTCAGCAAGCACCACACCACGATCGGCTCGCACTGCCGGACCGGTTCGGACAACATGTTTGTGGCTCCTGTCACGATCGGGGACGGCGCCTACACGGCCGCCGGCTCGGTCATCACCAAGGACGTGCCCCCGGGCGCCCTGGCCGTCGCCCGCGGCCAGCAGCGCAATATCGAGGGCTGGGTGGCGCGCAAGCGCCCGGGAAGCGCCGCCGCAGACGCCGCTTCCGCAGCTCACCGGAACACCGACGGAGAGCAGTGACCGTGACACCGGGACGCCGTGCGGGGCGTACCGTGATAAGCGCACACAAAGCGACATCCAAGGAGATTGTGCTGTGACCGGGATCAAGACGACCGGCGAGAAGAAGCTCATGCTCTTCTCCGGCCGCGCCCACCCCGAGCTTGCCGAGGAGGTCGCGCACCAGCTGGGCGTCGGCCTGGTCCCGACCAAGGCATTCGACTTCGCCAACGGCGAGATCTACGTCCGCTTCCAGGAGTCCGCGCGCGGCGCCGACTGCTTCCTGATGCAGAGCCACACGGCTCCCATCAACAAGTGGGTCATGGAACAGCTGATCATGATCGACGCGCTGAAGCGGGCCTCGGCCCGCTCCATCACGGTGATCGTGCCGTTCTACGGCTACGCCCGTCAGGACAAGAAGCACCGCGGCCGTGAGCCCATCTCCGCCCGCCTGGTCGCCGACCTGTTCAAGACCGCCGGTGCGGACCGCATCCTCACGGTCGACCTGCACACCGACCAGATCCAGGGCTTCTTCGACGGCCCGGTGGACCACCTGTTCGCGCTGCCGATCCTCGCGGACTACGTGGGCGCCAAGGTCGACCGCGACAAGCTCACCGTCGTCTCCCCCGACGCCGGCCGCGTGCGCGTCGCCGACCGCTGGTGCGACCGGCTGGGCGCGCCGCTGGCGATCGTCCACAAGCGCCGCGACAAGGACGTCGCCAACCAGGTGACCGTCCACGAGGTCGTCGGTGACGTCGAGGGCCGCGTCTGCGTCCTCGTCGACGACATGATCGACACCGGTGGCACCATCTGCGCCGCCGCGGACGCCCTGTTCGCCCACGGCGCCGCGGACGTCATCGTCACCGCGACGCACGGCGTGCTCTCCGGCCCGGCCGCGGACCGCCTGAAGAACTCCAAGGTGAGCGAGTTCGTCTTCACCAACACCCTGCCCACGCCGAACGAGCTGGAGCTCGACAAGATCACGGTCCTGTCGATCGCCCCGACCATCGCGCGCGCCGTGCGCGAGGTGTTCGAGGACGGCTCGGTCACCAGCCTCTTCGACGAGCAGGCGTAACGATCTTTCAGTAGCACTTGTGTGCTGATCGATTTCTGGACGGCCTCCCCGCCGGGTAGACTCATCGAGTTGCTCGGCGAGGGAGGCCGTCCCCATTCATGGGTGTGCGGTGGTCCGTTATCGACGCGCTCTTCGTAGCAGGCCTGTCGTGGGCCGGGTGACCGCCCCGCACAGTTCAAGCCTCCGAGGAGTGCACCATGGCCGAGATCAAGCTCGCCGCTGCCGTCCGTTCCGAGTTCGGCAAGGGCGCCGCCCGCCGCGACCGCCGCGCCAACCTGGTCCCCGCCGTCGTCTACGGCCACGGCTCCGAGCCGGTCCACGTGAACCTGCCCGGCCACGACCTGATGATGGCCCTCAAGACCCCGAACGTCCTGCTCTCCCTGGACATCGAGGGCCGCGACGAGCTGGTCATCCCCAAGCAGGTCCAGCGCGACGCGCTCAAGGGCTTCCTGGTCCACGTCGACCTGCTGGTCGTCAAGCGCGGCGAGAAGGTCACCGTCGAGGTTCCGGTCCACACCGAGGGCGAGCTGGCCCCCGGCGGCAACCTGCTCGAGCACACGCTGACCGCCCTGCCGGTCGAGGCCGAGGCCACCCACATCCCCGAGGCCGTCACCGTCTCCGTCGCGGGCCTGGAGGCCGGCGCCTCCGTCCTGGCCAAGGACGTCGTCCTGCCGGCCGGTGTCGAGCTGGCCGTCGAGGCCGACGCCGTCGTGCTGCACGTCGTCGCCGGTGCCGCCGCCGAGGTCGAGGCCGAGGGCGCCGAGGCCTGAGCCTCGCCCCGATAGCACACCGCTGCCGCCGCCCCGCTCCGCTGGAGCGGGGCGGCGGTTCGCTATGAAGGAGACATGCAGATGACGGACGACTCCAGCGCCCCCTGGCTGATCGTGGGCCTCGGCAACCCCGGCCCCGAGTACGCGGGCAACCGCCACAACGTGGGCTTCATGGTCGCGGACCTGCTCGCGGAGCGGATGGGCGGCAGGTTCAAGGCCCACAAGGCGCGGGCCCAGGTGGTGGAGGGCCGGCTCGGCACCCCCGGCGTGTCCAGCCGCCGCGTGGTGGTCGCCAAGCCGATGTCGTTCATGAATCTGTCGGGCGGCCCGACGGCCGCACTGCGCGACTTCTACAAGGTGCCGGCGGACCACGTGATCGCCGTGCACGACGAGCTGGACATCGACTACGGCACGCTGCGGCTGAAGCTGGGCGGCGGCGACAACGGCCACAACGGCCTCAAGTCCATCACCAAGGCCCTGGGCCCGGACTACTGCCGCGTCCGCTTCGGCATCGGACGCCCGCCGGGGCGGATGCAGGTGGCGGACTTCGTCCTGAAGGACTTCTCGTCGGCGGAACGGAAGGACCTGGCCTACGAGGTCGACCGCGCCGCGGACGCGGTGGAGTCGCTGATCGTGGACGGCCTGGAGCGGGCGCAGGGGATCTACAACTCGTAGGCGGGGGTGCCCCGGGGCCACGGCCCCGGGTCCCGGTCCCGCGCCCTGTCAGGGGCGCGGGGAACTGCGCGACCAGCCACATACGGCCCGCACTGTCAGCCGGTGTTGCGCAAACCTGCCGCCACACCGTTGACGGTGAGAAGAAGCGCCCGCGCCAGCAAGGGATCCGCCCCCTCGCCCCGCGCAGCGGCCTCCCGCTGGCGGTGCAGCAGCGACACCTGCAGATACGAGATCGGGTCCAGATACGCGTCCCGGATGTGGAACGTCTGCCGCAACACCGGGCTCGCGTCGAGCAGTTCGCCCTCCCCCGTCACCCGCAAAACCTCGCGCACCGTCAGCTCGTGCTCCGCCTTGATGGTGTCGAAGACGTGCCGCAGCTCGTCCGGGACGAGCGTGTCGACGTAGTGCTGCGCGATGCGCAGGTCCGTCTTCGCCAGCGTCATCTCCACGTTGGAGAGGAAGTTGCGGAAGAAGTGCCAGTGCTCGTGCATCTCCTCCAGCACCGTCTCCAGCCCGGCCTCGCGGGCCGCCTTCAGGCCCGAGCCGACGCCGTACCAGCCGGGGACGATCTGGCGGGACTGCGTCCAGCCGAAGACCCACGGGATGGCCCGCAGGCCGTCGAGGCCCGCGCCGGAGTCGGGGCGGCGGGACGGGCGCGAGCCCAGGTGCAGGTCCGCGAGCTGGTCGACCGGGGTCGAGGCGAAGAAGTACGCGGGCAGGTCCGGGTCCTCGACCAGGCGCCGGTACGCGTCGTGCGCCGCGTCCGAGACGGTGTCCATCGCCGCGTCCCAGCGCGCCAGCGCCTCGTCCGACTGGCGCGGCGCCGTGTGCAGGGCGGATGCCTGCAGCGTGGCCGCCACGGTGAGTTCGAGGTTCTCCCGGGCCAGGGACGGGATGAGGTACTTGTCCGAGATGACCTCGCCCTGCTCGGTCACCTTGATCTCGCCCTCCAGCGTGCCCCACGGCTGCGCCAGGATCGCGTCGTGGGTGGGGCCGCCGCCGCGGCCGACCGTGCCGCCGCGGCCGTGGAAGAGCCGCAGCCGCACGCCGTAGCGGTGCGCGACGTCGCGCAGCCGGCGCTGGGCACGGTGGATCTCCCACTGCGAGGTCGTGATGCCGCCGAACTTGGAGGAGTCGGAGTAGCCGAGCATGACCTCCTGGACGTCGCCGCGCAGCGAGACCAGCCGCCGGTAGGAGGGGTCGGCCAGCATCTCGTCCAGCAGCCGGTCGGCCTCCTTGAGCTCGTCCGTGGTCTCCAGCAGCGGCACGATGCCGATCTTCGCCCAGCCGGCGTGCAGGTCGACCAGCCCGGCCTCGCGGGCCAGGACGGCCGCCGCGAAGACATCGTCGGCGCCCTGGCACATCGAGATGATGTACGACTCGACGACCTCGGGCCCGAAGCACTCCAGCGCCTCGCGGACGGTGTGGAAGACGCCGAGCGTCTTCTGCCCGTCCGCGTCCAGCGGCGCCGGCATCGGGGCCAGCGGGCGCCGTGAGCGCAGTTCCTTGGCCAGCAGGCGGCGCCGGTAGTCACGCGGCATGTCGGCGTAGCGCCAGGACTCCTCGCCGAGGCGGTCGAAGAGCTGGCCGAGCGCGTGGTGGTGGGCGTCCGCGTGCTCGCGGACGTCCATGGTCGCCAGGTGCAGCCCGAACGCGGCCAGGGTGCGGATCGCCCGCTCCAGCCGGCCGTCGGCGATCAGCCGGCCGCGGTGCGCGCGCAGGGAGTCCTGGATGAGCAGCAGGTCGGCGAGGAGCTCGCCGGTGCCCAGATAGTCGCGGCCCTCCTCGTGCGGGGTGTTGCGGGCCAGCCGCTCGCGGGTGTTGACGAGCTTCTGGCGGATGCAGGTGGCCTTGAGCCGGTAGGGCTCCTCGGCGTTGAGCCGCTTGTAGCGGGGGCTGATCTCGGGCAGCAGCTCCAGGTCCCGCTGCAGCGAGGTGAGCAGCTCCTCGGTGGCGCCGCTGTTGCGGATGGAGTTCGACAGCGCGCCGCGCAGCACGTCCACCTGCTCCAGGGCGTCGGTGATGCCGTGCTCGTGCTGCAGTATCAGCACGTCCCAGGTCACCTCGGGGGTGACGTTGGGGTTGCCGTCGCGGTCGCCGCCGATCCAGGTGCCGAAGGTCAGCGGGCGGGTGCCGGCGGGCAGCTGCACGCCCACGCGGTCGAGCTCCGCGGCCAGGTCCTCCAGGACGTCGCCGACGGCGTTGGCGTGCAGCTCGTCCAGGTAGTAGATCGCGTTGCGGGCCTCGTCGGTCGGCTCCGGGCGGGCCACGCGCAGCTCGTCGGTCTGCCAGAGCAGGTCGATGTTCTCGGCCAGCCGCAGGTCCGTGCGGCGCTTGTCGCCCGTGCCCGTGGCGGTCGCGTCCAGCAGCTCGGCGATGCGCCGCAGCTTGTTGAGCACGCTGCGGCGGGCGGCCTCGGTGGGGTGGGCGGTGAACACCGGCCGCACCTGCAGGTGCTGCACGGTCTGCGCCAGGTGCTCGGGGTCGGCCTCCTTCAGCTGGTCCGCGGTACGGGCCAGGATCGAGCCCTCCGCGTCCCGCTTGGCGCGCAGCTCGCGGCCGCGGTGCACCTGCTCCGTGACATTCGCCAGATGGAAGTACGTGGAGAAGGCCCGCACCAGCCGGGCGGCGGTCTCCAGGTCGGTGGCGCCCAGCAGCTCGGCGGCCGCCTCCCCGTCCGTACGGGTCAGGGCGCGCACGCGCTCGACCAGGTCGAGAAGTTCGTCACCCTCCTGGCGGACCAGCGTCTCACCGAGGAGATCGCCGAGGCGGCGGATATCGGCCCGCAGGGCGGCATTGGTGTGGTCGGCACTGCTCACAGGTGCGGCTCCTTGCGAAGTTCTGAGCATCTGGAGGGGTGGCGGACCGCGCTGTCCGACGCCCCCAGCATAGGTCTCCGCCCGGACCCCGCCCGACGCGCGGTGCCCCGCAGCCCTCTTGCCCCCGGCGGGCGCCCTGCCATACTTACGATGCCGTAGGTTACGGAACCGTAGCCATGCTCCGACTCCCTCGAGGGAACCCATGACTGCAAGCCCCGACGTGCTCGAAGACGCGCCGAAGGCCCAGGACACCCCGATTACGTCCGCCACTCTCGGCGGCGACAGCAAGCGCTCGATCGAACAGATCACCCTTCTGCTGTTCATCACCGTGCCGTTCCTCGCGCTGCTCGCCGCCGTCCCGCTGGCCTGGGGGTGGGGAGTGAGCTGGCTGGATCTGGGCCTGATGGTGGCCATGTACTACATCGGCTGCCACGGCATCACGATCGGCTTCCACCGCTACTTCACCCACGGCGCCTTCAAGGCGAAGCGCCCGCTGCGGATCGCACTGGCGGTCATGGGCTCGCTCGCGGTCGAGGGACCGGTGGTGCGCTGGGTCGCCGACCACCGCAAGCACCACAAGTTCTCCGACGCCGAGGGCGACCCGCACTCCCCCTGGCGGTACGGCGAGACGGTGCCGGCGCTCCTCAAGGGCCTGTGGTGGGCCCACGTCGGATGGATGTTCGACGAGGAGCAGACCTCGCAGCACAAATACGCGCCGGACCTCATCAAGGACCCGGTGATCCGCGCCGTCTCGCGCCAGTTCGTGCTCTGGACGGTCGTCTCCCTGCTGCTCCCGCCGCTGGTGGGCGGCCTGGCCACCTGGTCGTGGCAGGGCGCGCTGACGGCCTTCTTCTGGGGCTCGCTGGTGCGGGTGGCGCTGCTGCACCACGTGACGTGGTCGATCAACTCGATCTGCCACGCCGTCGGCAAGCGGCCGTTCAAGTCGCGTGACCGCTCGGGCAACGTGTGGTGGCTCGCGGTCCTGTCGTGCGGCGAGTCCTGGCACAACCTGCACCACGCCGACCCGACGTCCGCCCGGCACGGCGTGCTGCGGGGCCAGCTCGACTCCAGCGCCCGCCTCATCCGCTGGTTCGAGAAGGCCGGCTGGGCGTACGACGTGCGCTGGCCGAGCGCGAGCCGGATCGACTCGCGTCGGGCGCCCGGGGGAAACCGGGAGGAGGAGCGTGCCCCTTGGGGGTGCCCCCAGCGTTAGCTGGGGGAGGCATGATGGACGGTGTGGCGACGATCGACAGCAATGACTCTTCCCCCAGCTCCTCCCCGAAGGCCCCGGCTCCCCGGCGCGCCCGGCCCCGCCGGGTGCGGATGACCGGCGCGGAGCGCCGGGAGCAGCTGCTGGACATCGGTCGCGCCCTGTTCGCCGAGCGGGGTTTCGAGGGCACCTCGGTGGAGGAGATCGCGGCCAAGGCCGGGGTCTCCAAGCCGGTGGTCTACGAGCACTTCGGCGGCAAGGAGGGGCTGTACGCGGTCGTCGTCGACCGGGAGATGCGGCAGCTGCTCGACATGGTGACGGGCGCGCTGACCGCGGGTCACCCGCGGGAGCTGCTGGAGCAGGCGGCGTTCGCCCTCCTCGACTACATCGAGACGTACACGGACGGCTTCCGCATCCTGGTGCGGGATTCGCCGGTGGCGCAGTCGACGGGCACGTTCGCCTCGCTCATCAGCGACATCGCGACGCAGGTCGAGGACATCCTGGGCCTGGAGTTCAAGGCCCGCGGCTTCGACCCGAAGCTGGCGCCGCTGTACGCGCAGGCGCTGGTCGGCATGGTGGCCCTGACGGGCCAGTGGTGGCTGGACGTCCGCAAGCCGAAGAAGGCCGAAGTGGCGGCCCATCTGGTCAACTTGGCGTGGCACGGGCTGGACGGCCTTGAGCCGAAGCCGCGGCTTGTGGGGCACCGGCGCGCCTGACGGCGCGTTGGGGCGCGGGGCAACCCGGTTGCGGCGGGTTCGGCACCGCCGGTCCGCTCCGCGGTGGTTGCTCGCCGCTGCGGCGGATTCAAAGGTGCGGGCGCACCTTTGGACCCCGGCCCTGACGGGGGGCGACTGCCCCTCGGCAGGGCGGTTCAAGGGCGCTTGCGCTCCTTGAACGCGCGAGCCGGGGGCCAAGGGGCGGCACACGCCCCTTGAATCCGCCGCCGCGGCGAGCAACCACCGCGGAGCGGACCGGCGGTGCCGAACCCGCTCAGCCCGCCTTCCGGGCCACCACGAAGATCCTCCGGAAGGGGAAGACGGTTCCGCGCGGCCCCGCCGGGTAGGCCTTGCGCAGCAGGTCGCGGTACTCCGCGAGGAACTCCGCCCGCTCGGCGGGGGCATCCGCCAATGCCGTCAGCACCGGCCGCAGGCCCGTCCCCTTCAGCCACTCCAGGACCGGGTCCTCGCCCTCCAACAGGTGGAGGTACGTCGTCTCCCACGCGTCCACCTCGCAGCCGAGCGCGGCGAGGCGCTCCAGGTAGTCCGCGGGCTCGCGGACGTCCACCATGCGGCGCCCCGCCACCCCCAAGCGGTCCCGCCAGCGCAGCGACCCGCACAGCTCGCGCAGCAGCGCATGGCTCGGGGCGTCCCCGTTTCCCGGAACCTGGAAGGCGAACGTGCCGCCCGGCGCCACGTCCGCCAGCAGCGCCGGGAAGGCCTCCGCGTGGCCCGGCACCCACTGGAACGCCGCGTTCGAGACGATCAGGTCGTACCGCGCCCCCGGCGCGGACCACTGCGTCAGGTCCCCGTACGCGAAGTCGATGCGGCCGCCCCGCAGCGTCTCCCCGGCGTACGCCTGCGCCTCCTCCAGCATCGCGGCCGAGTTGTCGTAGCCCGTGATGTGCGCGTCGGGCCAGCGCTCCGCCAGCAGCGCCGTCGCGTTGCCCGGGCCGCAGCCCAGGTCGGCGATGCGGGCCGGGCTGCCGGGCAGCTCGGGGACCCGGGCCAGCAGGTCCTGGAAGGGGCGGGTGCGCGGGCCCGCGTGGCGGAGGTACTGCTGCGGATCCCAGACGGGCATGGTGAGCCTCCTGCGAGGAGTGACCTGGCGTGGCCCTTCCAGCATCCCCCGCCAATTATCTTGACGTCAAGAGACTTCATGTCGACAGACCAACTACACTGATCCCATGGAGGACGAGGTCGATCGGCTGGTCGCGGCGTGGCGTCGAGAGCGCCCTGACCTCGACGTGGAACCACTCGAAGTGCTGAGCCGCGTCAGCAGGCTCGCCCGGCACCTCGACCGGGCGCGGCGGCTCGCCTTTTCCGAGCACCAGCTGGAGCCCTGGGAGTTCGACGTGCTGACCTCGCTGCGGCGGGCGGGCGCGCCCTACCAGCTCTCGCCGGGCCAGCTGCTGACCCAGACCCTGGTCACCTCCGGCACCATGACCAACCGCATCGACCGGCTCGCCAAGAAGGGCCTCGTGCTGCGCGAGCCCGACCCCAACGACCGGCGCGGCGTGCTCGTCCGCCTCACGGACGAGGGCCGGGACCGCGCCGACCAGGCGCTCGCCGGACTGCTGGCCCAGGAGCGCGCCATCCTCGCCGAGCTCTCCCCCGCCCAGCGGGGCGAACTGGCGCGACTGCTACGCCAGTTGACCGCCCCGTTCGACAACGTCCCCGGCTAAGTCCACCGGGCCCACGCCGGCCCGCCGGGCCAGCGCCACCGCGGCGAGCGTGGAGTGCACGCCGAGCTTGCCCAGCACGTTCTGCATGTGCGTGCGCACCGTGTGCGGGGACAGATACAGCCGCTCGGCCACCGCCTTGCGGCCGAGCCCGGCCACCATGCAGCGCAGCACCTCCCGCTCGCGCGGGGTCAGCGACTCGACGAGCCGCTCGCTCTCCGTGCGGTGCTTGCGCGCCGCCGTCAGCTCGCGGAGCACGCCCGTCAGCAGGGCGGGCGGCAGGTGCGTCTCGTCCCGGAGCACCCCGCGGATCACCGCGAGCAGCCGGGACAGCGAACAGTCCTTCGCCACCCAGCCGCCGGCCCCGGCCTGCAGCGCGGCGGCCGCCCGGCGCGGGTCGTCCCGCTCGGCCAGCACCACCGTGCGCACGCCCGGGTGGCCCGCGCGCACCCGCGCCACCAGCGAGATGCCGTCCACCGCGCTCTCCGCGACGGCCCCCTGGCCGTCCGGCCCGGGGCCCTGGCCCCGGAGCTGGGGCGGTACGCGCACACCGTCCGCGCCGACCGTGCCGAGGTCGGCGTCGATCAGCAGCACGTCGTAGCGCCGCCCTTCTCCTGCCGCGCGCTCCACCGCGCGCAGCGCCGCCGGCCCGCTGCCGGCCGCCGAGACGTCCACATCCTGCTCGGCCGCGAGGGCGGCGGCGAGCGACTCGGCGAAAATGCGGTGGTCGTCGACCACCAGTACCCGAATTCGTGCCACAGACACCCCCATCTCCGGACAGACGGAGCAGTGCGGGTACGGCGCCCGAACCCGGGGCCCTACGCCGTGCACGGCCGCCGCCGTGACCTGACACCACCCCGCCCCGGGCGTCGTACCTGCCTGTCTCGCCCCCTGATCAGCGCCGGCCCCCACCGGCACTGTGCATCAGCGTACGGCCGGGGTACGACAACGGAAGCGGATTGGCAAAACTGCCTGGCCCCGGTGTTTATGGTGAGCTTTATGTTCAGTATTGAGGCGGTGAACGACCCGGAACGACGCGATGTTGTCCTTGCGCGGTTGCAGAGCGCCAACGACGAACGGTCGCCCGCGCTGCGGGCGTTACGGGGCACCCCGGCGATGGAGGCGCAGCCGCTGGAGACCTACGCGGTCGGCGGGGGCGGGGAGCTGGTGGGCGGGCTCGTCGGTCGTGTGCAGTGGCAATGGCTGCACGTGGAGCTGTTGTGGGTTGACGCGGTGCACCGCGGCGCGGGGGTCGGCTCGCGCCTCGTTGGGCGGGCGGAGCGGGTGGCGCGCGAGGAGTACGGCTGCATCGGCAGCCAGGTGGAGACCTGGGACTTCCAGGCGCCGGAGTTCTACCGGCGGGTGGGGTACCGGCTGTTGTCATCGCTGGCGGACTATCCGCCGGGGCTGACCAACCACGTGCTGGTGAAGGCGTTTTAGAGGCCCCGGTCCCACCCTTTCGCCGTTTCTCGGGGCTCCGCCCCGAACCCCGGACCGCGCTGCGCGCGGTGTCCTCAAACGCCGGACGGGCTGATTTCAGCCTGTCCGGCGTTTGAGGACGAGCGGCGGAGCCGCGACAAGGGGGGTCTGGGGGCGCAGCCCCCAGGAAACGGCGAAAGGGTGGGACCGGGGCGCCTACAACACCCGCCGCGCCCCCTCCCCCGCCACCACCGCGAACACCCGCGACGTCCCGAGGGCCTCGGTGACCGCCTTCGTCACCGCCTCCGTATCCGCCGCCTCCACCAGGGCGATCGCCGAACCACCGAAGCCGGCGCCCGTCATGCGTGCCCCGAGTGCGCCCGCCCCGACCGCCGTGGCGACCGCCAGGTCGAGTTCCGCGCAGGACACCCCGAAGTCGTCGCGCAGTGATGCATGCCCCTCCGTCAGCAGGGGGCCGACCGCCCGCGCATCCCCCTCCGCCAGCAGGGCTGCCACCCGCTCCACCCGGCCGTTCTCCGTCACCACGTGCCGGACCAAGGGGCGTTCCGCAGCGGGCAACTCCCCCAGCACCGACCCCAGTTCGCCGACGGAAACATCCCGCAGCGCCCGTACCCCGAGCCGCCGCGCAGCGGCCTCGCAGCCCGCCCGCCGGGACGCGTACGCGCCGTCGCCCACGTCGTGCTTGACGCGCGTGTCGATCACCAGCAGCCGCAGCCCCCACCCCTCCAGCCCGAAGGGGATCTGCCGCATCGACAGGTCGCGCGTGTCGAGGTGCAGGGTGTGCCCGGCCCGGCAGCACGCCGATGCCGTCTGGTCCATGATTCCGCACGGCACCCCGACGTACGCGTTCTCGGCCCGCTGCGCCAGCCGGGCCAGTTCGGGGCGGGGCAGCTCCACCCCGTACAGCCCGGTCAGCGCGAGCGCCGTCGCCACCTCCAGGGCCGCGGACGAGGACAGTCCCGCGCCGACCGGCACGTCGCTCTCCACGTACACGTCCGCGCCGCCCACGGGCAGGCCCGCCTCGCGCAACGCCCACGCCACGCCCGCCGGGTAGGCGGCCCACCCCCGGGCCTCGCCCTCCCCCGCCTCCCGGGAGTGCAGGCGCAGTACGCCGTCCGCCCTCGGGGCGGCCGCCACCCGCGTGCGCTGCGGCAGCGCGAACGGCATCACGAAGCCGTCGTTGAAGTCGGTGTATTCGCCGATCAGGTTGACGCGGCCGGGTGCGGCCCACACCCCGGCGGGCGGCTTCCCGTACACCGTGCGGAAGTTCTCGGCAGTCGTCGTCATCGGCGTGCGAACTCCCAGGCGTCCTCGACGATTCCGGCCAGGTCGGGGCGGCGCGGGCGCCAGCCCAGCCGTGCCGCGGCCCGTTCGGCGGAGGCGACCAGCACGGCCGGGTCGCCGGGGCGCCGCGGGGCGGTGCGCTGCGGGATCGGGTGGCCGGTCACCTTCCGCGCGGTCTCGACGACCTCGTGGACCGAGAAGCCGTTGCCGTTGCCGAGGTTGCAGACCAGGTGCTCGCCCTCGCGCGCGGCGTCCAGGGCCAGCAGGTGCGCCTCGGCGAGGTCGGCGACGTGGATGTAGTCGCGGATGCAGGTGCCGTCGGGGGTCGGGTAGTCGTCGCCGTAGACCGAGATCTCCTCCCGCCGCCCCAGTGCCACCTGCAGCACCAGCGGGATCAGGTGCGTCTCCGGCGCGTGCCGCTCGCCGTAACGGCCGTACGCGCCCGCGACGTTGAAGTAGCGCAGCGAGACGGCGGCCAGGCCGTGGGCCGCGCACTCCCCCGCGATCATGTGGTCGACGGCGAGCTTGGTGGCCCCGTACGGGTTGGTGGGTGCCGTCGGGGCGTCCTCGGTGATCGGCACCGTGGCCGGTTCGCCGTACGTGGCCGCCGTCGAGGAGAAGACGAGGCGGCGGACGCCCGCGTCCCGCATGGCGGCGAGCAGGTCGGCTGTGCCGCCCACGTTGTTGCGCCAGTACGGCTCGGGGTCGGCGACCGACTGGCCCACCTGGGAGAAGGCGGCGAAGTGCAGCACGGCGTCGTACGAGCCGTCGAGCCACCGCGCCGCGTCCTGGACGCGGCCCTCGACGAAGGACGCCCCGTCCGGGACGGCCTCGCGGTGTCCGGTCGAGAGGTCGTCGAGGACGGTCACCGCGTGCCCGGCGGCCAGCAGGTGGGCCGCGACGACGCTGCCCACGTAGCCCGCGCCGCCGGTGACCAGGAACGTGCTGTTGCTCATGCGCTTGCTGCCTCTCGCAGTCGGCGGGCCGCGGCCTCGGGCGGCACATCGTTGATGAACACGTTCATGCCGGATTCGGAACCTGCGAGGAACTTCAGCTTGCCGGGAGAGCGGCGGATGGTGAAGAGCTCGAGGTGGAGGGCGAATTCGGTCCTTTCCGGGTGGCGGAAGGGCGCCTGGTGCCAGGCCGAGACGTAGGGGGTCGGCGGCCGGCCCGGGCCGAAGATCCGGTCGAAGCGCCTCAACAGTTCCAGGTAGACCTGTGGAAACTCTGTGCGCGCGGCGGCGTCCAGCGCGAGCAGGTCCGGGACGCGGCGCCGCGGGTAGAGGTGCACCTCGTACGGCCAGTGGGCCGCGTAGGGGACGAACGCCGTCCAGTGGTCGGAGTCGAGCACGATCCGGCGGCCGTCGGCGTACTCCTGCGCCACGGTGTCGTCGAAGAGGTTGCGCCCGCCGGTGCGGGCGGCGTGCGCGGCGGCGGAGGCCAGCATGCGCTCGGTGCGCGGGGTGACGAACGGGTAGGCGTAGATCTGGCCGTGCGGGTGAGCGAGCGTGACGCCGATCTCCTCGCCGCGGTTCTCGAAGCAGAAGACCTGTTCGACGGCGGGCAGGGCGGCCAGTTCGGCCGTCCGGTCCGTCCAGGCGTCGAGGACCAGGGCGGCCCGCCCGGGGTCGAGGTCGGCGAAGGATACGTCGTGGTCGGAGGTGAAGCAGACGACCTCGCAGCGGCCGGAGTCGCCGGCCAGGGAGGGGAAACGGTTCTCGAAGACCACGACCTCGTAGTCCGCGGCGGGGATCTCGGTGAGCCGCCCGTCCCGCGAGGGGCACAGCGGGCACTGGTCCGCGGGCGGGTGGTAGGTGCGCTCCTGGCGGTGGGAGGCGATGGCGACGCTGTCGCCGAGCAGCGGGTCGCGGCGGATCTCGGAGGCGGTGACGGTGGCGCCGAGCGGCCGCCGGTCCACGGCGTCCCGGACCGCGTCGTCGCGGGAGTCGTAGTAGAGCAGCTCACGGCCGTCGGCGAGCCGGGTCGCGGTCTTCTTCACGATGGCTCTCCTCAACTGGCAGGCCTCAACACCTTCACACACAACCGAACACAAGGAATCATGACCCAACAACTCAGTCAACGTCGAGTGAGGTGATCCGCCCATGACGTCCATGGCGACCACGGCGCCCATGCCCCTGGCCGACGGGCTCCGGCTGCCCGTCAACGGGCTCGACTACACGATCCTGGCCCTGTACTTCGTGGTCGTCCTGGGCATCGGCTTCGCCGCCCGCCGCTCGGTGCGCACCAGCCTGGACTTCTTCCTCTCCGGGCGCTCGCTGCCCGCCTGGGTGACCGGACTCGCCTTCGTGGCCGCCAACCTCGGGGCCACCGAGATCCTGGGCATGGCCGCCAACGGCGCACAGTACGGCGCCTACACCGTGCACTGGTACTGGATCGGCGCCATCCCGGCCATGGTCTTCCTGGGCCTGGTGATGATGCCGTTCTACTACGGCTCGAAGGTCAGATCCGTGCCGGAGTTCCTGCTGCACCGCTTCGGGCCGTCCTCGCACCTGCTCAGCTCGGTCATCTTCGCGGTGTCGTCCGTGCTCATCGCGGGCGTCAACCTGTACGCCATGGCCATCGTGCTGCAGGCGCTGCTGGGCTGGCCGCAGTGGGTGGCGATCGTCGTCGCGGGCTTCTTCGTCCTCGCCTACATCACGCTCGGCGGGCTCTCCTCGGCGATCTACAACGAGGTGCTGCAGTTCTTCGTGATCCTCGCGGCGCTGATCCCGCTGACGATCGTCGGGCTCAAGCGGGTCGGCGGCTGGCACGGGCTGAGCCACTCGCTCACCGCCTCGCACGGCGACGACTTCCTGAGCGCCTGGGGCGGTACGGGCATCGGGCACCCCAACCCGCTGGGCGCCAACTGGCTGACCATCGTGCTCGGCCTCGGCTTCGTGATGTCCTTCGGCTACTGGACCACCAACTTCGCCGAAGTACAGCGCGCGTTGTCCGCGAAGAACCTCAGCGCCGCCCGGCGCACGCCGCTGATCGCCGCGTTCCCCAAGATGTTCATCCCGATGGTCGTGGTCGTCCCCGGGCTCATCGCGCTCGTCATGGAGCCCTCGCTCGGCAGGGCGGGCGGCGACCTGAGCTACAACGACGCGATTCCCGTGCTGATGCGCGACCTGCTGCCCAACGGCGTGCTGGGCATCGCGGTCACCGGGCTGCTGGCGGCCTTCATGGCGGGCATGGCGGCCAACGTCTCGTCCTTCAACACCGTGTTCACCAACGACATCTGGGCCGCCTACGTCCGGCGCGGCCGCGAGGACGCGTACTACCTGCGGACCGGGCGCGTGGTCACCGCGGTCGGAGTCGTCATCGGGATGGGGACGGCCTTCATCGCGTCGTCCTTCTCCAACATCATGAACTACCTGCAGACGCTCTTCTCGTTCTTCAACGTCCCGCTGTTCTGCGTCTTCATCATCGGCATGTTCTGGAAGCGGGCCACCGCCGCCGCGGGCTTCTGGGGACTGCTGAGCGGCACGGTGGCCGCGATGGTCAACTACTTCTGGTTCTACAAGCAGGGCGTCATCGGCATCCCGTCCGACCAGGGCGCCAACTTCGTGTCCTCCATCGTCGCGTTCGTGATCGGCGCGGCCGTGATGCTCGCGGTCTCGCTGTGCACCGCGCCCAAACCGGCCGCCTCCCTGGCCGGCCTGGTCTACGGGACCTCCTCGCCCGGCATGGCGGAGCCGGCCGCCGAGGGCGACGACGCCTGGTACCGCAGGCCCGCCCTGCTGGGCTGGGGCGCGGTCGTCCTGGCGGCGGCCTGTTACGTGCCCTTCTCCCTGTAACCACCGTCCGTCAGGAGGAATGTGTGAGCGAGTTCGAGTACCAGCACGACGTCGAGGAACTGGAGCGCACCTCCGCCACCGCCGCACGCCTCTTCGACGTGCGGCGGATCATCGGCGCGCTGTTCACCGTCTACGGGATCATCGTCACCGTCGCCGGGATCACCGCCTCGGACGCGGACGTGAAGAAGGCGCAGGGCATCAACATCAACCTCTGGACGGGCCTGGGCATGCTCGCCCTCGGCGCCTTCTTCCTCGTCTGGCTCAGACTCCGCCCGACGCCCCCGCCGCCCCCCGCGGAGCAGCGCCCGGAATGACGGCGCCGCCGCCCGTCGCGCGGTCGAGCAGACCCGTGCGGGCGGCCAGGGCGGCCGCCTCCAGGCGGGAGCCCACGCCGAGCTTCATCAGCACGCGCTGGACGTGCGTACGGGCCGTGCTCGGGGCTATGCCCATGCCCGCGGCGATCAGCCGGGTGTCCTCGCCCTCGGCGACCCGCACCAGCACCTCCACCTCGCGCGGGGTGAGCAGCTGGAGCAGCCGGGCGCCCTCGTCGTCCGGCTGGGCCGCCGGGTTGAGCAGCTCGGCGAACGCGCCCTGGAGCAGCTGCGGATCGACCGCGGCCTCGCCCGCGCGGGCCTTCATCATGGCCCGCTCGACGCCCTCGATGCGCTCGTTGTGCCGGACGTAGCCGGAGGCGCCCGCGGCGAACGCGGCCGCGATCCCCAGCGGGCTGGGCACCGGGCCCAGTACCACGACGGCGACCTGCGGGCGCTCCCGCTTGATCCGCACCACCGGCTCGAAGGCACCCGGCTCCGCCGGGGCCGCCGTGCCCAGCAGGCACACTTCGGGCGCGCGGCTCACCACCAGATCGGCCGCTCCCGCGCTCGGCGCGGCCGCGGCCAGCACTCGGTGCCCGCGCAACTTCAATGCCGAGGCGAGCGCCTCGGCCAGCAGACGGTGGTCGTCGACCACCATGAGCCGCACGCCCATGCGCGTCCCCCCTGTCGCCCCGCGTACGTCTCCCCGGCTCCTTCTTGCCCCCGGAAGCTACACGCTTGTTCGACGTTCCGCGCCCCTTACCGGTGAGAAGTCCCCCGGAATGCCGAAATCCCTGCCAATCACGTGTACTTCGCGACTGAAACGGATCGTTCAGGCATGTACGCGCGATGGACAGGGATACGGCTGGGTTTCGACAGGCTTCCACGCACGGGACGCCGTCAAACGATCACTTGGTGATCACGTGGTCCTCAGCCGCCCCCGAAGACCAGGGCCAGGTAGTCCTTGCCCAGTGGACCGGCCTTGTTGGCAAAGCCGTTGCCCATGTACAGGCGGCCCTGCGACCACACCACGTCCTGGTAGTTCGGCGAGAGCTTGCGCTCGGCCTCGATCGTGTCGACCGGGTTCTTCATCAGCACATCGGTCTTGAACGTCTTGGGATCGATCCGGATCACCATGCCGCCGGCCTTGTACGTCGGGTCCTGGTAGGCGACCAGGTACCCGTCGCGGTCCAGCGACAGCGGGGTGATCGAGGAGCCCGGCGCGCCCGAGACCTTGCCCCGGGACTGGCCGTCGGAGAGGCCGAAGCCGACGATGTCGGTGACCCGGCCCACCTCCTGGGAGTTGCCGCTCTGGTGCTCCTGGGTCGGCAGGTAGAGGGTGTCCTTGCTGACGACGACCTTCTTGCAGCCCTCGACGTTGGTCGACTCGCACTTCGGCGTGAACTTGCCGTTCTGCGTGGAGACCTTGCTGCGCAGCGTGCCCTCCTTGGCGCTGTCGTCGATCGCCAGGAAGTCGGAGGCGGCGCTGCCCGTGTGATCGCCCGCGTCAACCGCGACCATCAGGGGGTCGGTTGACACCACGTGCACGTAGTTCAGCCCTGCGGGCACCTTGTACGTGGACTTGATGCCGCCCGTCGCCGGGTCGAGGGTCTGCACCTGCATCTGCGGGCGCGCGTAGTCGCCGCAGCGGCGCACCGCGACCAGCTTGGAGCCGCCGCCGTAGCCGTCGTCCCGGCAGTCGTCGCCGGCCTTGGGCGTCCACAGCTCCTTGCCGTCGCTCAGCGACCAGGCGGCACCGCCGCTGGTGCCGCCCGCGGCGACGGTGCCGCCGCCGACGGTGACCTCGCCGAAGTTCACCGGCTGGTCACCGGCCTTGGCGGCCTTCTGCCACAGCTTCTTGCCGTTGTTCAGGTCGAGGGCGACGACCTGGTTGCACGAGCCGCCGTACTTTTTGTCCGGCGTGGGCTTGGAGTCCTTGACCAGGACGGCGGTCTTGCCGTCGGACGTCACCTGCTGGGAGGCCCAGCAGATCTCGCCGTCGAGCGGGATCTCGTACTTCTTGCCGCCGGACAGGCCGTAGCCGACGACCTTGTAGACGTCGGACTTGGCGAAGACCTGGCCGGTGACCCAGGTGCCCTTGACGCTGACGAGGTCGTCGACCTGGGGGGAGTCGACGCTGAACAGCATCTTGCCGTCGATCGTCTTCGGGGCGTCCTTGCCGCCACCGCCGCCGCCCTGCGGGCCGCCGGCCTGGCTGCTGTCGGTCTTGGTGCCGCCGTTGTCGGAGCTGCCGCCGACGGCGTACCAGATGCCGCCGCCGGCGAGCAGGGCGAGCGCGACGGCTCCGCCGACGATCGCCGCCACGGGGGCCTTCTTCTTCGGGCCGCCGGGCGCCGGGGCGGCGGGGCCTGCCGGGTACTGCGGCCCGCCGGGCCCCTGTTGGGGGTAGCCGTAGCCGCCGGGGGCGGCGGGGGGCGGGGTCTGGGGGTACCCGTAACCGCCCGCGGCGGGGGGCGGGGTCTGCGGGTAGCCGTAGCCGCCGGGGGCGGCCGGGGGCGCGGTCTGGGGGTAGCCGTACCCGCCCGCAGGCTGCTGCGGAGGACCGAACCCGCCCGGCGCGGACGGCGGCGGCGGGGGCGGAGTCTGCGGCGCGCCCGCCGGAGGCTGCGGCGGCTCGACCGCGCCGAAGGCCTGGGTCGGCATGTAGGCCTGCCCGGCACCCTGCGCGGGCGGAGGCGGGGTCTGCGGTGCGCCCGGAGGCGTCGGCGGAACCTGCGGCGGACCCGGCTGGGGCGGCTGTGACATCGGCTTCCTCGGTGAACGGCAGAGCGAGCGGGCGTTCTTTTGTATCACCGTCCGCTTTACGCCAACGGGCCGATTCCAGGCGTAATCCACCACCTGAGACCGGCCCGTGACGAGACCGTTGCACCGCGCCCCGTAGGGGCGCGGGACTACCACATCATGCGGCTCCGCCGCGTGGGCGCGAGCAACCACACGCGGCCCGCAGCCGACGAACCGCCTAAACGTCCTCGGCCAGTTCGAGCCACCGCATCTCCAGCTCCTCGCGCTCCCCCGCGAGTTCACGCAGCTCGGCGTCCAGCTTGGCGACCGCCTCGAAGTCCGTCGCCTGCTCGGCGATGCGCTCGTGAAGCTTCGCCTCCTGCTCCCCGATGCGGTCGAGCCGCCGCTCGATCTTCTGCAGCTCCTTCTGCGCGGCGCGCAGCTCACCGGCCGACTTCTGCTTCACGGCGGCAGCGGTAACCGGAGCCTGCGCCGCAGGCGCTGCGGCCTCGACGACCTTCTGCCGCCGCTCCAGGTACTCGTCCAGCCCGCGCGGCAGCATCCGCAGCGCGCGGTCGCCGAGCAGCGCGAGGACGCGGTCCGTCGTGCGCTCGACGAAGTACCGGTCGTGGCTGATGACGACCATGGAGCCGGGCCAGCCGTCGAGGAGGTCCTCCAGCTGCGTGAGAGTCTCGATGTCGAGGTCGTTCGTCGGCTCGTCCAGGAACAGCACGTTGGGCTCGTCCATCAGCAGCCGCAGCAGCTGCAGCCGGCGCCGCTCGCCGCCGGACAGGTCACCGACGGGAGTCCACTGCTTCTCCTTGGTGAAGCCGAACTTCTCGCACAGCTGCCCGGCCGTCATCTCCCGGCCCTTGCCGAGGTCGACGCGGTCGCGCACCTGCTGCACGGCCTCCAGCACCCGCTTGGCGGGGTCGAGTTCGGTGACCTCCTGCGAGAGGTACGCCAGCCGGACCGTCTTGCCGACGGTGATCCTGCCCTTGCCCGGCTGCTTCTCGCCCTCCGTGCGCGCCGCCTCGGCGAGGGCGCGCAGCAGCGAGGTCTTGCCGGCGCCGTTGACGCCGACGAGGCCGATGCGGTCGCCGGGGCCCAGCTGCCAGGTGAGGTGCTCGATGAGCACCTTGGGACCGGCCTGGACGGTCACGTCCTCCAGGTCGAAGACCGTCTTGCCCAGCCGTGCGTTGGCGAACTTCATCAGCTCGGAGCTGTCGCGCGGCGGCGGCACGTCCGCGATGAGCTCGTTGGCCGCCTCGATCCGGAAGCGCGGCTTGCTCGTCCGGGCCGGGGCGCCGCGGCGCAGCCAGGCGAGCTCCTTGCGCATCAGGTTCTGCCGCTTGGCCTCCTCGGTGGCGGCGATGCGCTCGCGCTCGGCACGGGCGAAGACGTAGTCGCTGTAGCCGCCCTCGTACTCGTGGACGGTGCCGCGCTGCACGTCCCACATGCGCGTGCAGACCTGGTCCAGGAACCAGCGGTCGTGCGTGACGCACACCAGCGCCGAGCGGCGCGCCCGCAGGTGCCCGGCGAGCCAGGAGATGCCCTCGACGTCGAGGTGGTTGGTGGGCTCGTCGAGCACGATCAGGTCCGGCTCGCCGATGAGCAGCTTGGCGAGCGCGATCCGGCGGCGCTCGCCGCCGGACAGCGGGCCGATGACGGTGTCGAGCCCGTCGGCGAAGCCCGGCAGGTCCAGCCCGCCGAAGAGGCCGGTGAGCACGTCGCGGATCTTGGCGTTGCCCGCCCACTCGTGGTCGGCCATGTCGCGGATGACCTCGTGCCGGATGGTGGCGGCGGGGTCGAGCGAGTCGTGCTGGGTGAGCACGCCGAGGGTGACGTGGCCTGCGTGCGTGACGCGGCCCTTGTCGGCCTCCTCCAGCTTGGCGAGGACGCGGATGAGGGTGGTCTTGCCGTCGCCGTTGCGGCCGACCACGCCGATCCGGTCGCCCTCGTTGACCCCGAGGGAGACGCCGTCGAGCAGTGCACGGGTGCCGTACACCTTGTCGACGGCTTCCAGATTGACCAGGTTGGCTGCCATTGCGCTCCTCGCTTTGAGTTACGGGTCCAGGATCCCATGGGTTGCGGTGGGCCTGTCCGTGCGGGCCGTTCTCGGCTGATCGCGCAGCCGGTCACGCCAGTACGCCGCCTTGTCGATCAGGTCCTCGCTGAGGCACTGGAGGAACTCGGCCATGTCCGCCGCCCGGGCCCCGGCGGGGGTGGCAGGGCCGAGGGCCTGCGCCCCCTCCCGGAGGGCGCCCGCCAGCAGGGCGTTCGTGCGGACGCTCGCCAGCAGC
This sequence comes from Streptoverticillium reticulum, assembly GCF_047456005.1. Taxonomy (NCBI): domain Bacteria; kingdom Bacillati; phylum Actinomycetota; class Actinomycetes; order Kitasatosporales; family Streptomycetaceae; genus Streptomyces; species Streptoverticillium reticulum. Next base: position 4,932,088 of record NZ_CP179755.1, on the reverse strand, counting down.
GACCGGTACCAGACGTCGTCGCCGACGACGTAGCGCTCGTGCCGCTGCCCGGGCTCGCGCTCGCGGCGGACGAGCTCCTGCGCCTCCAGGTAGGCGATGGCGTTGGAGACGGACGCCGGGCTGACCTGCAGGCGCCGGACCAGCTCGGCGGAGGTGAGGCTGCCGGTGTCGGTGCTGCAGAGGCAGGCGAGCACCCTGGCCGTCATCCGGGGCACTCCGGTGCTGATCAGCGTCGCCGCCAGGTGTTCCTCGAAGCCGCGCACGGCTTCGAGGTCGCGCCCGTCCGCATCGGCGGAGGCCGCGGCCGACGCCGGAGGGGCTGCCGCCGGGGCGCCGCGGCGGGCGCGCCGGGCGGTGGCCAGGTGGGCGTGGTCGGCCCGGTAGCCGTCGGGCCCGCCGTTGCGGGTCACCTCACGGCTGACGGTCGAGGTCGGCCGGTCCAGGCGTCTGGCGATCTCGGCGTAGGTGAGCCCTTCGGCGAGCCCTGCGGCGATGTGCCGCCGGTCGTCGTGGGTGAGCCTGCCTCCCGGCATGTGGGGTCCCCTCCTGCGCGCTGCGGTGGTGGCTGCCAGTGTGCGTTCACCGGCAGCCCATTGCAACGGGTGAGGACGCACATTGCATTCACATGCAGCATCATTGCAATGAACCAGCGAAGTGGCCCATGAGTAACCGAAATTGAGCGTCCCATCGATTGAGGGATCATTGAACGCAACGTAGCTTTCATGGAGTTCTGAACGTTTGCGACGCGACGAGAAACGGGGCGACCGCCATGCTCGAATCCCTCCCCACCCAGCGCCCTGCGGGCTGCCCCTTCGACCCTCCTGAGGAGCTGGCACGGCTGCGCGAACAAGATCCCCTGACCCGGCTCGCGTTCCCCGACGGGCACCGGGGCTGGCTGGTGACCGGCCACGCCCTGGCCCGTGCGGTGGTGTCCGACCCGCGGTTCAGCTCGCGGCACGAGCTCATGCACATCCCGATGCCCGGCATGGCGCCCACGGAGTCGATACCGCCGGCCGGGCCCGGGATGTTCATCGGGCACGACGCGCCCGAGCACACCCGCTACCGGCGCCTGCTCATGGGCAAGTTCACGCTGCGCCGGATGCGGCAACTGACCGAGCGCGTCGAGGAGGTCACGGCCGCACAGCTGGACGCGATGGAGCAGCAGGGCCCGGTGGTGGACCTGATGCGGACGTACGCGCAGCCCATCCCCGCGCTGATGATCTGCGAGCTGCTGGGCGTGCCCTACGACGAGCACGAGACCTTCCAGCGGCACACGATGGCCCTGAACGACCACAACGCCACCGTGGAGGACCGGGGCGCCGCGATGAACGCCCTGGGGACCATGCTGTACGAGCTGGTCGTGGCCAAGCGGGCCGCGCCCACCGACGACGTGCTCGGCGATCTGGCCGCCGGTGACGAGCTCACCGACGAGGAGCTCACCAACATCGCCGTGCTGCTGCTGGGGGCGGGGCTCGACACCACCGCCAACATGATCGCGCTGGGCACCTTCGCCCTGCTCCAACACCCGGAGCAGCTGGCGGCGATGCGCTCCGGGCCGGAGGTCGTGGACACGGCCGTCGAGGAGCTGCTGCGCTACCTGAGCATCGCCCACACCGGCGTGCGGACGGCTCTGGAGGACGTCGAGCTGGACGGTCGGCCGATCAAGGCGGGGGAGACGGTGGTGCTCTCGGTGATGGCCGCCAACCGGGATCCGGCGAGGTTCGCCGACCCCGACCGGCTGGACGTACGCCGCCGGGCCACCGGGCACTTGGCGCTCGGCTTCGGCATCCACCAGTGCCTGGGGCAGCAGCTGGCGCGGGTCGAGATGCGGGTCGCCTTCCCGGCGCTGTTCACCCGCTTCCCGGACCTGAGACTGGCCGTCCCGGCCGGGGAGGTGCCGTTGCGGACGGACTCCGACATCTACGGGGTGGAGCGGTTGCCGGTGGCTTGGTAGGGGGCTACGGCAGGATCTCCAGCTGCACCTCGTTTTCGGTGTGGCCGAGGCCGGAGGTGAGGCATTCCGTGGGCAGTTGACGGGCCAGCGAGGTCACGGTGCGGCGTACGAAGTGGCCTTCGCCGCGTCCGGCCACGACCCGGCCCGACTGCAGGACGCTCAGGGTGCCCGCTGCGCGGGTGGTGGTCCCGCCGTCGATGACGATCACCGATCGGCGGCCGTCGGCGTAGTGGACGATCTCCGTGCCTCTTGCCTCGGACAGCGAGACGCAGACTGCCGACGGCTCGACGGTGCTGAAGAAGCCGGTGGCCGGGAGGGTGTGGCCGGGGGCGATGGTGCAGCTGTAGCGCACGTGTGCGTGGATGCGGGTCTCTTGAGGCAGCAGGGTGAGCGGTGGGTCGTAGTGGCCGTGGGCGTCGCCCGTGCAGGTGACGGCCTCGTCCATGGCTGTCCCGGCCTGGCCTGCCGGCGCCCACACCACTGAGGACACGACCAGCGCCAGGGCTCCCAGCGTCACCGTCGTACCGCGCCTGCTCATCACATGCCCCTCCAGTAAGTCCACTGTTTTTAGCGAGCACTTGACTACCCGCGAGCGCGTCGGCTGATCAGGCGCCTCAAAGCGCACCATCGGCGTGCACCAGCCTCAGTGCGCCGTCGCCTGCGCCCGGCCTCCCGGCGGGTTGCTTGGAGTGCGGAACGCGCTGGGTAGGAAGCGCCGGACGAATCCTCGTCGAGTAGGTCGAGTAGGAGGAGACCCGAGTGAGCTCTACGACCGCCGCAGCTGCCACCGTCGCGAGATTGCGCGTGTTCGCCATGATGGACGCCGACGGGGACCAGGTCATCTCGCGGCACGACTACCTCTCCCGCATCGACCGGACCGTCCTTGCCACCGGGCGCACGGAGGACGACCCGCTCGTCGTCACCGCCCGTGCGGAAGGCGTCAAGGCCTGGGGCGCGATGGACGCCGACGGCGACGGGAAGCTGACCTTCGACGAGTACAACGCGTGGGTGGGCGCGGACAAGTTCGACAACGTCTGCCGGTTCGCGCTCGGGTCGCTGTTCGACCTCGCCGACGCGGACGGGGACGGCGCCCTGGACAAAGCGGAGTTCACGGCATTGCGCACCGCGCTGAACAACTCGCCGGGCAACGCTGCCGCCGCGTTCGACGCACTGGACGACGACGGCGACGGCCGGGTCGGCCGCGACGCGTACCTGGCATCGATCCGCGCCTACATCGTCGGCGACGAATCCCCGATGGGCGAGGCCCTGTACTGAGCGTGGCTGGTCGCGCAGTTCCCCGCGCCCCTGTCAGGTCCCGGACGCGTAAGTTATGAAGGCGGCCCAGGCCGGGGCGCCTACGGCGAGTTCGGGACCGTTCGTTCGCTTCGAGTCGCGGACGTGGACGGTGCGGGGGAGGGCGGCTACTTCGACGCACTGGCTGCCCTCGGGCCCGCTGTAGCTGGACTTGAGCCATATCGGTTCGGCACTCATAGTTCCTCTGCCACTCTCTTGATCAACTGAGCCGATTCCGTTTCGTTGAGGGCGTGCATACGAATCGCGGCATAGCGCTTCATGAGCGCACTCACCCTGTCCGGGTCCGCGTGCAGCATGCTGCTCACTTGCCCCTCTCCGTAACAGTGGTGGATGTGATCGGGAGTCTCCAGCACAGTGAACGGTCCGCTGATTCCGGGGCTGGCGCCTTGCCCGATGGGCAGCACCTGGATGGACACATTGCGCAACTCGCCTGCATCCAGCAGACGGTTCAGCTGTCCCTTCATCACGTCGGGTCCGCCCACCAGGCCCCTCAAGGCTGCCTCGTGGATGACGAAGCTGAACAGTGTGTACGTCTTCTTCAGCAGTTCCTGACGCGCCAGCCGGGCTACTACCCGCTTCTCAACAGTACTGTCACCCACCGGCGGGCAGTAACTGGCCATGAGTACGCGCGCATACTCCTCGGTCTGCAACAGGCCGGGCACGAGCAGCACTTCGTACCAGTGAAGTGCGATCGCCTCGGCCTCGATGTCCAGGTACTCGTCCGTGCGGACCAGGACCCGTTCCGCTTCCAGATACGGCTGTGCCGCGACCAGCTTCCCATTCGCCCCGCACAACCGGTCCGCTACTTCCAGCAGCCGCTGCGTCGGCCTTCGGCGCCCCATCTCCATCGACGAGACGGTCTCGTACTCGTAACCGGCTTCCTTGCCGAGCTCCTTGCGTGTGATGTTCGCGCTCGTCCGCCACAACTTGATCTGGTTTCCGCACAGTCGCCACACCATCGGCGGCTGAGAAGTCTCACTCATCCGGCACCCGTCCCTCGCACCTCTGTCGGTACCAACGGAGGCTAGGGCGGGCAAGGGGGCATCCGCGCCAGGTTCGCGGGAAGTCCCCGCTTCGGGGTACCCCGAAGCGCCCCGTAAGGGGCGCGGGGAACTGCGCGACCGGCCACCGACGGCCCGCACCCGAAGCCCCCGGCCCCTTACGGGGCGCCACGGCTACCGCGCCGCCTCCACCGGCCGCGCCCGCAGCGCCGCCCACGTGGGGATCAGGGTGGCCGCCAGTACCACCGCGGCCGCCGCCGCAACCACCGTCAGGTACACAGACACCGGCCCCGACGGCCACCCTGTCCCGCCCGCCGCCAGGCTGAACGGCACCAGCGTCGTCCCCGCCGCCACCGTCCCCAGCAGGAGCCCGACGGCGGTCGCCAAGCCGCCCTCCACCGCCATCATCCGCAGTACCTGGCCCCGTGTGGCGCCCGTCAGCCGGTGGAGGGCGAACTCCTTGCGGCGGTTGCCGACGGCGACGGCGGTGGTGTTCACGACCGAGAGCGCGGTGTAGGCGACGAGCATGCCGATGACGAGGTAATTGACCGACGCCTGCGTCCGGTTGTCCCGCGCGTATGCCGCGGTCACCGCGTCCCGGCCGCTGACCTTCAGGCCGGGCAGGGCGGCGGCCAGCGCGGCGGGGTTCCCGCCGCGCACCAGGATCTGCGCCGGCAGCCCCGCCGTCGTGTGCGGGGCGAGCAACTCCGCGCTCGTCAGCGCCGATTCGTACCCCGCACGCCCGGCGAGCAGCGCCACGACCCGTACGTCCACCACGGCGCCGTCCCCCAGCTTCAGCCGCACCGTGTCCCCCACCCCGCGGTGGATGCGGTGCGCCACGCTCTCCGGCAGGGCGACCGCGGCGCCCCGCAGGCCGGTCAGGCTCCCTTCGGTGACCCGGACCGCGAGGGTCTGCCCGGCGCCGTCCGCGCTGACGCCCCTCAGGGGCAGGCCGTGCTTGTTCTCGTCGCCGTCGCGCGGCGCGAGGGTGAAGGCGGAGCTGGTGACGTACGCGCTCGCGCCCGTGACGCCCGGCAGGGCGCGGACCCGGTCGGGCAGGGCCGGGTCCACTCCCCCGGCCGGCGACGTGATCACCGCGTCGGCCCGCAGGTCCTGCGTGAACGCCCTGTCGGTCGCCGCCGCGGCCGTGGTCTGGAGGTAGAGCTCGCCGACGGCGATGCCGACGGCCAGCACGACCGGCATGGCGACGGCGGCCGTCCCGGCCGCGCGCGCCCGGCAGTTGAGGACCGCCAGCCGGCCGGGGGCGCCGGTGAGGAGCCGGACGGGCCAGTGCAGCAGTGCCGTCGCGATCCTGGTGCACCACGGCCCGAGCAGGGCCAGTCCGATGACGCAGCACATCACGGTCGGCCCGGCCGTGCTCGCGGCGACGGGCCCGCGCAGGACGGTCGCAGTGACCAGCGCCAGCGCGACCGTACCGGCGAGGAACAGCAGGCCGAGCACGATCCGCACGGGGTGCAGCCGCGGCGGCGGCGCGGCCGCCTCCCCCAGCGCCTGGACGGGCTTCGTCCGCACCGCCCCCGCAGCGCCGAGGAGCGTGCCGAGCACGGCGGTCAGCAGCAGCGCGCCGTACGCGGGCAGGGCGGGGATCCAGCCCTGCCGGAACACGACGGTGTCCGCGATCAGGCCGCTGTCGACCAGCGTGCCGAAGAGCCGGCGCCCGGCCACCGGTCCCGCGGGCCAGGCGGCGGCCGCCGCGAGGGCCGTCACCAGGAGGGTCTCGCCGAGCAGCATCCGGCGCAGCAGGCGCGGGGTCGCCCCGACCGCCCGGAGGAGGGCGAGTTCGCGGCTGCGCTGCCGCGCGGACAGCGACACGGTGCCGGCCACGACGAACGCCGCGACCAGGACGACGAGTCCGCCGACGGCACCGGACAGCGCGACGAGGCCCTCGCCGCCCTGCACCGTCTCGGGGTGCTCGACGGTCCCCCGGTCGTCGCCGGTGAGGAGGGTGACGGGCTGCTGCCCGGCGAGCGCCCGGGCCACGTCCTTGCGCACCGTGCCGGGGTCCGCGCCGGGGGCGAGGGTGACGGCGATGTCGGCGACGGTGTCCGGGCGCCCGGAGAGGCGTACGGCCTCGGACTCCGCGAAGAACAGGGCGGGTTGGGGCACGGCGCGGGAGGCGGCGGCGATGCCCGTCACGCGGTACGCGGCCGATCCCCCGTGCGCGGCGATGCGGACGCGGTCGCCCGGCGCCGCGCCGGTGCGGCGGGCGAGCCCGGCGTCGAGGACGACCTCGCCGGGGTGCTGCGGGGCGCGGCCGGCGGCGAGGGCGTACGGGGTGAGGGCGGCCGAATCCCAGCCGTGCGCCTGGGCCTTGGCGCCGTCCGCCATCGCGGCCTCGAAGGTGCGCTCACCGACGACGTTGCGGACGCCGGGGACGGTCCGCACCCGCTCCGCCAACTCGGCCGGGAGCTCGACCCGTTCAGGGAGGGTCGTCTTCCGCTTGTGCTTCTTGCTCGTCGGCACCTCGTGCGTGCGGTCACCCGTGACGAGGAGCTGCGCGCCCGCGAGCCGCTGCGGCGGAACCTCGTTGCGGATGCCGGTCTCCATCAGCCCGCCGCAGGCCATGACGAGGGTGGCGCCGAGGAACAGGGCGAGGAAGGTGGCGACGAAGGCGCCGGGGCGGTGCCGCAGGGAGCGCGCGGCGAGTTTGGCCATCACGGGGGACGACGCTATGGCCGGGGCAGCACCCCGGCCCATGGGAACAGCAGGCCAGGCGGGAGTGGGGGTAGCCCCACCCCGAGGACCTCAGCCGACGACCGTCGCCCCCGGCACCGGACCCGAGGCCACCCGCACCGCGCGGCACGTGCCGGACGCGCGCAGGGCGTCGGCCACCTTCTCCGCCTCCTCCGGGCTCCCCGCGAGGAACGCCGTCGTCGGGCCCGAGCCCGAGACCATCGCCGCCAGGGCGCCCGCCTCCGCGCCCGCCGCGAGGGTGGCCTCCAGGGACGGGCGCAGCGAAACGGCCGCCGGCTGGAGGTCGTTGGAGACGGCTGCGGCCAGAGCAGCCGGGTCGCCTGCGCGCAGCGCGTCCAGCAGGGCCGGGGACGCCTCGGGGGCCGGAATCTCCGCATCGCCCCGCAGGCGGTCGCACTCGCGGTAGACCGCGGGGGTCGACAGGCCGCCGTCCGCCACGGCGAAGACCCAGTCGAAGGTGCCCCCGGTCTCCAGCGGGGTCAGCAGCTCGCCGCGGCCCCGGCCCAGCGCGGCGCCGCCCACCAGGCTGAACGGGACGTCGCTGCCCAACTCAGCGCAGATCTCCAGGAGTTCCTCGCGCGAGGCGCCCGTGCCCCAGAGCGCGTCGCAGGCCAGCAGGGCGCCCGCGCCGTCCGCGCTGCCGCCAGCCATGCCGCCGGCCACCGGGATGTCCTTGGCGATGTGAATGTGCACGTCCGCGGTGCGCCCGTACCGCCCGGCCAGCGCGAGGGCCGCGCGCGCCGCGAGGTTGGAGGCGTCCAGCGGCACCTGGGCCGCGTCCGGGCCGGAGCACGTGATGCGCAGCGACTCGGCCGGGGTCACCGTGACCTCGTCGTACAGGCCGACGGCGAGGAAGACGTTGGCCAGGTCGTGGAAGCCGTCGGGGCGCGGACCGCCCACGGCGAGCTGGACGTTGACCTTGGCGGGGACGCGGACGGTGACGGACTCGGCGGTCACGGGGACGGCTCCTCGGGGCGATCGGAAGGACGGGCGGAGGGGGCGGCCGGCAGGCGGCCGGGGCCTGCGCCTGCGGCCGATCGTACGGCCGACGCCCCGAAGGGGCGCGGGGAACTGCGCGAGCAACCACGACACGCCCGCAGTCGAGCTGCTCGGGGCTTCGCCCCGGACCCCTGGGTGGTGCGGCGGCTGCAGGCCGGCGGTGGCTGGTCGCGCAGTTCCCCGCGCCCCTTAGGGGCGCCGACGAACGTACGGCGCCGTAGCCGTGCCACCCGGCCGGCGGCGACCCGCCGTCAGGCGGGCCGGTGTTCCGCGATGGCCGCGAACTCGTGCACCGTCAGCGACTCGCCGCGCGCCTGCGGCGAGATCCCGGCCGCGACCAGCGCGGTCTCGGCCGCCGCGGCCGAGCCGGCCCAGCCGGCCAGCGCGGCGCGCAGCGTCTTGCGGCGCTGGGCGAAGGCGGCGTCGACGACGGCGAAGACCTCCGCCTTGCTCGCCGTGGTCTCGATCGGCTTCGTGCGGCGCACCAGCGAGACGAGGCCCGAGTCGACGTTGGGGGCGGGCCAGAAGACGTTGCGGCCGATCGCACCGGCCCGCTTGACCTCGGCGTACCAGTTGGCCTTGACCGAGGGCACGCCGTAGACCTTGTTGCCGGGCGCGGCGGCGAGCCGGTCGGCGACCTCGGCCTGGACCATCACCAGCGTGCGCTCGATGCTGGGGAAGCGGTCCAGCATGTGCAGCAGCACCGGCACGGCGACGTTGTAGGGCAGGTTGGCGACGAGCGCGGTGGGCGGCGGGCCCGGCAGCTCCTCCACCTGCATCGCGTCGCTGTGAACGAGCGCGAAGCGGTCGGCGCGGGCGGGCAGCCGGCCCGCGATGGTCGAGGGGAGGGCGGCGGCCAGCACGTCGTCGATCTCGACCGCGGTGACCCGGTCGGCGGCCTCCAGCAGGGCCAGGGTCAGCGACCCGAGGCCGGGGCCGACCTCGACGACCACGTCGTCGGGCCGCACCTCGGCGGTCCGCACGATGCGCCGGACCGTGTTCGCGTCGATCACGAAGTTCTGGCCGCGCTGCTTCGTGGGGCGGACCCCGAGGGCGGCGGCCAGTTCTCGGATGTCGGCCGGGCCGAGGAGGGCGCCGGATTCGTCAGTGCTGGGGCTGGAGCTCACCCGTGAAGTTTACGGCCGCACACCGGCCAGGGCGTCGACCCCCGGCTGACGTAGAGCTTCTTGGCCCGCATGGTCTGTTCCTCGGAGGTGGCGTCCTGCGGCCGGCCGGAGCCGCCGAGCGACTGCCAGGTGCGCACGTCGAACTGGTACAGCCCGCCGTACGTGCCCGAGGGGTCCACCGCGTTGGGCCGCCCGCCGGCCTCGCACTGGGCGAGCCCGGACCAGTTCAGCCCCTCCGCACCCTGCACGGTCGTGGGCCGCGGCTTGGTGCCGATCTTCACGATCTCGGTGCGGGGCTGCCGGGCGATCTCGGAGGAGATCTTCTTGGGCTTCTGCTTCACGCCGTTGACCGTGCGCAGCGCGTACATCACGCGCTCGGCACCCGGCTCGCCGCGCTGCACGACGGTCTCGGTGCCCTTGTAGAGCGAGGGGTCCTCGTGCCGCTCGGTCTGATAAGGAATCGGCTCCTCGCGGACCTCCTGGCTGCCGGTGATGCGCATGACGGAGATCGTCTGCCCGTCGCGCGGGAAGCTGCCGGGGTCGACGGAGGTGGTGTCCTGGCCGTGCAGGGCGATCCCGGCCTGGTCGAGGGCCTCGCGGACGGTGGCCGCGTTGGTGCGGATCGTGCGCTCGCGCCCGTCGGCCATGAACGTCACGGACCGCTCGGTGCGCACGTCCAGGTCCAGGCCCTTGCGCCCGATGGACGTGGAGCGGGAGGCGGACAGGTACGCGCCCTCGGCGCGCACGCCGAGCTGGCGCAGGGCGCCATCGACGGTCCGGGCCGTGGTCCACACCTGGCGGCGCTCCCCGTCGAGGGTGAGGGTGACGGGACGGCCGTAGCGGACGATCACGCGGTCGCCGGAGGCGAGGTCGTGGTGCGGGCCGGGGGCGACGATGTCGTGGTCGCCGACGTGCATGCCCTGGTCGGCCAGCAGCTCGTTCACGTCGTCCGCGAAGGTGTGCAGGGTGCGCGGCCTGCCGTCGACGCTGAGCTGGACGGCCTTGTCGCTGGCGATGAACGCCGAGGTGCCGCCGGCCAGGAAGGCGACCACGAGGGCCTGCGGCAGCAGGCGGCGCAGCGGTTCGGTGCGGTCGCCCGCGGGCCGTCTGCGGCGCGCGGCCCGGCGGCCCCGGCCGTCGGCCTCCGGCTCCCCGTCCGGGCCGTCCTCGCCCGCGACACCGGGCGCCGTGGCCTGCCGGGGCAGCAGGGGCTGCCCCGAGGGCTCGTGGGCCGGGGACGGCTGGTGCGGCTCGTACGACGGCGACGACACCGGCAACGAGGCCGCCGACGGGACCTCGTAGGTCCCGAACGGCTGCTCGTACGGCTCGTACGGCTCGTACCGCGGATACGCCCCGTACGGCTCGTGGGGCACGTACGGGTCGTAGCGCGGCGCTTCCGTGGTGGCGCGGGGGCTGCCCTGGGTATGACTCACGACACTCCACTGGTACGGCTGCACACGGCCTGGGCCCGGGACTGTAGCGGAGGCGCGGTCACGGACCAAAGTCGTACCGTCACACGGTGTCGCGGATTTGAGGGTCAGTACCCGAAGGCGCGTGCGGTATTGGCCGCGACGGCCGTGGCCAGGGCGTCCTCGTCGATCCCCCTCACTTCCGCCATCGCACGCAAAGTGACCGGAATGAGGTAAGGCGCATTCGGCCGTCCGCGATACGGCATCGGTGTGAGGAAAGGTGCGTCGGTCTCCACGAGCACCCGGTCGAGGGGGGCGACGGCGAGGGCGTCGCGCAGCGGCTGGGCGTTGCGGAAGGTGACGTTCCCGGCGAAGGACAGGTAGTAGCCGGCCTCGGCGCACAGCTTCGCCATGGCGGCGTCGCCGGAGAAGCAGTGGAAGACCACCGTCTCCGGCGCGCCCTCCTCCGTCAGGACGCGCAGCACGTCGTCGTGCGCCTCGCGGTCGTGGATGACCAGGGCCTTGCCGTGGCGCTTGGCGATGTCGATGTGGCGGCGGAAGGAGTACTCCTGGGCGGCCATGCCCTCGGGGCCGGTGCGGAAGAAGTCGAGACCGGTCTCGCCGACCCCCTTGACCTGCGGCAGGCCGGCCAGGCGGTCGATCTCGGCGAGGGCGGCGTCGAGCGCGGCCCGGCCCCCTGGCTCGCGGGCCCCCTGCCGGGACCAGCCGTCGGGATCACCGAGCTCGATGCGGGGTGCCTCGTTGGGGTGCAGGGCGACGGTCGCCCAGACCGCCTCGTGCGCGGCAGCGGTGTCGGCCGCCCACCGGGATCCGGCCAGGTCGCAGCCCACCTGGACGACGGTGGTGACGCCGACGGACGCGGCTGTGGCGAGGGCGTCCTCCACCGTCGCATGTTTCTGCATGTCCAGGTGGGTGTGGGAGTCGGCCACGGGCACCGCCAGCGGCGCCGGGAGGGGCGGGGGGACGTCCTTGTCGTCGTTCTTCTTCCGCTCGCCGCCGGCCGGGCCACTGTTCGATGCCATGCACGCGATTCTAAGGAGCGGGCGAGCTCACTTCCGGTGCAGGTGGAAGGGCTTGAGCAGGTCCGAGAGGTGCCAGTGGTGCTCGGCGTGGTGGTGCGGGCGCTCCTCGTGCGAGCCGCCGTTCATCAGCGGCCCCGCCGTCGAGGGGGCGGGCACGGTCGTGCGGGTGGGCAGGTGCAGGGCGTCGGCGATCACGGACACCTGGCCGGAGCGCATGATGCGCACCACGTGGTTGCCGCAGTTGACGCAGGTCGGGCGGGTCAGCGGAGACGGGACGCGCTGCCCGTCCGCGTAGTACGTGACGAACGGCTGGCCCTTGGCGTCGACGTGGTGCCGTATTTCGTACGACTGTTCCCAGCAGTGCCCGCATCGCATGCAGGCAAAGCTGTAGGACTCATGCGCCGCCTCGAAGGCCGTCGCACCCTGCTCGGCGGCAGTGCGCGGACGGGTCACGGGGTGGACACCGCTCGAGGTCTCTGCGGTCTCGCTCATGGCAGCTCCTCTTGTCCGTAGGACAAGTCTCTCCGGGATCGGACGTCCCACATCAAGGGAACGCCCTTCCCGTCGGCGGCGCAGCAGCCCGACCCCCGAATTGGGGCAAACTTGGCGGCTTCATGCCCGAAGGCGCTCACAGCCAGGTCCAAGCTTTGCTTTTCGGGTTGGCCCTTTACCCTACGGCGAGACCTGCTGTGCGGCATTTTTTGCCGCTACGACCGCATCGAACACGGCCCTCTTGGGCAGGCCCGTTTCGGCCGCCACGGCCGCAATGGCCTCCTTGCGGCGCTCGCCCGCTTCCTCCCTGATCCGCACCCGGCGGACCAGCTCGGCCTCGTCCAGTTCCTCGGGCCCGGTCTCGGGCGCGCCCTCGACGACGATCGTGATCTCGCCGCGGACGCCCTCGGCCGCCCACGCGGCGAGCTCCTTGAGCGGGCCGCGCTTGACCTCCTCGTACGTCTTCGTCAGCTCGCGGCAGACGGCCGCCCGGCGGTCCGCACCGAGCACCTCGGCCATGGCGGCCAGGGTGTCGTCCAGGCGGTGCGGGGCCTCGAAGTAGACCAGGGTGCGCCGCTCGCCGGCCACCTCCCGCAGCCGGCCCAGGCGCTCGCCGGCCTTGCGGGGCAGGAAGCCCTCGAAGCAGAACCGGTCGACGGGGAGGCCGGACACCGCCAGCGCGGTGAGCACGGCCGACGGGCCCGGCACGGCGGTGACCTTGATGCCGCGCTCGACGGCGGCGGCCACCAGCCGGTAGCCGGGGTCGGACACGGACGGCATCCCCGCGTCCGTGACCAGCAGCACCCGCGCCCCGCCGGCCAGCGCCTCGACCAGCTCGGGGGTGCGGGCCGCCTCGTTGCCCTCGAAGTAGGACACGACGCGGCCGGTGGTGTGCACCCCCAGCGCCTGCGTCAGGCGGCGCAGCCGCCGGGTGTCCTCGGCGGCGATCACCTCGGCCGCACCGAGCTCGGCGGCCAGGCGCGGGGGCGCGTCGGCGACGTCGCCGATGGGGGTTCCTGCGAGTACGAGCGTTCCAGTCACACCACCATCCTCGCAGGGCGCCCGCGCACCGCCGTCGGCTGCGGGCCGTCCGTGGCCGGTCGCGCAGTTCCCCGCGCCCCTTCGGGGCACGAACCCGTACCGCGCCCGAAGGGGCGCGGGGAACTGCGCGAGCAGCCAAAAGCCGGCCCGCACCCGGCGAACTACCTCCTCAGGAGCGTGACATCCTGCGTGCGCGCCGCCAGGAACGTCGGCAGCGGCAGCCCCATCGCCCCGCGCCGCATCCGCATCAGGGTCGCCTCCACCTTGGCGCCGCCGGGGCGCACGGCCGGGTCCTCGGGACGGCCGGTGTTGCGCCAGTGGTGCTCCTGCCCGTCGCACTCGGCCCTGGTGCCGCCGATGGCGTGCACGTACTGGCTGCTCTGCCGGACGTTGCTGGCCACGTACACCGGCTCGCCCGCGTTGCCGCCGCTGCACTGGTACGCGCCGGACAGGGTGACGGTGCCGTCGGGGGCGACGTAACCGAGGCGGTCGATGGAGAGCCTGTAGACCGGGGTGCCGATGGCATGGGCGGTGACGGGCGGCGGGACGGCGCCCAACAGGGCGGCGCCGAGAGAGATGACGAGAGCGCGACGGGTGCGCGGCATGGACGGTTCCTCTTCCGTTTCTCTGGCTACGAGCCGCCAGGGATACCCGAATTGTCCGTTCCGGCGCCCGAGGCGCGCCGTCAGCCGGCGTGCAGCATCAGGCCGATGCCGACCACCATCAGGCCTGCGGCCGCCACGCGGGGGCCACCGAACCGCTCCTTCATGAAGAGCGCGCCGATAGCCGCGCCCACGATGATGGACGACTCGCGCAGCGCGGCGATCGGCGCCAGCTCCGCCTGCGTCTGCGCCCACAGCACCAGTCCGTAGGCGAACACCGACAGCAGGCCGCCGAGCAGGCCGCGCACGGCGAACGGGCGGATCTCCGCGAGGAACCGGCCGCGCCGGGTGGCCAGCGCCCAGGCCGGGATCACCAGCCCTTCCAGGACCATCAGCCAGGCGATGAAGCCGAGGGGCGAGTGCGCGGCGCGCACGCCGAGGCCGTCGATGACGGTGTACGCGGCGATGGCCAGCCCCGTCGCGAGGGCGGCCCCGACCGCGGGCCACTGCGGCCGTCCACCGGCGCCACGACCACGGATGCCCCACAGGGCGAGCCCGACCAGCCCGGCGGAGGCCACGACCACGCCCGCGAGCTGCCACTGCCCGGGCAGCTCGCCCGCGAAGACGGCGGCGAGCACGGTGACCACGAGGGGCGCGGTGCCGCGGGCGATCGGGTACATCTGCCCGAAGTCGCCGAGGCTGAACGACCGCATGAGCAGGACCTGGTAGACGACGTGCACGACGGCGGAGGCCACCAGGTACGGCCAGGCGGCCGCTTCCGGGGTACGGACGAAGGGGAGCAGCACCAGTCCGCAGAGGGCGCCTCCGCCGCCGACGAGGGTGAAGGCCAATAGCTGATCACGGATGTTGTGGGCTATGGCGTTCCAACTGGCGTGGGTTATCGCGGCGATGAGGACCGCGACGGCGACGGTGGCAGTCATGGACGCGATCTTTCCGTAACCGGGGCTCCGCCCCGGACCAGGGCCCCGTCAGGAGCGCGGGGAACTGCGCGACCAGCCCCCACTGGCCCGCACTCGACGCACCACCCCAGGGGTCCGGGGCGAAAGCCCCAGGACTTCGGCTGCGGACGCGTCGTGGCTGGTCGCGCAGTTCCCCGCGCCCCTGACGGGGCGCTGCCGTCACCCCGCGCCCCTTACGGGGCGCCCCTCAGCACCGCCGCCACGATCGGCCCCGCCGAATCCCCGCCGTGTCCGCCCTGCGGCACCACCGCCGCGGCAGCGACATCCCCGCGGTACGCGGTGAACCAGCCGTTCGGCGACGTCTGGCCGTCCACCTCCGCGGAGCCGGTCTTGGCCCCGATGTCCCCGCCGAGGCCGGACATCGCCCCGGCCCCGGTCCCCGCCGTGGCGGTGAGCCGCATCATCGAGCGGAGGTCCGTGGCCACCCCGGACGGCAACGAGCGCGGGGCGCGGGCGAGTTCGCGGCCGTCCACCGACGGGTCCACCAGATACGGCTGCTTGAACGACCCGTTGCGGACCGTGGCCGCCACCGAGGCCATCGTCAGCGGGTTCATCTGCACCCGGCCCTGCCCGATCATCGCCGCCGCCTTGCCGGCCCCGGAGTCCGAGGGCACCTTGCCGTCGAACGTGGAGATGCCGGCCTTCCAGTCCAGCCCGATGCCGAAGACGTCGCGCGCCTCGTCCGCGAGCGCGGTGTCGGACAGCTGGCCGGCCAGGGAGACGAACGCCGTGTTACACGAGGCGGCGAAGTCCTGCGCGAACGTCGCGCCCGGATTCTCGCTCTTCTCCACGTTGTGGAACTGCATGCCGTACGTCGCGAACTTCGGGCACGGCAGCGGCTTGCCAGGCGCCGCCTTGCCCTGCTCCAGCAGCACCGCCGACGTCACGATCTTCATCGTGGAGCCGGGCGCGGTCGTCCCGCCGATCGCCGCGTTGAAACCGTTCTTCTGCGCGTTGGCGATGGCCAGGATCTCGCCCGTGCTCGGCTTGACCGACACCACCGAGGCATCGGCGCGCCGGGCGACCGCCGCCTCGGCCGCGCGCTGCGCGCCCGCGTCGATCGTCGTGCGCAACGTGCCCGGCTTGCCCTTGGAGACCACGAAGAGCGTCTTGCCCGGCGCGCCGCCGGCGCCCTGGCTGCGCACCTCCACACCCGGCTCGCCGCCTGCCTTCTCCCCGAACTTCTTGCGCAGTTCGGGCAGGAGGGGGGCGAGCGAGGGGTAGTCCTTGGGGTCCAGCTCCTTGCCGTCCCGGTCGACGGCGGTGACCTGCGGGGCCTCCGTGGCGGCCGTCTTCAGCGACTCGCCGGCCGCCAACTGCGGGTGCAGGACGGCGGGCTGCCATGCGACCAGGGCGCGGCCGCTGCCCCGGCCCCGCACCACGGCGAGCGAGGACTCGTACGTCCAGGTCGAGCGCTGCTTGTCCAGGGCCACCTCTGCGGTGACCGTGAAGGGCACCGTGGCGCCCGTGGCAGCTGCCTGACGGAACGTCACTTTTTCGATGCGGGCGGCGTCGCGGTAGCCGGTCAGTGCCGCCGTCGCCGCCTGGGTGTTGTCGGTCAGGCCCGCGGCCTTCTCCGTGTCGCCCGCCTCCCACGCCGCGAGGAAGTCGCGGGCGGTCGACTCCACTTCGCTCGCGCTCGGCGGCCCCGTCTCCACCGGAGCCGCTTCGGTGTGTACGGATCCGCCGTCGCCGCCCATGGCGTCGGCGAAGGTCCAGACCCCCAGGCCCGCGGCCCCCACCAGCGCGGCGGCGACCCCGCCGACGGCGTACTTCGCACCCTTGTGCATGCCGATCCCCCTCCTGGCCCCCACGGTTCCCCCCATGGCTCGGACCAGCTTTTAATCAGTCGATTAAAACTCCAGAGGGAACTCTACGGGACAGGAGTGACATACGACGCGAGGGTGGCCGGAACGTTTCCCGCCGGGGACCGGATCCGGCGTCAGATCCAGGTGTCGAACCACATGCGGTTGCGCCACGCGTCGATCGGGATCGCCTGGCCCGTGTAAAGGGGCCAGAAGTAGACGAAGTTCCACACGATCAGCAGGACCAGCGTCCCCGCGACGACCGCGCCGGCCACCCGGCGCCGTTCCGAGGAGCCGCGCGGCCCGAGGATCGCGCCGGTCATCATCGCCACGGCGAGGCACAGGAACGGCGCGAACACCACGGCGTAGAAGACGAAAATCGTGCGTTCCTGCCACATGAACCAGGGCAGATAGCCCGCGGCCACCCCGCACAGCACCGCACCCGCGCGCCAGTCGCGCCGGAACGCCCAGCGGTAGAGCAGGTACAGCACCGCGAAGCAGGCCGCCCACCACAGCAGCGGCGTGCCCAGCGCGAGCACCTCGCGCGCGCACTTGTCGACCGCGTCCGTGGGGCAGCCGTCCTGGCCGGGCTTCGGGGACTCGTAGAAGTACGAGACCGGGCGCGCCTGGACCAGCCAGCTCCATGGGTTCGACTGGTACGTGTGCGGCGAGGAGAGCGTGGTGTTGAAGTCCCACACCTGCTGCTCGTAATGCCACAGGCTGCGCAGCGGGTTGAGGATCCCGGCGAGGAACCCGTCCGGGCTGTGACCGCCCTCGGTCTCGGCGTAGTGCCGGTCGTAGCCGCTGTGCTGCCAGCCCAGCGAGGGGCTGAACGTGCCGCTCTTGGCGAACCAGCCCGTCCAGGAGGCGAGATAGACGCCGAGCGCCACCGGCACCGTCGACAGGAACGCCCACGGCACGTCGCGGCGCAGCGCCGAGCGCCACGGGCGCAGCGCCCCGGCGGTGCGCCGGGAGCCGGCATCCCAGAGCACGATCATCAGGCCGAACGCGGCCAGGAACACGGCACCGTTCCACTTCGTGGCACAGGCCAGGCCCAGCAGGACGCCGGCCGCGAGCCGCCAGGGGCGCAGGCCCAGGCGCAGCCGGTCGCCGACGGCGGGATCCGGATACGCCTCGCCGTCCTCGTCCTCGGGCAGGGCCGCCGCCAGGCGCGCCCGCGCGCGGTCGCGGTCGACGAGGATGCAGCCGAAGGCCCCCAGCACGAAGAACATCAGCACCGTGTCGAGCAGCGCGGTGCGGCTCATCACGAAGTGCAGCCCGTCCACCGCGAGCAGCCCGCCGGCCAGGCAGCCGAGGAACGTGGAGCGGAACAGGCGGCGGCCGATGCGGCACAGCATCAGCACGGAGAGCGTCCCGAGCAGCGCGACCATGAAGCGCCAGCCGAAGGGGTGCAGCCCGAAGAGCTGCTCGCCGATGCCGATGACCCACTTGCCCACCGGGGGGTGGACGACGTACGCCGCGGCGTCACCGACGTACGAATGCCCGGCGATGATCTTGTCGTTGGCGTCCTTGGGCCAGTCGACCTCGTAGCCGAACTTCCACAGCGCCCAGGCGTCCTTGGCGTAGTACGTCTCGTCGAATATCACCGCGTTCGGACTGCCCAGGTTCCAGAACCGGAGCACCCCCGCGAACAGGGCGACGAGCAGCGGGCCGGCCCAGCCGGTGGACCGGGCGAGCCGGTGCGCCAGGAGGGGGCCCGCGCCGAGCGCCCCCCACACCCGCGTCCCCGGCTCGGGGTACGGGGGCACGAGCCGCTCCCGCACTCCCGTGCCCGCCCGCTGCGCGTAGCCGAACCGGCGGAGGCGGTGCTGCCACGGGTGCGGGTTCCGTTCCTGGGTCGCGGTGTCAGTACTCACCGCGCCATCGTATGGAACGGGGCTGTGAGAGGTCCCGTCCTGTCAGCGCGGGTCGGCTTCGGTTGCTCGCGCAGTTCCTCGCGCCCCTTGCGGGGCGCCCCTCAGTGCCCCGCGCAAGGCCACGTTCCCGATCAGGATCCCGCCGTCCACCGGCAGCGTCACGCCCGTGATCCATGCCGCATCCTGCGATGCCAGGAACGCCACCGCCGCCGCGATGTCCTCCGGCCGCCCCACGCGCCCCAGCGGATACAGGGGTGCGGCCCGTTCCAAGGCGGCTTCGCGCCCGGTCCAGTTGGGCGTGTCCACCGTGCCCGGCGCGACCAGGTTGACCCGGACCCCGCGCGCGGCGCTCCCCCAGGCCCGCCAGGGTGCGGGTCAGGCTCGCGAGCCCGGCCTTGGCCGCGCTGTAGGCGTGGTTGCCGAAGTCCTGTTCCCCGTTGACCGAGCCGACGTTGACCACCGCGCCGCGGCCCCCGGCGGCGGCCAGGTGCGGCATGGCCGCCCGGACGCAGCGGAAGGCGCCGTTCAGCGTGATGTCGGGGTCGCGCTGCCAGGCCTCGTCCGTCTCGTCCTCGACGAGCGCCGGATCCGGATGGCAGGCGAAGGCGTTGTTGACGAGGACGTCCAGCCCGCCGAACCGCTCGACGGCCACCGCCACCGCCGCCTCGACGGCGGCCCGGTCGCCCACGTCGCAGGGTGCCGCCTCCGCCGGCGCCCGGTACCGGTGATCAGGACCGGCCGGCCGTCGAACCGTCTCAGCACACGGGGTGACTACCCGGCGAGCGACTTCGCAACCGCCCGCACCAGCGCCTGGGCCCGCGGGTCGGCGGTGACGTTCTTCTGCATGCCGTTGGTGACGTAGCCGAAGGAGATGCCCGACTCGGGGTCGGCGAAGGCGAGCGAGCCGCCGCGGCCCGGGTGGCCGAAGGAGCCGGGGCCCAGCAGCGGGCACGCCCCGCCGTGCAGCATGTAGCCCAGCCCGAAGCGGGTGCCCACCATCAGGACCCGGTCCGGGCCCGCCGACTCCTCGGTGCGGGCGAGGGTCAGGGTGGCGGGGGCGAAGAGCCGGTGGCCGCCGTCGACGACGCCGGTCAGGGAGGCGTAGAAGCGGGCCAGCGCGTCGGAGGTGGCGATGCCCGCGGAGGCGGGGAGCTCGCCGGCCCGGTAGGCCGGGTCGTTCTCGTCCGGGTGCGGGTCGATCGCCGCGAAGGCGCGGCGGGTGAGGGACTCCGGGTCGCGGTAGGCGTCCGTGACGGACTGCTTGGCGCGCACGCGCAGCCCGGCCGAGGCGGGCGCGGGCGGGGCCTCGACGTCGGCTATCCGGCCGACGCGGTCCCGCTCGGCGTCCGGCAGGCCTATCCACAGGTCGAGGCCCAGCGGACCGGCGATCTCCTCGGCGACCCAGGTGCCGAGCGTGCGCCCGGTGACGCGCAGGACCAGCTCGCCGAGCAGCCAGCTGTAGGTCTGGGCGTGGTAGCCGTGCTCGGTGCCGGGCTCCCAGGCGGGCGCCTGCGCGGCGAGCGCGCGCGGGCCGCTGACGCCGTCGACGGCCTCGGCCGGGGTGAGCGGGGTGTCGAGCACGGGCAGCCCGGCGCGGTGCGCGAGCAGGTGCCGGACGAGGACGCGCTCCTTGCCGGCCGCCTTGAACTCGGGCCAGTACGTGCCGACGGGCGCGTCCAGATCGACCTGGCCGCGCTGGTGCAGGAGCAGCAGGACGGCGGCGGCGACGCCCTTGGTGGCGGAGCGGACGACCTGGGCGGTGCCGTGCCGCCAGGGCTCGTCGCCCGGGTCGGCGTCGCGGGTGCCCGCGTAGAGGTCGACGACCTTGGTGCCGTCGCGGTAGACGGTGACGGCGGCGCCGCGCTCGCCGCGGAGGGCGAAGTTGTCTGCGAAGGCCGCGCGGACGGGTTCGAACCCGTCCGCCGTCGTGCCGTGGACGTCCACCACTGGTACTGCTCCTGCCGTGCCGATCGTTGCCAGTCCACCATGGTGCAACGCGCCCGATTCGCACTGTTGACCGGGGGTGGGCGGCCGGGGGCGCGGGTCAGGTCTCGGTGCGGTCGGCCAGGGCGGGGGCCGGGGCGGGGCGGACGTGGGCGGTCCACTTCTCCTCGACGCGGGCGGCCTTCCAGACCACCATCGCGAGCACCCACGTGACGAAGAACATGCCGACGATGACGAAGCCGACCGTGTTCAGGTCCAGTCCGCCGATCCAGTCCCAGAACGGGCCGTGCAGGTCCAGCTTGTCGGCGATCAGGCCCAGCAGTTCGACCGTGCCGATGACGAGCGCCACGGCGACGGACAGGCCGGTGATGACGAGGTTGTAGTAGACCTTGCGGACGGGCTTGGAGAAGGCCCAGCCGTAGGCGAAGTTCATGAACGAGCCGTCGATGGTGTCCAGCAGCGACATGCCCGCCGCGAAGAGCACGGGCAGGCAAAGGATCGCGTACCAGGGCAGGCCCGAGGCCGCGCCGGAGCCGGCCAGCACCAGCAGGGCCACCTCGGTGGCGGTGTCGAAGCCCAGGCCGAAGAGCAGGCCCAGCGGGTACATCTGCCACGGCTTGGAGATCGACTTCATGACGCGGCCGAGCAGCCGGTTCATGAGCCCGCGGTTGTTCAGCTGCTCCTCCAGCGCCTCCTCGTCGAAGTGGCCGGCGCGCATCTGCCGGAAGACCTTCCAGATCCCGGCCAGGATCACCACGTTGAAGATCGCGATGAGATAGAGGAAGGCGCCGGAGACGGTGGTGCCGATCCAGCCGGTGATCTGGTGGAGGGAGGAGTTCTCGTCCTGGACGGGCCCGGCCAGGGCCTTGACGCCGAGGGCGAGCAGGAAGGTCAGGCCGAAGACGACGCTGGAGTGGCCGAGCGAGAACCAGAAGCCCACGGACAGCGGGCGCTTGCCCTCGTGCATCAGCTTGCGCGTGGTGTTGTCGATGGCCGCGATGTGGTCGGCGTCGAAGGCGTGCCGCATGCCGAGCGTGTAGGCGGTGACGCCGATGCCGACGCCGAAGGTCTTCGTGCCCACGGTGTGGTGCTCGGGGGCCACGACGGCCACGAGCGTGAACCACCCGATGACGTGCAGGGCCAGGATGAAGGCGGCCATGCCGCCCATGCGGCGCCACTCGGCGCCCGTCATCACCGCTGCTATGCGGCGCAGGCCCGACGGACGCGCGTCCGGGGCGGAGGAGACGGAGCTGGCCACGGCAGGACCTTCCTACGGGTGTGCAAATGACGGCACACCGTAGGCGCGTTCCTGCCGTAGCTGCAAGCCATGCGCATCTGCGCGCCCCGGGGGTGCGCGCTACTGCGCCGCCCGGCTCCCCGTGTCCACCGGCACCGTCGCCCTGGCCCCGCGGGCCGCGTCCGCCGCGACCTGCTCGGCGGTCAGCACATAGCCGGTCTCCGCATTGGCCGTGGAGCGGGCGAAGACCACGCCGTAGACCTTCCCGGAGGGGCTCAGCAGCGGGCCGCCGGAGTTGCCGGGACGGACCGTGGAGCGTACGGAGAAGACCTCGCGGGTGGTGATGCCGTCGCCGTAGATGTCCTGGCCCTTGGCCCGGAGCTCGTTGGCGACGGCCGCGGCGCGCAGGTCCAGGCCGCCGTTCTCCGGGTAGCCGGCGACGACCGCCGCGTCCCCGCGCTTGGCGCTCTTGTCGAAGGGCAGGACGGGCGCGTCCAGGCCCGGCACGTCCAGGACGGCGACGTCGGTCTTCGGGTCGAAGAGGACGACCTTCGCCCGGTACGTCCGCCCGACGCCGCCCACGCGGACGGTCGGGTCGCTGACCCCGGCCACCACGTGCGCGTTGGTCATCACGTGCTCGTCGGCGTAGACGAAGCCGCTGCCCTCCTGGCCGCGGCGGCCGCTGCCGACGTCCGCCACGCCCTCGATCTTGACGACGCTGTCGCGCGCCGCCTGGGTGGCGGCGGTGGTGACCGCGTCGCCCGAGGCCTTGGGCACGCTGGTGGCGGGCTCGCTCTCGAAGGGGTTGAACACCTGCGGGAAGCCGGCGCCCGCCAGGGCGTCGGTGGTGCGGCTGAACCAGGTGGGCGCCTGCTCGGGCATCGCCTTCTGCACGGCGTTGAGCAGCGAGGAGTCCTTGATCTCCTGGGTGAGCAGGGTGGAGTTCGCCGAGACCAGCACGCTGGCGGCGACCCAGGCGACCAGGAGGGCCGCCAGCGAGTTGACGGCGGCGCCGCCGGCGCCGTCCAGACCGCGGACGGGGGCCCAGGTCAGGCTGCGGCGCAGCCGCCAGGCGAGCCGGCCGGCCAGGGCGTGGCCGATGCCGGCCGGGATCAGGACGACGAGCACGGCGACGACGGCGGCCGTCGCGGTGCCGGGCTCGAAGGGGCGCAGGGCGTACGGGAGCGCCCACACGCCGAGGACGGCTCCGCCGAGGAAGCCGGCGAGCAGGACGGCGCTCGCCACCAGGCCGCGGCGGTAGCCGGAGACGGCATAGCCGATGACGACCAGCAACAGGAGCAGATCGAGCAGGTTCACACGCGGGCCCTTTCCTTGTCGCGCGCCCCCGATCGCGCCACTGGGGAAAACGTGGTTTGCCGTACCGGCGGTTCCATGGGGTGGCCTTTGCCACGTTTCCGGCGCCCCGTAAGGGGCGCGGGGAACTGCGCGATCAGCCACGACGGACCCGCAGTCGGCGTCCCGGGGCTTCGCCCCGGACCCCTGGGGTGGTGCGTCGGCTGCAGGCAGGTGGGGGCTGGTCGCGCAGTTCCCCGCGCCCCTTACGGGGCGCTACGGCCCGCCCTCGTGGGAGGACGGGCCGCCGTCGGACAGGTACCTCAGACGCGCGTCAGGCGCGGGTCCTCGTCAGGATCGGCCGAGGCCACCGGAGCCGCAGCCGCCGGCACGGCAAGGGCCTCGCCCTCGACGTCCACGTTCGGGAGCAGCTTGCCCAGCCACGCGGGGAGCCACCACGCCGCCTTGCCCAGCAGGGCCAGCACCGCCGGGACGATCGCCATGCGCACGATGAACGCGTCGAAGAAGACCGCGATCGCGAGGCCGAAGCCCATCATCTTGATCATCGATTCGGACGAGCCGATGAAGCCGGCGAAGACGCTGATCATGATGACCGCCGCGGCGGACACCACCCGCGCCCCGTGCCGGAAGCCCGTCACGATGGCCTCGCCCGGCCGCTCGCCGTGCACGAACGCCTCCCGCATGCGGGTCACGAGGAACACCTCGTAGTCCATCGCGAGGCCGAACACCACGCCGACCATGAAGATCGGCATCATGCTCATGATCGGGCCGGTCTCCTCGACCCCGAGGATCCCGCTGAGCCAGCCCCACTGGAAGACCGCGACGACGGCGCCCAGCGCGGCGACGACGGAGAGCAGGAAGCCCAGCGCCGCCTTGAGCGGCACCAGCACCGAGCGGAAGACGACCATCAGCAGCAGGAAGGCCAGGCCGACGACCAGCGCCAGGTAGGGCAGCAGCGCGTCGTTCAGCTTCTGCGAGACGTCGATGTTCATCGCCGTCTGGCCCGTGACGAGCACCTGGGCGCCCGTGTCGTCCTTGATGGACGCGCCCTTGTCGCGGATCGCGTGGACCAGGTCCTCGGTCTCCTTGCCGCTGGGCTTGGACTTGGGGATGACGGTGATCGTCGCGGTGTCGCCGTCGTGGTTGAAGCGGGCCGGCGTGACCATGGCGACGTCGTCCAGGCCCTTGACCGTCTTCTCCACGGACTGCGCGGCGGCCTTCGGGTTGTCGCTCCCGCCCGCGTCGACGACCAGCATCAGCGGCCCGTTGAAGCCCGCGCCGAAGCCGTCCGACAGCAGGTCGTACGCCTTGCGCTGGGTCGTCTTCACCGGCTGCGAGCCGTCGTCCGGCAGGCCCAGCTCCAGCGAGGCGGCCGGGACGGCGACCGCGCCGAGGCCGATCACACCGGCCAGCAGCACCATCACCGGGCGGCGCAGCACGAAGCGGGCCCAGCGCGTGCCCATGTTGGGCTTGCCGCTGTCGGCGGCAGTGCCCTTGCGGACCTTCCGCGAGAGCACCTGGCGGCCCCAGAAGCCCAGCAGCGCCGGGATCAGGGTGAGGGCGATCAGCACCGCGATGGCGACCGTGCCGGCCGCGGCGAGGCCCATCTGGGTCAGGACCGGGATGTTGACGACGGCCAGGCCGGCCAGCGCGATGACGACCGTGAGGCCGGCGAAGACCACGGCGGAACCGGCCGTGCCGACGGCCCGTCCGGCGGCCTCCTCGCGCTCGCGGCCCTCGGCGACCTCGGCCCGGTAGCGGGAGACGATGAAGAGCGCGTAGTCGATGCCGACCGCGAGGCCGATCATCATCGCGAGCGTCGAGGTGTTGCTGGAGAGGCCCAGCGTGGCGGAGAGCGCGGTGATCGAGGAGATGCCGATGCCGACGCCGATGATCGCGGTCAGCAGCGGCAGCCCCGCCGCGACCAGCGAGCCGAAGGTGACCAGCAGCACGACGGCGGAGATCGCCATGCCGAAGACCTCGGTGTTGCCGCCCTCGGGCATCGACTGCAGCGCGCTGCCGCCGGTCTCGACGGTCAGCCCGGCGTCACGCCCGTGCTCGGCCGCGTCCTTGAGGTTGGTGCGCGAGTCCTCGGTGAGCTCGTTGGACTTCACCTTGTAGGTGACGGACGCGTACGCGGTGGTCCCGTCCCGGCTGACGGCCTTGGCCTGGAACGGGTCGGCGACCGACTCGACCTGGGAGCCCCCGCCCTTCAGCTCGGTGACGACCTTCTCGACCTTGGCCGTGTTCTTCGGGTCGGTGATCTTCTGGCCCTCGGGGGCCTTGAACACCAGGCGCGCGCTCGCGCCGTCGGCACGCTGGCCGGGGAAGCGCTTCTCCAGCAGGTCGAAGGCGTGCTGCGCCTCGGTGCCGGGGATGGAGAAGCTGTCGTTGGTGGCTTTGGAGGCGGTGGCGGCGCCGGCTCCGGCGAGCGCCAGCAGCGTCACCCATATCAGGGCGACGTACCAGCGGCGCCGGAAGGCGAGCCGGCCGAGTTTGTAGAGGAACGTGGCCACGAGGCGGGTGCTCCCGTCGGGTCGGTGCGAAGGAATGCGGGCGTGGGAGTCCAGCCCGACGACGAGAGCGGCGTGTCAGGTGACTCGGTTGGGTTGTGGTTCTAGAGGCCGAGAGCGGGGAGGATCACGGCGTCGATGTAGCGGCTGAGGTACTCCGAGTCCGCGGTGCGGTCCTCGATCAGCGGACGGGCGATGAAGCCGCCGAGCACCATGTGCCCGACGAACGGCAGCGCCGGATTGCCCGCCTCGATCTCCCCCCGGTCGACGGCCCGCCGGAACATGGCGTCCAGCGCGTCCATCTCGGGTTGGATCAGCAGCTCGCGCAGTGCCTGTTTCAGGTCCGGATCCCGGTGGATCGCATGCTGGAGCCCTCGCATGAGGGCCGCGTCCTTGTCCATCCGGTCCTGGTCGGCGCTGCACACCATGAACTGGAGGTCACCGCGCACCGTACCGGTGTCGATGTCCGCCAGGCTCATCGGCTTGTCGTGCCGCAGCGCGCTCGCGACCAGTTCGGGCTTGCCCTTCCACTGGCGGTAGAGGGTGGCCTTGCTGGCGCGGGTCCGGGCGGCGACGGCGTCCATCGTGAGGGCGTCGTAACCGACCTCGCGCAGAAGTGCGAGGACCGCCTCGTAGAGCTCGGCCTCGCGTTCGGGCGTCAGCCGGGTGCGGCGCACCGCCGGCTTGGGTGTGTCCGTAGGCATTCCGCCTCCTTCCCGGCCGAAGCTGTCGTACGAAACGGTTTCGTACCGTACGAGCGTAAGCCGGGCGGAGAGCGAAACGGGACCGTTTCGATGGTGTTCTCGGTCACTGACGGACGCGGACCGAGTTGCCGGGCCGCTGCCCCGTCGAAACGATGGTGGGGTGAGAGAGGACTCTGGTTCGTATCTACGGTTCCCCCACATCCACGGCGATCTGGTCTGTTTCGTCGCCGAGGACGACCTCTGGCTCGCCTCCCTGGCCCCCGAGGGGGAGCGGCCGTGGCGGCTCACCGTCGACCGCACCCGCTGCGGGCACCCGCGGTTCTCCCCCGACGGGGAGTCGATCGCGTTCACCACCTGGCGCAGCCTCGATCCCGAGGTCCATCTGGTGCCCGTCTCCGGCGGGCCCGCCCGCCGGCTCAGCCACTGGGGCAGCAGCGACGCCCGGGTCTGCGGCTGGGCGCCGTCCGACCGCGGCAGCGGGTACGACATCCTCGCCGTCTCCTCGCACGGCCAGCCCTTCTCCTACTTCTCCTGGGCCTACCGGCTGCCCACCGACGGCAGTCCGGGCCTGCGGCTGCCCTGGGGCCCGGTGTCCGACATCGCGATGGGCGACGTCGACGGCGAGCACCGCACCCTGCTGCTCGCGGGCAAGCCGCCGCACGAGCCCGCCTCCTGGAAGCGCTACCGGGGCGGCGCCATGGGCAGGCTGTGGCTGCACGGGCAGCGGCTGGTGCCGGACCTGAACGGCCACCTGGACTCGGTGATGTTCGTGGGCGGCCGGATCGCCTTCCTCTCCGACCACGAGGGCACCGGCAACCTCTACTCCGTCCTCCCCGACGGATCCGATCTGCGCCGGCACACCGACCACGCCGACTTCTACGCCCGGCACGCCTCGACCGACGGCTCGCGCGTGGTCTACCAGTGCGCGGGCGCGCTGTGGCTGGTGGAGGACTTCGGCCCGGACGCCGTCCCGCGCCGGCTGGACGTCCGCCTCGGCGGCCCGCGCGCCGGGCGCCGCACGTACCAGGTGCAGGCCTCGAACCACGTCGACGCCCTGGCCGTCGACACCACCGGCCGGGCCAGCGCCGTCCAGGTGCGCGGCAGCCTCTACTGGCTCACCCACCGCGACGGCCCCGCCCGGGCCATCTCCGACACCCCGGGCGTACGGGTGCGGCTGCCGGAGATGCTCGGCTCGACCGGCCGGATCGCGTATGTGACGGACGCGGAGGGCGAGGACGCCATCGAGATCGCCCAACTGCCGCGCGCCGCCGGGCCGTCCGCGCCGCGCCGGGTGGCGGCCGGGCGGATCGGGCGGGTGCACGAGACGCTCGGTTCGCCGGACGGGGCGCGGCTGGCCGTCGCCGCGCACGACGGGCGGCTGCTGCTGGTGGACACCTCGGCCGAGGGCGCGGGCGAGGTCACCGAGCTGGTCCGGTCCGTCAACGGGCCCGTGCGCGACCTGTCGTTCTCCCCCGACTCGGCCTGGCTGACCTGGTCCCATCCCCGCGTCGGCCGCTCGCTGCGGCAGATCAGGATCGCCAGACTGGCGGACGGGACGGTCGTGGACGTCACCAACGGCCGCTTCGAGGACGAGCAGCCGGTGTTCACCCGCGACGGCCGCTACCTCGCCTTCCTCTCCTGGCGCGGCTTCGACCCGGTCTACGACGTGCACACCGGCGACCTGTCCTTCCCGCTGGGCTGCCGCCCCTACCTCGTCCCGCTGTCCTCGGCGACGCCCTCGCCCTTCGCCCTGACCATCGAGGGCCGCCCGGCGGGCGGCGGGCTCGACCAGGACGAGGGCGGCGGCGAGGAGGGCGCGACCCTGGTCGAGGCCGAAGGTCTGGAGAGCCGGGTGACGCCCTTCCCCGTCGCCGCCTCCAAGTACTCGCACCTCTACCCCGTCAGCGGCGGCGGGCTGGTGTGGCTGCGCTGGCCGATCTCCGGCGCGCTCGGCGAGACCTTCGCCAATCCCGCCGACACCTCCGGCCGCCCCACCCTGGAGCACTTCGACCTGGCCAAGGCCAAGCGCTCCGAACTCACCTCGTCCATCGACTGGTTCGCGGTCAGCGGCGACGGCACCCGGCTCGTCGTCAACGACGAGGGCGACCTGCGGGCCGTGCCCTCGACCGAGTCCGGCGACCCCGAGTCGACCGTCTTCATCGACATGCGCCGCATCCTGCACGAGGTCGACCCGGCCGCGGAGTGGCGGCAGGCGTACGAGGAGGCGGGCCGGATCATCCGGGCGTACTTCTGGGAGCCGGGCATGTGCGGCATCGACTGGGACGCGGTGCTGGAGCAGTACCGGCCGCTGGTCGAACGGGTCGCCTCCCCCGACGACTTCGCCGACCTGCTGCGCGAGGTCCTCGGCGAACTCGGCACCTCCCACGCCTACGTCACCCCCGCCCGCCGCAACGAGGGCCCGCCGCACTACCAGCGCGCCATCGGCCTGCTCGGCGCGAACCTGACGCACCTGAAGGACGGCAGCTGGGCGGTGCGGCGCATCCTGCCCGGCGACTCCTCCGACTCCAAGGCCCGTTCCCCGCTGGCCGGTTCGGGCATCCGCGAGGGCGCGATCCTCACCCACGTCGACGGCCGCCCGGTCGACCCGGTCGCCGGCCCGTACCCGCTGCTGGCGGCGGCCGGCGGCACCACGGTCGAGCTGGCCTTCCACCCGCCCGAGGCCGACGGGCACGCGCGCCGCGTGGCCGTCGTCCCGCTCGTCGACGAACGGCCGCTGCGCTACCAGGACTGGGTGGCCAAGCGCCGCGCGGTCGTCCGCGAGCTCAGCAACGGCAAGTGCGGCTACCTGCACATCCCCGACATGGGCGGCTCCGGCTGGGCGCAGTTCAACCGCGACCTGCGGATGGAGATGTCGCTCCCGGCCCTGATCGTCGACGTGCGCGGCAACGCGGGCGGCAACATCAGCGAGCTGGTGGTGGAGAAGCTCACCCGCACCATCATCGGCTGGGACCTCACCCGCGACGCCCAGCCCGTCTCGTACGCGAGCACCGCGCCGCGCGGCCCGATCGTCGCCATCGCCGACGAAATGACCTCCTCCGACGGCGACATGATCACCGCGGCCTTCAAACTCCAGGGCATCGGCCCGGTCGTGGGCCTGCGCACCTGGGGCGGCGTGGTCGGCATGACCGGGCGGCACCGGCTGGGCGACGGCACCTCGATCACGGTGCCGATGAACGCGGCCTGGTTCGACGCCTACCGGTGGGGCGTGGAGAACCACGGGGTCGAGCCCGACATCGAGGTCGACCGTACGCCGCTGGACTGGGCGGAGGGGCGGCACAAGCAGCTGGACGATGCGGTGGCGCTGGCGCTGGACCTTTTGGAGCGGCACGGTGCGGCTACGCCGCCGGACTATTCGGGGGTGCCGGATCTGCGGCGGCCGGTGCTGCCGCCGCGGGGCAGCGCCCCGTAACCGGGGCTTCGCCCCGGGCCCCTGGGGTGGTGCGTCGACTGCGGGCCGGCGGTGGCTGAGCGCGCAGTTCCCCGCGCCCCTTACGGGGCGCGGGGAACCGGATGGCGCCGCTCAGCTGAGGTCGTCGTCCTGGATGTCGTCCAGGGACTGCTGCCGGCCCTGCTGTTGCTGCTGGCGCTGTTGCTGCTGCTGGCGCACCTTGTCCTGGGTCTGCTGGCCCTTCTGCTGGGCCTGCTGCTTGGCCTGTTGGGCCTTTTCCTTGGCCTGCTGGGCCTTCTTCTGCATGTCGTCCTTCATGCCCATGCTGTGCTCACTCCTCAGGGGTGATGGTGGTCGGGCACGGCCAGCCTCACATGCAGGAATGAAAGCCGCATTTCGATCAGTTACGCTCCGTGCGCTCCTTGGTGTCGGCCAGGCCGCCCGCGCCCACCAGCCCGCCGGGCAGGGCCGTCAGCCGGGGCTCCGCGCGCCGCATCTCGCGCGGCCCGGCCAGGGCGATCAGCCCCGGCAGCGCCCAGCGCACCGGCTGCATGCCGCGCAGCCACCACTGGGCGTACACGTGCGACGAGCGGCGCTCGATGCCCGCCACGAGCCGGTCGACGGCGGGGCCGAGCGGGTAGGTGCGGTTGGCGGGCCACGGCAGCCGCTGCCGCAGCTCGCGCATCACGTCGTTCTCGTCGGCGCCGCGCACCATGTCGGTGTCGGTCCAGCTGAGGTACGCCACCCCGACCCGTACGCCCTTGTGCCCGACCTCGGCGCGCAGGCAGTGCGCGTACGCCTCCACGCCCGCCTTCGAGGCGCAGTACGCGGTCATCATCGGCGCGGGCGCGAGGGCGGCGAGCGAGGCGACCTGCAGCAGATAGCCACGGCTCTCGGCCAGGACGGGCAGGAAGGCCCGCCCGGTGACGGCGCTGCCGACCAGGTTGACCTCGACGACGCGGCGCCACGCCTCCGGGTCGGAGTCGGCCAGCGGACCGCCCGCGGCCACACCGGCGTTGGCGACGACGACGTCGACCTTGCCGAAGCAGGCCTTGACCTCGCGGGCCACCTGGTCCATGGCCTCGTGGTCGGTGACGTCGGCGTGCCAGTGGGCGGAGTCGGTGCGCAAGGTCTCGGCGACGCGCCGCAGTCCGTCCGGCTCCAGGCCCACCAGGGCCACGTGCGCCCCGCGCGCGGCCAGCTTGCGGGAGAGCAGCTCCCCCACGCCGCGGGCCGCCCCGGTGACGACGGCGACCTGGCCGGTCAGGCTCGTACGGGCGCTCATCGGGCCGCCTCCGCCGGGATCCGGGCCGGGCGCAGCAGTTGGTACTCGGCGAGGTCGACGCGGCGGGTGACCCGGCGGAACTCGCCCGTACTCCCGGGCCAGACCACGGTGTTGCGGCCTTCCGCGTCGAGATACCAGCTGTCGCAGCCACCGCTGTTCCACACCGTGCGCTCCAGCCGCTGCTGGAGGCTCCGGTTCCAGGCGCGGACGGCGGAGGGGCGGGCGTCGAGCGCGGCGCGCCCGCCGAGGACGTCCAACTGCCGGAGGAAATCGGCGAGATAGTTCAGCTGGGCCTCGATGATGAGGATCATCGAGCTGTTCCCGAGGCCGGTGTTGGGCCCGATGACGGTGAGGAAGTTGGGGAAGCCGGCGGCGGTGGTGCCGCGCAGGGCGGCCATGCCGTCCTTCCACTCCTCGGCGAGCGTGGTCCCGGCGGCGCCGGTGACGCGCTCGGCGATCGGCATGTCGGTCACCCGGAAGCCGGTGCCGAAGACGATGGCGTCGGCCTCGGCCTCCGTGCCGTCGGCGGCGACGAGCGTGGAGCCGCGGACCGCGGCGAGCCCGGAGGGGACGAGGTCGACGTTGGGTTGTGCCAGGGCCGGGTAGTAGTCGTTGGACAGCAGGATGCGCTTGCAGCCGATGCGGTAGTCCGGGGTGAGCAGGGCGCGCATCCCCGGATCCTTGATCGCCTTCGCCATGTGGGCCGTGGCGAGGCCTTCTATCCAGCCCAGCTGGTCCGGCCACTTGGTGAACAGGTTGACCTGCATCTCCCTGATGCCCCACAGCACTCCGCGGCGCAGGGCGCGGGTGGCGGGCACCCGAGTGTGCAGCCAGCGCTCGGCCGCGGTGATCCGCCGGTCGGCGCGCGGCAGCACCCAGGGCGGGGTGCGCTGGAAGAGCGTGAGCCGCCGGACGTCCGGCTGGACGCCGGGCACGAGCTGGATGGCGGAGGCGCCGGTGCCGATGACGGCGACGCGCTTGCCGCGCAGGTCGTAGGAGTGGTCCCAGCGGGAGGAGTGGAAGACCTTGCCGGGGAAGCCGTCGAGCCCGGGAACGTCCGGCACCTTGGGGTCGGCGAGCGGCCCGGTGGCGGAGACGACGACGTCGGCGGTGAGGGCACCGCCACCGGCGTCGATCTCCCAGAGCAGCCGCTCGGTGTCCCACCGCAGGGCTCTCACCTCGGAGTTGAAGCGGATGTGGGACCGCAGCCCGAAGACGTCGGTGACCCGCTCCAGGTAGGCGCGGATGTGCTCCTGGCCGGAGAAGTTGCGCGGCCACTCGGGGTTGGGGGCGAAGGAGAAGGAGTAGAGGTGGGAGGGGACGTCGCAGGCGCAGCCCGGATAGGTGTTGTCCCGCCAGGTGCCCCCGACGGCTCCGGCGCGCTCCAGGACCACGAAGTCGGTGACCCCTTCCCGACGCAGCCGCACGGCCGCCCCCAGCCCACCGAACCCGGCCCCGATCACCGCCACCCGTACGTGCTCGGTCATGACTGCCGCAGCCTCCCGGATCGCTCCGACTGTGCCAGCGATTGCTGGCACAGTCGGGAGCGTAAGTCAGGTGGTGGGGGCTGCGATAGGGGCCCGGAGCAAGGGAGTTACCGAGGGTCACACCTGTCGCGGCGCGCGAATAATCGCGAATCACGCCGGACAGCGGCCGCGGACGGCGCCATCCTGGATGCCACCTGCCCGGCGAGAGGGGAAACGGCGATGGCCCGACGACTGCGCTTCATCGGCACGAACTCCGGAAACAATGGCTGCCCGACGCTGTACGAGGACCTGGATACGGGAGAAGTCCTGGTCCAGGGGGAGGCAGTGACCGACCCCGAGGACGTGGCGCAACTCCGGAACGTGAAGGAGGGGGAGGGATTCGTGGTGGTCCCCCGCGTACTGCTGACCGACTTCGCTCCGCGGGATGCCGCCAGGGTCGCCACGATGATCGGCTTTGAAGAGTTCGACGACATGTTCGAAAGCTTCGAGCACACGGCATGGCGCCTCGAGTCCAGGCGCCGCTACAGGTCGGACGAGGAGACGGAGACGTACCGGCGATTCACGCGCGGCGAGGATGCGGGCTGGGATCCGGACGACCCGTGGTGCACCTCCCGCCGCGCGCAGGCCGCACTGGGCAAGCGATTCGAGCGGGTGCGGATCGTGGACAACCCGCCCACTCCCGGCCAGCGTTACCTGCTCGACAATGCACGCCGCAACGCCGCCGTCGGCGAGGACATCCGGAACCTCTGGAGGAGCGATGCCGCCCGACTGAGGCTTCCCGACGACGACTTCTGGCTCTTCGACTCCCGCGTGATCGCCCGTCTTCGCTTCGACGACGCCGACGGGATCACGGGGGTCGAGCTGATCACGAACCCGGTGGAGGTTGGGCGCGCCTGCCAGGTCCGGGACGCAGCCTGGCACTACGCCGTGCCCCATGACGTCTTCGCGGCTCGGGTACCGTCCATCGAGTGACCACGGACTTCCAGCAAGCCAGGCTCTCCCTCGGTGCGCGACTCCGCGAGCTGCGCACCGAAGGAGGGCTTACCGGAAGGGGGTTGGCGGATCGGCTGGGGTGGTCCCAGTCCAAGGTCAGCAAACTGGAGACCGGCAGGCAGACGGCCACCGCGGACGACCTGCGGGCCTGGGCGGAGGGAACCGGCCGGCCCGAGACGGCGGAGGAGCTGACGACGCGCCTCCGCAGCCTGGAGTCGCGCTCCCGGTCCTGGCGCAGACAACTCGCCGCTGGGCACAAGCCCGTGCAGGACGCTCTCACCGCCGCATACGAACGGTCCTCCGTGTTCCATGCATGGGAAGGGTCGATGGTCGTCGGCATGCTTCAGACGGCGGAGTACGCCAGGCACGTGTTCTCGCGGTACGTGGACCTCCACCGGTCGATGCGGGACGTCGAGGAGGCTGTGCGCGCACGCATCAAGCGCCAGGAGCTGCTCTATCTGCCGGGGAAGACCTACCGCATCCTCATGTGGGAAGCGGCGCTGCGCTCCCTCGTCTGCCCGCCCGCGGTACTTGCCGCGCAGCTCGACCGCCTGAACGGCGTTCTCGGTCTGGACACCGTGGTCCTGGGCATCGTCCCGTTCGAGGCTCCGCTCGCGATCCCGCCGGCCAACGGGTTCTGGGTGTACGACGAACGGCTGGTGATCGCGGAGGACTGGCACGCGGAGCTGTGGCTCGACGACTCGGAGAGCGTCGGCGTACACCTCCGGGTGTGGCAGACCTTGTCGGATGCGGCCGTCTACGGAGCGGATGCGCATCGCATCATCACACGGGCCCAACGCGCCCTCAGAGTCCCGTGAGCATCACGCAGACATGCCGCTGTCCGAACTCGAATATTCGCGAATCGAAGCCTCCAGCCCCAACACCGCTTCTCTAACGTGCCGTTCATGGAGAACACAACACAAGGCGGAAGCGGTCACCGAGGCCACCGGCCTGAAGCCCGGAACCCCCGCCCTCGACACCCGAACCGGCCGCCTCGGCATCGTCATGGGCACCGAAGGCCCGTACATCCAGCTCCG
This sequence comes from Streptoverticillium reticulum, assembly GCF_047456005.1. Classification (NCBI taxonomy): domain Bacteria; kingdom Bacillati; phylum Actinomycetota; class Actinomycetes; order Kitasatosporales; family Streptomycetaceae; genus Streptomyces; species Streptoverticillium reticulum. Next base: position 4,897,806 of record NZ_CP179755.1, on the reverse strand, counting down.
CCCGCAGGGCGGCGGCCGCGAGTGGGACTGCCCGCCCGCGAACGTCCGGCCCGTCGGGACGACGAAGCGCTGCGTGGAGTGCTCCACGATCAAAGCCGAGCACGCGGAGGCCGTTGCCGCAGGCGACGTGAGCAGGGCGACCGACTGCACCGTCCTCATGGGGCGCCATCAGCGCGCAGCGCACACCTGAGCCGGAGCCGCCACCCGTCCCGGGCAGCCTGCACCGCTATGTGGTCGCCATCGGCTTCAAGGCCGAACACGCCAAGATATTGAAGAAGCGATGAACCGGACCGTCCCGTCTCATCCCGTCCCCGGTAAAAATGCGGCTGCGGAATACGGCATTACTCTGGGAAATGACCCCCCTGTCTGGGAGCTTGGTCCTCACCCTGCACCTCCCACGCCTGGTGGACGGAGTGACGAGAATGATCCGTGTCTCAGGAAAATTCGGCAAGCTGCGCCCGCAGTTCCCGGTAGCGCTCAAGGAGTTCACCGCTTATGCTACGGCCCCGCTGCCCGCGCCACCGGCGGCGGTGGACTGGGCGAAGAACGTCGCGAACTGGCCGATGGACGGCAACGACCGCTACGGCGACTGCACCATGGCCGCCGCAGCCCACACGATCCAGTCCTGGAACGCCCAGACCGGGTCCAAGGACACGGTGCCGACCGAGCAGCAGGTGATCGACCAGTACCTGAAGCTGTCCGGAGGAAAGGACACCGGGCTCGTGGAGTCCCAGGTCCTCAAGTCCTGGCAGAACGGCGGCCTCTGGGGCAACAAGGTCATGGCCTACGCGCCCGTCAACGTCCACGACCTGACCGCGATCAAGCAGACCATCAACCTCTTCGGCGGCGTCTACGCCGGCATCCAGGTCCCGTCCAACGCCCAGGACCAGTTCCGCGCGGGCAAGCCGTGGACCCTGGACCCCGGCTGGCAGGAGCAGCAGATCGAGGGCGGCCACGCGATCCCGCTGCTCGGCTACGACGCGGACTGGCTGTACTGCATCACCTGGGGCGCGGTCCAGCCGATCGCGTGGGACTGGTGGTCCACCTACTCCGACGAGGCGTGGGCGATCCTCTCGCAGGAGTACAAGGAGGTCGGCAAGGTCAACGGCATCGACCTGGCAACGCTCCAGGCGGACTTGCAGCGGGTGTGAGGAACCCGCGCCCCGCTGGCCGCGCCCCGTAAGGGGCGCGGGGCCCCATTCGATATGCGGCTCCGCCGCGTGGGCGCGAGCAGCCGCTCACTGCCAGAAGATCTCTTCCACAACGATCTGCGGGTCCTCGGTCCGCCGTACGAACGCGTACTTCAACCAGCCGTGCCCGTTGTCGAAGTACAGGATGCGAGGGCCCTTCGGGTCGCTGGACCTGGCGGGCTCGACACGCATGGCTTCGGACAGGTCGGCATCCGCGTCGATCCCGCGAAAGTACGGGTCGTTCGCCGTGACCAGCTCTGCGCGGGCTGCGTCGGTCATCTTCCGCACGTGCTCGGGCAGCGCATCACGTGCGGCTTGGGCCTTGAGGGTCCAGTCCATCTGTCAGGGCGGGCCCATGAACCCGTTGGTCACTGACCGGGCTCCGTGCGGGCTGCCATGTGACGGATGTTGGACGCTTCTTCCAGAAGTGCCTTGGCTTCGGCGGAATCCGTGCACTCGTAGGCAGCGCGGTGCTCAAGGCCGGTGACGTGGGCGTCGAGCTGCGGGTCGCGGGCGATCGCGTACTCGCCCCACCAACGGGCCATGAAGGCGGGCACGGTGCTGATGTCGTACGCGTCGGCGACGTACCGCTTCCAGTGCGCGTCGAAGTCGGGCAGGAGCTGGGGGGCGTGCTGGGCGATGGCTTCGCGGAGGGCCTTCGGGGTTCTCTCCGGCATGGGCGGGATACCCGGCGCGCCCGCGGCAGCGGTGGTCATCGTGCCCCTCCTCCGTCCGTCCGGTACCGACTCCGTGCAGCCTATCGCCGCGCAGGGCGCACGCGAGGGCGTACAGGGCACGCAGCCGAACCGTGCCCGTACGCCCCCTCGCCGGGCTACAGCTCGTAGACGGCGGTCACGGGCGCGTGGTCCGACCACCGCTGGTCATGACTGGCCGCCCGCTCCACCAGCGCCTTCGCCGCGCGCTGCGCGAGCCCGGCCGTCGCCACCTGGTAGTCGATCCGCCACCCCGAGTCGTTGTCGAAGGCCCGCCCCCGGTACGACCACCACGAGTACGGCCCCGCCACATCCGGATGCAGAGCCCGCATCACGTCCGTGTACTGCTCGAACACCTCGGACAGCCACGCCCGCTCCTCCGGGAGGAACCCGGCGCTCCTGCGGTTGGCCTTCCAGTTCTTCAGGTCCGCCTCGGTGTGCGCGATGTTCCAGTCGCCGCACACCAGCGCCTCACGGCCGTCCGCCCCCGCCCGGGCGCGCAGCCCGGTCAGGTACGGCAGGAACTCCGCCATGAAGCGTTCCTTCTCGTCCTGGCGCTCGGTGCCGACCTCGCCCGAGGGCAGGTAGAGGCTGGCCACCGTCACGCCCGGCAGGTCGATCTCCGCGTAGCGGCCGCTGCCGTCGAACTCGGCCGAGCCGAAGCCGATGCGCACCGCGTCCGGCTCGCGCCGGGAGTAGAGGGAGACGCCGGCGCGGCCCTTGGCCGTCGCCGGGGCGTGCACCACGTGCCAGCCCTCCGGTTCGCGCACCTCGTCGGGCAGCTGGTGCGGCTCGGCGCGCACCTCCTGGAGGCAGACGACGTCCGCCTCGGTCCGTGCCAGCCACTCCACGAAGCCCTTTTTGGCCGCAGCGCGCAGGCCGTTCACGTTCACGGTCGTCACGGTGAGCATTCCGGTACGGTACCCGTTTCCGTACGATCGGCGAATGCGGATCTTGCCGAGGGCGTACGACCATCCCGACGCCGTGAAACTCCAGGACCAGGTCCAACTCGAGTACGTGGAGCGGTACGGGGACCCGGACTTCACGGCCATGGACCCCGCCCAGTTCGTCCCGCCCTGTGGGCTGTATCTCATCGCGTACGAGGACGACGGGACGCCCGTCGCCACCGGCGGCTGGCGGGCGCAGGACCGCAACGACGAGGGGTACGCGGACGGCGACGCCGAGATCAAGCGGATGTACGTCGTCCCGCAGGCGCGCGGGCGCGGGCTGGCCCGCCGGATCCTGGCCGCGCTGGAGGACGACGCCCGGGCCGCGGGACGAATACGGATGGTGCTGGAGACCGGGATCATGCAGCCGGAGGCGATCGAGCTCTACGCCTCGTCCGGCTACGCGCCGGTCCCCGCGCAGCTCAAGTTCGGCCACTACCGCGCGTACGACAGCAGCCGCTGCTTCACCAAGCCGCTCAGCGGCCCGGTTCCGCCCCGCTCGCCGAGCTCGCCTTGATCGCCGCCTCGACCTCCGCCCGCACCTGCTCAGCCGGGTAGCGCCGCGCCTCGCCGAACGGCTCCAGCAGCCGGTCCACCGGCTCCGGGCTCTCCTCCTGGACCTCGGCCATCAGCACCGTGGCGCCCGGCGGCACCTCCGCGGCCAGCATCTCCAGTGCCGCGTTCGAGGCCGTGGCCTCCCGGGCGTCGTGCAGGCCGCCGATCAGCCCGCCCGCACCAAAGCCGATCATGACGCCGAGCGGTCCGCCGAGAATGCCCAGCAGCCCGCCGAGCAGGCCGCCCATGGCGAAGGCGTGGGCGGTGCCGGTGTTGTCGACGGCGTCGGGGAAGTCCAGGGACCCCTCCGCGTCCCGGGCGATGACGGCGCCCTCGCGCAGGGTGAGGTCGCCGTCGGCGTGCGCCTGGCGCAGGGCCTCCAGCGCGCGGTGCCCGCGATCGCGGGAGGGCACGGTCATGAAGAGGACGTTGTCGTTCATGGCTCCCACTCTCGGGGCCGCCTTCCTGCTGCGCACGCCAGGGCTCGTCCGATGGGGCGCCCCGTAAGGGGCGCGGGGAACTGCGCGATCAGCCCCCACCGGCCCGCAGTCGACGCACCACCCCAGTTCCCCCCTTACGGGGCACCGCCCCGCACGGCGTCCCGCAGGTCCAGCACCGCCTCCGCGCCCCCGCCCGCGGGGTTGGCGAAGGTCAGCCGGGCGCCCAGCACCCGGGCCTGGCCCGCGGCGATGGTCAGGCCCAGGCCGAGGCCGGAGCGCGAGCCGGTGCGGAAGCGCTGGGGGCCGCGCGTGAGCAGGTGCTCGGGGAAGCCGGGCCCGCCGTCGCGGACCCTGATGACGCCGCCGTCCACCTCCGCGACGACCGGGGCCGCGCCATGCCGGAAGGCGTTGGTGACGAGGTTGGCCAGTATCCGCTCCACCCGCCGAGCGTCCGTCTCCACCAGGCACTCGCGCACCACCGTGACCGCGACGTCCTCCTGCCCGGGCGCGGCCGCCGCCCGCACCGCCCGCCGCGTCAGCTCGCCCAGCGCCCGTACGTCCGTCTCGGCCTGCTCGGCGTCGCCGTCCAGCCGGGCCACCTCCAGGACGTCCTCCATCAGCGACCGCACCCGCTGCGCCCGTTCCCGGACCAGCTCCGTGGGCCGGCCCGGCGGCAGCAGCCCGGCCGCCGCGACCAACCCGGCCACCGGGGTCCGCAGCTCGTGGGCGATGTTGGCGGTCACCTCGCGCTCGGCCTGCAGACGGGCGGCGAGGGCGTCGGCCATGGTGTTGACGGAGTGGATGAGCCGGGCGATCTCGTCCTTGCCGCCCCGCGGCTTCAGCCGGGCGGTCAGGTCGCCGTCGGCGATGCGCTCGGCGGTGCGCGCCGAGGCGTTGAGGCGGCGCCCGACGATGGTGGCCAGGGCCACGCCGACGGCGGCGGCGAGGGCGGTGCCGAGGCCGCCGGCCAGCCAGAGGTCCTCGTCGAGGGAGGCGAGGTTGCGGTCCTGGCGGGTGTAGGCGTGCTTGATGACGATGATGTCGTCGCCGAGCCGGGTCGCGGCCCACAGCGCGGACTCGGGGCCGCTGCGGTCGAGATAGGTGGCGCGCTTGCCCTGTTCGACGGCGCGGCGCAGCGGGCCGGGCATCCGGTAGGGGTTGAGGATCGTCCGCGGCCGGTCGAACCCGGCCGCGTGGTCCTCGACGGCGGTCAGCAGCCGCTGGTCGATCTCGCTGCGTGCGGTGTCCAACTGGTTGACGGCGGTGCGGTGATGGACGACGAGCCCGATGAGGACGGCGACCAGGGCGGAGACCGCCGTGATCGCCACGGCGGTCTTGATGCGCAGTCCCAACGGACGCCCCCTCTGACCCTCTAATCCTTGGGCACGAAGAGCCGCAGGTCGCGCAGCTCCTTCTGCTGCGCGGGCGGCAGCCCGGCGGCCTCGACCACGGCCCGGCTGTAGAAGCCGGAGCCGCCCTGCCGGACCAGGCCGCCCAGGGTGACGCCGACCCGGTACGGCTCGTCGCGGCAGGCCGGCGCGCACCAGCCGCCCGACACCTCGCCGGTCGCCTCGGCGGTCGCGCCGCCCCAGGACTTCCAGCGCAGCCCGGTCAGCCGGACCGAGTCACTGATCACGAAGGACGCCGGACGGCGCACCGGGGGTTGACCGGCGCCCTCGCTGATCCAGACCGGGCCCGCCACGGAGGCGGCCGGGCTCGACGCCGGGCCGGTGACCTTCAGCCCGCCGGGGTCGGCACAGCCGCACAGCGTCGCGCCGAGCAGCACGGCCGCGAGGGACACGGAGCCGACGGTCGCGATGAGTGGTCGCACGGGGTTCCTCATGCCGGACGGACGGGACGGATACGACGGGGCGGATACGACAGGACGGATACGACGGGGCGGAGACGGGTGTTCGATGGGGCCATTCGTGCCAAATGTAACCGGCGTGGCTGGTTCGACGCCCGTGCCCTTGACCCATTCCCGGCGTCGGCTCATAGGATCACCGCGCTCAAGTGGTCCGGTCCAGAGGCCGTCGCGCCACATGGAGGTCACTCATGCACATCGCCCGCCGCACTCTGCTCGGCGCCGTGGCCGGGTCGGCCGCCCTCGGAGCGGTCGCCGGAGCCTCCCCGGCCCCGGCCGACGCCGCCGAAGTGAGCGCCGCCGCGGCCGCGCTGGCCCGGCTGCTCCCCCGGCACCGGCAGCAGGTCGACTTCCGCACCGTGGCCCGAAAGGGCGGGGCGGACGCCTACCGGGTGACCGGCCGGACCGGCCGGATCACGGTGGAGGGCACCACTCCGGCCGTCCAACTCGCCGGATTCCACCGCTATCTGAGGCGGACCGCGCACGCCCACTTCTCCTGGAACGGCGAGCAGACCGCCCTCCCCGACCGCCTCCCGGCCCCCGCCGCCCCGGTCACCGGCACGGCGAACGCCGTCCACCGCTTCGTGCTCAACGACACCAGCGACGGCTACACCGGCCCGTACCGCGACTGGGCCGCCTGGGAGCGGGAGATCGACGTCCTGGCCCTGCACGGCTTCAACGAGGTGCTGGTGTACGCGGGCGCCGACGCCGTCTACCACCGCACCTTCCTCGAACACGGCTACGGCGACGCCGAGTTGCGGGACTGGATCCCGGGGCCCGCGCACCAGCCCTGGTGGCTGCTGCAGAACATGGCCTCCTTCGGCGGGCCCGTCTCCGGCGGACTCCTCGCCCGGCGCACGGCGTTGGCGCAGCGCATCGTGGACCGGCTGCGCGAACTGGGCATGACGCCCGTGCTGCCCGGCTGGTTCGGCACCGTGCCCCCGGACTTCGCCCTGCGCAACCCGGGCGCCCGCGTCGTCCCGCAGGGCGACTGGGGAGGCGGCTTCCGGCGCCCCGACTGGCTCGACCCGCGCACCCCGCACTTCGCCCGGGTCGCCCGCACCTTCTACCGGGTGCAGGAGGAGCTCCTCGGGGCCGCCCCGATGTACAAGATGGACCTGCTGCACGAGGGCGGCACCCCCGGCGACGTCCCCGTCTCCGACGCCGCGCGCGCCGTGGAGGAGGCGCTGCAGTCGGCCCGCCCGGGCGCGGTCTGGGCCATCCTCGGCTGGCAGGAGAACCCTCGGCGCGAGATCCTCGACGCCGTCGACCGCTCGAAGATGCTCGTCCTGGACGGCCTGTCCGACCGCTTCCCCAAGGTCACCGACCGCGAGGCCGACTGGGGCGGCACGCCCTACGCCTTCGGCTCCATCTGGAACTTCGGCGGCCACACCGCGATGGGCGCCAACACCCCCGACTGGGCGGCGCTGTACGACCGTTGGCGCACCAAGCCGGGCAGCGCCCTGCGCGGCATCGCCCTGATGCCCGAGGCCACCGGCAACAACCCCGCCGCCCTCACCCTCTTCTCCGACCTGGCCTGGACGGACGGCCCCACCGACCTCGCCGCCTGGTTCCGGCAGTGGTCCGTCACGCGCTACGGCGCCGCCGACCCGCACGCCGCCCGCGCCTGGGACGTCCTGCGCCGCACCGCCTACGGCACCACCCGCGCCGACAGCTGGAGCGAGGCCGCCGACGGCCTCTTCGGCGCCCGCCCGGACCTGGCCGTCACCCACGCGGGCACCTGGTCGCCGCGCCGACTGCGCTACGACGCCGCCGAGTTCGAGAAGGCCCTGCTGGCCCTGCTGGCCGTCGCCACCGGCCTGCGCGGCAGTTCCGCCTACCGCTACGACCTGATGGACGTGGCCCGCCAGTGCATCGCCAACCGCAGCCGTCTGCTGCTGCCCCGCATCAAGGCGGCGCACGACGCGGGCGACCGCGCCCGCTTCGACGGCCTCACCCGCCAGTGGCTGGACTGGATGACCCTGCTGGACCAGGTGACGGCCACCGACGCACACCACCTGCTGGGCCGCTGGGCCGCCGACGCCCGCGCCTGGGGGGCCACCCCGGCCGAGCGCGACGCCCTGGAGTACGACGCGGTCTCCCTGCTGACGATATGGGGCCCGCGCGCCGCGGCGGACGGCGGAGAGCTGCACGACTACGCCAACCGCGAGTGGGCCGGCCTGATCGGCGGCCTCTACCGGCTGCGCTGGAAGACGTACTTCACGGAACTCTCCGACGCCCTGGCGGCGGGCCGCAGCCCGAAGCCGGTCGACTGGTTCGCCCTGGAGGAACGTTGGACGCGAGAACGGCCGCCGTTCCCGTCCAGCCCGCGGGGCGACATCGTAAGAATCGCCCGCACGGTGGCGTCGAGGCTGTAGGGGCCTTAGCTGTGCGCCCCGTCAGGGGCGCGGGGAACTGCGCGACAAGCCACAACGGACCCGCACATACCCCGCACCCCAAGCGGAGCTACCGGCGCACCGCACCTTCGCCGCCGCCGAGCTTCCACTCACGGTTGAGCGGCCCGAGCGGAATGCTCCGCTCGAACACCGGCGTACCGAAGATGTCCAGGTGCGCCCGCAGCGCCCCGGACAGGTCGACGCCGCCGTACGCCGCCCACTTGCCGACGAGCGAGCCGGTGCCGTCGGAGGAGCCGCTGGCCGTGCCCTCCACCTCGGCGCGCAGGTACGGCGCCACGTTGCCGGTGACGCCGACGCTGCCGAAGAGGCCGACACTGGCCTCGGCGCCGAGCGCGGCCTTCACCTTGCCGGCGGCGGTCGCGGTCGCCGTCACCGGCGTGCCGCTCATGTTCGCCTTGGCGACCGGCGCCCAGCCCTTGGCCCTGCTGTACGAACCGCCGACCTTGAAGTCGCCCTTGACGTCCTGCTTGACGTCGACGCTCACCTTTCCGTCGGCGTCGACCTGGAGGTAGCAGGTGAGGTCGAGGTTGACCACGACCGGCACCACGCCGACGGTGATGACGGGGTCGGCGTGCAGCTTGGCGAACGGCACCCGCAGCGGCTTGCCGTCCGCCGTGGTGGCGGCCGCCTGGCCCTTGAGCTCCCACTGCGAGGCCCAGTCGCCGGACAGGCTCAGGGACGCGGTCCCCGGCGTGCCGGTGGCGGTGCCCTTGCCGTCGTAGGCGAAGTCGACCTCGGGAGAGAGCTGGACGAAGCCGTTGGCGGAGGCGTCGACGGACCCCTGGGCGGGGCCGGCCTTGCCGGTCACCGTGGGCAGCGCCGCGCTGACGTCGACCCGCAGGCTGCCCAGCGGCAACTGCGCGCCCTCGGGCCCGAAGTGCAGGCCGCCGGTCTTCGCCCAGGAGACCTTCACCTTCGGGGCGAGCGGCTCGACCTTCACCGCGGACGGGTCGACGGGCACCTGCCCCTTGGCCGTGGAGCCGCCCAGCAGGGCGCCCAGCGTGGCCGGAGCGGTCTTGACCTCGGTGCCCTGCTTGGTGGTGCCCACCACCTCGGTGACCTTCGCCAGCACGCCCTGGGGCGCGCCGGGGGCCGGGGCGCTGGCGATGACGTCGCCGACGGCAACGGGGGCCGCGGGCTTGGGCGTTCCGCCCTTGCCCTTGTCCTTGTCGCCGCCCTTGCCGCCGTCCTTCTCCTTGCCGGAGATGACGGCGCGTCCGCTGCTCTTGTCGAACTCGGCCACCTTCAGCGAGGACTTGGCCGCGGGCTTCCCGCCGGACTGCGGCGTCGCCACGGCACTGGGCGCCCCGCCACCGGCGGGCGCCGCGGCCACCGCGAGCTGCGGGTGCGCATCAGCGGCCCCGGCAGCGGCCACCGGCTCCGTGCGGTCGGTCTTCCCGGCCGCGGAGGTGCCGGACGACCCCGAACACCCGGTGACGACGAGCAGGGAGGCGGCAGTCAGTGCCGGTAAAACGGCATACCTGATGGTATTGCGCAAAGTTGGTCCCTCAAGGGCGTGATGTGGGGGCGACCGGAGGAAGTCGGCACTCCGGCCGGGCCGTTACCCACGGGTAACGATTGGCATGATCGTGCCACGGTCCACACGTCCGCAGAACCGATTCACCGGCCGGGCAGAGATGATCTAGATCACACCGGCAAGGGAGGGGAAGGGCGACAGCGAAAAGGTCCCGCCCGAGTGAACTCGGACGGGACCTTTCCCTGTGCGGTGGGGTGTTCACGAGTAGTCGTGACGTGCAGCGATGAAGTGTGATGAAGATCGCTTCCCGGCAGGCAGGTGATCGTTTCCCGACGCGGTGGCGCCAATCTCATCAGAATGTGCAGCTGCGGCGGTGATCTTCCGGTGCACGCGGCCAGCGCAGGGGCGGGCTTCGGGCTGACTGAACATGGAGGGATCGGCGCCCGAAGGAGCCGATCCCCATCACATGTCCTACTGCCTTGAGACCAGATGATGCTCTACGGCTGTCAGTGCTACAGGTTGTTGTCCCACACCTTGCCCGGGTCGTCGAAGGTGGCGCCCTTGCTGGTGAAGGTCCACAGTGCGGTCTGGTTACGGCCGTCCGGCCCCTGGCCGTAGTTGTAGGTGATGCTGATGTCGGTCTTGCCGTCGCCGTTGAAGTCGCCGGCGGTCAGCTCGCTGGAGTCCCAGTTCCAGCTTTCCTTGCCGTTGCCCCACTTGGCGCTGTCCCAGACCATGTGCGGTGCGTCGAAGCCGTTCTTGCTGCCGTCGAACACCCACAGGCCGGTCCGGTTGCGGCCATCGGAGGTCTTGTCGTAGCGGTACAGGACGGCGAGATCGGTCTTGCCGTCACCGTTGAAGTCACCGGCGACAATCTTGCTGGCACTCCAGTCCCAGCTACCCTTGCCGTTGTCCCACTTGGTGCTGTCCCACACCTTCTGCGGGTCGTTGAAACCGTCGCCGTTGGCGGTGAACCAGAGGGCCGTTTCATTGCGGCCATCGGAAGTCTTGCCGGAGCCGTACAGGACGGCGAGATCGGTCTTGCCGTCACCGTTGAAGTCACCGGCGACAATCTTGCTGGCACTCCAGTCCCAGCTACCCTTGCCGTTGTCCCACTTGGTGCTGTCCCACACCTTCTGGGGCTCATTGAAACCGTTGCCGGTGCTGGTGAGGGTGAAGAGCCCGGTCTCGTTGCGGTTGTCGGACGTCTTGCCGTAGCCGTACAGGACGGCGAGATCGGCCTTGCCGTCACCGTTGAAATCACCGGCCACCAGCTTGCTGGCGTCCCAGTTCCAGCTGGACCAGCTGCCCTTGCCGCTCTCCCAGACCTTCCGGGGCGCCTCGAAGCCGTCGTTACCCTTGCTGGCGAAGGTGAACAGGGCAGTCTCGTTGCGGCCGTCGGCGTTCTTCCCATAGCCGTACAGGACGGCGAGGTCAGTCTTGCCGTCACCGTTGAAATCACCTGCCGCCAGCTTGCTGGACTCCCAGCTCCAGCTGTCCGAGCCGCTCTCCCACACGGTGCGCGGCTCGCTGAAACCGCCCTTGCCGTCGGCGGTGTAGACCCACAGCGCGGCCTGGTTGCGGCCGTCCTGCGACTTGCCCTGATCGGCCAGCACGGCGAGGTCGGCCCTGCCGTCACCGTTGAAGTCGCCGGTGGCCGTCAAGAATCGCTTGGGCAAGGAGCGGACCTGCTGAATCCAGGGGCCGATGTCGTCGACCCGGCTGGAGACGGCCCCGGTCCGGGTCTCGTTGGCATCAGCGCCCAGACAGCCACCCTGCCAGGAGCGGGAATTGAGGCCAATCAGCTCAACGTTGCCGCCCTGCTCACGCAGGACAGGACCGCCGGTGTCGCCCTTACACACCGCAGGGACACCGGCCGCCCTACTGTCCACCGTCAGCGACGTGGAGTCCACAGCCTGTACACCAATGTCCGCACTGTGCAGGCGATCGGGCACCCATTCCGTCTGGGTACGCCCGAAACCATTCGTCCGCAGAGCTTCCCCGCGGGCCGGAGCCGTCGCGGCGAGCCTGACCGGGGCAATGCCCGTGACGGGCTGGGCAAGCTTGACCATCACTACGTCACGGTCGGCCCGCGGCACCAGACTTACCGCCTCCACTACCTCGCCGGACGTCTGCGTCAGGTCGGCACGGCCCACTGTGACCGTAGTCTTGAGCGCAGGTTTGCCGGCCTGCACCGCCTGACCGGGGGTGTTGGCAAAGCAACTGGCCGCGGTAATGACCCACTGCGCATCGACCAGCGCGCCGGTGCATGCCCGCTCGCTGTCACCGATGTTCAGTTTGGCGGTGAAGGCGTAATCGCCGTTCTTCACCTCACTGCCCGCCGCAGCGGCGGCGGGCGTGGTAGTGAGCAGGCTGGCTGCCGAGGCGGCGGTGATCAGATATGTGCTCCATGCAATGCGCGCATTCGGCCCAGACATACGTGTCCTTTGGATTTTTTGGGGAGAGTGGTGACCGTCCGCATGCGGGATGAGGGTGCGGCGTGGGAGGACGGCTTCGGCGCTCTGGGGTCTTCGGCAGGCGCCGGTGATAGCGAGATGCTCTGTGACCTTGGCCAGGCCAGCCCCGTTGCGGGCTCAGCTCTTGTGTACCAAAACAGGGACAGGGACGGCTCGTTGAACGTGGGGTTCGCACCTCATCCCTGCGGACACCGTGGGCCCTCCAGTACCGATACCGTCCTGGCAGCCTGCCCATACCAGGGCAAGCCCGGCAGTCTGCGCGGGAGTATCGCTGGCCTACTTCTTCTGTGCCATGGCCCCGAGGTCACGTCGGGGAATGATGCCCCATAGTGAGACGGACGGTCAGCCGGTGACGCGGAGTTCGACGAGAACGGAGCGCTTGCCTCCGGAGAGGATATCTCCCTCGCCCACACTCTTGAAGTCGTCCTTGGACAGGTCGACGGTCTTCTTCTGGCCGTCGGCTGAAAGGTCGGCGCTGATGGGGTGGTCTGCGGTCTGCAGGTAAAAGACTCGCGGGACTTCCAGGGTGAGATATCCGGTCTTGGCGGTGGCCTGGAAGCAGTACTGTCCCGCGCGGCCGACGGAGGCGTCCGCCTTGGTCATCACCTTGATCTGGGGCTTGTTGTCGTTGCAGTCGGCCAGCAGGAGGTGGCCGTCTCCCCTTACCAGCTTGATGCCCTTGTCCCGGAGGATCTGCGTGGCACCCGGGTAGGCGAAGTCTTCGACGGCGGAGGGCGGCCCCGAGTCCGGGGCAGCCGCTGCCGCCCCGGGCGTGGGAGGGGAAGCCAAGGCGGGCACGGCTACTGCGGTGGAGAGTGTGCCGAAGATTCCGGCAGCGATTATCAGTCTGCGGGCGCGAGCGGGCACCGGGGTCCTTCCGGGAGAGGGCTCGACGGAGCCATGAGGGGACGCGGCACAGAGAGGCAGTGCGCCCTCGTGGTTAAGCGCCGCGTAAAGAAGCGACCGTAAGTTATCACTCGCTGAGTCGCGGACACTCAGGCGGGGTGTTCGGCGTGTAAAGCCGCCCCCCGGCCGGGTACATGCCACCGGTCAGGTATGGTCCCGATAAAGCACAGGTCAAGCACAAGGTCATGTGAGTGACCTGACTTTGCACCCCGATGACGGCTATCGCCCCGGGGGTATTTTTGATGCCGGTGCGGGATGTGGCCCTCGACCTTGAAGGTTGTCATCGTGAACAACTGGCGGAGGCGGCGTCCCTGTTCGGCATTTCGGTATCCGGCAACGAGGGTTGCCGGCCAGCGAGATGAGATCCGTGAATCGAAGAGTGCGCCGGGGCTGCATACCCGGCCGATCGGTGAATGCCCTGCGCGTTTTCGGACTGACCCTATTGCCTCTGGCGCTCACGGTCGGGTTGCTCGACGCGCCCCCCGCCAAAGCGGCCGAGACCGCCACGGGCAAGGGGAATGCCAGCGAGATCCCTGCGACCGACCGCGGGCGGGTGGTGGCGTATTGGAAGAACGGCGGGCCGGGGGTCAAGGGCGCAGCAGAGGTCGCCCTGACTGGCAGCGACGCCGATGTCAAGCATTTCCTGGACATCGCGGCGGATGAGACAGCCGAGGATGACCGTGTCTCCGCCGCGCAGGTCGCCAGCGTGGGCGGCCGAGGGGTGCAGGAAGCAGCCGCCAAGGCGCTGGCTGGTACCCCGCAGGAACTGGCCTCCTTCCTCAAGGACGGCTGGAAGGCCCCGCTGGAGCAGGACCAGCGAGTCCGCGTCGCCCAGATCATCTCCACCGGCGGCCCCGGTGTGAAGGAGTCCGGCAATGCCGCTCTTAACGGCGGTGCTGCGGACATCAGGGCATTCCTTGAGCGGGGACAGTACGACGAGCAAGTCCAGGACGACCGGATCCAGCTGGCGCAGATCCTGAGCACCGGCGGTCCCAATGTGCGGGCGGCCGGGAAAATCGCACTGAACGGCAGCGTCGATGACATCCGCGAGTTCCTGAACGTGGGCCAGTACGTGGCCCGTTCACGCGACCAGGAACATGCAACCGTTGCCGAGCTCGCCGCGCAGGCCCAGGAGGCAGGACGCCAGGCCGAAGCCGAGACAAAGGCATCCCAGGACGCCTCGGCGCGTGCGGCCAAGGCAGCCGAACTCGCCAAGCAGGCAGCCCAGAAGGCGGCTAAGGAGACCGCGGCTGCCAAGAGTGACGCTCAGCGCGCAGCAAGCGCGGCCGGGCGGGCGGCCTCGGCGGCCCGGCAGGCGGCCACCGCCGCCCAAGAGGCCATCGAAGCGGCCCGCGCGGCCAACAACTCCGCCCGCATCGCGGCCAATGCGGCGACCCAGGCCGCCTCCGCCGCCATCGGTGCTGCTGATGCCGCCTCCCGGGCCGAAAACGCGGCCTCTGCGGCCGCCACCGACAAGAACCAGGCCGCTGCCTCCAGGAAGGCAGCCGAGGACGCCCGTGCCGCGGCCAAGGGCGCGCGCCTGGCCGCGGATGCGGCCAACCAGGCCGGTATCGCCGCGAGTGCCGCCGGCGATGCGGCACGGGCTGCCGCTGGCGCCGGTGCGAACGCCAACACGGCCGCCGACGCAGCCGACGAAGCCAACGACTACGCGGACAAGGCCGGCCGCCACTCCGCCGAGGCATCCGCCGCGGCCGACTCCGCTCGCCGTCACGCTCGGGAAGCCACCCGCGCCGCCAACGCCGCAGAATCCCTCGCGCGCAGGGCCGCCAACGCCGCGGGCGAGTCCCGTGACGCCGCGAACTCCGCTGCCGACCACGCAGAGAAGGCGGCCAAGGCCGCTGACGAGGCAGCCGACCATGCGGGCGAGGCCGCCCAAGCGGCCGACGAGGCGAGCGCGCATGCGGGCAAGGCCAAGCAGTACGCCGACGTGGCCACCGCCGCGGTCGCCAAGGCCAAGTCCACCTTCGAACTGGCCCGCCAGGTCGAGGCCGAGGGGCTCAGCACCCGCACCAACGAGGCCATCGAGAAGGCCCGGGACCTCAAGGCCCGGGAGGACCAGCGCACCGCCGCCCAAGCCAAGGCCGCCCAGCAGGCCAAGGACCTCGAGGCCAGGGCCCGGCAACTGGGCGCGCAGGCTAACAAGCCCGGAGGTGATACCAAGGAGCTCGTTGCCGCAGGCCGCAAGGTGGCGCTCGAGGCGATGAAGACACGGCGCCCGTGGAGCCGTGTCGCCTCCGAAGTCGCACTGGCCGGTACTGACGCCGACATCATGACCTACCTGCGCACGGGCTGGACCCAGGCTGCTGAACAGGACGACCGCTCCCGAGTAGAGGACCTCGCCCTGGAAGCCGGATCGGACAAGGTCCGCGCCGCAGCGGAAGAGGCCCTCAAGGGCGACGCCAAAAGGATCAGCGCTTTCCTGGAGACCGGCCAGTACCAGGCCGTCGGCGAGGACCTGCGGGTCTACATCGCCCAGGTCATCTCCACCGGGGGGCCGGGGGTGAAGGAAGCCGGCAACGCAGCGCTCAAGTCCGGTAACACCGACACATACCGTGAGTTCATCACCGCCGGCCAGTACACGGCCCGCCACGAAGACGAACGCGTTCGCGCGGCCCAGCTGATCAGCAGCGGCGGCGACGAGGTCAAGGCGGCAGCCCGTATCGCCCTCGAAGGCCCCAGCCCCCAGCTTCACTACTTCATCCAGGCCGGCCAGTACAAGGCGCAGCGCAAGGACCAGCTCGCGGCCACCCATCTTGCGCAGGTCACGCAGCTGATCTCACAGGCCGACAAGATCGCGGCCACGGCCCAGGAGAACGCCGCACTCGCCAACAAGGCCGCCGCCGACGCTCACAACAGCGCCGCGGAGGCAGCCGACTGGGCCCGCAAGGCCGACGAGTCTGCTGCACAAGCCGACGAATACAAGAAGCAGGCCGCGAAGTCAGCGGCGGAAGCCGAGACCTCTGCCGCGAATGCTGCCGCCTCGGCCAAGACCGCCCGCCGGGCCGAAGCCGACGCCAACGCCGCAGCAACCCGGGCCGTCAACTCCGCAACGCGAGCTCAGCGCTCAGCCAACTGGGCCCGTAGCTCGGCTGAAAGCGCGTGGACTGCCGCGAATTCGGCTCGGGCAGATGCAGTCTCAGCAGGTCAGGATGCTGCTGCCGCTAGCAAGGCGGCAGCAGATGCATTCGAGACGGCTGTCGCAAAGAAGCGGCAGGAGGAGGCCGAGCGGAGGACCAGGGAGTGGGAATGGAAGAAGAGAGTTCTCCAGGCAGATAAGGACGACAGTTGGATTCCTGGCTGGCTGGGTAGCGTTGGCGACGCTGTCGGCAACGCTACCGACACTGTTGCCAACTACGGACAGGCCATCCTCACCAACTCCGACATCTGGGCAGGACTGCTCGAATCAGCCATCGGAGTGGGAGCCATCGGATTCGGGGCAAGCGGTGACATCGCTGGTGGCGCGCTCTGCATGACCGGCATCGGCTGCCTCGCCGGAGCTCCGGCTATCGTCGCAAGCACGGGCCTGATCGCCGGGGGCGCATTGGGCATTGGCGACGGCGTAGGACGCTTCAGCGATGGCCTCAATTCCGCACTTCGAGAAGCAGAATCTACCGGACGAACGAGCGCCGGGGGAAGAAACGAACAGCGCGCCATGGACCTTGTCAGGGAATATCCTGAATATGGTGACGAGCTTCCGACCGTCATGAAGGATCCGCGTTGGCCAGCAGGGGACGGCTGGGTCAAGATGGAGCAGAGGGTGGACGACGTAGAGATCCACTACGTATACAACAAAAGGACACGAGAGTCCGCCGACTTCAAGTTCAAGGATAGGGATAAATAGTGAGCAAGGGAATGGACAGAGAGGCCCAGAATCACTATTCTGATGAACCTTCATCGGGAGTCCTGCCAGTTGGGGCGCGCGTCACTGTCATCCGCGATACTTCGTGGGACGGGCCTTGGAGAGACGAGTTTCAGGGCACGATTGATGACCTTCCCCCTGAGCCAGTGCAGCATAAAAGTGCACATGAAGGGGAGATGGCGTACTGGGTATCCTTCGATGAGCCGCAATATGAAAGCAGCGGCGATGGGCCTTACAGGAAGGCCCTCATCTGGGACCGCTACCTGAAACCAGCTGTGGAGCAAGAGTAGTGAGCTGAGCCTGCATGCCCCAGCTTTGGGGCATGCAGGCTCCTGTTGAGCCAATCACGGACTCTTCGAGCACCTACCACCCCGAAGCAGGAGGTGTTCTGGGGGCCGAATACCACCCTCCGCCGCGCTCGTCCGCAGCGCAGTCACCTACCTCGAACGGCGAGTGCTGTCTGCGCCTCACGCAGGCCTCTGCTTCGCACTTGGTTCGATCAACTCGCGCCCGCCGAGATCGCCGCCGGGCGGGAAGCAGCAGCTGTCGCTGAACGTTGCTATTCGTGCTGGCCAACCTGGTGACCAGCACTGCGGTGACCCGCTACGCTTCGGCGGCCGACCAGACCCTGTCGAAGGACGGCGTGGACTTCACCGCCTACTCCAACACGCAGACGATCTGGGTGCTGCCCCAGGCGGTCATCACCGCCCTGCTGCCCCGGATGAGCCGGGCCGTCGCCGAACGGCGCCTGGACGACGTCCACAGCGACCTCTCCCGCGCGCTGCGCATCAGCGGCGTGGTCATCGTCCCGGCCTCGTTCTTCTTCCTCGCCTTCGGGCCCGAGATCGCACAGCTGCTGTTCGCCCACGGCGCGGCCGACCCCGCATCCGCCCGGCCGCTGGGCCACATGCTCCAGGCACTCGGGCTCGGCCTGATCCCCTTCTCCGCGCAGTACCTGCTCCTTCGCGGCTTCTACGCCTTCGAGGACACCCGCACCCCATTCGTGATGGCGGTGTGGATCGGCACCGTGAACATCGCCCTGGCCACCGCATGCCACCTGCTGCTGCCCGCGCGCTGGGCGGTCACGGGCATGGCCGCGGCCTACGCCGCCTCCTACGCCATCGGCCTGCTCATCACCGCGCTGCGGCTGCGGCGCCGTCTCGAAGGCCGCCTGGACGGCAAGCGGTTGTGCCGCACCTACGGCAAGCTGGTTGTCTCTGCAGTTTCCGCGGGTGGGCTCGGCTGGCTCGCAGCCCGCTCCTGCTCCGCAAACTTGTCGTCTGCGACGTGGGCTCCAGCCCTGGCCCTGGCTGCGGGAGGCGCCACGATGGCAGTGCTGTTCCTGCTGCTCGCGCGCGTACTGAAAGTGGGTGAGCTACGGAGGCTGCCAGGACTGCGGTAACTACGGCCCTGGCCAAGTCTGTGACCGGCCAGAGTCCGTTTGATGCGCCGCGGCCAGCCTGGCAGATCGATCTTCGCTGATCGCCTGGTGGCCGCTATCTGGCCTGAGCCAGACGGTAGTTGTCGTTTGGGATCTTTGGCGGTCACCTTCTGCGATCTTGGGCAGGCTCCCCTACGGTGTGGGCGGGGTTCTGGCTGTTCTGGGGCGGGGCCTCAAGGGCGCTGAGGACGATTCGAAGGCGAGCGATGACGTCACTGTTCAACCGGCTGGACGAGGAAGAGGCCATCGTTCGGGGCGAGTTGACTGCTCTGCGCGAGAAGGTCGCCCAGACAGAGGAGCGGTTGGCGCGACTGACGATCACGCGGGAGACCGCGGCGTTGTTGCTCGGCGTCAAGGAGGCTGCGAAAGGCGGGACGACAGCAGGACCGTCCGCGTCTTCTCGGGGTGGGGCTGATCCCGAGACGGGAGGACCCGGCAATGAGCAACCAGCCGGCGCTACCGCCTCCCAGGAGGAGTCCTCGGGGCCAGAGCTTGAGGAACTCCCTCTTGAAGTGGCCCGCGAGCGCATTCTGACGGTGCTCGCACAGAAGGGGGATGCGGTGAAGCTCAAGGATCTCTGCCTGTCCATTGGCGAGAAGCGGGTGGAGACGACCCGCTCCCGCCTCAAGGCCATGGTCAAGCAGGGGCTGGCGGTTGAAAGTCCCGTGGGCTGGTTTTCCCTGGCACACAAGACCCGGGCTGTCGACGAGGAGGCATGGGCGGCCTGATGAGACGTCCGCCGGATAAGGCTTCGGCCTGCTCCAGTGGATGAGCTGGCACCGCCGAGATGCGACCTCGGCGGTGCCGGTTGCTCGAGTCCCCACCAAGGTGGCTCTCGCATGTCCTGACACTAGTGGAGATCATCCCGGTGTTGGGTGCGGAGCCGCGAAATCGTCATGCCCAGTCGCAGTCATGCGATTCCGGGTGCGAATCGAGGCTCATTGCTTACTTCTTCGAACGCGAACGGGCCCGTCCGGCCACAGCCGCACACCGGTGAAGGCGGCCAGCCGGGCAACGGTCGCCACGTCCGGCCAGGAATTCCCGGCGAGCAGGTCGGCGATGGCCTGCCGGTTGACCCCGGAGCCGGCCGCGGTCACGCGCAGGCTCAGCCCCCGGTCCTGCATCGCCCGCGTGAGACGGCGGGCGATCTGACGCACGGCCTCGGCTCCGGCATCCGGGCTGGGCGCCTCGGGCCAGGCTTCAGGGTCGTGGGTCATCTGCCGCGGGGGGCGTGCGCGGGCGCGTCCGCCGACCATGCGCGCACCGTCCTCTCTGTCGAAGTCGATCAATCCCCGGACGGCTGCTTGTCCAGCCGCTATTCGTGGACCGTGATCCTTGATCCCCAGACCTCGGCGAAGATCGCCCGCTACCGGCCACGCGAGGCCCCGCCCGTCTGGGCGGAGGTTGCGCCGCTGGTGAGATCGGTGGTGGCGGCCACGGTGAGCGCGGTCCCCTATGACGTGGAACGGCTGTTGCATGTCACCGCGTCCCTGGCCGTCTGGGCCGTGCAGGCCGGGCATCCTCTGGACCCGGACGCCTGGCTGCGGAACGAGGTCATCGACGCCTACGTGCTCTCGCGTGCTGCTGGTCTTGAGCCGTCGTCGGTGCGGACCTACCGCACGTGGCTGCTGCGGGTGCGCGATGCGCTGGCCTGGAGCGAGCGAGGAGAGACCACACCTGCACGTCTGCACGCCGATCCGGCACCCCATCTGCCCTATTCGCGGGCCGACTTGGCGGGCCTGAAGGACTGGGCACGGCACCTGCGCGGCCAGCAACGCAACGATGCCCAGGCCCTGCTGGGTCTCGGGGCGGGATTCGGGCTGCAGCCCAGGGAGGTCGCAGCCAGCCTGGGAAGTCACCTTCAGCGCCGTGGCGGCAAGGACGGCCCCCTGGTGCACACCGGCGTCACGCGTGAGCACCCGCTGGCTGCCCGGTCCGACTGGGAGGAGGTCCTTGGAGAGCTTGCCGCACGGGCCGGCCGCGGATACCTGTTCCGTCCTGGCCGCACGGTCGAGTACGCCAAGAACCTCATCGGCTCCTGGTCGCTTGTGCACCAGCCCCCGGAGGGTCTGCCGCGAGTGTCGGTGGGGCGGCTGCGGGCCACGTGGATCGTGCGGCTGATGGCCACCGGGCTCGGGCACGATCTGATCGCCAAGGCCGCAGGTCTGGCCTCGGCCGCTTCCCTGGCCCGCTTCCAGCATCACGTGCCGCCCCTTGACGACGACACCGCAACCCGGCTCCTGCGAGGCGTCAGGGCATGACCGTCCCCCGCTCCTGGCGGGACAGCAAGAAGATCAGGAACTGCCGGCCACGTCCGGCCACCGACGCTCCGTCCGCGATACCCGACTCCAAGGTCGGCCAGCTCGACACGCTGCTGCACCACAGCGGAGTGCTCGGCCTCATCGATGCCGAGCTGGCCGGCCGCCCCGGGCCGGACGGACTGCCGGTGAGGACCGTGCTGGTGGGCCTGATGCTGTCCCTGCACTACCACCAGAGCGCCACGCTGGCCGATGCCTGCCGCGTCCTGCTCGACGAACTCACCCCCACTGCCCGGAAATGGCTCCACCTCGCCAGCACGGACCGGCACGACCCGCACGCCAGGATCGCCTTCTCCCGCCGCGTCTACCGCGCTTACGACCGGCTGACCACCGCCGTGGACCCTCACCGGTGCGACAGGCGCCGCCGCCTGCCCACCGACGAAGCCGCCACGCACGCCGCAGCGTGGGAGGACGAGGACGCCGGACACCTCAGGCGCCGCCGGCTTCTGCAGGAGATCAGCGACCGCCTGATCCTGGTCACCGTCCGCCTGGCCCGCAAGCGCGGCCTGTTCAAGGGCTGGAAGGGCGACATCGGCGTCGACACCACGCCGCTGCCCGCCTGGCACCACCCGCCGCGGCCCCGCAAAGCCCTGGCCTCCGTCGAGGTCACCGCCGGATGGCACTACTGCGCAGGCGCCACCGAGGGGATCTTCGGGCACAGCGCGACCCTGCTCGTCGCCGGAAGCCGCCGCCATCCAGCCGGCCATCCACGCGCGGGCCAACGGGTCAGCGAGCATCCTCAACTCGCCCTGGGGCTGGTGGTGGACACCCCGGGCAAACGCATCGGCCCCAACGCTATCCACGCTCTCAAGACCCTGACCCCGCTCGGGTTCCCGGCCGGGATTCTGGCCGTCGACCGCGCCTACACCGACCAGATCACTGCCCACTTCGCCGAGCCCGCCCGCCGCCTCGGCTACCAGCTCGTCCTCGACTACAAACAAGAACACCGCGGCGTCCAGGGCAGCACGTCCTCCGGAGCCCTCCTCGTCGACGGCTCCCTCGCCTGCCCGGCCATGCCGACCCGCGTCGCGCACGCGACCACGAGCCTGGACGACGACGCCGTGCGCACCATGGACGACCAGCTCGCCAAGCTCATCGCCCAGCGCGGCCCCTTCTTCCTCAAACTCAAGCAAGCCGCCGACGCACGCGGCACCATCCGCCTCCAGTGCCCCGCCGCCGGCCCCTCGCCCGCAGTCAACTGCCCCCGCTTCCACCACGTCCACGGCACCGCCAACGCCCGGCCGAGGACCGTGGACCTCACCAATCTCCGTGCAACCGCCGCTCACGCCGCGGCCAAACCCACCGTTCCCATCGCCACAGCCGAACGTCTTCATCCGCCGCCGAGCGGTGAACTGCCCCGGATCTGCCAGAAGCCGACCCTCACCCTCCACCCGGGAGGCCTCGGCCAACGCGACAAGTTCCGGCAGGACTTCCCCTACCTCGGCCCCGCCTGGCACGACGCCTACAAGCCCATCCGGGCCAACAACGAAGGACTCAACGGCCGCGCGAAGGGCCACCGCATCGATATCGGCGACCCCAAGAAACGCCTCGCCCACGGACGCGCTGCCCAGACCATCCTCGTCGCCCTGATGATCTGCACCCTCAACCTGCAGATCCTCCACGACTGGCACCTGACCACCGGCACCACGCCCACACCGGAAACCGCCAGCAGCGCCCCCGACAACGACAACCCCGCCATGACGGCCACACCCGCCAGCACCGGGATCCCACCACCGTGACGAGCGCCACACCACAACATCCGTGAAGAACACCCCGCAGGGCCGCGGCGGTCCACCCGCCCAGCGGCGACACCGGCACACCCTCCGCACCCGGAATCACCCCCGAACTCGCCTCACAGCCAGCCCAGCCACCACCCACCAGAGCCGCCGAGTTCGCAAACCACCTCGAACAAACCCCAGAAACGCCAAGATCCCGCCCGATCAATCAGATCAGACGGGATCTCGTCAGCTTTCCCCGAGCTAACTCGAGAACAGTCGTGCGGTGGACCTGAGGGGATTCGAACCCCTGACCCCCTCGATGCGAACGAGGTGCGCTACCGGACTGCGCCACAGGCCCTTGCAACGAGTGAAACCCTAGCACCCCGATCGGGGTACTCGGAAATCCGCTCCCCTTCCGCCCCGCTGGTCAGCGCCCAGGACCGGTCCACGGCTCACTCGTTGGCCGCGCGCGGCCGGTCCTCGTCGGCGTACTGGTCGAACAGCGGCGTGCGGCCGCGCTCGCGAGGACGGCGGCGGAGCGGACGCGAGCCACGCCGCTCCTCGGTGACGGGCTTGCGGTCGGGGGCCGGCTCGGCGGTGCTGGAGCGGGCCGAGCTCCAGGTGTCCGGGGCACCCAGGTCGACGGGGCCGCCCGCGCGGGGGGCGACCGGCGCCGACACATACGTCGGCAGCGGCACCGGCACGGGCTCCCAGCCGTCGCCGGTGTCCCGCTCGCGCTGCTGGTCCACCCACTCGGCGTGGTCGGTCTGTTCGACGAGCGCCCGCCGGTCCGCGCTGCGCGAGGACGCCGCGGGCTGCGCTGCCGGGGCCGCACGGACCACGGTGTCAGCGGCGTCGGACGCGCTCTCCGGCGCCGCCTGCTGAGGGCGCGTGCGGCCCTCGCGCAGCCGCTGGGCGGCCAGTTCGGCCCGGCGGCGGTCCATGGTGAAGGCGAAGCGGCGCCGCTCGTGGATCCGCAGGTAGCCGATGTACGCGCTCAGCAGGGCCGCCGGCACGGCGGGGGCCCACAGGAACGCCAGGCCGCCCACGCCCGCGACGATCGCGCCGACGGTGAAGGCGAGGAAGAGCAGCACGGTCGTGCGCCGGCGGCGGGCCAGCGCCTTGGTGCGGCGGGCCCGCTCGGCGGGCGTCGGCACCGACGGGCCGGGCGCGGGCGCGCCGGAGGGCCGGACGGCGACCGTCTCGGTCACGGCGTCCGGCTCGGGGGCGCGCTCCTCCGGCTCCACGGGGTCCGCCGGGACCGCCGCCGGAGCGGGGGTGCGCCCTTCGAGGTCCTTGGCGTAACGGCGCTCCATGCCCGCCCGTCCGGACAGAAGCCGGATGGCTGTGCTGAAGCGTTCCGTCGGACGGGCTTCATTGAGCTCGTCCTGCCTACGGAGCCACATCGGCACCAAGTAGGCGGCCCAGGCCCCGACGATGACTGCGTAGATCAGGCCGCTGCTGCTCACCCTTCACACGGTAGAGGGGTCCGGACAGCGGATTCCGCCAATTGGCGCGGTGTGTCGCACGATCCGGCTGATATCTCGAACTTTTTTTGTGATTGTTGGCAACGGAAGCCGACGGAAGCCAACGAATACCGTCAATTGACAGTCAATATCGAACGTTTATTTTATTTCTGCGAGCGCGTGCGGTGCCAGCGGTCCAGCAGCCCGTCCGCCGCCTCGTCGGCGGTCAGCGCATAGACCAGGTGGTCGCGCCAGGCGCCGTCGATGTGCAGGTAGCGGGGGCGCAGGCCCTCCTCGCGGAAGCCGAGCTTCTCCACGACGCGGCGGCTGGGCAGGTTCTCGGGACGGATGCACACCTCCACCCGGTGCAGGCCGAGCGTGCGGAAGCAGTGGTCGGTGACCAGCGCGACGGCGGTGGGCATCACGCCGCGGCCCGCCACGGCCTCGTCCACCCAGTAGCCGACGTGCGCCGAGCACATCGAGCCCCAGGTGATCCCGGCGACCGTCAGCTGGCCGACCAGGCGGCCGCGGTACTCGATCACGAACGGCAGCATCCGCCCGGCGTGGGCCTCGGCGCGCAGGTGCCGGACCATCTGCCGGAAGGTGGGCCGGCGGCCGGCCGGGCCGCCGGGCGGGGGCGGCGGGACGGTCGCCTCCCAGGGGCGCAGCCAGTCGCGGTTGCGCTGGTTGACCTCGCGCCAGGCGCGCTGGTCGCGCTGCCGTATGGGGCGCAGGACGATCTCGCCGTCCGCCAGCTCGACCGGCCACATGCCGCTCACCCGTCGGAGCCCTCTGCCGGTCTGGGGTGGTCGCCGCCCCCGAGCTGGTCCACTGCGTGCACCAGCAGCCGTTCCAGGACGGCGAGGCCGTCCCGTACCCCGCCCGTCGAGCCGGGCAGGTTCACGATCAGCGTGCGGCCGCCGGCGACCCCCGCGAGCCCGCGGGAGAGGGCGGCCGTGGGCACCTTGGCGAGGCCCTCGGCGCGGATGGCCTCGGGGATGCCGGGGATGTCCTGGTCGAGGACGCGGCGGGTGGCCTCGGGGGTGCGGTCGGTGGGCGCGATGCCGGTGCCGCCCGTGGTGACGACCGCGTCGTAGCCGGCCGCGACCGCGTCGCGGAGGGCGGCCTCGACCGGGTCCCCGTCGGGGACCACGAGGGGGCCGTCGACCGTGAAGCCGAGGGAGTGCAGCGCGGCCGCGATCAGGGGGCCGCCCTTGTCCTCGTACACGCCTGCGGCGGCGCGGTTGGAGGCCGTGACCACCAGGGCGCGGTAGGGCCGCCGGTTCACCGGAGCCAGTCCCCGGACTTGCCGCCCGTCTTCTCCTCGACCCGGATGTCCGTGATCACCGCCGCCTTGTCGACCGCCTTGACCATGTCCACCACCGTCAGCGCCGCCACCGACACCGCCGTCAGGGCCTCCATCTCCACGCCCGTGCGGTCCGTCGTCTTCACGGTCGCGGTGATCTCGACCGCGTCGTCCGCGACCGCCAGGTCGACCTTGACGCCGGAGACGGCGAGCGGGTGGCACAGGGGGACGAGGTCCGGGGTGCGCTTGGCACCCATGATCCCGGCGATGCGGGCCGTGGCGAGGGCGTCGCCCTTGGGGACCCCCTCGCCGCGCAGGAGTTCCACGACGCGCGGGGAGACCAGCACCCGGCCGCTCGCGCGGGCGGTGCGCGCGGTGACGTCCTTGGCGGAGACGTCGACCATGCGGGCCGCGCCGGCGGCGTCGAGGTGGGTCAGCTGCTCTTGCCGATGGTCCTGGGCGCTGCTCATCGTTCTCCCGGTCCGGGTCCTGTGGGGAGCCACCGTACCGGCAGCGCCGCGGCGTCAGTCGAGAAGGACCGCGTCCAGCTCGGCGCCGGGGGCGACGGAGGTGGCGTCCTCGGGGACGACGATCAGCGCATTGGCCCCGGCAAGGGCCTTGACCAGGTGCGATCCGGCCCCGCCGAGCACGGTGACCTCGCCGGTGGCCGGATCGTGGCGGCCGCGCAGGTACTGCCGGCGGCCCTTCGGCGAGGAGGCGACGCCCTCGGGGCACACCGCGCGCACGACCTTCCGGTCCGCGGGCGCGAGGCCCATCAGGGCGCGCAGGGCGGGCCGGACGAAGAGCTCGAAGGAGACGTAGGAGCTGACGGGGTTGCCCGGGAGGGCGAACAGCGGCGTGCGGTCGGGGCCGATCCGGCCGAAGCCCTGCGGCTTGCCGGGCTGCATGGCCAGCCGGCGGAAGTCGACCCTGCCCTCCTCGGCCGGGAGCCCGGAGAGCGCCTCCTTGACCACGTCGTACGCGCCGACGCTGACGCCTCCGCTGGTGACCACGGCGTCGGCCCGGACGAGCTGGTCCTCCAGGGCGGCGCGCAGCGTCGCGGGGTCGTCGTCGACGGCGCCGACGCGGTAGGCGAGGGCACCGGCGGCGCGGGCGCAGGCGGTGAGCATGAAGCTGTTGGAATCGTGGATCTGCCCGTGCGCGAGGCTCTCGCCGGGCGGGACGAGCTCGCTGCCGGTCGACACGACGACCACGCGGGGGCGCGGGCGCACGGAGACGGTGCCGCGGCCGATCGCCGCCAGCAGGCCGATCTGGGCCGGGCCGAGCAGCGTGCCCGCGGCGAGGACGAGCTCCCCGGCCGTGACGTCGCTCCCGCGGGCGCGGACGTGGGCCCGGGCGTCGACGGAGCGGTGCACCCGGACCTCGGCCGAGCCGCTGCCGGCCATCGTGGTGGCCGGGCCGCCGCCCGTGCCGCCGTCGGTCCACTCGACGGGGACGACGGCCTCGGCACCGGGCGGCAGCGGGGCCCCGGTCATGATGCGGGCGGCCTCGCCGGGGCCGACGGAGGGCGGCTCGCCGCTGCCCGCCGCGACGTCGCCGACGACGGCGAGCACCGCCGGGAACTCCTCGCTCGCGCCCTCGACATCGGCGACCCGGACCGCGTAGCCGTCCATGGAGCTGTTGTCGAAGGGGGGCAGCGCGGCGGGTGCGGTGACGTCCTCGACCAGCACGCAGCCCTGGGCGTCCAGGAGTTGGAGCGCGATGGGCTCCAACGGGCGGATCCTGCCGAGGATGTCGTCGAGGTGCTCGTCCACGGACCAGAGGCGGTCCGGCGCGGCGGATGCACCTGCGGTGCTGCTCAAAGACGGCAAAGTGCTACATCTCCTCGGTGACGTACCGGCGAAGCCAGGCCCTGAAGTCCGGTCCCAGGTCTTCACGTTCGCATGCCAGTCTGACAATGGCACGCAGATAGTCGCCACGGTCCCCGGTGTCGTAGCGGCGCCCGGTGAACACCACGCCGTGCACCGGCCCGCCGCGGCCGGGTTCGGCGGCGAGGACCTGCAGGGCGTCGGTGAGCTGGATCTCGCCGCCGCGGCCGGGCGGGGTCTCGCGCAGGACGTCGAAGACGGCCGGATCCAGCACGTAGCGGCCGATGACCGCGTAGTTGCTGGGCGCCTCGGCGGCGTCCGGCTTCTCGACGAGGCCGGTGACCTCGACGACGTCCTCGGTGTCGGTGGGTTTGACGGCCGCGCAGCCGTAGAGGTGGACCTGCCCGGGGTCGACCTCCATGAGCGCGATCACGCTGCCGCCGTGCCGGGCCTGGATCTCGACCATGCGCGAGAGCAGCGGGTCGCGGGAGTCGATCAGGTCGTCGCCGAGCAGCACGGCGAAGGGCTCGTCGCCCACGTGCGGGGCGGCGCAGAGGACGGCGTGGCCCAGGCCCCGGGGGTCGCCCTGGCGCACGTAGTGCATGGTGGCCAGGTCGCTGGACTCCTGGACGCGGGCCAGGCGGGACTCGTCGCCCTTGCGGCGCAGGGCCTCCTCGAGCTCGTAATTGCGGTCGAAGTGGTCCTCCAGGGGACGCTTGTTGCGCCCCGTGATCATCAGGACGTCCGACAGCCCCGCGGCCACCGCCTCCTCCACCACG
This sequence comes from Streptoverticillium reticulum, assembly GCF_047456005.1. NCBI lineage: Bacteria > Bacillati > Actinomycetota > Actinomycetes > Kitasatosporales > Streptomycetaceae > Streptomyces > Streptoverticillium reticulum. The sequence goes on along the minus strand of NZ_CP179755.1, from coordinate 4,870,083 downwards.
TACTGGATGGCCGGCTTGTCGACGACCGGCAGCATCTCCTTCGGGGTGGCCTTGGTAGCCGGAAGGAAGCGGGTTCCGAGCCCGGCGGCAGGGATGACAGCCTTGCTGATCCGAGGGCGCGAGAGAGTCATGGGCCGAACACTATCCACTGGGATGGGGCGAGGATACGGGGCAGAGTATGCCCCGAGCCGAGGAGTTTGTACGAACAATGATCCACTCCGACAGCACCGGCAAGGCCGGGCTGCGGCGGGCCCTGCTGGCCACGCGCGCGGCACTGACGGCCCAGGACATCGAGGGGGCGCAGGCCGCCCTCGGACGGCGGGCGCTGGAACTGCCCGAGCTCGCGCGGGCGCGCACCGTGGCAGCCTACGTCTCGGTGGGCACCGAGCCGGGCACCCGCGCGCTGCTCGACGCCCTGCGCGCCCGCGGGATCCGGGTGCTGCTGCCGGTGCTGCTGCCCGACAACGATCTCGACTGGGCCCTCTACCGCGGCGCCGCGCACCTGGCCCCCGCCCGCCGGGGCCTGCTGGAGCCGGACGGCGAGCGGCTCGGCCCGGAGGCCGTGACGCAGGCGGACGCGGTGCTGCTGCCGGGCCTGGCGGTGGACGGCCGCGGGATGCGGCTGGGCCGCGGCGGGGGCTCGTACGACCGCGTCCTGTCCCGCCTGGCCCGCGCGGGCGCGACCCCGGCACGGATCGTGCTCCTCTACGACGACGAGGTGGTCGCACGGGTCCCGGAGGAACCGCACGACCACCCCGTGGAGGCAGTGGTCACCCCTGGAGGGGTGCGCCGTTTCGGCTGAACCCCGTGCCCCGAAGGGGCGCGGGGAACTGCGCGACAAGCCACGACCGGCCCGCGGATTCCCACGGGCCGGCCCGGCAGGGCCTACGGCTTGAGCGTCAGCTCGTCGTCCCCGGCCTTCTTGACCGCATCCGGGCTGAAAGCCCACGGCAGCAGCTCGCCCTTGGCCCACTTGTCCGTCTGGTCGTAGTAGTGCGCGTTGTACGCGTGCCCCGACGCACCGGTCAGGTTGATCCACCGCGACTTGTCGAGGTCGTCGAGGTTGACGACCATCCGCATCGACGGCACCCAGATCACGTCGTACCCGCCAGCCGCGTTCCAGCCCGCGGCGTTGACCGCGGCCTCGCCGCCCGCCAGGTTCCAGGGACCGCGGTTGAGCACCCACCGGACGATGCCGGGGCCGTCCTTGCCGAGGGTCTGGTTCTTCAGGTTCAGCTGGTGGAGGCGGCCCCAGCTCCAGGAGTTGACGTCCTTGCCGAGCTTGGACGTCAGCTCCCAGCGGGCGTCCTTCATGGCCGTGGCGAGCAGGTCGTCACGGTTGCGGGCACCGGGGTTGGTGCGGGTGCCGTTGGTCTTCCACCACGCGTTGTCCGGCTTGTCGAGGATGCCGCGCACGATCTCGGACCAGCGGTCGCCGCCGTCGGGCTGCGCCGCGTCCGGGTCCCGCTCGCCGCACTCCCAGACCAGCCGGGTGTTGCCGTTGAGGTCCTCCTGGGGACCCGAGTCGTTGGCCGGGCGCACCCGCAGGCACTGGCCCTTGACCCGCAGCTCCTTGGGCAGCTTGTTGCCGAAGGCGAGCTTGAGGACGTTGCGCCAGACCGCGTTGAAGTAGGCGGCGGCCGGGGAGTCGGCCTCCTGGGTGTAGTCCCAGTCCTTGAGCAGGGCCTGCGCCTCGCGGACGTACTTGGTCTCGCGCTCGTTGGCGCCCTTGACGTCGATCTTGAGCAGGTACGGCGTCAGCAGCTTGGCGATCTCGCTGGAGTTGTCCAGCTGCATCTTCTGCATGTCGTCCGTCGAGATCTTCCCGCCGTCCTTGATCTTGGACTGGATCAGCTCGTTTATCCGCTGGCTGCGGGTGCCGTAGCTCCAGTCCGAGGTCAGCTTCTCCGGGTAGTCCTTGCCGGCGACCGACTGGTTGGCGGTGACGATGTAGCCGCGCTTGGGGTTGTAGTCCCAGGGCAGCTCGGACTGCGGGATCCAGTTCTTCCACTGGTAGGAAGAGTCCCAGCCGGGGGCCGGGTAGCGACCGTCGCCCTTGCCGCGGACGGGGATGCGGCCCGGGGCCTGGTAGCCGATGTTGCCCTTGGTGTCCGCGTAGATCAGGTTCTGCGAGGGCACCTCGAAGTCGGCGGCGGCCTTGCGGAACTCGGTGAAGTCCTTGGCCTGGTTGATCCCGAAGACCGCGTCCATCGTCTTGCCCGCGTCCAGCGCCGTCCAGCGCAGCGCTATGGCGTAGCCCTCGGCGCGGTCGGGGGCGGGGTCCTGGACGGGCGCGTCCTGGCCGACCTTGCCGAGCTCGTCGTTGCGGTCGGAGACGATCGGCCCGCTGTTGGTGGAACGGACCGTGATCTCGCGGTCCTTGCCGCCCGCGACCTTGATGGTCTCCTTGCAGGTGGTGAACGGGACCTGCTTGCCGTCGTAGAGGTAGCTGTCGGCGGTGACCTTCTCCAGGTAGAGGTCGGAGACGTCGGCGCCCATGTTCGTCATGCCCCAGGCGATGTCCTGGTTGTGGCCGATGACGATGCCGGGCATGCCGGAGAAGGAGTAACCGGCCACGTCGAAGGGGCACTCGGCGCTGGTCCTGTTGCAGTGCAGGCCCATCTGGTACCAGAGCGAGGGCATCTGGGGCGCCAGGTGCGGGTCGTTGGCCAGCAGCGGCTTGCCGGTGGTCGTGTACTTGCCGGAGACGACCCAGGAGTTGGAGCCGATGCCGTTGCCGCTCGGGCCCAGCAGCGCCGGGACCTTGTCGAGCGAACCGGACAGCGCGGACAGGCTGGTGCGCAGGCCGTTGGCGGCGGAGCCGCCGGTGGCCGGGTTCGCGGTGCCGTTCTGCGTGCCCGTGGCCGGGGTGCCCTTGGGGTCGAAGGTCTTGGTGGCGGGGTCGACCGCGCCGCCGTCGACGATCGGCTGGTTCCGGTCGTACGGGTACGCCGGGTACAGCTCCTCGATCTGCTTGGGGCTCAGCCGGGCCGCGGCGAGCGAGCGGTCGATCTCGTCGCGCATGTTGCCGCGCAGGTCCCAGGCCATGGCCTTGAGCCAGGCGACCGAGTCGACCGGGGTCCACTGCTCGGGCTTGTAGTCGTTCTGGAACTCCAGGGCCGCGTACTCGACCGAGAGGTCCTTGCCCTTGTGGTCCTTCAGGTAGGCGTTGACGCCGTCGGAGTACGCCTGGAGGTACTTCTTGGTGGCCGGCGACAGCTTGGTGTCGTACTCCTCCTGAGCCACCTTCCGCCAGCCCATGGTGCGCAGGAACGCGTCCGACTCCACGGTGGAGTCACCGAACATCTCGGAGAGCCGGCCGGCCGTCATGTGACGGCGGACGTCCATCTCCCAGAACCGGTCCTGCGCCTGGACGAAGCCCTGGGCGCGGTAGAGGTCCTCGGCGTTGTCCGCATAGACCTGCGGAATGCCGTTGCCGTCGCGCACCACCTTGACCTGGCCCGACAGCCCCTTGAGCTGCAGCGTGCCGTTGGTCTTCGGGAACGAGGCGCGCACGGTGCCGATGCTCCAGTACGAGCCGTAGGCGACGCCCGCCACGAGCAGCAGCACGAGGGTGATCACGAGCAGGCGGGCGCGTCGGCCTTTCTTCTTCTTGCCGGAAGGGCCGGTCTTGTTGGCGGGCATCGCTGTCCTTGCTGTCCTTCGCGGGGCAGGGTGGTCCGGGAGTGCTGGAAGCAACCATAGGCGCAGGGCGCCGGGCCACCCGACGCGGAGTCACCACCGGCGTCGAGTGCCCGGGAAGCGATCGTCAACGAAACGCGTTAAGAACCCGTAAAATATTAGATTAGGAAATGAAGCTTCCCGCTTGCTCGTGAAGGGACCGGCCCCTGACTGTCGAACACCTCAACGAACTCCTGCTCATCTGCTCGCTCGTGCTGCTCGTCGCAGTGGCCGCGGTGCGGGTCTCCTCACGCAGCGGGCTCCCCAGCCTGCTCATCTATCTGGGCATCGGCGTGGCCATCGGCCAGGACGGCATCGGTGTCCACTTCAACGACGTCGGCCTGACCCAGGTCATCGGCTACGCCGCCCTGGTCGTGATCCTCGCCGAGGGCGGTCTCGGCACCAAGTGGCACGAGATAAAACCGTCGCTGCCCTCCGCCGCCGTGCTCTCCACCCTCGGCGTCGCGATCAGCGTGGGCGTCACCGCCGCTGCCGCGCACTACCTCGCCGGCATGGAATGGCGCCAGTCGCTGATCATCGGTGCCGTCGTCTCGTCGACGGACGCCGCCGCGGTCTTCTCCGTCCTGCGCAACGTCCCGCTGCCCGCCCGGCTCACGGGTGTGCTGGAGGCGGAGTCCGGATTCAACGACGCCCCCGTCGTCATCCTCGTCGTCGCCTTCTCGGCCGCCGGACCCGTCGACCACTGGTACCTCCTGGTCGGCAAGATCGCCCTGGAGCTGGCCATCGGCGCGGGCGTCGGCATCGCGACCGGCCTCGTCGGCGCGTACACGCTGCGCCGGGTCGCACTGCCCGCCTCCGGCCTGTACCCGATCGCGGTCATGGCCATCGCCACCGCCGCCTACGCGGGCGGCGCCCTGGCCCACGGCTCCGGCTTCCTCGCGGTCTACCTCGCCGCGCTGATCCTCGGCAACGCCAAGCTGCCGCACCAGCCGGCCACGCGGGGCTTCGCCGAGGGGCTCGGCTGGATCGCCCAGATCGGCATGTTCGTCCTGCTCGGCCTGCTCGTCACCCCGCACGAGCTGGGCGCGGACATCCTGCCCGCGCTCGTCGTCGGACTGGTGCTGACCATGGTGGCCCGCCCGCTGTCCGTCTTCCTCAGCACGGCGCCCTTCCGCACGCCCTGGCGGGAGAAGGCCCTGCTGTCCTGGGCGGGGCTGCGCGGGGCGGTGCCGATCGTGCTGGCCACCATTCCGATGGTGGCCGAAGTGGACGACAGCCGGCGGATCTTCAACATCGTCTTCGTGCTGGTGATCGTCTACACCCTGGTCCAGGGCCCGACGCTGCCGTGGCTGGCCCGCCGGCTCGAACTGGGCGACAACGAGGCCGAGGACCTGGGGATAGAGTCCGCTCCCCTGGAGCGGCTGCGCGGCCACCTGCTGTCGGTCGCGATACCCGACGGCTCTCGCATGCACGGCGTGGAGGTCTCGGAGCTGCGGCTGCCCGCCGGGGCCGCGGTCACCCTCGTCGTCCGGGACGGGGCGAGCTTCGTCCCGTCCCCCTCGACCGTCCTGCGGCACGGGGACGAACTCCTGGTGGTGGCCACGGACCCGGTCCGCGACGCCACCGAGAAACGACTGCGGGCGGTCGCCGAGGGCGGCAAGCTGGCCGGCTGGCTGGGGGCGCAGCGGACCTCGGACAACGGCAGCGCGCCGCAGGATGTGACCGGGGTCATAGGCACAACAAAGCGACCCCGTATGATAAAGAGGAAGTAATCAACAACTTCCCCAATCGAACCAACTCTGCCTGATGCAGAGCTGGCGCGACCGCACGGCGGCCGCGGCTGCGCAACCAAGGCGGCCGGAGCGGTATCTACCACGGTCCTGCGCGAGAGGACAGCTCTCGGCGCGCACCGTGCGGTCGCTCGTGCGGTGCGTGCTACCAGGCGGCGGAAAGGCCCGGACCGTGGCTGACACGGTCGACACCGCCGGGGCACGCCCCGGATACGGCAGGCTGCTGCGCACGCGCGGCGCCTGGACCTTCCTCCTGCCCGGCTTCTTCGCCCGGCAGCCGTTCGCGATGCTGACCATCGGCATTCTGCTGCTGGTCCAGGACACCACCGGCTCGTACTCCACCGCGGGCGCCGTCTCGGCGACCGCGGGAGTGTCGATGGCCCTGTTCGCCCCGCAGGGCGGCAAGCTCGCGGACCGCTTCGGACAGGGCGCGGTGCTGATCCCCGGCGTCATCGTGCACGCCGCCGCGATCTCGCTGCTGATCTCCCTCGCCCTGGCGGACGCCCCGCTGTGGGCGCTGTTCGCCGCGGCGGTGCCCGCCGGTGCGTCCACCCCGCAGGTCGGCCCGATGGTGCGGGCCCGCTGGGCGGCCAAGCTGGAGGGCTCGCCGCTGATGGCCACGTCGGCGGCCTTCGAGTCCGTCACCGACGAGTTCACGTTCGTGATCGGCCCGGTGCTGGCCACCGCGCTGTGCACGGGCATCCACCCGGCGGCCGGCCTGGTCGCCGAGGCGGCGCTGACCCTCTTCGGCGGCCTGCTGTTCGCCGCGCAGCGGCGGACGCAGCCGCAGCCGAGCCGTTCGCACGGTGCGGGCGGGACCGGGGAGAAGGGCCGCTCGGCGCTGTCCGTCGCGGGCGTCCGTGTGCTGGCCGTGATCTTCCTGGGCATCGGCTCGGTCTTCGGCGGCATGCAGGTCTCGCTCGCCGCCTTCACCAAGGACATCGGCGAGCCGGGCCTGAACGGCCTGCTCTACGGCATCTTCGCGGCCGGCAACATGACCGCGGGCATCGTCTGCGGCGCCATCGCCTGGCGCAGCAGCCCGCAGCGCCGGCTGCTGATCGCCTACCCGGCGCTGGTGCTGGCCACCAGCCCGCTGTGGGCGGCGCACTCGCTGCCGCTGCTGGGCGGGCTGGGCCTGGTCGTCGGCCTGTGCATCGCACCCGCGCTGATCACCGGCTTCACGCTGGTCGAGAAGCTGGTGCCGGCGGGCATGCGCACCGAGGCCTTCACCTGGCTGACCGGCTCGGTCGGCCTCGGCCAGGCGGCCGGCGCGGCCCTCGGCGGCAGGCTGATCGACGCGCACAGCCCGCACGCGGGCTTCCTGGTGCCGCTGATCGGCACGGCGCTGGCGCTGGCCGTCCTGCTGACGCTGCGCAAGGCGCTGGCGGCGCAGCCGGGGTCCGCTTCGCGGATCGCGGCGAGTGGAGTCGGTCACCGCGAGCCGGTATCGGTGGACTGACGGGCAGGAATACTGCACTATTGAGCGTCGTTAGCACTCATCGAGTGAGAGTGCCAGGAGGAGCAAGTGCCGACTTACCAGTACCAGTGCACCGAGTGCGGCGAGGGCCTCGAAGCGGTGCAGAAGTTCACCGACGACGCCCTGACCGTGTGCCCGCAGTGCGAGGGACGCCTGAAGAAGGTCTTCTCGGCGGTCGGCATCGTCTTCAAGGGCTCCGGCTTCTACCGGAACGACAGCCGCGGCACGTCGTCCAGCAGCACGCCGGCCTCGTCGACCACTTCGACTGCGTCGAGCACGCCGTCGGCCGGCACGTCGAGCAGCAGCACCACTGCGTCCTCCTCGGCTGCCTGATCTTTCACAAGCGGAGCCCGTCGCCCCTTCGGGGGTGGCGGGCTCCGTCGTGCTCGCGCCCCGTAGCCCCTAAGGTGAAGGCCATGGTCGACATCGGCACCGCGCGAGCGGACATAGGCGTGATCGGCGGCTCGGGATTCTACTCCTTCCTGGACGACGTCACCGAGATCCAGGTCAACACCCCCTACGGCGCCCCCAGCGACTCCCTCTTCCTCGGCGATCTGGCAGGACGGCGCGTCGCCTTCCTGCCGCGGCACGGGCGCAGCCACTCCGTGCCCCCGCACCGCATCAACTACCGCGCCAACATCTGGGCGCTGCGCTCCGTCGGCGCCCGGCAGGTGCTGGGGCCCTGTGCCGTGGGCGGGCTGCAGTCCGCGTACGGGCCGGGCACGCTGCTGGTACCGGACCAGCTCGTGGACCGGACGAAGTCGCGTACGCAGACGTTCTTCGACGGCGAGCCGCTCCCGGACGGCGCCGTCCCCCACGTCGTGCACGCCACCTTCGCCGACCCCTACTGCCCCGCCGGCCGCACCGCGGTCGTGGCGGCGGCGCGCGGGCGCGGCTGGGAGCCGGTGGACGGCGGCACGATGGTCGTGATCGAGGGGCCGCGCTTCTCGACCCGGGCCGAGTCCCGCTGGCACGCGGCGCAGGGCTGGTCCGTGGTCGGCATGACCGGGCACCCCGAGGCCGTCCTGGCCCGTGAACTGGGCCTGTGCTACACCTCGATCTCCCTGGTCACGGACCTGGACGCGGGCGCGGAGACCGGCGAGGGCGTCTCGCACGACGAGGTCCTGCGGGTGTTCGCGGAGAACGTGGGACGGCTGCGCGAGGTGCTCTTCGACACGGTGAAGGCCCTTCCGGAGCCCGCCGACGCCGACTGCCTCTGCCGGCACGCGTACGACGGGCAGGACCCCGGCATCACGCTCCCGTAGGCCCCCCGGCTCCCGTTTGCCGACTGGACAGACCGGCCAGGGTCTTCCGTATGTTGTGCAGCCGGATCGGAACCTCACATTCCGGTGTAGGTGCGTACAGAGAGGCTCTCCGGTGAGCGAGAAGAAGACAGGAGTCCTCGGCGGCTTCAAGGCGTTCCTGATGCGCGGGAACGTCATCGACCTGGCAGTCGCCGTGGTCATCGGCGCAGCGTTCACGAACATCGTGAACTCCGTGGTCAAGGGCGTGATCAACCCGGTCGTCGGGGCCTTCGGGACCAAGGACCTGGAGCACTACTCGTCCTGCCTCAAGGGCCCGTGCGTGCGGAACGCCGCGGGCGAGGTGACGGAGGGCGTCTCCATCCAGTGGGGCATGGTGCTCAGCGCCTCGCTCACCTTCCTGATCACCGCCGCGGTGGTCTACTTCCTGATGCTGCTGCCGATGAAGCGGTGGCAGGAGCGGAGGGCTCCTGCAGAGACCGAGGCGAAGCCGCTGACCGAGGTGGAGCTGCTGACGGAGATCCGCGATGCGCTGGTCGCTGCGCGACGGGACGAGGGTCCGGGGGCGGTTCCGGCTCAGCGCTGAGTGCGGGTCGGCTTGGGCTGAGCGCGCAGTTCCCCGCGCCCCTTCGGGGCGCGGTACTGCGACGGCGTGGTCAGGTGCGCGGGGAACTGCGCGACCAGCCACGACGAGCCTGCAGTCGACGCGCTCAGATGTGGTGCGGCGGCTTCTCGTCCAGGAAGCGGGCGAGGTCGCCGCCTGCGGGGCGGTCGCCCCAGCCTCGGTCCGTGTCGTCGTCCGACGGGCGCGACAGCGGGTCGTCGAAGATCAGCGCGGCGGCGGAGGCGGGGTCACGGGGCTCGGGGGCGGTGCTCATCCCTCAAGGGTAGGGCCACGCGCTCCGCGCGCGGGCCGGGCCGCCTGCGGTGAGAATCGGCCCATGAGCGTGCTGCGCCCCATGACCGCACGCGGACGCGAGGAGTCGCACCGCGCCGCGACGCCCCTGGAGCTGTTCTTCGACCTGTGCTTCGTGGTCGCCGTGGCCCAGGCGGGCCGGCAGTTGGTGCACGCGCTCGCCGAGGGACATCCGCAGCACGGCATCCTCGGCTACCTGATGATGTTCTTCGCCGTGTGGTGGGCGTGGATGAACTTCAGCTGGTTCTCGTCGGCGTACGACACGGACGACGCGCTCTACCGCGTCGTCACCCTCGTCCAGATCGCCGGTGTGCTGATCCTCGCCGCCGGCGTGCCCCGCGCCTTCGACCGCGGCGACTTCACGGCGGTCTGGTTCGGCTATGCCGTGATGCGGCTCGCCATGGTCTCGCAGTGGCTGCGGGCCGCGCACGGCTCCGAGGGCGAGGAGCGCGGCACGGCCCTGCGCTACGCGGCGGGCATCAGCCTGTGCCAGATCGGCTGGCTGGGGCTGCTGTTGCTGCCGGGCCACGCCAAGCCGTGGCTGTTCCTGGTGATGGCGGTGCTGGAGATATGCGTGCCGCCCGTCGCCGAGCACCGTCACCAGACGGGCTGGCATCCGCACCACATCGCCGAGCGCTACGGCCTGTTCACGATCATCGTGCTCGGCGAGACCGTCTCCGCGGCCACGGTCGCCGTCCAGTCGGCCGTGGACGAGCACGGGTCGCTGAGCACCCTGCTGCCGATCGCGGCCGGCGGGCTGCTCGTCATCTTCGCCGCGTACTGGATCTACTTCGCCGTGCCCATCCATCTCCACCTGGCCTCCAACAGCCAGGCGTTCCTGTGGGGTTACGGGCACTATCCCGTCTTCGTCTCGGCGGCGGCGGTCGGGGCGGGCATCGAGGTGGCGATCGAGACGGCGACGGGCAAGGCGCACATCCCGACGACGGCGGCCTCCGCGACCGTCACGATCCCCACCGCGCTGTTCATGCTCACGGTGTGGCTGATCCACTCGCGGCACCAGAAGCGCGGCCTCGCCCAGCAGTCGGTGCTGCCGGTCTCGGCCGTGCTGGTCCTGCTGTGCACGTTCGCGGGCGGCAAGGCCGTGCTCGCCGCCGGTCTGGTGGCGGCCGCGACGGTCGTGGTGGGCGTCACTCTCACGACGAGGAGGGCGGCGCGGGAGCGGAGCGCGTGATACGCATGCCCCATGAATGCATTGCTGCGCCCTGGCCCTCGTGATGCACTGACCGACGTTCCCGGTCTCCGTGTGGGACATGCCCAGTTGACCGGCGAGCGGGCCTTGAGCGGGACCACCGTCGTCCTGGCCGAGCCGGGCGGCGCGGTCGCCGCCGTGGACGTCCGGGGCGGCGGGCCCGGGACGCGGGAGACGGACGCGCTCGACCCGCGCAACCTCGTCCAGCGCATCGAGGCAGTCGTCCTCACCGGCGGCAGCGCGTTCGGGCTGGAGGCCGCGTCCGGGGTGATGGCCTGGCTGGAGGACGCGGGCCGGGGCGTTCAGGTCGGCCCGGACCCCGCCCAGGTGGTGCCCGTCGTCCCGGCCGCCGCCCTCTTCGACCTGGGCCGCGGCGGCGACTGGCGGGCCCGCCCGGACGCCGCCCTGGGCCGCCTGGCCGTCGAGGCCGCGGCGCGTACGGAACCCGGGGCGCCGGTGGCGCAGGGCAACGTCGGAGCCGGCACCGGGGCGGTGGCCGGGGGCCTCAAGGGAGGCATCGGCACGGCGAGCGTGGTGCTGCCCTCGGGCGTGACGGTGGCCGCGCTCGCCGCCGTCAACGCGGCCGGTGCGGTGGCCGATCCGCACACGGGCGTCCTGTACGGGCAGCTCTACGAGGGCACTCGGGTCACGTACCCCGAGCCGGAACGGCACGCGGCGGCACAGCGCGCACTGGACGCGGCGCGGCAGGAGTCGGCCCGGCGCTGGGCGGGCTCGGTCCGGCCCCCGCTCAACACCACGATCGCCGTGGTCGCGACGGATGCGGCGCTCACCCGCGCCCAGGCGCAGAAACTGGCCGGCACGGCACACGACGGCCTGGCGCGGGCGGTACGGCCGGTGCACCTGCTGACGGACGGCGACACCGTGTTCGCTTTGGCGACGGGCGCTCGCCCGTTGGCGGAGGACCAATCGCTGCCCAGCAGCGTGGACTTCACGGCAGGGGCCGTGAACGAGATCCTGGCGGCGGGGGCGGACGTCCTGACGCGGTGCGTGGTGAAAGCGGTGCGGGCCGCCGAGGGCGTCAACGGCCCCGGCGGTGTGTTTCCGTCGTACACGGAGCTGTACGGCTGAGCGTTGCGTTCGGCTGCAGGTCGTCTGTGGCTGGTCGCGCAGTTCCCCGCGCCCCTAGTGGTTCCGTGCCCCGTCAGGGGCGCTGGGAACTGCGCGAGCAACCACGGACCGCCCGCACCCGACCGACCAGGGGCACCGCCCCGAAAGGGGCGCGGTGAACTGCGCGAGCAACCACAACGGACCCGCACCCGACCTACTCGGCGGCCGCCCCCGCGGAGCGCTTCGGCAGCGCGAACATCAGCACCAGAACCACCCCCAGCACCCCGGCGACCCACCACATGCCATGCCGGAACGCAGTGGCAAACGCCTCCCCCGTACGCCCAGCGGCCAGCGCCTTCGCGTCCAGCGCGTTGAAGAACACCACCGACACCAGCCCCAGCCCCACCGCATTGCCCAGCTGCTGCGTCGTGTTGATGAGTCCGGACGCCGAACCGGAGTGCTCGCGCGGCACCTCGGAGAGGACGGCCTCGGTGAGCGGGGCGACGACGAGGCCCATGCCCAGGCCCATGACGATCAGCGGCGCGGCCATCTGCCACGGCTTGATGCCCGTCCCGTAGTGGCCGGCCTCCCAGATGTAGAGGAGGACGCCGGCCGCCATGGCGAGCGCACCGGTCTGCAGCACCTTGCGGCCGAAACGCGGCACGAGCTTCTGGACGGACATGCCGGCCGCGACGGAGACCGCCAGCGAGAAAGGGATGCCGGTCAGGCCCGCGCGCAGCGGGCTCCAGCCCAGCCCGATCTGCATGTACAGCGTCCAGATCAGGAAGAAGATCCCGCAGGCCACGCCGAAGGCGATCTCGACGCCGACGCCGGCGGCGAAGCTCTTCACGCGGAACAGCGAGAGCTCGACGAGCGGGGAGCCGTCCTTGCGGGCCTTGTACCGCTCGTAGGCGACGAACGCACCGAAGACGACGGCGCTGCCCGCCATGCAGAGGTAACCCCACAGCGGCCAGCCCAGCTCGCGGCCCTGGGTCAGGGGGTAGAGCAGCATCAGCAGGCCGCCGGTGGCCAGCACCATGCCCACCAGGTCGAGCCGCAGCGCCTTCGGGGCCCGGGACTCGGAGATGTAGCGGCGGCCGAGCAGCAGACCGGCGATGCCGACGGGCAGGTTGACCAGGAAGATCGGCCGCCATTCCAGGCCGAAGAGGTTCCACTGGGTGAGCAGCGCGCCCAGGATCGGTCCGGAGACGGCGCCCAGGCCGACGACGGCGCCGAACATGCCGAAGACCTTGCCGCGTTCGTGCGCCGGGAAGGTGGCGTGGACGATGGCCAGCACCTGCGGCACCATCAGGGCCGCCGTCGCGCCCTGGAACACCCGTGCCGCGACGAGGAGATGGGGGTCGCCGGCTATGCCGCACAGCATCGAGGCGAGCGTGAAGCCGGACATGCCGAGGAGGAAGATCCGCCGCCGGCCGTAGATGTCCCCGAGCCGGCCGCCGGTGATCAGGCCGGCCGCGAAGGCGAGCGCGTAACCCTCGGTGATCCACTGCAGGATGCTGAAGGAGGCGCCGATGTCCTTCTGGATGCTCGGCATGGCGATGTTGACGATGGTGACGTCGACCAGGTCCATGAAGGACGCGGTCATCACGACCGCGAGCGCCAGCCAGCGGCGGCGGTCGGCCGGTGCCTGCTGTGCGGCCTCGGGGGCCTCGGTGGCCGGCGGATCGGTGGCGGTGACGGACACGCGTGTTGCCTTTCGTGCTGATTTTCCGGGGGTGACCGAAAACCTAACCCGGGTATAGGTCAGGTCGTGTCCTACTTCGCTGGCAGGCTGAGTGACATGACGGACACCCCAGCACGGCTGCTGACCCTGCTCTCCCTGCTCCAGACCCCGCGCGAATGGCCGGGCCGCGAGCTCGCCGAGCGGCTGGGCGTCACCCCGCGCACGATCCGGCGCGACATCGAGCGCCTCCGCGACCTCGGCTATCCCGTCCAGGCGACGATGGGCGCCGACGGCGGGTACCGGCTGGCCGCCGGGGCCGCCATGCCGCCGCTCGTCCTCGACGACGAGGAGGCGGTGGCCATCGCGGTCGGGCTGCGCGCCGGGGCCGGGCACGCCGTCGACGGCATCGAGGAGGCCTCGGTGCGGGCGCTGGCCAAGCTGGAGCAGGTGCTGCCCTCCCGGCTGCGGCACCGGGTCGCCGCACTGCAGGCGGCCACCGTGCCGCTGGTCTGGGGTGCGGGGGACGGGGCGACGATCGATCCCCGGACCCTGACCGTCATGGCGGCGGCCGCGACCGGCCACGAGCGGCTGCGCTTCGGCTATCGCACGGGGGACGGCACCGAGACGAAGCGGCTCGTCGAGCCGCACCGGCTGGTGAGCACGGGGCGCCGGTGGTACCTGGTCGCGTACGACATCGACCGCGAGGACTGGCGCACGTTCCGGGTGGACCGGGTCAGCGAGCCCTTCGCGACGGGCGCGCGGTTCACCCCGCGGGAGCTGCCGGCGGCGGACGCAGCGGAGTTCATGAGCCGCTCGATGTCGCGGAGCCAGCCGGTCTACCGGGTCGTGGCGACCCTGCGCGCTCCGGCGGAGATCGTGGCCGCCCGGATGCCGCCGTCGGTCGGCACGCCGGTGCCGACGGGCTGCGGCAGCTGCCGGCTGGAGTTCGAGACGTCCGACTCGCTGGAGTGGATCGCCATGCGGCTGGCCTTGATCGACTGCGAGTTCGAGGTGAGCGAGCCGCAGGCCCTGGTGGACCACCTGCGGGAGCTGGGCGCCCGGCTGGGCCGGGCGGCAGGCGCGTAGCCCCACGCCCAGGAGGACGAAAAGGACCCCGACGCAGGGGGGGAGGCGCCGGGGCCCGTCCTTGGGGTTGCTTCCAGGCTATGCCGTTCAGGCCGCCGCGTCGAACCCCGTGTCGTGGGCCATCTTCTTCAGCTCCAGCAACGCGTGCTTCTCGATCTGCCGGATGCGCTCGCGCGTGAGCCCGTGCTGCTTCCCGACCTCGGTGAGCGTGCGCTCACGCCCGTCGTCGATGCCGTAGCGCGCCTTGATGATCGACGCGGTGCGGTGGTCGAGACGGCCGATCAGGCCCTCCAGCTCCTCGCTGCGCAGCAGGGCGATCACCGACTGCTCCGGGGAGACCGCGGAGGTGTCCTCCAGCAGGTCGCCGAACTGGGTCTCGCCCTCGTCGTCCACGGACATGTTCAGACTGACCGGGTCGCGGGCCCAGTCGAGGACGTCGCCGACGCGCTCGGGCGTGGTGTCCAGCTCGGCGGCGATCTCCCCGTGCTCGGGGTCGCGGCCGTGCTCCCGGTTGAACTCGCGCTGCACCCGGCGGATCCGGCCGAGCTCCTCGACGAGGTGGACGGGAAGCCGGATCGTCCGGGACTGGTCGGCTATGGAGCGGGTGATGGCCTGGCGGATCCACCAGGTCGCATACGTGGAGAACTTGAAGCCCTTGGTGTAGTCGAACTTCTCCACGGCGCGCACCAGGCCCGCGTTGCCCTCCTGGATGAGGTCGAGCAGGGGCAGTCCGCTGCGCGGGTAGCGCCGGGCCACGGCGACCACCAGGCGGAGGTTGGACTTGATGAAGACGTCCTTGGCGCGGGCGCCCTCGGCGGCTATGGCCTCGAGCTCCTCGTGCGAGGCGCCTGCGGCCTGGGCATCGTCCTCCAGGCCGTCGAGGATCTGCCGGGCGTAGACGCCCGCCTCGATGGTCTGCGAGAGCTCGACCTCCTTGGCGGCGTCGAGCAGGGGCGTACGCGCGATCTCGTCGAGGTACATGCCGACCAGGTCGCGATCGGCGATCTCCCCGCCCGAGGCGCGAACACTGCTGGCCTCGTCGGCCCCCGGAGAGGCGGTCTTACGACGGGCGACGGCACGGGTTGCCATGCGTGCTCCCTTGCGATGAGTGGGTCGCGGGATGGAGACGGTGCCCCTGACGGGTGGCCGTCCGAAGGAAACAACGGCTGGAATCAGGACAGAATTCCCAGGGACGTCTTCTTTTTTGTGATCATGCAGTACCCTGTCCGGCCGCAAGGGGCCCGCTGGGCGTCACAGCCGGGAAAACCGCAGGTCGGACGCGGACTCGGCCAGGGGCGAACCGGCGGGCGGCGCTGCCCCTCGGCCCTCGGCGGGTTCCGGTTCCTGCCCCCGTAGACGCCGTGCACCGGCCGCCGGTTGCCCGGAAGGCCCCCCGGACGGGCGGACGCCCCGTGATCGATTTGCCGGACCCGCGGGACGGGTGTGCGCTGGTGACATCCGGCGAGAGGAGCCCGTCATGCCGGCACGCGCCGCCCACGAGGGCCCGGGCCCGGTGGCCCGCCACACACACCTTCCGCAGACCCGCCGCACCGCGGAGACCGGTCACGCGGCCCGGTGGGAATGGGCCGCCCCCATCACGGGCGGCGTCGCCCTGGGCCTCTACGCCGTCTTCATCTCCTCGCAGCACGGCGGCTCCACGCTGCACGCGTGGCTGGTGGGCATCGTCGCCGCGCTGGTGTCCATCGCCGTCGGGCACGTCCTGATCCGCGAACGGCACCGGATGGTCGCCGAGGTGCGCGCCACGGCCTTCGGCGCGCTCTTCGGCATCTCCATGGGCTTCCTCTACAGCCTGGCCGGGCCGACCGCGCTCCGGGCGTCGGAGATCGGGCTCCTGATGGGGCTGGGGATGGGTCTGGTCTCGTACTACGTCTTCTACCTGCACGAGCACTGAGCGCGGAACCGCGCCCCGAAGGGGCGCGGGGAACTGCGCGACCAGCCACAACGGACCCGCACCCGAACCGTCACCCGAACTGAACGGACCGCTTCGCGAGCCCAGCCCAAAAACCATCGATCACGTTTCGCCCGCGCTCGCCCTCGGCCGCGCCGAGCGTGACGAAGAGCGGCGCAAAGTGCTCGGTGCGCGGATGCGCAAGCGCGGCGGCGGGCGCGGCATGCGCGAAGTCCAGCAGCGCATCGACGTCCTGCGCGTCCAGGGCCTCGCGCCCCCACGCGTCGAACTCCGCCGACCACGCGGGCGGCAACGGCCCGGCATGCCGCAAGGCAGCCAGGTTGTGGGTGAAGAAGCCGCTGCCGACGATCAGTACGCCCTCGTCGCGCAACGGCGCGAGCCTGCGGCCCAGTTGCAGCAGCCGCTGCGGGTCGAGCGTGGGCATCGAGAGCTGCAGCACGGGGATGTCGGCGTCGGGGTACATCTCGACGAGCGGGACGTACGCGCCGTGGTCCAGCCCGCGGTCCGGCAGGTCCTGCACGGGCGTGCCGGCACCGCGCAGCATCCTGCGGATCCGGTCGGCCAGCGCGGGGGCGCCGGGGGCCGCGTACTGCACCCGGTAGTAGTGCTCGGGGAAGCCCCAGAAGTCGTACACCAGCGGCACCGTCGTGGTCGCGCCCAGTGCGAGCGGGGCCTCCTCCCAGTGCGCCGAGATCATCAGGATCGCGGCGGGCCGGGGCAGCCCGGCGGACCAGTCCGCGAGCTGACGGGTCCAGAGGGCGTCGTCGGCCAGCGGCGGGGCGCCGTGCGAGAGGTAGAGGGCGGGCATCCGCCCGGAGGTCGATGACATGACACACTCCCGGCTCACTACTTGAAATCTCAAGCTCCATGGGAGACCTTATCCGGAACTAATTGAAACTTCAAGAAACAAGGTGGTGTGCAGGAAGTGGAACAGTGGATCCCATGACCAACCGACCCGCATCGGACGACATCGCGGAGGAACCGCGCTGGCTCACCGAAGACGAGCAGTCCGCCTGGCGTGCCTACATGCACGCGTCCCGGCTCTTGGAGGACCACCTCGACCGCCAGCTCCAGCGCGACGCCGAGATGCCGCACGTCTACTACGGACTGCTCGTCCAGCTCTCCGAGGCCCCGCGCCGCCGGATGCGGATGACCGAACTCGCCCAGCAGGCCAAGATCACCCGCTCCCGGCTCTCGCACGCCGTCGCCCGCCTGGAGAAGAACGGCTGGGTGCGCCGCGAGGAGTGCCCGTCCGACAAGCGCGGGCAGCTGGCGGTCCTCACGGACGCGGGCTACACGATGCTGAGCCGCTCGGCACCGGGCCATGTGGCCGCGGTGCGCGGGGCGGTCTTCGACCGGCTCACGCCGGAACAGGTCAAACAGTTCGACGAGGTGTGCCGGATCATCGCGACGGGCCTGGAGCCGGAGGGCGCGGACCTGCCCTGGCTGCGCTGACCAGCGCCCCGCAGGGGCGCCGTGGCGAGGCAAGACGAAGGGCCCTTGCCGGAACCAGGGTTCCGGCAAGGGCCCTCGCCTGCACTGCACCGGTCAGTGCGCCATCACCGGCACCGCATCCTCGGCGGCGGCCTCGCCCGCCCCGCCGGACGCGGCGGCGGAACCGTCGCCGCCCGGGCGGTGGTTGACGAAGGTCAGCGCGATCAGCGCGGACAGCGTGAGGATGCCGGCCGCCCACCAGATGGCGGTGGTGTAGCCGTGCACCGCCGACTGGAACTGCAGCAGCTTGGGGTTGGCCGCTGCAGCGGGCGTCATGTGCGACTTGAGGTAGTCGGTGGTCGCGCTCGCGGCGATCGTGTTCAGCAGGGCCGTGCCGATCGCACCGCCCACCTGCTGCGAGGTGTTGACCATCGCGGAGGCGACGCCCGCGTCCCGCGGCTGCACGCCGATCGTGGCGAGGCTCATGGCGGGCATGAAGGCCGTGCCCATGCCGAGGCCCATCAGCAGCAGCGAGGGCAGGATGCCGGTGGTGTACGAGGTGTTGAGGTCGATCCGGGTGAGCAGCACCATGCCGAGGGCGGCGAGCAGGAAGCCCGGGCCCATCAGCCAGCGCGGGGGCACGCGGTTCATCAGCCGGGCGCCGACCTGCGTCGAACCGGTGATCATCGTAGCGATCATCGGGAGGAAGGACAGACCCGTCTTGACCGGGCTGTACCCCCGGGTGACCTGCAGGTAGTAGGTCAGGAAGAGGAACAGGCCGAACATGCCGATGGCGGCGAGGCCGAGGGCGGCGTAGACGCCGCCGCGGTTGCGGTTGGTGACCACGCGCAGCGGCAGCAGCGGCGCCTTCACCTTCCGCTCCACGACCACGAAGGCAAGCAGCAGCACGGCGGCGGCGACGAAGAAGCCGATCGTGGCGCCGGCCGTCCAGCCGTCCGTCTCCGCGCGGGTGAAGCCGTACACGAGCGAGACGAGACCGAGGGTGGCCAGGATGACGCCCGGGACGTCCAGGCGGGAGGAGTTGCGGCTGCCCGCGGGCTCGCGGATGACGGCTATCGCACCGGTCGCGGCGACGATGGCGAAGGGGATGTTCACAAAGAACGTCCAGCGCCAGTTCAGGTACTCGGTGAACACGCCGCCGAGGATCAGGCCGACGGCGCCGCCGCCACCCGCGATGGCACCGAAGATGCCGAACGCCTTGGCGCGCTCCTTGGCCTCGGTGAACATCACGGCGAGCAGCGACAGGGCGGCCGGTGCCAGCAGTGCGCCGAAGACGCCCTGCAGGGCGCGGGCGCCCATCAGCATGGACGTGTTGACCGCGGCGCCGCCGATCGCCGAGGCGGCGGCGAAGCCTATGAGGCCGGTGACGAACGTGCGCTTGCGGCCCCACATGTCGGACACCCGGCCGCCGAACAGCAGCAGCCCGCCGAAGGCGAGGGCGTAGGCCGTGATGACCCACTGCCGGTTCCCGTCCGAGATGCCGAGGTCGGTCTGGGCGGAGGGCAGGGCGATGTTCACGATGGTGGCGTCGAGGACGACCATCAGCTGGGCGAGGGCGATGAAGACGAGCGCTTTCCAGCGCCGGGGATCGGCGTGGGGGGTGGCGTGTGACATGGCGGGGCCTATCTGGCGTGGCGGGGTGCGAAATCTGCGAAGGACCGGGGCTGTTGGAGAACGATGACACGAGGCACTGACAACGGGCCGGGCAACGGCCCGGCCTGCGGCCTCACTTCTGGCGCAGGTCCTCCAACGTGACGGCGGCACCGGGGAGCTGGGAGCGGGCGGGGGCCATCAGCCCGTCGAGGAAGATCTGCAGGTGCCGGTGCACGAACTGGTCGAAGTCCATGCAGCCGGTCCCCGGCAGGGGTCTGGTGAGCTGGGTGATGGCCACCATCAGATCGCCGACGGAGATGTCGGCGCGGAGCTGGCCGGCCTCGCGGGCGGCGGCCATGAGCGCCTCGATCCCCTGGTCGAGCCGCTCGCGCGCCGCGACGTGCTCGACGTGGCTCTTGTCGACGCCCTCGGCGAGCAGCGGGCAGAGCGCCCCGATCCGCTCGTCCGCCGCGGCGTGGACGAAGCGCCTCAGCGCCAGGAAGGCATCGGGCTCCTCGGCTCGTGCCGTCTCGGCGCGGTCCGCGAGACGGGCCATGACCGAGAGGGTGACGTGGTGGATCAGCTCGCGGCGGTCCGCGAAGTGCCGGTACAGCGTGGCATTGCCGACCCCGGCGCGTCGAGCGATTTCATCGAGCGAGGACTCGGCGCCGTGCTCGACGAGCGCCTCACGGGCGGCCGAGATGATCCGCTCGCGGTTGCGGAGGGCATCGGCGCGAAGGCGGGGCTGCGGGACGGCGGCCACGGCGGCTCCTCCTCGGGTGGGATGCGGGTGGGATGAAGATCCGGGGATGAGCTCCCCGTTTGACAGAGACGCTCACTTAAACGGGGAGTGGGTCCCCGGATATTTCGGCGCGGCGGGGTGAGCCGCGTCACACGGCGTTCCGGGCCGCCGGCGTCACGCGTCTGCCGCAGTCCGGGGAGCGGTCCGGCCCGGCACGGCACAGGGTGAAAAGCATGAAGACCCTGGTCGTCGCGGTCATGGCGGTGACGGTGCTGGCGCTCACGTCCCCCGTACCGTCCGAGGCGGACCCGTACGCGCCGGACACCGCGGGCGCCCCCGCGGCGGACCGGGGCCGGCGCCCGTCCGGCCCCTGCGCCCTCCGCACGGTCACCCAGAACGTCTCCGAGGGCGCCCGCACCCCGTACGGCTACGCGCGCTCCAGCGGAACGGTGCGGGCGGTCACCCTCTTCATCGACTTCCCCGACGCCCGGGCCAGGATCACCCCGAAGGAGCGCTACGCGGAGTTCTTCCCGGCCGTCGCCGACTACTTCCGCCACAGCTCGTACGGCCGCCTCGACTACCGCTCGACCCCGTTCCTGCACTGGATCCGCATGGCGCACCCGTACCGCTGGTACGGCATCAGCCGCGGCTCGGCCTTCGACCCGAACCACGACGACGGCTACCACGCGATCTCCAAGGAGATCCTCGCGGCGGTCGACGACCGGGTCGACTTCTCCCGCTACGACCTGATCAACGTGCTGGCCGCCCCCAACGCCGGGCCGCCCGCCGTGCAGGACGTCCGCTCGGTGACCTTCGCCGGCGCCGCCACGGGCCTGGAGACCTACGACGGCACCCCCTTCCGCAACGTCTCCTTCATCTGGAGCCGGCAGACCGGCGACAGCCCGTACCGCGTCCTCACCCACGAGAACGCCCACAGCTTCGGCCTCCCCGACCTCTACACCGCCGGCCGCAGCCGGGCGGTCCGCACGCCCGTGGGCCACTGGGACCCCATGGACGAGGACTGGGGCCCCTCCAACGACTTCCTCGCCTGGCACAAGTGGAAGCTGGGCTGGCTGGCTCCGCGCGAGGTCCACTGCCTCGACCGCCCGGGCACCCGGACCGTCACCCTCGCCCCGACCTCCCGCCGCGGCGGCGCCAAGCTCGCCGTGATCCCCCTCTCCCCCACCCGCGCGATCACCCTGGAGGCCCGCGCCCCCGGCCCCCTGGACCACATGGTCTGCCGCCCCGGCGTCCTGGTCACCACGGTGGCCTCGGACCTCCCCTCCGGCACGGGCCCGGTCCGCGCCTCAGACGCCACCCCCGGCAGCGCGGGCTGCTACACGACGGACCCCAACGTGAGCGCCCCCCTCTCCGACGCCCCCTACCGCGCGGGCCAGCGCTGCACGGCGCCCGGCGTCACGATCGACGTCCTGCGCCAGGAGCGCGACGGCACTTGGCGGGTGCGGGTGAAGCGGTGGGACTGAAGCCCGGCCGATCCACCGCCTTGCCGACCTGCCGCCCGCCCCGGCCCACCCGCTACACTGACGGCTGCCCCGCCTCCGTAGCTCAGGGGATAGAGCACCGCTCTCCTAAAGCGGGTGTCGGCAGTTCGAATCTGCCCGGGGGCACCAGCGCAAGTGCCCCCCGGCCGGTCCCGGCCGGGGGGCACTGTGCATGACGCGCCCCGTCAAAAACACACCCCGGCAAGCGGCCCGGAATTTCTCCGGTCCGCCGACCGGGGTGCATTTTTGACGGGGCGTCATACGTACTCGATACGTGGACTCGGGGAGCCGGAAGAGAACCAGGGGGGTGTGCTCTCTTCCGGCTCCCGGCAAAGGGTGTTCGCATTCCCTTCGACAGTGATTCACTTTTCCCGCCAAGACGGGAAATTCAGACCCTTCGGGACAGAGCTCGCTTTCTAGCCCTGGAACCACTGGAGGGCGTAGTTGAACAGGCCGGTCGCGATGTCGAAGATCGTGGAGAACATCTCGGAACTCTTTTCTCGTGATCACCGGGTGCCGGTGAGCGATGCGGACGAGATGATCGTGTCCGCCCGCCCGACCTGGGACATCCGCACAAGTCCGCAGGATTTCTGCGGGTTCCCCGCAGCAGATTGAAATTTTGACATTCGCTCCCGGAATTCCGCCAGTTGACAATATTGGCCACTACATCGGAAAGTGAATGCAGTCACGGGGGTGGCAAATCAGCCATGTTTTCCCCGTGCCCGAAAGGCTGTGCAGACAATGGGCGGTCCCGTGCGAGTGGTCCTGGCCGAGGATCATCCGACCGTACGCGCCGGAACCCGGGCGTTCCTGGAACCCGAGGGTTTCGTCGTGGTCGGGGAAGCCGCGTGCGAACGCCAGGCGTTGAAGGTCGTCTCCGAGCAGCGGCCCGATGTCCTGATGCTGGACGTGAGGCTGGAATCGGGGCTGGCCCTCAAAGCCATTCCCCAACTCCTCGCAGCCGCGCCGGGGATGGGAATTCTCGTGCAGAGCTGCTACGAGGACCGCGCCATCATCTGCGGGGCCCTGGCCGCGGGCGCCTCGGGCTATCTGCTGAAGAGCAGCCCCGTGTCCGAACTGGTCGTCGCGGCACGGACGGTGGCCTCCGGAGGACGGTACGTCCAGCCCTCGCTCGGCGCCGGGCTGGCCCGCGCCCAGGGCCGGGAGCCGGACCTGCCCCTGCGGGAGCGGCAGGTCCTGGGCCTGCTCGCCGAGGGGCACACCAACCGTGAGGTGGCCGCGCGGCTGACGGTCAGCGTCCGCACGGTGGAGAGCGTCAGGGCCGCCCTGCGCGCCCGGCTGGGCCTGGTCACCAGGGCCGACCTCGTCGCGTACGCCCGGCAGAACAGCTCCGCCGATGTGTAGCGGAAGCACCCGGCAGGCCACCGCACGACAGCCGGGTGCCCTGGGCGCACTCGGCGGCTTCTGCGTCGCGGTCGGCCTCGTCGGCGTCGTGGCCTACCTGGCCAACTTCCTCACCCACGACCGGCTGCCGCCCCGGTCCATCTCGACCCCGAGCATCGCCCTGGCCACCGGCGTCCTCGCGGTGCTGACCTGCGGGATGCGGCGGGCCCGTCGGCTGCTGCTCCTGATCTGCTGCGGGTTCACGGTCCTGAGCGTGGACCGGGTGGCGCACTCCCCCGCGACGGACCACGTGGCCCTGGCGTTCCTGCTGGCGGCATCGGTGTACGCCGTCCCGGCCTGGCCCGAGATCAAGGTGGTCCTCAGCCGGGGAAGCGCCAGTGCCATGGTGGAGCGACAGGAGCACCATGCGGGCCTGCTCGCGGGCGAGTTGCACGACGAGGTCCTCCAGCTGCTGGCACTGACCCGGCGGCGGCTCGACTCGGCCCGTGCACTCGACGACCCCGGTGCGCTGCGTGCGGCGATGCAGGACGCGTCCCGCACCCTCGACGAACAGGCCGGCACGCTGCGCCGCATCATCGCCACCGTGAGCCCGGCGGCCGTCCAGGGGCTGGGGCTCGCCGAGTCGGTCACCTTCCTCGCCGGACAGGTCGCCGCCGAGAACGGCCTCGTGGTGGACGTGGACGTCCAGGGCGACCGGCCCCATGCGTGCACGGGGGAGAGCGGCGTGAATCTCGCCGTCTACCGGGTCGCCCAGGAGGCGCTCACCAACGTGGTGAAGCACGCCGGCGCCCGGCACATCACCGTTGCCCTCGCCTGTCGCGACGAGGGCATCAGCCTCACCGTCACCGACGACGGACGCGGCCTCGGACCGAACCTGCCGAGAGCCACCGAGGGGTACGGCATGCAGGGCATGCGCTGGCGCTGCGAGGCGTACGGCGGCACGTTCAGCGCCAGGACCGCCGCCACCGGCGGCACGGTCGTCCGGGCCGTGTTCCCGCTGCGCAGCTGCCGGAAGATGCGGGCGTCCCGGGACAGGCCGTAGCCGGAACGGGCCCGGATCAGGCCGACAGCCCGCCGGCCTGCGGCGGCCCCATCATCGCCTCCACCACGACCGCCAGCCGCGGATCCGTCACCGCATAGATCTGGTGCCGGCCCTCGCTGCGGGAGCGCACGGCACCGGCGAGTTTCAGCCGGGCCAGGTGCTGGCTGACGGCCTGGGGGCGGGCGCCCACGCGGCGGGCCAGTTGTGTGACATCGCTCTCGCGGCGGGCCAGTGCCCATACGATGTGCAGGCGCAGCGGTGAGGACAGCAGACCGAACTTCAGGGCCGCGGCGTTGAGCGCCTGCTCCGAAGGCTCCCCAGGTGCCGCCATCGGCGTGGCTCCTCCCCCTTCTGCGGTTGCGTTCACGGGATTCCTCCCGGACACCCGCACAGCCTAGCCGGAACACTTGCTACATTGCGCAACTATGCAACCCGGAATGCCCACGGCAGGTCAGCGGGCCGCAGCTCCGAACAGGGCGGCGAGGCCCTCGCCGGACCCGGCCGCCTCCCGTCCCCGCGCGCAAGGATCACGCCGGGTACCGGCCCCTCGGGGCCGGGCGGCGGGGGCGCGCGGCGGAAGAAGCGGAACCGGAAGAACGCGGGCGCAGGCCCGCAGAGCGATGCTGGTCGCTCTGGTGCTGCCGGTGGCCGGAGCCTTCGCCGACGAGCTGGTCACCTCCTCGCTGGGCTGGATCTTCACGCTCACGGCGGCCGCCGGGGCGGTCCTGGCGGCGTGGACCTGCTCGCGGGCGGGCGCCTGGTGGGTCGCGTACGCGCCGCCCCCCGTGGTGCTGCTCGTCACGGTGATCGCCGAGCTGACGGCGGGCCCGAAGGACTCCCAGGCCAAGGGGGCCACCACCGGGGCCGTCCACTGGGCGATCGACGCCTTTCCGGCGATGGCGGCGGCCGAGGCCGCACTGTTGCTGGTGCTGGCGGTGCGGTGGATGCGGGTGAGGCGAAGTGTGACGCCCGGCCGAGGGGCGAGGAAGAGCGGTGCGTACCGTGCGCGATAAACCGGGCGCCGAGCGGCGCACCAGCAGCAACAGGCCCGGCAGCCGCCGTACGCCCCGCCGCCGGGGCGGCAGCGGTCCGCGTACCCCCCGCGGGGTGATCGTCGGACGCACCGTGGCCGGCCTGACCTCGGCCGCCGTGCTGGCGACCTGCGGGGTCTCCTGGGCCGCGTACCACTGGATCACCAGCGGCCTGAACACCTCCGACGCGCTCGGCAAGGTGGGCCGCAAGCACCTCGACAACTCGGTCAACCTGCTGCTGATCGGCCTCGATTCGCGCAAGGACATGAACGGCAACGACCTGCCGAAGGAGTTCGTCCAGGACGAACTCCACGCGGGGTCGAGCGAGATCGGCTACTACAACACCAACACCCTGATCCTGATGCACATCCCCGCCGACGGCGGGAAGGTCCAGGCGTTCTCCATCCCCCGGGACGACTACGTCCAGACGTTCAACGGCGACGGTTCGACACAGGGGCACTACAAGATCAAGGAGGCGTACTCCAACGCCTACACGGGCGCCCGGGAGCGGCTCTACAAGCAGGGCCGGCGGGGCGCCGACCTGGAGGCGGGCAGCCGGGAGGCGGGCCGTGAGGCCACGCTGGCGACGGTGCAGAACTTCCTCGACGTGCCGATCGACCACTTCGCCGAGGTCAACCTGCTGGGCTTCTACGACATCGCCAAGGTGCTCCAGCCCATCCAGGTGTGCCTCAAGCACCCGGTGAAGGACCGGTATTCGGGCGCCGACTTCCCCGCCGGCCTCCAGGAGGTCAACCCCCGGCAGGCGCTGGCCTTCGTGCGCCAGCGGCACGGGCTGGACGGCGGCGACCTGGACCGCACCCACCGCCAGCAGGCGTTCCTCTCCTCGGTCACCCACAAGCTGAAGTCCGAGGGCGTCTTCGACAGCCTGGGCAAGCTGCAGGGCCTGTTCGGCGTGGTGAAGAAGGACCTGGTCATCGACAGCAAGCTGAACGTCATCGACTTCGCGCAGCAGGCCACCAACCTGACCGGCGGCAAGGTCGAGTTCAACACGCTGCCGACGGAGGGCTCGGCCACGCGCAACCACGAGGACGTGCAGCTGGTGAACCCGGAGAAGATCCGGGCGCTGGTGCAGGAGCGGTTCGGCCACGGCACGTCGTCGGCCTCGCCGAGCGCGGGCGGCTCGTCCGCCCCGGCGAAGCCCGCGCCCGGCACCGTCGACGTGCTGAACGGCTCGGGCCGGACGGGCGCGGCGGCCGTGGAGCTCAAGGCCCTGAAGGACGCGGGCTATGCGGAGGGGCATGCGTCCAACACGGCGCCCCAGCCCCACACCACCGTCGTCTACGGCAAGGGCGCGGACGCCGCGGCCCAGCAGATCGCGGGGCGCCTCGGCGTGACGGCGGCCCCGCGGGCCAGCACGACGGTGCCGGAGGGGCACGTGCAGGTGACGCTGGGACAGGACTTCACGGGTGCGCCGGCGGGCGCGAGCTCGTCGCCGAGCCCGTCGGACTCACCGTCCGACGCGGCGAGTTCGTCGCCCTCGGACGACAAGTTCGCGGGTGATGCGGTGAAGGAGGGCGGCATCCCCTGCGTCAACTGACGTGATCAGGATGACGTGATCCGAGGCGCCGGGGCCGGCAGGAGAACTGCCGGCCCCGGTTCCGGGCCTGTCGGCTCAGATGTTCCAGAAGTGGTCCGGCCAGTCGCCGCACGGCCACTGGATGATCTTCTCGCCCTGCGCCATGCTCGCGCCCGGGACGGCCAGGCACTGCCCGCTGTTCCAGTTCACCAGCCGGGTGCCCTTGGCGGTGTACTCGATGCCCCAGAAGTGGTCCTTCCAGTCGCCGCAGGGCCACTGGATGACCTGGATGCCGTTCTGGGTGCTCGCACCCGGCACCGCCAGGCACTGCCCGCTGTTGAGGTTGCGGATGTGGTAATAGGCGCGTCCGCCGTCGCTGAAGGCGTACTCGAACTGCCAGAAGTGGTCGCGCCAGGTGCCGCAGCCCCACTGGATCAGGCCGATCCCGTTCTGGGTGCTGGCGCCCGGGACGGCCAGGCAGTGGCCGCTGTTGGCGTTGCGGATCCAGTTGTACGAGTCCGCGCCCGCGGGTCTGGACGAGCGCTCCGGGCCCTGGGGCGCTGCGGAGGCCTGGGTCGTACCGGTCACGACGGCGCCGAGCACGAGCGCTGCTGCTGCGGCCAGGATGCCGGGAAGGCGATAGTGCGACTTCATGTGTCCTCTTCTCTTCGTGGAGTGGACCAGGAGCCGTACTGCGCGCGCGGTGCGCAGGCTATAGCCGAAGCCCGTGGGACGGCAGTCACGGCGGGCGCCACCCCCAAGTTGGCGCGAACGCGCCGCCTTTGGCTGGGTGCACCGCCGCCGCGTCCTGACACTGCCTCAGCCCCCTAAAATTGCCCCGTAACCGCTGGTCAAGGAACCAGTGACCAGGACGTACGCGCGCGGTTCCGGGGCTGGGCCGGTCTCGGGGGGAGGGATGGGTCCGCAATGAGTCGGCGCTCCAACGGGCTGATGGGGATCTGGGCCGAGGCCCAGCGGCAGCAGCAGCGGCAGCAGGAGGCGCGGCAGCGGGCCGCGGTGCAGGCGCAGCGGGAGGCCGAGCGGCAGCAGCGGTCCCTGGAGCGGGAGCGGGCCCGGCAGGACCGGGAGCAGCGGCAGGCGTACCGGCAGAGCCGGGAGGCCGAGGTCCGGCGGCGGAACGAGGAGCTGGACGCCCAGGTCGAGGCGCTGACCTCGCTCCTCGCCAAGGGCTGCGGGACGCCCGCCTTCAGCACCGCCGCCCTCGCCCGTCCCGAGCAGGTGCCCGCCTTCGCCCCCGGGCACCTCGGGCAGCCCGTGTCCATGCCCGACCCCAACCGGTACCGCGGGTTCGGCACCCGCGCCCAGTACGAGCGCGACTGGCAGGCGGCACAGGCCGCCGAGGCGCAGCGGCAGCAGCAACTGGCCGCCTACCGGCAGCAGTACGAGCAGTGGGCCGGTGCCCAGCTGCAGGAGATCCGGCAGTACAACGCGGGGGTCGGCGAGCTCGTCGCCGCCCTGCGGCAGGGCGACCCGGACGCCGTCGTGGAGTACTTCTCGGCCGCTCTCTACGCCTCCGCCCGGCCCGACGACTTCCCCCACCGGCTCTCCGCCGCCTACGACCCCGGGCCCCGGCAGCTGGTGGTCGACTGGGAGCTGCCCGGCCCGGACGTCGTGCCGGCCGTGAAGTCCGTGCGCTACATGCCCACCGCGGACGAGGAGAAGGAGACCGCCCGGCCCGTCACCCAGCGCCGCGCGATCCACCGGGACCTGCTCGCGCAGTGCGTGCTGCTCGCCGTCCACGAGCTGTTCGCCGCCGACGAGTTCGGGATGCTGGAGTCCGTCGTCCTCAACGGGTTCGTCGACGACCACGATCCGGTCACCGGGCAGCGCGCGCAGATCGTGCTCGCGTCCGTGTCCGTCGCCCGGCCGGTCTTCTCCGGGCTGCGGCTGGCGCAGGTCAGCGCCGTCGACTGCCTCGTCGAGGGGCTCGGCGGGCAACTGTCCGCCCGGCCCGACCAGTTGGCCGCGGTGCGGTCCGCGCGGCAGCCCGGCGACGTGGGCCGCGGGGTGGTGTCGCACGGCGGGGACGACGACCCGGACCTCTTCGAGATGGACCCCATCGCCTTCGAGGCGCTCGTCGCCGAGCTCTTCCGGGCCCGCGGCATGCAGGCCGTGATGACCCAGCGGTCGAACGACGGCGGTGTCGACGTCGAGGCCCTCGACCCCGACCCGATCAGCGGCGGGCGGATCATCGTGCAGGTCAAGCGGTACCGGAAGACCGTGCCGCCGACCGCCGTCCGCGATCTCTTCGGGACCGTGCAGGGCGCCGGCGCCAACAAGGGCGTGCTCGTCACCACCTCCGGATTCGGGCCCGGGTCGTACGCCTTCGCCAACGGCAAGCCGCTGACGCTGGTCTCCGGCGAGGAGCTCGTGGGGCTGCTGCAGGAGCACGGCCTGCGGGGGCGGCTGGGCCCCGGGAGCAGCGCACCCGAACCGGCTCCCGACGGGCCCGGGGCGTCCGGGGAGTCCGGGACCCCTGATGGCCACAACATCCTCGGCATGTCCTGGTCCGGCCGCGTCGCCCTCGACGTGTGCGCCCTCGTCTGCGCCGGCGACCGGGTCCTCAGCGACGATCACTTCGTCTTCTACAACAATCCCCGCACGCCCGACGGCGCCGTCCGCGCCGCCGCCCCCTCCGCCGCGGACAAGGCCGCCCTGCGCGTGGCCTTCGAGGCGCTGCCCGCGCGGGCGGACCGGCTGGTGCTCGCGGCCGCCATAGACCCGGCCGTGAACCCGGACGCCGATCTCTCCGGTTTCACCGACGCCCGGATCCGGCTCGCGGACGCGGCCGGGGGCGAGCTCGGGCAGCTGGAGGTGTCCGACGGGCGGTCCGGCGAGACCGCGCTCGTCCTCGGGTCCTTCCGGAAGCGCGCGAGCGGCGACTGGGACTTCGTCGTGGGCGGGAAGGGGTACGCGGGAGGGCTGGAGGCGCTGGTGCAGGAGTTCGGCATCGAGGTGGCGTAGCCCCGTCAGGGGCGCGGGGCTGTAGACATATGCGGCTCCGCCGCGTGGGCGCGACCGGCCACGACGCA
This sequence comes from Streptoverticillium reticulum, assembly GCF_047456005.1. Classification (NCBI taxonomy): domain Bacteria; kingdom Bacillati; phylum Actinomycetota; class Actinomycetes; order Kitasatosporales; family Streptomycetaceae; genus Streptomyces; species Streptoverticillium reticulum. The sequence goes on along the minus strand of NZ_CP179755.1, from coordinate 4,840,698 downwards.
CCCGCAGGCGACGCACCACCCGGTCCGGGGCGAAGCCCCGGAGAAACGGCGTTGTACGTCGGCTGCAGGCCGTCAGTGGCCGGTCGCGCAGTTCCCCGCGCCCCTGACGGGGCCCGAGGCCCTCCGGTTATCCACATCCCCCATTCGTGTAAGCCCTTCCCCCATACACTTCCGGAATGGACGAGCCCACCGAGACCACCGACCTCGCCGGTACCCCCGACATCCCCGACAGCGACGCCCTGCGCTGCCTCCGGCGCGTCTTCGGCTACGACGCCTTCCGCGGCGAGCAGCGGGAGATCATCGAGCACGTCGTCGACGGCGGGGATGCGCTCGTCCTGATGCCCACCGGCGGCGGCAAGTCGCTGTGCTACCAGATCCCGGCCCTCGTGCGCCCCGGCGTCGGCATCGTCGTCTCCCCGCTGATCGCCCTCATGCAGGACCAGGTCGACGCGCTCCGCGCGCTCGGCGTGCGGGCAGGCTTCCTGAACTCCACGCAGGATCCGGACGAACGGCGCATGGTCGAGGCCGAGTTCCTCGCCGGCGAGCTGGATCTGCTCTACCTCGCCCCGGAGCGGCTGCGCGTCGAGGCCACGCTGCGGCTGCTCGACCGCGGCAAGATCTCCCTCTTCGCCATCGACGAGGCGCACTGCGTGGCCCAGTGGGGCCACGACTTCCGGCCCGACTACCTCGCGCTCTCCGCGCTCCACGAGCGCTGGCCCGACGTGCCGCGCATCGCCCTCACCGCGACGGCCACGGAGGCCACGCGCCGGGAGATCGCGGCGCGCCTGAAGCTCGACGACGCCCGGCACTTCGTCGCCAGCTTCGACCGGCCGAACATCCAGTACCGCATCGTCCCGAAGAACGAGCCGAAGCGTCAGCTCCTGGAGCTGCTGCGCACCGAGCACGCGGGGGACGCGGGCGTCGTCTACTGCCTGTCCCGCAAGGGAGTCGAGGACACCGCCGCGTTCCTGGTGCAGAGCGGCATCGACGCCCTCCCGTACCACGCGGGGCTCGACGCGGCGACGCGCGCCGCCCACCAGTCGCGCTTCCTGCGCGAGGACGGCATCGTCATGGTCGCCACCATCGCCTTCGGCATGGGCATCGACAAACCCGACGTGCGCTTCGTCGCCCACCTCGACCTGCCGAAGTCCGTCGAGGGCTACTACCAGGAGACGGGCCGCGCCGGGCGCGACGGCCAGCCGTCCACCGCCTGGCTCGCCTACGGCCTGCAGGACGTGGTCCAGCAGCGCAAGCTGATCGACGGGTCGGAGGGCGACGAGGCCCACCGCCGCCGGCTCGCCGCGCACCTGGAGGCGATGCTGGCTCTGTGCGAGACGGTCGAGTGCCGCCGGGTGCAGCTGCTGGCCTACTTCGGGCAGCAGAGCGGCCCCTGCGGCAACTGCGACACCTGCATCGCCCCGCCGGTCACCTGGGACGGGACGATCGCCGCGCAGAAGTTCCTGTCGACGGTCCTCCGGCTGGCCCGGGAGCGGCGGCAGAAGTTCGGGGCGGGGCAGATCATCGACATCCTGCTGGGGAAGAAGACCGCCAAGGTCATCCAGCACGACCACGACGCCCTCACCGTCTTCGGCATCGGCACGGAGCTGAGCATGGCCGAATGGCGGGGAGTGGTACGGCAGTTGCTCGCCCAGCGGCTGCTCGCGGTGGAGGGCGAGTACGGGACGCTGGTGCTCACCGACGACAGCGGCGACGTGCTCGGCTCGCGGCGCCAGGTGCTGCTGCGCCGCGAGCCGGAGAAGCCGGTTCGCTCCGCGGGGGCCGCGCGGTCGAGCGGTTCGGCGAAGCGCTCGACCCCCGTCGATCTGCCCGCGGAGGCAGTACCGGTCTTCGAAGCACTGCGCTCCTGGCGCGCAGCCACGGCCAAGGAGCAAGGCGTGCCCGCCTACGTCGTCTTCCACGATGCGACGCTGCGCGAGATCGCCACGCGGATGCCCACAGGCCTCGACGAGCTTGCGGGCATGAGCGGTGTCGGCGAGAGCAAGCTGGCGAAGTACGGCCAGCCGATTCTCGATGCGCTCGCCGAGCTGCGGGCGACTCCTTCGCCCTGACCCACTGGGCCATGTCCGGCGGATCTTGCAGCGCCCCGTCAGGGGCGCGGGGAACTGCGCGATCAACCACAGCCGGCCCGCAGCCGAAGCACCACCCCGAGGCGGCACGTCATCTGCGGGTGCACTGTGGCTGATCGCGCAGTTCCCCGCGCCCCTTCGGGGCGAGGATCCGCGGACACGCCCCCGAGGTCCCGTCCGCCTACGAGGCGGCGCCGCGCCGCCGCCTCGGCTTGATCCGCTGCTGCGCCGCCAGGACCGCCGCCGCATAGCGGGGGTCCGGGCGCAGCGCGTGCTCGCGCCGGGCCGCCTCGGTGAACTTGATGACGTGCTCGTCGCCGTGCTCCACCGCCCGCGCGACGAGCTCGTCGAACGGCGGCACGTCCGTCTCCGCCGCCACCCGCGCCGCCTCCGCCTCACCGCCGCGGTGTTCGGTGAAGGTCAGCAGCAGCGTCGCGTGCACGTGCCAGAGCGCGGCCACCGTCGGCCGGTGCAGGCCCGTCGGCAGGTGCGGCAGGACGAGGCGCACGGCGGCCGGAGCGGTGACGCCGTGGATCAGCGGGACGGGGAAGACCTCGGGGTGGCCCAGGTAGACGCCCGCGAACTCGGTGGTCATCTCGGCCAGCAGCCAGTCCGGGCGCTCCGCGGCGGCGGGGCCCAGGGCGTCGAGCGCCCCGGCGTATCCGGGCAGCCGGGCGGGGTCGGCCAGCCGCGCGCCCGCGGCGGCGCGGCCGTGCTTGCCCTCGTAGGGCGTCCGGGGCGCGGAGGCGACGGCGGCGGCGAGGTCGCACGTGCCGGACAGCCGTACCTCGCCGGGGAGGTGGGCGAACCGTGCGGCCCAGTAGGCCATCCCCCGTGCCAGTTCGGTGAGTTGGCGCCGGGTCGGCTCCTCGGCCGCCGCCAGGGAGCGGACCGCGTGGGCCGTGCGGATCAGGCCGTGGGTGAGTCCTGCGAGCATGCCCGGCAGCAGCCGGGGCCACCAGCGGGCGAGCACCTCGCGCCAGGGCGCCGCGGCGAGTTCGCGGGCGAAGAGCCGCTCCCAGTCGCCCGCGCGGGAGAAGTCGCCGAGCGCGGGGCGCCAGGACGACTCGTCGGCGGGGTCGAGGGCGAAGCGCGCCTCGGGCACCTCGTGGTGGGGCATGGCGGTGCGGTAGCCCTCGACCCACGCGGCGACCTCGGCGCCGTGCCCGAGGGCGGCGAGGGCCTCGGCGCCCATGGGCCCGTGATTGGCGAGATCGGCGCCGGCTCCGCGCTCGTAACCGAGGTCGTCCAGGCGCTCCAGCGCCTCTCCGAGCGCATCGCGATAAGTGACGGCAGGCATGGGTGTCCCCCTTGTCCGGAACAGTTTCAGAACAGTTCGAGTTTCCCAACAGTTCGGATATCCGAAGCATCTAGACTCGCAGTATGCCGCACGCCCCCGCCGCCGGAAAGCACCGCCTCCCGACCGCCGAGGAGATGGAGGCCATCGGCCTCGTCCCGCTCATCTCCCCCTACATGCGCAACGCACTCACCGAGATGCCCGACCGCCTGCGCTCGGTCTTCGACGTGCACGGCCTCACGCCCCGGCACGGCGCGGTGCTGCCGCAGCTGATCGCGGAACAGCCGCTCGCCGTGGGCGAACTCGCCCGCCGGATGGGGCTGTCGCTGTCGACCGTCAGCGAGCTGGTGAGCGCGCTCAACAAGGCGGGCCTGGTGGAGCGGCGCGAGGACCCGGGGAACCGGCGGCGGATGCTGGTGCGGATCGACGGCCGCTACCAGGCGCTCGTCGAGTCCTTCATCGCCCGGCGCTCCGCCCCGCTGCTGCGGGCGCTCGACAGCCTCACGCCGGACGAACGGGCGGGCTTCATCGCCGGGCTGGCGGCGTGGGCGCGCGAGGCCCGGCCGCCGGCGTCAGGGTGCTGACGCCGCCTGCGGCCCCTGCAACGGCTGGAGCACCGCCGTCAGATGGGCGTACACCACCACGTTGCCCAGGTACTCCTCCGTCTCCTGCGAGAAGCCGCCGCCGCACGTGATCAGCCGCAACTCGGCCCGGCCCGTGGCCCCGTAGACCTTCCGGGACGGGAAGTCCGTCCGCTCGTACACCTCGATGGCGTCCGTCGTGAACACGGCGGTCCGGCCGTCGGCGCGCGCGACTTCGACGGTCTGCCCCTTCTTCAGGGCGCCGAGGGAGTAGAAGACGGCGGGGCCGGACTCGGTGTCGACGTGGCCGCCGATGACGGCGGTCCCGGTGGCGCCGGGGGCGGTACCGGCCGCGTACCAGCCGGCGAGGTTCTTGTCGTCCTCCGGCGGGCTGGCGAGGGTCTCGTCCGGCAGCAGGCCGAGGGTGGTCAGGGGGGCGTCGACCCGGATGTCGGGGATCCTGATCCGGGTGGGCGGGGCGGGCGGCAGCGGCGGGATCAGCCGGTCCGGATGGATCACCCGGGCGGCTCCCGCGGCGAACGCCTCGGCGGCCGAGGGCTGCGGGGGCGGTATGTGCTCCCGGGTGCCCTCGCCGATCAGCGCGCCGCCCGTGCAGAGCGCGGCCCCGAGGACCACGGCGGCCGTCGCCGTGGCGCGCAGGTCGCGCAGGGCGTCACGGAGGGCCCGGTACGGGATTCCGGGCGGACCGGCACACCAGGCGGCCGGCCGGGCGTGCCGACGGGGGCGCCGTCGGGGGCGGTTCTTGCGCATCGGAGTCCTCCACCACGGTCCGGGGACCGTGGCCCCGGCCCCGGCCCCGGTCCCCGGACGCGTACGGGGTCCGGGGACCGGAGCGGTCCGGGCCGGCCGGGGTGCCGGCTTCGCGCGGCCGGCTCAGTACCGGCTGCCGGTGCCGCGGCGGCGCAGGAACCAGACGCCGCCCGCCGCCGCCATCGCCATCAGGGCCGCACCGGCCACGATGTCGGCCGTGCCCGACTCCTCGCTCGTACCGCCGACGCCGGTCTTCATGCCGCCCTGGGGAGGCTTGGCCGCGGACATGCTCGGCATGGGCGAGGCCGCGGCCGAGGGCGAGCCGGAGGCGCTGCCCGCGCTGACGACCAGGTCGCCCGTGGCCTCCTTGCCGTTGGCGCACTTGGCGCCGATGCCGTACGTACCGGGCTTGGCGTTCTTCGGCACCATGAACTGCCCGACCACGACCTCCTTGTGGGTGCCCGGCTTGAGGTCGAACGACGCCGGCCCGCCGACGGCGCTGGCGTCGCCCGCACCGTGCCCCTTCGGACCGCAGACCGTGGTGTTCACGGTGACCTCGGCACCGGGCTGGACGGTGCCCGGGGTGACCTCGAGCTTCCCGAAGTCGCCCGCGAAGGCGGGAAGGGCGGTTATGGCCAGGGCGGTCCCTGCGGTCCCGGCGAGCACTCGTGCAGTACGCATGCTTCTTCCTCCGTGAGCGCGGATGCGGCACGCGGATGTGCCGCGCGGGGGTGGGGGTTCCGCGCCCCTCCAAGGTCGAGCGAACCGGGGATCTGCGGGGGCCGCACTCCGACGCCGGGCCGCCGCGGGCCGAACGGGTGAGGAAACCGTTACCCCTGGTGGCCGCCGGTCGCGGCCCGCAGGGTCACCGCGCCATGTCGTCCGGGCAGCCGGTGCCGCGCGGCAACTTGTACCGCGCCACGATCCGGTAGCTCCCCGCGTGGGGCGCCCGCAGGACGGTCCAGTCGTCCTCCGGCTCCCCGGCCTTCGGCGGGGTCACCTGCTTCGTCAGACAGCCCTCGACGTTGACCGGGGGCTCGCCCCCGGGCCCCGGCCTCGGCGGCCGGACGTCCTTGCCCTGCGCGTCCACCAGGCCCAGCCACGGCGAGTACGGCACCCGGATCAGCACCGGTCCCGGCTTCTTCACCGAGATCGTCAGGCCGTCGGGGTCCGTGCGGTCCACGACCGCGGGCGGCTCGGCCAGCGGGGTCGGGTTCTTCACCTCGTACAGCCGCCAGTTGTCGTCCGACCACACCTCGCGCAGGTACGACTGCCCCTGCGCGACCAGCTTGGCCTCCTCCACGGCCGCGTTGTCCGGCTCGCCGGTCGGCAGCACCACGTACGCCACCGCCCAGCGGCTGAGCCAGGCCTGGTAGCTGGCGGGGGTGAGCATGCCCTCCTCGTAGAAGAGCGGGTTCCGCTTGAGGTCCGCCTGCCGGTTCCAGCCGCGGGCCAGGTTCACGTACGGGGTCAGGGCCGAGGCCTCGCGGTGACTGCGGGCGGGGACGACCTCGACGCGGCCGCGCGCGGCGTCCACCTTCTGCAGCCGGTCCACCAGGGGGGCCAGCTCGCGCGCCCACGAGGCGGCGGGGGTGGTGTGGATGATGTCGCTGATGGAGTTGACCGACTGCCAGACCGTGCAGGTCAGCAGGGCGAGCACCATCACCGTCCACTTACGGCCCTGCTTCAGCAGCTCGGACCGCGGCGGCACCTTCATCTCCGTCAGCACGGCGACGAGCACCACACCGCCGAAGACCATGCCGAGCCGGGAGATGTTCGTGCCGATCTGCGAGGGGATCAGCCAGACCAGCAGCACGCCGAGGGCGTAGAGCCCCGAGACGACCCGCACGGTGCGCCACTGCGCGGGCACCAGGAACACCCCGAACAGACCGGCCAGCAGCGGCAGGATCGTCGACGGGAACGCCATCGGCTGCTGCCCGGAGAACGGGAACAACCAGGCCGACAGCCCCACCACGATCACCGGGGTGACGCCCAGCGCGTACGCAGCGGGACGGCGCCGGCCCAGCCAGAGCGCGGCCGCCACGATGCCCACGTACAGACCGGCGACCGGGCTCGACGCCGTGGCCAGCCCCGCCAGCACCCCCGCGAGCGCGGCCCGCGGCCAGCGGTACGAACCGTCCGAGCGCCAGCGCACCGGCCACGCGAAGATCACGGCCACGGCCGCCAGCCCGAACATCATGCCGAGCCCGAACGTCACCCGCCCCGAGATCGCGTTGCCCGTCAGCGCGAGCGCCCCGTAGAGCGCGGGCCACAGCGGCCGGCGCACCGCACGGCTGCGCACCAGGATCAGCGCGATCAGCCCGGCGGAGAGCGTGCCCGCGACCATCATCGTGGAGCGCACGCCCAGCACGGCCATCAGATACGGCGAGATGACGCTGTACGAGACGGGATGCATGCCGCCGTACCAGGCGAGGTTGTACGCCGAGGAGGGGTGCTGCAGCGCGAACTCCGCCCAGGCGTCCTGGGCGGCCAGGTCGCCGCCGCTGTTGGCGAAGACCCAGAACCACAGCACGTGCAGCACGGCCGCCGTGATCAGAGTGACCGGCACGGTCCGCGTCAGCGCCGCCCGCCAGCCCGTGCGCTGCGGGTCGGGCCGCAACGCCCAGGAGGGCAGGCGCCGGGCCGGCTTGTCCCGGCCTCGGTCTTCGTCCCTGACGTCACGTCCGGGCTCTCCCGGCGTACCGGCCCGCGCCGGTCCCACGGTGGTCACTGCGGCTCTCCCCGTCTTCCCCCTGAGGTTCTTCTCCCCCATCTTCATGCATGCTCGTCCGGCACGGCCGTCCCGGACGCAAACCCCCGCGACGCTAGCACGACGCCGTCACGGCGCTCCGGACCGCCGAACGGCTCCCGGCCCGCACCCACCCGTACGGACCAGGAGCCGCTCCGACGGCCCGGAACGGATCAGCCGAGACGGGTCACCTTGGACCCGAACGACGGCTCCACGAGGTCCTTCTGCAGCGCCACGGGCACCTTCACCTCACCCATGCCGCCGCCCGCGGTCAGCTCGCCGACCTGCGTACCGGCCTTCGCCGTGTGCGGGAGGGTCTTGTCCCCGGCGGTGATCTTCAGGTCGACCTTGAGACCGGGCCAGCCGACCGCCGTCAGGTCCTTGGTCGCCACGACCGGGGTCGTACCGCCCAGGCCGTCGTCGACGTGGCCGACGACCTCGCCCTTCTTCACGACGGTGGTGGTGGTCAGCTCCTTGCCCACGGCCAGGATGAGCTGCTTGCTGTAGTCGGTGGCGGTGTCGATGATCGGGCTCTTGTGCTGCCCGAAGACCGCTCCGATGATCAGCTGCGTGGAGTCGCCGACCTTCTTCTCCGCAGCGAAGAGCAGGTTGCCGCCGGCCTTGGTCGTGGAACCGGTCTTGATCCCGACGACACCGAACGCGGGGACGAGCTTGTTGAAGTTGGCCTGCGTCTTCTGGTACTCGACGCCGGAGCCCGTCCCGGAGGCGGTGGTGGAGGTGTACTGGGTCATCTTGGAGATTTCCCGGAAGGTCGGGTCCTGCATCGCCTTCTTGCCCAGCTTCACCTGGTCCTCGGCCGTGCTGACGGTGCTCTCCATGAGGCCGCTCGCGTCGGTGTAGGTGGTGTTCGTCATGCCGAGTTCCTTGGCGGTGTCGTTCATCTTCTTGATGAACGCCTCCTCACCGCCCGCGTCCCACCGGGCCAGCAGCCGGGCGACGTTGTTCGCGGACGGCAGCATGACGGCCTCGAGCGCCTCCTTCTCGGAGATCTTCTGGCCCTTGTGGACCTCGACGACCGACTCCTTCTCCTTCACACCGTTGGTGAAGTCGTCCTCGGCCTTCTGGTCCACGTCGATCAGCTGCCCGTTGTCGCCCTTCTTGAGCGGGTGGTCGCGCAGGATGATGTACGTCGTCATCACCTTGGCCACACTGCCGATGGGCAGCGGCTTCATCTCGCCGTACGAGCCGACCCGGCCGAGTCCGTCGACGTCCACGATCGCCTGGCCCTCGGAGGGCCAGGTCAGCGGCGGCGTGGCGCCTCCGAAGGCGAAGGACGACTTGTCGGCGGCGATCGCCAGTTTCGGGGCGGGCAGCGGACGCATCGCCTGCACGACCACGAAAATTATCCCGAGGAGCACCACCAGCGGCGTCCAGATCTTCACCCGGCGCACCGCCGTGCGCACCGGGGTCTCCGGCGGGGGCGGAGTGTTCGTCAGCTGGGCGAGCAGGTCGAGCGGAGCCGGAGGCTCCGCCGGAGCCTTGGCCGGAGCCGGAGTGCCTGCCGCCGGCTTCGGGGGCGCCGGGGGCGCAGCCTTGGGCTTGGCCTCGGCCTTCGACTCGGCCTTGGCCTCGGGCTTGGCCTCGGGCTTGGGGGCCTTGAGCGGCTTCGCCGCCGGGGCGTCGTCCTTCTTCAGCGGGACGAACTGGCTGGTGCGCTCGGACTCGGAGTCCGGGTTCGCGGGAGCCTTGATGGCCTGGGTCGGCTGGTCGGCGGAGGCCTGCGCCTTCGCGTCCTTGCCGTCCTTGGGCGCCTTGGGGGCCTCGATCAGCTCGGTGGGCTGGTCGCCGGAGGCCGCCGCCTTGGCGTCGTCCTTGTCCTCGGCCTCGGCAACCCAGGCCGCGACGGCGGCCTTCAGCCGGGCGTCCTCCTTGGGCTTGCCGTTGCCGGACGCACCGGCACCCCAGGAGGCAGCCTTGGCATCGGCCTTGGCATCGGAGTCGGCATCGGAGTCGGCGCCCCCCTTGGGGGCCTTGACCGCGCCGAACACGGCGGTGGCCTGATCGGCCTTGGCCGTGTCGGACGCAGCAGCCTTGCCGGTTCCGGCCGCGGCGGGCGTCTTCTCGGCCGCATCGGCCTTCGCAGGCGCCTGGTCGTCCTTGGTGCCGGCCTTGTCCTCGGAGGCCTTCACCGCACCGAACACGGCAGTCGCCTGATCGGCCTTGCCGCCGCCCGCAGCGCCGGACTTCGCAGCCGCCTTGCCGCCCTCGGCGATGTCGGCGCTGTCGGCGCTGTCGGCGCTGTCGGCGCTGTCGGCGCTGTCGGCCGCACCGGCCTTGTCGCCGTCGGCCGAACCGGACTTCACCGTTCCGGATGCCGCAGCCGCCCCGGCGGCCTTGCCGGCCTCGCCGCCCTCGTCGGCGCGACCGGCCTTGCCGCCACCGGCCGCGCCGTCACGCACGGCCACCCGCGGATCGGGACGACCACCGTTCCCGGCCTTCGCCCCGGCGGGAGCCGAAGCGGCAGCGGAACCGTCCGCAGGACTCCCGGCCCCGGGACGGGAACCGGCCGCAGGCCGACCCACGTCCGGATCCCCCGACGACTTCCGCTGCTCCGACTTGTCGGGGGACTCGCCCGCCACCGATGCCTCCTCAGAATTCCCGCGCCGTACATCCGGAACCTGCAGGCGCCAACGCGCCCCGGGGCCCGGAATTCACTCAACGTCTACCAGTGTCCTCTGCGATCGTCGCGCGCATGCGCACCCCTATCGCCAGAGGGCTCCGCCTGGGTTCACCCACGTGCTAGACGAGACGACATACCTACCGGTTCCCACACGAAGCCACCACGCGCTCTCGACAGACCAATGTGAGAGGGGTCACCCTGTCACTCATCCACGCGGGGAGGCATGGATGGGCAGGAGCCGCAGAACAATTCCGGAGGAGCTTCTGCTGCTCGCCCTGGACCCGGCCACGGGTACCACGGCGCAGCCGCAGTCGCTCGATCTCGGTCTCGCCGGAGCACAGCTAGTGGAGCTGGCTCTGGCCGGACGGATAGCCCCTGACGGGGATCGTATCGCCGTGGTGCACCCACGGCCGACAGGTGATCCGACCCTGGACACCGCGCTCGAACTGCTGCGCCGCCGTGGCAGTCCGGTCCGCGCCGTCCACTGGATCGGCGGGCCCCGGCTGGGGCTGCGCCAGACGTACCTCACGCACCTGGAGCGGTGCGGCATGGTGCATGCCGTGGCGGGCCAGATGTGCGGGGTGCTGCCGACCACGCGCTACCAGGCGACGGACACGGCCATCAGCCGGGAGATCAGGACCCGGCTGGACAGCGCCATCCGCACCGGCGTGCCGCCGGACCCGCGGACGGCGGCGCTCGCGGCGCTCGCGCACGCCGTCGGCCTCGGCAAGCATCTCTACCCGGGCAACGAGGGCCGTTCCTCGCGGTCCCGGCTGCGGGACCTGATCAGACACGACCCGATGGGCGGGCTCGTGGCACACGCCGTGATGGACGTGCAGAACGGCGTCGGCGCCCAGCCCCGGCGGCCGGCCGCCACGGCCGGTGCCACAGGCGGATCCGGCGCCCCGGGCCGCAGGGCAGCAGTGCGTTCCAGGGCTGCGGCACCCGCCGAAGCCGCCGCCGCCCAGCCGGTCCGCGAAGGCGTCATGGCCCGTGCGGGCGCCTCGTGAAACGGTTCGGCAGTTCTTCCGATCACCGATAAGCAGCAAGAGCCAGCGACAAACGGCAACAGACGGCACCATCAGCACGCACCACCCTCCGCTCCAACTCGACCGCATCGCAGTCCCCATGGCCCGGTTCGGGAGCCGCATCAGGACGCGGGGCGGCGGGCCGGCCCGTCCCTTGAGACGGCGACGGCCCGCCGCCCCGCGTACGCGTCCGTCCGTGCAGGCGGCGGCGGGCGGGCGTAAGCGGACTTTCGGTTCGGCATTTTCCCAGCGCCGCCGAGGCCGGGGTGGCAGGCTGCGGGGCAGGAGACATCAGCATGACGGAGCCGGAGGTGCGTCCCGTGGCGTCCAGTGTCAACCCCACCGTAAGGCGGCGCCGATTGGGGCAGGAGCTGCGCAAGCTCCGTGAGCTCAAAGGTATGACGGCGGAGGAGGTCGCCGAGCGGCTCCTGGTTTCGCAGTCGAAGATCAGCCGACTGGAGAACGGCCGGCGCAGCATCAGCCAGCGCGACGTCCGCGACCTGTGCAGCGTGTACGGGGTGGACGACCACCGCATTGTCGATTCGCTGATGCAGATGGCGAAGGAGTCGCGCCAGCAAGGCTGGTGGCATGCCTTCGGCGACATTCCCTACAGCGTCTACATCGGTCTGGAGACCGATGCGGCCTCGTTGCGCGTGTACGAGGCCTCGCTGGTGCCCGGCCTGTTGCAGACGCCCAACTACGCCAGCGCCGTGACCGAGGGCTCCTGGCCGGAGGCCACCGCGGCGGACGTCGAACGCCGCGTCCAGGTGCGGATGCGCCGGCAGGAACGCATCACCGACCCCGACAACCCCTTGCGCCTGTGGGCCGTCATCGACGAGTCCGCGCTGCGCCGCATCGTCGGCAACAAGGCCATCATGCGCGAACAGATGGAACACCTCGTGGAGTTCAGCCTGCAGCCGCACATCACCGTGCAGGTGCTCCCCTATGACGTGGGCGCGCATCCGGGCATGTACGGGAAGTTCTCCATCCTCGAATTCCACGACCCGCAGGACGCCAGCACCGTCTATCTCGAAGGCATCACCAGCGACCTCTATCTGGAGAAGCCGAATGACGTGCAGGCCTACAGCGTCATGTACGAGCATTTGCGGATGCAGGCGCTGAATGCGGAGGACTCGCGGCGGTTCATCCTGCGTGTCGCCGAGGACTGGTCGGCCTGACCAACCCCCCGGCCGCCCGCGTGGCGGCGGAACGGTACACCTCCGCGTGGCCTGCGGGAAGAGGCTCTGGACATAAGCCATCCGGTCGAGTGAACAGCCCATTCGCCACATGATGTTGGCGCGTAACGTCGATCGCACCTCGGGAAACCGGCGTACTGACAGGCATTGCTCACAGGTATCGGAGTAACACCATGGCGATTCAGCAGGGAATGACCACCTGGCGGAAGTCCTCCTACTCGCTGGCCAACGGCGACTGCGTGGAGGTCGCCTCGCCCCTTCCGCAGGCCATCGCGGTCCGTGACTCGAAGAACCCGGAGAGCCCGGCCATCGCCTTCTCCCCGGAGTCCTGGACCGCCTTCGTGGCCGACGTCAGCGGCTGCTGACTCCCACGGCTCAACCCGGCTCAGCCCTCTCGACCGGTCCGCCACCGGGGCCGAGAGGGCTTTTCCGCGCGTCCTGCGCCGGCCGTCAGCCCTTGGTCGGCCGCACGGTTCCCATGATCTTCTCGATCTGCTCGGCACTGAGGGCGTTGGGAACGCCCTGGTCGGCGTAGATCACCCAGCCGTGGAAAGTACCGTCCGGCAGCTTCTGCGCGATGCTCTTCACGATCGCGGTCGGCGGCACGCACTCACTGGCCCGGTTGGCGATCGTCACCTTGGCCGTGGCCGTGTAGCCCTCGATGCCGTTGTGCTTCCACGGCACCGCCTCGCCGACCTCGATCTTGGGCTTGTTCTTCAGCCCGCCGTAGGCCATGACGCCCCAGTTGCCCGCCCAGTTGCGGGCGTTCTCCTGCAGCGTGCCGTCCTTGCCGCCGCCGGTCGTGCCGACCGTGGCGAGCTGGCCCTTGCCGGCCTCGCCGAACGCGTCGGGGTTGGGGCTGGACGAGCAGCCGCCCTCGCGGAAGTTGGCCGTGCCCCGCATGGTGACGACCGGCTTGTTGTCCTCGGTGTACGAGATCATCGTGTCCGTCGGGAAGACCTTCCACTGGTCACCCTTGGGCGGGACGTCGTAGGCGAAGTGGTGGTCACCGTTCACCTGCGTCTGCCACCCGGCGACCAGCGCCTTGCCGCCCGACGCACCCTGCGGCGCCACGCTGGTGTCGGGGGCGGGCTGGCCGCCCTGCTGCTGCGCCGGTGCGGACGGCGCCTGCGAGGCCGCCGACGACGACGCCTTCTTGCCGTCGTCGTTCTTCCCGCTCGTGAGGACGTACGCCACGCCGCCGCCGATGACGGCCAGCGCCACGACGCCGCCGACGGTGGCGAGCAGCGCCCTGCTCTTCGCCGGCTTGGGCTCCGGGCCCGACGGAGGGATCGGGGCCATCGGGGCCGTCGACGACGGTGCCCCGCCGTAGGCTCCCGGGCCGCCCGGGCCAGGAGCGGGCGCGGGCGGCGGCGGAACCGACGCCCCGCCGGGCGGCGGCGGAGGTGCCGGCACCGCCGGCTGCCCGATCATGGTCGGCTGCGCATGTCCGGTGCCGTCCGGGCCCCACACGGGAGGCGGCCCGAAGCCGCCCTGCGGAGGCTGAGGGCTCTGCGGCTGCGCGGGCTGCTGTTGCGGATCTTGCGGGTTCTGGGGCCAAGACATGCGGGACACCTTATGCAAGGTGTGTAGCCGCCGGATCGGTGGCCGGCGACAGCTTGGCAACACTTGCGCCCCGAAGGGGCGCGAGGAACTGCGCGACCAGCCACATCCAGCCCTCACCCGTCAATCTGCCCCCAACACGGGCAAAAGCTCCGGCAGATGCCCGTCCGAATCCATGGCAGCCCGCTGCCGCTCGTCCGGTACGTCCCCGTACAGGGTCGTTCGCGGACGGGCGGGCCGCCCCGCCGCTTCGGCTATCGCCACCAGATCCCGGATGGACCGGTACGAACCGTACGAAGACCCCGCCATACGGGAGATGGTCTCCTCCATCAGCGTGCCGCCCAAGTCGTTGGCGCCCGAGCGCAGCATGTCCGCTGCGCCCTCCGTGCCCAACTTGACCCAGCTCGTCTGGATGTTGGGGATATGCGGGTGCAGCAGCAACCGCGCCATCGCCGTGACCGCGCGGTTGTCCCGGGTGGTCGGACCAGGGCGGGCGATGCCGGCCAGGTACACCGGCGCGTTGGTGTGGATGAACGGCAGGGTGACGAACTCGGTGAAACCACCCGTCTCCTGCTGGATCTGTGCGAGCAGCCGCAGATGCCCCAGCCAGTGCCGCGGCTGGTCCACGTGCCCGTACATCATGGTCGAGGACGAGCGGATGCCCAGCTCGTGCGCGGTCTTGACGACCTCGACCCACGTCGCCGTCGGCAGCTTGCCCTTGGTGAGGACCCAGCGGACCTCGTCGTCCAGGATCTCGGCGGCGGTGCCGGGGATGGAGTCCAGCCCGGCCTCCTTCGCCTCGGCGAGCCACTCGCGGACGGACATCCCGGTGCGCGTCGCGCCGTTGACGACCTCCATCGGGGAGAAGGCGTGCACGTGCATGCCGGGGACGCGCTTCTTCACGGCCCGTGCGATGTCGAAGTAGGCCGTCCCGGGCAGGTCGGGATGGATGCCGCCCTGCATGCAGACCTCGACCGCACCCACGTCCCACGCCTGCTCGGCCCGGTCGGCGACCTGCTCCAGCGAGAGCGTGAACGCGTCGGCGTCCGTGCGGCGTTGGGCGAAGGCACAGAAACGGCAGCCGGTGTAGCAGACGTTGGTGAAGTTGATGTTGCGCGTGACGATGTAGGTGACATCGTCGCCGACCACATCGCGGCGCACGGCGTCGGCGATCCCGCACAGGGCGTCCAGCGCCGGGCCGTCCGCGTGCAGCAGGGCCAGGGCCTGGGCGTCCGTGAGCTCCGTCGGGTCGTCGGCGGCCACGGCCAGGGCCTCGCGCACGTCGGCGTCGATGCGCTCGGGGGCCATGCCCGGCGCCGCGGCCTCGCGCAGGGCCTCCCAGTCGCCGTAGACCTCGTCGAAGTCCTGGCGCCGGTCGCCGGTGCGGCCCTCGGTGTCGATGGCGCGGTGCAGATCCGTACGGCCGGACGGGACGAAGACCTCCTCCGGCTCCTGCCACGGCAGGCCCCGGACCTCCACGTCCTCGCGGGCCAGGCCCGTCTCCGGGTCGGCCAGCGCGCGCACGTGGGGCAGCAGCCGGGGGTCCAGCCAGGGCTCGCCGCGCTGCACGAACTCCGGGTAGACCGCCAGGCGTTCGCGCAGCACGAAGCCCGCGGCGGCGGACTGCTCGGCGAGCCGGTCGATCTGCGGCCAGGGGCGCTCGGGGTTGACGTGGTCCGGGGTGAGCGGGGAGACGCCGCCCCAGTCGTCGATGCCGGCGCCGATGAGGCGCACGTACTCGCCGTCGACCAGGTTCGGCGGGGCCTGCAGGCAGGCCGAGGGGCCCATGATGTGCCGGGCGACGGCGACGGTGGCGACGAGCTCGTCCAGCTCGGCGTCCGGCATGCCGCGCATCGCCGTGTCCGGCTTGGCGCGGAAGTTCTGCAGGATGAGCTCCTGGATGCCGTGGTACGAGCGGGAGACGCGGCGCAGCGCGAACAGCGACTCCGCGCGCTCCTCGTACGTCTCCCCGATGCCGATCAGCAGCCCGCTGGTGAACGGGACGGAGCTGCGCCCGGCGTCCTCCAGGACGCGCAGCCGGACGGCCGGCTCCTTGTCGGGCGAGCCGTGATGCGGGCCGCCCGGCTCGCTCCACAGGCGCTCGGCCGTGGTCTCCAGCATCATGCCCATGGACGGCGCGACGGGCTTGAGCCGCTGGAAGTCCGTCCACGACATGACGCCGGGGTTGAGGTGGGGCAGCAGCCCGGTCTCCTCCAGGATGCGGATCGCCATCGCGCGCACGTACGCGATGGTGTCGTCGTACCCCTCGGCCTCCAGCCACTCGCGGGCCTCGGGCCAGCGGTCCTCCGGCTTGTCGCCGAGGGTGATCAGGGCTTCCTTGCAGCCCAGTTCGGCACCGCGGCGGGCGATGGCCAGGACCTCGTCCGGCGACATGAACATCCCGTGCCCGGCGCGGCGCAGCTTGCCGGGGACGGTGGCGAAGGTGCAGTAGTGGCACTTGTCGCGGCAGAGACGGGTGAGCGGGATGAAGACGCTCTTGGAGTACGTGATGACGCCGGGCCGCCCGGCGGCCTCCAAGCCCGCGTCGCGCACCCGCGCGGCGGAGGCGCACAGATCCGCCAGGTCGTCACCGCGCGCCTGGAGCAGGACCGCGGCCTCGGCGACATCCAGCGCGACGCCGTCCCGCGCGCGTTTGAGCGCACGCCGCATGGCGTTGGCGGTCGGCTGCCGTGATTCCTGTGCGCTGGAAGTCATTGTCCGAGCATACGAGCGGACACTGACAGCGACACGTAGCGGAAGAAGAAGGTCCATGTGCCTCTCGTCACGTCAGACGGAGGCACCCTCCGGAGAGTTGCGGCCGAGACGTGCGACCACCGGTCACAGGAACTCCGCGTGCACGTCCAGCGCCCGCAGCACCTCTCCCTCGCCACCCGGCGGAAGCCCCACCACCGTCTCCTCGATCCCCATGTCCGCGAGGTGCGCGAGCTTCCCCGCCGAGGGGTGCACCGCATACGGCACCACCTCCGGCTCGCCGTGCCGCCCCGCCTCCCGCCACACCCGGTGCAGCTCCGGCAGCGTCTCGCGCAGCCCCTTGCCGCCGACGGGCATCCAGCCGTCCGCGTACTCGGCGATCGCCGCGAACAGCCGCGGCCCGGCGCCGCCCCCGAGCAGCGTGCGCGGCCCGATCAGCGGCAGGTCCCCCTTGCGCTCCCGCGGCGCCTGCACCGGCTTGGGATGCGCCCAGCTGGCCCGTACGGCCCCGAACTCGCCCACGTACGCCGTCGGCTCCTCCGCCCACAGCGCCCGCATCAGCGCCATCCTGTCGCGCACCAGACGGCGCCGCACCGGCCACTCCACCCCGTGGTCGGCGGCCTCCTCCACGTTCCACCCGAAGCCGACGCCGAAGGTGAACCGGCCCCCGCTGAGATGGTCGAGCGAGGCCACCTGCTTGGCCAGCACGATCGGATCGTGCTGGGCGACCAGGCAGACGCCCGTCCCGAGCCCGATCCGGTGCGTGACGGCCGCGGCCTGGGCCAGCGCCACGAACGGGTCGTAGGCCCGCCCGTACTCCGGCGGCAGCGGGTCGCCCATGGGGGCGGGGGTGTCCCGGCTCGCCGGGATGTGCGTGTGCTGCGGCAGATACAGCCCGGCGAAGCCGCGCTGCTCCAGCTCCCGGGCCAGCCGGACGGGGCTGATCGTCTCGTCCGTGAGGAAGATCGTGGTGGCGATCCGCATGGGCACCTCCGTCGCGGGGGCGTGTGTGACCCACGGTATGCCCTGACGGGCCGCCATGACCCGGACGGACACGGGTGCGACGGCGCCTGTTCCGCGAGGCGCCACTCGGGCGTACGACGGTGGAGGTGCAGCCTCAGGATGGAGACCGACCATGCAGCGTCGCAACGTTCTCAAGATGACGGCTATCGCAGGAGCCGCAAGTGTGCTTACGCTCGAAGGCGTGACGTTCGCTCACGCCGACGGGACCGGCTCACGGTCCCCCGGCGAAGAGACCCGTAAGGTCACCGGCCGGCTGGCGGCCGGTGCTCCGGACTTCGTCCACCTCCCCGTGGAAGTCCCCGGCGGCGTCCGCGAGATCGCCGTCTCCTACACCTACGAGAGGCCCTCGGTACCGCCCGGCACCCCGGGCAACGCGCTGGACATCGGCATCTTCGACGAGCGCGGCACGGAACTCGGCGGCGCCGGCTTCCGCGGCTGGTCGGGCGGTGCCCGCAAGGAATTCGCCATCAGCGCGGAGCAGGCCACCCCCGGGTACCTCGCCGGTCCCATCAGACCGGGCACCTGGCACGTCGTCCTCGGCCCGTACACGGTGGCCCCGCAGGGCCTGGCGTACGAGGTCACGGTCACCCTGCGGTACGGGAAACAGGGCGCCACCCCGCAGCCCGTCTACCCGCCGCAGCGGGCGAGAGGCCGCGGGCGCGCCTGGTACCGGGGCGACAACCACCTGCACAGCGTCTACTCCGACGGCCTGCGCGCCCCCGCCGACATCGCGGCCGCGGCGCGGGCGGCCGGCCTGGACTGGATCACCACCACCGAGCACAACACGAACTCCTCGCACCGCGCGTGGGAGGGCCTGTGGGGCGACGACCTGCTGATCCTCACCGGCGAGGAGATCACCACGCGCAACGGCCACGTGGTCGCGCTGGGCACCGACCCGGGCGTCTTCCTCGACTGGCGCTACCGCGCCCGCGACCGCGTCTTCCCGCGCATCGCCCGGCAGATCCACCGGGCGGGCGGCCTGGTCGTCCCGGCGCACCCGCACGCCACGTGCGTCGCCTGCAACTGGAAGTTCGGCTTCGCGGAGGCGGACGCGGTGGAGGTGTGGAACGGGCCGTTCACCCCGGACGACGAGGTGACGATCGCGGAGTGGGACAACACGCTGGTCGCCGCGGTCCGGGGCGACCGGCGGGGCTGGCTGCCCGCGATGGGCAACAGTGACGCGCACCGGGAGCCGCAGGTGGTGGGCCTGCCCCAGACGGTGGTCCTGGCGGAGGACCTCTCGCGCCCGGCCCTGCAGGCCGCGATCCGCGCGGGCCGCAGCTGGATCTGCGAGTCGTCGAAGGTGCAGCTGTCCTTCGAGGCGACGGGCGGCCGGGGCGCGCACGCGGGCATCGGCGAACGGCTGCCGGTGGACCGGGACGCGCCGGTGACGGCGCGCCTGAAGGTGTCCGGCGTCCCGTCCGACTGCACGGCCTCGTTCGTGACGGACCAGGGCACCCTGTTCACGGCCCCGGTGCCGAGCGGAGGCGGGACGGTGGAATGGCGGACGACGCCGTCGTATGCGGCGTACGTCAGGGCGGAGGTACGGCACCCGGCGGGTCCGGGGAGCGAGCTGCCGGGGGCCATGGTGGCGATGACGAACCCGATCTTCCTGGGGCGGGAGTCATCGGCGTAGATCCATTATCGCCGGGGAGAACGGTGCCTGTCACCGTCCCGCAGAACGATCTTGAAGCCGTCGAAGCGGCCTACCGTTGCCCCCATGAATGCAACAGAACCCCGTAATTCCGCTCTGTCGGCGGAACTTGTGAGCATGGCGGAGGCTGACCGGCAGACGTCGCCGGGCGCGAACAGCGAGGACCCGGCCGAGCAGTTGGCGTGGCGCCGTCTGACCGCTCAGCACGGCGACCGCCTGGCCCGGATCATGGCCGAGCACGGCTGGCCGACGGCGCAGTTGGTCGGTGAGGAGGCGGCAACAAGTGCGTGGCTGATCGCTCAGCACGCGGACCGCCAACTGGATGTACAGCGGAGAGCACTTCGCCTGATGGAACAGGAGGACGCAACGCCCCCTCGTCAGATGGCGTTTCTGCGTGACCGGGTGCTGGTGAACGAGGGCCACAAGCAGGTATACGGCACGCAGATAGCGGGGGTGGGGAAGGACGGCGCACCGGTGCCGTGGCCGTGTGAGGAGCCGGAGCGCGTGGACGAGTTGCGGGCGGGGGTGGGGATCGAACCGTTCGGGGAGTACGTGGCGAAGTTCATGTGAGCCGGCACAAATCTTCGTGACACGCCGGGTGACGTGAAGATTTGGGGGCTGGCAGCGGCCGTTCAGGCCACGTCACTGCAAGCTGTCCGACAGTCACGGCACAGCCCGGGCCGCTCGGCCCGGAAGGCACGTTCACAGCCGTCACAGGTCTGCAGCGGCAGGGGCCGCGGCTTCGACGGTTCGGCGGCGGGAGTAGGCAGGGCGGGCGGCAGCCAGTTCGCGAGGCGGTGGGCCAGGAGGCGGGCGGGCCAGGTGATGGCGCCGACGGGCAGATCCGCACTGAGCGTGCGGACGATCTGGGCCGGGCCGACGCCTCGGTCCAGCCAGGCGCGTACGGCGGGAGAGAGGCGGCGCACGTCCTTCGCGGACAGCAACAGCCTCGGGTCGCGGCGCCGCAGCCCGGCGAGCAGCTCGGCTGCGGGCGGATCGGCGGGCGGCAGGGGCTCGGGCGGCTGCTTCGCGGGGGTGGCAAGCTTGCGGCTTGTGCTGGTGGCCCCCGGCCGCTCGTACCACCGCGTGACGGTCACGACTCGCCCGCCCTCGGTACGGACGCGCTTGCGCTCCAGGTAACCGGCCTGCTCCAACTCCCGCAGGGCGCGGGCGACCCCCACCCCGCGCCCCTCGACCTCACTCCGATCCGCACGACCGTCCGCCGTGCCCTGCAAGAGCGCACCCGACCACCCCGGAACGGCGAAGTCCGTGAAATCACCGCCGCGTTGCGCGGCCACCTCCAGCCCATGGTCCGGGAAGCCCAGCGGCGCGCCGACGGCATCGAACGCGGCACCGAGGCCTGGATCCGGTGGACCGCGCTGATCATGCGCGCCGAGGACGACCTCTACCGGGTCGGCGAAGCCGGCACCCAGGCAGCGGAAACCCGCATGAACGACCTCGCCCGCACCTGTCGACGGCTCGCGGACTGCCTCGACGAGTGGTAGTCGAGAGTGATGGCCGAGCCGCCCGTAGGGGACGGCTCGGGGGCGCATCAGGGTCTTCCCGAAGGGCGGCCACCGCCCGCCGTCCCTAGCATCGTTCGTATGACGGCTGAGACCCAGACCCCCGAACCGGCGCCTTGGAACGAGCAGCGCGCCTCCCACGCCGACCGCGACGCAGTGGTGGCGCGGCTGCAGCAGGCGGCGGCCGACGGTCGCCTCGACTTCACCGAGCTGGATGCGCGGCTGGAGCTGGCGCTGAAGGCCAAGACCCACGCGGACCTCGCCCGGCTGACCGCCGACTTGTGGGGCCCGGGCGAGCCGGAGCCGAACCGGACGCTGGTCCTCAAGGGAGGCTTGCCGGGCGTGACGCGCAAGGGGCGTTGGCAGGTGCCCGCGCACGTGACCGCTTACGCCGGTATGGGCGGCGTCGTACTCGACTTCACCCAGGCCGACTGCACGCTGCCCGAGGTCGAGGTGGAGGTGCACGGCCAGATGGCCGGGGTCGTCGTCATCGTCCCCGACGGCTGGGCCGCGCAGACCGACGACGTGGAGCCCGGTCTCGGCGGCGTGAAGGACGGCACCACTCCGGACCGTCTCCCGGGCACGCCTCTCATACGTCTCACTGGCAACGGCGGGATGGGCGGCGTGGTCGTCCGTCACCCGAGGCCGCGGGAGCGTCGCAAGCTGAACAAGCTGAAGCGGGCGGCGGCTCTGACTGCGGCGGCCTAGCCCGCCTCACTCCTCCACGACCAGCACCGGCGTCCCCGCCGTCAGCGTCTCCCCGCGGAAGAACCGCGGGCTGCGCCGCTGCATCACCAGCATCAGCACCGCTCCCAGCACCAGCAACCCCACGCCGATGATGAACACCGACCCGACCCCGAAGACCGAACTCCCGGTTCCGTACGCCGGGTTCCACATGTCGTACAGGGTCTTGCAGAAGACGGCGGCCAGCAGCAGCCCGCCCAGTACCGGGAAGACGCCCTTGAGGAAGGCGTCCCGCGCCGACCTCCGCAGCTGCTCGCGGAAGAACCAGGCGCAGGCGAACGCCGTGATCGAGTAGTAGAAGCAGATCATCAAGCCGAGTGCATAGATGGTGTCGACCAGTACGTTCTGACTGAGGAAGCTCATCACCGCATAGAAGACCCCCGTGGCCACCCCGGCCCAGACCGTCGCCCTGCCCGGCGACTTGAAGCGGGGGTGGACCCTCGCGAAGCACGCCGGCAGTGCCTCGTACGTGCTCATCGCCAGTACCGTCCGCGCCGCCGGAAGGAACGTCGTCTGGAGGCTGGCCGCAGCGGAGGCCAGCACCGCCACGAGCAGCAGCACCCCGAGTCCCTTGCCCATGACCGGCGTTGCCAGCGCCGCGAACACGTTGTCCGCCGTGCGCGGGTCGCCCAGCCGCTTCCCCGCGAACATCTGGGCAGCAATGGCCGTCATCAGATAGGAGCCGATCAGCACCACCATCGCGAGGATCGCCGCACGACCCGGCGTCTTGTCGCTGCCGGCCGTCTCCTCGTTGACGGTCAGGCACGCGTCCCAGCCCCAGAAGATGAAGATGGACAGCGACAGGCCCGCCGTGAAAGCGCTCAGCGATTCGACGCCGAAGGGGTTCAGCCAGGTGAAGGAGAAGTCCAGCGAGTCCGGGAGGCCGCCCGAGCGCGCCTTCGTGATGGCCATCGCCACGAATACGGCCAGCACGGCCAGTTGGAGGCCGACCAGTGCGTACTGCACCCCCTTCGTCGCCGTCATCCCGCGATAGCTCACGGCCGTCGCCACGGCGATGAACACCAGGCATGTCAGGACGTGCACGAGACGGTCGTCGTCGAGAGACGCCACCGCATCGCTGCCCGTGAGGTCGCCCAGCAGCAGATAGAAGAAGGATGTCGCCACCCCGGCCAGGTTCGACAGCACGATGATCGTGGCGATCACCAGGCCCCAGCCGCACATCCAGCCGATGCGCGGGCCGAAGGCCCGCACCGACCAGGTGAAGGAGGTGCCGCAGTCGGGGAGCGCCTTGTTGAGCTCGCGGTAGGCGAAGGCGACCAGCAGCATCGGGAGGAAGCCGGCCAGGAAGACGGCCGGCGTGCGTACCCCCACCTGGCCGACGGTCGGGCCGAGGGTGGAGGTCAGGCAGTAGACGGGCGCGACGGTGGAGATCCCGATGACGGCACTGCCCAGCAGGCCCACCGAGTTGCCGCCGAGGCCCTTGGCGCGCACCTCTTCGCCGGCGCGGGCCGTCACGCTCACCACCGTGTCTCCGGCCTGGGGCCGTGGGGATGCCTGAACCATGGGCAGGACGGTAGGTGCTGCTGTTTCCGTATGCGGAGGTTCGAGATCCGTTCCGATCACCTTCAACATCCGGACCGACTATGCCCGTTGGCCTGGCATTGCAAGGTCAATGACGGGTTACGGCAGGTAACAGGCAGCCCTCCCCTCTCCCACCCCTGCCGCGATATCCGCACCCCCACCCCATTTGTCCCGATTCAAAATTTTCCCGTCGCGCCTCCGTCACGCCCCCGTCCCCACCGTCTCCGTGTCCCTCCCCGACCGCAGCACCCTCCCCGGCACCGCCCCCGTCACCACGTCGTGCCGCACCGCCTCCACGCCGTTGACCCGCACGCTCACCACCCCCAACGCCCGTGCGTCCAGGCGCGGTCCGTCCCCCGGCAGGTCGTGCACCAGGGTCGCCGCCCCCGCGTCCACCCGCTCCGGATCGAAGAGCACCAGGTCCGCCCACCAGCCCTCGGCGATCCTGCCGCGGCCGCGCAGGCCGAACAGCCGCGCCGGCTCGTCCGTCAGCATCCGCACCGCCTGCTCCAGCGGGACCAGCTTCCGGCCCCGCAGGCAGTCGCCGAGGAAGCGCGTCGGATACGGCGCCCCGCACATGCGGTCCAGGTGGGCGCCCGCGTCCGAGCCGCCGAGGAGGACGTCCTCGTGGCCCCAGGTCCGGCGGCGCAGCTCCCAGCTGGCGTCGTCGTTGTCCGTGGGCATCGGCCACAGGACCGTGCGGAGCTCGTCCGCCGCGCAGATCTCCACCAGGCAGGCGAAGGGGTCCATGCCGCGTTCGGCGGCGATGTCGCGGACCTCCCGCCCGCTCAGGCCGTCGTTCTCCTTCGCGTAGGTGTCGCCTATGACGTAGCGGTCGAAGTCGGCCAGCCGCCGGAAGACGCCGGCCTCCTCGCTCCGCGCCCCGCGCAGCAGTTCCGCCCGGACCGCGGGGTCCCGCAGCCGGTCGATGCGCTGCGGTACGGGCAGGGCCAGGACGTCGCCCCAGCCCGGGAGCAGGTTCAGGGCACAGAAAGTGCCCAGCGACATGTTCATGGGCGCGAGGACGGGCATGGTCAGCGCGACGATCCTGCCGCCCGCCGCGCGGGCGCGCTCGCTCGCGGCGAGCTGGCGGGGGACGCGGTCGGGGACGGCCGCGTCGATGGTCAGCACGTTCCAGTTGAGGGGGCGGCCGGCGGCCGTCGTCATGTCGACGAGGAGTCCGATCTCGTCGTCGGCGAAGCGGTCCAGGCAGCCGTCGACGATGGCCTCCAGCTGTGTGCCCTCGTGCTGCCCCACGGCACGGGCCAGCGCGTGCAGTTCCGCGGGCCGCGCCCAGCGGGAGGCGACGGGGCGGCCGTCGCCGTCCGCGTGGGTCGCGGAGCGGGTGGTGGACAGGCCCCAGGCGCCCGCGTCCATGGCCTCGTGCAGCTGCGCGGTCATCCGCCGCAGCCCCTCGGCACCGGGGTCGGCGTCCCCCACCGCGTCCGCGCCCAGCGCGTGGCGGCGCAGGGCGCAGTGGCCCACCATGAAGCCGGCGTTCACGGCGATGCGCCCCTCCAGCGCATCGAGGTAGTCGCCGAAGGACGACCAGGTCCAGGGCGCGCCCTCCGCCAGCGCGGCGAGCGACATCCCTTCGACCTTGCTCATCATCCGCCGCGTGTAGTCCGCGTCCCCGGGACGGCCGGGGTGCAGCGGGGCCAGCGAGAAGCCGCAGTTGCCGCCGACGACCGTCGTGACGCCGTGGCCGAGGGACGGAGTGGCGTACGGGTCCCAGAAGAGCTGGGCGTCGTAGTGGGTGTGCGGGTCGACGAAGCCGGGCGCGAGGACGAGCCCGTGCGCGTCCTCCTCGGTGCGGGCGCGTTCGCCGGTCCGGCCCGGCGCCTTCACGGACGTACTCCTGTCGATCACCGCGATCCTGCCGGCCCGTATGCCGACGTCCGCCACGTAGGCCGCGGCTCCGGTGCCGTCGACGACGGTGACGCGGCGGTAGAGGTGGTCGAGCATGGGCGGCTTCCTCTCACTCGACGGAACGTCCCTACAGGTGGCAGACGGAAGCCGGGGCGGCGACCCGGGAGGCGCCGCCCCGGCGCACTGGGGGCGCGGGCGCTCAGCGGCGGCCCGCGGCCTGGCGGAAGCGGGTGGTGCGGTGCACCGGATCCGTGTCGATCTTCGGTATGACGTGCTCGCCGATGAGCCGGATCGTCTGCATCGTGTCCTCGTACGGCACCCCGACCGGCAGCCCGAAGACGAGCTGGTCGGCGCCCGCCTGCTCCCACCGCTTGCACTGGCGGAGGACTTCGTCCGGGTCGCCGCAGATCATCAGCTCCTCGGCGACGAGCAGGTCGACGATCTCCTCGGTGTACTCGGGCAGCAGCTCGGGCCACCGCGGGATGCCCTCGGGCCGGGGGAAGGTGTCGTGGTAGCGGAAGAGCAGCGACTGGAGGTAGTTGAGGCCTCCGGCGGCGGCGATCCGCCGCGCCTCCTGCGAGGTCTCGGCGCAGATGGCCGTGGACGTCACCATCACGTTGTCGTTGACGTACGCGCCGACGGGTTCCGCGTCCTTGACCGCGGTCTTGTACGAGTCGAGGACCCACTCCATGTCGCCGACCTTCTGCACGCTGAACCCCAGCACGCCCAGCCCCTTGCGGGCCGCCATGGCGTACGAGGACGGGGACCCGGCCGCGTACCACATGGGCGGGTGGGCCGGGCCGTACGGCTTGGGCAGCACCTTGCGGGGCGGCAGGGCCCAGTGGCGGCCGTGGAAGCCGGGGTACTCCTCGTGGAGCCACATCCTGGGGAACTCGGCGATCGTCTCCTCCCAGATCTCCTTGGTGGCGTCCATGTCGGTGATGCCGGGCAGGAAGCCGAGGATCTCGTGGCTGCCCGCGCCGCGCCCGGTGCCGAACTCGAAGCGCCCGCCGGAGAGATGGTCGAGCATCGCGGCCTTCTCGGCGACCTTGACCGGGTGGTTGACCTGCGGCAGCGGGTTGAAGATGCCGGAGCCGAGGTGGATGCGGTCGGTCGCGTGGGCGAGGTAGCCGAGGAAGACGTCGTTGGCGGAGAGGTGGGAGTACTCGTCGAGGAAGTGGTGCTCGGTGGCCCAGGCGTACTTGAAGCCGGAGCGGTCGGCCTGGACGACGTACTCGGTCTCCTCGAGCAGTGCGTGGTGCTCGGCGTCGGGATCGGCCCGCCGCCTGCTCGCCGGTACGTAGCCCTGTACGAAGATGCCGAATTCCACGGGGTCACCATCCCTGTTTCTGACGCTCCGTCAGATCGAGCTGGTGCGACTCTGGCACCGGCGTCATCGGACGTCAATAACCGGGGGACTGCCGGGCATCCGCCCCGCGGACAGCCAGCCACCGTCCACGACGAAGGACTGCCCGGTGACGTACGAGGACTCGTCGGAGGTGAGGAACAGCGCGAGCTGCGCCACCTCCAGCGGCTGTCCTATCCGCCCCATCGGCACCATCGTGCGGAACATCTCCTCGATGGCCGGGCCGTACTCCTGCGGCCGCGGATTGGTCATCGGGGTGTCGATCCCTCCGGGGCACACGGCGTTGACGCGAACACCCCGGGCCGCCAGCTCCAGCGCCGCCACCCGTGTCATGCCGAGCACGGCGGCCTTGGACGCCGCGTAGGCGGTGAGCAGGGGCAGGCCCGACAGAGCAGCAAACGAGGCGATGTTGACGACCGTCCCGCCGCCGGCCGCGGCGAGCACGGGCGCCACGGCGCGCATGCCCAGGAACGTGCCGGTCTGGTTGACGCGGACGACCTCGTGGTACTCGTCGAGCGAGGTGTCGACGAGGGCGGTGTGCCGCACGATCCCGGCGTTGTTGACGAGCCCGTCAAGCCGCCCGAAGGCCGCCGTGGCGGCGGCGACGGCTGCGTTCCAGTCGGCTTCCTCGCCGACGTCGAGGTGGACGTAGCGGGCGGAGCCCTCTCCGAGTTCGGCGGCCAGAGCCGCCCCCTCCTCGTCCAGGACGTCCGCCAGCACGACCCGCGCCCCTTCGGCGGCGAAGAGCCGTGCTTCCTCGGCCCCTTGGCCACGAGAGGCGCCGGTGATGAGAATGACACGCTCGTCGAGTCGGCCCATTCGGCCTCTCCTTCCTCGGACTTCACCACGGCGCCCCGAAGGGGCGCGGGGAACTGCGCGACCAGCCACAACGCGCCCGCAGATGACGTGCCGCCCCCGGACCCGCGCCCTACCCGTTGAGCAAAGGTGCAACCGACCCGGCGAACGCCTCCATCTGCCCCACCAGTTCCGACACTCCGCGGCAGCGGAACCGCACCTGGATCTGGTCCACGCCCATCGCGCGGTACGCCCGCAGCGACTCCGCGAGCTCCTCCGGTCCGCCGGCCAGCACCCCTCCCCCGGAGAACGGTGACCGCCCCGACCGCTCCGGCCGTCCCACGTACAGCGGCTCCGTGATCGCCCCGATTGCGAACGGTCCCGTCCGCCCGGCCTCTTCCCGCAGCCGCCGCAGCTCCGCCACCCGGTCCGGCAGCCGCTCCCGCGGGTCGCCCTGCGAGAGCCAGCCGTCGCCGCGCACCGCCGCCCGGCGCAGCGCGGCCGGCGAGGAGCCGCCGACCCACACCGGCGGTCTCGGCACCCGTACGGGCCGGGGTGCCAGCCCGAGCCCCGCGAACCGGAAGAACCGCCCCCGGAACTCCGGGAACTCCTCGGGCCCGAGCGCGGCGGTCAGCGCGTCGACGGTCTCGTCGAGGATCTCCCCGCGCCGCCGGAAGTCCACGCCCAGCGCCTCGAACTCCTCCCGCACGTGTCCGGCGCCGACGCCGAGGACGAGCCGCCCGCCCGAGAGCCGGTCCACGGTCGCGTACTGCTTCGCGGTGACGAGCGGGTGCCGCAGCGCCGCGACCGCGACGTGGCTGAGCAGCAGTACGCGCTCGGTGACGGCGGCGACGTGGGCGAGGGTCGCCACGGGGTCGTACCAGACGGTGCCCATGGCGGCGGCGAGCCGCGCGGGGACCGCGACGTGGTCGCACGTGGCGATGTACGCGAAGCCCAGCCGGTCGGCGGCGCACGCCACTTCGCGCAGCTCGGCCGGGCCGGCCGTGACCTCCCACGGTTCGGCGTACAGCGCGCTCAGCGACTGCACGGGCAGCTGCATCCCGTAGGACAGCAGGCCCTCGGGCAGCACCCGCAGACCCGTGGCCTCAGCCACGCGCCGCGGCCCCCGCCCAGAGTCCGTCCGGCGTCAGCCCCAGCAGGTCGATCGCGTTGCCGCGCACGATGCGCTCCACCACGTCCGGCGCCAGGTGCCCCATCTGCTCCTCGGCCACCTCGCGCGAGCGCGGCCAGGTGGAGTCGCAGTGGGGGTAGTCGGTCTCGTAGAGGACGTTGCCGACGCCGATCGCGTCGAGGTTGCGCAGCCCGAAGGCGTCGTCGAAGAAGCAGCCGTGGATGTGCCGCGCGAAGAGCTCCGAGGGGGGATCGAGCACCTTGTCCCCAACACCTCCCCATTTGCGATTGTTCTCCCATACGGTGTCGGCCCGTTCGAGGATGTACGGGATCCAGCCGATCTGTCCCTCTGCGTACATGAGGCGGAGGTCCGGGAAGCGGGTGAAGGCGCCCGACATCAGCCAGTCGGTCATCGAGAAGCAGCAGTTGGCGAAGGTGAGGGCCGAACTGACGGCGGGCGGTGCGTCCTCGGACGTGGACGGCATGTGCGAGGACGAGCCGATGTGCATGGCGACGACCGTGCCGGTCTCGTCGCACGCGCGCAGGAAGGGGTCCCAGGCGTCGGTGTGGACCGAGGGGAGGCCGAGATACGGCGGTATCTCGGAGAAGCACACGGCCCGGACGCCCCGCGCCGCGTTGCGCCGCACTTCCCGTGCCGCCAGTTCCGCGTCCCACAGCGGCACGATCCCCAGCGGGATCAGCCGGCCGCGGGCCGCAGGACCGCACCACTCCTCGGTCATCCAGTCGTTGTAGGCCCGTATGCACAGCAGGGCGAGTTCACGGTCGGCCGCTTCGGTGAAGGTCTGGCCGCAAAAGCGCGGAAAGGTGGGGAAACAGAGCGCGGACTGCACGTGGTTGGCGTCCATGTCGGCGAGCCGCTCGGGAACACTGAACGAGCCCGGCCGCATCTCTTCGTAGGTGATCCCTTCCAGTCCGATGTCGTCCCTGGAGTATCCGACAGCGGTATCCAGCCGTGTGAGGGGACGGTGCAAAACCTCATAGACCCACCAGTCCGCCACCGGACCCGCGTCGCCGGGGGCGCCCATAGTCGGCGCGAAACGACCGCCTACGAAGGTCATCTCCTTGATCGGAGCCCGCACGATCCGCGGCCCGGTGTCACGGAATTTCGCCGGAAGACGGTCCCGCCAGACGTCGGGGGGCTCGACCGTGTGGTCGTCCACCGAGATTATCGTGGGGAAGCTCTCCATGGCCGTCACGGTAGCGCCGATCTGACGGTTCGTCAGGAGAGTGCGGGGCGACCGGCCATCCGGTCGGTGAGACGGTCCTTGGCAGGCCTTGTGGAGAGGCCGGACCACTGCTGACGTAAACGCCTAGGACAAGGCAGACTGGCCGGTGCGACCGAGCAGGACAGGCAGGGGGTCACGATGGCCGGCGACACAGGGCACGGACAGGCACTGCGCTTCACCGTGCTCGGCCCTGTCCGCGCCTGGCGCGGAGAGGAACTGCTCAACACCGGTTCTCCCCAGCAGCGGGCGCTGCTCGCGGCCCTGCTGCTGCGCGGCGGGCGCACCGCCACCGCGCCGGAGCTGGTCGACGCGCTGTGGGGCGAGGAGCCCCCGCACGCGGCCCTGGCCGCGCTGCGCACCTACGCCTCCCGGCTGCGCAAGGCCTTCGGCCCCGACGCCGACACCCTGGTCAGCGAGTCCGGCGGGTACGCGATCCAAGTGGCGCCCGGCGGGCTGGACATCGACACCGCCGAGCGGCTGGCCGGAGAGGCCGACAAGGCCCGCGCCGCCGGCAACCGCCTGCGCGCCCGCGAGCTGATCGCCGAGTCCCTGGCCGTGTGGGACGGCGAACCGCTGGCCGGACTGTCCGGCCCCTACGCCGAGACCCAGCGCATCCGCCTCGGGGAATGGCGCCTGGGCCTGCTGGAGACCCGGCTCGACCTCGACCTCGAAGTCGGCTGCCACGCCGAGGCCGTCTCCGAACTCACCGCCCTCACAGCCGCCCACCCGCTGCGCGAGCGGCTGCGCGAACTGCTCATGCTCGCCCTCTACCGCAGCGGACGCCAGGCCGAGGCCCTCGCCGTCTACGCCGACACCCGCCGCCTCCTCGCCGACGAACTCGGCGTCGACCCCTGCCCCGAACTCTCCGAACTCCAGCAACGCATCCTCCAGGCCGACGCCGACCTCAACCTCCACGGAGCGACCGGCGACCGCAACTCCGCAGGCCCCACCTTCGTCCGCCCCGCCCAGCTGCCCGCCACCGTCCCGGACTTCACCGGGCGCGCGGACATGGTGCACGAGCTGAGCGACCAGCTGGCCACCGCCGAGGGCCGCGTGATGGCCGTCTCGGCGGTCGCGGGCATCGGCGGCGTCGGCAAGACGACGCTCGCCGTGCACGTCGCGCATGCCGCCCGGCACCACTTCCCCGACGGCCAGCTCTACGTCGACCTCCAGGGCACCGGCCCGGCGGTCGCCGAGCCCGAGGCCGTCCTGGGCTCCTTCCTGCGGGCCCTCGGCGTCCCCGACCCGGCCATCCCGGACGGGGTCGAGGAGCGCGCCGCCCTCTTCCGCTCCACCCTCGACGGCCGCCGCGTCCTGGCCCTGCTCGACAACGCCCGCGACGCCGCCCAGATCCGCCCGCTGCTGCCCGGCAACGAGGGCTGCGCCGCCCTCGTCACCAGCCGCATCCGCATGGTCGACCTCGCCGGGGCACACCTGGTGGACCTCGACGTGATGAGTCCGGAGGAGGCGCTCGTCCTCTTCACCCGGATCGTGGGTGAGGAGCGTGTGAGCGCCGAGCGCGATGCCGCGATGGATGTGGTCGCTGCGTGTGGCTTCCTGCCGCTGGCGATCCGTATCGCGGCGTCCCGGCTGGCGTCGCGGCGTACGTGGACGGTCTCGGTCCTGGCCCGCAAGCTCGCGGACGAGCGTCGTCGTCTGGACGAGCTGCGTGCCGGGGACCTCGCGGTGACCGCGACCTTCGAGCTCGGCTACGGCCAGCTGACTGCGGAACAGGCCCGTGCCTTCCGGCTGCTGGGCCTGGCCGACGGGCCCGACGTCTCCCTCGCCGCGGCGGCCGCCGTCCTGGACATGGACGCCGAGGCCGCCGAGGACGTGCTGGAATCGCTGGTCGACACCTCGCTCCTGGAGTCCGCGGCACCGGGTCGCTACCGCTACCACGACCTCGTACGCCTCTACGCGCGTTCCTGCGCCGAGCGCGACGAACACCCCCCGGCCGAGCGAGAGGCCGCCCTCTCCCGGCTGCTGGACTTCTACCTCGCCACGGCGGCGGGCGTGTACGTGCTGGAGCGGCCCGGCGACACCCTGCGGGCCCACCTCGCGCCCACCACCCACCCCGGGCTCTCCTTCACCGACCCCGCGGCCGCGAGCAACTGGCTGTTCGCCGAGGCCGGATGCCTGCTCGCGTGCGTGCGCCAGCACGCCGACTCCGCCGGGGACACCCTGCGCCGCGCCGTCGACCTGCTGCTCGTCGCCAAGGACCTGGCCGAGTCCGGCGCCGACTCCCGCCAGTACGAACAGGCCGCCACCGCCCTGCTGGCCTCCAGCCAGGCGAGCGGCGACGCCCGCGCCGAGGGCCGGGCCAGGACCGTGCTCACACACGTCTGCCACTTCGCCGGACGCTTCGAGCTCGCCGAAACCCACGCCAGCGCCGCAGTCGACCTCGGCCGTCTCTGCGACGACGCCATCCCGCTGTGCTACGCCTCCAACAACCGCGGGATCATCGCCAATTACCAGCACCGCTACGAGGACGGCGAGATCTACGGCGAACAGGCCCTCGCCGCCTTCCGCGCCGACGGCAACCGCCCGGGCGAGGCCAGCGCACTGTGCAACCTCTCCCGGGTCCATCTGTCCACCGGCCGCGTCGAATCCGCCCTCGCCCTCGCCGAACAAGCCATCCACCTCTACCGCGAGGTCAACGTCTCCTGGCGCCACGCCAATGCCCTCTACGCCTACGCCCTCGCCCTCACCCAGGCCGGACGCTACGAGGAAGCCATGGCCAGCCTGCTGGAGGCCATGCCGGTCTTCCGCGAGAACCGCCAGCGCATGTGGGAGGGCATGACCCTCTTCCGCATGGCCGAACTCCACCTCGCCACGGGACAACTCGCCCAGGCCGCGGCCCACGCCGAACAAGCGCTGGCCGTGCTGCGCACCCTCGGCGGCGAATGGCGCCGGGGCAACGTGCTGGCCGTACTCGGCCGCAGCCTCGACGCCCTCGGCCAGACCGGGCGCGCCCACGCCTGCTGGACGGAGGCGCTGTCCATCTTCGACCAGTTGGGCTCCCCGGAAGCGGCGGAGGTCCGCAGCCTCCTCACTCCGGTGACAGCTGCCTAGGGCGGGACGAGAGGGGTGGATTCCGGGGCCGCATTCCCGCTGCGGCCCCGGTAAAAACCCGTTCCACGTGCCCGTTCATCGATCGTTTATCGCGGGGGTCCATGCTGAGGTTCGTCGATCCGCTGCATCGGGGGGCAGGCGGGTCGTAGGTGAGGCCTCACCTTTAGGGTGAACAGCCCTGGAAGGGCACCCGTCCGGCGGTTCTCGGGGGAGTCGCCGGGCGGGTCGCATACTCCCGGACCACCAACGACTCGCACTGAGCAAACGGAGTTGACGAAAATGCGCGACGAGACCCAGGTCAGTCCTGCGGCATCACCCCTGGACGACCACGGCACGGGTACGCACAACCTCGCCGCACAACTGGCACCGGCCGACGACCACGGCACCGGCACGAAGGGGCTCACCGCGAACGCGGCCGGCCGCGGGAAGAAGTCTCCCGCAGACGACCACGGGACCGGTCCGGAGCGCGTCATGATGGACGATCACATGACCGAGGCTCCCGTCTTCACCATGGAAGACGCCGAGAAGCCCTACTAGGCCCACCGCCACCGGTCTTCGGTAACCGGGCAGAGCTCCGGGCCACCGGCCCAGGGCTCTGCTCCCGGGGGGGCGACGGGGGAAGTACGACGGGGGAAACGTACGGGGGAACCAACGGGGGGGCACGGGGAGGGAGGACGGGGGAAGGAACCAACGGGGGGAACCAACGGGGGAACCAACGGGGGAACTGAACTGTCGGAGAGGCGCGGAGAGAGACGGGGGAACGGGGGAAGTTCTCTCCTCGGGGGAAGCCTCTCGGGCTGGGGAGCCAACGGGGGAAACGGACAACTCTCCAGCCGGACCGGCACACAGCGGGACCGGCAAGCAGCAACACCGGCAATTCCAGCACCACCTGCACATACCAGGCACCCGTTCCTCCGGGCGGCTTCGGCCCACCGGGGGATCGGGGAGGCCGCAACGGGGGATCGACAGGGGCCGGCACCGACGGCGCGGAGGGGGAGCCGTCGTTGCCGGTCCCTGCGGCTGTTTTCGACCGCGAACAGCAGCCCGCAGGGACGAACCGGCACGAATGCCGACCCGAATGCCGACGCCAAGGAACCGTCAGCACCGGGTCAAGGATGCGGCCGGGGCAGCAGCGGAAGCCCCCGCACCCGGGTTCACTCGAACCGGACACCGGTACCTGTCACTTCATGTCCACTGTTCTGCACGACACTTGCGGCCGCACATCACGGCCGCAGGAGCAACTCACCGTCACATCGGTGCCCCGCCCCGCCGGGGCACCGCACCCCCGATCAGAGGAGTCACGATGAACGGCACGAAGACCATAGCCAAGGCCGCCACGAAGGCCTGCGCCATACTCGCGCTCACTGGTGCGGCAGCTTTCCTGAGCATGGCTCAAGCCTCCGCCGACGACCACAGCATGGCTCAGCCTCTCGCCCACCACGCCGGCCCCGCCTTCAGTTCGGACGACCACATGCAGGGCGGCGCGGACGCCCTGATGGGCTTCGGCTCGGACGACCACAGCATGGGCGACCGCTGACGCCGGAGACCGCTGCGCAACGACGGTCACTGACGTCTCCGTCGGCGTG
Source organism: Streptoverticillium reticulum (assembly GCF_047456005.1). NCBI lineage: Bacteria > Bacillati > Actinomycetota > Actinomycetes > Kitasatosporales > Streptomycetaceae > Streptomyces > Streptoverticillium reticulum. The sequence goes on along the minus strand of NZ_CP179755.1, from coordinate 4,806,521 downwards.
CCGACATCGGTGCGGCTCGCCGGCGGACGGCCCGGCACACAGCCCGGCAACCGGGTGGCCCGGTGGGTGCTCTGCAGGGCGAGCGTGCTGCAGAGCGAACGGGCGGCTCAGCCCGACGCCCCCAGGTCCGCCGACAGCCGGCGCCGCGGCCGCACCCTGATCGCCACGGCCGCCCCGGGATCGGCCAGCACCTGCTCCACGTGTCCGGCAACCGCCTCCTCCGTGGGCAGACAGCGGGAACCGACCTCCCTCACCTCCTCCTCGGTGGCCGTGGTGACCGAGACGACCTCGCCCTCCACGGAGACGTACCGGTAGAACGGGACCGTCCGGCCGACCAGGAGCGCGAAGCGCCCGGCCTCCGCGGCCAGCCTCGCCCTGCGGGAGGCGCGGCCGGTGATCACCAGCACGTCACCGCCCGGACGGTAGGCGTACCAGACGGGACGGCCACCGGCCCGCGCCCCCGCTCACCGGGGTCAACGGCGAACGACGCCACATGCACCTCGCCCAGGAACGCCTCGCGCTCCTCTGCAGTCAGCCGCACGGACACCTCCGCCGCAGCACCTCCTTGAGCACCTTCCCGGACGCATTGCGCGGCAGCTCCGCCACGAACTCCACCTCGCGCGGCACCTTGTAGTTGGCCATCTCCTTCCTCGCCCACCCGATCAGCTCCTCGGCCGTCGGCCCGGACGCCGCCGTGCCCGCACTCCGCACCACGAATGCCCTTCCGACCTCCCCCAGCCTCGCGTCCGGCACTCCGACGACCGCGGCCTCGGCAACACCCGGGTGCCGGGCCAGGAGTTGCTCGATCTCGGCGGGGAAGGCGTTGAACCCTCCCACGATGAACATGTCCTTGAGCCGGTCGGTGATCCGCAGGTTGCCGTCGCCGTCCAGGACGCCGACGTCGCCGGTGTGCAGCCAGCCGCCGGGGTCGACGGCCCGTGCCGTGGCGGCGGGGTCCTCGAAGTAGCCGGACATCACCTGGTGGCCCCGCACCAGCACCTCGCCGGGCTCCCCCGCCGGCCGCACGGCCCCGTCGGCGCCGACCACCTTGACCTCGGTGCCGGGAACAGCCCGGCCCGACGTCCCCGCCACGATCTCCGCGGGGTCCCCGCGCCGGCACATGGTCACCAGCCCGGTGGCCTCGCTCATGCCATAGGCGGTCAGCACGACCGGTATCCCCAGCTCGTCGCGTAGCCGCTCGACGAGCCGTCGGGGCACCGTGGCCGCACCGGTCACCACCACCCGCAGCGACGACAGGTCGTACGCAGCCCGCAACGGGTGGTCCAGCAGCGCCTGGTGGAGCGTGGGCGGCCCGGGCAGCACCGTGATCCGCTCGGCGGCGGTCAGGGCGAGCGCCGCTTCCGGGGTGAAGACGGGCAGCGGGATCATCGTCGCACCGCGCATGAGGGCGGCGATGATGCCGGCCTTGTAGCCGAAGGTGTGGAAGAAGGGGTTGACGATCAGATAGCGGTCTCCTTCCTGCAGTCCTGCCAGCCCGCTCCAGGTGCCGAAGGCCCGCAGCGTCTGTGCGTGGGTGATGACGGCCCCTTTGGGCTCGCCGGTGGTGCCCGAGGTGAAGAGGATGTCGGAGGGCGTATCGGGCCGGACGGCGTCGGCGCGTGCCCGTACCTCCCGGGAGGAGACGGCCTCCCCCGCTGCGAGGAACTCTTTCCAGGTGAGGAAGCCGGGGGATGCGGGTGCGGCTTCGGCGAGCACGACGACGCGGCGCAGGTGCGGCAGCCCGGGCAGGGGACCGGGGCCGGAGCCCTGGCCGGTCCTCGGGCCCGGGCCTTCCCCGGCTGTTGCTCCCGTCGCGCGGCGGAGCGTGGCGACGTAGGACGTGCCGAGGAAAGTGCCGGTGACAAACAGCAGCTTCGCCCGGGTGCGCGCCAGCGCATGGGCCGCTTCGGCGCCCTTGAAGCGGGTGTTGACGGGGACCAGCACGGCTCCGGCCGTGACCGCGCCGAGGGCACAGACGATCCAGTCTGTCGTGTTGGGCGCCCAGACCGCGACCCGGTCGCCGGGCTCGACCCCGGCGGCGAGGCATGCGGCAGCGGCCCGTTCGACGCGTTCGCCGAGCTGCCGGTAGCCCGTTCGGGACCGGCCCTCGACGGCTGCTTCGCGGTCGCCGTACCGCTCGGCCGCGGTGCGGACGAGACGGGGTATCGATCCGAACTCCAGGTCACCGCGCATCGGACACCTTCGCCATCCTCGACCGCCCGGCATGCCAGTCCACTGAGCCGGCTAAACCGACTAAGCTGACTGTGCGTCAGATTAGCGATAGCCTTCCGCGCTGTCAGCAGCAGCACGGGCGACAGTGCCGGCACGGCCGGCGCCGACACCACCGAGGCGGCGATGGCGATGGCGATGAGGACGACGGCGGCACCGCTCAAGGACGCGACGGCGATCGTCGGCATTGGTCAGACTCCTTTCGCGAAACAACTCCCCGAATCCGAAAAGACCTTGGCGTGCCGCGCCATCCTGGCGGCGCTGGACGACGCCGGCATCGCCCCGTCCGAGGTCGACGCCTTCGCCTCGTACACCATGGAGGAGACCGACGAGGTCGAGGTCGCCAAGGCCATCGGCGCAGGCGACGTGACCTTCTTCTCCCGGGTCGGCTACGGCGGTGGCGGCTCCTGCGCAACCGTGGCCCACCTGGCGGCGGCGATCGCCACGGGACAGGCGACCGTCGGCGTGGCCTGGCGCTCACGCAAGCGCGGCTCGGGCCCCCGCCCATGGCGCAACACCGGGGCCCAGCTGCCCACGCCCGCGCAGTGGACGCGTCCATATGGACTCCTGCGCCCGGTCGACGAGATAGCCATGCTGGCCCGTCGCTACATGCACGAATACGGCGCCACCCGCGACCACTTCTTCAACGTCGCCCTCGCGTGCCGCAACCGCGCCAACCAGAACCCTGCCGCGATCATGCATGACCGGCCGCTGACCCGCGAGATGTACATGACCTCGCGCTGGATCAGCGAACCGCTCTGCCTCTTCGACAACTGCCTGGAGACGGACGGCGCGCTGGCCTGCATCGTCGTCCCCGCGGAGCGGGCCCGGGACTGCCGGTCCGCCCCCGTCTACGTGCACTCCGTCGCCCAGGCCCTGCCGGCCCAGCACCACGGCATGGTCAACTACTGGACGGAATCCCCTCTGACCGGCCCCTCCTGGACCGCCGCACGCCACCTGTGGCAGCGCGCCGACTTCGGCCCGCGCGACGTCCATGTTGCCCAGATCTACGACGCATTCACCCCGCTCATCCCGCTCTCCCTGGAGGGCTACGGCTTCTGCGGACGCGGCGAGGGTGCGGCCTTCACCGAGGGCGGCGCGCTGGAGCTCGGCGGCCGGCTCCCGCTCAACACCGGCGGGGGTGGCCTCAGCGAGGCGTACGTCCATGGCTTCAACCTCATCAACGAGGGGGTCAGGCAGCTCCGCGGCAGCTCGACCGCGCAGGTCCCCGGCGCCGCTACGTGCCTGGTCACGGCGGGCGAGGGAGTCCCCACATCGGCGCTTCTGCTGAGGAGTTGAACTCATGTCCCCCATGATGAGGGCCACCACTGACAACGGCCTCCTGGCGCCGGTCCCGGACGCGGACGGCGCCCCCTTCTGGGACTTCGCAACACGGGGTGAACTTCGCATACAGAGCTGCGCGGCCTGCCGCGAGCCCCGCTTTCCACCCCGCCCCTGCTGCCCGAAGTGCCAATCATTCGCCAGTAGTTGGCGACTGGTAAACGGAACCGGTCACATCTGGTCGTACGTTCTTCCCCACCCGCCCCTGCTGCCCGGCTACGCCGCACACGCCCCGTACAACGTGGTCGTGGTCGAACTCTCCGACGCGCCCGGCATCCGCATGGTGGGCAACCTGGTGGCTTCCCCGGACGCGGAGATCGACTCCGCGGCCCCGGAGGACCTGCGCATCGGCGCGCCCGTCCGGGCCGTCTTCCCGCAGGCCCAGGGGATCACGCTCCTCCGCTGGACGCCGGAGCGGCCATGACCACGACCGTGGAGAGCGGCGCGGACGGCGTCGCGCTGGTGGTCCTGAACCGCCCGGACCGCCTCAACGCCATCGACGCCCGGACGGCCGTCGAACTGACCGCGCTCTGGCGGGAGTTCCGCAATGACAGCGCCGTTCGCTGCATCGTCCTCACCGGGGCGGGCGACCGCGCCTTCTGCACAGGCCTCGACCGCACCACGGAGACACCGCAGCCCGCGTCCCCGTACTCCCTGGACGACCCGCTGCTGACGATCGGCCCCAAGGCCTCGGACCTGTGGAAGCCGGTCGTCGCCGCGGTGAACGGCATGGCCTGCGGCGGCGCCTTCTACCTGCTGGGCGAATCCGAGTTCGTCGTCGCGTCCCGCAACGCGACATTCTTCGACCCGCACACCACGTACGGCATGGTCAGCGCGTACGAGTCCCTGTACATGGCCGGGCGCATGCCGTTCGGCGAGGCCGCACGGACGGCCCTGATGGGCACGGCCGAACGCCTCTCGGCACAACGGGCCTACGAGATCGGCCTGGTGTCCGAGCTGACCCCGCCCGGCGGCGCCGTGGAGGCGGCCCTGCGCGCCGCGACCGTGATCGCGGCGCACCCGACGGAGGCCGTGCAGGGCACCGTGCGCGCCCTCTGGGCGGCCAAGGAGCAGGCCGGTTCCCATGCGCTGGCCCTGGCCCCGCACCTCGTCACGCTGGGCAATCTGCCCCCGGCGCGCCAGGCGGACCTCTTCGCGGCGCGCTCCCGCGACTACCGGTTGCGCTGAGGCGGGCGCCGGCCGGCGCCCGCCCGGTCAACGCCGCGTGTGGCCCGTCCCCTTCGCGGCGTCCAGCGCGTACACGCAGCGGTCCTTGCTGCAGGCGTAGACGACACCGCCCTTGGCCACGGGCGAGCCGGTGATCTCGCCGCCCGTGGCCAGCTTCCAGCGGAGCTGACCGCCTGTCGCGTCGACCGTGTAGAGGCAGTGGTCGGCCGAACCGAAGTGCACCCGGCCGTCGGCGGCCACCGGCGCCCCCACGATGTCGCCGCCCGCCGCGAACCGCCACTTCGGCGTGCCCGTCACCGCGTCCAGCGTGTAGAGCGCACCACCGCTGCCCAGGTGCACGGAACCGTCCGCCACGAGCACCGGCTCCGTCGACTGCCGGGCCTCCGTCGCTATGCGCCACCGCTCGCGGCCCGCGGCCGCGTCCAGCGCGTAGACGGTGCCCAGGTAGTCCGCGATGTAGACACCGCCACCGGTGACGACGGGGCCGGGCGCGAAGGAGGGCGGGCACAGGAAGACCGCCGACGCCTCGAACCGCCAGCGCACGTCACCGCGCGCCACGTCGATGGCGAGCAGGCGCGTGCCGGCGGCGACGTACACCACTCCGTCCGGAGCGGCCAGCAGCCGCACCGGGACCCCGCCGCACGAGGCCGCATCGCCCACCGGATAGGACCACCGCTCGGCGCCCGTACGCGCCTCCAGGGCGCGCAGCCGGGCGTCGGCCCAGACGTAGACCACGCCGTCGTGGAGGGCCGGCCCGCAGTCCGGGGTCTCGAAGTCGGTCTGGACGCCGCCCGTCTCCCACAGCAGATCGCCGGTCGCGGCCTCCCACGCCTGGACGCCTCCGCCGCGGGTGCCCGTGACGACCGTGCCGCCCTCGGCCCGCAGCGAGTAGACCCAGCCGTCGGTCGAGAGCCGCCAGCGCTCCGCGCCGTCGGCGGCGTCGAGCGCGTACAGCGTGGGACCGTCCGAGGCATGTATGCGCCCGTCGGCGACGGCCATGGCCCAGGCCACGTCCCGGGTCTTGAACTGCCGCCGCCCGCTGGCGACATCGAGCGCGTGGACCTCGAACGAGGTGACGTACAGCAGGTCCCCGGCGACGGTGGGCGTGCCCCATACGTCGTTCGACATCCGGAACCGCCACGGCCGCCAACGCCCCTGGTCCGCCTGGACGTTGCTGCTGCCCGCGTCGGGCGATGCGACGGGGGCAGGCGGCGCGGCCGGTGCACCGGTCTGGCCCGGCAGCGCGGCGGAGGCTTCGGACGGGGGCCGGACCCATCCGGCCGTGGGACCGGCGGCCGGATGCGCCTGGGCGTCGGCGACCCGGGGGCCGGGGCCGATCGGCACCTGCGATCCGGCGAGCCGGACCGTCCCCTCGGGCGGGGCTGCGACGGGTGCGGCGGCGTGCCGGCCCTGCGGCCCGGTCAGCCCGCCACGCGGGTCGGGTGCTCCGACGACGGACCGTGCGGGGCTCGCGGGGCCCGCGCCCCAGCCGCTCGCCGCGTGGGCGCTCGGCGCGGGCTCGTAGCCGGGAGCGGGGGCCGGGCCGGAGGTGGGCGGCTGTGCGGGCCGGGGCGGCACGGCACGGCTGCGCCCCGTGCCCGCGGCACCCGCGGCACCGCCCGCAGAAGCGCGCTGCCCGGCCCTGCGGCCCTCGATCAGGGACACGGCGTTGTCCGGCAGCCAGGCCGACGCCGTGCCGCTGTCGTCGTCCCCGCCGGCGGCGAACAGGTGCGGGGCGAGCTGCGCCTGCAGGTCCGCCGGGCTGGGCCGGTGCTCGGCGCTCATCTGCATGCAGGAGTCGATGAGCGGCCGCAGCTCGTCGGGCAGGCCGCTCAGGTCGGGGCCTTCCCGCAGGAGCATGAAGACGGTCTCCACCGGGTTCGCTCCGTGGAAGGGCGCGTGCCCGGTCGCCGCGAAGACCAGGGTGGAGCCGAGGGAGAAGACGTCGCTGGCGCCGGTCACGCTGCGCGAGTCCCGCGCCTGCTCGGGGGACATGTAGGCGGGCGTGCCGACGGCGACGTTGGTCATGGTCAGCCGGGTGTTGGACACCCCCGACGCGATGCCGAAGTCGATGACGCGCGGCCCGTCCTCCACGACCAGCACGTTCGAGGGCTTGAGGTCGCGGTGCACGAGGCCCGCCCCGTGGATGGACTGCAGCGCCTCGGCGATGCCCGCGGCGAGCCACCGCACGGCCTGGGCCGGGAGCGGCCCGCACTCCGTGATGATCTCCTCGAGCGAGGGCGCGGGGACGTACGCGGTGGCCAGCCAGGGCACGGCCGCCCGCGGATCGGCGTCGACGACGGCGGCCGTGTAGAAGCCGCTCACCGCACGCGCCGCTTCCACCTCACGAGTGAAGCGGACGCGGAAGAGCTGATCCTCCGCGAGCTCCGTGCGCACCGTCTTGATCGCCACTCGCCGGCCGGATGCCGAGCGGGCGAGATAGACCAGCCCCATGCCGCCCGCACCGAGCCGGCCCAGCACCTCGAACGGGCCGATCCGTCTCGGGTCGTGCTGCGTCAGCTGCTCCACCACTGGCCTGCCACCTCCCCGTCGGGGCCCGGAAGGGTTTCCGGCCCCGCTGCAGCGTCTCACCGCGAATTATCCCGGGGAACGCACCCCGATTCTTCCTGGACTGGCCCGCGGTTGCGAACCCGGGTCGGGCTTCGTCGTGTCTCCGCCACATCCGGAACCCCGCCCCCCGCGGTCACCCCCTCTGCGCCTGCGCGGGATCGATGACGGCGAAGTGGGCTCCCTGGTCGTCGGCCAGCACGGCGAAGCGCCCGTAGGGGGTGTCACGGGGCTCGCGCAGGACGCGGCCGCCGAGCCGCACGGCGGTGGCGGCCGCGGCGTCGCAGCCGTCCACGACGAAGTAGACGAGGAAGTGCGCAGGCATCTCCTGCGGGAACCCGGCGTCCATGACGACCCGGCCGCCGACCGCGTGCTCGGGGGCCGCGGGTGTTCCGGCGGGGGTCCAGACGGCGAACTCGATGCCCGCCTCCTCGCTCAGATCGTCGGTGGCGAAGCCGAAGACCTGCTCGTAGAAGGGGTCGACGGCCTTGGCGTCACGGGTGTAGACCTCGGCCCAGCCGTACGAGCCGGGCTCGCCCCGCTCCTCGAAGCCCCCGTGGCTGCCGGCCTGCCAGACGCCGAAGACGGCACCGCCCGGGTCTGCGGCCGTCAGCATCGTGCCGTACTCGCCGACGGTCATGGGGCCCACGATGATCTGTCCTCCCGCGGCATGGATCCTGCGTGCGGTGGCCGCGGCGTCGGACGAGGCGAAGTAGAGGGTCCAGGCCGTGGGCATCCTCCCGTCGGGCTTGGGCGCCAGCGCCGCGACATTCTTCCCGTGGTGGAACGCCTGGGCGTAGTGCCCGTACTCGCCGCCGCTGTCCTCAAAGGTCCAGTCGAGGAGTTCGCCGTAGAAGCGCTTTCCGGCGGCGAGATCGGACAGCATGACATCCGCCCAGCACGGCATGCCTTCCGTGAATCCTTCCGCGGCTGCGCTCATGGGCCCGGCTCCTTCTGCGTGTGCTGCATCCGCCTGCGCGGGGTGTCCCGCCGCAGGTTGTGCCCAGCTGTCACGGTATCGGCGGAGGGGCGTTCTCGCGCGGGCTGTGGATAACCGGGGAATGGGCGGGTGACGCGGTTGTCCACAGCTTGTCGATAGGACAATTCACCGGTACGGGCCAATCCGCTTCAGCCGTCTCCATACCCCTTCACACCCCATCTGACCTGCCGATACACACCATCGCGCACCCCCGCCCCCATTTGCATGCGGCCGAATCGCGCTCCGATCACCCCTCGGTAAGCTGACGGCATGACAGGACAAGTACGCACCGTCGACGGCCGGGTGGCCGGCCGGCGAGGCCAGGCGACGCGGCAGAAGCTGCTCGACTGCCTCGGCGAAATGCTCAGCTCCTCGCCCTACCGCGACGTCAAGGTCATCGATGTCGCTCGCCAGGCCGGCACCTCGCCGGCCACCTTCTACCAGTACTTCCCCGACGTCGAGGGAGCCGTCCTCGAAATCGCCGAGGAAATGGCGAAGGAGGGCGCGAGCCTCACCGAACTCGTCGCCGGACGCTCCTGGGTCGGCAAGTCCGGCTGGCAGGCGGCCGAGGAACTGGTGGACGGATTCCTCGGGTTCTGGCGCAAACACGATGCGATTCTGCGCGTCGTCGACCTGGGCGCTGCCGAGGGGGACAAGCGGTTCTACAAGATCCGCATGAAGATCCTCAACGCGGTCACCAACTCCCTGACGGACTCCGTCAAGGAGCTCCAGTCCAAGGGGAAGGTGGACAAGGACGTCAACGCCGCGGCCATGGCGGGCTCGCTCGTCGCCATGCTCGCCGCGGTGGCCTCCCACCAGAAGGGCTTCCAGAGCTGGGGCGTCAAGCAGGCCGAGCTCAAGCCGAATCTCGCGCTGCTCGTCCATCTGGGCATCACCGGCAAGAAGCCGACGAAGTAGGCGCGTTGCAGGCCCTCTTGCGGGCCTGTCCGCTCACGTCTCTCTCGCGTGTCTCGCACGTCCTGTCATCGCGGCGGCGGGCCGCCCGGGCATGGCCCCGGGCGACCCGCCGCGTCGCGCTCATAGCGGTGAGGACTCAGCGGTCCCCGGCGGCTGCCGTCGCTCCAGCCGGAAGAGTCTGATCTCCCGTTCCACACGCGCCTGATAGCGCTCGTACGGCGGCCAGAACCTCAGCAGCGCCGCCCAGACCGTCTCCCGTTCCGCTCCGCGCAACAGCCGTGCGCGCACGGGGATGTCCCGGCCCTTCCAGCTGATCTCCGCGTCCGGGTGGGCCAGCAGGTTCGCCGACCATGCGGGGTGGCCGGGGCGGCCGAAGTTGCTGCCGACGAGAACCCATCCCCCGTCCGTGCCGTCGCGGCCGCCGTCCGGCATGCAGGCGAGCGGTGTCCGCCGCTGCTGCCCGGTCTTCGCGCCTGTCGACGTCAGGACGAGCCCCGGAAGCAACTTCGTGCTCAGCAGCAGCCTTCCGCCCGTCAGACGGTGCACCGCGCGGTCCAGGGCTGGTACGCAGTGCGGTGCGATTCGCGCGAACGAGCGGGTGGACGAGACCTTCTGCACCAGGCGTTCGACTACAGGCATCACAGCACCACCGCTTCCCGACCCTCTGAAACGTCAAACAGCCCCGCCAGTTCGGCCGCATGGGCCCTCAACCGGTGCACGGGCCCGAACATCAGCTCGTCGGAAGCCGCTCGTTTGAAGTACAGCTGCACATCGTGTTCCCATGTCACCCCGATACCTCCGTGCAGTTGGACGGCCTCGCCCGCCACCCGCCACTGGGTCTCCAGGGCCTGTGCGAGCGCGAGCGCCCCGACGGCCCGCCCCCGTGCGGTACCGGCCGCGGCCCAGGCTGCGTAGTACACGGCCGAACGTGCCGCCTGAACGGTCACATGGAGATCCGCCAGCCGGTGCTTGACGGCCTGGAACGATCCGATCGGCCTGCCGAACTGTTCGCGTACGCGCGCGTACTCCACGGTCTTCTCCAGGGCCCGTGCTGCGGCACCCACCGCCTCTGCAGCCAGTACGGGGGCAGCGCTGCCTCCGAGCGCAGCGAGGGCGGGCAGCGCATCGCCGGTACCGAGCGGTTCCGCGTCGGTGTCCCGCAGCTCGATACGGGCCTGCGGCCGCGTCTCGTCCAGTGCGGTCAGACGCGTACGGGTCACTGCGTGCGCACGGTCCGGCCGTACGGCGAACAGGAGCGTGCGGCTGCGGGCGTATCCACCGGTGTGCGCGGCGACGAGCAGCAGTCCCGCGCTGTGGCCGTCGAGCACCTGCCCGGCCTCCCCGTACAGCCGCCAGCCGTCGGCGGTGTGCCGCGCCTGCACTCCTCCGGCCCGCCCGTCTCCGGCCCAGGCGCCGTCGTCCGGCCCGGCGAGGCCGAGCGCCGTCGTCAGCGTGGTGCCGGGCAGGACAAGTGCTCCCGTGAGCTCGCCGGAGGCCAGTCCCGGCAGCAGTTGCGCGCGCTGCTGCGGCGTTCCGAGCGCGGTGACGAGCGGCACGGTGAGCGCTGCCGTGGGCAGGAGGGGTGACGGCAGCAGGACGCGGCCCGTTTCCTCGGCGGCCAGGGCGAGTTCGAGGGTTCCGCAGCCCGTTCCTCCGTAGCGCTGTTCCACTGCCAGGCCGACCAGTCCAGGGGACGAGCCGAGCTGCCGCCAGAGGTCCGTGTCGTACCCGGCCCGAGTGCGGACCGCTGCGCGGACCTGTTCCGAGGAGGCATGCTTCTGCAGCAACTCCCGCAGGGTGCGGCACACTTCCTTTTGTTCGTCGCTCAGCCGGGCATCCATCGCGGACTCCCCTCATACGGTCCGACGGCGGGCATTATGGCGAGGGGAAGCCCACTTTCCCAGAGCGAATCTGATGTACCGTCAGATTCGTGTCTTCAGGCCGACGCAAGGTCGCCGTCGTCGGTGTCGCCCTCGCGGACTGCGGCCGCCTCGACACCGTCACGCCCTACGCCCTGCATGCCCAGGCCGCACGCCGCGCCCTCGCCGATTCCGGTCTCGACAGAAGCCTCGTCGACGGCTTCGCCTCCGCCGGTCTCGGCACGCTCGCGCCCGTCGACGTCGCGGAGTACCTGGGCCTGCGGCCCACCTGGGTGGACTCGACCTCCGTCGGCGGCAGCACCTGGGAGGTGATGGCCGCCCACGCGGCGGACGCCATCGCAGCAGGGCATGCGAACGCCGTCCTCCTCGTCTACGGCTCCACCGCACGCGCCGACATCAAGGCCGGCCGGCGCACCGCCAACCTCGCCTTCGGCGCGCGCGGCCCCGCACAGTTCGAGGCACCGTACGGTCACACGATCGTCGCCAAGTACGCCATGGCGGCGCGGCGCCACATGCACCAGTACGGCACAACCGTGCAGCAGTTGGCCGACATCGCCGTTCAAACCCGCGCCAACGCAGCCTGCAATCCGCACGCCCTGTACCGCGACCCGATCACGGTCGACGACGTCCTCGGCAGCCCGCTGATCGCCGACCCGTTCACCAAACTGCACTGCTGTATACGGTCGGACGGCGGCTGTGCCGTGCTGCTGGCCGCAGCGGACTACGTGCCGGACACTGCGAAGCCTCCGGTGTGGGTGCTGGGCGCCGGCACGGCGGTGTCGCACATGACGATGTCGGAGTGGGAGGACTTCACCGTCTCCCCCGCTGCGGCCTCCGGGCGGACGGCCTTCGGGCAGGCGGGCGTGACCGCGCAGGAGATCGACGTAGCCGAGTTGTACGACGCGTTCACGTACATGACGCTCGTGACGCTGGAGGACCTCGGCTTCTGCCCGAAGGGCGAGGGCGGCGCATTCGCCGCGGACGGCAGGCTGACGACCGGTGGTGCGCTGCCGGTCAACACCGACGGCGGAGGGCTGTCCGCCTGCCATCCGGGAATGCGGGGCCTGTTCCTGATCGTCGAGGCGGTGCGGCAGCTGCGCGGCGAGGCGGAGCCGGGGCGCCAGGTCCGCAGGCGTGGAGGACGGCTGCCGCAGCTCGCCGTGGCGTCGGGCATGGGCGGCTGGTTCTGCTCGTCCGGGACAGTGGTCCTCGGGCGCGGCTGACCGCCCGGCACACGGCCCGTGCACCGCCTCCTGTTGGATGGGCACATGAGCAACGTGCCGGACGCCAGGCAGCAGGAGCAGGAACAGGACGAGCGACAGGAGTCCTTCCGGCGCCTCCTGCGCTCCCTCCCCGTGTGGGACACCGAACTGCCGCACTTCGACCCGGCCGCGGCACCGGACGACCCGCTGCCGCTCTTCCAGCAGTGGCTGTCCGACGCGGCCCGGGCGGGCACTCCCGAGCCGCACACCATGAGCCTGGCCACCGTCGGCGCCACCGGACGTCCGTCCGTGCGGACGGTGATGCTGCACGACGCCGACGAACGCGGCTGGCACTTCGCCACCCACCGCACCAGCCGCAAGGGCCGCGAGCTGGCGGCACGCCCCGAGGCAGCCCTGGGCTTCTACTGGCCCGCTGTCGGGCGGCAGGTGCGCATCCAGGGCACGGTGACGGCAGCGGACGCGGCGGAGAGCCGCGCGGACCTGGGCAAGCGGTCACCCGGCGCGCTGGCCGCGGCCCTGGTGGGGCACCAGAGCGAGGAGCTGTCCTCGTACGCGGAACTGGAGCGGGCCTCGGAGGCGGCCTGGGAGCGGGCACGCCGCGAGCCGGACGCTCCGGTCGACAGCTGGACGCTGTACGTCCTCGCTGCCGACGAGGTCGAGTTCTTCCAGGGGGACGCGCGGCGCCGGCACGTGCGCCTCGTCTACCGCCGTACGGGCCCGGGGTCCTGGACTACCGGGCTGCTGTGGCCGTGAGGTCGGGTGCCGGGTCGGTGGCGAGCCGGGCATGGAGGTGCACGTCCCACATCCGGCCGTCGACGCCCGGCATCGCACCGCGCATCGTGCCCTCGTAGGCGTACGCGCAGTGCCCGGCGACGCGGCAGGAGGCGCGGTTGGGCAGGACGTGCCCCAACTCGACCCGGTGCAGCCCGAGCTCGCCCCGGAACGCCCAGCGCGTGACGGTCTCCAGGGCGCGGGAGGCATAGCCGCGGCCCCGGTGCTCGGGCAGGACCCAGTACGCGACGCGGGCGGACTGCAGCACTTGGTCGATCATCGCGAGCCCCACATGGCCCACGACGGCGCGGAATCCGTCGTCCTCCGTGGTGATCGCGAACGAGGCCTGGTCCCCCATCCGCCAGCCCGCCGCGCGTCGTTCGAGGAACTCCCGGGCACCGTACTCGTCCGGGGCGGGCACGGTGACGGCGTTCCAGCGGCGGAAATCGGGGTCCGATATGCCGCGCAGCACGGCGTCGAGATCCCGTGCCTCCCAGGGGCGCAGCAGCAGGTCGTACTCACCGAGCCAGACCGGATCCAGTGCCTTGGGTTCCATCATGTGTACATTCAACACGTCCGGAACAGCGGTATCACCAGGGCGAGTTCCGGATCCTTGCGGAAGGTGACGGTGAGCTCCACGCCCACGCGGAGCGAGCCCTCCGGGCAGCCGGTCACCTCGGTGGTCATGCGCGGCCCCTCGGCGAGGGAGACGACGGCGGGGACGTAGGGCAGCCGGGATCCGAAGGGCGGCAGATCGTTGACGTGGACGACGGACCAGGTGTAGAGCGTGGCCCTGCCGCAGGCCTCCTCCCAGACGACGTCGTCGCTCCAGCAGTACGGGCAGAACTCCCGCGGGTAGTGGTGCGCCCTGCCGCAGCCGGCGGCGCGGCAGCGGCGGATCAGCAACCGTCCTTCTCCGGCGGCCTCCCAGTAGGTCCGGGTGAAGTCGTCGGCTTGCGGGACATCGGCGCGCGGCCGTCCCTCCACGTCCGGCCTCCCTTCACGGGCCGTTCGCGGACGGCCCATTCCTGACGGTCCATCAGATCTGTAGCCTGACTGCACGTCAGCTTATCGGCCAACGAGCAGGAGTGGGCGAGAACGATGCTCGGATCGACTCATGGCACCCTCACCACCACCTCCCGCCCGGCCCGCGTGGCGGCCTGCGGCGAGCGCCCCGGACCGGCCGTCCACGGCACCGCCGACGAGCGGGAGACGGACGTCAGCGGCCGTCCGCTGCATGCCGAAGTCCCCGATCTGGCACGGTTCTTCCGACCCCGGACCGTGGCCGTCGTCGGCGCCTCGGACGCCGATGGGCGACCCGGCAGGACCGTCACCGCGCAGCTGATCGACTGGGCCGGGCGCGTCGACGCCCGTATCCACCTCGTACACCCCACGCGCACCACCGTCTTCGGCCTCCCCTGCCACCGCTCCGTCCAGGACCTGCCCGAACCGGTCGACGTCGCCGCCGTACTCGTGGGCGACCCCCTTCCCTGCGTCCGTGAACTCGCCGATCACAAGGCCGGGTTCGCCGTCGTCTTCGCCTCCGGCTTCGCCGAGGCCGGCGCCGAAGGAGCCGCGGCCCAGGCCCGGCTCGCCGCCGCCGTCCGCGGGACGGGCACCCGGCTCCTCGGCCCCAACACCAACCTCAACGCCTTCGAGCGCTTCCGCGACGACCTGGACGGACCGGCCATCGCGCTGATCACCCAGTCAGGCCACCAGGGCCGCCCCGTCTTCGCCCTGCAGGAGCTGGGCATCCGGCTCTCGCACTGGGCTCCGACGGGCAACGAGGCGGACCTGGAGTGCTCCGACTTCGTCTCCTGGTTCGCCGGCCGGCCCGAGACCGGCGCGATCGCCGCCTATCTGGAAGGGATCAAGGACGGCCGCTCCTTTCTCCTCGCGGCCGACCGGGCGGCCCGCCGCAAGGTGCCGGTCGTCGCCGTCAAGGTCGGCAGGACGGAGGCCGGGGCCCGCACCGCCGCCTCCCACACCGGCAAGCTGACCGGAGCGGACGACGTGGTGGACGCGGCCATGCGGCAGTTCGGCGTGATCCGAGTCGACGGGCTGGACGAGCTCCAGGACACCGCGGCGCTCCTCGCCCGCGCCCGGCAGCCCCGGGCCGACGGGGTGGCCGTGTATGCGATCTCGGGCGGCACGGGCGCCCACTTCGCCGACCTCGCCACCGCCGCCGGCCTCGACCTGCCCACGCTCTCCCCCGCCAAGCAGGACGAACTGCACCAGTGGATACCCGGGGACCTGAGCGTGGCCAACCCCGTCGACTGCGGCGGCCATCCCGTGGGCGACGCCCGCGGCCGCAGGATCATCGACGCGCTGCTCGCCGATCCGTCCGTCGGCGTCCTCGTCTGTCCCATCACCGGCCCCTTCCCTCCCCTCAGCGACCGGCTCGCGCAGGACCTCGTGGACGCCGCAGAGGAGACGGACAAGCCGGTCTGCGTGGTGTGGGGATCCCCCGTCGGCACGGAGGACGCCTACCGCACCACCCTGCTCGGCTCTTCGCGCGTTTCCACCTTCCGCACCTTCTCGAACTGCATCACCGCCGTCCGCGCCTACCTCGGCCACCACCGCTTCACCACCGGCTACCGCTCCCCCTTCGACGACGCACCGCGCGTCCCCTCTCCCTCGGCAGGCAAGGCGCGGGCCCTCCTGCGCCCGGGCGAGCAGCTCAGCGAGCACGCGGCGAAGCAGCTCCTGCGGGCGTACGGCATACGCGTCCCCCGCGAACACCTGGTGACCAGCGCTGCGGCGGCCGTCCGGGCGGCGGGCCAGATCGGCTACCCCGTGGTCATGAAGGCCTCGGCACCGCAGCTCGCCCACAAGTCGGAGCTCGGCCTGGTCAGGATCGGCCTCACCTCGGCCAGCCAGGTCCGCGACACCTACCGCGAACTCACCGACATCGCCCGCTTCGAAGACCTTCCGCTGGACGGCATCCTCGTCTGCCAGATGGTCGGGCGCGGCATCGAGACGGCCGTCGGCATCACGCACGACCGGATTTTCGGCCCCACCGTGACCGTGGGACTGGGAGGCGTGCTGATCGAGGTCCTGGACGACACGGCCGTGCGCATACCGCCCTTCGGCGAGGGCGATGCCCGCGCGATGATCGGCGAACTGCGCGGGCGGGCCCTGCTGGACGGCGTCCGGGGACGCCCGCCCGCCGACACGGACGCCCTCGTCGAGACCGTCCTGCGCGTCCAGCGCTTGGCACTCGAAGTGGGTGACGGAATCGCAGAGTTGGACATCAACCCGCTCGTGGTGCTCGACCACGGCCAGGGCGCGGTGGCCCTCGACGCGCTGGTCCTCTGCCGCTGACGCGGCACGCACATCCCCGAACGGACCGTGCCCGGCCGCCCGCAGGACAAGGAGCTCCCCCATGAACCTCTCCCCCCGTGAAGGGCCCCCCGGCCCCTCCGCATCGGATGAGTCATTGGTACTGCACCCCACTGACAACGGCGTTGCCCGGATCATCCTCAACCGCCCGCACACCCTCAACGCCATCACCCCTGACCAGCGGGAACAGTTGATTTCACATGTGTCCCGGGCCTCCGCCGAACCGGCCGTGGGAGCCGTGGTGATCACCGGGTCCGGCGGGGGATTCTGCTCCGGAGCCGACCTTCGTTCCGCAGCGGCGGCAGCCCCCTCCGAGCGCATTCCGGGCGACGTGGCCCGCACCATCCGCCACGGCGCACAGCGACTGATCGCGGCGGTCCTGGACTGCGAGAAGCCCGTGATCGCCGCCGTGAACGGCGTCGCCGCAGGCCTCGGTGTCCATCTCGCGCTGGCCTGCGACCTCGTCCTGGCCGCCGAATCCGCCCGGTTCACCGAGGCGTTCGTCCGCCGCGGCCTGGTGCCGGACGGCGGCGGGGCTTATCTCCTGCCGCGTCTGGTGGGGTTGCAGAGAGCGAAGGAGCTGATGTTCTTCGGCGACACACTGTCCGCCGCCGAAGCGGAACGATTCGGCCTGGTGAACCGCGTCGTGCCCGACGGAGAACTGGCCGACACGGCCAAGGCGTGGGCCGAGCGCCTCGCAGCCGGGCCGACCCGGGCCCTGGCCCTGACGAAACAGCTGCTCAACGCCTCGTTCGACGCCGACCGCACCGCCGCGTTCGCTGCCGAGGCGGCAGCCCAGGAGATCAATGCGACGACGGCGGACGCGACCGAAGGCATCCGCGCCTTCGCCGAACGCCGCAAGCCCGTCTACCGGGGGCGGTGACAAGGCGTGCGGCGAGAGGACTTCCACTCTGACGCAGCGTCACTTTCAATGGCTGCATGATGGGACACGCGGGGATGGCCGCAGCCGCCGTGCGCCACTTGCGCCGGAAGGGGGCGCCGGCGTCCGCGGCGCCGCCGGTCGACCCACTGCCCCGGCCCGAACTCCGGGCCGTGCGGGCGGACGAACCACCTCCACCGGACCCCGCCGAATTCCGGCGCGTCCTCGGCCACTTTGCCTCCGGCGTCACCGTGATCGCGGCGCCCGGCACGGAGGGGGAACCGCCCGCCGGCTTCGCCTGCCAGTCCTTCGCCTCGCTGTCCCTCGACCCGCCGCTCGTCGTGTTCATGGTGGCGCGGACCTCCGCGTCCTGGCCGCGCATCGCCCGTGCGGGGGTCTTCTGCGCCAGCATCCTCGGCGCCGGGCAGGAGGCGCTGTGCCGGGGTTTCGCGGTCAGCAGCGCGCAGAACGCCGACAAGTTCGCAGGGGTGCGCCACGAGCCCGCCCCTGTCACCGGGTCGCCGAGACTCGCGGACGTACCGGCCTGGGTCGACTGCTCGGTCCACGCGGTGCACACGGGCGGCGACCATCTCGTGGTCGTGGGGCGCGTCGAGGCCCTGGGGGCGGACGAGAACGCCGCGGGAGCCGGGCCGTTGGTCTTCCACAGGGGCACGTTCGGGACGCTGCGCACCACCGAGCGCTGAACGACGCAGGAGAGACGGGAGCAGTGCGCCCTGCCGCTGCTTCTGTCCGTACTTCTTGCCCTTACTTCTGGTCCTCCGCGCCGTGGTGCTCACTCTCGCCGCGGTGCTCGTTCTCTTCGCGGTGCACGGTCCCGACGCTCTGCTTGCCCTCGTCACCGTGCTTGCCGCCGTGCCGGTGCTTGCCGCCGTGCCCGCCCTTGACGACCTTGGTCAGCACGTATTTCTTGCCCGAGCCCGGCTTGCCGATCTCGTGGAAGATCCGGGGCTTCTTCTCCGTACCGGTGAGGCTCCAGTCACGGGCCAGCTCGCAGCTGCCGATCCGCATGGAGACGCCTTGGACGGGCCCCTTGCCCGGCAAGGGCGACCACGTCCCGGAGCCGTCGCAGTCCTTCGGCTTGTCCTTGCCCGTGCCGTCCCACACGTAGTTGTCGAGGCCCTTGGCGACCAGCGCCCCGTGCGTCTCGAGCCTGACCGTGCCGCCGCGGCCGTCCGTCCAGGTGCCGGCAAGGTCCGACCCGGAGAGCCGGGGCGGCTCGTACACGTTCACCAGACCGGTCCCGTAGACCGTCGCGCCCACCGCTCCGACGGCCAGCCATGCGATCGCACCGTTGCGGGTGACCTTCCGGGCCACGCTTCCGGGCCGGTTCTCACGGATCCGACTGCCTGCCGCTCCGGCGACCAGAGCGGCAGGCAGCAGGACTGCGGTGAGGGACGACCACCAGAGCAGGTACGCAAGCGGGTGCGCCGGCGAAAGGCTGCCGAGTGCGGCGATGCCTCCGAACACGGCCACCGCACCGGCGGCGACCACCGGCACGGCCCCCAGCGTCCACTTCCACCCGCCGGGACGGCCCCGGCGCTCGGCCGCCCGGCGGGCGAGCGTCAGTGCAGGCATCACAGCGGCAGCAGTGACGAATCCGCTGAGCAGCACGACGAGCAGCAGAGCCCCGAGGGACACGGCAACGGCCAGGAGGACCCCGCTGGGCAGTACGTCGTGTTCGCGGGACAGCAGGATGAGCACACCGACCGTCGCAGCGACCACCGATTCCGCACAGAGCGCGGCCATCGATGCGCAGAATGCTGCGCCGAAGCCGTCCGGGTGCGCCACCTGCCGCGCGGTCGTACGGGCCGTCCCCGGGGCGACGTCCTCTGTCGCCTCGTCGGGTATGGCGTGCGGCTCAGCCTGCTGTGTCATGTCGCCCCTCTCTCCAAGAAAGATTCCCCCAGAGGCCGAGAGGTTCCGCTGCGGGGTCGTTCCGAGACCGTGCCCGGCTGCCGACCGGGCGACCATTCTTACCGAATAGCCTTGCTTGACCCGATACGGGCCATACAAGCCGGCCGCACGCTCGGACGGCGGCCGCAGCAAACCCTGCTGCGCAAGGGAGCAGCAGGGATCACATGCGGATTCCCGGGGTAGGACGCAGCAGGTCGCCGGAACGTTGTCAGGACAGCCGGACGCATCGGGGAGAGGGACAGCAGAGGCAGAAAGGGACAGGAGCGGGGGACGAGGGCGCGTCACTCCTGGAGGTGCAGGCGCGTCATTCCCGGAAGGACAGCACCGCCCGTGTCACCGCTCCGCGGCGCACGTCCTCCGCCGCCTTCCCGAACTCCTCCACCGGATAGACGGCGGACACCAGCTCGTCCAGCAGGAGCCGTCCTTCGCCGTACCACCGTGCGTACAGCGTTATGTCGTGCTGCGGCCGCGACGAACCGTAGCGGCAGCCGAGGATCGACTTGTCGAGATACATCGACGAGACGGGGAACGATGCCTCCGCACCGGAGGACGGCACCCCGAGCAGCACCGCCTGACCGTGCCGGTCGAGGAGGCCGATCGCCTGCCGCACGAGCCGGGTGTCGCCGACGCACTCGAAGGCATGGTCGGCGCCGCTGGGGAGGATCTCCCGCACGGCGGCGGAGGTGTCGGGGACGGTGGAGGCGTCGACGAAGTGGGTCGCCCCGAACTGCCGGGCCGCCGGGCTCTTCGCCGCGTTGGCGTCGATGGCGACGACGGGCGAGGCTCCGGCGATGCGGGCCCCTTGCAGGACGTTGAGCCCGATGCCGCCCGCCCCGATGACGACCACGGAGTCGCCCGGCCCGACCCGGGCGCGCCGGAGCGCCGCACCCACTCCCGTGAGCACCGCGCAGCCCATGACGGCGGCCGAGGCCATGGGCATGCCGGCCGGGATCCTGACGGCCTGGACCCCCTTGACCACCGTGCGCTCCGCGAAGACCGAGCTCGAGGCGAACTGGAACAGCCGCTCGCCGGGCCGGGAGAAGGGGCGGCCCGGCCTGCCGATGGAGGCACGGCACATGGTGGGCCGGCCTCGGTCGCAGTCGGGGCAGGTGCCGCAGTTGGCCAGTGTGGACAGTGCGACGTGATCGCCGGGAGCGACGTGAGTGACGCCTGTTCCGACCGACTCGACGATGCCCGCGCCCTCGTGCCCGAGCACGACGGGGACGGGAAACGGAATGACCCCGTCGACGACCGACAGATCGCTGTGGCACAGGCCTGCGGCGGCCACGGAGACGAGGACCTCGCCGGGCCCGGGCGGGCGGACCTGCAGGTCGTCGACCGTCCGCACCTGCTTCCCGTCGAAGATGACACCTCTCATGCCCAGCTGTCCTCTCGTCCTCGCGGGTTGACGGCGGCGGTCTCAGGAGGACCAGACGACCGACTGGAGTTCGCTGTACGCGTGCAGTCCGAAGGAGCCCCCGTCCCGGCCGATGCCGCTCTCCTTGAAGCCCCCGAACGGGGTCTCGGGGTGCCGCTGGGCCGTGTTGATGCCGACGTTGCCGCTGCGCAGCCGGGCGGCGAGGGCCCAGGCGCGGGCGGTGTCGGAGCCGAAGACGTAGTCGTGGAGCCCGTACGGGGTGCCGTTGGCGATGTGCACCGCTTCGTCCTCGTCGTAGAAGGGGAGGGCGACGACGACGGGCCCGAAGATCTCCTCGCGGGCCACGGTCATGTCCGGGGTGGCGTCGGCGATCAGGGTGGGCCCCACGTAGAAGCCGCGCCGCAGGTCGGGGCGGGTGCCGCCGACGACGATCCGGGCTCCCTGGGCCCGGGCGCCGGCGATGTACGCCTCGACACGGTCGCGCTGGTCGGCGGAGATCAACGGGCCCACGGCGGTGGAGTTGTCCACAGGGCTTCCCACGGTCAGTGACTCAGCGTAACGTTGGAGACCGGCAACGACCCGTTCGTACAACGCCCGTTGGACGAGCACGCGGGTCGGCGCCGTGCAGATCTGCCCGCTGTGGAAGGACCAGACCGAACCGACCGCCCCGATCGCCGACCTGAGCACCGCTCCGTCGGCATCCCCCAGGACGATGGCAGCACCCTTGCCGCCCAGCTCCATCAGGGTGCGCTTCATCGACCTCCCCGCGGCCTCGGCGATCTTCTTCCCCACGGCGGTGGAACCGGTGAAGCTGACCATGTCGACGCCGGGATGGGCCACCAGCGCCTCACCGGCGGCAGGCCCCGAACCGGTCACCACGTTGAACGCACCGTCCGGGAGGCCGGCCTCCTGGAAGAGCGGGCCCAGGAGCAGACAGCACAGGGGGTCCTGCGGCGCCGGCTTGGCCACGACCGTATTGCCCATGGCCAGGGCAGGGGCGACCTTGCCCGCGAGATTGACGACCGGGAAGTTGTAGGAGGTGATGCAGCCGACCACGCCCACGGGGCGGCGCACGGCCACGGCGCCCACGAGGCCGCCGGGAGCGAGCGGGCTCGCCGCGACGGGCCGGGGCGCGAGCGGCACGGTGTCCGGTTCCAGGGCGCCTCGCGCATAGCACCGGAAGCGTTCGGCCGCCGTGGGCAGTTGCATGGCCGAGGTGACGCGCAGGGTCGCGCCCGTCTCGGCCTGGAGGAGGGGGACGATCTCCTCCTTGTGTTCGAGGATCAGTTCCGCCATCCGGTCCAGTACGGCTGCGCGTTGCAGCGGAGTCGTACGGGACCAGCCGTCCTGAGCGGCCCGTGCGGCGGTCACGGCGTCGGCGACTTCGGCGGGAGTCGCCTCCGGGGCCTCCCCGACGACCTCTTCGGTCGCCGGATTGACAACTGGATAGTGCCCTTTTTCCGGCGCACGCCACGTGCCGCCGATCCAGTGCCCGTAGGCGGTTGCTGCCGCCGGTGTCGCCGATGTCATGGCCGGGGCTCCTTCGGCAGGCCGAGCACGCGCTCGGCGATGACGGTGCGCTGGATCTCGTCCGAGCCGCCGTAGATGGTGTCGGCGCGACTGAAGAGGAACTGGCGCTGCAGGTCGTCCAGTTCGTAGGGGCGCGCGGCATCCCAGTCGCGCGGCCCGAGGGCGGCGGACGCGCCGCGTACCTGCATCGCCAGCTCGCCCAGCCGTCGATGCCAGCCGCTCCACAGCAGTTTGGCGACTGCGCCCGCCCCGGGATCGTCCCCCGCGCCGAGGTTCCGCAGGGCGTTCCAGCGCATGCTCTGCAGCTCGGCCCACTGCCGTACGAGCCGGTCGCGCATGACCGGTTCCGCTGCGGCGCCCGTCTCCCGGGCGAGGCCGACGACCCGGGCCAGTTCGGCCGCAAAGCCGATCTGCTGGGCGAGGGTGGCCACTCCGCGCTCCCGGGCGAGCAGGCTCATCGCGACCCGCCAGCCGTTGCCCTCTCCGCCGACGAGGTGTTCGGCGCGGGCCTCGGCATCGTCGAAGAACACCTCGTTGAAACCGGCGTCCCCGGACATCTGCCGGATCGGGCGGACGGTGATCCGGCCGGGCTGGTCCATGGGGACGAGCAACAGGGAGAGTCCGTGATGGCGCCGCGATCCCGCCGTGCTGCGGGCGAGGACGAAGCACCAGTCGGCCTCGCGGGCGTGGGAGGTCCAGATCTTCTGGCCGGTGATCCGATAGGTGCGGCCGCCGTCGGCGCGGGTTGCGGACGTACGGACGGCGGCGAGGTCGGACCCTGCGCCCGGTTCGCTGTAGCCCTGGCACCAGAGTTCCTCGCCGCGGGCGATGGCGGGAAGGAAGCGGGCTCGCTGATCGGCGTCGCCGTGGGCGAGGAGGGTGGGGGCCAGCAGGTTCTCGCCCATGTGACCGAGGCGGGCGGGCGCCTGGGCGCGAACGTATTCCTCGGCCCAGACGATCTGTCCGGCCGGTGTGGCGGAGCGGTTGCCGAAGGTTCCGTGCGTGCGGTCCCAGCCGAGGCCGATCCAACCGCCGGTGCCGAGTTCGCGTTCCCAGGCACGGCCGCCGGCCCGGGAACGCGCCCCGGGCTCCCCGGCGAGGCGCTCGGCCAGCCAGGCCCGCGCCTCCTCCCGGAGTGCTTCGTCCTGCGGCCCGAAGGCGAAGTCCATGCCGTCTCCCTTCGATACAACCCGCGGGGAACGGGGGGCGGGAACCGCCGTATGCGGACTAGGTATTGGGCCGCTCGTCCGCCGCAGCCGCCTTGGCCATGGCCTGCAGCCGGTCCAGGAGCGGCATCGGATCGGTGCCGACCGTCCCCGGAAGGAGATCGGCGATCTTCTCGGGGCTCCAGCCGCCTTCGGCATAGGCGGCACGCAGTTCGCGGGGCTGCGCCCATACGGCGATCTTGGGGCCGGCCACGGTGTAGACCTGCCCGGTGATTCCCTCGGCACGAGCGCGGTCGCTGAGCAGGTAGACGACGAGTGCGGCCACGTCCTCCGGTTCGCCGATCTCCGTCAGTTCCATCGGCACCTTGGCGGACATCCGTGTACGGGCCACGGGGGCAACGCAGTTCGCGGTCACCCCGTATTTGTGGAGGCCCAGGGCTGCACTGCGCACGAGGGAGATCACGCCGCCCTTGGCGGAGGCGTAGTTGGCCTGGGCGACGCTGCCCTGATGGCTGCCGCTCGTGAAACCGATGAGAGTTCCGCTCCCCTGGCGCCGCATGGCGGCCGAGGCGGCCCGGAAGACGGTGAACGTGCCCTTGAGGTGAGTGGCGATGACGGGGTCCCACTCCTCTTCCGTCATGTTGAAGAGCATGCGTTCGCGCAGGATTCCGGCCACGCACACAGCACCGTCGATGTGTCCGTAGCGGGCGAGGGCGGTGTCGGCGATCCGCTGCCCTCCGGCCATGGTCGAGATGTCGTCCGTGACGGCCACGGCCTCGCCGCCCGCCGTTTCGATCTCCTTGGCCACGGCGGCGGCGACCTCGCCGGCGGGTTCTTCGCCGCCGATGGTCACCCCGTAGTCGTTGACGACGACGCGTGCCCCCTCGGCGGCACAGGCCAGGGCCACGGCCCGGCCGATCCCCCGGCCGGCACCGGTGACGGCAACCACCTTGCCTGCCAAGAAGTTCCCCACGGTGCGCCCCTTCCCGCAACTTCTGACGGACCGTTAGATTCTGGAGAGGAGGGCCGGGGAAGACAAGAGCCGGGAGGGAACCCATGGCGCTGCCACCCGAGTTCCACGAGATCGCCAAGCGGGTCAACAACTGGGGGCGTTGGGGGGCGGACGACGAGATCGGAACGCTCAACCTGATCACCGACGATGTCGTGCGCAGAGCCGCCGCGACCGTGACCAGCGGCCGCCGGATCCCGCTGGCGCTGCCCCTGCAGCAGGACGGGGTGCAGACGGGCCTCATCCCCGGCAGGGTCAATCCGCTGCACACCATGACGTCAGTCAATGCGGAGCTCTTCGGCCCGGGAACGGTCGCCACCAGCGACGACGTGGTGACCATGGGCCTGCAGGCGGCCACCCACTGGGACGGGCTGGCCCACGTCTCCCACGGTGGCCGGCTCTACAACGGCCGCCCGGCGGATTCCGTCACCGCCCACGCCCGTGCGGCCTTCAGCGGCATCGAGAAGGCCGGGCCGGTCGTCTCCCGCGGCGTCCTGCTCGACGTCGCCCGCGCCCAGGGGGTGGAGCGGCTCGACGGCGGCCATGCCGTCACGCCCGAAGACCTCGACGCGGCCGAGGAACTGGCGGGCACCACGGTCGGGGAGGGCGACATCGTCCTCGTACGGACCGGTCAGGTGCAGCACTATCTGGAGGGCGACAAAGAGGCGTACGGCTTCCCTTCGCCCGGGCTGTCGGTCCGCACGCCCGAGTGGTTCCACGCCCGCAATGTCGCCGCGGTCGCCAACGACACGCTCACGTTCGAGATCGTCCCACCGGAGATCGAGAACCTCTGGCTGCCCGTACATGCCCTGCACCTGGTGGAGATGGGGATGCCGCAGGGCCAGAACTGGAATCTGGAGGAGCTCTCCGCCGCGTGCGCCGAGGAGCGGCGCCACACCTTCCTGCTGTCGGCGACACCGGAACCGTTCGTCGGGGGAACGGGAGCCCCCGTCGCCCCGGTCGCCGTGCTCTGAGGGGACGGGACATCGGCCACGCCGGCCGCACCGGCAACATCAGCGGCAACCGAACGCGAGCGGAAAGCGCCAAACTGCGGGCGAGCCGCAAGTCATGGGCGGACGGCGGCGTACAGATGCACACCCCGAGCACGGCACCGCACGCCGCCACCCAGCCTCCGGCGCCTCAGCCCTGTCGTTGCGCCGGGCCGCGACCCGTACTCGCCAAGGCAACCCTGGATCCCCGGGTCTCTCGACGTCCCCTCGCAACGAATCGCTGCATCCAAGGGTGATCACGTGAACACTTCACGTCAACACCTGGTCTGGACTTTGTCGACTACGCCCGATTTGTCGCGGCGTGTTGTGGCTCGAAAGCACCAGTCCACAGCGGCCCCCGGCGGTCGACCTCGCACCAGATGCGCTTGCCCGTGCCCTCGGGCTGCCAACCCCAGCGGTCGGCGAGCCCGTCGACGAGCTCCAGACCCCTCCCGCCCGTGTCGTCACCCCGGGCACAGCGCTGCCGCGGCGGCCTGGTGCTGTTGTCGGCCACCTCGACGCGGACGGTTCCGGGACAACCACCGGGCGCCGCCTCCATGGATGCACCCGCACCGGGGAAGAGCATTCGCAGCACGGCCGGACAGCCCGTATGCACCACGGCGTTGGTGACCAGCTCCGAGATCAGCAGGATCAGCGTCTCGGCGAGCGGCTCGTCGACCCCTATGCCGGACCCGGCGAGGCGCGACCGCGCCCACCTACGAGCCCGACCCACTTCCGCAGGGTCGGCCCGGACCTCCATCTGCATCTGAAGCATCTGCACCGCTCACACCACCCGAACCGGCGGACACAACACCCCACGCCTCCCAAGGGTCACGGAACGTGATGCCCTTTCGAGACAGCATGGTTGACGTACAGTTACCTCAACAAGCGCTTCAGGCATATTCCGGCGCAAAGGAGTATGCGCCGCCCGTGCTGTGCGACCTGCGCCGCGAGGCTTCGAACACCGGGGAACCGGACTCCCCGCGCCCATGCGAGCTGGGCACATGCCGACGCCCGACATCGTCCGGCCGACAACGCCTTGATGGTTGCGCCCTTGAACCACTCGCATCCAAGGGAGAGTACCCGAGGGCGGACCCGACTCCGCACCGTGACGAGTTACACGCGGAACACAACTCGATATCAACACAGCGTGATCTTTTTTCCATGGCAAGGCAGGCATTTCACCGCGCCCCGGTTACGCAGCGCCATATGCGTCTCCGGCCAGCAACTCAGCGGCCAACTCCTCCTCGGCGACGGCCGGAGTCCGCCACTGTTCGCGTCTGAGCCAGGCCCGCTTGAGATGCAGGTGGACATCCGCGTCCCACGTGAAACCCATTCCGCCGTGCACTTGCAAGCAATCCCGTGCATTACGGACGGCCGCTTCGTCGGCGAGCAGCTTCGCTCCCGCGACATCGCAGGCCGCCATGGTCAGCGAGGCCGCATACACGCTACTGCGTGCGATTTCCGCACGTACGAGCATGCGGGCGCAGAGGTGTTGCACGGCCTGGAAGGCCCCGATGGGGCGACCGAACTGCCTGCGGGACCGGGCTTGGAGGACGGCCAGGTCGAGCGTACGCAGAGCGCTGCCGAGTTGCTGGGCAGCGGTCAGGAGGGCGGCCTCGTTGCGCAGGCGTTCCCCATCTCCTCCTGGAAGCAGGCATGTTGCCGAGAGCGGAGGCAGCTGATGGACCTCGTGCAGAGGTGTCAACGGGTCCACCGACTGCACGGGCCGGGCGGCCAGGACCCGTGGCCCGGTGCCCTCGTCCGTCGCCGACACCCGGGCCTTCGCGCCATCGAGGAGCAGCACGGAGTCTGCGGCGTCCAGGTGTTCGGCCATTCCGGGCCCGGCCAGAGCCGTCACCATCCGGGCGCCTTCGGCCGCTCCTGGCACCAGGCCTGCCGCAAGGTGCGTGGCGACCAGCGGGCCGGGAACCAGGGCCCGCCCCGCCTCCTCGAAGAGGAGCACCGCCTCCGGGAGCCCCAGGCCCACGCCACCGTCCTCCTCCGGCAGCCGCAGCGCGAAGAGGCCCGCGTCGCCCAACTCCCGCCACAACGCGCGGTCGACGCCCGCCTCAGCGTCCTTCCCCCCCTGCACCTCCACCGCCTCCCTCAACCGCTCACGGGGGAAGCTCCGCTCAAGGAGCTGCCGCATGCCGGCCTGCAGGGCCCGTTGGTCGTCGTCCAGCCGGAAGTCCATGGGTGCCGTCACCGTCCTCCCGGGAGGCCGAGGATGCGCTCGGCGATGATGTTCTGCTGGATCTGCGAGGTGCCGGCGGCGATCGTGTACGAGAGCGAGGAGAGCCGCTGGGCGGTCCACTCCTGCTCGGCATCCAGCGAGGCAGGGCCGAGGACCTCGGCGGCTGCGTCGTACAGCTCCTGGCGGGCCTTGGAGTAGCGCAGCTTGAACACCGACCCTCCGGTGCCCGGCACCCCGCTCCCGCCGTTGCGCAGCGCGTGTCCTGCCGCGCTGACGTTCCACTGCACCAGCCGCCACAGTGCGCCGAACTCCGCGCTCAGCCGCCCCAGTCGGCGGCGCAGCGCGGGGTCGTCCCAGCGGCCGTTCTCCTTCGCCTTCCCGGCCAGCCGGGTCAGGGTGCGGCGGCAGGCGACGACCTCGCCTGCGAAGGCGGTGCCGCGTTCGAAGGAGAGGGTGACCATGGTGATGCGCCAGCCGTCGTTCTCGGCTCCGACGCGGTACGAGAGCGGCACCCGCACCTCGTCCAGGTGCACCTCGGCGAACTCGGCGGAGCCGGCCAGGGTGCGCAGCGGCCGGACCGTGACGCCCGGGGAGTCCATCGGCAGGGCGAGCCAGGAGATCCCCCGGTGGCGGGGGGCCGACTCGTCGGTGCGCACGAGCAGTTCGCACCAGTCGGCGACCTCGGCGTGCGAGGTCCAGATCTTGCTGCCGGTGACGACGTACGCATCGCCGTCCCGGGTGGCGCGGGTGCGCAGGGAGGCGAGGTCGGAGCCGGCCTCGGGTTCGGAGAAGCCCTGGCACCACACCTCCTCGCCCCGCAGGATCGGCGGCAGCCAGCGGGCACGCTGGGCGGCCGTCCCCTCGGCGGCGATGGTGGGGCCGGCGTGCAGCAGACCGACGAAGTTGGCGC
Organism: Streptoverticillium reticulum; assembly: GCF_047456005.1. NCBI lineage: Bacteria > Bacillati > Actinomycetota > Actinomycetes > Kitasatosporales > Streptomycetaceae > Streptomyces > Streptoverticillium reticulum. The sequence goes on along the minus strand of NZ_CP179755.1, from coordinate 4,778,088 downwards.
CCACGTAGGGTGCCCCCGCCAGTTCGGTCTCCTCCAGGAAGATCAGGTGCTGGGCGGGGGTGGCCCCCTGGCCCCCGGCGTCGGCGGGCCAGTGCAGCCCGGCGTATCCAGCGTCGTACAGGGCCCGTTGCCAGGCGCAGTCGTAGGCGCGCCGCCCGGGCCAGTCGGCCGGTGACGGTGCGGGGGGCAGCCGGGGCAGGGCGTCCGCGAGCCAGGCACGCAGCCGTTGCCGGAAGTCCTCTTCCTCTGGGGTGCAGGTGAGGTCCATGAGAGCTCACCTGCCGAACGGGCCAGGCAGACCGGAGGTGCCTACGGGGTCGAGGTCCAGGCCCAGCATCCGGATGGCGTTGCCCCGCATGAGTTTGCGGACGGTCTCGTCGTCCAGGCCCCTCACATGGTCCAGGGCGACCTCCTTGGTGTGGGGGAAGGTCGAGTCCACGTGGGGGTAGTCGGTCTCGAAGGTGGCGTTGTCGCGGCCGACGACGTCGAGCGAGGCGATGCCGTGTTTGTCGCGGAAGAAGCAGCAGTGGATCTGCCGGTAGTAGTAGGTGGAGGGGGGCTCGGGGATCAGGTCGCGCACGCCACCCCAGGCGCGGTGCTCGCGCCAGACGTCGTCGGCGCGCTCCAGGGCGTAGGGGATCCAGCCCATCTGCCCTTCGGCGTAGGCCAGTTTGAGCCGTGGGAAACGGACGAGCACGCCGCTGAAGAGGTAGTCCGTCATGGAGGCCATGGCGTTGTTGAAGGACAGCGAGGCCTGGACGGCCGGGGGCGCGTCGGGCGATGCGGCGGGCATCTGTGAGGAGGAGCCGATGTGCATGCAGACGACGGTGGCGGTCTCCTGGCACTCGGCGAAGAAGGGGTCCCAGTAGCCGGTGTGGATCGACGGCAGACCGAGGTACGGGGGGATCTCGCTGAAGGTCACGGCCCGTACGCCGCGGGCGGCGTTGCGCCGGATCTCGGCGACGGCCAGGTCCACGTCCCAGAGCGGGATCAGGCACAGCGGGATCAGCCGGCCGCCGCTGTCGCCGCACCACTCTTCGATCATCCAGTCGTTGTAGGCGCGCACGCAGGCGAGGGCGACCTCCTTGTCGTGCGCCTCGGCGAAGGTCTGGCCGCAGAAGCGGGGGAAGGTCGGGAAGCACAGGGACGCCTCGACATGGTTGAGGTCCATGTCCTTCAGCCGTTCCGCCGGGTCCCAGCAGCCGGGGCGCATCTCCCGGCGGGTGATGCCCTCCAGGGTCATGTCGTCGCGGTCGAAGCCGACGGCCGCGATGTTGCGCTTGTACGGGAACTGCAGATCCTCGTAGATCCACCAGTCGGCGGACGGGCCGGCGGGGTCCATGGTGATGCGGTACTTCCCGCCCACGTACTGCAGTTCGCCGATCCCGGCGGTCAGCGGACGGGGTCCGCGGTCGCGGTACTTGGCGGGCAGCCAGGTGTCGAAGAGGTGGGCGGGCTCGATCACATGGTCGTCGACGCTGACGATGCGCGGAAGATCCATGGCGTCTCCTCCCTCGCCGGACAAGAGGACCGGGGTGGCCGGACCCCACAGCGATCTGACGGTACGTCAGCTCACGCAGCCAGCCAGGCTAGCCCCCACCCCCTGGACCCACAAGGCGCGCCCTCCTACGCTCGCCACCTATCTGCCGAACCGTCAGGCATCCGAGACGGAGGGCCGCCATGCAATCGCCCGGCACCGGCACCGGCACCACCCAGGACCTCGCCGCGTCCCGCACCCTGTGGGAACTGCTCGAGCGCCGCGCCGCCCTCACCCCGGACGCCCCGGCGCTCCTCCAGGACGAGCCCCCGGGCCCGGCGGCCGCGCCCGGGGCCGCCCGCCGCCTGACGTTCGGCGGCCTGCGCACCCGCAGCGAGCGCGTCGCCGCCTGGCTGCACGGGCTCGGCGTCCGGCCGGGCAGCTGCGTCGCCTGGCAGCTGCCCACCCGCATCGAGACGGTCGTCCTGTCCTTCGCCCTGGCCCGACTGGGCGCCGTCCAGACGCCGCTCGTCCCCGCCTGCCGCGACCACGAGACCGGGCACGCGCTACGCGCCTCCGGTGCGGAGTTCTTCGCCGTGCCCGGCACCTGGCGCGGTCACGACCACACCGCCATGGCCCGTCGCCTGGCCCTCACGCTGCCCGTACCGCCCCTGGTGTTCACCGCGTACGCGCGCCTCCCCGAGGCCGATCCCGCGACGCTGCCGCCCCCGCCCGCCGACGGCACGTCCGTCCGCTGGATCCACTGGACCTCCGGCACGACCTCGGACCCCAAGGGCGTGCTGCACAGCGACCGTTCCCTCATCGCCGCCGGCTCCTGTCTCGCCGACGCGCTCCGCCTCGCCCCGCACGACGTGGGTTCCATGGCCTTCCCCTACGCGCACGTCGCCGGGCCCGACTACACGGTGATGCTGCTCCTGCGCGGCTGCCCGGCCCTCCTCCTGGAGCACTTCTCCCTGCCCGGTGCGCTCCCCTCCTACCGGCGCCACGGCGTCACCGTCGCCGGGGGCTCCACCGCCTTCTACACGATGTTCCTCGCCGAACAGCGCAAGGATCCGGCCCGGCCCGTCATCCCCACACTGCGCCTGATGGCGGGCGGCGGCGCCCCCAGACCGCCCGCGCTCCACGCCGAGGTCGCCCGCGAGATGGGATGCCCGCTGGCACACGGCTACGGCATGACCGAAGTACCCATGATCACCATGGGAGTTCCGGGCGAGGACACGGAGGAGCAGCTCGCCACCACCGAGGGGCGGCCGCCCGCGGGCATGGAGGTCCGGGTGACGGATCCGGAGGGCCGGCCGCTGCCGCCGGGGACGGACGGGGAGATCCGGCTGCGCGGCGAGGCCGTCTGCACGGGGTATCTCGATCCGGCCCAGACCGCCGAGGCGTTCGATGCGGACGGTTTTCTCCGGACCGGAGACCTCGGGCATCTCACCGACCACGGCCATCTCGTCCTCACCGGCCGCCTCAAGGACATCATCATCCGCAAGGGCGAGAACATCTCCGCCCAGGAGGTCGAACAACTCCTCCTCACACACCCGGGTGTCGAGGACGCCGCCGTCATCGGCCTGCCGGACGCCGCGCGCGGGGAGCGCGTCTGCGCCGTCGTCCAACAACCGCCGGGGGCCGCCCGGTTGAGCCTTGCGGACGTTGCAGGCCATCTCCGCGGGGCGGGGCTCGCGCTCCACAAGGTCCCCGAACAGCTGGAGCTCGTCCCGGAGCTTCCCCGCAACGACACGCTCCGCAAGGTGCTCAAGCACCGGCTGCGCGAGCGCTACGCGGACCCGGAGCAGTGACCCGGGACAGTGACCCAGAACAGAGACCCGAGCACCTCAGCCATCCGTCCGGTACGTGGCGCTGGCCTGGTCGAAGAAGGTGTCCACCGAGCGCTGCCGGTCCGCGGGGCCGATCACTTGGAGGAGGTGGTAGCGGCCCTTGAGGAGCATCGCCGCGTTGCGGACGTACAGCGGGCGGCCACTGCTGTCGTTCCAGGTGAAGGTGCCCTCCGCCGTCGCCGTCCCGCCGACGTCGGTGCGGCGCAGACCCGAGGCGCCGGACCAGGAGGAGGAGCGGTAGGGGGCGAGTTCGGGTTCCTTGTCCGCCTGGTAGGCCATCGGGTCGGTGCCGGCGTCGGCCGCCTTGTCCCGCCCGGGCACCACGATCAGCTCGTAGGCGCCGCCGGCGTAGACGACCTGGCCGCGGTCGTTGTCGCCGATGCGCTGCCAGTCCTTGGCGACGGCGACGGAGAAGCCCTTGGGGTCCTCGCGCAGGGAGAAGCCCTGGGCGAGGTCGCCGGATTCGGTCGTCCCGTCCTCCCGGGCGCCCGAGGCCGAGGCCTGGCCCAACCGGCCTGTGGTGCCCGCGCCTTGGGGAACCGTGCCGACGGATCCGGCGGCGCCGGTGCGGTCCGTGGCGGTGCTGTCCGTGGTCCGTTCGGCGCGCGGCATGAACAGCAGCGCGTACAGCACCGCGCCGAGCAGGGCGAGCAGGACCGCGCCGACCAGCAGGCGCCCCAGGCGGTGCGGGGACCGGGTGGTGGCGGGCACCCGCTGTTCCTGCAGGTGCTTCTTATGCCGTCCGTGCGCCGCCGCCTCCGCAGCGGCCGTGCGGGCGCCCCGGCGGCGGACGAGCTCACCGCGGCGGCGGACGACCGGCAGCCGGACGGCCCCCCGGCCCAGGGTGAGAGCGTGCTCGCCGGAGGTCAGCGCGCCGATGGACGGCACGGTGACCGTACGGCTGCCGATGTCCGGCTCCGGCGCCGAGCGGATCAGCGAGCGCAGCCAGCCGCGGAGTTCCTCGAACTCGGGGCGCTCGGCCGGGTCCTTGCGCATCAGCGACTCGACGACCGGCCGCAGCGCACCGCACTCCTCGGCATAGGAGGGCGGCTCGGTGCAGACGGCCTGCAGCAGCTCCGCCGTGTTCTCCTCCGGGTAGGGCGCGTGTCCCTGGACGACGCGGAAAAGGAGCGCGCCCAGCGCCCACAGGTCGGCGGCCGGTCCGACGGGCGGGGCCAGCTGCCAGTTCTCCTGCACGGGCCAGGCCTGCTCCGGGGCCCAGCGCTCGGTGACGGCGCCGACCACCACCATGCGTGCCTGCCGCGCCCGTTCGGCCGCGAGGGCGCTGCCCGGCCCGGCGCCCTGTGCCCAGCCCTCGGCCGGCCGCGCCGCAGTGGGTTCGGTGCGGGCCTGCGGCCCCTGCGGGGCACGGGCGGCCGGCTCCACGACGGCCTCGGGTGCCGTACGGGCCGGGGGGACGCCGTGCACCAGGGAGTCGGCGCTCCACGGCGGCTGGGATCCGGGCGCGGGGGCCGTCCCGCTGGCGGCGCTGCCGCCGCCCCAGGTGGAGGCGCCGGTCGCGGTGCCGGTGCGGCCCTCCCCGGCCGGGGTGCGGGCGGCGGCGGCACGGGTGCCCGCCGTGTACGCGGCGACGGCCGCGGACCGCGCGCCCTTCTTGGCGGCCGCCGTCGGGGTGCCGCTGCCCGGCACCCCCGTGGGTGCGCGCGGCGGCTCGACGGCCTGCGGCACCGGGTCGTAGCCGCACAGCGCCTCCTCGGCCGCGCCCGCCGCCAGGCCGGTGAGGATGGCCCGCCCGTCGTCGCAGATGAGGACCGTGCGCACGGTGATGTTGCGGTGGGTCCAGCCGTGGGCGTGCAGGGCGCGCAGGGCCGTGAGCACGTCGGCGGCCACCTCGGCCGCGCGGTGCGGGGAGAGGGCGCGCTCGGCCAGCACGGCCGCGAGCGGCCTGGCGGCGACGAGTTCGCTGACGATCCAGAGGCTGCCCGCCTCGGCGAAGACGTGGAAGACCTGGTCGAGCCGCGGGTGGTCGGGGAGTTGTGCCGCCGCCGTCGCGGCTGCCAGCGCCCGGCGCACGGCAGGGTCGCCCGGCCCCTGCCCGGTCCGCCCGGCCGCGCCGCCGGCCCCGTACGGCGCCTCGCCGCCGACGACTTCGGCGTCGACGACCTCCGGCAGCGGGATCTGGCGGACCAGGACCTCCTGCCCGCTGTAGGTGTCGAAGGCTCTGGTCTCGACGAGTTCGAACGCTTCGGAAGGCGGCAGCGGCAGGCGGTAGCGCTCGGCGAGCACCCGGCCCGCGTACTCGTCCACGGCGCCTCCCCAGTCGTGCGTTCCACCCGTCGACCGCATGACCGCCTACCGTCAAAGCCGGTCGTTCAGCTGTCGCTTGCTGCTGATGGTGATGCCCAATGCGGCTGCGTACAGTCCACGAGGACTCACGATACGTGCCGAACCCGCCCCTTCGGGCGCGTACGGCTCAGTACGTCCTCGGGAGGTGCTCAGTACGTACTCGGTGCGTGCTCAGGATGTCTTCCCGGACGTTCCGTTCACGACCGTGGATGCGCTCTTGTGCTTGACCGGCGAACCGCCCTTGCCGTCCTGGTCCTTGCCGCCGCTGCTGAGCGCAAGGGCCAGCACCGTGCCGAGAACGGCCAGCGCCACGACGACCACGGCGACGAGCAGCACCTTGCGCGGCACGACGTCCGTGACGGAGGCCCGCCCGAAGGAGCCGGACCGCGCGCTGCCGCGGACCCGGATGCCCGTGGAGACGCTGCCCAGACCCTGCAGCGCCGTCCTCTCCGGCTCGGAAGCCGATGCCGACGCCGACGGCACCGCATCCCGCAGCGGGCGGAACGAGCTCTGTATCCGGTCGGTCGTGGAGTCCGAGGAGGCCGGACGGGACGGTCCCGCGGGCGCCGCCTTCGGCTTCGACGGGCCCGAGGGCGACGACGGCCGCGAGGCCGCCGGGGACGGCTTCGCCACGGCCGGAGTCCGGCCCTTCTGCGGCAGCTCCGTCTGCTTCGTCTGCTTCGTCCGCTCCATCGACGTGGCCGGCAGCGCGGGGATGGCGGGCACCGCGATCGCCTGCGTGGCCTCCAGGTCCGGCTGCGGCTCCGGCCGCTTGGGCAGGCGCTCGTCCGGGGCGTTGACCGCGTCGGTCAGCAGCGCCCGCGCACCGGCCTCGTCCAGCCGCTTCTGCGGGTCCTTGGCGAGCAGCCCGTACATGACCTCCGCCAGCGGGCCGGCGTTCTTCGGCGGGCCCAGGGGCTCCGTCATCACGGCCGTGAGGGTCGCTATGGCCGACCCCTTGTCGTACGGAGGGGCGCCCTCGGTGGCCGCGTACAGCAGGCCGCCCAGCGACCACAGGTCGGCCGGCGGCCCGGGCTTCTGGCCACGGGCCCGCTCGGGGGAGATGTAGGAGGGGGCGCCGACGAGCATGCCGGTGGAGGTGACCGACGGGTCGCCCTCGACCTGCGCGATGCCGAAGTCGGTGAGGACGACACGCCCGTCGTCCGCGATGAGCACGTTGGACGGCTTCACGTCACGGTGCAGGATGCCCTCGCGGTGCGCGGCGCGCAGCACGTCGAGAACGGCCAGGCCGACCTCGGCGGCCCGTCTCCACTTCAGCGGCCCGTCCTCGCGGATGACCTCGGCGAGCGAGCGGCCCTCGATGAGCTCCATGACGATCCACGGGCGGTCGTCCTCGTGCACGACGTCGTAGACCGTGACCGCACCCGAGCTGCGGATGCGGGCGATCGCCTTGGCCTCGCGCAGGGTGCGCGTGATGAGGCGGCGCTTCTCGTCCTCGTCGATATTGGCCGGGAAGCGCAGCTCCTTGACCGCGACCGTGCGCCCCAGCGTCTCGTCCGTCGCGCGCCAGACCGTACCCATGCCACCGCGGCCGAGGACGTCCCCCAGCCGGTACCGACCGGCGAGGAGGCGCCCTGTCGTGCCCTGCGTCTGCTCCGCCTCCGACATGCGTCCCCTCTGGCAATCAGCTCTGCGACCAACCGACCCTGGCAGAGCGTCCATTGTCTCTCATCCCAGGACCTGCGGAAGGCCAGGGTCCAAGAGGCCGTGGATGATGGGCGCATGCCGATGCACACCGCCCTCGCACGCCTCACGGCGGCCATGGCCGCGCTGTGCTGCGCCGTTGCGGCACAAGGGGCGGCCGGATGCAGCTTCACCGCCCGCTCACCTCTACATGACCTGATTTCGGAACGTACGGTTCCCGGCGCCGCCGAGCTGTCACAAGATGCTCACGGGACGGCCCGGTTCAGCACGGCCGGGGTCGCGGACGTCCGGACGAGGCGCCCCATCCGTCCCACGGACCGCTTCCGTGCCGGGAGCATCACCAAGACGGTCATCGCCACGGTCACTCTCCAGTTGGTCGCGGAGCACCGGCTGGATCCGGACGATCCGGTCGTGGACCATCTGCCCCCGGACGACTCCGCTGCCATCAGACGCACCACGGGCACCGCGCACATCACGGTCCGCCAACTGCTCACCCACACCAGCGGGCTGTTCTCCTACACCGACGACCACGCGTTCTTCAGCGAGTTCTTCGGCGCCGGGTTCGCCGCGCACCGCTACGACTCCCACACCCCCGAGGCCCTGCTGCGCACCGCGCTGGCCCACCGGCCCCATGCCGCGCCGGGCGCCGTCTACCGCTACTCCAACACGGACTATCTGCTCCTCGGCATGGTCATCCGTCAGGTCACCGGCGACTCCTACGCCGACGAGGCCCGACGCCGCGTCATCCTCCCCCTGCACCTCACGGGCACCAGCTTCCCCGGCCCCCGCACCACTCTCCCCGCGCCGCACGGGCGCGCGTACAGCGCAGGACTCACCGACGTCACCGATCTCAACCCCTCGTCGGCGGGCGCCGCCGGAGAGATGGTCACGACCCTTCCCGACCTCGACCGCTTCTTCGCCGCCCTGCTGGGCGGGAGGCTGCTGCCCGCGCCGGAGCTGCACGCGATGGAGGACACCCGCGCCTCGCAGGGACGGTACGGGATGGGGCTGTTCCCGGTGCGGCTGCCGTGCCGGCGGACGGTGTGGGGGCACAACGGGGAGATCAACGGGTCGTACGTGCTGGCCGCCGGGACGGACGACGGCCAACATGTGGTCAGTTATCGGGTCAACAGTGACGTACGGCCCGGGGCCGCGGCCGAAGGGCGGCTGCTGGCAGCCGAGTTCTGCCCGCGCAGCCGCGGATAGCGGATAACGGATAACGGATAACGAATAGGCGCCTCACACCGGCTGGATGTCCGGCGCCCCCAGCCGTGCCGCGTCCGCCGTCAGGTCGTCCGGCTGGCGCTGCGACTCCCGTTCCGCCTGGACGCGCTTCTCGTAGTGCTCGACCTCCTTCTCGATCTGCGCCTCGTCCCACCCCAGGACGGACGCCATCAGGGCCGCGGCCTCCCGCGCGCTGCGCGTCCCGCGGTCGAACGTCTCGATCGAGATCCTGGTGCGCCGCGTGAGCACGTCGTCCAGGTGCCGCGCGCCTTCGTGCGAGGACGCGTAGACGACCTCCGCCTTGAGGTAGTCCTCCGCGGCCGGCAGCGGCTCGCCCAGCGCCGGATCGCCGATGACCAGGCCCAGCACCTCGTCCACCAGCGAGCCGTACCGGTTGAGCAGGTGCTCGACGCGCGCGACGTGCAGGCCCGTGCGCCGGGCGATCTGCGCACGGCCGTTCCACATCGCCCGGTAGCCCTCGGCGCCCACCAGGGGCACGTCCTCGGTGACGCAGTCGGCCACCCGCTGGGCCAGCCCGTGCACCGCCTCGTCCACCGCGTCCTTGGCCATCACCCGGTACGTCGTGTACTTGCCGCCCGCCACGACGACCAGCCCGGGCACCGGGTGCGCCACGGTGTGCTCGCGGGAGAGCTTGCTGGTCGCGTCCGACTCGCCGGCCAGCAGCGGGCGCAGCCCGGCGTAGACGCCCTGGACGTCGTCGCGCGTGAGCGGCACGGCGAGCACCGAGTTGACGTGTTCCAGCAGATAGTCGATGTCCGCGCTGGAGGCCGCCGGGTGGGCCTTGTCCAGGTCCCAGTCGGTGTCGGTGGTGCCGATGATCCAGTGTCGGCCCCAGGGGATGACGAACAGCACGCTCTTCTCGGTGCGCAGGATCAGCCCGGTCGTGGAGTGGATGCGGTCCTTGGGCACCACCAGGTGGATGCCCTTGGAGGCCCGGACGTGGAACTGGCCGCGTTCGGCGATCATCTGCTGGGTGTCGTCCGTCCATACCCCGGTGGCGTTGACGATCTGCCGGGCGCGGATCTCGAACTCGCCGCCCTGCTCCAGGTCGCGCACCCGGGCGCCGACCACCCGCTCCCCCTCGCGCAGGAAGCCCACCACGCGCGCCCGGTTGGCGACGTCGGCGCCGTAGGCCGAGGCGGTGCGCACGAGGGTCATCACGTAGCGCGCGTCGTCCATCTGGGCGTCGTAGTACTGCAGGGCGCCGATCAGCGCGTCCTTGCGCAGCGCGGGGGCGATCCGCAGCGCCCGCCTGCGGGTGAGGTGACGGTGCGTGGGCAGCCCGCGGCCGTGGCCGGAGGAGACGGACATGGCGTCGTACAGGGCCACGCCCGCGCCCGCGTAGAAGCGCTCCCAGCCCCGGTGCTGGAGCGGGTAGAGGAACGGCACGGGCTTCACCAGGTGCGGGGCGAGCCGCTGCAGCAGCAGGCCGCGTTCCTTGAGGGCCTCGCGCACGAGCGCGAAGTCGAGCATCTCCAGGTAGCGCAGCCCGCCGTGGATGAGCTTGCTGGAGCGGCTGGAGGTGCCCGCGGCCCAGTCCCGGGCCTCCACCAGGCCCGTCACCAGCCCCCGGGTCGCCGCGTCGAGCGCGGTGCCCGCGCCGACCACTCCGGCGCCGACCACGAGGATGTCCAGTTCGCGTTCCGCCATCCGGGCGAGCGCCTGTCCGCGCTCGGCCGGCCCGAGTACCGATGTCCTCACCACTGCCTCCCGCTCGACCGCTCACGCTGTCCGCCGGTGACGGCGCCGCCGGCGCCGGTGCAGCCCGCCGGCGGGCCCGGCCCGTCCGCCGTCTCCCTTCGATGCTGCCCCAGATCCGCCGTTCCGGCCGTCCCGGGGGCGCAGCGGGGCCCGTGGCACGGCGCGGCAAGCCCCCACAATCCCGGATATCTGTCATATATCCGCTTAACCTGATTCAGCCCGTTCGAGCCTCGACCTGCCCCCGGGGAGGACCGCCCCGTCATGCCCGCAGATCTCGCCGTCATCGGACTCGGTCCCCTCGGCCTCCCCCTCGCCCAGGCGGCCACCGCCGCGCGCCTCCCCACCGTCGGCTACGACCCCGACCCGCACACCGTCGCCGAACTGCGCGCCGGGCGGCTGCCCGCCGAGGGCGGCGACGGCTCGCTGACCGCCGCCGGGATCCGCCGCATGCTCTCCGCGGGCTTCCGCCCCACCACCGAGGACGCCGAGCTCGGCAAGGTCCGTACCGCAGTGATCTGCGCCCCCACCCGGCTCGGCGAGGACCGCGCGCTGGATCTCGGCGCCGTCCGCGACGCCGCCCGCACCCTGGCCGTGCGGCTGCGCCCGCACACCACCGTGCTGCTGGAGTCCGCCGTCCACCCCGGCACGACCGAGGACTTCGTGCGCCCCCTCCTCGAAGCGGGCTCCGGGCTGCGCGCCGGCCGGGACTTCCATCTCGCCTACTCCCCCAGCCGCTTCGACCCCGCCAACCGGCGCCACGGCTTCGCCAACACCCCCAAGGTCATCGGCGGCCTCACCGCCGCCTGCACGGAGGCCGCCGCCGCGTTCTACGGACGGTTCTGCGAGAAGGTCGTCCGGGCCCGGGGGGTGCGCGAGGCCGAGACGGTCAAGGTGCTGGAGACCAACTACCGGCACGTCAACATCGCACTGGTCAACGAGATGGCGGTGTTCTGCCACGACATCGGCGTCGACCTGTGGGACGTCGTGCGCTGTGCGGAGACCAAGCCATTCGGCTTCCAGGCCTTCCGTCCCGGACCCGGGGTGGGGGGCCACGGGGTGCCCATCGACCCCGCCTACCTCTCGTACCGGCGCAGCAGCCCCGGACATCCGCTGCGCATGGTGGAGCTGGCGCAGGAGGTCAACGGGCGGATGCCGCGCTACGTCATCCAGCGCTGCGCCACCCTGCTCAACGAGCACGGCAAGTCGGCCCGCGGCGCCCGCGTGCTGCTGCTCGGCGTCGGTTACAAGGCGGACGTGGCCGACCAGGAGGGCTCGCCGGCGCGGGAGATCGCCTCCCGGCTGATGGAGATGGGGGCCCAGCTCAGCTACCACGACCCCTACGTGGCGCAGTGGCGCGTGCTGGGCCAGCCTGTGCCACGGGCCGACTGCCTCTACGAGGCGGCGGCGGACGCCGACTTGACGGTGCTGCTGCAGCCGCACCGGACGTACGACCTTCAAGGGCTCGCGGTCAAGGCGCAGTTGCTGCTGGACACGCGGGGCGCCAGTCCTGCTGGCGCAGCGCACCGGCTGTAGGGGGTGCGGGGCGCGTGTCCGGCGGACCTCGCGCCCCGTAAGGGGCGCGGGGAACTGCGCAACCGGCCACGACGCGCCCACAGCCGAAGATACCCGGGGTAGTGCGTCGACTGCGGGCCGGCAGCGGCTGGTCGCGCAGTTCCCCGCACCCCTTACGGGGCCTACAACCTCCGCCCCGCCAGCAGTCGCGGCTGTGCGTCCAGCACCGTCCGCAGGGCCGCGAAGTCCTCCACGCAACGGCCCGTGCCGACGGCCACGCAGTCCAGCGGGTCGTCCGCGACCAGGACCGGGATGTCCAGCTCCTTGCTGAGGCGGACGTCCAGCCCGCGCAGCAGCGCACCGCCGCCCGTCAGCACGATGCCGCGGTCCATGATGTCGCCCGACAGCTCCGGCGGGGTCTCGTCCAGGCTCTGGCGCACCGCCATCACGATGGCGTCGACCGGCTCGGAGAGCGCGTGCCGGATCTCGTCCGCCGTCAGCGTCAGCGTCTTCGGCAGGCCGCTGACCTGGTCGCGGCCGCGGATGGTGATGCGCTCCGGCAGCTTGAGGCCCTGGGTCTCCTCCGGGTCGCCGCCCGCGCCCTCGACCTCGGCGTTCTTCTCCAACTGCTGGGCCAGCGCGCTCAGTCCGGCCGCCGACCAGTAACCGGTCGGGGCGGCGGAGCCGATGGTCATCTTGATCTCCTCGGCGGTGCGCTCACCGATCGCGAGGGAGTACTCCTTCTTGACGTAGGACATGATCGCCGCGTCCATGGCGTCGCCCGCGGTGCGCACCGAGCGCGCCGTGACGATGCCGCCCAGCGAGATCACCGCGACCTCGGTGGTGCCGCCGCCGATGTCGACGACCATGCAGCCGGTCGGCTCGCTGACCGGCAGGCCCGCGCCGATCGCGGCGGCCATGGGCTCCTCCACCAGGTGCACCGCCCGCGCCCCGGCCTGCGACGCGGCCTCGATGACCGCGCGGCGCTCCACGCCCGTGATGCCCGACGGCACGCACACCACGACGCGGGGCCGGGTGAAGCGGCGGCCCGCCAGCACCTTCTTCATGAAGTGCCGCAGCATCCGCTCGGCGATCTCGAAGTCGGCGATGACGCCGTCGCGCAGCGGGCGCACGGCGACGATGTTCGAAGGGGTGCGGCCGATGGTCTCCTTGGCCTCGGAGCCGACCGACAGCACGCTGCCGTCATCGGCGTTGACGGCGACGACCGAGGGTTCGTTGAGCACCACCCCCTTGCCCCGCACGTACACCAGCGTGTTCGCGGTGCCGAGGTCGATGCCCATGTCCCTGCCGCTGAACGACTTGCTTTGCGCCATAAGTCGCCAGTATTCCCTATGCTCGAACCTTTATACGGAGCTAACGGGCCTGGCGGGCAACGGAAAAGGCCCGAGCCGCCACAGCAGCCCGGGCCTTCGCCTGTCGGTGCGTCAGCGGTTGTCGTGCTGCGACGGCGCGACCGTCACCTCGACGCGCTGGAACTCCTTGAGCTCGCTGTAGCCCGTGGTGGCCATGGCCCGGCGCAGGGCGCCGAAGAAGTTCATGGAGCCGTCGGGGGTGTGCGAGGGGCCGAGGAGGATCTCCTCGGTCGAGCCGACCACGCCCAGGTTCATGCGCTTGCCGCGCGGCACGTCCTCGTGGACGGCCTCCATGCCCCAGTGGTGGCCGCGGCCCGGCGCGTCGGTGGCGCGGGCGAGCGGGGAGCCCATCATCACGGCGTCCGCACCGCAGGCGATGGCCTTGGGCAGGTCGCCGGACCAGCCCACGCCGCCGTCGGCGATGACGTGCACGTAGCGGCCGCCGGACTCGTCCATGTAGTCGCGGCGGGCGGCGGCCACGTCGGCGACGGCGGTCGCCATCGGGACCTGGATGCCCAGCACGTTGCGGGTGGTGTGCGCGGCGCCGCCGCCGAAGCCCACCAGGACGCCCGCGGCACCGGTGCGCATCAGGTGCAGCGCGGCGGTGTACGTGGCGCAGCCGCCGACGATGACCGGCACGTCGAGCTCGTAGATGAACTGCTTCAGGTTCAGCGGCTCGGCGGCACCGGAGACGTGCTCGGCGGAGACGGTCGTGCCGCGGATGACGAAGATGTCCACGCCGGCGTCGACGACGGCCTTGGAGAACTGCGCGGTGCGCTGCGGGGAGAGCGCGGCGGCGGTCACGACACCGGAGTCGCGGACCTCCTTGATGCGCTGCCCGATCAGCTCCTCCTTGATCGGAGCGGCGTAGATCTCCTGCAGGCGCTTGGTCGCGGTGCGCTCGTCCAGCTCGGCGATCTCCGCGAGCAGCGGCTCCGGGTCCTCGTAGCGGGTCCACAGGCCCTCGAGGTTGAGCACGCCCAGGCCGCCCAGCTCGCCGATGCGGATGGCGGTCTCGGGCGAGACGACCGAGTCCATCGGGGCGGCCAGGAACGGCAGCTCGAAGCGGTAGGCGTCGATCTGCCAGGCGATCGAGACCTCCTTCGGGTCGCGGGTACGGCGACTCGGGACGACGGCGATGTCGTCGAAGGCGTACGCCCGGCGGCCGCGCTTGCCGCGCCCGATCTCGATCTCAGTCACGTGTGTGGCCTTTCCTTCTGCACGTCTGCCGCATCCAGTATCCCTGACGCGGCGAGGCCCGCGGCCTGACGGCCGCGGGCCTCGGATGAAGCTCCGACTACTAACGACGGGAGTAGTTCGGCGCCTCGACCGTCATCTGACCGCATCATCCGGGGGGCAACCCCCGGACCCCCGGCCGGAGGCCGTGGTTACCGGCGCGAGTAGTTCGGCGCCTCGACCGTCATCTGGATGTCGTGCGGGTGGCTCTCCTTGAGGCCCGCCGACGTGATGCGGACGAAGCGGCCCTTGTCCTTCAGCTCCTGGATGTCCGCGGAGCCGACGTAGCCCATGGAGGCGCGCAGGCCGCCGATGAGCTGATGGGCGACCGAGGACAGCGGTCCGCGGTAGGGGACCTGGCCCTCGATGCCCTCGGGGACCAGCTTGTCCTCGGAGAGGACGTTGTCCTGGAAGTAGCGGTCCTTGGAGAAGGACTTCGCCTGGCCGCGCGACTGCATCGCGCCGAGCGAACCCATGCCCCGGTAGGACTTGAACTGCTTGCCGTTGATGAAGACCATCTCGCCCGGCGACTCCTCGCAGCCGGCGAGCAGCGAGCCCAGCATCACCGTGTCGGCGCCCGCGGCGATCGCCTTGGCGATGTCGCCGGAGTACTGCAGACCGCCGTCGCCGATCAGCGGCACGCCCGCCGCGTGGCAGGCCTGGGCGGCCTCGTAGATCGCGGTGACCTGCGGGACGCCGATGCCGGCGACGACGCGGGTGGTGCAGATCGAGCCCGGGCCGACACCGACCTTCACGCCGTCCACGCCCGCGTCGATCAGCGCCTGGGCGCCCTCGCGGGTGGCGACGTTGCCGCCGACGACGTCGACGTTGATGTTGGACTTGACCTTGGCGATCATGTCGAGGATGCCGCGGCTGTGGCCGTGGGCGCTGTCCACGACCAGGAAGTCGGCACCGGCCTCGACGAGCGCCTGGGCGCGCTCGAAGGCCTCGGCGCCGACGCCGACCGCGGCACCGACGATCAGCCGGCCGTCGGCGTCCTTCGCGGCGTTCGGGTACTGCTCGGCCTTGACGAAGTCCTTGACCGTGATGAGGCCCTTGAGCACGCCGGCGTCGTCCACCAGCGGCAGCTTCTCGATCTTGTGGCGGCGGAGCAGCTCGATCGCGGCCTCGCCGGAGATCCCGACCTTGCCCGTCACCAGCGGCATCGGGGTCATGACCTCGCGGACCTGGCGGCTGCGGTCCAGCTCGAAGGCCATGTCGCGGTTGGTGACGATGCCGAGCAGCTTGTTCGCCCCGTCGGTGACCGGCACACCGCTGATCCGGAACTTCGCACAAAGCGCGTCCGCCTCGGCCAGCGTGGCGTCGGGACGGACGGTGATCGGGTCCGAGACCATGCCGGACTCGGAGCGCTTGACGAGGTCGACCTGGTTGGCCTGGTCCTCGATGGAGAGGTTGCGGTGCAGCACGCCCGCGCCGCCCTGGCGGGCCATGGCGATGGCCATGCGCGCCTCGGTGACCTTGTCCATCGCGGCGGACAGCAGCGGGATGTTCACCCGCACGTTGCGCGAGACCCGGGAGGCGGTGTCGACGGTGTTGGGCAGCACCTCGGAGGCGCCCGGCATCAGCAGGACGTCGTCGTATGTCAGACCGAGCATCGCGAACTTCGCGGGCATACCGTCGACGTTGTCAGTCATGACACCTTCTCCAATGGTCTTGCATCAGCGAGGACTCCCATGCTAACGGGCGCCACGCGTGTCCCATTCCACTACGGCTGAGTCCCGCATCACTTGGAGATTCCTCCAAGCGCCGCGCTGCAGGCGCCTTTTGCCGTTCGGCCCGCTGTTCCGCCTACTGTTCCGCGAGGGCCCGCAGCCGGCTGAGCGCCCGGTGCTGGGCGACCCGGACCGCGCCGGGCGACATGCCCAGCATCTGCCCGGTCTCCTCGGCCGTCAGCCCCACCGCGACCCTCAGCAGCACCAGCTCGCGCTGGTTCTCCGGAAGGTTGGCCAGCAGCTTCTTGGCCCACTCCGCATCGCTGCTGAGCAGTGCCCGTTCCTCCGGCCCGAGCGAGTCGTCGGGCTGCTCGGGCATCTCGTCGGAGGGCACGGCCGTACTGCCGGGGTGCCGCATGGCGGCCCGCTGGAGGTCGGCGACCTTGTGGGCGGCGATGGCCACGACGAAGGCCTCGAAGGGGCGCCCGGTGTCGCGGTAGCGCGGGAGCGCGCAGAGCACCGCCAGGCAGACCTCCTGCGCCAGGTCGTCCACGAAGTGCCGGGCGTCGCCCGGCAGACGCGACAGCCGCGTGCGGCAGTAGCGCAGCGCGAGCGGGTGCACCAGGGCGAGCAGATCATGAGTGGCCCGCCGGTCCCCCTCGACGGCACGGGCGACGAGGGCGCCGATCTCCCCCGGACCTGTGGCCACAGGGGGCCCCGGGAACTCGTCGTCGCGCATCGGTCCATGGTGCCTTGACGCCGGACGATCCGTGGCACCGCCCTCATTGTTGTGCATCGAACCGTTACGCGTCGGTGTCGTCGCACTCACGTCTCGCGTCGCCCCCTTCCGGGTATACCCGCCCCACGCCCACGACTCCCCCGATAGCTTGTGCCCATGCCGCGGTGCACGGGACCGGCCCTGTCCGTCATGAGGTCTCTCCCGGCCGGGCGATGAACGCCGGCCTGTACCGGGGACGGGGAGGAGTCACAACTCCAAGGATGCGGCATCCGTCGGAGTTTCGGCGTCCGGCGCCGACACGGTGAGGTCGCGGTGCGCACCGCCTGCCCGGTGACGCGCAACGCGACCGCACGGCGCTGCGCGCCACACGCGCCTAGCGGACCAGACCCCACCGGAAGCCGAGCGCCACCGCGTGCGCCCGGTCCGAGGCGCCCAGCTTCTTGAACAGGCGACGCGCATGCGTCTTCACGGTGTCCTCGGAGAGGAACAGCTCGCGGCCGATCTCGGCGTTGGAGCGGCCGTGGCTCATGCCCTCCAGCACCTGGATCTCGCGCGCGGTGAGCGTGGGCGCGGCGCCCATCTCCGCCGAGCGCAGCCTGCGCGGGGCGAGCCGCCAGGTGGGGTCGGCGAGCGCCTGCGTCACGGTGGCCCGCAGCTCGGCGCGCGAGGCGTCCTTGTGCAGGTAGCCGCGCGCCCCGGCGGCGACCGCGAGGGCCACCCCGTCGAGGTCCTCCGCGACGGTGAGCATGATGATGCGGGCTCCGGGGTCGGCGGAGAGGAGCCGGCGCACGGTCTCCACGCCGCCGAGACCGGGCATGCGTACGTCCATCAGAATCAGATCCGAACGATCGGCGCCCCAGCGGCGGAGGACTTCCTCGCCGTTGGCCGCCGTCGTCACGCGCTCGACGCCGGGCACGGTCGCCACCGCACGACGGAGCGCCTCTCGGGCAAGCGGGGAGTCGTCGCAGACGAGGACGGATGTCATGGCCGTCCTCCGCAGCTGATGCGCGTCACCTTGAGCCTCCAGGCTGGTACTGATCGTCACCTGTGCGATCGACGAGACGCCGGAAGATACCGACAAGCTCCACCAAGCCCGGACACCCGCCCGACCGCTTGATTTCGTCAACCGCCTCCGCACTCTCAACGACGGTCACCCGAAAGAGTTACGGGCTCGGTCGGCCACGTTCGGCACTCTACGTGAAGGAGCGGACACGGAGCAGGGCGCACGGGGAACGCGCGGCAGGACGACCCACCCCCGCCCCGCCTTATGCCCCATTTGCTCAGTTGGGGGCGCTTTTCTTCCCATTCGCAGCTATCTGTGGCTAGATTCGCAATGAGTCATATTTTCATCTGCTCGGATGGCAGTTGAAAAGTGCATGTCACGCACATCGCTTCGACACATCGGTTCCGATCGCTTCGAGGGGATAGTCATGGCAGATTTCTCCCGCCTTCCCGGCCCCAACGCCGACCTCTGGGACTGGCAGTTGCTGGCGGCGTGCCGCGGAGTCGACAGCTCCCTCTTCTTCCATCCCGAGGGCGAGCGGGGCGCGGCCCGCAGCGCCCGGGAGACTTCTGCGAAAGAGGTGTGCATGCGCTGCCCGGTGCGCGCCGAGTGCGCGGCGCACGCGCTGGCGGTGCGCGAGCCCTACGGCGTGTGGGGCGGCCTGACCGAGGACGAGCGGGAGGAGCTGATGGGGCGCGCCCGGCACCGGTCCATCACCGCGACCGGCTCGATGAGCGCGTGAAAGCGGGCGGCACGGAGCGGCCGCCGACGTGGCCCGACGAGCTGAAGAAACGTTTCTCCCATCCCACCCCACCCCATCGCCTCGCCCCGCCACCCCGCTTGCGCGCGCCGCGGCGCCTCAGCGCCGCGTCGCCTCCGTCAGCCGGTCCAGCATGGCCCCGACGGCCGGGACCCGCTCCAGGTCGGGCAGCGTGAGGGCCACGATCTCGCGCTGCACCAGCGGCTCAACCGGCACCGTGCGCGCGCCCATGGGCACCACCGACTCCAACGCCAGCTCGGGCATCACGGCAACCCCGAGCCCCGCGCCCACCAGCCCGAACACCGCCGGGTAGTCGTCCGTCGCGAAGTCGATCCGGGGCGTGAAGCCCGCGCTCTCGCAGACCTCGACCAAGTGCCGCCGACAGCGCGGGCAGCCCGCGATCCACGGCTCCTCCGCCAGCTCGCCGATCCCGATCCGCTCCGCCTCCGCCAGCCGGTGGCCCTCCGGCAGCACGCCGACGAGCCGGTCGGTCAGCAGTGGCCGGACGACGAGGTCGTCCCACTCCTCGCGGGCCGCCTGCCCGTCACCGCGCACCTCGACCTCGGGGTAACGGAAGGCCAGGGCGATCTCGCAGTCGCCCTCGCGCAGCATCTCCACGGAACGCCCCGGCTCGGCCTCGACCAGCGAGATCTGCATGGCGGGGTGCGCGGCCCGCATCGCCGCCAGTGCGGAGGGCACCAGCGCCGAGCTGCCGCTGGGGAAGGACACCAGCCGCACCCGCCCCGCGCG
Source organism: Streptoverticillium reticulum (assembly GCF_047456005.1). Taxonomy (NCBI): domain Bacteria; kingdom Bacillati; phylum Actinomycetota; class Actinomycetes; order Kitasatosporales; family Streptomycetaceae; genus Streptomyces; species Streptoverticillium reticulum. The sequence goes on along the minus strand of NZ_CP179755.1, from coordinate 4,758,794 downwards.
CAGGCCCGCGATCGCCGCGACCTCCTCCTCGGCGGCGGTCAGCCCGGCCAGGATGCCCGTCGCGTGCCGGACGAGCGCCTCGCCCGCCTGCGTCAGCCGCATCTCGCGGCCCGCGCGGATCAGCAGGGGGGTGCCCGTGGACTGCTCCAGGGCCTTCATCTGCTGGCTGACCGCGGGCTGGGTGCAGCCCAGCTCGCGGGCCGCGGCGGAGAACGAACCGGTGGTGGCCACGGCGCGCAGCACCCTCAGATGACGTGCCTCGATCATGTCTCCGAGCATAAGCCCGGCTTGGGGGCTGCAGAGCATGAGTTCTCGACGCTTTGACCGGTGCCCCCTACCCTGAGGCCCATGCACCTGCTCTCCGTGAACCTCGGACGCGCCCGGACCACGGCGGACCGCCCGGGCGCCCCGGGCTTCGCCGACGGCATCGTCACGGGCATCGACAAGCGGCCCGCGACGGGCCCGGTCGCGGTGGCCGCCCCCGGCCCGAAGGGCACCGCGGGCAGCGGCCTGGCCGGTGACGAAGTGGTCCACCTCGAGCACCACGGCGGGAACGACCAGGCCGTCTACGCCTTCGCCCGCGAGGATCTCGACGGCTGGGAGCGGGAGTTGGGGCGCACCCTGCCGCCCGGCTCCTTCGGCGAGAACCTCACCACCGTCGGGGTCGACGTCAACGGGGCCCGCATCGGCGAGCGCTGGCGCATCGGGCGGGATCTGGTGCTGGAGGTCTCCGCGCCGCGCATCCCCTGCCGCACGTTCGCCGACTGGCTGGGCGAGGCGGGCTGGGTCCGGCGGTTCACGCAGGTCGCCGCGCCGGGGGCGTACCTGCGGGTCGTCGAGCCGGGCGAGATCCGTGCGGGCGACCCGGTGACCGTCGTGCACCGGCCGGAGCACGAGGTGTCCGTCTCCTTCGTCTTCCGCGCGCTCACCACCGAACGTGCGCTGCTGCCCCGCGTCCTGGCGGCCGGCGATGCGCTGCCCGGCGGGATCCGGCGGAAGGCCGCCGAGTGGACGGGCCGTCAAACGGCGCGCCCGGAGGGAGGAAAGGACTCGCCGGTAGGCAGCCGTGAGGGGGCGGCGAGCACTAACGTTCCCGTATGACGACTGCACTGATCACGGGAGCAACCGCGGGCATCGGCGCGGCCTTTGCACGGCGGCTCGCAGCCGACGGGCACAACCTCGTCCTGGTGGCCCGCGACGAGAAACGGCTGCACGAGCAGGCGACCGAGCTGCACGACCGGCACGGCGTGGAGGCCGAGGTGCTGCGCGCCGACCTGTCGGAGGACGCGGGCATCGCCGCGGTCGAGAAGCGGCTCGCGGACCGGAAGCATCCGGTGGATCTGCTGGTCAACAATGCGGGGTTCGGCAACAAGGGCTCCTTCCTCGACGTGCCGATGGCCGACGAGCTGAAGATGCTCAAGGTGCACTGCGAGGCGGTGCTGCGGCTGACGTCGGCCGCGGTGGGCGTGATGCGCGAGCGGAAGCGCGGCGGCGTGGTCAACGTGGCGTCGGTGGCCGCGTTCCTGCCGCGGGGCACCTACGGCGCGAGCAAGGCGTGGGTCGTGCAGTTCACGCAGGGCGCCGCGCGGGACCTGGCGGGGAGCGGGGTGCGGCTGATGGCGCTGTGCCCCGGTTTCGTCCGGACGGAGTTCCACCAGCGGGCGGGGATGGGGACGGACAACGTCCCCGGCTGGATGTGGCTCGACGCCGACCGGCTGGTGGACGCCGCGCTCAAGGACCTGGCGCGCGGCAAGTCGCTGTCCGTCCCGGACCCGCGCTACAAGGCGCTGACCGGCCTGACGAAGATCGTGCCCCGCGGGGCGCTCGGCCGGGTGTCGTCCGTCTCCGGCCGCAGGTACGGCCCGACCCGCTGAGGCCCGGGCAGGCCGCAGTCGTGAAACGCCGGAGGCCCGGCGCCCCTTGCGGGGTGCCGGGCCTCGGGCTTGCGGAGTGCGTCAGTGCGCGTGGCCGTGACCGTGGCCGTGACCGGCCTCGGCGGGCTCCTCTTCCTTCTTCTCGACGACCAGGGTCTCGGTCGTGAGCAGCAGGGAGGCGATGGAGGCGGCGTTCTCCAGGGCGGAGCGGGTGACCTTGACCGGGTCGATGACGCCGGCCTTCACCAGGTCGCCGTACTCGCCGGTCGCGGCGTTGAAGCCCTGGCCCTTGTCCAGCTCGGCGACCTTGGAGGTGATGACGTAGCCCTCGAGGCCCGCGTTCTCGGCGATCCAGCGCAGCGGCTCGACGACGGCGCGGCGGACGACGGCGACACCGGTGGCCTCGTCGCCCTCCTTGCCCAGACCGCCGTCCAGCACCTTGGCGGCGTGGACCAGAGCGGAACCGCCACCGGAGACGATGCCCTCCTCGACCGCGGCGCGGGTCGCGGAGATGGCGTCCTCCAGACGGTGCTTCTTCTCCTTGAGCTCGACCTCGGTGGCCGCACCCACGCGGATCACGCAGACGCCGCCGGCGAGCTTGGCGAGGCGCTCCTGGAGCTTCTCACGGTCCCAGTCGGAGTCCGTGGCCTCGATCTCGGCCTTGATCTGGGCGACGCGGCCGGCGACGTCGGCAGCGTTGCCGCCGCCGTCGACGATGGTGGTGTCGTCCTTGGTGATGGTCACGCGGCGGGCGGTGCCCAGCACGTCCAGGCCGACCTGGTCGAGCTTGAGGCCGACCTCCTCGGCGACGACGGTGCCGCCGGTGAGGGTGGCCATGTCGCCGAGCATCGCCTTGCGGCGGTCGCCGAAGCCGGGCGCCTTGACGGCGACGGCGTTGAAGGTGCCACGGATCTTGTTGACGACGAGGGTCGACAGGGCCTCGCCCTCGACGTCCTCGGCGATGATCAGCAGCGGCTTGGAGGCACCGGCCTGGATGACCTTCTCCAGCAGCGGCAGCAGGTCCTGGATCGAGGCGATCTTGCCCTGGTGGATCAGGATGTACGGGTCGTCGAGGACGGCCTCCATACGCTCCTGGTCGCTGACCATGTACGGCGACAGGTAACCCTTGTCGAAGGCCATGCCCTCGGTGAAGTCCAGCTCCAGGCCGAAGGTGTTGGACTCCTCGACGGTGATGACACCGTCCTTGCCGACCTTGTCCATCGCCTCGGCGATGAGCTCGCCGACCTGCTTGTCCTGGGCGGACAGCGCGGCGACGGCGGCGATGTCGGTCTTGGAGTCGATCGGGCGGGAGGTCGCGAGCAGCTCGTCGGAGACGGCCTTGACCGCGGCGTCGATGCCCTTCTTCAGGGCGGCCGGGGAAGCGCCGGCGGCGACGTTGCGCAGACCCTCGCGGACCAGCGCCTGGGCCAGCACGGTGGCGGTGGTGGTGCCGTCACCCGCGATGTCGTTGGTCTTGGTCGCCACCTCCTTGACGAGCTGGGCGCCCAGGTTCTCGTACGCGTCGTCGAGCTCGACCTCACGGGCGATGGTCACACCGTCGTTGGTGATGGTGGGAGCGCCGAACTTCTTGTCGATGACGACATTGCGGCCCTTGGGGCCGATGGTCACCTTCACGGTGTCGGCGAGCTTGTTGACGCCGCGCTCAAGGGCGCGACGGGCGTCCTCGTCGAACTTCAGGGTCTTGGCCATGGGTTACGTATCCTTCGCCGTATCTCTCAACGAACTGCGCCCCGGGCGCCCGGCTCTTCAGGCACGGGAACCAGGGGCGCAGTCAAAAGCCTCGAAAGCCTGTGGCTTCGGGGTGAATTACTTCTCGATGATCGCGAGCACGTCGCGAGCCGAGAGGACGAGGTACTCGTCGCCGTTGTACTTCACCTCGGTGCCGCCGTACTTGCTGTAGAGCACGACGTCGCCGACCTGCACGTCGAGCGGCAGGCGCTCGCCGTTCTCGAAGCGGCCCGGACCGACGGCGAGGACAGCACCCTCCTGGGGCTTCTCCTTCGCGGTGTCCGGGATGACCAGGCCGGAGGCCGTGGTCTGCTCGGCGTCGAGCGGCTGGACCACGATGCGGTCCTCAAGCGGCTTGATGGCAACCTTGGAGCTGGCGGTCGTCACGATCCGACCTCCCCCTTCGGAGATCTCACGGGGTCAATTGTCTGAGGTGGCGACCAGGTGGATCCGTCGTCGCGGGTGCCGGACCTGCCCGTCGCTGTGTTTGGCACTCACCGGTGGAGAGTGCCAACGGAGCCGAGACTATGACGCGGTTAGCACTCGGTCAAGCGGAGTGCCAATTCGCCGTGCGGCGAGCCATGACCTACCCGGGGGGCGGGGCGCCTACTCCACCTGCGGGGCGGCGCGTCGCGGGGGCGCGCACCTACACGTAGTCCTCCAGGCGCGCCACCGTGTAGCCCTGTTTCTGGATGCTGCGCAGCATGTTCGTCACCATCTGCGTCATCGTCGTGCCCTTGAGCTCGGACGGGCCGCGGAAGTGCGCGAGGACGATGTCGCCGGGGCGCAGCCCGCCCCCTTCCGCGTAACGCATGTCGTTGATCTGCATCGTCGCCTCCCACAGCACGACCGCGCGCACCCCGCAGCCGCCCGCCGCGGCGAGGGTCTGGTCGTTGTAGTTGCCGTACGGGGGCCGGAAGAGGACGGGGCGGCTGCCGAACCGCTTCTCCAGGATGTCCTGCTGCCCGCAGATCTCCTTGCGCTGCGCCTCGGCGGAGAGGGTGCGCAGGTTGGGGTGGGTCAGGGTGTGGTTCTGCACGGCGTTGCCCGGGGCGGGGCCCGCGGCGCGGAGCCGGTCGAAGTAGCCGTAGCCGCTTCCGGAGCGCGCGATGCTGTCCGTCAGGAACATCGTGAACGGCAGCTTCAGGTCCTCGGCCATCTTCACGAACTCCGGGTCCTTCTCGGCCCCGTCGTCGAAGGTGAGGAAGACGATCTTGTCGGCGGTCCGCACCCGCCGGACGATCTGCGGGGCCTCGCCGGGCTTGACCGTCGCGGTCAGCCGGGTGGACGGCGGCACGGGCGGCGGCGCGAGGGGCCCGTCGAGGCCCCAGCGGCGGTAGGCGGCGGCGTCGGGCCGGGGAGCGGGCGGGGCGCTGCTCTCCGGGGCGGATGTCTCCGGCCGGGAGGGGTGGGACGAGCCGTTCGAGCAACCGGACAGCGTGCCCGCGAGGAGCAGGGCGGCGGCACAGGCGAGGGCGGCCCGGAGGCCGGAAACAGGCGAGCTCACTCGAACGATTCTTGTCCGCACGTTCGAGGCATTCCCCCTCGGGGGGTGAGCGGACGCGAAAGGGCGGCAGCTCCCCCGATCGGGGTGCTGCCGCCCTGTGCGCGGTGGCTGCCTGCTCTTAGTAGGCGGAGTTGACGCTGTCCATGGAGCCGTACTTGTCGGCGGCGTAGTTGCAGGAGGCGACGATGTTGGCGACCGGGTCGTAGATGTCCCAGGAGGTGCCCTCGACGTGGTACGCCTTGAAGGTCGGGTCGATGATCTGCAGCAGGCCCTTGGAGGGGATGCCGGCAGCGGCGTTGACGTCCCAGTCGTTGACCGCCTGGGGGTTGCCGGTCGACTCGCGCATGATGTTGCGCTTGATGCCCTCGTAGGAGCCGGGGATGCCCTTGGCCTTCATGATGTCCAGCGCCTGGGTGATCCAGCCGTCCAGGTTGTTGCCATAGGCCTTGGGAGCCGGAGCAGCGGCCTCGGCCTTCTCGGCCTTGATCGGGGCGCGCTCGGTGGAACGGCTGGCGGCCTGCTGGGCGGTGCGCTCGGCGGCCTTGGCGGCGGCAGCGGCGGTCCTGGCCTGGGCGGCGGCGGTGTCGGTCTGCTTGCTCAGCTCGTCCTGCTGGGTCTCGCCGAAGGCCTGGGCGTTCTGGGCGACCGTCTTGACGGCCGGGGCGGCGCTGGCGGTGCCGGCGCCGACGGCGGCCAGGGCGACAGCGGCGACGCCGGTCGCCGCAACGGCAGCGGCGGAGAACTTGTGGGCCTTGGGCAGAGCGGTATAGCCGGAGATGGTGGAGCGCATGAGCGAGAAGATCCCTTTCAGTCGCGAAGTCGCAGTGGCCGTCATTGGCGCGAAAGAAGCGCCGTGTCTCGTTCGACGGCGCCGTGCGACCCGACCAGTGTTAGCGGCGGAAAAACCCGCTGGCAAAGGTGTGACCTACTACCGGACCGGGCGGAAAGGGACACCCCCAAAGCGAGCAGAATGCCCGAATTGACCCCATCGAGGTCCACTACCGCGAGTCGTATGTGACCTGGGCCCTATGGGTCGCCTCACAAGCCGACCCCCCTGCTGTCACGCTCCGGTGGGCAGTGGTGACCGTGTTTCGGGGTGCCCCGGTCCCGCCCTTTCGCCATTTCTCGGGGCTCCGCCCCGAACCCCGGACCGCGCTGCGCGCGGTGTCCTCAAACGCCGGACGGGCTGATGAACAGCCGTCGGCGAGAATGGCACCGTGCCTGCACCAGACGTCGACGCCTTCGCCTCCCTGCTCACCGACGAGGGCCGCCGCCTCCTCGGCGAGCTGCGCCACTACGACCCCTCCCAGGAGCTAGCGGCAGCGACCCGGCTGCGGCGGGAGCATCCCGCCGAGCTGGTGTCCGCCGCGCTCGGGCAGGCGCGGCTGCGGCAGCGGGCGGTCGCGAAGTTCGGTACCGAGGATGCGTACCGCATGTACTTCACCCCCCACGGCGTCGAGCAGGCGACCCGCACCTCGGTCGCCGCGTACCGTGCCCGCCGCTTCGCGGCGCTCGGGGTGCGCCGGGTGGCCGACCTCTGCTGTGGCATCGGGGGCGACGCGATCGCGCTGGCGCGGGCGGGCGTCTCGGTGCTCGCCGTCGACCGCGACCCGCTGACCTGCGAGGTCGTCCGGGCGAACGCGGCGGCGCTGGGGCTGTCCGAGCTGATCGAGGTGCGCTGCGCGGACGTGACCGAGGTCGACGCCTCCGCGTACGACGCGGTCTTCGTCGACCCGGCGCGGCGCGGCGGCCGCGGCCGGATCTTCGACCCCGAGGCCTATTCGCCGCCGCTGTCCTGGGCGGTCGGTGCCGCCCGCAAGGCCCCGTTCGCGGCGCTCAAGATCGCGCCGGGGGTGCCGCACGAGGCGGTCCCCGAGGAGGCGGAGGCGGAGTGGATCTCGGACGGCGGGGATGTGAAGGAGGCCGTGCTGTGGTTCGGCACGGACCCGGGCGTCCGGCGGGCGACGCTCCTGCCGGGGGGCGCGTCGCTGACGGGCCGCGGCCTCCCGGACCCGGCGGTCCGCCCGGTGGGGCGGTATCTGTACGAACCTGACGGCGCGGTGATCCGGGCGCACCTGGTCGCGGAGATCGCGGAGGAGCTGGGCGGCGGGCTCGTCGACGAGACGATCGCGTACGTGACGGCCGACGAGCTGCGCGCGACGCCGTATGCGGCGGCGTACGAGATCACGGACGTGCTCCCCTTCAACCTCAAGAAGCTGAAGGCGATCGTGCGCGAGCGCGCGATCGGCGTGGCCGTGATCAAGAAGCGGGGGTCTGCCGTCGAGCCGGAGGAGCTCCGCAAGAAGCTGAAGCTCGACGGGCCGAACTCCTGCGTGATCGTTCTGACGCGAGTTGCCGGGGCGCCGGCGATGCTGCTGGGGCAGGCGGTCCGGGCGTAGGCCCCGCTCAGTCCAGGTCCGTCAGATCCTCCGCGTAGAGCGTCGTCAACGGCTGCGGGCCCACGTACTGCTGGCAGTTGCACCGGCCCGGCTCGTAGCGGACCGGCTTCTTGTCCGCGTCCCAGGCGACGGCCACCTCGACCGACTCATGGCACTTGCCCTGCTTGTCGTGCTTGGCGAGGTGGTGTCCGCAACCGCACACCGGCGCGGGCGGCTTGGCGGCTGCCTCCAGCGCAGCGCGCTCCTCGCGCTGGGCTTCGCGCTGCGCCTCCAGCTCCGCCAGCTTGCGCTCATGGCGCATCTTGAGCCCGCTGCGCACGGGTTCGGTGACCTTGGCGACGATGCCCGCAGCAGGGCCGGCGAAGATGAACGCCCACCAGAACCATTCCACCGCGGATCGCCGCCTTCCCCGTCTCCCCCGGTTGTACGAGCATCAGGATAAGCCGTCAGGAATACAGGTTGTCCTTGCTCAACTCGTGGAAGTGGTCGTGGTCGTGACCGTGCCCATGACCGTGCCCATGGTCGTGGCCGTGTCCCGGCACGTGCGGCTCCGTCACCGGCAGCGAGGAGTCCGCCGAGAGGTCCCACGACGAGGCCGCCCGGCCCCGTGCCACCATCTCCGCGCCCAGCGCCGCGACCATGGCGCCGTTGTCCGTGCACAGCTTCGGGCGCGGGATGCGCAGGGTGATGCCCGCGTCCTCGCAGCGGCGCTGCGCCATCGCGCGCAGGCGGGAGTTGGAGGCGACGCCGCCGCCGATCATGAGGTGGTCGACGCCCTCGTCCTTGCAGGCGCGGACGGCCTTGCGGGTCAGCACGTCGACGACCGCCTCCTGGAAGGACGCCGCCACGTCCGCGACGGGGACGTCCTCGCCCGCGGCGCGCTTGGCCTCGATCCAGCGGGCCACCGCCGTCTTGAGGCCCGAGAAGGAGAAGTCGTAGGCGGGGTCGCGCGGGCCGGTCAGGCCGCGCGGGAAGCGGATCGCCTCCGGGTCGCCCTCGCGCGCGTAGCGGTCGATGACCGGGCCGCCCGGGAAGCCGAGGTGGAGGACACGGGCGATCTTGTCGAAGGCCTCGCCCGCCGCGTCGTCGATGGTGGAGCCCAGCGGGCGGACGTCGGAGGTGATGTCGGGGGCCAGCAGCAGCGAGGAGTGGCCGCCGCTCACGAGCAGCGCCATCGTCGGCTCCGGCAGGGCACCGTGTTCGAGCTGGTCCACGCAGATGTGGGAGGCCAGGTGGTTCACGCCGTACAGCGGCTTGCCGAGCGCGAAGGCGTACGCCTTCGCCGCCGAGACGCCCACGAGCAGCGCGCCCGCGAGGCCCGGGCCGGCCGTCACCGCGATGCCGTCGAGGTCCTTCGCGCTGACCCCGGCCTCCTTCAGGGCGCGCTGGATCGTCGGGACCATCGCCTCCAGGTGCGCCCGGCTGGCGACCTCGGGGACGACGCCGCCGAAGCGGGCGTGCTCGTCGACGCTGGAGGCGACCGCGTCCGCGAGGAGCGTGTGGCCGCGGACGATGCCGACGCCGGTCTCGTCGCACGAGGTCTCGATGCCGAGGACGAGGGGTTCGTCAGCCTTGCGAGCCATGGGTCATTCCTTGCACTGCGGTAGAAGGGTCGGAGAGGCGCATGACGAGGGCGTCGACGTTGCCCGGCTGGTAGTAGCCGCGGCGGACGCCGACCGGCTCGAAGCCGAAGCGCTCGTAGAGGCGCTGGGCCCGGGTGTTGTCGACGCGCACTTCGAGCAGCACCTCGCGGCACTCGAAGGAGGTCGCGGTGGTCAGCAGCTCGGCGAGCAGCCGGGCGCCGAGGCCGGTGCCCCAGAAGTCGTAGGAGACCGCGATGGTCTGGACGTCGCCGGTGCCGTCGACGGCGGCGAGCCCGGCGTAGCCGACGACGCGGGGCTTCTCCTCGCCGGTCTCGGCGACCACGTAGCGGCGGTTGGCGTTCGGCCCGCGCGCGTGGGCCAGTTCGGACCAGAACAAACCCTTGGACCAGGCGTCGTGCGGGAAGAGCTCGCGCTCCAGCTCCAGCACCGGCCCGATGTCCCACCAGCGCATCTCCCGGATGCGGACGGGCACTTCGGCCGGGTCGGGCACGGGTGTCGCCGTCACTTCGGGGTGACCACCTTGTAGTTGGCCGGTACCTGGGCGTCGGGACGGCGCAGGTACAGCGGCTGGTCCGGCAGGAACTCCCCGCCCGTGCGCAGCTTCTCGGCCGCGAGCGCCGCCAGGGCGGCCGCGGACTGGTGCTGTGGCAGGTCGGCCCGGACGTCCGTGAAGGCGTCGGCGTACAGGACGGCTCCCGCGCCGACGGCCGTCAGGCCGGCCAGCTTCTCGGTGAGGTCGGCGGGGCGGTCCACGGCGGGCTCGGTCAGGCGGGTGCGCGGGTCCGCGTAGCGGGCCCAGTAGACCTCCTTGCGGCGGGCGTCCGTCGCGACGACGAACTCGCCGGTCAGGCCCGCCTGCCCGGCCGCGTACGCAATGCCGTCGAGCGAGCACAGACCGTGGACCGGGACGGAGAGCGCGGCGCCGAAGGTGGCCGCCGTGACGATGCCGACGCGCAGGCCGGTGTACGGGCCGGGGCCGACGCCGACGACGATGTCCGTCACGTCCGCGAGCTTGCGGCCGGCCTCGGCGAGCACCCGGTCGACGGCGGGAAGCAGCAGCTCACCGTGCCTGCGGGCGTCCACCTGACCCGACTCGGCGACGACGGAGTCGCCGTCGTGGAGGGCTACGGTGACGGCGGGGGTGGCGGTATCAAGAGCGAGCAGCAGCACACCGACAAGCGTACGGCGCCGGGTGGGGCGGCCGGTGCCCGGCCGGGAACCGGGCGGGTGTGCGCACCGGGGCTGCCGGGGGCACGGCGGGGGCTCGTCCAGGTGCTACGGTCGGCCGGGGGTACCCCCATGCCGTTCAGGCCATGGGGGAGCAGGGCAGCGTATGCGCGCGTACGCGTATCCGCAGCGTATTCGCAGACGAAGGGGTGCTCAGCGTGGCACGCAGCAGCTCGGGGGTCATCGTGGCCGCGCTCACCGCGGCGGCGCTGGCCGGGGTCGGCTTCCTCGCCTACCAGGCCGAGGCCGCGCCCGACAAGCCCGCCCGTCACCACGCCGCCGCGGGCAAGGACAAGCAGTCCCAGCAGCAGGGCGGCAAGCCGGCCGCGGGCCCGCAGGGCGGCCAGCAGCAGGCGGCGAACGCGGTTCCGGCGGCCTCGGGCACCGGGATGCGGGTCGTCTACGCGCTCGCGCAGAAGCGGGTGTGGCTGGTGGGGGCGGACGGCAAGGCCTCGCGGACCTTCGACGTCGCGCCGAGCGCGGTGAGCCCGCAGCCGGGGACGTACACGGTGACGTCACGCTCCGCGAACATCACCGGGTCGGACGGGATCCCGGTGGAGCACGTGGTGCGGTTCAACGCGGTGAACGGGGTGGTCTTCGGCTTCAGCGCCGCGGTCGACGGATCCTCGCCGAACCCGAACTCCGGGAAGAAGACGGGCGCGATCAGGGAGAAGCCTGCGGACGGGCGGGCCATGTGGGAGTTCGCCGTGAGCGGGACGAAGGTCGTCGTCGTTCCGTAAGGCCCTGCTACGCCGCGTCGCGCTCCCGCCGGTCCTCGGCCGGCTCGGCCGGGGGCTCGTCCTCGTCCTTCGGCGGAGTCGACACCGCATCGGCCGCCGCGCACGCCGCGAGCAGATCGCGCATCGAAGGCGTCCGCTCCTCGGCGGAGCGGCTCGCAGGCTCGTGGGCCGACATGTGCGCCTCCAGGGATGCCATGGGCGAAGTTAGGTAGACCTAACCGAGTCTCTGCAGTCCATGTGACCACGCCCGGAGGCACCCGCGCAACATTTTGCCGACGGCTTGTCGGAATGTTGTCGGAATACGCGCCTCCGCGCCTCAGCCCAGCGGGGCCAGGTCCGCGTCCGCCCAGCGGGCGCCCATGCCCGTCACGGTCACGGTGCGGATGTCGTCCGCCTCGTCGATCGCGAGGCCGTCCGCCCCGACGGCCCGCTCGATGACGACCCGCAGCCGGTCGTCCGACAGGTCCTCGACCTTGCCGTCGCCCCACTCCACGACGATCACCGACTCCGGCAGGGAGACGTCGAGGTCGAGGTCCTCCATCTCGTCCAGCCCGCCGGACAGGCGGTAGGCGTCGACGTGGACGAGCGCCGGGCCGCCCCGCAGCGACGGGTGGACCCGGGCGATCACGAACGTCGGCGAGGTGACGGCACCGCGCACGCCGAGGCCCTCGCCCAGGCCGCGGGTCAGCGTCGTCTTGCCGGCGCCGAGCTCGCCGGAGAGCAGCACGAGGTCGCCGGGGCGCAGCAGGCCCGCGAGCCGGCGGCCCAACTCCCGCATGTCGTCGGCGGACTTGACGGTGAGCTGCGCTGCGGCGCCGGGGCGGCCGGTGGTGTCGTGCGGGGCGTTCATGCAGACCGATGTTACGGGGCCGGGGCGGTGCGCGGCGTCGCGGCGCCCACGGCACCCGCCTCGGCCAGCAGCTCCGCGAGGTGGTCGTCGACGAGTCCGGGGTGCTCCATCATCACCATGTGCCCGGCCCCGGGGACCAGCACCAGCTCGGCGTCCGGCAGGGCCTCGGCGATGACCTCGCTGTGGGTGTGCGGGATGACCATGTCCTTGTCGCCGGCGAGGACCAGCACCGGCAGGTGGTCGAAGGCGGACAGCGCCGCGAGCTTGTCGTGCCCGGCGAAGACCGCGTAGAACTCGGCGACCACGTCCACCGGCGTCGCCTCGATCAGCCGCTCGGCGAACCGCGCCACCGCGGGATCGACGTCCCCCGCGCCGAACGAGTAGCGCTTGATGACGCCGCCGATGATCTCGCTGGTGGCCCGGCGGCCCTTCTCGACCAGCTCGGTCTGGGTCGTCATCAGCTTGAAGGCGCCCGGCAGGATCCGCCGCGCCACGCTCCACCCGGCGGCCGGGAGCCCGTACGTCACCTCGGACATCCGTCCCGAGGACGTGTTGACGAAGGCCGCGCCGACGACGCGCTCCGCGATCAGGCCGGGGTGGTGCGCGGCGAGCGCCATGGTCGTCATGCCGCCCATCGAGTGCCCCACGAGCACCAGCGGCCCCTCGGGGGCGGCGGCGTCGATGACGGCCTTCAGGTCGTGGCCGAGGAGGTCGACGGAGAGGGGGGTGCCGCGCCCGCGCTCGGAGCGGCCGTGGCTGCGCTGGTCCCAGAAGACCATGCGGACCTTGCCGCGCAGGGCGGCGCGCTGGAAGTGCCAGGAGTCCTGGCTCAGGCAGTAGCCGTGGCTGAAGACGACCGTGACGGGCGGCGCCGCGGCGGCCGTCCGGCGGCCGAAGCGGCGCCCGGGGCGCTCCGCCTCCGGCTCCGCGACCTCGTCGACCTCGTAGTACAGCTCGGTGCCGTCCGCGGCGACGGCCGTCCCGGGCGTGCCGCGCAGCGTCCCGTACGGGCCCGACGAGTCCAGGGCGAGGCGCGCCTTGCGGCGCATGCCGCGCCCGACCGTCAGCCGCTCCACGGCGACCCCGACGGCGGCTCCGGCCGCCACGACCCCGACCGCGGCCCCGGCGAAACCCGCCCCGCGCCGCCAGGCGGCGCCGGCCGCCGCCGTGCCCGTACTGTCGCCCTCGCTCATCCTGTGCCCCCCGTGTCGTGGTCACGTCCCGTGTCACCACGTGGTGTGCGCGCAGTGCTGCCGGTACTTGCAGTGTCACCGACATAGACGCGGGGCACACGCACCGAGATGCGGGTGACCACTTCGTAGGCGATGGTTCCGGTCGCTCTTGCCCAGTCCTCGGCGGTGGGCTCGCCGTGGTCGCCGGGGCCGAAGAGGACGGCCTCGTCCCCGGGCTCCGCGCCGTCGCCGCCGAGGTCCACGACGAACTGGTCCATCGCGACCCGGCCCGCGACCGTGCGCCACTTGCCGCCGATCAGCACGGGGCCGGTGCCGGAGGCGGCGCGCGGGATGCCGTCCGCGTAGCCGACGGGGACGAGCGCCAGGGTCGTCTCGCCCGGGGTCGTGTACTGGAGCCCGTACGAGACGCCGTGGCCGCCGGGCACCCGCTTGACCGAGGCCAGGGAGGCCGTCAGCGTCATCACGGGCCGCAGGCCGAGCGACTCCGGGGTGCCGAGCTCGGGGCTCGGCGATATGCCGTACATCGCGACGCCGGTGCGCACGAGGTCGAAGTGGGCCTCGGGGAGGGTGAGGGTGGCCGGGGAGTTGGCGATGTGCCGCACCTCGGGGCGCAGGCCCTGGCGCTCCGCGTAGCCGACGGCGTCCCGGAAGACGGCCAGCTGGGCGCGGATGGAGGGGTGCCCGGGCTCGTCGGCGCAGGCGAAGTGGGACCAGATGCCGGTGACCCGGACCAGGCCCGCCTCCTCCGCCGCGCGGGCGGCGGCCACGAGCTGCTCCCAGTCGCCGGGCTGGCAGCCGTTGCGGCCCAGGCCGGTGTCGATCTTCAGCTGGACGCGGGCGGGGCGGCCGCAGGCCCGGACGGCCGTGGTGACCTCGTCCAGCGCCCACAGGCCGCTGACGGAGACGTCGATGTCCGCCTCGACGGCCTCCCGCCACGGGTCGCCCGGCGTCCACAGCCAGCACATCAGCCGGCCGGTGTCCCCGGCGGCACGCAGCGCGAGCGCCTCCTGCGGCAGGGCCGTGCCGACCCACTCGGCGCCGGCCTCCCGGGCGGCGCGGGCGCACGGCAGCGCGCCGTGCCCGTACGCATCCGCCTTGACCACGGCCATCAGCTGCGCGCCACGGGCGCGGGCCTTCAGGGTGCGTACGTTGGCCCGCAGGGCGGCCAGGTCGACCACGGCTCGGACGCGCATCGGTGTCTCACTCATCCCCGTCAGTGTCTCAGGCCCCCGGGGCGACGGGTGTCGCGACCGTGACCCGTGGGGGAGGCTGGCCCCATGAGGACTGGCTACAGCGTGGAGACCGTACGGGCCGCCGAGCGCGCGCTCATGGCCCGGCTGCCCGAGGGCGCCCTGATGCAGCGGGCGGCGGCCGGGCTGGCCGCGGCCTGCGCGGACCTGCTGGGGAAGGTGTACGGGGCACGGGTGGCGCTGCTGGCCGGCAGCGGGGACAACGGGGGCGACGCGCTCTACGCGGGCGCCCGGCTCGCGCGCCGGGGCGCGGGGGTCACGGCGGTACTCCTCGCGCCGGAGCGGGCGCACGAGGGCGGCCTGGCGGCCCTGCGGGCGGCCGGGGGCCGGGCGGTGACCGCCGCGGACGGCGCGGCCGTGCTCCGCCGGGCCGACCTCGTCGTCGACGGCATCGTCGGCATCGGGGGCCGCGGCGGCCTGCGGCCGGAGGCGGCGGCCCTGGTCCAGGCCGCGGAGGGGGCACTCATGGTGGCCGTCGACCTGCCGAGCGGCGTGGACGCGGACACCGGCGAAGTGCGGGGGGCCGCGGTGCGGGCGGACGCGACGGTGACCTTCGGGGCCTACAAGCCGGGCCTGCTCATCGACCCCGCGCGGGAGTGCGCGGGGGCGCTGCGCCTGGTCGACATCGGCCTCGGGCCGTTCCTCGAAGGCCCCCCGGACGTGGAGGCCCTCCACCACGCGGATGTGGCCGAATTGCTCCCCTTCCCCGAGCCGGAGAGTGACAAATACCGCCGCGGTGTGGTCGGCATCGTCGCGGGCTCGGCCCGCTACCCCGGCGCCGCCGTCCTGGCCGTGGCCGGCGCCCTCCAGGGCGGCGCGGGCGCGGTGCGCTACGCCGGCCCCGCGGCGGACGCGGTGATCGCCCGCTTCCCCGAGACCCTGGTGACGGCCGGCCCGCCGTCGAAGGCGGGCCGGGTCCAGGCGTGGGTGGTGGGCCCGGGCCTGGGCGACGGCGCGGAGGCCCGCCGGGCCCTGGAGGACGTCCTCGCCCAGGACGTCCCGGTCCTCGTCGACGCGGACGGCCTGCGCCTGCTGGACGCCGGGGCGGTACGGGCCCGGACCGCCGCGACGGTCCTGACCCCGCACGCCGGTGAGGCCGCGGCCCTGCTGGGCCTGTCCCGCGAGGAGGTGGAGGCCGGCCGCCTGGCGGCGGTGCGCGGCCTGGCGGAACGCTTCGGGGTGACGGCCCTCCTGAAGGGCTCGACGACCCTGATCGCCTCCGGCGCGGGCACCCCGGTGCGGGTGAACCCCACGGGGACGCCGTGGCTGGCGACCGCGGGGAGCGGGGACGTCCTCTCGGGCCTCACGGGCTCCCTGCTGGCGGCGGGCCTGCCGGGGCGGGACGCGGCGTCCGTGGGGGCGTACCTGCACGGGCTGGCGGCACGGGACCTGGGGGCGGCGCCGATCACGTCGATGGCCGTGGCGGAGGGGTTGCGGGGGGTGTGGCGGGACGTGGCGCGGGGCTGAAACGCGGGGCCTGGCGCTCTTCCGGGTGATGGTTCGGGCGAACCGGTTATGGGTACGTGGAGGTACCCATACTCTGCGCCGCATGGGAGGACACACCACCATGGCCGATGCCAACATCCGCATCCCCGCCGAAGCACGCGACCGCCTGGCCGCAGTGGCCGCCGCGGAGGGCCTGTCGCTGCGCGCCTATCTGTCACGCCTCGCCAACAGCGTTCTCACCCCTGCCGAGCGGGCCGAGCAGGCCGAGCGGGCCCGTCAGATCCTGCGCGAGTGGAACGGCTACGACCCGAGCCCGGAGGAAGAGGCCCGACTCGACGCCGAGATCGACCGGCGTCTGGCGGAGGCCTCCCGGTGAGTGACCACGTGCACATCGTCTTCGACGAAACCGCCATGGTCGCCGCAGGCCGGGGCAACTCCATGACATCCCGGCTCATCCACCGTGCGAACGAAGATGCCGACTGGCATCTTTACGCACCGGCATGCGCCGTGGTGGAAGCCGACCGGACCCGCCCCGGCACAGCCGAACACATCGCCTCGCTGCCCGGCATCGTCATCCTCGATCTGGACCTGCCTGCGGCCCTGGGCATCGCGAGCAAGGACACCTGGGGGGCTGCACACGCCCGGTACGCAGCCGAACCGAACGCCGAACGCCCCGATGGCGCGTACATCGCGACCGCCGATCCCCACCGTTGGGCGGGCCGACCGGTGCGGGTGCTCGACGTCAATCCCTGACCGTGGAGGGCCGGGCGCCGCCCACGGCGCCCGGCCCCTGCCCCCCGCTACGCGGCGCGCAGCGCAGCCGCCAGCCACTCGGTGGCCGGGCCCATGTCCGGCATGGGCCAGCCGTTGATGACGGCGATCAGCTGCCAGTAGCGCTCGAAGCGCGCGTCGTGGCCGATCTCCAGCCGGTCCAGCAGCCACTGCCGGAACTCCGGGCCGTTCTCCTGCCCGGTCCACTCCGCGCACCGGGCGACCAGGTCGTCGAGTACCGGCCGGGCCTCCGCGGTGCCCGGCCCGATCCCCGCCTCCCTGGCCTGCGCCGTCCGTTCCTGGATCAGCGCCGCCAGCTGCTTGGCCTCCTCCGGGCCGGGACGGCTCCCGGCCTGCTCCCGGGCCTGGATCTGATCGACCGCGGCCCGGCGCATGGCCGCGCGGAACGCGTCGTCCTGGACGAGCTCGGCGAGCTCCACCCACGCGTCGATCTGCGCGGTCGTCGGTTCCTCCGGCAGCTCGGGCATGCCGTTGCGCATCGTCGCCAGGAACTCGGGGTCGACGTCGAGTCCCTCGAAGGTGCTGTCGATGAAGTCGCCGACCAGGCGGCGGCGTTCCTGGTCGGAGAGGTTGGCCAGTTTGTGCATGAGTTCCGTCTCCTCGGGTGTCGACCCGCGTCCGGCCACCGCCCTCAGCACGGCCCGGCGCAGCTGCAGCGTGCGGATCTGCAGGTCCAGGGCCTCGGCGTGCACGGCCGCGACCTCGGCGACGGTGACCTCGCGCTCCAGCACCTGCCGGACGGTGGCGAGGCCGACGCCGAGTTCGCGCAGCGTACGGACGAGACCGAGGCGCGCCGGCGCGTCGTGGTCGTAGAGGCGGTAGCCCGCGGGTGTGCGGGCGGCCGGCTGCACCACCCCGGCATCGGACCAGAACCGGATGGTCTTGACCGTGAGCCCGGTCAGCCGGGCGAGGTCGCCGATGGAGTGGAAGGGGGTGGTGTCGCCGTCCATGCCCGCCACCTTGGTGTCTCCCGTCGCTGGAGAGTCAAAGGGGTTCGGCGAACCACCCCTCACTTCTCCGCAATCACCACCGCAGAAGCGACCCCCGCGTCATGGCTCAGCGACACGTGCCACGACGTCACGCCCAGCGCCTCCGCCCGCGCCGCCACCGTCCCGGTGACCACCAGGCGCGGCTGGCCGCTGTTCTCCGTGACGACCTCCGCATCCGTCCACAGCAGGCCGCCCGGGGCGCCCAGGGCCTTCGCCAGGGCCTCCTTGGCCGCGAAGCGGACCGCGAGCGAGGCGGTGCCGCGGCGCTGGCCGCTCGGCAGGTAGAGCTCGCGCTCCACGAACAGGCGCTCCGCCATGCCGGGGGTGCGCTCCAGCGCGGCGCCGAAACGTTCGATCTCGGCGACGTCGATGCCGACTCCGACGATCATTCGACCGTCACCGACTTCGCCAGGTTGCGCGGCTGGTCCACCTCGTTGCCCCGCGCCGTCGCGAGCTCGCAGGCGAAGACCTGGAGCGGGACGGTCGCGACGAGCGGCTGCAGCAGCACCGGGGTCGCCGGGATCTCGATCAGGTGGTCCGCGTACGGGCGCACCGCCTCGTCGCCCCGCTCCGCGATCACGATGGTGCGGGCGCCGCGGGCCCGGATCTCCTGGATGTTGGAGACGATCTTGTCGTGCAGGACGGACCGGCCGCGCGGCGACGGCACCACGACCACCACCGGCAGGTCCTCCTCGATCAGCGCGATCGGGCCGTGCTTCAGCTCGCCCGCCGCGAAGCCCTCGGCGTGCATGTACGCCAGCTCCTTCAGTTTCAGCGCGCCCTCCAGGGCGACCGGGTAGCCGACGTGCCGGCCGAGGAACAGCACGGTCCCCTTGTCCGCCAGCGAGCGGGCCAGTTCGCGTACCGGCTCCATCGTCTCCAGGACCTCGTCCACCTGCGTGGCGATGTCCGACAACTCCCGTACGACGGACCGGACTTCGTCGCCCCACTTGGTGCCGCGCACCTGCCCCAGGTACAGCGCTACCAGATAGCAGGCCACCAGCTGTGTCAGGAACGCCTTCGTCGAGGCGACCGCCACCTCCGGGCCGGCGTGCGTGTAGAGCACGGCATCCGATTCGCGGGGAATCGTCGAGCCGTTCGTGTTGCAGATCGCCAGGACCTTCGCGCCCTGCTCGCGCGCGTGCCGCAGCGCCATCAGCGTGTCCATCGTCTCGCCGGACTGCGAGATGGCGATCACCAGCGTCCGCCGGCCGAGGATCGGGTCGCGGTAGCGGAACTCGCTCGCCAGCTCCGTCTCGCACGGGATCCGCGTCCAGTGCTCGATCGCGTACTTGGCGATCAGCCCGGCGTGGTACGCCGTGCCGCACGCCACGATCACGACCTTGTCGACCTCCCGCAGCACCGGGCCGGGGATCCGCACCTCGTCCAGCGACAGCGTCCCGGCCGCGTCGATGCGGCCCAGCAGCGTGTCCGCGACGGCCTTCGGCTGCTCGGCGATCTCCTTGAGCATGAAGTAGTCGTAGCCGCCCTTCTCGGCGGCCGCGGCGTCCCAGTCGACGTGGTACGGGCGGACCTCGGCGTCCTTGCCCTCGAAGGTGGTGACCGTCACCGTCACGTCCAGGCTCTCCCGGCGGAGCTCGACCACCTGGTCCTGGCCGAGCTCGACGGCCTCCCGGGTGTGGGCGATGAAGGCCGCGACGTCCGAGGCGAGGAAGGCCTCGCCGTCCCCCACGCCGACCACCAGCGGGGAGTTGCGGCGGGCGCCGACCACCACGTCCGGGTCGTCCGCGTGCACCGCGACCAGCGTGAACGCGCCCTCCAGGAGGCGGCACACCTGCCGCATGGCCTCGGCGAGGTCGCCGCAGGAGGAGAAGGCCTCCGAGAGCAGATGGGAGACGACCTCGGTGTCCGTCTCCGAGGTCAGCACGTGACCGCGCCCGGCCAGTTCGGCGCGCAGCGCGGCGAAGTTCTCGATGATGCCGTTGTGGACGACCGCGACGCGGCCCGGATTGTCCAGATGAGGGTGGGCATTGGCATCGTTGGGCGCGCCGTGCGTGGCCCACCGCGTGTGGCCGATGCCGGTGTGCCCGGACGGCAGGGGGCGGGCGGCGAGCTCCTTCTCCAGATTGGCGAGCTTGCCGGCCTTCTTCGCGGCCGCGAGCCCGCCGTCGGCAGGCACCGCCACACCGGCCGAGTCATAGCCGCGGTACTCCAGCCGCCGCAGCCCGGCGAGGACGACGTCGAGGGCGCACTGCCCTCCCACATACCCAACGATTCCGCACATGGAGTGCAGCGTACGGCTCCGGCCTCAACGTCCGCGCTCGATCCGGTAGATGGCCTCCTGCACCAGATCCAGGTACTCGACCTCCTCGCAGCGCGGCTTGCTGCCCAGGACGTACCGGTCCAGGCAGTCGCCCAGCTCCTGCCCCAGGTCCTCCTCCGGCAGCTCGGCGCCGAGCTCCCCGCGCACCCGGTCGGCGAAGGCCTCCCGGGCCGCGTCGCCGCTGCGGCAGCCGGCGGAACCGGAGCCGGAGCGGCGGAACGCGCGCCGGACCGAGTAGCGCAGGTGGCGGTGTACGAGACGGAGAACGAACACGGGAGCCTCGCGCGGGGTGCGGAACCGGACCGGACAACGGAAAGGCTGGACAAACGGCACAGCAGGACCGAAACGTATTCCTGACCCGCGAGTAAGTACAGGCTCCCGGCCAAACTTCACCCACCGGCACCACACGCGACCCTCGGTGTCGCCCACACCACACACCCCCGAGGTGATCACCGCCCGCGGCCCCCGCAGAATGGGGCCGTGCCGACCACCACAGAGCAGCCGCAACCCCCGCACCAGCGACGGCGTGCGGACTCCTCGCCCTTCGTCGACCTCACCCGGGCCGAGTGGAGCGCCCTGCGCGAGAACACGCCGCTGCCGCTCACGGCCGCAGAGGTCGAGGCGCTGCAGGGGCTCGGCGACGTCATCGACCTCGACGAGGTCCGCGACATCTACCTGCCGCTCTCCCGGCTGCTCAACCTCTACGTGGGCGCCACCGGACAGCTGCGCGGCGCGCTCAACACCTTCCTCGGCGAGAAGGGGGCCCAGCGCGGCACGCCCTTCGTGATCGGCGTCGCCGGCAGCGTGGCCGTCGGCAAGTCGACCACGGCCCGGCTGCTGCGCGCCCTCCTCGCGCGCTGGCCCGAGCACCCGCGGGTGGAGCGGGTCACCACGGACGGCTTCCTGCTGCCCAACGCGGAGTTGCAGGCGCGGGGCCTGATGTCGCGGAAGGGCTTCCCCGAGTCCTACGACCGGCGGGCGCTGACGCGGTTCGTCGCGGACGTGAAGGCCGGGAAGGAGGAGGTCTCGGCGCCGGTCTACTCGCACCTGACCTACGACATCGTGCCGGGCGAGCGGCTGACCGTGCAGCGCCCCGACATCCTGATCGTCGAGGGCCTCAACGTCCTCCAGCCGGCCCAGCCCGGCAAGGACGGCCGCACCCGGGTCGGGCTCGCCGACTTCTTCGACTTCAGCGTGTACGTGGACGCGCGGGCCGAGGACATCGAGCAGTGGTACTACCACCGCTTCCGGAAGCTGCGGGCCACGGCGTTCCAGGACCCGGACTCGTACTTCCGGCGCTACACGGAGGTGTCGGAGGAGGAGGCGCTCGACTACGCGCGCCGGAACTGGCGGACCATCAACAAGCCCAACCTGCTGGAGAACGTCGCCCCGACGCGGGGCCGTTCGAACCTGATCCTGCGCAAGGGGCCGGACCACAAGGTGCAGCGGTTGTCGCTGCGCAAGCTGTAGGGGTTCCGGTCCCGCCGTTTTTCGCGGCTGCCGCCGCTCGTCCTCAAACGCCGGACGGGCTGATTTCAGCCCGTCCGGCGTTTGAGGCTGTGCTCAATGTGCGGCTCCGCCGCGTGGCGCGCGCAGTGCGGTCCGGGGTTCGGGGCGGAGCCCCGGTAACTGCCTTACCCCAGCGCCGACTTCACAACATCAGCCAAGCGCTGTGCAACAGCCCTGGCCTGCTCGATGTCGGCAGCCTCGACCATCACCCGCACCAGCGGCTCGGTCCCCGAGGACCGCAGCAACACCCGCCCGGTGGAACCGAGTTCACGCTCCGCCGTCTTCACGGCCTCCGCCAGCTCCTCCGAGGTGGCGACCCGCGACTTGTCGACGTCGCGCACGTTGACGAGCACCTGCGGCAGCCGCTCCATCACGCCCGCCAGCTCCGCGAGCGAGCGGCCCGTCGCGGCGACGCGGGCCGCCAGCATCAGGCCGGTCAGCGTGCCGTCGCCGGTCGTCGCGTGGTCCAGGACGATGACGTGGCCGGACTGCTCGCCGCCGAGGGCGAAGCCGTTCGCCTTCATCTCCTCCAGGACGTAGCGGTCGCCGACCGCGGTCTGGACGAGGTCGACGCCCTCGCGCTCCATGGCCAGCTTGAAGCCCAGGTTCGACATCACGGTCGCCACGATCGTGTTCTTGCGCAGCGACCCGGCGTCGCGCATGGCGAGACCCAGCACGGCCAGGATCTGGTCGCCGTCGACCTCGTCGCCCTTGGCGTCCACGGCCAGGCAGCGGTCGGCGTCGCCGTCGTGCGCCACGCCCAGGTCGGCGCCGTGCTCGACGACGGCGGCGCGCAGCTTGCCCAGGTGCGTGGAGCCGCACTCGTGGTTGATGTTGAGGCCGTCCGGCTCGGTGCCGATGGTGACGACCTCGGCGCCGGCCCGCGCAAAGGCCTCGGGCGAGACCCGGGCCGCGGCGCCGTGGGCGCCGTCGATGACGACCTTGAGGCCGTCGAGGCGGTTGGGGAGGACGCCGATCAGGTGGGCGACGTAGTTGTCGAAGCCCTGGTCGTACTCGCGGACCCGGCCGACGCCGGCGCCGGTGGGCCGGTCCCAGGGCTCGCCGGAGGCGTGGGCCCGGTAGGTCTGCTCGATACGGTCCTCGAGCTCGTCGGCGAGCTTGTGGCCGCCGCGGGCGAAGAACTTGATGCCGTTGTCGGGCATCGCGTTGTGGCTGGCGGAGAGCATCACGCCGAGGTCGGCGCCGAGCGCCCCGGTGAGGTAGGCGACCGCGGGCGTGGGCAGCACGCCCACCCGCAGGACGTCCACGCCCGCACTGGCCAGTCCGGCCACCACGGCGGCCTCCAGGAACTCCCCGGACGCGCGCGGATCACGGCCGACCACCGCCACCGGGCGATGGCCCTCGAAGGAACCCGCCTCGGCGAGCACATGCGCCGCTGCGACCGACAGGCCGAGCGCGAGCTCTGCCGTCAGATCGGCGTTGGCGACACCGCGCACACCGTCCGTACCGAAGAGTCGTCCCACTGGTGTCCTCCGAAAACACTGGAGTGCGGGGTCCGTACACGGACCCCCGAACGTGAAGGTGTCGAGCCCGGGGCCAGGGCGTTTCCTCCAGGTATACGCCCCGGGCCGCCAATGGCCGAACGCCCCGGCGGCACATTTCGTGCCGCCGGGGCGTTCGGGCAGTGCAGCGAAGCCGCGATTTAGCGCTTGCTGTACTGCGGAGCCTTGCGGGCCTTCTTGAGACCGGCCTTCTTGCGCTCGACCGCACGGTCGTCGCGCTTCAGGAAGCCGGCCTTCTTCAGGGCGCCGCGGTTGTTGTCCACGTCGGCCTCGTTGAGGGCGCGGGCCACACCGAGGCGCAGGGCGCCGGCCTGGCCGGACACGCCGCCACCCGCGATGCGGGCGATGACGTCGTAGCGGTCGTCGAGCTCGAGCACCTTGAAGGGCTCGTTGACTTCCTGCTGGTGCACCTTGTTGGGGAAGTAGTCCTCAAGGGTGCGGCCGTTGATCTTCCACTTGCCGGTGCCCGGAACGATCCGGACGCGGGCGATGGCGTTCTTGCGACGGCCCAGGCCGGCGGCCGGCTGCGGCTCGCCGAAGCGGGAGGCGAGGGACTCGGAGGTGTACTCCGACTCGACGACCTCGGTCTCGGTGGTGTACTCCTCGACGGCCTCGTCGTCGATGACGGGGGTCTCGGCGGTGGTCTCAGCCACGATTCTCCTCAGACTTTCTGGTTCGGCGGTGGCCGGGACTTAGCCCTGCTTGACCTGGGTGATCTCGAACGGAACGGGCTGCTGGGCGGCGTGCGGGTGCTGGTCGCCCGAGTAGACCTTCAGCTTCGAGAGCATCTGACGGCCGAGGGAGTTCTTGGGCAGCATGCCCTTGATGGCCTTCTCGACGGCCTTCTCGGGGTTCTTGTCGAGCAGCTCGTCGTAACGGACGGAGCGCAGACCACCCGGGAAGCCAGAGTGGCGGTAGGCCATCTTCTGGGTCTTCTTGTTGCCGGACAGGTGCACCTTGTCGGCGTTGATGATGACGACGAAGTCACCCATGTCCATGTGCGGGGCGTACACAGGCTTGTGCTTGCCACGCAGCAGGGAGGCTGCCGTGGAGGCGAGACGGCCCAGGACGACGTCCTGCGCGTCAATGATGTGCCACTGGCGCGTCACATCGCCGGGCTTGGGGCTGAACGTACGCACGGTCGTAGCCTTTTCTCAGTTGAGTGGGTCCTGACACGGTCCGTACAGGAAGATCACACGGCTACGGCCGCACCACGGGGACGCAACCCGCGTGCAGGCCACCGGCAACCAGCCCGACGGACAAGCGTAAGGGCCCCTCGCGTGAGAACGACCAAGCCAATACGCATAACGAACCCACAGAGTACCCGGCGCCGCCCGGCAGGGTCAAAACGTGGCGGGGCACCTTATCGCTTGCGCGCCACCCGGGCCTCGTCCCACACCGGCTCCGGCACCTCCCGCAGACGCCCGTCCGCTCCGAACACCAGACTGCGCACCCCGGGGGACAACCCCCGGACCCCGGCCGACCGGCCGACCGCCCGCACAAGGCCCCTCCGGACGCCCTCAGCGCTTCCTGGCCACCCGGGCCTCGTCCCACACCGGCTCCGGCACCTCCCGCAGACGCCCGTCCGCCCCGAACACCAGACTGCGCACCCCGGGGGACAACCCCCGGACCCCGGCCGACCGGCCGACCGCCCGCACAAGGCCCCTCCGGACGCCCTCAGCGCTTCCTGGCCACCCGGGCCTCGTCCCACACCGGCTCCGGCACCTCCCGCAGACGCCCGTCCGCCCCGAACACCAGACTGCGCACCCCGGAGGACAACCCCCGGACCCCCGGCCGACCGGCCGACCGCCCGCACAAAGCCCCTCCGGACACCCTCAGCGCTTCCTGGCCACCCGGGCCTCGTCCCACACCGGCTCCGGCACCTCCCGCAGACGCCCGTCCGCCCCGAACACCAGACTGCCCACCCCGGAGGACAACCCCCGGACCCCCGGCCGACCGGCCGACCGCCCGCACAAGCCCCCTCCGGACGCCCTCAGCGCTTCCTGGCCACCCGGGCCTCGTCCCACACCGGCTCCGGCACCTCCCGCAGACGCCCGTCCGCCCCGAACACCAGACTGCCCACCCCGGGGGACAACCCCCGGACCCCCGGCCGACCGGCCGACCGGCCGACCGCCCGCACAAGGCCCCTCCGGACGCCCTCAGCGCTTCCTGGCCACCCGGGCCTCGTCCCACACCGGCTCCGGCACCTCCCGCAGACGCCCGTCCGCCCCGAACACCAGGAACCGGTCGAAGGAACGGGCGAACCAGCGGTCGTGCGTGACCGCGAGGACCGTGCCCTCGTAGGCCTCCAGGCCCTCCTGGAGGGCCTCGGCGCTCTCCAGGTCCAGGTTGTCCGTCGGCTCGTCCAGCAGCAGGGCCGTGGAGCCGGACAGCTCCAGCAGGAGGATCTGGAAGCGCGCCTGCTGGCCGCCCGACAGCCGCTCGAAGCGCTGGTCGCCCTGGCCCTCCAGCTCGTAGCGGCGCAGCGCCGACATCGCGCCCCCGCGGTCCTTGGCGTGCTCCGTCCACAGGATGTCGACGAGCGTGCGGCCCTGCAGCTCGGGACGGGCGTGGGTCTGGGCGAAGTGGCCGGGGACGACCCGGGCGCCCAGCTTCCACATCCCGCCGTGCCCCACGTCCTCGCCGGCCAGCAACCGCAGGAAGTGCGACTTCCCGGAGCCGTTCGAGCCGAGGACGGCCACCCGCTCGCCGTAGAAGACCTCCAGGTCGAACGGCTGCATCAGGCCCGTGAGCTCCAGCTTCTCGCAGGTCACCGCGCGCACGCCGGTACGGCCGCCGCGCAGCCGCATCCGGATGTCCTGCTCGCGCGGCGGCTCCGGCGGCGGACCCGCCTCCTCGAACTTCCGCAGCCGGGTCTGGGCCGCCGCGTAGCGCGAGGCCATCTCGTGGCTCACGGACGCCGCCTCACGCAGACTGATCACCAGCTTCTTCAGCTGGGCGTGCTTCTCGTCCCAGCGGCGGCGCAGCTCCTCGAAGCGGGCGAAGCGCTCCTTGCGCGCCTGGTGGTACGTGCCGAAGCCGCCGCCGTGCACCCACACGTCGCTGCCGGCCGGGCCCGGCTCGACGCTGATGATCTTCTCGGCGGCGCGGGCGAGCAGCTCGCGGTCGTGGGACACGAAGAGCACCGTCTTCCGCGTCTCCCGCACCCGCTCCTCCAGCCAGCGCTTGCCGGGGACGTCCAGGTAGTTGTCCGGCTCGTCCAGCAGCAGCACCTCTTCCGGGCCGCGCAGCAGCGCCTCCAGCACCAGCCGCTTCTGCTCGCCGCCGGAGAGGGTGCGCACCTGGCGCCACTGGGCCTTCTCGTACGGGACGCCGAGGGCGGCCGTGGTGCAGATGTCCCACAGGGTCTCGGCCTCGTAGCCGCGGGCCTCCGCCCAGTCGGCCAGGGCCTGGGCGTAGGCCAGCTGTGCGGCCTCGTCGTCGACCGTCATCATCGCGAGCTCGGCCTCGTCCACGGCCCGCGCCGCCTCGCGGATGCGCAGCGGCGCCACGGAGACCAGCAGGTCCCGCACGGTGCGCTCGTCCCGCACGGACCCGACGAACTGCGGCATCACGCCCAGCCCGCCGCTCACCGTGACCGTGCCGCCGTGCGGCTGCAGCTCCCCGGAGATCAGCCGCAGCAGGGTCGTCTTGCCGGCGCCGTTGGCCCCGACCAGGGCGACCGCGGCGCCCTCCCCGACCCGGAAGGAGACGTCGCCGAGCAGCGCTCTGCCGTCCGGGAGGTAGTACTCGAGGTGCGCCGTCTCCACATGTCCCATACGCCGTATTCTCTCGGCCGACCGGGCCACGACCAACCGGTTTACGATGCGGGACATGAGTTTTGGGCAGGGGGGGCCGTACGGGCCCGAGGGCGGCTCCGGACCGGCGACTCCGCAGTGGGGGCCGCCGCCCGCACCACCCGGACCGCAGCCCGCCCCGTTCCCCGGCCCGCCGCTCCCCCCGGCCGCCACGCCCGACTGGGCGCAGCTCGCCGACGACACCGCCGCCCGCGGCCGGCGCCGCAAGCTCCTGCTCATCGGCGGCGGCGTGCTCGGCGCGGGCGCCGTGGCCGCCATCGTGGCCACCGCCGTGGTCATGACGGGCAAGAGCGACAAGGCCGACACCGCGAGCGGCAGGCTGCCCAGTGCGCCCGCCTCCGCCGAGCCGACCTTCGCCCCGGTCGCACCGCCGTCGCCGCCGGACCCGCGGGACTTCATATCCGGCGCGGACAAGGACAAGGCGCCGATCACCACGCAGAGCCTCTTCCCGCAGGCCGAGCCGGTGATGAGCCCCGGCTCCGCCTACAAGCGCATCGCCACCGACACCACCGCCGACTGCACCAACGCCGCCGAGGGCGGCCTGGGCCAGGTCCTCGGGGACAACGGCTGCCGCCAGGTGCTGCGGGCCACCTACCTGCGCAACGGCGTCGCCGTGACCGTCGGGGTGGCCGTCTTCGACACCAAGGCGGCCGCAGACAAGGCGAAGGACCAGTACACGGGGTACATCACCCCGCTGCCCGGCGAGGACGGCACGGTGTTCTGTCACGGGCCGGCGTGCCGCAACTCCGTGAACACGGAAGGGCGGTACGCGTACTTCACCGTCGCGGGTTTCACGGACGGCACCGCGGTCACCGCCGACGACACCAAGGCCCTGGCCGCGGGCCGCGACGTGGGGGACTACGCGTTCCGGCGCATCTACGCCCGCGGCAAGGAACAGGCCGCGGCGTCGGTGCAGTCGAAGACGCCCGGGCACTGATCCTTGCAACGTGACCCAAGCCACAATGTAGGCTGCCCGGGCAACCCAAATCCCTCTCAACGGTCTTAACCGACGGTGGGGAGACCTCGACACCCGGGCCAGGGGGAAGGACGGACGCAGCGCCGGCAGCGCGCCGCGGACACACCGCCATGAAGATCTCTTTCCTTTTGCAGAACGCCTACGGCATCGGCGGCACCATCCGCTCGACGTTCAACGTCGCGAGCGCTCTTGCCGAGCGCCACGACGTGGAGATCGTGTCGGTCATCAGAAGCGGAAAGACGCCGAGGCTGCCCCTCCACCCCGGGGTCAGACTGGTCAACCTCATCGACCAGCGCCCCGACGAGGGTGCCGACCGCGACCACGAACTGCTCGCGCAGGAGAGCGCGTACATCCCCCCGGTCGAGGCCAAGGGCGCGCACTTCAGCGCCCTCACCGACCAGCGCGTGGCCGAACACCTGGCCCGCACCGACGCCGACGTCGTCATCGCCACCCGACCCGGCCTGGTGATGTACCTCGCCGAGTTCGGCACCGACCGCTACCTGCGCATCGGCCAGGAGCACCGGATCTACGGCACCCACGAGCCGGCCATCCGCGCCTACCAGGACGCCTCCATCCCGCACCTGGACGCGCACACCACCGTCTCCGAGGCCGACGCGGCCACCCACCGGGAGCAGTTCCCCGACGCCAAGACGAAGATCGTCTGCCTGCCCAACGGCGTACCGGCCTCCGAGGTCGAACAGGCCGACCCCGACGCCAAGCTCGTCGTCGCCGCCGGCCGGCTCATCCCCGTCAAGCGCTACGACCTGCTCGTCAAGGCCTGGGTCGACGTCGCCGCCGCACACCCCGACTGGAAGCTGCGCCTCTACGGCCGCGGCCCCGAACAGGCCAAGCTGCGCGCGCAGATCGACCGCCTCGGGCTCAACGAGTCGGTCACGCTCATGGGCGCCCACTCCCCCATCGAGACCGAGTGGGCCAAGGGCTCCATCGCCGCCGTGACCTCCCGCGAGGAGTCCTTCGGCATGACGATCGTGGAGGCCATGCACTGCGGCGTCCCGGTCGTCGCCACCGACTGCCCGCACGGGCCCGGCGAGATCATCACCCACGGCGAGGACGGCCTCCTCGTCCCCGTCGGCGACAGCGACGCCATCGCCAAGGGCCTGCTCGAACTGATCGAGGACGACGACCTCCGCCGCCGCATGGGCGAGGCCGCCCGCGCCTCCGCCCAGCGCTACTCCCCCGAACGCATTGCCGACGCCTACCTCGACCTCATCGAGAGCCTCCGCGGCGAGCGCACCGGGACGTCCGGGGCCGGCAATGCATCCGTGCCGCTGGGCACGTTGCTGCGCCGCGCACTCGGCAAGCTCGTCCGGCGGCCCGTGAGCAAGGGGGCCAGGCAGGCGAAGCAGCCGGTGAAGAAGGTCCTCAAGGACATCGTCGTCCGCAAGGCGCTGCGCCCCGTGGCCTCCTGCCGCGTCGACGCCGACGGCAACATCCTGGTGTCCGTCGACGGCAGCGGCGTCTCCGGCGACAAGCTCACCCTCACCGTCACCCGCCGCCGCGAGGGCAAGCCCATCAGCGTGCCGCTCACCCCGCCGGCCGACGGCAAGGGCGGCCCCTGGACGGCCGTCCTGGACCGGCGCAAGCTCCGCCTGGGCGAAGGCCGTTGGGATCTGCACGTCGTGCGCGAGGAGGACAACGCCCGCCGCCGCGTGGTCTCCCACCTCGCCGAGGGCAAGGGCCTGCTCACCGTGGAGCCGCTGCCGGACGCCCCGTTCACCTGGTGGGTGCCCTACCCGACCGTCGACGGCTACCTCGCGCTGCGCGCCTGGCACCGCCCGGCCCACGCCGAGGCGCGCAGCATCCGCACCGGCGAGGACGCGTTCACGGTCGAAGGCACCCTGCACGGCGCCGAGTTCACCGCCGACGGCAAGCCCGTCCTCGTCGGCACCCCGCGCACCGAGGCGGCGGCCGAGGTCTCGGTGGACGTCGAGGTCACCGGCGCGACGGCGTTCCGGGTCACCGTCCCGTACGAGCGGCTGAAGGCGGCCCGCGGCGGCGACGGGAGCACGACCTGGGACCTGGCCCTGCTGCCCGCCCCCGGGGCCGAGCCGGTCAAGCTGGGCCGGCTCGTCGGGGACATCGTCGACCGCAACAAGACCGACATCTACCCGACGGTCGCGGGCGTCCACCCGTACTTCACGATGTCGAGCGACCTGGCCGTCACGCTTCCGTGACGGCCTGAGCGGTCCGCGCCCCGTAAGGGGCGCGGGGAACTGCGCGACCAGCCACAACCGACCCGCAGCCGAAGTACCGCACTTCCAGCGGAGCGCCTAGCAGCAGCCCGAACTGCCGGGAAGCGTCCGCTTGTTGCGCGCTTCCCGGTTGCGGGCCGCCAGCTCGGAGTCGGCCGGGTAACCGACCTCCTCCAGGGTCAGCCCGTGCGGCCGGACGACGTGGACCGCGGAGTCCCGCACCCGCGCCGCCAGCACCTTGGCGGGCCAGTCGACCGGCCGGTGCCCGTCGCCGACGAACAGCAGCGCGCCCACGAGCGACCGCACCATGTTGTGGCAGAAGGCGTCGGCCCGCACCGTCGCGGTGATGACGCCGGAGGCATCCCGCACCCAACTCAGCTGCTGCAGCGTGCGGATGGTGGTGGCACCCTCGCGCTTCTTGCAGTACGCCGCGAAGTCGTGCTCGCCAACGAGCTTCTCTGCAGCGGCATTCATCGCATCGACGTCCAACGGCCAGTCGTGCCACAGGACATGACCGCGCAGCAGCGGGTCGACACCGCCGTGATGGTCCGTCACCCGGTAGGCGTAGCGCCGCCAGATCGCCGAGAAGCGCGCGTTGAAACCGGCCGGGGCCTCCTCGACCTTCCACACGCGGACGTCGTGCGGGAGCCGTCCGGCCAGCCGGCGCAGCAGCTTCTCCTGATGCTCGGCCCACACCTCGGCCGGCAGGTCGACGTGCGCGACCTGGCCGCGGGCGTGCACCCCTGCGTCCGTCCGCCCGGCGACGGTCAGTTCGTACGTCTCGGACGAGCGCGTCACCGTCCGGATCGCGTCCTCCAGCTCGCCCTGGACCGTGCGCTGTCCCTCGCGCTGCTTGGCCCAGCCCGAGAAGTCCTTGCCGTCGTACGACAGGTCCAGCCGCACCCGGACCTTGCCGGGCTCCACCTCGTCACTCACCGCAGAGTTTCCTTCCACAAATGCGGGACGGGCCCGCCCCCCGAAAGGGGCGGGCCCGTCCTGACACACGAAGTGCGTCAGGCGTCCTTCGACTCCTCGGCCGGAGCCTCGGCAGCAGCCTCGGACTCCTTGACCGCACGCTTGGTGGCGGCCTCGGCCTCGGCGACGGTCGCCTTCTTGGCGATCTCGCCCTCGACCAGCTCGATCACGGCCATCGGGGCGTTGTCGCCACGACGGTTGCCGATCTTGGTGATACGGGTGTAACCACCCGGACGCTCGGCGAAGCGCGGAGCGATCTCGGTGAAGAGCACGTGAACGATGCCCTTGTCCGTGATCGTCTGCAGCACCTGGCGACGGTTGTGGATGTCGCCCTTCTTCGCCTTGGTGATCAGGCGCTCGGCGACGGGGCGCAGGCGGCGGGCCTTGGCCTCGGTCGTCGTGATGCGGCCGTGCTCGAAGAGCGCCTTGGCGAGGTTCGCCAGCAGCAGCTTCTCGTGCGCGGCGGAGCCGCCGAGACGTGCACCCTTGGTGGGACGCGGCATGGTGTTTCTCCTAGGTGTCTGCCCCGGCCGTGTCAGGTACCGGAGTCAGTATCCGAGCAGGCGGTCGCCTGTCGGAGACCCCGCGCCCGGTGAGGGGCGCGGGGAACTGCGCGACCAGCCGAAGCCGGCCTGCAGCCGAAGACCGTCAGTACTGCTCGGTCTCCACAAAACCCGCGTCCGCGTCGTCGTCGGCGCCAAACGCGTCGGCGGCAGCGGTCGGGTCGAATCCGGGCGGGCTGTCCTTGAGGGCCAGGCCCATGCCGGCCAGCTTCGCCTTGACCTCGTCGATCGACTTCGCACCGAAGTTGCGGATGTCGAGCAGGTCGGCCTCGGAGCGGGCGACGAGCTCACCCACCGAGTGGATGCCCTCGCGCTTGAGGCAGTTGTAGGACCGAACGGTGAGCTCGAGCTCCTCGATCGGCAGCGCCAGGTCGGCGGCCAGGGCGGCGTCCGTCGGGGACGGGCCCATGTCGATGCCCTCGGCGTCGATGTTGAGCTCGCGGGCCAGACCGAACAGCTCGACCAGGGTCTTGCCGGCGGACGCCATGGCGTCGCGCGGGCGCATGGCCTGCTTGGTCTCGACGTCGACGATCAGCTTGTCGAAGTCGGTGCGCTGCTCGACACGGGTCGCCTCGACCTTGTAGGTGACCTTGAGAACCGGCGAGTAGATGGAGTCGACCGGGATACGGCCGATCTCCTGGCCCACCTGCTTGTTCTGGACGGCGGAGACGTAGCCGCGACCGCGCTCGACGGTCAGCTCCATCTCCAGCTTGCCCTTGGCGTTCAGGGTCGCCAGGACCAGGTCGGGGTTGTGCACCTCGACACCGGCCGGCGGGGCGATGTCGGCGGCGGTGACCAGACCCGGGCCCTGCTTGCGCAGGTACATCACGACCGGCTCGTCGTGCTCCGAGGAGACGACCAGCTGCTTGATGTTCAGGATGAGGTCGGTGACGTCCTCCTTGACGCCCGGCACGGTGGTGAACTCGTGCAGGACACCGTCGATGCGGATGGACGTGACCGCCGCACCCGGGATCGAGGAGAGGAGCGTACGACGCAGGGAGTTGCCGAGGGTGTAGCCGAAGCCCGGCTCCAGCGGCTCGATCACGAACCGGGAACGGAACTCGTCCACGACCTCTTCGGTCAGAGAGGGACGCTGAGCGATCAGCATGCGAAGGATCCTTCAGTCATGGACACCCACTATTTGATGTCCTGAGGTACTACAAGGGTACGGGCGGCACGGCTCCGAAGAGCCGTACCGCCCACACTCTCAAGGCAACCGCGAAGCGGCCGGCGCGTCAGACGCGGCGACGCTTCGGCGGACGGCAGCCGTACTGCGACATGTGGGGGGGCGACCCCCACACCCCCAGCCGACCGCCGGGCCCGCTTCGGAAGCGCGTCAGACGCGGCGACGCTTCGGCGGACGGCAGCCGTTGTGCGGGGTGGGGGTGACGTCCTGGATCGAACCGACCTCGAGGCCCGTGGCCTGGAGGGAGCGGATCGCGGTCTCACGGCCGGAGCCGGGACCCTTGACGAAGACGTCGACCTTGCGCATGCCGTGCTCCTGCGCACGACGCGCGGCCGACTCGGCGGCCATCTGCGCGGCGAACGGGGTCGACTTGCGCGAGCCCTTGAAGCCGACGTGGCCGGCGGAGGCCCAGGAGATCACGTTGCCCGTGGGGTCGGTGATCGAAACGATGGTGTTGTTGAACGTGCTCTTGATGTGCGCGTGGCCGTGAGCGACGTTCTTCTTTTCCTTGCGGCGCACCTTCTTGGCAGCGCCCTGACGACCCTTGGGGGGCATCTCTTACTCCTACGGGAGGTGGTCGGTCCTACAGCGAAGACCGCGTGGTCAAGCGTCCGCTGAGGACTACTTCTTGCCCGGCTTCTTCTTGCCGGCGATGGCGCGACGCGGGCCCTTGCGGGTACGGGCGTTCGTGCTGGTGCGCTGGCCGTGGACGGGCAGGCCACGACGGTGGCGCAGACCCTGGTAGCAGCCGATCTCGACCTTGCGGCGGATGTCGGCCTGGACCTCGCGGCGCAGGTCGCCCTCGGTCTTGATGTTGGCGTCGACGTACTCGCGGATCTTGACCAGGTCCTCCTCGGACAGGTCACGAACGCGGGTGTTCGGGTTCACACCGGTGTTGGCGAGGGTCTCCTTCGCCAGGGTGCGGCCGATGCCGAAGACGTAGGTGAGTGCGACCTCCACGCGCTTTTCGCGCGGGATGTCGACACCGGAAACGCGTGCCATTGAATGGCTCCAGATGCTCGTCGGAGGTCTTCCACAAGACCGCTCCCAGCCGCCGTATCAGGTACGAACCGAGTCCCCGGCCTCCGAGCCGGGGGTGTCGCCCTCCATCACAGAGAGGGACGGGTCCTGCGTATGTACGTATTGCTCGCGTCGCGCGAAGAAACTGCTGAAGTGCAGGTTCTGCGTCAGCCCTGGCGCTGCTTGTGGCGCAGGTTGTCGCAGATGACCATGACCCGGCCGTGGCGGCGGATCACCTTGCACTTGTCGCAGATCTTCTTGACGCTCGGCTTGACCTTCATGGGATGCAGGTTCTCCGAAGTCAGTGCCTTCACCCCACGGGAGGCGGGGCTACGGGCAAGATCTACTTGTACCGGTAGACGATCCGGCCGCGCGTCAGGTCGTACGGGGACAGCTCCACCACGACCCGGTCGTCGGGAAGGATACGGATGTAGTGCATCCGCATCTTGCCGCTGATGTGCGCGAGGACCTTGTGACCGTTCTGGAGCTCCACCTTGAACATGGCGTTCGGCAGAGACTCGATCACGGTGCCCTCGATCTCGATGGCACCTTGCTTCTTGGCCACGCTTCGCCTTTCGAATCGGCTACCTTGATCAACTCTGGTGTTCGCACCCTCGCGCGGAACGCGGGCATGCGGATAGACGAGAGCCGACGCGTCAGTCTACGTCAGGGAAACGGGAAAGCCTAATCGAGGGTGATACGTCCACCCACTCCCCCTCACCGGAGGATTGTGGGCGGCGCCCCACCCCGCTGTGTGGGTCCCCCGCCGGGGGCGGCCGATGCCGTCGGCCCCGTACGGGTCGTTCTCGGCTGGTCGCGCAGTTCCCCGCGCCCCTGGCGGGGCGCTACGCCAGCGGGTCCGGCGCCGCCGTGATGCCCATCGCGGCCAGCTTCGCGCGGCCGCCGTCCGGAGCGGTGAGGACCAGCGGACCCTCCTCCGTGACCGCGATCGAGTGCTCCCAGTGCGAGGACCACGTCAGGTCGTCCGTCAGGACCGTCCAGTCGTCCTCGAGGACGTGCGTCTTCGCCGTCCCCAGGCTCACCATCGGCTCGATGGCGATGCAGAAGCCCGGCACCAGCTTCGGCCCCTTGCCCCGCTTGCGGGAGACATAGTTCAGCAGGTGGGGGTCCATGTGCATCTCGGAGCCGATGCCGTGGCCGCCGTAGTCCTCGATGATCCCGTACTTGCCGCTCGCCGGGCGCGGCTGGCGGCGGATGTAGCCCTCGATGGCCTTGGAGAGGTCGACCAGGCGGTTGCCGCTCTTCACGGCGGCGATGCCGGCCCACATGGACTCCTCGGTCACCCGGGAGAGCTCGATCAGCTCCGGGGCGTGACCGGAACCCACGAAGGCCGTGAAGGCCGCATCCGCGTGCCAGCCGTCGATGATCGCGCCGGCGTCGATCGAGATGATGTCGCCGTCCTTCAGGACGGTCTTCGTGTCGGGGATGCCGTGCACGACGACCTCGT
The DNA here is from genome assembly GCF_047456005.1 of Streptoverticillium reticulum. Classification (NCBI taxonomy): domain Bacteria; kingdom Bacillati; phylum Actinomycetota; class Actinomycetes; order Kitasatosporales; family Streptomycetaceae; genus Streptomyces; species Streptoverticillium reticulum. Next base: position 4,723,639 of record NZ_CP179755.1, on the reverse strand, counting down.
TCACCGAGGTGCAGATGGTGGCGGGGAAGCCGCCGTAGCCCAGGAAGTTCGACTTCGCGCCGTGCTCGGCGATCACCTTGCGGGCGACGTCGTCCAGGTCCTTGGTCGTGGCACCGGGAACGGCCGCCTCCCGGGTGGCCGCGTGGATGGCGGCGACGACCAGCCCCGCCTCGCGCATCTTCGCGATCTGCTGGGGGGTTTTGATCTCCACCATGTGGGGTGCCTTTCTCGGCTCTCGGTTCGCTGGCTCGGGAACAACACTACGGCCGCGGTGCCCTTGCGGGCACCGCGGCCGTGTACAGACCGTGAGGGTCAGGCGCTGCGCGCCGGAAGGGCGTCCATCGCCCGCCCGGTGACCTCGGCGACCTTGCCGAGGGCCGAGATCGTCACCACGAGGCCCTGGGCCTTGTAGTAGTCGATGATCGGCTCCGTCTGCGTGTGGTAGACCTCCAGCCGCTTGCGGACGGTCTCCTCGCTGTCGTCGTCGCGCTGGTACAGCTCGCCGCCGCAGACGTCGCAGACGCCGTCCTGCTGCGGGCGGCTGTAGGTGACGTGGAAGACGTGACTGGAGTCGTTCCGGCAGATCCGGCGGCCGGCGATGCGCTTGACCACCTCGTCCTCGGGGACCTCCAGGTCCAGCACGGCGTCCAGCTTCACGCCGTCCAGCTCGAGGGCCTCGTCGAGGGCCTCGGCCTGGGCGACGTTCCGCGGGAAGCCGTCCAGCAGGAAGCCGTTCTCCGCGTCCGGCTGGTTCATCCGGTCGCGGGCCATCCCGATGGTGACCTCGTCCGGGACCAGCTGGCCCGCGTCCATGTACGACTTGGCCTGCAGGCCGAGCTCCGTGCCCTGGCTGATGTTCGCCCGGAACAGGTCACCCGTGGAAATGTGCGGGATCGCGAGATTCTTGGCGAGGTACGCGGCCTGCGTACCCTTGCCGGCGCCGGGCGGGCCGACGAGGACGATTCGCATCAGCGGAGGAACCCTTCGTAGTTGCGCTGCTGAAGCTGGCTCTCGATCTGCTTCACAGTCTCCAGACCGACACCCACGATGATCAGGATGCTGGTTCCCCCGAACGGGAAGTTCTGGTTTGCGTTGAGTGTGACCAGCGCCACGGTCGGCACCAGTGCAATCAAGCCCAGGTACAGCGAGCCAGGCCACGTGATGCGGTTCAGCACGTAGCTCAGATACTCCGCGGTGGGTCGGCCGGCCCGGATGCCCGGGATGAACCCACCATACTTCTTCATGTTGTCTGCAACTTCTTCGGGGTTGAAGGAGATGGCGACGTAGAAGAAGGCGAAGAAAACGATCAGCAGGAAGTACGTGACGATGTAGACGGGGTGGTCGCCCTTGACCAGGTTGGACTGCACCCAGGTCGCCCAGCCCGCCTTGGACCCGGTGAACTGCACCAGCAGCGCCGGGATGTAGAGGAGCGACGAGGCGAAGATGACGGGGATCACACCCGCCTGGTTCACCTTCAGCGGGATGTAGGTGGACGTGCCGCCGTACGAACGGCGGCCGATCATGCGCTTCGCGTACTGCACGGGGATCCGGCGCTGAGCCTGCTCGACGAAGACGACGAGCGCGACCATGGCCAGACCGCAGAGGATCACCAGGCCGAACTCCAGCCAGCCGCCCATCAGCTTGCCCTGCATCTTGATGCCCCACAGGGCGCCCGGGAAGCCGGCCGCGATGGAGGTGAACATCAGGATCGACATGCCGTTGCCGATGCCGCGGTCGGTGATGAGCTCACCGAGCCACATGATGAGGCAGGTGCCGGCGGTCATCGTGACGACCATCGTGATCGTGGTGAAGATCGAGTGGTTGGGCACGATCTGGTTGCCGACGGGGCAACTCCCGAAGAGCGCACCGGTGCTGGCGGTGGCCACGAGGCCGGTGCCCTGGAGGACGGCGAGCGCGACGGTCAGATAACGCGTGTACTGCGTGATCTTGGTCTGGCCGCTCTGCCCCTCCTTCTTGAGGGCTTCCAGGCGCGGGATCACGACCGTGAGCAGCTGCAGGATGATGCTCGCCGTGATGTAGGGCATGATGCCGAGCGCAAAGATCGTGACCTGCAGCAGTGCACCACCGCTGAACATGTTCACGAGGCCGAAAAGGCTCTGGCCGCTCTTGGCCTGGTCGAGGCACGTCTGGACGTTGCGGTAGTCGACGCCCGGCACGGGGATGTGCGCCCCGAGCCTGAAGAGCACCATGATGCCCAGCGTGAACAGTAGCTTCTTGCGCAGGTCGGGCGTCTTGAACGCCCGGGCGAACGCGGTGAGCACGGTGCCTCCTGCGCCTCTCACGCAGCCACGCGAGAGGTGACGGTCTTGAGGTTCGACGAATACGTATCGGTCAAAGTCCGTACGGACGCAGGCCGCACGGACGTTACAGCAGTGCACGCCACCTTACCGGCGACCATGCCCCCCTTGGAACGACCAACCGGGGATGCCCCGTTATGGGACATCCCCGGTTGTCGGATCAACGAACTCAGATGAGCTCGGTGACGGTGCCGCCGGCGGCGGCAATCTTCTCCTTGGCGGAGCCGGAGACGGCGTCGACCGTCACCTGCAGCGCCACGGAGATCTCGCCCTGGCCAAGGACCTTGACGAGCTCGTTCTTGCGAACAGCGCCCTTGGCGACCAGACCGGCCACCGTGACCTCGCCACCCTGCGGGTAGAGCTCGGCCAGCTTGTCCAGGTTCACGACCTGGAACTGCTTGTGGGCGGGGTTCTTGAAGCCCTTCAGCTTCGGGAGGCGCATGTGGAGGGGCATCTGGCCACCCTCGAAGCGCTCCGGAACCTGGTAACGGGCCTTCGTACCCTTGGTACCGCGACCAGCCGTCTTACCCTTCGACGCCTCACCACGACCGACACGGGTCTTGGCGGTCTTGGCGCCCGGGGCGGGACGGAGGTTGTGGACCTTCAGCGGGTTCTGCTCCGCCATGTCAGTCGACCTCCTCGACCGTCACGAGGTGGCGGACGGTGTGCACCATGCCGCGGATCTCGGGGCGGTCCTCCTTGACAACCACATCGTTCATGCGCTTGAGACCAAGCGAACGAAGGGTGTCGCGGTGGTTCTGCTTGCTGCCGATGTAGGACTTGACCTGCGTGACCTTGAGGCGAGCCATTACGCACCCGCCCCTGCACGCGCCCGCAGCAGAGCAGCGGGGGCGACGTCCTCGAGCGGCAGACCACGACGGGCGGCGATCTCCTCGGGACGCTGCAGTCCCTTGAGGGCCTCCACCGTGGCGTGCACGATGTTGATCGGGTTCGAAGAACCGAGCGACTTCGACAGGATGTCGTGGATGCCCGCGCACTCGAGCACCGCTCGCACCGGGCCACCGGCGATAACACCGGTACCGGGGGAAGCGGGCTTGAGCAGCACGACACCGGCCGCCTTCTCGCCCGTGATCGGGTGCGGGACGGTGCCCTGGATACGGGGGACCTTGAAGAAGTTCTTCTTGGCCTCTTCCACGCCCTTGGCGATGGCAGCCGGAACTTCCTTGGCCTTGCCGTAACCGACACCGACCGTGCCGTCACCGTCGCCCACCACGACCAGCGCGGTGAAGCTGAAGCGGCGACCACCCTTGACAACCTTGGCGACGCGGTTGATCGCGACTACGCGCTCAACGTACGCGGTCTTCTCGGCGGCAGCGCCACCGTCACGGCCCTTCCGGTCCCGCCGCTCGCCGCCACCGGCACCGCTTCCGCGGCGCTGGGGTCCAGCCATTGGAATTACCTCTCTCTGTTACGTCCGCTAGCTCCGGAACCGGGGCTTAGAACTTCAGCCCGGCTTCGCGGGCGGCGTCCGCCAGAGCGGCAATGCGCCCGGCGTACTGGTTGCCACCGCGGTCGAACACGACGGCCTCGACACCGGCGGCCTTGGCACGCTCGGCGACCAGGGCGCCAACCTTCTTGGCCTGGGCACCCTTGTCGCCCTCGCCACCACGGATCGACGCGTCCAGGTGGGACGCCGACGCCAGGGTGTGACCCTTGAGGTCGTCGATCACCTGAGCGGTGATGCCACGGTTGGTACGCGTCACCACGAGACGGGGGCGCTCAGCCGTACCCGAAATGTTCTTCCGGATGCGGATGTGGCGGCGGGCCTTGGCGGCGCGCTTGTACGCGTCGCCCTTAGCAATCTTGACACCGTATGCCATGGCTTACTTACCAGCCTTTCCGACCTTGCGGCGGATGACCTCGCCGGCGTACTTGACGCCCTTGGCCTTGTACGGGTCGGGCTTCCGCAGCTTGCGGATGTTAGCGGCGACCTCGCCGACCTTCTGCTTGTCGATGCCCTCGACAGACAGCTTGGTCGGGGACTCCACCTTGAAGGTGATGCCCTCGGGGGCCTCGACGAGGATCGGGTGGCTGTAGCCCAGGGCGAACTCCAGGTTGGAGCCCTTCGCCTGGACACGGTAACCGACACCGCTGATCTCGAGGTTCTTGCTGTAACCCTGGGTCACGCCGGTGATCATGTTCGCCACCAGCGTGCGGGACAGGCCGTGCAGGGCCTTGTTCTGACGCTCGTCGTTCGGACGGGTCAGCTGCAGGATGCCGTCCTCGCCCTTGACGACCTCGATGGGGGCGGCAACGGTGTGGGTGAGGGTGCCCTTGGGGCCCTTCACCTGGACCGTGCGGCCCTCGATGGTGACGTCCACACCAGCGGGAACCTGGATGGGCTGCTTGCCAATGCGCGACATTAGCTCTTCCTCCGTTCCCGATTACCAGACGTAGGCGAGGACTTCCCCACCCACGCCCTTCTTCTGCGCCTGCTGGCCGGTCAGGAGACCGTGGGACGTGGAGATGATCGCCACGCCCAGGCCGCCGAGGACCTTCGGCAGGTTGGTGGACTTTGCGTAGACCCGCAGGCCCGGCTTCGAAATCCGCTTGATGCCCGCGATGGAGCGCTCACGGTTCGGGCCGAACTTCAGGTCGATGACGAGGGACTTGCCGACCTCGGCGTCCTCGACCTTCCAGCCGGCGATGTAGCCCTCCTGCTGCAGGATCTCGGCGATGTGCGCCTTGATCTTGCTGGCAGGCATGGCCACGGAGTCGTGGTACGCCGAGTTCGCGTTCCGCAGACGGGTCAGCATGTCTGCGATCGGATCGGTCATGGTCATGTTTGGCCTTCGGCCTCTCTCGCCGTGGTTTCCTATCTGCGCCATCCCTCTCCCCGAACAGTGTCGGGACGGGTGCGGCGCGGGGACCTACGGCGTAGTAAGACGGTCATGGGCGGCGGGCACCCAACCCTTCAACTCTACGCGAGTCGGGGCTGGGCCCCCGCCGTCCTTGATGCTTACCGAGAGCCCTGGTCAACCCAAGTGGGTTGTTACCAGGAGCTCTTGGTCACGCCCGGCAGCTCGCCACGGTGAGCCATCTCACGAAGGCACACGCGGCAAAGGCCGAACTTACGGTAAACGGAGTGCGGGCGGCCGCAGCGGTTGCAGCGGGTGTACGCGCGAACCGAGAACTTCGGCTTGCGAGCGGCCTTGGCAATCAGAGACTTCTTCGCCACGGTCAGTTCTCCTTGAAGGGGAAGCCGAGGTGACGAAGCAGGGCGCGGCCCTCGTCGTCGTTCTTCGCCGTGGTCACCACGGTGATGTCCATGCCCCGGACCCGGTCGATCTTGTCCTGGTCGATCTCGTGGAACATGACCTGCTCCGTGAGACCGAAGGTGTAGTTGCCCCGGCCGTCGAACTGCTTGGGGGACAGACCGCGGAAGTCGCGGATGCGCGGCAGCGCGAGCGACAGGGTGCGGTCCAGGAACTCCCACATGCGGTCGCCACGGAGGGTGACGTGGGCACCGATCGGCTGGCCCTCACGCAGCTTGAACTGCGCGATGGACTTACGGGCCTTGGTGACGGCCGGCTTCTGACCGGTGATCGTGGTGAGGTCGCGGATGGCGCCCTCGATCAGCTTGGAGTCGCGGGCGGCGTCGCCCACACCCATGTTGACCACGATCTTGGTCAGGCCCGGAACCTGCATGACGTTCTCGAAGGAGAACTCCTCACGCAGCTTGCCCGAGATCTCCTCGCGGTACTTCGCCTTGAGACGCGGAGTGGTAGCCATCAGATGTCCTCACCCGTCCGCTTGGCAACGCGGATCTTGTTGCCGTTGTCGTCGAAGCGGTAACCGACGCGGGTGACGACCTTCTTGCCGTCCTTCTCCACGACCAGCTGAACGTTGCTGACGTGGATGGGGGCCTCGGTGGTCACGATGCCGCCGGTCTTGGAACCGCGGGCGGTCTGGCCGGCCTTGGTGTGCTTCTTGACCCGGTTGACACCCTCGACGAGGACGCGGTTCTCGCTGGGCATGGCCACGATGACCTTGCCCTGCTTGCCCTTGTCCTTACCGGTGATGACCTGAACCAGGTCGCCCTTCTTGATCTTCATGCTTACAGCACCTCCGGCGCGAGCGAGACGATCTTCATGAACTTCTTCTCGCGCAGCTCTCGGCCCACGGGGCCGAAGATACGGGTGCCGCGGGGGTCACCGTCGTTCTTGAGGATGACGGCCGCGTTCTCGTCAAAGCGGATGTACGAGCCGTCCGGACGGCGGCGCTCCTTGACGGTGCGAACGACGACAGCCTTGACGACGTCGCCCTTCTTCACGTTGCCACCGGGGATCGCGTCCTTGACGGTGGCGACGATGACGTCACCGATGCCCGCGTAGCGGCGACCCGAGCCACCGAGAACACGGATGCAAAGGATCTCCTTGGCACCAGTGTTGTCGGCGACGCGAAGTCGCGACTCCTGCTGGATCACGTCTATCTCCTGATCGTCTGCCGGTTCCCGGCAGGGGCTCCGAGGAGCCCCTGCCGAGCCTGGCGGAACTTATCCGAGGGAGAACCCCTCAGAAATTACTTGGCCTTCTCGAGGATCTCGACGACGCGCCAGCGCTTCGTCGCGGACAGCGGCCGGGTCTCCATGAGGAGGACGCGGTCGCCGACGCCCGCAGCGTTCTGCTCGTCGTGCGCCTTGAGCTTGTTCGTACGGCGGATGACCTTGCCGTACAGCGCGTGCTTGACGCGGTCCTCGACGGCGACGACGACGGTCTTGTCCATCTTGTCGCTGACGACGAGACCCTCACGGGTCTTGCGGAAGCCGCGCTCGTTCGTCTCAGTCACATTCTTCTCGCTCATCAGGCGCTCTCCACCGTCTCGATGCCCAGCTCGCGCTCGCGCATCAGGGTGTAGATCCGGGCGATGTCCTTACGGACGGACTTGAGCCGACCGTGGTTCTCGAGCTGTCCGGTCGCCGCCTGGAAGCGGAGGTTGAACAGCTCTTCCTTGGCCTCACGGAGCTTCGCGACGAGGTCCTCGTCGTTCAGCTCACGCAGCTCGGTCGCCTTGATACCAGCGGCCATCACGACTCACCTGCCTCGCGCCGAACAATGCGGCACTTCATCGGAAGCTTGTGGGCGGCGCGGGTCAGCGCCTCACGAGCGACCTTTTCGTTCGGGAAGGACAGCTCGAACATCACCCGACCGGGCTTGACGTTCGCGATCCACCACTCCGGAGAACCCTTACCGGAACCCATGCGGGTCTCGGCCGGCTTCTTCGTCAGGGGACGGTCCGGGTAGATGTTGATCCAGACCTTGCCACCACGCTTGATGTGACGCGTCATGGCGATACGAGCGGACTCGATCTGACGGTTCGTCACGTAGGCCGGGGTCAGGGCCTGGATGCCGTACTCACCGAAGGCAAGCTCGGTGCCACCCTTGGCCATGCCGTTCCGCTTGGGGTGGTGCTGCTTGCGGTGCTTGACCCTGCGAGGGATCAGCATGTCGGTCAGGCCTCCGTTCCGGTGGACTCGGCCGGAGCAGCGGCAGCGGCCTCGGCCTTGGGGGCCTCGGCAGCGGCGCTCTGCTGCGGCTTGCGGCCGCGGCCGCCACGCTCGCCACCACGGCCACCACGGGCCGGGCGGTCCTGAGCGCCACCACGGGACGGGCGGTTGCCCGCACGCGCGGCAGCGTTCTCGGCGCGGACCTCGGCGATGTTCTTGACGTCGCCCTTGTAGATCCAGACCTTCACGCCGATGCGGCCGAAGGTGGTCTTGGCCTCGAAGAAGCCGTAGTCGACGTTCGCGCGGAGCGTGTGCAGGGGCACACGGCCCTCGCGGTAGAACTCCGAGCGGGACATCTCGGCGCCGCCGAGACGGCCACCGCACTGGATCTTGATGCCCTTGGCGCCGGCCTTCATCGTCGACTGCATGCTCTTGCGCATGGCGCGACGGAAGGAGACGCGGGAGGACAGCTGCTCGGCGACGGCCTGGGCCACCAGCTGAGCGTCCACCTCGGGGTTCTTGACCTCGAGGATGTTCAGCTGGACCTGCTTGCCGGTCAGCTTCTCCAGCTCGCCGCGGATGCGGTCGGCCTCGGCGCCGCGGCGGCCGATGACGATGCCCGGACGAGCGGTGTGGATGTCGACGCGGACGCGGTCGCGGGTGCGCTCGATCTCAACCTTCGAGATACCGGCGCGCTCCATGCCCTTCGTCATCATGCGACGAATGGCAACGTCTTCCTTGACGTAGTCCTTGTACAGCTTGTCGGCGTACCAGCGGGACTTGAAGTCCGTGGTGATGCCGAGCCGGAACCCGTGCGGGTTAACCTTCTGGCCCATTACCGGGTTCCTTCCTTGCTGCTGACGACCACGGTGATGTGGCTGGTCCGCTTGCGGATCCGGTAGGCACGGCCCTGGGCACGCGGACGGAACCGCTTCAGGGTCGGGCCCTCGTCGACGTACGCCTCGCTGATGTACAGCGCGGAGGCGTCCGTGTGGTCGTAGTTGTGCGCGGCGTTGGCAATGGCGCTGTCCAGCACCTTGCCCACCGGCACGCTCGCGGCCTGCGGGGCGAAACGCAGGACCGCCTGAGCCTCCGTGGCGTCCATGCCACGGATGAGGTCCACCACGCGGCGGGCCTTCATGGGCGTGACGCGGATGTACCGCGCCTGGGCCCTGGCTTCCATGGTTGTCCCTTCGGTGTCAGTCATAGTCGTTCACACCCCGCCTTAGCGGCGCTTCGACTTGCGGTCGTCCTTGACGTGGCCGCGGAAGGTGCGGGTCGGCGAGAACTCGCCGAGCTTGTGGCCGACCATCGACTCGGTGACGAACACCGGGACGTGCGTCTTGCCGTTGTGCACCGCGAGCGTGTGGCCCAGCATGGCCGGCACGATCATGGAGCGACGGGACCAGGTCTTGATGACGTTCTTGGTACCAGCCTCGTTCTGAGCGTCCACCTTCTTGATGAGGTGGCCGTCGACGAAGGGTCCCTTCTTGAGACTACGCGGCATCTAAACCCGCTCCTAGCGCTTCTTGTTCGTCTTGCGGCGGCGGACGATGTACTTGCTGGACGCCTTCTTCGGCGAGCGAGTACGACCCTCCTTCTGACCCCACGGCGAGACCGGGTGGCGACCACCGGAGGTCTTGCCCTCACCACCACCGTGCGGGTGGTCAACGGGGTTCATGGCGACACCGCGGACGGTCGGGCGGACGCCCTTCCAGCGCATACGGCCGGCCTTGCCCCAGTTGATGTTCGACTGCTCGGCATTGCCGACCTCGCCGACGGTGGCGCGGCAGCGGATGTCGACCAGGCGGACCTCACCGGACGGCATGCGCAGGTGGGCGTAGGCGCCCTCCTTCGCCAGCAGCTGCACGGAGGAACCGGCGGAGCGGGCGATCTTCGCACCGCCGCCGGGCCGCAGCTCGATGGCGTGGATGGTCGTACCGACCGGGATGTTGCGCAGCGGCAGGTTGTTGCCGGGCTTGATGTCGGCCGCGGGGCCGTTCTCGATCCGGTCGCCCTGGTTCAGGCCACGCGGAGCGATGATGTAGCGCTTCTCGCCGTCCAGGTAGTGGAGCAGCGCGATGCGCGCGGTGCGGTTGGGGTCGTACTCGATGTGAGCGACCTTGGCCGGCACGCCGTCCTTGTCGTGACGACGGAAGTCGATCACGCGGTAGGCGCGCTTGTGGCCACCGCCCTGGTGGCGAACGGTCACACGACCGGCGTTGTTACGGCCGCCCTTGCTGTGCAGCGGGCGGACCAGCGACTTCTCCGGCGTGGACCGCGTGATCTCGACAAAGTCGGCGACGCTGGAGCCACGACGGCCCGGGGTCGTCGGCTTGTACTTGCGGATACCCATTTCTCAGTCCTCGTCCGATTCCGGACGACTCGGACTCCGTTAGGAGACCGGGCCGCCGAAGATGTCGATACGGTCGCCCTCGGCGAGGGTCACGATGGCGCGCTTGGTGTTGGCGCGCTTGCCGAAACCGGTCTTGGTGCGCTTGCGCTTACCCTGACGGTTGATCGTGTTGACCCCGGTGACCTTGACCGAGAAGACCGCCTCGACGGCCTGCTTGATCTGGGTCTTGTTGGCGCGCGGGTCGACGATGAACGTGTACTTGTTCTCGTCCAGCAGCGCGTAGCTCTTCTCCGAGACAACCGGCTTGACCAGAAGGTCGCGCGGGTCCGAGAAGGTCTTGCTGGTGACGACGGCCTCAGTCATCAGGCCTCGCTCCCTTCGGTCTCAACGGCCTTGGGGCCAGACACGAAGGACTCGAGAGCGGCCTGGGTGAAGACCACGTCGTCGGAGACGAGCACGTCGTACGTGTTCAGCTGGCCCGGCTCCAGGATGTGCACCTGGGGCAGGTTGCGGGCGGACAGCCACGCGGCCTCGTCGGACCGGTCGGCGACCAGGAGCAGGTTCTTGCGCTCCGAGATCTTGCCGAACAGGGTCTTGGCGGCCTTGGTGGACACCGCGCCGTCGACCACGCCGGAGACGACGTGGATGCGGGAGTGACGCGCCCGGTCGGTGAGGGCACCGCGCAGGGCGGCGGCCTTCATCTTCTTCGGGGTCCGCTGCGAGTAGTCACGCGGCACGGGACCGTGCACGACGCCACCACCGGCGAACTGCGGCGCGCGGGTCGAACCCTGACGGGCGCGACCGGTGCCCTTCTGGCGGTACGGCTTCTTGCCACCGCCGCGGACCTCGCCACGGGTCTTGGTCTTGTGCGTGCCCTGACGGGCAGCGGCCAGCTGCGCGACGACGACCTGGTGGATCAGCGGAACGCTGACCTTCGCGTCGAAGATCTCCGCGGGGAGCTCGACGGTCCCGGCCTTGTCGCCTGCCGGCGAAAGGATGTCAATGGTGCTCATCGGTTACCTCAGGCCCCCTTGGCCGCGGTACGGACCAGGACGAGGCCGCCGTTCGGACCAGGAACCGCGCCCTTGATGAGCAGCAGGCCCTTCTCCGCGTCAACGGCGTGGACGGTCAGGTTCTGGGTGGTGACCCGCTCGTTGCCCATACGGCCCGCCATGCGGAGGCCCTTGAACACACGGCCCGGGGTGGCACAGCCACCGATGGAACCGGGGGAGCGGTGCTTGCGCTGGGTGCCGTGCCCGGCGCCGAGGCCACGGAAGTTGTGGCGCTTCATGACACCGGCGAAGCCCTTGCCCTTGCTCTTGCCCGTGACGTCGACCTTGACGCCGGACTCGAACACGGCAGCGGTGATCTCCTGGCCGAGCGTGTACTCGCTGGCGTCAGCGGTACGCAGCTCCACCAGGTGGCGGCGCGGGGTGACGTCGGCCTTGGCGAAGTGACCCTTGAGGGGCTTGTTCACCTTGCGCGGGTCGATCTCGCCGAAGGCGATCTGGACCGACTCGTAGCCGTCGCTGTCGTTGGTGCGGACCTGGGTGACGACGCAGGGCCCGGCCTTGACGACGGTCACCGGGACAATCCGGTTGTTCTCGTCCCAGACCTGGGTCATGCCGAGCTTCTCGCCCAGGACGCCCTTAATGTTCTTAGCCATCTCGCGCGTCACCTCAGAGCTTGATCTCGATGTCGACGCCGGCCGGCAGGTCGAGACGCATCAGCGAGTCAACCGTCTTCGGCGTGGGGTCGAGGATGTCGATGAGGCGCTTGTGCGTGCGCATCTCGAAGTGCTCGCGCGAGTCCTTGTACTTGTGCGGCGACTTGATGACGCAGTACACGTTCTTCTCAGTGGGCAGCGGCACCGGGCCCGCGACCGACGCACCAGTGCGGGTCACCGTCTCGACGATCTTCTTCGCCGAGGAGTCGATGACCTCGTGGTCGTAGGCCTTGAGCCGGATGCGGATCTTCTGTCCCGCCATGGCTACTTCGTAGTCCTGTCTCTCGTAACGCTCCGGAACTCGGCGGGCTGTGCGGCCGCACTGCCCTTCCCCGCTCCACTCTCCGACCCACGCGGTCGGGCGTGTCGCGCCCCTTCCAGCAGATCTCCCCGAAGGAAGATCCCTGCTCAAGGGGTTTGTGGGGGAAGAACACCCACCGAGTGCCTGGCTGGGGCCCCGCTGACACTTCCCGGAAGATTCCCGTACTTCCACCCCTGAAAAGAGGTGACGAGTACTGCGGGACTCGCTTCCAGTCCTCCCGGCGGGAGGCGCGCAGCATCGGCACTCAACCGAGCAACCTGAACAGTGTGCCATACGAGCCCGAAGGGACGCCAATCGCAGCCGAAAAAGGTACCCCGAGCGGCTCAGTTGTCAAACCAACCCGCCGCGTTCCGGCGACACTGTGGATCGCGAGGAGGCTTTGTGCGTGCTTGGGCAACCCGCCCGGACCCTGTGCCGTCCCCCTAGTACGCGGGGGCATCCGGGGGCTGCACGCTGCACAACGGGACGGAGTCGTTAGTTGAACATCTCACAGCGAGGGGTCGTCACCCGCCGCAGCGTCCTCGCGGGCATCGCGGTCGCCACGGCGGCCTGCGCCACCGGGTGCAGCAGTGACGGCGGCTCCGGCCCGTCCAAGCCTTCCGCCTCGCCCGTCACCGCCGTCGACCCGGCCTCCCGGCAGTCCTTCGTGGGCGCCGAGAGCCCGCTGCTGCTCCAGGTCATGGCGCACCCCGACGACGACCTGTTCTTCATGAACCCCGACGCCGAGCGCATCGTGCAGTCCGGCGTCCCCGTCGTCTCCGTGTACGTCACCGCCGGCGAGGCCGCGGGCCAGAACTGGATCAAGGGCATGCCCAAGAGCAGGCCCGACAAGGCCGGCTACTCCTCCTCCCGCCACCAGGGCCTGCGCCAGGCCTACGCGGAGATGCTGGGCACGGACCGGTTCACGCCCTGGAAGAAGTCCGTCGTGGACCTGCCGGGCGGCGTGCGGGCCGAGACGAACGAGCTCGTCCACGGCAACCGCAGGGCCCGGCTGATCTTCCTCAACATCGCCATGCTCTCCCCCGGCATGACCCGCCTCCCCCACCTCTGGGACGCCCCCTACGCGGTCATGCAGACCCTCGTCGCCACCGGCTCGCCGTGCACCAGCGTCAGCAAGTACGAGCACAGCACCCTGGTCGACGTGCTGGCCTCGATCATGGACACGCACAAGCCGACCGTCGTCCACACCATGGACCCGGACCCTGACTACCAGGTCCACGACGCCACCCACCCCAAGGACAACGACTGGGGCTCGTGCTCGGACCACCGCGACCACACCCCCACGGCGCTCTTCACCTGGAAGGCGCTCTCCCAGTGGGTCGCGGACACCACCCGCCGCAAGGGCCACCCGCCCCGCTTCACCACCACGTCCTTCCGCGGCTACTACAACCAGCGCTGGCCGCACAATCTCCCGCAGCAGATCGTCGAGGACAAGCACCGGCTCGTCGCCGACTACGGCGGCGCCCCGGACTGGCAGTGCGGCAACGCCGCGGGCTGCGGCGACTACGGCCAGGGCGGCGACAGGCCGCTCACCAACCGCAAGGGCTGGATCCGCTCCACGCACTACCGCCACCCCGGCGCCATGCCCGTCGCCCTCGGCGACCGCTCCGGCCGCCTGGAGGCCTTCGGCGTCCTGGGCCTGCAGGCCGTGCGCTGGCAGGAGACCTCCGCCGGCAGCGGCCGCTGGGGCGCCCCGCAGAACCTAGGCGGCGGGCCGCTGGCCCCCGCCCTCGCCGCGGTCAGGGACTCCGCGGGCCGGCAGCTGCTGTTCGGCATGCGCTTCGCCAAGCTGGAGGGCCAGGGCCGGGCCGACAGCCGGGAGATCGTCGTCCTGGAACAGCACACCGCGGGCGGCGCCTTCAAGGCCTGGAAGGGCCTGGGCAACCCCGAGCACAAGGCCGACCGCGGCCGCCGCGTCGGCATGCCCGCCGCCGTCGCCACGCCCGACGGCCGGGTGTACGTCTTCGTCCGCAACGCGGGCAAGGGCGTCTCCTGCAGGATGCGGGCGGCCGACGGCACGTGGGGCAAGTGGCAGAGCCTGCACGGCCAGGAGATCCAGGAGGGCCTCACCGCCGTGCTGGACAAGGACCACCGCGTCCACGTCTTCGGCATCGGCCGGGACACCGTGCACCACTGGAGCCAGGAGACCCCGGAGAAGCCGGTGAGCTTCATGCCGCTCAAGGGCCTGCCGGGCCCCGGCGGCGAGCCCGTCGCCGCGGGCCTGGGCCCGGACGGCGCCGTCACGCTCGTCTACCGCGTCCCGGAGGCGGCGGAGCCCGTCTCCTACCGCCTCGCGGCGAGCGGCGACGGCACGGAGGAGGCCGGCTCCTCGGGGCTGCACGGCTTCTCGGGCTACGGCCCGCTGGCCGCCGCCCTGCTCCCGCAGCGCGGCAAGGACGCGCTGATGGTCCTGGGCCGCACCATGGACGGCCGGATGCAGCTCGTCGACGCGGCGTCCGGCGGCTCCCCCGTACAGGCCGGAGGCTCGTACCTGCCCGTGGGCACGCCGTCGCTCTCGGTCGACGCGGCGCACCGGCTGTGCGCCGTCGGCATGGGCACGGACGCCACACCGTGGATCTGGCGGCCCACGGCCGCGTAGGTTGGCCGCATGCCGCTGTTACCTGCGCCTTCGCTCCTCGCCGTCAGTGACCTGCACACCGGCGTCACCGACAACGTGCCCATCGCCGAGTCGCTGCGCCCCGCGTCGGACGGCGACTGGCTGATCGTCGCGGGGGACGTCGCCGAGCGGTTCGACGACGTCGAGCGCACCCTGCGCATGCTCGCCGGGCGCTTCGCCAAGGTCGTCTGGACGCCGGGCAACCACGAGCTGTGGACGCCGCGCACCGACCCCGTCCAGCTGCGCGGCAGGGCCCGCTACGAGCGTCTGGTGGAGCTGTGCCGCGGACTCGGCGTGGCCACGCCCGAGGACCCGTACCCGGTGTGGCGGGGCGAGGGCGGGCCGGTCGCGGTGGCGCCCGTGTTCACGGGGTACGACTACACCTTCCGCACGCCCACGGCGGCCACCAAGGAGCAGTCCCTGGCCCAGGCGCACGAGGCGGGCATCGTGTGCACGGACGAGTACCTGCTGCACCCCGAGCCGTACGCGGGCTTCGACGACTGGTGCCGTGAACGGGTCACGGAGACCGAGGCCCGGCTGGCGGCGCACGATCCGGCGCTGCCGCTGGTGCTGGTCAGCCACTGGCCGCTGGTGCGCGAGCCCACCGACGTGCTGATGTACCCGGAGTTCGCCCAGTGGTGCGGCACGGTCCTCACCGGCGACTGGCACCGGCGGTTCACCACGGCCGCCGTGGTCTACGGGCACCTGCACATCCCCCGCACGACCTGGTACGACGGCGTGCGCTTCGAGGAGGTCTCGATCGGCTACCCGCGGGAGTGGCGCCGCCGCGGCCACCCGCGGGGGCTGCTGCGGCGGATCCTGCCGTACAGCGCATAGGGCAGAGCCGCACCGCGCATGCGAAAGGGCCCCGCATCCCGGAGGATGCGGGGCCCTTTCAGACCTCAAGCAAGCGGAACTTACTTGTTGATCTTGGTGACCTGGCCGGCGCCGACGGTGCGGCCGCCCTCACGGATGGTGAAGCGCAGGCCCTCCTCCATCGCGACGGGCTGGATCAGGGAAACGGTCATCTCGGCGTTGTCGCCGGGCATGACCATCTCCGTGCCCTCCTTGAGGGTCACAACACCGGTCACGTCAGTCGTACGGAAGTAGAACTGCGGACGGTAGTTGTTGAAGAACGGGGTGTGGCGGCCGCCCTCGTCCTTGGAGAGGATGTACGCCGTGGCCTCGAACTCGGTGTGCGGGGTGACCGAACCCGGCTTGATGATGCACTGGCCGCGCTCGACGTCCTCGCGCTTGATGCCACGGAGGAGCAGACCGACGTTCTCACCGGCCTGGCCCTCGTCGAGCAGCTTGCGGAACATCTCGATGCCGGTGACCGTGGTGGTGGTCTTCTCGGTCTTGATGCCGATGATGTCGACGGTCTCGTTGACCTTGAGGACACCACGCTCGATACGACCGGTGACGACGGTGCCACGACCGGTGATCGTGAAGACGTCCTCGATCGGCATGAGGAACGGCTTGTCGACGTCGCGCTCCGGCTGCGGGATGTTCTCGTCCACAGCGTCCATCAGGTCCTCGACGGACTTGACCCAGGTCGGGTCACCCTCGAGCGCCTTCAGGGCGGAGATCTTGACGACCGGGGCGTCGTCGCCCGGGAACTCGTACTCGTTGAGGAGCTCACGGACCTCGAGCTCGACGAGCTCCAGGATCTCCTCGTCGTCCACCATGTCGGCCTTGTTCAGGGCGACAACGATGTACGGAACACCGGACTGGCGGGCCAGGAGCACGTGCTCCTTGGTCTGCGGCATCGGGCCGTCGGTGGCGGCCACGACCAGGATCGCGCCGTCCATCTGGGCGGCACCGGTGATCATGTTCTTGATGTAGTCCGCGTGACCCGGGCAGTCGACGTGAGCGTAGTGACGGGCATCCGTCTGGTACTCAACGTGCGCGATGGAGATGGTGATACCGCGCTGACGCTCCTCAGGGGCCTTGTCGATGTCCTCGAAAGGCGTGTAGGGGTTCAGGTCCGGGAACTTGTCGTGCAGCACCTTGGTGATCGCCGCGGTAAGAGTGGTCTTACCGTGGTCGACGTGACCGATGGTGCCGATGTTGACGTGCGGCTTAGTCCGCTCGAACTTCGCCTTCGCCACTGGGTCCTCCTACGGAGTGGTTCTGTACGCCTTACTCATCGGCGCCAGGTGATCTTTGCTGGGGTGCCGTCCGCCGGGGTGCCCGCCGCATTCCTCATGGTTTGCGGCGGTACACCCCGACAGTCGGTGTAAAGCCTAAAGCGTGAGCTCCGCCTGTGAAGACGGGAGCCGGTTACTCGCCCTTGGCCTTCGCGATGATCTCCTCGGCGACGTTCCGCGGAACCTCGGCGTAGGAGTCGAACTGCATCGAGTAGCTTGCGCGACCCGAGGTCTTGCTGCGGAGGTCGCCGACGTAGCCGAACATCTCCGACAGGGGGACCAGGCCCTTGACGAGCTTGGCACCGTGACGGTCCTCCATGGCCTGGATCTGGCCACGGCGGGAGTTGATGTCACCGATCACGTCGCCCATGTAGTCCTCAGGGGTGGTGACCTCGACGGACATCATCGGCTCGAGCAGAGCCGGCGACGCCTTGCGGGCACCCTCCTTGAACGCCATGGAACCGGCGATCTTGAAGGCGAGCTCGGAGGAGTCGACGTCGTGGTAGGCACCGTCGAGCAGCGTCACCTTGACGCCGGTCAGCGGGTAGCCGGCCAGAACACCGAACTCCATGGCCTCCTGGCAACCGGCGTCCACGGACGGGATGTACTCCCGCGGGATGCGGCCACCGGTGACCTTGTTCTCGAACTCGTAACCGTCGCCCTCGAGGGGCTCGATTGCGATCTGCACCTTGGCGAACTGGCCGGAACCACCAGTCTGCTTCTTGTGCGTGTAGTCGATACGCTCGACGGCCTTGCGGATCGTCTCGCGGTACGCGACCTGCGGCTTGCCGACGTTGGCCTCGACCTTGAACTCACGCTTCATACGGTCGACCAGCACGTCGAGGTGCAGCTCGCCCATACCCGCGATGATGGTCTGGCCCGTCTCCTCGTCCGTGTGGACCTGGAAGGAGGGGTCCTCCTCCGCGAGACGCTGGATGGCGACACCCAGCTTCTCCTGGTCGCCCTTGGACTTGGGCTCGATCGCGACCTGGATGACCGGCGCCGGGAAGTCCATGGACTCCAGGATCACCGGGTTCGCGGCGTCGCAGAGGGTCTCACCGGTGGTGGTCTGCTTCAGACCCATGACGGCGACGATGTCACCGGCACCCACCGACTCGATCTCCTCACGCTTGTTCGCGTGCATCCGGTAGATCTTGCCGATGCGCTCCTTCTTGCCCTTGACGGAGTTCTGCACCTGGGTGCCCGCCGTCATGCGGCCCGAGTAAACCCGGACGAAGGTGAGCTTGCCGAGGTGCGGGTCGCTCATGATCTTGAAGGCAAGGCCGGCGAACGGCTCGTCGTCGGACGGCTTGCGCTTCACGACCTCGTCGGCGTCGTTGACGGCGTGGCCCTCAACGGCCTCGATGTCGAGCGGCGACGGCAGGTAGCGGACGACGGCGTCGAGCAGGGGCTGAACGCCCTTGTTCTTGAACGCGGTGCCACAGAACACCGGGGTGACGGTGACGGAGTCGCCGCCGCCACGCGAGGCGAGAGTGATGCGGCGGATGGCCGCCATCAGCTGCTCCTCGGTCGGCTCCTCGCCGCCCAGGTACAGCTCCATCATCTCTTCGTCGTTCTCGGCAACGCCCTCGAGGAGCTTGCCGCGCCATTCCTCGGCAGCCTCGATGTGGGTGGCCGGGATGTCGACGACGTCGTACATCTCGCCCTTGGCGGCCTCGGCGGACCAGACCAGCGCCTTCATCTGGACGAGGTCGACCACGCCCTTGAAGTCGGCCTCGGCACCGATCGGCAGCTGCATGACCAGCGGAACCGCGCCCAGGCGGTCGACGATCATGTCGACGCAGCGGTGGAACTCGGCACCCGTGCGGTCGAGCTTGTTGACGAAGCAGATACGCGGCACGCCGTAGCGGTCCGCCTGACGCCAAACGGTCTCGGACTGCGGCTCAACACCGGCAACGCCGTCGAACACCGTCACGGCACCGTCGAGGACGCGCAGCGAACGCTCCACCTCGACGGTGAAGTCGACGTGGCCCGGGGTGTCGATGATGTTGATGGTGTGGTCGACGTTGTTCAGCGGCCAGTGGCAGGTCGTCGCGGCAGACGTGATCGTGATGCCGCGCTCCTGCTCCTGCTCCATCCAGTCCATCGTGGCAGCGCCGTCGTGGACTTCACCGATCTTGTACGAAACACCGGTGTAGAACAGGATCCGCTCGGTGGTGGTCGTCTTGCCCGCGTCGATGTGGGCCATGATCCCGATGTTGCGGACCTTGGCCAGGTCAAGCGAAGTGGTGGCCATATGGCTCAGTCTTCTCTCGGTTCTCGATGGGGGTAGCGACTACCAGCGGTAGTGCGCGAAGGCCTTGTTGGACTCGGCCATCTTGTGCGTGTCCTCACGCTTCTTGACCGAGGCGCCGAGACCGTTCGAAGCGTCCAGCAGCTCGTTCATGAGGCGCTCGGTCATGGTCTTCTCGCGACGGGCGCGGGAGTAACCGACCAGCCAGCGCAGCGCCAGCGTGGAGGCGCGGCCGGGCTTGACCTCGACCGGGACCTGGTAGGTCGCGCCACCGACACGGCGGGACTTGACCTCGAGAGCGGGCTTGACGTTCTCGAGGGCGCGCTTGAGGGTGATGACCGGGTCGTTACCGGTCTTCTCGCGCAGACCCTCCATGGCGCCGTACACGATGCGCTCGGCGGTGGAGCGCTTGCCGTGCAGCAGGATCTTGTTGATCAGCGAGGTGACAAGAGGAGAACCGTAGACCGGGTCGATGATGACCGGGCGCTTCGGGGCGGGGCCCTTACGAGGCATTCTTACTTCTCCTTCTTGGCGCCGTAGCGGCTGCGAGCCTGCTTGCGGTTCTTGACGCCCTGGGTGTCGAGCGAGCCGCGGATGATCTTGTAGCGGACGCCCGGCAGGTCCTTCACACGGCCACCGCGCACGAGCACGATGGAGTGCTCCTGCAGGTTGTGACCCTCACCCGGAATGTAAGCGGTGACCTCGATGCCGCTGGTCAGACGCACACGCGCGACCTTACGGAGGGCCGAGTTCGGCTTCTTCGGGGTGGTCGTGAAAACACGCGTGCAGACGCCACGGCGCTGGGGCGAACCCTCGAGTGCGGGCGTCTTGTTCTTCTCGACCTTGTCCTGCCGGCCCTTTCGGACCAGCTGCTGGATCGTAGGCACCGTTTCTCCGGTTTCTGTGATCGCGATAAATCTAACCCGGGAGCAAACACCGACCCACGCGGTCGGGTGTGTCGAAGGCTGCAGACCCCCGCCGATGGCGGGAAGTGGCGCAGATTCCGGTGTCGCCGAGTCGGTGCGGACCGCTCGGTTCCGGGCGTCCCGTACGGTTTGAAGGCACGCACGAGAGCCCAGGGACACCCCAGGCACAAGGTCAGAGCGTACCTACCGCATGGGCTGCGGTCAAAACAAATGCACACGCGGACGACGCCCCTGCGTACGACCCCCGTCGCAGATCAGGGGCGCCCCGCCGGGACCCTCCGGGGCACACCGGGGAAGGGCGGGCGGCGTGACACCGCTCCGCCCAACGGGTGACGTCCACGGGCGAGTTGCCTTCCCTGACAACCGTCCGGTTGCCGACGCCCGGCCGCCTTCCGGCTCACCGGCCTTCCGGCCTACCGGCCTACCGCCCGGTCGCCGTCTTCCGCGGGTCCTCCGGCTTGGTGCCGCCGACGGCGATGATCATTTCCGTCATCTCCACGAACTGCCGGCGGTGGCTGTCCGGGATGCCGAGCAGGTCGGCGGCCTCGGCGGGAGTCACCCGCACGCCGCCCGGGGCCCGCTCCGCGGCCGGGGCCGCCGCGGCGCGCGGGGCGCCCGGCAGCGGCAGGTCCTCCGGAGAGACCTTGCCGGACTGGATGAGCATGTCCCGCAGCGAGACGCCGAGCACCCGCGCGAGGGCCCGCATGGTCTCCAGATCGGGCATGCTCTGCCGCTGCAGCAGCCGGGTCACCGCCGCGCGGTGCACCCCCGCGTCCTCCGCCAGCCGGGACCGGCCGCCGCCCCGGGGGCTGTCGATGTCGTATCCGCGGTCCCGCATCAGCCCTTCGACCCAGCCCGCGAACCGCTCCATTTCCGAGCCCTTTTCGCCCATGGCACTGCTCCCTCCGCAACTTCAGACCCTACCGTCCGATCGCGCACGCAATAACCAGAATGCTGTGCGCGAGCGCAACTTGCCACCTCGGGCGGGTAAATTCGCGCCGTTTGGCTGATCAATGGCGGTTCAAGTGCCCAGGAAATCCCTTCAGATGCCTTCAGCGATGTGACAGGGGACACGAGCGTGCCGGGAGGTGTGCGAGGGTCGAAAGTTGTTGCGGTTGCGCACGCAAGCCCGTACAGTCCGATTGCGCAACCGCAACAACGCCCCGTTCCCGAAGGGGACCACCTCCGCATGCCCGCCCCCGCCCTCCGCGCCCCGCTCCCCCAGGACCACTACCCCTCCGCCTCCCGCCGCCCCGCCGACTGGCGCTCCCTGGCCGCCTGCACCGGCCTCCCCGACCACACCGTCTTCGCCCGCCGCCCGAAGGCCGCCCTCCCGGCCCTGCGCGCGTGCGCCGTCTGCCGCGTCCAGCACCACTGCCTGGAGGCGGTCGCCCCGCGCGAGAGCTGGTTCGACGGCGTCTGCGCGGGGCGCCTGTGGCGCAACGGCCGGGAGATCCCCATCCCCGAGGAGCACTGCCCATGACCGTCCCTTCCCCCTCCCCCGCCTTCTGGCTCGGCGTCCTCCTCCGCCAGTTCCCGGAGCTGAACCGGGAACTGGCCCCCAGCCGCACGGCCCGCCCGGCGACCGACCGGACGCCCCGCTCGGGCATGCCGCCCTCCGCCCCCATCCGCCTCTTCGTCTCCGACACGATCCGCGACATCACGGACGGCGTGGTGGAGTTGGAGGAGGCGGCCTGCGACCGGCTCCGCCTCCCGCGCCCGCCGCGCGGCACGGTCGAACAACGCCTGCTGCGCCTGCTCGCCCTGACGGACCGCGGCATCACGACGGACCCGCTCCTCGCGGACCACGTCCGCGCCGAGGCCCGCCGCATGGCCCGCCGCTGTGCCCTGGCCCTCGGCGACGCCGAGACCCCCGTCCGCGTACGCGGCCGCTGCCCGCACTGCGACTCCGTCTCACTGCGGGTGTTCCCCCACCGCGAGACGGTCCTCTGCATCAACCCCGGCTGCCGCTGCGCGACTCCGTCCTGCGCCTGCACGACGGACGACCGTCACCGGCACGCGTGGCCGCGGGACCAGTGGCAGCAGCTGACGGAGAAGATCACCGCCGATCTGGCGGAGCTGACTGCAGCACAGGACGACGAGGAGGGCTCGGCCCGATGACGACGCTGGTGACGGCGGCCATCGCCGCCCAGGAGGTGGCGGTGTCCCCGGATGCCGTCCGCAAATGGGTCCAGCTCAAACACCTCGCCCCGGCGGGCCGCCGGGGCCGCGCGCACCTGTTCCGCCTGGAGGACGTGTTCGCCGCGGAACGGGCGACACGGAGGGGGCGTGAGAGGGGGCCCTGTATATAGGGGTCACGTATAGGGGCCACGTGTACGGGGGTGACACCTCTGGGGATCGCTTGTGCTGGTGGGGGCCGGCTCCCTACGTTCGGGCGGTGTGGACGACACCGCGGCCGACGCAACTGGCCCCTCCCCACTCATCCCTCAGCCGGCAAGTAATCCGGAGGCCCTCCGGGCCGCACTCACGCTACTGGCCCCTCAGCTGCTGCCCGCCTTCGAAGCGGAGTGGGCGACTGCCCTGAAGCGAGCACGCGAAACGGTGAGTGCAGGCCCCCTGCACCAATTCATCGGGCCATGGGCAATGCACGTGGCCATCCAGCGGCACCCCGACCGAGCCGCGCGGCTGCGCGAGTTGGAAACTCGTGCCGCGGAAACCGACAGCCTTGACGAGGCACGCGCGATGATCTCCGAGATCGGCCGCATCCTTGACTTCGCTGCCGTCGAGGCGGGCATTGCGCAATATCCACGCCCACGCTGACCTCTTCCCCTGTCAGACTGCCCGGATGATCGTCAGACCCGCCCGCGAACAGGACGCCCCCGGATTCCTGGACCTGGCCGCCCAGGTCGAGACCTGGTTCGGCCCGATGGCCGAGGACCCCGGATTCCGCAGTGCCGTGGCCAAGAACATCCGGCGCGGTACGGCACTGGTGGCCTATTCCCCCGAACCAGGCCTACCCGCCCTCCTCGGCGGACTGCTCTTCGGCGCCAAGTCTCCTACGTACCACGTGCATTGGCTCGTCGTAACGGAGCAGGCGCGCGGCCGGGGCGTGGGCCGCGCGCTGATGGCGGAGGCGATGCGCAGGTTCGCGGACGACGGCCCCGGCACCGTCGAGGTCGTCACCTTCGGGGCCGACCACCCGGGTGCCGTGGCCAGTGGCGCCCGGGTCTTCTACGAGCGCCTCGGCTTCACCCCGGCCGAGCCGGCGGAACCGGGCCCGGAGGGCGGGTCGCGGCAGGTCTACCGGCGATCGGTGGATTGACGGGGGTCGGGCAAGTGCGGGCGCACGTCGCCCTGTTCGCCTCGCGCGTCGAGCGAGGTGAGCCCGTGCTCGACCATGCAGCTCGGACACGCATGGACACGTGCCGCCACCTGGTCCCCGTAGACCACCTCGACCGCGGTGGGCTGCGGCGTCGTCCCCTTGTGCCACGCGCACCATCCGCTCACCGCTCTGCCCCGATCAACTTCCGCAGCGCGTCGACGTCGCAGAGCCCCGCGCTGTCGTCCGGCGGCGTCAGCAACCAGTACGCACCGGGCGGCTCGGCCCGGTGCGGGGCGGGTACGCGGACGTAGCCGCGCGGATGGTCCTTGCCCAGGCAGTCGATGCCGGGCACGTGCCACGTGGTGCTCGTGCCCGGCGGTACGAGCACGGTGTAGCCGCGGTTCGGCCGGTCGACGATGACGGCACCGTCGATGCCGGCCACCCGGAAAACGCGCTCGACGGCGGCCATTTCACTGGTACCGGTGAGGCGGTGCACGACGTGGGCGGGCAGCAGGACCGCATCGAAGTGCAGGCCCGCCTGCAGGACGGCGACGGTGTCGCGCATCCATGCTTCCCGGGCCAGGTAGGGGTGCGTCTCCCTGGAGAGGAGCCAACGGCTGGCGGGGGCGTCCAGGTTCAGTGTCAAGTGAGACGAACAGTGGTCGTCCCGCGCCGAAACCAACGACCGAACGCGGGGCGTGTTCTCGTCCTTCGTGTCCATGCTCATGGCCGGAACGTAAAGATGAGGCCCCCACAACCGCGCTCCGATTGCGCGGCATTGCGCGAAGCTCAATGCTGTTGTCTCGGATTGCCTATCTGGAACTCAGCGCAGCCCTCGCACGGACGATCAGGCGGTGGGCCTGAGGGCCGTACACGGCCGCTTCGTTGAGCCGGTCCCAGGCACGCCGGTACAGGGTGACGTCATCGGACGATTCGAAGTGAAGTTCGGTATTGATCGTCTCGATGATCACGCGCGCGTCATCGAAGATCCAGAACCCGTGCTTGGGCGTAAGCCGGAGCGGAGCACCCAGTGGGATCACACCGAAGTTCACTCTGTCCATGCCGATCAAGCCCATGAGGCGATCAAGCTGCGCGGACATGACGTCGCGAGGACAGATCAGCGCATGCAAAGCGCCCTCCCACACCATGACATGGAAGGTCCTGCCAGCCTGATACAGCACCTCCTGGCGCTGCATCCGCGCTCGCACCGCTTCTTCGGTATCGCGCGGCGTCCTCATGAAGTCGGCGTTGTGCACAAGCAAGTGACGGGCGTAGTCCGGGGTTTGGAACAACCCGGGTATGACCGTTGCCTCATAACCTCGGACCGTCGAGGTGTTGCGGTACTCGACGACGTACCTCTCCTGCACGCCGCGGTGGCCGGAGGCGAGCTGGCGTCGCCACGAGCGTTGTTGCGACTCAAGCCCTCGTAACCGGGCTTTGAGGTCCTCGGCCTCGGCCGGAGCGCCGGCTCCGCAAGCCCATGCCTCCAGGTCTTCGGCAGTCGCCGTCTGTTTGCCGTGCTCCAGCCTGGACACCTTCGACGGCTGCCAGCCCAGGAGGGCAGCCATGCCCTTTCCGCTGAGCCCAGCCTCGGTGCGCAGCTCACGGAGCCGCGCACCGAGGGCTACTCGGCCAGCCTGGAAGTCTGTGCTCACACAGTCGAAGGTACCTGCGCCTGGAACTCCGCTGTGGCTACTGCGTAGTGCCAGGCAGCATCTCGCGCCTGGCAGGCGCGTACGACGCTGTGCGGGTCTTCGAGGACGCGCACCCCAAGCGTGTTGCCCTGATCGTCGATGACGAACCGGACGACGGTCCGAGAGTCGAACAGCCAGAAGTCGTAGTCGGGCAGACCCAGGCGCTCGGCATCGGCCCTGTACAGGTTTCGGATGTCCTCTCCGGCCTCGACGTTGCCGAGGCCGCTTGCGAGCAGGAATCGCTGCCCTTCGGTCGGTGGATTGTCGACGAGTCGCACCCTCTCGAACCGCTTGCCTTGCTTCGTCTGCGCCCGCACATTTGCGTGCCAGGAGCTGTCCGGGGTGTAGCCGAAGGCCTCTCCACGCTGGAAGCGCTCCCAGCTGGGGCTGAGTCGGTCCGAGGCATACCCGCGCTGGGTCTCCAGGCGCCAGGCCGTGTGCTCGAAGTCCTCGAAGAGATGCGTGATGTCGTCGAAGGGGACCAGCTCTTCCACGTCACTCCTTGGGGGCGAAGCGGGCAAGAAGCTCGCGCGGTACAACCACGAAAGTCTCGGTTTGCTTGACGTCGCGGAGCTGCGCGAGATGCTCGGGGTCGGTGAGGCGGTCGCCTTGGACGACGATCTCGCCCGTTTCCTCGATCTCGTACAGGGTAGGGCAGTTGCCGTGCTCGGACGTCGTACCGATGAACCTGAGCGCCATGGGTCCTGTCCTCTCATGAGACTGGCGAGACCAAAGAATGGCCTCCGAGCCAACCTCGTGCAGCCTGATTGCTCAAGATTGCCCAGACGAGGCCGACTCCTCCGATTGCGCGCAACGACGCAGAGGTCAAGGCTGACGTGCGTTCACCTCGACGGGTCCTGAAGCGGCTTGGCCTCCTACACCAACCCCACCCCACCTTGCAATACGTGACCCGCCAGTCACGCCCCGTGCGCTACGGTGCCACCAACAAAACGACCCCCGCGCTGGTTGCACCCGGCGCGAGGGTCTTCACCCACAAGGAATCAGAGGTTCCCTGGGATGCTCCGGCATGTTATCGCCCCTGCCCGCTTCTTCTCCCAAGTACCCAACGAGATCATCCGCCATCCGCGCCTCTCCTCTGACGCCGTCAGACTCCTTCTCTGGCAGCTCTCGCTCCCCGAAGGCGCAAACGAACCGCTGTACGAGTCCGCGAAGCGGGCCGGGATCAAGAAGACCGCATTCCTGCGCGCGAAGCGGGAGTTGGCGAGCGAGGGGTACCTGCACGACTGGCGCCGTCAGGACAGAGCAGGCCGCTGGTCGCGGTCGCAGCTCGTCTCCAACGTTCCGTTGACCGCCGAACAGGCCGTCGCCGTACGGGACACGGGGCAGCCGACCCCGCCCCCGACTCCGGCTCCCGCGCCGACTCCGGCTCCGACCGCCCCGGAACCGGCCGTCGGTGTGCCGAGCGCCCGGCCCGTCGGCCGTTCCCAGACCAGTAACACCAAGGAGAACACCCCCCACCCCGACCACCGCCGGGGCGCCCAGCTCCTCGCCGCCGCCGTCCACGGCGACCCCCGGCTCCGGCTCGGCAGCCGGGACGTGCGTCAACTCGCCCCGCTGGCAAGCGAATGGCTGGCGCGCGGGGCTACGCCGCAAGAGTTGCGCGAGGCGCTGACGTCCGGGCTGCCGGAGCCTGTCCACTCCCCCGCCGCGATCACGCGGGACCGGCTGCTGCGGAAGATGCCGGATCCGCTGCCCGAGCGGACCCGGCGGATCCCGGTCCCGGCCCCGGTCCCGCCGCCGGTCTCACCGGCCCCGTACGACACATCGGCCGCCGTCGCGGCCACCGAACGCGGCGCCGCCGCGGCGCGCGAGGCACTACGGCAGAGCCGCCTACTGCTGCACGGCTGACGAACGGCTGACTACTCGTCGCCCTTCCCCGCAGGCCCGCTCTCCAGCGCTCCCGCACCCCACGACGGCATGCGGTACACCTGCGCCCCGGCCGTGCCCGTGCGCTTCTCCTGCATGACCTCGACCGCTTCCTGCCACCCGCTGACGAAGCCACGGACCTCGGCGGCGTCGACGGCCTTCCCGGCGAGCTTCTGCACGACCGAGGTCAGCGCCTTGGCGACCTCGTCGGTGAAGGCCCCGGACTGCCCGGACTCGGCGGCCACTTCCACCGTGGCAGCCACGACATCCGCGAGCTGCTCGCTGCGCATGCTCACTGAGTGGTCCCTCCGCACATCCCGACCTGCTCGCTCATGCCACCCCCAGGTGCCGTCCACCGACTGATTTGCCCCCGCCAAGACTCGTCCGGTGCATCTGTACGGGATACCCGAGAGTGTGTGCGATCGCCCACTTAATCTATCCCGAGGGTCTGACACTCCGTCGCCACATGGGCAGCCGGCCGAAGCGGGGCCGGGGCGCGTGCTGCGAGGCCGCGCTACTTTCCCATGGCGAAGCGGAGCAGGCTGTCCCGGTCGCCCTGCTGGACGGTGCCGCGCTCGTTGACGACCTCCAGCTTCCAGGAGGCGCCGACGCGGTACGCCTTCGCGACGGCGATGGCGTTGCCGGCGCCGAGCAGCGACGGCCAGATGTCGGCAACCTGCGCCGTGCTGCCGCCGGTGCTGTCGTAGATCTTGAAGGAGATGTTGGCGGCGTGCTGGAAGTCGCTGCCCTTCTTGAAGGCGGCGCACACGAACACGATGACGGTCACCTGGGGCGGGACCTTGTCGAAGGTGACCTCGATGAGCTCGTCGTCGCCGTCGCCGCGGCCCGTCCGGTTGTCGCCGGAGTGTGTGATCCCGCCGTTCTTCAGCGGGTCGGTCACGTCCAGACCGGCGAACCGGACCGGTTCGTCGCCGCTCATGAGGATCGCGATCGCGTCGAGGTCGGTGCCACGGGCCTTGCGCAGTGCGCCCATCAGCCCGCCGCCGAGGCCGGCCGTGGTGTCCCACGAGGCACCGACGCCCATCTTTGTCACGCCGTCCAGGTCGGCTGCCCCGTCCGCCTTGGTCAGGGTGATCACAGCAGGGGTGTTGGGCGTGGTCACGGCGCGAACCCTTCGTCGTTTCCGGACGCCGTTTCCAGACGTCGTTTCCAGACACGGGCCGCACTCGGCCCCACTTCTACACAAAACGTAACACGCACATGATCATGGAAAGGAGGGGCCAAGGGGCTCAAAGAGCCCAAAGAGGCAAGGAGACAAGGGGTGGGAGACACCATGTGGGGACGCAGGCGGGCGCGGCGCGCGCAGGAGTACGAGGCGGCTGTCGCCGAGGCGCGGACCGATCTGGCGGAAGTCCTCCGCATCGCCGACGAGACGCACGCGGGCATCGCGGACGTCTTCGACAGGCTCCGTGACGCCTACGCCATGATCGAAGAACTGCTCGACCAGGGGGACGGCCTCCCGGCCAAGTCCGCACGGGCCCAGCTGGCCTGTCACCGGGAGGCGTGGGACGAGATCGAGGAGGGCATGGCTTCGTTCGTGGAGGCGCGGCGCGCCTGGCACGGCGACCGGCCCGATGCAGACCTCCTCGAACTGACCGAAGCGGCCGGGCACTTCGCCGATCATGCCTCCTCCTGCGCGGAGACCATGGAGGAGATGGCCGGCCTCATGAGCTCGTTCCACGACCTCTACCGGAACATGCTCGAACTCCGCGACAAGCTCGCCCCCATCCGCGACCGCGCCCACGCGGCCGTCGCCGCCGCCGCGAACGAACTCGCGTGGGCAGGACCCACGGCCCAGGGCAAGTTCGCCCTCGAAGTCCGCCTCCACACGGTCGGGGACCGGCTCCGGGAACTGGACGCGGGGCGGGTGGAGCTGGAGCCGGGGCGCAAGGTGACGGACTGGTACCGGGACGTCGAGGCGGAGATCGCGGAGATCCGCGAGGCGGTGCTGCGGCTGGGGTACTGACCGACCCCGTTCGAGCGGGCTCGCAACTCCTTGTTGCGCTCGCGCACAATCTCGTTCACAATAGATGCAGCGGCGGAGCTGTGCCCCCAACTCGGGTACGGCGTCCGCCGCTTGGCGTTGAGCCGCCAGTACGCCGGGCCACCTGCACGGCGGCGCCGTCGACAGCGACGGGCCGCAAGGCCGACCGGAGACGACTGCGCGGCTCGACCGCCTGCGCGCGACAGCGCGCCGAATTTCCATCTATTGAGCCCCTCATGGAGGGCGTATATAAAAATGGCCAATACAGCCAAAGCAATGCTCGATGAGGCTGCCAAGCACATCGGGTACAAGGAAGGGCCGAACAACGACAACATGTTCGGCCGTTGGTACGGCGACAACTACCAACCGTGGTGCGCGATGTTCGTCTCGTACTGCGCCAGCAAGTCGGGCAACGACGACATCATTCCTCACTACGAATCCTGCGCGGCAGGCGTCGACTGGTTCCAGAACCGCGGCCTGTGGAGCAGCACACCGTCCGTCGGCGCCATCGTGTTCTACGGCCCCGGCGGCGGGGACCACACCGAAATCGTCGAATCCTTCGACGCCACCACCATCACCACCATCGGCGGCAACACCAACAACGGCGATTCGCCCAACGGTGACGGCGTTTACCGCCACGAAAACCGAAGCCGCAGCAACCCCCGCATCTTCGGATACGGACACCCCAACTACAAGGAAGAAGAGGACATCGACATGCCGAAGCGCGTCAGCCTTGCCCGCAAGACCGAGCTCGTTCTGAAGCGGAACACGGTCACCCAGATCCCGTTCATCGACGAGTACTCCGACGGCGGCGACCAGCACCCCGACAAGGGCGGCCCGGCCTTCATCTCCAGCAACTCGGACTACATCGCCACCGCCGCGGCCACCCTCAAGGACGTCAAGCCCGGCCTGACGATCCAGACCCGCTTCAACGAGATCAACGCCAAGGGCGAGACCGTCAAGGAGGGTCCGATCGAGGAGCACCAGGGCACCGGTGGCAACACCTACATCACCCAGACCCGCGCCGGTGCCGTCTGCGACCCGGGCAACCGTGTCGTCTGGACGATCGAGATCATCAACGGCGACGTCGACCCGACCCTGACCTACGCCGAGGTCCAGGCCAACTACTGGCCGCGATAAGGCTCAGCGACTTTTCTGACTGAGCAATGGGGGGTGCCCCTGCATGCCTGCCATGCGGGGGCACCCCCTTACTCGCATTTCTCCCGAAAGGAAATCATCATGGTTTCGGTCAGTGACCTGCTGCCCTACCCGCTCACGTACAAGCAGGACGATTGGACCTTCGAGCCCGACCAGAAGAGCAATGCGCTGGCCATTCTCGATGAAGCACTGAAGGCCGGCCTCGGCCCGCGCGGCGGTGTCATCGGCGTCGCCACCGCGATGCAGGAATCCACGCTGCACAACGTCCCCGGCGGGGACCGGACGAGCGTCGGCCTTTTCCAGCAGCAGGAGTGGTGGGGCAGCTTCGATCAGCGCATGGACCCCCATTGGTCGTCCTGGAAGTTCTTCTCCGAGATGAAGAAGATCTGCCCGCCGAAGTTCGGCGCAGGCTACCTCACCTCGACCCAGCTTTGGGAGGTCGCCCAGGCGGTCCAGGTCAGCGGGTACCCCACCTACTACGCCAAGCACGAGAGGGCCGCGGCCCAGCTCGTCGCCGAGCTCTACAACAAGAACTTCGACGACGACGCCCCCAAGCGCGTCAGCCTCGCCCGCAAGGCGGACCTCGTCCTGAAGCGGAACACGGTCACCGCGATCCCGTTCATCGACGAGTACTCCGACGGCGGCAACCAGCACCCCGACAAGGCCGACCCCGCCTTCATCACGGGCAACTCCGACTACATCGCGACGGCTGCCGCGACCCTCAAGGACGTTGCCCCCGGCCTCACCGTCCAGACCCGCTTCAACGAGCTGAACGCCAAGGGCGAGACCGTCAAGGAAGGCCCCATCGAGGAGCACCCCGGCACCACCGGCAACACCTACATCACCCAGACCCGCGCCGGTGCCGTCTGCGACCCCGGCAACCACGTCGTCTGGACCATCGAGATCATCAACGGCGACGTCGACCCGACCCTGACCTACGCCGAGGTCCAGGCCAACTACTGGCCGCGGTGACGGCGATGAGCGAGGCCCTGCTGTCGTTCCCCGATGTGGAACGCCTCATCGTCGACAACCTCAAGTACCGGCCGGAGCTCGCGGGCGTCGTCGTCGACAACCGCCCACCGAGCGGATTCGACGGTACGCAGAAGGTGGTGCTGGTCTCCCGGACCGGTGGTGCCTGGGTGGACGACCTTCATCTCGACACGCCGATTGTCGAGATGGAGGTGTACGGCCCCGACAAGACCACCGCGCACGCCGTCTCCCTCGCCATGCGCGCCGCGCTGCTCCAGCTCCGCGGCACCGTCTACGGCACGGCCGTCGTGACCGACGTCGTCGAGACGGAGGCCGTGCGCTGGCTGCCGGACTACAACCGGCCCGCCGGCAACCGCTACCTCACGACGGTGCGCTTCTCCCTCCGCCCGGCGTGACGCGTACCCCTTTCCCCTTTTCCTCCCTCCTAGGAGTTCCTCATGTCCGGAATGAACCCGAGCGAGATCCGCGTTGCCGGCACCGGCCGCATCCTGATCGCCAAGGTCGGCACCGACGCCCCCGCCGACACCACCACCGAGTGGGGTGCCGCCTGGCACGACCTGGGCTACACCAGCACCGACGGCGTGAAGTTCGGCCGCAAGGGCAAGACCGCCAACATCGACACCTGGCAGTCGCTGACCCCGGCCCGCACGATCTACACCGAGCGCGAACTGACCCTGAAGTTCGGCATGCTGCAGCTGAACGAGGACACGCTGCCGTTCTTCTTCGGCGGCGGCGAGGTCGTCGAGACGGCCCCGAACTCGGGCCTGTTCAAGTACGAGATCCACAGCGACCAGGGCGAGGACGAGCGCGCGCTGGGCGTCGAGTTCAGCGACGGCGCGGACGTCCGCTACCGCTTCGTCGTGCCGCGCGGTCTGGTGACCGTCAGCGACGACATGGACCTCAACCGCAAGGGCGCGGTCAAGCTGGGCGTCACCTTCACGGCGATGGCGCCGAAGCCGGGTGCGGCGCTGGCGACGTGGCTGATGAAGGACAAGGCGTTCGCGCCGGCGGCGGCGCCGGCCGGCAAGTAACCGCCCGCACTTCCCCCCGAACCGGGCGCCGCCCTTCCCTGTCCCGGGGCGGCGCCCCACTCCCTTCTTCTCACCTCAAGGAGCAAGCCCCATGCCCGCTTTCGACGTCAACGCGGCCCGCGCCCAGCGCCTGGAGGCCCACGGCCGTTCGTGGTCCTTCGCCCTGGACGGCGACACCTTCGAACTCCCCACGGAGATCGGCCACCGCACGGCGCGCGCCCTGCGCGAGCTCGACGACAACGACGTGGACGGGCTGTTGGGCCTGCTGCTGGGCAAGGAGCAGTTCGCGCGCTTCGTCGAGCACGACGTGACGATGCAGGACATCGCCGCAATCCTGGAGGCGTACGGCAAGGAGACCGGGCTCGGCCTGGGGGAAGACTGAGCCTCGACGCGTTCGTAGACGAACACGCCGAGGCTCTTGAGGCCGATCTGCTGCGGCACTACGGCGTCGACTTGCTGGACTGGCACCGAGGGGCGCTGTCGTCGCGGCGGCTGATGGTGCTGGTCAAGCACATGCCGCGGGACAGTGCGGTGAACCGGGATCTGCACGGCGAGGCCGTGGAGTGGGATGCGGGGACGCACCTGCTGGCGGCGGCAGTTGACCACTTGGCTGTCGCCAACTGGATGACGGCGACGATCAACAGCGGTGAGGATGCCGAGCCGCTGGAGTACCCGGAGCCGGTGCCGAGGCCGACCTCTGCGGCTACCGAGGCACCGGACCTTGCCGAGACCGGAAGCGGAGAAAGCCCGGCTCCTGATCGTCTCCCCACACCGGATGAGCTTGCACGGTTCTTTTCCTGATTCCTGGCCACAGTGCCCAGTGCCGCCGAGCCGACGGGGCAAGGGCTAAATGAAGATCTTGTAGAAGAAGGCATGCATGGCGACCAGCAGCCCGATGCCGCCCCAAAGGTTCCGCCACGCCTCGGACTTCCTCGCGAGCTCACGCTCGGTCCGGGCGCGCTTGGGGTTCCGCGGATCGTACACAAGATCCACCACTTCGCCGTTGTCGGCCACGCGGCTGCCACGCAGAGGGGACCTGTACAGCACAAGGCGCCCCTCTCTGGTCTGAAACTCAAAATGCTCCGAGACCCGGTCCTCCGACCAATGTCCACCCGAACATTGCGCCTTCACCTTCACACCCACAGTGCGCAGACGGCGGTCGATCAGCAATGGCCGGACCCCAAAGGGAAGAACCAGGCCACCGAGGACGAACAACCACATGAACCCGTAAATAAACCATCCGACCACGGGAGGCCCTCCAAGATAAGGCGATCCAAATCTCCGGGATCGATCGACCCCGACCCGAGGAAAGAGCGCACCTCGACGTGTTCGCAGAAGAACTCGCCGAGGATCTCGAAACAGATCTGCTGCACTCAGCCGTCCCGGATCTTTGCCTGACCCAATCGGCTACTGCGCATCAACCCGATATCTTGACGACCCACAGAATCTGCGGAACCAGGAATATCAGCTCCAGGACAACCATTCCCCAGGTGAAAAAACGGCCGCCCGGTTCGCCGTCCAGCCAGTCAGCCACTCGAGCCTTTTTGGGATTTCTCGGGTCATAGACGAGGTCCACCTTGTCGCCCTTTGCGATGGGCAGCACATAGCTTGGATTTGTCTGGTGAAGGAACGCCGCCCCGTTGATCGAGTATTCGATGGAAGCAATCGATGCGTTGTCGTCCTGGGATATGGAAACACATCTTCCCTTCACCTTGATTCCGACCCTCTTCAGTCGCATAGCCCGCACCTTCGGAACGGCGACGAGGGCTATCAATAACACCAGCGGGATGAACAGCATCACAGTGACGATCACGCGAAATTGCATCGCAGATCAGACCTCGCTTCCCCAAGGAACCGTCAAGACAGCCGCATCCTACATCCAGAAACCGACGCCAACACAGAGGATCTGCTCGACAGGGAGAGACAGTGTCGGAACACAGTGACGAAAATCAGCTGCGCGTCGTCGACCCACCCAACCCGAAGAAGATGGCGGACCTTACCGACCCGCGCATCCCATGGTTCTTCAGCGAAGGCGATTGGGACACCTACAAGAGGAAGATCAACGGACTCAGCGTATCCGTTGATTACCTGAAAGCCGGATTCGGTGCGCTGGCACTTGGCTTCACGCCGGTGAAGATCGACGGCGCCCTTTTCAAGATGGACGAGAAGGGCATCAGCTTCGGCGGTGTTCAGAACAGGACTTGGCCCTGGGCGCGCGAAGGAAGCTCCTTCTGGCGAGTGGTCACCTCCAAGAAGGACTTAGCCAAATACGACGAGAAAAAGGCCAGAGAGCAGGCGCAGGAAGGCCTAAACTCAAAGCTCGAAAAAGAGGTCAGGCAGATCAAGAAAAGCCTGACCAAAAATGCCCAGGAAGCAAAAAAGGCGCATCTGCGGATAGACAAGATCCAGGACCGGCTCCGGGTGCAGCGGCAAGGGGTGCGCAAAGTTGCCGCACAGCCCAACGCCTCGGAAGGGAACCCGAGGCGTCTGAAGGGCACCGTGGATCAGGTCAAGGCGTTGGAACAACGCCTGAACACACTCATGGCGGCATTGGGGTAATGCGCCTCGATATTTCCGTCGACAGAGTTGAGGGAGAGAATGTCTCTAGTCCAATCCCTCGGCCGCGCCGGTGGCGCCGCCCGGGAGTTCAGAAGCAGGATCGATGCCGCTGGGAAGGCGGCTGGAGGGCTCGGCCGCCAAGCCGGCACCGCCAACACCAACGTCAGCAAGATCAAGACCTCCGCCCAGCAGTCCACCCGTGAACTCAAGGGCATGAAGACCGCCGCCGATCAGGCCGCCAAGTCCGTGGCCAAGGTCGGCAAGGAGGCCGGCAAGGGCGG
Organism: Streptoverticillium reticulum; assembly: GCF_047456005.1. Taxonomy (NCBI): domain Bacteria; kingdom Bacillati; phylum Actinomycetota; class Actinomycetes; order Kitasatosporales; family Streptomycetaceae; genus Streptomyces; species Streptoverticillium reticulum. The sequence goes on along the minus strand of NZ_CP179755.1, from coordinate 4,688,615 downwards.
CCCCGCCATGACGAAGTTCCAGGGCGGGCTCAAGAAGGCCGACGGCGGGGTCAAGGGGCTCAACAAGTCCATGAAGGGCAACGTCATCGGGATGCTGCTCGGGCTGCTCGCGCCGCTCATCGAGAAGGTCGTCGAGATGGCGTCCCGCTCGAAGGCCATGCAGAAGATCATGAAGGTCGCCTTCGACGTCATCGGCAAGGTCGTCGACACCGTCATGAAGGCCATCGGGCCACTGATGAAGTCCACCGGCGCCCTCATCTCCAAGGTGTGGAACGGGATCAAGGCCGCGATCCTGCCGATCGCGCTCTGGATCGGGTCGGCCATCCCCGACGCCTTCCACACGGTCAGCAGCGCGCTCTCCAGCGCCTGGGGCGGTCTCTCCTCCTTCGCCGGCTCCGTCTTCAACGGCATCCTGTCGGCCGTCAAGGCACCGATCAACGGGGTCATCGGGCTCGTCAACAGCGCCATCGGCGCCCTCAACGGCATCAGCGTCACCATCCCGGGCTGGGTGCCCTTCGTCGGCGGCAAGACCTTCGGCGTGCACATCCCGTCCATCCCCATGCTCGCCGAGGGCGGCATCGTCGCGCCGCGCAGCGGCGGCGTACCGGCGATCGTCGCCGAGGCCGGGGAGTCCGAGGCCGTCATGCCGCTGTCGAAGCTCGACCGGCTGCTGACGCGTACCGCCATCGAAGCGCGCCTCGCCGGCGCGGGAGCCGGTGCCCGGCAGTCCGCCGGTGCCGGGTTCCACATCGAGAACTACTACGCCACCCAGGCCGGCAGCCCCCAGGACACCGCCCGGGCCCTGATGTTCCTGGCCAAGGCCCGTGGGTGAGCCCCGTGCCCGCCGCCGCAGCTCTCCCCCGCGTCCGAAATCCCCTCGCCAACTCGGCCGGCGCGTTCCGCAACTTCGGTTCCGCACTCGGCCAGGCCGCCCGCTCCGTACAGACCAGTCAGCGGGCCATCGCCTCCTCCTCCCACGTCCTCGACCGCGTCAAACAGTCGGCAACGCAAGCAGGCACCGGCATCAAGCAGTTCGGTACCGGCGCCACCACCGCCGGCCGTGCCGCACAGGCCCTCGGCAAGCAGGCCGGCACCGCCAACTCCGGCCTGCTGAGGACCAAGAACGGCTCCCGGCAGTCCGCCCGCCTGCTCAAGAACATCAAGCGGCAGGTCGACGGCACCACCAAGTCCCTCGGCCTGCTCGGCAAGGGCGCCGGCAAGGCAGGCAACCTCGCCGGGAAGCTCGGTGGCCATCTCAAAATCGCCGGCGGCGTGATGAACGTCGTCAACCTGGTGATGAAGACGAACCCCTTCGTCCTCCTTGTCACCCTGCTCGCCCCGTTCGCCGAGCAGCTCATCGAGTTCGCCCTGAACTCCGAGCTCGGTCAGCAGCTGATGGAGCAGGTCTTCACCACCGTCGGATCCCTCATCGACGCCGCACTCACCGTCATCGTGCCCGTCGTCACGGCCTATCTCACGGTCGTCATCGGCTTCTGGAAGGGCGTCTTCAGCGTCGTCAAACCCGTGGCCAAGTGGGTGGGCCAGCACCTCCCCGGCGCGTTCCGCAAAGTCAGCTCCGCCATGGAAGGCGCCCTGCACGGCATGGGCGGCTTCCTCCGGACCGCTTTCCAGGCGGTCGCCGGTGTCATCAAGGGGCCGATCAGCGGGCTCATCGGCTTCGCCAACTGGGTCATCGACGGCCTCAACAGCATCAGCGTCAACATCCTCGGCAAGAAGTTCGACATCCACCTGCCGAAGATCCCGATGCTCGCCCAGGGCGGCGTCGTCCGCCCCCGCGACGGCGGCGTCCCCGTCATCCTCGCCGAGGCCGGTGAGGCCGAGGCCGTGTTGCCGCTGTCCAAGCTCGACCGGCTGCTCGCGCAGACGGCCGAGGCCGCCCGGGCCACCACCACCACGACAGCGGTCCCGCGCATCGACCACTACTACGAGCCCGCAGGCCGCGGCTCCCACGGCATCGCCGCGGACCTGCTCTTCCTCGCACAGGTACGGCAGAGACGACAGACACTCCAGACGAGAAGGTGAGGGCCAACTCCCCATGCCCCCAGCACAAATGAACACCGTGAACACCGACGCCGCCATCGAACCCCCCGGCTCACTGATCACCCAGGACGGGCAGATCCAGTGGGCCGGGCTTCTTTTCGGCCCCGGCACGCCCTACCAGATCGACGCCAAGGGCCTGACCGGCTGGGACGACCTCCCGGAGCTCGACTCCGCCGACGTGCCCAAGCCCGGCCAGCACGGCTCCTGGCCCGGCGCCCAGTGGGCGAAGCCGCGAACGGTCTCCGCGACCGTCTGGCTGCTGCCCGACCGCCCGGACCAGGCGCAGGCCGTCACCCAGGCCTTCCGCGCCGCCACGGGCGTGGGCAGCGGTGAACAGTGGCTGGCCGTGCGCCTGCACGGTCAGACGCTCGCCTGCCGGGCGCGCGTCGACCGCCGCGCGGCCACGACCGACCGCACGTACGTCACCCACGGCATCGCCTCCGTGTCGATCCAGTGGCTGTGCACCGACCCCCGCCGCCTCGGCGTCACCGAACAGCGCGCCCGGACCGCACTGCCCACGCCCGAGCCCGGGCTCCTGTGGGAGCCGGACAGCGGCCTGGAATGGCCCCTGGAGTGGGGTGCGGCCGGAAGCACCGGCACGATCACGGCCGTCAACGCGGGCGACGCCCCGGTGAGTCCCGTGATCGAGTTCCGGGGACCGGTCGAACTGCCCTCCCTCACCCGGCTCGGTGACGGTCGGCAGCTCGAGTACGACATCCAGCTCGCCGAGTCCGACGTGCTGACCGTCGACACCACGGCGGGCACGGTCACGCTCAACGGCACCGCCTCCCGGCTCTACACCGCCACCGCCCGCTCCACCCCGGAGCAGCTCTTCCAACTGGAGCCCGGCGCCACCTCGCTCGCCTTCCGCGCGGGCCCCGCCTCGGACGACTCCCGCGCCTCGGTGGCCGTCCGCTGGCGCGACGCCCACTGGTGACAGCGCCCCCGCTCCGTTCCCCCACCCCTTCACCACCCAACTCTCGGAGGACGAGATGAACAGCGTCCGCAGCGCATGGCTGCTCAACCGCACCGACGCAGGCGGCGGTCAGTCCCGCGTCGACACCCGGCTCGCCCCGCTCGGCACCATGACCCCGACCGGCGTGCTGGCCTCGCGCGACGGCGTGATCCCCGGTTCCCAGTACGGCAAGTACGTCATGGACGGCCTGTACGTCTTCGGCGACCAGGCGGGCATGACCGGCAAGATCGCGCCGGGCCGCGCCGTCGTCCAGAGCACCGAGCAGGCCGGCGCCTACCCGGTGACCGTCACCGACTACCTCCCTCTCGTCTTCGCGGACGGCGACGCGGGCAACCCGCGCGTCGACCTCGTCGTCGTGCGCGTCTACGACGCCCAGCAGGACGCCTCGAACCGCACCGAAGCCGTCATCGAGATCGTCCAGGGCGTTCCCGCCGCCACCCCGGCCGCGCCCTCGACGCCCGCCGGCGCCCTCGCCCTGGCCGAGGTGACCGTTCCCGCCGGCGCCTCCGCCGGCAAGGGCGGCATCAACTGGGACACCGCCGTCCGCGACCGCCGCCGCGCCACCGTCTCCGTGGGCGGCATCATCCCGCGCGGCTGGGGCCTGAACTTCCCCGGCGCCTACCCCGGCCAGTACCGCGACACCGGTGCGGGGCTGGAGCGCTGGGACGGCGCGCAGTGGAAGGCGTACCCGGAGCCGCGGCCGCGCTGGCAGGACTACACGCCCGAGTGGGGCGCGGACAACGGACCGAAACCGGTTCCCGGAAACGGCTCGCTGAACGGCCGGTATCTGCACGACGGCTCGATCGTCCACTTCACCGCGACGCTGAAGATCGGTTCGAGCACGAAGTGGGTCAGCGACAACGGCAATTGGTGGCTCTCCCTGCCGGTCCGCCCGACCGGCCCCGCCATCAACGGCCACTTCCGTGCGCGCCTCGGCAAGGGCTACTACACGGGAACCTGCTTCCTCGACTCCACCCGCCACGCGAACGGCGCCGCGTGCGGCTGGACGACGAGCAAGCTCACCGGCGAAGTTGCCGCCGACTGGGCGGACGGCAACTACCCGGAGACCGCCGCCGACGGCCAGTGGTACACCCTGTGGGGCAGCTACGAGGCCTCCCAGTGACCACGGCCGTCCAGCCCGCCTACCGCGCCCTGTTCTGCGACCTGCGCACCGACCAGGTCGTCGACAGCCTGCCGCTGACCGGCGTCGAGTTCGACGACTACATCGGCAAGGCCGGTTCGCTGCGCGCCACGGTCCCCCTCCCCGACCAGGCGCTCGCCCAGCGGGCCCGTACCGCGCTCCAGCCCGGCCGCACCGCGGTCTGGCTGGAGCGCGGCGGCGAGATCTGGTGGGGCGGCATCCTGTGGACCTGTACGCCGTCCGGCGACGAGCAGGGCCGGATGACGGCAGAGATCCAGGCGGGCACCTTCGACTCGTACCTGGACCACCGGATCCTGTCGAGCAGCCTCGAAGCCAAGGAAGCGGTCGACCAGTTCGACATCGTCCGTACGCTCGTCGACCACATCCAGGCACAGCCCGGCGGCGACCTCGGCATCGAGTACGGGACCGAGACCTCGGGCGTCACCCGCATCCAGAGCTACGCCTACACCGACGTCGCCCGCGTCCGGGAGATCCTGGACGGCCTCGCCGCCCATCAGGACGGCTTCGAGTGGCGGATCCACTGCTACCGCGACCCGGTCACCGCCCGGCGCGTCAAGCGGCTCCAGCTCGGCCACCCGCAGATCCACGTCGGCGCACAGGACATCGTGCTCGACCGGCCCGGGCCGCTGCTGTCCTACTCCCTGCCCGGCGACGCGACCCTGCAGGCCAACGTCTGGGTCGCGCGCGGGGATTCGGCCAACCGCAACCAGGCCGCGGACTCCGTCCCGACGATGTCCGAGCGGAAGGTGGCGATCGCCGACCTGGACGCCGGCTGGCCCCGGCTGGAAGGGACCTCCGACCACAGCTCCGTCAGCGACCGCGCGACCCTCAACAGCCTCGCCGACGCCGGACTCGGCCGCTCCCGCCGTCCTCAGCTCATCCCGGAAGCCACCATCCGGCTGGACGGGCGGCTGACCCCGGCCCATCTCGGTGCCACGGTCCGGCTGCGCATCACCGACCTGTGGCATCCGGAGGGGCTCAACGCCCGATTCCGGGTGGTGGGCATGACCGTGTCGCCTCCGGAACGCGCAAAGGCCGAGACCGCCAAGCTCTATCTGGAAGGAATCTGATGGCTGCCATACCTCTCGATCTCCTCGACCGCATCCGCGATCTGGAGCGTCAGGTGCGGGCCCTGATGGGCAGCGCCAACACCCGTCCGCGGATGGACGAGATCCAGGGCGGCCGGGTCGTCATCGGCGACGGCGGCTCGCTGACGGTGCGCACCCCCGAGGGCAAGGACCTCGCCTACGTCGGCCGGGTCTACCCCGACCGGCCGGGCGGCCAGTACCAGCAGGGTGTCGTCCTCAGGCGCGACGACGGCTCGCTGGCCTTCAGCGTGTGGACGGGCGACGCCGAGGACCTGCCCGTCCAGCCCATCCGGATGTGGGACCGCAACGGCAACATCATCTTCGCCGAGGACTCCAGGAACTTCGGCCTGGCCAAGCCGTTCATCCCGTATCCGCTGCCCACCCCCGAGAACACCGGCAAGTGGGAGTCCACCAGCTCCACCAACTGGACGACCCTGTACAACGGCAACGCCATCGTCCAGCACCCCAAGCTCTACTGCCTGATCGCCGCGACGACGGGGGGCGAGGTCCGGCTGCTGGTCAACGACCGCCAGGTCGGCCCGACTTCGAAGAGCACGCTGGAGTTCACCGACCTCATCGGCGCGGACTACGACAGCCACATCACCTTCAAGGTCCAGGCCCGCGCCATCGGCAGCAACAGCACCGTGTGGTGCTCCCCGCGCGCCCTCTACGGCGTTCTCTCCTGACCCGCTCCCCTCTTCAGCCTTCATCCTTCATCCGCACAACAGGAAGACACCTCCGTGCTCCCCAGTGCCATTCCCACCGTCACCGTGACCGCCCGCTACCTCTCCCCGGACGGCAACGCCCTCACCGGCAGCGTCGTCTTCGAGCCGCCCCCGCTGCTGACCCACAGCGCGAGCGACGTCATGCTCGGCGGCCCCGTCACCGGCGTGCTCGACGCCGACGGGCGGATCTCCGTCACGCTGCCCGCCACGGACACGCCCGGCATGAACCCGCAGAACTGGGCGTACTCCGTCACCGAGAAGCTGTCCGGGGTGCGGGGGCGTGCCCCGTACAAGATCCTGCTGCCGACCGCGCAGCCGAAGGCCGATCTCGCCGACATCGCGCCCACCGACCCCGGCACGCCCGACTACGTCGCCGTGGCCGGTCTCCCGGGCCCGCCCGGGCCGCCCGGACCGGCCGGCCCCGCCGGACCCGTGCGCTCCGTCAACGGCCACGCGGAGACCGACATCCGGCTCGGCGCCAAGGACGTGGGCGCCCTCCCGGCCGACGGCGGCACGGTCGCCGGTCCGCTGGCGGTGACCGGTACGTTCACCGCGCGCGGCGCCGACGTGCAGGACGCGACGGGCGCCACCCGCGTCCGCATCGACCCGGCCGGCCGGTTCACGGCCACCGCCGACGCCCAGTTCACCGGCAACGTGCAGATCGGCGCCGCCGTCACCGACACCGCGGGCGGCCAGGCCGTCCTCGGCATCAAGAACGCCACCGCCGTGCCGAACGGCAAGCCCACGGACGGCATCGTGCTCTACGCCAACGGCGGCACGCTGGCCTACCGCAAGCCCGACGGCACCACCGTCACCCTGGACGAGCGCACCGCAGGCGTGCGCTCGGTCAACACCCGCAGCGGCGACGTGCAACTCACCGCCGCCGACGTGGGCGCGGAGCCCACCGGACGTGCCGTCCTGCTCGCCGGGGCACAGACCGTGGACGGTGCCAAGACGTTCAGCGCCGTGCCTTCTGCGAAGGCCGACCCGACGGCGCCCGAGCACCTGGCGCGTAAGTCCTACGTGGACGGGGTGGCACGCACCAACGACTGGGCCCCGGCCGACCTCGGATTCATCGCCTGGACCTTCGATCCGGGTCTCGGTGACGGCAAGAGCCCCATCAACTCCGCCTCGCCCGGCGACATTCCGGCGAGCGGGCGCATCTACTACAACGCCGTGATCGTACGGTCGCAGGTCACCGTCAAGGAGATCTGCACCCACACGCTCGGCTACTCCGGCGCGTCCGGTGGCATCGGCGCGGGCTCCTTCGCGGGCCTGTACGACGCCACGGGCAAGCGGATCGCCCAGACCGCCGATCTGAGCATGGTCTACCCGGAGGCTCACGACATCGGCGGCTCGACCTCGTTCCTGCCGCTGAGTGCACCTGTGGTGCTCCAGCCCGGCACCTACGTCATCGCCCTGCTGCTCAACTACACCAACTCGGCCAACGCGCCCCGGATCATGACCGGCAACGGCGGCTACGACGTCCCGGGCCGCTTCGGCCGTCCCGGCACCGTCCCCCGCACGGTCATGTCGCCCACGAAGGCCAACACCGCGCTGCCCACCGACGTCGACTGGGCCAACGGAACCATGGCGCTGGGCACCCGGTACTGGTTCGCGCTGGCCTGACAAGAAAGGACCTCACCTCTTATGACCACCCGTTCCCTCAGCGCCGTGGGCGCCATCAAGTCCATCGAGCAGACGACCAAGTCCTTCACGTTCCAGCACGAGTTCGAGGAGCAGCAATTCACGCTCCAGATTCCGGACGGCGCAATGCTGCTCGGCGGCTGGCACTCGCTGATTCTTGACGGGAAGGAAGCGAAGTACTCCCTTTCGAGCGGTCCGACCATGGACGGCAGAGGCTGGTGCCTGCGCATTCCCCGCAACTGGGAGTACAGCGAGACGTCCGAGTACAAGGCACAGCTCACTGTCTCCGTCTCCTACGCCCTGCCCGCCTGACCACCCCCACCCGCCCCGCACCGCTCCCCTCGGTGCGGGGCGTCCGCATACGCACCCCCTGGAGTGAACCCATGGCAACTCCCCTCTCCGCAGACCGCTTCGTCGCCGCCCTCGAAGCCGAAGGCGTTCAGGTAGTCGAAGTTGACGACTGGCGCGACCACAACCGCAACCACAAGGGCGCCTGGGGACCCGTCAACGGCGTGATCATCCACCACACCGTCACCTCCGGCACGGCCTCCTCCGTCGAGCTCTGCTACGACGGCTACGACGAGCTCCCCGGACCGCTCTGCCACGGCGTGATCGACAAGGACGGCGTCGTCCACCTCGTCGGCAACGGCCGCGCCAACCACGCCGGTACGGGCGACAGCGACGTCCTCTCGGCCGTCGTCAACGAGTCCGCGCTCCCCCGCCCCACCGCCAACGACACCGACGGCAACGCCCGGTTCTACGGCTTCGAGTGCATCAACCTCGGCGACGGCGACGACCCGTGGCCCGCCGCCCAGCTGGACGCCATGGAGCGGGTCTCGGCCGCGCTCTGCCGCGCGCACGGCTGGGACGCCGGATCCGTCATCGGCCACAAGGAGTGGACGAACACCAAGATCGACCCCGTCGGCTTCGCGATGTCCGACATGCGCGACCGCGTCGCGGCACGCCTCGGCGGCCACCCCGACGCCGACGGCGGCGGCAACTCCCGCCCCAACACCACCACTTACACCGTCCAGCCCGGCGACACCCTCACCACCATCGCCGAGTCCCACGCCACCACCGTCGACCGGCTCGTCTCCCTCAACGGCCTGACCGACCCCAACGCCCTCCGCCCCGGCCAGGAACTCGACGTCCCCGCCGCCGGCAACAGCTACGAGCCCTTCCCCGGCGCCGACTTCTTCCGCAAGGCCCCGAACTCCCCCGTCGTCACGGCCATGGGGCGCCGCCTCGTCGAAGAAGGCTGCTCCGCCTACTCCCAGGGGCCCGGCCCGCAGTGGACCGACGCCGACCGCCAGTCGTACGGCGCCTGGCAGCGCAAGCAGGGCTTCAGCGGCTCCGACGCCGACGGCTGGCCCGGGCGCGTCACCTGGGACGCGCTGAAGGTCCCGCACTCCTGACCCCTGGCTCCTGCCCCCGAAAGGCCTCCCCCGTGTCCGACGCCGCCAAGCGGACCCTCCGCACCCTCCTCCAGACCGCCGTCGGCCTCGCCGTCGCGCTTCCCGCGATCGTCGACGCCTCCGGCATCCCCGCCTCCCTCCCCTGGGTCGCCGGCGCCCTCGCCGTGGCCGGCGGACTCGCCCGCGTCATGGCGCTGCCCGCCGTCCAGGCGCTCCTGCCCCGTTGGCTGCGCACCGAGCAGCCGACCACGCAGCCGACCCACGACCGGGGCCGCGTATGACCGACAGGCCCACGTCCCCTTCCACCGTCGCCCTGGAACTGGAACGCCTGCGCGGCACCATGGAGGCCGGGTTCGCCCGCGTCGACGGGTCGCTCGCACTGCTCGTCCAGCGCAGCGACCAGACCGACAAGCAACTGGCCGATCATGAAGCGCGGTTGGACGCGCTGGAGCGCAACCGCTGGCCGCTCGCCAGTATCGGGGCGTTGACGGCGGTCGCGGGGGTCGCCATCTCCGTGTTCCAGCTGACCGGCAAATAAAAACAGGGCGGCCACCCCCTCTCGGGGGTGGCCGCCCTGCTCAATCAGCTACTAGCAGCAGCTCACTGGTTGTACGGACCGTAGTCGTAGTCCTCCAGCGGCACCGCCTGGCCCGAACCCGTGCCGAACGGCGAGTAGTCGATGTCGTCGTAGCCGACGGCCGAGTACATCGCGGCCTTGGCCTCCTCGGTCGGCTCGACCCGGATGTTGCGGTAGCGGGACAGGCCCGTACCGGCCGGGATGAGCTTACCGATGATGACGTTCTCCTTGAGGCCGATGAGGCTGTCGGACTTGGCGTTGATCGCCGCATCCGTCAGGACTCGGGTCGTCTCCTGGAAGGAGGCGGCCGACAGCCAGGACTCCGTCGCCAGCGAGGCCTTGGTGATACCCATCAGCTGCGGACGGCCGGAGGCCGGGTGGCCGCCTTCCGTCACGACGCGACGGTTCTCGGACTCGAAGCGCGAGCGCTCCACGAGCTCGCCCGGCAGCAGCTCCGCGTCGCCGGACTCGATGATCGTCACGCGGCGCAGCATCTGCCGGATGATGATCTCGATGTGCTTGTCGTGGATCGACACACCCTGCGAGTTGTAGACCTTCTGGACCTCGCCGACCAGGTGGACCTGGACGGCGCGCTGGCCGAGGATGCGCAGGACGTCGTGCGGGTTGGTGGCACCCACGGTGAGCTTCTGGCCCACCTCGACGTGCTCGCCCTCGGAGACCAGCAGACGGGCACGCTTCGAGATCGCGAACGCGGTCTCGTCGGAGCCGTCGTCCGGAGTGACGACGATCTTCTTGGTCTTCTCGGTCTCCTCGATCCGCACGCGGCCGGCGGCCTCGGAGATCGGGGCGACACCCTTCGGGGTACGGGCCTCGAAGAGCTCGACGACACGGGGCAGACCCTGGGTGATGTCGTCACCGGCCACACCACCGGTGTGGAAGGTACGCATCGTCAGCTGGGTACCGGGCTCACCGATGGACTGGGCGGCGATGATGCCGACCGCCTCACCGATGTCCACCAGCTTGCCGGTCGCCAGCGAGCGGCCGTAGCAGAAGGCACAGGTGCCGACCGCGGACTCACAGGTGAGGACCGAGCGGGTCTTGACCGTCTCGACGCCGTGGGCGACGAGCTGGTCGATGAGCACGTCACCGAGGTCGACGTTGGCCGGCGCGATGACCTTGCCGTCGACGACGACGTCCTCGGCCAGCATGCGGGCGTACACCGACGTCTCGGCGTCCTCGGCCTTGCGCAGGACGCCGTCCTCGCCCTTGGAGGCGATCGTCAGCTTGAGGCCGCGCTCGGTGCCGCAGTCCTCCTCGCGGATGATCACGTCCTGCGAGACGTCCACCAGACGACGGGTCAGGTAACCCGAGTCGGCGGTACGCAGGGCGGTGTCGGCGAGACCCTTACGGGCACCGTGCGTGGCGATGAAGTACTCCAGCACGGAGAGACCCTCGCGGAACGACGCCTTAATGGGTCGCGGGATGGTCTCGTTCTTCGCGTTCGACACCAGACCACGCATACCGGCGATCTGCCGCATCTGCATCATGTTTCCTCGGGCACCCGAGTCAACCATCATGAAGATGGGGTTCGTCTTGGGGAAGTTCGCGTTCATCGCCTCGGCGACCTCGTTGGTCGCCTTGGTCCAGATCGCGATGAGCTCCTGCGTGCGCTCGTCCTTGGTGATCAGACCGCGCTCGTACTGCTTCTGGACCTTCTCGTCCTGGGCCTCGTAGCCCGCCACGATGGCGCGCTTGGCCTCGGGGACGATGATGTCCGAGAACGCGACGGTGACACCGGAACGGGTCGCCCAGTAGAAGCCGGCCGCCTTCAGGTTGTCGAGCGTCGCCGCCACGATGACCTTGGGGTAGCGCTCGGCCAGGTCGTTGACGATCTCGGAGAGCTGCTTCTTGCCCACCGAGTAGTCGACGAACGGGTAGTCCTCGGGCAGCAGCTCGTTGAAGAGCGCGCGGCCCAGCGTGGTGCGCAGGCGGAACGAGTCGCCCTGCTGCCACTCCGGCTCGCCCTCCTCGGCGACCGGGGGAACCCAGCCGCGCGGCGGGACGGTGCCGATCGGGAAGCGGATGTCGACCTTCGCCTGGAGCGAGAGCTCGCGGGCGTCGAACGCCATGATCGCCTCGGCGGCCGAGCCGAAGGACCGGCCCTCACCGATGACCTTGCGCTCTTCCTCGTCGGTGGTGAGGAAGAACAGACCGAGCACCATGTCCTGGGTCGGCATGGTGACCGGACGGCCGTCGGCCGGCTTGAGGATGTTGTTCGAGGACAGCATCAGGATGCGGGCCTCGGCCTGCGCCTCCGCGGAGAGCGGCAGGTGGACGGCCATCTGGTCACCGTCGAAGTCCGCGTTGAACGCGGTGCAGACGAGCGGGTGGATCTGGATGGCCTTGCCCTCGACCAGCTGCGGCTCGAAGGCCTGGATGCCGAGGCGGTGCAGCGTGGGTGCACGGTTCAGCAGCACCGGGTGCTCGGCGATGACCTCTTCGAGCACGTCGTACACGACCGTGCGGCCGCGCTCGACCATGCGCTTCGCCGACTTGATGTTCTGCGCGTGGTTCAGGTCCACCAGGCGCTTCATCACGAACGGCTTGAAGAGCTCCAGCGCCATGGCCTTCGGCAGACCGCACTGGTGCAGCTTGAGCTGCGGGCCGACGACGATGACGGAACGCGCCGAGTAGTCGACACGCTTACCGAGCAGGTTCTGACGGAAGCGACCCTGCTTACCCTTCAGCATGTCGCTGAGGGACTTCAGCGGACGGTTGCCGGGGCCCGTGACCGGGCGGCCACGACGGCCGTTGTCGAAGAGGGCGTCGACCGCCTCCTGGAGCATCCGCTTCTCGTTGTTCACGATGATCTCGGGGGCACCGAGGTCGAGCAGACGCTTCAGACGGTTGTTGCGGTTGATGACACGGCGGTACAGGTCGTTCAGGTCGGAGGTCGCGAAGCGGCCACCGTCCAGCTGCACCATCGGACGCAGGTCCGGCGGGATCACCGGGATGCAGTCCAGCACCATGCCGGTGGGGCTGTTGCGGGTCTGCAGGAAGGCGGAGACGACCTTGAGGCGCTTGAGCGCACGGGTCTTCTTCTGGCCCTTGCCGGTGCGGATGATCTCGCGGAGGCGCTCGGCCTCCTCGTCCAGGTCGAAGGACTCCAGGCGCTTCTGCAGCGCGGCGGCGCCCATCGCACCCATGAAGTAGGTGCCGAAGCGGTCGCGCAGCTCGCGGTAGAGCAGCTCGTCGCCCTCGAGGTCCTGGACCTTGAGGTTCTTGAAGCGGCTCCAGACCTCGTCGAGGCGGTCGATCTCGCGCTGCGCACGGTCGCGCAGCTGCTTCATCTCACGCTCGGCGCCCTCGCGCACCTTGCGGCGCACGTCGGCCTTGGCACCCTCGGCCTCGAGCTCGGCCAGGTCGGACTCGAGCTTCTTGGCACGGGCCTCGAGGTCGGCGTCGCGGCGCTGCTCGACCTGCTGGCGCTCGACGGAGACGTGGGCCTCCAGCGAGGGCAGGTCGCGCGTGCGGCGCTCCTCGTCCACCCACGTGATCATGTAGGCGGCGAAGTAGATGACCTTCTCGAGGTCCTTCGGGGCCAGGTCCAGCAGGTAGCCCAGGCGCGACGGGACGCCCTTGAAGTACCAGATGTGGGTGACGGGAGCGGCAAGCTCGATGTGGCCCATCCGCTCACGGCGCACCTTGGCGCGGGTGACCTCGACGCCACAGCGCTCACAGATGATGCCCTTGAAGCGGACACGCTTGTACTTGCCGCAGTAGCACTCCCAGTCCCGGGTCGGACCGAAGATCTTCTCGCAGAAGAGCCCGTCCTTTTCCGGCTTCAGGGTGCGGTAGTTGATGGTCTCCGGCTTCTTGACCTCGCCGTGGGACCAGGTTCGGATGTCGTCCGCGGTCGCCAGGCCGATCCGCAGCTCGTCGAAGAAGTTGACGTCGAGCACTTTGTCGTCAATCCCTCTTTCAGGGTTCGTGCCCTCCCGCCGTGGCGGGATATGGGCTCTACATCAGTGGTCTGGGGGTCCGGGGACGGTGGGGGGCTTCCCGGGGGAAGCCCCCCACCAGACCCGTCAGACCTCTTCGACGCTGCTCGGCTCGCGCCGGGACAGGTCGATACCGAGCTCCTCCGCAGCGCGGAAGACGTCCTCGTCGGTGTCGCGCATCTCGATGGACATGCCGTCCGAGGACAGCACCTCCACGTTGAGGCACAGAGACTGCATCTCCTTGATGAGCACCTTGAAGGACTCGGGGATGCCGGGCTCGGGGATGTTCTCGCCCTTGACGATCGCCTCGTAGACCTTCACACGGCCGGTGACGTCGTCGGACTTGATGGTCAGCAGCTCCTGGAGGGCGTATGCGGCGCCGTATGCCTCCAGCGCCCACACCTCCATCTCACCGAAGCGCTGGCCACCGAACTGAGCCTTACCACCCAGCGGCTGCTGGGTGATCATGGAGTACGGACCGGTCGAACGCGCGTGCAGCTTGTCGTCGACCAGGTGGTGCAGCTTGAGGATGTACATGTACCCGACCGAGATCGGGTCCGGGAACGGCTCGCCGGAGCGGCCGTCGAACATCCGGGCCTTGCCGGACGGGAGCACCAGACGCTCGCCGTCGCGGTTGGGGATCGTGGACTCGAAGAGACCGTCGATCTCGTCCTCGCGGGCGCCGTCGAAGACCGGGGTCGCGACGTTGGTGCCCGGCGCGACGTCGTCGGCGCCGATCGCCTGCAGACGCTTCATCCAGTCCTCGTCGCCCTCGACCTTCCAGCCGCGGCTGGCGAGCCAGCCGAGGTGGATCTCGAGGACCTGTCCCGGGTTCATTCGGGACGGGACACCGAGCGGGTTGAGGATGATGTCGACCGGGGTGCCGTCCTCGAGGAACGGCATGTCCTCGACCGGCAGGATCTTGGAGATGACACCCTTGTTGCCGTGACGGCCGGCGAGCTTGTCACCATCGGTGATCTTGCGCTTCTGGGCCACGTAGACGCGGACCAGCTGGTTCACGCCCGGGGGCAGCTCGTCGCCCTCTTCGCGGTCGAAGACGCGGACGCCGATGACCTTGCCGATCTCGCCGTGCGGGACCTTGAGCGAGGTGTCACGGACCTCACGGGCCTTCTCACCGAAGATCGCGCGGAGCAGGCGCTCCTCCGGGGTCAGCTCGGTCTCACCCTTCGGGGTGACCTTGCCGACCAGGATGTCGCCGGCCACGACCTCGGCACCGATGCGGATGATGCCGCGCTCGTCGAGGTCGGCGAGGACCTCCTCGGAGACGTTCGGGATGTCCCGGGTGATCTCCTCGGGGCCCAGCTTGGTGTCACGGGCGTCGACCTCGTGCTCCTCGATGTGGATCGAGGAGAGGACGTCGTCCTGCACGAGGCGCTGCGACAGGATGATCGCGTCCTCGTAGTTGTGGCCCTCCCACGGCATGAACGCCACGAGGAGGTTCTTGCCGAGGGCCATCTCGCCCTCGTCCGTGGACGGACCGTCGGCGAGCACCTGGCCGGAGACGACGCGGGCGCCCTCGTCGACGACGACCTTCTGGTTGAAGGAGGTGCCCTGGTTGGACCGGGAGAACTTGGCGACGCGGTACGTGTTGTACGTGCCGTCGTCGTTGGCCACCGTGACGTAGTCGGCGGAGACCTCCTGAACGACACCGTCCTTCTCGGCCTTGATGACGTCACCGGCGTCGACCGCGCAGCGGTACTCCATGCCGGTGCCGACGAGCGGGGCCTCGGCCTTGATCAGCGGCACGGCCTGGCGCATCATGTTCGATCCCATGAGCGCGCGGTTGGCGTCGTCGTGCTCGAGGAACGGGATCATGGCGGTCGCGACCGACACCATCTGGCGCGGCGAGACGTCCATGTAGTCGACCTCGGACGGGTCGACGTAGTCGACCTCGCCGCCACGGCGACGGACCAGGACGCGGGACTCGGCGTACCGCAGTTCCTCGGTGAGGGGGGCGTTCGCCTGGGCGATGACGAAGCGGTCTTCCTCGTCGGCCGTCAGGTAGTTCACCTCGTCGGTGACCTGGCCGTCGACGACCTTGCGGTACGGGGTCTCCACGAAGCCGAACGCGTTGACGCGGCCGTAGGAGGCGAGCGAGCCGATCAGACCGATGTTCGGGCCTTCGGGGGTCTCGATCGGGCACATGCGGCCGTAGTGCGACGGGTGAACGTCACGGACCTCGAAGCCGGCCCGCTCACGGGACAGACCACCCGGGCCCAGCGCCGACAGACGGCGCTTGTGGGTCAGACCCGACAGCGGGTTGGTCTGGTCCATGAACTGGGACAGCTGGCTGGTGCCGAAGAACTCCTTGATGGAGGCGACGACCGGCCGGATGTTGATCAGGGTCTGCGGCGTGATCGCCTCGACGTCCTGGGTGGTCATCCGCTCGCGGACGACGCGCTCCATACGGGCCAGACCGGTGCGGACCTGGTTCTGGATGAGCTCGCCGACGTTGCGCAGACGACGGTTGCCGAAGTGGTCGATGTCGTCGACCTCGACGACGATCGAGGTGCCGTTCTCGCCGGCCGTCTCGACCTCGCCCGCGTGCAGCTTCACCAGGTACCGGATCGTCGCGATGACATCGTCGACGGTCAGCACACCGGCGTCGAGCGGGGCGTCCGCGCCCAGCTTCTTGTTGACCTTGTAGCGGCCGACCTTGGCCAGGTCGTAGCGCTTGGGGTTGAAGTAGAGGTTCTCGAGCAGCGTCTGCGCGGCCTCACGGGTCGGGGGCTCGCCCGGGCGCAGCTTGCGGTAGATGTCGAGCAGCGCGTCGTCCTGGCCCTGGGTGTGGTCCTTCTCCAGGGTGGCGCGCATGGACTCGTACTCGCCGAACTCCTCGAGGATCTGCTCGGTCGTCCAGCCGAGCGCCTTCAGGAGGACGGTGACGGACTGCTTGCGCTTGCGGTCGATGCGGACACCGACCATGTCGCGCTTGTCGACCTCCATCTCCAGCCAGGCACCCCGGGACGGGATGATCTTGGCGGTGAAGATGTCCTTGTCGGAGGTCTTGTCGATCGACGAGTCGAAGTAGACGCCCGGCGAGCGGACCAGCTGCGAGACCACGACACGCTCGGTGCCGTTGATGACGAAGGTGCCCTTGTTCGTCATGAGCGGGAAGTCGCCCATGAAGACCGTCTGGGACTTGATCTCGCCGGTCTCGTTGTTGGTGAACTCGGCCGTGACGAAGAGCGGGGCCGCGTACGTGAAGTCGCGGTCCTTGCACTCGTCGATGGAGTTCTTCGGGGGCTCGAAGCGGTGGTCACGGAAGGTCAGCGACATCGACCCGCTGAAGTCCTCGATCGGGGAGATCTCCTCGAAGATCTCCTCCAGACCGGACTTGGTGGGGACGTCCTGACCACTGTCCAGCGCAGCCTCGACGCGAGCCTTCCAGGCGGCGTTGCCGAGCAGCCAGTCGAAGCTCTCGGTCTGCAGCGCAAGGAGGTTCGGAACCTCGAGGGGCTCCTTGATCTTCGCAAAGGAGATGCGCAGCGGGGCGGTGCTGGCGCCGGTGTTCGTATTGGCGGTCGAGGCGTTGCGCGAGGCGGCCAAGAGGGGGTCCTTCCGAGGGCTCGGACTCACTACGCGCGTACCGGTCCCACTACGTGCAGCACGGGGAGAAATCCCAGGTCAGAGGGTCTCTCTCAGCAATGCTCGGAAGTGGGCATGCCCCTGGTGACGGGCAGGGAGCAGCTAACAGGCAGCGCAAAGGGTCAGTGTAGCCACTTGGCCCACTGATGTCCAGAGCGGATTTCCGGAGACCGGTGCGATACCAATCTCTCCCTCCGGGATCCTGTTGTTCCTCGCCGTCCGCTGCGCCCGACCTGCGCCCGGCCCACGCCTGACGCGAGCCATGCGCCGGAAGCGCATGACGATACTTCCCTGCCCGCCCACGATCCATGCCTCGGACGGAGGATCGATGTGGCGACGCGTCCTGAGAATTGCGCGCGGCGTGCCGTTCGTCAAGGCCCCCGGGCTCCCGGGCGCCCCCTCGAGCACCCCGGACAACGAAGATCACCATACTCGCACCCTCCGACAGTCACACGCATCCGTCCCGGGAACGCCCAAGGGCGACCACCCGCATGGGTGATCGCCCTTGAGTTGTCCGACCGGGGCCGCAGGGGCCCGGGCCGGCAGGTGTTACTTGACCTCGACGGAGGCGCCGGCGCCCTTGAGGGCCTCGGCGGCCTTCTCCGCGGCGTCCTTGGCGACCTTCTCGAGGACCGGCTTCGGGGTGCCGTCGACGAGGTCCTTGGCCTCCTTCAGACCCAGGGAGGTCAGCTCACGCACGACCTTGATGACCTGGATCTTCTTGTCACCGGCGGCGGTGAGGATGACGTCGAACTCGTCCTTCTCCTCGACCTCGGCGGCAGCGGCGCCACCAGCGGCACCGGCAACGACGACCGGCGCGGCGGCGGCGGCGGTGACGTCGAACTTCTCCTCGAAGGCGGAGACGAACTCGGCCAGCTCGATGAGGGTCATCTCCTCGAACTGCGCGAGCAGCTCGTCCTTGGTGAGCTTCGCCATGATGGCGGGTCCTTCCACTAAATCGGCAGGTGCCGGGATGTACATGTCGGCGGGCGGACGGCCCGCTGCGACCAGCGCCTCAGGCGGCGCTGATCAATGCGCGAGCCGAATTACTCGGCACCGCCCTGCTCGGCGAGCTTGGCGCGCAGCGCGTCCGCAGTGCGGACGAGCTTCGTCGGCAGCGCCTGGAAGAGCGAGGCAGCCTGGGACTGCTTGCCCTTCATGGCACCGGCCAGCTTGCTGAGCAGAACCTCGCGGGACTCGAGGTCCGCAAGCTTCTTGATCTCATCGGCGGACAGCGCCTTGCCATCAAGGACACCGCCCTTGATGATCAGGTTGGGGTTGTCCTTGGCGAAGTCACGGAGACCCTTCGCCGACTCCACCGGGTCACCGGTGACGAAGGCGACAGCCGTCGGACCAGCGAAAAGCTGGGCGTCGAGCTGGAACCCGGCCTCTTCGGCCGCGATCTTGGTCAGCGTGTTCTTCACCACGGCGTACTGCGCGTTCTCACCGAGCGAACGGCGCAGCGTCTTGAGCTGCGCCACGGTGAGACCGCGGTACTCGGTCAGCACAGCGGCGTTGGAGCTGCGGAACTTGTCCGTCAGCTCGGCAACCGCGGCGGCCTTGGCGGACGTCGCCATGAGCCTCGGCCTCCTTCCGGGTGATTCGGACCGCATAGGCGCGAGAAGGGACCTGAGGCAAAACGAAACGCCCCGGCGCAGGCGCTCGGGGCGTGACTCGACCACACGGGCTTGCGTCCGTACGGGAGTTGCAACCACAGTCACCTGCGCAGGTCGCCCGCAGCTAGCGGATCCTTCGGCCACTACACCTCCGGGACGGAGGCACAGTAACGACCAGCGGTCTTTGGCTTCCCGGACACGATAGGTGAGCGACCTGCGGTCAGGCAAATCGGCGCCGACCGGGCGTCTCGGAGGCTCGCCTCAGAGGCTCTTCGTGGCCCCGCCCAGGCCACCGGCCAGGCCACCGGCCGGGCGGTCGCCCATGTCGGCCGTGTCGCCGGCGGCCGGGGCCTCGACGGTGACCGGCTTGTCGAAGTCCTTGAAGACCATCGTCATGTCCAGCGGGCCCTTGTCGGCCTGCCCGCGCTCGCGCATCTGCACCGGCCGGTTGTCCTTGTCGATCCACAGGTCGACGTCGAGCTTCTGCACACCCTGCTGCCGGAGCTGCTCGACCGACTTGCGACGGCTCTCCTTGACCGCGTCGCTGCCGCCCTGGCCGGCTGCCTTGTCCATCTCGTCGGCCGTGACGGAGCCCGCGTAGTGCGTGGCCCGCGTGCCGTTGACGGTCTCCTCGCCGACCTTCTTGATGTCCTTGGAGCCGGAGAGCAGGCCCGTCTGGGCGGACGGGTCCTGGTGGGCCGCGCCCATCCCGCCGAGGGCGTCCTTCATCGTGCCGTTCAGGGGCAGCTTCATCCAGTGCTTGCCGTCCAGATGGCCGGCTATCTTCTCGCTGCCGCCCAGGTACATGGCGTCCCCGACGAGCTTGAGCGTGAACCTGCCGTCCTCCCCGTGACCGGCGAGCTCCACGTTCATCTCCATGGCCTTCGGATCCGTGGTCATGGCCAGCTCGGCCTTCATCCGCCCCGGAGCGCCCGGCGCCGTGCCGCTCATCTCGACCCGCAGGGACTTCAGCTCCGCGGCCTTCTTCGCCGCGGTCTGCACGGCGTCCGCAGAGGCCCCGGAGGCGGCCTCCGAGGGGGCCGCGGCGGACGCGGCGGTGCGCTTGCCGTCCGAGGACGAGCAGCCCGTGGCGGCGCCGCAGAGCAGCAGCCCTGCCGCCATGCCGGTGGTGACGCGGAGCGTACGGCGATTCATGAACACGACCCCCCAAAAACGATGTTGTACGGACGATATCCCCGGGCACCGACAGCGCGGCAACCGGATATCCGGCTCCGTCGCGCCACCCCCGGAAACACGCCGGGCCCCGCACCCAGGAAGGGTGCGGGGCCCGGCGGAAGCCCGTTACAGGCGGTCTCAGACGGTCTCGTCCTCGGCCAGCAGGTTGCGGGTGCGGTTCGGGTCCAGGGCGATGCCCGAGCCCATCGTGGTGGCGAGGGTCGCCTTCTTGACGTAGCGGCCCTTGGCGGCCGACGGCTTCAGACGGAGGATCTCCTCCAGGGCCGCGGCGTAGTTCTCCACCAGCTTGGCGTCGTCGAACGACACCTTGCCGATGATGAAGTGCAGGTTCGAGTGCTTGTCGACGCGGAACTCGATCTTGCCGCCCTTGATCTCCGTGACAGCCTTGGCGGTGTCGACGGTGACCGTGCCGGTCTTCGGGTTCGGCATCAGACCACGCGGACCGAGCACGCGGCCGAGGCGGCCGACCTTGCCCATGAGGTCCGGGGTGGCGACGACGGCGTCGAAGTCCAGACGGCCCTTCGCAACCTCGTCGATCAGCTCGTCGGCACCGACGATGTCGGCGCCCGCGGCACGCGCGGCCTCGGCACGGTCGCCGGTCGCGAAGACCAGGACCCGGGCGGTCTTACCGGTGCCGTGCGGAAGGTTCACGGTGCCACGGACCATCTGGTCGGCCTTGCGCGGGTCGACACCCAGGCGGAAGGCAACCTCGACGGTCGCGTCGAACTTGGCGGTGGAGGTCTCCTTCGCCAGACGGACGGCCTCGAGCGGGGCGTACAGACGCTCCGCATCGATCTTGGCGTCCGCAGCGCGGAGGTTCTTGCTGCGCTTCACTGCTTCTCCTCAGTGGCTGTTACATGTGCGGCTTCCGCCGCGTGGGGAGTTCGTGGTGCGGGCCGCGCCGGCCCTCCCACGGGTACTGCGAGGTGGTGGCCGTCAGCCCTCGACCGTGACGCCCATGGAACGCGCGGTGCCGGCGATGATCTTCGCGGCGGCGTCCAGGTCGTTGGCGTTCAGGTCGGGCATCTTGGTCGTGGCGATCTCGCGGACCTGCGCCTCGGTGATCTTGGCGACCTTGGTCTTGTGCGGCTCGCCGGAGCCCTTGTCCACGCCCGCGGCCTTGAGGATCAGCTTCGCGGCCGGCGGAGTCTTCGTGACGAAGGTGAAGGAACGGTCCTCGTAGACCGTGATCTCCACCGGCACGACCATGCCACGCTGCGACTCGGTCGCGGCGTTGTAGGCCTTGCAGAACTCCATGATGTTGACGCCGTGCTGACCCAGCGCGGGGCCGACCGGCGGAGCCGGGTTCGCGGCACCGGCGCTGATCTGGAGCTTGATAAGCCCCGTGACCTTCTTCTTCTTGGGAGGCATTGCTCTCTCCGGGTCCTAGTGAGAGGTTCTTTGCCCGCGCACACTGCACGCAGGCATACCGCACCACGATAACGGGTAACGTGGCGAGGCCAAAAACCGAGAGGCCAGACCGTATGGTCTGGCCTCTCGGAAGCTTGGGGGCTAGTTCTTCTGGATCTGGTCGAAGCTCAGCTCGACCGGGGTCTCGCGACCGAAGATCTCGACGAGGCCCTTGACCTTCTTCGAGTCGGCGTTGATCTCGTTGATCGTCGCCTGCAGCGTCGCGAACGGGCCGTCGGTGACGGTGACCGAGTCGCCCACCTCGAAGTCCAGCACCTGGACCTCGACCTTGCGGGACGGCGCGGGCTTGCCCTCGGCCTCGGCGGCCTCGCGGGCCGCCTTCTCCTCCGCCTCCGGGGCGAGCATCTTGACGATCTCGTCCAGGGTCAGCGGGTACGGGTCGTAGGCGTTGCCGACGAAGCCGGTGACGCCCGGCGTGTTGCGGACGACGCCCCAGGACTCGTTCGTCAGGTCCATGCGCACCAGCACGTAGCCGGGAAGCTTGTTCTGGCGGACGGTGCGGCGGTCGCCGTTCTTGATCTGGACGACCTCTTCCTGCGGCACCTCGGCCTGGAAGATGTAGTCCTCGACGTTCAGCGAGACGGCGCGCTGCTCGAGGTTGGTCTTCACACGGTTCTCGTAGCCCGCGTAGGTGTGGATGACGTACCACTCGCCGGGCAGGCCGCGCAGCTCCTCGCGGAGGGCGGCGATCGGGTCGACCGGGGCGGCCTCCTCGACGGGCAGCTCGGCGGCGGCCTCGTCGGCAGCCTCCGCGGCAGAGGCGGCCTCGTCGCTCTCGACGTGCAGGGCGGCCTGCTCGGCCGGCTCGCCGGCAGCGGCGTCCTCGGCGTCGAGCTCGTCGGCGCCGTCGGCGTTCTCGACGATCTCCTGCGCGGTGTCGTCGCCCTCGACCTCGGCCGAGACGGCCGCCGCGTCCACGTCGGCCTCGGCCTTCTCGACGGAGTCGACGGCGTCGTTCAGGTTCGGGTCAGACACGTGGCTGCTTCTTCCTGGCTTCAAGGGGTGGAACGTGCGAAGAGGCGAACCTCCCTGGAGGCCGCCTTACGCGCGGGCTCAGCCGAAGACGTACTTGACGGCCTGGTTGAACCCATAGTCAATCACGGTCACCAGTCCAATGACGATGACAACGAAGACGATCACCACGGTGGTGTACGTCGACAGCTGGCTCCTGGTGGGCCAGACGACCTTGCGGAGCTCCGCGACGACCTGGCGGTAGAACAGCGCGAGGCGGCCCAGAGGGCCCTTCTTCCCGCGCTTCCCGCCACGGCGGCCCTTCTTGGCGGACAGCTCGTCCTCAGGACGACCGCTCTCAGGTGTCGCGGTGGAGCCGAGGGCTTCCGTCACTACGTCCTCACCTGAATCCGGGTCGTGGCCGTGCCGCGCCCGGTCGAGCCGCACGGCGGTGCATCAGTACATCTGCACGCACGCACCTGGTGACGATGCGTGTAGCAGGGCCGAAGGGACTTGAACCCCCAACCGCTGGTTTTGGAGACCAGTGCTCTACCAATTGAGCTACGACCCTTTGTGGTTCCCCCAACCTACCGCATCCGCCCGGACGCACGGAGTGCGCGGACTGCAGTTGCCGGTGAGGGGCCAACGACGCATGAGTGTACGTGGTCCTGAGCCCAGCGTCGAACGGCTTGCGGTGCAGTGGGCCGGAATGGGCTCTTCCGTAAGCCTCCGGCGGGCCGTTGCGGCAACGTGGGTGACTGCTCTGCGAAACGTATGTGTCCGCCTCCTGCCGGGTCTGCGACGATGCCCCTATGAGCGCTGCGACTCCGCCCGTCCCCCCTGTCCAGTCCGCCACCGAGCGCCGGGTCTCCGCCCGCATCGGTTCGATCTCCGAGTCCGCCACCCTCGCCGTGGACGCCAAGGCCAAGGCCCTCAAGGCCGCCGGGCGCCCGGTGATCGGCTTCGGCGCCGGCGAGCCCGACTTCCCGACGCCCGGCTACATCGTCGAGGCCGCCGTGGAGGCCTGCCGCAACCCCAAGTACCACCGCTACACGCCCGCCGGCGGCCTCCCCGAGCTGAAGGCCGCGATCGCCGCGAAGACGCTGCGCGACTCCGGCTACGAGGTCGAGGCGTCGCAGGTGCTCGTCACCAACGGCGGCAAGCAGGCGATCTACGAGGCGTTCGCCGCCATCCTCGACCCGGGCGACGAGGTCATCGTCCCGGCCCCGTACTGGACCACGTACCCGGAGTCCATCCGCCTGGCCGACGGCGTCCCGGTCCCGGTCGTCGCCGACGAGACCACCGGCTACCGCGTCTCCGTGGAGCAGCTGGAGGCCGCGCGCACCGAGCGCACCAAGGTGCTGCTCTTCGTCTCGCCGTCGAACCCGACCGGTGCGGTCTACAGCCGCGAGCAGATCGAGGCCGTCGGCCGCTGGGCCGCCGAGCACGGCCTGTGGGTGCTGACGGACGAGATCTACGAGCACCTGGTCTACGGCGACGCCGAGTTCCACTCGCTGCCGGTCGTCGTGCCCGAGCTGCGCGACAAGTGCATCGTCGTCAACGGCGTCGCCAAGACGTACGCGATGACCGGCTGGCGCGTCGGGTGGGTCGTCGGCCCGCAGGACGTGATCAAGGCCGCGACCAACCTGCAGTCGCACGCCACGTCCAACGTGAGCAACGTCGCACAGATCGCGGCCCTGGCCGCCGTCTCCGGCGACCTGGAGGCCGTCGAGGAGATGAAGGTCGCCTTCGACCGCCGCCGCCGCAAGATCGTGCAGATGCTCAACGAGATCGACGGCGTCGTCTGCCCCGAGCCCGAGGGCGCGTTCTACGCGTACCCGTCCGTCAAGGGCCTCCTCGGCAAGGAGATCCGCGGCAAGCGGCCCGCCACGTCCGTGGAGCTGGCCGCGCTGATCCTGGACGAGGCCGAGGTCGCGGTCGTCCCGGGCGAGGCCTTCGGCACGCCGGGCTACCTGCGGCTGTCGTACGCCCTGGGCGACGAGGACCTCGTCGAGGGCGTCTCGCGGCTCCAGAAGCTCCTGGCCGAGGCCAAGTAGCCTGCGGCCCGCCCGCGCCCCTCGTCCGGGGGCGCGGGCCCCAGGAAACGTTTTCGGACCCCTCCCCGATCAGGGCGATCGGGAAAAGCGCCTTCCCGTAGGCCGCCCTCCTGCGGCAGGATCGGCCAATGGAACACGTTCGTGACCTCCGCCGGCTGCCGAAGGCCCACCTGCACCTGCACTTCACCGGGTCCATGCGCCCCTCGACCCTGCTGGAGCTGGCCGACAAGTACGGCGTGCACCTGCCCGAGGCGCTGAGCAGCGGGGAGCCGCCGAAGCTGCGGGCCACGGACGAGCGCGGCTGGTTCCGCTTCCAGCGGCTGTACGACATCGCGCGGTCGTGCCTGCGCTCCCCCGAGGACATCCAGCGTCTGGTGCGGGAGGCCGCCGAGGAGGACGTCCGGGACGGCTCCGGATGGCTGGAGATCCAGGTCGACCCCACCTCGTACGCGCCCCGGCTGGGCGGGCTGATCCCCGCGCTGGAGATCATCCTGGACGCGGTGGACACCGCGTCGCGGGAGACGGGCCTGGGGATACGGGTGCTCGTCGCCGCGAACCGGATGAAGCACCCGCTGGACGCCCGCACCCTCGCCCGGCTCGCCGTGCGGTACGCGGACCGGGGCGTGGTCGGCTTCGGGCTCTCCAACGACGAGCGGCGCGGGCTCGCCCGCGACTTCGACCGCGCCTTCGAGATCGCCCGCGAGGGCGGCCTGCTGGCCGCCCCGCACGGCGGCGAGCTGGCCGGGCCGGGCAGCGTGCGCGACTGCCTGGACGACCTGCACGCGGGCCGCGTGGGCCACGGCGTGCGGGCCGCCGAGGACCCGAGGCTGCTGCGCAAGCTCGCCCAGCGCGGCGTGACGTGCGAGGTCTGCCCGGCGTCGAACGTCGCCCTCGGCGTCTACGAGAAGCCCGCCGACGTCCCGCTGCGCACACTGTACGAGGCCGGGGTGCCGATAGCGCTGGGCGCGGACGACCCGCTGCTCTTCGGCTCGCGGCTGGCCGCCCAGTACGAGCTGGTGCGGGAGCACCACGGCTTCACGGACGCGGAGCTGGCCGAGCTGGCCCGCCAGTCCGTCCGGGCCTCCAGGGCACCGGAGGACGTGCGCCGGCGGCTGCTGGCGGGCGTGGACGACTGGCTGGCCGAGGGCTGACGCTTGTGCGGTGTCGCGCCCCGAAGGGGGCGCGGGGCTGTTACACCTGCGGCTCCGCCGCGCGGGCGCGACCAACCAGTACGGTTCCGTGCCCCGAAGGGGCGCGGGGAACTGCGCGACCAGCCACAGCCGACCCGCACCCGAAGGAACGCGCTCCCAGCGGAGCGCTACAGGCTGACGCCGACGGTGACCGGCTCGTTGACGAGGGTCACGCCGAAGGCCGCGTGGACGCCGTCGCGCACCTCGCGGGCGAGGGCGAGGAGCTCCTCGGTGGTCGCGCCGCCACGGTTGGTGAGGGCGAGCGTGTGCTTGGTCGAGATGCGGGCCGCGCCGGTCCCGTAGCCCTTGGTGAAGCCCGCCCGGTCGATCAGCCAGGCGGCCGAGGTCTTGAACATGCCGTCGCCCGCGGGGAACGCGGGCGGCGTGACGTCCGGGCCGAGCCGCTCGGTCACGCGGGCCAGGAAGGCCTCGTGCTCGGCCGCCGTGAGGACGGGGTTGGTGAAGAACGATCCGGCCGACCAGGTGTCGTGGTCCTCGGGGTCGAGGACCATGCCCTTGCCGGAGCGCAGCTTGAGCACCGTCTCGCGGGCGACCGCGGCGGGGACCCGGTCGCCCGCCTCGACGCCGAGGACGCGGGCCGTCTCGGGGTACTTGATCGGTGCCGACAGCCCGCCCGCGTCCTCCAGCTCGAAGCGGACGCGCAGCACGACGTACCGGTCCGGCTCCTGCTTGAAGCGGCTGTGGCGGTAGGAGAAGCCGCACTCGGCGTTGGGAAGGGTGATGGCCTCGCCGGAGCGGCGGTCGTAGGCGACGACCTCGGTGATCGTCGCGGAGACGTCCTGCCCGTAGGCGCCGACGTTCTGGATCGGGGTGGCGCCCGCGGAGCCCGGGATGCCGGCCAGGCACTCGATGCCCGCCAGGCCGGCCTCGACGGTGCGGGCGACGGCGTCGGACCAGTTCTCGCCGGCGGCGAGCTCCAGCGACGTGCCGTCGAGCGCGAAGCCCTCGGTGGCGATGCGCAGGGCGGTGCCCTCGAAGCCCTTGTCGGAGATGACGAGGTTGCTGCCGCCGCCGATGATCAGCAGCGGGGTGCCGCTCGCGTCGGCCTCGCGGACGGCCGAGATCACCTCGTCGTCGGTGACGGCCGTGACGAGGCGGGCGGCGGGCCCGCCGAGCCGGAAGGTGGTCAGGGGCGCGAGGGGGGCATCGTGGTTTTCCTGCACGCGCACAAGAGTACGGGTCCGGCCCGAACGGTCTGGAGGAACGGTAAGGGGCGCCCGCAACTGCGGGCGCCCCTTACCGTTCGTCGTACCGTGCGTCTCAGGCGAGCTTGACGACCGCCCGCGACATGCCCAGGACCTTCTGGTCGGCACACCGCACCACCAGGTCGACACGGACCGTGCGGGCCTCGTCGTCGAGCTTGGCCGCGACCTTGGCGCTGACCTCGAGGAGCGCGCCCTTGTCGTCGTTCGGCACCACGACCGGCTTGGTGAACCGCACGCCGTAGTCGACGACGGCCGCCGGGTCGCCGGCCCAGTCGGTCACCACGCGGATCGCCTCGGCCATGGTGAACATGCCGTGCGCGATGACGTCCGGGAGCCCGACCTCCTTGGCGAACTTCTCGTTCCAGTGGATCGGGTTGAAGTCGCCGGACGCACCCGCGTAGCGGACCAGGGTCTCCCGGGCGACGGGGAAGGTCTGCGACGGCAGCTCCGTACCGACCTCGACGTCGGCGTAAGCGATCTCGGCAGCCATCACGCCTCCTCGGCGGCGCGCGCCACCAGCTTGGTCTCCGCGGTCACCACGTGCTCGCCGTTCTCGTCGTGGACGTCACCACGGATCGTCAGCACGTCGTTGCCCGCGAGGGACTTGATCGACTCGATGGTGGAGACGACCGTCAGCCGGTCGCCCGCACGCACCGGGCGGCTGTAGGCGAACTTCTGGTCGCCGTGCACCACGCGGCTGTAGTCCAGCCCGAGCTGCGGGTCCTCGATGACCTGCCCGGCGGCCTTGTACGTGATGGCAAACACAAAGGTCGGCGGGGCGATCACATCGCGGTGACCGAGCGCCCGGGCGGCCTCGGGGTCGGTGTACGCCGGGTTGGCGTCGCCGATGGCCTCGGCGAATTCGCGGATCTTCTCCCGCCCGACCTCGTACGGGTCGGTGGCCGGATAGGTCCGTCCGACGAAGGACTGGTCGAGCGGCATCGCTCGGCACCTCCTGGACTGGGTGAGTTCGGTACGCCATGGATACACGCCCATGGATACGCCATGAGGCCGCCCCCATCAGGATGGGGACGGCCTCATGCAAATGACGTATGCGTTTAGCGAGTCTCGCGGTGCGCAGTGTGAGAGTTGCAGCGCGGGCAGTGCTTCTTCATCTCAAGACGGTCCGGGTTGTTGCGCCGGTTCTTCTTGGTGATGTAGTTCCGCTCCTTGCACTCCACGCAGGCCAGCGTGATCTTCGGGCGGACGTCGGTGGCAGCCACGTGAGTGCTCCTTGACGGAATGGACGGATTTAACGCAGACAAGAGTAGCCGATCCGAGGACCGACCCCGCAATCGGCTACTGTGTGTAGCGGTGACCGGACTTGAACCGGTGACACAGCGATTATGAGCCGCTTGCTCTACCGACTGAGCTACACCGCTGCGGTGCAGGAGGGGTTCCCCGTCCGAAGACGAGGAAACCTCTCACACCAGAGCCCCAAAACGGAATCGAACCGTTGACCTTCTCCTTACCATGGAGACGCTCTGCCGACTGAGCTATTGGGGCGAGCGAGGAAGACATTACACGGTCTGCCGCCGAAGGTGAAATCCGTATCGGGCCGCCCCCGCGGACCCCGTCCCTGCGCGACGCGCGGGCCACACCGGTACGACTATTCGGCGCCTGCTCGAAGCGGCTGCACAGGCGTCCTACGCTCGGACCACGCTGCGTGATCATGCATGCCCCGGCCCCCGGAGGAGCGCGATGCCCGACAGTCAGCCGCAGCCCGCCAGAAACCCCGACGGCGACGCCAGCAGACCGCCCGGCGGCCTGCCCGTGCCGCTGTCCGCCGGAGACGGTGCACTGCTGCTCTGCGGTGCGCGGCTGGCCGACGGCCGCATCGTGGACGTGCGGCTGAGCGGCGGGCGCATCGAGGCCGTGGGCACGGCGGGCAGCCTCGCGCCCGGCCCCCGCGTCGACCTGGGCGGCTATCTGCTGCTGCCCGCCCCCGCCGAGCCGCACGCCCACTGCGACACCGCGCTGACGGCCGACATCGGCGGCCCCGTCCCGTACTCCGCCGAGGACGTCCAGCGCCGCACCACGGAGGCCGCCCTGCTGCAACTCGGCCACGGCGCAACGGCGGTGCGCACCCACGTCCGCATCGGCGACGTCCAGGGCCTGCGCCCGCTGGAGGGGGTGCTCCAGGCGCGCCGGGCGCTGCGCGGGCTCACGGAGCTGTCCGCCGTGGCCGTGCCCCGGCTGCTGACGGGCGTGGCGGGCGCCGACGGGCTGGCCATGCTGCGGGACGCGGTGAAGATGGGCGCCACGGCCGTCGGCGGCCGCCCCGACCTCGACCCCGACCCCACCGGCTACGCCGAGGCCGTGCTGGACGTCGCCGCCGAGTACGGCTGCGCCGTCGACCTGCACACCGACGGCGAGGACCCCGTCCGCCTGGCCCGGCTGGCCGCCATGGCGGGGAGGCTGCGTCCCGGCGTCGCCCTCGGCCCCTGCGGCGGTCTGGGCCGGCTGCCGTACGACCAGGCCGCACGGGCGGCCGAGCAACTCGCCGCCGCCGGCGTCACGGTGGTGTGCCTGCCGCAGGGCGACTGCCCCGCCGCGCGGGGCGCCGCGGCCGCGCCCGTGCGCCTGCTGCGGGCCGCGGGCGTGCGGATCGCCGCGGGCAGCGGCGCCCTGCGGGACGCGGCCAACCCGGTCGGCCGCGGCGACCCCCTGGAGGCCGCCTTCCTGCTGGCCTCGCGGGGCGAACTGCCGCCCGCCGGGGCGTACGAGGCCGTGGCCGGCCGGGCCCGCGCGGCGATGGGGCTGCCGGAGGTGCGGGTGGAGGCCGGGTTCCCCGCGGAGCTGCTGGCGGTGCGGGGCACGGGGATCGCAGGGGTCCTGTCACTGGGCTACAGCCGGCTCGTGGTGCACCGGGGACGGGTGGTGGCGCGGACGAGCGCGGTGCGGGAGTTCTGCGACGCCCAGGCCGCGGTGGCCCTGGACCTGCCGCGGCAGGCGCCGCGCGGCGCGGACCCGGCCTGACCGCCGGTAGCGGGCTACGGTCGGATCATGCGCATTGTCATCGCAGGTGGACATGGTCAGATCGCGCTGCGGCTGGAGCGGCTGCTCGCCGCGCGCGGTGACGAGGTGGCGGGCGTCATCCGCCGCACGGAACAGGCGGGCGACCTGCTCGCGGCAGGTGCCGAACCGGTCGTGTGCGACCTGGAGTCGGCGACGGTCGGGGACGTGGCACGGCATCTGGAGGGCGCGGACGCCGCGGTGTTCGCGGCCGGCGCGGGTCCGGGCAGCGGCACGGAGCGCAAGGACGCCGTCGACCGCGGGGCGGCCACGCTCTTCGCCGACGCGGCCGAGGCGGCCGGGGTGCGGCGCTTCGTGGTCGTCTCCTCGATGGGCGCCGACCGCGAGCCCCCGGAGGGCACGGATCCGGTCTTCGCCGCGTACCTGCGCGCGAAGGGCGCCGCCGACGCGGACGTCCGCTCCCGGCCCGGCCTGGACTGGACGATTCTGCGCCCGGGACGGCTGACGAACGAGCCGGGCACGGGCCTGGTGGCCCTGGCGGACTCCACGGGCCGGGGCGACGTCACGCGCGACGACGTGGCGGCCGTGCTGGCTGCGCTGCTGGAGGAGCCGGGGACGGCGGGCCGCACGCTGGAGCTGACCGGCGGCGACACGCCGGTGGCGGAAGCGGTCGCGAAAGCGGCGGGAGTCTGATCCGACGGCCGCGCCACAACGCGCCACAAACGGAAAGGCCCCCGATCCGAAGATCGGGGGCCTTGTCCGGTGGCGGCGCCAGGATTCGAACCTGGGTAGGCTAAGCCGACGGATTTACAGTCCGCTCCCATTGGCCACTCGGGCACACCGCCATGGGTGGTCGCCTCTGGGTCCCTTGCGAGATCCCCCGGGGCAACGACGTAAACCATACCCGATGACCAGGGGTGGTCCGCCACTCGGTTCGCAGCACCCCTGCGGGGTCCGGGATGACTAGGCTGGCGGCGCGGCCGTCCCCGGCCACCGGCCCGGGTGCCACCGGGCCGCTCCCCTGATGGATCTACGCACGAGGAGCCAACTCAATATGGCCGACTCCAGTTTCGACATCGTCTCGAAGGTCGAGCGGCAGGAGGTCGACAACGCCCTCAACCAGGCCGCGAAGGAGATCTCGCAGCGCTACGACTTCAAGAACGTCGGAGCGTCGATCGCCTGGTCCGGCGAGAAGATCGAGATGCGCGCCAACTCCGAGGAGCGGGTCAACGCGATTCTCGACGTCTTCCAGTCCAAGCTCATCAAGCGCGGCATCTCGCTGAAGGCCCTGGACGCGGGCGAACCGCAGGCCTCCGGCAAGGAGTACAAGATCTTCGCCTCGCTCGAGGAGGGCATCTCCCAGGAGAACGCGAAGAAGGTCGCCAAGATCATCCGCGATGAGGGCCCCAAGGGCGTCAAGGCCCAGGTCCAGGGCGACGAGCTGCGCGTCTCCTCCAAGAGCCGCGACGACCTCCAGGCCATCATCGCCCTGCTGAAGAGCAAGGACCTGGACTTCGCCCTGCAGTTCGTCAACTACCGCTAGCCGACTGCCGGTTGCGGCGACCAGCCGAAGAGGGCGCGTCAGGGACGGTTCCGCCGTCCCCGACGCGCCCTTTTCCGTGTGCGGGGCGCCGGCCTGCCGTCACCAGCGGCCGAACGCCTCGTCCGTGGACACGATTTCCCGGCCGAGCGGCATCAGCGAAACCGGGATCAGCTTGAAGTTCGCAATGCCCAGCGGAATGCCGATGATCGTGCAGCAGAGCGCGATTCCGGTGAAGATGTGCCCCAACGCGAGCCACCAGCCCGCGAAGACGATCCAGATGACGTTGCCGATGAACGAACCCGCGCCCGCGTCACGCCGCTCGACCGTCGTGCGGCCGAACGGCCACAGGGCGTACGAGGCGATGCGGAAGCTGGCAATGCCGAAGGGGATCGTGACGATGAGCACGCAGCAGATGAGGCCTGCGATGCAATAGCCGATGGCCATCCACAGGCCGCAGAGGACCAGCCAGACGATATTCAGGATGAACCTCATAGTTGACAGCCTTTCACGCGACCGGTTCTCCGGCCACTGAGACGCCGTCGTGCCGCGCTTCGGTTGCTCCTGGTCAGCGGGCCTCCCGGGGAACCTCCTTGACCTCCGCGGCCGGTGCGTTGCGCTTCACGGACTCGATGCCCTTCTCACAGGCGGACTTCGAGTTGTAGGCCTCGCCGACGGCGATGATCTCGCCGTTGCCCGCCTTGAGCCGGTAGCGGTACTTCCCCGCCTTGTCCTCGTACATCTCGAACTTGCCGGACACGGTTCCTCCTCGGTCGCAGGTGTGCTGCTCCCAGGAACGCACCTCGCGAACCTCCCGGCACCCCATGGCCACCGTCCGGGTGAGCGGACACCATGGCCCTGCACACACGAGGGCCTTCCGGAACCAGGCATATCACCAGTCCTGCAAGGGCATTTCCTGGGTAACCCGGCATCGGCATGCACCCAGGGGGAACCTCATGCAGCCCTTCATCGAACACGCCCGCACCCTGAAGCGGCGCATCGCCCGCAACGCCCGCAGGCGCGCCGAGTTCGGGCGGCTCGCCGACGGGCAGTCGCCCACGGCCCTGTTCGTGACGTGCTCGGACTCGCGGGTCGTACCGTCCCTGATAACCGGCGCCCGCCCGGGCGATCTCTTCGAACTGCGGACCGCCGGCAACGCCGTCCCCGCGTACGACGACACCCGGCCCAGCGGCGAGTCCGCGACCGTCGAGTACGCGGTGGACGTGCTGGAGGTGCCCGACATCGTCGTCTGCGGCCACTCGCACTGCGGCGCGGTCGGGGCACGGGTGCGCGGCGAGGACCTGACCGCGGTGCCGGCCGTCGCGGGCTGGCTCAACTCCCAGCTGCCGGACGGCCTGGACCGGCTCGGGCACGACGGCGACCCGGGCGTGCACGCGGCGGTGCAGCGCAACGTGCGCGTGCAGCTGGAGCGGCTGCGCACGTACCCGTCCGTCCGGGAGCGGCTGGCCGACGGGCGGCTGCGGCTGCACGGCTGGTTCTACGAGGTGAACACCGGCCTGGTGCTCGCGCACGACCCCGGACTCGGCGCGTTCCTGCCCCTCTGAGCCTCCGGCTCGCTGCCCCCGAATGGGGTAACGCAGCGAGCCGTCCGGCGGGGCGGCCGGTCATGGTGGGCGTGTCGCAACCCTGCGCATTCCGCGAGGAGTCCCCATGTCCATACGCACATCCACACGCATGTGCACACGCACGTCCATACGCATGCCCGTACGGGCCCGGGCGGCCCGCCCCGCCGCCGTCGCCGCGATGCTGGTCGCCTTCAGCGCACTCGGCGCCTCCGCCTCCGCCGTCGTCCCGGCGGACACGGACTTCAAGAGCTGCCTCAACGGCAAGGGCAGGCTCCACATGTTGGGGGGCGGGCTCATGACTCAGCCCACCTACACGCTGGTCTGCAAGGGGGGCGCCTTCGACGGACAGAGCGTCGTCTTCGCCAGCGGCGACGACTTCACGCTCGTCGACAGCGTCGCCGGTGCCGACGGCTTCACCGGCCTCGACGGCTTCGGCACCGGAAGGGCCTGAGTCCCCGGCTCACGGCCGCTGGTAACCCGCCATCTGCTCCAGGCGGGCGATGCGCTCACCCATCGGCGGGTGCGTGGAGAAGAGCTTCGACATGCCCTCCCCCGCCCGGAACGGGTTCGCGATCATCATGTGGCTCGCGGTCTCCAGGCGCGGCTCCGGCGGGAGCGGCAGGCGCTGGGTGCCCGTCTCCAGCTTGCGCAGGGCCGAGGCCAGGGCCAGGGGGTCGCCCGTGAGGCGGGCGCCGGAGGCGTCGGCCTCGTACTCCCGGGAGCGGCTGACGGCCAGCTGGATGAGCGAGGCCGCGACCGGGCCCAGGATCATGATCAGCAGCATGCCGAGGATGCCGGGACCCTCGTCGTCCTCGTTGCGGCCGAAGGGGATCAGCCAGGCGAAGTTGACCAGGAACATCACCACCGAGGCCAGGGCGCCGGCCACGGAGGAGATGAGGATGTCCCGGTTGTAGACGTGGCTGAGCTCGTGGCCGATGACGCCGCGCAGCTCGCGCTCGTCGAGCAGGCGCAGGATGCCGTCCGTGCAGCAGACGGCCGCGTTGCGCGGATTGCGGCCGGTGGCGAAGGCGTTGGGGGCCTCCGTCGGGGAGATGTAGAGACGCGGCATGGGCTGGCGCGCGGCCGTGGAGAGCTCGCGGACCATCCGGTAGAGCTGGGGGGCCTCGAACTCGCTGACGGGCCTGGCGCGCATCGCGCGCAGGGCCAGCTTGTCGCTGTTCCAGTAGGCGTAGGCGTTGGTGCCGAGCGCCACCAGGACCGCGACGACCAGGCCTCCGCGGCCGAAGAAGCTGCCGATGACGATGATGAGCGCGGACAGTCCCCCGAGGAGTACGGCCGTCCTGAGCCCGTTGTGCCGGCGGTGCACGGTACGCCCTCCAAATGGTGCGGCAGGGGAACCCTTGAACCAGTGGAACCTTTCGAACTGGTCAACGCCAGACGGGGGCCGCTAGTTCCCTTGTGCACGCGCTCCGGCGCTGCCCCGTTCGGGTGAGCGCGCCGGGCGGCCGCCTACAGCAGCGCCCCCGAGGCGAAGCGCAGGACCAGCTGCGGGGCACCGGAGAGGACCACGCCGAGGACGGCCGCCAGGCCGATGGCGGTGGCCAGGGGCAGCGGGATCCGGCCCGCCTGCTGCGGCGCCTCCGCCTCCCCGTCGGCCGCCTTGAACAGCACTGCCGTCCACTGCAGGTAGTAGTAGAGCGCGATCACGACGTTGACGGCCATGACGACCGCCAGCCAGCCGAGCCCCGCGTCCACGGCCGCCGTGAAGACCGTGACCTTCGCGAACAGGCCGATCACGCCCGGCGGCAGACCGGCCAGGCAGAGCAGGAAGAAGCCGAGGGCGAGCGCGGCGAGCGGGCGGCGGGCGTAGAGGCCGCGGTAGTCGGTGATGCGGTTGTCCGGGCTCGTCCGGGCGACGAGCGCGGCGACCGCGAAGGCGCCGAGGTTCACGGCCGCGTACATCAGGGCGTACGCGACGGTGGAGCCGATGGCGTGCCCCGGGCCGCCCGCGTACCCGGCGGCCGCGATCGGCACCAGCAGGTAGCCGGCCTGGCCGACGGAGGACCAGGCGAGCAGGCGCACGGCGCTGCGGTCGCGCTCCGGGCGCTGGCGCACGGCGGCGACGTTGCCGATCGTCATCGTCAGGGCGGCGAGGACGGCGAGGGCCGGGCCCCACACGTCGGCGTACGACGGGAAGCCGAGGACCGTCACGAGGATGAGGCCGGTGAAGCCGACCGCCTTGCCGATGACGGACAGGTACGCGGCGACGGGCAGCGGCGCGCCCGCGTAGGTGTCGGGCACCCAGAAGTGGAACGGGACGGCCGCGGTCTTGAACGCGAAGCCGACGAGGGTGAGGGCGACGCCCGCCTCGGCGAGGGTGGCCAGGCGCGGGTCGACGTGGGTGAGGCCCTCGGCGACCTGGGCGAGGTGCAGGGTGCCGGTGGCCGCGTAGACGAAGCTGACGCCGAGCAGGGTGACGGCGGTCGCGGTGACCGACGACAGGAAGAACTTCAGCGCCGCCTCGGAGGAGCGGCTGTCGCCGCGGCGCAGGCCCACGAGAGCGAAGGCCGGCAGGGAGGCGACCTCCAGGGCCACCACGATCGTGGCGAGGTCGCGGGAGGCGGGCAGCAGCGCGGCTCCGGCGGCGGAGGACAACAGCAGGAACCAGTACTCCCCTCGAGGGAGTTCGAGATCGTCGAGCGCACTGAAGGACAGCAGTGCGGTCAGCAGCGCTCCGCCCAGCACGAGGAACTGGATGACCAGGGTGAAGTGGTCCGCCGTGTAGCTGCACACGCGCGTGCCGGTCGTCAGGCAGAAGGTGGAGCGGTCGCCGCCCAGCAGCGGGAGCAGGCTCAGCCCGGCCAGCACCAGTCCGCCGACGGCGATGCGGCCAAGGAGCGGCTTGCGCTCCTCCGGCAGGAAGAGGTCGGCGACCAGGACGGCCAGCGCCACGAGGGCCGTGACGGTGGGCGGGGCGATGGCGAGCCAGTCGACGGACTGGACGAGGGAGCCCATCAGTTGCCTCCTCGGAGGAGCTGCTGTACGGCCGGGTCGGTGAGGCCGAGGAGGGCCGCGGGCCAGAGTCCGGCGAGGACGGTGAGGGCGACGAGCGGGGTCCAGGCGGCGAACTCGTACGTCCGGACGTCCGCGAGGGCGGGGGTCTCCTGCGCCTTCTCCCCCATGCACACGCGGCGCACGACGACCAGCATGTAGGCGGCCGTGAGCAGGGTGCCGAGGCCGGCGAGGGCCATGAACGTCAGGTAGGCGGGGCGGCTGAGGCCGTCGGCGGGGCGGAACGAGCCGAACATGGCGAGCATCTCGCCCCAGAAGCCGGCCAGTCCGGGCAGCCCGAGGGAGGCGACGGCGCCGAAGGCGAGGAGGCCGCCGAGCCGGGGGGCCCGGCCGTAGAGGGCCGCGCCGGTCGCGCCGGAGAGGGCGTCGAGGTCGCTGGTGCCGTACCGGTCCTTGATCGCGCCGACCAGGAAGAAGAGGAGGCCGGTGATGAGGCCGTGGGCGATGTTGGCGAAGAGGGCGCCGTTGACCCCGGTGGGGGTGAGGGTGGCGATGCCCAGGAGGACGAACCCCATGTGGCCCACGGAGGAGTAGGCGATCAGCCGCTTGAGGTCGCCCTTCGCGCCGGACCGGGCCAGCGAGAGGCAGACCAGGGAGCCGTAGACGATGCCGACGGCCGCGAAGGCGGCGAGGTAGGGCGCCAGCGTGTGGGCCCCGTCGGGGGTGACCGGCAGGATGATGCGGACGAACCCGTACGTGCCCATCTTCAGCAGGACGCCCGCGAGCAGCACCGAACCCGTGGTCGGGGCGGCGGTGTGGGCGTCGGGCAGCCAGCTGTGCAGGGGCCACATCGGGGCCTTGACGGCCAGTCCGACACCGATGGCCAGAGCCGCGACGAGCTGCGTCGTGTGGCTCAGCTTCGAGCCGTTGTCAGTGGCGAGTGCCACCATGTCGAAGGTGCCGCCCTTGATGCCGACGAGGAGGAGGCCGAGCAGCATCACGACCGAGCCGAGCACGGTGTAGAGGATGAACCGCCAGGCCGCGCGCTCGCGGCCATCGCCGCCCCAGCGGGCGACGAGGAAGTACATCGGGACGAGGACCATCTCGAACGCCAGGAAGAACAGCACCAGGTCGAGCACCGCGAAGCTCGCCAGGGTGCCGGACTCCAGCACGAGGATCAGTGCGACGAAGGCTTTCGGATCGGTTCCCCGCTCACGCGGGGGTGAACCGTAGCTGTACAGCGCGCAGAGGAAGGTCAGCAGCGCGGTCAGGACGAGGAGGGGGAGGGAGACGCCGTCCACGCCGAGGTGGATCCGGATGCCGAGGGCCGGGATCCAGCCGATGTCCGTGGTCGCCTGCATCCGCGCCGGGTGACCGTGGTCGAAGCCGGCGGCCAGGGCGACGGACAGCGCGAGGACGGCGCCGGTGACGGTGACGCCGTGCCGGAGCACGGCCTGCTCGGGGCTCCTGCCCTTCAGGCCGGGCGGGGCCGGCAGCAGGGCGGCGACGGCTCCGACGAGGGGGACGACGACGATCGCAGCGAGGAGGATCTGCAGAACGGTATGACTCACGGTCAGGCTCCGGTGGCTACGAGAACGGCGGCGACGGCCAGGACGACGGAGCCGGCGAACAGGGCACCGAGGTAGGTCTGCACATTGCCGGTCTGCGCCCGGCGCACGGCGGCACCGAGCAGCCCGGGGGCGGAGGCGGCACCGCGCACGTAGGTCTCGACGACCTCACGGTCGAGGAACTGTGCCAGGCGGGCGGCGGCGCGGGTGGGCCGGACGAACAGCGCGGAGTACACGGCGTCGAGGTGGAAGCCGGTGGCGGCGTGCCGGTGCAGGGGGCCGAGCAGCAGCCGGCCGGGGTCGCCCGGGTCCTGCGCGCCCGCGACGCTGCCGTAGGCCTGCTCGTGGGTGGCGATGGTCTCCGTCTCGGACACGTAGGGGGCGGCGTCCGGGTCGGCGGCCACGGCGCCCATGGGGACGGCCGCGGTGACCGCGCGGGAGCGGCGCCACGCTGCGTAGACGGCGGCCAGGCCCAGCAGGGCGCAACCGGTACCGAGGACGGAGGTGGTGAGGGTCGGGGTCAGCGCGTGTCCGCCGAACCAGTCGGGCAGCTTCCAGGCGGCCAGGCCCAGCGCGAGGGCCGGCACGAACAGCACCCAGAGCACCGCATTTATGGCGACGGGCTCCCGGCCGTGGTCCGCGGCCTCGGGGCCGGTGCCGCGGAAGGCCATGAGCCAGAGGCGGCCGGCGTAGGCGGCGGTGAGCAGGGCGGTGAGCAGCCCTGCGGCCAGCACGGTCCAGCCGGCCGCGCCGGGGATGCCGTGCGCCTCGCCGCGGGCGGCGTGCTCCGCGGCGCCGAGGACGGCTTCCTTGGAGAAGAAGCCGCTGAACGGAGGGATCGCGGCGAGCGCGAGCAGGGCGACGGTCATCGTCCAGTACGCGTCCGGGATGCGCCGGGCGAGGCCGCCCGTGCGGGCCATCGCGGACAGCGAGTTGGTGCCGGCGGCGTGGATGATCACGCCCGCCCCGAGGAAGAGGAGCGCCTTGAACGCACCGTGCGTGAGGAGGTGGAAGACGGCGGCGCTGCGGTCGCCGACGGCGAGGGCGCCGGTCATGTAGCCGAGCTGGCCGATGGTCGAGTAGGCGAGGACGCGCTTGATGTCGTCCTGCGCGAGCGCGGCGAGCGCCGAGCCGACCATGGTGACGGCGGCCATCACGGCGAGCACGACGAGTGCGGCCGTGGAGGCGGTGAAGACGGGCAGCAGCCGGGCGACGACGTACACACCGGCGGCGACCATCGTCGCGGCGTGGATCAGCGCGGACACCGGGGTGGGGCCGGCCATCGCGTCGGGCAGCCAGGTGTGCAGCGGGAACTGCGCGGACTTGCCCGCGACTCCGGCGAGCAGCAGCAGCGCGACCAGCGTCGGGTGCGCGAGGCCGCCGTTCGCGGCGGCGGTGAGGATGCCGTTGATCCGGAACGTCCCGGCGTCGGCGGCCAGCGCGAAGATGCCGATCAGGAAGGGGACGTCGCCGAGCTTGGTGACCAGGAAGGCCTTGAGGGACGCCTCGCGCGCCTCCTTGGTCTCCCAGTAGTGGCCGACGAGGAAGTACGAGCAGATGCCCATGACCTCCCAGCCGACCAGCAGCACCATCAGGTCGCCGGAGTAGACGACGAGCAGCATCGCGGAGGTGAAGAGGGAGACGAGGGCAGCGTAGGAGGCGTAGCGCGGGTCGTTGCGCAGGTAGGCCGTCGAGTACAGCTGGACGCAGGAGGCGACGACGCCGACGAGGACGGCGGCGAGCACGGAGAAGCCGTCCAGGTGCAGGGCGAGGTCGATGGGCACGGAGCCGGTCGGGGTGAGCCGGGTGGCCGCGTCGATCGCCCTGCCGCCGCCCTGCTGCCAGGCCACGACGACGGCCAGCACGGCCGCGGCCACGGTCGGCAGCACGGCGAGCGGCCGGACGAACCCGGGCGCGCGGCGGCCGGTGAGCAGGCCCGCGACGGCGCCGAGGAAGGGCAGCAGGGGGACGAGAACGGCGGTGGTCGTGGTCGTCACGCGGCGGCCTCCGCCTTCTGCTGGTCCTGCTCGGGTCGTTCGGGGCGGTCGTCCGGCGTCTCCTTGAGGTCGCGGAGCCGGTCGATGTCGGCGGTGCCGCGGTTGCGGTGGACGAGCAGGACGATGGCCAGGCCGATGCCGATCTCGGCGGCGGCGACGGCGATGACGAAGAGGGTGAGCGCCTGCCCGGCGTGGAGCGTGTCGCGCAGCCACACGTCGAAGGCGACGAGGTTGAGGTTGACGGCGTTGAGCATCAGCTCGACGGACATCAGGACCAGGATCGCGTTGCGCCGGGCGAGCACGCCGTAGAGGCCCACACAGAAGAGGAGGGCGGCGAGGACGGCGGGATAGACGAGATGCATCAGGGCTGCTCCCCTTCTCCGCTTTCTCCGCTTTCTCCGCGTCTTTCTTCGCGTCCCTTGCGGGACAGGACGATCGCGCCGACCAGCGCGGCGAGCAGCAGGACGGACAGGGCCTCGAACGGCAGCACCCAGTGCCGGAAGAGGATGTCGCCGGTGACCGCGGTGGTGCCCTGCGGGGATCCGCGCAGATCGATCCAGGTCGTGCGGAAGGCGTCCACGACGACCCAGACGAGCGCGGCGGCGGCCGCGACGGCCACCGTGAGGGCGGCCCACCGGTTGTCCGAATCGGCGTCCGGGGAGCGGCCGATGGGGGCCTTGGTGAGCATCAGCCCGAAGAGGAGGAGCACGACGACGGAGCCGACGTAGATCAACACCTGCACCCAGGCAATGAACTCCGCCGTCAGCAGCAGGTACTCCACGGCGAGCCCACCGAGCGTCACCACCAGCCACAGGGCGGCGTGCACCAGCTGCCGGGTGGTGACGGTGACGAGGGCCGCGCCGAGGGTGACGACGCCGACCAGGAGGAAGGCGACCTCGACGCCGGACGGGGAGAGGAAGCCGGGCGCCTGCGCGGCGAGCGCGGGGGCGGTGGTCATGCGTCTCCCTCCTGCTGTTCCTGTGCTGCCTGTTGCTGTGCCGCCAGTTTCTCGGCCGTTTTGCGGGCGGCCGCGATCTCCTTCGGCTCCTCGGCCGCCGGGTCGAGCGCGGGCGGCTCGGGCACCGTCCACATCCACTCGCGGAGCCGGTCGCGTTCGTGCGTGAGCTCGTGGATGTCCGTCTCGGCGTACTCGAACTCCGGCGACCAGAACAGGGCGTCGAAGGGGCACACCTCGATGCAGATGCCGCAGTACATGCACAGGGCGAAGTCGATCGCGAAGCGGTCGAGGACGTTCCGGCTGCGTTCGCGGCCGCCGGGGGTGGCCGCGGGGACGGTCTCCTTGTGGGAGTCGATGTAGATGCACCAGTCCGGGCACTCGCGGGCGCACAGCATGCAGACGGTGCAGTTCTCCTCGAACAGGCCGATGACCCCGCGGGTGCGGGGGGACAGTTCGGGCTGCACGTCCGGGTACTGGGCGGTGACCGAGCGCCGGGTCATCGTCCGGAGCGTGACGGCGAGGCCCTTGGCGAGGCCGGAGCCGGGGACGGGCATTACTGGATCGCCACCTTCACGATGCCGGTCAGCGCGATCTGCGCGAGCGCGAGCGGGATGAGCACGGTCCAGGCCAGCTTCTGCAGCTGGTCCTCGCGCAGCCGCGGATAGCTCACGCGCAGCCAGATCACGACGAAGGCGAGCACGGCCGTCTTGAGCAGCGTCCACAGCCAGCCGAGGCCGTCGGCCCCGAAGGGGCCGTGCCAGCCGCCGAGGAAGAGGACGGCCGTCAGGGCGCAGAGGACCACGATGCCCGCGAACTCGGCGAGCAGGAACATCGCGAAGCGCAGACCGGTGTACTCGGTGTACGCGCCGAAGATGATCTCCGAGTCGGCGACCGGCATGTCGAACGGGGGCCGCTGCAGCTCGGCCAGGCCGGCCGTGAAGAAGACCAGCCCGCCGACGATCTGCCAGGGCACCCACCACCAGTGGAAGGCCTCCACGATGCCCGGCAGTGACACGGTGCCGGCCGCCATCGCGACCGAGGCCGCGGCGAGCAGCATCGGCAGCTCGTACGCCATCAGCTGGGCGGCGGTGCGCAGACCGCCGAGCAGGGAGAACTTGTTGGCCGACGCCCAGCCGGCCATCAGCGAGCCGAGGACGCCGACGCCCATGACGGCGAGGACGAAGAAGATCCCCGCGTCCACGAACTGCCCCACGGCGTTGCCCGGTCCGACCGGGATCGCGATGAGCACGAGCAGGTACGGCAGGAGCGCGACCACGGGCGCGAGCTGGAAGATCCGCCGGTCCGCTCCCGCGGGGACGACGTCCTCCTTCTGCACGAACTTCACGCCGTCGGCGACGAGCTGCGCCCACCCGTGGAACCCGCCGGCGTACATGGGCCCGAGGCGCCCCTGCATGTGGGCCATGACCTTGTGCTCGGTCTGCCCGACGATCAGCGGCAGCGCGATGAACGCGACGAACACGGCGAGCAGGCGCAGGACGACGTCGAGAGTGCCACTCATACGGTGTCGCCTCCGGCGGGGTTGTGCTGACGGGTTCCGTCCGTACCGGGTTCGCCTGCGGCGGGCCCGGGGTCGGACTCGGGGTCCCGCTCCGGGGGGTTCCCGACCGGTTCGCCTGCGGCGGGCTGGTCGGGGGTGCTCGGCTCCGGCGCCGTGGCGGGGTCGCCTGCGGCGGGCCGGATCGGGGCGCTCGGCTTCACCGGCTCGCCTGCGGCGGGCTGTTCGGCTGCCGCCGGCTCGCCTGCGGCGGGCCGATCCGGGGTTCCCGGCTCCGGCGGCTCGCCGGAGGTACGCGGCTCCGGCGCCGTGGCCGGGTCGCCTGCGGCGGGCCCGGGGGCCGTTGCGGAGCCCCCGGCGGGGGCGTCCTCACGGCGGTTGTCGTCGGGCTCGCCTGCGGTGGGTTCGTCCTGGGCCGGCTCGGACGCCGGGGCGGCGGCCGGGGCCGTGGGCTCCGCCGGTTCGCCTGCGGCTGGCCGGTTCGGGGTACGCGGCTCCGCCGGTTCGCCTGCGGCCGGTTCGGGCGCCGTATCCGGTGCGCCAGCCGACTCGGGTGCGTCGGCAACCGGTTCGGGCGTTGCCGCCGCAGGCTGTTCGGGCTCGTCGAAGGCCGGGCGGGCGTGGTGCCACGGGGCGTCCGACGCCTGCGGGCGGGTCGCAGGGCGCGGTTCTGCCGTGGTGGGCTGCTGACTCGCCGAGCCGTCGGCCGCGCTGCGGGTGCGGCGCGCCGGGGCGGCAGCCGCCTGGCTCGCAGAGCCCTCGCTCGCGCTCCGCGCCCGCCGGGCAGGGGCGGCCGCGCCCTCCGTCGCCTGGCTCGCAGAGCCCTCGCTCGCGCTCCGCGCCCGCCGCGCGGGGGCAGCCGCCTGGCTCGCCGAGCCCTCGCCGGCGCTCCGCGCCCGGCGCACCGGTGCCGCCCCTTCCGCCGAGGCCCCAGCGGCAGCGGTGCGGCGGGCCGGGCGGGCCGGGGCCGGGGGGAGCTGGCCCTTCAGGGGGCCCCATTCGTTGGGGTCGGGGACGCCCGGCGGGAGCATCTGGCGGCGCTTCGGGCCGCCCTCCGCCGCCTCGCCCGGCTCCTTCGCGCCCGGCCAGGCCTTGGCCACCCGTGCCGCCAGGACGAAGTCCTTGCGCAGGGGGTGACCCTCGAAGCCCTCGGGGAGGAGGAGCGGGACCAGGTGCGGGTGGCCCGTGAAGTCCACGCCGAACATTTCGTGCGTCTCGCGCTCGTGCCACTCCGCACCGGCGTACACGCCGATCGCGGTCGGGAGGACCGGCGCCTCGTGCGGCACCGTCGTGCGGACCAGGAGGCGGTGCACCGTGCCCCTGCCCGGCAGGCCGACCACGTGCGCGGACACGCGGAAGCCCGTGCCGGGCTCGTCCACGGCGCTCAGCCAGTCGAAGAACGTGCAGCCCAGCCGGTCGCGGGCGGTCTCCAGCGCGGTGATCCAGGACTCCGCGGGAACGTCCACCGTGAGCAGGCCGTACGCCTCCTCCGCGGTCGCACCCGCGCCGAAGAGCTCCTCGGGGGCTTCCGGCAGCCAGCCGACGGCCGTCATCAGGACCGCCCCCCGGTGCCCGGGGCCGGCGGCGGGGTCACCAGGCCGCTGCGCAGCGCCGCGACCGGCGCGTCGGTGGTGTACCGCTTGCCGAGCGACTCCTCGGCGATCTTCTCCTGGAGCTTGAGGATGCCCTGCAGCAGCGCCTCGGGGCGCGGCGGGCAGCCGGGCACGTAGACGTCGACGGGGATGATCTGGTCCACGCCCTTCGTCACGGAGTACGAGTCCCAGTACGGGCCGCCGCAGTTCGAACAGGCGCCGAAGGAGATCACGTACTTCGGCTCGGGC
The DNA here is from genome assembly GCF_047456005.1 of Streptoverticillium reticulum. Taxonomy (NCBI): domain Bacteria; kingdom Bacillati; phylum Actinomycetota; class Actinomycetes; order Kitasatosporales; family Streptomycetaceae; genus Streptomyces; species Streptoverticillium reticulum. The sequence continues at coordinate 4,644,770 of NZ_CP179755.1, read as the reverse complement.
ATCTGCTCGTACAGCCGCTTCACGGCCGGGGCCATCTTGTCCGTCACCGTGCCGGAGACGATCATGAGGTCCGCCTGCCGCGGGCCGGGCGCGAACGGGATGACGCCGAGGCGGATGAAGTCGTGCCGGGCCATCGACGCGGCGATGAACTCGATCGCGCAGCAGGCCAGGCCGAAGTTGAAGACCCAGAGGCTGTAGCGGCGGCCCCAGTTCAGGATCACCTTCATGGGTTCGGGCGCCAGCCGGGCCAGGGTCCCCAGACGGCGGGGCTCGGGGAGGTCGACGGAGGTCACAGGTGTCACGTCCATTCCAGGACGCCCTTCTTCCATGCATACAGCAGACCGACGGCGAGGAAGCCGAGGAAGACGAACATCTCCACGAGCGTGGCGCCGCCGAAGCCCGGCGCGGCGAAGACCGTCGCCCACGGGAACAGGAAGACCGAGTCCACCGCGAAGATCACGTACAGGAAGGCGTACACGTAATAGCGCACCTGTGTGTGCGCCCAGCCCTCGCCGACGGGGTCCACCCCGCACTCGTACGTCAGCAGTTTCTCCGGCGTCGGCACCACGGGCCGCAACAGCCGTCCGGCGCCGAAGGCCACGGCGACGAAGAGGACTCCGATCACCGCGAGGAGGCCGACGACGGAATAGCTGTGGAAGTAGTCGGCGGCAAGCCGGACGTCGGCACCACCGGCGCGCACGGTCGTCTCCGGCACGTCCGCCCCTCGCTCCCTGTCCTGTTTGTTCGACGATCTGTACGCCTGGGAGTCTAGGCCCTGGTGGGGTTCTCCCCACCCCTCACCACCCGCGGCCCCCATGGCGACAGGCCACTCGGGACGTGCAGGCTAAGGGGCATGAGCACCGACGACGACCGCCTGCCCCCGCCCCGCTTCGCGTTCGACGCGCGGACGTGGAAGGAAATCGCACACCTCCTGGTCAACCTGCCGGAGGCCGTCGTCGCCTTCGTCTACGTCTCGCTGTGGCTCTACGCGGGCATCGGCCTCTCGATCACCGTCGTGGGCCTGCCGCTGCTGGCCGTCGGCCTGATGGGCGCCCGGCAGCTGGGCCGGCTGGAACGGCGCCGGGCCCGCAGCCTGCTGGGCCTGCGCATCGACGAGCCGAGCCCGCTGGCCCGCTCGCGCGGCCGCACGAACCGCGGGTTCTTCGGCTGGTTGTGGACGACCCTGAAGGACCCGGTCGCCTGGCGCGGCACCTTGTACGCGTTCATCCGGCTGCCCTGGGGCGTCCTCACGTTCAGCGTCACCCTGGTCTCGCTCTTCGTCGCCTGGCCGCTCCTGGGACACCTCGCCCGGCTGCTGACCAACGTCGACCGGGCCATGGTGCGCGGCCTGCTGTGCCCGTCGGGCGAGCTGGAGCGGCGCATCGCGGAGCTGGAGCAGGACCGCGGCGTGGTCGTCGACACCGCGGCCGCCGACCTGCGCCGCATCGAGCGCGACCTGCACGACGGCGCCCAGGCCCGCCTCGTCGCCCTCGCGATGGGGCTGGGTCTGGCCAAGGAGAAGCTGCTGGAGGACCCGGAGGTGGCGGCGCAGATGGTCGACGAGGCGCACGGCGAGGTGAAGCTCGCCCTGCAGGAGCTGCGCGACCTCGCCCGCGGCATCCACCCGGCCGTGCTCACCGACCGCGGCCTGGACGCGGCCCTGTCCTCGGTGGCGGGCCGCTGCACGGTACCGGTGACCGTCTCCGTCGACCTGGAGACCCGGCCCGCGCCCGCCGTCGAGGGCATCGCCTACTTCACCGTCTCCGAACTCCTGCAGAACATCAGCAAGCACAGCGGGGCGCGCACGGCGCGGGTGGAGGTGTGGCGGTCGGGCAAGCGGCTGATGGTGCAGGTGCGGGACGACGGGCAGGGCGGTGCCAGCACCGCGACCGGCTCCGGCCTCGCCGGGCTCGCCGAGCGGCTGGGATCGGTGGACGGGGTGTTCGTCGTCGACTCGCCCGTCGGCGGGCCGACGGTCGTCACCGCCGAGCTGCCCTGGCGGGATCGTTGATCACTGCGGGTTCGTCGTGGCTGGTCGCGCCCACGCGGCGGAGCCGCACGATGAAACTGCCCCGCGCCCCTTACGGGGCGCGGCCCCCGTGAAGGTCCGCGAAGGTAGGGACATCCCCACCCCCGGTCCACCGACCTACCGGATGGTTCCCGCCCCCTCCTCCCGGGAGGCTGGACGGTATGGCGATCCACCACGCAACCACCCCCCGCCCCCGGGTGCCCGCCGCGCTGCGCGCACCGCTGGAGGGCCGCACCTGGCGGGAGTTCCTCCACCTGCTGCTCGGCCTCCCGCTGGCCGTCGTCTTCTTCTCCTACGCCGTCACGATGACCGCCCTCGGCGCGGGCCTGCTGATCACGTTCCTCGGGGTGCCGGTGCTGGCGCTGGCCCTCGCGGGCGCGCGCGGGTTCGGCGTGCTGGAGCGCGCGCGGGCCCGGGCGCTGCTGCGCCTGGAGATCGCGGAGCCCGAGCCGGTGAAGCCGCGCGTCCAGGACGGGCGCAGCAGCCCGATGGCCTGGGTGGGGGCCCTGCTCAAGAGCGGTACGTCGTGGCGGCACCTGCTCTACGCGGTGCTGCACCTCCCGTGGGCGGTGTTCGCGTTCTCCGTCTCGGTGGTGCTGTGGACGTACAGCTGGGCGTTGTTCCTGTACCCGGCCTGGCAGTGGGTCTTCCCCACCTACGTCGGCCGGCCCGGCATCCAGCTCTACGGCAACTCCAGCGGGCACGCCGTCTACCTCGGCGGCCCCTTCGCGATCGGGATGACCTGCGCGCTCGGCCTGCTGCTGGTGCTCGGCACCCCGTGGGTGATCCGCGGCCTCGCCCACGTGGACCGGCTGCTGGTGACGGGGCTGCTGGGCCCGTCCCGGCTGGCGACCCGGGTGGCGGAGCTGGAGCAGGACCGCGGCGTCGCCGTCGACACCGCCGCCGCCGACCTGCGCCGCATCGAGCGCGACCTGCACGACGGCGCCCAGGCCCGCCTCGTCGCCCTCGCCATGGACCTCGGCCTGGCCAAGGAGAAGCTGGCGGCCGACCCCGAGGCCGCCGCGAGGATGGTCGACGAGGCGCACGGCGAGGTGAAGCTCGCCCTGCAGGAGCTGCGCGACCTCGCCCGCGGCATCCACCCCGCCATCCTCACCGACCGCGGCCTGGGCCCCGCCCTGTCGGCGCTGGCCGCGCGCTGCACCGTCCCCGTGAGCGTCTCGGCCGACCTGGACACCCGGCCCGCGCCCGCCATCGAGGGCATCGCCTACTTCACCGCCTCCGAACTCCTGCAGAACGTCAGCAAGCACAGCCGGGCACGCGCGGGGCGCGTGGAGATATGGCGGTCCGGGGAGCGGCTCATGCTGCAGGTGCGGGACGACGGGCAGGGTGGCGCCGGTACCGCCGGGGGCGGCGGACTTTCCGGGCTGGCCGAGCGGCTCGGATCCGTCGACGGGGTGCTCGTCGTCGATTCGCCTGTCGGCGGGCCGACCGTTGTCACGGCCGAGCTGCCCTGGCGGGATCGTTAGTCACTGCGGGTTCGTCGTGGCTGGTCGCGCCCACGCGGCGGAGCCGCACGATGAAACTGCCCCGCGCCCCTTAACGGGGCGCGGCCCCCGTCCGGGATGCGATTGCTGCGATGCTGGAAGCGTGACGGAGATCGTGGAGGACAGGGTGCGGGTGGTCATCGCCGAGGATTCGGTGCTGCTTCGGGAGGGCCTGACCCGGCTGCTGACCGACCGGGGGCACGAGGTGGTCGCGGGTGTGGGGGACGCCGAGGCGCTGCTGAAGGCCATCAAGGAGTTCGCGGACGAGAACGCCCTGCCCGATGTGGTGGTCGCCGACGTCCGCATGCCGCCGACGCATACGGATGAAGGAGTGCGCGCGGCCGTCCAGCTGCGTCGCGAGCACCCGGACCTGGGTGTACTGGTGCTCTCGCAGTACGTGGAGGAGCAGTACGCGACCGAGCTGCTGGCCGGCAGCACGCGGGGCGTGGGCTATCTGCTGAAGGACCGGGTCGCCGAGGTCCGCGAGTTCGTGGACGCGGTGGTGCGCGTGGCCCGGGGCGGCACGGCTCTGGACCCCGAGGTCGTCGCCCAGTTGCTGGGCCGCAGCCGCAAACAGGATGTGCTGGCCGGGCTCACGCCGCGGGAGCGCGAGGTGCTGGGGCTGATGGCCGAGGGGCGGACGAACTCCGCGATCGCACGGCAGTTGGTGGTGAGCGACGGCGCCGTGGAGAAGCACGTCAGCAACATCTTCCTGAAGCTGGGCCTGTCGCCGAGTGACGGGGATCACCGGCGCGTGCTCGCGGTGCTGACCTATCTCCGGTCCTGAGCGGGGCGGGCGCCCGCCCCGCATCCGGTTGACGGAATGTCACATTGCAGCCGCAACCCCTGGTCGGACGCACCGCCCGGCGCCAAGCGGAAAGGCCGGTTCAGGGCTTACGTCCAGGGGACCGGGACCAAAGGACCAGCGGGGCAGCCCGCCGGTCCGGGGGCGCGGGGCACAAGGAGACCGCGATAAATGCGGACAAAGCCCCACCGATCACCACCCTTGGTCACGTGATCCTCCCCCGTCGGCCAAGGCCTGCCCACGTACGATGGCCATGGGAACGCCGCTCGGCACCACCACCGGCGCGGCGCCGCCATGAGGGAGGTCCGAAGCAGTGACCAGCCAGGTCAGCAGCCCGGCCGGAGAGGCCGAATCCGCCGAGCCCCGCGGGGACTCCCCGCCCGGGGCGAACCCGGTCATCAAGGAGATCCGCCGGCTGGACCGGGTGATCATCCGGTTCGCGGGCGACTCGGGTGACGGCATGCAGCTCACGGGGGACCGTTTCACATCGGAGACGGCCTCCTTCGGCAACGACCTGTCGACGCTGCCGAACTTCCCCGCCGAGATCCGCGCCCCCGCAGGCACCCTGCCGGGAGTGTCCTCGTTCCAGCTGCACTTCGCCGACCACGACATCCTCACCCCGGGCGACGCGCCCAACGTGCTGGTGGCGATGAACCCGGCCGCGCTCAAGGCCAATCTGGGCGACGTGCCGCGCGGCGGCGAGATCATCGTCAACACCGACGAGTTCGCCAAGCGGGCGATGGCGAAGGTGGGTTACGACTCCAGTCCGCTGGAGGACGGCACCCTGGACGGCTACAGCGTCCACCCCGTGCCGCTGACGACGCTGACGATCGAGGCGCTCAAGGAGTTCGGGCTCTCCCGCAAGGAGGCGGAGCGCAGCAAGAACATGTTCGCGCTCGGTCTGCTGTCGTGGATGTACCACCGGCCGACCGAGAGCACCGAGGCGTTCCTGCGGAAGAAGTTCGCGAAGAAGCCGGACATCGCCGAGGCGAACGTGACGGCCTTCCGGGCAGGCTGGAACTTCGGTGAGACCACGGAGGACTTCGCGGTCTCCTACGAGGTCGCCCCGGCGACCTCCGCGTTCCCCGCGGGCACCTACCGCAACATCTCCGGCAACCTGGCACTCGCGTACGGCCTGATCGCCGCGGGCCGCCAGGCGGACCTGCCGCTCTACCTCGGCTCGTACCCGATCACCCCGGCCTCCGACATCCTCCACGAGCTGTCGAAGCACAAGAACTTCGGCGTGCGCACCTTCCAGGCCGAGGACGAGATCGCGGGCATCGGCGCGGCCCTGGGCGCGGCGTTCGGCGGCTCGCTCGCGGTGACCACCACCTCCGGCCCGGGCGTCGCCCTGAAGTCGGAGACCATCGGTCTCGCGGTCTCGCTCGAACTGCCGCTGCTGATCGTCGACATCCAGCGCGGCGGCCCCTCCACCGGCCTGCCGACCAAGACCGAGCAGGCCGACCTGCTGCAGGCGATGTACGGGCGCAACGGCGAGGCGCCGGTGCCCGTCGTGGCGCCGCGCACCCCGGCCGACTGCTTCGACGCCGCCATCGACGCAGCCCGCATCGCGCTCACCTACCGCACCCCGGTCTTCCTGCTCTCCGACGGCTACCTGGCCAACGGCTCGGAGCCGTGGCGGATCCCGGAGATGGACGAACTCCCGGATCTCCGGGTGCAGTTCGCCGTCTCCCCCAACCACGAGCTCGCCGACGGCACCGAGGTCTTCTGGCCGTACAAGCGCGACCCGCAGACCCTCGCCCGCCCCTGGGCCGTGCCCGGCACCCCGGGCCTGGAGCACCGCATCGGCGGCATCGAGAAGCAGGACGGCACGGGCAACATCTCCTACGACCCGGCCAACCACGACTTCATGGTCCGCACCCGCCAGGCCAAGATCGACGGCATCACCGTCCCCGACATCGAAGTCGACGACCCGGGCCAGGCCACCACACTGGTACTGGGATGGGGCTCCACCTACGGGCCGATCACGGCGGCCGTGCGCCGCGTGCGCGCCGCGGGCGGCACCGTCGCCCAGGCCCACCTGCGCCACCTCAACCCCTTCCCGGGGAACCTCGGGGACGTGCTGGGGCGTTACGAGAAGGTGGTCGTGCCGGAGATGAACCTCGGTCAGCTCGCCACCCTGCTGCGAGCGAAGTACCTGAAGGACATCCGCTCCTACACCCAGGTGAGCGGAATGCCGTTCAAGGCCGAGCAGCTCGCCGATGTGCTCAAGGAGGCCATCAATGACTGAGACGCTCTCGGAGGGCGTGTCCTCCGTCTCCTCCGTCGAGGCGCTCAAGCTGGTGCCCAAGGCCGAAGCCGCGCAGTCCATGAAGGACTTCAAGTCCGACCAGGAAGTGCGCTGGTGCCCCGGCTGCGGCGACTACGCCATCCTCGCCGCCGTGCAGGGCTTCATGCCCCAACTCGGCCTGGCGAAGGAGAACATCGTCTTCGTCTCCGGCATCGGCTGCTCCTCCCGCTTCCCGTACTACATGAACACCTACGGGATGCACTCCATCCACGGCCGCGCCCCGGCCATCGCCACGGGCCTGGCCTCCTCCCGGCGGGACCTGAGCGTCTGGGTGGTCACGGGTGACGGCGACGCGCTGTCCATCGGCGGCAACCACCTCATCCACGCCCTCCGGCGCAACGTCAACCTCAAGATCCTGCTCTTCAACAACCGGATCTACGGCCTGACCAAGGGCCAGTACAGCCCCACCTCCGAGGTCGGCAAGATCACCAAGTCGACGCCGATGGGCTCGCTGGACGCCCCGTTCAACCCGGTGTCGCTGGCGATCGGCGCGGAGGCCTCCTTCGTCGCCCGCACCGTCGACTCCGACCGCAAGCACCTCACCGAGGTGCTGCGCCAGGCGGCCGCCCACCCGGGCACCGCGCTGGTGGAGATCTACCAGAACTGCAACATCTTCAACGACGGTGCCTTCGAAGCGCTGAAGGACAGGCAACAGGCGCAGGAGGCGGTCATCCGCCTCGAACACGGGCAGCCCATCCGCTTCGGCACCGACGGCGCGAAGGGCGTCGTCCGCGATGCGGCCACCGGCGACCTGAAGGTCGTCGACGTGACGGCGGAGAACGAGACGCAGATCCTGGTGCACGACGCCCACACGGCGTCCCCCACCACCGCGTTCGCGCTCTCCCGCCTCGCGGACCCGACCACGCTGCACCACACGCCCATCGGCGTCTTCCGCAGCGTCGACCGGCCCGTCTACGACACCCTCATGGCCGACCAGCTGGAGGCCGCCGTCGAACAGCAGGGCAAGGGCGACCTCGCCACGCTCCTCGCGGGCAACGACACATGGACCGTCGTCGGTTAGTCCGTACCACTGCCGTGCTCCGGCCGGGCACCCGAATCGGGTGCCCGGCCGGGGCGTCTGACGGTGTTTCGGCCCGGGAACCGTTCTGATATGGCCATGGCCGACTCAAAAGCGCCCCTCGACGGGGACGGCGCACCCGTCGTCATCCGCGACCGGTTCGCCTACCGCGTCAAACGCCGTCTCCTCGGCCCCCCGCTCGTCACCGAGCAGCTCGCCGCGGAGAAACTCTCCAACCCCCTGGCACTCGGCGTCCTCGCCTCCGACTGCATCTCCTCCACCGCGTACGGCACCGAGGAGATGCTGCGCATCCTCGTACCCGTCGTCGGCGTGGCGGCCTTCACGCTGCTGATGCCGGTGACCGGCGCGATCCTGCTCGTCCTGCTCCTCCTGACGCTCTCCTACCGGGACGTCGTCTCCGTCTACACCCGCGCCGGCGGCTCGTACGTCGTCGCCCGCGAGAACTTCGGGCCGCGCATCGCCCAGATCGCGGCCGTCGCCCTGCTCGTCGACTACATCGTCACCGTCGCCGTCCAGACCGCCGCCGGGACCGACGCACTGATCTCCCTCGCCCACCTCGTCGGCAACGGCTACACGGGCATGGACCACCTCAAACTCCCCATCACCGTGGGCGTCGTGGTGGTCCTGATGTACGGCAACCTGCGCGGCATCCGCGAGGCGGGCAGAGCGTTCGCCGCCCCGGCCTACCTCTTCATGGTGGCCGTCGCCCTGATACTGGCCGTCGGCCTGGTCCGCGCCCTGACCACCGGCCTGCCGCACGCCAATGTGCACGCGCACGGCGCCATCCCGCTCGGCACGTCCGGCAGCGGCTGGCTGTACGGCACCTCGCTGTTCATGGTGCTGCGCTCGTTCGCCAACGGCGGCTCCTCGCTCACCGGCCTGGAGGCGATCTCCAACGGCGTCTCCGCCTTCCGCAGCCCGCAGGGCATCAACGCCCGCCGCACGCTGACCGCGATGAGCATCATCCTCGGCATCATGGTGCTGGGCGTCTCCACGCTCGCGCACTTCACGCACGCGATCCCCTACGTCGACGGCAACCCGACCGTCATCGCCCAGGAGGCCCACCTCATCTTCGGCAGCAGCTGGGCGGGCACGGCGGGCCTGGTGTACGTCCAGCTGGCGACGGCCCTGATCCTCTACACGGGCGCCAACACCCCTTTCACGGGCTTCCCGTTCCTCGCCAGCTTCGTCGCCGAGGACCGCTTCCTCCCCCGCCAACTGACCCGGCGCGGCCACCGCCTCGCCTTCTCCAACGGCATCATCTGCCTCACGGTCGTCTCCCTGGCGCTGCTCTTCGTCACGGGCAGCAGCGTGGACAAGCTCGTCGCGCTGTACGCCATCGGCGTCTTCACCGGCTTCACCATGGCGGCCGCCGGCATGACCGCCCACCACTGGCGGCTCGACGAGCCGTACCGCCGCATCAAGATCGGCGTGAACCTGGCCGCGGCCGTGACCTCCGCGATGGTGGTCGTGATCTTCGCGATCACCAAGTTCACGGAAGGCGCCTGGCTGGTGGTCGTGGTGTTCCCGATCGGCGTCTGGGCGCTGATCCGCATCAACCGCCAGTACCGCGAGGAGGCCGAGGCGCTGGAGAACGTCCCCACGTTCACGACGGACCGCCCGCGGTGGCGCCGGCACGTGGTGTACGTCCTCGTGGACGGCCTCGACCTGGCCACTGTCAAGGCCCTGCGCTACGCCCACGAGCTGCGCCCGGACGAGGTCCGGGCCGTCCACTTCATGATCGACGAATCGCGGGCCCGGCGCCTGGTGTCCCGCTGGGACGAGACCCCCGGCACGACGGTCCCCCTGGAACTCGTCAACTGCCCCGACCGCCGCCTGCGCCGCGCCGTGGCGGACCTGGCGGCCCGCACGACGGAGGACGGCACGACGGCCCTGACGCTGCTGATCCCACGGCGCACCCATTCGACGCCCCTGGGACGGCTGTTGCACCGCGACACGGGCAACGAGATCGCCCGCGTGCTGGAGCAACTGCCGAACGTGGCGGTGACGATCCTGCCGTTCGACGTGACACGGGCGATGGAGCTGTTGCGCTCCGCGCGGGGGGAGGAGTTTGAGGCAGATGTGTGAGGCGGCGGGGCGGTATGTCCGGCACGTCACCCGAACAGGGGAGTCATGAGGGGAAGGGCATCAGACCCCGCCGACGGTTCGGCAAAGCTGGTCTTCGCCTGGAAGGGAGGGCACCATGACGGTTATGGCCGAGCGCACATCTCACATGCTGGTGGAGGAGTTCGAGCAGATCGCCTCCACGGCACCCGAGACCGTCACGTTGGAGTTCATCAACGGACGGATCGAGGAGAAGCTGGTGGCGGACGGGGATCACGGGGAGATCATCATGTGGCTGATCCGGCAGTGCATGCAGACCCGCCCCGGCCTCAACCTGAATCCGACGCAGGGCTTGAAGGTCGGGGAATACCGCAAGGGCCGGGCCCGCCCGGACTGCGTCCTCGCACCGGTCGGCCACTTTGCCGGACAGGGGGAGTGGGCCGATCCAGACGGTGCCCTGATGACCGTCGAGATCACCTCGTTCGACGGTGACACCAACAACCGCGACCGGCTGGAGAAGCCGGCCGCGTACGCCGCCGCAGGAATCCCCGTCTATCTCCTCGTCGATCGCAACTCCTGCGAAGCCGTGGTCCACATCAACCCCGACCGGGAGAGCGGTTGTTACCGCGACATCCACCGCGCGCCCTTCGGTGAGCAGGTGATGCTCCCCGACCCGGTCGGCATCACGCTCGACACGGAGGCCCTCAAGAACTACGTCCGCTGAGGCCTCACACGTGCCGCGGGGGCGGCCCCTGATAGAAATTCCCGGTTACTTTGCACGCTCAACAAAACCGGGGGATATCAGTGGCCACCCCGCCGCAACCACAACCTCAGCCGCAACCTCAGCCGCAGCCGGGCCCGTTCCAAGGGCAGCAACCCGTTCAGCCGGGCTGGGGGCAGGCTGCCCAGGCCCCCAACCCGCACCTCTCCTGCCGGCTCTGTGGTGGCATACCCGCCGTCGACGCCACCGTGCGCGGGCACCAGGGCATCCTCATCGTGATGCGGTTCCTGAGCCTGCGCGGCCCTTTCTGCCGGAACTGCGGTACGGCCGTGCTGCGCGACATGACCGGGAAGACGCTGTGGCAGGGGTGGTGGAGTCCGATATCCCTGGTCGCCATCACCCCTTTCACGCTCATCTGGAATCTCACGGTCAGGGCCAAGCTGAACAAGCTGCCGCCGCCGGTTCCGGGGCAGCCCGGACCGCAGCTCGACCCGGGGGTGCCGCTGCGTCGACGACCCGTCGTGCTGGCGGCGTTGATCCCCGTCGCCTGGGTGCTGTTCCTGGTCTTCCAGATCGTGACCCACGCCGGGGATTCCTCGGCCGACGCGAGCGGCGGGAGCAGCAGCAGCGTGAGCGGCGGTCACCCGAACTCCGCGGGCGACGACAAACCGCAGAAGCCGCTGAAGCTCGGGCAGCCGAGCGCCGAGGCGCAGACCGTCGAACGCAGCGGAAAAGCAGGCAAGTTCACCATCACGCCGCAGAAGGTCGTCATGGGCAAGCCGTCGGATCTCGACGAGCTGAAGGACAAGGACAAGTACGCGGGCCGGACCATTGCCTGGGTGTACGTGAACGCCAAGCTCGTCGGCGGTGACGCACCGGTCCAGGGCCCCATGATCATGACCAGTGTGGGGACGCTCTCCGGAAGCGCTCCCGGCACCAAGCTGCTGGTCATGTTCGGCGATCTGAGCAGCAGGCCGTCGGACTGCAAGAGCGAGGACCTCGACGCCACCTGGCAGAAGGGCGACGAGCACACGCTCTGCACCCCCTACCTTGTGCCGGACGGGCAGAAGCTGACGACGGTGACGTACTCCCGGGGCTGGTACAAGGACCCGCTGAAGTGGACCGTGGATTAGCCGAGGTTCCGGCAGCGGAAACCCCGAATCCGAAGGCCTGAAATTCAGGGTTTCCGCTGCCGGAGGCGAGTGTCATGACCGTCACGCGAGACGCGAATGACATACCCCCGCCCACGGCGCTAACTTCGCTGGGTCGCATCCATCCACCGCCGCCCAGGGAGGGACCTTGACGTCGAACCCGCCGTCCGCACGGAGTGAGACCCGTACGGGCATGATCTGCAGCGTCGCCGCTTACACGATCTGGGGTCTCTTCCCGCTCTACTGGCCGCTGCTCAAGCCCGCCGGTGCGGCCGAGATCCTCGCGCAGCGCATGGTGTGGTCGCTCGTGGCCGTCGTCGCCGTGCTGGCCGTGACGCGGCACTGGGGGTGGATACGGCCGCTGCTGCGGCAGCCCAAACGGATCGGGATGATCGCGCTCGGTGCCGCCTTCATCTCCGTGAACTGGGCCGTCTACATCTGGGGCGTGAACTCCGGGCACGTCGTCGAGACGTCCATGGGGTACTTCATCAACCCCCTCGTGAGCATCGCCTTCGGCGTTCTCATCCTGCGCGAGCGGCTGCGGACCCTGCAGTGGGTGGCCGTCGGGGTGGGGGCGGCCGCGGTGGTCGTGATGACCGTGGCCTACGGCAAGCCGCCGTGGATCTCCCTCGCCCTCGCCGCCACGTTCAGCTCGTACAGCCTGGTGAAGAAGCGGGTCGGGCTGGGCGGGCTGGAGTCGCTCGCCGCCGAGACGGCGGTGCAGTTCCTGCCCGCGCTCGGTTTCCTCGTCTTCCTCGGGGCGCAGGGCCACAGCACCTTCACGAACCACGGCACCGGGCACGCGCTGCTGCTGATGTGCTCGGGCGCCCTCACCGCGGTGCCGCTCATCTGCTTCGGCGTGGCCGCCGTGCGACTGCCGCTCACCGTGATCGGGATGGTGCAGTACCTCGCGCCGGTCTTCCAGTTCGCCCTGGGGCTGGCCGTCTTCCACGAGGCGATGCCGGCCGAGCGCTGGGCGGGCTTCGCCCTGGTCTGGCTGGCGCTGGCGCTGCTCGTCGGGGATGCGCTGCGGACGGCGCGGAAGGCGCAGGTCGCGTTGCGCCGTGCGGAGGAGAAGGCCACGGCGTCGTCCGAGTCCCCCGCCACCACACCCTCCGATAAGCGGAATTCGGTGTCCGAAATCCGCTCTTGACGCACGTCAGGGGGGCCACCCAGCATCATGCTCACGTCAAGCACTGAGTTGGGAGCCCCCCACATGCGTCCCAGAAACCACCTTGCTGCGGCGTTGCTCGCCGCTGCCCTCATCGGCTCGTCCGCCGTACCAGCCTCCGCGACGCGACCCGCAACGGCCGCCGACGCGCCCGGGATACCCGTCGCCAACATCAAGGCCCATCTCAACCAGCTCCAGTCCATAGCCGACGCCAACGGCGGCAACCGCGCCCACGGGCGCAGCGGCTACAAGGCCTCGCTCGACTACGTCAAGAGCAAGCTGGACGCGGCCGGATACACCACCACCGTCCAGCAGTTCACGTCCAACGGGTCCACCGGCTACAACCTCGTCGCCGACTGGCCGGGCGGCGACGCCAACCACGTCGTCTTCGCCGGCGCGCACCTCGACTCCGTCAACCGCGGCCCCGGCATCAACGACAACGGCTCCGGCTCGGCCGGCGTCCTGGAGGTCGCCCTCGCCGTCGCCCGCTCCGGCTACAAGCCGGACAAGCACCTGCGGTTCGGGTGGTGGGGAGCGGAGGAGCTCGGGATGGTCGGCTCGACGAACTACGTCAACAAGCTGTCCGGCGCCGACCGTTCGAAGATCGACGAGTATCTGAACTTCGACATGATCGGCTCGCCGAACCCCGGGTACTTCGTCTACGGGTACGACTCCCGTCTGCAGGGGCTCTTCGAGAACTGGTTCGCGGCGAAGAACATCGCGACCGAGGTCGATCACGAAGGGGACGGGCGGTCCGATCACGCGCCCTTCCAGGACGCCGGGATTCCCGTGGGCGGTCTGTTCAGCGGGGCCGACTACATCAAGACCGATGCGCAGGCCGCCCAGTGGGGCGGGACGGCGGGGCAGGCGTTCGACGCGTGCTACCACCAGTCGTGCGACACGTCGGCGAATCTTGACGACACCGCGCTCGGAACCAACACGGCGGCCATCGCCTCCGCCGTGTGGAAGCTGAGCGGTTCGTAAGCCCGTAGGCCCGTAGGCCCGTGAGGGGGTTGCCCGGCCCGGCAACCCCCCTTACGCCGTCACGTCCCGCGTCGTGAACCTCGCCCACGCCGCCGAACCGAACACCGCCGCGTACAGCGCCTGCAGCCCCAGGTTCCGGAGCAGCTGTTCGCCCCACACCGGGTCCCGCAGCAGGTCCGCAAAGCTCTGCCAGTAGTGCGGGAAGAGGTACGGCTGCACCGCGTGCAGCTGCGGGAACTGGTCCAGGATCTGCACCGTGATCAGCAGGCCCACCGTCGTCGCCATCGCCGCGATGCCGCTGTCGGTGAGCGTCGAGACGAACAGGCCGAGCGCCGCCAGGCCCGTCAGCGACACCGCCACGACGCCCGCGATCGCCAGGGCCCGCAGCAGGCCGTTCCCGAAGGACACCGTCGTCCCGCTGATCAGCGTCACGTCGCCCAGCGGGAAGAGCAGCGCCCCGACCGTCAGGGCCGACACCGCCACCACGAGCGTCGCCGCCAGGCAGAAGACCAGCGTGGAGGCGTACTTGGCGAGCAGCAGCCTGGTCCGGCCCGCGGGGGCCACCAGCAGGTAGCGCAGGGTGCCGGCGGACGCCTCACCGGCGACGGAGTCGCCCGCCACGACGCCCACGGCCATCGGGAGGAAGAAGGGGAGCGTCACTGCCAGCGACGTGAAGACCAGGAACAGGCCGTTGTTGGTGACCTGGTTGATGAAGGCGGGGTCTCCCCCGCCTCCGCTGCTGCCGCCGCCCCGTCCCGTCTCCATCTTCACCGCGATGCCCACCAGCACCGGCACCCCCGCCAGCACGCCCAGCAGCGCCAGGGTGCGCCAGCGCCGGAACACGGTGAGGGTCTCGTTGCGGAAGAGGGAGAGGCTCCACAGGGGGTTCGGGCGCCCGGACCGTATCGACAGCACCTCGGTCTGCGACACCTCAGCCTGCGACATCGAAACCCTCCCCGGTGAGTGCCACGAACGCGTCTTCCAGCGACGCCCGTTGAGCGCCGAAGGCCCGTACCCGGACGTCCGCGCGGACCAGTGCGGCGTTGAGGTCCGCCAGGTCGGCAGCGGGCAGTTCGCCCGTCACGCGGTCGTCGGTGACCACGAGGTCGTTCACACCGTGCTCCTTCAGGACGCGCACGGCCTCGGCCGTGTCGGGCGTGGTGACGGACAGCCGGCCGCGCGCGGAGGCGGCCAGTTCGGCCACCGTGCCCTGCGTGAGCAGCCGGCCCTGGGACATCACCGCGACGTGCGTGCAGACCTGCTCGATCTCGTCCAGGAGGTGGGAGGAGAGGAAGACCGTGGTGCCCTCGGCGGCCAGGCCGCGCACCAGGGTGCGGATCTCGCGCATGCCCTGCGGGTCGAGGCCGTTGGTCGGCTCGTCCAGCACCAGCAGCTCGCGCGGCTGCAACAGGGCTGATGCCAGGCCGAGTCGCTGCTTCATGCCGAGCGAGTACGCCCGCGCCTTCTTGCCCGCGGCGGCCGCGAGGCCCACCCGGTCCAGCGCCGCGCCGACCCGGGCGGCCCGGGTGCGGGGGTCCGCGGCGGGGTCGGCGGCGTCGAACCGGACGAGGTTGTCGCGGCCGTCGAGGAAGCCGTAGAGCGCGGGGCCCTCGATCAGGGCCCCCACCCGGGGCAGCACCCGCCGCCCCGCCTTCGGCATCGGCTCGCCGAGGACCCGCGCGACGCCGGACGTCGGCTCGATCAGGCCCATGAGCATGCGGATCGTGGTCGTCTTCCCGGAGCCGTTGGGGCCGAGGAAGCCGAAGACGCTGCCGCGCGGCACGACGAGGCCGAGGCCGTCGACGGCCGGGCGGCCGCGGCCGTAGCGCTTGGTGAGCGCGTGTGTCTCGATCACCGGTTCCGGCTCCATGGCCGCTCCCCCCTGTTCCCTTCACCGACGCGCACGTCACCCCGGCCTGGCGTCGGCCGGGGTGACGATCAGGGCCGACGCCCGGCCTACTTGGCCGCGTTCGCCGCCTTGACCAGTGCGTCCTTGGAGACCGCCCCGACGTAGACCCTGCCGTCGTCCGTCATCAGGGCGTTGACCACCCGGGTGCTGAAGACGCGGCCCGAGCCGAAGTCGCCCGTCACCTTGGTGCCGAAGCTGTCCAGGAGCTTGGAGGCGTCGCCGTTCTTGTCGGCGCCCTGGCTCTTGCCCTTGCCCGGGACCGCGGCCTTGTCGCCCTTGAACTCGGCGATGGACGCCCAGCCCTTGCCGATGACCTTCGAGCCGCCCTGGTGGCCGGCGCCGCCGGTCAGGCCGTCGAGGCCGTTCATGCCCTCGGGGAGCCTGCCGCCCTTCTCCTCCTTGTCGCCGCCCTTGCCGCCCTTGGCGTCCTTGCCGGCCTCGGTCACCTTGGCGCCCTTGGGCGGGGTGAACGAGAAGGTGTCCGCCGCCGGCTTGCCGAAGTCCACCTTGGTGAACGAGGCGTCGACCACGGCCTTGCCGCCGCCCTTCGGCGCGAGCGTGAACTTCAGCGGCACACCGTTCTTCGCGTCCACCGCGATGCGGATCGAATCCACCGTCGTCTCGGACTGCTTGGGCTTGATCAGCAGCTGGTAGGCGTCCCGCCCGGCCACCTTCGCCGTGCCGTCGACCGTGACCGCCGTGGTGTCGTCCGCCGCGGCGAGGGCCTTCTTGGCCATCTCCTGCGGCGAGGCGTCCTTCACGTCGCCGGGCATCCCGCCGTGGGGCCCCTTGCCGCCGTGCTGCTCCTGCTGAGCCTTCGAGTGGTAGGCGGTGTTGCTCGCGCTGTCGTACGCCCAGACCTGGTCGCCGTTGCGGACGACGCTGTACTCGGCGGACTGCTCGACGATCGACAGCCGCTGCCTGTCCGGACCGTCGGCGGCCACGCGCAGCGTGTGCGTACCGGAGGCGAGTTCGGTGAGCTTGGCCTGCGGGGAGGCCCCCTCCTTCGCCTTGCCCTTCGTGTCGCCGCCCATCGAGAGCCCCGAGGGCAGGGCGGGCAGGCCGAGATCCGTGCTGATCTTGACCGTGCCCGACATCTGCTGGGTGTCCGACGCGGCCATCTTGGCTATGAGGTCCTGCGCGCTGATCTTCGGAAGGTCGGGGGCGCCGGAGCTCGCGAGGGCGGAGCCGATTCCGATGGCCGACGCGGCGACTCCCGCCACCACGACCGGCACCGCGTAGCGGACGGCCTTGCGGCGGCCCGTGGCCCCGCCGGGCAGGGTGCCCGCGCCGTCGGCGCCCTCGGCCCCTGGTGTCGGCTGGATCCGTGCCATGTGCTCTACCTCCGTCGTCTGCGGCGGTCTTGTGCGACTGTGCACGTCATGCACCGTGTCCGCACCGAAGGCTCAACAGTGGCCCGACCGCTCGGTGGTGGGGACGTCTTCCATTCCACCAAAGCGGCCGTGGACGGTCATCAGCCGACGGGATCAACTCTGCGTACGTCTCGGGTATGACGCTGCATGAGAACGAGCCCGCCATGCGGCGGAACGCGGTCAGCCCGCGCGGTGCACCACGGCGTCGCACAGCTCCTCCAGCGCGGCCTTCGCCGGGCAGGCGGGCAGCGGCGACAGGATCGCGCGGGCCTCCTGCGCGTAGCGCACGGTGTCGCGCCGCGCCTGCTCCAGCGCCGGGTGGGCGCGCAGCCTGCGCAGCACCTCGGCGTGGACCGCATCGTCGGTGAGGTCGCCGTCGAGCAGCGCGCACAGCTCCAGGTCCTCGGGCGCGCCGGTGGCCGCGGCGTGGGCCCGCAGGTGCAGCACGGGCAGGGTGGGGATGCCCTCGCGCAGGTCCGTGCCGGGCGTCTTGCCGGACTCGTGGGAGTCGCTGGCGATGTCCAGGACGTCGTCGGCGAGCTGGAAGGCGGTGCCGAGCCGCTCCCCGTAGTGGGTGAGGATCTCGACGACGCCCTCGTCCGCGCCGGACATCATGGCGCCGTAGCGGCCGGAGACGGCGATCAGCGAGCCGGTCTTGCCGGCGATGACGTCCAGGTAGTGCTCGACCGGGTCGCGCCCGTCGCGCGGGCCCGCCGTCTCCAGGATCTGGCCGGTCACCAGGCGCTCGAAGGCCTCGGCCTGGATGCGGACGGCTTCCGGGCCCAGATCGGCGAGTATCCGCGAGGCGCGGGAGAAGAGGAAGTCGCCGGTGAGGACGGCCACCGAGTTGTCCCAGCGGGAATTGGCGCTGGCCACGCCGCGGCGCACGGCGGCCTCGTCCATGACGTCGTCGTGGTAGAGCGTGGCCAGGTGGGTGAGCTCGACGACGACGGCCGAGGGCACCACGCCGGGGGCGTACGGGTCGCCGAACTGCGCGGCGAGCGACACCAGCAGCGGCCGGAACCGCTTGCCGCCGGCCCGGACCAGGTGCTGGGCGGCCTCGGTGATGAAGGGCACGTCGCTCTTGGTGGCCTCCAGGAGGCCCTCCTCGACGGCGGCCAACCCGGCCTGGACATCGGCTTCAAGAGCCTGGTCCCGCACGCTCAGCCCGAAAGGCCCGACGACGGTCACGAGGGGTACTCCTGTCTGCCTGCGACTACGGGGTTTGTCGATGTGTCGCTGTCTCCACCGAAAGTCAGCGTATCCGGTCGGCTGTCGATCACCCTCGGCGCCCGTCCTTTCCGGCCCGGCCGTCCGGTGGCGCGATCCTTTCGCTCACCGCCGGGGAGCGGCTCCGGCGCCCGGCCACGCAAACGCCGGACGGGCCTGAAACTGCCCGTCCGGCGTCCCTGGATGCGGGTCTGCTACAACGCCGCCACCGCCCGCGCGAGGCGCGGCGATGCGTACTCCGTCCCGCACACGAACCGCATCACCGGCCCGTAGCTGGCCGCCGCGGGCAGCCCGGTGAAGAAGAGCCCCGGTACCGAGGACCGGTATCCGGCCCCCAGCCGCGGCCCGCCCGCCGCCACCGTCAGCCGGGCGCGCAGCCCGGCCCCGAGGAAGTCGAGCGCGCCGATGTCCACGCGGTAGCCGGTGGCGGCGATGACGTGGTCGGCGCGCATCTCGCTCCCGACGCCCCCGTCACCCGTGAGCGTGAGCACCGCGCGGCCGTCCTCCGTCCGGGCCCCGGTGATCCGCCGCCCCTCGCTGACCCGGACGCGGCCGACGAACCGGTCGCGCAGCCACCAGGCCCCCAGCGGCCCGAGCACCCGGTGCACCAGGAACCTCCGGGTCGGCGGGGGCAGATGGCGGAAGCGGTCCGCGTGGTACGAGAAGGCGTACAGCGACCAGGCGCGCCCGAAGGGGGTGTCGGGCTTCAGCGGCGACTGCCCGTCCGGCGCCGCCCCGAAGCGCACCGCGCCCCGCCGGCGGGCGACCACGCGCACGGCTGCGGCCCCCGCGTCGGCCAGCAGCACCGCGGTCTCCAGCGCGGACTGGCCGGCGCCGACGACCACGACCTCGCGCCCCGCGAAGCCGGACAGGTCGCGGTGCTGGGAGCTGTGCGAGAAGGCGGCGCCCGGCGCGGGCCCGTCCGGTGCCGCCGCGGCCAGTTCGGGCGGCAGGTGGGCCAGGCCGCTCAGCCCGGTGGCGACGACCACCGCACGGGCGGCGAACTGCTCGCCCGAGTCCAGTTTCAGCTCGAAGCCGGAGCCGTGGTCGCGCCGCTCGACGGACACCACGCGCACCTGCTCCAGCGCGGGCACCAGCCGCTCCTGGAACCACAGCCCGTACCGGGCGAAGGTCTCGACGGGGATGACGTCCCAGTCGGACTCGTAGCGGCCCTCTCCCGTGTCCAGGCAGAAGTCGGACAGCGTGTGCCCGGGCTGCGGGGCGTCGATACTGGAGGCGACCGGGGTGGATTTCAGCAGCATCCCGGCGGGCATGTGCTCGCGCCAGCTCACCATCGGGGCGCCGAAGACCCGCGTGGGGACGTTGCGCGCTTTGAGGTGGGCCGCGGTCGAGAGGCCGTACGGGCCGGCCCCGATGACTGCTACCGGAAGTGTCACGTGCTTCCCCTCCAGGGCGTTCCTCGCTCCAGGGCCTCGAAGGCCAGGGGCTATCGGGCGGACTGCTCGGCTGACCGGTCGGCGGTCTGTTCCCCGGCCGCCGCGGCGGCGGCGCGGCGCCGGGAGCGCCACAGCTGCCGCAGGTGCCGGACGCCCGGCCGTACGAACCGGGCGAGCATGGTGAAGAAGGGCTTGATGTCGTCGCGGGCGGCCCACGCCAGCTCGGTGCCGTTCGCGCGGGCGGGGGCGTGCGGGGTGGTGTAGCCGCTGCGGCGGTACGCGGCCAGGGCGGGCAGGTCGATGTTCTCGACGACGAAGCGGCGGCCCGTGAGCTGCTCGCCCTCGGGCACCTTGCGGCCGGTGAGGTCGAGGTGCTGGGCGCGGACGACGTCGATGCCCGCCTCGTTCTCGAACATGCGGAACTGGGCGCCCATCCGCGGGTTGAAGTCCAGCAGCTTGTACTGCCCGTCGCGGCGGTCGAAGCGCCAGTCCAGGTCGATGATCCCGCAGAAGCCGATGCGCTTGATGAACTGCTCGGCCATGGCGGCCAGTTCGGGGTTGTCGACGATGTAGGAGTTGGCCGTCATGCCCGCGTGCGGCGGCCAGGAGCGCACCTTCACCCCGGTGAACAGCGCCAGCGGCGCGGACTCGGCGTCGAAGTAGGCGTGGACGATCCAGTCCTCCGCCTCCTCGCGCGGCAGGTACTCCTGCACGATCACGCCGGGCTCCGGCCCCCACTCCCGGGCCAGGTCCAGCAGTTCGCGGGGGCCGCCGATGCGGGTCGTGCCGTGCACGGCGGGCCGGCGGCGCCGCTCGAAGGCCTCGCGGTTCTTGGCGACCACGGGGAAGCGGGCGACGGACGCGTACTTCTCGATCTCCTCGAACGAGTCCGGGAACAGCGTTGCCGGGGTGGGCACCCCGTGCTCCGTGCACAGCTCGTGCAGGCCCTGCTTGCTCGCGAGTCTGCGGGGCAGCCCCTGCTCGACCGGGGGAAAGAGGAACGTGCCGGAGAGCCGGTCGGCGTGTTCGGCGATGAGAACGGCCGCCTCCTCGTCCGTGGGCACCAGCACCGCGGGCCTGCCGATCCGCCGCCCGATCCCGAGCAGGCCCGTGACCAGATCCTCCGCGGGCTCGGTGCCCGTGGTGGGCCAGACGAAGCCGGCGGTGAGATAGCGGGAGAGCGCAGCGGGGGTCCAGCGGTCCTCGGTGATCGCGTACATCGGGACCCCCAGCCGGCCGAGGCTGCGGATCGCACCCACCCCGCCGTGGTGCAGGGGATAGTCGCCGATCTTCACAATCAACCCTGGTACGGACCGGTCCGCCGCTACGGGCGCGCGCCTGATCGCCACCAGCACCCCCCTCGGCCACCCAGCCTCAGCGGCCCCCCAATGAGTGTGACCCGACTTAGGACGCTACTTCGGAATCGCCGCCTCCAGCAAGGAGTTACCGGACATTGCTCCCCCTTTAGTCAGCGATCGGGCGCCCCTCGAACACCCCTTGCCCTGCGGCATTCACCACGCTGCACATTCCCGGGGGACAACCCCCGGACCCCCGGCCCGGAACCACAGGCAGGCGGGATCACGCCCCTGGCATTGCAAGGCGAGATCAGTAAGGTGTGGACCGGCCCCCAGGGGCCGAACCGGAGCGTCCGGACGTCCAGGAGAAGGCGAGGCAGCATCACCATGCACGTGCAGAGCCCCAGCGAGCTGTCCGAAGGCGACCCCTTCGGCGCGGCCACCCTTCCGTACGGCATCTTCAGCACGCCCGACGCGCCCGACCGCCCCCGCGTCGGCGTCCGCTACGGCGACCACGTCCTCGACGCGGCGGCCGCGGCGGCCGCTCACGGCTCCGTGCACGCGGAGCTGCTGGCGCAGCCCACGCTCAACGCGCTGATGGCCGCCGGGCGTCCGGTGTGGGAGGCCGTACGGCGGGAGATCCGCGGCTGGCTGCAGGAGCCGTACTTCCTCCCCCTGGACGGCGTGACGCTCCACCTGCCGTTCGAGGTCGCCGACTACGTCGACTTCTACGCCAGCGAGCACCACGCCACCAACGTGGGACGCATCTTCCGCCCCGGCATGGACCCGCTCACGCCCAACTGGAAGCACCTGCCCATCGGTTACCACGGGCGCGCGGGCACGGTCGTGGTGTCCGGCACCGACGTCGTGCGCCCCCAGGGCCAGCGCAAGGCCCCCGACGCCGAACTGCCCTCCTTCGGGCCGTCGTTGCGCCTCGACATCGAGGCCGAGGTCGGCTTCGTCGTCGGCACCCCGGCACCGGCCGGAACCCCCGTGACGATCGGCGAGTTCCGCGAGCACGTCTTCGGCGTCTGCCTCGTGAACGACTGGTCGGCGCGCGACGTCCAGGCGTGGGAGTACGTGCCGCTCGGCCCGTTCCTCGGCAAGTCCTTCGCGACGTCCGTCTCGGCGTGGATCACCCCGCTGGAGGCCTTCGACACGGCACGCACGGCGCCGCCGGAGCGTACGTACCCGCTGCTGCCGTACCTGGACGACAGCGCGGCCGAGCCGGGCGGCATCGACCTGCGGATCGAGGTGCGCATCAACGGAGAGGCCGTCTCGCGGCCGCCGTTCGCGTCCATGTACTGGACCGCGGCCCAGCAGCTGGCCCATATGACCGTCAACGGCGCCTCGTTGCGCACCGGCGACCTCTACGCGTCCGGCACGGTGAGCGGCCCCGAGCCGGACCAGCTGGGCTGCCTGCTCGAACTCACGCAGGGCAAGGGGCCGTACCTCGCGGACGGCGACGAGGTCGTGCTGACGGCGTGGGCGCCGGGCGCCGACGGCGCTCGCATCGGACTGGGCGAGGTCAGGGGGCGCATCCTCCCGGCGCGCACGGCGTAGCGACGGGCCCGGGGCACGTACCGGAGTCACGCTGCTAACTTGTCGTGTCCAGTTCCACCGAGGACAACAGAAGGGCACGCAGTGCGCAAGGCAGTACAGATCACGGGGGCGGCGTGCATCGCCGCTGTGCTGATGACGGGTTGCAGCAGTAGCAGTGACGGCGGCGGTGACAAGAAGGCGGACGGCGACAAGGCCACCGCCAGCGCCCAGCCGGCTGCGCCGGGCAGCAACGCCCCCGCCCCGGACCCCGGTTCCAACAACAAGGCCGACGCCGCCGCGCTCAACGGCGGCTGGGCCGACCTCAAGTCGCCCGACGGCGCCGTCGGCCTCTACATCAGCGGCACCAAGGCCGCCGTCGTCAACGGCACCCACAAGTGCAGCGGCGGCATCAACCAGGCCAAGCCCGCTGCGCTCGACCTGACCTGTGCCGACGGTGACACCAAGCGCACGCACGGCACGGTCGAGAAGGCGGATGGATCGTCGCTGACGATCTCTTGGGCGTCCGGCACCAAGGAGACCTTCACCAAGGCCGGGGTGCCTGGCGGCGCCTCCGGGGGGCAGATGCCTCAGATGCCGGACCTCAGCAAGATCGGGCACTGAGCGGGTCGTTCTTCGACTGCCGGCCGGATTGGGCTGATCGCGCAGCTCCCCGCGCCCCTTACGGGCGCGGGGAAACCGCTCAGCGCACGAACGTCCCCGCCTGGCCTGCCAAGTCCAGGAAGTACTGCGGCGCCACGCCCAGGACCAGGGTCACCGCCACTCCGATCGCGATCGCCGCCGACGTCAGCGGGCTCGGCACCGCGACCGTCGGGCCCTCCGCCTTCGGCTCGCTGAAGAACATCAGCACGATCACCCGGATGTAGAAGAACGCGGCGATCGCGGACGCCACCACACCCACGATGACCAGCGGCGCCGCCCCGCCCTGCGCCGCTGCCTTGAAGACCGCGAACTTCCCCGCGAACCCGCTCGTCAGCGGAATGCCCGCGAACGCCAGCAGGAACACCGCGAACACCGCCGCGACCAGCGGCGAACGCCGCCCGAGACCCGCCCACTTGGACAGGTGCGTGGCCTCACCGCCCGCGTCCCGCACCAGCGTCACCACCGCGAACGCGCCCAGCGTCACGAAGGAGTACGCGGCGAGGTAGAACAGCACCGAGGAGACACCGTCGGGCGTCACCGCGATGACACCGGCCAGGATGAAGCCCGCGTGCGCGATGGACGAGTAGGCCAGCAGCCGCTTCACGTCCGTCTGCGTGACGGCGACGACGGCGCCGATCAGCATCGTGACGATCGCGACGCCCCACATCACCGGCCGCCAGTCCCAGCGCAGGCCCGGCAGCACCACGTACAGCAGCCGCAGCAGGGCGCCGAAGGCGGCGACCTTCGTCGCCGCCGCCATGAAGCCCGTCACCGGCGTGGGGGCGCCCTGGTAGACGTCCGGGGTCCACATGTGGAACGGCACCGCGCCGACCTTGAACAGCAGGCCCATCAGCACCATCGCGCCGCCGGTCAGCAGCAGCGCGTCGTTGCCCATGGTCGCGGCGAGGGCCGGGTCGACCGTCGGCGTCGTGCCGCCGACGACCTGGGCGATGCCCGCGTAGGTGACCGTGCCGGCGTAGCCGTAGAGCAGCGCGATCCCGAAGAGCAGGAAGGCCGAGGAGAAGGCGCCGAGGAGGAAGTACTTGACGGCCGACTCCTGCGAGAGCAGCCGCTGGCGGCGGGCCAGCCCGCACAGCACGTACAGCGGGAGGGAGAAGACCTCCAGGGCGATGAAGAGCGTCAACAGGTCGTTGGCGGCGGGGAAGACGAGCATGCCCGCGACCGCGAAGAGCAGCACCGGAAAGACCTCGGTGGTGGTCAGGCCCGCCTTCACCGCCCTGCACTCGGCGTCGCCGCCGGGCACCGCGGCGCCCTGGGCGGCGAAGGAGTCCACCGGGCGGCCGTGCGCTGCCGGGTCGAGCCGACGCTCGGCGAAGGTGAACACCGCGATCAGGGAGACGAGAATGATCACGCCCTGCAGGAACAGTGCCGGACCGTCGACGGCCAGCGCCCCCATGGCCGCGATGTGCGCCTTGTCGGTGCCGTAACCGGCGGCGGCGAGGGCGACGACGGCGGCGAAGGCCGCGGCCAGCCCGACGACGGCGAGGGCGACTTGGGAGGCGTAGCGGGCACGGCGCGGCAGGAACGCCTCGACGAGGACGCCCAGGACCGCGACGCCGAGGACGATCAGCGTCGGGGACAGCTGGGCGTACTCGATGTGCGGGCCGGGGATCTTCCGCGGCGCCTCGGCCGCCGCACTTGTCCACAGGCTGTGGACAGTGTGCGCGGCGTGGACGGCTGGCACGGATGCCGGGTGACTCACTTCGCGGCCTCCACATCGTTCGCGTGCACGGGGGGCTTGGGGTCGGTCCGGTCCAGCTGCGCCATGGTGTGCGCGACGGCCGGCTCGATCATCCGGGTCAGTGGCTTGGGGTAGACGCCGAGGAACAGCAGCAGCGCGATCAGCGGTGCCACGACGGCCAGTTCGCGCACCCTGAGGTCCGGCATGCCGCGCACGGGCTCGCGCACCGGGCCGGCCATGGTGCGCTGGTAGAGCACGAGCACGTAGAGCGCGGCCAGCACGATGCCGACGGTCGCCACCACGCCGACCGCCGGGTAGCGGCTGAACGTGCCGACGAGCACCAGGAATTCGGAGACGAAGGGCGCCAGGCCCGGCAGGGACAGCGTGGCCAGACCGGCGACCAGGAAGGTGCCGGCGAGGACCGGCGCCACCTTCTGCACGCCGCCGTAGTCCGCGATGAGCCGCGAGCCGCGGCGCGAGATCAGGAACCCGGCGATGAGCATCAGCGCCGCCGTGGAGATCCCGTGGTTGACCATGTAGAGCGTGGCGCCGCCCTGCCCCTGGGTGGTCATCGCGAAGATGCCCAGGATGATGAAGCCGAAGTGCGAGACCGACGCGTAGGCGATCAGCCGCTTGATGTCCCGCTGGCCGACGGCCAGCAGCGCGCCGTAGAGGATGCTGATCAGCGACAGCACCAGGATCGCGGGCGTCGCCCACTTCGAGGCCTCGGGGAAGAGCTGGAGGCAGAAGCGCAGCATCGCGAACGTGCCGACCTTGTCGACCACCGCGGTGATGAGCACGGCGACCGGGGCCGTGGACTCCGTCATGGCGTTGGGCAGCCAGGTGTGCACCGGCCACAGCGGCGCCTTCACCGCGAAGGCGAAGAAGAAGCCGAGGAACAGGGCGCGTTCGGTGACGGTCGCGAAGTGCAGCCTGCCCGCGGCGCGCGCCTGGAGGATCTCCTGGAGGGAGAAGGTGCCGGTGCCCAGCTGGTGGGCGGTGACCGCGTACAGCCCGACGACCGCGGCCAGCATGATCAGACCGCCGGCCAGGTTGTAGAGCAGGAACTTGACGGCGGCGTACGAGCGTTGGGCCGCCGCCTCCTCCTCGGACCGCTCCCCCGCCCGGTCCCCGAAGCCGCCGATGAGGAAGTACATCGGGATGAGCATGGCTTCGAAGAAGATGTAGAAGACGAACACGTCGGTGGCCTCGAAGGCGATCACCACCATCGCCTCGACCATCAGGATGAGCGCGAAGAAGCCCTGTGTAGGCCGCCAGCGCTTCGAGTGCGTCTCCAGGGGGTCGGCATCGTGCCAGCCGGCCAGGACGACGAAGGGCACCAGCAGTGCGGTGAGCGCGATGAGCACCACCGCGATGCCGTCGACACCCAGCTCGTACCGCACCCCGAAGTCCTTGATCCAGGCGTGGGATTCGGTGAGCTGGAAGGGCCCTTGCGCATGCGGGTCGAACTGCGCCAGCTGCACGCCCGCGAGGCCGAGCGTGGCGAGCGAGAAGGCCAGCGCGAGCCACTTGGCGGCGGTGCGGCGCGCGGCGGGGACCGCCGCCGTGGCGACCGCGCCGAGCGCGGGCACCGCCGCCGTGACCGTCAGCAGAGAAGTCATGGCTTATACCGCCCTCATCAGCAGGGTCGCGGCGATCAGCACCGCCGCGCCGCCGAACATCGAGACCGCGTACGACCGCGCGAAGCCGTTCTGCAGCCGGCGCATCCGGCCCGACAGCCCGCCGACGGAGGCGGCGGTGCCGTTGACCACGCCGTCGACGAGCTTGTGGTCGACGTAGACCAGGCTGCGCGTGAGGTGTTCGCCGCCGCGCACCAGCACGACGTGGTTGAAGTCGTCCTGCAGCAGGTCGCGCCGGGCCACCCGGGTGAGCAGTGTGCCGCGCGGCGCCGTGACGGGCACGGGCGCGCGCCCGTACTGCTGCCAGGCGACGGCGGCGCCGACCACGAGGACGACCATGGTGGCCGCGGTGACCTGCCCGGCGCCGACCGGCGAGTGGCCCTCGGCGTGCCCGGTGACGGGCTCCAGCCACTTCAGGAAGGTGCTGTTGATGCTGAACAGGCCACCGGCGAAGACCGATCCGACGGCGAGGAGGATCATCGGGACGGTCATGGTCTTCGGCGACTCGTGCGGCTGCGGCAGGTTGCCGTCGGCATCGGGCTGCCAGCGCTTCTCGCCGAAGAACGTCAGGAGCATCACGCGCGTCATGTAGTACGCGGTGATGGCCGCGCCCAACAGGGCGGCGGCGCCCAGGATCCAGCCCTCGGTGCCGCCCTTGGCGAAGGCGGCCTCGATGATCTTGTCCTTGGAGAAGAAGCCGGACAGGCCCGGGAAGCCGATGATCGCGAGGTAGCCGAGGCCGAACGTCCAGAACGTGACCGGCATGTACGTCCGCAGGCCGCCGTAACGGCGCATGTCCACCTCGTCGTTCATGCCGTGCATCACCGAACCGGCACCGAGGAAGAGCCCGGCCTTGAAGAAGCCGTGGGTGACCAGGTGCATGATCGCGAAGACGTAGCCGACCGGGCCGAGCCCCGCGGCGAGGATCATGTAGCCGATCTGGGACATCGTCGAGCCCGCCAGGGCCTTCTTGATGTCGTCCTTCGCGCAACCGACGATCGCACCGAAGAGGAGCGTGACCGCGCCGACCGTCACCACGGCCGTCTGCGCGTCCGGCGCGCCATTGAAGATCGCGGAGGACCGGGTGATGAGGTACACCCCGGCCGTCACCATCGTGGCCGCGTGGATCAGGGCCGAGACGGGCGTCGGGCCCTCCATCGCGTCCCCGAGCCAGGACTGCAGCGGCACCTGGGCCGACTTGCCGCACGCACCGAGCAGGAGCAGCAGCCCGATGGCCGTGAGCTTCCCCTCGCCGGCCTGGTCCGCGTGGGCGAAGACCGGGGCGAAGGCGAAGGTGCCGAAGGTGGTGAACATGACCATGATCGCGATCGACAGGCCCATGTCGCCGACGCGGTTGACGAGGAAGGCCTTCTTCGCGGCCGTCGCCGCGCTGGGCTTGTGCTGCCAGAAGCCGATCAGCAGGTAGGAGGCGAGGCCGACGCCCTCCCAGCCGGCGTAGAGCAGGAGGTAGTTGTCGGCGAGGACGAGCAGCAGCATCGCGGCGAGGAAGAGGTTGAGATAGCCGAAGAAGCGCCGCGGCCGCTCGTCGTGCGCCATGTAGCCGACCGAGTAGAGGTGGATCAGCGAGCCCACACCCGTGATCAGCAGGACGAAGGTCATCGACAGCTGGTCGAGGTGGAAGCCGACGTCCGCCCGGAAGCCGCCGACCGGCACCCAGCTGAACACCGTGACGTCCAGCGCCCGGTTGTCGCCCTTGCGGCCCAGCATGTCGGCGAAGAGCCACAGACCGAGCACGAAGGACACGGCCGCGAGCCCGGTGCCCACCCACGGCCCGCTGCGATCGAGCCTGCGCCCGCCGCACAACAGCACGCCCGCGCCCAGCAAGGGCGCCAGGACGAGCAATCCGATGAGGTTCTCCACGTCTGCGTCCCCTTACAGCTTCAGCAGGCTGGCGTCGTCGACCGAGGCCGAGTGGCGGGAGCGGAAGATGCTCACGATGATCGCGAGGCCGATCACGACCTCGGCGGCCGCCACGACCATCGTGAAGAAGGCGATGATCTGGCCGTCGAGCGTGCCGTGCATCCGGGAGAAGGTGACGAACGCCAGGTTGCACGCGTTCAGC
Source organism: Streptoverticillium reticulum (assembly GCF_047456005.1). Classification (NCBI taxonomy): domain Bacteria; kingdom Bacillati; phylum Actinomycetota; class Actinomycetes; order Kitasatosporales; family Streptomycetaceae; genus Streptomyces; species Streptoverticillium reticulum. Next base: position 4,616,159 of record NZ_CP179755.1, on the reverse strand, counting down.
ATCAGCTCGATGCACATGAAGACGACGATCGCGTTCCGCCGGATGAGCACTCCGGCCGCCCCGATGGTGAACAACAGGGCCGCGAGGTAGAGGTAGTTGACCGGGTTCACTTGGCGGCTCCCTGTCCGTGCGCGCTCTCCTCGCTGCGGCCGCTCTCCAGCCGGTCCTGCGCGCGCTGCTCCAGCGCGGCGAGCTCGGCGAGGGCCTCGCCGGACACGTCGCGGACCTGGCCGCGGGCGCGCAGCGTCGGGCTGACGGTGAGCTCGGACGGCGTGCCGTCGGGCAGCAGGCCGGGGACGTCGACCGCGTTGTGCCGGGCGTAGACGCCGGGTGCGGGGAGCGGGGGGACCTGCGTGCCCGCGCGGACGCGCGCCTCGGACCGCTCGCGCTGGGTGGCGGCGCGCTCGGTGCGCTCGCGGTGGGTGAGCACCATCGCGCCGACGACCGCGGTGATGAGCAGCGCGCCGGTGAGCTCGAAGGCGAAGACGTACTTGGTGAAGATCAGTGCCGCCAACCCCTGGACGTTTCCGCTGGAGTTGGCCTGGCCGAGCCCGTTGAACCGGTGCAGTGAGGCGTTGGCGATGCCCGCGGCGAGCAGGATGCCGAAGCCCAGGACGCACAGTCCGGCGAGCACGCGCTGGCCCTTGATGGTCTCCTTCAGAGAGTCCGCCGCGGTGACGCCGACCAGCATGACGACGAAGAGGAACAGCATCATGATCGCGCCGGTGTAGACGACGATCTGGACGATGCCGAGGAAGTAGGCGCCGTTGGCGAGGTAGAAGACCGCGAGGACGATCATCGTCCCGGCGAGGCACAGCGCGCTGTGCACGGCCTTCCTTATCAACACCGTGCCGAGCGCCCCGGCCACGGCGATCACGGCCAGGATCCAGAACTGCACGGCCTCACCGGTGGACGTGGACGAGACGGCGTCCGCGAGGGCGCTCATGCGTCCGCCCCCTCTTCCTCGGCCTTTTCGCCCTTGGACACCGCGACCTGCCGGACCGTGCCCGGCGCGGCCTCCGTCACCAGCCCCCGGTAGTAGTCCTGTTCGGTCATGCCGGGGAAGATCGCGTGCGGGGTGTCGACCATGCCCTCCTCAAGGCCGGCCAGCAGCTGCTCCTTGGTGTAGATCAGCGACTCGCGGCTCTCGTCGGCCAGTTCGTACTGATTGGTCATCGTCAGCGCGCGCGTGGGGCACGCCTCGACGCACAGGCCGCACAGGATGCAGCGCAGGTAGTTGATCTGGTAGACGCGGCCGTAGCGCTCGCCCGGGGAGTAGCGCTCCTCGTCGGTGTTGTCCGCGCCCTCCACGTAGATGGCGTCCGCCGGGCAGGCCCAGGCGCACAGCTCGCAGCCGATGCACTTCTCCAGGCCGTCGGGGTGCCGGTTGAGCTGGTGGCGGCCGTGGAAGCGCGGCGCGGTCGGCTTCTTGTACTCCGGATACTGCTCGGTGAGCCGCCTCTTGAACATGGCCTTGAAGGTCACGCCGAAGCCGGCCACGGGGTTCTGGATGGGGGTCCGGGGGGCTTCCCCCCGGGAAGGTACGTCAGACACCGTCACCCGCCTCCTTTCCGTCACTCAGAGTGTCCACCCCGCCACTGACAACGAACTCCCGCTCCTGGCGCGGCCGTCGGCGCGGCACCGGCGGCACCTCCTGGCCGGGCAGCGGCGGCACGGGGAAGCCGCCCGCCATCGGGTCGAACGGCCCGGGCTCCGGCCCCGCCGTCCCGGCGGGCACCCCGCCCGCGTGCTTCCCGCCGCCGTCCCGCTCCCGGAAGACGTCGACGAGGAAGGACAGCAGCAGCACCGCGAGCACCGCGCCGCCGACGTAGAGCACGATGTCCTGGAAGTCGTAGTTCTCGTTCCGCAGCGCCCGCACGGTCGCGACCAGCATCAGCCAGACCACCGAGACCGGGATGAGCACCTTCCAGCCCAGCTTCATCAGCTGGTCGTAGCGCACCCGGGGCAGCGTGCCGCGCAGCCAGATGAAGAAGAACAGCAGCACCTGGACCTTGATGACGAACCACAGCATCGGCCACCAGCCGTGGTTCGCCCCCGGCCACACCGCGGAGAGCGGGTACGGGGCCTGCCAGCCGCCCAGGAAGAGCGTGGTCGCCACGGCCGAGACCGTGACCATGTTGACGTACTCGGCGAGCATGAACATCGCGAACTTGATCGACGAGTACTCGGTGTTGAAGCCGCCGACCAGGTCGCCCTCGGACTCCGGCATGTCGAACGGGGCCCGGTTGGTCTCGCCGACCATCGTCGCGATGTAGACGAGGAAGGAGACCGGCAGCAGCAGGACGTACCAGCGGTCGTGCTGCGCCTCGACGATCGTCGACGTCGACATCGAGCCGGAGTAGAGGAAGACCGAGGCGAACGCCGCGCCCATCGCGATCTCGTAGGAGATCATCTGCGCGCAGGAGCGCAGCCCGCCGAGCAGCGGGTAGGTCGAGCCGGAGGACCAGCCGGCCAGCACGATCCCGTAGATGCCCACCGAGGCGACGGCGAGGATGTAGAGCACCGCGATCGGCAGGTCGGTGAGCTGCATGGTGGTGCGGTGGCCGAGGATCGAGATCTCGTCGTGCGCGGGCCCGAAGGGGATCACGGCGATGGCCATGAACGCGGGGATCGCGGCGACGACCGGGGCCAGCACGTAGACGACCTTGTCCGCGCGGCGGACGACGACGTCCTCCTTGAGCATCAGCTTGATGCCGTCGGCCAGCGACTGCAGCATGCCCCACGGGCCGTGCCGGTTGGGGCCGATGCGCAGCTGCATCCAGGCCACGACCTTGCGCTCCCAGACGATCGAGAACAGCACGGTGACCATGAGGAACGCGAAGCAGAACACGGCCTTGACCAGCACCAGCCACCACGGGTCGGAGCCGAACATGGACAGGTCCTCCGCGGCGAGGACCGTGTGCGGGACGTTCACGACTGCACCTCCGGGGTCGTCGCGGGGCCGATGCGGACCACCGCGCCGGGCTGGGCGCCGGTGTCCGAGGCGACGCCCCCGCCCGTGGAGTTCAGCGGCAGCCACACCACCCGGTCCGGCATCGCGGTGACCTTCAGCGGCAGCCGGACGGAGCCGGCCGGGCCGGTCACCTGCAGGACGTCGCCGTCCTTGACCCCCGCCTCCTCCGCCGTCGCCGCCGACACCCGGGCGAGGGCCGCGTGCCGCGTGGCGGCCAGCGCGTCGTCGCCCTCCTGGAGCCGGCCCCGGTCCAGCAGCAGCCGGTGCCCGGCGAGCACCGCCTCCCCGGCCTGCGGCCGCGGCACCGGGCGCGCGGGCTCGGAGGGGCCGGCCGCCCACTCGCCCTGCCAGCGGCCCAGCCGCTCCAACTCGGCTCGCGCGGACGGGACATCGGGCAGGGCCAGGTCCACGTCCATGGCGGCGGCCAGCATGTGCAGCACGCGCGCGTCGGGCATGGGCTGCCGGGTCGTCGCCTGGTCCGGCCGGACCGCCGCCTCGAACGGGCGGGCCCTGCCTTCCCAGTTGAGATACGTTCCTGCCTTCTCGGTCACGGCCGCGACCGGCAGCACCACGTCGGCCCGCCCGGTCACCTCGCCCGGCCGCTGCTCCAGGCTCACCAGGAACCCGACCGCGTCCAGGGCCTCCCGCGCCCGCGCCGGGTCCGGCAGGTCCGCCGGCTCCAGCCCGGCCACCACCAGCGCGCCCAGCTCGCCCGTGGCGGCGGCCTCGACGATCTGGCCGGTGTCCCGCCCGGGGCTGCGCGGCAGTTCGCCGATGCCCCAGGCGGCGGCCGTCTCCTCGCGCGCCCGCGGGTCCGTCGCCGGGCGCCCGCCCGGCAGCAGCCCCGGCAGGGCGCCCGCTTCGAGCGCGCCCCGCTCGCCGGCCCGGCGCGGGATCCACACCAGCGCCGCACCGGTCGCCCCGGCGGCGGCGACGGCCGCGGTCAACGCGCCCGGCACGGCCGCCAGCCGCTCGCCCACGGCGATCACCGCGCCCTCGGCGCGCAGCCCCTCGGCGGCCGCGCGGCCCGCCGTGTCCAGCCCGGCCGACAGCCCCGCCGTGTCGGCGAGCGCCTGCAGCCACTCGGTCTCGGTGCCGGGCGCCGCGGGCAGCAGCGTGCCGCCCGCCTTCTCCAGGCCGCGCGTGGCGTGCGTGGCGAGCGCGAACACCCGCAGCCCGCGCTTGCGCCAGGCCTTGCGCAGCCGCAGGAAGACGCCGGGCGCCTCCTCCTCCGCCTCCAGCCCGACGAGCAGCACCGCGGGCGCCTTCTCCAGCGCCGTGTACGTCACGCCACTGCCGTCCAGATCACGGCCCCGCCCGGCGACCCTGGCCGCGAGGAAGTCGGCCTCCTCGCCGCTGTGCACCCGCGCCCGGAAGTCGATGTCGTTGGTGTCGAGCGCGACCCGCGCGAACTTCGCGTAGGCGTAGGCGTCTTCGAGCGTCAGCCGCCCGCCCGTCAGCACGCCCGCCCGGCCGCGGGCCGCAGCCAGTCCGCGGGCCGCCGCATCCAGCGCCTCGGGCCAACTGGCCGTCTGCAGCTCACCGTTCGCGTCCCGCACGAGCGGCGTGCCCAGCCGGTCGGGCCGCTGCGCGTAGCGGAACGCGAAGCGGCCCTTGTCGCAGAGCCATTCCTCGTTGACCTCGGGGTCGGGCGAGGCGAGCCTGCGCATCACCTTGCCGCGCCGGTGGTCCGTACGCGTCGCACAGCCTCCCGCGCAGTGCTCGCACACGGACGGCGAGGAGACCAGGTCGAACGGCCGCGCACGGAACCGGTACGCCGCCGACGTCAGCGCGCCCACCGGGCAGATCTGGATGGTGTTGCCGGAGAAGTACGACTCGAAGGGGTCGCCCTCGCCGATGCCGACCTGCTCCAGCGCCCCGCGCTCCAGCAGCTCGATCATCGGGTCGCCCGCGATCTCCTGGGAGAAGCGGGTGCAGCGCGCGCACAGCACGCACCGCTCCCGGTCCAGCAGCACCTGTGCGGAGACGGGAACCGGCTTCTCGTAGGTCCGCTTGCGGCCCTCGAACCGGGAGTCGGCCTGCCCGGCGGTCATCGCCTGGTTCTGCAGCGGGCACTCGCCGCCCTTGTCGCAGACCGGGCAGTCGAGCGGGTGGTTGATGAGCAGCAGCTCCATCACCCCGCGCTGCGCCTTCTCCGCGACGGGCGAGGTCAGTTGGGTCCTGACGACCATGCCGTCCGTGCACGTGATCGTGCAGGAGGCCATGGGCTTGCGCTGGCCCTCGACCTCGACGATGCACTGCCGGCAGGCACCGGCCGGCTCCAGCAGCGGGTGGTCACAGAACCGCGGGATCTCGATCCCGATCATCTCCGCCGCACGGATGACCAGGGTGCCTTTCGGCACCGAAAGCGCGATTCCGTCAATGGTGACGGAGACCAGGTCCTCGGCCGGGACGGCCGCATCCCCTCCTCCGGAGGGGGCAGACGCGGCGACGGTCATGCATGCACCTCCAGGTGCGAGTGGTCGGGAATCGGCGCGTCGTCGGCCGCGCGCACGGCGACCGGGCCGCCCGGCCCGAATGCGACGGTCATGCGGTCACCCCTGCACTGTTCGGCCCGTCGGCCCACGCAGTGGACGCCGCGGGATCGAAGGGGCAGCCCTTGCCCTTGACGTGCTGCTCGTACTCGGCGCGGAAGTACTGCAGCGAGGAGAAGATCGGGCTCGCCGCGCCGTCGCCGAGGGCGCAGAAGGACTTGCCGTTGATGTTGTCCGCGATGTCGGCGAGCTTGTCGAGGTCCGCCATGCGGCCCTTGCCGGCCTCGATGTCGCGCAGCAACTGCACCAGCCAGTACGTTCCTTCGCGGCAGGGCGTGCACTTGCCGCACGACTCGTGCGCGTAGAACTCCGTCCACCGCGTCACCGCGCGCACCACGCACGTCGTCTCGTCGAAGCACTGCAGCGCCTTGGTGCCCAGCATCGACCCGGCGGCACCCACGGCCTCGTAGTCCAGCGGCACGTCCAGGTGCTCGTCGGTGAGCAGCGGCGTCGAAGAGCCGCCCGGCGTCCAGAACTTGAGCGTGTGGCCCGGCCGCATCCCGCCGCTCATGCCGAGCAGCTGGCGCAGCGTGATGCCCAACGGGGCCTCGTACTGGCCCGGGCTCGCGACATGTCCGCTCAGCGAGTACAGCGTGAAGCCCGGTGACTTCTCGCTGCCCATCGAACGGAACCATTCCTTGCCCCGGTTGAGGATCGCCGGAACCGAAGCGATGGATTCGACGTTGTTCACCACAGTGGGGCACGCGTACAGGCCCGCGACCGCCGGGAAGGGGGGCCGGAGCCGGGGCTGGCCGCGGCGGCCTTCGAGGGAGTCCAGCAGTGCGGTCTCCTCGCCGCAGATGTACGCGCCCGCCCCCGCGTGCACGGTGATGTCGAGGTCGAGTCCGCTGCCGAGGATGTTGCGGCCGAGATAGCCCGCCGCGTACGCCTCGCGCACGGCCTCGTGCAGCCGCCGCAGCACGGGGACGGTCTCGCCGCGCAGATAGATGAAGGCGTGGTTGCAGCGGATCGCGTAACTGGCGATCAGCATCCCCTCGACGAGGGAGTGCGGGTTGGCGAAGAGGAGGGGGATGTCCTTGCAGGTGCCGGGCTCGGACTCGTCGGCGTTGACGACGAGGTAGTGCGGCTTGCCGTCGCCCTGCGGAATGAACTGCCACTTCATGCCCGTTGGGAAGCCGGCGCCGCCGCGGCCGCGCAGCCCGGAGTCCTTGACGTACGCGATCACTTCGTCGGGCTGCATGGCGAAGGCCTTGCGCGCGCCCTCGTAACCCTCGTGCCGCAGATAGGTCTCCAGGGTCCAGGAGCGGGGCTCGTCCCAGAAGGCGCTCAGCACGGGCGCGAGCAGTTTCTCCGGACTCACGTCGTGGATCTCGGGTGCCACGGTCATCCCTCCCCCTCCTCGGATGTCTGCGCGGGCGGTGCGGGGCGCGGGGGGCCGACGCGGGGGGCGCCCTCGCCCTTGGCCAGCCGCAGACCGGCCAGCGTGGCGGGGCCGGCGCCGCCGCTCGCCTCGACCGCGCCCGGGCGTTCGTCGGGGAAGCCGGCGAGGATGCGTTCGGTCTCGCGGTACGTGCAGAGCGGGGCGCCGCGCGTGGGCTCGACGGTGCGTCCGGCGCGGAGGTCGTCGACGAGCTTCTTGGCGCTCTCGACCGTCTGGTTGTCGAAGAACTCCCAGTTGACCATCACCACGGGCGCGAAGTCGCAGGCCGCGTTGCACTCGATGTGCTCCAGGGTGACCTTGCCGTCCCCGGTGGTCTCCCCGTTGCCCACGCCCAGGTGCTGCTGCAGCGCGCCGAAGATCGCGTCGCCGCCCAGCACCGCGCACAGGGTGTTGGTGCAGACCCCCACCTGGTAGTCGCCGCCCTGCTTGCGGCGGTACATGGTGTAGAAGGTCGACACCGCGGTCACCTCGGCCGTGGTGAGCCCCAGCAGCTCGGCGCAGAAGCGGATGCCGGTGCGGGTGACGTACCCCTCCTCGGCCTGCACCAGGTGCAGCAGCGGCAGCAGGGCGCTGCGCCGGTCCGGATAGCGGCCGACGAGCTGCGCGGCATCGGCCTCCAGCCGGGCCCGCACCTCGGCGGGGTAGTCGGGAGCGGGCAGCTGCGGCATGCCCAACTGGACGCCGTGGCCGCCTGTTTCGGCACTGCTCACCGGTCGACGCCTCCCATCACGGGATCGATGGACGCCACGGCGACGATGACGTCGGCCACTTGACCGCCTTCGCACATGGCCGCCACGGCCTGGAGGTTGGTGAAGGAGGGGTCGCGGAAGTGGACCCGGTGGGGCCGGGTGCCGCCGTCGCTGACGACGTGCACGCCCAGCTCCCCCTTGGGCGACTCCACGGCCGCGTAGACCTGGCCCGGCGGCACCCGGAAGCCCTCGGTCACCAGCTTGAAGTGGTGGATCAGGGCCTCCATCGAGGTGCCCATGATCTTCTTGATGTGGTCGAGGGAATTGCCGAGCCCGTCCGGGCCGAGGGCCAGCTGGGCGGGCCAGGCGATCTTCTTGTCGGCGACCATCACGGGCCCGGGCGCGAGCCGGTCCAGGCACTGCTCGACGATCCGCAGCGACTGGTGCATCTCCGCGATGCGGATCAGGAAGCGCCCGTAGGCGTCGCAGGTGTCGGCGGTGGCGACCTCGAAGTCGTAGCCCTCGTAGCCGCAGTAGGGCTGCGCCTTGCGCAGGTCGTGCGGCAGGCCCGTGGCGCGCAGTATGGGGCCGGTCACGCCAAGGGACATGCAGCCGGCCAGGTCGAGGTGACCGACGTCCTGCAGACGGGCCTTGAAGATGGGGTTGCCGGTGGCGAGCTTGTCGTACTCGGGCAGGTTCCGGCGCATCTTCTTCACGAACTCGCGCACCTGGTCCACCGCGCCGGGCGGCAGGTCCTGGGCGAGCCCGCCGGGGCGGACGTAGGCGTGGTTCATCCGCAGGCCGGTGATCAGCTCGAAGACGTCGAGGACGAGCTCGCGGTCCCGGAACCCGTAGATCATGATCGTGGTGGCGCCGAGCTCCATGCCGCCGGTGGCGATGGCCACCAGGTGCGAGGAGATTCGGTTCAGCTCCATGAGCATGACGCGGATGACGGAGGCCCGCTCGGGGATCTGCTCCTCGATGCCGAGCAGCCTCTCGACGCCCAGGCAGTACGCCGTCTCGTTGAAGAACGGCGTCAGGTAGTCCATGCGCGTCACGAACGTGGTGCCCTGGGTCCAGTTCCGGTACTCGAGGTTCTTCTCGATGCCGGTGTGGAGATAGCCGATACCGCAGCGGGCCTCGGTGACGGTCTCGCCGTCGATCTCCAGGATCAGCCGGAGCACTCCGTGGGTGGAGGGGTGCTGGGGACCCATGTTGACGACGATGCGCTCGTCGTCGCCCTTCCGGACGGCGTCGGCGATCTCGTCCCAGTCGCCACCGGTGACCGTGTAGACGGTGCCCTCGGTGGTCTCGCGGGGGCTGGTCGGTGTGGACATCAGGAGTACGACCTCCGCTGGTCCGGAGCCGGGATCTGGGCGCCCTTGTATTCGACGGGGATGCCGCCGAGGGGGTAGTCCTTGCGCTGCGGGAAGCCCTGCCAGTCGTCGGGCATCATGATCCGCGTGAGGGCCGGGTGGCCGTCGAAGACGAGGCCGAAGAAGTCGTAGGCCTCGCGCTCGTGCCAGTCGTTGGTCGGGTAGACCGCGACGAGGGACGGGAGGTGCGGATCGGCGTCGGGGACGCCCACCTCCAGCCGGACCAGCCGGTTGTGGGTGATCGAGCGCAGGTGGTAGACGGCGTGCAGCTCGCGGCCCTTGTCGCCGGGGAGGTGCACGCCGCTGACGCCCGTGCAGAGTTCGAAGCGCAGCGCCGGGTCGTCGCGCAGGATGGCTGCGACGCGGGGCAGGTGCTCGCGGGCGATGTGGAAGGTGAGTTCGCCGCGGTCGACGACCGTCTTCTCGATCGCGTTCTCCGGGACGAGCCCCTGTTCCTCCAGGGCGCCTTCCAGTTCGTCGGCCACCTCGTCGAACCACCCGCCGTAGGGCCGGACCGCCTGGCCGGGCATCCGCACGGTGCGCACGAGGCCGCCGTAGCCGCTGGTGTCACCGCCGTTGGCGGCGCCGAACATGCCGCGGCGGACGCCGATGACCTCGCCGGAGTCCTCGCGCTGGGCCGGGACCTGCTCCTCGGGGGCCTGTCCGGTCCCGCCGGTGGTCTCGCTCACTGCAGCAGCCCCTTCATCTCGATGAGCGGCAGGGACTTCAGCGCCGCCTCCTCCGCGGTGCGCTCGGCCTCCTCGCGGTGGGCGCCGAGCTTCTCGCCCTGGATCTTGCGGTGCAGCTTGAGGATCGCGTCGAGCAGCATCTCGGGGCGCGGCGGGCAGCCGGGCAGATAGATGTCGACGGGGACGATGTGGTCGACGCCCTGGACGATCGCGTAGTTGTTGAACATGCCGCCGCTGGAGGCGCAGACGCCCATGGAGATCACCCACTTGGGGTTGGGCATCTGGTCGTAGACCTGCCGCAGCACGGGCGCCATCTTCTGGCTGACCCGGCCGGCCACGATCATCAGGTCGGCCTGCCGGGGCGAGCCGCGGAAGACCTCCATGCCGAAGCGGGCCATGTCGTAGCGGCCGGCACCGGTCGTCATCATCTCGATGGCGCAGCAGGCCAGGCCGAAGGTGGCCGGGAAGACGGACGACTTGCGCACCCAGCCGGCGGCCTGTTCGACGGTGGTCAGCAGAAAGCCGCTGGGCAGCTTCTCCTCGATTCCCATGGCGCGCCCCCTAGTCCCATTCCAGGCCGCCGCGACGCCATACATAGGCGTAGGCGACGAAGACGGTGAGCACGAAGAGGAGCATCTCCACGAGCCCGAACAGCCCCAGGGAGTCGAAGGTGACGGCCCAGGGGTAGAGGAAGACGATCTCGATGTCGAAGACGATGAAGAGCATCGCCGTCAGGTAGTACTTGATCGGAAAGCGCCCGCCTCCGGCCGGGTGCGGGGTCGGTTCGATGCCGCATTCGTAGGCCTCGAGCTTGGCGCGGTTGTACCGCTTGGGCCCGATGAGCGATGCCATGACCACGGAGAAGACCGCGAAGCCGGCACCGAGGGCTCCCAGTACGAGGATGGGCGCGTACGCGTTCACCGCTCCTCGCTCCTTCCAGTCTGTCGACGCTGACTGCTGGCTGACCGGACCCGGCGGGCTCACCGCCCTCCCTGGGCCGCCCGAAGATCGGCCGCATGTGAGGCAGTTCACAAGCCCGGGTCGCGTGCATCCTATGCCCGCCGGTCTGTGATCTGCGACACGGGGTACGCAACCGTGTTTGTGATCTTCACCACCTGACGAACGATCATCAAGTCGGATGAGCGGTGAGTTACGCACACGAAGCGCGCGACTGATCACGACAGGTGACATTCGGCCGTGTCGGCGCTGGTGGCGGAGGTGATCCACTATCAAGCGGGGGCCGCTATGGGCAAATTGGCTTCATAGGATGTCAACTGATAAGAGGGCTCGACCCGATGGGGCGAAGGGGGTCGGCGACGCCCCTCCGTCACACTCCGCGCCCGTCCTCACGTTCGGTGCACAAAGTTCCAGCAGGGGCGGCGGGGGCGTGAGCTCTGCCACGCGCCGGGGGGTTTGGTGGCTGGATTTTTCGGACAGCCTCGACGGGCGGCCCGGAAAGGTGATAGGGCGGCCGCCGGTCGGCCGACGGGCCCAAACGCCGTGCTGAGGCGCCGGATCGGGGGTGCGGCGGGGTTGTGCGCCGTGACCCTCTCGTGATCAATAAGCTCGAATTCTGAGCGCGTACACGCCAATTGTGGTGCACGTCACGCTTCTTGAACTGAACCTGTGCGGACTGATAGTCCGTTGTCCCATGTCCCCGAACGCGCATATAACCAGCCACCGGAAGCCCCGTCCCGCGACGCAGTCGTGGGTCATCCGCACGGGTGTTGCCGGTGGCGTCCTCAGCACCCTGGCCGTCGCCGGTGCGGGTTCCGCCACCGCCGTCGAGAAGCCCGCCGAGGCGACCATGGAGATGCCGGCGTTCAACGCCGAGATCTCCACCTCCATCGCGCAGAGCGCGGTCGCCACGCAGCAGGCAGCTGTGGACTACCAGGTCCGCGCACAGGTGGAAGACGCGATCGACCACGCCAAGGCCGACGCCAAGAAGGCCAAGGAGGAGGCGGACCGCAAGGCGGAGGCCGAGCGCAAGGCCGCCGAGCAGGAGAAGCGCGACGCCGATGCGCGTGCCTCGCGCTCCTCGGACCGCGGCTCGCTGAGCACCAAGTCGGAGTCCTCGTCCTCCGCCACGGGCAGCACCGCCACCCTGGTGAGCTTCCTGGAGGCCCAGCTCGGCAAGGCGTACGTCATGGGCGCCACCGGCTCCTCCTCGTACGACTGCTCGGGCCTGGTCATGGCCGCGTACAACCAGATCGGCATCGATCTGCCGCGCGTCTCCCAGGACCAGTCGACGGCCGGCACCCAGGTGGGCCTCGACAACCTGAAGACGGGCGACATCCTCTACTGGGGCTCCGCGGGCAGCGCCTACCACGTCGCCGTCTACATCGGCGGGGGCAAGTTCATCGGTGCGCAGAACCCGAGCTCCGGCGTCGTCGAGCGCGACCTGAGCTACTCGCCGCCCACCGGCGCGGTGCGCGTTCTGTAAACAGGGCTTCACGGCTTTTCACGAAGGGCCGCCGCTCCCCCCGCTCGGGAGCGGCGGCCCTTCGCTTTTCACGACATGCAGGCCACCTTGACGGCGTCGGCCACCCCCTCGGTGTCCTCCCGGACCGTCCGCGCGATGTCGCACCCGGCGTCGGCGACGATCGTGTCCGTCTCCCTGACGCCGGGGATGCCGGCGTGGCCGGTCATCCTGGAGTGCCGGGTGAGGTGGATGGTGTCACCGCCTTGGCCGCCGCGGATCCTGCCGTCGACGGTCCCGTCGATGTCGATGCGGTCGTCGTCGCCCTGACCGTCGACGGACCCGGTCCCGCCGATGCGGCCCGACCGCGTCACGGTGATGCTGTCCTCACCGCCGCCGGCCCGGATGTCGCCGTCCATCTCCCCGGTGACGGTGATGGTGTCGTCCCCGCCCTTCGCGTCGACGACCGTGCCGGGTTCGACGTGGGAGCAGACGATCGTGTCGTCCCCCGGCGTCCCCTCGATCAACCGGCCCGAGCGGTGCACCCCGTTGACCGTGCAGTCCGTCACCGCATGCGCGGGCGTCGCCGCGAGCGCGGCGGCGGGAAGTATGACGGCCGTCGCGACGACGGCGATACGCGCGGTACGGGCACTGACGGCTCGGGCGGCGAGACGGGCGGTGCGGCTGAGATCCACGGATGCGCTCCCCCTTCGGGATGAACCGGACTATTGCGGTATCTCCCCTGAAATGCGGCCCGCAAAGCGGGAGTTAGGGGACACGAAGGGGTGATTCGGGGCCTTCGGCCCCGCTCTCGTCGCGGGGTGCGCCCCGTCAGGGGCGCGGGGAACTGCGCGACCAGCCACCGACGGCCTGCAGCCGAACGCACCACCCCAGGGGCCCGGGGCGCAGCCCCGAGCACCTCGACTGCGGGCGCGTCGTGGCCGATCGCGCAGTTCCCCGCGCCCCTGACGGGGCGCTACGAGCGGGGCGCCACCTTGCTCAGCCCGTTGATGATGCGGTCCATCGCGTCGCCGCCCGTCGGATCCGTCAGGTTCGCCAGCATCTTGAGCGTGAACTTCATCAACAGCGGGTGCGTCAGGCCCCGTTCCGCCGCCAGCTTCATGATCTTCGGGTTGCCGATGAGCTTCACGAAGGCGCGGCCCAGGGTGTAGTAGCCGCCGTAGGTGTCCTTGAGGATCTTCGGGTAGCGCTGCAGGGCGAGCTCGCGCTGGGCGTACGAGGAGCGGGCGTGGGCCTGGACGATGACGTCCGCGGCGAGCTGCCCGGACTCCATCGCGTAGGCGATGCCCTCGCCGTTGAAGGGGTTGACCAGGCCGCCCGCGTCGCCGACGAGGAGCAGGCCACGGGTGTAGTGGGGCTGGCGGTTGAAGGCCATGGGGAGGGCGGCGCCGCGGATCGGGCCCGTCATGTTCTCGGGGGTGTAGCCCCAGTCCTCCGGCATCGAGGCGCACCAGGCCTTGAGGATCTCGCGCCAGTCGAGCTCCTTGAAGGCGGCGGAGGTGTTGAGGACGCCGAGGCCGACGTTGCTGGTGCCGTCGCCCATGCCGAAGATCCAGCCGTAGCCGGGCAGGAGGCGGTGCTGCGGGCCGCGGCGGTCCCAGAGTTCGAGCCAGGACTCGAGGTAGTCGTCGTCGTGGCGCGGGGAGGTGAAGTAGGTGCGCACGGCGACGCCCATCGGGCGGTCCTCGCGGCGGTGCAGGCCCATCGCCAGCGAGAGCCGCGTGGAGTTGCCGTCGGCCGCGACGACGAGGGGGGCGTGGAAGGTGACGGGCGTCTTCTCCTCGCCCAGCTTCGCCTCGACGCCGGTGATCCGGCCGGTGCGGTCGTCGACGACCGGCGCGCCGACGTTGCAGCGCTCGTACAGCCGGGCGCCGGCCTTCACCGCCTGGCGGGCGAGCTGCTCGTCGAAGTCGTCGCGCTTGCGGACGAGGCCGTAGTCGGGGAAGGAGGCGAGGTCCGGCCAGTCGAGCTGGAGGCGCACGCCGCCGCCGATGATGCGCAGGCCCTTGTTGCGCATCCAGCCGGCTTCCTCGGAGATGTCCATGCCCATCGCCACGAGCTGCTTGGTGGCGCGCGGGGTGAGGCCGTCGCCGCAGACCTTCTCGCGCGGGAACGCGGTCTTCTCCAGGAGGAGGACGTCGAGACCCGCCTTTGCCAGGTAGTACGCGGTGGTGGAGCCCGCCGGGCCCGCACCGACGACGATCACATCGGCAGTGTGTTCGGTACGCGACTCGGTCACGGAGAGCTCTCCCGATGGGTTCGATTGAGGCTGACTTGTGCAGTCTAGGGGGGTGGCCCGGGCCTCCTCCGGCCGGTTCAGCCGAAATCGACGGGCATCGTCGACCACGTCGACAAGGCCGTCTCGAAGACCTGCGGCGAGCCGGTCCAGTAGTCGTCGCGGCCCTGGAAATAGACGGCGTATTCGGTGCCCGCCTCGTTCACGTACGCCTGGTCGACGGCGTGCATCGTGCGGCCGGTCGCCTTGTCGGTCCAGGTGAACTCCCAGCGGGCGCCGGGGTGTCCCTGGAAGGTGTTGGCGGTCAGGGCGACGCGCCGGTAGCTGCCGGTGCGCTGCTGCAGGGTCTTCTCGAGGTCGGTGAAGTGGTCGTACGCGGACTGCGGGGACTTGAGGAGCAGGCCGACGCGGAGGTACGAACCGCCCGTCGGGGCCGAGTAGTCGATCTGGTGGACGCCGGACTCCGTGCGGATCCAGCGGTCGGGGACGGCGAGGGCGAAGCCGAGCGGGTCGTGCTGCATGACGTAGCCGGCGGGGGCGCCGGCCTGCGGGGCGGCGGGGGTCGGCGGGGGCATGGGGGCGGGCCCGTCCGACGGGCTGTCCGGCTCGTCCGACGGGCCGATGACGACGCGCTTGTCGTCGTGCCGGGCGCTCTCCACGCCCCGGGCCTGCGCGGCGCTCTCGTGCCGGTGCAGCATCAGCCCGGCCGTCGCGGCGCCGCCGACGACGAAGGCGGCGAGGCCCGCGGCCGCGAACAGGGCCGCGCGACGGCCCGGCACCGGCACCCGGGCGGGCCGCACCGCCCGGCCCAGGGCTCCCGACAGCACGCCGGCCAGCAGCACCGCCCCCGCCGTCCACAGCGTCCCGAACAGCAGCAGCTCCCCCGCGTTCGTCGCCACGCGCGCGTCCACGGTGGTGTGCGCCCCGAGCGCGAACCGGGTGCCGGCCGACATGTGCAGCGACGCCCCGGCGGCGAACGACAGCAGCCACAGCGCGGCCAGGAAGAACGCGCCAGCGAGGGCCTGTTCGCGGCGGTCGGCCGAGCGGCGGGCCGCCAGGACGGCGAGGAGCAGCGCGCACACCGCGCCCACCGCCAGCGCTCCGGCCTGGGCCCAGCCGCCCGCGGAACCGGCCACGTGGCCGAGCTCGGAGAGGCCGAAGGCGCCGCCCTCCTCGCGGCCGCGCGTGGTGACGGAGCCCTCGACTCCCGCGCCCCAGACCAGTCCCAGCCCCATCAGCCCCAGATTGACCAGTATCAGGAGCGAGGCGAGCAGGCCCGTGCCGCCGCCGGCCTGGCGCTCGTGCACGGCCAGCACCGCGAACACGACAACGGCGCACAGCGCCACCGACAGGCCGAGGGCGCGCAGGGCCGTGCCCCACGCCCGTGCGACCCGCAGCGCGCCCGGTCCGAGCCGTGCGCGCAGGCGTTCACGGCACAGCACCGCCCCGCTCACCGCACCCGCGGCCGCGCACGCGAACAGTGCCGCCGTCACCGGGCCGCTGTCGACGGACAGCAGCGGCACCTCCGGCTGCCCGTAGAGGCCGAGCGCCAGCACGGCCGCGCCCGACAGCAGGGCGATCCGCACCGCGGCCTCCGCGCCGCCGCCCTGCGCACGGCGCAGCGGCCGGGCGCCGAGGGCCACGGCGCCCGCCCACAGAACGGTCACGGTCAACGGCCAGACCGACAGCGAGCCGTGGCCCCGCACGAGCAGCGAGAGCAGCCCGCCGCTGCTGCGCGTCTCGACGTCGAGGCTGCCGCCGAGGCCCTGCACCAGCAGCGCGAGGGCGGCCTGGAAGCGGTCGGACCAGTGGGTGAACTGGCCGCGGTCGTACTTCCCGTAGGACGGGAGCGAGAGGACGAGCGCGAGCACGAGCAGCAGGGCCGCGGGCCACAGCGCGGCCCGCGCCGCCCCCGCCCAGCCGGCGCCGAAGGTGCGGCGCACGAACAGCGCGGCGGGTGACGGCGGGGCGTACGCAGCGGGGTGCGCGCCCGGCGCATACGAAGGCAAGGGCGGCGCGGGCGGCAGCGAGGGCCGCGGCGGTACGGACGGCCTCGGCGGCTCGGACGACGACGGCGGCATAGGGGCGCTCCGGGCTCGGGCGGGAGGTGATCAAGATCGTACCGACCGAGCCTGCTTGCCCATGACAAACGGCCAACCCACGTCCCGCCCGGGGCATTTACCCCTTATACAGGCTTGGTTCCCCGGTGCAGCGCAACGACCCCGCCCGTCAGGTTCCGCCACGCGACCTTCGACCAGCCGACCTGCTGGAGCCGCGCCGCGAGGGCGGGCTGGTCCGGCCAGGAACGGATCGACTCGGCCAGATAGACATAGGCGTCCGGGTTGCTGCTGACGGCCCGCGCGACCGGCGGCAGGGCGCGCATCAGGTACTCGGTGTAGACCGTGCGGAACGGGGCCCAGGTCGGCGTGCTGAACTCGCAGATCACCACGCGGCCGCCCGGCTTCGTCACCCGCAGCAGCTCGCGCAGCGCGGTGTCGGTCTCCTGCACGTTGCGCAGTCCGAAGGAGATGGTGACCGCGTCGAAGACGCCGTCCGCGAACGGCAGCCGCGTCGCGTCCCCGGCGGTCAGCGGGAGCCAGGGGTGGCGCTTCTTGCCCTCGCGCAGCATGCCGGTCGAGAAGTCGCACGGCACGACGTACGCGCCGTCGGCGGTGAAGGGGATCGAGGACGTCCCGGTGCCGGCCGCCAGGTCCAGCACCTTCTCCCCGGGCCGCCCGCCCACGGCCTCCGCCACGGCCTTGCGCCACAGCCGCGCCTGGCCGAGCGAGAGCACGTCGTTGGTCAGGTCGTACTTCGCCGCCACGTCGTCGAACATCGCGGCGACTTCGTGCGGCTGCTTGTCCAGGGATGCTCGCGTCACGCGCCCATTGTTCACCACGGCCCCACGGCACCTTTGGACGGGGACGGCTCGCCGGGGAAGGACGGGCCGCGTGGGCGGTGCCGACTGCGCCTTCCCATGGGGCCCCCGCACCCACGGAACCGCCGGTCCCCCCGCCTGTCGCCCCCTCGGCAACCAGGCGTCCTACCGGCGGTGCGCGTCTTTGTGACCCGCCGTGTGTCCGTTCGACAGGGTCCTCCAGTTCGCACCGCGGAACGGCATTCGACAGCCGTCCCCGCAGTGATCATCCTGCCGGGTAAACGGACCGGGGGCGTCCGCGTTGACGGGGTCCTGACGTGAGGGGTTGCGGCCCTTACGGGTCATTGACGGAGCGGACGAACCAAGCCCTCCAGATCGATCGTGATCGGGAAAGGCCGGTCGGTCTCCAGCTTTCCGACGTGCCGGGGGCACTCCGGTGCCGAGATGTACTGACCCGTCTCGCGGTGGAGCCAGTACTCGTGCACCTCGGGAAGGCCGTCCTCCCCTCGCTCCACACGCCAGTAGTACTTCACCCCTGCCGCTGCATACATGGCCGGCTTGCGGACGCGGTCATCCTGACGCGATCCCCGGGACACCACCTCGACGATGAGGACAGCCTTCTCCACAGGAACGTACTTCGCCTTGAACAGGTCGAAGTCTCGCTCGTCGAAGACGACAATGTCAGGAACTGGCGCATTCTGTACGTCGACGAGCACGCACTGCTCGGAGAGGACGCCATGCGGCTCGCGCAGGGCATCCTCCAGACACCTTTCGATCTTCCGGCGAACGTGGTTGTGCCACGGCACCGTCCTCCCCCGGACCACGATCTCTCCGTCCACGAGTTCCCAGTCGACCGGCAGCTCCAGGTCTTCCACCTGGTCCGCCGTCCACCCCTCTGCAGGCGGGAACATCCAGTTCTCAGGAGTGGCCTTGTCCAGCCGTTCTGCGATCATCACTGCTCCCATGGACGCAAGTGTGGACGCGGGTGCGGATCGCGACCCCGTATACGACGGTAGCGTCACTCGAAGTGGTGGACGACGACCAAACCGCTGGCGCCCGCGCTCACCGCCCCCGGAACACCAGCCGCCCCGCCAGCACCGTCGCCACGCACGCACCCGCGCCCTGCGCCAGCAGCGCCTCCTCGTCCGACACCGCGAAGGCGGCGAGGTCGGCCCGCCCGCCCACAACCAGCGGAGCCGCCACGGCGGCCGCCAACTCCCGCACGCCGCACAGCGGATCGAGGTCCGCCTCGCCGACCACCGCCGGGCCCGGCACGACCCGCAACCCCGACCGTGCCACCGCCGTCGAGATCACCGGGTCGTCGAAGGGACCCGCGACCGCCGTCGTCCCGTGCCGCAGCATCAGCTGCAGCCCGCGCCGGACGCTGCCCGACCAGCGGGTCTCCGGCAGGTCCAGCGCCGCCAGGCGGTCACCGGTCAGCATCGCGTCCCCGAGCTCGGCGTACTCGCGGGGATCGGGGTGGTAGGCGTGCGCCAGCAGCCACGCCGCGCGCGCCTGCCGCAGCCCGGGCGCGAGCACGCCCGGCCAGCGGCGCACGCGGGCAGCGGGGTGCGCCGCGGCGAGCTCCTCGTACGGGCCGAGCGCCGCGATCGTGCCGCCGTCCACCACGACGGCCCCGCCGGGCACGGGAGCCGCGCCGGGGACGGCCGTCAGCAGCAGGTCCGCCGCATGGATCGTCAGCACGAGCGGACCGGCCGTCAGCGGGCGTCGATGATCTGCAGCTCGGGGTGGGCCGTGCCGCCCTCGATCGCCGTCGACGACAGGTGCGAGACGACGCGGTCGTCCACCGGGTCGTTCGCCGGGTCGTCGTGCACGAGCAGGTGCTCGTACGTCGTGGCGCGCTGCGCCGGGACGCGGCCGGCCTTGCGGATCAGCTCGATGATCTCCATGCGGTTGGAGCGGTGCTTGGCACCGGCCGAGGAGACCACGTTCTCCTCGAGCATGATCGAGCCCAGGTCGTCGGCGCCGTAGTGCAGCGACAGCTGGCCGATCTCCTTGCCCGTGGTCAGCCACGAGCCCTGGATGTGGGCCACGTTGTCCAGGAAGAGCCGCGCGATGGCGATCATCCGCAGGTACTCGAAGATCGTCGCCTGCGTACGGCCCTTCAGAGCGTTGTTCTGCGGCTGGTAGGTGTACGGGATGAACGCGCGGAAGCCGCCCGTGCGGTCCTGGACGTCGCGGATCATCCGCAGGTGCTCGATGCGCTCGGCGTTGGTCTCGCCCGTGCCCATCAGCATGGTGGAGGTCGACTCCACGCCCAGCCCGTGGGCGAGCTCCATGATCTCCAGCCAGCGCTCGCCGGACTCCTTCAGCGGCGCGATGGCCTTGCGCGGCCGCTCCGGCAGCAGCTCGGCGCCCGCGCCCGCGAAGGAGTCGAGGCCGGCGGCGTGGATCCGGCGGATCGCCTCCTCGGCGCTCACGCCGGAGATCCGCGCCATGTGCTCGACCTCGGACGCGCCGAGGGAGTGGATGACGAGCTGCGGGAACGCCTTCTTGATCGCCGCGAAGTGCTCCTCGTAGTACTCCACGCCGTAGTCGGGGTGGTGCCCGCCCTGGAACATGATCTGCGTGCCGCCCAGTTCGACGGTCTCCGCGCAGCGGCGCAGGATGTCGTCCAGCGGGCGGGTCCAGACCTTGTCGCTCTTCGGCGGGGCGAAGAAGGCGCAGAACTTGCACGCGGTGACGCACGAGTTCGTGTAGTTGATGTTGCGCTCGATGATGTACGTCGCGATGTGCTCGGTGCCCGCGTAGCGCCGGCGGCGCACGGCGTCCGCGGCGGCGCCCAGCGCGTGCAGCGGCGCGGAACGGTACAGCTCGAGGGCCTCCTCCGGGGTGATCCGGCCGCCTGCGGCGGCGCGGTCGAGGACGGACTGAAGGTCGGCGTTCTCGGTCACCGGGCGTCCCTTCCGGAGGGTGTCGTGTACGACGATCCACCCTACGCCAGGGGTCCGGCGGCACCGCTGGCGGCCGGTCAGCCGCGGCCCCGGGAGAGGGTCGCCGTCGGTCTGCCGCCGGTGGGGTCGCCGGAGGCGAAGGCCAGCCTCCCGCCCGGGGCCAGCGTGTAGGTGACGGTCGCGGTGACGCCCGTGCAGCCGAACCTGAGCTCGCCGTCCGTCACCTCCTCCAGCGTGATCTTCGAGGCGCTCGCCGACAGCAGCTTGGCCTTGCTGTCGCACTCCACGACGCCCAGCGCCCCGTACCGGGTGCGGACCACGTAGGCGCCCGTGCCGCCCGCGGTGATGGTGCTGGTCATCGTGCCGTTGGCGGTGCCGTCGGACTGGACGACGTCGCCGCTCCAGGTGCCGAGGAACGCCTCGGGGACCGAACTCGCCGGACTCCGGTCCGGCGGGGCGCTCGTGGCGGGGCGCCCGGCCGACGTGGTGCCCCCGCCCCCGCCCTTGCCCGGCAGCAGGTCGAAGACGAACGCCGCGGTCGTGGCGGCGGCCAGCACGCCCGCGACGGACAGGACGAGTGTGCAGCTCGCCCGGCGCGAGCGCCGGCCGCCCAGGACGGCGGAGAGCGCGACCCGGCGCGGGCGCGCGGGCCGGGGCGCGGGCACGGCTTCCGGCGCCGGCGCAACGCCCGCCCCGTACGAGGGATCCGGCGGCCCGAACGCCCCGGCGCCGGCCGCCGGCTCCGCCTCCAGGTCGAGCAGCTCGACCGCCCGCCGGCTCACCTCCTCCACCACCGGCCCCGGCAGCCACCCCGACCGCAGCAGCGCCCGCGCGCCGCCGTCCGCGGGGGCGAGGCGGCGGGCGAGGTCCTGCGGGGACGGCCGGGCGGCGGCCTCCTTGGCGAGGCAGTCCGCGACCAGCGACCGCAGTTCGCCCGTGAGCGCCGGGCCGAGCACCGGCGGCTCGTGGACGACCTTGTAGAGGAGAGCGGCGGAGCTGTCCCCGGGGAACGGCGGCGCGCCCGTGGCCGCGTAGGCGAGGACCGCGCCCAGCGAGAAGACGTCGGCCGCGCCCGTCACGTCCCGGCCGAGGATCTGCTCGGGCGCCATGTAGCCGGGCGAGCCGACGGAGACCCCGGTGGAGGTGAGCGAGGCCGTGGCCTCCGTGGCCCGCGCGATGCCGAAGTCGACGATGCGGGGGCCGTCCAGGGCCAGCAGCACGTTCGACGGTTTGACGTCCCGGTGCACCAGTCCCTGCCCGTGCACCGCCGTCAGCGCCTCCGCGAGCCCGGCCCCCAGGGCCCGTACCGCGGCCGCGGGCAACGGGCCCGCGGTGGCGACGGCCTCGGAGAGCGAGGGGCCGGCCACGTAGCCCGTCGCCACCCAGGGCACCGCGGCCTCCGGGTCCGCGTCCAGCACGGGCGCCGTCCACGCGCCGCCCACGCTGCGGGCCGCCCGCACCTCGCGCCGGAATCGCTCCCGGAATTGGTCGTCCGCGGCGAAATGCGGATGGACGATCTTAACGGCGACCGTGCGGCCTCCCGCACTGCGCCCGAGATACACCCGGCCCATCCCGCCGGCCCCGAGCCGGCCCAGCAGCCGATAGGCGCCGACGACCTGCGGATCTTCTGGCAAAAGCGGTTGCATTCGGGCTCTTCGCCTCCCCCCGGACGGGGCTGCGCGCCCCCCGATTAGCCTATGACGCAATTCACCGGCCGATCGGGAACCCGGGCTCGAGGTTTGCCCATCACCTAGGTCGGAACACCCACCGTCATGTCCTTCGGGGCAGCAAATCGTCCGGAGCGACGCGATGACGCACTCAGCCAACGGGGCCTACCAGTCCCAGGGCCACCGCCGGGCCTCCCGCGCCAAACGATGGATCCTCGTCGTGGCGTGCATAGCCGTGCTCGGCGCGATCGCCTACCCCGTCCTGAACTATTTCGACGTGTTCTCGGACAAGGGCGAGTCGGTCTCCTTCGGCCAGGGTGCTCCGGGCGGCGCGGCCGCAGGCGGCGGGCAGGCGGGCGGCAACAACGGTGCGCCGGCCGACTCCAAGACGGTGATGCCGACGGGTCCGGCGGCCGACTTCAAGGTCGCCAACACCATCGAGGACGGCACCAAGATCGCCGTCACGACCTACACCGGCAAGAAGTCCGGCTTCACCGGCAAGGTGTGGGTCTGGGCCCCGAAGCAGTACAACGACCCGAAGTACAAGAACAGCGGCTTCCCGGTCCTCGTCGCGCTCCCCGGCGGCAACGGCTACCCGATGAACTACTGGATGGGCACCGACCTCAAGCTCGAGTCGTCGATCGCCCAGTGGTCGCAGGAGGGCAAGTCGCAGCCCTTCATCGTCGTGATGCCGGTGCTCAACCCGGACAACAAGAACTACTACGACGGCAGTGACATCCCGAACCAGCCCAAGATGGGCACCTGGCTGTCCGAGGACGTCCCGGACCTGGTGCGGGAGAACTTCCGCACGCTGAAGTCGCGTGACGGCTGGGCGTTCATGGGCTCCTCCTCCGGCGGCTTCTCCGGTCTGAAGGCCGTGCTGCAGAAGCCCGACAAGTTCAAGGCCGTGATCGCCTCCGGCCCGGACATCGTCCCGGACTCCCCGCTGTGGGCCGGCCACGACCAGGAGAAGGCCGCCAACAACCCCGAGCTGCTGGCCCAGAAGCTGATCGACACCAAGGGACCGGACGTCTACCTCGCCTTCCAGTACGGCACCAAGGAGACGTCGGTGATCCCGAAGGTGGACAAGTTCATCGCCACCTACGGCAAGGGCCCGGTCCACACCCACCTGCAGGTCATCCAGGGCGGCGAGCACAACGCCAAGACGTATGTGAAGGGCATGGGCGACAGCTCCATGAAGTGGATCAGCGACCACATGGAGGGGCCGACGCCCTCCTCCTGATCCGCACAGGCTGATTTTCCGCACAGGACATGACGCGGCGGAGCCCCCGGGGAACGTTCCCCGGGGGCTCCGCCGCGTCGTACGGTCCTGCGTCGTACGGTCCTGTCGGTCAGCTCTCCAGCAGCTGCACCCGCACGTCCGCGGGGTAGCCCGTCGTGGGTCCCGTGCGGCGCGCGAACTCGGTCACGCCGGCCAGCTGGTCCGGGCCGAAGCGGAAGTCCAGCGTGGTGAAGTACCGCTCCAGCAGCCCGGCGTCGAAGGCCTCCCAGCGCGCCGCCTGCTCGGCCACCTTGGTGACCTCCTCCAGGGACACGTCCCGGGACTCCAGGAAGGCCTGGTGCACCTTGGCGACGATGTGCGGCTCACGGGCGAGGTAGTCGCGGCGCGCGGCCCACACGGCGAAGACGAACGGCAGGCCCGTCCAGTCCTTCCACATCTGTCCCAGGTCGTGCACCTCGAGCCCGAGCCGCGGGGCGTCGTGCAGCGAGGCCCGCAGCGCGGCGTCGCCGATCAGGACGGCGGCGTCCGCCTCCTGCATCATCAGGCTGAGGTCCGGCGGGCAGGTGTAGTAGTCCGGCTGCACGCCGTACCGCTCCGCGAGCAGCAGCTCGGCCAGGCGCACGGAGGTGCGCGAGGTGGAGCCGAGGGCGACGCGCGCCCCGTCCAGCCGGTCCAGGGGCAGCTGGGAGACGATGATGCAGGACATCACGGGGCCGTCGCAGCCCACGGCGATGTCCGGCAGCGCGACGAGGTCGTCCGCGTTCTTCAGGAACTCGATCAGCGAGATGGGCGCAATGTCCAGGTCACCACGGACCAGCTGGTCGTTGAGGTTGTCGGGGGTGTCCTTGGTCAGATCCAGATCGAGCAGCGTGCCGGTCCGGGCGAGGCCCCAGTAGAGGGGCAGGCAGTTGAGAAACTGGATGTGGCCGACGCGCGGGCGGCTGCGCAGGCTCCGGGGCCCGTCCTGCGGGTCCGCCGCGATCGCTACATCCGAGGCTGAATTGTCCACATCCGGAGGCTAGCCCCGCCTCCCCGGGGGCGTTGTGCCGGGGTCCCCCCGGGCACTGGACCGAAGAGGGATCTTTTCCGGCCGGACGGCCCCGAAAACCCACCTTGGGCGTGATCTTCAACTCTTTCCCCGCGAGAAGCCCGCGTGCTAGGCTCGCCGCAAGTTGCAGTTTGGTTTCCCTTGCAGTACAGAGCCTGCGGAGCATGTGACCCGCAGGCTTTTGTAGTTTTCAGACTTCTCGCAGGTTCTGGAGCAGGGCAACCCTTTGGCCCATAGGAGGGCTTATGGCTACCGGAACCGTGAAGTGGTTCAACGCTGAAAAGGGCTTTGGCTTCATCGCCCAGGACGGCGGGGGCCCCGACGTCTTCGTCCACTACTCCGCGATCAACGCCGCCGGCTTCCGCTCCCTCGAGGAGAACCAGCTGGTCAGCTTCGACGTCACGCAGGGCCCGAAGGGCCCGCAGGCGGAGAACGTCACTCCGCAGGGCTGACCTCCTGCGGACCGTTCGCGGTCTACGTGCAGTACCCAAGGAGCCCTGCCCCCGCTTCGGCGAGGGGCGGGGCTCCTGCCTTTTTCCGGGCAGGCCTGGCGGCGACTTTCCGGCTTTCCCCGCTATTCACCCACTGGTGTCACTGCTTTCACCGGTTTCCCCGGACGCTTTTGTACCTCCTTTTGTTCGCCGTTTCTCCGTACGTTCGTACAACGTATCGATTTCGGCCGCATGGCGTTCCGTGATCGCCGCCCGGCGGAGTTTCAGGGACGGGGTCAGCATCCCGTTCTCCACGGAGAAGTCCTCGTCCAGGATGTGGAACGCACGGATCCGGGCGGGCCGGGAGAGCTGCCCGTTCGCCGCCCGTACCGCCTCCTCGCACAGCCGCCGCACCGCCGGGTGCCGGGCAGCGGGCGCGGTGAGCCGCACGCCCTGCCGGGCGGCCCAGGCCGTGATCTCGTCCGCGTCGAGGGTGAGCAGGGCGACGGGGTACGGGCGGCGGTCGCCGATCATGACCGCGCGGGAGATCCAGCGCGACTGCTGCAGGGCGAACTCGGCCAGTGACGGGGTGAGGTTCTTGCCGCCCGACGTGATGACGATGTCCTTCTTACGGCCGGTGATGCGCAGGTAGCCGTCCTCGTCGAGGCTGCCGAGGTCGCCCGTGTGCAGCCAGCCGTCCGCGTCCAGCACCTCGGCGGTCGCGGCGGGGTCGCCGTGGTAGCCCGGGAACACCCCGGGCCCCCGGGCCAGCACCTCGCCGTCCGCGGCGATCCGCACCTCGACGCCCTCGATCGGCCGCCCGACCGTGCCGGGGCGGACGGCGCCGGGATGGTTGAGGCTGATGACCCCGCCGGACTCGGTCATGCCGTAGCCCTCGAAGATCTGCAGCCCGCACGCGCGCAGGAAGTCCATCGTCTGCGGGGCGATGGGGGCGGCCCCGGTGACGCCCCAGCGCAGCCGCCCGCCGAAGGCCGCCCGGACGAGCGGGAACAGGCCGGCCTCCGCCGCCTCCCACGCGGCTTTCGCCTCTCCCGTGAGCTCCTCACCCCGCTCGCGGGCGTCGGCCGCCGCGAGCCCGGCCCGCACGGCCGCCTCGACGCGCTCCCGGCCGTCCGGGCCGCGGGACTCCGCGAGCGCGAGGACGGAGGCGTGCACCTTCTCGAACAGCCGGGGCACGGACGGCAGATGCGTGGGCCGCACCTCGGCCAGCTCGTCCACGACGTTCTCGATCCGGCCGCCGAAGTAGCACAGCGTGCTGCCGCGGCGCAGCGCGGTCAACTGGACGAGCTGCGCGAGCATATGGGCGAGCGGCAGGTAGAGGTACGTGAGGTCGCCGGGACCGCCCTCGTGGAGGGGCAGGGTGGCGTCCAGGACGGCGACGAGGTTGCCGTGCGTGAGTTGACAGCCCTTGGGCAGGCCGGTGGTGCCGGAGGTGTAGACGATGGCGCACAGGTCGTCCGGGGTGCGGCGAGCGCCCCGCGCGAGGAGTTCCGGCAGGGGCGCGGTGGCGGGCAGCGCGCCCCACTCGTCCATCCGCACCACGTGCCGCACCCCGGGTGCCTTCACCCGCACGCCCGCCACGCGGTCCGCCTGCGCGGCGTTCTCGCAGACGACGACGCCCGCGCCCGAGTCGTCCAGCACCCAGGCCAGTTCGTCCTCGCCCGCCGTCGGGTAGACCGGCACCACGACGGCCCCCGCGGCCAGCGCCGCGAAGTACGTGTACGTCCACTCCGGGCGGGTCTCGGCCAGGACGGCCACCCGGTCGCCGGGGCACACCCCCAGAGCGATCAGTGCACGTCCGCCCGTCCGTACGGTCTCGCGCAGCTGCGCGTAGCCCACCTCCGTCCAGCCGTCCCCCGCCGGTGACTTGAAGCGCAGGGCGGGCAGCTCCCCGTACTGCGCCCCCGCCCATTCCGTGAACTCCGCGAGCGTGCCGGGCCGTTGCCGCATGAGCATCCGCCTCCCCGGGAACCGTGGAACCGTGAAACCGTGCGCAGGAACACCCGACGCTAGGAAGCGGCGGCCCGCCCCGCGATGACCGGAACGGTCGGCGCCACTGACGTGAACGCTCAACGGCGCTACCGTGCCCGCATGAGCGGGCGGACGATCACCGTGCACTGCGTACGGGCCGCGCTGGGCGGGGCGCAGCGGCTCGGGATCGACACCGTGCCCCTGCTGCAGGAGGCGCGGATCGCGCCGCTGCTGCTGGGGGACGAACGGGCGCACGTGACGCCCGAGCAGTTCGCGCGGCTGGTGCACGGGCTGCACCGGGCGACCGGCGACGAGTTCATCGGACTCGGCACGGCGCCGAGCCGGCCCGGGACGTTCGCCATGATGTGCCACACCTGCATCGGCTGCCGGGACCTGGGCGCGGCGCTGGAGCGGGCCGCGCGGTTCTACGGGCTCTTCCCCGGCGGACCGGACCTGGCCCTCGAACACCACGGCGGGGAGGCCGTCTTCGCGGTCCGCAGCGACCTGCGGGAGCGGGCGGAAGGCCGCTTCCTCGCGGAGTGCCTGATGATCATCTGGCACCGGCTGGCGAGCTGGCTGATCGGCCACCGGATCGTCCTGCACTGGGCCGCCTTCGCGCACGCCGCCCCGCCCTACGCGGCGGACTACGGGACGATGTTCGGCTGCCCGGTGCGGTTCGGGGCGGAGCGCACCGGTGCGGGGTTCGACGCGCGGTGGCTGGCGGCGCCCGTGGTGCGGGACGAGACCGCGGTGGCGGAGCTGCTGCGCCGGGCCCCCGCCGAGCTGCTCAGCCGCCGCGAGTACGGCACGACCGTCGCCGAGCAGGTGCGGCGCTCGTTCGTCCGGGCGCTGCGCGAGGGGCGGCCGGCCCGGCTGCCGGAGGTGGCACAGATCGCGGAGCGGCTGGCGGTGAGCCCGGCGACGCTGCGGCGGCGGCTGCAGGCGGAGGGCACCTCGTACCGGCGGCTGGTGGACCAGGTGCGCCGCGAGGCGGCCATCGCCGGGCTCGCGGAGGGGCGGGAGCCGATCGCGCAGCTCGCAGTGCGGCTCGGCTTCTCCGAGGACACCGCCTTCCACCGGGCGTTCCGCCGCTGGACGGGCACCACGCCCGGCGCGTACCGCGGGTACCGGGGTCAGCAAAACTGAGCGTTCCGACCAGCATCGATCCCGCCGTTCGAACATTACGGTCGCCCCAACTCACACCGCGCCACTGGCCAGTTGGGAGAGCCGCATGCCCCTGCACCGCTTGCGCACCACCCTCGCCACCGTCGCCGCACTGGCCGTGTCACTGGCCGTGCCCGCGGCCCTGCCGACGAGAGCAGCCGCCGCCGGCACCGACGGCACGCCCGGCGGCATCGTCACCTCCGCACCCACCTCCTTCCACCCGCTGCCCGGCCAGCCGACCAACACCCGGGCCTGGCACATCACCTACCGCTCGACCACGGCCAAGGGCGCGCCGAACGTCGTGTCGGGCACGGTGATCGTCCCCCAGGACGGCCGCACGGGCCCCCGCCCGCTGGTCACGTACGCCGTCGGCACGGTCGGCATGGCCGACTCCTGCGCACCCTCGGCGGGCTTCCCGTACGGGACGACGGTCGAGGCCAACCTGATCCAGCAACTCACCTGGCGCGGCTGGGCCGTTGCCGTCACCGACTACGAGGGCCTGGGCACCCCCGGCGACCACACCTACACGGTCGGCCCGTCCGAGGGCCACGCCGTCCTGGACGCGGCCCGGGCGGCGCTGCGACTGCCCGGAACCGGGCTCGGTCCGGACACGCCCGTCGGCATCATGGGCTACTCGCAGGGCGGCCAGGCCGGCAGCTGGGCCGCCGAGCTGCACGACTCGTACGCCCCCGAACTGAACGTCAAGGGCACGGCCACCGGCGGCGTCCCGGCCGACCTGCTGAAGACCGCGGACTTCAACAACGGCAACATCGGCGCGGGCCTGATCCTCATGGCCGCCGTGGGCCAGAACGCGGCCTACCCCGAACTCCACCTGGAGCGGTACCTCAACGACCGCGGCCGCTCCTCCGTGGACTTCCTGAAGCACCACTGCGTGGTGATCAACGGGGTGGCGGGGCTCTTCAAGCGCATCTCGGACGTGACGGTCAAGAACCCGCTGTACGAACCGGATTGGCAGCGGGTGCTGCGCCTGTCGCAGCTGGGGACGCACGCGCCGGACCGGCCGGTGTACCTGTACCACGGTGCGATCGACGAACTGATCCCGTACGCGGTGGGCAAGCAGCTGCGCGCCGACTGGTGCGCCAAGGGCGCGACGGTGCGCTGGACGTCCCTGCCGCTGGCCGAACACGTGGTGGGCGCGATCGCGGGGGCGGTGCCGTCTGCCGACTGGCTTGCAGCCCGCTTTGCCGGGGAGCCGGCGGAGGGCAACTGCTGACTGCGGGCTCGTCGTGGCTGGTCGCGCAGTTCCCCGCGCCCCTTCGGGGCACGGGGCAACTCCTCGCGCCCCGAAGGGGCGCGGGGAACTGCGCGACCAGCCACAGCCAGCCGTCAGTTGACGTACAGTGCCTCGATCTCCTCCGCGAAGTCCCTTGCTATAGCGGAGCGTTTCAGCTTCAGCGAGGGCGTGAGGTGCCCCGCCTCCTCCGTGAAATCAACCGGCAGCACGGCAAACCGCCGTATCGATTCGGCACGCGACACGAGCCGGTTGGCCTCATCGACAGCCTCCTGCAAGGAACCCCTCAGGCCGGCATCGCAGACGAGCTCCTCCACCGGCACCCCCTCCATCCCCCGCATCTTCTGCCAGTGCGCCAGCCCGTCCGGCTCCAGCGTCAACAGCGCGGCCACGTAGGGCCGGTCGTCACCGACGACGATCGCCTGGCCCACCAGCGGGTGGGCCCGCAGCCGGTCCTCCAGGGGCGCCGGGGCCACGTTCTTGCCGCCGCTCGTGACGAGCAGCTCCTTCTTCCGGCCCGTGATCGTCAGGTACCCCTCGGCGTCGAGGGCTCCCAGGTCGCCCGTGGCGAACCACTCCCCCGCAGCGGGCGGCACCGCCGCCCCGCGTTCCGCGTCCCAGTAGCCCGGAAAGACGTGGCTCCCGGAGAGCAGCACCTCGCCGTCGTCGGCGATGCGCACCCGGCACCCGGGCAGCGGCCATCCCACCGTGCCCAGTTTGGGCCGCAGCGGCGGGGTGATCGTCGCGGCGGCCGTGGTCTCCGTCAGGCCGTAGCCCTCGAAGACCTCCATGCCCGCGCCCGTGTAGAACGCGCCGAGCCGCCGGCCGAGCGGCGAGCCGCCGGTCAGGACGTAGCGCACGCGCCCGCCCAGGGCGGCGCGCAGCTTCCGGTAGACCAGGGGGTCGTAGAACGCCCGCTCCGCGCGCAGCCGCAGTCCGGGCCCGGGTCCGGTGCCGTGGCGGCCGGCCTCCACGGCCTCGCCGTACTCCCGTGCGACGGCGGCCGCCCGGTCGTACACGGCGGCGCGGCCGAGCCGTTCGGCGGTGGCTCTGCCGTTGTTGTAGATCTTCTCCAGGACGTAGGGGATGGCGGGCAGGAACGTCGGCCTGAACCCCTCCAGATCCGCGCGCAGTTCCTCGGTCCGCAGGGACGGCGCATGGCCCAGCCGGGCGCGGGCACGCAGGCAGCCCACGGCCACCATCCGCCCGAAGACGTGCGAGAGCGGCAGGAAGAGCAGGGTGGCGGCGGGCTCCCTGCTCACGGACTTGAAGATCGGGTGCAGCAGTTCGGTCGTGTTGTCGACCTCGGCGAAGAAGTTGGCGTGGGTGAGGACGCAGCCCTTGGGGCGCCCGGTGGTGCCGGAGGTGTAGATGAGGGTGGCGACGTCCTCGGGGCGCCGGCCGGCGCGCCGCTCGGTGACGGCGGCGTCCGGCAACGGGCGCCCGGCGTCCATGAGTTGCGGGATGCATCCGTCGTCGAACTGCCACACGTGGGCGAGCCGGGGCAGCTGCGCGCGCTCGCCCTCGACGACTGCGGCCTGCTCGGCACCCTCGACGGCGATGGCGGACGCGCCGGAGTCCTGGAGGATCCAGCGCACCTGCAGGCCGGAGGAGGTCGGGTAGACGGGGACGGTGACCAGGCCCGCGGCCCAGCCCGCGCAGTCCAGCAGGGTCCACTCGTACCGGGTGCGGGCCATGATCGCGAGCCGGTCGCCGGGCTGCAGCCCGCCGGCGATCAGGCCCTTGGCCACGCCGGCGACCTCGGCGGCGAAGGCGGCGGCGGTCACGTCGCGCCAGGTGCCGTCGTCCTGCTTGCGGCCGAGGACGACGTCCAGCGGTGCCACGGCGGCGTTGAGGAAGGGCAGGTCGCCGAGCGAACCCTGCCGGACGGGCGGTGCGAGAGGGGGGACGTGCGCCTCGCGGACGGTGCCGTCGACGGCCGTCGTCCGCGGCGGGACGAGCGCGGGCGGTGCGGCGGAGGCGGGGACGGAGGTGATGGCGCTGTGCGGTGCGGACACGTGCGGCTCCTGTTCCAGAGACCCATGTTCCAGAGACCCACATAGAGACCCACAACTTGCCTTACTCAGCGGTAATTTCCCGGTGAATGTACGCCTGAAGGCCCACCTCCTCCACCCCGCCTCTAGTCCTTACGGCCAGCACACGCCTGCCCTTTTTGCCGATCCGTGCGGCATTGCGCCCGAAATAGCGTTGTCCGCGTCACACCCCCCACTCCGTGAGGAGACGCAGAGCCCTATGCACACCAACCTGCGCACCGCCCTCCGCACCGCCATAGCCGCAACCGTCCTCACCGGCGCCGTTGCCGCCCCCACCGCCGCGTTCGCCGCCGGCACGGACTCGTCCCCGAGCAGCTCCGCCACCGCGTCGAAACCGCGCACGGTCGACATCGGCGGCGGCTTGGAGGCCGAGATCAAGGACGGCAAGGCGTATGTGAAGGAGACCGGCAGCGGCAAGGTCGTCGCCGTACTGGAGAAGGGCCAGAGCTACACCGACGGCATCTACGTCCACTTCGACGGCCAGAACGTCACCGCCAAGACCCAGGGCGACGACAAGAGCAAGAAGGACGACAAGAAGGACGACAAGAAGAAGGACGAGGGCAAGACCTCCTCCCGCACCGTCCAGCTCAAGGATGGCAAGTACGCCGTGATCACCAAGCTCGCCGACGGCTCGTACAAGGCCGTCGTCACGGGCCCGGACGGCTTCGTCTTCGGCACCCTCACCGCCTCGTCCCCCTCCCTCGCCCTCGACGGCGGCCTGAAGGTCACCCTGGACCAGAAGACCGGCAAGATCACCCAGTCCACGGCGGGCGGCAAGGACTCCGGCAAGGACTCCGGCAAGAAGGACAACGGCGCCAAGGCGCACGACGCCACCGCCGACAAGAAGCTCCCGAAGGGCGGCGTGGCCGCGGGCGAGGCGCCTGGTCAGGGCTCGGCGGACACCGACCCCGCCCTCATCGGCGGAGCCCTCGCCGCGGCCGGCGTCCTGGGCGGCACC
Source organism: Streptoverticillium reticulum (assembly GCF_047456005.1). NCBI lineage: Bacteria > Bacillati > Actinomycetota > Actinomycetes > Kitasatosporales > Streptomycetaceae > Streptomyces > Streptoverticillium reticulum. The sequence goes on along the minus strand of NZ_CP179755.1, from coordinate 4,584,196 downwards.
GGCGTCCTGCTGGCCCGCCGCCGCCCCGGCACGGAGCGCTGAGCGGCCCCGGGAGGATCACGGCCGAACGGGCGCCCAGCGCTGCCCGTTCAACAGGTTCTCCAGCCCCGCCCACGTCACGTTCATCAGGGTCGCCGCCGTCTCCTTCGCGGGAGGGGCGGCGTCCGCACGGGTGTTGGCCCATCCGGCCAGCGACTCGGCCGCACCGACGAGGGCGTGCGCGAGGCCGGAGACCTCCTGGGCGTCCAGGGGCGCTCCGGCCCGCTCCTGGTCCCGGCCGGCGGCCGCGATCAGCCGGGCCACGAAGTCGACGATCTCCTGGCGCAGTTCGGCCAGGGCGAGGGCGAACGGCTCGCCGTGGATGCGCGCCTGGCAGCTGAGCATCGCCCAGGCCGAGGGATGCGCGGCGGTGTGCGCGAAGAAGGCCCGCAGTCCGCACCACAGCCGCCGGTCGGCGGAGTCCTCGGGGTCCGCGGCGGACTGCACGGCATCGAGCAGCGCCCGCGACTCGCGCCGGATGCAGGCGCCGTACAGCTCTTCCTTGGAGTTCAGATAGAGGTACACCAAGGGCTTGGAGGCCCCGGCCAGTTCGGCGATCTCGTCCATCGAGGCCGCGCTGTAGCCGCGCCGGGCGAAGACCTCCACGGCGGCGTCGAGCATCTGGCGCTCGCGTACGGCCCGGGGCATGCGCTTGGCCTTGCCCGTGGTCACAGGCCTGGCCTTCTGTGCAGTAGTCACGACAAAACGTCCCTCCGCCCCCGCTACATTACCGACAGGTAATGTCACGGAGCGGAGGGACGTCAAGGGTGGAGATCAAGCCGTAGCGGAACGGCTACGCGGCGACCGGGGCGGGCTCCGCCTCCAGGTTGGCGCCGTCGGCTGCTCCGTACGGCCGTCATCAGCGCCCTGTACGCGACCGAGCCCCATCGCGCCGGACGCGCACCGGCTGCTCCTCGTCAACCCTCAACCGAGGGCCCTCGCTCAAGACCATGACGACATCCACCCGGCCGTCGGAGCGCCGCACCTTGTGGACGTCCTTCACTTCCCGTGCCCCGTGGTCGAGCAGCACGTCCCCACACTCGACCATGTATGCGACCAGTCGCATTACATCCACCCTTCCCCACGAACCGTCAGGACCGCCCAGACCGACTTACCGACCCCGCGCCGGTGGCTCACACCACAGCGGTCTGCCAGACCACGCACCAGGATCAGCCCACGTCCGCCCTCGCCGTGCTGGTCACGTAGTTCTGGCCAGCGTTCGGAGTCCGCATCGTCAACCGCGATCCGTACGCCGTTCCCCTCGCGGCGGAAGCTGGTTTCGATCTCGCGCCCCGGTGACACGTGGGCGTGCCTGACTGCGTTCGTCAGCAGTTCGGAGAGCACGAGGAGAGCGGGGTCTTCCAGGGAGCGCAGCCCCCAGTCGGCCAGCACAGTGCGCAGCTCCGCCCGCGCCAGGCCCACGCAACGGGGGTGTCGCGCCCAACGCCGGGTCAACGCCTGCCTGTTCGCCTCTCCCGGCGGTGTCTCCATGCCGACCAGCATCGAGGGAAGCGGTTCGCGGAACGACACCAGCGTGATTACCCACCGTGGGTAACATCGCTGGATACGCCGCACCATGGCCCAAACGCGTATCCGTCCTTCCCCGGAGCGTTGTTCATGCCCAAGTACGAGCCCCCGGCGGGCTTCCCTGTGCGTCTGCTCGCCAGCGCCGAGATGATCGAGGCGTGCCGGGACCACGACTTCTCCGCGATCTTCCAGTTGGCGAAACGCGCAGGGATGTACCCGGCCCTGATCGGCCGGCGCATTGGCGTGACGCCCAGCGCCGCGACCGAGATCCTCAAAGGCCGCCGTACGGTCAGGGAGTTCCAGCTCGTCCAGCGCATCGCCGATGGCCTGCGCATCCCCGGTCACATGCTGGGGCTGTCACGCCGCGACTGGGAACCGGATACGGGCGAAGACGCGGGCCAGGCCGCATGCCCAGTGCCAAGCCCGGTATGGGCGCCGGACGACGCGGCCGCCGAAGGGCTCTCGCCGACATGGCCGGAGGCCGAGCCGGACGACCCCGAGTTCGCCGCCGAGCTCATCGAGTGCCAGCTCCCGCAGCACTACAAAGACGCAAACTACTTCGGCTCCCGCCACGCCATCCCGGCCGTCACCCAGTACGCGCAGACCGTCACACGCCTGTTGGAGACTGCTTCCGGTACGCCTCGCCAGGCCCTGTTGCGCACTGGCGGCAAGGTCGCCGAGTTCATCGGCTGGCTCCACCAGGATCGCGGCGACTTCAAGTCTGCTGCGTACTGGTCGGATCGCGCGATGGAATGGGCGCAGGAGGCCGCCGCTGAGCACATGCAGGCGTACATCCTGTTCCGCAAGAGCAACCAGGCAACAGCACGCGCCAGCGGTGACCGGGCCATCGGTCTCGCCAAGGCTGCGCAGCGGCTGCCAGGGCTCACTCCCCGGCTCTCTGCCCTGGCTGCGCAGCAGGAAGCCCAGGGCTACGCGCTCATGCGCAACTCGAAGGCAGCCCTGTCCAGATTCGACGAGGCGTACGCGCTCGCCTCCCAGGCCACTGCTGCCGAGCAGCCGACGACCGTCGATGCCTCCTACTGCACTCCGACCTACATCGAGATCCAGCGCGCCACTTGCTGGATCGATCTCGGGCAACCTCAACGAGCCGTCCAGCTCTTCCAAGACCAACTGGCCGCCCTAGACCCGGTGTACCGCAACGACCGGAGCGTCTACCTCGCCCGGCTGGCCCGTGCGCACGTCACTGCCGGGGACCTGGAGCAGGGCGCCGAGGCCGCGACGAAGTCACTCGGCATCGTCACGCATACCGGCTCGGCGCGGACGTTCGCCGAGCTCTCTTCGGTCGCCCGAGCTGTTGACACAAAGCGGACCGTACCCGCCGTGGCAACGTTTTTTGAGCGATTCGAGATCGTCCGAGATCGGTTTGTGGCATGACGGGAGCGGAACTCATGCGTAAAGGTGTGGTCATGGACGATCTGATCACGCATGCCACCTCCGGCGACGAGCGCGAACGCGGCCCAGCCGTCGCCGTCCTGCCTGTCGGCAGCTTCGAGCAGCACGGCGACCACCTGCCACTGATCACCGACACCGCCATCGCCTGCCTGATCGCCCGCCGCATCGCCGACGACCACAACCTGTTCCTGCTGCCACCGATCACCATCACCTGCTCGCACGAGCACGCCCCGATGGCCGGCACGGTCAGCATCAGCGCCGGAACCCTCTACGCGATGATCCACGACATATGGCGATCCCTCGAAGCCTCCGGCGTTCCCGGCCTGCTCATCGTCAACGGCCACGGCGGCAACTACGTCCTCCAGAACGTCGTCCAGGAGATCAACGTCAGCGGCCCCCGCGTCGCCCTCTTCCCGGTCAGCGAGGATCGCGCCCGGGCGCGATCCGACGCGGAGTTGGACAGCAGCAGCGCCGAGGACATGCACGGCGGAGAGTTCGAAGTCTCGCTGCTTCTGCACGGCGCGCCGCATCTCGTCGGCGAGGGAATCGACGGGGACGACCATTCGGCCCCGAGCCGACCACACCTGCTCACCCTGGGCATGGCCGGCTACACCCGCAACGGTGTTATTGGGCGGCCGTCCCTGGCCACGCCCGCCAAGGGCAAGGCAATCCTGGACAGCCTCTCCCGGGCTGCGCGCAAGCACCTGGACGTGATCAAGATCGGGTGACAAGGCCCGTCAACGCAGATGTCCCCGCCTCAAGAAGCCACTTGCGCGAGTTCCTGCAGCGTCTCGCGCCGCACCGGAGGGAGCCCGCAGCCGTGACGTTCGAGACACAACTGCGGGCCACCCTCGGGTGACCGGTCAGCGGATCGATTCGTCCATCAGCACGTACAGCAGACCGACGAGCGACCCACTGCTGACGACCTCGCGCCGGTCGATCATGCCGCGCACCCGGTCCAACGGGATCCACTCGATCCGGTCGGACTCGTTCTTCTCCGTCGGCGGCCCGATGTACGTGGCGTCATCGGCCCGGAAGACGTAGTGCTGCGAGTCCGTGATGCCGTTCGCCGGCTCCGCGTAGATCAACGGCTTCATCGGGCCGGGGCGCCAGCCCGTCTCCTCCTCGACCTCACGAGCGGCGGCCTGTTCGGGAGACTCGCCCTCCTCGATCAGGCCCATGGGCAGTTCCCACGCCCACTTGTCCGTGATGAAGCGGTGCCGCCACATCATCAGCACCTCGCGCCGGTCGTTCACCACGGCCGCCACGGCCAAGTGCCGCAGCCGCACGACGTGATGCTCCCAGCGCCGCCCGTCAGGCTGCTCGACATCCACAAGGCACAGGTTCACCCAGGGATTTGTGTATATCTGCCGCTCGCCGTGGGTCTTCCACTGCATGTGGGTTGCCCCTCTCGCCGTCGGCCTCCAGCATCCCAGAGGGCAGGGGGACGTGGAGGTATGCGATCGACTGCGCTTGCAACGCACCCGGCACGGCAATGACGCGCGACACTCGGTGATCATTTCGAAGGCCTCGGAGCGGGGGCAGCAGCGTCCCGTTGTCAGCTCTCCGGAAGTGCTGGCTGTCGAATCGTTGAGCCAACTGATGGATCAGGCTGCCGACTCGCCGCGGACCTCATATCTGTCGATATCGGCCACTTACCGTGAGTCGGGATGAACCAGGTCAGGTTTCGAGAGCACAGCTGGATGCGGAGCGTACGAGATGCCGAACGCCTCACTCGGGAGCCAGCACCGCCGCCAACACTCGCCTTCATCGGGGTGGCCGTGGCGACTGGAGTCAGCGGCGCTCTCGTGGTGACGTTGGTGTCCATCTACGGAGCTCACACAGCCACGTCACAATTCGCATTCGGCGCCGCCAGCTCGTCATTGATTATCGCGACCGGCTTTTTGGTCAGTGGATACAACCAGCGCCGGCAACGCGTGTTTCTCATGTACTCGGCAGGCCTGAGCCTGATCACTGTTCTTCGGGCGCTGAACGAGCCGCAGGCGCATAAAAGTCTAGAGCGAATTATCGAGACTCAAGACACGCTACATAGCCTTCAGCACAAGCTGGCTGAAGCTGGCGCCTACCGTGAGGCCATGAAGCTCCGCGACGCTTGCACGGAGACGCGGCATGCCTAGCTGGTTGCCGACGAGATGGGGCCGACGACCTCCTCCCGGCTGCTGGACGAAACTTCTCATCGGGGGTTTCTTTACGTTGAGTGCCGCGGGCCTCGGTATTCTTGGGTCCGCCGCGCAAGGCCATGAGCCGCCAACGCCCCCTGACTGCCTTACTCGGCAAACTCAGACAGTAGCTCTCATTGACGCTCACCCAGAACTAAGGAACTTCTTCAAGGGCAATCCAGAGGTCGAACGCGGCTGTCATCTCAGTGACGTCATTAATAACTTGCGGCCTCGCTCCAAGTAGCTGTCGGCGCTTCGCCCCAGCCGACGAACTCCTGACTCACGATCTCGTCGACCGTGTTCCGCTTCACCGGAAGTCTGCTCTGATGCCAGCATCCCTGACAACGCCAACGCCCCCAGCCCAATGACGGGGCCAGGGGCGTTGCTGTTGGGACGGAGCTACGCAGCGGCCAGGACCGGCTGAGGCTCGTCCTCGGTCTCGAGCTTCGAGCCGTCGGCCGTCTTGAACTTCTCGCGGTCCAGGATGTCCTCCCGCGCCGCGACGATGATCGGGATCACCGACTGCCCCGCCACATTGGTGGCCGTGCGCATCATGTCCACGATCGGGTCGATCGCCAGCAGCAGACCCACACCCGCCATCGGCAGGCCCAGCGTCGACAGGGTCAGCGTCAGCATCACCGTGGCACCGGTCAGGCCGGCCGTGGCGGCCGAGCCGATGACCGAGACGAAGGCGATCAGCAGGTAGTCGCGCAGCTGCAGCGGGACGCCGAAGACCTGCGCCACGAAGATCGCGGCGATGGCCGGGTAGATGGAGGCGCAGCCGTCCATCTTGGTCGTTGCGCCGAACGGCACCGCGAAGGAGGTGTACTCCTTCGGCACCCCGAGGCGCTCCGTCACCTTCTGCGTCAGCGGCATGGTGCCCACGGAGGAGCGGGAGACGAAGGCGAGCTGGATGGCGGGCCAGGCACCCTTGAAGAACTGCAGCGGGTTGACCTTGGCGACCGTGGCGAGCAGCAGCGGGTAGACACCGAAGAGCACGATGGCGCAGCCGACGTAGATGTCGGCGGTGAAGGTCGCGTACCTGCCGATCAGGTCCCAGCCGTACTTGTAGACCGCCCGGCCGACCAGGCCCAGGCTGCCCAGCGGGGCGAGCCGGATGACCCACCACAGGACCTTCTGCAGCAGCTCCAGCACGGACTCGGAGAAGGTCAGCAGCGGCTGCGCCTTCTCGCCGATCTGCAGGACGGCGACGCCGGCGACGGCGGCCATGAAGACGATCTGCAGCACGTTCAGCTGCGTGAACGGCGTGATGACGTCGGTGGGGACGATGCCGGTGAGGAAGTCCAGCCAGGAGCCGTGCTTCTTGGGCTCGGCGCCGTCGGCGGCGGTCAGGCCGGTGCCGGAGCCGGGGTGGGTGAGCAGGCCGATCGCCAGGCCGATACTGACCGCGATCAGCGACGTGATCATGAACCACATCAGGGTGCGGGTGGCCAGCCGGGCGGCGTTGGCGACGTTCCGCAGATTGGTGATCGACACCAGGATGGCGAAGAAGACCAGCGGGGCGACCACGACCATCAGCAGCTGGACGAAGAGGCTGCCGATCTTGTCGAGGGTCACCTGGAGCCAGTGGACGTCACCGCTCTTAGCGACCCAGCCGAGCAAGGCGCCCAGCACCAGGGCGAGCAGGATCTGGGCCCAGAACGGGACCTTGGGTATGCGGCCGCGCAGGGCGGACGAGGGCGTCGAGGACAACGGAGAACTCCGGATGCAGACGGGAAGTCAGGGGAAGAGCGACGTCAGCGGCTGCAACAGGCCGCGGAGAGGCAGCGGCAGAGATCGACGTGCAGGCGCGCCACGAGCCGGGGGCCCGTGGGGATGCGGTGCGCTGCTGCTGTCTTCATGTCGAACACGTTAACACCCGTACTTTGAGCACCTCAAAGCATTACTTTGGGATCAGGGGCCACCAGGGGTCACAAAGGGTTCTTGAATCGCCCAAAACGCCGCATGCCGCGCCCGGAGTTGGGGAACTCCGGGCGCGGCATGCGCACCTGTGATGTGACGAGGGTTACACCCCCGTAGCGGGACGGGTCAGGCCCCGTCCTCCTGGCCCGCGTTGGCCTCCAGGCGGGCCTTGGCACGGTCCACCCGCTCGCTGATCTGCACCGACATCGCGTCCCGCTGCTTGCGCAGCAGCACGAAGCTCAGCGGTGCGGAGATCACGAGCGCGAGGAGCACCATCCAGAACACGTTCGAACCGCCCACACCCAGCGGGATCACGTGGAAGTAGCAGAGCACCCACACGACCCCGAAGCAGGCGACGAGCAAGGCCACGCGCAGCGCGGTGTAGCGGAGCGATGCGAACTTGTTGCTGTTCACGGACGGGACCTTCTTCTCGGGCTCATGGGGAACGGTCTGTTCCAGTCAAACACAAGCCGTCTCAGACCCGCATCGGCTGCGGCGACTCGCGCCGCTCCGCGTCGGGGCCCGGGTACTCGCGGATGATCTCGTAGCGCGTGTTGCGCTCGACCGGGCGGAATCCGGCGTCGCGGATCAGCTCCAGCAGGTCGTCCCGGGTCAGCTTGTTGGGCGTGCCGTAGTTGTCCGCGTCGTGCGTGATCTTGTACTCGACGACCGAGCCGTCCATGTCGTCCGCACCGTGCTGCAGCGCGAGCTGGGCGGTCTGGACGCCGTGCATGACCCAGAAGACCTTGACGTGCGGCACGTTGTCGAAGAGCAGCCGGGAGACGGCGAAGGTCTTCAGCGCCTCGGCGCCGGTGGCCATGGTGGTCCGGGCCTGGAGCCGGTTGCGGACCTTGCCGTCCTTCATGTCCACGAAGTCGTGCTGGTAGCGCAGCGGGATGAAGACCTGGAACCCGCCGGTCTCGTCCTGCAGTTCACGCAGCCGCAGCACATGGTCCACACGGTGGCGGGGCTCCTCGATGTGCCCGTAGAGCATCGTGCACGGGGTCTTCAGACCCTTCTCGTGCGCGAGGCGGTGGATGCGCGACCAGTCCTCCCAGTGGGTCTCGTGGTCGACGATGTGCTGCCGGACCTCCCAGTCGAAGATCTCGGCGCCACCGCCGGTCAGCGACTCCAGCCCGGCGTCGATCAGTTCGTCGAGGATCTCGGAGGCGGACAGCCCGGAGATCTTCTCGAAGTGGTGGATCTCCGTCGCGGTGAAGGCCTTCAGGGAGACCTGCGGCAGGGCCTCCTTGAGCGCCTTCAGCGAGCGGGGGTAGTAGCGCCACGGCAGCGTCGGGTGCAGGCCGTTGACGATGTGCAGCTCGGTGAGGTTGTCGTTCTCCATGGCCTTGGCGAGGCGGACGGCCTCCTCGATGCGCATGGTGTACGCGTCCTTCTCGCCCGGCTTGCGCTGGAACGAGCAGTACGCGCACGACGCGGTGCACACGTTGGTCATGTTGAGGTGCCGGTTGACGTTGAAGTGGACGACGTCACCGTTCTTGCGCGTGCGCACCTCGTGGGCGAGGCCGCCCAGCCAGGCCAGGTCGTCGGACGCGTAGAGGGCGATGCCGTCCTCGCGGGTCAGCCGCTCTCCCGCGCGGACCTTCTCCTCCAGCTCGCGCTTGAGCCCCACGTCCATGCGTCCGCCTCTCCGATGTCCTATGCGCAACCCCGTCGAGACTACTCCCCTGTTTTCAGACCTCTTCGGGCAGCTCGCCCACCCGGTTCTCCCACTTGGTGGAGAGCACGATCGTGGTGCGGGTGCGGGCGACGCCCTTGGTGCCCGACAGCCGGCGGATGGTGCGTTCCAGGCCGTCCACGTCCCCGATGCGGACCTTGAGCATGTACGAGTCGTCGCCGGCGATGAACCAGCAGTCCTCGATCTCCTCCAGGTCGCGCAGCCGGCGCGCCACGTCCTCGTGGTCCGCGGCGTCCGAGAGCTGGATGCCGATGAGGGCCGTGACCCCGAGACCGAGCGACGCGGCGTTGACGGTCGCGCGGTAGCCCGTGATGACGCCCGCAGCCTCCAGGCGGTTGATCCGGTCCGTGACGCTCGGCCCGGAGAGGCCGACCAGCCGGCCCAGTTCCGCGTACGAGGCCCGGCCGTTCTCCCGCAGGGCCTGGATGAGCTGCCTGTCCACCGCGTCCATAGCCTGGCACCTTTCAATAATCAGCGAACTTGCCGTCTTGCGTGTAGAATCTAAGGCGTACGGGGCTCAGCACCCCGTAAATCTTTCATCAGCTCAGAGAATCAACGTCGATCCTTCAGGAGTGGAGTCCCCGTGTACTCGATCGAGGTGGCCTACGCCCGCATGCGCGAGCTGCAGGACCTGGCCAACCGCTCGCGTGCCCACAAGTCCGCAACGACCGAGCGCCGCACCGGGTCGAAGTTCCGCACCCTGCGCGCCAAGAAGGGCTAACCCTCCCCGAGGGTCCGTGAGCCACCGAGCTCTCCCTTCCACCTGCGGTACAGCCGGTGCGGCACCCCTGCCGCGTCCAGCACCCGCCCGGCGACGAAATCCACCAGATCCTGGATGTGCGTCGCCCCCGCATAGAACGCCGGAGAGGCGGGCAGCACCACAGCGCCCGCCTCGTCCAGGGCCACCAGCTGCCTGAGCGTCTGACCGCTCAGCGGTGTCTCCCGCACCGCGACGATCAACGGCCGACGCTCCTTCAGGGTCACGCTCGCGGTGCGCTGCAGCAGATCCTTCGACAGTCCCAGCGCCACTCCGGCCACACAGGCCGTGCTCGCCGGGACGATCAGCATCCCCTTGACCGGGTACGAGCCGGACGACGGCCCGGCGGCCAGATCGCCGGCCGCCCAGTGGCGCACGTCCGACAGGTCGCCCTCGAACGGGAACGGCTTGCCGTCGGCCCCCCGCGACAGCCACTCGCGCAGATCGTCCCGCCAGTGCGCATCCCGGAACCCGATCCCGGTCTCGTCCAGCAACGTCAGCCGCGCGGCCCGGCTGACCACCAGGTCCACGGCCTCCCCGGCCTCCAGCAGCCCGCGCACCACGGCCGCCGCGTACGGCGTGCCGGAAGCACCGGACACGCCGACCACCCAGGGCCGGCGTTCCTGACGTCGCGTTGTGTGTTCGTACGGCTCCACGCGATGAGCCTAACCGTCCGGCCGCGCGGGCCACGGCCGGTATTGGTCCGGACCGCTACCAGCCGAGGCCGCGGGCGACCAGGTCGAGCAGGGCGAAGCAGAACAGGCTGATCCCGACGAAACCGTTCACCGTGAAGAACGCCCTGTTCAGCCGCGACAGGTCGTGCGGCCGCACGATCGTGTGCTCGTAGCCGAACGCCGCCCCGACCACCACCAGGCCGACCCACCAGAAGATGCCCGCGTGAATGGCCACGCCGTACCAGATCAGCAGCGCCGTGGTGATGACGTGGCACACCCGCGCACCGTGCAGCGCGGCCGGGATGCCGAAGCGGGCCGGGGTGGACTTCACCCCGTGCGCGCGGTCCGCGGCCACGTCCTGGCACGCGAAGATCAGGTCGAAGCCGCCGATCCAGATGCCCACCGCGAGCCCGAGGACCACCGCCTCCCAGGACCACGACCCCGTCACCGCCAGCCACGCGCCGACCGGGCCCATCGCCTGGGCCAGACCGAGGATCGCGTGCGGGAAGTTGGTGAACCGCTTGCCGTACGGATAGACCACCATCGGGATCACGGCGATCGGCGCCAGCGCCAGGCACAGCGGGTTCAGCAGCCCGGCCGCGCCGATGAAGAACACGACGGCGACCAGCGCGCCCGTCCACGCCGAACGCACCGACACCGCACCCGTGACCAGCTCGCGGTTCGCGGTGCGCGGGTTACGGGCGTCGATCTCGCGGTCGATGATGCGGTTGCACGCCATGGCGAACGTGCGCAGGCCGACCATCGCGACGGTGACGAGGAAGAGCTTCCACCAGTCGACCGTGCCGTTCCTCTGGTACATCGCCGTCAGCGCGGCGATGTACGCGAAGGGCAGCGCGAAGACGGAGTGCTCGATCATCACCAGGCGCAGGAAGGCCCTGGTGCGCCCCGGCTGGGGGACTGCGGCGGCGGGGGCGGTCACAGGCCGTACTCCGGTTCACCTCCGCGAAGGCGGAGAAACTCCGTCTTCGCACTGCAGGCCACCATTGTGGACTCGCGGCTCACAAGCCGTACTCCTTCCAGCGCTTGGTCACGCGCTCGGCGACTTCCGGGTCCGACTCGACCATCCGCGGCCAGCCCCCGTCGCGCGTGTAGCCCTCCTCGGGCCACTTCGCGGTCGCGTCGATGCCCGCCTTGCCGCCCCAGAACTGCTGGTAGGAGGCGTGGTCGAGGTGGTCGACCGGGCCCTCGACGACGGTGAGGTCACGGGCGTAGTCGGTGTTGCCGAGGGCCCGCCAGGACACCTCGTGCAGATCGTGGACGTCGCAGTCCGCGTCGACCACGATGATCAGCTTGGTCAGCGACATCATGTGCGCACCCCAGACGGCGTGCATCACCTTCTGCGCGTGCTTGGGGTACTTCTTGTCGATCGAGACGATCGCGCAGTTGTGGAAGCCGCCCGACTCCGGCAGGTGGTAGTCCACGATGTCCGGCACGATGACCTTCAGCAGCGGCAGGAAGAACCGCTCGGTGGCCCGCCCCAGCGGGCCGTCCTCCGTCGGCGGCCGCCCGACCACGATCGACTGCAGCAGCGGACGCTTCCGCATGGTGACGCAGTCGATGGTCAGCGCGGGGAAGTCCTCCTGCGGCGTGTAAAAGCCGGTGTGGTCGCCGAACGGGCCCTCGGGCAGCATCTCCCCGGGCTCCAGCCAGCCCTCCAGGACGACCTCGGCGTTGGCCGGGACCTGCAGCGGAACGGTCTTGCAGTCGACCATCTCGATCCGCTTGCCCTGGATGAACCCGGCGAACAGGTACTCGTCGATGTCGCCGGGCAGCGGCGCGGTGGACGCGTACGTCACCGCGGGCGGGCAGCCGAAGGCGATGGCGACCGGCAGCCGCTCCCCGCGCCGGGCCGCCACCTGGTAGTGGTTGCGGCTGTCCTTGTGGATCTGCCAGTGCATCCCGATGGTGCGCTTGTCGTGCCGCTGCAGGCGGTACAGACCCAGGTTGCGGACGCCCGACTCGGGGTCCTTGGTGTGCGTGAGGCCGAGGTTGAAGAAGGAGCCGCCGTCCTCGGGCCAGGTGAACAGCGCGGGCAGCCGGTCGAGGTCGACGTCGTCGCCGGTGAGGACGACCTCCTGGACGGGCGCCTCCTTCACCTTCCTCGGCGGGACGTGCGCCATCGCACCGAGCTTGCCGAAGGCCTCGCGGACACCGGTGAAGCCGTGCGGCAGCTCGGGCTTGAGCAGACCGCCGATCTTCTCGGAGATCTCGTCGTAGGACGCCAGCCCGAGCGCCTTGAGCAGCCGCCGGTCGGTACCGAAGACGTTCATCGCGAGCGGCATGGCCGAGCCCTTGACGTTCTCGAAGAGCAGGGCGGGCCCGCCGGCCTTGTTCACCCTGTCGACGATCTCCCCGACTTCCAGGTACGGATCGACTTCGGCCTTGATGCGCTTGAGGTCACCGTCGCGCTCCAGCGCCCTGAGGAACGAACGCAGATCGTCGTAAGCCATGCGTTCCAGTATCGAGCACGCACTACCCTGGACCCGTCACTGGGGCTGCCGCGCGGCCCCGCAGCACCGCACTCCGGGGGCCGCCTCCATGCTCAGGTATCTGCCGTTCCTGCTGATCCTGGCGCTGTGGATCTACGCCTTCGTGGACTGCCTGAACACCCCCGAGAACGAGGTGCGGGGCCTGCCGAAGATCGCCTGGGTGTTTGTGATCCTGCTCTTCGGCGAGGTCCTGGTGGGCCCGGTCGCCTGGCTGACCGCGGGCCGCCCGCGGCGGACGCCCGCGCGGGCGGCGGAGCGGCAGTGGGTCGCGCCGGACGACAACCCGGACTTCCTCAGGTCCTTGGACAAGGACCGCGACAAGGACTGAGGCGCCCCTAGCCCTGGCGGTCCTGCGGGTACCAGCGGAGCTCCACGGTGTTGCCGTCCGGGTCACGGACGTAGAGCGACTCCGCCTGCCCCCGCGCGCCGAAGTTGTTGCTGGGCCCGCGCACGACGTCGAACGTCCCGGCATCGATCACCGTCTGCCAGTCCAGCGGCTCCACGACGAGACACAGGTGGTCCACGTTGGACTCCCCGCGCGGCCCCTCCACCAGGTCGATAATCGTCGTCGGGCTCACCCGCACCGACGGGAACGGCACCTGCCCGGCGCGCCACTCCTCCACCCGCACCGGCTCCAGCCCGAGCGGGCCGCAGTAGAAGGCCAGGGACCTCTCGGCGTCCGAGACGTTGAGGACGAGGTGATCGAAGTCGATGACGCGCATGGCAGGACGGCTCCTCGGTCGTGCGGCCCGGCGTCGGCCCTCAGCCCTCGCGGTGCACCTTGTAGTTGGATGCCTGGGCACGGGGGCGGACGACGAGCAGATCGATGTTCACGTGGGACGGGCGAGTGATCGCCCAGGTGATCGTCTCCGCAACGTCCTCGGCCGTCAACGGCTCGGCGACCCCCGCATAGACCGCGGCCGCCTTCTCCTCGTCCCCGCGGTAGCGGGTCAGGGCGAACTCGCCGGTCTTCACCATCCCGGGCGCGACCTCGACGACCCGCACCGGCTCGCCGCACAGCTCCAGCCGCAGCGTCTCGGCGATCACATGCGCACCGTGCTTCGCGGCGACGTACCCGCCCCCGCCCTCGTAGGTGGAGAGCCCCGCCGTCGAGGAGACGACGAGCACCGTCCCGTCGCCGCTCTCCCGCAGCGCCGGCAGCAGCGCCTGCGTCACGTTCAGCACGCCGAGCACGTTGGTCTCGTACATCGTGCGCCAGTCGGCCGGATCGGCGTCGGCCACCCGGTCCGCACCGATCGCCCCGCCCGCGTTGTTGACCAGCACGTCGACCCGGTCCAGCGAGGCCGCGAAGGCGTCGACGGCGGCCCGGTCGGTCACGTCCAGCACCTGCGCCACGGCATTCGGCAGCTCCGCCGCCAGCGCCCGGATCCGGTCCTCGCGGCGCGCCGTGAGCACGACCCGGTACCCGGCGGAGGCCAGCTGCCGCGCGGTGGCGGCGCCGATGCCGCTGCTGGCGCCGGTGATGACGGCGGTACGGGTGCTCACAACGGGCCTCCTGGGGACGGCGGGACGCATTCGCGCGTGATCGCTCGCAGGATAAGCCGTCAGCGCCCTCTCGGCGCGTACATGATCACGACGACGCCCGCCAGGCAGACCAGGGCGCCGATCACGTCGTAGCGGTCGGGCCGGTACCCGTCGGCGACCATGCCCCAGGCCAGCGAGCCGGCGACGAACACCCCGCCGTACGCGGCGAGGATGCGGCCGAAGTGGGCGTCCGGCTGGAGCGTGGCGACGAATCCGTACGCCCCCAGCGCGACGATCCCGGCCCCGATCCACGCCCATCCGCGGTGCTCGCGGGCACCCTGCCAGACGAGCCAGGCGCCGCCGATCTCGAGGAGGGCGGCGAGGACGAAGAGGGCGATGGAGCGGATGGCGAGCATGCCGGCCAGGCTAATGCCGTGCCCGAACACCGTGCCCCGTCAGGGGCGCGGGGAACTGCGCGAGCAACCACGAACGGCCCGCACAGGGATGTACTCCGGCTGCCAGGCCGGTGGGGGCTGGTCGCGCAGTTCCCCGCGCGGGGCACGAACGGCTACGGCCAGACCAGGCAATACGGCTGATGCCCCGCCTCGTGCAGGCGGTGCGAGAAGTCCTGCCACTCGTGCAGCAGCTTGTAGACGGTGAAGGCGTCACGCGGACCGCCCCGGTCGGGGACGGTGGACCAGATGAAGGCGGCGGCGCCGACCGCCTCCTCGCCGATGCCGCGCAGCGGGTCGACGACGGTCATGGGCAGCTTGACCACCGCGTAGTCGGGGTGGAGGACGACCAGTTCGAGCGGGGGAACCTTGTGCAGGGGTATGCCCTCGATGCCGGTGAGGACCATGGCGGCCACCGTCTCCGGCTTGATCCTGGTGAACATGCCGCCCATGCCCAGCTCGTCACCGCCGAGTTCCTCGGGACGCATGGAGATGGGGACGCGGGCAGCGGTCGCACCGTTGGGGGCCCCGAAGTACTTGTAGGTCACCCCCACCCGGCCACTCCTGCTTTCCGTGCTCTCCGTGCCTGCCGTGCTCCCGGGGACCGGCTCCGGGCTCTGCTCCTCGTGGCCGCCGGCGCGCCGGTGCCGCCCCCTGCGGGTCTGCTCGGCGCGCTCGGGCCCCAGGTCATCGGTGCCCTCGCCCAGTCCGCCACCGCGATGCATATCTCCACCCGACCGCTTTTTCAGCCAGCACAGCCCCCGCCGCGCAACCCGATCATCGTCTCAGAGACCTCCCCCATGGACGACGTGCGAAACGCCCGGACGCAACCGCTCGTACCGCTCTGAGACCATGGCTGGTGTGAGCTACCCGTACCCATACCAAGCCCCAGTCTCGCAGACGCTCTTCGACCGTGCGGCGGCCGTCACGCCCGGTGGCGTGAACTCTCCCGTGCGCGCGTTCCGCGCCGTGGGCGGTACGCCCCGGTTCATGGTGTCCGGCAGCGGCCCGTACCTGACCGACGCGGACGGCCGGGAATACGTGGACCTCGTGTGTTCGTGGGGACCGATGATTCTCGGCCATTCCCACCCCGAGGTGCTCTCGGCCGTGCAGCAGGCCGTCTCCCGCGGCACCTCCTTCGGCACGCCCGGCGAGGGCGAGGTGGCCCTGGCGGAGGAGATCGTCGCCCGGATCGCGCCCGTCGAGCAGGTGCGCCTGGTGTCCTCCGGCACCGAGGCGACCATGTCGGCGATCCGGCTCGCGCGCGGCTTCACCGGCCGGGCCAAGGTCGTCAAGTTCGCCGGCTGCTACCACGGCCACGTGGACGCCCTGCTGGCCGCGGCCGGCTCGGGCCTGGCCACCTTCGCGCTCCCCGACACCCCCGGCGTCACCGGCGCCCAGGCCGGGGACACCATCGTGCTCCCGTACAACGACCTCGACGCGGTGCGCGCGGCCTTCCGTGCGCACCCGGGCGAGATCGCCTGTGTGATCACCGAGGCGTCGCCGGGCAACATGGGCGTGGTCCCGCCGCTGCCGGGCTTCAACGCGGGCCTGAAGGCGGCCTGTGCGGAGAACGGTGCGCTGTTCATCTCCGACGAGGTGATGACCGGCTTCCGCGTCTCGAAGGCGGGCTGGTACGGGATCGACGGGGTCGCGCCGGACCTGATGACCTTCGGCAAGGTCATGGGCGGCGGCTTCCCGGCGGCGGCCTTCGGCGGCCGTGCGGACGTGATGGCCCACCTGGCCCCGGCGGGCCCGGTCTACCAGGCGGGCACGCTCTCCGGGAACCCGGTCGCCACGGCCGCGGGCCTGGCGCAGCTGCGGCTGCTGGACGACGCCGCGTACGACAAGGTCGACGCGGTCTCGGCGGAGATCAGTGGCCTGGTCACCGAGGCGCTCACGAAGGCGGGCGTGGCCCACCGGCTGCAGACCGCGGGAAACATGTTCTCGGTCTTCTTCACCGAGGCCGGGGTGACGAACTACGCCGAGGCCCGGGAGCAGGAGTCCTTCCGCTTCACCGCCTTCTTCCACGCGATGCTGGCGAACGGCGTGTACCTGCCGCCGTCGGCCTTCGAGTCCTGGTTCGTCTCGACGTCCCACGACAGCGCGGCGGTCGAGCGGATCGCGGCGGCACTGCCGGCCGCCGCCCGGGCGGCGGCCGAGGCGACGGAGGAGGCGAAGTGAGCAACGACGACATCACCGTCGTGCACCTGATGCGGCACGGCGAGGTCCACAACCCCGAGGGCGTGCTCTACGGCCGCCGGTCCGGCTACCACCTGTCCGAGCTGGGCCGGCAGATGGCCGACCGGGTCGCCGAGCACCTGGCCGACCGGGACGTCACGCACGTGGTGGCGTCCCCGCTGGAGCGCGCCCAGGAGACGGCCACGCCGATCGCCAAGGCGCACGGCCTGGACCTGGCCACGGACGAGCGGCTGATCGAGGCGGCGAACGTCTTCGAGGGCAAGACCTTCGGCGTGGGCGACGGCGCGCTGCGCAAGCCCGCCAACTGGCGGCACCTGACGA
Organism: Streptoverticillium reticulum; assembly: GCF_047456005.1. Classification (NCBI taxonomy): domain Bacteria; kingdom Bacillati; phylum Actinomycetota; class Actinomycetes; order Kitasatosporales; family Streptomycetaceae; genus Streptomyces; species Streptoverticillium reticulum. The sequence goes on along the minus strand of NZ_CP179755.1, from coordinate 4,567,014 downwards.
ACCCGTTCCGCCCGTCCTGGGGCGAGCCGTACGTCGAGCAGGTCGTGCGGATGATGGCCGCGCTGGACCGGGCGCGCGACGCGGCCCGCGGTCACGAGGCGGTGTGCGTGAGCCACCAGCTGCCGATCTGGATCGTGCGCAGCTTCGTGGAGAAGCGGCGGCTGTGGCACGACCCGCGCAAGCGGCAGTGCACGCTGGCGAGCCTGACGACCTTCACCTACCGCGGCGACAAGATCGTTTCGGTGGGCTACAGCGAGCCGGCCCGCGATCTGGTGCCCGCTCATCTCCTCGCCGGCGCCAAGCCGGTGAAGGGCGGGGCCAAGGCATTCGGCGCCTGAGCCGTTTTCACCGGCAGACGCCGGACGGTCTGCAATAGCAGACTGTCCGGCGTTTGCCGTATTCCGACGCGCCCTCTCACCCGAAGTCGTCTTGTATGGGCGACACAGGGAGCAATGAGGGAGAGCGACATGGGCGGGATCAGCCGGCGGGATCTCCTCGGATGGGGAGCGGTCGCGGCCGTTGCACCGGCGGTCGCCGGATGTGCGGCGGGTCTGTCGGACGGCCCCGCCGCGAAACCGAGCATCCGCGCGAAGCCCCGGCGGATCGGCGACGGCTCCGCGGCCGTCGTCGCCGAACAGCCCAATCAGCCGCCCCCGCCCGAACAGCTGGAACCGGGCGAGAAACCGCCGCAGTTCGTCGTCTTCTCCTGGGACGGCGCCGGAGAAGTGGGCAACGGCCTTTTCCCGCGCTTCCGGGAACTGGCCCGGAATCACGGCGCCCGGATGACCTTCTTCCTCTCCGGAATCTACTGTCTGCCCGAGGACAGACGACACGCCTATCGCCCCCCGAACAATCCGCGCGGCGCCTCCGACATCGGCTATCTCTCCGACGAGCACGTCAAGGAGACCCTGCGCAACATCCGTGCGGCCTGGCTGGAGGGGCACGAGATCGGCACCCACTTCAACGGCCACTTCTGCTCCGGCCGCGGCTCGGTCGCCCACTGGGAACCCGAGGACTGGGAATGGGAGATCGAACAGGCGGTCTCCTTCGTCACCGAATGGCGCACCCACACCGGATTCACCGACGTCGAACCGCTGCCCTTCGACTATCGCGAGGAACTCGTCGGCGGCCGCACCCCCTGCCTGCTCAACCAGGAGAGCCTGCTGCCGGTCGCCCGGAAGCTCGGCTGGCGCTACGACGCGAGCAACCCCGGCGGCGAACAGATCTGGCCGCGGAAACGACACGGGATCTGGGACCTGCCGCTGCAGCAGATCCCCTTCCCGGGTCACTCCTTCGAGGTGCTTTCCATGGACTACAACATCCTCGCCAACCAGTCGAAGAACGCCCTGCACGGCCGCACCGACCACTATCCGAACTGGCGGCAGCAGGCCACGGATTCCTTCATCTCCGGTTTCGAGCGGGCGTACGAAACGAATCGGGCGCCCTATTTCATCGGCAACCACTTCGAGGACTGGAACGGCGGAATCTACATGGACGCCGTGGAAGAAGCGCTCAAACACATCGCCGACGAACGGCACAAGGACGTGCGGCTGGTCTCCTTCCGGCAGTTCGTCGACTGGCTCGACGTCCAGGACCCGAAGGTCATGAAGCACCTGCGCACGCTGGAGGTCGGCGAGAAGTGGAGTCCCGCAGGCCGCTGAAGAGCGGGTGAGAGCGGGTGAGGGGGGCGCGGAAGATCCCCGAATCGCCCATGCGAAACTTTTCACATGAGTGCCTGCCGCGCCCTTCGACGCCACCCTTCCCGCCGTCGTACCACCCTGCTGGCCGCCGGCTCCGCCCTCGCCGCCCTCGTGCTCACCGCCTGCGGGTCGGGCGGCCCCAAGAGCGGCGGACAGACGCAGTTCGTGCAGGGCTCGGGCGGCGTCGAACTGGTCAAGGACAAGGACGGCAGGCAGGACGCCCCCGACCTGTCCGGCAAGACCCTCGACGGCAAGGACCTCGACGTCGCCAAGGACCCCGAGTTCAAGGGCAAGATCGTCGTCCTCAACGTCTGGGGCTCCTGGTGCTCGCCCTGCCGGGCCGAGGCCAAGAACCTCGTGAAGGTCGCCAACGACTACAAGGACAAGGGCGTGCAGTTCGTCGGGCTCGACACCCGCGACCCCGACCCCTCCAACGCGATCGCCTTCGAGAAGCAGTTCGCGGTCCCGTACCCGAGCCTGCACGACTCCTCCGGCAAGCTGCTGCTGCGCTTCCCCAAGGGCAGCCTCAACCCGCAGGCCATCCCCTCCACGATCTTCATCGACCGGAACGGCAAGATCGCCGCCCGGGCGCTCAAGGGCCTCGGCGAGGACGAGCTGCGCGAAACCCTCGACCCGCTGATCGCGGAGAAGTGACCCGGTGACCTCCGTGGCTCCCGTGATCACCCTCGCCGCCTCCGACGGGTACAACCACACCGTCCTGTCCGGCGCCCTGCTGCTGGCCCTGCCGGTCGCGGTGCTCGGCGGCCTCATCTCCTTCTTCTCCCCGTGCGTGCTGCCGCTCGTGCCGGGCTACCTCTCCTACGTCACCGGCGTCAGCGGCACCGACCTCGCCGAGGCCCGGCGCGGCCGGATGGTCGCCGGGGCCTCGCTCTTCGTGCTCGGCTTCACGGCCGTCTTCGTCTCCTCCGGCGCCGCCTTCGGCTACTTCGGCCAGACGCTGCTGGAGTACAAGGAGACGATCAGCACGGTGCTCGGCGCGCTGACCATCGTGCTGGGCCTCGCCTTCATGGGCGTCCTCAACCGCTTCGGACAGCGCGAGTTCCGCTTCCACACCAGGCCCACGATGGGCCTCGCCGGCGCACCGCTGCTGGGCGTGCTCTTCGGCGTCGGCTGGACACCGTGCATCGGCCCGACGCTCGCCGCCGTGCTCTCCCTCTCCTCCAACCAGGCCAGCGCCGGACGGGGAGCCCTGCTCACCGTCGCCTACTGCGCCGGACTCGGCGTGCCCTTCGTGCTCGCCGCAGTGGCCTTCCGCCGCGCACTCGGCACCTTCGGCTGGGTCAAGCGGCACTACGCCTGGGTCATGCGGCTGGGCGGCGGGATGCTCGTCGCGGTCGGCGTGCTCCTCGTGACAGGGGTGTGGGACAGCATGGTCCAGGAGCTGCAGACGTGGACCGCGAACTTCACCCCGGGAATCTGACAATGGCCAGGAGCGACAGCACCATGGATGCCGCAGGCACCGACGACCCGGCGAACGCCGCGCCCGAAGCGGCCCCGGGCACCGAGAACACGGCGGCAACCGCAGTCGGCACGGCCACGGATCCGGGCGGCACCGCGGCGGACGAGACCGCCGCACGCGCCGCCCTGTCCACGGCCCCGGCCGAGGACACCGCCGACACCGCCGGAGGCACCGGCACCGCCGTGCCCGGCTCCTTCGGCGGCGTCCGCAAGCCCGGCGCCCTCGGCGCCCTGGCCTGGACCGCCCGCGAAGGCCTCGGCTGGGCCCGCTGGTTCTGGCGGCAGCTCACCTCCATGCGGGTCGCCCTGATCCTGCTCTTCCTGCTCTCCCTCGCCACCGTCCCCGGCTCCCTCGTCCCGCAGAGCAGTGTCGACGAGGTCAAGGCCCAGGCGTGGAAGGACAGCCACAAGACGCTGACGCCGGTCTACGAGAAGCTCCAGCTCTTCCACGTCTACAGCTCGGTGTGGTTCTCCGCGATCTACATCCTGCTGTTCATCTCGCTCATCGGCTGCATCATCCCGCGCACCTGGCAGTTCGTCGGCCAGCTCCGCGGCCGCCCCCCGGCCGCCCCCCGCCTGCTCACCCGCATGCCCGCGCACGCCACCTGGCGCACCGACGCCGCACCCGAGCAGGTGCTGGCCGCGGCCGAGAAGGTGCTGCGCCGCCGCCGCTTCCGCGTCGAGCGCTCCGGGACCGCGGTCGCCTCCGAGAAGGGCTACCTGCGCGAGGCCGGCAACCTCCTCTTCCACATCTCCCTCATCGTCCTGCTGCTCGCCTTCGCCGCCGGACAGCTGTGGAAGTCCGAGGGCGGCAAGCTCGTCGTCGAGGGCGACGGCTTCGCCAACACCCTCACCCAGTACGACGACTTCAAGTCCGGCTCGCTCTTCCGCGCCGACGACCTCGACCCCTTCAGCTTCAGCCTCGACAGCTTCTCCGGGAGCTACGAGCGCACCGGCCCGCAGAAGGGCACCCCGCGCGACTACGCCGCCCACATCACGTACTCGGACGGCTCCGACGGCAGCACCCGCAAGGCCACCATCAAGGTCAACGAACCGCTGGAGACCGCCGGTTCCAAGGTCTACCTGATCGGCCACGGCTACGCGCCGATGGTGACCTTCCGCGACGGCCAGGGCAACGTCGCCTTCAAGGGCCCCATGCCCGCGCTGCCCCTCGACAGCAACGTCACCGAGACCACCGTCGCCAAGGTCCCCGACATGCGGGACAAGGACGGCAACAAGGTCCAGGTCGGCTTCAAGGGCAACTTCGTCCCCACCCTGGACCTGAAGACCGGCACGATGCTGTCCCGGTTCCCCGCCCTGGACAACCCGGCCCTGGTGCTCACCGCCTACAAGGGCAGCCTCGGCGTCGACTCCGGCGTCCCGCAGAGCGTCTACCAGCTCGACGTGTCGAAGATGAAGCAGTACACGGAGCAGGACGGCTCGCCCTTCGCCAAGCTGCTCAAGGTCGGCGACACCATGACGCTGCCCGACGGCGCAGGCACGCTGCACTTCGACGGCATCAAGCAGTGGGCCACCTTCCAGGTCTCCCAGAAGCCCGGCGACGAATGGGCCCTCGCGGGCGCCGTGGCCGCGGTCGCCGGCCTCGCCGGCTCGCTGTTCATCCAGCGCCGCCGCGTCTGGATCCGGGCCCTGCCCGGCACCGGCGGCCGCACCGTCGTGGAGCTCGCCGGCCTCGGCCGCAGCGAGTCCACGAAGCTCCCCGAGGAACTCGCCGACATCGCCGCCGCCCTGCAGCCCGACGCCCCGCCCGCTGCCGACGACTCCGCCGACGACTCCCCGGAGCCCACCGACTCCGCAGACCCCGCCGAACCGTCCGAAGGAGCGCGCGCGTGATCCTCGCCGCCGCGGCCAACGAGAACCTGGCCCATATCAGCAACTACCTGATCTACTCGGCCATGGCCGTCTACACCCTGGCCTTCCTCGCGCACATCACCGAGTGGGTCTTCGGCAGCCGCAGCGCCGTCGGCCGCACGGCAGCCGCCCTCACCACCGAGGCGCAGGAGACCACCGCGGTCACCGTCACCACGCGCAGCGCCGAACAGGGCGGCGGCACCGCCGTCCTGGAGCGCCCCAAGATCGTCACCCGCTCCGCCCCCGGCAGCCGGGACGTCCCCGACGGCCCCGGCGCCGCCGGCACCAGCGAGAAGGGCGACCTCTACGGCCGCATCGCCATCTCGCTGACCGTCCTCGCCTGGGCCCTCCACGCGGGCGGCGTGCTCAGCCGGGCCCTGTCCGTCCAGCGTGCCCCCTGGGGCAACATGTACGAGTTCTCGACCACGTTCGGCTCGGTCGCCGTCGCGGTCTACCTCGGGCTGCTCGTCGCGAAGAAGAACGTCCGCTGGCTCGGCCTGCCGCTGGTCACCTCGATCCTGCTCGACCTCGGCCTCGCCGTCTCCGTGCTCTACACCGCCAGCGACCAGCTGGTGCCGGCCCTGCACTCGTACTGGCTGTGGATCCACGTCTCCTGTGCGATCTTCTGCGGTGCCGCGATGTGGGTCGCCTCGGTCTCGACGCTCTTCTACCTCTTCCGCGACAGCTACGAGGCCAAGCTCGCCGAGAGCCGCGACGCCGGCGGCGCCTGGGGCAACGTCATGTCCCGCCTGCCCTCGGCCGCGACGCTCGACAAGTTCGCCTACCGCATCAACGCCACGGTCTTCCCGCTGTGGACGTTCACGATCATCGCGGGCGCCATCTGGGCCGAGGCCGCCTGGGGCCGCTACTGGGGCTGGGACCCCAAGGAGGTCTGGGCCTTCATCACCTGGGTCGCCTACGCCTGCTACCTGCACGCCCGGGCCACCGCCGGCTGGAAGGGCCGCAAGGCCGCCTACCTCGCCCTGCTGGCCTTCGCCTGCTACCTCTTCAACTACTACGGCGTGAACATCTTCCTCGGCGGCAAGCACTCCTACGCCGGAGTCTGAGCGGCGCGGTCCAGGCCTGCATGGTAGGTCTGGACCATGGAGATCCCCTCCCCGTACGGCACGTCCGAGACGGAGGGCGACAGCCACACCCTGCGGTACGAACTGTCGCTCCCGTACCCCCTGGACCAGGTCTGGCAGGCCATCGCCACACCCGAGGGCCTGCCCGCCTGGCTGGCCGCCGCCGAGCCCTTCGAACAGCGCGAAGGCGGCGCCATCACGCTGCGCTGGCAGAACACCGGCACCGAGGGCCGGGCCACGGTCGCCCCCGGCCACGTCACCGCCTGGGACCCGCCGCGGCGCGTCGAATACACCGTCGCCGTCCACGGCCGCATCCGCTTCGACCTCGAACACGCCCCCGCCAGCGTCGGCGGCACTCTGCTGCACTTCACCAACGAGCGCACCGGCACCACCGACGACCGCCTCGACTGCCTCGCCGGCTGGCACCACCACTTCGAGTACCTGCTCATGGCCCTGGCCGGACACCCCGCCGACTGGTCCCGCTGGACCCTCAACCGCTGGCGCGAACTCCGCCACGAGTACGAACAGCGGGACCGGACGGACTGAACGAGGTCCTCACCGCCGGGGCCGGGTCCCCGGCTCCTGCCGCGGCTCGTGCTGATCGGCACCCGGCAGCTTCGGCTTCGGCAGGTGGGAGACCTCCCACTCCGCCTGCCGCAGCTGCTCCGCGGTGTCACCCGGAACGCCCGGCGCCTTCCCGGCCGGCGCCCCGAACCCGAACGCCGACGTCAGGTCCCCGAACGCCCGCCGCCGCCAGGCGCTGATGTTCGGCTCCCGCACCCCCGTCACCCGCTCCACGAAACGCAGCGTCGACGTGTGGTCGAAGGCCTCCCCCGCCGCCCAGCCGCCCACCGTCCACGGCGAGACGATCAGACACGGCACCCGGAACCCGCCGCCGATCGGCAGCCCCCTCACGTACTCGTCCTTCGTCCCCTTCGGCGGCACCGGCGGCGGCACATGATCGAACAGGCCGTCGTTCTCGTCGTAGTTGAGGATGAAGACCGTCTTCCGCCACACCTCCGGATTGTCGGCGATGGCCTCGATCTTCTTCGCCACGAAGTCCGCACCCGCCGCCGGCAGATAGTCCGGGTGCTCGGACTGGCGCCCCGTCGGCAGGATCCAGGAGACCGCCGGCAGCCGGTCGTTGCGGGCGTCCTCCTCGAACGTCCCCTCCGGCGTCTTGCGCACCCCCCGCTCGTACAGCGGATTGCCCGGCTTGAGGTGCTTGAACTGCCGGAACTCCTCCAGCATGTTCGTACCGTAGTTGTCCTCCTGCTGGTACACGCGCCAGCTGACCCCCGCCGCCTGCAGCCGCTCCGCGTACGTGGTCCAGCGGTACGGCGACGGCGCGGTGTTGTCGACGACGGGCCCGCCCCGGGTCCCGCCCGGATCGATCGTGCCCGTCATCCAGTACAGCCGGTTCGGCCAGGTCGGCCCGAAGACCGAACAGAAGTAGTTGTCGCAGACGGTGAACGTCTCGGCGAGCGCGAACTGGAAGGGAATGTCCTCGCGCGTGTGGTACCCCATCACGTACGGGGCGTCCTTCCCGTCCGCGTCGGGTCTGCGGTGCGCCGGCAGCCACCGGTCCATCCTCCCGCCGTTCCACGCCTCGTGCTGCACACCCCACTCGTGGCTCGTGGACGGGATCGCCTGCGCACTCGTCTTGCGCGTGTCCAGGTGGAAGGGCAGCAGATAGCCCTTCGGATTCTCCTTGTCGGGCTGGTGGAACACACTGCGCCCGTTCGGCAGCTTCAGCGCATGGGGATCGGCGAAGCCGCGGACACCCTTGAGGGTGCCGAAGTAGTGGTCGAACGACCGGTTCTCCTGCATCAGCAGGACCACGTGCTTGACGTCCTCGAGCGAACCGCCCCCGGCGGCCCCGGCCGCCACGGCCCGCTGCACACTGGGCGGCAACAACGCCAACGCCGCACCGCCACCGGCCACGCCCGCCGCCGTACCGAGAAGTCTGCGCCGTGTCAGATCAGGCATGGATGTCCCTCCCTGGAGTCGGGTGAAGCCACAGAGTGACCATTCCGACTCTCGGGGCGCGTATGCGTCGGGGGGAGGGGGGATGGAGTGAACGTTGTGTCAACTGGCCGTGACGGTACCGGCGTTGACCGGCCGGGCGGCCGGGCGGCCGCCCGTGCCCGTCAACCCTTCACGCACACAACCTGCTTGAGCTTCGCCACGACCTCGACGAGGTCCCGCTGCTGCTCCATGACCTGCTCGATGGGCTTGTACGCGGCCGGGATCTCGTCGACCACGCCACGGTCCTTGCGGCACTCGACGCCCCGCGTCTGCTCCGCCAGGTCCTGCTCGGAGAATCGCTTCTTCGCCGCATTGCGGCTCATCCGCCGACCGGCGCCGTGCGACGCGGAGTTGAACGACGCCTCGTTGCCCAGGCCGCGCACGATGTACGAGCCGGTGCCCATCGAGCCCGGGATGATGCCGTACTCGCCGCCGCCCGCGCGGATCGCGCCCTTGCGGGTCACGAGCAGGTCGACACCCTCGTATGTCTCCTCGGCCACGTAGTTGTGGTGGCAGGAGATGACCGGCTCGAAGGTAACGTTCGCCTTCGCGAACTCCCTGCGGACAACATCCTTGTACAGGGCCATCATGATCTCGCGGTTGTGCCGCGCGTACTCCTGCGCCCAGAACAGGTCGTGCCGGTAGGCCGCCATCTCCGGGGTGCCCGCCAGGAAGACGGCGAGGTCACGATCAACCAGATTCTGGTTGTGCGACAGCTTCCGAGCCCGCCCAATGTGATACTCGGCCAACTCCTTGCCGATGTTCCGGGAGCCGGAGTGCAGCATGAGCCAGACCGACCCCTGGCCATCGATGCAAAATTCGCAGAAGTGATTTCCTCCGCCAAGCGTCCCCATCTGGCGAAGCGCCCGACCCTGACGGAATTTGACCGCCTCCGCCACCCCGTCGAACCGCCCCCAGAAGTCGTCCCACCCCGCCGTCGGCAGCCCGTGCAGCCGGCGCGGGTCGACCGGGTCGTCGTGCATCGCGAAGCCGACCGGGATCGCCGCCTCGACCCGCGAGCGGAGTCGCGACAGGTCGCCCGGCAGGTCGTTCGCCGTCAGCGACGTCTTCACCGCGGACATGCCGCAGCCGATGTCCACGCCGACCGCAGCCGGGCACACAGCTCCGCGCATGGCGATCACGGAACCGACCGTCGCCCCCTTGCCGAAGTGGACGTCGGGCATGACGGCCAGGCCCTCGATCCACGGCAGGGTGGAGACGTTGCGCAGCTGCTGCATGGCGACCGGCTCGACCGCGGCGGGATCCGCCCACATGCGGATGGGCACGCGGGCGCCGGGCACCTCGGTGTAGGACATACCTTCCTCATTCCCCCGAAAAATGTCGATAAAGCAAAAAGCCGGACCAACCGCTCATCCGCGACAGCGAACCGGCGGGCGCGGCGGCCCGTGCGGTAGACATTGTTCCCGGCCACCGCCGTGCGGGGGCAACCAGTTTTCGGGCGAAGGGAGCCACGGACAGTGCAGCACAGGGCGTACGCACCGGCAGCCGCACTGGCCGCGGTCGTGCTCGCGGCCGGGCTCGCGGGGTGCAGCTCGGGGTCCGGCGCAACGGGCGGGACCGACGATGCCAGGCCGGGACGCGCGGGGGCCTCGGCGCCCGCCGCGCAGCCGGGGAAGTACCACAGCCTCCCCGAGCCGTGCAGCTATGTCGACCGGGACACGCTGCGCCGGATGCTGCCGGGCGGCACGGCCGCGACCGACGACGACGATGCCGGCGCCGACAAGGTCTACAAGGGCCAGCCCACGATCACCTATGACACCGACCGCCGCGTCGGCTGCAGCTGGAAGGTCGAGTCGCCGGACGGCGCCCGGCACCTGTCGGTCGACTTCGAGCGCGTGGTGTCGTACCAGCCGGGCGTGAGCGACGAGGCCCGCGCCCAGCAGCTCTACGGGCGCCAGTCGACCGCCGCGCACATCCCCGTGGCCTCTGGTACGCCCTCTCCGAGCGCCTCCGCGCCCTCCCCGAGTGCGAGCAGCGGCAACGCGCCGGGCCCGCAGCTGTCGGCCTCCCCCGCCGCGTCCCCCTCAACCTCCGCCTCCCCCTCCGCCGACCCGGCCCTCGCGCCCCGGACGCTCGACGACCTCGGCGACGACGCGTTCATCGACGACCGGCTGGCCACGGCGGCCTCGGGCGTGCACCGTGACGTGACGGTCGTCTTCCGGTCGTCCAACGTGCTGGTGACGATCGCGTACGACCAGTGGTCGACGGACAAGCAGCACGTGCCCTCCGCTCAGGACCTGCAGGGCAAGGCGCACGGCCTGGCCCGTGAGCTCGATGCGGGGCACTTCGGCAATTAGCGCACTTCGGCGCACCGCCCCGGCGAGTACCGCCCCGATCGGGCCTGCACCGGGCGCGGGCCGCGTACCGTGCCGCCTAACGCGACATCTCCCACGCGACAACTCCCACGCCACATCTCCCATCGAATGAGCGAAGGACCCATGCACCGACGTACAGCCCCGCGACTCGCCCGAATCCTCGCCTGCGCCGCAGTACCGGTGATGCTCGTCGCCACCGGCTGCTCGTCGGGCGGGGGTGGCGGCGAGAAGAAGGAATCGGGCAAGCCGTCGCAGTCGGCGACGCCCAATGCCACACCGACGGTGAAGGCGGCGGCGTTCTCCAAGCTGCCGGAGGTCTGCAAGACCCTCGACGAGAAGGCCATCGACAACCTGGTGCCGAAGGCCGACAAGAAGGAGGGCAAGGCGCTGCCCTCCAGCGACGTCAACGACTCGGCGAGCTGCTTCTGGAGCGGTCTGAACTCCGAGGACGTCAAGAACCAGCAGTTCCGCTCGCTGACGGTCTCGCTGAAGCGATTCGCCTCGGACCCGACCCTCGGCACGGGCGAGAAGCGTGCCGCGGACTTCGCCGCGAAGCAGGCGACCGCGGCGACCACGGCGGACGGCGCCAAGGACGCGAAGTCGGAGAAGACGTCCGGCATCGGCGACGAGGCCACCACCGTCTCGTCGCAGACGAAGAAGGACGACAACGACTTCCAGAACGAGACGGTCGTGGCCCGCACGGCCAATGTCGTCATCACCGTGAAGTACAGCGGCGCGGGCTACGAGGGCGCGAAGACGCCCGACGCCGGTGACATGACGAAGAACGCCCAGGACGCGGCCAAGCAGGTCGTGACGGCGGTGGGCAACGCCAACAAGAAGTAGCCGGCAGGACAGCCGAAAGGGCCGCCCCGAAGGGCGGCCCTTTCGTGTTGCTCAGGTTCGTGCTGCTCAGACTGCGAGCAGCTTGCGCACGCGGTCGGCGCCCACGGCGAGCAGCAGGGTGGGCAGGCGCGGGCCGGTGTCCCGGCTCACCAGCAGGTGGTAGAGCAGGGCGAAGAAGGACCGCTGGGCGACCTTGAGCTCGGGGGTGGGCTTGGCGTCCGGCTCCAGACCGGCCTGGACCTTGGGCACGCCGTAGACGAGCGTGGTGAGCCCGTCGAGGGACCAGTGGTCGTCGAGGCCTTCGAGGAGCAGGCGCAGGGAGTCCCTGGCCTGGTCGTCGAGGGAGGCGAGGAGCTCGGTGTCGGGCTCGTCGCGGACGATGGTGCGGGACTCGGCCGGGACCTGGGTGTTGATCCAGTGCTCGGCGCGGTCGAGCCGGGGGCGGACCTCGTCGAGGCCGGTGACCGGGTTCTCGGGGTCGAGGTCGCTGAGGATGCGCAGCGTCTGCTCGTCGTGGCCGGCGGTGATGTCGGCGACGGAGGCGAGCGTGCGGTACGGGAGCGGGCGCGGGGTGCGCGGCAGCTCGCCGGCGGCGGTGCGCACGGCGCGGCTGTGGGCGGCGGCGTCGGCGGGGAGCACGGTGCCGTCGGCGACCTTGCTCTCCAGCTTGTCCCACTCGTCGTAGAGCCGCTGGATCTCCTGGTCGAAGGCGATCTTGAAGGACTGGTTGGGCTTGCGGCGGGCGTAGAGCCAGCGCAGCAGCGGCGCTTCCATGATCTTCAGTGCGTCGCCGGGGGTGGGGACGCCGCCCTTGGAGGAGGACATCTTGGCCATGCCGCTGATGCCGACGAAGGCGTACATCGGGCCGATGGGCTGCTCGCCGCCGAAGACCTTGCGGACGATCTGGCCGCCGACGACGAAGGAGGAGCCGGGCGAGGAGTGGTCGACGCCGGAGGGCTCGAAGACGACGCCCTCGTAGGCCCAGCGCATGGGCCAGTCGACCTTCCAGACCAGCTTGCCGCGGTTGAACTCGCTGAGCAGGACGGTCTCGGAGTGGCCGCACACGCAGGTGTAGGCGAGCTCGGTGGTCGCGTCGTCGTAGCCGGTGACGGTGGTGAGGTCGCGCTCGCAGGCACCGCAGTAGGGCTTGTACGGGAAGTAGCCGGCGGCGCCCGCGCTGCCGTCGTCCTCGGCGGCGGCGCCGGAGCCCTCGGCGGCCTCCAGCTCGGCCTCGTCGACGGGCTTCTGCTGCTTCTGCTGCGGCTTGGCCTTGGGCTGGCCGGTGGCCTTGTCCTTCGTCCGGTACTGGTCGAGGATCGCGTCGATGTCGCCGCGGTGCTTCATCGCGTGCAGGATCTGCTCGCGGTAGACACCGGAGGTGTACTGCTCGGTCTGGCTGATCGGGTCGTACTCGATGCCGAGCTCGGCGAGCGAGGCGACCATGGCGGCCTTGAAGTGCTCGGCCCAGTTGGGGTACTCGGAGCCGGCCGGGGCGGGCACGGAGGTGAGCGGCTTGCCGATGTGGGCGGCCCAGGACTCGTCGATGCCGGGGACGCCGGCCGGGACCTTGCGGTAGCGGTCGTAGTCGTCCCAGGAGATCAGGTGACGGACCTGGTGGCCGCGGCGGCGGATCTCGTCGGCGACCAGGTGCGGGGTCATGACCTCGCGCAGGTTGCCCAGGTGGATCGGGCCGGAGGGCGACAGGCCGGAGGCGACGACGATCGGTTTGCCGGGGGCACGGCGCTCCGCTTCGGCGATGACCTCGTCGGCGAATCGGGAGACCCAGTCGGCCTCATTGCTCTGCACCTGAGCCACGGCACTTCCTTCCTGACGGTCCTGGCATGACCATTGTCCCAGACGGCGGCACGGGTTCCGGGGTTGCCCGGGGGGCCGGGAATTCCCGGGGTGCCGTGGTGGGCGCGTGGGATACTCGGTGCCATCACCAGACTGCCGTCTACCGGAATGGCACCCATCCCATGGCTTCGGTTCCCTCTCTCGCTTCCACGCTCCAGCAGCGCATCTCGGACGCCCTTTCGGCCGCCCTGCCGGAGGCCGGTTCCGCCGACCCGCTGCTGCGACGAAGCGACCGGGCGGACTTCCAGGCCAACGGCATGCTGGCGCTGGCGAAGAAGCTCAAGGGCAATCCGCGGGAGCTGGCGGCCAAGGTCGTCGAGGGCCTGCCTGCGGGTGATCTGATCCAGGAGATCGAGGTCTCGGGTCCGGGCTTCCTGAACATCACGGTCTCGGACCGGGCGATCATCGGGACGCTGGCGGCGCGGGTCGCGGACGACCGCCTGGGCGTGCCGGTGAAGGAGAAGCCGGGCACGACCGTCATCGACTGGGCCCAGCCGAACGTGGCCAAGGAGATGCACGTCGGTCACCTGCGGTCGGCGGTGATCGGCGATGCGGTCGTGAAGATCCTGGAGTTCGCGGGCGAGAAGGTGGTCAGCCGCCACCACATCGGCGACTGGGGCACCCAGTTCGGCATGCTCATCCAGTACTTGCTGGAGCACCCGCACGAGCTGGACCACGAGAGCGCCGAGGACGCCGAGGCCGCGGGCGAGGAGGCGATGTCCAACCTCAACCGCCTGTACAAGGCCTCGCGTGCGCTGTTCGACGCGGATGCGGACTTCAAGGAGCGTGCGCGCCGCCGCGTGGTGGACCTGCAGGCGGGCGACGAGGAGACCCTCGCGCTGTGGCAGCGGTTCGTCGACGAGTCGAAGATCTACTTCTACTCGGTCTTCGACAAGCTGGACATGACGATCGAGGACGCGGACGTGGTCGGCGAGTCCGGCTACAACCACATGCTCGCCGAGACGTGCCGGCTGCTGGAGGAGTCCGGCGTCGCGGTGCGCTCGGAGGGCGCGCTGTGCGTGTTCTTCGAGGACGTCAAGGGTCCCGACGGCAACCCGGTGCCGCTGATCGTGCAGAAGTCGGACGGCGGTTACGGCTATGCGGCGACGGACCTGTCGGCGATCCGCAACCGGGTGCAGGAGCTGGGTGCGGACACCCTGATCTACGTGGTGGACGCGCGGCAGTCGCTGCACTTCAAGATGGTCTTCGAGACGGCCCGCCGGGCGGGCTGGCTGAACGGTGATGTGAAGGCCGTGCAGCTGGCGTTCGGCACGGTGCTGGGCAAGGACGGCAAGCCGTTCAAGACCCGTGAGGGCGAGACGGTGCGTCTGGTGGACCTGCTGGACGAGGCCGTGGAGCGCGCGGCGACGGTGGTGCGCGAGAAGGCCCAGGACCTCTCCGAGGAGGAGATCGCCGAGCGTGCCGCGCAGGTGGGCATCGGCGCGGTGAAGTACGCGGACCTGTCGACGTCGGCGATCCGCGACTACAAGTTCGACCTGGACCAGATGGTCTCGCTCAACGGCGACACCAGCGTCTACCTCCAGTACGCGTACGCGCGCATCCAGTCGATCCTGCGCAAGGCGGGCGAGGTCGCCCCGAAGGCGCACCCGGAGCTGGCGCTGGCCCCGGCGGAGCGGGCGCTGGCGCTGCACCTGGACGAGTTCGCGGAGACCCTGGCGGGCGTGGCGGAGACGTACGAGCCGCACAAGCTGGCCGCGTACCTGTACCAGTTGGCGTCGGCGTACACGACGTTCTACGACCAGTGCCCGGTGCTGAAGGCGGAGTCGGCGGAGCTCGTGGAGAACCGCCTGTTCCTGTGCGACCTGACGGCGCGCACCCTGCGGCAGGGTATGGCGCTGCTGGGCCTGCGGACGCCCGAGCGCCTGTAGGGGCCGTCTGCTCAACCGCCTTATGCGACAGGGCCCTTCCCGGATCGGGAAGGGCCCTGTCGCACACCGGCGCTTGCTCCGGCACCGAGTTCGAACCAGATGAGCTTGCCGACGAGTCCTTGGGGCTGGTCGCGCAGGGCGAATCCGCCCCAGCTGTCGGCGCACCACTGCACCAGCCCGAGCCCGCGCCCCTGTTCGGCCTCGGTCTCGGCGTCGGGGAGCGAGACGGTGTCGAGGGCGGGGAGGCGGGGGTTGGTGTCCCAGACGGCGACGCGCACGCGGTCGCCCTCACGTTTGACGCGGACGGAGGCGGGACCGTCGGAGTAGCGGTAGGCGTTGGTGACGAGCTCGGAGGTCAGCAGCTCGGCGGTGTCGGCCAGTTCGAGGAATCCGTGTTCCTCGAAGATGGTGCGCAAGGTGCGCCGTGCGATGCACGGCGCCATGGGGTCGGGAGGGACCTGGAGCGTGTACTCCCAGTCATCCGTGAGTTCGGGATCATGACTCATGCACGCCTCCGTAGCGTAAGCATCCTGACACGCACAGTAGTCATGTTGGTTTGCGAACGCCGGATCAAGCCCGATTCCCGGAGACTCAACCTGTGTGGGTGACGGGCACTTTCGGCCCGCCATCCCCCACAGCCCCTGCTACAGCCCCTGCTTCAGCCCCTGGGCGACCTCGGTCGCCCAGTACGTCAGGATCATGTTCGCGCCGGCCCGCTTGATGCCGGTGAGGGTCTCCAGGATGGCGCGGTCGCGCTCGATCCACCCGTTGGCGGCCGCCGCCTCGATCATCGCGTACTCGCCGGAGATCTGGTACGCCGCCACCGGCACGTCCACGGAGTCCGCGACCCGCTGCAGCACGTCCAGGTACGGCAGCGCCGGCTTGACCATCACCATGTCGGCGCCCTCGGCGAGGTCCAGCTCCAGCTCGCGCAGCGACTCGCGCGCGTTCGCCGGGTCCTGCTGGTAGGTCTTGCGGTCGCCCTGGAGGGACGAGCCGACGGCCTCGCGGAAGGGCCCGTAGAACGCGGACGCGTACTTGGCGGTGTAGGCGAGGACCGACACGTCCTCGTGCCCGGTCTGGTCGAGGGCGTCGCGGATGACGCCGACCTGGCCGTCCATCATGCCGCTGGGGCCCACCACATGGACCCCGGCGTCGGCCTGGACCTGCGCCATCTCGGCGTAGCGCTCGAGCGTCGCGTCGTTGTCCACGCGGCCCTGCTCGTCGAGCACGCCGCAGTGGCCGTGGTCGGTGTACTCGTCCAGGCAGAGGTCGGACATGATGACGAGCTCGTCGCCGACCTCGGCCTTCACGTCGCGGATGGCGACCTGGAGGATGCCGTCGGGGTCCGTCCCGGCGGTGCCCAGGGCGTCCTTCTTGGCGTCCTCGGGCACGCCGAAGAGCATGATCCCGGCGACGCCCGCCTCCAGCGCCTCGACCGCGGCCTTGCGCAGCGTGTCGCGGGTGTGCTGGACGACCCCCGGCATGGCCGAGATCGGCACCGGCTCGGCGATGCCCTCCCGCACGAAGGCGGGCAGGATCAGGTCGGCCGGGTGCAGCCGGTGCTCCGCGACCATGCGCCGCATGGCGGGCGTGGTGCGCAGCCGGCGCGGCCGCGATCCGGGGAAGGTTCCGTACGAGGTGCTCAACTCCGTGCCCTTCTGCGCGATCCGGGCCGCCGCTCGCTCGGGCGGGTGACCGGATCGCCGGCCTCCAGGGCCGCGTCGCGCCGGGCCGCGCCGAACTCCGCGAGCGCCTCGGCGAGTTTGTGCACCGAGGGCTCGGGCGACAGCACGTCCACCCGCAGGCCGTGTTCCTCCGCGGTCTTCGCGGTGGCGGGGCCGATGCAGGCGATGACGGTGACATTGTGCGGCTTGCCGGCGATGCCGACCAGGTTCCGCACGGTGGAGGACGAGGTGAACAGCACGGCGTCGAAGCCGCCGCCCTTGATCGCCTCGCGGGTCTCGGCCGGCGGCGGCGAGGCGCGCACGGTCCGGTAGGCCGTGACGTCGTCGACCTCCCAGCCCAGCTCGATCAGGCCGGCCACCAGGGTCTCGGTGGCGATGTCGGCGCGGGGCAGGAAGACGCGGTCGATCGGGTCGAAGACCGGGTCGTAGGGCGGCCAGTCCTCCAGCAGGCCGGCGGCCGACTGCTCGCCGCTGGGCACCAGGTCCGGCTTGACGCCGAACTCGATCAGCGACCTGGCGGTCTGCTCGCCGACGGCCGCGACCTTGATGCCGGCGAAGGCGCGCGCGTCGAGCCCGTACTCCTCGAACTTCTCGCGCACCGCCTTGACGGCGTTGACGGACGTGAAGGCGATCCACTCGTAGCGGCCGGTGACCAGGCCCTTGACCGCGCGCTCCATCTGCTGCGGGGTGCGCGGCGGTTCGACGGCGATGGTCGGCACCTCGTGCGGCACGGCGCCGTACGAGCGGAGCTGGTCGGAGAGCGAGGCGGCCTGCTCCTTGGTGCGCGGGACGAGCACGTTCCAGCCGAAGAGCGGCTTGGACTCGAACCACGAGAGCCGGTCGCGCTGTTCTGCAGCGCTGCGCTCGCCGACCACGGCTATGACGGGCTGCCCGCCGTCGGGCGAGGGCAGCACCTTGGCGGCCTTGAGCACCTGGGCGACCGTGCCGAGGGTGGCGGTCCAGGTGCGCTGGCGGGTGGTGGTGCCCGCGACGGTGATACTCATCGGCGTCTCGGGCTTGCGTCCGGCGGAGACCAGTTCGCCGGCTGCGGAGACGACCGTGTCGAGCGTGGTGGAGACGACCGCGGTCGTCTCGCTCGCGCCGACCTCGCTCCAGCAGGTGGCGGTGGCGGTGCGGGCGTCGACGAAACGGACGTCACCGCCCCGGCCGTCGTGCAGCGGCACACCGGCGTACGCGGGCACGCCGACGGCCGTGGCGACGCCCGGCACCACCTCGAAGGTGATGCCGCCGTCGGCGCAGGCCAGCATCTCGTCGGCGGCGTTGCCGTCGAGCCCGGGGTCGCCGAGCACGGCACGGACGACCCGCTTGCCGCCGCGCGCGGCCGACATGACAAGATTGGCCGTGTCCCTGAGTACGGGGATGTCCGCGGTTTTTGATGCCTCGTCAGTAACCGTCTGCGCAGGCATGTCCACATGGGCGCGCGCATGCGTGCGCACCACGTCGAGCACCTGCGGATCGGCGATCAGGACGTCCGCGGCCGCCAATGCCTCCACGGCGCGCAGCGTCAGCAGTCCCGGGTCTCCGGGTCCGGCACCGAGGAAGGTGACGTGCCCGTGCGTGGGGTGGTTCGGGGCGGTGGGGTTCAAAGTGCTCGCTCCCCCATAAGACCGGCCGCACCCTTGTCGAGCATCTCGGCGGCGAGCAACTGCCCCAGGGCAACTGCCTCTTCGCTGGACGCCGGCACGGGACCGGTGGTGGACAGCTGCACCAGCGTGGAGCCGTCGGTGGTGCCGACGACGCCGCGCAGGCGCATTTCGGTGACAACCTGCCCGACGGCCAGCAGGTCGGCCAGTGCACCCACGGGTGCACTGCAGCCGGCCTCCAGGGCGGCGAGCAGGGAACGCTCGGCGGTCACGGCGGCCCGCGTGTACGGGTCGTCGAGCTCGGCGAGCGTCGCGGCGAGGGGTGCGTTGGTCACTGCGCACTCGATCGCCAGGGCCCCCTGGCCGGGGGCGGGCAAAACTGCGTCGGTCTCCAGGAACTCGGTGACTTCCCCGATCCTGCCGAGCCGGGTGAGCCCGGCGGCGGCGAGCACGACGGCGTCCAGCTCGCCCTTGGCGACGTAGCCGAGCCGGGTGTCGATGTTGCCGCGGATCGGCACGGTCTCGATGCGCCGGCCGAGCGTGCGGGCCCAGGCGTTGAGCTGCGCCATGCGGCGCGGCGAACCGGTGCCGATGCGGGCAACGGTCGACGAGGCTGCGAGTTCCTCGAAGGTGAGCCCGTCGCGGGCCACCAGCACGTCGCGCGGGTCCTCGCGGGCCGGGATCGCGGCGAGCGCGAGGTCGTCGGGCTGCTGGGTCGGCAGGTCCTTCAGCGAGTGCACGGCGAAGTCGATCTCGTCCGCGAGGAGCGCGTCGCGCAGCGCGGAGACGAAGACGCCGGTGCCGCCGATCTGCGCGAGGTGCTCGCGCGAGACGTCGCCGTACGTGGTGATCTCGACCAGCTCGACGGGGCGGCCGGTGAGCTGCTGCACGGCCTCGGCGACCTGCCCGGACTGGGCCATGGCCAGCTTGCTGCGGCGGGTGCCGAGGCGCAGCGGTGTGGTGGTGTCGTTCATGACGGCTCCCGTGAGGTCCGCGAGTCGGCACGGCTGACGGCAGCCACGGCCTGCGGATCGAGGTCGAAGAGTTCCCGCAGCGCATCGGCGTAGCCGGCGCCGCCGGGGGTGGAGGCGAGCTCCTTGACCCGCACGGTGGGCGCGTGGAGGAGCTTGTCGACGACGCGGCGCACGGTCTGCGTGATCTCCGCGCGCTCCTTGTCGTCCAGGCCGGGCAGCCGCCCGTCGAGCCGGGCCATCTCGCCGGCCACGACACCGGCGGCCATGGTGCGCAGGGCGACCACGGTCGGCGTGATGTGCGCGGCCCGCTGCGCGGCGCCGAAGGCGGCGACCTCGTCGGAGACGATGCTGCGCACCTGGTCGACGTCGGCGGCCATGGGTGCGTCGGCGGAGGCCTCGGCCAGGGTCTCGATGTCGACGAGCCGGGCGCCGCCGATGCGGTGCACGGCGGCGTCGACGTCGCGCGGCATGGCGAGGTCGAGGAGGGTGAGTTCGGCGCCGTCGCGGCCGGCCAGGGCCTCGCTCACCTCATCCGCCGTGAGCACCAGGCCCGTTGCACCGGTGCAGGACACCACGATGTCTGCCTGCGCCAGCTCGGCCGGGACGGCCGGCATCTCCACCGCGGACGCGGTGACCACGGTCCCGGTGCCCGGCTCGGTGAGGATCGCCGCCAGGCGCTCCGCCCGCTCCAGCGTGCGGTTGGCGACGGCCACGTGCGCCACCCCCGCGCGCGCGAGTGTGGCGGCGGCGAGCGAGGACATCGAACCGGCGCCGATGACCAGGGCACGCTTGCCCGCGACCCAGTCGGCCACCGGCACGCCGCCGGCGAGCCGCTCCAGGCCGAAGGTGACCAGGGACTGGCCCGCCTTGTCGATGCCCGTCTCGCTGTGGGCGCGCTTGCCCACCCGCAGCGCCTGCTGGAACAGGTCGTTCAGCAGCCGCCCGGCGGTGTGCAGCTCCTGGCCGAGGGCGAGCGCGTCCTTGATCTGGCCGAGGATCTGGCCCTCGCCGACGACCATCGAGTCCAGCCCGCAGGCCACCGAGAAGAGGTGGTGGACGGCCCGGTCCTCGTAGTGCACGTACAGGTACGGGGTGAGCTCCTCCAGGCCGACGCCCGAGTGCCGGGCGAGCAGCGTGGACAGCTCGGCCACACCGGCGTGGAACTTGTCCACGTCGGCGTAGAGCTCGATGCGGTTGCAGGTGGCGAGCACGGCCGCCTCGGTGGCGGGCTCGGCGGCCAGCGTGTCGTGCACCAGGCGCGCCTGCGTCTCGCGCGCGAGGGCGGCCCGCTCCAGCACGCTCACGGGCGCGCTGCGGTGGCTCAGTCCGACGACCAGAAGGCTCATGCCGGCATCACGGCGGGGACGTCCCCCTCCGGTCCCTTCCTGCCGCCCGTGGCCGGGCGCGCGGCCACGGCCGCCGCGGCGGCGGCACCGGCGCCGGACGGCGCGGTGGTCTCCTCGCCGGCCTTGCGCTGCTCGTGGAAGGCGAGGATCTGCAGCTCGATCGACAGGTCGACCTTGCGGACGTCCACGCCGTCCGGGACGACGAGCACGGTGGGCGCAAAGTTGAGGATCGAGGTGACCCCGGCCGCCACGAGCCGGTCGCAGACCTGCTGCGCGGCACCGGCGGGGGTCGCGATGACGCCGATGGAGACGCCGTTGTCCGTGATGATCGACTCGAGTTCGTCGGTGTGCCGCACGGGCAGCCCGGCGACCGGGCGGCCGGTCATGGCGGGGTCGGCGTCGATCAGGGCCGCGACGCGGAAGCCGCGGGAGGCGAAGCCGCCGTAGTTGGCCAGGGCGGCGCCGAGGTTGCCGATACCGACGATCACGACCGGCCAGTCCTGGGTGAGGCCGAGCTCGCGGGAGATCTGGTAGACGAGGTACTCGACGTCGTAGCCGACGCCGCGGGTGCCGTAGGAGCCGAGGTAGCTGAAGTCCTTGCGGAGCTTGGCGGAATTGACGCCCGCCGCGGCCGCGAGCTCCTCGGAGGAGACCGTGGGGACCGAGCGCTCGGAGAGCGCGGTCAGCGCGCGCAGATACAGCGGTAGCCGGGCGACGGTGGCCTCGGGAATCCCTCGGCTTCGGGTCGCCGGTCGGTGAGTTCGGCCAGTTGCCACGGTGCTCCTGCGGGTAGAGCGGGGCTGCAGGCGGCGCCTCGTCCCAGGACCGCCCCGTCGAACGCAGGCTATGCCTTTGTGAACGCGTGCACAAAGATGGTGTCCGCTTTGTCCGGGCAAAGTGACCGGGCTCACGCGGCCTTTAGGTCCGATCCGGGAACCAATGCCCGCGCCGTTGCGACCGCCACACGGGCCGCACGCGCACCACAGGTGCGTCGACGGGGACACGGGCGTCCACTCCTCACCGCGCTGCTTCTTCTCCGGACAAAACGCCCACGATGATAGTCGACTCAGGCATCCGGATTCGCCGTCCCGGACGCCGGCGGGAGCCCCCACGAGGCACCGGCGCGACAGCCGCCCCACGGCAGCACCCGGCACAATGACGGACATGAGCCCGCTGCTGCGCCGTAGCGCCCGCAAGAACCCCGCCGACTCCATCGTCACTCTGATCGGCAAGCCCGGCTGCCACCTGTGCGACGACGCCGAGGCCGTCATCGAGCGGGTCTGCGGCGAGCTGGGCGCACGCTGGGAGAAGAAGGACATCGAGCAGGACGCGGAACTGCACCGTAAGTACTGGGAACAGATTCCGGTCGTCCTCGTCGACGGTGAACAGCACGACTTCTGGCGGGTGAATCCGGACAGGCTGCGCAAGGCACTGGGGGGATAGCCGCCGGGTAGCCCCACGGATACGCAGTGTTCACGCCATCGCATCGTCCCGGCTCCGGGCACCCCGAACAAACTGGCTATGCTCACGGCATGGCCGCACTCGGATGGCTCCTTTCCCGCAAGCGCTCCGCCACCGCCCGCAGCGTGCTGGCGGGCGAGGCCTCGGCGGAGGCAGCGCGCAAGTCCGCCCAGGAGAGCGACGAGACGTCCGCCCCGGTCGAGCCGGAGACCCCCGAGCAGCCCGAGCCGGAATTCCCGGTCGCGGGCGACGAAAAGGCCGCCGCCTTCTTCGACCTCGACAACACCGTGATGCAGGGCGCCGCCATGTTCCACTTCGGACGCGGCCTCTACAAGCGGCACTTCTTCGGCAAGCGCGATCTGCTCCGCTTCGCCTGGCAGCAGGCCTATTTCCGGCTCGCGGGCACCGAGGACCCCGAACACATCCAGGACGCCCGCGACAGCGTGCTGTCCATCGTGAAGGGCCACCGCGTCTCCGAGCTGATGAGCATCGGCGAGGAGATCTACGACGAGTACATGGCCGAGCGCATCTGGCCCGGCACCCGCGCCCTCGCCCAGGCCCACCTGGACGCCGGGCAGAAGGTCTGGCTCGTCACCGCCGCCCCCGTGGAGACCGCCACGATCATCGCCCGCCGCCTCGGCCTGACCGGCGCGCTGGGCACGGTCGCCGAGTCCGTCGGCGGCGTCTACACCGGCAAGCTCGTCGGCGAGCTGCTGCACGGCCCGGCCAAGGCCGAGGCCGTCCGCGCGCTGGCCTCCGCCGAGGGCCTGGACCTGTCCCGCTGCGCCGCCTACAGCGACTCCCACAACGACATCCCGATGCTGTCGATCGTCGGGCACCCCTATGCGGTGAATCCCGACGGCCGGCTGCACAAGCACGCGCGCGAACACGGCTGGCGGCTGCGCGACTACCGGACCGGCCGCAAGGCCGCGAAGGTCGGCATCCCCGCGGCGGCTGCCGTGGGCGCCCTCGCGGGCGGCGCCGCGGCGGCCGTCGCCCTGCACCGGCGCCGCCGCTGACCCCCGGCGGGGGCAACTCCGGCCCGTCCCCCCGGCGTTGCCCCGCCGTCACCACATCGGGCGACAGCCCCGGCGCGCCTCCTCGCCACGGGCCGTAACCGATTTCACCCCGCAGGCAATCCTGTTGTCATACCCCCACATGGCCCACGACAGTCCTGGCGTGTCCGGATTGCCACAACACGCTGCCGAATCGGCCACACCATCGGCAAATCCGGTCAACTTCCGTTCAGAGTTCGATATTTGATCGAGCAGCAATCGGGCTCAGAACGCATGGAAACGATGATTTGAGCAACTCGGTGTAGCGCTGCCTGTACGAAGGGTTATTCTCCTCAGACGCAAACCGGTACCCACTTGTCCCCACGGCGAGTGAACGGTCCCGCACTGCACGTGATGGAAGCTCTGCCTCTGGGAGTCCCGTGTACCCACACGTCGGGGTTGACGCCTCGGGCCTGGCTACGCTGCGCGCAGCGGTCGTCGACCGTCTGCGCGGCTTCGTCCCCACCGCGTATGCCGTCCCCGCCCTCGCCACACCCGGCCCGGCCGTAGGGAACGGCGGCCCGGCCGGTCCCCTCTACGCCCTCGCCGAGAGCAGCGCGGCCGTCGGCAGACGAGCCCGCCGTGGCGCCGCCGCCACGACCACGACCACCCGCCGCCCCAGCGCCGACAGCGACAGCGCACGCATGCTGGACCTGGTCGAGCGCGCCCAGGCCGGCGAGGCCGAGGCCTTCGGCCGCCTCTACGACCAGTACGCCGACACCGTCTACCGCTACATCTACTACCGCGTGGGCGGCCGGGCCACGGCCGAGGACCTCACGAGCGAGACGTTCCTGCGCGCCCTCCGCCGCATCGGCACCTTCACCTGGCAGGGCCGGGACTTCGGCGCCTGGCTCGTGACCATCGCCCGCAACCTCGTCGCCGACCACTTCAAGTCGTCAAGGTTCCGGCTCGAAGTGACCACGGGAGAGATGCTCGACGCCAACGAGGTCGAGCGCAGCCCGGAGGACTCCGTCCTCGAATCCCTTTCCAACGCAGCCCTGTTGGAGGCGGTGCGCAAACTCAATCCGCAGCAGCAGGAGTGCGTCACCCTCCGCTTCCTGCAGGGCCTCTCGGTCGCCGAGACCGCCCGGGTGATGGGCAAGAACGAGGGTGCCATCAAGACGCTCCAGTACCGGGCCGTGCGCACCCTGGCCAGACTCCTGCCGGACGACGCCCGCTGATCCCGTGCGCCGCTTCCCCCGACCCCGACCGCTTCCCCGAGGTCCCCGCGTCCGCGTAACCCGACTGCCGCGCCACTCGTTGTCCGGGATGCAGGCTTCCCGAGGTCGCGCCCAACCCCTGTCTACTCACTCGTTCGAGTGGACGCCCTCAAGGCGTGCAACCCTACTGATGTCCAGGGGAGTCGACCGTCATGACGAGAGGAGGTGCCGCCCGTGATCGCGAATGTTTCGGCGCACCGGCGGGCGAACGCCTTCGCCCAGGCCCTGGAGGACCAGGACCTCCAGGGCGCTGCGGCCGCACGGCCCGGACCACCGGCTGAGGATGCCGGGCAGGCCCGGCTGCTGGCCCTGGCGAGCGGGCTCGGTGAGCTGCCCGCCCCCGAGCTGGATCCCGAGGTGAAAACCGTTCAGCGGGCTCAGCTGATCGCCGCCATGGAGAGCCAGTTCGCGGGCGGCGGCACCACGGTCCCCCAGCCGCGCAAGGGTGCGGGCCAGGGTGCCCACCGGGCGCTGGGCCGGCTCCGGCCGCGCTCCCGCTGGTCCAAGGGGCTCGCCGCCGGCGGGCTCACGGTGGGCGTGGCGGCGGGCGCGTTCGGCGGTGTGGCGTCGGCGAGTTCCAACGCCCTGCCGGGCGACACCCTCTACGGGCTCAAGCGCGGCATCGAGGACCTCAAGCTCGGCATGGCCGACAGCGACGCCGACCGCGGCGGCCTCTTCCTCGACCAGGCGTCGACGCGCCTGGCCGAGGCCCGCCGCCTCATGGAGCGCGGCCGCTCGGGCCACCTCGACCACGAGTCGCTCAACGAGATCCGCCGCACCCTCTTCGGCATGCAGCAGGACGCGGCCGAGGGCCACCGCCTGCTCCACGCCGCCTACCGGCGCGACGGCTCCCTGGGTCCCATCCGGCGGCTGTCCTCGTTCGCCGCCTCGCACCGCGAGGGCTGGAGCCAGCTGCGCGAGCGGCTGCCCCTCCCGCTCACCGACGTGGGGGACAAGGTCAGTTCGGTCTTCACCGCCATAGACGATGAGGTCGAACCGCTGCAGGGCCTGCTGCACCAGCCCAAGGGCAGGCATGCCGCTCCCGACCGGGGCAGCGCCTCGCCGCACGCCGGAGGCAGCGCGGGCCGTTCCGCGCCCGCCCCGCAGTCCCCGTCCGCGGCCGACGGCAAGCACCCCAGCAGCAGCCCCCGTTCGTCCGCCCCGAGCAGTCACGAGGAGGGCGAGGGGCTCCTCGGCGGTACGGGCCTGCTGCAGCCCGCGCCCGACAGCTCGAGCACGTCCGGCTCCCCGGGCAAGGACGGCAAGCAGTCCGGCAAGCCGCCCATCGTCATCCCGCCGCTGCTGCCCCCGGACGTCCTGCCGGGTCTGGGCATCCACGGCCAGGAGGACAAGTAGCACAGCAGGTACGGACAGACGGCGGTCGGTGTTCTTCCCTCGGACTCAGAAGAACACCGACCGCCGCTGCACGAGCAGTTTGGCCCCTCCTTTTCGTCGCCCTCGCAGTGCTCCGCACGCTTCGGACGACTGCGCCGGACTCCGTCCGTCGGTCCTGGGTACCCCGAGTCAGAAAAACACCGAACGGCGCTGCACTAGCAGCTTGTACAGCGTGTGCTGAATCGTTTCCCGCACCTGGTCCGTGAGGTTGAACATCAGCATCGGGTCGTCCGCGGCCTCCGCCGGGTGGCCGTCCGTGGGGATGGGCTCGCCGAACTGGATCGTCCACTTCGTCGGCAGCGGCATCAGCCCCAGCGGGCCGAGCCACGGCCAGGTCGGCGTCAGCGGGAAGTAGGGGAAGCCGAACAGCCGCGCCACCGTCTTCGCGTTGCCGACCATGGGGTAGATCTCCTCCGCCCCCACGATCGAGCACGGCACGATCGGCGCCCCGGCACGCAGTGCCGTCGAGACGAACCCGCCCCGGCCGAAGCGCTGCAGCTTGTACCGCTCGGAGAAGGGCTTCCCGATCCCCTTGAAGCCCTCCGGCATCACGCCCACCAACTCGCCGCGCTCCAGCAGCACTTGGGCGTCCTCCGCGCAGGCGAGGGTGTGCCCGAGCTTGCGGGAGATCTCGTTGACGCCGGGCAGCCGGAAGACCAGGTCCGCGGCGAGCATCCGCAGGTGCCGCGCGGCCGGGTGGTGGTCGTGGACCGCGACCTGGAGCATCAGGCCGTCCCACGGGAGCGTCCCGGAGTGGTTGGCGACGATCAGCGCCGCGCCCTTGTCGGGGATGTTCTCCAGGCCCTTCACCTCGACCCGGAAGTACTTGTCGTAGACCGGCCGCAGCGCGGACATCACGACCTGCTCGGTGAGCTCCTCGTCGAAGCCGAAGTCGTCGACCTCGTACTCGCCGGTGATCCGCCGCCGCAGAAAGCTCAGCCCGTGCGCCAGCCGCCGGTCCCAGCCGCCCTCCTCCGGGGCCTGCACCGCGCCGGACGGCGCCGGCTGCGCGTCGGCGGACTCCTGCGGCTCGTCCCGCTGCGCCGGTACGGGGGCGAGCGGCGCGGCCGCCCGGCCGGGCCGGGCCCGCACGGGCCGCTTGGGCCTCCGCTTGGCGCGTGGATCGTCGCCGAACGGGATGACCTTCGCATCCGCCATGGTGGGTGCGCTCCTCAGTTCTGGCCGCGGCCGGCTGGCACCAGCGCCGCGATCCGGTCGACGGTACGGGCGAGGGTCTCGGGCGGCAGCAGCCCCGGGCCGCGGCTGCGGGCGAAGTCCGCGAAGGCCTCCGCAGTGGAGTAGCGGGGGTGGAAGCCCAGCGTCTCGCGCATCTGCGCGGTGTCGACGACCCGCCCGTGGGTGAGCAGCCGGACCTGCTCGGGCGAGAAGTCCAGGACTCCGACGGAGCGCAGCACCGAGCCCACCCAGGTGACGCTGGGCAGGAAGAAGGGGAGGGTGGGGCGCCCGAGCCGCCGGGCGGCCTGGGAGAGCAGCAGAACGCCGTCTCCCGCGATGTTGAAGGTGCCGCTGTTGAGCGTGGAGCGGGCCGGCTCGCCGGTGGCGATGCGCAGCACCTCGATCGCGTCGTCCTCGTGGACGAACTGCAGCCGGGGGTCGAAGCCGAGGACCGTGGGCAGTACGGGCAGGGAGAAGTACTCCGCGAGCGGCGAGTCGGCACAGGGCCCGAGGATGTTCGCGAACCGCAGGACGCACACGGCCACATCGGGCCGGCGGCGCGCGAAGCCGCGCACATAGCCCTCGACCTCGACGGTGTCCTTGGCGAAGCCGCCGCTGGGCAGGGACTTGGGCGGGGTGGTCTCGGTGAAGACGGCGGGGTCGCGGGGGGCGGAGCCGTAGACGTTGGTGCTCGACTTGACCACGAGCCGCTTGACGGAGGGGGTCTTCTGGCAGGCTCCGAGCAGCTGCATGGTGCCGATGACGTTGGTCTCCTTGACCGCGGCCCGGCTGCCCCGCTTGGCCAGCGAGGTGCCGCTGACGTCCATATGGACGACGGTGTCCACGGCGTGCTCGGCCAGGAGCTTGCCGATCGTCGGGTGGCGGATGTCCGCCCGTATGAATTCGGCCCCGCCCAGGCGGTGCTCGGGTGGCACCGCGTCCACCCCGATGACCCGGTCGACGTCGGGCTCGCGCAGGATGCGGCGGACGAACCGGCCGCCCAGTTGCCGCGCGACTCCGGTTACGAGCACGACCTTGCCCAAGATCAGCGCCTTCCTTCCACCCTCACCCGACCAGAAGTGCCCTGCCGCGGCCACGGTAGCGGGTCGTTGTTGCACTGTGATGACCGCCCGCTGCACCGAGCGACATTTCAAGCCGTAGCGAAGGCATCACTCACTGCAACGCACCGCAGCCCTCCCACCGGGAACGGTGGAAGGGCTGCGGGACGAGCACAGCGGCGAGCCGCTTACTTCTTGTTGCGACGCTGAACGCGCGTGCGCTTGAGCAGCTTGCGGTGCTTCTTCTTGGCCATCCGCTTGCGCCGCTTCTTGATAACAGAGCCCACGACTACCCTCGCTTACATCGATTCACTCGGTGCGGGGCGTCCGAGCCCACACGACCTACATCGGGCCAGCCTACCCGGCACCGGGCGAACAGCGTAATCCGAGGCCCCCGTCAGGCTGTTTCCACCCCCACGTAGGACTCCCGGAGGTACTCGTGCACCGCTTGCTCTGGGACCCGGAAGGACCTGCCCACCCGGATCGCCGGCAGATGACCGCTGTGCACCAAGCGGTACACGGTCATCTTGGACACTCGCATCACCGCGGCGACTTCCGCCACGGTCAGGAACACGACCTCGTTGAGAGGCCTTTCGCCAGCAGCCATGACACACCTGAACCTTCCGCACATGACGCGCACCGGCTTCCCCTCCGGTGACTCCTCGTCGCTGCGCGCTCACTCCCCAGAGTAGGGGCGGGTGATGCGAGTGGGGAAGAGGAGCAGCCATCGGCCGCCTACTGTGACAGACACGCTCGATTGAGTACATAGCGAGTAAGCGGTCGGTAGTAATCAGACCGCACAGTGTCATCAAGCGGAACGACGACGGACACCCTCCCCTCGGCCTCCCCGACGAACGGAGCAGGGTCGTCCGCGTCGGCCGGACCGATGGCCTCAATGCCCAGCTGACCTGCCCCGCAGAGCCACCCGTGGTCCCCGATGACCAGGTCGGGCAGGGGTCCGCCGGCCTCGGCCGCAGCGGCCAGGGCGATCCGAACCGGGAGTGGTGAATGCGTATGCGCGCCCGGCTCACTCCCCGACGCCCGCGCGCCGGGTTCACGCATCAGCGCGACTCCTCGGACGTAGTCAAGGTGGTAAGTGCGTACCCCGAACCGGGTCGTTATGTCGACACTTCGACCCTGCGCCGGGGTGAGGACTTCGCATCCCGCCGCCGAGAGGCCGACGGCCAACCCGGCGTAGAAGTCCAGGAGCCGGTGCGGGTGACCGGTCCCGAGCAGCACCGCGCCGCGCCGTTCGGCCACCGCGCCGAGCCGCTCGGCGAAGGCACCGAGTGCCACGATCGTCCGCTCGGGGTCGATCACATCCTGCCCGGAAGTGTGCTGGGGATCGGCTGAAACCCCGCACCTGTTGCTCATCAGACGCAACAAGTCCTCGAAGCGCCAGTCACATTCAGGCTCAAGACCGATCAGCACCCGCGGGTCCCCCGCAGCGAACGCCCGGTAGCGGTGGAGACTCCCTTCCCGCGAGGTCGCCACGACCCCGGCGAGCCGCGCGGAGAGGAGGTGCGCGCGGAGGGCGTCGCTGCTCACCATGGGGTGGATCCCTCCCCTGCCTACGGCAACAGTCCGTGCGCCGGAAACACCGCTCGGCGCGTGGCGAGCACGGCCTGGTCCAGGCGGTCGGCGGGGTCGTACCCCGACTCCCCGAAGTCCCGCCACACGGGCGTCCGCCCGTCCGTCATCCGCAACGGCCCCAACTCCCGTGTCCGGCGGAACGCTTCACCCCGCCACTCCTCCGGCACCACGGTCTCAGGATCCACCGGCCGCCCGGCCGCGATCCCCACCAGATGCGTCCACGACCGCGGCACCACCTCCACCACCGCGTATCCGCCCCCGCCCAGCGCGACCCAGCGCCCCTCCGCATGTTCATGGGCCAGCGCATGGCACGCCTCCGCCGCCATCCGCTGCGCGTCCAGCGACACGGCCAGGTGCGCCAGCGGGTCGTCGAAGTGTGTATCGGCGCCGTGCTGGCTCACCACCACCTGCGGCCGGAAGGCGGCCAGCAGCTCGGGCACCACGGCGTGGAACGCCCGCAGCCACCCGGCGTCCCCCGTCCCCGCCGGCAGCGCCAGGTTCACCGCGCTGCCCTCCGCACCCGGGGCACCCGTCTCCTCGGGCCAACCGGTCTGCGGGAAAAGGGTCCTGGGGTGCTCGTGCAGCGAGATCGTCAGCACCCGCGGGTCCTCCCAGAAGGCCGCCTGCACCCCGTCGCCGTGGTGCACGTCCACATCGACGTACGCGACCCGCTCGGCCCCCAGCTCGAGCAGCCGGGCCACCGCCAGGGCCGCGTCGTTGTAGACGCAGAAGCCCGAGGCGCCGCCCGGCATGGCGTGGTGCAACCCGCCCGCGAAATTCACCGCATGGGCGGCCTCCCCGCTCCACACCGCCTCGGCCGCGGCCACCGACTGACCGGCGATCAGGGCCGAGGCCTCGTGCATTCCCGCAAAGGCCGGCACGTCGGTGGTCCCGATCCCGTAAGGGAGAAAGGCCGCGGGGTCGGCATGGGGCACGGCCCCGGGATCCGCCGAAGCCGCCCGCACGGCATCGATGTAGTCCTCGCGGTGCACCAGCCGCAGCGTCGACTCCCCCGCCGGCGGGGCCGCCACCACCCGCACCGCCTTGTCCAGCCCGAAGGCCTCCACCAGACGCATGGTCAACGCGAGCCGCACCGGGTCCATCGGATGCCCGGGACCGAAGTCGTAGCCCGTTACTGCCTCATCCCACATCAGCTGTGCGCGGCCGCTCATGACCGTCACCGTATCGGTCGGACAACACCCCGAACGAGCGGACGTACAACAACGTCGCAAGAACAAGTGTCATCGGCACACACATCGCCCCGCGATAACTCCACGCCTCGCCCAGAACACCCACGAGAGGCGAACCGACCAGAAATCCCACGTAGTTGAAGACATTGAGCCGGGCCACGGAGGCGTCGTCCTCGGCGGCGGCGAAGATCTGCGGCACGATGACGCACAGTCCGATCCCCAGAAGAGTGAACCCGCCTATCCCCACCCACGCCCCGGGCGCCATCGCCACCACGGCAAAACCGCCCGCCGCGACCACGGCCCCGGCCCGGACGACGGCAACCGCACCGAAACGCCGCACCGTCAGATCCCCGAGCGAACGGCCGATGAGAGTGGTCGCCATGTAGACGTTGTAGGGAACGGTCGCGAGCTGTTCGGAACCGTGCAGCACCGAATGCAGGTATGTGGCACTCCAGTTGGAGACCGTCGAATCACCGATATAGGCGAAGGTCATGACGAGGCAGAGGGGCAACAGCCCGCGGGCGGCCCCGGCCCCCGGCGCGGACGACCCGTGCCCCGAGCCCGGCTCCTCGGCGGTACGGACGACGTACCACCGGCTCGCGATGAACGCGGCCGGCAGGACGACGGCCACGACGGGCACGTCCAGCCGGGCCAACGACCACCCCTGGTGCGCACCCAGCCACGCGAGCGACGCCCCGGCGATCCCTCCCAGGCTGAACGCGGCATGAAAGCCGAGCATGATGCTGCGCCCGTACGCGCGCTGCAGGCCCACCCCGAGCATGTTCATCGACGCGTCCAGCGCTCCCACTGCGAGCCCGAACGCCCCGAGCCCGCAGGCCGCTTGCCACAGCCGGTCCCCCGCGGCCACCGCCGGCAGGGCGAGGCAGACGACGGGCTGCACCCAGCGCAGTACGTACGCGGGCGGCACTCTCCGCACCAGGCGCCCGGTGACCACACTGCCGACCCCGGCCAGGACCGGCACGGCAGCGAGGAAGACGGGTAACAGCCCGTCGGGCATCCCGTACTGGTCCTTGAGCGCCGGGATCCGGGTGACGAGGAGGGCGAAGACGACCCCCTGGACACAGAAGCTGACGGTGAGGGCGAGCCGGCCGTGCCGTATGTGGGATGCCATAACGCAAAAATGCCGTAGGCCCCGGTCAAAGACCAGGGCCTACGGCATTCTCTAAAATGAGTTCGGCGGCGTCCTACTCTCCCACACGGTCCCCCATGCAGTACCATCGGCGCTGAAAGGCTTAGCTTCCGGGTTCGGAATGTAACCGGGCGTTTCCCTAACGCTATGACCACCGAAACACTATGAAGATATCGACTCCGGGCAATTTCACGGGTCGTTACTTCAGAACCTACACAGTGGACGCGAGCAACTGAGGACAAGCCCTCGGCCTATTAGTACCAGTCAGCTCCAACCGTTACCGGTCTTCCACACCTGGCCTATCAACCCAGTCGTCTACTGGGAGCCTTACCCCATCAAGTGGGTGGGAGTCCTCATCTCGAAGCAGGCTTCCCGCTTAGATGCTTTCAGCGGTTATCCCTCCCGAACGTAGCCAACCAGCCATGCCCTTGGCAGAACAACTGGCACACCAGAGGTTCGTCCGTCCCGGTCCTCTCGTACTAGGGACAGCCCTTCTCAAGACTCCTACGCGCGCAGCGGATAGGGACCGAACTGTCTCACGACGTTCTAAACCCAGCTCGCGTACCGCTTTAATGGGCGAACAGCCCAACCCTTGGGACCGACTCCAGCCCCAGGATGCGACGAGCCGACATCGAGGTGCCAAACCATCCCGTCGATATGGACTCTTGGGGAAGATCAGCCTGTTATCCCCGGGGTACCTTTTATCCGTTGAGCGACGGCGCTTCCACAAGCCACCGCCGGATCACTAGTCCCGACTTTCGTCCCTGCTCGACCCGTCGGTCTCACAGTCAAGCTCCCTTGTGCACTTACACTCAACACCTGATTGCCAACCAGGCTGAGGGAACCTTTGGGCGCCTCCGTTACCCTTTAGGAGGCAACCGCCCCAGTTAAACTACCCACCAGACACTGTCCCTGATCCGGATCACGGACCCAGGTTAGACATCCAGCACGACCAGAGTGGTATTTCAACAACGACTCCACACACACTGGCGTGCATGCTTCACAGTCTCCCACCTATCCTACACAAGCCGAACCGAACACCAATATCAAGCTATAGTAAAGGTCCCGGGGTCTTTCCGTCCTGCTGCGCGAAACGAGCATCTTTACTCGTAGTGCAATTTCACCGGGCCTATGGTTGAGACAGTCGAGAAGTCGTTACGCCATTCGTGCAGGTCGGAACTTACCCGACAAGGAATTTCGCTACCTTAGGATGGTTATAGTTACCACCGCCGTTTACTGGCGCTTAAGTTCTCAGCTTCGCACACCCGAAGATGCGCTAACCGGTCCCCTTAACGTTCCAGCACCGGGCAGGCGTCAGTCCGTATACATCGCCTTACGGCTTCGCACGGACCTGTGTTTTTAGTAAACAGTCGCTTCTCGCTGGTCTCTGCGGCCACACCCAGCTCAGGAAGTAAATCCCATCACCAGACATGGCCCCCCTTCTCCCGAAGTTACGGGGGCATTTTGCCGAGTTCCTTAACCATAGTTCACCCGAACGCCTCGGTATTCTCTACCTGACCACCTGAGTCGGTTTAGGGTACGGGCCGCCATGAAACTCGCTAGAGGCTTTTCTCGACAGCATAGGATCATCCACTTCACCACAATCGGCTCGGCATCAGGTCTCAGCCTCAACGTGTGACGGATTTGCCTATCACACGGCCTACACCCTTACCCCGGGACTACCACCGCCCGGGCTGGACTACCTTCCTGCGTCACCCCATCGCTTACCTACTACAAGTCTGGGTCGTCGGCTCCACCACTTTCCTTCACCCGAAGGATCCAGAACGGCTTCACGGACTTAGCATCGCCTGATTCGATACTGGGCGTTTCAAAGCGGGTACCGGAATATCAACCGGTTGTCCATCGACTACGCCTGTCGGCCTCGCCTTAGGTCCCGACTTACCCTGGGCAGATCAGCTTGACCCAGGAACCCTTAGTCAATCGGCGCACACGTTTCCCACGTGTGTATCGCTACTCATGCCTGCATTCTCACTCGTGAACCGTCCACAACTCGTTTCCACGGCTGCTTCACCCGGCACACGACGCTCCCCTACCCATCACAGCAGACGTTGGTCCTTATGCTGCAATGACACGACTTCGGCGGTACGCTTGAGCCCCGCTACATTGTCGGCGCGGAATCACTTGACCAGTGAGCTATTACGCACTCTTTCAAGGGTGGCTGCTTCTAAGCCAACCTCCTGGTTGTCTCTGCGACTCCACATCCTTTCCCACTTAGCGTACGCTTAGGGGCCTTAGTCGATGCTCTGGGCTGTTTCCCTCTCGACCATGGAGCTTATCCCCCACAGTCTCACTGCCGCGCTCTCACTTACCGGCATTCGGAGTTTGGCTAAGGTCAGTAACCCGGTAGGGCCCATCGCCTATCCAGTGCTCTACCTCCGGCAAGAAACACACGACGCTGCACCTAAATGCATTTCGGGGAGAACCAGCTATCACGGAGTTTGATTGGCCTTTCACCCCTAACCACAGGTCATCCCCCAGGTTTTCAACCCTGGTGGGT
>NZ_CP179755.1:4522500-4530000 GCF_047456005.1 Streptoverticillium reticulum | reverse complement strand
TGTCCCAGAGTGCAGGGCAGATTGCCCACGTGTTACTCACCCGTTCGCCACTAATCCCCGGCCGAAACCGGTTCATCGTTCGACTTGCATGTGTTAAGCACGCCGCCAGCGTTCGTCCTGAGCCAGGATCAAACTCTCCGTGAATGCTTACCCGACTGCGTTTAATTAAAAACTGCGGGCTGACACTCGCGTTGAGCGGGACACCACCGGGCGGAATAGGCCCGGCGCGTCCACAGCGTCCTCGCTGTGTGTTTCAAAGGAACCTCATCCCACCGAAGCGGGACGGGGTTGTTTTATAGTCTGGCGTTGACTTTTGGCACGCTGTTGAGTTCTCAAGGAACGGACGCTTCCTTTGTACTCACCCTCTCGGGCTTTCCTCCGGGCGCTTCCCTTCGTTGTTTCCAACCTTACCAGATCCGTTTTCCGTTCCGTTTCCGGTTCGGAATTTCGTTTCCGGCCCCCTGCTGGAGCGGAGTCTTTCGCGCCTCTCGGCGTGATCACTACTTTACCGGATTTCCCCCGCGACTCCTAATCGGAGTCCGTTCCGGAATTCGGGCACGCCGAAATCCATCCCGTTCAAGGGCCGTGCAAGTGGTGGATCGCCGCCGATGCGGCTCGAACCGTTGCCCCGGCTTCCTCGCGGACCCCGTGGCAACTCGAAGAACTCTACACGAGCCTGTACGCGCCATCAAACCGGTGGCGCAAGGGGGTTTGCCGGGCGTACTGTCGCCGCATGACCATGCATGCCCGTCCCCAGCTGTGGTGGCCCGCCTGACGGCGGCCCACCCCCTGCGCGTACGCGCATGCACCCAACGGCCGCCGCCTCGGCGGCCGTTTTTTGCTGTCCGTGGCGGTGGCCCCGTCCACCAGGAGGCAGCACCCATGACGACCACCCCGAAGTCCACCCGCATCTTCAGCGGCGTCAAGCCGACCGGGCACCTGACCCTGGGCAACTACCTGGGCGCCGTCCGGCAGTGGGTCGAGACGGACCAGCACCGGGCCGGCGCCCTCTTCTGTGTCGTGGACCTGCACGCGCTGACCGTCGAGCACGACCCCGCCCGCGTGCGGCGACTGAGCCGGCAGGCGGCGACGCTGCTCCTGGCGGCGGGGCTGGATCCGGAGCTGTGCACTCTCTTCGTGCAGAGCCATGTGGACGAGCACACCCGGCTGTCGTATCTCCTCGAGTGCACCGCCACCGACGGCGAGATGCGCCGGATGATCCAGTACAAGGAGAAATCCGCGCGCGAGCGGGAGTCGGGCGGGAGCGTGCGGCTGTCCCTGCTGACGTATCCCGTGCTGATGGCCGCGGACATCCTGGCCTACGGAGCCGACGAGGTCCCGGTGGGCGAGGACCAGGCCCAGCACGTGGAGCTCACCAGAGACCTGGCCGTGCGCTTCAACCAGCGGTACGGCCACACCTTCACCGTCCCGAAGGCGGTGCTCCCGACCGTGGCGGCGCGGGTCATGGACCTCCAGGACCCCACGTCCAAGATGGGGAAGTCGCACGCGGAGACGGCAGGCATCGTCTATCTCCTCGACGAGCCCGACGTCGTGCGCAAGAAGATCATGCGTGCGGTGACGGACAGCGGGACCGATGTCGCGTACGACCGCGAGGCACGCCCCGGCGTGGCGAACCTGCTGGAGATCCTGGCCGCCTGCACGGGCGGCGAGCCGGAACACCTCGCCGCCGGCTACGACTCGTACGGCGCGCTGAAGAAGGACACCGTCGAGGCGGTCCTCGACGTGCTGCGCCCGCTGCAGGAGCGGCACGCAGCACTGACCGCCGACCCGGCGTACGTCGACGGTGTGCTGCGCGAGGGCGCCGAGCGCGCGCGGGCGCTGGCGCGTCCGACCGTCGACGCGGCGTACCGGGCGATCGGGCTGCTTCCATCCGTCTGAAGCAGAAGCAGAAGCGGGGACGGGAGGGGCGGGCGGCGGCGCGTCAGCCGTTGCCGGAGGCCAGCTCGCGGCTGCGGTCGCGGGCGGCTTCCAGCGCGGCGAGGAGGGCGTGCCGCACGCCGTGCTTCTCCAGCTCGCGGATGGCGCTGATGGTGGTGCCGGCCGGCGAGGTGACGGCCTCGCGGAGCTTGACGGGGTGCTCGCCGCTGTCGCGCAGCATGACGGCGGCGCCGATGGCGGCCTGCACGATCAGGTCGTGCGCCTTGTCGCGCGGCAGTCCGAGCAGGATGCCGGCGTCCGTCATGGCCTCGACGAGGTAGTAGAAGTAGGCGGGGCCCGAGCCGGAGAGTGCGGTGGCCGCGTCCTGCTGGGACTCGGGGACGCGCAGTGTCTTGCCTACCGGCTTGAAGATGGCCTCGGCGCGGAGCAGGTGCTCCTCGGAGGCGTGCGAGCCGGCCGAGATGACGGACATGCCCTCGTCGACCAGAACGGGGGTGTTCGGCATGACGCGGACGACCGGGGTGCCGGCCGGGAGCCGCTCTTCGAAGAAGGCGGTGGGAACGCCGGCCGCCGCGCTGATGACCAGCCGGTCGGCGGGCAGGTGCGGGGCGAGCTCGTCGAGGAGCACGGCCATGTCCTGCGGCTTGACGGCGAGGATCAGGGTGTCGGCGGCCTTGGCGGCGTCGATGTTGCTGACGGTCTCCACGCCGTAGCGGGCGCGGAGCGCCTCGGCGCGCTCGGGGCGGCGGGCGGTGCACAGCAGGCCGGCGGGCGACCAACCGGCCCGGATCATGCCGCTGAGCAGCGCCTCGCCGATCTTTCCGGTTCCGAGAACGGCGACGGTCTGCGTCTGGGTCCGGGACTGCGGCACGTGCGACGGCACGGGGCTCACCTCTTCGCTGCGCTGGGCTTCGGGGGGGCTCTGCGGCCTTTGGGGCGTACATCCTGCCACCTCGGCAGGGGCCGTGCGCTGTTTACCTCGCGGAAACAGATCAACTTCCCCATCACCAGCGGGATTTGGACAGGGTGTGGTCAAGTGTTGGCAGCCCGGTCCTCCGCCACTCGAGCCTGCATCCCGTCCTCCTCCTGCCCCTCTTCTCACCCCGCACCTCGCCGCGCGCTGGAGGCGTCTCATGCAGCAGCCCCTGCCCAGCCCTGTCCGAAAGACGGCCCACCGCCTCCGCCGCTTCCGCACTGCCGGTATACGAACCGGTCCGGCCGGCCTGATCATCACCTGGCTGTCGCGTATCGGACGCCGGTTCCGGACGGTCTCCATCACCGTCACGCAGGGCATGCTTGCGGGCATCGGCATCGCCCTGGTCGTCGGGCAGCTGCACGCGCTCGTCGACGCGAACGCCGATGACGTCGCCGCCGCCGCTCCGGCAGACGGTCTCGAGAAGCTCGGCGGGTTCGCGACGCTGCTGGTCGACGCGGTCGTCTCGCCGAGCGCGCCGGCCGCCGTGGTGGTCGGCATCGGCACGACGACCGTCCTGGTGCTGTGGCCCCGGTGGCGATGGGGGGCGCGCGTGGTGCCCGCCCCGCTCGTCGCCATCGCGCTCGCCACCGCCGCAGTGACCGCCCTGCATCTGCCCATGGCCCGGATCCGGGTGCGCGGCCTGGTCGACCTCGTGCAGCCGCCGGGCGGCGGCGACTTCGCGCGGCTGGGCGAAGTCGGGGTGATCGGGACCGTACTCGCCTTCGCGCTCGTCGCCGCGGCGAGGGCCTCCCACACGCGGGAGGCCCTCTGGTGGATCGTCGTCGCGGCCCTGCTGCCGTGCGTCCTGGAAGTCCTGGACCTGATTCCGGTGGCGGCCCTCGCCGGCGTCCTCGTCCCCGCGGGCTGGAGGCTGCGGCGCGAAGAGCGCGACAAGGTCGCGGTGTTGCTGGTGACCGCCGGGACGATCGTGATGACGAACCTCTTCGAGGGAGTGGTCGCCGGTCTGCTGACGGCTGCGGTGATGGCTATGCCGGGGGGCTACGTCTGCCCTTGGCCCACGCCCCTCGCCTCCGTCACGTCTGCTCTGTCTGCTGCGTCCTTCACTTCCGCGCCCGGGCGAGGGATGCCGCGGGACGTCCCGTCATGGTCAGCGGCCTCGGCGCATCGTTCCGGTGCACGAACTGGACGAGCCCGTCCGCCCGTCCCAGGCTGATGCACTGCCCCGCAAACAGGTAGCGGTCGTACGCGCGGCGGCCGCCGTCCCCGCGCACGTCCGCGAGCAGCGACGCCGCCACCCGCCCACCCATCGGGAGCGCCACCGCGCACCCCATGCGCACCCCGGTGCCGGCGGCGTCGCCTGCCGCGTAGACGGCCCGGCGAGGCCCCAGGCCGGGCTGCCGGTCACGCTGCCCAGGGTATAGACGAGCCGGCCGTAGGAGACTGTGCAGCCGTCGCCCGTGAGCAACTCGCCTTCCTGCACGTCCAGTTCGACGGCGCATGCCGGGACGTGCCGGATGCCGGTGCCGCGCAGGAAGGCGGAGAGCGGGGATGTCCGACACGACGGGCTCGTGCAGCCACAGCCCAGAGCCGACGACGTTGTCTCTCGAATTCCGCGAGAGATGCCATAACGCAAAAATGCCGTAGGCCCCGGTCAAAGACCAGGGCCTACGGCATTCTCTAAAATGAGTTCGGCGGCGTCCTACTCTCCCACACGGTCCCCCATGCAGTACCATCGGCGCTGAAAGGCTTAGCTTCCGGGTTCGGAATGTAACCGGGCGTTTCCCTAACGCTATGACCACCGAAACACTATGAAGATATCGAACCGGATGTTCACACGGGTCGTTACTTCAGAACCTACACAGTGGACGCGAGCAACTGAGGACAAGCCCTCGGCCTATTAGTACCAGTCAGCTCCAACCGTTACCGGTCTTCCACACCTGGCCTATCAACCCAGTCGTCTACTGGGAGCCTTACCCCATCAAGTGGGTGGGAGTCCTCATCTCGAAGCAGGCTTCCCGCTTAGATGCTTTCAGCGGTTATCCCTCCCGAACGTAGCCAACCAGCCATGCCCTTGGCAGAACAACTGGCACACCAGAGGTTCGTCCGTCCCGGTCCTCTCGTACTAGGGACAGCCCTTCTCAAGACTCCTACGCGCGCAGCGGATAGGGACCGAACTGTCTCACGACGTTCTAAACCCAGCTCGCGTACCGCTTTAATGGGCGAACAGCCCAACCCTTGGGACCGACTCCAGCCCCAGGATGCGACGAGCCGACATCGAGGTGCCAAACCATCCCGTCGATATGGACTCTTGGGGAAGATCAGCCTGTTATCCCCGGGGTACCTTTTATCCGTTGAGCGACGGCGCTTCCACAAGCCACCGCCGGATCACTAGTCCCGACTTTCGTCCCTGCTCGACCCGTCGGTCTCACAGTCAAGCTCCCTTGTGCACTTACACTCAACACCTGATTGCCAACCAGGCTGAGGGAACCTTTGGGCGCCTCCGTTACCCTTTAGGAGGCAACCGCCCCAGTTAAACTACCCACCAGACACTGTCCCTGATCCGGATCACGGACCCAGGTTAGACATCCAGCACGACCAGAGTGGTATTTCAACAACGACTCCACACACACTGGCGTGCATGCTTCACAGTCTCCCACCTATCCTACACAAGCCGAACCGAACACCAATATCAAGCTATAGTAAAGGTCCCGGGGTCTTTCCGTCCTGCTGCGCGAAACGAGCATCTTTACTCGTAGTGCAATTTCACCGGGCCTATGGTTGAGACAGTCGAGAAGTCGTTACGCCATTCGTGCAGGTCGGAACTTACCCGACAAGGAATTTCGCTACCTTAGGATGGTTATAGTTACCACCGCCGTTTACTGGCGCTTAAGTTCTCAGCTTCGCACACCCGAAGATGCGCTAACCGGTCCCCTTAACGTTCCAGCACCGGGCAGGCGTCAGTCCGTATACATCGCCTTACGGCTTCGCACGGACCTGTGTTTTTAGTAAACAGTCGCTTCTCGCTGGTCTCTGCGGCCACACCCAGCTCACACTGCAAGAGTGATCACCGGACATGGCCCCCCTTCTCCCGAAGTTACGGGGGCATTTTGCCGAGTTCCTTAACCATAGTTCACCCGAACGCCTCGGTATTCTCTACCTGACCACCTGAGTCGGTTTAGGGTACGGGCCGCCATGAAACTCGCTAGAGGCTTTTCTCGACAGCATAGGATCATCCACTTCACCACAATCGGCTCGGCATCAGGTCTCAGCCTCAACGTGTGACGGATTTGCCTATCACACGGCCTACACCCTTACCCCGGGACTACCACCGCCCGGGCTGGACTACCTTCCTGCGTCACCCCATCGCTTACCTACTACAAGTCTGGGTCGTCGGCTCCACCACTTTCCTTCACCCGAAGGATCCAGAACGGCTTCACGGACTTAGCATCGCCTGATTCGATACTGGGCGTTTCAAAGCGGGTACCGGAATATCAACCGGTTGTCCATCGACTACGCCTGTCGGCCTCGCCTTAGGTCCCGACTTACCCTGGGCAGATCAGCTTGACCCAGGAACCCTTAGTCAATCGGCGCACACGTTTCCCACGTGTGTATCGCTACTCATGCCTGCATTCTCACTCGTGAACCGTCCACAACTCGTTTCCACGGCTGCTTCACCCGGCACACGACGCTCCCCTACCCATCACAGCAGACGTTGGTCCTTATGCTGCAATGACACGACTTCGGCGGTACGCTTGAGCCCCGCTACATTGTCGGCGCGGAATCACTTGACCAGTGAGCTATTACGCACTCTTTCAAGGGTGGCTGCTTCTAAGCCAACCTCCTGGTTGTCTCTGCGACTCCACATCCTTTCCCACTTAGCGTACGCTTAGGGGCCTTAGTCGATGCTCTGGGCTGTTTCCCTCTCGACCATGGAGCTTATCCCCCACAGTCTCACTGCCGCGCTCTCACTTACCGGCATTCGGAGTTTGGCTAAGGTCAGTAACCCGGTAGGGCCCATCGCCTATCCAGTGCTCTACCTCCGGCAAGAAACACACGACGCTGCACCTAAATGCATTTCGGGGAGAACCAGCTATCACGGAGTTTGATTGGCCTTTCACCCCTAACCACAGGTCATCCCCCAGGTTTTCAACCCTGGTGGGTTCGGTCCTCCACGAAGTCTTACCTCCGCTTCAACCTGCCCATGGCTAGATCACTCCGCTTCGGGTCTAGAGCGTGCAACTCTGGTCGCCCTGTTCGGACTCGCTTTCGCTACGGCTTCCCCACACGGGTTAACCTCGCTACACACCGCTAACTCGCAGGCTCATTCTTCAAAAGGCACGCAGTCACGACCGCCAAGCAAGCTTGACGGCGACGCTCCCACGGCTTGTAGGCACACGGTTTCAGGTACTATTTCACTCCGCTCCCGCGGTACTTTTCACCATTCCCTCACGGTACTATCCGCTATCGGTCACCAGGGAATATTTAGGCTTAACGGGTGGTCCCGCCAGATTCACACGGGATTTCTCGGGCCCCGTGCTACTTGGGTGTCGCACAAGCAAGCCGCTGACGTTTCAGCTACGGGGGTCTTACCCTCTACGCCGGACCTTTCGCATGTCCTTCGCCTACGTCAACGGTTTCTGACTCGCCTCATGGCCGGCAGACCA